>NZ_JACXZS010000020.1 GCF_014779795.1 Microbacterium helvum
CCACAACACCCTCTGGATCGAGACCGGCGAGGTCAACATGCGCGAACACACCGCCGCGGCCGGCTGAACTCGGGCCGGTGAGCGTCGCGCCCACGGGAGTGGCGCTCACCGGCAATACCGGTGGCCCTGAGAGTGAATATCGACTGGCGCTCAACCGCAATAATCAGTGGCGCTCACGACTCCAAATACTCAGCTCGAGATCCTCGATACCTTCCTCGAGCTCGTCGCCTAACCGAAACAACAGCAGAACGATCAGCATCGGCTACACCACTACCTGGAGCTCAACGCCCAGCCCTAAGTCATAGGCACGTCATGAAGCGGGACATCAGCCGATCGGCGCGATGTCGCATTCCACCTGGGTGTGGAGAGCATCGATCGAGTGAGCGTCGCCGCACCTCGCCGGAGACCCAATGCTGTCACCACGAAGGTGACTTCAGGGTCGCTGCAGCGCTGTCCTGCTGCCGGGATGGCAAACCCTATCGAATCTATGGGCCAGCGCACGATCGTTCGAGACTCGTTTCATCGCGCGGAATGAACTGATGTACCGTCGATTCATTACTTTTGTTACGTTATCTCGACCACCTTGCCGTCGACGATCGCCAAGCGCTTCGGTCGGAATGGTACGAGGTCACCACGTTCCTTGCGGACTTCCATCTCGTCGAGGAAGTTAGTCACGTCGAACATGTTGATGTCGCGAAAACTCGATGGGCTGTAGGACCACCACTGTAACGCGATAAAGCGGTCCACAATCTCCTGGTCGAACCGGAGTCGTATGGGTTTCGCCGGATTGCCACCAACGATGGTGTAGGGCGGGACGTCCTTGACAACGACGGCGCCACTCGCAATCACGGCACCGTCACCGATTGTAATTCCCGATTTGATTACGCAATAGCCACCGATCCAGACGTCGTTGCCAATCTTTCCTCGCCCGTATTCCCGCGCGAATGGAACGTCCACGCCCATATACCGGAGTTCTTCCGGAAGGTTGTTCTTGTACCAGCCGCCGTAGTGGTAGGGCGACGTGGTGACCGAGTGGAGAGGATGGTGCCCGTTAGTGACATTAGTGCCGCGAGCGATCGAACAGTACCTGCCAATGTCGAAGTAGAAAAAGGAGTCTCCCGCGTCAACGACATGCGTGAATGCTCCGGCCGGGAGTATGCGGCCATACGGGTGGCGGCTGAACTGCTCGAAGACCCGGCCCGACGAATACCGGACCACGGCGCCGGCCTCGATGGGTCGTCTGGCGGCTCCTTGGTTGTACTCGATGAGGTTGTCAGCGAGGATCGCCGCATCCGACTCTGCAACAGTGAACTTGCCGACGGCCATTTTGCCTCCATGCGATGTGCGTTTGTACCGTAGAAAGACTCAGTGAGGCTCGAGCGGTCCGCGCCGCTCTGCCCAAGGCGCAGAGCAGTAGTCATGAAGTATATGGGCACGGCCCTTGAAAGGCGCCGTGGGCGACCTCAAGGTCATCCCGACCTCCGGGTCGTTGCGCGCCCCGCCCCGTAAAGTTGTTCCTATGCGAAGCGGGGAGCACGGGACAGGACGACGCCGACCCCGCCCGACCCGCACCTTCGTCTCCCTCACCGGCCCGGCCGGCAACCTCGGCGACGCGCTGATCCGGCGAGGCACGCTGGACTGGGCGCGCGGCACCTCGGACGAGCTCGTCGCGTACGTCGGCGGGGCACCTGACGTATGGCTGCGCCAACTGGGCGTGCCCACCGGCACCAGAGTGCTCCGCAGCAAGCGCAGCGTCGCGCGATGGCTGTGGATGCTGGCGACCGCGCCCGGGCGTCCCGTCCTGGTGTTCGAGGCCGGCGAAGTGCCGCTCGACCGCGGCAACGGCGTCCGTGAGCTCGTGTTCCTCGCCGAGACACTGCTCGTCCGCCTCAAGCGTGGCGTGGTGGTGCGGCCCCCGCGAGCCGTGCGTGCACCCACACAGCCCTCGCTGTGGTTGCACTCGACCGCCGCCAGAGCATCGCAGTTCGCCCTCTGGCGCGACGATACGAGCCGCGCCACCACCGGTGGATCGCAACTCGCACCCGACATCGGCTTCGCTGCCGGTCAGCGGGCCGGTCTTCCAGACGGCGAGCGCGACGAGCTGATCGTGAGTCTGCGCGGCAAGCGTCCTCTCCCCGCCGTCGAGTGGGCCGACGCACTGACAGACTTCGCCGCAGCCAACGGACTGCGCATCCGCACCGTGGTGCAGGTGCGCGAGGACGAAGAGCGCGCCCGCGAGCTCGCCCAGATGCTCGGCGGCGAGTTCGACCCGTGGGGTGAGCGCGACGCGGTCGCTCAGGAGGCGCTGGTCCGCGAGCGATACGACCACGCACGCCTCGTGATCTCCGACCGCCTGCACGTCCTCATCCTCGCCGCGCTGAGCGGAGCCGTACCTGCCGAGGTCGTCGCGGACCCGACCCGTAAGATCACGGACTCATTCGCGACGATCGGCCTGGCCGGAGTTTCAGCGGATGCGGCATCCCTCTCTCCCGACGAGATCACCGCCTTCCTCACGAAACAGCTCACCCGCGCCGACGAGGTGCGCGCAGCCGTCGCAACGGCGTACGCACGCCTCGCCGAGACGGAGGCCGACATCCGCACCGCGATCGAAGCGGCCCGCGCATGACGAGGGGAATCCCCGACCGGCCTCGCATCCTCTTCCTTGCGCACAGCCATGCGTTCGGACCGTTCCGCGTCGGCAGCCACCACTACGCGCGCACCCTCGCGCAGCGCGGCGCGGAGGTGGTACACCTCTCGACGCCGATCTCGCTCGCCCACCGCGCGACCGGACGCGTGAGTCGCGCGGATGAGGCCGCGGTCCCGCTCGGGCCGCACCGCGACGCCGACGGCGTCACCCACCTCGTCCCGCGGCCGATACTCCCCCGCCCGTATGGCCCGTTCCGCGTCGCGAACGAGCTGCACCGTCACGGCATCCGTCCCGAGTTCGACGCGGTCCTGATCGACCAGCCGCTGCTGTGGGACGACACCGTCCGGGGCCTCACGCCGCGACTCGTGTACCGCCCGACCGACCTCTACCCCGCCGGCGTGAAGGCGCAGGCGCAGGCCGCCATCGTCGCGGCGGCAGACGGCGTCATCGCCACGTCCTCAGAGGTGCTCCGTGGACTCGGTGCGCTCACTGTTCCCGCGCTCGTGCTTGAGAACGGGGTGGATGCCGCGCACTTCGCGCCGCCGTCGGCCACGGACGGCGCTCGCCCGGCGGTGTGCGTGTACGTCGGCGCCCTCGACGGGCGCTTCGACTGGGGCCAGTTGGCGGAATGGGCTCGGTCGTATGCGGAGGTGCGGTTCGTCATCGCGGGGCCGGCGGGTGAGTCGCCGGTCGCGCTTCCGTCGAATGTCGAGCTGCTCGGACCGATCGCGTACGACGCCCTGCCCGCGCTGCTGCACGGCGCCCGTGTCGGTCTGCTGCCGCTGTCGGACGATCCGCTCAACGCCGGGCGCAGTCCGATGAAGCTCTACGAATACCTCTCGGCCGGCCTCGCGGTGGTCTCACGCGAGACCCCCGTGATTCGGCCGGAGGCGGACGCCGGGCTGTTCACCTACTCAGGCCCGAACGACGCCGGCGACGCCCTTGCGCGCGTATTGCGGCATCCCTCCCCCAATACGTCGGGCGAAGCGGCCGCGTCAGCCGAGGCTTGGGACGCGAAGACCGACGTGCTGGAGCAGTTCGTGTGGGGCCTCACCGGCCGTTGAGCGAAGCGACGCAGGAGGAGCCGGGGTCACCCGCGGCCGCCACCCGGTCGTTGAGCGAAGCGACGAACGAGCGAAGACGAAACGTCGTGAGCCGCTCTCGAGAGCACAACCACGCGCCCGCCCACGGTGAGAGGGTGGTCGCGTCCGACGAGCGGCTTACGGCGTTTCGACTCGCTCCGCTCGCTCAACGAGCAGAAGAGGAACCCGCTCACTCAACGAGCAGAACGACGGGGTTGATCACCCGGGCCGGGATGATGACGTCCGGGCCGCGTTGCGCTGCACAGCGTTCCGGACGACCACGGCGATGGCGAGACCGATCCAGCCGCCGACGCTGTTCGCCACGATGTCGCCGGCGTCGGCCATGCGGCCGGGGAGGAAGGCTCCTTGGATGCACTCGATGAGAGCCGAGAAGACGGGGAACCCCGCGACGGCGATCCAGATCCACCGCGGCCTCTCGAACACGAGACCCCAGAGCACGCCGAGAGGGATGAACATCAGGACATTCATGATGAGCGACAGCCGGTTGATCCCGAATGACATGGACAGACCCGCGCTGCGCCCGGCGTCGACGACGCGATACCCGACCTCGTTGACGTGGTACGTGTCGAGACTCGGCGTCAGGGTGACTGCCAGCACCACGAGCAGATAGGCGACCAGCAACGAGATCGTCACCCACGAGCGTGTCAGGAAGAGCCGTGCATACTTCGCGCGCTGCGGCACGGGGCCGTCGACGCTCGACACGATCATGGCTTCGGACACCCCTCCACGATATCGGCCGCCGGCTGAGGGCTACGCGAGCACCTGTTCCAGGGCGTCAGAGATGACCGCGGCGGTGCGATCCCAGTCGTATTCGCCCACAGGCGGGTCGACGCGACGCGGGGCGCGGACCGCCTCGGTCATCGCGGCAGCCCACGGTGCGGCATCCCCTGACGTCTCCACTGACCAGCCGCGGTCGCCGACGATCTCGGCGACCGCTTCACAGCCTTGCCAGTAGATCACCGGCACGCCGGACGAGATGGACTCCAGGGCGGGCAGCCCGAATCCTTCCAGCGTCGACGGCATGACCGTCGCGGACGCGCCCCGGTACAGCGCAGCCAGTCGGTCGTCATCGACGCCGTGGAGCCACTCGACACGATCGGCGACGCCGGCCGCGGATGCGCGGGACGCGGCGTCCGCGATCTCGTGCTGCGGCAGCACGGCCCGCAGACGGACGTCCGGCGCGAGCGCCAGCGCACGCAGCACCACGTCGAGATTCTTGTGCAGACGCGTATTGCCCACGAAGATCACGTACGGCTCGGCGGCCGTCCCGACGGGGCCGTCAGGCCGGAACGCCGCCGAGCAGCCATTGCCGGCGTTGACGACGCGCACCGCGTCGTCACGCAGCCACTCACGGATCGCACGGGCCGACGTCTCCGAAACGGTCAGCACCAGACCGGCTTTGCGCACGGTGCGACGCACCGGGCCGCCGTAGTATGCCGCGAACTTCATACGCCCGGGCCAGGGCACCTGCAGGTGAATGAGATCGTGCACAGTCAGCACCTGCCGGGGTGCACGCAGCAGCGCGCCGTAGCCCGGCGAGTACACCAGCGAGTCGTGCGCGACGCCCGGAAGACGCCGGAACGCGTCGAGCGGCGAATGCGGATTGCCGTCGAGCCCGAGCGGCCGCCACTCCGGCCGCAGCCGCGGGAGCACCTCTCCCGCGTACCGGCCGATGCCGTGCGCGCCGCGATAGCGGTCATCGACGTAGAGCGCCGTCACGGCCGCAGTCCGCCGGGTGCAGCGGGCGATGTCGCGATATCGGCCCCTGTCGTGGCGGCGACCCATGCGCTGATCCGGTCGACGAACACCGACGTGTCGAACTCGTGGGCACGGGCGACGCAGGCTGCGGCATCCACTCCCATCGCACGGTCGACGGCTTTCGCGAGTTGGCCGCGCTCCCAGTCGTGCACGAGCGCGCCGGTCACTCCGTCGACGACCGTCTCTGCGGTGCCGCCGACGGCACTCGCGACGACCGGGGTGCCCGTGGCCATAGCCTCGACCGGCATGATGCCGAAGTCCTCGATGGCGGGGAAGATCAGCGCCAGCGCCCTGCGGTAAAGCTCCGAGAGCAGAGCGGACGACGGGTCACGCACGAAGACGACCCACTCCCCCTGCTCTGCGGCCATGGCACGCAGGCGTTCTTCGTCGGGGCCGCCGCCGGCGAGCACGACCGGCAGCCCGGCGGCCGCGCCGGCCTCGATGACGCAATCCAGCCGCTTGTACGGCACGAACCGCGAGACACCGAGTAGGAACTCCGGAGGCAGCGCGGCGAGCTTCGCGCGGTCAGCCGGGGTGAGCTCGGCCGGAGGCACCGTGAGCGCCGACACGTCGACCGGAGGGTGGATGACCGTGGCCTCGCGCTGCCACGTGTCGGCGATGCGCTGTGCGATGAAGGCGCTGTTCGCCGCGATCGCGAGCGGCTCTTGCGCACGGCGGCGGTCGATCGGCTTCAGCAGCGACGAGATCGTCCGCGCGGCGAGACCGGCTCCACGGCCGTCGAGCTCGGGCGTCCAGATGTATCGCGCCGGCGTGTGCGCGTAGACGAGCTTGGGTGCGTCCCGGGCCGGACCGCCGAACCGCGCCTGGTGGGCGAAGAGATGGCTGCTGGCGAGAACCCAGTCCGCGTCGCGCTCCGGCAGATGCCGCCAGACCGCGGGCATGAAGGGCAGCGCGGCCGCCTTGCTGTGCCGCAGCGGGGTGCGCGCCAGGACCGTCTCGTGCACGCCGTCGAAACGGCCCTCGCTGTCGTTCCAGAGGCAGAACCGTTCCGCGTCGGGGAACGTGTTCGACAGCACTTCGAAGACGTTCTCGGAACCCCCGTGCCGGGCCAGCCATTCGTGGACCAGGATGCCTGCCATGGCGAGGCTCCTTCCTGGCGCGGGGTGGTCGTGCGGGCGCGCGTCGGCGCTCGCTCAAGGATAGTCGGTGGTCCCTGAGGGCCAGCCTCTGAAAGCCCCCTCCCCGCATGCTCGTGCACTCTTTGCGAATCACGGCCTCAGGGCGGCGATCGGGACCACGATCACTCCGTCAGAACGTCGGTAAGCGAAGCGGCCGCCGGTGATCACGACCAGCGCGCTCGGAGCGCCGTGCTTGCCGACATCCACCGTGTCCCTGAAGCGGAGGAGCGACGTCGCGGCGACATCGGCGGCCGCCTCGCCGAGCTTGAACTCGAACGCCGCCCACCGCCCGTCTGCAAGCTCGAGGACCGCGTCTACTTCGTGACCGCTCTTGGAATCGCGCCAGGATGAGAACCGGCCCCGCAGCGGTTGCGCGTACACACGCAGGTCGCGCAACGCCATCGATTCGAACTGCAGTCCTGCAGCCTCCAAGTCAGCGAGCAGCTCACGCGAACCGACGCCAAGCGCCGCAAGGCCCACGGACGGGTCCACGAAATGATGCACTGGCGACGTTCGAAGACGCACACGCGACCGCATGTGCGGACGCCACGCAGGCAGAGGCTCGATCAGCATCAGCCGGTCGAGGGCATCAAGATAGCGGGCCAGCGTTTCAGAGGCCACCGCACCCCCTTCGCCGCCCACCTCCAGTTCGAGAACGGATCGATTGAGGGGTGTGCCGGAGGCGCGCCCCAGCGATGCGAACAGCCGCAGGATGTTGCCGGGGTTGCGTCGTGTGCCGAGAGCGGGCAGATCAACCTCGGCGATATTCAGCACGTATGCCTCGAGCCACTCGCGGGCATCACGCTCGCCGAAGCGAAGTGTGTCCGGCCATCCGCCGGCTACGATTCGCTCGATGATATCCGGCACCGTCAAGTCCGAGGGCGCTCCTCCAAGATCTGCACCGTTCAGCAAGTCGGCCAAGCTGACCGATCCGTTCGAGTGTCCACTCTCAAAGAGCGTCATGGGGCGCATTCGGAGTCTCGCAATGCGGCCGGCACCGGAGTGTAGACGCGCGTCATCTCGCGGGGTGGCGGAGCCGGTCAGCAAGTACTGCCCTTTGTCGGCGCTGTCGTCGACCGCGCGGCGCACGAGGTTCCAGATCTCAGGTGCTTCTTGCCACTCGTCGAAGAGAATCGGCGTCGGATAGGTGAAGAGCTGCTCGGGGTAAGTCTGGAGCGCGGCACGCGCAGAACGGTCCACATCGAGTCGTAGCACGGTCTGCGCGACCTGCGACGCGGTTGCCGTCTTGCCCGCCGCCTTGGGCCCATCGACGAGAACGGCGCCCATGACGCTCATCCGACGAGCTAACTCGTCATCGACGACGCGCGGCCTGTATTCCACCACGCGAGAATTCTACAGATGGCCAGGGCTGAAATCTACGATCGGTCAAGCCTCAGATCTACGATCGGTCAAGCCTCAGATCTACGATCGGTCAAGCCTCAGATCTACGATCGGACGTGCATGAGATCTACGGGATGTCAGACAATTAGCTAGCTATTACGCAGTGAAAGCCGAACGCCCCCGAGCCGAGGCTCGGGGGCGTTCGTCAGTGAGTCAGAAGACTTACTTGATGATCTTCGTGACCGTGCCGGCGCCGACGGTGCGGCCACCCTCACGGATCGCGTAGCCGAGGCCCTCTTCCATGGCGATGGGCTGGATCAGCTCGACCGTCATGTCGGTGGTGTCGCCGGGCATGACCATCTCGGTGCCCTCGGGCAGCGTGATGACGCCGGTGACGTCGGTGGTGCGGAAGTAGAACTGCGGACGGTAGTTCGTGAAGAACGGGTTGTGGCGGCCGCCCTCCTCCTTGGACAGGATGTACGCCGTGCCCTCGAAGTTGGTGTGCGGGGTGACCGAACCGGGCTTCACGACGACCTGGCCGCGCTCGACGTCGTCACGCTTGGTGCCGCGCAGGAGCAGACCACAGTTCTCGCCGGCCCACGCCTCGTCGAGCTGCTTGTGGAACATCTCGATACCGGTGACGATCGTCTTCTGCGTCGGGCGCAGACCCACGATCTCGACCTCGGAGTTGATGGCCAGCGTGCCACGCTCGGCGCGGCCCGTGACGACCGTGCCACGGCCGGTGATGGTGAAGACGTCCTCGATGGGCATGAGGAACGGCTTGTCCTTGTCACGCACCGGGTCGGGGATCGACTCGTCGACGGCGTCCATCAGGTCGAGGACCGACTGGACCCACTTCTCGTCGCCCTCGAGAGCCTTGAGGCCCGAGACGCGCACGACGGGAGCGTTGTCGCCGTCGAAGTCCTGCGACGACAGCAGCTCGCGAACCTCGAGCTCGACGAGCTCCAGGATCTCCTCGTCGTCGACCATGTCCGACTTGTTCAGCGCGACCAGCAGGTAGGGCACGCCGACCTGCTTGGCGAGCAGCACGTGCTCACGCGTCTGAGCCATCGGGCCGTCGGTGGCGGCGACCACGAGGATCGCGCCGTCCATCTGAGCGGCACCGGTGATCATGTTCTTGATGTAGTCGGCGTGACCCGGGGCGTCGACGTGAGCGTAGTGACGCTTCGGGGTCTCGTACTCGACGTGCGAGATGTTGATCGTGATACCGCGCTGACGCTCCTCGGGAGCCGAGTCGATCGACGCGAAGTCGCGCTGCACGTTGGTGGCCGACGGGTACTTGTCAGCGAGCACCTTCGAGATAGCTGCGGTGAGCGTGGTCTTGCCGTGGTCGACGTGACCGATCGTTCCGATGTTCACGTGCGGCTTGGTGCGCTCGAACTTGGCCTTAGCCACTGGGTCCTCCTCAGGACGTTCGTGTAGAGGTTCCGGACGCTGGTGTGCGTCGGTCGTCTACGGGGATGTCTCCAGCTTAGTAGAGACGGTTCTGTTGGTTCTGTGTGAAGTTGTGCCGCCGGATGCCTCGTCGCCGAGGCATCCGGCAGAAAAGGGTTACTCGCCCTTGACCTTCTGGATGATCTCGTCAGCCACGTTGCGAGGAACCTCGGCGTAGCTGTCGAACTCCATCGAGTAGACGGCGCGGCCCGAGGTCTTCGAACGCAGGTCGCCGATGTAGCCGAACATCTCGGACAGCGGGACCAGCGCGCGGACGACCTTGACGCCCTGGGCGTCCTCCATCGACTGGATCTGGCCACGACGCGAGTTCAGGTCGCCGATGACGTCACCCATGTACTCCTCGGGAGTACGCACTTCGACCGCCATGAGCGGCTCGAGGATGACGGGGTTCGCCTTGCGGACGGCCTCCTTGAAGCCCATCGAGCCGGCGATCTTGAACGCCATCTCGGACGAGTCGACGTCGTGCGAGGCACCGTCGATGAGGATCGCCTTCACGCCCACCATGGGGTAGCCGGCGAGCACGCCGACGTTCATGGCGTCCTGGAAGCCCTGGTTCGTCGGCTCGATGTACTCGCGCGGGATGCGGCCACCGGTGACCTTGTTCTCGAACTCGTACGTCTTGTCGGCCGTGACCTCGAGCGGCTCCAGCGCGAACTGGATCTTCGCGAACTGGCCCGAACCACCGGTCTGCTTCTTGTGCGTGTAGTCGTGACGCTCGACGGTCTTGCGGATCGTCTCGCGGTACGCCACCTGCGGCTTGCCGACGTTGGCCTCGACCTTGAACTCGCGCTTCATGCGGTCCACGAGGATGTCGAGGTGCAGCTCGCCCATGCCCTTGATGACCGTCTGGCCGGTCTCGGCGTTCTGCTCGACGCGGAACGTCGGGTCCTCTTCGGCGAGCTTCTGGATCGCGAGACCCAGCTTCTCCTGGTCGGCCTTCGTCTTGGGCTCGATCGCGACCTCGATGACCGGCTCCGGGAACGTCATCGACTCGAGGACGACCTGGTTGGCGCTGTCGGACAGCGTGTCACCGGTGGTGGTGTCCTTGAGGCCGATGACGGCGTAGATGTGGCCGGCGGTGACCGAGTCGACCGGGTTCTCCTTGTTGGCGTGCATCTGGAAGATCTTTCCGATGCGCTCCTTCTTGCCCTTGGTCGCGTTGACGACCTGGGCGCCGGAGTCGAGGTGACCCGAGTACACGCGGATGTAGGTCAGACGGCCGAAGAACGGGTGCGACACGATCTTGAACGCGAGCGCCGTGAACGGCTCGTCGCGGTCAGGGTGACGCTCGATGATCTTCTCTTCGTCCTTCGGGTCGTGCGCCTCGATGGCGGGCACGTCGAGGGGCGACGGCAGGTAGTCGACGACCGCGTCGAGCATCGGCTGCACACCGCGGTTCTTGAACGCCGAACCGCAGAGGACGGGGTACAGCTCGCCCGCAACCGTGAGCTTGCGGATCGCGCCCTTGATCTCGGCGACCGACAGCTCCTCGCCGCCGAAGTACTTCTCGAGCAGGTGCTCGTCGCTCTCGGCGACGGTCTCGAGGAGCTTCTCGCGGTACTCGGCTGCCTTGTCGGCGAGGTCGGCGGGGATCTCCTGCACCTCGTACTTGGCGCCCATGGTCACGTCGCCCTTGGCGTCGCCGGGCCACACCAGTGCGCGCATCTCGACGAGGTCGATGACGCCGACGAAGTCGTTCTCGGCGCCGATCGGCAGCTGCAGCACGAGCGGCTTGGCCTTCAGGCGGTTGATGATGGTGTCGACCGTGAAGTAGAAGTCGGCGCCCAGCTTGTCCATCTTGTTGACGAAGCAGATGCGGGGGACGTCGTACTTGTCGGCCTGGCGCCACACGGTCTCGGACTGGGGCTCGACGCCCTCCTTGCCGTCGAAGACGGCGACCGCGCCGTCGAGGACGCGGAGCGACCGCTCGACCTCGACCGTGAAGTCCACGTGGCCGGGCGTGTCGATGATGTTGATCTGGTTCTTGTCCCAGAAGCAGGTGACGGCGGCCGACGTGATCGTGATGCCGCGCTCCTGCTCCTGCTCCATCCAGTCGGTGGTGGCAGCGCCGTCGTGCGTCTCGCCGATCTTGTGGTTGACGCCCGTGTAGAACAGGATGCGCTCGGTCGTCGTCGTCTTGCCGGCATCGATGTGCGCCATGATGCCGATGTTGCGGACCTTGGTGAGGTCGGTGAGCACTTCTTGTGCCACGGGGTGTCCTTACGGGTTGAAAGCGATTGCGGGCGGGTGGCCCTCCGGCGGGCTCAGCGACCGGTCACCCGGTCGCTGAGCCTGCCGAAGCGGCTTACCAGCGGTAGTGCGCGAAGGCGCGGTTCGACTCGGCCATCTTGTGGGTGTCCTCGCGGCGCTTGACCGCGGCACCGAGGCCGTTCGAGGCATCCAGGATCTCGTTCTGGAGGCGCTCGGTCATCGTCTTCTCACGACGACCCTTCGCGTAGCTCACGAGCCAGCGGAGGGCGAGCGTGTTGGCGCGGTGAGGCTTGACCTCGACCGGCACCTGGTAGGTCGAACCGCCGACGCGGCGGCTCTTGACCTCGAGCGTGGGGCGCACGTTGTCGAGCGCCTTCTTGAGCGTGGCGACGGCGTCCTGGCCGTTCTTCGCCTCGACACCCTGCAGGGCGCCGTAGACGATCGACTCGGCGAGCGACTTCTTGCCGTCGACGAGGATCTTGTTCACCAGCTGGCTGACGATCGGGGCGCCGTAGACCGGGTCGTTGGCGACGGGACGCTTGGGGGCGGGACCCTTACGAGGCATCTGACTCAGCCCTTCTTCGCGCCGTAGCGGCTGCGAGCCTGCTTACGGTTCTTGACAGCCTGGGTGTCGAGCGCACCCCGGACGATCTTGTAGCGGACACCCGGAAGGTCCTTCACACGGCCGCCACGGACCAGCACGAGCGAGTGCTCCTGCAGGTTGTGACCCTCACCGGGGATGTACGCGGTGACCTCGGTGCCGTTGCGGAGCTTGACACGGGCGACCTTGCGCATCGCCGAGTTCGGCTTCTTGGGCGTGGTCGTGTACACGCGGGTGCAGACACCCGCCTGCTGGGGGTTCGCCTTCAGCGCCGGCGCCTTGGTCTTCGAGACCTTGGGCGAGCGACCCTTGCGAACCAACTGCTGAATAGTCGGCACGTTCTCTCCTCATAGTGCTGCACGGTGACAGCGTCGTGGTTTCACCACAGACCCACCGGCGCGACAGGAACCTGCCGTGCGTTTCGTGGTGGGTATGCCGTGGGGGTGGCCTGTTCGCAGGCCGTTCCCTGGATGCGGCGCCCGCCCGGCCGCCGACACGCCGAGGCACGTCGGACGGCGCGCGTGAGCGCACACCCGATCTATGATACGTGGGTTTCGGGGGTCGGGCAAACGCGGTGCTGCTCAGCCCCGCAGTTCGGCGCGGAGCGCCGCGACGTCGTCCTGCTCGATCCACTTCGCGTCGCCGACGACAGCGTCGAACAGCTCGATCATCAGGGGTGCCAGTTCGGCGAGCGCGGTGGTGAAACTCAGCAGCACCACCCGGTTGCGGCCCGGCTCGGTCAGCCAGTAGTCCACGACCGTCGTCGGCGCATCGTGTTCGGGATCGGATGCCGCAAGCCGGCGATCCCGTCGCAGGACGAGCCCGCCCTCACGCTCGAACACGACGCCGCCGGCGAGCTCGAAAGCCTCCCAGCGCTGATCCGGCTCGGCGCCGTCGACCTCGGCCGCCAGCACCCCGACCAGCGCGTCGGCGAGGGCGACGGCATCCGTCGACTCTCCCAGGGGAAGATGCGGGCAGTACTCGGCCACCGTCGACGCGAAGGCGAGCCCGCCGGGCGCCTTCAGCGAGAAGTGGAACTGGGTGGCACCCGCGTCGCGCGCCCGGCGCACCGCCTCGCCGAGCCCGGCGCGCTGCTGCGCCCGCAGCGTCGCCTGATCGTCGCGGCGCCCCAGACGTTCGCGGACGAATGCGGCGACCTCGCCGGCGATCGCCTCGTCGTCCGGTGACAGGGTGAACGACTGCCACTCGCCCGGCAGCGTGAGACGCAGCGCAGCCCGCCGCGTCATGAATCCGCGGCCTGCTGCAGCTCGTCGGGGGTGAGCGTCAGCGACGTGCCCAGAGTCCCGTAGGGCATCTGCTCGGGGGTGACGTAGTCGTCGACGTTCAGCCCGCGCCTGCCGGTCGGCGACGTGTCGTCCAGTCCCGCCACCGAGAACTCGTAGGACGACCATCCCGGCGCCTGCTCGGCGATGACGTCGATGGCCGCGTACAGCACGGTGCTGAGATCGGCGAGACCCGTCTCGTCGACGACGAGCTTGGTGCTCAGTGCGTTGCGCCCGGGAGCGCCGGTGTTGTAGAAGCCGACCTCGGCGTCGGCGACGCCGTCGATCGCCGTGAGATCGGACTGGATCGCCGCCGCATCCATGTCGGGGTTCCCTCCTGTCGCGGGGCTGCAGGCGCTGAACGTCAGCGCCGCGACGAGGGCGAGCGCCGTGAAGCCGATCCGTCGGAACACATCACTCCCCTCTCGTGTAGGCGTAGTCGTACGTGCCGATGGGGTTCCCATTCTTGTCCACCGTGGCCGGGGTTCCGAAATAGTCGCGGATCTGCACACCGTCGTCGGCGTTCGGGTCGTCGGCCAGGAAGTCCCGGCCCGCGGCGCTGGCGCCCTGGTCGACCTGCTCCTTCACGGTGGTCTGGTAGTACCCCGAGTTGTGGCCGACCGAATCCAGCCCGCCGGGCGACGGGACGTTGATCTTGTACCGGTTCGGGTCGTCGGAGTGATCCTCGGCATACGGGTTCTCGGTGCGCGCGACCGGATCGATGGTGTGCGAGACGTCGAGCACGCGGGTGTGCGCGGGGATGTCGAGGTCGTCAACGGACGAGCCCGCCACCGCGATCGCATCGACCTTGTAGGTGCTGGAGAACCCGGGATCGGACGCGAGGTTGCCGGCGGTGATGCCACCCAGGCTCCACCCCGCGAGCATGACGTGGTCGCCCGGTTCGATGCCGGCGCGCTGCATGGCGTCGATGACCATCTTCTCGAGCTGGGTCTGCTGCGCCTGGTTCATCTTGGCGACGATGTCGCTGGTGACGTCGTTTCCGCTGGTGCCGCCCGGCGTCCACTGCTGGGTCGACGGGATCTCCACGCGGTAGATCACCTCGCCGTCGGGACCGACGAACGGCACGATCCGCACGATCGATTCCTCGTTCGTGCTCTCGTCGCCCGACGTGTGCCCGTTCTTGTCGATGTCTTTGAGGTCGGAGAACAGCGTCTCGAAGGAGTACACCGATCGCGGGTCCTGGGGGGTGGCGTCCACGAACTCGGGGGTGCCGGTCTCTTGGCCGGACGCCCAGGCGATCACCGCCCACAGCGCCGGATAGACGAACAGCAGCGTCGGGATGACGGCCTGCACGAGCGCCTGCACCGGGTCCATGCCGCTGGCGAGGTTGAGGGCGAACAGCCAGCTGACGCCGGCGAGGAAGACCGCCAGGCCCGGCACCATCAGGACGATCGCGGCGAGGAGTGCCACTGCGAGCAGCACGAGTCCGACCGCGATCACCGCGACCAGCACGAGCAGCAGCAGCGCGATCTGCACCAGGATCACGAGCAGCACCAGCGCGATCGCCGCCAGCACGAGAAGCGTGAGTACCGCGAGCCCCAGCAGGATGACGGCGGCGATCACCGCGAGCACCGTCACGATGAGCTTCGCGATCGCGTCCAGCACCGCGGTGATGGCGTTCACGATCGCTTCGAGCGCATCGGCGAAGAAGTCCATCACGTCGTGGAACACGCCGCCGACGTTGTCCCAGAACGAGTCGTTGATCCCGCTGCCCTCGACGACGTCGTGGATGCGTGCGATCGCCCGCTGCGCGGCACGGTCGCGGTCGGCGACGGCGTCGTCGTACCGCCGTTCGGCGGATGCCGCGTCCGACGCCGCGCTGTCGGCGTCGCGGACGGCGTCCGCCAGCGACCAGTCCAGGCTCCGCACCTCTGACGCGGGCGCGTCGTCGGCCAGGCCGCGCCGGTCGGCGCGCACGTCGGCCGCGCGGCTCTCCGCCGCGTGCTTCTCGTCGAGCGCGGCCTCGCGGTCGGCGATCGCCCGCCGCGCGTCGTCCTGCGCCGCGTCGAGCGCCCGCGCGTACTCGGTCAGAGCCTCGCCGGTCTCGGCGTACCGCTGCTCGGCCTGCGAGATCTCGCGGGCGAGGTGCGCGGCATCCCTGCGCACCCGGTCGATCGCGACGCTCACCATCGGACCGCGGTCCGAGATCTGCTGCAGGGTCGCCACGGCGGAGCGGATCGCCGCCGCCGTCTCGCCGTACCGCTGTCCGGTGTGGCGCAGGACCACCGGGTCGCCGTGGATGGGGTCCATGTCAGCGTGCTCCCGCCGAGTTGCCGAGCTCGCGATCGAGGTCCTCGAACGCGGTGTGGATGTCGCGCATCACGCCCGCAAGGCTGCCCAGCGCGTCGGACATGCCCTGCCGCCGGTCGTCCCACGTCGTGGCGAACCGACGGATCGTGTGGGCGAGCTCGGCGTGGCCGCACGCATCGGCGGCGGCGCGCGATGAGTCGTCGGAATCGTCGAACGTCCGACGGATGCGCTCCGCGTCCGCCGCCGTGTCGGCGATCGCACCGAGATCGAGCTTCACCATGCCCGCCATGCGCCCTGCCCCTCTTGAGATGGAGAGGTGGATGCCGGCGGCCGCGGCCGCCGGCATCCACCCGAACAGTGTCAGTTGCCGGCGAGAGCCTGGTCGGTGTCCTTGATCGCCTGCATCATCTTGCGCAGCGACT
>NZ_JACXZS010000021.1 GCF_014779795.1 Microbacterium helvum
GAACTCGGGCCGGTGAGCGTCGCGCCCACGGGAGTGGCGCTCACCGGCAATACCGGTGGCCCCGAGAGTGAATATCGACTGGCGCTCAACCGCAATAATCAGTGGCGCTCACGACTCCAAATACTCAGCACGATTCTCGACACCCGTGAGCCGGTCGTTGCGACGGGTCTGCACGGTGTCGCCGACGAGGATCCGCTGCTCACCCATTCCCCACGCGGCCACGCGCACGTCGAGCTCGCCCTGATCGACGCGTCGCTGCTGGATGGCGTCGTTGATCGCATCCGCCTCAGCATTCGTGCCGGAAACCAACGCCACCCGCTTGCCGCGCCCGTGCCACTCGAAGAACGCGTCGATCATCCGCTCGCGCGCCGCGTCGTGATGCTCGACCCGATCAACGTGACCGCGCGAAGCAAGCTCGCCGGCAACCACCAGCGCACGCTCGCGATCACCCGCATCCCGGAGCCGCAGCGTCAGCGCCGCGTAGTCGGGATCGCGGAACCGGTGCACCGTGTCGAGCTCGACCGCAGCGTTCGCGTGCCGGATCGCAGAACCCATCGCACCCGCATGCCCGACGGGCAACGCTTGATGCGTGTCGCCCACGAACGCCAGCCCGACAGCCTGCTCGATCGCGAGCTCGACGAGGACGTTCGCCGTCTGCAGATCGACCATGCCGGCTTCGTCGACGACGATCCGATCCCCAGAACGCAATACGTACTGTGTCGGTCCGCCGTAGACGGCGCCCGTGCGGGGGTCGACTTCTCCCACTCGAAGCCTGGTCCACACGTGCGCGCCCGCCTCGTCGGTGCCCCATCGGTAGCCATGGTCCAAGAGCAGGGCATGAATACTGGATGCCGCGGCCCCGACCTCGCGGGACGCCACCGACGCAGCTTTGCGTGTGGGAGCAACGACGAGCATCCGTCGCCGTTGCGACGTGAGTGCCGCGAACGCAGCGCGCAGCAAGGAAGTGAGCGCCTACCGCGAGCGCCGCGCAACGCTGTCGCGCCCGCTTTGACTCCTCCGAAGCTGACGACATCGCCGCCGCCCAGCTTCGGAAGGCCACCGAGACGGTCACCGCTGAGATCGACGCGCTCGACGCTCGCATGGCGAAGACGCTGCTGCGCTGCTCGGTGTCGAGCGAGATGCTGCGCGCCGCTGACCCCGGCGCCGCGTTCCTCGAAGCCGCGGTCGATGTGCAGCGTGCGGTGCTCGCGACGGTGCTGCGCGTCGAGGTTGTCCCACAGGCAAGGCGGGGGACCGTCTGGTCCCCCGCCCGCCTCAGGATGGTGCCTGTCACCTAGGGACAGACATTCGGTCTAGCGACTAGGCCGCAGCCGAGTCGTCCTCCTCCGGGCGCTCGAACTTGAAGGCGACGAAGGCCTTGAAGTACGCGATGAGGTTCTCGTTCTTCTCGAACGCTTCCAGGGTGAGCCGCACGTTCGTGCTCCGTCCGCGGCCGAGACCCTTGATCTTCGCGAGTTCGTCCTTCGGCGTCTTGATGAGTTTGCCGTCGGAGCCCATCACGGCGCGCTCGATCTGCGCGAAGTCGAGGACGGTCTTCTCGTAGAAGCGAGTCGCGGACATGAGGAGGTTGCGCCGCGTCCATGCCGTCGGGACCAGCAGCAGGGGCTTCCCGTCGGCCACCGGGAGGGTGAACTGCTCCTCAGTCCACTCGAGCTTCGACGGGTCCCAGACCTGACTCGTGACCGTCTTGACCTTGTGCCCGTCGGCCGTGAACTCGGGGTACTTCGCGAGCATCGATTCCGTGAACCGCGCGAGCGCCGCGTACATGATGCGGGTCGTAACGTCGGAAGTGATGTCCCGGTCGATGCCCGCGACGAACATCGGCAGGTCCTCCAGACGTTCCAGAACTCCGACGTGAACGAGCGCTGCGAGGTCCGTCGTCAGCGCGGTCCAGATCCATGTTCCGACGTCCTCAGCGCCTCCGTGGCCGTGGTAGCCCTTGGTCGACATTCCGAGGCGCGTCTCCCACGGCTCCTTGAAGCGTTGGAGCAGTGCCTCGCCGCGACGGCGGTCGGCCGGCGCAGGGGAGATGACACAGCGCACGATCTCCGCCAGGAAGGTGTCCACGCAGTGGAGCGCCTCGCCCGCGAAGGGCTGCGGTGCCCCTGTCAGCCGCACGGCGTGTGGATCCAGGAACAGGAAGTTGTCGGACGCCACGTCGACGTTCGCGAACGGCACGGGACCCTTGATCCCGTAGTAATCAGTGATGAAAGGCACTAGGCCTCTCCTCTCGGTGCTGGGAGGACGGACGTCCTCCGGGTTGTTTGACAGAGGACCGGCGGTCCTCTGTGTCAATACCCGAGAGAAGAAATTGGAGCCTGTGCCACAAATCTTCGATACGCTTAAGGTGACGCGAACAGTCACCACCGCGCCCTCGGGCCGGTACTGGCCCGGAACTGCTGCTAACAGTTCCGGGCCAGACTTCTATTTAGTTGCCGTCGTCGGCGCTGTCTCCCTGCCTCGAACGGTTACCCACGATCTCTACCCGGGGGCCTTGCAGGTTGATGCAGAGCATCCCGTCCTGCTCGTACGGCTTGTAACGCCGACTGACCGTCGTGTCGATATCGAAGAACTGGGTGAACGCGCTAGCAGACAAGATCATCTGCCCGGTGTCGCTAGCCGTCTGAGCGCGAATCGCGTAGGCGTGCGGCTCATCCGAAGGCTTCATCGCGATGATCTGCTCGTCTCGGTCGAAGAGTAGCTCCACCGTCTCGGGCGCACCGATGAGGTTGTGTGCCGCACGGTTGATAGAGAAGATGCCCTTCTTCTGGATAGTCACACTGGGCGCTTTGGCGAGAGGCGCGTTGCGCTTGTCAAAGACCTCAAACCCCATCTCGGTGCTCCTTTCCGTGGCCTACACCTATCTTACCACACATCGCCTACCCCATGGTTTCTAACTTCTCAAAGTTGGTCTAGACCCGGAATGACAACCGCGCTGTAAAGGTCCGCTGTGCATCACGGTCCATTATCCCAGAGGATTCCGACATTCGACGGGGTTTTCTGCTGACGTCAGGCTGAACCTGACAAGCAACGCATCCAAGCCCTGACGAAGTGTGAACAGATGCCCGCGGTCGCGCACACGGCGTGTCGGTGCCTTGTGTGCAAGCTTGCGCGCTGCAGGCATGCACGCTTGCAAGTCGGGCAACGAGTTTTCAGAGCTCTTAGTGCCAGAAGTGCGTCGACGGAGGTTTGCTGCGCTCGGGAAACCATGCGGTGCGGCGGGCATCTCGACGCTCCACCTGTCGACGAGCCAAGCCCGTGACTGTGGTTGCTAGCCGAATGCACCCGAGCGTTCGATGCTCGTCCATCGCAATAGATGGGCTCTACATCCCGATTCCGCGCCCCGCACTCGACGCACCGACCACCGGCCCCGTAGCCATCGCGGCTTCCCGGTTCCGCGCTGCACGCCGCACCTCCGCTTCGGCCGCGCGCACAGCATCCTGCATCGTCACCTCCGGAGTGCCGCGCTGCATCGACTGCGCGAGGCATTCGCGGGCCGCGGCATCCGTCCGCGCGACGACGATCGCGACGTTGCTGAGCCGACCGCGCGTGAGGCCGACGTAGAGTCCTGCGGCATCCACATCCGGCCCGACCACCGACGCATCCGCGGTGTCGCCCTGCACGCCGTGCACGGTGGACGCGTAGGCGAGCTGCAGGTACTCGCGCGCGTACTCGGTGGGCACGCGCGCCATCTCGCCGCTGTCGTCCACGGAGACTAGGTCGACGGCTGACTCGTGGATGCCGCGCACGATCCACTGTGCGCGATTCTCGACTACCGTGAGCCGGTCATTACGACGGGTCTGGACGGTGTCGCCGACGAGGATCCGCTGCTCGCCCATTCCCCACGCGGCGACGCGGGCGTCGAGCTCGCCCTGATCGACTCGCCTTTGCTGAATGGCGTCGTTGATCGCATCCGCCTCAGCATTCGTGCCCGATACCAGCGTCACCCGCTTGCCGCGTGCGTGCCAGTAGAAGTACGCGTTGATCATCTGCTCACGCGCCGCGTCGTGATGTTCGACCCGGTCGACGTGACCGTGTTCGGCAAGCTCGCCCGCAACCACCAGCGCACGCTCGCGATCACCCGCATCCCGGAGCCGCAGGGTGAGTGCCGCGTAGTCGGGATCGCGGAACCGGTGCACCGTATCGAGCTCGACCGCAGCGTTCGCGTGCCGGATTGCAGAACCCATCGCGCCCGTATGTCCGACCGGCAACGCCTGATGCGTGTCACCCACGAACGCCAGCCCGACACCCTGCTCGATCGCGAGCTCGACGAGCACGTTCGCTGTCTGCAGGTCGACCATGCCAGCCTCGTCGACGACGATCCGATCGCGAGAACGCAACACGTACTGGGTTGGTCCGCCGTAGACGGCGCCCGTGCGGGGATCGACTTCTCCCACTCGAAGCCTGGCCCACACCTGCGCGCCCGCCTCGTCGGTGCCCCATCGGTAGCCGTGGTCCAAAAGCAGCGCATGAATACTGGATGCCGAGGCCCCGACCTCGCGAGACGCCACTGATGCCGCCTTCCGCGTGGGGGCGAGGACGAGCATCCGCCGCCGTTGCGAGGTGAGCGCCGCGAACGCAGCGCGCAGCATCGTTGTCTTGCCCGCGCCGGCGGGGCCGGTCACCGTCACGAGCCCGTCCGTGCCGGCGATGGCGCACGCGGCAACGCCTTGCGAGGCATCCAATATCGACAGATCCTCGTTCAGTGCGAGCCGGTGCAACTCGCCCGGCAGCAGGGAGCGCCCCGGTTGGGCGAGCACGTCCAAGCGGCCGGCGAGACCCACCTTGGCGCGTACGGTCTCGGTCGCCATGAACGCCTTCACGTGCGCCGGCGGATCGTCCGCAACGAGGCGGTAGGCGGAACGCGTGGCCCGCGACGTGACCTCGGCGATCACGCCGTCGAGCCGGTCACGGTCCGCGACGACGCCCGTGCGCGACAGCGCGCGTATGGCTCCCGCGCGGATGTCGAAGCTGCTGAACCTCCCGCCGCACGAGGTGGACCGCTCGTCCGCATCGACGACCGCCTGGGCAGCGAGTAGATCCAGGTCGACGGCATCCGGATCGATTGCAGCGACACGAATGGGTGCGCGCGGGGTGGTCAGGCTCGGATCGATCGCTGTGATCTCGTCGCGGACGCGGGCCTCCCACGACGCCTCGTCGAGATCGGCCGGCTTGTTCGGGCGCGCCACCGCCCACGCGAGGCGATCGATCTGCTGCAGCACCTCCACGCTCGGCGCCGATCCCTCGTGCGACGCGGACCACTCCGCGACCAGGCGCGCGCGGTTGGCTTCGATCTGCGCCGACCGACGCGAGACGGGTCGGACCGCGCCGGCGAGCTCGGCGATCTCGCCCGTGTCGTCGAGCGTGTACCCGTGCCGGGCGAGCGCGGCGATCCAGGCCGGATCGGTGCGGGCGGCGAGCTCGCCCTCGGCGTTGACGACGGTGTGCAGCTTCATCGCGACGCGCGAGTCGAGGTTCGACCACTTGCCGTCAGCGCCGAGCACCTTGATGTTCAGCCAGAGGTGACGGTGGATGTGCGGGTCGAGCGCGCGCGAGCGTCGGTGCTGGAGCTCGACGACCTCGATGCGGGTGATCTCCTCGCGGATGAGCCCTCCATGCCCGCGCCGGGCATTGAGCTCCGTCTGCCACGTGAGCAGGATCCGTTCACGCAGGCGGTCCTGGAGCGCTTCGAACTCGGCGGCGAGTTCGGGATGCAGCAGTGCGGCGATGCTGTACGACTTCGGGTGGTTGATCGTCCCGTCGAGCAGCAGGTCGGCGTCGGGGCTCAGCCGCTGGTGGCCCCGCTCTTCCCCGCTGGCCGGGTCGTGGCCGGTGAGCCAGACGCGAAGGCCACCGGCGGTGAGCTCGTCCGAGGTGATGACGCCGTTCTCGACGATGAACCGCGAGACGGTCGAATCGGATGCGGCACTGTACGCTTCGAGCGCGTCAATGCCAGGGGAGTGCTGCAGGTGAGCATCGCAGCGGCCCTCGATCGCGTATGAGATCGCTTGTCGAACCCCTCGGGATTCGACACCTCGCTTCCACCGCTCGAGGCCTCCGCGCATGCCGCCAGGATAGGGTGCGTTTTGCCCATTATCCAGGCATTTTTGTGGCTTGCAGATATGTGTGGGGGAGTGCTTCTAAAGGGTGTCGCTCACCCACGGTGCCTGCGTGCATCGTAGGTTCTCCTTCTCTCTCCTTGGCTCGGTTCGTCTTGGGTCTTGGGTCTTGGGTCTTGGGTCTTGGGTCTTGGGTCTTGGGTCTTGGGTCTTGGGTCTTGGGTCTTGGGTCTTGGGTCTTGGGTCTTGGGTCTTGGGTCTTGGGTCTTGGGTCTTGGGTCTTGGGTCTCGTCTGTGTGATCTCGGGGCATCGCTGTGGTTCTCTCGGATGCCGAGAGCTTGTCCGCCGGTGGCGCCGCCAGCGAGCGCAGCATCGACCCGGCTATTCGAACCAGCAACCGCTCCGTGCAGCGGTCCCCTCCGCGAGTGCGGAGTGTCCGTAGGGGCGATGTCTCAACCTCGTGCGAGAGTGGCTAGATGAGCGAGCTTGGGCCGACGGTGGAGGCGAGTGATCTTACCGTCATCGATCTTTTTTCTGGAGCGGGCGGACTGTCGGTCGGGTTCGAACAAGCTGGGTTCCGTGTCATGGCAGGGACGGACTACGACCCTGACGCGATGGCTACGTTTGCCCGCAACTTCCCCAACGCCACTGCGGTGACGGGTGACATCCGCGAGGGTGCTGTCAAGGAGCGTGTGTTCGCCGCAGGCGCGGATGTTGACGTGATCGTTGGCGGCCCGCCATGTCAGGCCTTCTCGCAGGTCCGCAATCACTCGCGGTTGATCGACGACCCGCGAAACTCGCTCTACCGCGAGTTTGTCCAGGTTGTCGACTTCGTGGAGCCGAAAGCGTTTGTCATGGAAAACGTGCCTGGGATGGACCAAATGGGCGTGCGGGAGCAGGTCCAATCTGATCTTGCCCTGAGCGGGAAGTACATTGTTCGGCCAACGCTTCTCGATGCTGCTGATTTCGGGGTGCCTCAGACACGCAAGCGACTTGTGTTCGTGGGCGTACACAGTGACCTCGGCGTTGTCCCTCCGGCAATTGAAGGCTCCGGAGCAAGCGCCGCGATTGCGTTGATGCCTGACTCGACGGCGCGCAGGGGTTATCGTCTCGGATTGCGGAATGATGTGGTCGCTGAGGACCTTCTCGAGCGCCTCCAGAACCCGGGGGATACATCCGTCGTCTCCGTGCAGCAAGCGATCGGGGATCTGAACTTCTTGGAGGCCGGCAATCAGGAGGGCGAGCTCCACTCGCGCAGCCTTCGTCGGCCGTCATCGGCGTACCAGCGCCTCATGCGATCCAACGCACGTCCCGTCACAAACCTCGAGGTGCCTCGCATGAACGCGGATACTCGGCTCCGACTCGAGGGCATCCCCGCTGGGGGCAACTATAGGGATCTGCCCGATCATCTTCGTCGTCGCTACCTGACGGGTCAGAAATGGGGGCCGACGAACGGTTCCGACATGCTCTCGCGCAAGCACTATTACGCATATCGACGCCTTCACCCCGGCCTCTGGGCGTGGACCTTGAACACTAAGGCTGACGCTGTCTACCACTACAAGTCTCCCCGCGCCCTAAGTGTGCGCGAGTTCTGCAGACTGCAGTCATTCCCTGATAGCTTCGAAGTCGTGACGGACTCCCGCAGGGGTGAGCTCCAGGGTAGGCAACCAAATGGAGCGACACACAGCCGATATCGTCAGATTGGTAATGCCGTCCCGCCGCTGCTTGCGGCGGCGGTGGCGGGGAGCGTTAAGCAGATTCTGGCAAATGAGAAGATACCCCAACCGGTCTAGCCGTGCCTGAGGCAGGAACCTCGGACGCGATAGCGCGAGCGTTTGGAGCGGAAAACCGATACCGCCTCCTAGACCAGTACTTCCGAGAAATGAGCGGCGAGATCGTCTCGCCCGAGAGTGCGTGGCGCCACGTGTACCGGTTGCTCTTGTGGATCGACCGCACGATCGGCCTGGCTCACTGTTACGAGAGCGACAAATGCCAGCCCGGACGACCGTGGTACGCGCGATCCCTACGAGTGCACCAATGGTTGAGCGACCAATACGGCGTGGGCCCGCGTGAATTGGGAGAGCGGATAGATTGGCTATTCTCTGCAGCCGTCCGTGATCTCTCCGTCGCCACTGAGTTTGCTCACGCGCAACGTTTGGAACGGGCTGAAGAGCAGCGGCGCCCATACGAGCGCTGCGACATGCCGCATCCCGACGAGGATCTCGAACTCGAGGCGCTCGTTAGTGACGCTATCGAAGGTCACCTTGGCGTTCCAGCTTCCGATGATTTTGTTCGCGACCTCCTTGTCAAGATCAAGGGCCACATCAGCAGCGAGAATAAGCGCAAGAATCTCGTCGGTGAAGGATTTGAGGATACTCTCGCCGCGCTGCTCCGCCGGTGGGAACCGACGGCGTCGCGTTACGAGGTTCATGTGCGGCCCGCGTTGCACGAGCTGCCCGGTTTCTATGCCCCGCGCGGAAATGACAAGACCAAGAAGGTCGATCTTGCGCTAGTTGACCGGCTCAGTAGGCATCGCGTTCTTGTCAGTTGCAAGTGGAGCGTGCGCAGCGATCGGGAGGAGCAGTTCCTCACCGATTTTGACGCCTACTCGAAGCTCGAAAGCAGCGGTCGGTCTTTCGACTACGTGCTCGTGACCAACGAATTTGATCCGGCTAGGTTGGCCGCCGCTTGCGAGAACAGAAGCGGCAATGCCGAGATCTTTACGCATGTCGTCCATGTGAATCCCGACGGCCCACGCGCAGCCTACGGTGCGCCTGTAGCCCGCGGGAGGGCCGCAGCCGGCGGGATCGAGCGCGCCCTAGAGCACGTGGCGACCGGGCGTCTCGAATCCTTGGAGAGTTGGTTCGAGTCGCTGTCGACGTGATTCAGTCATCGGCCAGCGATCAAGCGGAGGGGACGTGACACCCGCACTCGCGGCGCCACGATTCGTCGCGCCCTGCCACGAGGTTGTGTAGGAGTGGTTGCGATCCGCGGGCTTGCCTGCGCCATTAGGTGCGTTCGGATCGCGGCAGCCCCTACGACTGCATCCCTGACCCAACGTTTCACGTCATCGGGATCCAACTCCTGCGAGATCGCTGTGACCTTGGTCGAGAAAGGAGAGAGGTGGCTCGAGCTTCCACGTCGAGTCCCGAACGCCGATAGGTCCGCGATCGCGGTTCCAAGGGATCGTTCGAAGGCGAGCCAGTTCACGCCGACCGCTTTCGCCAGCTTTGCAAGGTTCTCCTCCTTGAGGCCGTTATTGGTCTGGATCGCCTTCTCGAGGACCTTGCGGCCGGCGCCTCGAACAAATGCGATCGTGTCGCGTTTCCGATACGCCACCTTGAGGTCGTCAGGAATCTGCTCTGCGATCGCGAAAGCGAGGGAGAGTGCTGCCTCGGGGATAGCGTCGCCTAGTAGCTGCCTGCTCACTTCGTCAAAGAAGTCCTCGAACGACGCCTCGATCTCCTCCTCGAGCACGGAATGTGCCAACACGAGATAAGCGGCTCTTCGGACATCCGGTGGGGGTGAGGCTCGCCGGGTGATGGTCGGCGGGTAGGGGTCGAGGTCCCCGAGGATCAGTAGCGCCAACTGCTGTTCCATCACGAGGACCTCGACGTGTCTCACCATA
>NZ_JACXZS010000022.1 GCF_014779795.1 Microbacterium helvum
CGTGACCCCGGCCGCCGCCCCCGTGGCCCCGGCGCCGGCACCCGCCTCGCCGGCCGCTGCGCCCGCGGCCCAGACGCCGGCGCCTGCTGCGCCGACGGCATCCACTCCCGCAGCGCCCACCGCCACCCCGGCAGGCGGCGCGGTCGTCGTGCCGCCGCCCGGCGGGTGGACGCCGCCGCCGCTCCCGGGACGCCCCGTGTCGGCGGCCGCTGCCGAAGCCGCGATCGACGGGCTTCCCGCCGAGAGCGCGGCCGTGGCGGACGCGTCCGGCGACGGGGATCCGTGGCAGGGGTTCGCGCTGGACACGACCGACCACAGCGCCGAGGTGACCGGGGCGTTCACCGGCGCCCCCGCACCGATCTCGGCTGTGCCGGCATCCGGCCCCGAGGGCGTGCCCGCCGTTCCGACCGCCTACGAGATCCCGCCCGAGGCGTACGCGCCCCGGCCGTCGACGCAGACGCCCGGCGAGGGCATCACCCGGCCGCCCGTGACCGACGTGCCGCTGCCGGCCATCACCGGCGAGGACCGCGAGCCGTGGGCTCCCGCGCACTCGCCGATGGCGGAGTCCGAGGCGTTCCCCGAGGCGTCCGGCCCGGTCTCGGCCGGCGTGATCGATGCCGGCATCCCGTTCTCGGCCCGCTCGTCCGTGTCGGCGCAGCACGGTCGTCCCGAGCTCCCCGATGACGACGACGATTCGTTCGACGAGACCGTCATCGCGCGCCGCAAGCGCACGGAGTGGACCCTGGTGCCCCCGACCGGCGACCCCGTCGCCCTCACAGCCGACGTCGTGATCCTCGGTCGACGGCCGTCGGCCGATGCCGAGCACCCGGGCGCACAGCTCGTGTCGATCCACGACGGCACGGTGTCGAAGACGCACGCGCGCCTGCAGCTGCGCGACGACCGCTGGTACGTCGTCGACCTCGACTCGACCAACGGCGTGCTGTTCTCGACCGTGATGGGCACCGAGGTCGAGGCGACCCCCGGCGAAGAAGTCGAGGCGGGTGAGCGCTTCCTGCTGGGCGACGCCGAGATCCGGCTGCAGCGGAGCGACGTGTGATCTTGCCCGACGACGAGCTGACGCATCGCGTGACGCCGTCCGGCGCCGACGACGCGCCGGACGAGGCGACGGTGCTGTCGGCCCGGCGGGCCGCTGCGCCCGAGGTCGACGAGGGCACGGTGCTGTCGACGCGGCGTGGGCACCGCCCCGAGCCGGAGGTGGACGAGCACACGGTGCTGTCCACGCGGCGCGCGGCGCCGGATGCTCCCGCGCCGCCGGACGCCTCGGCACCGCCGGACGACGCGACGGTGCTCTCGACCCGTCGTCCTTCCGACCCCGAGCCCGAGCCCCGACCCGGGTTCGACGACGTCGACGACAACACGGTGCTCGCACCGTCGCGTCGGATGCCCGCGCCGATCCCCGCCGAAGACCTCGATGCGACGTCGATCGCCGGCCGCCGCCCCGGCACGACCGCGGCGGGCGCGTACCCGCCCGCACCGCCGTCGGCCGAGACCCGCACCGCGGGCGGCACGACGATCGAAGAGCGCACCGACGACACCGTCCTGCGATCGGTGCGTCGCACGACCCCCGCCGCGCCGCCTGCCGGCCCCGATCCTGCCGAGGTCCGCCGGACCGCCTATGTGCCGACCGGTGAGACGCCGGACCGCCGGGCGCCGAGGACGACCGCCCCGACGATGGCGAACCGCGTGCCGGTCGCCCCGCCGCCCTCTGCCACGCCCCCGCCCGCCCCCGACGGGATCGCATCGCGCCGACGACGCGATCGCCGCCGGCTGCTGATCGTCGCCGTCGTGGTCGCCGCGGTGCTCGTCGCCGCCGTCGTCGCACTGGTGCTGCTGCTGATCTGAACCACCGAGGAAGCCGATGACCCTCCCCGCATCCGTCCCCCCTCCTCTCGTCGCCGATTCTCCCCACGAGGACGCGGCCGCGCTCGGCATCGTGCCCGCGGCCGCCGGCATCCGTTCGCTCGCCTTCACCATCGACGCGGGCATCTGGGTCCTGCTGGCCACTCCGGCGGTCGTCGGCGCCGTCATGATGCTCGCCGGCGACACCTCGTTCGTCGGGCCGCTGCTGATCCTCATCGGCTCGGTGCTTCCGCTGATCTTCGGACTCGTCCAGCTCATCCTCCACGGGCGCCGCGGCGTGACCGCCGGCAAGGCCGCCATGCGGCTGCGGTCGATCGACGTGCACGACTTCGGCCGCGTCGGGTTCTGGCGCGTCGTGCTGCGGGCGCTCGTGCTGTGGGCGAGCACGATCGTGCCGCTCGTCGGTCCCGCCCTCATGTTCGCCTCCGGCCTGTGGGATCCGCAGCGGCGGGGTCGCAGCATCCTGGACCGCGTCGGGGGATGCT
Organism: Microbacterium helvum; assembly: GCF_014779795.1. Classification (GTDB taxonomy): domain Bacteria; phylum Actinomycetota; class Actinomycetes; order Actinomycetales; family Microbacteriaceae; genus Microbacterium; species Microbacterium helvum. The sequence goes on from NZ_JACXZS010000022.1 coordinate 2,367, forward strand.
GGGTCATCGACGCCCGCGCCGGGCTCGACCCGTTCGACGCCAAGGCGCTGCGCCAGGCGCGGCGGGCCGCGGCCGGCCGCCCCGACCAGAGCGAGGACCTGCCCTCGATGGCCAGCGACGCGGATGCCGCCAGCGCCCTGCAGATCCCGGGTGCGCGCTCGCGCGCCGGCGTCGTGGGGCCCGGCAGCACCGGCGCCCAGTGGGAGGCCGTCGCCGACGGCGTGGACGCGAGCGTCATCGCCCAGGTCCCCGGCGGTGCCGCCGTCGCGCACGCCGCGACGGGCCTCGTGACCGGCGCTCCGGGCGTCGCGCCCTCGAGCCCCGTGGCGCCGGCGAGTCCTGCAGCGCCGGCGAGCCCCGCGGCTCCGGCGAGCCCTGCAGCCGCGGCAGCCGTTTCCGGCGGCTCGTCAAGAACCGCCGCGCCCTCCTCAAGAACGCCCGCACCGGCTGCCGTCTCCGCCGCCGCGCCGAGAGCAGCCGCCCCGGCCGCACCCTCCGGCGACGCGCCAAGACCGCCCGCGCCCGTCGTCCAGTCGTCGCCGGGCACCGGGCCGTCGCCCGTCGGCTCCCGGCGCGCGCAGGCGATGATCCGCTTCGACGACGGCTCGATCGTGCGCGTCCCGGGCCGCGGCCTCATCGGGCGCGACCCCGAGCCGGCCGAGGGCGAGCAGGTCGAGGCGCTCGTGCGGCTCGAGGATCCGCAGCGGCTGATGTCGAAGACGCACGCCGCGTTCGGGCAGGACGCCGACGGACTGTGGGTCGCCGACCGCGGCTCGCGCAACGGCACGCAGCTCGTGTCGCCCGGCGGCGACGTGGTCGATGTTCCGGCCGATCAGGCGGCGCGGGTGCCGCTGGGGTGGTCGGTCCAAGTGGGAGGCAGGTCGTTCGAGCTCGTGGCGAGAGGTGCTGATTCGTGAAGCTGAAGCTGAGCCTGCGTCGAGGCGTGGGATCGACCGTCGACGTGCTCGTGACCGCCGACGCGACCGCGACCGTGCAGGATGTCGCGCGCGCGCTCGCCGACGGCGACGCCCTGGCGGCTCCGGGCGGCGTGAACGCGAGCGAGGTGCCGACGCTGCTGGTGGCATCGCCGGCCGGTCAGCCGGTGCACCTGAACCCCGCCATGCCCATCGCGGACGCGCCCATCGGCTCGGGGTTCGACGCCTCGGTCGTCCCGGCGCTGGCGACGGGGGATGCCGCAGCCACCGCCGCCGTGATGCGGATCCATTCCGGGCCCGACGCCGGCCGCGCGATACCGCTCCCGGCCGGCTCCAGCGTCATCGGCCGGGTGGCGCCCGCGCAGGTGCTGCTGGACGATCCCCAGGTGTCCAAGCGCCACGCGCGCGTCGATGTGGACCAGGGCATCGACCTCATCGACCTGAACTCGGCCAACGGCCTCATCGTGGACGGCGGGCTCGTGCAGCGCGTGCGCGTGCTGCCCGGTCAGCGCATCACGATCGGCGCGACCGAGGTGTCGTTCGCGCTCGCGCCGCGCGCGCAGACCGACGACTCCCTCGTGCTCGAGCGCGGCGGTGCGCTGATGTTCAACCGTTCGCCCCGCGTGGAGGACCGTTACGCGGGCCGCGAGTTCCGGCATCCCATCATCCCCAACGAGGCAGAGCCTCGCATCTTCCCGTGGCCGATGATCATGGCGCCCGTGCTGCTGGGCTTCGCGATGTTCGCGATGTTCCAGCGGCCGGCGTCGCTGCTCATCGTGGTGATGGCTCCGCTCATGATGCTCGGCAACTTCATCGGCCAGCGCACGCAGCAGAGCAAGAAGCTGACGCTCGAGATCGAGACCTTCGAGTCGCAGATCGACGAGCTGGAGGACTCCCTCGAAGCCGAGGAGCGGCTGGAGCGCGAGCGGCGGCGGGCGGAGGCGCCGGCGACCGCGACGATTTACGAGAACGCGATGTCGCTGGGGCCGCTGCTGTGGACCCGCCGGCCCGAGCACTGGAACTTCCTCGGCCTGCGCCTGGGCGTCGGCACCGCCGACAGCCGCAACACGGTGCAGGAGCCCAACGACCAGCGCGGCATCGCGCAGTACGCGCAGCAGGTGCGCACCCTGCGCGAGCGGTACGCGCAGATCGACGACGTGCCCGCGATCGAACTGCTGCCGTCCGCGGGGGCCATCGGCATCGCCGGTCCGCGCGAGCTCGCCGCCGACGTCGTGCGCGGTCTCGGCGTGCAGCTGTTCGGCCTGCACGCGCCGAACGAGGTCGTGACGGCCGCCATCATCGACCCGGCGTGGACGGGCGACATGGAGTGGATGAAGTGGCTGCCGCACACCACCAGCCCGCGTTCGCCGTTCGCCGAGATGGCCCTGGCCGACAGCCAGTCCGCCGGCACGAACCTGCTGAACGGGCTCGAAGAGGCGATCCTCGAGCGGCTGTCGGGCTCGGCCACGCGACGCGGCCCGGTGTCGGAGAAGGACTCGTCCATGACGCTCGGCAAGAGCGTCGGCGAGGGGCGCGACACCTCGGTGCCCGACGTGTCGCTCGTGCTCTTCGTCACGCACGACGCGCCGGTCGACCGTCCCCGGCTCACGCAGGTCATCGAGCGCGGTCCGGATGCCGGCGTCTACACGATCTTCGTCGCCCCGACCGTCGAGTCGCTGCCGGCGGCGTGCCGCACGTTCATCGACGTCTCGGGCGGACTCGACGACGCGATGGTCGGCTGGGTGCGCGCGGGGCACCGTGCTCGCACCGTGAAGGTCGAGGGCGTCTCGCGCGGCTACGCCGAGATCTTCGCCAAGCGCCTCGCGCCGGTCGTGGACTCCAGCTCGGTGGCTGCGGACTCGTCCGACCTGCCGGCCAGCGTCTCGATGCTGCGCCTGATCGGCACCGACATGGCCGCCGAGCCGCAGGCCGCGATCGAGCGCTGGCGGCAGAACAACTCCATCGTCGACCGCCGCCGTGGACCGCGTCCGCGCCTCAAGCGCGCCGGAACGCTCAAGGCCTACATCGGCCAGGGCAGCCCCGACGCCATGTCGCTCGACCTGCGCACGCAGGGGCCGCACGCGCTCGTCGGCGGGACGACCGGCTCGGGCAAGTCCGAGTTCCTGCAGGCGTGGGTGCTCGGCATGGCCGCCGAGTACAGCCCCGACCGCGTGACATTCCTGTTCGTCGACTACAAGGGCGGCTCCGCCTTCGCCGACTGCGTCGACCTGCCCCACACCGTGGGCCTGGTCACGGACCTGTCTCCGCACCTGGTGCGCCGCGCCCTGACGAGCCTGCGCGCCGAGCTGCACCACCGCGAGCACCTGTTCAATCGCAAGAAGGCCAAGGACCTGCTCGAGCTCGAGAAGCGGCAGGATCCCGATACGCCTCCGGCGCTCATCCTCGTGATCGACGAGTTCGCGGCCCTCGCCACCGAGGTGCCCGAGTTCGTGGACGGCGTCGTCGACATCGCCCAGCGAGGCCGGTCTCTCGGCATCCACCTGATCATGGCGACGCAGCGCCCCGCCGGCGTCATCAAGGACAATCTGCGCGCCAACACGAACCTGCGCGTGGCCCTGCGCATGGCCGACGCGGCCGACTCGAACGATGTCGTCGGCGACGTGGTCGCCTCGACGTTCGACCCGTCGCTGCCCGGTCGCGGCATCGCCAAGACCGGCCCCGGCCGTCTCGTCCCGTTCCAGTCGGGCTACGCGGGCGGCTGGACGACCGACGAGCCCGACGGCGCCCAGGTGCGCGTCGCCGAGCTGAGGTTCGGCTCGGTGACGCTGTGGGAGAACGACAGCGAGGGCGAATCCGACACGCACGACGAGGACCTCGGCCCCAACGACCAGAAGCGCCTCGTGGCGAATCTGGTGGCGGCGGCCTCGGACGCCGGCATCCCCGCCCCTCGCCGGCCGTGGCTCGACGACCTGGCGACGACGATCGACCTGCGCGACCTGCCGATGTCGGGCGACGACCGCATCCCGCTGGGCCTCGCCGACATCCCGCAGCGTCAGCTGCAGGAGGCGGTGTTCTTCACCCCCGACACCGACGGCCACCTGCTCGTTTACGGCACGAGCGGCGCCGGCAAGTCGGCGACGCTGCGGTCGATCGGCATCGCCGCCGGCGCGCGGCCCGAGTCCGGGCAGGTCGCCGTCTACGGCATCGACTTCGGCACCGGCGCGCTGCGCTCGCTGGAGACGATGCCGCAGGTCGGCTCGGTCGTGTCGGGCGACGACGTCGAGCGGGTGCAGCGCCTGCTGCGAACGATCCGGCAGATGCTCGACGACCGCGGCAAGCGGTTCTCCGAGGTGAACGCCGCGTCGCTCAGCGAGTACCGCGCGATCACCGGCGACACGAGCGAGCCGCGCATCATCCTGCTGCTGGACGGCTTCGGCGTCTTCAAGCAGGACTGGGAGACCACGTCCGCCCGCGCGGCCTACTACGCGATCTTCATGCGGATCCTCGGCGAGGGACGCCCGCTGGGCGTGCACGTGATCGCGACCGCCGACCGCTACGGCGCCGTGCCCACGGCCGTCAGCGCCAACGTGACCAAGCGGGTCGTGCTGCGCATGTCGGACGAGGGCGCGTACTCGATCCTCGGAGTCCCGAAGGACGTCCTCAACGAGCGCAGCGTCCCTGGTCGCGCGATCGTCGACGGCCTCGAGACGCAGATCGCCGTCATGGGCGGCACCACGAACGTCGCCGAGCAGAACGCCGCGGGCGAGCAGTTCGCCGCCGCCCTGCGGGCCGCCGGCGCGGTCGAGGCCCGCAACATCGGCTCGCTTCCGACCGAACTGGATGCCGCATCCCTCCCCGCGCGGATCGACGAGTTCCCCGTGCTCGGCATCGGCGACGACACGCTCGGGCCCAAGGGCTTCGAGCCGGTCGGCACGTTCGTCGTGGCGGGGCCGCCGCAGTCCGGCAAGACGACCGCGGTGCGCGGCGTCGTGCGGGCTCTGAAGCGGTTCGATCCGGACGTCGAGCTGTTCCACTTCGGCGGCCGCCGCGCGGTGCTCCGCGACGACATGGCCTGGCGCCGCTCGGCGATCGGCATCGAGGACGTCCGCACGCTCGCCAAGGAGCTGAAAGAGATCGTCGCCGACGAGACGGTGACCAGGCGCATCGGGATCGTCGTCGAGAACATCACCGAGTTCGGCGACACCGACGCGGAACGGCCGCTCAAAGAGCTGTTCCAGGCGATCAACCGCAGCGACCACTTCCTCGTGGCCGATGGCGATGTGACGCAGCTCTCCAGCGGCTACGGCCTCATCGGCGAGCTCAAGGCCGGTCGCCACGGCATCGCGCTGCGGCCCGACAGCTACGACGGCGAGTCGCTGTTCAAGGTGCCGTTCCCGAAGGTGCAGCGCCATGAGTTCCCACCCGGCCGCGGCCTGTTCGTCGAGAACGGCCGGCACGTCACGGTGCAGCTGCCGCTCGTCGCCGGGTGACCGCACGCGTCCGTCGCATGGGGAATGGTCCCCATGTCCGGCGCGCGAAGAGTTGCCCTAGCCTTTCTGCGGGCCGGTCGCGGTCCGTTCGAGATCTGAGAGGACTGTGACATGGCTGATTTCAAGGCGTCTTATGGCGAGAT
>NZ_JACXZS010000023.1 GCF_014779795.1 Microbacterium helvum
TCGATAGAGCGATGCAGAATCAGGCATCGAAGTTCATCGATATCACCGGAGGCTGCTGTGACCCTGCTCGACCTGACTCCCCGCGTCGCCGACACAGGCCGCCTGACGGCACTGCCGGTCGCGATCATCGGCGCCGGCCCCATCGGACTGGCGGCCGCGGCCCACCTCGTGGAGCGAGGGATCGACTTCCTGATCTTCGAGGCCGGCGACGAGGTCGCGGCCAGTGTCCGCTCGTGGGGCCACACGCGCCTGTTCTCGCCGTGGAAGCACCTCGTCGACCCGGCATCCCGTCGTCTGCTGGAGCAGCAGGGGTGGGTCCTGCCCGACCCCGAGCGTGCGCCGTCGGGCGCCGAGCTCGTCGAGAAGTACGTCGCTCCGCTCGCCGCGCTGGAACAGATCGCGCCGCACATCCGGACGGGCGCGGAAGTGATCGGCGTCACGAAGGACCGCATGGACCGCACTCGCACGGCCCGTCGCGCCGCGACGCCCTTCTCGCTGCGGGTGCGTACCGCCGATGGCGAGGTGGAGGACATCGCAGCGCGCGCGGTGATCGATGCGTCTGGAACGTACCTCTCCCCGAACTCGCTGTCGTCCAGCGGGCTCGAGCTGCTGGGCATGACCGAAATCGCTGATCGCGTGACCGCTGCGCTGCCGGACGTCCTCGGCCGGGATCGTGCCATCTTCGCAGGGCGAAGAGTGACCGTCGTCGGTGCGGGGCACTCTGCCGCGAACACCCTCCTTGCCCTGGTGAAGCTCGCGCGTGAAGAGGCGGGGACGACCGTGACCTGGTTGATCCGCAATGCGAAGGCCGTGCGGGTGTCGTCGTCGCCCGATGACGAGCTCATCGGCCGCGCGGACCTCGGCAGCCGGGTCGACCGCGCCGTCCAGCGCGGAGACATCGCACTCGTCGACGGCTTCGAGACCATCCGAGCTCGTCGCGCCGGCGACGCCGTGGAGCTGATCGGCCACCGCGCCGGCGAGGTCGTCACGCACGAGACTGACGTGGTCGTGAACGCCACCGGGTTCCGCCCGAACCTGGACATGCTGCGCGAGATCCGGCTGGAGCTCGACGAGATCGTCGAGGCACCCAAGCGCCTCGCGCCGCTCATCGACCCGAACGTCCACTCCTGCGGGACGGTCGAACCGCACGGCTTCCGCGAGCTGACCCACCCGGAGCAGGGGTTCTTCATCGTCGGCATGAAGTCGTACGGTCGCGCGCCGACCTTCCTGCTCGCCACCGGTTACGAGCAGGTCCGCTCGGTGACGGCGTGGCTCGCCGGTGACGCCGCGTCGGCCGCGAATGTCGAGCTGGTGCTTCCCGCGACGGGCGTCTGCTCGACGGATGCCGGCGGCCGCGGTTCCTGCTGCTCATGACCCTGGTTCGCGTCAGGGTGCCGACGAAGGGATAGACTGCCGTCTATGGGTCAGACGGCGGATCTCACCTCGTTGGGGGATCCGACACGCGCCCGGATCCTCCGGCTGATCCGCGAGTCCGATGGCGGCCGGATGCTGGTCGGCCACCTCGCGAACGCGCTGGGGCTTCGCCAGCCCACGGTGAGTCACCACATGAAGGCGCTGCGCGAGGACGGCGTCGTGATGCGCGAGCCGGACGGCCGCCGCGTCTGGTACTCGATCGCCGAGGATCAGGCCGAGCGAGTCGATGCACTGCTCGGCGTAGGCGAGCGGAGTGCATCGCCCCCGGATCTCGATCGCATCGCGACAGATCTGGCTCAGCGATTCCGCGGCGTGTTCGGTCCTGAGACGGTGCGCGCGAAGGTGCTCGAAAGCTACGAGCTGCTCTCGAAGGGCTCGGATTCGCCGCTGCTGGCAAGTCGCACGGCGACGTTCGCGACGGCGCGGCTGCAGGCGCTTGCGGGTGCCGAAGGGCGGCCGGGCGAGACTCCGACCGTCCTTTTCGTCTGCGTGCAGAACGCCGGTCGCTCGCAGCTCGCGGCGGGAATCCTCCGCCAGCTCGCGGGGGAGCGCGTCACCGTGTGGACGGCCGGCTCTGCGCCCGCAGCCGATGTGCGAGGCAGCATCGTCGCCGCGCTCGACGAGATCGGAGTCTCGATCGGTGGCGAGTTTCCCAAGCCGCTGACCGACGACGTGGTGCGTGCGGCCGATGTCGTGATCACGATGGGCTGCGGCGACGCGTGTCCGATCTACCCGGGCCGGCGGTACCTGGACTGGGATCTGGAAGACCCGGTGGGCAAGGCCCCGGATCGTATCCGCGCCATCCGGGACGACATCGAGACGCGGGTGCGCGCGCTCCTGGCAGATCTTCACGGCGCCGCCACGACCAGCGCTCTTCGCAATCAATAGACACTGGTCTATGCTTTTGTGCGGAAAGCGAGACCGCCATGACTGACAAGCCCACCGTCCTCTTCGTCTGCGTGCACAACGCGGGTCGATCCCAGATGGCCGCGGGCTATCTCCGCGCTCTCGCCGGTGACGAGGTCGAGGTGCTCTCGGCCGGATCGGCCCCGAAGGATGTCATCAATCCGGTGGCCATCGATGCGATGGCCGAAGAGGGCATCGACATCGCGGGGAACACCCCCAGGGTGCTGACCGTCGACGCGGTGAAGGAGTCGGACGTCGTCATCACCATGGGCTGCGGTGACGCGTGCCCGATCTTCCCAGGCAAGCGCTACGAGGACTGGCAGCTCGACGACCCCGCCGGCCAGTCCATCGATGCGGTGCGTCCCATCCGCGACGCGATCCGCGCCCGCGTGGAAGGGCTGCTCGCAGAGCTGCTGCCCGCGCGCGACTGAGCCGGACTGGACGGCTGCGCGGCGGATCGATACAGGTGCGGAGGATGGGGGATTCGAACTCTCATGTCCGTGAATACAACTCACCCGTTTTGCCGCGTGATTCCGCGGTTTTCGGATGCTGCCCGTCGAGGCCTGCAACGTTCTCCAGCATCGAAATGCGCGGCGTGTCGCCGGTTAGTGTGCCTTAACTGTGCCACGAGCGGGCGATCCGGTGAGTCAAGGGTGCTGTCCGGCTCGCTCGCTAAGCGGTAGTTCGACTGGCGAACGGATTGGGAACGGATCGCTGGTAGAATATGTTGGCAACGACATAATCCGGGAGGGCTGATGACTGTTGCTTCGACACTCGTTCGCGCTGCCCGCAAGAGTCGCCGGCTCACGCAGCAGCAACTCGCTGAACGTGCCCGCGTCGATCAGGGGCGCGTGTCTCGATCCGAAAGTGGCCGCGACGCTGAGTTCAGTACGATCGAGCGGCTGCTGGCCGGCGCGGGACATCGGCTTTACTCCGCACCTACCCGGCGCGATGACGCGGCTACCATCGCTGCCGACATCCGTGATCGGCTCCGTGCCGAGGACAAGGACCGCGCGCTACGCGCCCTCCTGCAACTGAACGACAACCTCAGCGCCGAGCACGGGCTCGTCCGCGGTGTGCTCGGGCTGGCAGAGCCGGAGTCGACCAAGGACCCGGTGTGGGATGCCGCGATCGCCGGCCTTGTGGCGTGGCGACTCGGCGAGGAGGGGCTTCCGACCCCCGAGTGGGTGAATTCTCCCAGTCGGTTCCTTTCTGTGCCACGGACGCTTGATGTCGATTCCGCTGATCCGATCCCGCCGGCGTCGGAGGTACCCGAAGAGTTCGCTGAGCGGGGTGTGCTCGTGTGGCGTGACACGTTCGCGAGCGTCTGATCGTGGGCACGTCACTGGATCGAGACGACATCATCGGAGGCCTTCGCGAGCTCATCGCGGAGCTGCGCGCAGCACACGAGGTCGCTGGTATCCGCCTGGTGGGCGGTGCAGCGCTCGCTCTGCGCTACTTCGATCGTGGGACGACGCAGGACCTGGACTCGCTGCACGTCCAGCCCGGGAGCGATGAAGCCGTCGCTGCGGCCGCGGCTCGTGTCGCGGCCGCGCACGGGTGGGATCCGACTTGGCTCAACTTCGCTGTCGAGCAGGCCGATGCCTTGCCGACGTTCGGTCGTCGAGCGGTCGAGTGGGACACGATCTACGAACGGGGCGGGATTGTGGTCCAGGTCGCGTCCAAAGAGACACTGCTCGCGATGAAGCTCCGCGCCAATCGTCCTGGCCGCGACACCAACGACATCCGTCAGCTGCTGAGCCTGTGCGAGGTCTCTACCCTCGAAGCGGCCGAGGAGCTGTACGAGGACTTCTACCCGGGCGACGGACTCACCGACCGGGCCATCGGGATGGTCGAGCGCATTCTCGACGGCGGCCTGCCCGAGCACGTCCAGTCACCGGGTCGTATCAACCTCTGAGCCCGACTCCGCGGATTCTGCGAAGCGTAGGTCTAGCGCAGCGCGAGCCGGGTGTAATGCGCGGAATCCGCGGATTTCAGGTTGCTCGGAGTCGGAGAGCAAGGCGCCAGGGTGGGGGACGCCGCGGACTTTCCCGGACTCGGGGCGTACCTGGCATCGGTCCTGATCGGTCTAAGTGCCTTGACGTGCGCAGTTAGTCCAGCTGGGCGAGCTCCTCCGCCCACTTCCACGCGGCGCTGGGGTTGCGTGCGTAGAAGCGGTAGCGAGAGTCGGCATCGGGTAGAGGGCTGATGAGTCGCGCATGGACAAGCGACTGAAATGGCTTCTGCAGACTGCTCACGCTCACATCGAGGACTTTGGAGAGTTCGGTAAGGCAAACGATGCCGTCTTCGCTTCGCGCAACAGCGAGCATCAACTCGAGCCGATGAGCCTGCCCGAACACTTGGCGCGACGTCTGGCGGAGTGTCTCTCGACTAACGCGCGTCGTGGCCATACGGTATTCATATCACGTTACGTAGATCGCGTTACGGGAAACGGGTAGATATGGCTCAGCGTTCAGGGATCGAGTGGACTGAGGTCACCTGGAACCCGACGACTGGTTGTGACCGGATCACACCTGGTTGCGACAACTGCTACGCCCTGACGTTGTCGAAACGACTCAAGGCAATGGGTGCCGAGAAGTACCAGAACGACGGCAACCCGATCACATCTGGACCGGGGTTCGCCCTTACGCTGCACGAGTCCGCCTTGCAGCAGCCGTACAAGTGGGGCGGTCGCCGCGTCGTGTTCGTGAACTCGATGAGCGACCTGTTCCACGCGAGGGTGCCCCTTGACTTCGTCAAACGGGTGTTCGAGGTAGTCGCTGACACGCCCCAGCACACATATCAGGTCCTCACGAAACGTTCGTCCCGACTTCCCAAGGTCGCCGACAAGCTCGACTGGCCAGCCAACCTGTGGATGGGTGTATCTATCGAAGACGAAGACCATCTCTACCGTGCCGACGATCTCAGGTCGGTTCCAGCGGCAGTTCGGTTCTTGTCATGTGAGCCGCTACTTGGACCGTTGCCCAATCTCGAGCTCGATGGGATTGACTGGGTAATCACTGGCGGTGAGTCGGGGCACGGAGCGCGTCCGCTCGACCCGGACTGGGTACGCGAGATTCGTGACAAATGCAGGAGTGCGAACGTCCCCTTTTTCCATAAGCAATGGGGTGGCCGGACGCCCAAAGCCGGGGGTCGGGAGCTGGACGGAATGGTGTGGAGCCAGATGCCGCTTCGTAGCGCGAGCTGACGATTCCAAGCACAACCGCGCGCGTTTGCTCAAGGTTGGCTCGCGGCGCGGCGCGGCTAGATCGCTGCACAGTAGGGCATCGATAGCGTGCAGTCGTGACCGCCAACGAGAAGTTCTTCGCCGAGAATAAGAAGGCGGCTGCCGTCCTGAAGCACGGAGTGCTAAAGCGCTACCTAGCGAAGTTCGCCGGCGCTACCGCCTCGACGGCGCCGGGACGCCGGGTCGGCTTCCTGGACGGATACGCGGGGGAGGGGGCTTATACAAACCCGCGCACGGGCGTCGTTTCAGAAGGCTCACCTGCGATCGCATTGCGCATCGCCAATGACGAGTTGCGGGCAAACGTGGAACTCCATTGTCGATTCATAGAACGCGACGAGAAGGCGTTCACTGCGCTTCAGCGTGTTCTCGCCGCCGCCAATAATCCTCAGGCTGTCGCCCTGCACGGCGATGTTCGCGACCACCTTGATTCAGCACTTGAGTCTTTCGGCGGGATGCCAGCGCTTGTCTTCATCGACCCCTTTGGGAGTGGGCCCGACATCGAGTCCACGGTCGAGAAGATTCTCAAGCGCGGCGGTGACATGCCGACCGAGCTCCTCCTGAACTTCTCGATCCAGGCCGTACGACGAATGGGCCCCCGCCTGTGGGAGAAACCAAACGCACCCGGCCGCGAAATGACACTGGCGCGGATGGACGAGTGGCTAGGGGGCGACTGGTGGCGCGAAGTCTTCGACGCCCCGGATCTTCAGGGCATCCCTAAGGAGGAGCGGGCGCACACAGCTGCACTTCGAGTTGCGTCGGAGTACCGGCTACGAGTCTGTCGTGCCGCGGGCTGTCTCGCGTACACCGTGCCTATTCATCGCAAGCCAGCGGACAAGGAACCCTTCTGGCTGATCCTGTTCTTCCCCCGGAGGGTCGCCATGTGGTACTTCAACGAAGCTGTGAGCCTTGCGTTGGGGGACTGGCGCAAGTTCTTGGCGGATGTTGAACTCGATGCAGCCGACCGGATTGATCAAGATCAGCCAGGCATAGTCTCGCAGCTATCCCTTGTTCAGGCCGTGATAGATGCTGATGAAGCGCAGATCCAGGCGGATGCAATTAAGGACATAAAGCGGGCGATCACGTCCGCGCTCTCGACTCGGACGAGCCTGTCGACACGCACCGACTTCGCATTGGTCTTCGGAGCAGCGCTGGGAGTAGGTCGGGAGACGCATCTGCGTAAGGCGTGGAAAGAACTCGCCGGCGAGGGTGTAGTGGTTGCACCGCCCACCGGCTCGCTTGCGAATGCCACAATCCGGCGAAGCGCTTAGCGGTGAGACGTGTAGCTCGCGCGTCTGTCGCCGGGAATTGCAGGTCGAAGCTCTACCCACGGCACCGCTCGACGCTACCACGGTGCCCGGCGGGACGTCGGCATAGCCGGCGAGAACGACCTGTCACTCTCCGACAACTGCCTCGTGGTCGGATCGTGAACGTCCTTGCCTGAGCTATCGGTAGTCTCCACACGCCCGATGGCAGTGCCAATCGCGAGCCTCAGTTTGAATCGCCCTGGGTTTCGTTCCGTTCTTGAAGTAAGGATGGAACACGATGAATCAGAAGTACTCGGCGGAGATGCGTGAGCGCGCGTTGCGGATGCTGGATGAGGCCAAGCCCGATCACGCGAACC
>NZ_JACXZS010000024.1 GCF_014779795.1 Microbacterium helvum
CCCAGCAGACGGTCCACATCGGTCTTCAGACGACGCAGCACATCGGCGATCTCTTCACGCCCCGTGTCGAGCTTGCCCGCCATCGTCTCCATCTCGCCATAAGACGCCTTGAAATCAGCCATGTCACAGTCCTCTCAGATCTCGAACGGACCGCGACCGGCCCGCAGAAAGGCTAGGGCAACTCTTCGCGCGCCGGACATGGGGACCATTCCCCATGTGGATGACGCACACGCGGGCAGCGGATCAGCGGATGCTGCCGGCCCAGACCGACGGCGGCTTCCTGCGTTTGAGCCGCTGCGCGTCGCCCGCGACGATGATGCGGTCGTCCACCAGCGCGGCCAGCGCGAAGCGGTACGACCGATCGGCGGCGCCGCGTTCGCCCGGCGTGAGGCGACCCGCGACGTTCGACCACCACTTCTTCAGCGGGTCCCGCGGCTCGCCGCTCTCCGCCCTGGCCGACTCCTGTGCCTGATAGTCGCGCTCGACCTGCCGGGCGTGCGTCCACAGCACGACCATGCCGATGGTCGACGCTGCGAGCAGGACGGTGCCGATGATCGGGACGAGCGGCTCGTACCGGTCCACGTCGCCCCAGTGGGTGACGGCGTACACGAGGGTCACCGCCCAGATCGCCGCGAAGAGGATGAAGGCACGTGAGCCGTTGACACGGGGGTTGAGGTACTTCGACCGCAGCTGATCGCGGGCCGCGAGCGCGAAGCAGATGACGGAGGCGAGGGCCCAGCCGCCCATCCAGATCGCGCCGTCGCCGACATCGAAGGCGGTCCCGTTGCGCGCCGGCAGCACCATCGCCGGAGCGAGCATGCCCAACAGCAGGGCGACGATCACCAGCACGTTGTGAGCGCGGCCCGGCGGGCGCGTGGGCGCGACGGGCAGGGAGAGGCCGGCCTGCGCGGCCGTCGCGGCATCCAGCTCGTCCTGCAGGCGGGGCACGGCGACCAGCAGGGCGCGCCGCGAGGCGGACACGACGGCCTCCGTGGCGTCGGTGCCCGTGAGGTCCGCGGCCCAGCGGGCGATCTCGGTGCGCACCGCCGCCTCGAGTTCGGTCATCGTCGTCTACGATCGCATGCCGCAGGATCATGTGCCGCACGAGCGCCTCGGAGCAGGCATGATCGGATGCAGCAGGTCGAGGAGGACCCATGACCGAGTACGAGACGATCATCGTCGATTCGCGGGGACGCGTCGGGTGGATCACGCTGAACCGCCCCGAGGCGCTGAACGCGCTGAACTCGCAGGTGTGCCGCGAGGTGACCGCCGCGGCATCCGCCTTCGACGCCGATGAGGGGATCGGCGCGATCGTCGTCACCGGCTCGGAGCGTGCGTTCGCCGCCGGCGCGGACATCAAAGAGATGGAGTCCAAGTCGGGGCTCGACATGCTGCTGGGCGACCACTTCGGCGGCTGGACGCAGTTCGCCGCCGTGCGCACGCCGGTCATCGCCGCGGTGTCGGGCTACGCCCTCGGCGGCGGGTGCGAGCTGGCGATGATGTGCGACATCATCCTCGCCGCCGACACCGCGAAGTTCGGGCAGCCCGAGATCACGCTCGGCGTGATCCCCGGCATGGGCGGTTCGCAGCGGCTCGTGCGCGCGGTCGGCTACTACAAGGCCGCCGACCTCATCCTCACCGGACGGATGATGGATGCCGCCGAAGCCGAGCGATCGGGTCTCGCCTCGCGCGTGGTGCCCGCCGGCGAGCTGCTCGCCGAGGCGCAGAAGACCGCCGAAGCGATCGCCGCCAAGGGGCTGCCGGCGCTGTACGCGGCCAAGGCGGTGCTGGACGGTGCGCTGGAGTCCTCGCTCGCCGAAGGGCTTCGGCTGGAGAAGCACGTGTTCGCGAGCCTCTTCGACACCGAGGACCAGAAGGAGGGGATGGCGGCGTTCCGCGAGAAGCGCGCTCCCGACTTCCAGGGGCGCTGACGCCCTGTTCAGAGGTGGTCGGCTCCGGACCCGCCCGGCGCACAGGCGGGGTCAGAGGGGCTCGGGCTGCGGGCGCGGCTCGGTGAAGTCGCCGGAGTCCTTGCGGAACCGGGCGATGATGCGGACGAGCTCGGTCGTGTCGGCGTCGCTCAGTCCGGGGCTCTCGAACACCTCGGTGTTGAGCGCCGTGGTCGCGCGCTCCACGAGCTCGCGTCCGGCCTCGGTGAGGACCAGCATCGCGGCACGGCCGTCGTCGGGGTGCTGCTCGCGGGACAGCAGCCCGTCGCGCGTGAGGCGGTCGACGGTGTTCGTGACGCTGGTGGGGTGCACCTGGAGCCGGGCGATGGCGCTGGCCATCGGCATCCTTCCCTCCCGGGTGAAGCCGAGCAGCCGCAGCATCTCGTAGCGCGCGAACGACAGTCCGAACGGTTTGAGCGTGGCGTCGATGCGCGCGAACAGCAGCTGCTGAGCACGGATGATCGAGGTGACCGCCGTCATGCCGGCGGCGGCGGGCTCCCAGCCGTGCGCGATCCACTGACGCTTGGCCTCGGCGATCGGGTCCACCGCCAGGCGCTTCGGTGCTGCCATCGCGACCTCCTCGCTCCACCGTACTCCGAGGTGCCGTGATGAGACTCAGTATCAAGAGTCGTGACACTCGGTTCGACGAGAGCCGGGCGTGCCCCTAGACTCTTCGTAGCGTGAGGAGATCGACATGAAGATCGTCGTCCTGGTCAAGGAAGTCCCGGATACCTACGGGGATCGCAAGCTGTCGTTGGAGACCGGCCTCGCCGATCGCGCGGCGAGTGAGACGGTTCTCGACGAGATCGGCGAGCGGGCTCTCGAGGTCGCCCTGTCGTATGCCGACAAGACGCCGGGCACCGAGGTCGTCGTGCTGTCGATGACGCCCGAGTCGGCGTCGGCGACGGTGCGCAAGGGCCTCGCGATGGGCGCCGGGGCGGCGGTCCAGGTCGTCGACGACGCGCTGCTGGGTGCCGATCTCGGGCTGACGGCGGAGGTGCTGGCGGCGGCGCTGCAGCGCACCGGGTTCGACCTGGTGATCGCGGGCAACCAGTCCACCGACGGCTCGGGCGGCGTGCTGCCCGCGATGGTCGCGGAGATCCTGGACGTGCCGTCGGCGACGTACCTCAGTGCGGTCGAGATCACGGAGGACTCGGTGGGCGGGACGCGCTCGTCGGACGGTGCGACGATGCAGGTGACCGCATCCCTGCCGGCGCTGGTGTCGATCACCGAGGCGCTGCCGGATGCCCGGTTCCCCAACTTCAAGGGCATCATGGCGGCCAAGAAGAAGCCGTTCGAGACCCTGTCGCTCGCCGACCTCGACGTGGACGCGCACGATCCGGATGCGTCGCGGTCGATCGTCATCGGGCTGAGCGAGAAGCCCCCGCGTACGGCGGGCGTGAAGATCGTCGACGAGGGCGATGCGGGCGAGAAGCTCGCGGAGTTCCTCATCCAGAACCGGCTCGCGTAAGGAAGCGCCATGACGTTTGCAGATGACTCGATCCTGGTGCTGCTCGACACGACGCCCTCGGGCGGGCTGGCCAAGTCGGCTGCCGAGGTGCTGGGCGCCGCCGCCTCGGTGGGGACGCCGGTCGCGCTGATCGTGGGCGACGAGGCGCTGGCGAAGGATGCTGCCGCCCTCGGCGCCGCGTCGGTGCTGGTCGCCGCTCCCGGCGACGGGCTGGGCGCGGGGCGGGTGGATGCGCTGACGTCGGCCGCCGATCTGGTGCGTCCGGACGCGGTGCTGGTGTCGAACTCGGTCGAGGGCCGCGATGTCGCCGGCCGCTTCGCCGCACGCAATCGTGCCGGGATCGCGGTGGACGCCGTCGGCGTCTCGCGCGACGCCGAGGGCGTGGTCGCGCATCACTCCGTCTACGGCGGCGCGTACAACGTCGACTCCGCGGTGACGTGGGGCGCGCCGGTGATCACGATCCGTCAGGGATCCGTGGACGCCAGGGCTGAGGCCCTGGCCGATGCCGAGGTCGAGACGCTCGAGGTGCGCCCGTCGGGTCGCCGGGCGGCCACGGTGGAGTCGGTCGACGAGGCCGTCGTGTCGTCGTCGCGGCCCGAGCTGCGCGGTGCCGCGAAGGTCATCTCGGGGGGTCGCGGTCTCGGGTCGGGCGAGAAGTTCGCGCTCGTCGAGCAGCTGGCCGACGTGCTGGGTGCCGCGGTCGGCGCGTCGCGCGCGGCGGTCGACGCCGGCTACGTGCCGCAGACGTACCAGGTCGGGCAGACCGGCGTCTCGGTGTCGCCGCAGCTGTATGTCGCGATCGGCATCTCCGGTGCGATCCAGCACAAGGCCGGCATGCAGACGGCCAAGACGATCGTCGCGATCAACAAGGACGCGGACGCCCCGATCTTCGAGATCGCCGACTTCGGTGTCGTCGGAGACCTGTTCCACGTGGTGCCGCAGCTGATCGCCGCTCTCGAGGCGAAGAAGGCGTAACCGGGATGTCGACGTTCGGGGGAACTCTGCGGCGCGGCCTGCCGCGCACACCGGGCGGCGAGCCGTGGCCGCCCGCCGGCGCCGCGCCGGGCGCCGCGGACG
>NZ_JACXZS010000025.1 GCF_014779795.1 Microbacterium helvum
GACTGCTGTCGGAAGTCGTCGCGACGGCCGGCCTCGTCTTCCTGATCTTCGCGCTCGCGCGCACGGGACGATCCCACCTGGCGGCGCCCGCGGTGGGCGCGTACATCGGTGCGGCGTACTTCTTCACGTCATCCACAAGCTTCGCGAACCCGGCCATCACCGTGGGCCGTATGTTCACCGACACATTCGCCGGCATTGCGCCCGGGTCGGCGTTGCCGTTCATCGCCGCACAGGCGGTGGGCGCAGCGATCGGCTACGTCGCCATCCGCGGAATCTTCCCTGCGACGACCGCCGCGCCGGCGTAACAAGCGATTGACCACGAACGCTGCGAGCGGCCGCCGGCTGACGGCGCTCGCACTGGCACAAGTCGTCGCCTGGGGGGTCCTCTACTACGCCATCCTCGTCGCCGCCCCGATCATCGCCGCCGACACGGGCTGGGACGACGGCGCGGTGTTCTTCGCCATCACACTGGGTCTCCTGATGTCGGCTGCGTGCGCGATCCCCGTCGGTCGCTGGCTGGATCGGCGCCCGAGACGGGTCATGGTCATCAGCGCTGTCGTCGCGACAGGCGCGATCGCCGCTGCGGCCGCGGCGCCCACGATCTGGACCTTCACAGCCGCGTGGATCGCCTGCGGAGCCGCACAGTCCGGTGTCCTCTATCAAGCCGCGTTCACCGTCATCACGCATCGCTACCTAGCGAAACGGCGCGGGCCACTTACGCTGGTGACCCTCGCGGGAGGGCTCGCGTCTACGATCTTCGCCCCACTCACCGGGTGGCTGGTTCTCGAGTTCGGCTGGCGGACCGCGTTCGGCTGCCTCGCCCTGATCATGGCCTGCATCCTGCTTCCCGTGTACGCGATCACCATTGAGAAGTCTTGGCCGCACATCAGCAGCCAAACGCAGGAGGACGAAGCCGCACCGCAGGTCCTTCGGTCGGCGAGGTTCTGGCTCCTCGCTGCCTCATTCGCCCTCATGTCGTTCTCGCTATACGCCGTCACGCTGGCAGCTGTCCCCGCCGTAGTCGAGAAGGGACTCGACCTTCAGACATCCGCGTGGGTGCTGGGAATGATCGGCGCGGGCCAAGTGCTCGGGCGACTGCTCTATCTCGTCATTCCGCACACCGCGGCGCCGTGGATCGCGCCGACCCTCGTAGGACTTGTCGGCGCGGGCTTGCTTGCCGCGTTTGGCTTTGCCTCAGGCGTCGGCGCGATCATCGCCGCGGGAGTCGCCGTCGGTGCCGTTCGCGGCGCGCTCACTCTTGTGCAGGCGTCTGCCGTCGCCGACCGCTGGGGCGCTCGCTCCTACGGCAAGCTCAATGGCGTCCTCGCGGCGCCGATCACGGCACTTACCGCGTTGGCGCCAGGGACGGCGGCTTTGATCGCCGCGACGTTGGGGTCGTATGCGTCCATGGCATTTGCGATGGCCGGTGTCTGCGCGCTCGGCGGTGTGCTCGCGATTCGCCGATAGTCGACTAGCCGATGCCGACCGCATCCGCTCCCCCGTGGTGCGCGACGCCAGTACGGAGTCTCGTCCGACGGTCCTACGAATGCGCGAGCTGTCCCAGGTGCTCCGCGAACGCACTGAATGCGTGCTCTGCATCGGATGCAGCCGCGACGAAGCCGTCAGGTCGGACCAGATAACACGCGCCGGGACGAATCTTGGGGTTACGAATGCGAGGAAAGAACTGCACGGTCAGCCTGAGCCGCGCACCGACACGGCGGAGCGCGCGACGGTTGACCGCGCCGTACCCGTGCACCTGCCAGGACATCGCGCGCAGCGACGAATAGTTGTCGCCGTTCCATGGCAGTCGACGGCCCACCACGCGTCCCCGTCGCCCCCGAGCGGCGGTTCGCTCTCGATCGCTCATCCAGTAGTGGATCCGTGTCTGCGACAGGTACTCGAAGATGCGAGGCGATCGGACGACCCGGGGCACCAGTGACGCAGCGACAGGTGCGACCACGCGAACCACGGATCGCCGGAGAAACCTCGCGGTCGGCCGATCGGACGTGATCATCGCGAACAGCGCGTCGGTGGTCGAGACAAGCCGCCGTGCGACGGGTCTGCGTTCTGCGGGATACCGATCGAGATACGCATCCCCTGCTACGCCGGCTACGACGTCCGCGATCTTGCACGCCAGGTTGTGCGCGTCCTGGAGCCCGGTGTTCATTCCCTGGGCACCGACCGGCGAGTGGACGTGAGCTGCGTCGCCGGCGAGGAACACGGGGCCGTCGCGGAACCGGGCCGCGACGCGGTGGTGCACTCGATAGGTCGAGAACCATCTCGACGACCCGTAAGTGACCGCGAAGACACGTTGGAGGACGCTGCGTGCGGAACTCTCCGTGACCGCCTCGGCCGGGCCACGGACCACGCCGAGCAGTCGATGATCTGCCTCACCGCCCATGGGGAACGCGAGGAGGAAGTCATCGACCCCGAACCGGAGGTTGATCGCTCTCGTAGGGAGACCGTCGACCTGCCTGGCATCTGCGACATAGAACGTGTGGGCGTTCGTCTTGCCCTCGAACGGGATGCCCATCACCTCTCGCACGACGGACGACGCGCCATCTGCGCCGACACAGTATCTGGCGCGGACGCGGCCCAGCTCTTCTCCGTCCAGTTCGCAGTCGACGCCGCCGGCCGTCACGGTGATCGTCCGGAGGGAGTGGGACCAACACACACGTCCACCGAGTTGTTCGAGGTGGACGACGAGGAGTCGCTCGTTCTTGCTCTGCTCCAGCACGTAGAGGTGGGGGTACGGTGTCGTCCCGGTGGCGAGTCGCTGAAGGTTGATCGCTCCGAACCGTCGGCGCTCGAAACCCGGGACGATCTCGCTGGCAACCTCCGCCTCGGCCACCACACGATCCACGACACCGAGTTGGTCGTATATCTCCATCGTGCGCGACTGCAACACGAGAGCCCGAGACTCACGAGTGGGCGCCGATTTCCCATCGACGATGACGCACCGCACGCCGAGCTTCGCCAAGCATGTGGCGAGCATGAGACCGGTAGGGCCGGCACCAACAACGAGCACATCCGTGTCGAGCGTGTCCGTCATCGTCCCCTCACTCCTTGGCGTTGTGCGAAGCAAGTCAAGCGTGCGTGGGTTGTGGGCGTAAGGGCCTGATTGACCAAGGGATACCAGACAACGAAGAGAAGGAAGACAACGAAGACAACGAAGACAACGAAGACAACGAAGACAACGAAGACAACGAAGACAACGAAGACAACGAAGACAACGAAGACAACGAAGACAACGAAGACAACGAAGACAACGAAGACAACGAAGACAACGAAGACAACGAAGACAACGAAGACAACGAAGAGAAGGAAGAGAAGGAAGAGAGGGAAGAACAGCAATGCACGCAGGCACTCTTAAGTGGCACGCTCAGTCCCTTGAGAACACTGGGATCGCATGTCAACCTGGTTACATGGTCCGCGGACGCCGGAATTCCAAGCGTGAAGCCGCTCAGGCGCGCCGGCTTGAGGCGCTCGAACGGGCGGCTCGGGAACGCCAGAACGCCGAAGACCAAGCTGCGCTGGACCGCCGAATGGCACGAAGATGGCACGACGCACGGTCGGGGCTTGAACGCCTCAGCGCCCTGAGCCGTGACCTCGAACGACTCCATCGCGACGAGACCCGACTTCTGCAGGAACGAGATCAACTCGTCCACTGGCTACGCGCTCAGGGGCAAAGTTGGGTGTCGCTCAGCGCGCGAACGAACCTGAGCCGCCAAGCCCTTATGAAGCGCTCTGCACTCCCTCGTCCGAACCGCGAGAACTGAATCGCCCTGGGTTTCGTTCCTATCGGGTTCCCTGTCCGGCGATCACCGGCTGGGCGGATTCCAGGTCAGCGTAGTACGCGTCCTCGACCTCGATGGGCGGGCGGTAGTCGAGCTCGCCGTGGAG
>NZ_JACXZS010000026.1 GCF_014779795.1 Microbacterium helvum
GTTAACGCGGAATGGCCACCCAGTGTTGGGTGGCCATTCCGTGAATGGGTGTCCGGCGGTGTCCTACTCTCCCACAGGGTCCCCCCTGCAGTACCATCGGCGCTGAGAGGCTTAGCTTCCGGGTTCGGAATGGGACCGGGCGTTTCCCTCTCGCTATGGCCGCCGAAACTCTTTTGATGTTTCAGTCTGCAATAACAATAAGTGTTGTGCTGTTGCTGGTTTCCGACCGTACATCGGGAACCACTCAGTGGACGCAAGCAAGTTTTGTTGTTATCAAGTCGTCGGCTTATTAGTACCAGTCAGCTGCACACGTTGCCGTGCTTCCACATCTGGCCTATCAACCCAGTAGTCTGGCTGGGAGCCTCTCACCCGCAAGGGGTATGGAAGTCTCATCTTGAGGCCGGCTTCCCGCTTAGATGCTTTCAGCGGTTATCCATCCCGAACGTAGCTAACCAGCGGTGCACTTGGCAGTACAACTGGCACACCAGAGGTTCGTCCAACCCGGTCCTCTCGTACTAGGGTCAGATCCTCTCAAACTTCCTACGCGCGCAGCGGATAGGGACCGAACTGTCTCACGACGTTCTAAACCCAGCTCGCGTACCGCTTTAATGGGCGAACAGCCCAACCCTTGGGACCTACTCCAGCCCCAGGATGCGACGAGCCGACATCGAGGTGCCAAACCATGCCGTCGATATGGACTCTTGGGCAAGATCAGCCTGTTATCCCCGAGGTACCTTTTATCCGTTGAGCGACAGCGCTTCCACAAGCCACTGCCGGATCACTAGTCCCGACTTTCGTCCCTGCTCGACCTGTCAGTCTCACAGTCAAGCTCCCTTGTGCACTTACACTCGCCACCTGATTGCCAACCAGGTTGAGGGAACCTTTGGGCGCCTCCGTTACTTTTTGGGAGGCAACCGCCCCAGTTAAACTACCCACCAGGCACTGTCCCTGAACCGGATCACGGTTCGAAGTTAGACATCCAGAGTGACCAGAGTGGTATTTCAACAACGACTCCACCATGACTGGCGTCACGGTCTCATAGTCTCCCACCTATCCTACACAAGCCACACCGAACACCAATACCAAGCTGTAGTAAAGGTCACGGGGTCTTTCCGTCCTGCTGCGCGTAACGAGCATCTTTACTCGTATTGCAATTTCGCCGAGTTCGCGGTTGAGACAGTTGGGAAGTCGTTACGCCATTCGTGCAGGTCGGAACTTACCCGACAAGGAATTTCGCTACCTTAGGATGGTTATAGTTACCACCGCCGTTTACTGGGGCTTAAATTCTCAGCTTCGCCTTACGGCTAACCGGTCCTCTTAACCTTCCAGCACCGGGCAGGCGTCAGTCCGTATACATCGTCTTGCGACTTGGCACGGACCTGTGTTTTTAGTAAACAGTCGCTACCCACTAGTCTCTGCGGCCACCACACCCTTTTCCAGGCAAGCTGGTATAAGCGGATGGCCCCCCTTCTCCCGAAGTTACGGGGGCATTTTGCCGAGTTCCTTAACCACGATTCTCTCGATCTCCTCGGTATTCTCTACCTGACCACCTGAGTCGGTTTGGGGTACGGGCAGCTAGAACCTCGCGTCGATGCTTTTCTTGGCAGCATAGGATCACCCACTTTTCATCCGCATCGTGTCTCAGCCGTCATGAGTCGCGGATTTGCCTACGACTCGGCCTACGCACTTGCCCCGGGACAACCATCGCCCGGGATGGGCTACCTTCCTGCGTCACACCTGTTAACACGCTAACCGCACCAGCATGGGGTCGTACGCTAGGCCCCCAGCCATCACCCGAAGGATCCGGTCAAGGGGATTCAGATACTTAGCACTACTGGGTTAGTTTGGGCGGTTCTTCGCCGGTACGGGAATATCAACCCGTTGTCCATCGACTACGCCTGTCGGCCTCGCCTTAGGTCCCGACTTACCCAGGGAAGATTAGCTTGACCCTGGAACCCTTGGTCTTTCGGAGGACGTGTTTCTCACACGTCTTTCGCTACTCATGCCTGCATTCTCACTCGTGTAGCGTCCACGACTGGGTCACCCCGCCGCTTCACTCGCCACACGACGCTCTCCTACCCATCAACACGGCTGGACCACGAAGGCCTACCAATAATGTCAATGCCACAACTTCGGTGGCGTGCTTGAGCCCCGTTACATTGTCGGCGCGGAATCACTTGACCAGTGAGCTATTACGCACTCTTTCAAGGGTGGCTGCTTCTAAGCCAACCTCCTGGTTGTCTAAGCAACTCCACATCCTTTCCCACTTAGCACGCGCTTAGGGACCTTAGATGGTGGTCTGGGTTGTTTCCCTCTCGACTATGAAGCTTATCCCCCACAGTCTCACTGCTGCGCTCTCACTTACCGGCATTCGGAGTTTGGCTGACGTCAGTAACCTTGTAGGGCCCATCGGCCATCCAGTAGCTCTACCTCCGGCAAGAAACACGCAACGCTGCACCTAAATGCATTTCGGAGAGAACCAGCTATCACGAAGTTTGATTGGCCTTTCACCCCTATCCACAGCTCATCCCCTCAGTTTTCAACCTAAGTGGGTTCGGCCCTCCACGACGTCTTACCGTCGCTTCAGCCTGGCCATGGATAGATCACTTCGCTTCGGGTCTAGGACATGCGACTGAATCGCCCTATTCAGACTCGCTTTCGCTACGGCTACCCCACCCGGGTTAACCTCGCCACATATCGCTAACTCGCAGGCTCATTCTTCAAAAGGCACGCTGTCACCCCTACCAAGGAGGCTCCAACGGTTTGTAAGCAAACGGTTTCAGGTACTATTTCACTCCCCTCCCGGGGTACTTTTCACCTTTCCCTCACGGTACTTGTCCGCTATCGGTCATCTGGGAGTATTTAGGCTTATCAGGTGGTCCTGACAGATTCACACGGGATTTCTCGGGCCCCGTGCTACTTGGGATACGCTCCACGCTGCATACAAGCATTTCGGTTACGGGGCTGGCACCCACTCTGGCCGGCCTTTCAAGACCGTTCACCTATACCAATGCATCACGCTCACCACTCGGCAGAATGATAAGGAACGTCCCACGACCCCGCACACGCAACTCCTGCCGGATATCACACGTGTACGGTTTAGCCTCATCCGATTTCGCTCGCCACTACTCACGGAATCACGGTTGTTTTCTCTTCCTGCGGGTACTGAGATGTTTCACTTCCCCGCGTTCCCTCTACCCGCCCTATATATTCAGACGGGAGTCACTGGGTCAGCACGCCGCCCAGCGGGGTTTCCCCATTCGGACACCCTCGGATCAAAACTTGCTTATCAGTTCCCCGAGGCTTATCGCAGATTGCTACGTCCTTCTTCGGCTCCAGATGCCAAGGCATCCACCGTTTGCTCTTAAAGACTTGAAAACATGAGAATCAAAACTCAGCCACACCCAAACGGATGCGACAGAAATTGACTAATGATCTTTAAGATCATCAACACAACATGC
>NZ_JACXZS010000027.1 GCF_014779795.1 Microbacterium helvum
TCAACGGGATCATCGAGCTCCACCGTCGCCTCGCCCGCGGCTACCGCAACCGGCACAACTACCGACTCCGCATGCTCCTCGCCGCCGGTGGCCTCACTCCATGACCCCACCGGATGTCCGAAGAGCCCGTTTGGCTCGCGACCTGTCCGACCGAATCGCCCCTCCGAGCGGTGCGGCATGCATCACTCTCACCACAGCGGCCGCAGCCGAACTGAGCAGTCGCTTCGGACAGCTGAGCGGTGACCAACGGAGCAATCTCTTCCTCGGGACGGTTCATGGCTTCGCGCTCAACAGAATCCTTCGGCCTTATGCAGCGCTTGCCGGCCTTCCAGAGGTCCAGGATGCGCGAGTGCTCCGCCGACGGGAAGCGGAAGCATTGTGGGCGCAAACGCTACGACAGGAAGGGATACCCGACGACCCGCTTCTGCTCAACACGGTTCGGAAGCTGCGCAGCGAGTTCGCATCAGATGAGCAGTGGTCTCTAACTGGCTCGGCCGTCCAAGCGCGCGACGCATACCTTCAAGTTCTGCGCGACAACCGACTCCTCGACTTCGCTTCGATAATCGAGCAAGCAGTGACGATTGTCGAGACCCATGCTGATGTGAGGCTAGCCCTTCGCGCCGCATTCGACCGAATCTATGTCGACGAGTACCAGGACCTCGCACCGGGCCTCGACCGAATCGTTCGCGATCTATGCCTAAGCGCAGAAGCTGACCCCAGCACGCTATTCGCCGTCGGAGATACCGATCAAGCAATCTATGGCTGGACCGGCACGGACTCCCGACTGCTAACCGACCTCGCCAGTCAACCCGAGGTAACCGAGATCACACTCCAGACGAACTATCGATGCGGCGCAGTCATCGCTGAGATCAGCAGGCGCCTATTCCCCGACGGCCGGCCAATGATTGCTGCTCGTGCGGGTGGTTCCATCGAGGTTCTGAAGGTCGAAGGCTCCGTCGACGGCCAAGCGCGACGAATCGCCGAGGAGGTAGCCCTGCTCGTCGAATCGAACGTCAGTCCCGACGCCATTGGCCTGCTTTGTCGCACGAACGAGTTGGCTCGTGCCGCGGCGGAAGCGCTCGGCGATCGCGGTCTCGACACCTGGGTCCGTGAGGACGCCGAGTGGGAGTCGATGATCACCAACTGGCTCGAGCGCGCCTGCGGGACCCTTCTCGGCCTGGCTCGTGGGGATGGCATCGGCGCACTTGTCGACGAACTGGCGCGAATCGTCCCGAATCTTGACGTCGAGATCCGCGGCCAGATTGTCGGCCTCCTTCTTTCGATCGAGTCCGGAATGAGCGCTCGCCAGTTGACGTCGGACCTATTCAACCTGCTCGTCTCTGCGGGCACCGACGCCGCAACGGTAGCAACAGACGAACTTGCCCCGCTGCTCGACCACCTTGCGAGCAACCCCCAGGTCTTGCGCTCCGTAGATGAACTTGCCGCTCGGCAACTGCGCGACGGGCGCGTGTACGTGACGACACTGTCAGCCGGAAAGGGTCTTGAGTTCGACTACGTTTTCATCCCCGACTGCGATGACGGACGTATTCCGTTCTATCGCTCGATCAACAACCGTCGTGAACTTGAAGAGGAACGGAACAAGTTCTACGTCGGCCTCACCCGAGCCCGATTCAAGGTCACTCTGCTGTGGTCGGGATACACCACTGACCGTCGGGACCGCCGTCATCCCTGCCCGGTGAGCCGATTCATCACACAACTCCGTCTCGCGTAGTGAGCACTCTTGCGCGGCGTCGCCCAATGGGTGCTGGCGATCGCCAAGCAGCGCCTGTGAGCCGGTCCTATGAAGACAGCAGAGGAGACGACGCGAGGGATCCAATGACGCATCCGACCTCACCCGAAGGGCGGGGTTGAACGCTTGCCCGACGAACGTCCCGCGTTTCGAACGCCGCTAGATCCCAATCCCGCGCCCCACATTCGGCGCCCCGACAGCCGGCCTCGTCGCAGTTGCCGCCTCCCGGTTCCTCGCCGCACGCCGCATCTCCGTCTGGGCGGCGCGCACAGCATCCTGCATCGTCAGCTCTGGAGTCCCGCGTTGCATCGACTGCGCGAGGCATTCGCGGGCCGCGGCATCCGTCCGCGCCACGACGATCGCGACGTTGCTCAGCCGACCGCGCGTGAGGCCCACGTAGAGTCCCGCGGCATCCACATCCGGCCCGACCACCGACGCATCGGCGGTGTCGCCCTGCACACCGTGCACGGTGGACGCGTAGGCGAGCTGCAGGTGCTCGCGCGCATACTCGGTGGACACGCGCGCCACCTCGCCGCTGTCGCCCACGCAGACTAGAGACAGGTACCCGTCGCGGATGCCGCGCACGATCCACTGCGCACGATGAATATTCGCGTCTCTGAGCGCCACGAGTATTGCGGTTGAGCGCCACTTGCTCGTCGACGCGATCGCGTGGTTGAGCGCCACCGGATATTCGGGTTCGGCGCCAGCTTCCTAGGCTCCTTCTGCC
>NZ_JACXZS010000028.1 GCF_014779795.1 Microbacterium helvum
CCATGTCAAATGTTCCACCCACGAGCCCCCGCAGAGACATTCGCTCTGCTGAGGTTCCTACAACCCCGAAGGGTTGAGGTGCTCCTTAGAAAGGAGGTGATCCAGCCGCACCTTCCGGTACGGCTACCTTGTTACGACTTAGTCCTAATTACCGATCCCACCTTCGACGGCTCCCTCCACAAGGGTTAGGCCACCGGCTTCAGGTGTTACCGACTTTCATGACTTGACGGGCGGTGTGTACAAGACCCGGGAACGTATTCACCGCAGCGTTGCTGATCTGCGATTACTAGCGACTCCGACTTCATGAGGTCGAGTTGCAGACCTCAATCCGAACTGGGACCGGCTTTTTGGGATTCGCTCCACCTCACGGTATTGCAGCCCTTTGTACCGGCCATTGTAGCATGCGTGAAGCCCAAGACATAAGGGGCATGATGATTTGACGTCATCCCCACCTTCCTCCGAGTTGACCCCGGCAGTATCCCATGAGTTCCCACCATAACGTGCTGGCAACATAGAACGAGGGTTGCGCTCGTTGCGGGACTTAACCCAACATCTCACGACACGAGCTGACGACAACCATGCACCACCTGTTCACCAGTGTCCAAAGAGTCCCCCATTTCTGGGGTGTTCTGGTGTATGTCAAGCCTTGGTAAGGTTCTTCGCGTTGCATCGAATTAATCCGCATGCTCCGCCGCTTGTGCGGGTCCCCGTCAATTCCTTTGAGTTTTAGCCTTGCGGCCGTACTCCCCAGGCGGGGAACTTAATGCGTTAGCTGCGTCACGGAATCCGTGGAAAGGACCCCACAACTAGTTCCCAACGTTTACGGGGTGGACTACCAGGGTATCTAAGCCTGTTTGCTCCCCACCCTTTCGCTCCTCAGCGTCAGTTACGGCCCAGAGATCTGCCTTCGCCATCGGTGTTCCTCCTGATATCTGCGCATTCCACCGCTACACCAGGAATTCCAATCTCCCCTACCGCACTCTAGTCTGCCCGTACCCACTGCAGACCCGAGGTTGAGCCTCGGGATTTCACAGCAGACGCGACAAACCGCCTACGAGCTCTTTACGCCCAATAATTCCGGATAACGCTTGCGCCCTACGTATTACCGCGGCTGCTGGCACGTAGTTAGCCGGCGCTTTTTCTGCAAGTACCGTCACTCACGCTTCTTCCTTGCTAAAAGAGGTTTACAACCCGAAGGCCGTCATCCCTCACGCGGCGTTGCTGCATCAGGCTTCCGCCCATTGTGCAATATTCCCCACTGCTGCCTCCCGTAGGAGTCTGGGCCGTGTCTCAGTCCCAGTGTGGCCGGTCACCCTCTCAGGCCGGCTACCCGTCGACGCCTTGGTAAGCCATTACCTCACCAACAAGCTGATAGGCCGCGAGCCCATCCCAGACCGAAAAATCTTTCCAACCCCCACCATGCGATAGAGGCTCATATCCAGTATTAGACACCGTTTCCAGCGCTTATCCCAGAGTCCAGGGCAGGTTGCTCACGTGTTACTCACCCGTTCGCCACTAATCCCCCCAGCAAGCTGGAGTTCATCGTTCGACTTGCATGTGTTAAGCACGCCGCCAGCGTTCATCCTGAGCCAGGATCAAACTCTCCATAAAAAAATGATGCCAACCAGGATCGGGAAAAACGATCACCAGCCAGCGAGTTCAACCATGACCAAAAACGAATATCAAACTGACATCCATGAATTGATCCAAAAACCCCCACCAACCGTTAAACACGGTCGACAGAGAAATAAATTGGCATTTGACAAGTGCACGCTGTTGAGTTCTCAAAGATCGGACGCACC
>NZ_JACXZS010000029.1 GCF_014779795.1 Microbacterium helvum
GTGAATATTCGCGTCTCTGAGCGCCACGAGTATTGCGGTTGAGCGCCACTTGCTCGTCGACGCGATCGCGTGGTTGAGCGCCACCGGATATTCGGGTTCGGCGCCAGCTTCCTAGGCTCCTTCTGCCGCGTGGCTGATCACGCGGCAGAAGGAGTAGTTCGGATGGTACGCAGGATCAAGGCGAAGCTGGTGTTGAGGCTTCGCGCGGAGGGGCTCACGGGTCGGCAGATCGCAGCGCAGGGGCATGTCCAGGCACTCGGTGAGGGCGGTGCTCGACGCCGCCGACCGGGAGGGCATCCGCTGGGACGACGTCGCGGACCTCGACGAGGCGGACGTGTATGCGCGGTTGTTCCCGGGGCGGGGCGAGCACGAGAGTGTTCACGCGCAGCCGGACTGGGATCGGGTGCATCGGGAGCTCGCCCGGGTCGGGGTGACGTTGAAGCTGCTGCATGGCGAGTACCTCGACGCCTGCCGCACCAAGGGCGAGACGGCGATGGGATACGACCGGTTCTGCAAGACCTACCAGCGTCACGTGCTCGTGATCGGGGCGGCGTCGCGGGTCGGTCACAAGGCCGGGCAGACGGTGGAGGTCGACTGGTCGGGGAAGACGATGCAGCTCGCGGACCCTGTCACCGGTTCCACGACGAGGGTCTACTTGTTCGTCGCGACGATGCCGTTCTCGAGGTATTCGTTCGTCGAGCCGACGCTGGACATGAAGCAGGACACCTGGCTGCGCGCGAACACGGCGATGTTCGACTGGTTCGGCGGTTCCGTCCCGCGGATCGTCCCGGACAACCTGAAGACCGGGGTGATCAAGCATCCCGCCGAGGGCGAGGTCGTGCTCAACGACGCGTATCGGGAACTCGCGGCGCACTACTCGGCGGCGGTGCTGCCTGGGCGGGTGAAGAAGCCGAAGGACAAGCCGAGCGTCGAAGGCACGGTCGGGAACGTCGCGACGGCGGTGATCGCCGCTCTCCGCAACCAGCGGTTCGCGACGCTCCCGGAGCTGCGCGCCGCGGTCCACGAACGCGTCATCGCTTACAACGCAAAGCCGTTCCAGAAGCGCGCCGGCTCACGGTTGAGTGTGTTCGAGGGTGAGGAGAAGCCGCTGCTGCGGCCGCTCCCGCAGGTTCCGTTCGAGATCTCCCAGTGGCTCTATGGCCGCAAGGTTCAGCGCAACGGGCACGTCGTGTTCGAGCGGAACTTCTACTCCGTCCCCTACGAGCACATCGGCCGGTCCGTCGACCTGCGCATCACCGACACGATGTTGGAAGTGTTCGCCGGGGATCAGCGGCTCACCAGCCACCTCCTCGCCCCGGCCGGGGTCGTCAACGAGTACCGGACGCATGACAGCGACCTGCCGGACGGGCCCCGCTACCAGCAGATGGACCCGCAACGGGCGCGTGAGTGGGCGGCAAGGATCGGCGAGAACACCACCACGATCGTGAACCGGATCTTCGAGTCCGTTGCCGTCGACGAGCAGGGCCTGGGTGCTGCGCTGGCAGTGCTGCGGATGAGCCGCCGCTACTCCGCGGCGCGGGTCGAGGCGGCGGCCGGCATCGCGCTTCAGTCGCGGGTGAGGTCGCCGCGGTATGCGCATCTGCGACCGATCCTCGAGGCGAACCAGGACCAGACCAGCAGACGGCTGCCGAGGTTCGAACCGAGTGCTTGGGAGGAACCTGCCGGGTATGTCCGCGGCGCCGACTACTA
>NZ_JACXZS010000003.1 GCF_014779795.1 Microbacterium helvum
CGCCGGGGTGACGGGCGCCGTCACCGCGGCGGCTGCGGCCGGGGCGGCGGCACCGGCGGGCGCGGCACCGGGCGCTGCGGCGGCCGCGGCGTCCGGCATCCTCCGCACCTTCACACCGAACAGGTCGGCCCTCAGCGAGTAGACCACCGAGAACACGAAAGCCCACATCAGCACGAGGAAGCCGATGCGCAGCAGCAGCAGCGTGAGCTCGCTCATGCCAGCGGTCCCCTCTCGCTCGGGTCGTAGGCGGCGCTGCCGAGGTCGAGTCGCCGCGTGGCGTCGTCGAGGGATGCCGGCGGCCGCGGCGGCGCGGCCTGCGCGACCACGCGGAACACGATGTCGGTGCGGCCGATGCGCACGGTCGAATCCGGCGGCAGGGCTGCCTCGGTGACCTTGCGGCCGTCGAGCATCGTGCCGTTCGTGGAACCCATGTCGCGCACCATGGCGCGTTCGCCGTCCCACAGGATCTCGACGTGCTTGCGGCTCGTGCCCGAATCGGCGACGGTGATGTCGGCGTCGCTGCCACGCCCGATGACGGTGCGCGACTTCGTGAGCGGGATGCGGCGACCCTCGACGTCGACGACGCCGCGCCAGGCGACGCGACCGCCTTGCGCCGTTGCCGACTCGACGCGCAGCGTGCCGGTGCCGAGCTGGTCGTCCCGGCGCAGCGCGATCGTGACCGGTCCGGCGAAGGAGTAACCCTGCGCCTTGGCGTGCTTGTGGACGAGCGTGTCGAGCTCGTTGGTGAGCGCGTCGCCCAGGGCGGACATGCGCTCGTCGTCGGCGGCCGACAGCCGCACCGTGAACGTGTTCGGCGCCAGGATGCGGTCGCGGCTGACCACGGCCGCCTTCTTGTCGAGTTCGCTGCGCAGGGCCGATGCGATCTCGACTGGCTGGATGCCGCTGCGGAAGGTCTTGGCGAACGCGCTGTTCACAGCGCGTTCGAGACCTTTCTCGAAGCTGTCAAGTAGTCCCACGGAGCTCCTCTTGAGGGGGGGTGCCGGTTGCTACATGCTAATTGCACACGCTGTGCCCGTCATGGATCGAAGAGACACAGTACGCGACGACGGTGGACGGACACGACGACGCCCGGCCCCGCGGCACGCGGGGCCGGGCGTCCGGACGTCAGCCGAGGACGATGTCGTGGGTGCCGGCCTGCAGCTCCACGTGCTGCATCGAACCGTCGCGATGCAGTCGCACCGTGGTCGGCCCGTCCGTGGTCACCCGCAGCTGCACCGTCGTGCCGTCGGCGAACCCGGCAGCCGTCAGATCGACGTCCGCCGACGCGACGTTGGCGAACTCGAGCGTGAGCTCGTCGTTCGCGGGGACCGCGGCCGTCTCTCGCCGCTCGAGGGTCCGGATCTCGGTCGGGTAGCCGTCGTACACGGCCTCGGCCGTGGTCGTCACCGGCTCGGTCGCGACCGTGTCGAGAGCCCCGGATCGGGCGGCCGCCCGACTCCAGCGCGCATCGGCGTCCCGGGGGACGAGGGCGTCCAGCCAGTACGCGCTGTCGGCCACGAGCCCGAGGTCGGGCCGATCCTCGCGCGGATCCCAGCGGAACGCGATCGTGCCCGGTGCCGTCTGCAGCCGCGCATCGCCGGCGTCCTGCGCGAACTCGCGCCACCCCAGCCAGCCGAAATCGCCGTGCGTGGCGCCCTCGTAGTAGTGCGCGCGGTGCGGCACGCCGGCCGCCTCCAGCGCTGCGACCCACGAGCGCGTGTTGCCCTCGGCGATGTCGGCGGTGCCGGCGTCGAGGAAGACCCTCATGTCGGCCAGGTTCTCGACGCGGGCGCTGTCGTCGGCGGCGTCACGGATGCCGGCGGCATTCCGGTACCCGGCGCCAGAGACGATGCCGACACCGGCGAAGACATCGGGATGATTCGTCGCCAGGCGCGTCGCGCCGACCCCGCCCATCGAGTGCCCCGCGATCGTCGTGCGCGTGCCGTCGATGGCGTACGCGTCCGCCACCCGGTTCCAGGCCTCCCACACATCCAGTTCCGCCTCGTTCACGTACCACGTGCCGTCACCACGGCCCAGCGGCGAGAGGCAGATCGATCCGCGGTCCTCGCAGACCGGACCGAACAGGTGATCCTCGTTCGCACCCCTGAAGCCGTTGTGGTTGTTCCCGCCGCCGTGCAACAGGATCGTCAGCGGCGCCGGTCGCTGCGGATGGTAGGTGGTCGGCACATAGACCAGGTACGGCTGAACCTGCCCGTACACCCGGGGTTCGGTCGTCGGCGGCTGCCCGGAGGGCTGCCGCGTGTCGGGATGCAGGCCGGGACCGAGGTCGACGGACGAGACGTACCAGCGCGTCGAGAAGCCTGTCGGCGACGGGTGCGGATCGACCGTTCCGCGTGCGAGCTCGCGCCAGTCCAGCTCGAGCGCGAACGGCGACATGTCGCCTGCGGCCAGCGCGGCGCTCTGGGCGCCGTTGTTCCAACCGGTGGCCCGCTGCGGGCCACCGGCTCTCATGCCCTCCTGCGTCGCGGTGCGGAACGCGGCGTTGTAGACGCGCATGTCGTCGCGTTCGGGTGCGGCGGCGAACCCGGTGCCCTCGGCGTCTGCGACGCCCGCGGCCAGCCGCACCGTGAAGACCCCGTTCACGCGCAAGGCCGAGCGGGGCACCTCGGCGACGAACGACTTCGCCTGTTCGTCGACGGTCACCAGGGCGCCGCGTGCAGACAGGTCGCTCCGGCTGCCGCGCGCGTCTTCGAGCCACACCCCGTCGGCCGAGACGATGAGGAACGCGTCGCTGCCCGGCGACTGCACCCCGGCGCCGCCCGGCCACGCCGACGTGCCGGTCCGCTCGTCTGCGTCGGTATCGAGCGCCCACACCGCGATCGGAAGGCCGGGATCGGCGAGGGTCGTCCAGTCCACCCGCCAGTACGAGCGGTCGCCGCGCACGCCGATGCCGGCGCGGAACACGTCCGCGCCGTTCGCGTGGGCGGCCTCGTCGGAATAGGTGAGCGTGCCGTCTCCGACGTCGTCGAACAGCCAGTCCGTCCACAGCAGGGCGCCGTGGTCGTACCGGCTCGTCCCCGAGGTGCGCGAGAAGGCCTCCGAGAAGGGCCAGGCTCCGGGCGCGGCGAGGGCGGGTTCGTCGAAGAACGCGGCGGGCGGTGCGGCGGCCGGGATCTCCGGCGGTGCGGCGGCGTTTGCGGATGCGGCGGCGTTCGCGGGTGCGGCGGTCAGTGCCGTGACCAGCAGACCCAGGCCGGCGACGGCCGCCGCAGTACGGAGCGATCCTCGACGCGCCGTCTGCCCCTCGCGCGCGATCATCGGTTGAACCGATCCGGGTGGAAGCCCAGGAACCGGGTGTCGCCGAGGTCGAGCGCCGCCGCCGCGCGGTTCATCTGCACGGCGTTCGCGCTGCCCCAGCGACCCGAGTCCAGACGGTCCAGCAGCAGCTGCGCCGCGGCGACCGTCTCGGCGGCGGTGAAGTTGCAGTGCCCTGCGGATGCGACGTACGTCTGCCGCAGCAGTGAGGCGTTGCCCGCCTGCGTCACACGCTCCTCGTACTCCTGCTGCTGCGCGACCGTCGAGATCTGGTCTCCGACGTTGTTGAGCGTCACGGTGGGAACGCTGATGCGGCCGGTGAACTGGTACGACGCGGCGAAGCGCTCGACGGCGTCGGCGTCGGCCTCGATCCGCTCGCCGGCGTTCACCGCGGCGAGGTCGTCGTCGAGCGAGAGCCCCGCGGCGTCATAGAGCGCCGACACGACACGACGCGACTCGGGTGAGGCCTTGTGCAGCTGTTCGGCGTAGTCGATCCCGGTGTTCCACGAGGGCATGCCGCCGAAGACGATCGTGCTCGTGCGGCGGCTGCTCATCGCCTGGCCGATGTAGGGCAGCGGGTCGCCGGCAAGCGCGCCGTACCACGCCGCCTGGTAGCCGTCGGCATCGTGCGGATCCGGGTCGGCGATCGCCTGAGACCAGGCGGGCAGCTGCCCGATCGCCGCGGCCAGTGCGATGCGGGCGTGACCTTCCGGCGTCTGCTGCGCCGCGGCGAGCCGGGTGAGCCACGCGCTGCGCGCGCCTTCGATGTCAGCGGGCACGTCCTCGACCGGCAGCACGCCCTCGGGGTCGAGCAGGCGCGAGAGCACGAAGACGGTGTCGAGCTTCTGATTCCACTGCGACACGGTCCCCGAGAGTCCGCCGCACGCGGCGAGCACGCCGTCGATGCGGTCGGGACGCAGCTCGCCCGTCGCGGCGGCGATCATCCCGCCCATCGAGCTGCCCATGGCGATCGCGCGGTCCGGCTCGCGCACGGCGGCGGTGAACGCGTCGAGCGCCTCGATCTGGTTGTCGACGGCCGCGTCGAGCTGCCATCCCGTGACGTTCCTCGTGGTGCCGCCGTACGCGTAGCCGCGATCTATCAGCGCCCGCTGCGCGGCGGAGGCCGAGCCGCCCGCGAAGTCCAGGTCGACGAAGACGGTGCCGTTCCAGTCGGCGGGCACCACGAACCGGTAGTTCGTCGAGTCCGACAGCCGGCCCTCGATGATCGTGTCGGCATGCTCGGCGGCGACGGCGGGACCGGCCGTCGCCACGAGTGCCACCGCTGCCGCGGCGGCGATGGCGGCACGGGTCTTGCGGTGCGAATCAGGCATCTGCAGTTCTCCCTCTTCCAACGTCGTTGTTGTGCGAGCCCGCGACCGGGCTCGGGAGGAAGCCTGCCGTTCCTGAAGCTGATTATCAACCAGATTGATAATTGCTTCTCACTCAACGGGAATACAAGGGTCACGAGACGCGGGATGGCCGCCCCTGCGGCCGAGAGAGGCGCTCGGTTCGGAGTACGCGTTCGTGCGTGATATCCTCGGGAAGTTGAGTTTCGCGGTTCCTCGGATCCGCGGCTCGCGCGAGTGGCGGAATAGGCAGACGCGCTGGCTTCAGGTGCCAGTGCCCGAAAGGGCGTGGGGGTTCAACTCCCCCCTCGCGCACAGAACGAAGGCCCCCGGATCACCGGGGGCCTTCGGCGTTCCCGGGCAGGGGCACCGCGGCTCGGGCCGTCGAGGCAGCGCGGGATGCGGCATCCCTCCCGCGCGACCGGGTGCGCCGCCTCGATGTACGGGGGTGGGCGGTCGACCTCCCGCCCCGCGGCTCGCGCTGTCGAATCCGGCATCCGCTGCCGGTCTTGTCGTGTGCACATCCCTCGCGCTGCAGATAACGGCATCCGCTGCTGAAAGTTCTGGGCGCGAATGCCGATTCCGACAGCGCGTGGA
Source organism: Microbacterium helvum (assembly GCF_014779795.1). Classification (GTDB taxonomy): domain Bacteria; phylum Actinomycetota; class Actinomycetes; order Actinomycetales; family Microbacteriaceae; genus Microbacterium; species Microbacterium helvum. The sequence goes on from NZ_JACXZS010000003.1 coordinate 5,220, forward strand.
TGATGGATGGATGCCGCAGGCCAGGCATGCACCGTGCCGACCGCCGGTACGCAGCGGGTAGCGTGAGAACGTGCGGGAGTTGACGGCGGCCGGTGGCGAGTTCGTCCGGGAGCGGCACCTCGGCACCCTCTCCACGATCGCCGGGCGGGGCGGCATCCATGCGGTGCCCGTCGGCTTCACGTTCCACGACGGGGTCGTCCGTGTCATCACGTCCCGTTCGTCGCAGAAGGTCCGCAACGTCATCGGCTCGCCGACCGCGACGATCAGCGCGGTGGACGGCGCGAGGTGGATCGCGTTCCAGGGGATGGCGTCCATTCACGACGATCCCGACGAGGTCGCGCGGGCCGTCGAGCTCTACACCGCGAGGTATCGCCGGCCCCGCGAGAACCCGCAGCGCGTGGCGATCCACCTCGTCCCGCGCCGGTTGATGGGAAGCGCGGGCCTCCTGACGTAGCCCCAGGGGACAGAGCCTCGATCCGCGGTCACGGCCGGCGCATCAGAGCGGACCCTCGACGCCGAGCCCCGGGCGCGTGGCCCGGGTGGATTCCGGAATCAGGCGCCGTCGAGCGACGGCGGCAGGGTGAAGACGATCTCTTCCACCTCGCGACCGAGGCCGGGGGCGAAGTCGACGTTGCGCGAGACCTCGGTGAAGCCGACCTTGCGCAGCACTGCGATCGACGCGGTGTTGTGGGCGGCCGCACGCGCGAACAGCGGGCGCACCGGCTCGTGCGCGATCAGCAGTCGCAGCGCGGCGGTGGCGACGCCGCGCCCCCACGCGTGCCGCGCGATCCAGTAGCTGACCTCACGGTCGCCGTCGACCGTGAACGCCGCAGCCGTGCCGGCGAAGCCGCCGTTCTCGGTCACGACCAGGCACAGCACGTCGTCGGCGGCGCGCTGGCGGGCGATCCAGGCGTCGAACGCCGCGCGGTCGTCGGGGTCCGATGCCGTGAACGCGGCCATCTCGACCGCCTCGCGATCGCGCATCATCTCGAAGACGGCGTCGAGGTCGTCGTCGTCGAACGGTCGCAGGTCGATGTGGTTCACGCGGAACACGCTAGCCGCGGCATCCGACGTCGCATAGGGCGGTCGAACGCCCCGCAGATCAGGGGAGCCCGTGGATGCTGCGCAGCAGCGCTTCGCCGCGATCGCCGTCGCGCGCGACGAAGGCCTCGCGGAACTGCTCGTAGGCGGCGGTGCGGCCGATCGGGCAGTCGAGGAACGGCTGCCAGCCCACCATGTCGCGGCGGATCGCGAACTCGTACTCGCGGACGAACTGCAGCAGCGCGAAGTTGCCGGCCGCGCGCGTGATCACGGCGAAGAAGGCGTGGCTGGCGTCGGCGAGGGCGACGGCGTCATCGGCGCGCGACGCGGCGATGACCTCGTCGAGTCGCTCCACGGCTTCGGCGATCTCTTCGTCGTCGGCACGCGCGGCCGCCATGCGCACCGCGAAGCCCATGTTGAAGGCGACGAGCTCGGCCGTGTCGCTCTGCCGGTTCGGGTGCGACACCCGCGTGTAGCGGTGCGGCGACACCTCGACGAGCCCGACGCGCTCCAGCCGCTGCAGCGCTTCGCGCACCGGCGTCCGCGAGACGCCGAGCCATTCGGCCAGCTCTTGATCGCGGACGCGCTCGCCGGGCGCGAGACGGCCGTCGAGGATCGCCTCGCCCAGGCGCGTGTACACCTCGCCTGATAGGACGGCACCGCGCGGGTCGAGCGGAACGAAGGGAGCAGTCATGGGTGGCACCAGTGTACGCCGGAGGATTCATCTGCATAGACCCTGATCCGCCGCGTGATTCCGCGGAAACGAACCCTCGCCTCGGCGTTGATATATCGGTACGATTGCCATGTCCACGCTACGGCGTGGCCTATCCGGGGGGATCCGTCGACGCCCGGGCTTCGAGCACCGCTCAGCCCGGGCGTACGATGGGCATACCCCAAACCCTCATCGTCGCGTGCAACGTTTGTGTCACCATCCGACGAGGGTCTCGCCGTGCGCCCGCGAGTTCACTACGTTGGATGCAATCGCCGCAATCGCGACGAGATCAACGAAGAACGGCAAGTAATGGCAACGCAGGGCACCGTCAAGTGGTTCAACTCCGAGAAGGGATTCGGCTTCATCGCTCCCGATGAAGGCGGCGCAGACGTCTTCGCGCACTACAGCGCCATCGAGGCGAGCGGCTACCGCTCGCTCGAAGAGAACCAGCGCGTCGAGTTCGAGATCGCCCAGGGCCCCAAGGGCCTGCAGGCTGAGAACATCCGCCCGCTCTGAGTCGAGCGGACAGACCGTAACCGAGGTCACTGAGCCGCGGCATCCCGAATCGAAAGACGGTGGATGCCGCGGTTCAGTCATGCCCGCGCACAGACGTTCACTCCCCGCGCTCGCCGCGCACGAGATCGAGGCCGGCGCCGGCGAACTGACGCAGCGTCGCGTCGGGCAGGAACGCGCGGGTGAGCGCGCCGCCGATGCGGGTGAGGTCGGTCTCGTCGCGGTACAGCAGGTACATGGTCTCGTAGCGCGGGTGGAACTTCTCTTTGAACCGGTGCAGCGACCGGAACCCGTAGACGGGCTCCAGCGCGTCGGCTAGGCGTTCGCTCAGCGCCGCGATCACTCCGGCGTCCGGCGGGTAGTCGTGCGCGAGCGGTGCGCCCGACAGCGACATGATCTCGGCGCCCTCCTCGGAGAAGAGCTTCGCCGACGAGCCGATCAGGTACTCCATCACCGGCGCGAACCCGCCGTCGCGACGCCGCATCAGGTCGAGGGTCCAGCCGCGCACCCTGCCGGCCTCGCCGTACACCGGCAGCCACGACAGGAAGCCGTCCACGTCGCCGTTCGGCGCGATCGCGAGCGCCAGGCGCACCTCGGGATCCTCCGCCTCCACGAGAGTGCCGAGAGTGAAGCCCATCTCGGGCAGGTCCTTGTCGCCGACCCACAGCTCCGAGATCGCGCGGAGCTGCTGCTGCACGCCCCACGGCTCGTCCTTCAGCCGCGTCATGCGGAAGGTCATGTCCTCGCGGCCCGCGCGATTGAGCGAGGTGCGCACCGAATTCCACCGCTTGCCGGTGAACTCCAGGCCTGCGAGGTCGACGATCGTGTCGTCGGCGACGACGAGGCTGTGCCACGACGACGGCAGGGCCGCCCGCGTCTCCTCGCTCGCGCTGAAGAAGCACGGGATGAGCCCGGCACGCTCGGCATCGCGGATGAACTCGTCGACGGATGCCGCACGCGAGCTCGCCGGGCCGAGAGGGTCGGCCAGAGCGAGGGCCACGCCGGCGCGACGCTGAAAGGCGACGATGCCGTCCGCGGTGCGCGCGTAGGTGTTCCCCTCCCAGGTGGTCATCCACGACAGCGTGCCGCCGCCGTGCGCACGGAGCATCTGCGTGACGTCGGCCACGGTGGGCGCCGGCTGGCGGCCGATGCGCGAGAGTCGGCGGGCGCGGAACGCGCGCCGCACCCAGATCAGGTAGACGAGCATCAGCAGCCACATCACGCCGCTGGCCAGCGACAGCTCGGTCTCGCCGTCGATCGACGCCTCGAGCCGGCGCTCGCTGGTGAGGACGATGAGCACGACGACCAGAGCGGCCGTCAGGATGTTCAGGGCGGCCAGGACGATGGCGACGACCCATGACCACCGGCGTCCGCGGCGCAGGCCGTTGGCCACCACGAGGATGACCACCGCGTCGATCGCGACATCGACGAACCCGCCCGAGGCGGGTTCGGTCGGGCCGAAGGGGCCGTCGGTCGGCACGATGAGCGTGATGATCTCGACCGCACCGAGCACCAGCACCGCGATGAACGCGATCAGGCGCTGCTCGCGGATCGTGGTGCGGCGGATGCGCAGCGAACGGTCGACGAAGAGGATGAGCAGCACGGCCATCAGGTGCTCGAGGTCGGCCAGCGCGCCCCAGAAGAGCATCGCGACGAAGACGGTGCCCAGCAGCACCAGCCAGGCGCGCACGCGCCACGGCGCCCGGAACAGTCCGATGGCCGCCGCGATGCACGCCATCGTGCCGCCCGAGGCGCCGACGTCGAGGGCTGCCGCCTCGGTGTTCGCCCACGCCCATGGCAGCATCGCGAGCAGCCACAGCAGCAGTGCCGTCGCGCAGACGGCGAACAGCTGACCTACCCAGTAGTAGGCGAGCGCCACGCGCGAGCCGCGCCGGAACTCCAGGTAGGCCATGCCGATGAAGCCGGTGACCGTGAAGGCGTACACCCACGGCTGGTTCACGAAGAAGGTGCCGGTGATCGGCGTCCACCAGCGGCCCGCCTCGAACGCCGGCAGCCCGTACGCGACCACCGGGAACGCCGGCGAGTTCTCGAACGGGCGCCACAGCCCCTGCCAGATGACGCCGATGACGAGGATCACCCCGATCATGACCATGGTCGCGGGGATCCTCGCCACGACCGCGATGACCCGGTTCGGCGCATGCGGCGCGGCGTCGCTCATGCGTTCAGGGTAGCGAGCGGGTCCTTACCGCTCCCGCTCATCTCGGTAAGGTGCAGGTGATCCGCGTCCTGGCGAACGAGGGGTGACTGGCGAGATGTCGATGGACCTCGTGATCGTGATCGTGCTGCTGGTGGCAGCGGTGGCGATGTTCGCGATCGGCCGGCCGCGCATGGACGTGGTCGCGGTGCTGATGATCGTCGCGCTGCCGCTTACCGGCATCCTCACCGTTCCCGAGACCCTGGCGGGGTTCGCCGATCCGAACGTGGTGCTCATCGCGGCGCTGTTCGTCGTCGGCGAGGGGCTCGCCCGCACCGGGGTCACGTACCGGCTGGGGGACTGGCTCGCCCGCACGGCGGGCGCGAGCCTGACGCGCCTGATCGTGATGCTCATGCTGTCGGTCGCGCTGCTCGGCGCGGTGATGAGCTCCACGGGCGTCGTGGCGATCTTCATCCCGGTGGCGGTGAGCATCGCGGCCCGCACCGGCGTATCGACGCGCATGCTCATGATGCCGCTCAGCTTCGCCGGCCTGATCAGCGGCATGCTGACCCTCATCGCGACCACCCCGAACCTGGTGATCGATGCCGAGCTGCAGCGCGCCGGCCTCGAGGGCTTCGGCTTCTTCTCGATCACCCCGTTCGGTCTGGTGATCCTCGCACTGGGCATCGGCTACATGCTCCTCGCGCGCAGGTTCCTGGGCGGTGAGGCCGCAGGTCCGGACGCCGCGCGGCGGACGTTCGGCAGCCTGATGGCCGACTATCACGTCGATGCGCGTACGCATCGCTACCGGGTGGCGGCCGGATCGCCCCTGATCGGGATGCCGCTGGCCGACGTCGAGCTGGGCGACGGGCTGCGCGCCACGGTGCTGATGATCGAGCGGTCGCGGCTGTTCCGGCGCACCGTGCATCTGACGGCCGACGACGTCGTGGTCGCCAAGGGGGACGTCCTGTTCGTGGACGTGGGGGTGTCGTCCGACGCCGCCCGGCGACTGCGGCTGGAGCGCCTCAAGATGACCGAGGGGTTCTTCGACGAGTACTCGCGCCAGGTCGGGCTCGCTGAGGTGCTGATCGCCCCGGACTCGGCGGCCATCGGCCGCAGCGTGCGCACGCTGCGGCTCGCGAGCGACCACGGCGTCGAGGCTGTCGGCGTCCGCCATCGCGGACGCACCGTCGAGGGCGACTACGCCGACGTGCGCCTCGCGGCCGGAGACACCGTGCTGGTCACGGGCTCGTGGCCGGCGATCCAGCGGCTGGGCGGCACGGCGCGCGACTACATCCTGCTCGATCTGCCGGCGGAGTCGGCCGAGGTCGCGCCGGCCGCCAACCAGGCCGTGTTCGCGATCGGCAGCGTGCTGGTCATGGTCGTGCTGATGGTGACCGGCATCGTGCCGAACGTGATCGCCGCCCTGATCGCCTGTCTGCTGATGGGCGTCTTCCGCTGCGTCGACATGGGCAGCGCGTACCGTGCGATCCACTGGCCGACGCTGCTGCTGATCGTGGGCATGCTGCCGTTCGCGCTCGCACTCGAGCGCACCGGCGGCGTCGACCTGGTCGTGGACGGGCTGCTGGCATTGCTGGGCGGCGCCGGTCCGACCGTGCTGCTGGGCGGGATCTTCGTGCTGACCGCCGTCATCGGGCTCTTCGTCTCGAACACGGCGACCGCGGTGCTGATGGCGCCGATCGCGATCTCGACCGCCGCCCACCTCGGCGTCTCGCCGCTGCCGTTCGCGATGATGGTGGCGCTCGCCGCCTCGTCGGCGTTCATGACGCCGGTCTCGTCGCCGGTGAACACGCTCGTCGTCGAGCCCGGGCGCTACCGGTTCGCGGACTTCGTCAGGATCGGAACGCCGTTCACCCTCCTCACGCTCGTCGTCAGCGTGCTGCTGGTCCCGCTGCTGCTTCCGCTCTGACGGCGGACGGCGCGGGATCCCCGCGCGACGGGGTGCACGGGTCCCTACGCTGAGGTGGGCATCGAGCCCGGCTCATGAAGGAGCGTGGACGCATGGCCGATCCGGGAACACCCACCGTGTCGGACGACGAGGCGGACGACGGCGAGCCGGCCGCTGAGGATCGGAGTGTCGCGCCGACGGCATCCACTTCGTGGTGGCGGCGTCCGGCCGTCGTGATCGCGGGCGTCGCCGTCGGCGCGGCGATCATCGGAGGACTCGCCGGCTTCGGGGTCTCGTCGGTGGTCGCGGCCCCCGGCGGATCCTGCGATGCCGTACGGGTCGCGTCCGCGGGCCTCCCGTCGATCGTGACCATCCACGCGTCCAGTGCGCGAGGCAGCGGCAGCGGCAGCGGCGCCGTGCTCACCGCGGACGGCCTCATCGTCACCAACGACCACGTGCTGACGCCGGCGCTGCCCAGCGGAGCGGTCCGGGTGACGCTGATGGACGGCGAGATTCTTCGCGCAGAGATCGTCGGGCGCGACCCGCAGACCGACCTCGCCGTCCTGCGCGTCGAGCGGGACGGCGCCCTTCAGCCGCTCGCGTTCGCACCGTCCGACGAGCTCGACATCGGCCAGCCGGTCGTCGCCCTCGGCGCTCCGCTGGGCCTCAGCAACACCGTCACCGCGGGGATCGTCAGCGCTCTCGGCCGATCGGTCACCCTTCCGACCAGCGAGGGGACGACGGTGATCACGGGGATGGTGCAGACGGACGCGGCCATCAACCCGGGCAACTCCGGCGGAGCGCTCGTGGACTGCGACGGCCGCCTCGTCGGCATCAACACCGCGATCTCGACCGTCCCGAACTCCGAGGGCGTCGGCGGCGTCGGAAGCGTGGGCATCGGGTTCGCCGTGCCCGCCGACACCGTGCGCGCCATCACGGACGAGCTCATCGACAACGGGCGCGTCGACCATCCCTCGTTCGGCATGACGACCGCGACGCTGTCTGCGGCCGCCGCGGCGCAGTTCGGTGTCCCACCCGGCGTGGTGGTCACAGGCACCGTTCCCGGCGGCTCCGCCGACGTCGCGGGGCTGCAGGCCGGCGATCTCATCACCCGACTCGACGGCCACGCGTCGCCGACCGAGGTGACCGTCGCGAGGGTGGCGGTCACCGCCGCTGCCGGCGACGAGGTGGAGGTCGAGTTCGTCCGCGACGGGCGGCAGCAGCGGACGACCGTGACCCTGCAGCCCAACCCGGCGCCCTGATCCGCGCCCTGACCCCTCAGCTGCCGGAGCCCGCGAGCCGCGCGTAGTCGGACAGCGCCTTGGCGTCCTCGGCGTCGCGCAGGGCGCGGCGCGCGGCATCGATCGCGGCCACCGGGTCGGTCGTCTGGCGGGCCTGGGCGAGCTCGTGCTGCGCCGACTGCAGCCTCGACCGAGCGTCGGCGCCGGCCCGCGAATGGGTGAGGGATGCCTCGGCCTGCGCGATCGCGCCGCGTGCGGCCGCGATGGTGCCCGGCAGCGCGGTCCGGGCTCCGCGCAGGCGCTGCTGCGCCGTCCGGGCGTCGCCGAGCGCGAGATCCAGCCGGCCGCGCAGGCGTGCGATGGCGTCGACGGTCCGCGTGGGCCGGCGTGCGGCATCCCCTTCGATCCGGTTCAGCTCCGCATCCACGGCGCGCAGCTCGGCACCGAGCCGCTCCGCATCGGCGGGGTCGAGGTGGTCGCGCGTGTGCGAGGCCGAGGCGAGCGCCGCACGCGCCGCCGCGATCTCGGCAGGCACTGCCTGCGCGGCCTGCAGCACGAGCCGGTGGGTCTCTTCGAGGTGACGGGCGTCGGCCTCGGCCTTGCGCAGCGACCGCTCGGCGGCGGCGAGATCGGGCAGCGCGCTCAGCGACGGGTCGCCGGCGCGCGCGGCAGCCTCGTCGAGCAGCCGGGTCGCCTCGGCCACCTCGGCGAGGGCGGCGCGTGCGGACTGAGAGGCATCGCGCCACTCGTCCTCCGCGAACCGCGACGACAGCTCGGCGACGAGCGCGGCCGGGTCTCCCATGGACGCCCGCAGATCGCTGAGGCGTCGGCGGGCAGCCTCGATCTGGCCGGCCGCCGACACATTGGCGCGCACCCACGCGCCGTGCTCGGCGCGTGCGGCCGCGACGACGCCGAGCGCCTCGCCGGTGCGGCGCTCGATGCGGGCGGCGACGTGCCGGATCTCGGCGGGCGCGACACCGGGCGCGCTGATCGCGCGGTACTCGTCGAAGGCGTCGTCGCGCACGTGCTGCGCGGTCATCCGCGCCCTCCGCAGCGACGCCGGGGCGTCGCCGCCGTACAGCGCCCCCGACAGACCGACCTCGAGTTCGAGCTCGCCGACCTCGTCGTCGAGCCTCACGAGAGCACTGCCTGCGCGGGTGCGCGCCCGCTCGGCCGCCGCCCGGGCCCGGGGCGACCGTCGTGCGCGGCGCACCGCCCACACGAGCACGGCGATCGCGATCGCCGTGACGCCGAACACGACCCCGGCCGGCGCCAGCCAGCCGAAGAGCGTGGCGGCGGGATCAGTCATCGGCACCGTCGGGCGTCACCGCGGGTTCGCCGAACAGCAGCAGGGCGCGCAGCTGATCCACGTCGTCGACGACGGCCTGCGCGCCCTCGGCCTCATGCGGCCAGCTGAAGCCCCACCGTACGAAGATCACCGGCACGCCGTGCTCGACCGCGCCCTCGACATCGTGATGGCGGTCGCCGACGAGCACCGGGCGGCTCGTGTCGACGCCGGCGGCCTGCAGGCGGCGCAGCGCCTCGGCGATCACATCCGACTTGCTGCTCAGGGTCTTCTCGTCGGGCGAGGCGCCGACGATCGCGGTGAACGAGGTCGTCAGGTCGAAGTGCTCCATGAGCGCGACCACCTGCACTTCGGGCTTGGAGCTGGCGGTCGCCTGCGGGATGCCGGCGGCCGCGGCATCCCGGATCAGGTCCCCGACGCCGGGGAAGAGCTTCGCGCCGGTCGCGTAGCCGTCGATCTTGTTGAGCCCGCGGTAGAAGCGGACCGCCTCGGCGGCCTCTTCCGGGGTCATGCCGACGTTGACCTGGAACGACTCGAACATCGGCGGCCCGATCCAGTGCACGAGCTCGGCGCGCGTCGGAGGGCGCTTGCCGAAGTGATCCAGCGCGATGGTGAGGCGGCGCAGGATCCCGTCGGACGCGTCCACGATCGTCCCGTCGACGTCCCACAGGATGCATGTCCACGGAGATCGGCTCGGCATGCCCTCCAGCCTAAGCCGAGCCCGACCGTCGCTCCGAGACGGACCGGTGCACCCGCGGCCCGAGGTCGTCTCGCGCCCGGCGCCTCGGGCGCACGCTCGCGCGAACGGCTGCAGATTCCTGTTGAGGCGCACCAGATCGGTGGCGCCGCAACACGAAAGTGGCGCCGCAACACGAAAGTGGCGCCGGTCGTGTCAGAACAGGCGCGGAGCGCCGGACTCGATGCCCTTCATGCCCTCGTAGTCCAGCGTGACGCAGCGGATGCCGCGATCGGCGGCGAGCACCTTGGCCTGCGGCTTGATCTCCTGCGCGGCGAACACTCCCGTCACGGGTGCGAGGTGCGGATCGCGGCCGAGCAGCTCGAGGTAGCGGGTGAGCTGCTCGACGCCGTCGATGTCGCCGCGGCGCTTGACCTCGACGGCGATCGTGCCGCCGGCGGGATCGCGCAGCAGCAGATCGACCGGGCCGATCGCGGTCGGGAACTCACGCCGCACGAGCGTCAGATTCTCGCCGATCACATCGACCTGCTCGGCGAGCAGCCGCTGCAGGTCCGCCTCGACGCCGTCCTTCTGCAGGCCCGGGTCGATGCCGAGCTCGTGCGACGAGTCGTGCAGCACCTCGTAGATGCGCACCAGCAGGGCGTCGCCGGTCTTGGCGTGGGTGACGCGCCAGTGCTCGAGCACCCCGGCCGAGGCGGACTCCTCGTCGGGCACCTCGACATCCAGCCGGCAGGGCGGGCTCATCCAGTTGAGCGGCTTGTACGACCCGCCGTCGGAATGCACCAGCAGCGAGCCGTCGCCCTTGTGCACCAGCAGGCGTGTCGCCAGCGGCAGGTGGGCGTTGAGCCGCCCGGTGTAATCGACGGAGCAGCGGGCGATGACGAGACGCACCCGAAGAGCCTAGCCCGGGCCGTGGCCGGCCCGGGCGGGGCTCGTGTCACACCGCATCGGGGATCGTGGATGCCGCGGCTCGCGGCCGATCGTCGCCCAAGGTCGCGTCGCGCCGCGGTGCGGCGAACGGCGCCGCGCGATGCAGCGCGTATCCGCGGATCGCGGCGACCAGGAGCGGACCCCACAGCCAGAACGGGAAGATCAGCGCTGCTTCGAGGGCGCCGAACGCGCCCGCCATCGAGACGATGAGTTCGACGCCTCCGGCGGTGAACAGGACGGCGACGACGCTCGCGGGGATCACGGCGAGGGCGACGGGCACCGGGCGGCCGCCGATGAGGCCCAGCCACCTCGGGAAGCGGTCGGCCCAGGGAAGCACCAGGCTGAGCGTCAGGAATCCGCCCGTGAGCATCGCGCTGCCGAGCAGCAGCCCCGTCATGAGCATGTCGGGGTGATCGGCGATGTCGGCCGGGGCGAAGAGGGGCCACGGGGTCAGCCACGTCGCGCGCAGCGCCACATAGGGGAGCGCGCACAGGGCGGCGAGCACCGTGATCAGCCGGCGCCGGCGCCGCAGCCACGCGTCGCACCGGCCACCGGCGGTCGGCGCGCCGACCGTCCACGCGACGAGCGCCGCCGCGGTGACGAGGTGCGCGGCGGCGACGATCATGAAGGTCACGCTCGTCGCCAGCCGGCCGAGCACCATGGGCGCGAACGTGCCGAGCGGCAGGCGCAGCGAGACGAGCACGACGGCCGCGGCCACCACCACGATGACGACGAGCCCGATGACGGGCCGCCGGATCAGCAGCAGCACGAGCGAGGCGACGATCCCCGCAGCGACGACCAGCACGAACGTGTAGCCGGCGACCGGGATGGTGCCGCCGGGAGTGAGGGCGGCGACCGCGAGCGCGACGACGAGCGAGGCGACCGTCGACAGGGTGCGGGAACGCCGCGACGCCGCCCGGCTCCGCGATCGCAGCGCGGGCAAGGCGACGGTCAGAGCCGCGAGACCCGCGGCGATCGCGATCGCACCGGCCGCCGGCATCCCGAGCCAGACGGCGACGAGGCTGGGCGGCAGGCCGTCCGCGACGACCTCGGGTGCGAACAGCTGCAGCGCGCCGAGGAGTGCGACGAGCAGGCCGCCGATCGCGGCGAGCACCAACAAGACGGAGCGTGTTCGAGGGTTCATGCCCGAAACGGTATGCGTCGCTGCGGCCCTTGCGCGCCCCTCGCGCGAGGGGCTGCGGGTCACCCGTGCGGGTGATTCACCGACCCGGCCGCAGCACGCCGTTCTCGTACGCCCAGATCACGACATGCACCCGGTCAGGCAGCCCCAGCTTCGCGAGGATCGCCTTGACGTGCGACTTGACCGTGTTCTCGGACAGGAACAGCTCGTGCGCGATGGCACCGTTCGAGGCGCCGGCGGCGAGGGCGCGGGCGACCTCCTGCTCGCGGGCGCTGAGACCTGACAGCGCGGCCGCCGGATCGGCGGGCGCCGCGCCCTCGCGCACGAAGCCGAGAAGCGCCGACGTCGCTCCCGGCGACATCGCGGCGTCGCCCGAGGCGACCGCGACGACCGCATCGCCCAGCGCGGCAGGGCTCGCGTCCTTGGTGAGGAATCCGCTGGCGCCCGCGCGGATCGCCTGGACCACGTACGCGTCGAGGTCGAACGTCGTGAGCATGAGCACGCGCGTCGACGGGCGCAGCCGCAGGATCTCGCGGGTCGCCTCGATGCCGTCCATGCCGGGCAGGCGGATGTCCATGAGCACCACGTCGACCGCGTGCGCCCGCACGTGCTCGATGCCCTCGCGGGCCGAGGCCGCCGTCGCCACGTCGGCGATCCGCGGGTCGTATGCGAGCGTGACCGCGACGGCTTCGCGGAACAGCTCCTGGTCGTCCACCAGCAGCACGTGCAGGGTCATGAGCCGCCTCCTTCGTCGATGGATGCCGCGGGCAGCTCGGCACGGACGACCCAGCCGTGCGGCATCCCGGGTCCTGCCGCGAACGACCCGCCCGCGAGCCGCACCCGTTCCGCGAGACCGATGAGGCCGGTTCCGGCGCCGAGGTCGAACGCCGCGCCGCCGGCGCCGCCGTCGTCGGCGATCCGCACGACCAGGGTTTCGCCCCAATCGAGGGTCACGTCGATCCGCACCGGCGGGATGGTGTGGCGCACGGCGTTCGTGAGCGCCTCTCGCACGGTGTGATGCAGCGCGAGGGCGACGGCCGGCGTGAGCTCGCGCCGGGACCCGCTCTCGGTGAGCGTCGCCTCGCACGCGGGTCCCCGCACCGACGACACGAGCTCGTCGAGCGCAGCGGGGGTGGGCTGCGGGGCGAGCGGAGCACCGCCGTCGGCGGCGACGATCGCACGCATGCCGCGCAGGGCATCCCGCCCGGTGCGGGCGACGACCTCGAGAGCGCGGTCGCTGTCATCGGGGCGTGTGGGCATCATCGCGCGCGCCGCCTCGGACTGCGCCATCATCACCGTCATGGCGTGTGCGACGACGTCGTGCAGCTCTCCGCTGATGCGCAGACGCTCATCGGCGATCGCCTGTTCGACGCGGCGCCGGGTCTGCTCCTCCACGCGCGCGGCGCGCACGCGCAGCAGCAGACCGACGGCCCATGCCGCCACCACGGCCGCCGAGAGCCCCAGGAACGCGCCGAGCCGCAGCAGCGCGACGTCGGCGTCCGAACCCCGGCCGAACGCGGGCTCGAGCAGTGCGACGAGGCCGGCGCCGATCACGCCGGTCACGAGCCCGGGGATCGACAGGCGCGGCGGCGTGCGCACGGCGAGCTGCGTCAGGCAGAGCAGGTACGCGATCGACGACGGATACATGGCGCCCGCCGCGCCCCGAGCGCTCGGCACCACGACGAGTGCGAGCATGACGAGGCTCGCCGCCGCGAACGCTGCGACGGGGAACCGCAACGCGACGAGCGACGCCGCGTGCAGTGCGATGAAGCACCCGGCCAGCATCACCGTGGTCCCGGCGTCGAGCGGGGGGTCCGCCGCAGCGAGGGCGGCGAGGCTCACCGGCAGCAGCACCACGAGCACGACGAGTGCGGTGACCAGCCCCGCGTCGAGCGTGCGGTGCGCGGGCCGTGAGGCGACGTGATCCGTGGCCGGCGGCATCCCTCCATGCTGGCATGCGGGCACGACGGCGGGCATCACCCGCGGGGGTGAGCGCCGGGGGCCCCGCCAGGTCGCGTCGAGGCAGGGGATTCCGGCCGAGACCGGGGGATGTGTCACCTGGCTCGGCGCAGATCCCCTGGTTCGGCGAGCAGCTCAGGGGGTGAGGATGCCGGCGGCCGAGGCCGCGCGGACGCCCGGGTCAGTGGTGGCCGACGCCGACCTTCGAGCCGGCGATCGGCTTGGCCGCGCCCGAGGCGAGGCCCGACATGGCGATCAGGCCGACGATGATCCAGAGGGTGCCGAGGATGCCGATCTGATGGCTGATCCAGCCGAGCACCGGCGGTCCGCACAGGAACGCCAGGTAGCCGATCGTCGCCGCGGCCGACACCGACGCGGCCGCCTTCTTCGGGTCGTCGGCGGCGGCAGACATGCCGAGCGGGAAGCCGAGCGACGCGCCTGCGCCCCACAGTGCGATGCCGATGAAGGCGATGGGCAGCGACGGCGCCAGGATGAACATGATCAGGCCGACGCCGGCGGCGACGGAGAGCAGACGAAGGGTCCAGACGCGGCCGAGTCGGTCCACGAGCGGACCGCCCAGGATGCGGAACACCGTCATCGCGACGGAGAACACCGTCAGGGCGATCGCGCCCGTCGTCTGACTCTCGCCATGGCCGTCGACCATCGCGATCGTGAGCCAGTCGTTCGCGCTGCCCTCGGCGAAGGCCATGCCGAGCATGATGGCGCCGATCGCGTAGGTGCGCGGGTCGCGCCAGACCGACAGCAGTTCGGCGAAGCGCTCGCGGCGGCTCGTCGTGGTCGTGGGGTCGTCGTGCACGATCTCGCGCGTCGGAACCGCGGTCAGCGAGAACAGCCCGGCGATCAGCACGAGGGCGGCGGCCCCCCACAGGTGCCAGGCGACGCCGACGTCCAAGGCGGCCATCGCGATGCCGATGCCGGCGCCGGCGACGGTGCCGAGGCTGAAGAAGGCGTGGAAGAGCGGCATGAGCGTCTTCTCGAAGGACTGCTCGACCGCGGCCGCCTCGACGTTCATCATGACGTCGGTGGCGCTCATGCCGATGCCCATCAGCACCATCGCGATGCACACCACGGCATAGGAGTGCAGGAACTGCACACCGAGGCCGGCGACCAGACCGCCCGCACCGAACGTGATGATCGTCACGAGCATGCCGCGACGCGCGCCCCAGCGGGCGACGATCACGTTGGCGAGCGACAGGCCGACGATCGACGCGGCGCCGCTGACGAACAGCAGGACACCGAGCTGCAGGTCGTTGATGCCGAGGTCGTCCTTGACGGCAGGAAGACGTGACGCCCACGAAGCGAAGCCGAGACCGGTGACGAAGAAGATCGTGAAGATCGCGGCACGCCAGCGCACGAGCTGGGTACGGGTGAGCGCGGTGTCCATCCGGACACTGTACCGAATCGATTCGACCGGATGCCGGGCACGGGCTACGATCAGGACGACATGAGCCGTCACGACACCGGCACTCGCCGTGCCACGATCTCGGACGTCGCCCGCGAGGCCGGCGTCTCGCCGTCGACCGCCTCGGTGGTGTTCAGCGGCAAGACCCCGGTGTCGGATGCCACGCGCCGCCGCGTGCTCGACGCGGCTGCCACGCTCGGTTACACCGGCCCGGATCCGCGCGCCGCGTCGCTGCGCCGTGGCCGGTCGGGGATCGTCGGCGTCGTGTTCGAGGAGCACCTCGGTCAGGCGTTCCTCGATCCGGTGAAGACGCTGATGATGGACGGCCTCGCCGACGCCGTCACACCGCTCGGCGCGGGACTGCTGCTGCTGCGCGACCACGAGCCCGCCGGGAGCGATGCCGCACAGGCCGCCGGCCCCTCGCTCACCACCGCGCCGCTCGACGCCGCCGTGCTCATCGGGTGCAGCGGCATGCTGCGCGAATCGCTCGAGACGGTGAAGGCCCGCGGCATACCGGTGGTGGTCATCGAGGGCGACGCGGGCGGCGACGTGCCGCGCATCGACCTCGACAACCGCGAGGCGCAGCGTCAGCTGGCCAGCCACCTGCGCGCACTCGGCCATCGGCGGGTCGCCGTGGTCACACTGCCGGTGCGCGTGGACTGGGAGCGCGGCTGGATCGGCGACGACACCGCGATCACCGTCGACGTCACACGGGAACGGCTGGCCGGAGCGCTCGACGTGTTCTCCGACGCCCCCGCGTACGCCGCCGCCGGCAGTTTCATCGACGAGGGCCTCGCGGCCGGCCGCGAGATCTTCGCCGACCCCGAACGCCGACCCACCGCTGTGCTCGCGCAGAGCGACCTGCTCGCGGCCGGCGTCATCCGCGCCGCCGAAGAGGCGGGCCTGCGCGTGCCCGAGGACGTCAGCGTCACCGGCTTCGACGGGATCGTCGTGGACGGACTGGCGCCGTATGAGCTCACCACCGCCGTGCAGCCCGCCACCGACAAGGGCCGTGCCGCGGGTGCCGCGGTCGCGGCCATGCTGGAAGGCCGGCCGGCGGCATCCATCCGCTTCACCTGCACGTTCCGCGAGGGCAACACGTCCGGTCCCGCCCCCGAGTGACCCGCGGTCGTCCCCGCGCCTCGCGCATCTCCGTTGCGGCGTTTCGTCTCGCGGAGACCTGCACTGAGCGAGCGAAGCGAGCCGAAGTGTCGCTCAACGACCGGGTGGGTAGAACCCGATACGCGAATGTCGTGTGCGTGGCCCGGTCCGACCACGAGCATCACGACCGCAACGGGCCGATCGGCAGGGTGCGGTCGCCGAAGTCCGCGATCGTGTAGCGGCCGCAGGCGGTCATCTCGGCGTCGGACAGCGACACCCCGGCGGGCAGCTCGAACGCGGGGGACTGGTCATCCATCACGAGGAACGACACCTCGCCGACCGCGAAGTCGTCGCGGTTCATCAGCCACGCGTAGCCGCGCAGCTGATGATCGAGCTGCACCAGTCCGCGCGGGTCGGCGAGATGCGTCTTGGGCAGCCGGACCGTCCAGAACTGCCCGCCTCCGGTGCGCCCCGAGTCCTCGGTCCACCGCACGACGCAGTCCAGGTCGGCGTCGGGTGCCGTCGCGGCGGCGACGAGGGAGGGGATGCCGAGGCCCGCGGCCGCGACGAGAGCCACGGCCGCGGTGCCCACGGCCGGGACGAGCCTGGTCACCGTGAGCCGGTCGGGCAGCAGTGCGGGCAGCACCGTGAGGGTCAGCAGCGGCGCGAAGACCGCCGGCTGCAGGTAGCGCGCCGCGTGCGTGCCGAGGACGACGGCGCCGACGATCACGAGCAGCGGCATGACCCAGCCGCACGCGGCCACGATCGCCGCGCCGACTCGGCGCCGCGCCGCGAGCTGCCGGGTGACGGCGATGCTGCCCGCCCACAGCGCTCCGATGAGAAGGAGTGATGCCGCGCCCCACGGTGCGCTCCACCGGTCCGCGAGCAGCACGCCGTAGTAGTCGAGCGACGCGCGCCACTGCGAGGGGTCGATGTATCCGGCGCCGGTGTTGGCGATGAGGTGGGCGAGAGGCATCCTCGCGAGATAGCCGATGATCGATCCGGTGACGAGCGCGCCCGCCATCCACCACACGTCCGCGCGCCGCCAGGCGACGACGACCAGCACCGCGCCGAGCGGCACCGTCGCCCAGGCCGCGAACAGCGGATTGGTGAGGACGGATGCTGCCGCCACGAGCGCTAGCGTGACCACGAGCCCCCACGCCACGGGCGTTCCACGTGAAACATCGTTTCGGTCGATCGCGCGTCGTGCGAGCCCCACCCCCAGCACGGCTGCGACGACTGTCGCGCTGTAATAGGTCGTGGTCGTGAGCAGCGACGCCAGTTCGAGCGCGTCTCGCGATGCCGAGCCCTCGGTGGCTGCGAGCAGCGCGAACCCGGTCAGCCCGAGCAGCGCGCCGGCGATGGGAGCCCGAGCGCGCAGCGCCGATCCCGCGGCGACCCGCAGTGCGCCGTAGAGGGCGAGCACGTTGACCACGCCGGCGAGGGCGAGAGTCGCGTTGATGCCGAGACCGAGCAGCGACAGCATCCACAGCACGGCGATCTCGGGAAGGAACAGCACCGACGACATCGCCCAGTCCTGGGGCTGGCCGATCGCGAGCGAGTGCACGACGAGAGTCGTGACGAGAGAGTCGCCATCGCGAAACAGCAGCTCCGACCTCGGGGATGCCGCGACCACCGCCACGGCGGCGATCGCGATGGCGGCGGCGACGGTCCAGCCGAGCAGCTCCCTGCCCCATCTCGGCACCTCGCCGCGTCGCCGGGTCTCACTGCCGCTCACCCTGACACTCTGTCACGGCCGGGGCCGCCGGCATCCCGCATCATCTCGCCGCCGATCGCTCAGCGCCCGGGCGTTGCGTCGGTTGCCCGCGCCCGACAACCCCCAGTTCATCCGTCACAGATGTACGCGCAATCGCCAAAACGGCGTACATCTGTGACGGATGAACGGTGGGGGTGGGCGAGAAGATCGGGGGAGGGGGGACGGTAGGAGCCGTAGGATGGGGGAGACACCCCGATCGCCATGGTCCGCCGTCCTGCCCGGACGCCCGCCGGCCGACGACCCCGAGGAGGCCATGGATGCTCCTCGTGCTCGGCGCGTTCGCGGTCCTTCCGATCCTGCTCCCGTGGTTCGTGTCGCGCATCGGCGCGAGGGCTTTCTACCTCGCCGCGATCCTGCCGATCGCCGGCTTCGTCCACGCGGCCGTGCTGACTCCCGTCGTCATGGCGGGGGATATTCCGTTCGAGACATACGCCTGGATCCCGTCGCTGGGCATCGACCTGTCGATGCGCATGGACACGCTGTCGTGGCTGATGACGCTGGTGGTCACGGGCGTCGGTGCGCTCGTGATGATCTACTGCCGCTGGTACTTCCGCGGCAAGCGCGAGAACCTGGGCCAGTTCGCGGCCGTGCTGCTGGCGTTCGCCGGCGCGATGTACGGGCTCGTGCTCACCGACGACCTGGTCGTGCTGGTGATGTTCTGGGAGATCACGAGCGTTCTGTCGTACCTGCTCATCGGGTATTACAACGGACGCGCCGCCAGTCGTCGTGCGGCGCTGCAGGCGCTGCTGGTCACGACCCTCGGCGGGCTCGTGATGCTGATCGGCGTCGTGCTGCTGGTGGTGGATGCCGGAACCTCGAGCATCTCGCAGATCCTCGCTGATGCCCCGACCGGCGCCGTCGTGGACGCCGCCCTCGTGATGATCCTCGTCGGCGCGCTCAGCAAGTCCGCGATCTTCCCGTTCCACTTCTGGCTTCCCGGTGCGATGGCCGCACCGACGCCGGTCAGCGCGTACCTCCACGCCGCCGCGATGGTGAAGGCGGGCATCTACTTGATCGCGCGTTTCGCGCCGGTGTTCGCGATCTCCGCACCGTGGCGGCCGATCGTGGTCGCGCTCGGCGTCTTCACGATGCTGCTGGGCGGGTTCCAGGCGCTGCGCGAGACCGACCTCAAGCGCGTGCTGGCCTTCGGCACCGTGAGCCAGCTCGGCATGCTCACGGTGGTGCTCGGGTACGGGACGAGGGATGCCGCCCTCGCGGGTCTCGCCCTGCTGCTGAGCCATGCGCTCTTCAAGTCGGCGCTGTTCCTCGTCGTGGGTGTCATCGACCGTCAGCTGTCGACGCGAGACCTGACCGAGCTCTCGGGGGTCGGACGACAGGCGCCCGTCATGGCGACCTTCTCGATCATCGCCGTGGCGTCGATGGTCGGCGTGATCCCCACGATCGGGTTCGTGGCCAAAGAGGGGGCGCTAGCCGCCCTCCTGCACGAGGCGCTGGGCGGGGCGGTGTGGGGCATCGTCGCGCTCGTGGGCATCGCGCTCGGCTCGGTGCTCACCGCGGGCTACGGCATCCGCTTCATCTGGGGCGCGTTCTGGACGAAGCGCGACAAGGCCGGCGATCGGCTGCCCGACACCGAGTGGCCCGACCCGCCGATCGGGTTCCTCGTCGCGCCGATCGTGCTGTCGGGGCTCACCCTGGTCGCAGGGTTCGCGGCACCGTGGCTCGACAAGGCGTTCTCGCCGTACGCCGACACCGCGCCGGGGTCGACCCCCGGCGTCCCGGCACCCGAGCACACCGCACATCTCGCCCTGTGGCACGGGCTGGAGCCGGCACTGTGGATCTCGCTCGCCTCGATCGCCCTCGGTGCCGTCGTCTTCTGGCTGACGCGCGGCTGGCGGCCTGCCAAGCGCCTGCTGCCCTTCACCGCGTCCGACGCCTACAACGGTGCCCTGCGCGTCATCGCCCGCCTCTCGGTCGTGACGACGAGTCTCACGCAGCGCGGCTCGCTGCCCGTGTACGTCGGCACGATCTTCGTCGTCTTCGTCGCCGCCGAGGCGACCGCCCTGCTGGCGAGCGACCAGTGGCGCGCGCAGCTGGACGCGTTCCAGTCTCCGATGCAGCTGTTCGTCGCGCCGCTGATGATCGCCGCGGGGCTGATCGCGATCCGCGCCCGCAAGCGTTACACGGGCGTGGTGCTCGTGTCGGTGACGGGCCTGGGCATGGTGCTGCTCTTCGCGACGAGCGGGGCGCCCGACCTCGCCCTCACGCAGATCCTCGTCGAGACGGTGACCCTCGTGGCGTTCGCGCTGGTGCTGCGCCGCATCCCGTCGCGCATGGGCGAGCACAACGCGTCGGTGTGGCCCGTCGCGCGCGCGGTGCTGGGCGCCGCCGTCGGCCTCACCATGGCCGTGGTCGCCGTCGTGGCCACGAGCGCCCGTGTCGAGAAGCCGATCTCGGAGCGCTTCCCCCAGCTCGCCTACGAGCTCGGCCACGGCAAGAACGTCGTGAACGTGGCGCTCGTCGACCTGCGCGGCTGGGACACCATGGGCGAGCTGTCGGTCCTGATCCTCGCGGCGACGGGCGTGGCATCCCTCGTCTTCGTCACGCACCGTGCCGATACGCTCTCGCGCGCCATCTCATCGCTGCCGACCGGCGCCATCCGCACGCGACGGCCGCTCGTCGAGACCGATGAGGGCGTCAAGCCGCGCGGCACGGGCGGGGGCCCCATGGCGTGGCTCGTCGGAGGCCAGCGTGTGCGGCCCGAGAACCGCTCGATCATGCTCGAGGTGATCGTGCGGATCCTCTTCCACACGATCATCATCGTGTCGCTGTACCTGCTGTTCGCCGGGCACAACCTGCCCGGTGGCGGTTTCGCCGGCGGTCTCGTCGCAGGAATGGCCCTGGTCATGCGGTATATCGCAGGGGGCCGCTACGAGCTCGGCGCCGCGGCGCCCACCGACGCCGGGCGCCTGCTCGGCACCGGCATGACGATCGCGGTCGCGTGCGCGGTGGTGCCGGTGTTCTTCGGTGACCAGCCCCTCACGAGCTACTTCTGGGAGGGCACCGTGCCGGTGCTCGGCCACATCGAGTTCGTCACGTCGACGCTGTTCGACATCGGCGTGTATCTCGTGGTCATCGGCCTCGTGCTCGATGTGCTGCGCAGCCTCGGCGCCGAGGTCGACCGTCAGGCGCAAGCCCTTCGACAGGCTCAGGGACCGGGATCGCAGCAGGAGGAGGTGAGCGTGCCGTGAACGTGTCGCTCATCCTCATCATCGTGATGGCCGTGCTGTTCGCGTGCGGCGTGTACGCGATGCTCGAGCGCAGCCTGACGCGCGTGCTCATCGGGTTCCTGCTGCTGGGCAACGCGACCAACCTCCTGCTGCTGATCGTGATGGGCGCGCCCGGCGTGGCGCCGTTCTTCGGCGCGGCCGAGGACGTCGAAGACATGTCCGACCCGCTGCCCCAGGCGCTCACCCTCACCGCCATCGTCATCACGTTCGCCGTCTCGGCGTTCCTGCTCGCCCTCATCTACCGCTCGTGGCAGCTCGGCCAGGCCGACACCGTGACCGACGACGAGGCCGATCTCGAGGTGCGCGAGCGCGGTGCGCTCGCCGAGGACGCCATCGACGAAGAGATCGAGATCGAGGACGCCGACGACGAGACCACCACGGACTTCGTCGGCACGGCCACCGCGCCCATCACGATCCTCGGCGCCCGCGACTTCGCCGGACTGCGCGACGATGCCCCCGTCGATCGCCCCGAACAGGGCGGGGGCGTGGATGCTTCCACCCGGGGCGACCGCGATGCCCGGAGGACCGGCATCCAGACCGACGACGAGCGCGGTTCGACAGACGACCACAGGAACGGGGGCGACGCATGAGTCTGACGACCATCGCCCCCGCGCTCGTCCCGCTGCTGGTCACGCTGCCGCTGCTGGGCGCGGCGATCGCGCTCATCGCCGGCCGCCACCGCCGCACCCAGGTCGTGGTGTCGGTCGTGACGCTCACCGCCGTGCTCGTGATCGCGGCGATCCTGCTGTACGTCGTCGACACCGGTGACAAGCCGATCGCCGTGTCGGTGGGCGGGTGGCCGATCCCGTTCGGCATCGTGCTGTACGTCGACCGCCTGTCGGCGCTGCTCGTCGTCGTGTCGAGCATCGTGCTGCTCGCGGTCCTGCTGTTCTCGATCGGCCAGGGCGCCGCCGACGGCGACGACGACACGCCCGTCTCGATCTTCCACCCCTCGTACCTCATCCTCGGCGCGGGCATCTTCAACGCCTTCATCGCGGGCGACCTGTTCAACCTCTATGTCGGCTTCGAGATCCTGCTCGTCGCGTCGTACGTGCTCATCACCCTCGGCTCGACCGAGTCGCGCATCCGCACCGGCGTCGTCTACATCGTGGTGTCGCTGGTGTCGTCGATCCTGTTCCTCGCGGCGATCGCGATGATCTACGGCGCGCTCGGCACCGTCAACATGGTGCAGATCTCGGAGCGCATGGGCGAGCTGCCGCAGCAGACGCAGCTCGTGCTGCACCTCATGCTGCTGCTCGCCTTCAGCATCAAGGCGGCCGTCTTCCCGCTGTCGTTCTGGCTGCCGGACTCGTACCCGACCGCGCCGGCGCCGGTCACGGCGGTGTTCGCGGGCCTGCTGACCAAGGTCGGCGTGTACGCGATCATCCGCACCGAGACCGAGATGTTCCTCGACAACGACGTGAACATGCTGCTGATGTTCGTCGCGCTCGCCACGATGATCGTGGGCGTGCTGGGCGCGGTGGCACAGGCCGAGCTGAAACGCATCCTGTCGTTCACGCTCGTGAGCCACATCGGCTACATGATCTTCGGGCTCGCGATCGCGACGCCCGCGGCCATCGGCGCGACGATCTACTACATGGTCCACCACATCGTGGTGCAGACGACCCTTTTCCTCGCGGTCGGCCTCGTCGAGCGAAGAGCCGGATCGACCTCGATCCTGCGCGTCAAGGGGCTCATGAAGGCCGCGCCGGTGATCGCCGTGCTCTACTTCATCCCCGCGATCAACCTCGGCGGCCTGCCGCCCTTCTCGGGCTTCATCGGCAAGTACGCCCTGTTCGACGCGGCGGCGCAGGTGGGCACGCCGATCATGATCGTGCTCATGGTGGGCGGCATCGTCACCTCGCTGCTAACCCTGTACGCGCTGATGCGCGCGTGGAACCTGTCGTTCTGGCGCGAGGACGAGGACTCGGCCGAGACCGAGGCGCGCATCTCGTACCTCGGCACCGCGCCCGCCGCCGGGGTGTCGACCGAGCGCCGGGTGATCCCGAAGATCATGACCGCTGCGACGACCGGCATGGTGGCGATCACCGTGGCGCTGACGGTGTTCGCAGGGCCCCTCTACGACGTGTGCAACCGCATCGGCGAGGCGCTGCTGCAGCCGGTGTCGCTCACGCAGCTGCAGGACGACTCGACCGGGACGGAGAAGGCCCCGTGAGCCAGGAGACAGCACCGTGAGCCCCGATCTGCCTCAGAGCCGCTTCCGCCGGGCGGCGGCGACCGCGTGGCGACAGCTGCCGTTCTTCGTGTGGCTCATCGCGCTGTGGATGCTGCTGTGGGGGCAGTTCACGTGGCTCGCGTTCTTCAGCGGGCTTCTCGCGGCCGTCATCGTGACGCGCGTGTTCCGCCTGCCGCCGGTCGAGCTGTCGGGTCGCGTGAACCTCTGGTGGGGATTCGTGTTCGTGGTCGAGTTCCTCATCGCCGTCGTCCACGGCTCGCTCACGGTCGCGTGGCAGGTCCTCGACTTCCGCCGTCGGCCGGGGACGGCGATCATCGCCGTGCACCTCGTGACCGACGACGATCTGATCATGACCCACGTCGGCGTGACGGCATCCCTCATTCCGGGGTCTCTCATCGTCGAGACCGATCGCGACCGTCGCATCCTGTACCTGCACGTCATCGGCGTCCGCGACGACGCCGACGTCGAGAAGCAGCGGGCGAGCGTGCACCATTGGGAGGAGCGGATCGTCCGCGCCGTCGGCTCGCGCGCGCAACTGCAGGCGATGAAGGATGCCGCCACCTCCCGTTCCGCGGCCGTCAGAGGAGGCTCGCGATGAACGTGATGCTGATCGCGATCTACGTGATCTTCGCCGTCGCCGCGCTGCTGACGCTGTGGCGCATCGTCATCGGGCCGTCGATCCTCGACCGGGCCGTGGCATCCGACGTCCTGCTCACTGAGGTCATGTGCGTACTGGGCGCCGAGATGGCGATCAACCATCACACGCGCACGCTGCCGGTGCTGCTCATCATCGCCGCGGTGGGCGTGTTCGGGTCGATCTCGATCGCGCGCTTCGTCGCGAGAAGGGACCAGGAACGATGATGGATGCCGCACTCGACGTCATTGCGCTGGTCCTGATCCTCATCGGCGCCCTGCTGTGCCTGACCGCCGCGATCGGCGTGCTGCGTTTCCGTGACGTGCCCACGCGCCTGCATGCGGCGACGAAGCCCCAGGTGCTGGGACTGATCCTGATCTGCCTCGCGATCGCGCTGTCGCTGCGGTCGTGGCCGGTCGTCGCGTTCCTCGTGCCGGTGGTGCTCATCCAGCTGGCGACCGCGCCGCTCTCGGCGCACATGGTGGGTCGCCAGGCGTACCGCAACGGCACGATCGACGAGTCGTCGCTGCACGTCGACGAGCTCGCCGATTCCAAGCGCACGCCGCCGGCCGCGGGCGGGTGAGCCTGCCTCGGCTCAGCGCGGCAGCTCGTCGCGTCGCCGCGTGAGGAACGCGATCTCGGCCGAGTTCCCGGCGAGGGCGATCGCGGAGTCGTACGCCTCGCGGGCGTCGGCCGGCCGGCCCGCCTGACGCAGCAGGTCGGCGCGTGCCGCGTGGAAGGCGTGGTAGCCGCGCAGTTCCGGCGCGAGCGCGTCGACGAGGCTGAGCCCGAGTTCGGCGCCGTCGCACTGGCCGACGGCGACCGCGAGGTCGAGGCGCACGAGCGGCGAGGGGTCGAGTCGCGCCAGCTGGTCGTAGAGCGCGACGATCTGCGTCCAGTCCGGCGCGTCGCCGTCGGTGTGAACGGCGTTGATCGCCGCCATCAGCTGGAACCGGCCGGGCGCGACGCCTGACTCCAGTCGCGCGCGCACCAGGGCATGGCCTTCGGCGATGCGTGCGGCATCCCAGCTGCGGCGGTCCTGCTCCGGAAGCGGGATCAGCGCGCCCTCCGACGACACCCGGGCCGCACGGCGCGCATCGATCAGCAGCATGAGCGCGAGCAGTCCGGCGGTCTCGCCGTCCTCGGGCAGCAGGTCGTGCACGAGGCGGGTGAGCCGAATGGCCTCGCCGGTGAGCTCATCGCGGACGGGCGCCGAGTCCGCACCGGATGCGAGGTACCCCTCGTTGAAGATCAGGTACAGCACGGTCAGCACGCCCGCGACGCGGCCCGGCAGATCCGCGGCGTCCGGGAAGCGGAACGGGATGCCGGCGGCCGAGATCTTGGCCTTCGCCCGGGTGATGCGCGCGCCCATCGTGGTGTCCTGCACGAGAAAGGCGCGTGCGATCTCGGGCACGGTCAGGCCGCCGACCATGCGCAGCGTCAGCGCGACGCGCGCCTCCATCGAGAGTGCGGGGTGGCAGCACACGAAGAAGAGGCGCAGCCGGTCGTCGTCGATGACGCCGAGAGGCTCGGTGTCGGTGTCGTACACGAGCAGCGCCTCTCTGTGCCGTGCGTCCCGGCTGCTCTCGCGCCGGAGGTGGTCGATCGCCTTGCGCGTCGCCGTCGTGGTCAGCCACGCGCCCGGGCCGGGAGGGATGCCGTCCTCCGGCCACCGCTCGGCGGCCGTCGCAAAAGCTTCGGCCGCGGCATCCTCCGCGACGTCGAGGCTCCCGAACCGTTTGGCGAGCGTCGCCACGACCCGCGCCCAGTCGTCGCGGAGGGCGCGGGCGAGGGCGTCGTGAGCGTCCGTCACTCGGACAGGATAGGCCGCACCTCGAGCCGGCGATTGCACGCCTTCGAGCCTTCGCTCATCAGTGCGAGTGCCACGTCGAGGTCGGCGGCGTCGATGATCCAGAATCCCCCTGTCCACTCCTTCGCCTCGAGGAACGGCCCGTCGGTGAAGACCGGCTCGTCGCCGCGGCCGTCGATGACCGTCGAGTCGGCCGGATCCGCGAGGCCGGCGGCGAAGACCCAGTGCCCATCGGCCTGAAGTCGATCGTTGAACGCGTCGACTGCGTCTCGCTCTTCGAGGGTGCTCCTGGTGGTGGGGTCGTCGATCACGTTGATCAGGTACTGCATGCTCGTATCCTCTCGTTCCCGCGCTCCGCCCGACAGTGGCGGTCGATCCGCGGTCTCACCCTTGTCACGAACGTCGGCGCGCCGTTTCGACAGATCCGCGCGGAAACCTTCGCGACGGGAGGACATCGCCGACGCGGTTTCCGGTGCACGGGGATGTGATCGCCGACGAGGCTCTGCCGCGGGACCCGGACGTCGACCGTAGGCTGTCGGCGTGACGCAACCGCTGGACGAGGGGCCGTTCTTCCACGGCACGAAGGCCGATCTGAACGAGGGCGAGCTGCTGACCGCCGGGTTCCGCTCGAACTACCGGCCCGAGGTCGTGATGAACCACATCTACTTCACCGCGCTCCGCGACGGGGCGGGGCTGGCCGCCGAGCTCGCGGCCGGCGACGGCGAGCCGCGGGTCTACCTCGTGGAGCCGACCGGTCCGTTCGAGGACGACCCGAACGTGACCGACAAGAAGTTCCCCGGCAATCCGACGCGCTCATACCGCAGCAGTGAGCCGCTGCGGATCGTCGGCGAGGTGCTCGACTGGACGCGGCTGACACCCGAGGCGCTGCAGCAGTGGCGCGACCGTCTGGCCGAGCTCGCCGCCGACGAGCGCGGCGAGATCATCAACTGACTCGCGGACGCAGACGGCGTCAGTCATGCAGGGCGACGCGTCGTCGGCGCGGATCACTCCCGCAGCAGCGGACGCACCTCGAGTCGGCGGTTGCAGGCCTTCGATCCCTCACTCATGAGGGCGAGAGCCGTGTCGTGGTCCGGGGCGTCGATGATCCAGAACCCCGCCGCCCACTCCTTGGCCTCCAGGAACGGTCCGTCGGTGAAGACCGGCTCGTCACCGCGGCCGTCCACGACGGTCGAGGCGGCCGGGTCGGCGAGCCCGGCGGCGAACACCCAGTTGCCGCCGGCCCGGAGCTTGTCGTTGAAGGCATCGATCGCGATCATCTCTTCGGCGGTGCCGGAGTTGCTGCGGCCGTCGATCACGTTGACGAGGTACTGCATGCTCGTATCATTTCTCTCCCGCGCTCTGCCCGACAGCCCTCAGTCCGCGTTCCGTCGCTTCGGTCCGACGCCCGCGGGGATCGCGCCGTGCAGCCTCGGCGTGTAGACGAGCTTCTGCGTGCGGCCGTCGAGCACGGTGGACTCCACCAGGTCGAGGTCGAGCTCCGCGCCCTCGTGGAACAGCCCTGCCCCTCCGGCGCTGCCTGTGACCGCGGGGAAGAGCATGACCTCGAGCCGGTCGACGAGACCGGCGGCGAGCAGCGCGCGGTTGAGCGAGATGCTGCCGTGCGAGCGCATCGGCACATCGGTGGTGCGCTTGAGCCGCTCGACGGCGGTCACCGCGTCTTCGTGCAGCACGGTCGAGTTCTGCCAGCCCAGGGGCTGTTCGAGCGTCTGCGAGAAGACGATCTTCGGCAGCGCGTTCAGGCGCTCGTAGTACGGCTCGTCGTACTCGCGGACGAAGTGGCGGAACTCGCGGAACGTCGTCGCCCCGAACACGAGCACCTGATCCTGCGCGAAGGTGCGCACGCGGTCCTCGATGAGCTCGGGGCCCTCCTTTCCCCAGTAGCCCGGCCAGCCCTCGGCCATCCCGTAGCCGTCCAGCGTGCAGAAGAAGTCGACGGTGAAGGCGGTGCTCATGATCCTGCTCCCTCGCGTGCGCGTTCGCATCGGTCGAGACCCGTCAGGTCTCGCTCTCACCCTCGTTACGAACGGGTGGCCCCCGTATCGACAGCACCGCGAGAACTCTTGCGATCTTCGGAGAGGATGCCGTCGCGCGAGGACGACCGCCTCGTCAGGACCGGCGCTCGGTGAGGTGGACCTCGACCTCGTCGCCGTCGGTCTTGCCGATCGCCCGGCGGATGCCCGAGGCGATCGGGAGCTTGTGGGTGCCGTCGCCGAGGGCCATGAAAGCGCCCTCGAACGGCTCTCCGTCCACGGTGCCGGCGACCTTGACGAGCCCGCGAGTGCCGAAGATCTCGGCGGAGTCGGGCAGCTGCACGCACGTCCAGGTGTCGCCTGGGCGCACTCTGCCGAGCGTGGCGGTGAAGCGGATGTCGAGCGGTCCGGTCGTGCGAGCCATGGCGTCCTCCGTCCATGCGTCCGTCACGAGTATGTCCCGTGACGGTCCCTCACGGGGATGACGATCGAGCGGCGCCCTGATCGACACCCGCCAGGCGCATCGTCTCGGCCGAAGCGGCCGCGAGCTCGCCGGCGGTCCGTGCGATGGTGCGCTGCAACACCCGGACGGCCGCGGTGGGCGCGATGTCGGCCGGTCGCGCGACGCTGATCGTCCTCGTGAGCGTGGGGTGACGCAGCCGCACCGCGCTCAGACCCGGACGCTCGACGAGCACCATCGCCGGAACGATCGCCACCCCGAGCCCGCGCTCGACGAATCGCAGGACGGCATCCATCTCCGCACCTTCGACCACGGCCGTTGGGACGACGCCGGCGGCCGCGAACGCCGCGTCGGTGGTGGCGCGCAGATCGTACGTCGAGCTGAAGACGATCTGCGGCAGGGCGGCGACCTCGGCGAGACCGATGCTGTCGCCGTCCCCCACCGGCGGGGCGCTGCTCGACGAGATCACCACGAGCTCTTCCACGAGCAGCGGCTCGACCGTGAAGCGCTCCGGCGCGGCGGAGTCCGACGTCGTGATGAGCGCGAGGTCGAGCTCGCCGGCGCTGAGGCGCTCGAGAAGGCTCCGCGAGCCATGCTCCGAGAGGTGCAGCTCGATGCCGGGGTGGGCGGCGTGAAAGGCGGTGAACACCTCGGCGACCAGGCTCACGCACAGTGTGGGTGTCGCCCCGAGGCGCACGCGACCGCGCTGCAGTCCCGCCAGTTCGGCCAGCTCGCGACGAACCGAGTC
Source organism: Microbacterium helvum (assembly GCF_014779795.1). Classification (GTDB taxonomy): domain Bacteria; phylum Actinomycetota; class Actinomycetes; order Actinomycetales; family Microbacteriaceae; genus Microbacterium; species Microbacterium helvum. The sequence continues at coordinate 34,213 of NZ_JACXZS010000003.1, forward strand.
CGCATCGGCGAGCATGCGACGCGCCAGTGGCAGCAGCGACTCACCGGCGACGGTGAGGGTGCTGCCGCGTCGGGCCCGATGGAAGAGCTCGGCGCCGAGGTCCTGCTCGAGCGTCGTGATCTGCCTGCTGAGGGACGGCTGCGCGAGGTGGAGTCGTTCGGCGGCGCGGGTGAAGTTGCCCACCTGCGCGACCTCGACGAAGGCCTTCAGCTGCTCCAGATTCACGTGGATAGCGTATCCGCATCGATCTGACTCGGATTATGCATTGGAGTAATCGAAGCGACCGACCTACCGTCGTCGTGTGACCCCCACTGAACGTCAGCTCTCCACCACCGTCCTCGTCATCGGCACCGGCGGCTCGGGGCTGCGCGCGGCCATCGAGCTCGCCGAAGCGGGCGTGGATGTGCTCGCCCTCGGCAAGCGGCCGAAGTCCGACGCCCACACCTCGCTCGCCGCCGGCGGCATCAACGCGTCGCTTGCCACGATGGACCCCGAAGACACCTGGCAGCAGCACGCCGCCGACACCCTCAAAGAGAGCTATCTGCTCGCCAACCCCGAGACCGTCGAGGTCGTCACGAAGGGCGCCGCCCAGGGCATCGACGACCTCGAGCGCTACGGAATGCCCTTCGCCCGCGAGGACGACGGCCGCATCTCGCAGCGCTTCTTCGGCGCGCACACCTACCGCCGCACCGCGTTCGCCGGCGACTACACCGGGTTGGAGATCCAGCGCACCCTCATCAACCGCGCCGCGCAGCTGCAGGTGCCGATCCTCGACACCGTGTACGTCACGCGCATCCTCGTGAACGATGGCGGCGCCGTGTTCGGCGCGTACGGGTTCGATCTCGAAGACGGCACGCGCTACCTGATCCACGCGGATGCCGTCATCCTGGCCGCCGGCGGACACAACCGCATCTGGCGCCGCACCTCGTCGCGCCGCGACGAGAACACCGGCGACTCGTTCCGCCTGGCCGTCGAGGCCGGAGGGCGGCTGCGCGATCCCGAGCTCGTGCAGTTCCACCCGAGCGGCATCATCGAGCCCGAGAACGCCGCCGGCACGCTCATCTCGGAGGCGGCGCGCGGAGAGGGCGGGATCCTGCGCAACGGGCTCGGCGAGCGGTTCATGCACAAGTACGACCCCGAGCGCCTGGAGCTGTCGACGCGCGACTGCGTCGCGCTCGCCTGCTACACCGAGATCAAAGAGGGGCGAGGCACCCCGAACGGCGGTGTGTGGCTCGACGTCTCGCATCTGCCGCGCGAGGTCATCATGACCCGCCTTCCGCGCGTGTACCAGACGATGCTCGAGCTGCAGATGCTCGACATCACGGAGGAGCCGATCGAGATCGCGCCGACGGCGCACTACTCGATGGGCGGCGTGTGGGTCCACTCGTCAGATCACTCGACCGACGTGCCCGGCCTGTACGCGATCGGCGAGGCCTCATCCGGTCTCCACGGCGCGAACCGCCTCGGCGGCAACTCGCTCATCGAGCTGCTCGTCTTCGGCCGCATCGTCGGCCAGGCGGCCGCCGCGTACTCGGCAGCCCTGCCCGCGCAGAAGCGCTCCGCGGCGTCGGTCGAGACGGCCCGGGCCGAGATCGCCGACCTGCTGGCGGCATCCGGAACCGAGAACGTCCGCGCCCTGCAGCGCGCGATCCGTGACGTCATGACGGAGTACGCCGGCGTCGTGCGCGACGAGCAGGGCCTGCGCCAGGGCCTCGCCGAACTCGACGCCATCGAGGCGCGCATGGCCGACATCGGGGTGCACCCGGACATCGCCGGGTACCACGACCTCGCGCACGCGTTCGACCTGAAGTCCGCGGCGCTCGCCGCCCGCGCGACGCTCGAGGCCGCCCTCGAGCGGCGCGAGACCCGAGGATGCCACAACCGCAGCGACTACCCGGACCTGGATCCCGACCTCCAGGTCAACCTCGTGTGGTCGCCCGAGTCCGGGGTGGTGCGCGAGGCGATCCCCCCGATCCCGGACGAGATCGCCGCGCTCATGCGCGAGGTCTCGGTGGTCGGCAAGCTCGTCGAGTAGGGGTCGACGGCGCCGCGGCGCGGCCATAGGCTCCGACGTGCACCGCACGCGACGACGAGCACAGGAGGCCGCGCCATGGCGCCGATCACCACATTCGACCACGTGGGCGTGACGGTCCGCGACCTCGATGCGGCGGCGGCGTTCTTCGTCGCCCTGGGCCTCGAGGTCGAGGGCCGCACGTTCGTCGAGGGCGAGTTCATCGACACGGTGTGCGGCATCCCGGACTCGCGCACCGAGATCGTCATGCTCCACCCGCCGGGCGGGGGCACGAGCGTCGAGCTGTCGAGCTTCGTGCGGCCCGAGCCGGTCGAGGGCTCACCCGACGCGATGGCGAACGAGCTCGGGCTGCGCAGCATCGCGTTCCAGGTCGACGACCTGCGCGCCGAGGTCGCGCGCCTCGCCGGCGAGGGCTACGGCCTGATCGGCGGCATCGGCGAGTACGAGGGCGTGTGGCTCATGGCGTACGCCCGGGGCCCCGAGGGGATCACGGTCGCGCTCGCCGAGCGCCTGCGCTGACGGCACCGCACTCGGGTCGAGGGATGCCGCCACCCGGGCCGTCGATCGCGTCCGCGGCCGCCGGCATCCCGAACCAAGGGACTCTGCCCGCCGAACCAGGAGATTCCCGCCGAAACCCAGGGCGATGCCCCCGGTCTCACGTAGAATCCCCGGCCTCGACGAGACCGGGGATCCGAGAACTCACGGCGTGATCAGCTCGACAGTCGGAAAGTACGTCGAATACCTGCCGCGATCGCGCGTCAGCAGCCGGTAGTCAGATACCGCGGCATGCGCGCCGATGTAGAAGTCAGGGAGCGGAGCCGTCCGTGACCCGCCCCTGCGGCGGTACGACACGAAGGCCTTGGCTGCCAGAAAACCCGCCGTCCACGGCAGCGGTTCGCGGGTGAAGTGCGATGCAGGCAAGGCGTCGTCGAGATCCTCGATGCGATCGAACCCCACCGACACCTCGGCATACACGATCGGGTTGATCACGACCGTTCCCGTGTCCAGGGCATCCGCCAGTCGAGCTGCCGACCAATCGGCCCAGGTCGAATCATCGGTGAGCACGTCGAGCAGCACGTTCGCATCGACGAGGGTCACTTCACTCACCGCGAAGAAGCTTCATCAGTTCGTCAGTGGTCTGCGTCGTCGTCGCGCGCCCCTGCATGCGGGCGACCACGCGCTCGCCGCGTGTGGCTTCACGCCGGGTGTGCACGATCCGCAGCGTCGCGCCATCCGCGACGACCTCGACGTCGTCCCCCTCGACGAATCCGTGGCTGCGGCGCAGTTCCGCGGGGATCGTCACCTGGCCCTTGCTGTTGAGCTTCATGGTGAGCAGTGTAATACGTATCGCATGTATTACGTAGCACGCGGATGCCGCCACCCGGGCCATCGACCGCGTCCGCGGCCGCCGGCGCCGGCCGCCGGCATTCCGAACCAAGGGAACTGGCCCGCCGAACCAGGGGATTCCCGCCGAAACCCAGGGCGATGCCCCCGGTCTCGCGCAGAATCCCCGGCCTCGACGAGACCGGGGATTCCACGACACCAGTGAGAGCGTCAGGGCTTCAGCACCAGCGTGTCGGTCGTCGCGGCCTTCACGGCCTTGTCAGAGTAGGCCCACGGCGTCAGCTCGGCCTTCTGCCACGACTCGACCTGGTCGGTGTAGTTCGTGTGGAAGGCGTGGCCGCTCTCGCCGGTCAGCTGGTTCCAGCGCGACGCATCGAAGTCGTCGAGGTCGACGATCATGCGCATCGACGGCACCGTGATCGTCGAGAAGTCGCCCGAGCCGAGGTCCCAGCCGGTGGCGTTGACGACCGACGAGCCGCCGCCCACCGGGAACGGGCCACGGTTGAAGAACCACTCGATCGGCGCGATGCCGGACTCGCCGAACGTGCCGCTGTTCAGCGGCAGCGCGTGCAGCGAGCCCCAGTTCCATCGCGACTGGTTGTCGCCCTGGGCGTCGGCGAGGCGCTCGTACGCGTCGATGGCCGAGCGCTTGAGCATCTCGCGCATGCCCGACACGTCGAGCTCGTCGTTGGTCCACCACGGCGACGCGTCGTCGGCCAGCAGCGAGTCCATCACGAGGAACAGGCGGCCCTGGCCGCTCAGCGGGGCGGGGTGCTCGCGGCCCTTCACGAACACGTTCTGCGCGAGGGTGTCCCACAGGACGCTCGCGTACGCCGCTGCGGGCGAGTCGGCGCCCGCCTGGGCGTCCCACTCCTGGAGCAGGTCGAGCGCGGCGTCGGTGCGGCTGTCGCCTGTCTCGATGTCGGTGTACGCGGCGGTCAGCCGCATGCCGATGTACGAGTAGTTGTCGGCCTGGATCGCGTTCAGGTCGTCGGCGGTGACCGGCCCCTTCGCGATCGCCCGCTCGATCAGCTCGGTGATGCGCGCCGCGCGCCAGCCGTAGTCCCAGTCGCTCGTGAGGAAGTAGGTGTAGTCCTGGCCGACGATCGCGTTGTTCGCCGTGACGATGTAGCCCTCATCGGGGTTGTACGACACCGGCAGCTCTTCGAACGGGATGTAGCCCTGCCACGCGTACGCCGAGCTCCAGCCCGGCTGCGGCATCGAGCCGTCGGCCGCGCCGCGGATCGGCAGCTTGCCCGGCGTCTGGTACCCGATGTTGCCGTCGACGTCGGCGTAGATGAGGTTCTGCGCCGGCACGTCGAACAGCGCCGCTGCGCCGCGGAAGTCGTCGAAGTCCTTGGCCGTGTTGAGGGCGAAGATCGCGGATGCTGTCGTCCCGGGCTGCAGCGCGGTCCAGCGCAGGCTCACGGCGTACTCGCCCTCGGGAGCGTCGGCCGGCGGCGCGGTCACCGTGCCGCCGGTGCCCACGTACGGGTTCTCGGCGATCTCGGTGAAGTCGTCGGTCAGTCCCGAGACGATCGGGCCGTTCGCCGTGGCGCGCACCTCGAGCTCGACGTCATCGCCGCCCGCCACCTTGAAGGTCTCGGTGTGTGTCTCCAGCGGCACGAGCGCGCCGTCGTACCAGTACGAGTCGCCCTGGATCTTCTCCAGGTACAGGTCGGTGACGTCGGTCGTGAGGTTGGTGAAGCCCCACGCGACGCGCTCGTTGTGGCCGATCACGACCCCGGGCAGGCCCGAGAACGAGAAGCCGGCGACGTCGAACGGGCACTCCTCGGTGACGTCGGAGCACTTCAGCTGGATCTGGTGCCACACGCTCGGCAGCGAGGCGCCCAGGTGCGGGTCGTTGGCCAGCAGCGGCTTGCCGGTGTCGGTGTTCGCTCCCGAGACGACCCACGAGTTCGAGCCGATGCCCTCGCCGGCGTCGCCGACGAGCTCGCCGACCGCCTCGATCACGCTGTCGACCTGCGTCCACTCGATCGACGCCGTTGCGCCATCGGTCGCGCCGGCCGCGTCGCCGCCGTCGGTCGAGCCGGCGGCATCGCCCGCCCCGTCGCCCTCGGCGGCCGCGTCGGGTGCCGTGCCGAGCGCGGGCACCGTCGAGATCTTCGGCACGATGACGGGGTTCTGGTCGAAGGGGTAGCCCGGGTACAGCTCGTCGATCTGGTCCTGGGTGAAGTCCGACGCGAGCACGGCGCGCTCGGTCTCGGACTCGATGTTGCTGCGGAGGTCCCAGGCCATCGCCTTCAGCCACGCAACCGAGTCCGCGGGGGTCCACGGCTCGATCTCGTAGTCGGGGTTCTGCAGACCCAGCACGGCGTACTCGAAAGAGGCGTCGGCGCCCTGATGCTCGGCGAGGTAGGCGTTCACGCCGTCGGCGTACGCCTCGTAGTAGGCGCGTTCGGTGTCGCTGAGGGCCTCGACCTCTTGCTCGGCGATCGTGTGCCACCCGAGGGTGCGCAGGAACTTGTCGGTGCCCAGCTGCGACTCCCCGAACAGCTCCGACAGGCGTCCGCTCGTGACGTGACGGCGGAAGTCCATCTCCCAGAAGCGGTCCTGCGCCTGCACGTACCCCTGCGCGAAGAACAGGTCGTGCGACGAGTCGGCCGTGATCGTGGGAACGCCCAGCGCGTCGCGCTGCACGGTGACCTGGTCGTCGAGCCCGGTGACGGTGACCTCGCCGCTCAGCTGCGGGAACGAGCGCTGCACGGTGTACGCGACGAAGCCGACGGCGACGAGGGCGATGACGACCACGCCGGCGAGGATCGAGAACAGCGTGATGCCGACGGTGCGGCCCACCGAGCGGCGCTGCACGGTGTCGTCGGTGGCAAAGGGCGAGGCGGGGGGCTTCGACATTGAGAGCTTTCCGGGCGAGGGCGGGGGACACGCGGTGCCGGGCACCGCGAGACGGGGTGCCACATGCGTTCGGGTCGCATGCGGCCTGTTTCGCATCGTAACCCCGACGTGCGCCCCGAGCCGAATCGTGCTCGCTTTTCGGCACGCGACCGGCCTCTTGTCGTCGTGCGGGAGCAGTGCCAGACTCGGACGCGTTCACTGGCCGATCTCAACTGGGGAGAGATCAACTATGTCCATGCACACGCGCGTCTCGCGCCGGTCCGTCGCCCTGGCGGCGGCCGTTTCACTCACCGCGGTCGTCGCACTCGGGAGCGCCGCACCCGCCTTCGCCTCGCAGCCCGTCGACGGGTCGCACCGGGTGGCGTACTGTCACGCGACGCACAGCGAGAAGAACCCGTACGTCTACATCGAGACCGACAAGACGGCGGTGGTCCGCGCCCACGAGAGGCACCAGGACGACGAGGACATCATCCCCGCCTTCTGGTACGAGGACCGCAACGGCGACCTGGCCTGGTTCCCGGGGCAGGGCGACTCGACGCAGGTCGGCGACCGCACCTGCGAAGGCGGCGGCCCGCTCTAAGCGTCCTCTGCCCCGCGTGAGATGGCGGTGCGGGGACAGAAGCGGAAGAGGGATGCCGGGCGCCCGGCATCCCGTCTTCCGAGGTGTCAGCCGATCACGCTCGGCTGCAGGTCGCGCAGGGTGCGGAAGTGGGTCATACGGGTCACCCCGATGGCGGCGAGGACCCCTGCGCCGACCAGCCATGCCACGAGCACGGTGAGGTCGAGCCACACCCGGTCGGCGCTGCCGCCGTACATGACCTGCCGCATCGCGTCGACGACGTAGCCCATCGGCAGCACGTGGTGCAGGGCCGCGAGGGGTGCCGGCAGCGTCTGCCACGGGAACGTGCCGCCGGCGGTCACGAGCTGCAGCACCATGAGCACGAGACCGAGGAACTGGCCGACAGAGCCGAGCCACACGTTGAGCGCGAGAACGATCGCCGCGTACGTGGCCGAGGCGAGCAGCAGGATGCCGAGCGTCGCGAGCGGGTGCGCGAACGAGAAGCCGAGCGCGAGCGAGAGCACGCCGAACAGCCCGAGCATCTGCACGGCGCCGAGGAGCGCGGGCGTGGCCCAGCCCGCGAGCGTGATGCGGATGGGGGAGTGCAGCGCCGTCACGGCACGCTTCGAGACCGGCTTGACGATCAGGAACAGCGCGTAGATGCCGATCCAGCCGGCGAGGGCGGCGAAGAACGGCGCGAGTCCGGCACCGTAGTTCTGGGCCTCGGTCAGCGACGAGCGCTCGACGTCGACGGGCGCGGCCAGGGTGTCGGCCTGCTTCTGGCGCGTGTCGGCGTCGTACGACGGCAGCTGCGCGGCGCCGGAGCTGAGTCCGTCGCGCAGCTGCGTCGCGCCGTCTTCGAGCTGGGTGATCCCGCTGCCGAGTGCGGTCGCGCCGTCGCGCAGCTGGGCCGCGCCGTCGGCGGCGGTCGACGTGCCCGTCGCGAGCGTCGCTGCGCCGTCGGCGACCGTCGATGCGCCCGCAGACACCTGCTGGGCGCCGGAGTTGAGCTGATCGATCTGCGCGACCGCGCCCTGCACGCGGCTGTCGACCGCGGTGAGCCGATCGCCGACAGGATCGAGCGCGGCCAGCACGTCGTCGATCTGCGCCTGGTCGAGTCCGCGCTCGGTGAGCTTCGCGGAGATGTCGGCACGCACCTGCGGCAGCGCAGCGGTCGCATCGGAGGATGCCTTGCCGATCCGGTCGGCGATGGCGTCGAGCTGCGCCGTACCCGCGGCGACCTGCGCCGCGCCGTCGGCGACCTGTGCCGAGCCGGCCGAGAGCTGCGCCGCGCCGTCGCGCAGCTGCGCGGTGCCGTCGGCGAGCTGGGTGGCGCCGGTGGTGAGCTGCCCCGCGCCGTCGCCGGCCTGCGCCAGCCCGTCGACGAGCTGCCCCGCCCCCGCGGCGGCATCGGTCAGCTGCACCCGGATCGTGTCGAGGGCGTCGAGCATCGTGAGGCCGGCCTCGGCCACCACCTTCTCGGTGACGGTCGTGCGGATCTTCTCGACGGCCTGCGTGCCGATCGTCGAGGCCAGGTAGTTGTTCGCATCGCTGGTGTGCAGCACGATGTCGGCAGGGTGCGGGTCGCCCGAGGTGATGGAGGCGATGGATGCCGTGAAGTCGGCCGGCAGCTCCACCCCGAAGTCGTAGGTGCCGTCGTCGAGGCCGGCCGTCATCTCGTCGGCCGTCGTGAGTTGCCAGTCGAACGAGCCGTCCTCGATGAGCTGCTGCGCCACCTCGTCGCCGAGGTTGCGCTCGGCGCCGTTCAGCTCGGCGCCGGTGTCGGCGACGACGAGCGCCACCGGCACCTGGTCGAGCTGGCCGTAGGGGTCGCGGTTGGCCCACAGGTACAGACCGCCGTACAGGATCGGCACGGCCATCAGCGCGATCAGCGCGATGAGCGACATGCGCGTCGAGGTCAGTCGCCGCAGCTCGGCGAGGATCATCTGCGGGACCTTCATGCCCGGCCCCCTCTCGTGCGCGCGGTGAGCCTGCGGATGCGGGGGCGGCCGGACCGACGCCGGCCCCCGCTCGTTGAGCGAGCGAGGAACGAGCGAGACGAAACGCCTCGGCCGACGGTCGGCTCGTTCTCAAGAGCGGCTTGCGACGTTTCGTCTCGCTTCGCTCGCTCAACGAGCGGGAGGGTGGCGACGCGCGCCGAGGCCTGCCCGGCGATCACGAGCACCGCGAACCCGCGGGCGGCGAACTCCTGGACGATCTGCCACCACGCCTCGGGCTGGCCGCCGTGACGGTCGGGCGAGACCAGCACGAACCCCTCGACGCCCTTGCGCAGCACCGCGAGCTCGCAGAGCGCGCGCACGCGGTCGGCGGGGTCGACGTTCGAGACGGGAAGGGATGCCGCCGCCGCGAGCCCGTTGTCGGCCAGCCAGTTCTGCACCGCGATGGGGTGCGAGGCGCGCCCGGCGAACATGAGCTCTTCGGCCACGACTCCCGCGAGCGTGACGTTCGGCTCGGGCTCGGACACCTCGGGGGCGTCGACCAGGGCGACCCGGCGGCGGATGCGACCGGCGTCCCCCGCCCAGACGCTCTGCGCAGCGCGCCGGCGCTGCCGGGAAGCGGAAGGCGCAGCATCCACTTCTCCGTCGAGCTCGACGCGACCCGTGTCGGGACGCATGCGGCCCGAGGCGATGAGGCCGAGCACGGTCGGGCGCTGCTCGGTCTCGGCCACGACCAGGGTCGCCGTGCCGGACTCGTACGCGGTCGAGGTCACCGGCAGCGCGTGTTCGCGGCGGCCCTTGCCGACCGCGTTCAGCACGACCCTCACGCGCTGACCGCCTCGGCGTCGGCGAGGATCTCGGGATGCGTGTCGAGCAGTGCCGCCGCCTGCCGCCACGACAGGCCCGCGATGCTCAGCACCGCGCGGACGGCGAGGGCGCGCGCCTCGGGCGAGGACGCGTCGATCCGCGTGATCACCGTGCGCGCAGTCTCTTCGACCAGGCGCGCGAGCGTGGGGGCGGCGACGTCGGTGCGCAGCACGTCGGCCTCCTGACCCTCGCGGACGATCCGCACGACGGTGCGGCGCAGCGGCGCCAGGGCGGTCGCCGTCTCTTCGAGGTGTGCTTCGTCGAGAGCGATCGCGGCGAGCACCTGCACGTGCGCGGCCTCGTTCCAGAGGGCCGCGGCCAGGCGGGCGAGCGCCACGCGGGCGTCGGTGTCGTCGATGGTGGCGGCGACGGCGTTGAAGCGCTCGGCGCCCTGCGCGACGAGCTCGCTGACGAGCGCGTCGCGGTCGTCGAAATGGCCGTAGAGGGCACGGCGCGAGAGGCCGGCCTGGCGTGCGATCGCGTCGACCGAGGCGCGGGGGTCCTGCGCGAGGGCGACATGGGCCGCGGCCAGGATGCCGGCGCGGTTCTCGCGGGCATCGCGGCGCGGCGGGCGCGTGACATCGGTGGAGGTCATGCCTCCAGGATACGCAACTTGCACATCAGTGTGCAAGTTATGGGCGGGGCGACGAATGGTGGGAGGCGAACGCGTCCCCTGGTCGTTGAGCGGAGCGACGAAGGAGCGCAGACGAAACGCGCCTGACCTTGCGCAAGGTCAGGCGCGTTTCGTCTGCAGCTCTGTCAGTCGGTGCCGAGGTCGAAGGCGGATGCTTCGTTTGCGGCATCCGTCGCCTCCGCGAGTTCTTCGCCCGCGGCCGTGAGCGGGTTCGCGCTCTCGGTGATCTCGCCCGCCTCGCCCTGCGACAGGTGGCCGACGAGCTCGCCGGTCGCACCGCCGATGATGCCGGCTGCCGCGTAGTGCTCCAGGCGAACGCGCGAGTCGGCGATGTCGAGGTTGCGCATCGTGAGCTGGCCGATGCGGTCGGTGGGGCCGAATGCGGCGTCGCCGACACGCTCCATCGACAGCTTCTCGGGGTGGTACGACAGGCGCGGGCCGTCGGTGTCGAGGATCGTGTAGTCCTCGCCGCGGCGCAGACGCAGCGTCACCGAGCCGGTGATCGTCGAGCCCACCCACTTCTGGATCGACTCGCGCAGCATGAGCGACTGCGGCTCGAGCCAGCGGCCCTCGTACATCAGGCGGCCCAGGCGCCGACCCTGCTCGTGGTAGGTGGCGAGGGTGTCTTCGTTCAAGATGCCGTTCACCAGGCGCTCGTACGCCGTGAACAGCAGTGCCATGCCCGGAGCCTCGTAGATGCCGCGCGACTTCGCCTCGATGATGCGGTTCTCGATCTGGTCGCTCATGCCCAGGCCGTGGCGGCCGCCGATGCGGTTGGCCTCGAACACCAGTGCGACCGGGTCGGTGAACTCGACGCCGTTGAGCGCGACCGGGCGGCCGGCCTCGAACGTCACCGTGACGTCTTCGGTCTCGATCTCGACCGACGGGTCCCAGAAGCGCACGCCCATGATGGGCTCGACCGTCTCGAGCGAGACGTCCAGGTGCTCCAGGGTCTTGGCCTCGTGCGTGGCGCCCCAGATGTTGGCGTCGGTGGAGTATGCCTTCTCGGCGGAGTCACGGTACGGGAAGCCGTGCTCAACGAGCCACTCGCTCATCTCCTGCCGGCCGCCGAGCTGCGTGACGAAGTCAGCGTCGAGCCACGGCTTGTAGATGCGCAGCGCCGGGTTGGCGAGCAGGCCGTAGCGGTAGAACCGCTCGATGTCGTTGCCCTTGTAGGTGGAGCCGTCGCCCCAGATGTCGACGCCGTCCTCTTTCATGGCGCGCACCAGCAGCGTGCCGGTGACGGCGCGGCCGATGGGAGTCGTGTTGAAGTAGGTGCGCCCGCCCGAGCGGATGTGGAACGCGCCGCACGCCAGCGCCCCGAAGCCCTCTTCGACGAGCGCCGGCTTGCAGTCGACCAGACGAGAGAGCTCGGCGCCGTACTCGAGCGCGCGGGCCGGGATCGCCTCGATGTCGTCCTCGTCGGGCTGCCCGAGGTCGCCGGTGTAGGTGCACGGGATCGCACCCTTGTCGCGCATCCACGCGACGGCGACGGAGGTGTCAAGGCCCCCCGAGAAGGCGATGCCGACGCGCTCGCCGACGGGCAGGGACTGGAGGACCTTCGACATGGCCTCCAGTCTAGTTAAGGGCTGAATGGATGCCGCGGCCCGTGGGCCCACGCGCGCCGAGGCTCCGTGCAGCGCGAAGCGATGCGTGGAGAGTGCGTGGGGAGCATCCGTCCGTCACATCAATCACACCCGCAACATCGACGGGGCTGGAAAACCCCTGTGAACAGGTCCTAGGCTGGGGCCGTTACGCGTGACGGGGGTCAGGGTATGGAACGTCGTAGGGGTCTTCTCGCCGGGCTGACGGCTGTGGTGCTGGCAGCGGCGAGCGTCTTCGTCGGAGCGGCGCCCGCGGCGCTGGCCGAGGACACCGCGGTGCTGCAGGTCGTGAAGGACGTCGTCGACCCCGGTCCGTATGGTCCCGGCGACCCCGTCGTCTACACGATCACCGTCAACTGCTCGTCGACGAACGACGCGGGCTGCTACAACACCCTCGTCAGCGACGCGCTGCCCGATCCGCTCGTCTTCCGCCCCGCACCCCCCGACCCGGTGACGGTGCAGCTCACGGCGCCCGCGGGCCAGCCCGATGCCGAGGTCGACCTCTCGATCGACTCGGCCGGGAACAGCTTCACGGTCGTTCCCGGGCTCGACACCGACGCCGATCCGGTGCTGTGGCCGGGCGGCTACGCGATGACCATCACGGTGAACGCGATGGTGGACCCGACCACCGACGGCACCTGGGATGGCGCGACGGTCACCAACACAGCGTCGGCCGACGCCGACAACGCGCCGCCGGCGTCCGACACCGCCGACATCACGCTCGACGTCCAGACCACCCTCGTGCCGGGGCTCACGAAGTCCGTGACGCCGACGACCACGATGCCGGCTGTTCCCGGGCAGGCTGTGAACTGGACGCTGACCCCGAGCAACCAGTCGAACCAGAACGTCGACGAGATCGTCGTGCAGGATCCGGTCGACCCGCCGGCCGACTTCGGCGGGTACCTCGACGTCACGGGCTTCGATGTCACTGCTCCTCCCGGCACGACGGCCACGACCACGGAGTACTGGGTCGATCCCGACGGGTGGACCACGACCGAACCCGACCCGATCAGCGATGCCGGCGGCATCCGCGTCACCTTCACCGGCACCTTCGCGCCCGGGGCGAGCGGATCCGTCGTCGTGCACACGGTGACCAACGACACCGTCACAGAGATCCCCGACCAGACGCAGGTCACGGTCGACAACGACGCGAAGGCGACCGTCACCAAGGGCGAAGACACGTCCGATCCCGTCACCGACGACGCCTCGATCACGATCGCACAGCGTCAGCCCGACGTGACAGTCACCAAGACCTTCGCCGACAACACCCTGGTGAGCGGTCAGACCACGACGGCCACGATCACCTCGACGGTCGGCGAGCAGAACGTCCAGACGCTGACGATCACCGAGCCGACCGACGGCACGTCCACATTCACCGAGCAGGGCCTGACGTTCGACGGCTTCACCGACGGCGTGGCCTGGCCGGTCGCGGCGACCTCGGCGACGATCACCTACACGTACAGCGACTGCGACGACAGCACAGCGACGACCACCACGGTCGACACGCTTCCCGATCCCACAGCCGACTGCACGGTCGAGGGCTTCACCGTCGTCTACTCCGCCGAGGGCGACGACATCGTGTCGGGCGCCTACGCCACGATCCCGATGGATGTCACGGCCATCGCGACCACGACCGCGGTCTCGAGCACCAACGCCGTCGACACCGAGGTCGAGAACACCAACGGCCAGACCGGCGTCGACGACGCGGAGGCGCCGTTCACGATCGACCCGCTCACCCTCGACACCACGGTCACCAAGTCGATCACCCCCGACACGATCTGGGGGGTCCCGGGCACGACCTCGAACGTCACGCTGACCGGCAACGTCACACCCGAGTCGAACACCGGCTCCGACAAGCTCGTCATCTCGGACCCGCAGTTCCCCGGCGTCCAGACGGAGTTCTGGGACAACTTCGCTCCGACCCAGATCAACAACACCGACGTGCCGCAGTGCACGACGCTGACGGTGCGCTACTGGTCGAAGACCGAGGGCGACTGGGTCGACCTCACCACCGTGGACGGCCCGCAGACCCTGTGGTCGTACGACATCCCGGCCGACGTGCAGCCGGATGTCGGCGGCATCCAGCTCGAATACGACCCGCTGGACGCGGAGGGATGCCCCGACCAGCTGGAACCCGGCTTCACCGTCGCGACGAACATCGCGGTCGAACTGACGACCGAGCAGGATGAGCCGGTCACGTTCACGAACTTCGCCGAGTCGCTCGTCGACAACCCGGATGCCGGCGGCGAGTTCACCGACGACACCTCGGCCGACATCGATGTGAACCCGCTCGACGGCGGGGGTCCGGGCGCCGACTTCCTCGACAAGCAGTGGCTGGACGACACCGTCCCCGCGCAGACGCAGGACGTGCGCACGCTCCGGCTGCTGTGGTCGACCGACGGCCTCAACATCTCGCAGATGACGCTCAGCGACATCTCCGAGACCGAGGACCCGACCGACACCGCCGCGTCGGTGTACGACGCGTGGGACCTCGTGAAGATCGATCCCATCACCACTGACACCGACCCGCTCATCTCGAACGCGGTGATCACCGAGGTCTCGCTGTTCTCGGAGTCCGCGGGCGACTGGGTCGACATCACGGACGAGGCGTGCGCGGCCGCGGCCGACTGCGACGGGCAGTTCGCCGGATACACGCTGACCGATGCAGAGGCCGCCGACACCCTGTCGGTCCGCGTCGTGCTCACCGAGAAGGTCGCCGGCGCCGGCATCGGCTCGTCGTACGAGCGCCGTCCGTTCGACCTGGACTTCCGCCTGCGCGACACGCTGCGCAGCGACCCGTCGCAGTGGGTGCTGGGCAACTTCCACCCGTACACCTACAACACCGACCAGGCGGGGCTCGTGAACAACACCGCGAGTGCTCACGGTGTGAACGAGGCGACCGGTGTCGACAGCGTCGATGTCGCCGAAGACACGATCCTCATCGTCGATGAGCCGATCAACGCCGAACTGACCAAGGAGTTCGACCAGGACCAGCTCGGCCTGCCTGACGCCTCGCAGAACGTCGACCCCGACGACTATCCGCTCATCAGCGGCACGATCATCGCGACCAACAAATCCGCCGCACGCGTGGCGGGAATGGTGATCGATGACCCCACCGACGGTGAGGCGCTGCCCGACACGGTCTTCGACACACTGAACCTGTACGACATCGACGGGTTCCAGCTTCCGGCCGACACCTCGGCCGACGACGTCACCGTCACGCTCGCCCGCAGCGGCGGGACGACGACGTACGACTATGACGAGGCGCTCGCCCTCACCCCGGCCGAGTTGAGCGACGTCATCGGATTCGAGGTCGCCTTCCGCTCGCCCGACGGCAGCTCGATCATCCAGTCCGGCGCCACCGGAGGCGTCACCCTGACCTGGCAGCTGCGCGAGAACCTGCGGTCCGACCCGGGCACGCCCGTGACGGTGACTCCTTCGGGCGAGGCCATCGTGAACGACGCGCACACCCAGCTCGAGAGCCCCGTGCTCCGGAACTGCGCGAACAACCAGTGCGGCACGGGCGCCGCTGACGCGAGCGACGAGTTCGTGATCGTCGCGGCGAACTACGACATCACGACGACGAAAGAGATCACGCCGGACCAGATCTACGAGGACCAGTCCAAGACGTACATCACGCACCTCGGCGGTCGCCCCAACGGGACGGCGCGCGCCGTGTCGTTCACGCTGACCGACACCACCGACACGTTCTGGAACACGATGGACTTCACGGGCGCGCAGATCAACGTGCCCGCCCCGGTCAACAACGTCGCGATGGACGTGCTCGTCGGCACGACGTTCACGAGCGTCGGCGGCACGCTCGTCGAGACCTGCGACGGCGCGCCGATCGATGAGGACTCGACGTGCTGGGTGAACGGCGAGTGGGTGGATGCCACACCCGGCCAGATCACCACGTTCGATCTTCCGGCGGGCGTGGCCGATGCCGGCGACGTGGTCGGTGTGCGGTTCCGCGCGCAGCAGGTCGACGGTGACGGCAACGTGCTGCAGTGGGAGCGCCCCTACAACCCGCAGCTCACCTACGACCTGACCACGACGAGGCGTGACACGCTGCGCAGCGACCCCGCAGTCGAGGTCTCGACCACGCGACCCGGACTTGAGCCGAACCCGGGTGAGGCTGATCCCGGCGTGATCAGCGACGAGGTCCAGGCGACGAGCACCGGCCAGTTCGGCGAACAGTCGTTCACCGTCAGCAAGACCGCCCCCGACTCGACGATCGTGCTGCACCGGCCGAACTCCGTGCAGATCACCAAGACGCGCGGCTCGTCGCAGTTCGTGAGCGCACCCGGACCGATCCAGTACGTCATCAAGGTGACGAACACGGGCTCATGGAATATGACCGGGTTCACACTGGTCGACCAGATCGAGACCGACGCACAGGGGTCCCTGCTCGTGGAACCGACCCCGCCGTCGTACACCTTTGCGCTGAGCGGCGACGGGGCGCCCAGTACAGACCCCGGCTTCTCGGCATCCCTCGATCCCGACTCAGGACTGCTCACGATCACTCCGCCCGACGGCTTCGTGTTCAACGCGGGCTGGACGCTGACGGTCAACGCCGCGCTGAACTTCCGGTCCGACGTGGGTCCCGACACCACCGTCGCCAATACGGCGACGGTGACCTCCGATCGCGCCTTCGAGACGTGCCAGGGCACGACGCTGGCCGAGGACGGCCGCGCCGACCTGGTGAACAAGGACCCTGAGGCCAATGCGGCCGCCTGCTCGGCCGACACCGCGATCACCCCGCTCGCGTCCGCCACCATCGCCGCGAAGAAGTACGTGAAGGGCGACGACGCCGGTGACCCGACGATCCCCGGCGACGATGACCTCGGCGTGCTCAACGCCGCACCGGGCGGCGTGGGGACGTCGTGCGACCCGAGCCTTCCCGGCGTGGTGAACGACGGGTTCTACTCGTACCCCTGCGTGCCGATCACGCGGCCCGGCGGCAACGAGACCTGGCGTGTCGACTTCACGAACACGGGCAACACGAGCGCCCGCGTCGTGGCCGCGGTCGACACGATCCCGACCGTCGGCGACACCGGCGTCATCGTGCCTGGCGCCCGCGGTTCGCAGTTCCCGGTCACGCTCACCGGCTCGATCAGCGCGAACTTCGCCGAACTGACGGCCGGCGAGATCGCCACGTACAGCATCTACCTCTCACCGGTGCAGTTGAGCCAGGCCTGCAACACCAACGCCATCAAGGTGTGGACCGAGGATGAGGCGCCCGACCCGTCGTGCGCCTTCGGGTGGGTGCTCGCCGATGCCTCGACCCCGCTCGCCACGATCCAGGCGGCTCGCAGCGTCATGATGGTGCTCGAATACGCGACGACCGGTCAGACGCCGACGCCCGGCCTTGAGCCCGGCGAGACACTGCGCGTCACGTACGGCACCCAGACGCCTTACGTGCTGCCCGCGAACTCCGCCGTCGCCGACGGCCTTCCGATCGCGTGGAACTCGTTCGCGACGGCATCCCGTTCCAACCAGACCGCGCTGCAGCCCGAGCGCGCGTCGCTCGTGACCGAGCCGCAGAAGGTCGGCGTGGCCGCCGCGACCGGTCAGCTGCGGCTGGCCAAGACGGTCGATGCACCGGACTACGCCGTCGACATCGACCTGCCCGAGAGCTACCCGATGCTCGTCACGTGCACGTCCGGCGGCGAGAACGCCGTGCTGCTGCACGCCGACGGCAGCGATGCGAGCCGGCCGTCGGTGCCCGCCGACGGCACGGTGCTGATCTACGACAGCACGACCGGGCCGGTGAACCTGCCGCTGTTCTCGACCTGCACAGTGGTCGAAGACCCGGTTCCGCCGGGGGTCGAGGTGTCCGTCGACCCCGAGGACGGCGTCGTCGCCGAACGCGACTTCACCGACAACACGAGCGTGTGGGACCCGTACGCCGGAGACATCGAGTCCGCCTCGTTCGAGATCACGAACGAGTACTTCGCCGGCGGTTTCACCGTCGAGAAGTCGGTCGACAACGGCGGCGCCGAGAACCAGGACGGCGAGCCGATCGCCTACGACCGGACGTACTCGTTCACGGCGAGCTGCATCTACCTCGACCAGGAGACGATCCCCGAGGCCGATCTGAGCTTCACTCTGAAGGTCGGCGAGTCGAAGACGTTCTCCGACATCCCTGCCGGCGCGACCTGCACGGTCGAAGAGACGGGCGACGGCGGCGCGGCGAGCACGAACATCACGATCACCGAAGGCGATGGCGACCCGCAGACGGTGGATGCGGCATCATTCACGATCCTCCCCTACGAAGAGGGCGAGACGACCGCGCTGACCGCCGTCGGATACGAGAACGTGTACACGGTCGGTTCGGTGCAGGTCGTGAAGACCGTGGCCGGCTCCGGTGGCGACGCGTGGGGCGACGGCCCGTTCACCGCCGACATGACGTGCACGCTCGACGGCGCGACGCCGGACCCCGTGTATGAAGGCTCCTCGACGTTCGGCGTCGACGACCCGTGGGTGGTCGACAACCTGCCCACCGGCGCGGAGTGCGTCGTGACCGAATCCGGCACCGGTGGCGCCAACGACTCCACCGACAGCGTGACGGTCACGGTGGGCGACGACACGACCGGCGTCGTGACGGCCGACATCACCAACACGTTCACCATCGGCTCGCTGCAGGTCGTGAAGGAGCTCGACGGAGCACCCGCCGACACGCTCGACCCGGCGACGACGTACGAGTATCAGGTGAGCCTCGCGTGCACGCGCGTCGTCGACGGCGAGAGCGTCGTCGTGGCGATCCCGGGCGGTGCGACGCGCACCATCACGGGTGCAGGCACGGCGCTGTACGAGGGACTGCCGACGGGTGCCGAGTGCACCGTGACCGAGCCGGACGCCGGCCACGCGACGGGGCACATGATCAGCCCCGACCAGCCCGTCACGATCGGCGAGGGCGACGAGCCCGTGGTCGTCACCGTGACGAATGAGTTCGCGAACGGCGAGCTCGCGATCCAGAAGTCGCTCGACGCGCCCGAGGGCTTCCCGGTGCCGGACTCGTTCACCGCGACGGTGTCGTGCACCTGGCAGGGCGCCGACGTGCCTCTCGCCGACGACGGAGCCGTGACGATCGTTCCGGGCGCCGACCCGGTCGTGATCCCCGACGTGCCCGTCGGGTCGGTCTGCACGGTGGACGAAGAGGATGCGGGCCAGACCGGCACCACCGTCACCCCCGACCCCATCACGGTCACCGAGGCCGACCAGACGGTGGCCGTGGACGTCGAGAACACGTACGAGTGGGCCTCGCTCGAGGTCGGCAAGCTCGTCGAGTCGGCGAGCCCGTACATCCCGACGGGGTACGAGTTCCGCGTGGTCTGCCGCTACCAGGGCGAGACCGTGGTCGACGAGACGTTCACGCTCGACGCGAACGAGACCGAGACGATCACGCAGATCCCGGCCCGCTCGACCTGCATCGTGACCGAGACCGACGCCCGCAACGCCTACGCCACGGTCACCGAGGCCGACATCCCGGGTGTCGACGGCGATCTCGCGCCGGTCATCGACCAGCGCACGCGCCGCGTCATCATCCCCGAGGTGCAGCCCGACAGCACCGCCACCGTGAACACCGTGACCTACACGAACCTGTTCGACGCGACGGCGATGGTGATCGTGAAGGACTTCGAGGGTGCCGGTGCCGATCAGTTCGGCCTGGACGAGACCTTCAGCTTCACCGTGACCTGCACGTTCGCGGGCGAGACCGTCCTCGACACCCAGGTGGAGCTGAACGCCGAGAACGGCTGGAGCACGGCGATCCACCAGGTGATCCCGGGCTCGGAGTGCCGCGTCGTCGAGGACGACCTGAACGGCGCCGATGCCGTGGTGATCACGCCGAACGACGGCGAGGACACCACGGTCGGCGTCGGCATCGTGCCGGTCACGGGCGGCCTGGTCACTGTGACCGCGACGAACTGGTACCTCACCGGCTCGGTGGAGGCGACCAAGACCTTCGCGGGCGACGGCGCCGAGAAGTACGGCACGGCCGACTTCGAGCTGAGGCTCAGCTGCACGCGCGACGGCGAGGACGTCGTCATTCCCGACGGCGATTCCCGCACGGTGAGCGCGGACTCGCCGACGGCCCTGTGGCAGAACCTGCCCACCGGTTCCGAGTGCGAGCTGACCGAAGTGGATGCGGGCGGTGCCAACTCGAGCGAGATCCTCGACGCCGACGGCAACGTGGTGGCGGGGGGCGCCCAGGGCTACTCCTTCACCGTCGTGACCGACCCGACGATCCTGAGCGTCGACGACCAGCCGCAGCCGAGCCTGCAGGTGCGCAACACGTTCAACCTCGCTCAGGTGTCGGTGACCAAGGCGGTCGACGACGGCGGCGCCGTCGGCCAGGACGGCGAACCGGTCACCTACGGACCGTTCGAGGTGGCGCTCGCGTGCACCTGGAACGGCGGCGACGTCACCGCGGCCGAGCCGATGACGCAGCAGATCGCCGAGGGGGCGACGGTCACCTGGACCGGCCTGCCCGAGGGCGCCGACTGCACCGTCACCGAGACCGACGCGGCAGGAGCCGAGTCGACGACCTTCGTCGTGACCGAGGGCGGGCAGACCTCCGACCCGCAGACCGTGACGACGACCGAACTGGCGCCGCTGCCGAACACGGCCGCAGCCGACCAGACCTCGGTCGTGATCACGAACACGTACGGGGTCGCCGGGCTCAGCATCTCGAAGATCGTGGACGGCACGGCCGCATCGACCGTGACGCGCACGTTCCCCGTCGAGGTCATGTGCGTCCTCGTCGACGCGTCCCACCCTGACCCCGGGCTCGTGGTTCTCGATGCGAGCTACGACATCGGTGGTCCGAACCGGCTCACGGCCGAGATCGACGACCTGCCCGCCGGCAGCGAGTGCACGGTCACCGAGACCGACACGGGCGACGCCGACCAGACCACGATGACCGTCGAGGGCGAGCAGCAGCCGGGCGCCACCGGCAGCGTGACCCTGACGTCGGGCCACGTGAGCATCGTGTTCACGAACACGTTCATCGCGCCGCTGCCGCCCACGGGCCTGGACGCCCGCGCGATCGCGCTCGCCGTGTCGGCAGGCTTCGCGATCCTGGCAGGCGGTGTCGCCCTGGTGCTCGTGGCCATGCGCCGCCGGCGCCGGTTGGGCTGACGAGGTCGGCTGAACGAGCAGTGAGGGGAGGGATGCCGGGCGTCCGGCATCCCTCCCCTCACGGTGTCGGTGCCACGCCGGTCAGACGGGCAGCGGGCCGCGCGCGGCAGGTGCGCGGTGGTGGCTCGCACGGCGCTCGCGGAACCTGCCGATCTCGACGATGCCCACGCCGAGCAGCAGGAACATCGCGAGGATCGCGCCGATGTACAGCAGCGCCGAGCCGTAGCCGCCCGCGCCGTGCGGGTCGAGGAACGGGTACGGGTACCACCACGGCGCCGACCCGTCGGGGTTCGCGACGACCTCGCCGCGCACCATCGTGTACCCCGTCCAGACCAGCGGGTATCCGACGATGACCGCGAGCGACCACCACGGCAGTCCGCGCCGGCGCGGCGCCAGCAGCAGGTCGAGCACGAAGTAGATCGGCAGCGCGACGTGCAGCATCTCGATCGCGTACTGGTCGAGCAGGTGGATGCCGACGGTGTCGCCCAGCGCGACCGGCGACGGCAGCCCGCGCAGCAGCGCGTTGTACACGATGCCCAGCAGCAGCACCGGACCGGTGACGGCCGCGAGGGCGAGGGCGATGCCGAGGGGCTCGCGTGACGAGCCGGGGTGCCGCAGGTCCCACGCTGCGGCGATCAGCAGCACGGTCGCGCCGAGCAGCGTCGAGACGATCGTGAAGAGACTGAAGTAGTTCGCGAGCACGGCGCCGAGCGATTCGCCCAGCCGCGCAGCGCGGTCCACATTGACGATGAAGCCGGCGACGACCCCCGACAAGCCGGCGATCGCGGCTGCGATCCGAAACCATGCCCAGCGCATGTCCCACCCCCCAGATTCTGCGGCGACCCGCGGAGTGCGCGTCGCTGTTCCCGAGGTCGAGAGTGCTCTCGGCAATACGCGTCGGCGCGAAAAGTTGGCGCGGGAAAGCGCGGAAAACGCGCGCCCGACCGCGCCAGTTGTGGCAGTCCTACAACGTGTCAGCCGTTTGGGGGACAGGGTCCACAACCGCTCGTTCTGCGGTCCGTCGGCCCCACCAGAGGACGAACGAGGCGACCGCGAGGATGGCGATCGCGATGCCGATGACGTAGAGGATCACCGAGGTCCAGCCGCCGTCGTTGTTGGGGTTGAGGAACGGGTAGGGGTACCAGAACGGGTCGCCTGTCCCGGGGTTCGTGATCAGGGGGCCACGCACCATCGTGTAGGCGACCCACACGAGGGGGAACGCCACGATCCACCACAGGGATCGCCACGGCAGTGCGCGCCGTCGCGGGCCGACGAACAGGTCCGCGAGCAGGAAGAGCGGGCCGACGAGGTGCAGCACCTCGTTCGACCATCCGACGACCGCGCCGGGCTCGAGCGCGACGCCGCGCAGCAGCAGGTTGTAGACGATGCCGGTGATGACCATGTAGGTGGTGACGGCGGCCAGGGCCGTCGCGAGGCCGCGGGGCTCGGCATCCGCTTCTCGTCCCCTGGTCCAGAACCACAGCGCCGTCCACAGCAGCACGACGGCCGCGGCGGTGTTGGAGAGGATCGTGAAGAAGCTGAAGAAGTTCGAGACGATCGTGGCGACGTCTCGTCCGGCGTCGATCGCGCTGGAGACCGATCTCACCAGCTGGGCGACGATCGCCGCCACGGTCAGGGCCGCCATGGCGGCCCGCGCGATCGTCCAGCTCTGAGCCCACCCTGGTGTACGCGTCATGGGCACACGATAGCGAGCGCTGAGCGCCAGAGCGGTCAGGGGGTGCCGTGCCGCCGGTCTCGCGTCACCGGCGTCGTCCGGCCCGCCGCTGCGCCGTGGCGACGTACCACAGCAGCCAGACCCCGACGGGGATCAGCAGCATGCCGATGAGCCAGGCGATCTCGCCGACCGACTCCCCGGGGTAGGCGATCACCTCGGGGATCCTGGCGAACAGCTCGCCCGGGCTGTCGGCGTGCGCGCCTTGGGCGCCGAAGATGATGAGGCTCGGGATCAGGAAGACGAGCACGAGAAGGAACGCCATGGCGATGCCCGCTCGCCGCGCGGACTCGAAGTCTTCGTCGTCGACCGTCGCGCCGCTCGCTTCCGCGAATTCGCGCGGCCGGCGGATCGCCGACACCGGAAGCACCACGAACACCCATGCCACCAGGCCGGCCAGCAGGCCGAGGCCGAGGCCGGCGAAGAGCGACAGCAGCCAGGGGTTGCCCTCCTCGGCGTCGAACCAGTAGTGCCAGCCGCCGGGGTCGCGGGTGTCCGCGAGCGCCTGCTGCACCGGGGGGAGGACATAGGCGATGGCGATCGTCGCGGCCGATACGACCGACGACACCGCCGGGACGAGGAACATGCGCACCAAGGGGCTGGCGAGCACATCGCGTCCGGCCCAGAGGGACTCGATGACGGCATACGCCGTGATCAGCCCGGGCACGGCGAACATGATCAGGCCCCACCACGTCTCGCCCTCGGGGTCCAGCGCGGCGAGGTACATCGCGAGGATCGTCACCGGCACCGACAGGCCGATGAGCATCCAGGTGACGCGCGAGATCTGGGCGAGCACCGTCGTCGGCGGTGCGGCACCTTCGGCGCCTTCGGCGGGGTCCGTCATCATCTCGGCAATCCTGTCATGGGGCCCGGAATACGCTCTGACGGACGCCGCCGATAGGATGGGGTGTAACCGTCCATAAACGGGGGAGTAGCCCATGCCAGGCATCGTGATCGTCGGAGTCCAGTGGGGGGACGAGGGCAAGGGCAAGGCCACCGACCTCCTCGGTGAGCGCACCGACTGGGTGGTCAAGTTCAACGGCGGCAACAACGCCGGTCACACGGTCGTGATCGGCGACGAGAAGTACGCCCTGCACCTGCTGCCGTCCGGCATCCTCTCTCCCGGCGTCAACGCGGTGATCGGCAACGGCGTGGTGATCGACCTCGAGGTGCTGTTCGCCGAGCTCGGGGCGCTCAAGTCCCGCGGCGTCGACACGTCGCGGCTGAAGGTGAGCGCCAACGCGCACATCATCACGCAGTACCACCGGACGCTCGACAAGGTCACCGAGCGCTTCCTCGGCAAGCGGATGATCGGCACCACAGGCCGGGGCATCGGCCCCGCGTACGCCGACAAGATCAACCGCGTCGGCATCCGCGTGCAGGACCTCTTCGACGAGAACATCCTCCGTCAGAAGGTCGAGGGCGCTCTCGACCAGAAGAACCACCTGCTGGTCAAGGTCTTCAACCGCCGCGCGATCACGTGCGACGAGATCGTCGACGACCTGCTGTCGTACGCCGAGCGCCTGCGGCCGATGGTCGACGACACGTCGCTGCTCCTCAACGACGCGCTCGACGCCGGTGACGTCGTGGTCTTCGAGGGCGGTCAGGCGACCATGCTCGACGTCGACCACGGCACGTACCCGTTCGTGACGTCGTCGTCGGCGACGGCGGGCGGCGCGGCGACCGGCTCGGGCGTCGGCCCGAACCGCCTCGACCGCATCGTCGGCATCGTCAAGGCCTACACGACGCGTGTCGGCTCGGGCCCGTTCCCGACCGAGCTGTTCGACGAGAACGGCGACTTCCTGCGCTCGCGCGGCTTCGAGTTCGGCACCACGACCGGGCGTCCGCGCCGCGTCGGCTGGTACGACGCGCCCATCACGCGGTACGCGACGCGCATCAACGGCATCACCGACCTGGTGCTCACCAAGCTCGACATCCTCACCGGGCTCGATCAGATCCCGGTCTGCGTCGCCTACGACGTCGACGGCCGGCGCTTCGACGAGGTGCCGGTGAACCAGTCCGACTTCCACCACGCGAAGCCGATCCTGGAGTACTTCCCCGGCTGGAAGCAGGACATCTCCGGCGCTCGCACCTTCGAGGACCTCCCCGTCGAGGCGCAGGAGTACGTCCTCGCGCTGGAGGCGATGAGCGGCACCCGCATCTCGGTGATCGGCGTGGGCCCCGCCCGCGACGCCGTCATCGTGCGCCACGACCTCGTCGACTGACGTCTCTCGCGGCCTGCCCCTCGCTGAGATCAGGAGATCTCGCGTGTGCAGGACCATATTGCGCGGATCCGCCTGTGTGGGCGAGATCTCCTGATCTGGGAAAGGGTGTGAGCCGGGTGAGGTTCTGGCTGGGCGGGTACACCGCCGATATGGGCGGCAACGCGAGCGGAATCGGGATGCTGCTCGCCGGCGCCGCCGACGACGCCTCGGCCGGTGGCGCCCTGGCGTTCGCCGGCGAGGTCGCGCCGACCGAGTCGCCGTCGTGGCTGGCTGCGCACCCGAATCAGGACGTCGTCTATGCCGCGCTGGAGCACCGGCAGGTGGTGCAGGCGTTCCGCCGCACGGGCGAGACGACCTTCGCCCCGCTGGGCGAGCCGGTCGCGGCCGGCGAGGCCGTGTGCCACGTCGCCGTCGCGCCCGACGGCGGGTCGCTGATCGCGAGCTGCTGGGGCGACGGTCGCGTGGTGCGGATGACGGTGGATGCCGCCGGACGGCCGTCTTCGCCGGTCCTGGCTCCGGCGGCCGTGGATCCCTATGGTCCCGACGCCGGCCATGCCGCGTCGGCTCCTGAGCGTGCCGAAGGGCTCGACCTCGCGGCTGCCGCCCGCGCCCTGCGTGAGGCGGCAGGCGAGGAGTTCGCACACCTCGTGCCCGATCACGACAGACCCGACCACGACGAGCACGCCGCGGACGAGGCATCCGGTCGCCCCTCTCGGGCGCATGAAGCAGTGTTCCTGCCCGGCGGACTGGTCGCGACCACCGATCTCGGGTTCGACGTCGTGCGCTTCTGGCGTGCCGGTTCGAGCGGACTGAAGCCGCTGCAGCAGGTCGCACTGCCGAAGGGCAGCGGGCCGCGGCACATGGTGTGGCACCCGAGCGGGCACCTGTACGTCGTGACCGAGCTGTCGTGCGAGCTGTTCGTGCTGGCGGCCGCGGCCGACGGCACCTGGACCGTCGTGGGCGGCACACCGCTCGGCGCCGGGACGCTTGCGGGCGACAGCGCTGCGGAGCTCGCGGCGTCGCGCGACGGCGAGTTCCTCTACGCCGGCGTGCGCGGCAGCAACACCCTCGCCACGCTGCGCGTGCGTGGCGCCGGCGAGTCGGTCGCGCCCGTGGCGCTGGTGGACTCGGGGGTCGACTGGCCGCGCCATCACGTCGTGGTGCGCGACACCCTGCTGGTCGCCGGCCAGCTGTCGGACGAGGTCGCCTCGCTCGCCCTCGACCTGCGCACCGGGGTGCCGGGTCGTGTGCGGCATCGCACGCCCGCACCGTCGCCCACGTGCCTGCTGCCGGTGCGCTGATCCACAGGCCGTCGGGAGGCCGCGCGCGGCCTTGTTAGCCTGGTCGGTGGACGAAAGGGCGAGAGGCGGCGATGAGTTCGAATACGACGCTGAGCGGTGCCGCTCGCAACCGTCTGTTCGCATTCAACGGCACCGCGTGGATCGTCGGCCTCGTGCTCATCGTGATCATCGCGGTGGCGGTGCTCGCGAACGCCGTCGGCGACAGCGGCGGCGGCGCGTCGTCCGACTATGGCTATGAGCCGTGGCTCAACCCCGATCCGCCCGTCGCCACCGACGAGGGCGATGGCGTGTACAGCGGCGTCGACGGGTCGGTGATCCGGCTCACGGGCCTCGATCCGGATCAACCGCTGCTGGTGACCGAGCTGAACGACACCTACGTCGGCAGGGTGTACGTCACCGGACCGGGCGGCGAGGTCCTCACGCCTGGCGAGTACGGCGAGGCTCCCGAGTTCGACTCGTACTCCTCCGACGGCCAGCTGATCCTGGTGCCGCAGGCCGATGTCGAACTGTGGATCGACGGGTTCAGCGACGAGCGGTGGCAGCTCCAGATCACCGAACCCGAGGTCGAGCAACGCTCGGGGGTCGTGAGCGGCATCGGGCCGGCCGCCTTCTTCCTCGGCAGCGACGCCACGACGGCACGAGTGAGCGTGCGCGGTGACGGCTACCTCGACATCGAGACGGTCACTGTGGCCGGTACCACCGACATCTTCAGCTCCAGCGACGCGACCGATCAGTCCATCGCGTGGGCGGATGCCGACCCGGTGCTGTTCCGAATCGAGGCGGGGAGCGACACGGCGTGGAGCATCGACTTCCCTGACGCTCCCGCGGCGTCCGACCAGACGCCGGCGGCCACGCCCACCGAGGGCGCGCCCACGCCGGGCGCGACCGAGGGGGCGACGCCCTGATGAACGGACTGGAGCGCATCCGCCGGTTCTCGCTGGTGACGTGGATCTTCGGCAGCATCGTCGTCGCGGTGATCGCCTTCATCGTGTTCCCGCAGGTCGCGGTGAATCCGCGCACCGGCGAGATCGAGGTGGGAGGCGACGCCTACAACGACGGTCCGCGCCCGTGGGAGGTCGCCGACCCGCAGGAGTACACGGTCGTCGACGGCGAACTGCACGGCACGAGGGCCGGCGGCTTCCTGCGTCTGCCGGCCGGCTCGCCGCTGATACAGCTCACCGGTGGTTCTGACGTCGAGCAGGCTGACTGGGTCGACGTCTACCAGCAGCTGGGCACCCAGACCGACACCGAGGCCGGAGACTGGGATTACCCCGGCTACCTCGGCGCGCTGTACCCGGACGCCGAGGTCCTGGTGCTGGCTTCGACCGACGCGGACGGTCTGCTGTGGTTCGGCCAGTCCGAAGCGGACTGGACGGTGAAGGTGACCGAGCCCGAGGTCACGCCGATGGACACGACGTCCGCGTCGGGCACCGGCAACGCCGTGCTGATGTACGAGGGAGACGCGCTCAGCGGACGCTTCCAGCACACCGGCACGGGCGTGTTCCTGGTCGGTGCCGTCACCGTCGGCGACTGGGAGCGTCTGGTCAACGAGGTCGACGAGGTGGACGAGCGCGTGTCCTGGGACCCGACGGACCGCGTCGTGTTCCAGGTCGAGGCCGACACCGGCGACGGCAGCTGGACGATCACGCTCGACACCCCCGCCGGCACCGCCTCCGAGCCCAGCGCGACCCCCACCGGCGATCCGCCGACCCATGCGACACCGGAGCCGACACCGTGACCGATCGCCGCACACCGGCCGCCGGCATCCATTCGATCCCCCACACCGAGGAGCTGACGTGACGTTCGCCGACACACTCACCGAGGCGTTCAAGGCACGCCTTCCGCTGCTGTACATCGAGACCGGCGAAGAGGTCCGCGCGATCGCGGCGATCTCGGACGCCGCCGAGACGCAGCGCCACCCGCGGGCTCTGTGGACGTGGAGCGCCGCCCTCGGTCTCGTGGGACCCGACGGCAAGTCCGTCGCCAACACCGTCAACCCGGCGCGTGCGCTGCAGCACGTCGCGGGCGTCGATACCCCGAGCGTGTTCGTGTTCTGCGACCTGCACGCGTACCTCGGCGGCGACCACCGCCCCGGCGACCCGGTGCTGGTGCGCACGGTGCGCGAGACCGCTCTGGAGTTCCGCCACGGCGACGTGTCGCGCACGCTCGTGATCACCGCGCCGGTGCGGATCATCCCGCCCGAGCTCGAAGAGGTCACGCACCTGCTCGACTTCCCGCTGCCGACCGCGGCCGAGATCCGCGATCTGCTCGAGACGATGATCGAGAACAACGCGTCCGGCGACGGGCGGATCCGAGTGGATGCCGACGACGCTGCCCGCGAGCAGCTCGTGCATGCCGCACTCGGGCTGTCGATGGCCGAGGCCGAGAACGCCTTCGCCCGGGCCATGGTCAACGACGGCAGCCTGTCGGCGCAGGACGTGCCGATCGTCCTCGACGAGAAGCGCCAGGTGGTGCGCAAGTCGGGCGTGCTGGAGTTCGTCCAGGCCGACATCGACCTCGACGACGTCGGCGGTCTCAACAACCTCAAGCGCTGGCTGTCGCGCCGCGACGGCTCGTGGCTCGGCAGCGCCCGCGACTACGGGCTGCCCGCACCGAAGGGCGTGCTGATCACCGGCATCCCCGGCTGTGGAAAGTCGCTCACCGCCAAGGCGACCGCCGCGTCGTGGGGGCTGCCGCTGCTGCGCCTCGACATCGGCCGCATCTTCTCGGGCCTCGTTGGCTCGAGCGAGCAGAACCTGCGCACCGCGATCGCGACCGCCGAGGCCGTGGCGCCGTGCGTGCTGTGGGTCGACGAGATCGAGAAGGGCTTCTCGAACACGACGGGCCAGGGCGACTCGGGCACCACCGCGCGTGTCTTCGGCACGTTCCTGACGTGGATGCAGGAGAAGCGGCATCCCGTCTTCGTCGTCGCCACCGCGAACAACATCGACTCGCTGCCGCCGGAGTTCCTGCGCAAGGGCCGCTTCGACGAGATCTTCTTCGTCGACCTGCCGACCGCGCACGAGCGCGAGGCGATCTGGCGCCTGCAGCTGCGCTCACGCGCATCCGAGGCGAACGGGCTGGAGGCGATCGCCTCGGACGACGCAGCGGTGGCGGCGCTCGCCGCCGCGAGCGAGAACCACTCCGGTGCCGAGATCGAGCAGTCGGTGGTGGCGGCGCTGTACGAGGGCTTCGGCGGGCGCGCGTCGATCGGGCTCGACACCGTGCGTCAGGTCGTCGACACCATGATCCCGCTCGCGGTGACGCAGGCCGAGCAGGTGCAGCGCATCCGGGCGTGGGCGACCGAACGTGCGGTGCGCGCGACCGGGACCGAGGACCTGGATGCCGCCGAACTGACCGGCGCCACGACCGAGGGCGCACTGTCGTCGCGCCGCGGCGGCCGCACGGTGGACTACTGAGGAGGAGCCGGGACATGGCCAAGCAGCTCGTGGTTCGGCTCCGCGCCGACGGAACGGTCGACGCCGAGACGATCGGCATGCACGGCGCGGAGTGCCTCGACCATATCGAGGCGCTGGAAGCCCTGCTCGACGCCGAGACGGTGTCGTCGAGCTTCACGCAGGATTACACCTCTGCCTCGATCTCGGAGACGGCTTCGCAGGGCGTCGACCAGTCGGACGGCGCGCCATGACGACCGTCGTCGGCCCTTCCGCCCCCATGGCGCAGTCGCCCGGCCGGGGCGGGGCGGACTCGCTGCTCGGCACGGTGGCACCGCCGCCCCGCGCGGCGACCGACGTGCGCTGGTCGCGGTTCCTGCCGGCCACCGAGGCCGAGGGCCCGGGGGTGCGGGCCGCGGTGTGGCTGCAGGGCTGCGCCGTCCACTGCCCCGAATGCTTCAACCCGCAGCTGTGGGCTCCACGCGGCGGCATCGTGACCTCCGTCGAAGAGCTCGCCCCGGCGTGGGTCGAGCAGGCGCTGGCCGCCGGGGCCGACGGCGTCACGCTGCTCGGCGGCGAGCCCTTCGAGCAGGCGCGGGGTGCGGCATCCATCGCGGAAGCGTTCCGCGAGGCGGGCCTGGGCGTCATGACGTTCAGCGGGCATCCGTACGAGCTGCTGCGGACGTGGGCCGACGGTGGGCGCGACGACATCGCGGCGCTGCTCGCTGCCACCGACCTGCTGTGCGACGGACCCTACCTGCGCGACCTGCCCGACACGGCACGACCGTGGGTGGGGTCGCGCAACCAGGGCATCCGCGCGCTCAGCGAGCGTTACGCGGCCGAGGTGCGTCAGATCGCGGCGTCGGGCGGCGCCGATCGCGTCGAGGTGCGGATCGCCCGTGACGGCACGGTCGCGGTGAACGGGTGGGCGACGGATGCCGCGCTGGCGGCGCTGCTCGACGACCTGGGCGTGCGCGCCGACAGCCCGGCCCAGATCGCCGCGGCAGACAGACTCGCCGCGGCAGACAGAGAACGAACGAGAGCGGAGGCCACGCGATGAGCGTGTCGCTGATCCTGATCCCCGCGGCGCTCGCCGCCGCCACCGCCATCTCGGCCGCCGGCGGCATCGGCGCGCTCACGCAGCTGGGCGGTGCGCACGAGCACGACGAGACGCCCGACGCCGCGACCGCCGACAGCGGGCCCCGGCCGATCGAGGTGCGCACCCGCATGAAGGACCCCGACCTGCTCGGCGACGCGCTGCGCGACCTCGGGGCGACGCACGTGACGCAGGCAGCCGATGACGTGACCGCGGTGATCGACGGGATCGAGCTGCGCATGACGCGCTCCGAGGACGGGGTGTGGGCGGCGCACTTCGAGCGCGAGGACGGCCTCGAGCTGGACGAGGCGACGGCCGCCGGCATCGTCGCGCGGCTCGACGCCGCGTACGCCCTGCGCGTGCAGCAGACGGTCGCGGCCCGCATCCGTGAGCGGGCGGAGTCCGCCGGCTTCGAGCTGGTGTCCGAGACGCGGGACGACGACGACACCGTGACGATGGTGCTCGACGTGAAGGACTACGCATGAGCAGCACCGCCCGCACCGCCCCGGCGACAGACGTGCCGAGCGTCGGCTGGCTGCTCGGCATGAGCTCGTGGATGCTGCTGACGCTCGTGCCGGGGCCGATGTTCGCATGGCTCGGGTTCGGGATCGTCGGCGTCGCCTCGCGAAGCCGACGCCTGATCATCCTGGGCGTGGTCTGGGCCGCGGTCGCGATCCTGGTCAATCTCGAACTGTGGGGGCAGGCGCAGCCGATCGTGCGTGCGGTCGCCTACCTCGCCGGCATGGTGTGCGCGCTCGCCGTCAACCCGGGGTGGCTGCGCACGATGTGGCAGCGACGGCTCGACAAGTCCGGCATGGGTGTGACCTCGGCACGTGCCGCCGCGACCGGAGCCGCGGCCTCAGGCGCCGCGACGAGCGGCAACCGGGCGAGCCGCCGCAGCCAGGCCAAGAGCACGCAGCGCGCGCAGCAGAAGGCGGCGCAGCAGAAGGCGGCGCAGCAGGCGAAGACGCAGGCCGCGCCGGCCCGCGATCGCACGGCCGAGCTCGCCGCGGCGGTGGGCGCGACCACCTACGATCTGCTGGACACCCCGGCCGAAACTGCCGCGGAGAGACCGGGGACGTCGAAGCCCGCGGCTGCCCAGGTGCCGGACGCGTCTGCCGAGCCCGTCGACGTGAACACCGCGACGGCCGCCGAGCTCGAGGGCCTTCCCGGGGTGACCAAGGCCCGTGCACGCAAGGCCGTGTCGGAGCGCGAGGAACAGGGCGGCTTCAGCTCACTGGAGGACTTCGGCGAGACGCTCGGCCTCCAGCCGCACGAGATCGTCCGCCTGCGCAAGGTCGCGACGTGCTCGCCCCGCCCCCGCGGCGAACGCCGCTTCGGGCGCCGCGTCGACTACTGATCCGCGCTCGCCGGCCGCTCAGTCCGGGCATACGCGGCACGTCCATGCCCGCACGTCGTCGAGGCACTCGGGCCTGCCGCCGACGCGTACGAGGTTGTTCTCAACGTGTTCGAATCACATCAAACGGATCGGTCGAGGCCGCTGGGGGGCGGGAGGTCGTGTCCGAGTCGTCGTACAACGAGTTCGGGTGGCCTCGAAGAGTGATCTTCCTGTCTGGTGGGAGGATCCGTTTCTCGACTGCCCGCCGACGGGCGAGCCGCAGCCTCGTCTTGATACGCGGCACTCGCCCGAGGCGGTTCCACACCCAACGCTACGAAAACGCGCAGGATCGTGTCGAGCGTCGGATTCGCGCAAGCGCCAGAGGGCGTGCGTCCGCGCTCCAGACACCCATAGGCATGCGCGGATAACCCCGCCTCATTGGCCACCTGTTCCTGAGACCGCCGCTGTGCATTTCTCGCCTGACGTAGTACAGATCCCAGGGATTCGGCCGCTGTCTGCTGACGGGTCACGTGTTCGGCCTCGTTAACTTGCACAGTCCGCTCCTCTTCCTCAAGAGCTTGTATGCGTGAGGATCGCGTCCACGGGCCGAACCAATCTCGCGCTTGGCGCCCGGCATGCCTGTTTCGACCTATGGCTGACGTAGATCTCAGATCTCGTTACTGAATCGTGATATGTGTCCGGGAGTGAGCTTGGTGCGGTCGGTCGGCAGTGTCTCCGAGCGTCGGCGATGTCCGACGCATACTCGCGTCCACTGGATCAATTTCCCAACTGGAGTTTATTGTGCAGCTACGACGGCCCGGATAGCCTGCAGCCAGCATATGACCGAGAGGAAGCGTATAGAAAGTGACACGGTAGTGGTGGCCATTGCTTTGCGCCGACGCGTCTGGTTGATAAGCACACTCCTTGCGGGTTCGGCTT
This sequence comes from Microbacterium helvum, assembly GCF_014779795.1. Lineage (GTDB taxonomy): Bacteria > Actinomycetota > Actinomycetes > Actinomycetales > Microbacteriaceae > Microbacterium > Microbacterium helvum. The sequence goes on from NZ_JACXZS010000003.1 coordinate 67,253, forward strand.
TGGGTTTGTCGGGGTGCGCTGTAGAAGCGCTCCCTGCATACCTCAGGGCTCCGCAAGATTCGTCTGATCAACTCGATATTGACATTTCTACGAGTGGAATCGTCGACTCGAGCACGAGGTATCTCGGTGAAGATTCTCTGGGGGACAGTATCTTCGCGGCGAGCCGTTCGAGAGAGGACGGGAGGACGGACGTTTGCCTTCTGATCGTCGATCCCTCGAACAACTGGGTGAGCGGGTGTGGTGCGGAACTGCCTGTTTCCGTTTCCACCTCAACCGTCACTGGAGTGCTATTTGATGAACCCGTTCAGTCGACTGATACTGGTGAGGTGGTTGGCGACTATGTTGTCGTCACTCCATATCGGCCATGAACGGCTCTGGATCCCGCGCGATCGTGGATGCGGTCGACCACGTACTCGGCGTCGCGCCCCATGCCCATGAGCGTCGGCGATGCGACGGAGTACTGGAACGGCAGGCCGACGAAGGCCAGCCCGGGCACGCGCGTCGCGAGCCCGCGCTCATGGTCGGGCCAGGCCTCGGCGTCGAACGCGTCCGCGATGTCGATGAACGCCAGATCGGGCCGCGAGCCCGTGCACCACACGACCGTGGTGGCGTCCGATGCCTCGACGCCGTCGAGCACCGGTCGCCCGCCCGCGACGCCGGTGACGCGTCCGACGCGACGGATGCCCGCGCGATCGAGGTCCGACAGATGGTTGCGCACGAGGTTGACGCCGTGGCCGCGGTGCTCGGCCGCGAACCGGCGTCCGCGCTCGGTGTCGAGCGTCAGACCGCGCAGCCGCCGGATCGCGACGCCGGCGATGAGGTTTCCTATCACGGTGTCGACGCGGCCGGGGACCTGCCCCGGGTGGCGACCCGCGATCGTCGTCGCGTGGCCCGCGCCTGCCGCCTCGAGGGCGAGGTCGGTGCCCGAGTTGCCCGCACCCACGACGAGCACGGAGCCCGGGGCGAGGTCTTCGGGTCCGCGGTAGTCGAGCGAGTGCACTGTGCGGATCGCCGGATCGAGGTCGCGCGCGAACGGCGGCACGATCGGCACATGGTGGGCGCCGACCGCGATCACGACGTGATCGGCGACGAGCTCATCGCCGCTCGAGAGCGCCAGCCGGAACCGGCCGTCGCCGTCGCGCGAGAGCCGCCTCACGCGGGTCGAGAGGCGCAGCGGTGAGCCGATGGCAGTGGCGCAGCGTTCCAGATAGTCGGCCAGCTGCACGCCTGTCGGGTACGCGAACCAGCCGATGTCGAGGCGCATCCCGGGCAGCTCGGCCCACCGTCGCGGGGTGAAGAGCCGCAGCGAGCGGTAGCGCTCGCGCCACGTGTCGCCGACGCGCTCGGAGCCGTCGACGATCTCGTGGTCGATGCCGCGCGCGGCGAGCAGCCGCGCGGTGTGAAGCCCTGCGGCGCCGGCGCCGATGACGACGGTGTCGCGGTTTGTGGTGTCCATGTCGTCCTCCCTGCGCTCACGGTAGGTCGCGCCTCGGCGCCCGGGCATCGGCAGAATTGACCAATCTGTTCATCCGTCACAGATGTACGCGAACAGCCCGGTTGGGCGTACATCTGTGACGGATGAAAGTGAGTCGGGGGTGGATGCTGCCACCCGCAGCGTCTACCGGGTCGGGGCCAGACCGTGCTCGAACGCGTAGGCGGTGGCGGCCGACCGGCTCGGCACGGCGAGCTTCGCGAGGATGCTGCCCACGTGCCGGGCGACGGTGCGCTCACTGAGGAACAGGTGCTCGGCGATCCGCCGGTTCGACCACCCACGCGACACCAGCGACAGCACCTCGAGCTCGCGCCGGCTGAGTCCTGGATCGGCGGCTGCGGGCGATGCGGCGGCCGCGCGTTCCAGGCGCATCAGATCGGGGATCGCCCCGAGGCCCTCCAGCACAGCCCGTGCCGCGTCGAACTCGAGCTCGGCCCCCTCGAAGTCGCCGAGATCTCGCGTCGCCGTCCCGATCGCGACCCGTGTGAGCGCCGCGTCGTACGGGGCGTCCAGCCGCCGCCACGCCGCCCACGCGGCGCGCAGCCGCGGCAGCGCGTCCGCCGGTCGGCCCTCGGCGATCGCGAGCTCGCCGTCCGCGCGCGACGTCAGCGCCCGCAGGTGCACCGTGTCGAACAGCGCAGCGCACGCCGCGAGCTCGGCTGCGGCATCCCTCGCGTCATCCGTGCGCCCGCGGTCCAGCGCGATCCGCACCGCAGCGGTCAGCACCTCGGCGCGCGTCGACGGATCGACGGCCGCGCCGCGTGCCGCTGAGACCCCGGCCCACGCCCCCGCGATGTCGCCCGCGTCGCGGTGCAGCAGGGCGAGCGCGGGCTGCACCGCGCGCCCGAGCGCGGCCGCGCGTCGCAGCGCGTCCCGGGCGGCCTCGGCGCGCCCCGCGACGCGGTGCAGGTCGGCCACGCGGTACCAGGCGTTCGCGAGCGTCTCGGTGCGCTCCTCGGTGGCGCACACCTGCTCGGCGGCAGCGACGGCGCCGGCCCATTCGCCGCCCAGCTGCATGACGCTCGCGCGGTGCAGCGTGCACTCGCCGCGGAACGGCGCGAGCCCCCGCTGGGCGTCGCACCAGTCGCCGAGTTCGCGCGTCCACACGCGGGCGCGTTCGATGTCGCCGCGGGCGAGCAGGCTCGCGATCACCGCGCAGTACGCGGGGCCCGCAGCGCGGTCGCTCACGAGTCCGTCCGCGATCCGCAGCATGACGCTGTCGAACGTCGCGAACGCCTCGGGCACCCGCCCGTCGGCCAGCAGCGCGCGGCCGAGGCCCATCGTGGCCAGGGTCGCGGTGTCGTGGTCGGCTGCGGCATCCGCCTTCTCGATCGCGTCGCGATAGAGCGGAAGGGATGCCGCAGCCTCACCGTGTGCGAAGGCCGCCGTCGCCGCGCACAGCACGCGAACCGCCTCGGTCGCCGGTGTCGCGGCGGGCCGGGCGCACAGCTCCATGAGCCGCGCCATCCACGCACCTGCGCGGATGGCGTCGCCATGCTCGCTCAGCGTGAAGCCGAGCCAGAACACGCAGCGGACGGCCGCCACGAGGTCGCCGTCGTCGAGGAAGCGCAGCTGCGCGCGTTCCCACGCGCGCTGCGAGACGTCGTCGCGGCCGACGAACCACGCCGCCTGGCCGAGCTCGTCCAGCTCGTCGCCGGCCAGGGTGGCCTCGTGGGCGACGAGCTGCTCGAACCGTCCGGTCCAGTCCACGACGGCGGCGCCGCGGATCGCCATGCGCAAAGTATGGGCGCGCGGGGGTCCGGCGGCAAGACCGCCTACGGCAAGACGCTCCGCGTCAGAACTTGGCGTCCTGCTTGGGGATGAAGACCTGCTTGATGATCAGCAGGATCGAGGCCGTCACCGGGATCGCGACGAGCGCGCCGAGCAGGCCGAGCAGCGTGCCGCCGACCATCGCCCCGATGACGACGAGTGCGCCGGGGACCGCGATCGCCTTGTTCATGACCTTCGGCGTCAGCACATATGCCTCGAGCTGCATGTAGACGAGGTAGATGATCGCGAAGATCAGCGCCGGCAGCCACCCCGTGAACAGCGCGATCACGGTCGCGGTCATCCAGTACAGCACCGAACCGATGAGCGGGATCAGCGTGATGCAGAAAGCCAGCACGCCCATGAGCGCCGGGAACGGCAGCCCGAGGAACAGGTGCAGCAGGAACGCGACGATGGAGTTGCAGAACGCCAGGACGACCATGCCCATGAGGTACGCGCCGATCGAGTCGGTGATCTGGTCGGTCATCGCGCCGGCCTTCGCGCGGTTGCGCGCCGGCGCGAACCGGACGAACGCGACCTTGATGCTCGGCAGTCCTGCGAGGAAGTACAGGCTCAGCACCAGCACGATGATGAGGCCCGAGATCGTCGTGCCGACGTTCACCGCGAAGTTGACCACGCCGCCGCCGATCGCGGCGATGTTCGCGGGGTTGGTCAGGAACTTCTCGACCTGGTCGGTGATCTGACCGACCTGATCGCCGAACGTCGAGCTCAGCCACGCATAGAAATCGGACGCTTGGAAGTCGTCGACGATCTGCGGCAGATCCGAGATGAAGGCCGAGACCTGCTTCACGAGCGTCGGGATCACCAGCAGCAGGACGCCCGCGAAGACCAGCGCGAAGGCCGTGTACACGATCACGATCGCCCACGGCCGCGACACGTGGTGCGTGCCGAACCAGCGCACCACCGGGTCGAGGCCCAGCGCGGCGAACAGTGCGAACACGACGTAGATGATGATCGTCGAGAGGTTCCAGAAGGCCAGGCCCAGTGCCACCGCGACGAGGGCGCCGAGGGTGAGCAGCAGGCCGAGCTGGAACGGGCTGTTGAGGTTGGCCCAGAACGTCTTTCCCGCGGGGGCCTCACCGGTGAACACGGGCTGGCCGTCGGGACCGGTGACGCTGCCGTCGGCGTTCGCCGTGAGGTCGGCCGAGGTCGCCGCAGGCCGCGCGTCGGTGCCCGCGAGCGGATCTGCGGAGAGGGGCTCGGCGGCTTCGGCGCGCGTGGCGCCCAGCGAGGACGAAGCATCGGTCATGCGACACACTCTAGGGCCGCCCACGCGGGCGCACGAGCGACGGGCGGCAACATCACACGGATGACATGACGTGCCGGCACGGCATCACTCCGCCCGGAGATCCGGCGTCAGGCCCCTCGGGTAGGGTCGAGGGGCGAAGGAGGACCCCATGACCGAAGACCCCTCGGCGACGCTCACGCGGCTGCGCAGCAGCATCGACAACATCGACGCCGCCCTGGTGTATCTGCTCGCGGAGCGCTTCAAGGCGACCAAGCAGGTGGGGCACCTCAAGGCCGAGCACGGCATGCCGGCGTCCGACCCGGCGCGCGAGGAGCAGCAGGTCGCGCGCCTGCGCAGCCTCGCCGAGCAGGCCGACCTCGATCCGGCGTTCGCAGAGAAGTGGTTCAACTTCGTGGTGGCCGAGGTCATCCGCCATCACACCGAGGCCGCCGACAGCCGTTGAGAAAGTGGGATGCTGCCCACGCCCTGTCCACGCATCGCTGTGCGGAGCCTCGGGGCCGCGAGGGCCCAGACGCCCGGCATCCCACTCCTCCCGCTGTCGAAGCCGATTCAGGGAGTCGCGCGCCGCAGTGTGAAGAACGACGCCACCGCGATCACCGCTGCCAGCAGGAGACCCCACAGGCTGAGCCCGAGCGCGCCCTGCGTCATGATCCACTCGAACAGCGCCGCCCACGCGTTCGCGCGGCCGACGAGGTACATCGCCGCGACCAGCAGCACGCCGATGCCGACGAGCGTGAGGGTCAGCCCCAACGCGCCGAACCGCTTGTAGAGCAGCGCGCAGCCGAAGCCGACGACGAACAGCAGCATCGCGACGCCGAAGTAGACGACCGCGGCCGCCGCCGGACCCTGCTCCCACACCCACGGCAGGCGGAAGAACCAGCCGTTGAGCCCCCACCCGTTCGTGGCCTGCTCGAGGAAGCCGCCGACGACGAACACGGCCGCGAGGATCACGGACGTCAGCACCGCGGTGAGCAGCGTGCCCAGGTAGAACTCCCGGCGCGTGATGCTCAGCGCCTGCGAGAACGGGAACGACAGCGTCATCGCCTGGACGCCGACCGCGAGGAAGTACCACAGCGGAGCCTGGGCGCCGCCCCCGTACTTGGGGCCGTCGACCGGGATCATCGCGTAGATCGCGAGGCTCATCAGGAACGAGGCGCCGAGGATGATCAGCGGCAGCCAGATGAAGGTCTGCCGGTTGATCAGCTGCATGCGGATCACATTGACCGTGCGGTTCATCGGAGTGCTCCTTCGTCGAGGGCGGACTGTTCCGCGGCGTGCTGCGTCGTGCGGACGATGAGCTGCTGCAGCGAGACGGGTGCGACGTCCAGGCCCGCAACGGCCAGGCGCTCGCGGTCGGCGAGGGTGAGCGCGCCGAGCACGGTGACGGATGCCACATTGCCGAGGCTCTCGCGGTGGATCACCTGCCGACCCTGTACGAAGGCGTCCACGGCCGACGCGTCGCCGACGATGTTCGCCGCGCGATCGCGGACCGCGTCGGTTGCCTCGTCCATCACGATCCGGCCCCGGTCGATCACCAGCACGCGCTCGATGAGGTTCGCCACCTCGTCGATCAGGTGGCTGGAGAGGATGACGGTGCGCGGGTGCTCCGTGTAGTCCTCGAGCAGCCTGTCGTAGAAGATCTGGCGCGCGACCGCGTCCAGTCCGAGGTACGGCTCGTCGAAGAACGTGATCTCGGCGCGCGCCGCGAGCCCGATGATCACGCCGACGGCCGAGAGCTGACCGCGCGACAGCTTCTTGATGCGGCGGTTCATCGGCAGCTGGAAGTCCTCGACGAGGCGATCGGCGAGCTCCTGGTCCCAGTTCGGGAAGAAGAGGCGAGCAGCGCCGAACGCATGACCCGGCTTCGCGTCGTCGGGGTATTTCTGGCTCTCGCGCACGAAGCACATGCGTGAAAGCACCTTGGCGTTCTCGTACGGCTGCATCCCGAAGACGCGCACATCCCCGCTCGTCGCGAAGTTCTGCGCGGTGAGGATCGACATGACCGTGGTCTTGCCGGCGCCGTTGCGGCCGAGCAGGCCGTAGATGGTGTCCTTCTCGATGGTGAAGCTCACGTCGTCCACTGCGACGACGTCGCGGTAGCGCTTGGTGAGGCCCTTCACCTCGATGACGTGCGTCCCGGTCGTCATCGTGGGTTCCCTTCGGTGGTGGCGGCCGTCGCCGAGGCGCGGTCGCGAATGAGCTGTTCCAGGTCTTCGGGCCCGAGCCCGAGCTTGCGGGCTTCGATGAGCAGCGGCTCGACGAAGCGATCGGCGAAGGCGCTGCGCCGCTCGTTCAGCAGCAGCTCGCGCGCCCCCAGCGCCACGAACATGCCGATCCCTCGGCGCTTGGAGAGCACGCCCTTGTCGGTGAGCATGGCGATTCCCTTCGCGGCGGTGGCGGGGTTGATGCGGTAGAAGGCGGCGAGCTCGTTGGTCGACGGCGCCTGTGCCTCTTCGGCGAGGCTGCCGTCGATGATCGCGTCCTCCACGCTCTCGGCGATCTGGAGGAACAGCGCCCGGCCTTCTTCGATCACGTTCCGCTCCGCTTGGTCGGTTAGTTACTTGAGTAACTAACCATGCAACGACGCACGGTGCGGTGTCAAGCCTGGTCGGCGCCCATCCTTCGGCCGCACGTGGTATCACGCGTGCGCGGAGTAGCGAAACGGCCGATCGGTGTCGAATTTGCGACCCATGCGGTCGCATGAAACGGTGGGTGAGGTCCTTCACGGGCCCACACCGACCAGTCCGCGGTCTCTGGTGACGTTCACCCGAGCGTCAGACCGGTGAGCGTATGGTCGGCGGCCGCGGCGCGGATCCGACATCCGCAGCGTGAGCGGCCGCCACCCGGGCGCGACCGATGCAGCTCCTGCACCGGAGCTGCCGAGGTGCACAGTGACGCTTCCGCCTGCCATCGAGGCGAAGAACCTGTTCAAGGTCTTCGGACGCAACCCCAAGGACGCCGTCAAGCGGCTCCGTGCCGGCGCGACGCGCGCCGACGTCGCCGACGCCGGCTCGGCCGCGGTCATCGACGCCAGTTTCACCGTCCAACCGGGCGAGATCTTCGTGATCATGGGGCTCTCGGGCTCCGGCAAATCGACGGTGCTGCGCATGCTCAACGGACTGCTGCCGCCCACCGCGGGCGATGTGCGCGTGCAGGGGAAGAGCGTCGTGGATGCCTCGGCCAAGACCCTGCGCGGCATCCGGCGCCGGTCGATCTCGATGGTCTTCCAGCACTTCGCACTGCTGCCGCACCTCTCGGTGCTCGACAACGCGGCGTACGCGCTCGAGATCCAGGGAGTCGGACGCGACGAGCGCCGGGAGCGCGCACGCGAGATCCTCGACAAGGTCGGGCTGGGCGACCGCGCCGACGCGATGCCCGACGAGCTGTCGGGCGGCATGCGCCAGCGGGTCGGCCTCGCCCGCGCGCTCACCGCGGGCACCGACATCCTGCTGATGGACGAGGCGTTCTCGGCGCTGGACCCGCTGATCCGCCGCGAGATGCAGGAGCAGCTCATCGACCTGCAGCGCGAGCTCGGGCGCACGATCGTGTTCATCACGCACGACCTCAACGAGGCGATGTTCCTCGGCGACCGCATCGCGGTCATGCGCGACGGGCGCATCGTGCAGACCGGCACACCGGAAGAGATCCTCACCGATCCCGCCAACGACTATGTCGCGCAGTTCGTGCAGGACGTCGACCGCGCCCGCGTGCTCACCGCGGGCTCCGTGATGGCCCCGCCGGTGGCGACCACGCCCGTGAGCGCCGGCGTCCGCGGCGCCCTGCGTGTCATGCGCGACCTGCAGGTCGGCTCGGTGTCGGTCATCGAGAACCGCCGCTTCGTCGGTGCGGTGACCGACCGCGCCGTCATCCGCGCGGTCAAGGCCGGCAACACCGATCTGTGCTCACTCGTGCGGGGCGGCCGCCCCGCCGTGCACGTCGACGACCCGCTCACCGACGTCGTGGAGCGTGCCGTCGAGAGTCCCGTGCCGGTCGCCGTCGTCGACGACGCCGGGCGCCTGGTGGGCACGATCCCGCGCGTCACCCTGCTCGCGGCCCTCGGCGACGTGCCGGCGGTCACGCGCGAGAACCCCATCATCGACGTGCCGGCGAGCGTGCCGGTCAGTGAGATCACCCAGACGCTCGCCGTCGTGGAATCGCCGGGCTCGGCCACCGCGACGCTCGGCGGCCGCGCGGCACCGCCCACGCGGATCACCCCGGGCGGAGCCGGCGCCGCAGCAACCACCACCGCGACGGAAGGAGCGGCCCGATGAACGACTTCCCGCGACTCCCGCTCGGCGACGCCGTCGAAGGCGGCGTCCGCTGGCTCATCGACGCCCTCGGAGGGTTCTTCGACGTCGTCGCCGTGATCTTCGGCGGCCTCTACGACTGGCTCGACGCGTCGCTGTCGACTCCGCCGTTCTGGGCTGTGATCCTCGTGATCGCCGCGTTCGCGTACTGGTCGAAGGGCCTCATGCTCGCGATCGGCAGCGCGCTGGGCCTGCTGGTCATCGTGGCCGTCGGCCAGTGGGCCAACGCCATGGACTCCCTCGCCCTGGTGATCCTCGCCGCCGTCGTCGCGATCGCGATCGCCGTGCCGCTCGGCATCTGGGCCGCTCGCAGCGACCGCGTGTCGGCGGTGCTTCGCCCGGTCCTGGACTTCCTGCAGACGATGCCGGCCTTCGTGTACCTCATCCCCGCGATGCTGATCTTCGGCGTCGGACCGGTGCCCGGCATGGTCGCGACCATCGTGTTCGCGCTCGCCCCGGGCGTGCGCCTCACCGAGCTCGGCATCCGCGGCGTCGACGCCGAGATCGTCGAGGCCGGCCACGCGTTCGGTGCGTCGCCCGGCCGCATCCTGCGCCAGATCCAGCTGCCGCTCGCGATGCCCAGCATCATGGCCGGTGTCAACCAGGTCATCATGCTGAGCCTGTCGATGGTGGTCATCGCGGGCATGGTGGGCGCCGGCGGCCTGGGCGGCGCCGTGGTGCAGAGCCTCAGCCGCATCGACATCGCCCTGGGCGTCGAGGCGGGTCTGTCGGTCGTCATCCTCGCGATGATCCTCGACCGCGTGACCTCCGGATTCTCGACGCCGCGCGAGCGCGCGCCGAAGACGAAGGATGCCGCCACCGCCGCGACCGCGACCGCCGCCGCGGCGACCGCCGACGAGCCGAAGGCGGCGGCATCCACTTCCACCACCGCCGCCGACGACCGCAGCCCGGTCGCGGTCTGAGACGAGAGGACCCGCACATGACGAAGCGACGCATGATCGCCGCAGGGCTCGCCCTTGCCGGCACCGCCGCCCTGCTCGTGAACGGCGCGGTCGCCCTGACCGGCGGCACGGACGGCGCCGAGAAGGGCACCATCACGGTGGCCGTGTTCAACGGCTGGGACGAGGGCATCGCCGCGTCCGAGCTGTGGAAGGCCGTGCTCGAAGACGAGGGCTACGCCGTCGACCTCGTGTACGCCGACCCCGCTGCGGCCTACACGGGCATCGCCAAGGGCGAGTACGACCTGACCCTCGACACCTGGCTGCCGCTCACGCACGCCGAGTACATGGAGACCTACGGCGACGACCTCGTCGACCTCGGCTCGTGGAACGACGAGGCCAAGCTCACCATCGCGGTGAACGAGGACGCCCCCATCGACTCGCTCACCGAGCTCGCCGCGAACGCCGACCTGTTCGGCAACCGCCTGGTGGGCATCGAGTCGGGCTCGGGACTGGTGACCGTCACGCAGAACGCCGTGATCCCCGGCTACGGACTGGAGGGCATGCAGTTCGTGACGTCGTCGACCCCGGCGATGCTCACCGAGCTGCAGGCGGCGACGGATGCCGGGCGCGATGTCGCGGTGACGCTGTGGCGTCCTCACTGGGCGTACAACGCGTTCCCGATCAAGGATCTCGAAGACCCGGACGGGCTGCTCGGCAATGCCGAGGGCATCCACACCGTGACTTCGACCGGCTTCGCGGACGAGTTCCCCGAGGTCGCCGCGTGGCTGGAGGCGTTCCGCATGGACAACGAGCTGCTGTACTCGCTCGAAGACGCGATGTTCCGCGACGGCGGCCAGGACGACTACGGTCCCATCGTCGCGGAGTGGATCGCCGACAACCAGGACTACGTCGACACCCTCACGCGCTGACGCCCGGTCGTCATGCCCGCACCGCAATAGGGTGTGGGCATGACGGTGGCCTTCGTGCTGGGCGGCGGCGGTGTCCGCGGCGCGGTGGAGATCGGGATGCTGCGCGCCCTGCTCGAACGCGGCATCCGGCCCGATCTCGTCGTGGGCACCTCGATCGGCTCGATCAACGGCGCGCTCGTCGCCGCCGATCCGACTCCCGCGGTGATCGACCGGCTGCTCGACGCCTGGACCTCGCCCGAGGCGAATGCCGTGTACGGCGATTCGCTGTTCGCGCAGTTCGCCCGGCTCGTCAAGACAAAGACGCACCTCAACTCCCCGGCGCCGCTGCGGCACCTGCTCGAGCGCGCGCTGGGCGCCGACACCGCATTCGAGGATCTTCCGGTGCGGCTGCGCGTCGTCGCGGCGAGCATCGAGCGCGCGGCCGAGCACGTCTTCGAGTCGGGGCCGCTCGTCGAGGCGGTGCTCGCGTCGTCGTCGGTGCCGGGGCTGCTGCCGCCGACGCGCATCGGCGACGAGCACTTCATCGACGGCGGCATCGTCAACTCGATCCCGATCGCCCAGGCTGTCGACGCCGGCGCGCACACCGTCTACGTGCTGCAGGTCGGCCGCATCGAGACGCCGCTCGAGCCCCCGCGCACCGCGGTCGACACCGCGCGGGTGGCATTCGAGATCGCGCGTCGGCACCGCTACGCCCACGACATCGCGAACCTGCCGGAGGGGGTCGCGCTGCACGTGCTTCCCACCGGCGGTGCGCTCGACGGCGACGACTCGCTGATGTCGTACCGGCGCATGACCACCGTCCGCCGCCGCATCGACGCGGCGTACGACGCGAGCCGCGAGTTCCTGGATGCGCGCGGCATCGGGGACGAGTCGTGAGCTGGATGCCGCCCACCTGGGCGCGTCGGATCGTCCTCGCCCCGCTCGTCATCGTCGCGGCCGTCGCGATGCTCGCCCTGGCCCCGCTGTGGCTGCTCGTCGCACTCGCGCTGACGTCGCTCGTGCCCGGCCGGTTCCGGCTCCCGCGCGTGCTCTGGCTCGTGACCGTCTACCTGCTGTGGGACGCGATGCTCGTCATCGCGATGCTCGCGCTGTGGATCGCGTCCGGGTTCGGGTATGCCATCCGCCGCCCCGGCTTCGTGACGGCGCACTACCGGCTGGCGGCGTGGGGTCTGCGCCTGCTGTTCTGGATCTTCGGCGGGGTCCTGCGGCTCACGATCACGACGACGGGATCGGAAGAGCCGGATGCCGGCGGCCGAGCCGCTTTCGACGCCCTCTTCGCCCCGGGCACACCGCTCATCGTGGCGAGCAGGCACGGCGGCCCCGGCGACTCGTTCATCCTCATCCACACGCTGCTCAACCAGGTCGCGCGACGGCCGCGCATCGTGCTCAAGTACACGCTGCAGTGGGACCCGGCGATCGACATCCTGCTGCACCGGGTGCCGTCCCAGTTCATCGTCCCGTCGGGCTTCGGGCGCAGCGCCCACGGCGGCGGTGCGCGGGTCGAAGAGGCGCTCGGCCGCCTCGCGGCAGGACTCGGGCCGCAGGACGCGTTCGTGATCTTCCCCGAGGGTGGCAACGTCAGCGCCGCGCGCCGCGCCTCGCGCATCCGGCGGCTGCGCGACGCGGGACGCGAGCAGCTCGCCGAGCGTGCCGAGGCGCTGCGTCACGTGATGGCCCCGCAGCCGGGCGGCATGCACGTCGCGCTGAACGCCGCCCCTGACGCCGACGTCGTGTTCATCGCCCACACCGGGCTGGATCGCCTCGTCACGCTGCGCGACATCTGGCGCGAGCTGCCGATGGACAAGGGCATCACGATGCGCGCGTGGCGCGTCCCCCGCTCCGAGATCCCCGTCGACATCGACGCGCGGTCGCGGTGGCTCTTCGACTGGTTCGCGCGCATCGACGACTGGATCGACACCCAACCCCCCGGTCGTTGAGCGAAGCGACGAAGGAGCGGAGACGAAACGCGGCGAGCCGCACTCGAGGACTCCGCACTTCGCGGACGTCGCGGGCGTGGCTGGGTCCGACGGGCGGGTTGCGGCGTTTCGGCTCGCTGGCGCTCGCTCAACGACCAGGAGGGCGCGCGGATCGTCGCGCACGATCATCCCCCCGGTCGTTGAGCGAAGCGACGAAGAGCGGAGACGAAACGCGGCGAGCCGCACTCGAGGACTCCGCACTTCGCGGACGTCGCGGGCGTGGCTGGGTCCGACGGGCGGGTTGCGGCGTTTCGGCTCGCTGGCGCTCGCTCAACGACCAGGGGCTGGGAGAGGGATCAGCGCTGGGGCTTGGGGTGGATCACGCGGCCGGGAGCGTCGCCGTTGCCGCGTGAGGGAACGGGCCATTGCGCGGGCGGCGTCGTGCTCGGGCGCGCCGGGGCGCGCAGCGGCTCGGGCTCGGGTGCCGCGGCCGAGGCAGACGGGTGCGCGGCGGGGGCAGCATCCGTCTGCTGAGCCGCCGTGGTCGGACCGAGCTCGAGCATCACCTTGTTCTCGAGCACCTCGACCGCCTCGTCCGAGATCGAGATGAGCCCGTCGAGCTCCTCGCGCACGCGGCGGTAAGCCAGCTGCCGCTCGGCCGGCGTCGCGGCCTCGTCGATCGCGACCGTCAACAGCTTCTTCGCGGTGTCCAGACGCTTGCGCTCGACCTCGCTGAATCCCGAGTCGCGCAGGCGTCGCGCGTCGCGCTCCGCGACATCGAACGCGACCTCGAAATCGGCGACGGCGTTGCGGTACTCGGTCAGCTGCTCCTTCGTCAGCTTGGCCTTGGCAGAGGCGGGCCGCAGCCCGTCGGCGACGCGTTTGGCACGCAGGAACGCGGCGGTCAGCGGCTGACGGCCGTCGCTCATGGCGGGGAAGGCGATGATCTTCGCGACGTCGAGCTCGTACTCCAGCCAGCGCGCCGTCACCGCGTCATGCGTCGCGAACAGGCGCTCCAGCTGCGTGGCCTGCGTCTCGCGGGCCGGGGCGTCGGCGGCGCCCACCGTCGCCGTGGGCGCGGTGAAGGAGGGGAGGGATGCCGCCGGCACCGCCTTGCCGCGGGCCGCGGCCTGCGCGGATTTGAGCTCGGCCTTGGCGTGGATCATCTCGAGGCGTCGCTTGTGGCGCAGACGCGCACCGCGCTCCCAGGCGCTGCCGACCCAGCCGATGACTCCCATAGCCGGGAACACGACCCACCAGTTGCTGCCGATCCACGCGAAGAACGACCCGAGGACCTCTTCCACCCTGTCATGCTAACGGCCGCCGGGGACCCTGTGTCGGGTCCGGAGCAGGCTGTCAGGTGGGCGGCCTCTCGCGCGACGGTGCGCTCGAGGGTGGCCGCGAGATGAGGGTCGGCAGGCGGTCGGCGAGGTCGGCGATCATCGAAGCTGCGGCGCTGATCGTCGCGGCCGTCGTCGCCGCCGCAGCCTGTGCTGCGCTCGGCGGCGCGGCGCCCGGAACGCCGGCTGCCCGCTCCGCCTCGACCAGCGCCGCCTGCAGCGCCCGCACCGCACGGCGGTACTCGAGGTACTGCTGGGGCGACACGCGGTCGCGCAACGTGGGTCGTGCGGTGAGCGCCTCGCGCTGCGCGCGGAGGAACACGACGGTCGCGGGATGCCGCGAATCGGTCACCTGCGAGTACTTCAGGGCCTTGTCGACGTCGGTCTCATACGAGAGCCAGCGCGCGTTGGCGGCGTCATGCTCGGCCCACAGCCGCTCGATCGGCAGCGGATCGCCGGGCGAACCGGCGCGGTACTGCGAGTACCCGGCCTTCACGCGCGAGCGGCTGGCGCGGAGGGCCAGCGAAGCGGATCTCTCATCCTGCCGGGCGAGCTGCAGCTCGCGGCGGGCCTCTGCGGCTTGCGGCGTCGCCGCCCGCGCCTTGGCCGTCATGACGTCGGCCTGTGCGACCCGCACACGCGCCTTGGCGGCGACGAGTTCGCGGTATGCCTGCGATTCCTCGTGGCGGGCGGCGTCGAGCTCGAGCCGCCGGGCACGGCGGCCTCGGGTCGTCAGGCCGACGTAGGTCGCCGCTCCGGCGCCCGCGACCGCCGGAACGACCCATGCCCAGCCGAGGAGGATCCACTCCACAGTGTCATGGTAACCCGGTGCGACGCGTCGCCGGCCGGGAGTGCGCTGAGTGCGGCTCAGGCTTCGACGAGGCTCAGCCGAAGAGCAGCGCGAAGACCGTCGCGCCGCCGCCGACGAGGATGAGGGCGACGATCGTCACCCACGCGACGATCTTGACGCGGCGCTGCCGTGCGTCGTTGAAGTCGCTGTACTCGTCGTCGTCCGCCGCCATGCCTCAATCCTAGGGTCAGGCGGGCTCGACGACCGTCGCGCCGAAGGCGTCGGGCAGCGTCGAGGTCGACAGGCCCCGCAGCTCGGCGAGCGGAACGGTGAACAGGCCCTGCACCTCGAGTGCCGGCTCGTCGCCGTCCGCCGCGGGGTCGGTCACGCCGATGCGCAGCACCGGGTAGCCCCGGCCCTCGCACAGCCCGCGGAACTTGACGTCGTCCTCGCGGGGCACGCTCACGATGACGCGGCCGGTGGACTCCGAGAAGAGGGCGGTGGCGGCATCCACTCCGTCACGCTCCTGGATCTCGTCGAGCCAGACGCGCGCGCCGACGCCGAAGCGCATGACCGACTCGGCGAGGGCCTGCGCGAGACCGCCCGACGAGAGGTCGTGCGCCGACGACACGAGCGACTGCTGGCCGGCGGCGTGCAGCAGCTCGGCGAGCTTCTTCTCGTTGGCGAGGTCGACGGCCGGCGGGCGTCCGCCCAGGTGGCCGTGGATCGTGCCGGCCCACTGCGAGCCCGACAGCTCGGTCGCGGTCACACCGAGCAGGTAGATGTTCTCGCCCGCGTCCTGCCAGCCCGAGGGGATGCGGCGCGCGACGTCGTCGATGATGCCGAGGACGCCCACGACCGGGGTCGGGAAGATCGGCTGGTCGCCGGTCTGGTTGTAGAACGAGACGTTGCCGCCGGTGACGGGGACGCCGAGTTCGAGGCATCCGTCCGACAGGCCGTCGACGGCCTGCGAGAACTGCCACATGACCTCGGGGTTCTCGGGGCTGCCGAAGTTGAGGCAGTCGGTGACGGCGGTCGGGACGGCGCCCGACACGGCCACGTTGCGGTACGCCTCGGCGAGGGCCAGCTGCGCGCCCTGGTACGGGTCGAGCTGGCAGTAGCGGCCGTTGCAGTCGGTCGCGATCGCGAAGCCGAGGCCGGAGTGCTCGTCGACGCGGATCATGCCGGCGTCGTCGGGGAACGACAGCGCCGTGTTGCCCAGCACGTAGTAGTCGTACTGGTTCGTGATCCACGAGGTGTCGGCGAGGTTCGGGCTCGCGACCAGCCGGGTGAACTGCTCGCGCAGCGTCGCAGCATCGGTCGAGCGGGGGAGAGCCGACGCGGAGTCGTCGCGCAGCGCGTCGATCCAGGTCGGGTAGGCGACCGGGCGCTCGTACACCGGACCGTCGACGGCCACCGTGGACGGGTCGACGTTCACGATCTCTTCGCCGTGCCAGAAGATCTGCAGGCGACCGTCGCCGGTCACCTCGCCGAGGACGCTCGTCTCGACGTCCCACTTGTTCACGACGGCCAGGAACGCGTCGAGCTTCTCGGGCGCGACGATCGCCATCATGCGCTCCTGGCTCTCGCTCATGAGGATCTCCTCCGGCGTGAGCGTGGGGTCGCGCAGCAGCACGTTCTCGAGGTCGACGCGCATGCCCGAACCGCCGTTGGCGGCGAGCTCCGAGGTCGCGCACGAGATGCCGGCGGCGCCGAGGTCCTGGATGGCCTCGACGAGCTCGCCCTTGT
The DNA here is from genome assembly GCF_014779795.1 of Microbacterium helvum. Taxonomy (GTDB): domain Bacteria; phylum Actinomycetota; class Actinomycetes; order Actinomycetales; family Microbacteriaceae; genus Microbacterium; species Microbacterium helvum. Next base: position 83,715 of record NZ_JACXZS010000003.1, read on the forward strand.
AGAGCTCCAGGCAGCACTCGATGAGCACCTTCTCGGCGAACGGGTCGCCGACCTGCACGGCGGGGCGCTTGGTCGGGCCGCCCTCGGAGAACGTATCGGAGGCGAGGATCGACGCGCCGCCGATGCCGTCGCCACCCGTGCGGGCGCCGAACAGCACGACCTTGTTGCCGGCGCCGGTGGCGTTGGCGAGCTTGAGGTCCTCGTGGCGCAGCACGCCGACCGCGAGGGCGTTGACGAGCGGGTTGCCCTGGTAGACCGCGTCGAACACGGTCTCGCCGCCGATGTTGGGAAGGCCCAGGCAGTTGCCGTAGAACGAGATGCCGCTCACCACGCCGTGCACGACGCGTGCGGTGTCGGGATCGTCGATGGCGCCGAAGCGCAGCTGGTCCATCACCGCGACCGGACGCGCGCCCATCGAGATGATGTCGCGCACGATGCCGCCGACACCGGTGGCGGCGCCCTGGAACGGCTCGATGTAGCTCGGGTGGTTGTGCGACTCCACCTTGAAGGTGACGGCCCAGCCCTCGCCGATGTCGACGACGCCGGCGTTCTGGCCCATGCCGACCATGAGCCGTTCCTTCATCTCGTCTGAGACCTTCTCGCCGAAGCGGCGCAGGTAGATCTTCGAGGACTTGTACGAGCAGTGCTCCGACCACATCACGGAGTACATCGCCAGCTCGCCCGAGGTGGGGCGGCGACCGAGGATCGTCTTGATCTGCTGGTACTCGTCGTCCTTCAGCCCGAGTGCCGCGTACGGCTGCTCCTTGTCGGGGGTGGCGACGGCGTTCTCGACGGTATCGGCGACTGCGGTGGAAGCGGGGGTGGTCACGCGGCTCAGCTCCAGAGAATCGGGGATGCCGGACCCCACCAGTCTATTCGCCGTGAGAAGTGGGTGATGGATGCCGGCGGCCGCGGCATCCTCAGCGCCCGAGCAGGGCCAGCGGCACCACCGCGACTCCGTCGCGACGCCGGTACGCGTCGCGACCCGTTGTCACGACGACGCGGTCGACGAGGCGGTCACCGATCTCGGACCGCAGCCAGTTGAGATGGCGGACGTCGTGATCGCTGACGGTGGCTGCGAGTTTGACTTCGACGGCAATCACTCTGCGATCTTCGCCTTCGAGGATGAGGTCGATCTCATGGTCCGTGTTCGCGGTGCGCAGATGATAGGCGCGTACGCCCGCGATGCCAAGAGATGCTCGGATGCTCTGCACCACCAGGGATTCGAAGAGGGCGCCGAGCCAGGTTCCCGATTCCGCCGCGACGCGCTCGCCTTCGCCGCGTAGGAGGCCGTCTCTTCCGACGCCGACGACGCGGGCCGCGAGCGCAGCATCGACGAGGTGGTGTTTAGGCGACTTCGTGAGTCGCTTGAGGGGCGACAGCGCAGGATGCCAAGCTTCGAGCGGGTCGAGGACGAACAATCGGTGCAGATGCTCGCGGTATGCGGCGACCGTCTGACGTGTCGGCTTGTCTCCCTCGCCGGGCGTCGCCGCATCGAGGATGGTCGAATACGACGCGTCCGTGGCTGTCGCGGCCGCATACGCGTTCAGCCACGCGCGGAGAGCGGCCGGGCGGCGGACGAAGACGCCGTTCTCAGGCAGGTCGCGGTCGACGATCCGCTCCAGGTAGCTGTCGAGCTGGACCCTGCGGGGTGCATCGGGAAGGTGCCTGATGCCGGGGAATCCGGATCGGAGGATCTCATCGACGTAGACCTCGACGTCGACGTCGGTACGTCCGGAGATGTCTTTCGTTCCGTCGAACAGGGAGGACAACGACACCGTCGGTGTGACGATCCCTCGCTCTGGGAACGACAACGGTCGCATGTGCATTCTCACGATGCGCCCGGCTCCGGAATGGACCCGCGTTTCGGCGCTGACCCCGGCCGACCCCGCGAGCAGGAATCGCCCGCCATGGGCATCCTCGTCGACGGCGACGCGCACGCGCTCCCACACATCGGGGACGAGCTGCCACTCATCGATGAAGACGGGAGGCTCGCGGTCGACGATGTAGTCGGAATCGCTGCCGACGAGCTCGCGATCCCTGGCCTCGTTAAGGGAGATGACCGTCGTCGCGCGTCGCGTCGCGGTCGCGGTCTTGCCCACGCCTTTCGCGCCTTCGATCGCTATCGCCGCCAGATGCGGGAAAAGTTCGTCGAGATCGTCGTCGATCGCCCGTCTGGTGTACGCCACGAGGGTGAATCTAACAGATGAGCGGAAATCTATCTAACATCTGAGCGGACTTCTATTCAACATCTGAGCAGGATGCCTGACCCCGCCCGGTCGTGATCGCACGCTTCGAGACGCCGTGCTTCTCGGCGAGATAACGGGGGGCGTCGCTCCGCCGCGGCTGGCTGTCGCCTCAGGGGCCGACCTCGGTCATCAGCACCACGCCCCGTGCTGCAGCGCCGCAGTACCGCCCGAACGATGCGAAGTATGACGACGAATCTGCCGCGTCCGGGAGGGCCCCGAGGTCGATGTAGGCGCCGGCACCCTCGATGTGGTCTCCCTGCGTCAGTGTGCTGCCAGAGTCGAGAACGACGGACTCACCGTCCTGATGGGCAGTGTCCGGCCAGATGATCCATGCATGCGTGTCTTCATCGCGCGACCCGTCGTCGAATGTCATGCAACCACTGGGCTCGATCCGCAGGTCGCCGTCAAGCGGCACGGGCGAGCGATCGGAAGCCTCAAGGACCAGATGCCGAGCTTCGGCAGCGAGCGTCGGCAAACCGAACCCGCTCTCGGTGGATACGGAACACCCGCATATCCCGACAATGACAGCGGCAGCCGTCAGTGCAAGCGTCGACAAGCGCCTCATTGTGCTCTTCCAGGTCTGCTGACGGTTCGCACGTCTGCGCTCTCCCGTCGGCGTGCAACGCCGCATACCGCTGCTGATGTTGCTGCCGGACCGGCGAGGCGTGTCCTCGCATCGTATCCAGCGGCCACTCTCCCTGATGTAGGTGTCGGGTGACATCCGCGTTGACAGCCGCTGTCACGAAGTAGCAGTCGATATTCGCTCGGGTAGTGACACGGTCGGTGACAGCAGCGGGATGCCATGATTTCGTCGTGCCGCTCAGTTGGGGGTGCACCCGCGTGCTAGGGCCGCCGCAGGTAGACCCTGCGTCTGCCGCGTTCAGGTCTGTGGTTGGTGACGATGGCGCCTGCTTTCAGACGGTCGAGTACGCGGCGATGTGCGTCGTCGTCCGGGACAAGGGGTCGGGTCGTGCCGCGATCCGCGATGGAGGGGTACGGATCGTTGAGCGCTCTCAGTTCGGCGCGGAGTTCATCCAGCGAGATCGAGGTGGAGTTCGCGAGTAGCGCGATGATGATCGGATCTGTAACGCCACCGATCCGCAGTTGATCGATCGCGGCGAAGATCAAGTCCTCGTTCGAATCAACCGCGAACGTGGCCGCGGCGCGGATCCCGTCACGACTTGCCCCGGAGAAGAACGCGCTGAGCTTGGCGAAGACTGCGCCCTTCTGCGCCGACGGCACCTTCACGCTTCGGAAGAAGTTCGCGAGTTCAGCCGGCGGCAGAGAAGCTGGGGATAGGAATGCGGCTGCGTTCTGCGATCTTGCGAGTGCACTTTCCCGGGTGGGCCAGTCGACGATGAGCGTGCTGCTGAATGTGTCTTCGTCGTCGGCTAGCAGGCCGGACTCGATCATGAGGCCCGCGAGATCCCCGCTCTCGGCTGCGACCGAGGCAGGAGCTAGTGGTGACGGTGTGTTTAAGCTCAGGGCGAGCCTCAACCTGTGCGTGGGGGAAGGGATCGCTTCGGCAGCGCCGAGGACCGCGACCGCAAGTCGAGTACCGTCCACGTCCGATACCGGGGCGGGTGAGCTGATCTCTTCGACCTGGGCGAGGAGAATGCCGATGTTGTCATCGACTGTTCCAACGTGGTCGAGATACGCGAGGAGGTTCTGCACGGATGGGACCATCCGTTTTGTGGCGGCAAGGGCCGGCCACACTTGCTCTGGTACCTCGGTGATGTCGTCGACGTGGCAGTTCGTCGCTGCCCGCCGGACGAGTTGAGTGAGTTGCTCGTCGTTGACGCCTGCCTCGCGTGCTTCGTTGAGGATCGAAATGAACTGGTTTGGATCCTCGATGGTCAGGGTGCCTTCGCGTGCAGCGACGAGGTCGAGGTACTCACCCGCTCGATCCAGAGCAACGCGGTAGACGGCCTTGCTCTTGGACCGGATGGCGTCCAGCGCCAGCGACGACTGTCCCGTCAGATCCTCGACGTTGGTCGCATTGAGCTCGTACGCACCGACTTCCCGGACGCGGCTGCGGGCGATCTCGGTGAGCGGGGTCGTGTCCGGGAGCCGGGTGCCGAGCTTGGCGATGGCGTCTATTGTTCGGTGCTTACGGGGGTTGAGTCCATCACCCTTGTTCGCGGCTGCGCTGATCGAGGGGAATTGCTCGTAGTGGTCGATGATGAGCCAGTCGTTCGGGGGGCCCTCGATGCTCTCGCCGGCGTAGTCGAGTGCGGCGTCGACGAGCTCAGCGAGGATGTCTTGCGACGCGTCGGACACGAAGCTGAGGATGATCTCGGGCATGAGCGGTGCCAGCAGCTGGACGAAGCGGACCCGTTGGGTGCCACCGCGCAGATACGCCTCGCCGAACTTGCTGTCCTCGCTGTCCAAGGCAGTGAGTTGATGGACGATCATCTTCGCTTCTTCGGGGCGCTTTGAGAGGAGGTGGTCGAGGATGTTGATGTTGTATGCGGCTCGGTCACGGAAGATGTCAGTGCCCTTGTCGCCGATGATCGCTTCGACGTCGTCGCCGTCGAGCGGGTAGTGGAAGTCGGCGACGCCGCGATCGAGAGCGTGGACGACGTAGTTGATCGCCTGGGGGCGCAGGTGCTCTCCGTAGTAGATGGAGACGTACAGTGCGTAGTAGTCGTTGATGTAGCCGCTGGCCACCAGGGCGCGTGCCAGTCGTGAGCGGAGGATCCGCTGGGCGGCGTCGGCGAAGCTCTCGCGGTTTCCGCCGGCGGGGCGTGACCGGTACTTTTGCCGATCGTGCATTTCGCCCCACTCGTCGTGTCGGAGGAAGGCGATGTCTTGCCGAGCGGACCGTTGCGCGAGCAGCTCAGCGGCGCGGTCGACCCGCTGCCACTCCGTCGGGTCGAGCGGCTGCCCGAGGAGCGTTTGAAGCTGATCCCTCGTCACTGATAGTTGCGGACCCGTGTTCGGGTTGACGATAACGATCGCGGACGGAGGGGGATCCCCGGCGATGCGTTCCCAGAGCGCGCGGTCTCGCAGTTCCTCACCTCGGAACTGCTGCCCATCGACGCCGAGGTAGGTGTTGCTCACGTAGCGCTTGTTCGGTGTCAGGGCATGAAGGACCAGTTCGGCCCGGATTCCGAGTGTCTGGGCTCGCGCATCCGTCACTCCGTCCAGGGCGAGTCGTTTGGCCGCGGTTCGCTCGCGGTCGTACGCGTCCGCGAGGCTGTCGGTCACGATGTTTCGCCATGCGTCATGAAGTTTGTCGAGGTCGCTGTGGCCGAAGCGGATGGCTTCGAAGTCGGCCATGTGGACGCACTTGTAGAGGATGATGGCGAACAGCCGGTCGGCGTCGAGACCCGGCATCTGATTGGGTGTGCCGAGAAGCCGGCTGGCATAGATGTCGTACTCGTTGCGCATGTCGGTGATCAGTCGCATGTCGGCGACGAACCGTGCCGCTACGTTGATGAGGTCGCGGGAGACGCCGGTGCCCTTCATCGCGTCGAGCATGAGGTCACGCGCGTTGCGGTGGGTGATGAACGGGACGATCGGGATGACGATGTCGAAGAACTTGGTGCGGTTGGCGCGGCGCACCTCGTCGTCTGCTTGGTCGGGCGCTGCGGGCTCGCTCTCCTTCGCCTGATCCTCGCCGACCGTCGCGTCGGCGTCGGCGTCGGTGTTGTCTCCGAGCTTCTCGAACACGCTGTCGCGGAGGGCATAGATGAATTTGATGTCCGGTCGATGTCGATCCTTGGCCTGATCCGGCAGGTTGACGCGGCGGCGGCGCCGGACCTGCTCGGATCCGTTCAGGAGGGTGTTGAGCGCTCGGAGCGTTTCGAAGATGTGAACGTCCTCGAATCGGTCGATGTCTTCGAAGATGACGATGTCGCGCCCGCTCTTCTCGAAGTAGTACACGATCTCGTCCATGTACTGGTCGAAGTAGCTGGACGAGGTGGCGGCGAGTGACACCGTCGCGGGGCCGGCACTCAGCTTCTCCAGAAAGACACGATTGTGCGTGAGCCAGCGAACGGCGTAGACGACCCCGGCAAGCAGCATCAGCAGCGCCACGTTCGCCAGTACGAACCATCCGGCGGCCGGGTCTGGCCCGAGCACGCGCATGAGCGGAGCGGCGAGCCCGACAATCCAGAGGACCACGAACAGCAGCGCGCCGAGGCCGAATGCGACACCCACCTCGCGTTCCCAGCGAAACTGCGACAGCCGACGAAACCTGGAGCCGCGGGTCTTCTCGGGCGCGTCCCGGTACAGGATCTGCTTGACGATCTCCTTCTGGATCAGGTTCGTCTTCGTCCAGGCCGCCGGATTCGTATCGGACTCGCCCTCGGGCCGCTCCTGTGCCACTCCGACGGTCGACAGGGACAGCTCGAGCACCCGGCCCTGGAACTCCGGCATCTCGGTGAGGCGTCTGAGGACGCTGCTCTTACCGGTCCCGTACGCGCCCGTCAAGGCGATGTTCCGGACGTCGTCCTGCTCGCGGAGCGCCCTGACAACCGCGGTGACGTACACGCCGTGCCGCTGCTCGTCATAGCTCGGCGCCAGGCTCCTCAGAGTGATCGGATTCTCAACGGCTGGCAGCGGAGCGTCGGGCATAGCCGGATGCTACCGAGACCCGCCGACGGTGAGAGCCATAGCACGCACTGGATGTCGTGCGTGGACCGCCCTGCGCATCTTTGTCGTTGACGAGGGACGGCTAGCAGTCCAGTCGTGACCTTCGTTCGGACATTGCGAGGATGGCGGGCAAGACCCCAACACTCCCGAATCCAGTCGCCGATGCCGCTCAACGTCCGACAGCAGGTCACGTGAGGGCGAGTCGTGCTCGGCGACGCGCAGCCACGGACGACCTGCGTTCGATCCGAGGGTCGACCATCTCACGACTGCTGGATTCCGGCGGGCGTTGCCGATCAAGAAGTGAGGATCAGCTCGTCGGGCCGTGGACGGCACCGACATTCGACTCGCTGACGCGGCGGACTCGGTGATCAGGCGTGCCCGGAAGAACTATCTAAAGAACTTATTACAAGGCATTGACAAAGCCGCCTGGATTCTTCAGACTGACTGTGCCCGGCGCGGGCGCTTTCAGGATCGAGGAGGATCGTGAAGAGAACGGCTCTTGCAGCGGTGGTGGCCATCGCTGCGTTGATCGGCACGGAGCTGGCTCCCGTCCAGGCGGCCAATGCCGCACCCCTGACCGCGGCCGACTTTCTCAAGGCGAGCGGCAACGTCCTCAAGACCAACTCCGGCACGGGTGCCACGGTCAATCTTCGTGGCACGAACATCGGCGGGTGGTTGACGCAGGAAGACTGGATGTCGCCACTCGGCGAGTTCGCGGCTGACCGCACTGGCTGGTCGGCGACCGCATCGTCCGGCACCGCAGGCAATGCGCTCGACGGCTCCGGAACCTCGGCGTGGACGACCGGCGCCAACCAGTCCGGCACCGAGTGGATCCGCCTCGACCTCGGCGCGAACACGCTCTTCAACCGGATCGCTATCGACAACCCGACCGCGGGTCAATGGCCCCGCGCGGTCAACGTGGAGACCTCAACCAACGGCACCACGTGGACCAGCGTCGCGACGCAGCCGGGTACGGATGGCGTGACGACGATCCGCTTCGCCCCCCAAGTGGCACGCTACGTCCGCGTGAGCCAGACGGGCACCGCCTCGACCCCATGGTCGGTGGGCGAGATCAACCTCTTCAGCGACCCCGCGCTGCACAACGGCACACACACCGCGACCGCATCGTCCAGCGCCCCGGGAACGACCGCCGGGATGACGCTCGACGGGAACGTGTCTACGGTGTGGCAGTCGGGCTCGGCGCAGGTGCCCGGGCAGACACTCACGATCGACCTCGGCCGCAACGTCGACATGGACAAGCTCCTACTAGATGCGGGTGCCGCGACTGCCAACGACTACCCCCGCATCTGGGACGTGTTCACGTCATACGACAACACCAACTGGACGCAGGTAGCCAGCGGCTACGGCACCAACCGCATCGTGCAAGCCGACTTCCAGGGCACCAAGAACGGGCGCTACCTGCGTGTCGTGTCCAACGGGACCTCCGGCCAGTGGTGGTCGGTCGCCGAGCTCGCTATCCAGGCAGGCACCGCCGTCGACCGCGGCGGATGGGGCGTGACGGCGTCGGTGGGGGCATCCCCGTCCCTCATGCTCGACGCGAACACCGCGACGCGCTGGACCACGGGCGCCGCGCAGACGCCGGGGCAGTCCTTCACTGTGGACATGGGCGCGTTGGTCACCCTCAACAACGTCACCACCGACACCGCGAAGAACGCAACCGACGAGGACGACTGGGCACGCGGCTATACGCTCGAACTGTCGCGCGACGGCTCCTCGTGGACTTCGGTGGCCACCGGCGTGGGAACCCGCAAGGCCACCACGATCGGATTCGTCGCTCAGGCGGCACGGTACTTCCGGCTGACGCAGACCGGGTCGGCGGGCAACTGGTGGTCGATCGGAGAGGTCACCGCTGGGCTCTACAACGACGACTACTCCCTCACGCGCACGATGACGTCACGCTTCGGCACAGGCACCACGGCATCGATCGTGGCGACGCACCAGGACACGTGGTTCACCGCCGCCGACCTCGACAACATCCAGGCGGCGGGCATGAACTTCCTGCGCGTCCCCATCGGGTGGAACGTCTTCCTCAACCTCGACGGCACCTGGAAGTCCAACCCCTGGACGAAGATCGACTGGGTCGTTGACCAAGCTGCGGCACGCGGCATCTACGTGCTCCTCGACCTCCACACCGTTCCCGGTGGCGGCTGCCCGTGGGGTTCCTGTGGCCGTATCGGCCCGAACCCGAACGGATTCTGGGGCAGCGCGACATCCCAGGACTGGGTCGAGGACATCTGGGAGGCCATCGCGACCCGCTACGAGGGCAACCCCGCCGTCGCCGGGTACGACCTTATCAACGAGCCGCTGATCGACTACGGAGAGGATGCCGCGGACGTTGCGCAGAAGAGCGACTACTACGACCGGCTCTACGACGCGGTGCGGGCGATCGACCCGGACCATGCGATCTTCCTCGGCGCCTTCTTCGGGCTGAACGCCATCGCGTCGCCGTCGACCTATGGCTGGACGAACGTCGTCTACGAGTACCACCCGTACGACATGCCCAACTCGAAGGACTGGACCGCGCAGAACCAGCTGGTGACGAACGAGCTGGGCGGCCTCGCCGCGAAGCTGTCGAACCCCGGCGTCCCGATCTACTACGGCGAGTACTCGCTGTACTACAACGACGACGTGTGGGCGCGGTTCATGGCGGGGCTCAATGCCGCGAACGTCTCGTGGTCGAACTGGACCTACAAGGTCAAGGGCACCGCCGGCGACGGGTTCGCGTACTGGGGCATGTACTACAACAACCAGAAGCCGGTCCCGGTAATCAACAGCGACGACGCCGCGACGTACCAGGCCAAGCTCGGCCAGTTCGGCACCGCGAACTTCACCGCGAACACGCGGTTCATCGCGACGATCTCGAAGTACGCCGGCGGTCTGGGCACGTTCTCCCCGACCGCGGTCAGCCACAGCGGCTGGACGGCGACGGCCTCGTCGACGGCTTCCGGGTCATCCACGGCGGCGGGCATCGACGGCGCGAACGGCACGTCGTGGCAGAGCGGTCAGGCGATGGCCGGCGGCGAGTGGTACCGGATCGACATGGGATCGGCCCAGACCGTCGCCATGGTCACCGTCCAGACCGCCAGCGGGTCCCGATGGGACTACCCCCGCGGGTTCACCGTGGAGGTTTCGACGAACGGCACCAGCTGGACGACCGCGGCGACGGGCATCGCGTACGGCTGGAAGCGGCCGATCTCGATCGCTCCGACGACGGCCCGCTACATCCGGATCACCCAGACCGGAACGGCACCCCAGTGGTGGACGATCGACGAGATCACCGTCTACTCGTCGTACTGATCCGCCGCTTCTCCCTCCCGGCGGCGCCGAAAGCGCCGCCGGGCACCACCACCCGAAAGGAAACCTCAATGAAGAGAATGCACTGGCTCGTCGCGAGTGCAGGCGTGCTCACACTCGGCCTGGCCGGGTGCTCCTCGTCCGGCGACAGCCCCTCGGACGCGGAGGACGGCGAACTCACCGTATGGGTCATGGGCGACAGCTCCGAGCACTTCGACACCCTCATCGCGCCGTTCGAGAAGGACAGCGGCATCGACGTCGAGACCGTCGCAATCCCCTGGGACAGCGTCGATCAGAAGTTCACGACGGCCGTCGCGTCCGGTGAGGGCCCGGATGTCTTGCAGATCGGGCTCTCGAAGCTGCGGACCTATGCCGACAGCGGCGCCCTGCTCACGCTCGATGACAAGACGATCGCCGACTACCCGAACCTCGCGGCATCCAACTTCATCGACGGCATCGCCGGCGACGCGACCGCGATCGACGGCAAGATCGTCTCGGCCCCCTGGGTGTCCGACACGCGTGTGCTGTTCTACCGGTCCGACATCCTCGCCGAGGCGGGGATCGACACACCCCCCGCGACGTGGGACGAGCTGCGCGAGGCGGCGAAGACCCTCGCGGATCGGGGCGACGGGCAGTACGGGTACTACATTCCCCAGTGGGACAGCGCCCTACCTGTCGTGATGACGTGGGACCAGGGCGGCGACATCGTCGCCGACGGCGCAATCGACTTCGACACCCCCGAATTCGCGCAGGCCGTCGACCTGTACACCGGGCTCTACGCCGACGGCAGCGTGCCGACCAACAGCGACTTCGATCAGACGCAGGGCTTCGTGTCGGGCATCACTCCGATGCTGGTCAGCGGCCCCTACCTGGGGGCTGCGATCAAGGACGCCGCCCCCGAACTCGACGGCAAGTGGGACGTCACCACGGTCCCTGCGGGGACCGACAGCACGTCGCTGCTGGCCGGCTCGAACCTCGGAGTGTGGGGCGCGACCGACAACCAGTCCGGAGCGCTCGAACTGCTCGACTATCTCTCGCAGCCCGAGGTCCAGGTCCAGTGGTACGAGCTGGACGGCCAGCTGCCGACGGTCAAAGCGGCGCTCGCCGACGACGCGCTCACCACCGACCCGCTCGTCGCGGTGTACTCCGAGCAGCTCGCGAACTCGCGGTTGCTGCCGCTCGTGCCCAACTGGGACGGCGAGACGGGGAAGGCGCTGCTGGACGCGCTGAACTCGATCGTGCTCACCGGCGCGGACCGAGACGCCGCGATGGAGACACTGTTCACGACCACGGCCGGAACACCGGCCAACTGAGATCGAACCGGGGTGCGGGGTGGTGCGCTCGGCACCACCCCGTTCCCTGACTATGAGGACATGAAGACCCGACTCACGCCCTACGTGTTCATCACGCCGGCGATGCTGCTGCTCATCGCCTTCGGCGTCCTGCCGATCGCGGTCGCGCTCGTGGTGAGCTTCACTGACATGAACCTCGCCGGCCTGGGCGACTGGTCGCGCATCCAATTCATCGGCGCCGCCAACTACGAAGCGCTGCTTGCGGATGCCGCGTTCTGGCAGGCCCTCGGCAACACCGCCGTCTTCGCGATCCTCGGAGTCCCGAGCGTCATCGCGGTGTCGCTGGTCGTCGCGCTCGCACTCAACCGCTCGCAGGGGCGCTTCTTCCGGATGCTGCGTTCCTTCTATTTCGTGCCCGCGATCACGGCGATCGTCGCCATCGCCCTGGTCTGGGGCTACCTGTTCAACACCCAGTTCGGCCTCTTCAACTACCTGCTGTCGCTGATCGGGCTGCCGCCGGTCCCATGGCTGTCGGATCCTGTCGTGGTCAAGTTCTCCGTCGTCCTCGTCGCGGTGTGGCGAGGGCTCGGGCTCAACATCATCATCTTCCTCGCGGCCCTCCAGGGCGTGCCCAAGGAGTATCTGGAGGCGGCAGCGATCGACGGCGCCTCGGGTCTTCGGCGCACCGTGTCCATCGTCATCCCGCTGCTGCGCTTCGCGATCTTCTTTGTGACGATCACGACGATCATCGCGTGGCTGCAGTTCTTCGACGAGCCCTTCGTGCTTACCAAGGGCGGACCGCTCGGCGCCTCGACGTCGATCTCGCTCTTCCTCTACCAGGAGGGGTTCTCGTCGAGCCAGTTCGGGTACGCCAGCGCCGGCTCGGTCGTGCTCTTCGCGATCATCGCAGCCGTCACCGTCACCCAGCTGCGACTGAGGAGGGCCGATGTCGACTACTGAGCTGCTGATCCGCGGAACCCGACAGATCTCCGCCGAGCCCGAGCGTCGCCGTCGTGCGTCACGAGGGCGCACCGGCACGATCGTGATCGGGGCGTTCCTGGCCGTCGGCGCGCTGGTGACGGCGTTCCCGTTCCTATGGATGGCGTTCGCGTCGGTCAAGCCCCGCAGCGAGTCCGTCGCGTACCCGCCGCAGCTGCTGCCGCAGCAGCCGACGTTCGAGTACTACGTCGAGCTCTTCGCGCAGCTCGACTTCGGCCGCTACCTGGTCAACACGCTCCTGATCGTCGCGATCTGCATGGTGGGCCTGCTTCTGATGGCTGCCGCGGGCTACGGGTTCGCGAAGTTCTCGTTCCCCGGGCGCGACGCCCTGTTCTTCCTGGTGCTGGTGACGATGATGATCCCCGGCCAGGTCACGATGATCCCGAGCTACCTCATCCTCAACGGCATGAAGCTGACGAACACGCTCATCGGGATCGCGCTGCCCATGCTGGTGTCGGGGTTCGCGGTGTTCTTGTTCCGCCAGTTCATGACGACGATCCCGACCGAGGTGCTCGAGGCCGCCCGCATCGACGGGGCAGGCGAGTGGCGCATCTTCTTCCGCATCGTGCTGCCCATGTCGGGCCCGATCCTCGCGGTGCAGGTCGTGCTGACCTTCATCGCGGGGTGGAACAGCTTCCTCTGGCCGCTCATCATCGCGAACGACCAGAACCTCTACACGCTCTCGGTCGGGCTGTCGCTCCTCAACCAGCAGATCGCCACCAACCCCTCGCTGCAGATGGCCGCGTCGACCCTGATGGTCGTCCCAATCCTCATCGTCTTCGTCGTCTTCCAGCGCTACGTCGTACAGGGCTTCGCCCTTTCAGGTCTCAAGTGAGGATGCCGATGACACGCCTATTTCGTCCGGGAGTGGTCCGAGCCGAAGGAGCGCGCCTCGTCGACGACGCCGGCCCGCTGCTGCTGCGAGGCGTCGGCCTGGGCAACTGGCTCCTCCCCGAGGGGTACATGTGGAAGTTCGGCGACGAGCAGGCCTCGCCCCGCCTGATCGAGCGACGCATCCAACAGCTGGTCGGACCGGACCACGCCGCAGAGTTCTGGCGACGCTTCGCGGATACGTTCATCGCGGAGGACGACTTCGCCCTCATCGCCCGTCTCGGGTTCGACCACGTACGTCTGCCGATCAACGCACGGGGGCTCATCGACGACGCCGGCGGTCTGCGCGAGTCCGGGTTCGAGCTCATCGAGCGCGCGGTCACATGGAGCGAGCGGTTCGGACTGCGCATCCTGCTCGACCTGCACGGCGCGCCCGGCGGGCAGACGGGCACGAACATCGATGACTCGCCCCACGGCAAGCCCGAGCTGTTCATGTCTGCCGACCATCGGCGCCACACGATCGCCCTGTGGCGTGAGCTCGCCAAGCGATATGCCGACCGCGACGCGGTGCTCGGCTACGACCTGCTCAACGAGCCACTCCCCGGAAAGTGGCAGCACCGCTACGCCGACGAGCTGGTCGAGCTCTATCGACAGCTCACCTCCGCCATCCGCGAAGTCGACGACCGCCACCTCATCATGTACGAAGGGAGCCACTGGGCCACCAACCCCGACCCGGTCTCGACGCGGTTCGACGAGAACGAAGTCGTGCAGTTCCACCGCTACTGGTGCCCGCCCGACGAGACCAGCATCGACGCGTTCCTGCGGCTTCGGGATGAACTTGACGTACCCATCTACATGGGCGAAGGCGGTGAGAACTCCCCGGCGTGGGTCTTCGCCGCGACCCGGCTGTACGAACGTCACGACATCGGCTGGAACTTCTGGCCGTGGAAGAAGCTCGACACTGTGACGTCGCCGATGTCGGCCAAGCCACCACACGAGTGGGACGTCATCGCCGATCCGGCGAGGACGCCATCGCCTGAACGGGCCCGGCGAATCCTCGACGAGTTCCTGGATGCGGTCGCCGCCTCGAACTGCGACCTGCGCACCGAGATCGTGGACGCGCTGTTCGGCCGGACGGTGCGTCAGCTCCCCGGATGGGCAGGGGTGCGGGATGAGGAGGAGGCGTCCATCGAAGACCTCCTCGGTGCTGTCGTGCCCGACGGGTTCTGGAGCAACACCGACGAGTCTCGCCACAACGCCGGCGAGGTCGCCGCGGTGACGCTGGCGGCCGGGCAGCGGTTGGGGTTCGCGCTCTCGGATGAGCCGCGCGAGATCCGGGTCCACGCGGACCCTGCCGACGCCGTCACTGCCCGATGGGATGCGGGAAACCTCACCCTGCACGCGGTGGACAGGGTGCGGGTGCGTGGCGTCGAGGTCGCGGTGTGACCGGCTATCTTCGAACCATGAGACCGCGCGACTCCCGCGGCGACACCGGCGGTCGTGAGTCGGCGACGGTCACGTCGCTGCGGCATCACAACCGCGCCGCGGCGTTGCGGTTCATCCTTCGCGAACGCGAGACCACGAGGGCCGACCTCGCGCGCAGCTGCGGCCTCTCGGTGGCATCTGCGGCCAACATCGCTGCGGAGCTGATCGACGACGGACTCGTGGTCGAGAACGGCTCGATGGCATCACGCGGCGGACGCCCGATCGCGGTACTCTCCCCGAACGTCGACGGCGCGTACGCGATCGGCGTGGACGTCGGAGAGCGGGGAGTCGCCGTCGAACTCTTCGACCTCAGCTTGCAGATGGTGGACCGCGAGTTCCGTGGCGGGCAGCGACAGGAGTCGCCCGACGACATCCAACGCGACCTCCGGGAAGCAGTCGACGCTCTGCGCACCCGCAACTCCGAGCGATGGGGCCGCGTCCTCGGCATCGGCTTAGGCCTTCCCGGAGTCGTCGAAGAGTCCGCCACGGGAGAACAGACCCTGTACGCGCAGAGCCTCGGCTGGGACCCGCAACCCATCCCCGCCGGGCTCGACGACCGGCTTCCCGTGTTCGCCGACAACGGCGCCAAGACGCAGGCCCGCGCCGAGCTCTGGTACGGCGCCGCGCGCGGTATCGATCATGCTCTGGTCGCCCTCCTCGGTCGCGGCGTCGGACTGGGAATCATCACGGGGGGCGAGCTCTACCGCGGCGCGTACAGCGGTGCCACCGAGTGGGGGCACACCAAGATCCGCTACGACGGCGAGGTATGCCGATGCGGACAGCGCGGTTGCGTCGAGGCATACATCGGCGCCGACGCGCTGTTGGAGGCGTGGCGACGGCGAGGCGGAGAATTCGAAGGCACGGGGTGGCACGCGATCGGCGCGCTGCTGGATGCCTCACAGAGCGACCCTGCGGCAACCGAGGTCGTGGACGCGGGGATCGACGCGCTCGGGGCCGCGTTGGGAAGCATGGTAAACCTCACCAACCCCGAAAGGATCGTGCTCGGCGGCTGGGTCGGAATGAGGCTGATGGAGCACCACCGCGACCAGATCATCGACGCAGTGAGGCGCAACAGCCTCGACCGCCTCGCTGCCCAATTCGAACTCGTCCCTGCCACCTTCGGCGGCGATACCGTCGCACTCGGATCGGCTCTCATGCCCGTCGAGGCGCTCATCGACACCCCGCGCAGCGACCTTCTCATCACCCGCGGCTGAACCCGATGCCTCACCGCGGCGTCCGGCTAGCTTGTGAGAGCGCTCAACGCGGGGCGCCTCGGATCACAGCGGCCAAATTCTTGGCTCACTGAGCCAAGAATTCACTCGCGCCATGCGAGAAAGGTGAGCATGAGCGATCTGGTCTCCGCCGAGTGAGCGTGGTGCGCAAGGGCGTGACCAGAATGGCCGAGAGATTCTCGGCCCAGCGAGCCGAGAATTGACCGCGGCGCTCGACGGCATCCCGGGGTCTCGGGCACGTGAGGCTGCAGCCTGCGGCACACCCGCATGGCTGTAGCGGGTCGGCTGGTCGTCGCCCGTTTCGCTCTCGCATTTCCCCGCTCCGCGGGCGAGGGACTCGACGCGGCGCCGCACGTCACGGGATCAGGTCGTCGCCCCCGCTCAGGTCCACGAGCGCCTCGGCGATATGCGTAACCACGTTGTCGAGTGGCTCGTCCTCCCAAAACCTGAGCACAGTCCATCCGGCGTCTTCTAGCGCCCCGGTGACGGCCTCGTCTCGAGCGCGGTTGCGCTCGAGCTTCTGGAGCCAATAGTCGGCATGGGCGGTCGGCGACGTGCCGTGCACGGGACATCCGTGCCAGAAGCATCCGTCCAGATACACGGCGACGCGCCGTCGGGTGAAGACGATGTCGGCTCGGGTGCGCACGCCCGGAGCCGGCGCGAAGTCGACCCGATACCTCAGCCCGCGGCGGTGCAACGCACGACGCACCCGAAGCTCCAACGACGTGTCGCGGCTGCGCTTGGAGCGCATCGACCGCTCGGTCGCGGGGCTCGTCGCCCACGACGTCGACGTTCCCGTCATGGCTACGACGATAGACACGGCCGACGTCGCTGGAAAGAGCTCCTGTGCGAGGTGATATGGGAAGGACCCCCGACCTGGAAGGCCCTGATCGTGTCCCATGCGGCCGACCATAGGGCCGCATTCGAGCCAGATGCCGAAGCAAATCGACCGCAATTTCAGCCTGAGTGCGGAGCAGCCTGATAAACGAGGCGGTTTCCGGATGTCGTGCCCACGCGCGACACGCCGGTAGCTGTCAGGGAACATGTCAATCTCTCACGAGCTTGTCACGTGCTGTCACGAAACGTGTCAGCTGTCACGATCCGTGTCACCCGACAGCAAGAGAAGGGTTGACGGATGCCGCAGGCCGGCGTAACGTACAACCAAATGGTTGTAGGAATTGAGCTCAGCGATGACGAGATCGACCGCGTGTTCCACGCGCTCGCTGCGGCGACCCGGCGCGACATCCTGCGGCGGACCATCGACGGCGAGCACTCCGTCTCCGCACTCGCCCGCGATTACGACATGTCGTTCGCGGCCGTCCAGAAGCACGTCACCGTGCTCGAGGCCGCGGGCCTCATCGTCAAGCGCGCCGAGGGGCGGGAGCGCCTCGTCCGGGCGGATCCGACGATGATCGCCCGAGCCCGCGCGCTGCTCTCGCGCTACGAGGAACTGTGGCGCACCCGCATCGATCGCCTCGATGCGCTGCTCGCCGAGCCGGCTCAGGACGCCGGCATCCACGATCCGCAAGACCCCAGGAACGAAGGAGATTGAGATGCCGGTCACCGACGTCACGACCGACCCCGAAGCGCTCACCATGACGCTCACCGCCGAATTCGCCGCCCCCGTGGAGCGGCTCTGGCAGGCCTTCACCGATCCGCGGCAGCTGGAGCGGTTCTGGGGGCCTCCGGGCTGGCCCGCCACGTTCACGACCTTCGACATGCAGCCGGGCGGGCGCGCGATCTACCATCTGACGGGCCCGCGCGGCGAGACGTCGTACGGGTCGTGGGAGTTCCTCGGTGTCGACGCCCCGCGCACCTTCGAGGTGCTCGACGCCTTCGCCGACGAGGACGGCACGCCGCAGGCCGAGATGCCCGAGTCGCGCATGGTATTCGCATTCGAGCCGACGGCGGACGGGTCGCGGCTGCGCAATGTCACGTACTTCTCATCCGCGGACGCGCTCGAGCAGGTCGTCGCGATGGGCGTCGTCGAGGGCACGAGGATGGCGATGAACCAGCTCGATCGCGTGCTCGAGGGCCTGCGAGCGTACGCCGGGGGCAAGGGCACGCAGACCGAGATCCTCGATGACACGCACGTGCGGATCACCAGGCTCATCGACGGCCCGGTCGACCTCGTCTGGCGCGCCCACCAAGAGCCGGCCCTGATCCAGCAGTGGCTGCTCGGACCCGACGGCTGGCGCATGTCGGTCTGCGAGGTGGACCCCACGGTCGGCGGCCGCTACCGGTACGAGTGGGAGCCGTTGGAGGCCACCGAGGGCGAGCGCTTCGGGTTCGACGGCGAGACGCTCGTGAGCGAGGCCCCGCGCCGCGCCGTCACGACCGAGCACATGACGGGCACCGACTTCCCGTCGACGCTCAACGACCTCGCGCTCTACGAGGAGGACGGCGCCACCCTCATCACGCTCGTCATCGAGTACCCCGACGCGCAGACGCGCGACATCGTGCTCGCCACCGGCATGACCGACGGCATGGAGGCCAGCTACGCCCGCCTCGAAGGCGTGCTGGCCGGCGTATGACACCGAGAGAAGGAAGAGACATGACCGAGAACACCGCACAGCGCACGGTGACCACGCACGTCGTCGGCTCCGGTGCCGACGCGATCACGTACGACATCCACGGGGACCTGGCCGAGGCGACCGCCGACCGGCCGGCGCTGTTCCTGTTCGCCGCGCCCATGGACGCGCGCGGGCTGGCGATGCTCGCAGAGCGGATCACCGATCGTCCGGTGATCACCTACGACCCCCGCGGGGCCGGACGCAATCCGGTCGACACGACCGACATCAGCGTCGAGCAGCACGCGGCGGACCTGCACCGCGTCATCGCGGCGCTGGAAGTCGGCCCCGTCGACGCGTTCGGCAGCAGCGGCGGAGCGGTCAACCTGCTCGCACTGGCCGCGACGCATCCTGAGGACGTGCGCATCGCGGTCGTGCACGAGCCGCCGCTCGCCGAGCACCTGCCCGACCGCGCGGCCGTGCTCGCGGTCGTCGACGACATGAAGCGCACCTACGCCGAGAAGGGAGACGGTGCGGCCATGGCCAAGTTCATCCCGTTCGTGATGTTCGACGGCGTGGTGCCGGACGACTATCTCGACGCCCCCGCGCCCGACCCCGCGATGTTCGGCATGTCTTCCGAGGACGACGGCACGCGCACGAACCCGCTGATGCGGAACATGCCGGCGACCCTCGACTACCGCATCGACGTCGAGGCGCTCCGGGCGCTGGGTGACCGCATCGTTCCCGCGGCGGGCGTCGAGTCCGGTGACACCCTCGCCGCGCGCGGCGCCCGCGCGGTGGCCGCGGTCATCGGGCAGCCGGTCACGGACTTCCCCAGCCATCACGGCGGCTTCACCGAATCGCCCGGGTACCCGAGCGACCCCGACGGCTTCGCCGCCCGGCTCCGGGAGGTGCTCGACAGGGCGTGAACCCAAGGGAAGTCCACGCCGCCCACCTACGATGGCGGCGTGGACTTCTCCTTCGCCTTCACGCCCGATCTGATCGCGGTGTTCCTGACGCTGTTCGTCCTCGAGGTCGTTCTCGGCGTCGACAACGTGATCTTCATCTCGATCCTCGCCTCCAAGCTCCCCAGGGAGCAGCAGGCGAAGGCCCGCAATCTCGGCCTCACCCTCGCGATGCTGATGCGCGTCGTGCTGGTCCTGTTCGCCGGGTGGATCGTGACGCTCAAAGAGGACGTGTTCTTCATCGGCGAGATGGGCTTCTCGTGGAAGGACCTCATCCTCATCGCCGGTGGTCTGTTCCTCGTCTACAAGGCCGTGACCGAGATCCACCACAAGCTCGAGGGCTCCGAGGAGGAGCACGGCCCCGGCGGCCGCAAGGCCGTGACGTTCGGCTCCGTGATCGCGCAGATCCTCGTGCTCGACCTCGTCTTCTCGCTGGACTCCGTCATCACCGCCGTCGGCATGACCGAGAACCTCGTCGTGATCATCACCGTGGTCGTGCTCTCGTTCGGCATCATGCTCTTCGCGTCGCGCTACATCTTCGCGTTCGTGAACAAGCACCCCACGGTCAAGATGCTGGCCCTGTCGTTCCTCCTGCTGATCGGCGTGTTCCTCATCGCCGAAGGCTTCGGCTTCCACATCGACAAGGCGTTCATCTACGGCCCGATGGCGTTCGCGATCTTCGTCGAGGCGCTCAACCTCTGGGCGGCCGCCGCGAAGGCCAAGCGCGAGCAGCGTCGCCGCAACCCGGTGCAGCTGCGCCCGCAGTACCCCGACGTCGACGAGTCCATCGCGGTCTCTGCCGCGCTGTCGAACGATCCGCACGCGGGTTCGGTGGGCCTGTCGTCGCGCCCGGTGGACGGCGACGCCGCTCCCGGCTCCGGCGACGAGCGTCACGGCCTGGGCTGACCGCCGCGTGCACATCCGGCTGAGGAGCGTCTTGCGGTGACCCGCACCGACCGGCTCTACGCGCTCGTGGAAGAGCTGCGTGCCGCGGCACCCGCTCGACGCAGCGCGAGCTGGCTCGCGGGCCGGTTCGAGGTGAGCGTCCGCACGATCGAACGCGACATCAGCGCACTGCAGGCCTCGGGGGTGCCGATCTGGGCGGACGCCGGTCGCACCGGCGGCTACACGATCGACGCCCGCCACAGCCTGCCACCGCTCGGTCTGACCGTCGACGAGGCGTTCGCGGTCATGGTCGGGCTGGGGCAGCTGGCGACGAGCCCGTTCCAGGATGCCGCCCGCAGCGCAGCCCGGAAGGTCCGGGCCGTGATGCCCGACGAGGATGTGCGTCGCATCACCGCCCTCACCGATCGCGTCCATCTGCTCGAGGACGACGACCGCGCGGGTGCGCCGCGGCTGCTCGCGGACGCGCTGCGCAGCAGGAGCGTGCTGCGGATCCGCTACGCCGACGCGGGCGGCGCCGAGACCGCTCGTGAGATCGAGCCGCTGGGCTACATCGGCAAGGGGCTGGACTGGTACCTCGTCGCCTGGTGCCGCTTGCGCGGCGGCGTGCGCGCCTTCCGCGGCGACCGCGTCCTCGCCGTCGAGCCTACGGGGGAGCGACCGCCCGCGCGCGCCATCCGCGCGGAGGACCTCGAGATCCCGTACGGGCGCCTGCGTCCCCTCAGCGCGGAGTGACTCCGCACGGATCGGCGAAACACCGACATGACGGTGTCGCGAGCGCCATCCACTCTGGAAGCCGCAACCGATCCCAGAGAGGGCACCCATGCAGCTCGCATCCATCCGCATCATCACGCGCGACGTCGCACGACTCGCCGCGTTCTACGAGGGCGTCACCGGAGCCACCGCGACGTGGCCGGCACCTGTGTTCGCCGAGATCCGCACCGCGCGGGCGACGCTCGCCATCGGCGACATCACCACGATGGGCATGATCGCCGCGGACCTCGCCCACGGCCGGTCCTCAGGCGTCATCATCGAGTTCGAGGTCGACGACGTGGACGCGCAGTTCGGGCGGCTGCGCCTGGAGCCCGAGGCGATCGTGCTCGCCCCGACGACGATGCCGTGGGGCAACCGCTCCGCCGTCGTGCGCGATCCGGACGGCAATCTCGTCAACCTCTTCGCGCGACCCTGACGAAGGCTGCGGCATCCATCCCCCACTCCGGCGCTTCGCCGAACCAGGGGATCTGATCGCCGAGCCAGGGGGTCCGACGCGACACAGAGGACGCCGCCCTCGGTCTCGCCGCGAATCCCCTGTCTCGGCGAAGCAGGGGATTCCGGCGGCCGCGCGCGAGGGCGCGCGACGAGATCTCAGCCCTCGACGACCAGGCGATAGCCCATGCCGGACTCGGTCAGCAGATGCACGGGATGCCCGGGATCGGCCTCGAGCTTCTTGCGCAGCTGCGACATGTACAGGCGCAGATAGCCGGTGTCGGCGACCTGCTCGGTGCCCCAGATGTCTTTCAGCAGCGCCTGCCGGGTGACGAGCGAACCCGGGTTGCGGGCAAGGAACTCCAGGATCCGCCACTCGGTGGGCGTCAGATGCACGCGCTCGCCGCCGCGTGTGACGGTCTTGGTCGACAGGTCGATGACGACGTCGCCGAAGCTCACGACGGGAGCGGTGGATGCCGCGCCCGCCCGCCGCGAGAGCGCCCGCAGCCGCGCGAGCAGCTCGTCGATCTGGAACGGCTTGCTGACGTAGTCGTCGGCTCCGGCATCCAGCGCCTCGACCTTGTCGGCCGAGCCGGTGCGGCCGGAGACGACGATGATCGGCGCCCCGCTCCAGCCGCGCAGCGCCTCGATCACTTGGATGCCGTCGAGCCGCGGCATCCCGAGGTCGACCATGACGATGTCGGGGTTCTCTTTCGCGGCGAGGGCGACCGCCGCCACGCCGTCAGGTGCGGCGATCACCTCGTAGCCGTGGGCGGCGAGGGTGATGCGCAGGGCGCGGACGAGCTGCGGGTCGTCGTCGGCGATGAGGACCTTCACAGAGCGGCTCCGCTCGGGCGGGCGCTCTCCGCCACGGGCAGTGCGACGACCATGGTGAGTCCTCCTCCAGGCGTGTCCTCGGGGGTGAGCGTACCGCCCATGCCCTCGGTGAACCCCTTCGACAGGGCCAGCCCGAGTCCGAGCCCGGCCGTGTTGTCGGTGTCGCCGAGACGCTGGAAGGGCGTGAACATGTCGTCGCGGCGCTCAGGGGCGACCCCGGCGCCGTGGTCGACGATGCGGATCTCGGCGACGCGGCCCAGGTGACTCGTCGACACGCGCACGCGGGCCCCGGGCGGCGAGTGCCGTGCCGCGTTGGCCATGACGTTGACGAGCACGCGCTGCAGCAGCACCGGATCGGCGCGCACAGCCGGCATCTCGGGGTCGAGTGCGAGCTCGAACCGGTCTGGTCCGCCGCCCAGCTCGTCGAGCGCCGAGAGCACGATGCCGGCGCCGTCGACGTCGGCGAGCGACACCGCCAGCACTCCCGCCTCGACACGGCTGACGTCGAGCAGATCGGTCACGAGCGCCGACAGCGTCGCGAGCGACTCGTCGGCGGTGGCGACCAGCTCGGCGCGGTCCTCCGGCGACAGGTGCGGACCGGCGGCGCGCAGGCCGCCGACGGCAGCCACCGCGGCCGCGAGGGGACGGCGCAGATCGTGGCTCACCGCCGACAGCAGGGCGCTGCGCACCTGGTCGGTCTCGGCGAGCATGCCCGCCGCGCGGGCGGTGGCGGCGAGGTCCGTGTGCTCGAGGGCCGCGGCCAGCTGCGCCGCGACGGCGTCGACGAGGCGCCGCTCGGAGGCGTCCAGGGGGTGCCCGTGCAGCTCGAGGGTGGCCCGCGGGCTGCCGTCGATCGTGCGGCCGATCGCGACGGTCTCGTGCCGGCCGTCCCGCACCGGCTCGCCGTCGGTGGCGATGACGCCCCCGTCCGGGGCGATGAGGCGGACGCCCGCGAGGCCGAGCGACTCGCGGGTGCGGCTGACCATCGCGGGAACGGCGGATTCGCCGCGTAGCACGCTGCCGGCGACGTTCGCCAGCAGCTCGGCCTCGGCCTCGGACCGGCGTGCGGCGCGGGCGGCGCGGGCCGCGCGGTCGACCACGAAGCTCACCAGCACCGCGATCAGCACGTACAGGATGAGGGCCCACACGTTGCGAGGATCGGCGACCGACACCGTGTAGTACGGCGCGACGAAGAAGTAGTTGAGCGTGAAGGCCGACATGACCGCGGCGAACACGGCGGGCCAGATGCCGCCGACGAGCGAGACGAGCACCACCAGCAGCTGGTAGGCCAGCACATCGCTCGTGATGGTCTCTTCGCTGCGCAGCGACACGAGCATCAGCGTCAGCAGCGGACCGCCGACGAGGGCCAGTACGAACCCCAGCACGCGCCGCTTGACGCTCAGCGCACCGCCGCTCAGGCGGGGGAGCGTGAAGCGGTCGCCGGCCTCGGCGTGGGTGACGATGTGCACGTCGATGTCGCCGGACTCGCGCACCACGGTCGAGCCGATGCCGGGGCCGGTGAGCGCCGTGGCGAGGCGGCCCCGCCGGCTCACGCCGATCACGAGCTGGGTGGCATCCACCGACCGCGCGAACTCGACCAGCGATCGCGGCACGTCGTCGCCCACCACCTGGTGGTAGCTGCCGCCGAGCGACTCGACGAGCGCCCGCTGCGCGGTGAGCGCGGCGGGGTCGCCCGAGCGCAGCCCGTCCTGGCTCGACACGTGCACGGCCATCAGCTCGCCGCCGGCAGAGCGGGCGGCGATGCGGGCGCCCCGCCGCAGCAGCGTCTCGCCCTCGCCGCCACCGGTGAGCGCCACCACCACGCGCTCCCGCGCCTGCCACGTGCCCTCGATCCCGTGCTCGGCACGGTACGTCTTCAGCGCGCTGTCGACCTCGTCGGCCACCCACAGCAGCGCGAGTTCGCGGAGCGCCGTGAGGTTGCCCAGGCGGAAGTAGTTCGACAGCGCCGCATCGATGCGCTCCGCCGGGTAGACGAGCCCCGCCGACAGCCGGTCGCGCAGCGACGGCGGCGACAGGTCCACGACCTCGACCTGGTCGGCGCCTCGGACGACGGCATCCGGAACCGTCTCGCGCTGCGCGACGCCCGTGATCTGCTCGACCACGCCCCCCAGGGATTCGAGGTGCTGCACGTTGACCGTCGTGATGACGTCGATGCCGGCGTCGAGCAGGTCGTCGACGTCGCGCCAGCGCTTCGCGTGACGCAGCCCGGGAGCGTTGGTGTGCGCGAGTTCGTCGACGAGGGCGATCTCGGGATGCCGTTCCAGCACGCCTTCGACGTCCATCTCGGTCAGCTCCACCCCGCGGTGGACGACCGTCGTGCGCGGGACGACCGGCAGGCCGTCCAGCAGCGCGGCGGTCGCGGAGCGGCCATGCGTCTCGACCACCGCGATCACGACGTCGCGGCCGTCTTCGGCGAGACGGCGACCCTCTTCGAGCATCTCGTACGTCTTGCCGACGCCCGGCGCGGCGCCCAGCAGCACCCGCAGCCTGCCGCGCTTCATGTGGTCACCTTAGTTCCTCGTTCCCCTGTCGCATCCGGGTCCCCGGTGCGGACCATCTGTGACAGGGGAGCAGTGCGCGTTGAGAAGGGGGATGCCGCGGCCCGGGCCCGCATCATCGACCCAGCGCGTCCAGCGCGAGGTTGAGCTCGAGGACGTTCACGTGCGGGTCGCCGAGATACCCGAGGTCCCGCTGCTGGATGTGCGCCTCGACCACCTCGCGGACGGCCGCCTCGTCGAGCCCGCGGGCCGCCGCCACCCGCGGCAGCTGCAGCAGCGCGTAGGCGGGACTGATGTCGGGGTCGAGGCCCGACCCGGAGGTCGTGACGGCGTCGGCGGGGACCTGCGACGGGTCGACGCCCTCGCGCTCGGCGATCGCGGTGCGGCGCTCGTGGATCGCCGAGACCAGGTCGGGGTTCTCGGGGCCGAGGTTGGAGCCGCTGGACGCGCCGGCGTCGTACCCGGTGCTCCCGTCGGCGGTGGCCGCCGACGGGCGGGGCTGGAAGTACTGCGGCAGGGCGTCGCCGTCGGCGTCGAGGAAGGTCTGGCCGACGAGGGCGGAGCCGACGGTGTCGCCCGACCCGTTCTGCACCGGCGAGCCATCGGCCTGCCACGGCAGGGCGAGCTGCCCGATGCCGGTGACGAGCAGCGTGTAGCCGACGCCCAGCACGAGGGTGAAGACGAGCATCGCGCGCAGGGCGACGCCGGTGGTGCGGACGGTGGTCCGGGTGGTCATGGACACGATGTCTCCCGTCGGAGGGTCAGAAGCCGGGGATGAGGCTCACGACGAGGTCGATGAGGTTGATGCCGAGGAAGGGGGCGATCACGCCGCCGAGCCCGTAGACGAGCAGGTTGCGGCTGAGGATCTGCGAGGCGCTCGCTGCGCGGTAGGCGACGCCGCGCAGCGCCAGCGGGATGAGCACGACGATGATGATCGCGTTGAAGATGATCGCGCTCGTGACCGCGGATGCCGGCGAGCTGAGCTGCATGACGTTCAGCGCCGCGAGGCCCGGGAACACGCCCATGAACATCGCGGGGATGATCGCGAAGTACTTGGCGATGTCGTTCGCGAGCGAGAACGTCGTGAGCGCGCCCCGCGTGATGAGCAGCTGCTTGCCGATGCGGACGATGTCGATGAGCTTGGTCGGGTCGCTGTCGAGGTCGACCATGTTGCCGGCCTCTTTCGCGGCCGACGTGCCGGTGTTCATCGCCACGCCGACGTCGGCCTGGGCGAGCGCGGGCGCGTCGTTCGTGCCGTCGCCGGTCATCGCCACGAGGCGGCCTCCCGCCTGCTCCTTCTTGATGAGGGAGAGCTTGTCTTCGGGCGTCGCCTCGGCGAGGTAGTCGTCGACACCGGCCTCTTTCGCGATCGCGGCCGCGGTGAGCGGGTTGTCGCCGGTGATCATCACGGTGCGGATGCCCATCGCCCGAAGCTCGTCGAACCGCTCGCGCAGGCCGTCCTTCACGATGTCCTTGAGGTGCACGACGCCCAGCACGACCCCGCGGCCTTCGGCTACCGACTCGGCGAGGTTCGCGAACAGCACGGTCAACCCAGCCAGACCGCGATGCCCCACGTGAAGCCGAACGGCACGGTGGTGCCGCCGGATTGCTCGGCGCCGCCGAGGAACGGCTCGGCGATCGCGATGACGGTGGTGAGGGCGGCGCCGACCCACACCAGGAACATGACCGGGTTGCGCCAGAGGGCCGCGGGATTCAGCTTGCGCAGCGCTCCGGGGAGCGCCGCCCACAGCTGCGCGGCGCTGAACGCGCGCGACGACGGCTTCGGAGGCGTGACCTCGACCGAGCCCGAGACAGGTGTGCCGGCCGGAGTGAGAGTGGACATGGACATGTTCAGACGAGACCTTCCGCCAGGGGACCCAGCGTGAGCACGGGGAAGTAGGTGAGTGCGGTGATGATCACCGAGACGACGGCGAGCAGGCCGACGAACTGCGGACGGTGCGTCGGGAGCGTCCCGGCGTTGGAGGGCGTGGACTCCTGAGCGGCCAGCGAGCCGGCGAGAGCGAGCGCCAGCACGATCGGGATGAAGCGCCCGAGCAGCATCGCGACGCCGAGTGCCGTGTTCAGCCAGGGCGTGTTCGCGGCGAGTCCCGCGAACGCCGAGCCGTTGTTGTTCGCCGCCGACGTGAAGGCGTAGAGCACCTCGCTCAGGCCGTGGACGCCCGGGTTCCAGATCGACGTCGCCTCGACATCGGCGCGGATCGCGGGGATGCCGAAGCTCAGCGCCGTGCCTGCCAGCACCAGGGTGGGCGTCACGAGGATGTACAGGCTGGCGAGCTTGATCTGCGTCGGCCCGATCTTCTTGCCGAGGTATTCGGGTGTGCGACCGACGAGGAGCCCGCCGACGAACACCGCGATGACCGCGAGCACGAGCATGCCGTACAGGCCCGAGCCGACGCCGCCGGGGGCGATCTCGCCGAGCATCATGTTGATCATCGGGATCATGCCGCCGAGAGGCGTGTACGAGTCGTGCATCGAGTTGACCGCGCCGGTGCTCGTGAGAGTGGTCGCGCCGGCGAAGAGCGTCGAGCCCCAGATGCCGTACCGCACCTCCTTGCCCTCCATGGCGGAGCCCGCCAGCTGCGGGGCGGTGCCGAGGCCCAGAGACTCGAGCCACGTCACGGCCGCGATCGAGACGATCGCGATCGACCCCATGACGGCGAGGATCGCGTAGCCCTGGCGGTCGTAGCCGACCATGCGGCCGAAGGCGCGAGGAAGCGCTACCGGGATCGCGAGGATCAGCAGGATCTCCAGCACGTTCGACCACGGCGTGGGGTTCTCGAACGGGTGGGCCGAGTTGGCGTTGAAGAAGCCGCCGCCGTTGGTGCCGAGGAGCTTGATCGCCTCTTGGCTCGCGACCGGGCCGCCGGGGATCGACTGCGTGCCGCCGGAGACCGTCGTCACGTCGGTGAAGCCGGCGAAGTTCTGCACGACACCCGCGGCGACGAGCGCGATCGCCGCGACCAGCGCCAGCGGCAGCAGCAGCCGGATCACCGCGCGGGCGAGGTCGACCCAGAAGTTGCCGATCGTCGAGGCGCCGCGCCGGGCGAATCCGCGCACGAGGGCGACGGCGACGGCGATGCCGACGGCCGCCGAGACGAAGTTCTGCACCGCGAGGCCCGCGAGCTGCACCGTGTGCCCCATCGTGAGTTCGGGGGAGTAGGACTGCCAGTTCGTGTTGGCGACGAACGAGGCCGCCGTGTTGAACGCCAGCCCCTCGGGCACCGCCGGAAGGCCCAGCGAGTAGGGCAGCACCGCCTGGAAGCGCTGCAGCGCGTACACGAACAGCACACCCACGAGTGAGAACGCGAGCACGCCGCGGGCGTACGCCTGCCAGGTCTGCTGCGAGCGGGGGTCGACGCCGACGAGCCGGTACAGGCCGCGCTCGACGCGCCAGTCCTTCTCAGAGGTGAACACACGGGCGATCCAGTCGCCGAGGGGCCGATACAGCAGCGCGAGGATCAGCAGGACGGTGGCGATCTGAAGGATGCCGGTGGTGATGGTTGCGGCATCCATCAGAACTTCTCCGGCTTCACGAGGGCGATCACGAGATAGACGACCGCGGCGAGGCCGAGCGCGGCCGCAAGGAGCGAGAAGGCGATCATCCCCACTCCCCTCCACGCATCGCTCCGCGCTGCGCGGAGCCTCCGGAGCGTGGGCCCAGCTTCTCCGCCCCCTTCGCGATCAGCCCGACGAGCGCGAACAGCGCGAGCGTCAGGGCGAGGTAGATGACATCGAGCACAGGGACTCCCGGTTGACTTCCGCCCGCGGTGCAGCGGGCGCGGGATCGATGCAACTCCCCGATGGATGC
Organism: Microbacterium helvum; assembly: GCF_014779795.1. Taxonomy (GTDB): domain Bacteria; phylum Actinomycetota; class Actinomycetes; order Actinomycetales; family Microbacteriaceae; genus Microbacterium; species Microbacterium helvum. The sequence continues at coordinate 112,486 of NZ_JACXZS010000003.1, forward strand.
TGTCAGCCCGGTCCTCACGGAATACGAACGCCCCCGCGCCCATGCTCACGCGACGCTGACGCGACGCTGACGCCGGGCGACGGTCAGGGCCGTCTCGGCCGTTGAGTGAGCGATGCAGCTACCGGTCTTCGACCACGACTCCCGGGAGGTCTCCGAACCGTGCGTTGGCATCGCGGCTCACGATCATGCGGCCGGATTCAGCAGCATGAGCAGCGATGATCAGGTCGTGCGCCCCCCGGGCGCGACCGAGCCGATGAGTATGCGCCAGCAGGCGGGCGTGCTCCGCAGCGGTGGCCGTGGTGTAGTCGAGCACGTCCACGGTGTCGACGACCGCATCGACGAACCGTGCCCGCGCCGCCGCCTGCGCTACAGTCGCCGCCAGTTCGATCCCGACGCGGAACTCGGCGACGGTCACCGCCGCGACGGCGACTTCATCGTCGTCGAAGGCGGTTCGGTCGATGCTGCCTCGCTCGAACGCGATGAGGACGTTCGTGTCGAGGATCAGCCTTCGTGCCACGGATCCCGCCAGTCGCCCGTGACTGCATCACGTGCCGCCGCGACGTCGGCCTCGAACGCGTCGTCGAGCGGTGGCAGGGCATCGAGCGCCAGCCGAAGGTCGCGTCCTGTGCGCCGACGGGCAGGCCCGATCTCGGCGATCGGCCGGTTCCCGCGCGTGATCGTGACCGCCTCGCCCCGCTCGACCGCGTCCAGGAGCGCCGAGAAGTTGCGGGACGCCTCGGTCGCCGACATGGTGCTCATGCGACCATTCTATATCTGATTATCAGATTAGGTCGGACGGGTCGCGGTCAGGCGCGGCTCAGGGCATCCTCGAAGGCGACCCACGCGAGCATCGCGCACTTCACGCGCGCGGTGTACTTCGACACCCCCGACAGCGCGGCCGCGTCGCCGAACACCTCTTCGTCCAGCGGCAGCTCGCCGCGCGAGCGCAGCGCCTCGCGGAAGCCCTCGATGAGAGTGGATGCCTCGGCCCGCGGCATCCGTCCCTCCTCCTCCAGCAGCGACACGAGCATCGACGCGGACGCCTGCGAGATCGAGCAGCCGGCGCCGTCCCACGTGACCTCGGCGACCTCGGAGCCGTCGTCGGTGACGCGCACGCGCAGGGTGATCTCGTCGCCGCAGATCGGGTTGCGCTGGTGCGAGGTCGCGGTGTGCGCGGCCTCGTCGGCGAGGCCCTTGCCGTGCGGGCGCTTGGAGTGATCGAGGATGAGCTCCTGGTAGAGCGATTCGAGGCCGGTCATGCGCTGACTCCGAAGAACGAGCGGACGCCCGACAGCGCATCGAGGAAGACGTCGACGTCGTCCGCGGTGTTGTAGACCGACGTGGAGGCCCGCACCGTCGCCGTCAGACCGAACCGGCGGTGCAGCGGCTGGGCGCAGTGGTGCCCGACGCGCACGGCGACCCCGCGCGCGTCGAGGAACTGGCCGACGTCGTGCGCGTGCACGCCGTCGACGTCGAACGCCCAGAGGCCGACGCGCTCGGCGTCCGGCGCGTCGCCCAGCAGCCGGATCCCGGGCAGGGCGCGCAGCCCCTCGCCCATGCGCGCCTCGAGCGCCTTCTCGTGCGCGTGCACGGCAGGCATGCCGAGCCGGTCGAGGTAGCGGACGGCCGCGGCCAGCGCGATCGCCTGCGACACCGGCTGCGTGCCGGCCTCGAAGCGCTGCGGCGGCGGAAGGTACTCGGCCTCGTCGAGCGTGACGGTGGTGATCATCGAGCCGCCGGTGAGGAACGGCGGCAACGCCTCGAGCACGTCGGCGCGGCCGTACAGGCCGCCCACTCCGTACGGCCCCAGCATCTTGTGACCCGAGAACACCGCGAGGTCGACGCCGAGCGCGGGCAGATCGAGCGGCAGGTGCGGCGCCGACTGGCACGCGTCGAGGACGGTCACCGCGCCGACGGACTGCGCCAGCGCGACGAGCTCGGTCACGGGGTTCACGATGCCCAGCACGTTCGACACATGCGTGAACGCCACGACGCGCGTGCGCTCGCCGATGATCCCGGCGGCGGCATCGAGGTCGAGGGTGCCGTCGTCGTGCACGGGAATGTGGCGCAGCACGGCGCCGGTGCGGGTCGCGAGCTCCTGCCACGGGATGAGGTTCGCGTGGTGCTCGATCTCGGTCACGACGATCTCATCGCCCGGCCGCAGCGCGAAGCGCGCGCTCTCAGGGGCGCCTCGGCCCACCGACGCGTTGCCGATCGCGTACGCGGCGAGGTTCAGCCCCGCCGTCGCGCCGCTCGTCCACACCAGCTGCTCGGGCGGTGCGCCCACGAATCCGGCGACCGTGGTGCGGGCGTCCTCGAACAGCTCGGTGGCCTCGGCCGCGAGCGTGTGGGCACCGCGGTGCACGGCGGAGTTCGCGCGTGTCAGGAAGGCGACCTCGGCGTCGATGACCGCCTGCGGCTTCTGACTCGTCGCACCGGAGTCGAGGTAGACCAGGCGCTGCCCGTTGACGTGCTCGCCCAGGATCGGGAAGTCGGCGCGGACCGCGTCCAGGTCGAGCGCGGTGGCAGGGACGGGTGCAGAGCTCACCCCTCAAGGCTACGCGGGATGCTGCCGGCCGGGGCCGCCGGCATCCATCTCCGCGGGCGTGAGCCGCCGCACTTGGGCGTGGGGCGCCGCAGTCTGGACGCGGGTGTGTGGCGTCTCGTGCGGATGTGTCGCGTATCGCCGGGATGGGATGCTGCCGACCGGGGCCGTCGGGTCGGCCGGGGCCGCCGGCATCCACTCCCCGCCGACGGCGGGTCAGACCTCGCGCGAGGCCTCGGCGCCCTCGCTCGGCGCGGGCGGTCCGGCCGGACGGACAGCGCGGCGGCCCCGGCTCTCGACGGCGGGGACGGCGTGCTGGCCGCCGCGCCCGGCGCGGTCGTCGCCCGGCAGCCCGCGCGAGCGGCGGCCGTAGATGAGCTCGGACGAGTCGAGCAGCCACGGCACGAGCGTGATCGAGACGCCGTGAACGAGCATGAGCTGCTGCGCGATGCGGCGCGCGCGGCGGTTGTGCAGCAGGCCCTCCCACCAGTGCCCGACGATGTACTGCGGCAGGTACACGGTCACCACCGACGAGCCGTGCTCCTCGCGGTACTTGCGCACCCACTCGGCGATGGGCCCGGCGTACGTGCGGTAGGGCGACTCGATGATCTTCAGCGGGATCGGCATGCGATGCTTGCGCCACTCGGCCTCGATGGCCTCGGTGTCGTCCTTCGAGACCGCGATGTGCACGGCGAAGGTCTTGTCGTGCTTGGCGGCCAGGGCGTAGTCGACGGCCTTCACGACCGGTTTCTGCAGCTTGTTGACGAGGATGATCGCGACGTCTCCCGACGAGCCGAAATGGGTCTGGTCGTCCATCTCGATCTCGTGCTCGACATCGCGGTAGTACCGGTGCACGCCGACCATGAGGAACGACAGCACCGGGATGGCCAGGAACACCAGCCACGCGCCGTGCGTGAACTTCGTGATCGTCACGATGACGAGCACGGATGCCGTCATGGTGGCGCCGAGCGAATTGATGAACAGGCCCTTGCGCAGGCCGAACAGCTCGCTGCGCACGCTCTGCGAGCTGCGCTGATCCGGCGGCAGCTTGCCGATCTGACGGATGCCGCGGGTCCAGTGCCGGATCATGCCGATCTGGCCCAGCGTGAACGACACGAACACGCCGATGATGTACAGCTGGATCAGGTTGGTGAGGTTCGCCTGGTAGACGATAAGCACGCCGATGGCGACGAGGCCGAGGATGATCATGCCGTTCGAGTACACCAGGCGGTCGCCGCGGGTGTTCAGCGCCTTCGGGGCGTAGCCGTCGCGCGCCAGCACCGAGCCGAGCAACGGGAACCCGTTGAACGCGGTGTTGGCCGCCAGCAGCAGCACGACCGCGGTCGCCGCCTGGATGATGAAGAACGGGATGGAGTTCATGCCGAACACCGCCGCCGACACCTGCGCCATGAGGCTCGGCTGCGGGTTGCTGCAGTCGAAGCCGATCAGGTCGCACGGGTTCTCGGCATAGTGCACGCCGGCCACCAGCGCGATCGCGGTGAGACCGGCGAACAGCAGGATCGCGATGCCGCCCATCATCGCGAGCGTCGTCTGCGCATTGCGCACCTTCGGCCGGCGGAACGCCTGCACCCCGTTCGAGACCGCCTCGACGCCGGTGAGCGCCGAACAGCCGCTGGAGAAGGCCCGCAGCACGAGCAGGATGACGGCCGCCTGCGTGAGGCTCTGCGTCTCGACGGAGTACTGGGCGCTCGACGCGACCGGCGCATTGCCCGTCACGATCTCGAAGAGACCCACGACGATCATCACGCCGACCGAGCCGATGAAGATGTACGTCGGGATCGCGAAGGCGGTCGAGGCTTCCCGGACGCCGCGCAGGTTGACCACGACGATGAGGATGACAAAGCCGACCGCGAGCTCCACGCGCCACGGGTTCAGCACCGGCAGTGCCGAGATGATGTTGTCGACGCCGGACGCGACCGACACCGCGACCGTCAGCACGTAGTCGACGAGAAGAGCCGACGCCACGATGACGCCGGGGATCTCACCGAGGTTCTTGCGCGCCACCTCGTAATCGCCGCCGCCGGACGGGTACGCCTTGATCAGCTGGCGATAGCTGATCACCACGACGATCAGCAGCACGATCACCGCCACGGCGACCCACGGCGCGAAGGCCAGGAACGCGAGCCCTCCGGTCATCAGGATCAGCAGCAGCTCCTGTGGCGCGTACGCGACCGACGACAGGGCGTCCGACGCGAAGATCGGCAGCGCCCGCTTCTTCGGAAGCAGGTGCTCGTCGGAGTCCGTGGAGGCCAGCGGATCCCCCAGGATGAGGCGCTTCGCGATCGGCGCCTCATCGACCGACTGCTCGCGGCTTTCGTTCGTCACGGCGGGCGATGTTACCCGCATGAAAACCGTGAGGACGCATCCATACGGCCATCCTCACGGAATCCATGCGGCCCCCTCCTCTGAGAGACTCAAAGCGTGGGTGAACAGGTCATTCTGGGGGTGCTCGCGATCGTCGCCGGCCTCGTCGCCGGGGTGCTGCTGTTCGTGCCCTTCGTCGCCCTCAGCTATCGTCGCCGCGGCGGCTTCGGCGTCGGCAGATTCGTGCTGTGGGGCGCCGCGCTGGTGTACGTGATGGCGATCTGGACGTACACCCTGCTGCCGCTGCCCGACCCCGACGCGATCCGCTGCGCCGGCGTCAACCTCGACGTGTGGGCGTTCGTCGGCGAGGTGCGCGGCGCCATCTCGAGCCCCGGGCGCACCCTCACCGACCCGGCCGTACTGCAGCTGCTGCTGAATGTCGTGCTGTTCGTGCCGCTCGGCTTCTTCGTACGCGTGCTGGGTGGCCGCGGCATCCCCACGGCGCTGCTCGCCGGGCTCGGCGTCTCGGCGTTCATCGAGACCACGCAGCTCACCGGAGTGTGGGGGTTGTACCCGTGCGCCTACCGCGTGTTCGACGTCGACGATCTGCTGACCAATACGCTCGGCGCCCTGGTCGGGTCGGTGCTGGCGCTGGGCGTGCCACGCCGTCACTGGGGCACGCCGAAGTTCGCCGACGCCGAGTCGCCGCGCCCGATCACGCGTCGTCGCCGCTTCCTCGCGATGCTGTGCGACGTGCTCGCCGCGTGGGTGCTGGGCGCTGCGGTCGCGATCGGGTTCCAGCTGCTGCTGTACGCCCTCGGCGCCGATCGGGCGGTACGCGACGGCACCGCCGCGACGGTGGTGGCCGGTGCCGTGCCGATCGCCGTGTGGCTCGTCGTCACGCTCGCCACCGGACGCACGATCGGCGACCACGCCGTGCAGCTGCGGTACACCGGCGGGCCGCTGCCCGTCGGTCTGGCCAGGCCGCTGCGGTTCCTCGGCGGCATCGGCGGCTACCTGCTGCTGAGTGCCCTGCCCGGTGCGTGGGGCCTCGTCACCGGCACCTTCGCGCTCGTCTCGGCCGTGCTCGTGCTGACCACCGACGATCGCCGCGGCCTCCCCGGCATCGTGTCGGGCCAGCGCCTGGTGGACGCCCGCGAGCCCGTCGAGCCCTTCGAGAGCTGAGTGGATGCCGGCGGCCTCGGCCGCTCGTCAGCCCCTGCTCGCCCCGCGGAGCGACGAAGGAGCGAAGACGAAGCGCCTGTGCCGACGGTCGGCGCGGGCCGCCGGCATCCGCCGACTACTCGGCAGCCGACCCCAGGAACTCGCGCGCGGCGACCACGAGCGCGTCGACGCCGCGGCTCAGCGTCGGCTGGATCACCGGCGCGAAGAACGGCGAGTGGTTCGTGGGGATGTCGTGCTCGACCGTGCCCGCGGCGAACGCCTTCGCGAACGCCTCGGGGTCGACGCCTCCCCAGAACCAGTAGACGAGCGGCACGCCGGCCTCGCGGGCGAACCACGAGACGTCCTCGCTGCCGGTGAACATGCCCGGGTCGATGACGGTGCCGGCACCGAAGGCGGTGCCGAACGCGCCGGTCAGACGGGTGGTGGCGTCGACATCGTTGATCGTCGGCGGCAGGGTGTGGTCGGTGACGATCACCGGCGGCTCCTCGGCGCCCGAGGCCTGCGCCTCGGCGCGCACGATGCGCTCGACCTTCTCGAGCACGCGGGCGCGGGCCTCGTCGTCGGGGTAGCGCAGGCTCAGCTCGAGCTTGGCCTCCGCCGGGATGATGTTGTTCTTGAGGCCCGCGTGGATCGAGCCCACGGTGACGACCGCGACATCGCGCGGGTCCACCTCGCGCGACACGATCGTCTGCAGCCGCATGACGGTGGCGGCCGCCATGACGACCGGGTCGATCGTCGCCTGCGGGCGCGAACCGTGGCCGCCGCGGCCGTGCAGGGTCACGGTGAGCCCGTCGGAGGCCGCCATCTGCGTGCCGCTGCGCACCCCGATGGTGCCGGCAGGCAGCGGCGTGACGTGCTGGCCGAGCACGATATCGGGCTTCGGGAACCGGTCGAGCACGCCGTCGGCGATCATCGCCTGCGCGCCCGAGCCGTACTCCTCGGCCGGCTGGAAGACGACGACCACGGTGCCCGACCACTCGTCGGTCGTCGCGACCAGGCGCTCCAGTGCGCCCAGCATCGCGGTGACGTGCATGTCGTGGCCGCACGCGTGCATGACGGGCACGTCGTTGCCGGCAGGGTCGGTGCCGCGCGCGGTGCTGGCGTACTCCAGTCCGGTCTGCTCGGGCACCGGGAGCGCGTCCATGTCGGCGCGCAGCCACACCACGGGGCCCTCGCCGTTGCGGATCACGCCCGCGACGCCGGTCTTGCCGATGCCCTCTTCGTACTCGATCCCGAGGTCGGTCAGGTGCTGCGCGATCACCCCCGCCGTACGCGTCTCTTGGAACGACAGCTCCGGGTGCCGGTGCAGATCGATGTACAGCGCTTCGAGGTCGATCGTCATGACCCGAGCCTAGCCCCGAGGCATCCGCACCTCCGGCTCGGAATGAATCGGTTCACTTGCGCTGTTTGTACACGAAACCGCGGCGCGGGCGTACAAACAGCGCAAGTGAACCAGGGGGTGGTGCGGCGGCGTGCGGCGTCAGCCGGGCAGCCGCGCCGTCGAACCGCGCACGATCAGCTCGAACGGCAGTTCGCCGGGGCGGTGCGTGGGCGCCTCGTCGTCGGCCGCTTCGAGCGCCCCGAGGATCGCCTCGGCCGCGCGCTCGCCCTGGCCCATCGGGAACTGGTCGACCGTCGTCAGCCGGAAGAACTCGCCCAGTTCGTGGCCGTCGATGCCGATCACCGAGAGGTCCTCGGGCACGCGGTAACCGAGGTCGCGGGCGGCCAGCAGCGCGCCGATCGCCATCTCGTCGGAGGCCGCGAAGATGGCGGTCGGGCGACCGCCGGGCTTGCCGAGCAGCTGCTTGGCGGCGCGGAATCCGCCCTCGATCGTGAAGTCGGCCGGCTCGAAGAGCGACGGGATGACCTCGATGCCCGCATCCGCAAGTGCCTGCTCGAAGCCCTGTCGCCGCTGCGTGGGGATGTGGAAGTCGATGTCGAACTCGGGGCTGGCCCCGATGTGCGCGATCTCGCGGTGGCCGAGCGCCAGCAGGTGCTCGGTGGCCAGGCGCGCGACGGCGACGTCGTCGACGGTCAGCGTCGTGAGCAGGGGGTTCGGGCCGCCGATCGCGATCACGGGCAGGTCGAGCTCGACCAGCCGCTCGGTCTCTTCGGCACCGAGCTCCAGCGAGATCGCGATCACGCCGTCGACCCGCCCGCGGCGCAGGAACGTGTCGAAGACGTCATGCCGTTCAGCGCGGTCGGCGGTCAGGCTGTAGAGCGTGATGTCGTAGCCGCGGCGCATGAGCGCCGACGCGATGCCGCTCAGCACCGTCGAGAAGAACCAGCGGTCGAGGAACGGCACCAGCACGCCGATGTTGCGCGTCCGGCCCGAGGCGAGGCTCGAGGCCGACGCCGACACGACGTACCCCAGGTCCTTCGCGGCCGCCTCGACCTTCGCCTTCGCGCCGGCCGAGACGTGGCCGCGCCCGCTGAGCGCGCGCGAGACGGTCGCCGTCGAGACGCCCGCCGCGCGGGCGACCTCGTCGATGCTGACCACGTCGTCACCTGGCTTTCGAGAGGAGGAGAAGGGATGCCGCGGCTCGTGGCCGCCGGTTCAGTCTCGGTCGGCCACCCAGACCGCCGTGTCGGCGGGGATCACGTCGGTGACGGGATCGCTCGACGCGATCACGATACCGCTCGGGAGCGGAACGGGCTCAGAACCGGTGTTGGCGACGACTGTGACATTCCCGTTGCGGAATGCGACAGCATCCGCTCCGTAGCCCTTGAGCCACTCGAGCGAACCCGCACCGAGGCCTCGTGCGCGGCGCTCGGCGAGCAGTGTGCGGTACAGCTCGAGTGTCGAACCGGCCACGCCGCGCTGGGCGTCGCGCGCGAGCCCGGCCCACGCGGCCGGCTGCGGCAGCCACGAGGCGCCGGTGTCGTTGAAGCCGTACGCCGGGGCGGTCGCGTTCCAGGGGAGCGGCACACGGCAGCCGTCACGGCCGTAGCGCTCGCCATTGGTGCGGAACCACGTCGGGTCCTGGCGGGCCTCGCCCGGGATGTCGATGACCTCGGGAAGGCCGAGCTCCTCGCCCTGGTACAGGTAGGCGGACCCGGGCAGTGCGAGCATGAGCGTCGTCGCCGCGCGGGCGCGGGCGAGTCCCACCTCGGGGATCGGCTGCCCGGGGGACTCCGGGCCGATGCCGTGGCCCTGCGGGTTCTCGGCCGTCAGCGCAAGACGCGACGCGTGACGCACGACGTCGTGGTTCGACAGCACCCACGTCGACGGTGCGCCGACGCCCGGGAAGGCGCGCAGCGAGACGTCGATGACCTCGCGCAGGTCGGCGGCGTTCCACTCGGTCTGCAGGTACGGGAAGTTGAAGGCCTGGTGCATCTCGTCCTCGCGCACCCACTCGGCCGTGCGCTCCGCGGTCGGCAGCCACGCCTCGGCGGCCAGTGCGCGGTCGCCCGCGTACTCCTGCAGGATCTTGCGCCAGTCGCGGTAGACCTCGTGCACGGCGTCCTGGCCCCAGTAGGGCACGTTCTCTTCTTCGCCGCCCATCGAACCCGCCTCGGGGTCCGGGATGTAGTCGGGCAGGCCCTCGGCCTTCATCAGGCCGTGCGCCACGTCCACGCGGAAGCCGTCGACGCCGCGGTCGAGCCAGAAGCGCAGCACGCGGCGGAACTCCTCGCGGACCGCCTCGTTCGACCAGTCGAAGTCGGGCTGCGACGAGTCGAACAGGTGCAGGTACCACTGGCCCGGCTTTCCGTCGGCCTCGACCACGCGGGTCCACGCGGGCCCGCCGAACACGGACTCCCAGTTGTTCGGGGGCAGTTCGCCGTTCTCGCCCCTGCCGTCGCGGAACATGTAGCGGGCGCGCTCGGCGCTGCCGGGGGCCGCGACCAGCGCCTCCTGGAACCAGACGTGCTGGTCCGACGAGTGGTTCGGCACCAGATCGACGATGACGCGGATGCCGCGGGCATGCGCCGCCGCGAGCATGTCGTCGAAGTCGCCCAGGGTGCCGAAGAGCGGGTCGACGTCGCAGTAGTCGCTGACGTCGTAGCCGGCATCCTTCTGCGGAGAGCGCTGGAACGGGCTCAGCCAGATCGCGTCGATGCCGAGGCTCTGCAGATCGTCGAGGTGCGACGTGATGCCGGGCAGGTCGCCGATGCCGTCGCCCGACGCGTCGGCGAACGACCGCGGGTAGATCTGGTAGATGACGGCGGTGCGCCACCACTCCGAGCCGGCGGGCGTGGGCTCTGCGGGCGGGAAAGGCGCGGCGGTGCGCTCGGCGGTCTCTGCGGAAGTCATCCGGCCAGTGTACTGCAAGCGCTTACATTCGCGATCTCGATGACTCGTCCGACCTCGACTGAGGATCGGTGCCCGGCTGCGGACGCCCGGCGGTCGCCCGCTCCTCATCTCGGCGATGCTCCTCGGCTGAGGGCACGGCGTAGGGTGAAGCGCGTGTCCGAAGCCCTCGCCCGCGCAGAATCGCTCATCCGCTCGATCCCCGACTACCCCGAGCCGGGAGTGCTGTTCCGCGACATCACGCCGCTGCTGGCCGACGCTTCGGCCCTGCGCACCGTCATCCACGCGATGATCGCGCCGTTCGAGGGCTCGTTCGACGTCGTCGCCGGCGTCGAGGCCCGCGGGTTCCTGCTGGCCGGCGCCGTGGCGATGGAGGCGGGCGTCGGCCTCGTGCCGATCCGCAAGGCGGGCAAGCTGCCGCTGCCGGCGGCATCCGTCACATACGACCTCGAGTACGGCACCGCGACCATCGAGGCGCACGACGACATCACCCCCGGCACGCGCGTGCTGCTCGTCGACGATGTGCTCGCCACCGGCGGCACGCTGGTCGCCGCGCACGAGCTCGTCGGCGCACTCGGCGGTGTCGTCGTCGGCACCGCGGTGCTCATGGAACTCACCGCCCTCGGCGGCCGCGACGTCGTCGGCGACGTGCACACCGTCTTCACCGCCTGACCGCCCGGCCGCAGCGCGTCACCCCGGCGGCTCGACCGGCGGCGTGGTCGGAAGGGCACCCGTCGCCGGCCCGAAGTGGGGGATCGGCTCCGGTCGATCGCCCCTTGAGGCGCGTGGCGACGGCTGCTCGGCAGGGGCGACCGCCTCCTGCTCGAACGGGATGAGCCGCTCGGTGTGCGCGTCCCGCGGGAACCGGCGGCCTGTCACCGCGTTCACCGTCACCTTCATCGCGAAGAACTTCGCGGTGGGACTCCACGACGCCAGTCCTCGCACTCCACTGTCGCGGATCTCGTCGTCGCGCATGACGCGTTCGGCTCGTCCGCGGGCGACGACGCTCCACACCTGGTCGTCCGTCATGCCGTCGACCTCGTACGCGACCAGCGGGTGCGCGGCGATGTGCACGAGCTTCGCGTCCCGCGCGGTGCGGATGTAGAGCGCGCCCTCGTGGGCGAGGTGGTTGACGGGAAAGATGTCGGGCGCGCCGTCGGCGTGGATCACCGCGAGCCGCCCGAACTCCGCCCGCTGCAGGTACTCCCAGCACTCCGAAGACGCCAGCCGCTCCACCCCCGGTGTGCGTGCGGCCCGTGAGGAATCGTTCATCGGCTGACCTCCGTCCCCTCTCTTCCGTCCTACCCCAGTGGCATGGCGAACAGAAGGGGCGTCGGCGGCCGGGGGCTCAGAGCAGGAGGGTCGCGATGAGGATGCCGGCGCCGACGAACGCCGACCAGCCGCGGACGTGGTTGCCGATGGTCCACTGCCGGCTGATCGTGCGCCACGCCTGCAGGTCGGCGGCCGCGCCGGGTGAGAGGCGGTCCACGGCGTTGTTGCGGGGGATGTGGAAGGCGCCGGTGATCACGAAGTGCAGGGCGATCAGCACGTCGCCGACGACACGCCACGCGGACTCCGCCCCCTGCCACGCGACGAGCTCGGCGACCGCCGATGCGACGGCCACGAGCGCCGAGCCCAGGAACAGCAGCAGGAACACCGGCCGGATCGAGCGGTTGATCTGCTGCATCGCGCGCAGCGCGGCGTCGTCGGGCGTCCGCGCGAGCCCGGGCATCACGAGCAGCGAGAAGCCGAAGTACAGGCCGCCCATCGCGGCGCCGAGCAGCGCGGCGGCCGCCGCGAGGGTGTCCTGCAGGTCCATCCGTCCTCCGTGGTTCAGTCGCCGAGCACGATGTTGAGCGGGGGCTCGCCGGCGACGAGGCGCTCGATCTGCGCGCGGACGAGCTTCGCCACCCGCGGACGCATCGCGCTGGAGGCGCCGCCGACGTGGGGCGTGATGAGCACGCCGGGGAGCGTCCACAGCTCGTGCCCTTCGGGCAGCGGCTCGGGCGACGTCACGTCGAGTGCGGCGCGGATGCGGCCTCGCCGCACGTGGTCAACGAGCGCGTCGGTGTCGATGAGCGAGCCGCGGCCGACGTTGATGACCAGCGCGCCGTCGGGAAGGGCGGCGAGGAACGCGTCGTCCACGATGTTCTGCGTCGCGGCGCCGCCCGGAAGGGTCACGATCACGATCTCGGTGCGGGGGAGCAGGTCGGGCAGCTCGTCGACGCCGTGCACCGGGACGCCGTCCTCGTCGCGCGCCCGTGACGCGACGGCGGTGAGCTCGACCTCGAACGGTGCGAGTCGCGCGGCGACGGCCTTGCCCACGCCGCCGTAGCCGAGCAGCAGCACGCGGCGGTCGGCGAGGCTCTGCGCGAACACGGGCGCCCAGCGGCCCGCGGCGGTGTCGACGGCGAACTCGCCGAGGTGACGCTGCGCGGCGATCGCGAGGCCGACGGCGAGTTCGGCGGTCGATGTCTCGTGCACGGACGCCGCGTTGGCGAACCTCAGACCGGCGGGAAGGATGTCGGCGACACCGTCGTACCCGATCGACTGGCCCTGGACGAGCCCCACATCGACGCCCTCGAGACGCTCGAGCACGCGCGCCATCGACATGTACGGCGGCACCACGATGTCGAACCGGTCACGCGGGGCGGCAGCATCCATCGGCCAGATCACGAGCTCGACGTTGCCGGGCAGCTCGCCCAGATCGGCGGCGAGCTGTTCAGTGGGGACGCTGACGACGAGATTCGGGATGCCTGTGCTCACTCGCTCCACGCTACCGGGGTCGTCCTGCACCGAGATCAGGAGACCTCGCGGACACAGGACGATTCAGCGCAGATCGTCCTGTCTGCGCGAGATCTCCTGATCTGGAGAACGGGGATGCCGGGGCTCAGGCGGCCTGGGCGACGACGGCCGCGATGGCCGACGTGAAGAACGCCAGGCCGTCCTCGCCCGAGCGCATCGCGGCCGGGGTGTTCGGGCCGAAGCCGGGCTCGACGGCGTGCTCGGGGTGCGGCATGAGGCCGACGACGTTGCCGCGCTCGTTCGCGATGCCGGCGATGTCGCGCAGCGACCCGTTCGGGTTCACGCCCAGGTAGCGGAACGTGACGAGCCCCTCGCCCTCCAGGCGGTCCAGCTCGGACTCCGAGGCGATGTAGCCGCCGTCGGCGTTCTTGAGGGGGATCACGATCTCCTGCCCGGCCGACAGGTCGCTCGTCCACGCCGTGTCGGCATTCTCGACGCGCAGACGCTGGTCGCGGCGGATGAACTGCTGGTGGGCGTTGCGGATCAGGCCGCCGGGCAGCAGGTGCGCCTCGACGAGCATCTGGAAGCCGTTGCAGATCCCGAGGATCGGCATGCCCTTGCCGGCGGCATCCTTCACCTCGGTCATGATCGGCGCGAGGGCCGCGATCGCACCCGCCCGCAGGTAGTCGCCGTAGCTGAAGCCGCCCGGCAGCACGAGGGCGTCGACGCCCTCGAGGTCGTGCGAGCCGTGCCACAGGGCGACGGGCTCGGCGCCCGCGATCCGGATCGCGCGCTGCGCGTCGCGGTCGTCGAGCGAGCCGGGGAAGGTGATGACGCCGATGCGTGCGGTCATTCCACGACCTCGATGCCCACGACGTCCTCGATGACCGAGTTCGACAGGATCTCGTCGGCGACGCGCTTGGTCTCGGCGAGGAGCTCCTCGGTGACCTCGCCCTCGACGGTCAGCTCGAAGCGCTTGCCGATGCGGACGGCCGAGAAGTCCGAGACGCCGAGCCGTGCGAATGCTCCGGCGACGGCCTTTCCCTGCGGGTCCAGCAGTTCGGCCTTGGGCATGACGTCGACGACGATGGTGGGCATGTGACAGCTCCGGATGTCGCGGGAAGGGGTCGCCTCCAGTCTAGACGCCCCGGCATCCGCCCCCTCGCAGAGCCGTGACCAAACCGTGACCCGTCCGTGGGAGCGCTCCCTTGACATTCGTGGGAGCGATCCCATAGCGTTGCCTCTCGGTTGGTGGGAACGCTCCCACGACCAGCCGGCGCGGCACCCGCCCGAGTCGGTCCTGCAACACACAGAACCCCTGAAAACACAAAGGAGTGACAGTGAACGCACGCGCCTTCCGCAGAAGCGCCGTGGCACTCGCCGCATTCTCGGCCTCGGCCCTCGTCCTCGCCGGCTGCGCCAGCAGCAACGGTGACGACGCCGGCAGCTCGGACGAGCAGATCACACTGACCGTCGCCACCTTCAACGACTTCGGCTACACCAAGGACCTCCTCGCGGAGTACACCAAGGAGCACCCGAACATCAAGGTCGTGCACAACAAGGCGGCCACGTCGAACGACGCCCGCGCCAACTACTTCCAGAAGCTCGGCAAGAAGGGCCTCGCCGACATCGAGGCCATCGAGGTCGACTGGCTGCCCGAGGTCATGAAGTACTCCGACCTGCTTGCGCCGGTCCCGGACGACCTGACCGACCGCTGGCTCGACTGGAAGACCGAGGCGGCGACCGACGCCGACGGCAACCTCATCGGCTACGGCACCGACATCGGCCCCGAGGCCGTCTGCTACCGCCAGGACCTCTTCGAGGCCGCCGGTCTTCCGACCGACCCGGCTGACGTCGCCGCGGCGATCGACGGCGACTGGTCGAAGTACTTCGCGCTCGGCGACCAGTACACGGCCGCGACGGGCGACGCGTTCTTCGACTCGGCCGGCAGCACCTACCAGGGCATGATCAACCAGGTCGAGGCCGCCTACGAGGACCCCGACAGCGGTGACATCATCGCGACCGAGAACCCCGAGGTCAAGGACATCTACGACCAGGTGCTCGCCGCCAGCGCGACGCAGTCGGCTCACCTCGGCCAGTGGTCGGACGACTGGTACGCCGGCATGTCGAACGGCGCCTTCGCGACGCTGCTGTGCCCGGGCTGGATGCTCGGCCAGATCACGGGCAACGCGCCCGACACCACCGGCTGGAACATCGCCAACGTGTTCCCGAACGGCGGCGGCAACTGGGGTGGCTCGTACCTGACCGTCCCCGCCAACGGCGCGCACGTCAAGGAGGCCCAGGAGCTCGCCGACTGGCTGACCTCGCCCGAGACGCAGATCAAGGCGTTCGAGAACGCGGGCAACTTCCCCAGCCAGGTCGAGGCCCTCGAGTCCGAGACGCTGCTGAGCTCGACGAACGAGTACTTCAACGACGCGCCGGTCGGCCAGATCTTCACCGACCGTGCCAACGCTGTGACCGTCGCTCCGTTCAAGGGCCAGTACTACTTCCAGATCAACGACGCGATGCAGCAGGCGCTGACCCGTGTCGAGGACGGGACGCAGGACGCCACGACCTCTTGGGACCAGTGGGTCGCCGAGGTCGACAAGATCGGCTGATGATCCCGGATGCCGGGGGTCGCTGCCGCAGCGACGGCCCCCGGCACACCGGCTGAGACCCGGACGGGGCGGGTTCTGATTGCGACCCGCCTCGTCCGCACCATGTCACCGCGCCCCGCGCCGGTGCCCCATTCGTCCGCTCCGGACCCGAACTGAGGAGCCCCCGTGACCACCACCGTCCCGAGCTCGCGAACTCCCAAGCGCATCGGCTTCGGCCATCGGATGACGGCGTGGGACCTGAAGCTCTCCCCGTACCTCTACATCTCGCCGTTCTTCATCCTGTTCATCGTGGTCGGGCTGTTCCCGATCGCCTACACCGCGGTGATCTCGTTCATGGACTGGGACCTCGTCCGCAACTCCGGCGAGTTCATCGGCTGGGGCCAGTACGAATGGGTCCTGACGAACCCCAAGTTCTGGACCGCGCTGCGCAACACGTTCAGCATCTTCCTGCTGTCGAGCATCCCGCAGCTCATCGCCGCCATCTTCATCGCCGCGATGCTCGACCAGAACATCCGCGCCAAGACGTTCTGGCGCATGGGTGTGCTCGTCCCCTACGTCATGGCTCCCGTCGCCGTCGCGCTCATCTTCAGCAACATGTTCGGCGACCAGTACGGCATCATCAACACGATGCTGAACCGGATCGGCATCCCTGACATCCCGTGGCACTCCAACGCCTTCGCGAGCCACATCGCGATCGCCACGATGGTCAACTTCCGCTGGACCGGCTACAACACCCTCATCCTGCTCGCCGCGATGCAGGCCATCCCGCGCGACTACTACGAGGCGGCCACCGTCGACGGCGCGGGCAAGATCCGCCAGTTCTTCTCGATCACGGTGCCGAGCCTGCGCCCGACCCTCATCTTCGTGATCATCACGTCGACGATCGGCGGCCTGCAGATCTTCGACGAGCCGCGCATGTACGACCAGTACGGCACCGGCGGCGCGAACTCGCAGTGGCTCACGATCAGCCTCTGGCTGTACAACATCGGCTGGGGCGAGTGGAACTTCGGCCGGGCCGCGGCGCTGGCCTGGATCCTGTTCCTCATCATCCTGGCGATCGGCATCGTGAACCTGTTCGTGTCGCAGAGCCTCATCCGCGACGAAGGCGGGCGCGGTCAGCTGACCCGCAAGCAGCGGCGAGCCGCAGCACGTGCGGCCCGCGCCTCGGTCGCCGCCGATGCGCAGCTCGCCGCCGCCGGCACCTCGTCCGCCGCCAGCGCCCAGAAGGAGGTCGTGCGATGAGCGCGACGACTGCGATGCCCCTGCACCTCGACGACAGCGAGATCGCCCCCGAAGAGAACCGTCGGCGCCGTCGGCGCCGCGGCGGGGCGGGCGAGCGACCCGGCTGGTTCGTCTACACGGCCCTCAGCTTCGTGCTGCTGGCGTCGCTGCTGCCGTACTACTGGTCGCTGCTGATCGGCTCGGGCGACTCGTCCACGATCCGCGACCCCAACATGTCGTGGATCCCCGGCGGCAACTTCTTCGCGAACGCCGCCGCCGTCGTGAACAACGAGGCCGTCAACTTCTGGACGGCGCTGTGGAACTCGATCTGGAGCTCGACGGTGATCGCGCTGTCGGTCGTGTTCTTCTCGACCCTCGCCGGCTGGGCCTTCGCGAAGCTGCGCTTCAAGGGCGGCAACATCCTGCTGATCTTCGTGATCGCGACGATGGCGGTGCCCACGCAGCTCGGCGTCGTGCCGCTGTACATCCTGTTCGCCGACCTCGGCTGGACGGGCCAGATCGGCGCGATCATCGTTCCCGCGCTGGTCACGGCGTTCGGTGTCTTCTGGATGACGCAGTACCTGCGCCAGACGGTTCCCGACGAGCTCATCGAGGCCGCACGCGTGGACGGCGCCAACTCGTTCCGCACGTTCATGACGGTCGGCCTGCCGGCCGCGCGACCGGCTGCGGCGATGCTGGGCCTCTTCACGTTCGTCACCGCCTGGAACAACTTCTTCTGGCCGTTCATCGTGCTCGACCCGCAGAACCCCACGCTGCCGGTGGCCCTGCAGCTGCTGCAGTCGAACTACTTCGTGGACTACTCGATCGTGCTCGCCGGTGTGCTGCTCGCGACCATCCCGTTGCTCATCCTGTTCGTCTTCACGGGCAAGCAGCTTGTCAGCGGCATCATGGCCGGCGCCGTCAAGGGCTAGGGCCTACCGCCCGGCCGAGGCCCCCGGCATCCTGAATTCAGACGTTTATCCCAGAGAGGACTCTCCCCTCATGACGACCGCGATCTCGCGCGCCTTCCCGTCGGACTTCCTGTTCGGCGCCGCGACCGCTGCCTTCCAGATCGAGGGCGCCGCCCACGAGGACGGCCGCCGCGACTCCATCTGGGACGCCTTCTGCCGCGTGCCGGGTGCCGTCATCAACGCCGACAACGGCGACGTGGCCTGCGACCACTACCACCGCTACCGCGACGACGTCGCGCTGATGAAGGACCTCGGGCTGCAGACCTACCGCTTCTCGACGTCGTGGTCGCGCGTGCGCCCCGACGGCGGCGCGGTCAACGAGCAGGGGCTGGACTTCTACAAGCGCCTGGTCGACGAGCTGCTCGGCGCCGACATCCTGCCGTGGCTGACGCTCTACCACTGGGACCTGCCGCAGGCGCTGCAGGAGCAGGGCGGCTGGGCGAACCGCGACACCGCCGACAGGTTCACCGAGTACGCGCTGACGATGCACGACGCGCTCGGCGACCGCGTGAAGGTGTGGACGACGCTCAACGAGCCGTGGTGCTCGTCGTTCCTCAGCTACACGGCGGGTCTTCACGCACCCGGCCACTACAGCGTCGAAGAGGGCGTGCTCGCCGCGCACCACCTGATGCTCGGCCACGGCCAGGTCGTGCGCGAACTGCGTGCGCGCGACGAGTCGCTCAACCTGGGCATCACGCTGAACCTGACGGTCGCCGAGCCCGTCGACGCGAGCGACCCGGCCGACGTCGACGCCGCGCGCCGCATCGACGGCCAGTTCAACCGCTGGTTCCTCGACCCGATCTTCCGCGGGCAGTACCCGGCCGACATCGTCGAAGACATCCGCTCGGTGGATGCCGACGCGATCGCCGCGTGGGAGGCCGCGGTGCGTCCGGGCGACCTCGAGGTGATCTCGACCCCGATCGACACGCTCGGCGTGAACTACTACCACGGCGAGTACGTCGGCGGCCACGAGCCTGTGAACCCGCCCATCGGCGGCGACGCCCCGACCGACCGCCCGGGCGGTTCGCCGTTCCCGTCGCACGAGGGCATCTTCTGGCACGAGCGGGGCCTGCCGCGCACGCCGATGCACTGGGAGGTTCAGCCCGAGGGGCTGACCGAGCTGCTGCAGCGCGTGTGGGACGAGTACGCCCAGCCCGCCGGCACGGTGCTGTACGTCACCGAGAACGGCGCGGCCTACGACGACGAGCTCGTCGTCGACGGCGGCGAGAAGCGCGTGCACGACGCGGATCGGGTCGAGTTCCTGCGCGGTCACCTGGGCGCGATCCTGGATGCCGCCGACGCCGGCGTCGACGTGCGCGGCTACTTCTACTGGTCGCTGCTGGACAACTTCGAGTGGGCGTGGGGCTACGAGAAGCGGTTCGGCATCGTGCGCGTCGACTACGACACGCAGGAGCGCACGCCGAAGGACAGCGCGCTGGAGTACCGCCGGATCATCGCGGCCCGCGCGCTGGACGTGGCGGCCGCAGGAGCCGCGGCGACCGCGTCGTAGCGCCACTGGCCTAGATTCGGACCGTAGTGTCGGTGAGGGAGGGACAGCGATGAGCACGGATGTCGCGCGTCAGGCGGTGACGATCGAAGAGGTCGCCGCCACGGCCGGTGTCTCGAGGTCGACCGTGTCGCGCGTGGTCAACGGCTCCACCGCTGTCAGCCCCGAGGCGCTCGAGGCGGTCACGAAGGCGATCGCCGAGCTCAACTACGTGCCCAACAGGGCCGCGCGGTCTCTCGCGAGCCAGAAGACGCACGCGATCGCGCTGATCGTCCCCGAAGACACCACGCGGTTCTTCGGCGACCCGTTCTTCGCTGCCATCGTGTCGGGCATCAACTCGCGTCTGAGCCGCTCGGACTACGTGCTCAACCTGTTCATCGCGAGCGACGACCCGGGCGACAAGACCACGTCGTACGTGCGCTCCGGGGCGGTCGACGGCGCGATCGTGGTGTCGCACCACACCAGCGACACGTTCATCGACCGCATCGCGAGCGTCGTGCCGGTCGTCTACGGCGGTCGCCCGGTGCGCGAGCGCGAGCGCGATTACTACGTCGACGTCGACAACGCCCGGGGCGCGTTCGACGCGACGGCCTACCTGATCGAGAGCGGACGCAGCCGCATCGCGACGATCGCGGGCCCGCTCAGCATGCCCGCCGGCGTCGACCGCCTGCGCGGCTACCGCGATGCGCTGAAGGCCTTCCACCTCGAAGAGGTCGCGGTCGAGGACGGCAACTTCACGGCGGACGGCGGGGCCGAGGCGATGCGTCGCATGCTCGAGTCGGGCGCGAAGCCCGATGCGATCTTCGTCGCGAGCGACCTGATGGCCCGGGGCGTTCTCACGGTGCTCGCCTCGGCGGGCCTGCGCGTCCCCGAGGACGTCGCGGTGGTCGGCTTCGACGACTCGCCGGTGGCCACCTCGGTCACCCCTTCGCTCACCACGGTGCGTCAGCCGTCGTTCGCACAGGGCGAGCGCATGGCCACGGTGCTGCTCGACATCCTCGCCGGCCGGCATCCGCGCCACGTCACGATCCTCGAGACCGAGCTGGTCGTCCGCGACTCGGTCTGACCTGTCGCCCCCTCTCCCGCGCACGTCCTCGCCTCGGTTCCGCAGTCACTTCTGGCGCGGTGCGGTGTGCGGGACGCGCAGGTTGTGACTGCGGAGCAGAGGGGACCATCAGTTCCGCAGTCGGCTTCTGCGCCGACCGGTCGATGTCGGCCGCAGGTTGTGACTGCGGAGCATGGGAAGAAGAACCGTGGATGCCGCCGACCCGGACCTGCGTGGGGCCTGGCGCGGTGGTGCTGTTCCGCGGTCAGTTTGTGCGCGGTGCGGTGTGCGGGACGCGCAGGTTGTGACTGCGGAGCAGAGGGGACCATCAGTTCCGCAGTCGGCTTCTGCGCCGACCGGTCGATGTCGGCCGCAGGTTGTGACTGCGGAGCATGAGAAGAAGAACCGTGGATGCCGCCGACCCGGACCTGCGAGAGGGCCGGGGCGGCGGCATCCGGTGATCCGAACCGGGGTCAGAACGGGTTCGTCGTCACCTGATACGGCGGCGTGGGCGCGTCGGGTCCGAACTCGCTCTCGACGAACAGGATGCGGCCGTGGAGGGTCTTCGCGGTGGTGAAGACCTTGTCGGCGGCGGTGGCCTCGTCGGCGACCAGCGTGGCGCCGGCGCCGTCGGCCGTGACGCGCAGGGTCGTCAGCGCGTGCGAGAAGTTGCGCACGACGGTGAGGGTGCTGCCCTGGCGGACGAGGCCGTCGGCGTTCACGAGGTCGGCGCCGCGCACGACGATCTCGTTCACCGAGCCGTCGAAGCCGAAGCGCCACATCTTGCCGACATTGCCCTGCGCGACGACGAATGCGCTGCGGTCGGTCGACAGGACGATGCCGCCGAGGTTGAAGCCCGCGGCGCGGTCGATGACGTCGCTCGCGTCTGCCCACACGGCCGCGGTGAAGCCCGCGCCGGCGTCGGCCACGCGGTAGATGCGCGCGTCGTTCGAGTCGGTGAAGTACGCGGCGCCGTCGGGGCCGATCGCGACGTCGTTGACGAACACGTCGTCGGCCGGCATGCGCAGCGCGGCGAGCAGCTCGCCCTCGGGCGAGTAGACCCACACGTCCGGGCGGCCGGTGCCGAGGCCGTTCGGGCCGCCGGCGATGTAGACGTTGCCCGCCGCGTCGACGGTGATGCCGCGCGCGGTGAAGCGTCCATCGGCGCCCTCGGGCAGCCACTCCTCGGTGGCCGACGAGCCGACGGTGCCGCGGTGGATCTCGCCGCCGGTGACCTCGCTGACGTAGAAGACGCCGCGGCGCTCGTCGGCGCCGATGCCCTCGAAGCGGCTGCCCGCCGCGTCGCCGGTCAGCGCGTACGAGCTCGGGCGGCCGTTGCCGGCGTCGTTGCCGGGTGCGGCGACGGCGGGTGCGGCCGCGGCGATGCCGGCGAGGCCGAGGGTCGTGGCCGCGACGATCGCGGCGAAGGTGCGGTGAGCCATGGTTCCTCCTTGGTTCGGTGGGCGGGGACGCCCGGGGCTGGGCTGGGCGGGTTGACCCGGCGCTGGGCCGGTTGACCCGGCGCTGGGGCGCTGGGCCCGGGTGGATGCGGGGGGCCCGGGTGCTCGGGATGCTTCCAGCCTGCTCGCGCCCGGGCACCCGCACATCGGGAGGTCGGCTCTGCGTCGATAGCCGATCGGATGATGCCGGCGGCCCGGCCCGGCTCGTAGGGTGGCCTGCATGACGGACGATCAGGGCGTGCGCGGCATCCTCGCGCCGGTGCGGTTCGACCGCGTCCTGAACGTCGTGCTGCTGGTGCTGCTGGCCGCCAGCGCGATCCGCTACCTGCTGCGGCACGAGCTCGACGCGCAGGCGGTGGGCGTGCTCGCCGGGGCGGTCGTGCTCGGCGTGGCGGCATCCCTGCGCGGGATCGTCCCGCGCCGCGGCGTGTGGCCCACCGTGTGGACCATCGTGGTCGTGCTGCTGTGGGCGGTCCTCACCGTGATCGCGCCGTCGTTCGCGTGGTGCGCGGTGCCGATCGCGTTCGGCGTGCTGCGCATCGTGCCGTTCTGGCCGGCGGTCACAGTGGTGGCGCTCATGACGGTCGTCGTGATCGTCGCTCAGCTGCGGCTGGCCGACGGCTTCGACCCGACGATGATGTTCGGGCCGATCGGCATCGCGCTGGCGACGGTGGTCTCGTACCGGGCGCTCGATCGAGAATCGGCCGCGCGGCAGTCGCTGCTCGACGAGCTCTCGACCGCGCAGGCGGCGCTGGCCGCCGAGCAGCACCGCGCGGGAGCACTGGCCGAGCGGGCCAGGCTGTCGCGCGAGATCCACGACTCGATCGGCCAGCAGCTGTCGAGCATCAACCTGCTGCTGCAGGCCGCCGAGCGCAGCTGGGACGCCCGCCCCGACGCCGCGCGCGCCCAGGTCGAGACGGCGGCGGCGACGGCCCGCGCGGGCCTCGACGAGGTGCGGCGGGTCGTGCGCGGCCTCGCCCCCGGCGAGCTCGACGGCACGGCGGGTTCGCTCGCCGTGGCCCTCGGCAAGGTCGCGGACGAGGCATCCATCCCAGGACTCGAGGTGACGTTCCGCACCCACGGCGACGCCGGCGACGTGCCGCTCCCGGTGGCGGCCGCGCTGATCCGCACGGCGCGGGGCGCGCTGGCGAACGTCGCCGAGCACGCCCACGCGACCCACGCCGTCGTGAGCCTGACGGTGCAGCCCGACGAGCTGCGCCTGGATGTGCGCGACGACGGCGTCGGCATGGACCTGCGGCCGGCAGCGACCGCGGCGCGTGTCCGCACCCGGCGTGCGGCGGGCCGCGGGCGCGGCATCGAGGGCATCGCCGAGCGGGCCGCCGAGCTGGGCGGCCGCGCCACGGTCGAGAGCGCCCCCGGCGAGGGCACCACGGTGTCGGTCTCGCTGCCCCGCGCGGCGGGCGACGCCCCGCCGGCTGCACGGCCGGTGGAGCAGGAGGGGGAGTGATGGACGGCATCCGCATCGTCCTCGTCGACGACCACCCGGTGGTGCGCGCCGGACTGCGTGCGCTCATCGAAGGGAGCCCCGACCTCGTCGTGGTCGGCGAGGCCTCGGCCGCGGCGGAGGTGATCCCGCTCGTCGAGGCGGAGCGGCCCGACGTCGTGCTCATGGACCTCAACCTCGGTGACGGAGCCGGCGGGATCGACGCGACGGCGAGGGTGCGTGGCATCCCGGACCCGCCGGGCGTGCTCGTGCTCACGACGTACGACACCGAGTCCGACATCCTGCGCGCGCTGGAGGCGGGAGCCTCGGGCTACCTGCTCAAAGACACACCGCCCGAGCAGCTGTTCGCGGGCATCCGTGCCGTCGCGCGCGGCGAGCCCGCACTCGGCCCGTCGGTGTCGTCCCTGCTCATGCGCCGCGCGGCGTCACCCGAGCCGCGCATGACCGAGCGCGAGGTCGAGGTGCTCGAGCTGCTCGCCGACGGCAAGGGCAATCGCGAGCTGGCCCGGGCGCTGCTGGTGTCGGAGGCCACGGTGAAGTCCCACTTCTCGCACATCTACGGCAAGCTCGGCGTCGACACGCGCGCGGGGGCGGTCGCGGCCGCGATCGAGCGGCGGATCATCCGGCGCTGAGGCTCCGGCTCGACCTGGGGTCCCGAATTCGGCGCGGGATCCCCGGGTTCGGCGCGCGGATCCCCTGTCTCGTCGAGGCAGGGGATTCTCGTCGAGACCGGCGGCGAGGCCCCTTGGCTCGCCGGGAGCCCCTTGGCTCGGCCTGCAGATCCCCGGTCTCGCCGAAACCGGGGCGGGCCGGATGCCTCCGCCCGCGGTGTTCGGCCGTATCCCCCTGTTGCGGCGAGCCAGGGGATTCGCGTCGAGACCGAGGGCGACGTCCCCGGTGTCGGTCGGAATCCCCTGGCTCGGCATGCAGATCCCCGGTTTCGCGAAACGGGGGCAGGTGGATGCCGTCGGCCACGGCCTTCCGCCGGACCGACCCGGCTCAGCCCCGCCCCGGCACCGTCGCGTGCAGCAGATTGCGCCAC
The DNA here is from genome assembly GCF_014779795.1 of Microbacterium helvum. Classification (GTDB taxonomy): domain Bacteria; phylum Actinomycetota; class Actinomycetes; order Actinomycetales; family Microbacteriaceae; genus Microbacterium; species Microbacterium helvum. The sequence continues at coordinate 136,867 of NZ_JACXZS010000003.1, forward strand.
GGGTCGTCGAACGACACCGTGCGGCCGTCGTCGCGCACCTCGAAGCCGTGGTGGCGCAGGCGCTCCGAGAGCTCGCCGAGCGTATCGGCGTCGGGCAGCTCGAGGTCGACGCGGCCGAGGCCGAGCGCGGGCATGCGCGGCCCGGCGCCGCGGGAGTTCCACACGTTCATCGCCATGTGGTGGTGGTACCCGCCGGCGCTCACGAACAGCGCCTGTCCGCCCATCGCGGCGGTCTGGTCGAAGCCGAGCGCGTCGACGTAGAAGGCGCGCGCGGTCTCGACGTCGCCGACCGAGAGGTGCACATGTCCGACGGATGCCGCCTCCTGCGCGGTCCCGCCGCCCGCGGCGCTCTCGGTCAGGTGTTCGCGCAGGAACGCGTTGGGGTCGAGATACAGCGTCGCCATCTCGATCGAGCCGTGCGTCCACGACCACTCGGTGCGCGTCCGATCCCAGTACAGCTCGATGCCGTTCCCCTCGGGGTCGGTGAGGTAGAACGCCTGGCTGACGAGGTGATCCGCCGAACCCGTGAAGGTCTGCGGTGCGCGCGTGGCGACGCTGTAGAGCGCGGCGGCCAGGGCCTCCTGCGTCTCGAACAGGATCGCGGTGTGGAACAGCCCCGCCGCTCCGGGCACGGCGTGACGCAGCGCCGGTTCGTGCTGCAGCACGACGATCGCGCGGCCGGCGCGGCCCAGCATGACCCGGTCGCCGTCGGCCGCCAGCACCTGCAGGGTGATGACGTCGCGGTAGAACGCCGTCATGGCGTCGAGGTCGCCCACGAGCAGCGTGACGGCCCCCATCGCGGTGTCGGGGGCGAGTCGGTCGGCCTGTGCATTCACATGAATCGAAACCCCCGGCATCCCCCGTTCATTCCCCGGCCTTCGGTGCGACGCCGCCTGGTCGTCGACAACGCGGTTACTCGCCGAGGCCGCATGTCATCGACGCGAACAACGTGCGATCTCGGCGAGTGACCGCGTTCTGGACAGAAAGGGTGGGTCGGCCGGACGGGCTCGGCGCCGAGGGAGGAACGAGGGATGCCGCCGCCCGGGCAGACGAGAAGCCCGGGGCGGCGGCATCCATCGTTCGACTACTGCGGGTCGCCGCCCAGCTGTCCGACGGCGGGAATGGGGCCGCCGTCGTCGGCGCCGGTCTTGCGCCAGCGGGCGATGAGGTTTCCGAGGTGGTAGATCAGCAGCGCCGCGGCCGCGCCGATCACGATCGCGCCGAGCTGGAAGTCGCCCCACTGCATCGTGAAGCCGGCGATCGCGATGACGAGCGCGACGGCGCCGGTGTACTGGTTGACGGGGCGCGAGAAGTCCACGCGGTTGTCGACCCAGATCTTGATGCCGATGATGCCGATGAGGCCGTACAGGGCCGTGGTCACGCCGCCGAGCACGCCGGCGGGGATCGAGTTGAACACCGCACCGACGACCGGCGACAGCGACAGCAGGATCGCGAAGATGCCCGCGACCCAGTACGCCGCGGTCGAGTACACGCGGGTGGCCGCCATGACGCCGATGTTCTCGCCGTAGGTCGTGGTGCCCGAGCCGCCGAAGGTTCCGGCGAGCACCGTGGCGGCACCGTCGGCGATGAGCGCGCGGCCGGTGTACTTGTTGACCGACGCGTCGGTCATGGTCGCGACACCACGGACGTGGCCGACGTTCTCGGCGATGAGCACCAGCACGACGGGCAGGAACATCGCGATGACGCTCCAGGTGCCGGGGTTGCCGAAGTCGGCGATGTGGAAGGTCGGCAGACCGATCCACTGGCCGTTCGCGACGAGCTCGTTGACGGCGGTGAAGTCGACCTCGCCCGCGATGAGCGCCGCGATGTAGCCGACGATCACGCCGAGGAAGATCGAGATGCGCCCCAGGAACCCGCGGAACAGCACGCTGCACAGGATGACCGCGACCAGCGTGATGGTGGCCGTGACCGGGGCCTTCTGGTAGCTCTGCCACGCGACCGGCGCCAGGTTGAAGCCGATGAGCGCCACGATCGCGCCGGCGACCACGGGTGGCATGAGCTTCTCGATCCAGCCGAGCCCCGCGAACTGCACGATGAACCCGACGGCCGCCAGCAGCACGCCGACCGCGACGATGCCCGCGAGCGCCGACCCCATGCCCTGCGAGGCAGTGGCCGCCGTCACCGGGGCGATGAAGGCGAACGACGAGCCGAGGTAGCTGGGCAGGCGGTTGCGCGTGACGAGAAGGAACAGCAGCGTTCCGATGCCCGAGAACAGCAGCGTCGTCGACACCGGGAACCCGGTGAGGATCGGCACCAGGAACGTCGCGCCGAACATGGCGATCACGTGCTGGGCGCCGATGGCGATGGTCGCCGGCCAGTTCAGGCGTTCCTCGGGTCTGACGACCTGGCCAGGTTCGACCGTCCGGCCGTTGCCGTGCAGGGTCCACAGGGGCATGTGCGCTCGCTCCTTCGCGCTCGGGTGTTGTGCTCGCCTCACCCTAGCGGCGCGACAGGGCGCGGATCGGCTCTCCCCGGTCGTTGACCGGGGGCTCAGGTGGGAGAGCGCCCGAGCACCCCGGTCAACGACCGGGGGCGGAGGTCAGCAGCTCCAGCAGCTCGCGGTAGCGGGCGGCGGTGCGCTCGACGATGTCGGCCGGCAGCGCGGGCGGCTCGCCCTCGCGCGGCGGTGCCCAGTTGGCGGCGAGCCAGTTGCGCACGATCTGCTTGTCGAAGCTCGCCATGCGCTCGTCCGGGGTCGCGCCCGAAGCCCAGGCGGCGGCATCCCAGTACCGCGACGAGTCGCTGGTGAGCACCTCGTCGGCGAGGGTCAGCACGCCGTTCTCGTCGAGACCGAACTCGAACTTCGTGTCGGCGAGGATCACCCCGTGCGCCTCGGCGATGCGCGATGCGCGCGTGTAGATCTCGAGAGACAGGTCGCGCAGCTCGGCGGCGCGCTCGGCGCCGACCAGCTCAACGGTGCGCTCGTACGAGATGTTCTCGTCGTGCTCGCCCATCGGAGCCTTGTACGCGGGGGTGTAGATCGGCTCGGGCAGCCGATCCCCGTTCGACAGACCGGAAGGCAGAGGGATGCCGCACACTGTGCCGCCCGCCTGGTACTCGGCCCAGCCCGACCCGGTGAGGTAGCCCCGCACGACGCACTCGATGGGCAGCATGTCGAGACTCTTGACGACCATCGCACGCCCCACGACAGCATCCGGGATCAGGCTCTTCAGGTCGTCGGCCGTGTTCGCCACGCCGTCCTCGCCGAGCCCGAGCGTGTGCGACGCGACGAGATGATTCGGGATGCCGCGCCCGCCGTCGCCGCCTGCCAGCTGGTCGAACCACCACAGGCTCAGCGTCGTGAGCAGCTCGCCCTTGCCCGGGATGCCGGGCGAGAGCACGTGGTCGAACGCGCTGACCCTGTCGCTCGCGACCACGAGCAGGCGCTCCGGCGCCGCGCCCTCCGGCGTATCGGCCGGCACGTAGAGGTCGCGGACCTTGCCGGAGTACACGTGTCGCCAGCCGGCGAGTTCGGTCGAGGGGGAGGGGGTAGCCGTCACCAGGCCATTATCCCCGGCCAGGCCGCGGGATCTGCGCGTTCCGGCAGCTCGGCACGGGCGCGCAGTCCACGGCAGCGGGGTGCGTGCGCCCTCGGAACGTCACACACCCCGCCCGCCGGGACTTACTGGACCGCGACGAAGACGTCGTCGGCGAGCAGGCCGGGGGTGACGACGAGCACACCCTGCGCGGCGGTCGCCGACGGCACGGCCAGCGTGATGTTGCCGGTGGCCGAGGCTCCGGAGTAGAGCTCCGACAGCGTGTCCAGCGCATCGGGGGCGATGGCGATCGAGTCGAATCCGTTCACGGTGACGCCGTCAGGTGTGACATAGGCGATCTGCACGAGCGCCGGCATCCCCTTGTCGGATCCGGTGTAGGTCGTCGTCACGTTCACGAGGATGTACTCGTAACCGGGCTCGGGCTCCTGGTTGACCGGGCTCGCGGCGACGACGTCGGACGTCGCGCCCAGGGTCACGCTGTTCACCGTGACGTCCCACTCCCGGCCGCTGACCGTCGAACCGATCGGCGCGGGAGTGTCGCGCGAGGATCCGTCGGCGGCGACGGACTCGTCGGCGGGTTCCTCGGCCGTCTCGGCGTCGGTCTCGGCGTCCTCCGATTCGCTCGGCGCGGTCACCGAGCTGCCCGTGGAATCCTCGATCGCGTCGCCGACCGCGAGCGCGGCGAGCGAGAAGAACACCACGAACCCCACGATCGTGCCCACCACGCTGAGGATCAGCGCGACGATACCCGGCCACTTGCGCCCGGTCATCACGAGGGCGACGATCGCGAGGACGAAGGCGACCGGCAGCAGGATCCAGCCGACGATCAGCGCCCCCGGGATGCACGCGAACACGAAGCCGAGCGCCGCGGCGCCGAGCGCCACCCACGCGAGCGGCCGGACCGCCGGCTTCGTCGGCGTCGCCTCGGCGGGCATGCCCACCGGTGCGGCGTGGCTCGGCGGGGTCGGCGGCTGCGAGTTGTCGAAAGACATGTGATTCCTCCTGGTCTGGTCGGACGGGCGTCCGCGCTCCACAGCGTCCCGAACGGGCACAGCGGCCCGCCTCCGCCGTTCGACCGGACTTCGTCGGTCGAAAGTCCGGCGATACGCAGACGGAAGAGGGAGGACGGCGTCGGTGGGGCTGTCTACGCTCTATCCGTGACCACTGCCGCCCCCGCGAAGCCGAGACGTCTCGTGCGGCTGCTCAACGGCGGATGGTCGACCGGCCTGTTCCTCATCGGCGCGCTGTTCGATACGCTGTGCGTGATCAACGTCCCGGGCGGCGCCACCCTCACCGCAGGCGAGGCGCCGAAGGCCGAGGTCACCACCATCGGCGTGCTGCTCGTGCTGCTGGTCTTCGCATGCTGGACCACCGTGTACGTGCGCTCCCGGGCGCCGTGGGCGCCGCTGATCGCCGGGGGACTGCTGATGCTGATCGGCGTCTCGTATGCGCTCGTGCTCGTGGGCGTGTACTGCGCACTGGTGCGCTGGCCACGGCGGACGGTCCTCATCTCGGGCATCACGGCCGGCGCCGTCGCACTGTTCGTCCTTCGCGAAGTGCTGACCGATTGGGGGCACGCGCTCGCCTGGCTGCTCGGCATGGATCCGATCGGTGCCGACCCGGCCTGGATCGGCGGTGCGATGGTCATGGCGCTGCTGTCGCTCGGGCTGGTGGCCGGACTCGTGGCGTACCGCCGGGCTCGGGACGAGGCATCCATCAGCCGTGTCGAAGCCGAGCAGCAGCACGAGCGGGCCGACGCGCTCGATGAGCAGCTCGCCCGTCAGGCGGAGCGCGAGCGCATCGCGCGCGACCTGCATGACGGGCTCGGGCATCGGCTCTCATCGATGGCGCTGGCGGCCGGGGCGTTCGAGTCGCAGGCGGCGGCGGCCCACGGCGGCCCGGCGCTCGCGGAATGGGCGCGCGTGGTGCATCGACAGGCGCACGCCGCGCTCGAAGACGTCCGGGGCGTCGTCGGCGGGCTGCGGTCCGATTCGGGCGGGGTCGCGGACGCGCCGGTCGCCTCGATGCGTCAGATCAGCGGGCTGATCGCCGATCTGCGCTCGGCGGGCCATCGCGTCGACGCCTACGTGTTCTTGGAGGGCATAGATCGGACCAGTCCGGCGTTCGATGCCGCGGCCTTCCGCATCGTGCAAGAGAGTCTGACGAACGCGCTCAAGCATGCGCCGGGTGCGGCTGTCTCGGTGCTGGTCGATGCAGCGCCGGATCGCGGCATCCGGGTCAGGACCGTCAATCGGCTGGTTTCGGTGTCATCGGGGATCCCCGGCGGCGGACGGGGGATCGCAGGCATCAGGGAGCGCGCCGTCGCGCTGGGCGGAACGGCGTGGATCGGGCCGTATCAGGGCGAGTTCATCGTCGACGTGAGTCTGCCCTGGGGGTGAGGTCTCGCGCGTCGGTGGCCGGCACTATCGTGGCGTTGTGCCACCCGTCGATGCCGATCGCCCCATCCGGGTGCTCGTCGTGGACGACGACTTCCTCGTGCGCGAGGCGATCAAGGCGATGCTCCAACCGCACCCGGACCTCGAGGTCGTCGGCACCGCCGCGGACGGGATGGATGCGGTCGCGCAGGCGCGTGCGACCCGGCCTGATGTGGTGCTGATGGACGTCCGCATGCCCGGGATGGACGGCGTCGAGTCGACGCGGGCCCTGCTCGGCCAGGTGGACACCCAGGTCGTGGCGATGACGAGCCTCACGACGAGCGAGACGGTGTGGCGGATGATCGATGCCGGTGCCTACGGATATGTGCTGAAGGACGACGCCCCTTCGGAACTGGCCGGAGCGGTGCGGACGGTCGCGCGCGGCGACGCGTTCCTGTCGCCGAGGCACACCCGCGAGCTGCTGGAGCGGTCCGCCTCAGACACCACGGCGGACACTCGCCGCTCGGCGGCGGAGCTCTTCGACCGTCTCACCGACCGGGAGCGCGACGCCGCCCGCCTCGTTGCCGCCGGTGCGAGCGACGGAGAGATCGCCCGGACGCTGCACGTCGCCCTGTCCACCGCGAAGGCGCACGTGCAGCAGGCGCGCGAGAAGCTGGGCGTTCGCAATCGCACCCAGATCGCCGTCATCGTCGAGCGAGCGGGCCAGACCCCGGCGACCTGAGCGTGGGTGCGTGAGCCGAAGGGCTCGCCGATCGTGCTGCGCGCGTGTATAGTCCATGTGGACTAGTCGACATGGAGTGAACATGAAGGACGCCGTGACCCGCCTGACCCCACTGGGGGTCATGGTGCTCGCGCTGCTCGCCGAGGGCGACATGCACCCGTACGAGATGATCCGGCTGATGCACATCCGGCGCGACGATCGGCTCGTGACGATCACGAACGGCACGTTCTACCACACGGTCGCCCGGCTCGAACGGGCCGGCCTGCTCGCCGAGGTCGGTGTCGACCGCGACGGCAACCGCCCCGAGCGCACCACCTACACCCAGACCGAGGAGGGCGCCGCCGCGGTCACGGAGTGGGTGCGGCGCGAACTGTCCCGCGTCGACCGGCCGGCGCAGTTCCGCGTCGCGCTCGCCGAGGCCCACGGCCTCGAGCGCGGCGAGGCCCTCGCCCTGCTCGGCGAAAGACGCGACGCCCTGTCCCAACTGCTCGACAGCGTGTCGGCCGGCCGGGCGGACGCACTGGCCAAGGGCGTGCCCGAACAGTATCTGCTCGAACTCGGACGCGAAGAGGCCCTTCTGCGCGCCGACCTCGAATGGCTCGACGCGACGATCGCGCGCATCGAGCGCTCCGACTTCGAGTGGGGGCCTGAGCGGCTCCCCTCGGAACGCTATCTCGCCCAGAGAAAGGCAGCACGACAGTGACCGAGACCACCTCCGGTGCGGCATCCACCTCCGCGCACCCGCCCACCGGCGCCTACGCCGCCGGGCACAAGCCCCGAAGCCCCTGGCCCGCCCTGTGGGCGCTCGTCATCGGCTTCTTCATGATCCTGGTCGACACCACGATCGTCTCGGTGGCGAACCCCGCCATCAAGGCCGCCCTCGACCCCGACACCAACAACCTCGACAACGTCGTGTGGGTGACCTCGGCCTACCTGCTCGCGTACGCCGTGCCGCTGCTGATCACGGGCCGCCTCGGCGACCGGTTCGGCCCGAAGTACATGTACCTCGGGGGCCTTGCGATCTTCACGCTCGCCTCCCTCGGCTGCGGTCTGTCTCCTACGCTCGGCGCGCTCATCGCGTTCCGCGCCGTGCAGGGCCTGGGCGCGTCGCTCATGACGCCGCAGACGATGGCGATCATCACGCGCACGTTCCCGCCGAACCAGCGCGGCGCCGCCATGGGCCTGTGGGGCGCCACCTCGGGCGTCGCGATGCTCGTCGGCCCGTTGGCCGGCGGCCTGCTCGTCGACGGCTTCGGGTGGGAGTGGATCTTCTTCGTCAACCTGCCGGTCGGCGTGATCGGCTTCGTGCTCGCATGGATCCTCGTGCCCAAGCTCGAGACGCACCCGCACCGCTTCGACCTCGTCGGCGTCTTCCTGAGCGCGGTCGGCCTCTTCCTCATCGTGTTCGGCCTGCAAGAGGGCGAGACCTACGACTGGGGCGTCATCTGGGGTCCGATCACCGTGTGGGGCCTCATCATCACCGGCGTCGTCGTCATGGCGCTGTTCATCTGGCAGCAGGCCAAGACCAAGAGCGAGGCGCTCGTGCCGCTGGAGCTGTTCCGCGACCGCAACTTCTCGGTCGCGAACATCGGCATCGCGACGGTCGGCTTCACCGTGACGAGCATGTCGCTGCCGCTGATGTTCTTCCTGCAGCTGGCGCGCGGCCTCACCCCGACCGAGTCGGCGCTGCTGCTCATTCCGATGGCCGTCGCCGCGGGTGTTCTGTCGCCGCTGGCGGGCAGGTGGCTCGACCACACCGATCCGCGGGTGCTGCTCGTCCCCGGACTGCTGCTGGTGGCCGGGTCGCTCGTGGGCTACTCACTGCTCATGAATCTCGACACGCCCATCTGGGTGTTCCTCATCCCCTCGTTCGTGATGGGCGTCGGCAACGCGGGCATGTGGGGACCCCTCGCGACCACCGCCACCCGCAACCTCGCGCCGCGGCAGGCGGGCGCGGGCGCCGGCATCTACAACACGACGCGCACGATCGGCTCGGTGCTCGGATCGGCGGCGATCGCCGTGTTCATGCAGAGCCGCCTCGAGGCGAACATCCCCGGCGCGTCGGACTCGAGCGCCGGCGGCGGCTTCGGCGCCGGTCAGCTGCCCGAGATGATCGCCGACCCGTTCGCTACCGCCATGGCGCAGACCATCCTGCTGTCGGCCGCCGCGATGCTGGTCGGCGTGGTCGCGGTGCTGTTTCTGCGGCGGCCGAAGGCGACGTCGACCGACGACTGGCATGCGGCGCACGCCGCGGATTCCGCCGGCTGACGAGAGAGAAGTGGATGCCGGCGGCCGCGGGCGCCGGCATCCACCCCCCTGCGCACGCGGGCCCGCAGACGTCAGCCGCGACGACGGCCTCGCCTCTCATGCGCCCACACCGCGAGCTCGACGCGGTTGCGGGTGCTGGTCTTCGTCATCAGGCTCGCGAGGTGGGTCTTCACGGTGCTGAGCGAGATGTGCAGCTCGTCGCCGATCTCGGTGTTGCCGAGCCCGCGCGCGACAGCATCGAGCACCGACTGCTCGCGCCCGGTGAGCGGGCTCGCCGGCGGACGCGGCGAGGCGGGCGCGCTGCCCGCGAACGCCTCGAGCAACCGCACCGTCACCGCCGGATCGATCAGTGCGTCGCCTCGCGCCGCCGCGCGCACCGCTTCGGCGAGCAGTTCGGGCCCGGAGTCCTTCAGCACGAAGCCGCGCGCCCCCGTGCGCAGGGCGGCGTACACGTACTCGTCGAGGTCGAAGGTCGTGATCACGACGACCGGGATCGGGTCCGTGGTCTCGGGGCCCCCGAGCTCTCGCGTCACCGCGAGCCCGTCCAGCACCGGCATCCGGATGTCGACCAGGCACACGTCCGGTCGCAACCGGCGGGCGAGCCCGACCGCTGACGCGCCGTCGGCCGCCTCGCCGACCACCTCGATGCCGTCCTGCGCGTCGAGGATCATCCGCAGCCCGGTCCGCACCAGGTCCTGATCGTCCGCAATCATGACCCGGATGCTCATGGGCGCCACCCCGTCCTCGGCAGCGATACGACGACGCGCCATCCGCCGTCCGGCCGCGGCCCCGCTTCGCACCGGCCACCGAGCAGGTCGGCGCGCTCCTGCATGCCGCGGATCCCGTAGCCGGCAGTGATGGATGCCTCGACGGCTCCGGTTCCGGGCGCCGCCGGTGCCGCGCCAGGCGCCTCCGAGCGCCGAGACCCGTCCGAACCCCGCCCGTCGTCGTCCACGGTCAGCCGCACGCCATCGGCGCCGACCCGCACGTCGACCTCGATCCGCCGTACGCCGCGGGCGTGGCGCCGCGCGTTCGTGACCGCCTCCTGGGCGAGGTGGAAGACCGTGGCGGCGACCGGTGCGGGCACGGCATCCGCATCCCCCTCCACCCGGACCTCGATCTCGGGCACACCGTCGGTGCGAGCGAGGGCGTCCAGCTGCGCGAGCGACGGGGTCGGCGCCAGCGGTGCGGCATCCGCCCGCAGCACGCCGACCATCGCGCGCATCTCACGCAGCGTCTGTGTCGCCTCGGCCTCGATCGTGCGCAGCACCTGGGCGGTCGCCGACGGATCCTTCGCCGCCGCCACAGTGCCCGCCTGCGCCTGGACCGCGATCGCCGACACGTGGTGGGCGACGGTATCGTGCAGGTCGCGGGCGAGCTGCACCCGCTCGGCGAGGCGCGCCTGTTCGAGGTCGCGGGCGCGCACGCGAGCCCGCCAGCGCAGGGCGGCGCCGAGCGAGCCGGTGGCGACCACCACTGCGATGCCCCCGGCGACGTCGCCCGGCGTCGTGTCGGACGACGTCAGCGAGAAGGCCGTCCCGAGCACCACGAGCGCCCCTCCGACGAGCACCGCTCGGCCGCTCGCCCAGCGGAACAGCGCATACAGCAGCACCAGGAAGTACGCGGTCGTGAACAGCTGCGGATCGCCGCCGGTCGCGAGGCCCACGGTCGTGGCGACCAAGAACGCGATCGTCAGCATGAGGAGCGGGTGCGTCCGCCGCCACAGCAGCGTGGCTGAGAGGCCGATGAGCACGACCGCCCACAGCCACCGCCACGGCACCTCGCTCCGCAGCAGCGCCTCGACGACGGCCGCGACCGCGACGACGCCGGCGAGCACCGCGTCGCGCCACACGTGCCGCGGCGGCGCGGGGGCGGCCTTCGGGGCGTCCCAGAGAGCGCGCACCGGGCTCGTCATGCCCTCATGATAAGGGCGCGGCGGTCGGCGCCGAGGGGCGGTCCGCCCGCCTGGCACGAGGCCCTGGCGACCGCCGGATCACGATCTCGGCGACGGCGAGGTTGATGCCCCAGCCGGCGGCCATGAGCAGCGTGTGTACGACGGGGCTCGGCGTGCCCGCGACCAGCGTCCACGGCAGGAACGTCAGCACTTGCGTGCCCGCGCCGAGGCCGATCGCGTATGCGCGCACCATCCACGCCCGGTGCGTGCGCACATCGCCGCGCCGGATCGCCGCGAAGGCGACCACGATGCCGCCCGCCATCGCGGCCGCGAGCACGAGGCGCAGCGCCGACAGCCCGGGGCCGGTCACCGTCGACGGCAGGTCGTAGAAGAGGGTCATCCACGCCGCCGACAGCGCCGACAGCAGCCCGGCCGGCGCGACGAGGCGCCCTGAGCGTCGATGCCATGCCCGTCGTCGCAGCTCGGGGGCGAACTGCAGCGCACCCAGGAGCAAGAAGACGGTGGAGCCGATGATGTGCACGATCACTGGAGCCGGAGAGTCGAAGAAGCGGGCGTTCGCCGCCGTGACGGGCCCGCCGCCGGCGAGCTGCGAGACGCGTGCGGCTCCTGCCACGACGGGCACCAGGCTCAGTGCGATGAGGCCGGCCGGGATGAGCCGGCCGCGCCACGTGGCGCGCCGGGCGGTGCGGGGCGGAGCGATGGGCTGCGAGGTCATGCCGCCATGCTCGCGGCCGCGGCCGCGGCGCCGCATCGGCCGTCAGGCCCGACCCGCCTCGTCCGATCGGCCGAGGCCACGAGGACGCGCGGTGCGCGGCATCCCCCCGCGCCCGCGCGAAGCCGGCCACGGCTTGCGCGCCGCCGGCGCCTTGTCAACCCGTTGGCGCGCACCCGTGCCGTCGCGTCAGCATGACATCATGACCGCACTCGCAGTGATCCTGCTCATCATCGGAATCGTGCTGCTGCTGTTCGGCGTGTTCGTCGAGGCGGCGAAGTTCCTGCTGTGGATCGGCATCGTGATCATCGTGATCGCGATCATCGCGTGGCTGCTGCGCTACATCCGCCGCAGCTAGCCCGCATCCGTCGGCGGCGTCAGAGGCCCTCGGCGACGCGGGCGGCGATGTCGCTGCGGTGCTGGCCGCCTTCGAGCCCGATCGCGTCGATCGCGCGGTAGACGCGCTCGCGCGCCTGGGCGAACGTGGTCGCCACACCCACGACGTTGAGCACGCGACCGCCGGTCGCCACGAGGCCGCCGTCGGTCTCGGCGGTCGCCGCATGGGCGAGGTGCACGCCGTCGACCGCTTCGGCGTCGCGCAGTCCGCTGAGCGGCCGGCCGGTGACGGGCGCTGCGGGGTAGCCCTCGCTCGCCACCACGACGGTCACGGCGACGTCGTCCGCGAATGCGGGACGCGGCAGATCCTCCAGGTGACCCGATGCGGCGGCCAGCAGCAGCTCCGAGAGCGGGTCGACGAGACGCGGCAGCACGACCTGCGTCTCGGGGTCGCCGAAGCGGGCGTTGAACTCGATGACCTTGACGCCGGCGTCGGTGATGATCAGTCCCGCGTACAGCAGGCCGATGAAGGGCGTGCCCTCGGCGTCGAGCTGGCGGATGACCGGCTCGGCGACATCCCGCGTGACGAGATCGACGAAGGCGGCCTCGCTGCCGAAGCGGCCGTCGAGCCACGGCAGCGGCGAGTAGGCGCCCATGCCGCCGGTGTTGGGCCCCTCGTCGCCGTCGAGCAGGCGCTTGTAGTCCTGCGCGGGGGTGAGCGGAAGGACGTGGTCGCCGTCGCTCAGGAAGAACAGCGACACCTCGGGGCCGTCGAGGAACTCCTCGACGAGGACCGGACCGGACGGCAGGTATTCGTCGGCGTGCGCGAGCGCGGCGTCGCGGTCGGACGTCACGATGACGCCCTTGCCCGCGGCCAGGCCGTCGGCCTTCACCACGTACGGGGCGCCGAGCTCGTCGAACGCGGCCTCGACCTCTTCTCGGTTCGCCGCGCGCACGGCGCGCCCGGTGGGCACACCGGCAGCATCCATGATCCGCTTCGCGAACGCCTTCGATCCCTCGAGCTGGGCGGCCATGCGGCTGGGGCCGAACACGGGGATGCCGCGCTCGCGGACGGCGTCGGCCACGCCGGCGACCAGGGGCGCCTCAGGGCCGACGATGACGAGGTCGACGTGGTTCTCGTTGGCGAAGTTCGTCACGGCCGCGGGGTCGTTCGCGTCGAGCGCGACGAGCTGCGCGTCCTGCCCGATGCCCGCATTGCCGGGGGCGGCGAAGATCTCGTGCTCGGCCTCCTCGGACCGCAGCGCCAGGATGATGGCGTGCTCGCGCGCGCCCGAACCGAGGACCAGGATCTTCACCCGCCCAGCCTACCGGCGGGCGTCGCGGGGTTTCGGGGATCGGGAAGGGGCCGATTCCTTTCGGGGCGCGGCCGCGTCTGTACAGGCATGACCATCGATCGCGACCTCGACCGCACGACGCCCGACGCCAACCGCCGCCATTGGCAGGCCGTCGCCGCCGGCGGCGAGGTGCCGCCGTGGCAGGAACTCGGCGCCGAGCCGACGGGCATCGTGGCGACACGCATCGACGACCCGCCGGGGCTGTGGCTGCAGCCTGCGGGCGGCGACACCTCAGCTGCGGTGCTCGCGGTGCACGGCGGCGGATTCGTCGGCGGCTCGGCACTCACCCACGCCCGCCTTTTCGGCCACCTCGCGCTCGCCGCCGGGGTGCCCGTGTTCGCGATGGACTACGGACTGGTGCCCGAGCACGTGTTCCCGAGTCAGCTCGAGCAGACCGCGCACGCCTACCGCTGGCTGCGGGCCCGCGTGCCACGCGTCGCGCTCGCGGGCGATTCGTGCGGTGCGCTGCTCGCGCTCGGACTCGCCCTGCAGGCGGAGGACCGGGATGCCGCACCCCGGGCGCTGTTCCTGATGTCGCCGTGGACCGACCTCGATGCCGCGGGGGCGTCGTACGACCACGGCACCGACCCCTTCTTCACCCGCGATGTGGTGCGCTCCCTCGCCGACGCGTACCTCGCCGGTGCGTACCGGCACGACCTTCGCACCGCGCCGCTCGACGCCGACCTGCGCGATCTGCCGCCGACGCTCGTGCAGGCGGGCGGCGACGAGGCCCTGCTCGACGACGCCGTGGCACTGGCTCGACGGCTCGGCCTCGCGGGTGTCGACGTGCGGCTCGACATCGGCCCGGCCAGCTGCACACGTTCCAGATGACGGTGGGGCGATCGGATGCCGCCACCCGGGCGATTTCGGAGGCCGGCGTATGGCTGCGGTCGATACTGGTGCCGTGAGCGTCTTCGAGGCCGAGACGGCGGCGGCGCGGCACGAGCTTCTCGTGCACTGCTACCGCATGCTCGGCTCGCCCGACGATGCCGAGGACGCCGTGCAGGAGACCCTCGAACGGGCGTGGCGGGCGTGGGACGGGTTCCAGCACCGCTCCAGCGTGCGCACCTGGCTGTACCGCATCGCCACGCATGTCTGCCTGGACCGGCTGCGCACACGGCCGGCGCAGGCGACCGTCGGGCTGGACGGCATCCCCGAGTCGACGCACGCGACCGCGGTCGTCCTGCCGTTCCCGGGCGGCGGTGACGACCTGCGCCTCGCGTTCGTGGTCGCTCTGCAGGATCTTCCGGCGACGCAGCGCGCCGTGCAGCTGCTGCGCGATGTGCTGAGGTTCTCGGCCATCGAGACCGCAGAGGCCCTGGACACGACAGTGGCGGCGGTCAAGAGCGCGCTGCAGCGGGCACGGGCGCGGATCGCGCGCACCGCCCCTCGTGCCGAGGCGGTGACCGAGCCGACGGATGCCGCCAGCCGGCGCGCGCTCGACACCTATGTCGACGCGTTCACCTCCGGCGACGTCGCCCGCCTCGTCGACCTGCTGCGCGAGGACGCCGTGCTCGAACTTCAGCCCGAGGGAGGCGTGTACGAGGGGAAGATCGCCTGCGCCGCGGTGCTGCGCTCGGCATCCGGCCAGGGCGCATGGCACATGCGCCCTGTCGTGGCCAATGGCCAGCCGGCCGCCGTCGTTCACCGGGACGGCGACGCGTTCGGGGTGGCGGTGCTCGACGTGGGGCCTGACGGCATCGCCCGCATCACCGTCTTCGCCGACCCTTCGCTCGTCACCCGGTTCGGAATTCAGTCCGCACGCCCCGGCGGTGGCCAGCCCCCGGCGGAATGACGCGAGTCGGCCGGCAGCCACGTGCGCGCAGACTGAATTCTGGACGCGCCGGGGCGCGTACGGTGGAGGGGTGGCCACCCGCAGGATCTCCACCGATGACGGCCGCGCCGCACTGAGCGCGGTCGCGGCGGCGGTGGTGGCATCCATCCCGCCCTCTCGCACCGACAACGCGACGGCGGTGCGGTACCTGCTGCAGCTGCTGGTCGAGAAGGCGCCGGGCAACTCGGTCGAGGTGCGGGTGCCGCCGTTCGGCGCCGTGCAGGTGGTCGAGGGGCCGCGGCACACGCGAGGCACTCCGCCCAACGTCGTGGAGACCGACGCCGCCACCTGGATCGCTCTCGCGACCGGCGCCGAGAAGTGGATGGATGCCGCACGCGCGGGCCGCATCAGCGCCTCGGGCACGCGCGCCGACATCTCGCACCTGCTGCCGCTGCGGCCCTGAAGCCGACGCGCACGGCGCGCACGAGTGGGACAATGGACACATGCCCGAGCACAGCCAGGACCGCCTCGAGACCGTGCGGGTGCGCCGCGCGCCGAAGATCTCGGTGTTCCTGATCCTCGGCGCCGCGGTCGGCGTCTTCGTCGCGATGATCCTCACGTTCGCCTTCAACGGCACCGCCGAGGCGAGCCCCAACACCGGCATGGAGTACTCGCAGGGCCAGGTGTTCGGATTCCTGGTGCTGATCTGCGCCCCGGTCGGCCTCGCGCTCGCCGGCATCCTCGCGCTCATCCTCGACCGCAGGTCGCGTCGCCGCACGCACGAGATCGCCGTCGACCACGAGTCCGTACACGTCGACCCCGAGCCCGGCACGAACGGCGACGGCCCGGGCCACTGACCCGCGCCGCCCGCGGCGTTACGCGAGCTCGGCGATGATCGGGTGGATCGCGGCGTCGAAGGCCGCGACGTCGCCGCGCAGCCCGTCGGTCACCGCGATCGTGAGCGACCCGATCCACCACAGTCCGCGCTGCCCGAGCGGCAGCACCTGGACGTTCAACTCGAACGAGTGTGCGCGCCGGCCGACCTGGCGCTCGTGCTCCGCGATCGCCCCGGCGTAGGCGCGATACCTCGTGCCGGTGCCGTGCGACGCCTCTCTGCGGTACCGCTCGTTCGCGGACTTCGCGTACGCGAGCGCTTCGGCGGCGTGTGGCACGACGGCCCGCCGCAGTTCCGCGGCGCCCTCGGACGGGAGCGCCAGTGAGGTGCCGAATTCGTCCACGAGCTCGAGGGGCACGGCGGAGGGATGCGCCTGCGGTTCGACGGTCATCGCCCAGTGCACGCGCCACTGCTGTTCGAGTGCTTCCTGAGCGGCGGCGCTGCGGTCGTTCGCGCGAGGAGGGATGCCGCGCAGCTGCGGCAGCTCCTCAGGCGAGCGGATGCCGAGGACCTGGCGCAGATAGAGGGCGAGAAGAACCGGCTGACCGGCGTCTTCGCGGATCAGCCACTCCGGAGCACCGGCGCCTCCCATGCCCCTCATTCTAGGTCCGCGGCACCGCACCCGGGCGGGCTTCCGCGCCTCGACCCACCCGCTCTCGCAATGGCGTGACCTTGGCGCGCGCCACGCTGATTCAGTTCACTTGCGCTGTTTGTACGCCGATCGGCCGTGCGGGCGTACGTTCAGCGCAAGTGAACCGATTCAGACGGGGTGCTGGGGCGACCTGACATCCGGCGTCCGCTCAGGCAGGCCGCCGGTAGGCTGGAGGCGTGGCCTCATCCGATCGCGATGCCCCCTCCCGCCCCCAACCGCCCGTGAACCCGTACGCGGCTGCCGGTGTCGACACCGCCGCCGGCGACCTCGCCGTCGAGCTCATGAAGTCCGCCGTGCGCCGCACCCACGGACCCGAGGTGCTCGGCGGGGTCGGCGGTTTCGCCGGACTCTTCGACGCCACGGCCTTCAAGGCCTACGACAAGCCGCTGCTGGCGACCAGCACCGACGGCGTCGGCACGAAGGTGGCGATCGCCCAGGCCATCGACAAGCACGACACGATCGGGCAGGACCTCGTCGGCATGGTCGTCGACGACATCGTCGTGGTCGGCGCGAAGCCGCTGTTCATGACCGACTACATCGCGTGCGGCAAGGTCTTCCCCGAGCGCATCGCCGACATCGTCCGCGGCATCGCCGACGGCTGCGCGGCCACCGGCACCGCCCTCGTCGGCGGCGAGACCGCCGAGCACCCGGGCCTGCTCGGCGTCAACGACTACGACGTCGCGGGCGCCGCGACCGGCGTGGTCGAGGCATCCCGCGTCCTCGGCGCGGAGCGCGTGCGCGACGGTGACGTGGTGCTCGCCCTCGCGTCGAGCGGCCTCCACTCCAACGGCTACTCGCTGGTTCGCCACATCGTGGCAGGCGCCGGCATCCACTACGGCGACAACGCCGCAGACTTCGGGACGACGTGGGGCGAGGCCCTGCTCGAGCCCACCCGCCTGTACACGCTGCCGCTGCTGCGCCTCATCGCCGGCACCGGCGACGCCGTGCGCTCCCTCAGCCACGTCACGGGCGGCGGCATCGCCGCCAACCTCGCGCGCGTGCTGCCGCAGGGCACGTGGGTCGAGGTCGACCGCTCGACGTGGTCGCCGTCGCCGGTGTTCCGCGTCCTCGCCGACCTCGGCGGCCTCGACCTCGAGGCGACGGAGGGCACCTGGAACCTCGGCATCGGCTTCCTCGCGGTCGTGTCGCCCGAGCAGGCGCAGGCCGCGGCATCCGCTCTCTCCAGCGAAGGCATCGCCACCTGGCAGGTGGGCGTCGTGCGCACCGGCACGCGCCCGGACGACACGAACGGCCACTGGGAACAGGGCGCCAAGGGCGTCGACGGCGGCGCGGTGCGCCTCGTCGGTGCCTACGCGGACCACGGGCGCCACACAGACCACGCCGCTCGCTGAGCGCGCGCAGACACAGAACGAAGGCAAGCAACACCCATGTGCGGAATCGTCGGGATGGTGGGCCGCGGGTCCGTCAACCAGGAGATCTACGACTCCCTCCTCCTGCTGCAGCATCGGGGCCAGGACTCCACGGGCATCGCCACGGCCGAGAACAGCGGCGTCGTGCACATGCACAAGGCGAGCGGGCAGGTGCGCGAGGCGTTCCGCACGCGCGACATGCGGGCGCTCCTCGGCGAGATCGGCCTCGGTCACGTCCGGTACGCCACCAAGGGCACCGCGTCCAGCGAAGAAGAGGCGCAGCCGTTCTACGTCAACGCCCCTTACGGCATCGTGCTGGTGCACAACGGCAACCTCACCAATACGCGTGAGCTGACCGATGAGCTCTTCCACAAGGACCGCCGCCACCTCAACACGAGCTCCGACACCGAGCTGCTCGTCAACGTGCTGGCGAACGAGCTGCAGTCCTCGATCTCGGGCCTCGAGCTCGACCCCGAGCAGGTGTTCCACGCGGTCACGCGCGTGCACGAGCGCGTCGAGGGCTCGTACGCGGCGATCTCGCTGATCGCCGGCTACGGTCTGCTGGCGTTCCGCGACCCGTTCGGCATCCGCCCGCTCATCCTCGGAACGCGCAAGAACGCCGAGGGGCAGGACGAGTGGGTCGTCACGAGCGAGTCGCTCGTACTCGAGAACGGCGAGTTCGAGGTCGTCCGCGACGTCGAGCCTGGCGAAGCGGTGTTCATCGACCTCGACGGCACGCTGCACACGCGGCAGTGCGCGACCGACCCGCAGCTGATCCCGTGCTCGTTCGAGTACGTGTACCTCGCACGCCCCGACTCGGTCATGAACGGCATCTCGGTCTACGAGGCGCGTCTGCGCATGGGCGAGCGGCTGGCCGACACCATCGCGAAGCACACGCCGCGAGAGGCGATCGACGTCGTCATGCCGATCCCGGACTCGTCGCGCCCCGCCGCGATGCAGGTCGCGCGCAAGCTCGGCGTCGAGTACCGCGAGGGCTTCTACAAGAACCGCTACGTCGGCCGCACGTTCATCATGCCGGGGCAGGCGGTGCGCAAGAAGAGCGTGCGCCAGAAGCTCAACGCCATGTCGAGCGAGTTCAAGGGCAAGAACGTGCTGCTGATCGACGACTCGATCGTGCGCGGCACGACCTCGAAAGAGATCATCCAGATGGCTCGGGATGCCGGGGCCAAGAGCGTCACGTTCGCCTCGGCCGCGCCGCCTGTGCGCTACCCGCACGTGTACGGCATCAACATGCCCTCGCGTCACGAGCTGGTCGCCCATGGCAGGACGATCCCCGAGATCGCCGAGGAGCTGGGCGCCGACTTCGTCGTGTACCAGGAGGTCGAGGACCTCAAGGCCGCGATCCTCGAAGGCTCGGACGTCGAGGACCTCGACATGAGCTGCTTCGACGGCCGCTACGTCACCGGCACCGTGACCGACGAGTACCTGGCCTGGGTCGAGGGCTCGCAGGAGTCCTGAGCAGCACCGGCGCGCTCCGGCGCCGGCCGCGCCGCGCCATCGTGCCGGCCGCCGGCCTGTGGCCGCGGCATCCACCCGATCCTGCGCCGCGCGTCGAGAACGCACGTTCTCGCCGAGAACGCATGTCGTGCACGCCGATGACGTGCGGTCTCGGCGAGTACGCGCGTTCTCGACGGGCTGTGTCGCACCGGCCCGCGGCGTCCCCCCGGAGGCCGCGGGCCGGTGCGCCCGCGTCAGGCCGTGACCTTGGCGCCCTCGAGCACCTCGAGGAACGCCTTCATCCACGTGCCGTTGTCGGGCCAGGCGCGGGCCGAGACGAGGTTGCCGTCGACGACCCCGCCGCCGTTCTCGAACACGCCGCCGGCGAGCTCGACGTCGATCGCGAGCTCGGGGTAGGCCGACGACGTGCGTCCCTGCAGCACCCCGGCGGCGGCGAGCAGCAGCGGGCCGTGGCAGGTCGCCGCGACGGGCTCGTCCGCCTCGAAGAAGTGCCGCACGATGCGCTTGGCGTCCTCGTTGTTGCGGATGTACTCCGGTGCGCGCCCGCCGGGCACGACGATGGCGACGTAGCCGGCCGGATCGACGTCGGCGAACGCGATGTCGGCGTCCCAGGTGTGACCGGGCTTCTCGGTGTAGGTGTCGAAGCCGTCGACGAAGTCGTGCACGACGAACTGCAGCTTGCGCTTCTCGGGAGCGCCGATGTGCACCTCGTAGCCCGCTTCCTGCAGGCGGTGGTAGGGGTAGAAGACCTCGAGGGTCTCGGCGGCATCGCCGGTGAGGATGAGGATCTTGTCTGACATGGCGGGTTCCCTCTCTGGACGTCGGTGTCTGATCCCAGGGTCCGTCCGCGCCCGTCGGCGCCGCGAGCCGGATTCTCACGATGTGCGAAACGGGCCGGACGTACACTGACGGGCATGAGCGCACCCCTGCGCGACGCCGGCGGCATCCGCTCGGCCGATCGCGTGCTGCAGATCCTCGACGAGGTGTCGAGCGACGCCGAGGGGCTGACCGCCGCCGAGCTCGCGACCAGGCTGGAGCTGTCGACGGCCACGACCTACCGGCTGCTGTCGACCCTGCAGACCCACGACTACCTGGTGCGCGGAGGTGATGCGCGCTACACGCTCGGCCGCGCCGTTGACGGCCTGGGCCGGGCCGTGCGCTCGCAGCTGGTCGCGACCCCCGAGGTGCGCGAGATCCTCGCACGCATGCGCGACGCGGCGCGCGCACCGGCCTATCTCACGGTGTTCCGCGGCGACGACATCGCGGTGGCGCACGTCGCCGATTCGGCCGCGCACCCCCGGATCGGGCAGCTGCATGTCGGATTCGCGGAAGCCGCCCACGTCACGGCGTTCGGCAAGCTGATGCTCGCCGCGCGGGACGACGCCGAGGTGCGCCGCTTTCTGGAGCGTCGCGGCGCGCCTGCCGTCTCGCGGCGGTCGATCACCGGTGAACGCGAACTGCTCGAACAGCTCGACGAGGTGCGCGCGCAGCAGATCGCCGTCGAGGTCGAGGAGTACATGCCCCGCCTCGCGTGCATCGCCGCGCCGGTGAAGTCGCGCAGCGGACGCACGGTCGGCGCGGTGTCGCTCTCGACGACCGCCGACGACTTCGCGTCGCGGGCGCACGAGCTCGAGCGCATCGTGCGGCGCGGCGCCTGGCACGTGTCCAGCAGTCAGTAGCGCGCCTCGCGACGGCTCCGCCGAATGGATGCCGCGGCCCCGGGCATCCGGCGCCGCCTAGGCTGGAGGGGTGATGTCGACCCCGCGCCCGTTGTGGCAGGGGCGGACCCTCGCGGTGGTCGGGATCGTGCTCTTCGCGTTCTCACTGCGCTCCGCGGTGGCCTCGCTCTCACCCCTGTTCGACCACATCTCGGCGGAGTTCGAGCTGCCCGCGGCCGTCATCGGCCTGATCGGCACGGCACCGCCCGTCTGCTACGCCGTATTCGGTCTGCTGACACCCGCGCTGGAGCGCCGCTTCGGGCTGGAGCGGCTCGCGGTGACCGCCATGGTGGTCGTCGCGGCCGGACTCGTCGTGCGCAGCCTCGCGCCGAACCCGGGTCTGCTGCTCGCCGGCACCGCGCTCGTGTTCGCGGCCGTCGGCACCGGAAACATCCTGCTGCCCCCTCTGGTGAAGCGGTACTTCCCCGACCGCATCGGCCTGATGACGACCGTGTACTCCACCACCATGGCGGTGTCGACGGCGCTGCCCGCGCTCATCGCGGTGCCCGTCGCCGACGCGTCCGACTGGCACCTCTCGCTCGGGCTGTGGTCGGTGTTCGCGCTCGTCGGCGCCATCCCCTGGATAGGACTCGCGGTGCGTCACCGCGCCGAGACGGCGGCCGCGGCGGCGGTCTCGGGCGACGATGAGGACATCGAGGAGCCCAGCCCCCGCGCGTTCGGCCGGATGTGGCGCGTGCCGCTCGCGTGGGGTCTTCTCGCGACGTTCGCCGCCTCGGCCACGATGGCGTACACCTCGTTCGCGTGGCTGCCGAAGATCCTGGTCGACATCGCGGATGTCACCCCCGCCGCGGCCGGCGTGCTGCTGTCGCTGTTCGGCTTCATGGGGCTTCCGGCATCCCTCGCCGTCCCGCTGCTGGTCGCCCGCTGGAACGCGACCCGACTGCTCATCGGCATCGCCATCGCGTGCGGGTTCGTCGGTCTCGGCGGACTGCTGCTCGTGCCGACCGTCGCACCATGGCTGTGGGTGGCGCTGTTCGGCCTCGCGCCGCTGCTGTTCCCGCTCGTGCTGGTGCTGCTGGGACTGCGCACGCGCACGCACGAAGGGGCCGTGGCCCTGAGCGGCTTCGTGCAGAGCATCGGCTACGGGATCGCCGCGCTGTTCCCGCTCGGCATCGGCCTGCTGCACGACGCCACGGACTCGTGGACGGGCCCGCTGATCGTACTCGCGGTCGTCGTCGCCGCGGTGATCCCGGCCGGCATCGTCGTGGCGCGACCGCACACCGTCGAGGACGAGTGGGAACGCCGACACGGCGCCTGGTGACAGGCGCCGTGCGCAGGCGACGGTCGACGTCGTCGCGCGTGAGCGCGGTGCGACGGACGGTGTGTGCGGCTGCTTACGCCTGCGACGACGAGAGCGGCGACGTCTCGTCCTCGTCTTCGTCGGCGTACTTGTCAGCCCACTTGTCGACGTACTCGTCTTCTGATGGGTGTCCGAGCTCGCGCTCAAGTGCGGAGTAGTTCACGTTGTACGTGTCGTACTTCAGCTCACGGGCGATCTTGGTGTGCTTCGCCTTCTGACGGCCACGCCCCATGCGAGACCCCCTCATTTAGAGTTGCGGGCTTTTGCGGGCTGTCAGCCTCGCAAACCCGGGCATTCACGAATCCGGCTTCGAACCGGTAAGAGTAGCATTCAGGATAACACGGAGCCCCCGCACCCCGGCGGCTCCGACCCCACCGGTGCGGGAGGAGTGCGGACATATGACCGACGAGGCATCCGAGACCGGGGGCGACGCCGTCAGCAACGAGGCGCTGCACGGCGCGGTGATCGTCGGCGTCGTACCCGACCAGTCCGCCCGTGTCTTGAAGGAGGCCGCGCGCTACGCGAAGCTCTTCCAGGCGCCGCTCGTCGTCGTGCACGTCGATGTCACGCGCTTCGTCACATATGAGGACCCGGACGGCTACGTGCACTCCGCCCCCATCGACCTCAACATCGCCGCCGGCGAGGGCGATCTCTCGAGGGTGACGGATGCGGCCGCCGCCGTGCTGGAGGGCACGGGCGTCGACTGGACCACGCGTCAGCTCGTCGGAGATCCCGCGATGGCGATCAAGCACCTGGCCGATCAGATCGACGCGCGGCTGCTCGTGGTCGGCACGCGCAAGCGCGGCTTCGGCGAGTCCGTGCGCGAGTTCTTCACGGGCTCGGTGGGCGCACGGCTCGCGCACCGGCAGCACCGGCCGATCCTCATCGTTCCGCTGGGAGAGCCCGTTGCCGACGACGAGGAGATCTGGCCCTCGTAGCCCGGTGTCGCCCGCTCGTTGAGCGAGCGAGGAACGAGCGAGACCAGCGCCGCCGGCATCCGCGCCCTCCCGCTCGTTGAGCGAGCGAGGAACGAGCGAGACGAAACGCCGCGAGCCGCCCGCCGAACCGGCCACGTGCGCGACGCACGCGTCGTGTCGAGTTCGAGAGAGCGTCTTGCGACGTTTCGTCTTCGCTCCTTCGTCGCTCCGCTCAACGAGCGGGGAGGAACGAGCCGCCCCAGGGTCAGCCGCGCAGCGCCCTGGTCACGTCGCGGGCGACGCGGTCGAGCTCGGCGGTCAGCTGATCGACCACGGTCGCCGCGAGGTCCCCGCCCCGGGCGACGTGGGTGCGCAGGTCGCTGCGCACGCGGGCGCGGAACTCGTTCACCGATGCGTCGGCGCGCTGCAGCTGCTCGCGGGCGAACACGCGGGGGTCGTCCTCGCGCGGGCCCTGAGGCGTGGCGGCGCGCTCTTCGCGGGACGCGGCGGCGAGGTCGGCCCGCAGGCTCTTCATCGCCTCGCGCACGCTGCCGCGCACCTCGTCGGCGATGAGGCGCACCGAATCGGCGAGACCCGCTTCGATGCCCTCGAGTTCGCCGGCGCGAGCCTCGACCTCGGCGTGGCCGGCCTCGGTGATCGCGTACACGGTCTTGCGGCCGTCGACGGTCTTGGTCACGAGGCCCTCCTCTTCGAGCTTCGCCAGGCGCGGATAGATGGTGCCGGCGCTGGGCGTGTAGGTGCCGCCGGTGCGGTCCGACAGGGCCTGCATGATGTCGTAGCCATGCCGCGGCCCTTCATCGAGCAGGTTCAGCAGGTACAGGCGCAGATCGCCGTGCGAGAAGACGGGGGCCATCATCCCTGCTCCCATTCGGCTTCGTCTGCGGCGCCTGAAGCCTCGGATGGAGTGGATGCCGGCGGTGTCTCATTCCCGAAGAACTCGGTCCGGCGCAGCACGGTGACGTCGCCCGACACGCTGTGGGCGCGGACGTCGGCGAAGCTGCCGCTGAGCTCGCCCACCGAGCCCGTGTAGTTGGTCGTGGGGCCCGAGCCGTTGCCCGAGCGCACGACGCCGTCGATCTGGACGCGACCGCTCACGCTGCGCACGACGTAGTTCGCGGGGTAGCCCTCGTCGAGGCGCACGGTCGCGTTGCCGCTCACGGTGTTGACGCTCACGGTGAGGATGTCGCCGGCCGAGTCGACCAGCGCCGCGCCCGAGACGGTGTCGATGGTGGCCTTGCGCAGCGCGCCGGTGGCGGCGACGTCGCCCGAGACGCTGTTGGCGTTCAGCGAGCCGACGAGCTCGCGCACCTGGACGTCGCCCGAGACGGCGTTGACCGAGAGGTCGCCGGCGAGGCCGTCGACGATGAGGTCGCCCGACACGGTGTTGAGCGAGGCGTTGCCCCGCAGCCCTGCGACCAGGCCGCTGGCGCTGACGACGCCGAGGGTCAGTGCGACCTCGCGGGGGACCGCGACGCTGATCTCGGCCTTGGGGCCGCCGGCGCCGAAGTTGCGGAACACTTCGAGGAAGTTGTCCCATCGCAGCTGCGGGTGGTCGATCTCGACGTGGTCCTCGTCGACCTCGATGCGGAGGTCCTTCACGGTGACGCCGTGCACCTCGATGCGGGCGCCGGGCTCGTCGTGGGCGATGACGTCGATCTGGCCGCCCACGAGGCCGATCTTGAGCGTGCGCACGGTCTCGATGTCGATCACGCGCGTCTCGCCCGGGTGGATGATCCACTTCTCCAGGGTCATGACTGTTCTCCTGCGGTTCTCTCTTGGGGGGTGATCCATGTCGCGATATATCGCGTATAGAAGAACGGTAACACGATATATCGCGATCTTGTCAAGAGTCCGGCGAAATCAAAGGTTGACCTTGACGCTACGTCAACCTTTACCGTGGTGGACATGAACGACGACGAGGAATGGTCGATCCAGCAGATCGCCCGGCTCGCCGGCACGACGAGCCGCACGCTCCGCCACTACGACGACATCGGGCTGCTCGCGCCGTCGAGCATCGGGCACAACGGATACCGGTACTACGACCAGGCTGCGCTCGTGCGCCTGCAGCGCATCCTGCTGCTGCGCGAGCTCGGGCTGGGGCTGCCGCAGATCGGCGAGGTGCTCGGGCGTGAGGCATCCGAGGCCCACGCCCTCGAGAGCCATCTCGCGTGGCTGCGGCAGGAGCGGGACCGGCTGGCGCGGCAGATCGCGTCGGTCGAGAGCACGATCACGGCATTGAGAGGAGGTGAACGACTGATGGCAGAGAAGATGTTCGACGGCTTCGACCACACGCAGTACAAGGACGAGGTCGAACAGCGCTGGGGCAAGAAGGCGTACGCCGACAGCGACCGCTGGTGGCGTTCCATGAGCGCAGACGACAGGGCCGCGTGGCAGAAGCGCGTGGCCGACCTCGGCAGCGACTGGATCGCGGCCGCGCAGTCCGGCATCGCGCCCGACAGCGACGAGGCGCAGGCGCTCGCGAAGCGTCACGTGGAGTGGCTGACCGGCGTGCCCGGCACCCCCGCGGCGACGCCGGGTGGCGACGTCAAGGGCTACGTGCTCGGGCTCGGCGAGATGTACGTCGCGGACCCGCGCTTCGGCAAGAACTACGGCGGCACGCAGGGCGCCGAGTTCGTACGCGACGCGCTGCGCGTGTACGCGGAGGCGCACCTCTAGACCGGAGAAAGCGGATGCCGCCACCCCGAGTGGGGTGGCGGCATCCGCTTTGTCGTCCCTGGTGTCGTCAGGTGTTGCGGTTTCCGCTCAGTACGCGGAACAGGAACGCGATGAGGGCGATGACGCCGACGATGATCGCCACCCACAGCAGCCAGTTGAGGGCGGAACTCAGTCCGCCGACGATGGCGAGAATGATGGCGATGACGATGATGATGATGAGGGCGATGTTCACGGGGGTCCTCCTCCTTCTGGTGCCGGCGTCTCTGCGCCGGTTGCCTCGTGGGCACATCACGACACTGGCACCGCACTCGGGGGTCACGTAGTGGGTTGACGCGGTCGCATCGCCGGTGATAGGCGGCCTAGAGGCGCACGGCGCGGAAGTCAACCCCTGTGAAGGCGGTGGTGTGCGCTCCTAACGTCGGCTGCATGAGCACTTCGACCGGCACCGACCCCACCACGGCCCATCGCGCGGACGGATTCCCCGCCCAGCAGCAAGAGCAGCCCGGCACGACCGACGAGACGCGCCCCACTCCTGATCACGGTGAACGCTCGTACCGCGGCGCGCTGAGGCTGAGCGATCGCCGCGCACTCATCACCGGCGGCGACTCCGGCATCGGCCGCGCCGTCGCCATCGCCTTCGCGCGAGAGGGCGCCGACGTGGCGCTGACCTTCATGCCCGAGGAGCAGCACGACGCCGACGAGACCGTCCGCTGGGTCACCGAGGCCGGCGCCAAGGCTCTGCCGATCGCCGGCGATCTGCGTGACGAGGCGTTCTGCGCCGACATCGTGACCCGCACCGTCGACGAACTCGGCGGCCTCGATGTGCTCGTGCTCAACGCGGCCTACCAGAAGGACCGCGACGGCCTGGAGACCATCCCGACCGACGAGATGGACCGCGTGTTCCGGACCAACCTCTACGCGCCCATGTTCACTGCGCGAGCGGCGATCCCGCACCTGAAGCCCGGAGCGTCGATCATCGTCACGACGTCGATCCAGGCGTTCAATCCGTCGCCCGGGCTCATCGACTATGCGATGACCAAGGCCGCACACGTCGCCTTCGTCAAGGCGCTCGCCGAAGAACTCGGGCCGAAGGGCATCCGCGTGAACGGGGTGGCACCGGGACCGATCTGGACGCCGCTCATCCCGGCGACCGGGTGGGACGCGGAGCGGCTCGCGACGTTCGGAAAGGACACGCCGCTCGGGCGCGCCGGACAGCCCGCAGAGCTCGCCGGCGCCTATGTCTACCTCGCGAGCGACGACGCGACGTACACGTCGGGCGCCATCCTGCCGGTGACCGGCGGCAAGGGACTCTGACACCGCCGCTCGGGCGGTGTCGACGAGAAGGAGGAATCATGCCCGGACGACGGGGATCCAACCTCAAGGATCGTGAACTGTACGAAGAGCTGCGCGAGGACGGCGCCTCGAAAGAGAAGGCTGCCCGCATCTCGAACGCGGCGGCGAGCCAGGGGCGCAAGAAGATCGGCAGCCGCGGCGCGAACGCCAAGGACTACGACGACCGCACCGTGCCTGAGCTGCGCAAGCGTGCGAAAGAGCTCGGACTGCACGGATACTCGGACAAGAAGAAGTCCGAGTTGATCTCGATGATCCGCAACCACTGACGACGCGGCGCGGGCCGGCATCCGGACTCGCAGGAAGGGAGGACGGATGCCGAAGCTCACGCGCGTGCGCCCGTATCACGACCCCGGGTTCCGTCGCCTGCGCGCCGGCTCGGGGTTCCGGTACGTCGACGCGAAGGGGCGCACCCCGGGGGATCGCCACCTCGACCGCATCCGCGCGCTCGTCATCCCGCCCGCCTGGCACGACGTGTGGATCAGCGCCCGCCCCGACGGGCACATCCAGGCCGTCGGCGTCGACGACGCGGGCCGGACGCAGTACCTGTACCACCCCGCGTGGACCGCCGGCAGGGACCGCGGCAAGTTCGCCCGTTCGCTGGCGCTCGCCGAGGCGCTGCCCCGGGCCCGCGCCCGTGTCACGACCTCGCTGCGCCGCTCCGCGCTCGACCGCGAGCGTGTGCTGGCGGTCGCCTTCCGCCTGCTCGATGAGGCCGCGCCCCGGATCGGCTCGGAGCGCTACCTCGCCGCGCACGGCAGTCGCGGATTGACGACGCTTCAGAGACGGGATGCCGCGGTGGAGGCATCCCTCGTCTCTCTCGCCTTCCCGGGCAAGAGCGGCAAGCGGCAGCTGCTCGAGGTCGACGACGCCGATCTCGCCGCCGTGGTCGAGCTGCTCGCAGCGGGGCGCCCGCGCTCGCCGCTGCTGGCCTGGGACCGGGCGGGGCGCCGGGTCGCGCTGACGCCGGCCGAGGTGAACGCGTACGTGCGGTCCCTGACAGGAGCCCGCTTCACCGCGAAGGACTTCCGGACGCTGCGCGGCACGATCCTCGCCGCCGACGCCCTCGCGCGCATCGGCACCGTCGACACCAAGAGCGATCTGAAGCGCGCCGAGGTGCTCGCCGTGCGGGCGACGGCCGAGGCGCTCGGCAACACCCCCGCGGTGGCGCGCGGCTCGTACATCGACCCGCGCGTGTTCGCCCGCTATCGCGACGGCCACCTGCTCGACCTGTCGATCACGCCCGAGTCCGCGATCCGCGCGCTGCTGCGCCCCGGGCGAACCGCCGGTGGAACCCCTGGTCGTTGAGCGGAGCGAGGAACGAGCGAAGACGAAACGTCGCACGCCGCCCGTCGGACCTCACACCTCGCCGACGAGTGCGCGGGCTGCGTCTCGAAAGCGGCTTGCGGCGTGTCGTCTCGCTCCGCTCGCTCAACGACCAGGTGGGGCGGACGGGCGGAAGAGGCGCCCGGAGTAGCGTGGGGGGATGCCGCAGCCCGTCGATCCTCGCGTGCTCGGGGTGACGGTCGCCGGCGGGGCCGTCGGCGTGCTGGCGCGTGGGCTGATCATCGCGCCTGTCGTCGACCCGGCCGCCGTGCCGTGGGTCACGCTCGCGATCAACGGCGTCGGTTCGCTGCTGCTCGGAGTGATCGTGGGATGGCTCGACGACCGGCATCCGCTTGCGCGCGCCTTCCTCGGCACCGGAGTGATGGGCGGTTTCACGACCTACAGCGCGTTCGCGGTGGCGACGGCGCTGTGGGTGTCCGCCCCGTGGCTCGCGGGCGGGCTGGCTGCGGCATCCCTTCTCGCCGGCGTCGCCGGAGCAGTCGCCGGGCTGTTCATCGGACGGCGCATCGCCGACGTGCCCGGCGAGATCGAGCCGATCGAGGACGCCGAGTGAGCCCCTGGCTGCTTGTCGCGGCGCTCGCCGGCGGCGTCGGCGCCGGGCTGCGCTACGTCGTCGACCGCCGGCTCACACCCGGCCGCGGGGCGCGGTTCCCGGTCGGCATCCTCGTCGTCAACGTGTCGGGCTCGTTCGTGCTCGGGGTGGTCACGGGTCTCGGCTCGGCCATCGCTCCCGAGCTGTCGCTGGTGCTGGGGCTGGGCCTGCTCGGCGGTTACACGACGTTCAGCACCGTCTCGGTCGAGACGGTGCTGCTCGCGCAGCGGCGGCGGTGGCGGGACGCCGCACTGAACCTCTTCGGAACGCTCGTGCTCGCCGCGGTGGGCGCCGGGCTGGGGCTCTGGCTGGGAGCGGTCCTCGCGCGCGTTTGACCGCATGAAATACTGAAAACCGATACACGTTCGTATCGTGCGGATTCCCGCATCCATGCACCACCTCACCCAGCGAAGGCATTGCTGTGTCGAACCTCGCCGTCCTGAGTCTCAAGAACCGCGCGCTGATCGCGCTGATCACGATCGTCGCCGCCATCTTCGGCGGCCTCGCGCTGACGAATCTCAAGCAGGAGCTCATCCCGTCCATCGAGTTCCCGGCGCTGATCGTCGTCTCGACGTACCCGGGCGCGTCGCCCGACGTCGTGAACAACGACGTGTCCACGCCGATCGAGTCGGCGATCCAGGGCGTGCCCGGGCTGGAGGGGACCACCGCGACCAGCACCACGAACGCGTCCATCGTGCAGGCGACCTTCGCCTACGGCACGGATCTCGCGACCGCCGAGCAGAAGATGACGCAGGCGATCAACCGCATCCAGTCGACGCTTCCGACCGGGGTCGAGCCGAACGTCCTGTCGGTGAGCATCGATGACCTGCCCGTCATCCAGATCGCCGTGACGGGCTACGACGACGAAGAGACCATCCAGGCGCAGCTGGAGGCATCCGTAATCCCCGATCTCGAGGACGTCGACGGTGTGAACGCCGCGCAGATCGTCGGCGGCGTCGGGCAGCGCGTCACCATCACGCCCGACCAGGCGGCGCTCGCGGCGGCCGGCTACTCGCAGCAGGCCATCAGCGACGCCCTCAAGCAGAACGGCGTGCTCTTCCCGGGCGGCGAGATCACTGAGAACGACCAGACGCTGACCGTCCAGACCGGCAGCAAGATCACCTCGGTGGACGAGATCGCAGCCCTGCCGCTCGTGCCGAGCGACGCCGAGCAGTTCGCCGGCGGGCAGAAGACCATCGGCGATGTCGCCACCGTCGTGCAGGAGACCGACCCGGTGACGAGCATCTCGCGCGTGAACGGCGAGCCGGCGCTGACGATCGCGGTGACCAAGCTGCCATCGGCGAACACCGTGGACGTCTCGCGCGGCGTGACCGCGCTGCTGCCGAGCCTGGAGGACGACATCGACGGCGTCGAATTCACCGTCGTGTTCGACCAGGCGCCCTACATCCAGCAGTCGATCGACTCGCTGGCGCAGGAGGGCCTGCTCGGCCTGGTGTTCGCGGTGATCGTGATCTTCCTTTTCCTGCTGTCTGTGCGCTCGACGCTGGTCGCGGCGATCTCGATCCCCACGAGCGTGCTGATCACGTTCATCGGCATCCAGGCGTTCGGCTTCTCGCTGAACATCCTCACCCTGGGCGCGCTGACGATCGCCATCGGACGCGTCGTCGACGACTCGATCGTCGTGATCGAGAACATCAAACGCCACTACGTCGGCGACGCCGACAAGAAGACGGCGATCCTGCGCGGCGTGCGCGAGGTCGCCACGGCGATCAGCGCCTCGACGATCACCACGGTCGCGGTGTTCCTGCCGATCGCCTTCGTGGGCGATGTCACCGGCGAACTGTTCCGACCGTTCGCGATGACCGTCACGATCGCGATGCTCGCGTCGCTGTTCGTGGCGCTCACGATCGTGCCGGTGCTGGCGTACTGGTTCCTCAAGCCCGGCAAGCCGATCCTCACGTCCGAAGGCGTGGCGATCGACCCCGAGGACCCTGCGGCACCGCCGAGCCGGCTGCAGAAGTCGTACCTGCCGATCCTCACCTGGACGCTCAAGCACTCGTGGGTGACCCTGCTCATCGCGGTGCTGGTGCTCGGCGGCACGATCGCCATGGCGCCGTTCATGAAGACGAACTTCCTCGGCGACTCGGGTCAGAACACGTTCACCGTCACGCAGGACCTCGGTCCCGCGCCCAGCCTCGAGTCCGAGGACGCGGCCGCCCAGCCCGTCGAAGAGGCGCTGCTCGGCATCGACGGGATCGAGACCGTGCAGGTGTCGATCGGCTCCAGCGGTTCGGCCCTGCGCGATGCCTTCAGTGGCGGCAGCGCCGGGATCACGTACTCGATCACGACCGACCCCGACGCCGACCAGGTCGCGCTTCGCGAGGATGTGCAGCAGGCGCTCGCCGACCTCGACGACGTGGGCACGCTCACCGTCGGCACGGGCAACGGCGGCTTCGGCTCCAGCGACATCGAAGTGGACGTGACGGCCCCCGACTCCGAGACGCTCGCCGATGCGACGGACACCGTGGTGGATGCGGTCACCGGCGCCGACGGCGTCGGCCAGGTCTCGAGCAACCTCTCGGCCTCGCTCCCGTACATCGCCGTCGAGGTCGACCGCGACAAGGCCGCACAGCTCGGCCTGTCGGAGGTCGCCGTCGGCGGTCTGGTCTCGGCGGCCATGCAGCCGCAGCAGGGCGGCACGGTCGAGATCGACGACACCACGCTGACGGTCTACATCGCGGCATCCGATCCGCCGGCTTCGCTCGACGAGCTGCGCGCCCTTCCGGTGCCGAGCGCGACGGGCCTGGTGACGCTGTCGGACGTCGCGACGGTCGAAGAGAGCACCGGCCCTGCGTCGATCACCACCGAGGACGGCCGGCGCACCGCGACGGTGACGGTCTCGCCGTCGACCGACGACCTGGCCACCGCGACCGCATCGGTCACGCAGGCGATCGCCGACGCCGAGCTGCCGAAGTCGGCCGACGCCGCCATCGGCGGCGTGGCCTCGCAGCAGGGCGACGCGTTCTCGCAGTTGGGTCTGGCGATGCTCGCCGCGATCCTCATCGTGTACATCGTGATGGTGGCCACGTTCCGCTCGCTGCGCCAGCCGCTGCTGCTGCTCGTGTCGGTTCCGTTCGCGGCGACCGGTGCGATCCTGCTGCAGATCATCACGGGCGTGCCGCTGGGCGTCGCGTCGCTCATCGGCGTGCTGATGCTCATCGGCATCGTCGTGACGAACGCGATCGTGCTCGTGGACCTCGTGAACCAGTACCGCGAGAAGGGTCTGTCGACGCACGACGCCACTCTCGCGGGTGGGTCCCGCCGACTGCGGCCCATTCTCATGACCGCGCTCGCGACGATCTTCGCCCTCACTCCGATGGCGCTGGGGATCACCGGCCACGGCGGGTTCATCTCGCAGCCCCTCGCGATCGTCGTGATCGGCGGACTGATCTCGTCGACCGTGCTGACCCTGCTCGTGCTGCCGACTCTCTACAACCTCGTCGAGGGCGCCAAGGAGCGTCGTGCGGCCCGTCG
This sequence comes from Microbacterium helvum, assembly GCF_014779795.1. Taxonomy (GTDB): domain Bacteria; phylum Actinomycetota; class Actinomycetes; order Actinomycetales; family Microbacteriaceae; genus Microbacterium; species Microbacterium helvum. Next base: position 169,695 of record NZ_JACXZS010000003.1, read on the forward strand.
CCGCGGCGGCGACGGGCCTGGCGACGGCGGCGGTCCTGGTGGCGGCGGCGACGGCCCGGCTCCCGAGGGCGAGGGTTCTGATGGAGCGGATGCCGGTGACGACCGCGAGGGTGAGCTCGTGGCTGTCGGCGCATCCGGCGCTGCCGCGGCGGCCGCCGGTGATGAGGGCGGTGCCGGGGGCGCCGCTGCCGCAGGCGCCGCGGGTGCGGCCGTGTTCGAGACGCGCCGCGAGCGTCGAGCGCGTGAGGCGGCGGGCCGACGCAAGGGCGCGGTTGCCGCGGAGACCGCCGCGACCGCTGTGCCGGTGATCGAGGAGGGCCCCGACGTCGAGGTGTCGTCGACGCAGCCCGCGCCGGATGCGGTGGCGGGTGAGGCGGGCGTCGAGGCTATGGCCGACGGTCCCGAGCTCGAGGCGTCTCCTGCCGAGGCCACGCCGGATGCGGCGGCGACCGTCTCCGACGAGCGTGCCGTGGAATCGACTTCTGCAGAGGGCGAGCCGGAGGCCGGTGCGGCCGAGTCGGCTGCGGCTGACGTTCCCGAGGCGGAGGCGTCCGAGGTGGAGGCGTCCGAGGTGGAGGCGTCCGAGGTGGAGTCTTCCGAGGCTTCGCCGATGGATGCTGCCGAGCCGGCCTCCGACGAGGCCGCGGCCGCGCCCTCAGCCGCCGAGAGCGTCGAGTCGGTCGCGGCCGACACAGCTGAGGCAGCCGAGACGACCGACGCCGAACCCCAGGACACGTCGGAGGAGCCGGCAGTCGTGGAGTCCGCGGTCGAGGCGGCCGAGGATGGGGCTGCGGAGGATGCGAGCGTCGACGAAGCGGGTGTCGAGGAAGCCGCTGCGGAGGAGCCTGCGGACGAGGCAGCCGACGCAACGGAGACCGCGGACGACGAGGGCTCTGCGGACGCCGCAGGGCAGGCGGAGCCCGGGGAGCCCGGGGAGCCCGCGGAGGCTCAGGAGTCCGAGGCTCCTGCGGAGCCCGAGGGGGCCGAGGTTCCCGCGGCGTCCGAGGTGCCTGCGGAGCCCGAGGGGGCCGAGGTTCCCGCGGAGACCGAGCCCGCGGCGCCGACGGACGGTCCGGAGCTCGAGGCGGCCGTCGACGAGTCCGAGCCGCAGTCCGAGTCGAACGTTCGCGAGGATGAGTCCGCCGCGACGGCGGATGCGGGATCCGACGAGGAGTCAGAGCATCCGGAACAGGCTGACCCGCAGCAGGCCGACCACGATCAGCCAGAGCCCGACGACACCGCGAAGCCGGAGCGCCGCGACGACGCCTGACGGTTTCACAGAGAGGGATGGTTGCTCCGCGGCTTGCGGCATCCATCCCTCTCTTCGTTTCGGGCACCGCGAACCAGGGGATTCCGCACCCGAACCAGGGGATTCACACCGAGACCGGGGGCCACGTCCCCGAGTTCGCCGAGATCTCCCCGTCTCGCCGAGACCGGGGATCTGCTCGCCGAAGCAGGGGCGAGGTCAGCGGCCGCGCTGCAGCCAGGGGCGCAGCAGTCGGGTGACCGCGGGGAGCACGGCGTACGTCATCACCGGCGTGAGCAGCACCGTCGACAGCAGCACGCGGGCGATCAGCGGCCACTCCGCGAAGCCGGGCACGTAGCCGAGCAGCCATGAGGCGAGGAGGTTCGTCGGGAAGAACCCGAGCCAGATCGTGACGGCCTGCTTGTACCGCGGCGGGGCGGCCGGGATGGGCTGCTGGATCGGGCCGGTGGCCGGCGCCGCGGGGCCCCTCGTCTCGACGTTCCCCACGCCCTCTCCACTCGCCGCTGGCGCGTCGAGCGGAGCCTCTGGGCGCGTGGGCCCAGTCGCGAACGGAGCGTCGAACCAGCCCTCGATGCCGGTGCGTCGCTCGACCTTGACCTCGCGGGCGAAAGCACGGCCGGAGTCGAGCCACCAGCCGCGCTGCGGCGAATCCTCCCAGCCCTCCAGGGTCGGGATGTCGCGGAAGCGGTACAGCATGTACCAGAGGTCGCTGCCTTCGCCCGCGCGGACCCAGCCCGACCCGAGGAAGCCCTCGAAGCCGGCGGCCAGATCGGTGCCCGCCTGCATCCAGCTCGTGGCCTCTGCGGTGCGGGACGGGTCGATGCGACGTTCGATCGCGACGGTGACGGGGTGGGCCACGGGTTCTGCCATGGCATCCATTCTGAGTCCGCTCGCGCGGGTTCGGCGTCCAGCGGCTCTGCAGGTGCGGACGCGGAGGCGAGCGCGCGGGGCAGGCACAGCAGCCAGATGCCCATCGTGACGAACGCGACGAACTCGAACAGCGCGAGCGTGATCATCCCCGCCGTGAGCACGACCATGCCGACCGCCAGCAGCGTGACGCACAGTGCCGTCGCGCTGCGGAAGCGCCGGCTGCGTCCGGGCAGCGCGAGCCCCGATGCGACCGTCGACAGGAACGACAGCCCGAGACCCGTCGCGATCACGTCGTGCATCTCGGGGCTCACCGGGATCGGCACCAGGCCGACCGCGGTCAGGTGCAGCCCCGCCGAGACGATCGACCCACGGAACGAGCGCGTGGCGCGACGACGGATGCCCCGGGGGAGCGCCACCGCCACGAGGACTCCGTACGCAGCGAGGAAGAAGCCCGCGAAGATCGCGGTGGCGTTGAACATGCGGCCGGAGAAGTCCGAGTGCGTTCCCAGCTGCGAGAAATGGTGCTGCCACCAGGTCGCATCGTGCGTGGTCAGCACCGCGATGAGCACACCCGCGGGCAGCGACAGCACCGCGAGCCGGCCGATGCGGTGCGCGACGGCGACACCCGCGACGTCGACGGCCGGTGTGGTCGGCGAGATCTTGTCCGGTATGGATGCCGGCAGCGAAGAGGCCGCGGCGAGGGCCGGAGCGGCGGATCCGCCGGTGACGTCTGAAAGGGTCGTGGGAGGCATTCGACTCACGATCGGTTCGGTGCGACGCGTTGTCCGGTACGGCGCATCCCCAGATGGACCGATCCGGAGCCTCGTCGACGATATGACGACAGATTCCCCAGTGGAACGGGGACGCCGAACTGCACAAAACCCCAGTTCAGCGGTGACCCCCCGGTCGGCGGCAAGCCGCTGTGGCAACAGTAGCCCGCGCCGCCGACGGAAGGCTGGCTGTTGACAGAACATGACCCGCCGCACCTGTGCGCCAGGCGCCGCAGAGCGGACTGCGGAGTGCGGCGGGCGGCGACGGAGTGCGGCGTCTCGGCCGCGTGTGCGAAAGGGCCGTCGGAGCCTCACGCGGCCGGTGAACACGCGCGGGTACCCTGGAGAGGCCGGCTCACGCAAGCGATGTGCTCGCGCGCGCGGGTGCCCGCGGACCGCACCCAGGAGGAGCCGGATGCCCAAGAACAAGAAGCCCGGCGGCGGCCGGGCCCCGAAGAACTACGACCCGCGCTACAACCCCCGCGCCCGCGGCGCTCAGGCAGCGCGCGGTCGAGACGCCGGCGAGGACCAGAAGCGCCGGCCGGGGGAGTCCTCGGCGGGCAAGGCCGGCAGCCGCAGCCCTGGCCACCGCGGATTCCGCGCTGAGTCCGCCGAAGCACCCAAGCGTCGCTGGACCGAGCAGGAGCGCGCGGGTCGCGACGAGGCGAGGTCCATACGATCGCACGCGCGTGATGACCGGCCGCGGCGGGACGACCGCGACCACCCGGATGACCGGCCGCGTCGGGACGACCGGCCGCGCCGGGACGACCGTCCGCGTCGGGACGACCGTCCGCGTCGGGACGCGCCGCGCCGCGATGATCGGCCGCGGCGGGATGACCCGGCGCGCGGAGGCGATCGGCCGCGGCGGGATGACCGTCCGCGTCGCGATGACGGCGTCCGGCCGGATGTCGTGCACGAGCGTCTTCACGCCGATGCCGTCGTCCCCACCGAGGTCGAAGGGACGACCTTCGCTGCCCTCGGCCTCGGGCAGAACATCGTCAAGACGCTCGACGAGCTCGGGGCGCGGCATCCCTTCGCCATCCAGGCGGCGACGATCCCGGCGATCCTCGAAGGCCGCGATGTGCTCGCGCGCGGGCGCACCGGGTCGGGCAAGACCATCGCGTTCGGCGCCCCGCTCGTCGAGAGCGTGCTGCGCTCGCAGGCCGGCCAGAAGCGCGAGTTCGGACGCCCGCCCCGTGCGCTGATCCTCGCGCCGACCCGCGAGCTCGCCCTGCAGATCGACGCGACGATCCAGCCGATCGCCCGCAGCGTCGGCCTGTTCACGACGCAGATCTACGGCGGCGTCCCGAAGGCGCGTCAGCTGGGTGCGCTCAAGAAGGGCATCGACATCGTGATCGGCACTCCGGGCCGCATCGAGGACCTCGTCGAGTCCCGCGCGCTCGACCTCTCTGAGGTGCGCGTCGCGGTGCTCGACGAAGCCGATCACATGTGCGAGCTGGGCTTCTTGCAGCCCGTGCAGCGCATCATGCGCCGCACGCCTCGCGACTCGCAGCGGCTGCTGTTCTCAGCGACTCTCGACGGCGAGGTGTCGGCGCTCGTGAAGGAGTTCCTCACGAAGCCCGCTGTCTACGAGGTGGCCGGCGAGACGCAGCACTCGGGCACGATCGACCATCGCGTGCTCGTCGTCGACCATAGGGACAAGGCCGAGATCCTGCGATCGCTCGTCGACCGCGACGGCAAGACGCTCGTGTTCACCCGGACGCGCGCGTACGCCGAGATGCTCGCCGAGCAGTTCGACGCCGCGGGCGTCCGCGCCCTCGCGCTGCACGGCGACCTCGACCAGGCACGGCGCACGCGCAACCTCGAGAAGCTGACGTCGGGCCGGATCGACGTGCTGGTGGCGACCGATGTCGCCGCGCGTGGCATCCACGTCGACGACATCGATCTCGTGGTGCAGGCCGACCCGCCCGACGAGTACAAGACATATCTGCACCGCTCGGGACGCACCGGACGCGCGGGGCGCGAAGGAACGGTCGTGACGCTCGTGACGCGTGCGCGACGCGCGCGTCTTGAAGAGCTGCTGGACCGTGCCGACATCGAGGCCCCCTTCACGGAGTTCCGCCCCGGCGACACCCTCTGATCGGCGCGGAAGGCAGCTCCGCAGTCACGATCGGCCACTTCGCGTACGTGCGGGAGGTGGAAAGTGACTGCGGAGCGTGTCGGGGCGGAGTGTGTCAGGCCACCCGTGCGCTGCGGGCCGTCGCGCTGACGAGCGCGGCCACGGCGCCGACCAGCAGGCCGGGGACGATCGCCGTGAGGGCGGAGATCAGGATGCCGGCGGCCAGTGTCGCGAGATACGTGCCGAGATCGGCATGCACCGCGAAGCTCATGAAGACCGCGCGCACGAGGTTGCCCGCGATCATCGCCACGATCGTCACCCACATCCCTCGGCCGAAGGCGCGGCCGGCGTGCGGGCGAAGGCGCTTGCGGGACGCGGCGCGCAGCATCGCCCACGCCACGGCCAGCATCACGAGGACGCCGACCGTGTCGGCGATCCAGAACGCCCACGTGGTCTCGCCGAGCGGCATGAGTCGCAGCGGTGGCCACAGGAACGGCAGACCCGCAGCCGCGGGGATCGCGATGTACGGGACCCACGTGGTGAGCGTCCCGGTGAGCGGCCAGATGCCGGCCAGCACCGCGACGACGAGCAGCATGACGAGCGTGGCCACGTCGGAGCGGCCGAGAGCGGGGGGTGTCTTCGTCGGCACCGGTCGATGATAGCCTCCGTTGCGCGCGGGTTCACACCCCCCGACCCGCGACGGCCCCGTCGGAGAGGACGGTCCCCCATGCTCGGTCCGCGCGCCATCCTGGCGATCACTCTCGGCGCGATGGTGGTGGTCGGGGGAGCAGCGGCCGCGCTGCGGACGCCTGGTCCGGCATCCGCCTCTTCGTTCGTCGAGGACGACGACGGGCGCGCGATCGTGGCGAACGGATTCAACACGGCGTCGAGCTCGAAGTCGGCGCCCGACGGCATGCCCGAGTTCACCGAGGACGATCTGGTCGCGGAGTATGCCGATACCGGCACGGACTTCGTGCGGTTCCTGATCTCGTGGCGCAAGGTCGAGCCCGAGCCGGGGGAGTACGACCAGGGCTATCTCGACGACGTCGCCGAACGTGTCGGGTGGTACGCCGACCGCGGCTATCACGTGATGCTCGACATGCATCAGGACCTGTGGAGCGGTGCCATCACGCCGGACGGCGACACCGGCAACGGCGCCCCGGCATGGGCGACCGACATGGACGGGCTGCCGGTCGCCGACCACGACATGTGGGAGCTCTACTACCTCGAACCCGGCGTCATCCGCGCCTTCGACAACTTCTGGAACACCACCGGCGAACACCCCGAGCTGGCCGAGCACTATGCGAACGCGTGGCGCGCGGTCGCCGATCGCTTCGCCGACGAGCCCGCGGTCGTCGCCTACGACCTCATGAACGAGCCGTACGGCGGCACGGTGCAGGGCCCCGCGTTCGAGGCCGGCCCGCTGACGTCGCTGTACCAGCGCACCGCCGACGCGATCCGCGAAGTGGACTCCGACACGTGGGTGTGCGTCGAGCCGCAGGCCCTCGGCTTCAACTGGGGCCTGCCGAGCGGGCTCGGCGCGATCGCGGACGCCCGTGAGGGCGAGCCGCGCATCGCGTTCTGCCCGCACCTGTACCCGCTGCCGATGGACCTGGGCGACGGGTTCTCCGGCGCGAGCCGCGATCTCGTGAAGGGCACCGTGTCGGCGTGGGCGTCGAACACGCTGCGCACCGCCGAGGCGCTGGGCGGTGTGCCGGTGATCCTCGGCGAGTTCGGGCTCGACACGACGCTGCCCGGCGCGCTGGACTACGTCGACCTCGTCTATCGCACCGCGGATGCCGCCGGCATGGGCGTCGTGTACTGGTCGCGCGACCCCGGCAGCTGGGGACCGTACGAGACCGACGGCACTCCCCGCAACCTCATCGGCACCATCGAGCGCCCGTACCCGCGCGTGGTGGCGGGACCGGTCTCGTCGTGGACGGTCCGCGACGGCGAGCTCGTCCTGCACTTCGACGGCGACTCAGACGGCTCCGGCTCCGACGGCTCCCACCCCACGAGCGAGGCGTATCTTCCCGCCGACCGCTTCCCGCAGGGCGGTGTCGTCGACGGCGGCGAGGTCGTCGAGTGGGATGCCGCCACCCGCGTGCTCTCCTTCACGATCGATCCGGGCGCCGAGACCGTCACCATCACCCCGGCATCCTGAATCGGGGCCTTCCGCCGGGTGCGGCCGCCGGCATCCACTCTTCGCTCTTCCGGTCGACGGGCCTTCAGTGCCAGAATTGTGGCATGGCATTTGTTAGGATGCTTACCTAATTAGCGCGATGGATGCCGCACACCCACGACGAAGGAGTTCTGCGTGTCCAGACACCGAAAGCCGGCGCTCGCCGCCGCCCTCACCGGAGCCGTCACGGGCGCTCTCGCGCTCGGCCTGCTCGCCGCCCCGCCGGCGCTCGCGGCGCCCGAGGACGCGACGCCGACCACTGCGATCAACGGCTACCGCAACGTCGGGTACTACGGGCAGTGGCGAGCCACCGGCGAGGCGCAGGCCACGGTCAAGCGGGTGCTCGTCGACGGCGGTGCCGCCGCGAACCTCACCCACCTCAACTACTCGTTCGGCAACATCGCCGGAGATCAGGCCGCGCTCGACGCTGCCCGCGCCGCGGGCGCGAACGGCCTCGACGGCGTGCAGCCGTACACGTGCTTCATCTCGGACACCCCTGCCCCCGGCGCCGGCCAGACCGACACCGCCGGCGACGCCGACAGCGACTTCGTGCACGCGTTCACCGCCGAGCAGTCCGTGCTCGGCATCGCCGACTCGGCCAAGCAGAGGCTCGCCGGCAACTTCAACCAGCTCGCCCAGCTGAAGCGCCTGTACCCCGACCTCAAGGTCAGCGTGTCGCTCGGCGGCTGGTCGTGGTCGAAGTCGTTCTCGAAGGCCGTCGCCACGGCCGAGAGCCGCTCCGCGCTCGCGAGCTCGTGCATCGACCTGTACATCCGCGGCAACCTGCCGGTGATCGGCGGCCGCGGCGGGGCGGGCGCGGCCGCCGGCGTCTTCGACGGCTTCGACCTCGACTGGGAGTGGCCGGGTGCGCCGGAATGGGCGCAAGAGGTCGGCAACACCGTCGACCCCGTCAATGACAAGGCGAACTTCCTCGCGTTCGTGAAAGAGCTGCGCGCGCAGCTGGACGCCGTCGAGAGCGAGACGGGACGCGACTACGAGATCTCGGCGTTCCTGCCGGCGGGTCCGACCCAGATCGCCGCAGGGGGCTGGAACGACCCCGAGCTGTTCGAGTACCTCGACTTCGCGAACCTGCAGGGCTACGACCTGTGGGGCTCGTGGACGCCGCAGACCGGCCACCAGGGCAACGTGTACGGCGACCCGGCCCACAACTGGGGCCTCGGGCTCGACACCGTCGTCGCCTCGTACGTGAACGCCGGCGTCGACCCGTCGCAGCTGAACCTCGGCCTCGCCGCATACGGCCAGGGCTGGTCGGACGCCGAGCCGGAGCCGTGGACCGCCTCCGGCTCTGGACTGACGCAGATCACATGGGACCAGCTCAAGGCTCGTGACCTCGAGATCCACCACGAGTACACCGCCGACGGGCGCTTCGACGCGACCTGGGGCTACGACGCCGCGAACCGCCAGTTCTGGTCGTTCGACGACGAGACCGCGGTCGCCGAGAAGGCCGCGTGGGCGCTCTCCAAGGGGCTCGGCGGCGTCGACTTCTGGGAGGTCGGCAACGACGTCGCGGGCGACCTTCCGGCCGCCTCGGCCGCCGTGCTGCGCGCAGCCGCGGCCGGACCGGTCGCCGGTCCCGCGAAGCTCGACTGCGCGGCGACGTCCGGTGCCGCGTCAACGCCCTGGAACGCCCGCACCACCTACCGTGGCGGCGAACTCGTGTTCCTCGACGGCCGCGTGTTCGAGGCGCAGTGGTACGCGAAGGGCGATGTGCCCGGGGCGTCCGCGAAGGGCCCGTGGTCGACGCTCACCGCGTGCGGCGTCGACCCGGCGACGGTGCAGTCCTGGTACGCCGACCGCATCTACGACAAGGGCGACCAGGTGGTCTACGGCGGCGTGACCTACACGGCGCAGTGGTGGAGCCGCAACGACGTCCCCGGCGGCAAGCACAGCCCCTGGAAGCGCTGAGCACTCGGCATCGGCGGGCGCTCCTGCGGGGGCGCCCGCCTTCGCGTGCTGCCGTGGCGCGTCCTGTCCGGCAGGACTTCCTGTGCTGTGCGCGCACGAACGGAGGCGAGTGGATGCTCCCGACGCCCCTGCGCGTCCACTTCACGCCGCGCGGGGCCTCGAAGGCGCGCGATCCCGGACGCCCGGCATCCACTCGGCGAGGCGTCAGGCGGTCGGCGACCCGATCGTCGCGACGAGCGCGGGATCGCCGCCGAGGGCGACCAGTCGTGACCGGAGCGCGACTGCGGCGCGCTCGTACGGTTCCACGCTCTCGTACAGCAGAGAGCGCGTGTTGGCGGACTCGAGCAGCGAGACCATCTCGAACGTCAGCTGTCGGGCGTCATCGAGGAGAGGCAGCTCGCCGGCGGCCATCGCGTGCTCGAGGCTGGCTGTGAGGTAGTCCTCCCACTCCTGGTCGGCGGCGACGACGGCGTCGCGCACGGTGCCAGGCTTGGCGGCGAACTCGACGGAGGCAGCGGCGAAGAAGCAGCCGCCGCGGAACACCCGCTCCCGCGAGTAGGTCAGCCAGTCGGTGAGCAGAGCGCACACGCGCACCAGCCCTCGCGGCGTACGGGCGCGCGCCGGCGTCGTCACGGTGTCGATGAACACCTCGCGCGCTGCGGCGACCGCGGCGAGCTGCAGCTGCTCTTTCGAGCCGAAGAGCGTCGCGATGCCGCTCTTGCTGTGGCCGGATGCGTCGGCTAGTCGCCCGATCGTGAGGCCGTCGAGACCCTCCACGGTCGCGGTGTCGATCGCGTGGGTGAGCACGGCGCGTCGCGACTCGTCGCCGCGGGCACGACGTCGATCGATCGGGGCTTGTGTCACGTTCCGAGGTTACCGTACGATCGTTCGTATTCATAAGTACGATCGTTCGTATTCTTCGGATCGGAGCATCATGAATCCCGCACTCAGCCTCTCGTCCGCGGTCGTCCGAACGGCCGGCGCGATCTCGCCCCGGTTGGGCGCTGCGGCCGCGATGCCGTTCTTCGGCCATGTCGCCCGGCCTCGCCCGGTGACGGCCGACGATTCCCCCACGATGTCGCTCGCACGGCGCCGCACCATCGGCATTCCCGGCATCGACAGACGCGGCGCTGACGTCGTCGTCTACGAGTGGGGGCGCGGCCCGCGCACCGTGGTGCTGGCGCACGGATGGATCGGCCGCGCCAGCCAGTTCTCGGCACTCGTGCGTGAACTCGTCGCCGAGGGCTACCGCGTCGTCGCGTTCGACGCCCCGGCGCACGGCGGATCGCCCGGGCGTCACTCTTATCTGGCGGACTGGCTCGACATCTTCGCCGAGCTGCAGACGCGGCATGGCGCGTTCGACGCGATCATCGGCCACTCGTTCGGCGGACTGGCGACGCTCGTCGGTGTCGCAGGAGGGGTGGATGCCGCACGCGTGGTCACGATCTCGGCCCTGGCCGACGCGGACGAGGTGCTGCGCGAGTTCCAGCTGATGCTCGGTCACTCCGACGCCGTCAGCGCTCGGCTGCGCGAGCGCTTCGCGGCGCGGTACTTCGCCGGGGATCCCGACCCGTTCGCGTGGCTGTCGGCCGTGCGGCGCCCACTGCCGCCCGACATGCCGCTGCTCATCGCACACGACGAGGGCGACCGCCTCGTGCCGTTCGGCGAAGCCCTGCGCATCGCGTCGGCGAACCCGGGTGCGGCGCTGCTGCCGACGGCGGGCTTCGGGCACAATCGCATCCTCGCCGCAGACGTCGTGCTCGATGCCGTGGTGGACTTCGTGACGGCGGACGCGTCGGACGTGGCGCGCACCCCCGCGCCCACGCCCGAGTCCGCGTTGCCCGCACCCACGCCCGCGCCCGCGCCGAGCGAGGTTCTGGTGCCCTGACGCACGTGTGGGCCGCCCGTCCTCCGTGGTTCGGGTGGCGCCAAGGGTTGCTTCGTGCCTCGGGATGCCGCATTGTGCGCCACTTGAGGGTCGGGGGCGTGGGTGCTCGTCGCGGCCTGCGGCAGAATCGGACGGTGCGAAGGCTGCGACCCAGAGAGGTGCTCACCACCGGCGGCGTGATCGCGTCGGTGGTGATGGTGGTCTTCGGGCTCGGGCTGATCGTGCTCTGCGTGACGTTGCTCGTGCAGGAGCTGCGGGCCGGCACCGGCATCTTCGAGACGGTCGGGATCGCGAAGCCGACGCCGTTCTGGCTGGCGCTCATCGGTGCGTGCCTGGGCATCCTGGGTGGGGGAAAGCTCGCGCTCGACAGCGCCGGCTACCTCGTTCGCGCCGCCCGCGGTGAGCTCCCCAGGCGCGACGGCAGTCGGCCCACCCGCCGCACGTACGTCGTCCGCAGGGCGTCGCGGCACCAGCGGCAGGTGTGGGCGCGGTCGGCCGAGGCGCGCCGGCAGCGCGACGCCGGCGAATGACGCCTCAGAAGAGCCGGATGGATGCCTCGTCCGCCGCGCTTCCGGCGGCCCGGGCCGGCGCACGAAGACCCGCCGCCGCGCGGCCGCGCGAGGTCGTGATGATCGTCTGCGCCGCACGGGCGTCCGCCCGCGACGCGAGGCCCGCGACCGGCTCGCCGCGCGGGCTGTCGTCCTCGGCGCGCCCGTCGAGACCGTGCACGCGCAGCAGCGGACGCACCCGCTTCGCCAGCCACGACCGGTAGGCCTTCGGCGCCGTCGCCGTCGCGCCGGGGTAGAGGCCGCGGTACGAAGAGACCAGTTCGGGATGCTGCTCGCCCAGCCACTGCAGGAACCACTGCTTCGCCCCCGGGCGCAGATGGAGGGCTCCGTACACGACGCGTACCGCGCCGGCGGCCTTGATGCGGCTGAGGGCGTGGTCGATCGCCGCGATCGAGTCGGTGAGGTGCGGGATGATCGGCATCAGGAACACCGTGACCCGGAAGCCGGCCTCGGTCGCCGCGCGCACCGACTCCAGCCGGGCGGTCGCAGTGGGCGTGCCTGGCTCGATGAGGTGCTGCAGCTCGTCGTCGAACACCGCGATCGACATCGCGAGTGAGACCTGCACCTCGCCGGCGGCCTGCGTCAGCAGCGGCAGGTCGCGCCGCAGCAGGGTGCCCTTGGTGAGGATCGAGAACGGCGTGCCCGAGTCGGTGAGCGCCGACACGATGCCCGGCATGAGCTTGTAGCGCCCCTCGGCGCGCTGATAGGGGTCGGTGTTGGTGCCGAGCATGACCGGCTCGTGCTGCCAGCTGCCGCGCCGCAGCTCTTTCTGCAGCACCTCTGCGACGTTGACCTTGACGACGACCTGGGTGTCGAAGTCGCGCCCCGCGTCGAGCTCGAGGTACTCGTGCGTCCCCCGCGCGAAGCAGTTGTGGCTGACGACGCCGTTGGCGATGAAGTCGCCCGTCGAGGTGGTGATGTCGACCATGTCGATCGTCTCGCCAAGGTCTTCGATCGACACCACCCGCAACGGCGCATCCGACTTGACTGCATCGCCGATCAGGTTCAGCTTGCGAGTGATTGCCGGCTGCACGAGATCGAAGAATCGTCGGCGGGCGGGCATCCCGCCGAGCAGGCGGATACTGCTGACGCCGTTGGGACGCATCGGTTCGCGTACGCATTTGAACCGGTGAGCCGCGAGCGCCGTCATGGTCGCCGCGAGCATCTGCTCGTTCCCGTTGGTGATGCGGAGTATGCCGCGGCTGCAGCTTCCCTCAGCATCGAAGATGCCGGCCAGGAACCCTCGCGACCATTCGGGAGACTGCGTGGCAGGCCAATCGATGAGCGCCGTTATCGCCTCGAAGTCGGCACCGCGGGAGGTGAAGATGGCATTCATCTCCCGCCGTCGGGCCGTGGCTACAGCGAATCGACGCTGATTCGTCGCCACGCCAGAGCGCTCAAGGAAGTCCTGCGACCGCTCCAACGCCTCGGAATCTGCCAGCGCGAGCCGGAATCGGTATGCGACGTAGCTTCCGTTCCCGTTCGAACGTGGATACTCACGCTTGAGCATCGATGCATCGCCGCGGATCACCCCAGTGAGGTAGCCGCGGCGGTACTCCTCCGTCTGGACCGGCACCACATCGAAGCCGCCCGTTCCGAAACCCAGGAGCTTGTTCTTCGTCGTGAGGTATGGGCGCTGACCAGAGTCGGCGGGACGCACGTACTTCCAACCGCGCTCCGTCAGAAAACGATGATCGCCGCTCGCGACGAGCTGGGTCCCGTCTGCCAGAGTCACGCGATACGCCCGTTTGCGCGTGCCCCACTGGGCGGTCACTGTCGAGCGGACGTAGCGTCGGTAGGAGCCTTCGCGACGAGTTCCGACGACCTCGTCGCCCGCCTGCACATCGGCGATCCGCTTGCTCCGACCGTCCGCCATCAACACGAGCGTGTCAGGATGCACACAGTAGACACATGCATGGCTGCAGCCCCGATACGGGTTCACGGTCCAGTCGAACGGCATCGCGGACGCGCTCGGCACATGGTTGAGGGCGGACTTGCAGAGCACCTCATGGAACGTCACGCCGGCGAACTCGGGTGTCGTCACCGACCGCACCAGTCCATTGAGCTGTTCCATGCCGGGCAGCGCGGCGGCATCCGCCACACCCAGCTCCTGCCCCTGCCAACGCATGCATTCATCAGAACAAAGCTTCGAACTTAAGTCAAGGTGCAATGCCGCGACGCTAGAACACTGCGCGCAAAGGCCTTATCCGCCTGGCCAAATCAGGTCGTCGCGGCCAGAATGGCAGACGTGACGGAGCCTGGCGGGCTCGCCACCCCCCGAGCCGCCCCCGAGACTCGTCGCGCCGCCCGAGCGATGCGCGAAGAGGCGGAGCGTCGTGCCCGGGCGACCGCGCATCCGGTCGGCGACGACGCCATCCGGCGGGCCTCGCTCGACGCGGATCGGTCGACCGCCGAGCCCCTGGTCCCTTCATCGACCGACACCGTGCCGCTGTTCACCGTCGACACCGCGCCGGTGCTGACCGTCGGACCGGCGTCGACGGTCGGCAGCGGCGTGACGGCATCCATCGCCCCTTCGAACGGCGCCGCGGCGGTCGAAGCCGCACCCGCCGTCCCGTTCGCCCCCGAGGCAGGCGGCTCCGCACCGCCGGTGCTCGGCGATCTCGTCGCCGAGGCGGCGACGCCGGCGCGGCACGTGCGACCGCGCCGGATGACGCGACGCATCGCGCTGGTCGCGGGCCTCGCGACCGGGGCGGCGCTGCTGCTCGGATCATCCGCCGCGGTGACCGCGATCATGGCGCCGCCGGGCGAGCAATCCGACGCCGCGGCGGCTCTGAGCGCCGCACCGCCCGCCGTCGAGCAGCTGCCCGTGCCGGATGTCGAGCAGTCGCCGCCCGCCGCTGATCTGTGCACGCTGTCGACCTTCGCGAGCGCGCTTCAGACCGGTGACGACGAGGGCGTCGTGGTCGCGGCGGGCGGGGGCGAGGCGTTCCGGGCGGCCGTCGTCGAGGGTCGCGCGCCGTGCGTCGACCTGTCGGACTCGTCGCGCATCTGGACCGTGCTCGACAAGCATCGCCCCGCCAATCCGATCGACTACCGGCCGAACAGCCTGGTGCTGCCCGACGGCGTGCGGAACATCGAGGGGGGCGCGCTGCGGGCGGATGCCGCGGCCGCGCTGTCTGCGCTCGTGACCGCGGCGCGCGACGCCGGTGCCGGCGAGCTCGCGCTGGAGAGCGGGTTCCGCTCGTACCAGACGCAGCAGCAGACGTACGGGCGGCACTTCGCCGAACGCGGCGAGCGGGCCGACCAGGTCAGCGCGCGCGCCGGGTACAGCGAGCACCAGCTCGGCCTCAGCGCCGACGTCGTGGCGTGTGCGGGCGGCTGCACGAGCCTGGACGGACTCGCCGCCACGCCGCAGGGGCAGTGGGTCGCCGCGCACGCGTGGGAGCACGGCTGGATCGTGCGCTACGTCGAAGGCGCGACGCCGGTCACCGGCTACACGCCGGAGCCGTGGCACCTGCGCTACGTCGGTCCCGAACTCGCCAAGGCCTACCACGACGGCGGGTGGACCTCGCTGGAGGAGTTCTTCGGACTCGAGGCCGCGCCGGACTACCTGGGCTGACCGTTCCACCGGAGTCGGCAGCATCCACACGCTCAGTGAAACTGAGTACCATTCCTCTTGGGATTCAATCTCTCCGCCTCAGCGAAGAGCACTGACGAGAGGAAGGCGCACATGGAGCGCGACATCTACGACGAGGACCACGAGGCGTTCCGCGACGTGGTCAAGGAGTTCATCAAGCGCTACGGCACCGAAGAGAAGCGCAAGCAGTGGGATGCCGACGGCGAGATCGACCGTGCGACCATGCTCGCTGCGGGCGAGGCCGGCATCATCGGCCTGAGCGTGCCCGAGGAGTTCGGCGGCGCCGGCATGCTGCAGGACTACCGCTTCCGCGCGATCGTGCTCGAAGAGACCATCGGCGCCGGCCTCGGCTCGCTCGCCGGTGCGCTCGGCATCCAGGACGACCTCGCCGTGCCGTACATCGTGCACATGGGCACGCAGGAGCAGAAGGAGAAGTGGCTCCCCGGGATGGCGACCGGCGAGATCCTCGGCGCCCTCGCGATGACCGAGCCGGGCGCGGGCTCGGACCTGCGCGGCATCAAGACGACCGCCAAGAAGGTCGACGGCGGCTACATCGTCAACGGCGCCAAGACGTTCATCTCGTCGGGCAAGACCGCCGACATCGTCGTGACGTTCGTGAAGACCGGCGAGGGCAACCGCCCCGACGCGTTCAGCCTGTTGATCCTCGAGAACGGCATGGCGGGCTTCGACCACGGCAAGAAGCTCGAGAAGATGGGCTTCCACGGCTGGGACACCGCCGAGCTCTCGTTCACGGACGTGTTCGTGCCGGACGCCAACCTCATCGGCGGCAAGGAGGGCCTCGGCTTCATCCAGCTCATGATGAACCTGCCGCTGGAGCGCCTGTCGATCGGCGTCGCCGCCGCTGCCGCCTGCGAGGCCGCGTTCCACTGGACGCGCGACTACGTGCTCAGCCGTGAGGCTTTCGGCGAGCGGATCGCCGACTTCCAGAACACGCGGTTCAACCTCGCCGACATGGCCACGACCGTCGACGTCACCTGGGTCTACAACGACCGCGCCATGATGCTCTACAAGGACCAGAAGCTGACGGCCGAAGAGGCCGCGAAGGTCAAGTTCTGGTCGACCGACCGCGAGGCCGAGGTGCTCGACATCGGCGTGCAGCTGCACGGCGGCTACGGCTACATCACCGAGTACCCGATCGCCCGCGCCTACCTCGACGCCCGCGTGCACCGCATCTACGGCGGCACCAACGAGATCATGCGCGACATCGTGTCGCGCCAGATCGTCGGCAAGCGCTGACGTCGGGCTGAGCCCGTCGGTCCCTGAGCCTGTCGGTTCCTGAGCCTGTCGAAGGGGGGATGCCGCCACCCGGGCCTTCACTGAGGCCCCGGGTGGCGGCATCCACTGTTCTCATCAGTGCCGCCGGCGGGCCCGTGGCTCCGCAGTCACAAACCGCCTCCCCGCAGCGCGCTCATTCGCGTTTTGTGACTGCGGAGCCTAAGAGAGAGAGATCTGCTCCGCAGTCACAAACTGCGCGCGGACGAACGGGCCAGACGCAGAAGGCGACCGCGGAGCAGAAGAGGTTGGCGGGTCAGTGCTGGCCGGCGGGGCCGCTGCCGCGACCGAGGCCGCGACCGGCGAGACCGCGGCGACGCGCGAGCTTCGCGACGCCGGCCTTGCGCAGCCGGTCGGCGATGAGGATGCCGAGCGCCGTGCCGCCGACGCAGCTGGCGACCGACAGAGCGTAGAAGCCGATCTGCGCTCCGACGGTCATCGACGCGAGGTCGAACGACACCGCCGCGAGGATCGGGTACAGCACGCCCACGAACGCGGCGCCGGCGTAGTACTGCCACGTCCGCCAGCTGCGGTACAGGGCGATCAGGAACGGCAGCTCGGCGAAGAACGCCCACCACAGGTTGGTGGCGAGGTACGGGAACACCACGAGTCCAGAGATGAGCCCGACCAGAAGGCCCGCCAGCGGGCGTTCGATGAGGCGCAGCGCGATCACCGCGGGCATCAGCCACAGGCCCGCGAGTGCCACCGACACGAACGGCACGACGGCGAACAGCACGCTCGACAGTGCGGTCGCACCCCACAGCATGATGCCGCCGGCGACGCCGATGGCCGCGCACGTGAGCAGGTACGCGGTCGTCGCGCGGCTCACGAGTGGGCCTCGACGGCGGCGCGCTGCGACTTGGGCGCGGGCGATGCGGCGCCGACCCGCCAGTAGCCGATGAAGCTCACCTGGTCCTTCGGCACTCCGCGCTCGCCGACGAGGTGGCGGCGCCCGTCGGTCGCGAGTGCCTGCTCGCCGACGACGTAGGCGTGGAAGGGGGATGCCGGCAGCGCGGCCTGCTGCAGCGCCTCCAGGGCGAGCGTGCCCGGCTTGACGTCGCCCTCTCGCACGATGAAGCGCACGGTGACACCCGCCGGGTGGGGGAACTCCAGCGCGTCGTCGGCCGAGGGCACCTCGACGATCGCAAGGCCGGAGGCATCGGACGGCAGCGACGCGCAGATGCCCGCGACCGCCGGCAGGCCGGTCTCGTCCGACACCAGTACGACACGGTCGGTGCCGCGCGCCGGGTTGAACGACAGGCCCTCGTCGATCACGACGACGCTCTCGCCTGCCCGGCACGACTGCGCCCAGCGCGACGCGGGACCCGCCGTGCCGTCGTGGGCCGAGCCGTGCACCACGAAGTCCACGTCGAGCTCGGCGCCCGCCGTCGCCGTCGCGGAGCGGAACTCGCGGACGGTGTAGTTGCGCATGACGGGCCGCATGCCGTCGGGGATGCGCAGGTACTTGAGGTAGCCGAACAGCTTGTTCGCCTTGGCGGGGATGCGCTCCAGACCCGCATCGCCGCCGAGCGGCAGGAAGATGCGGAACCACTGGTCGTAGCCCATCGGCCGGAACCGGTCGATCTCGCCGCCGCCGAGCGTGACGCGGATCCAGTGCGGCGACAGCTGCTGCGTGCGCAGCACGGTGAGATGCACGAGACCGGCGGTCTCGGGCTTGACGAGGCGAGGGGCCGGGGCCATCAGGATGCTCCGTTTCGGTCGGGGTTCGGGTGGGCGCGCGTCACGCGAGCCCCCACGGGAAGAGCGCGGCGAACAGTGCGGCCGAGACCGCCCAGAAGGTCAGCACGAACACGGTGTCGCGCACGCGCCACGGCACGAGGTGGCGTTCGGTGCGGTCGGGGTGCGCGCCGAACGCGCGGGCGTCCATCGCCAGCGCGACGCGCTCGGCGTGACGGATCGCCCCTGCCAGCAGCGGCACGATGTACCCGAACCACCGGGCGAGCGCCGCGAACGGGCCGCGTCCGCCGTGCGCGCCGCGCACCCGGTGCGCCTGCCGGATGACGTCGAGCTCGTGCCCGAACCGCGGCACGAAGCGGAACGCCGCCAGCGCCGTGTACCCGATGCGGTACGGCACGCGCAGCTGCTGCACGCTCGCCCGCACGAGGTCGGGCCCGGTGGTCGACAGTCCGGCGATCAGCGTCAGCGCGACGATCGACGCCAGCCGCAGGCCGGTCGCGAACCCGGCCGCGAGCGCACCGCCGTACATCGTCCAGCCGCCGATCTGCCACACCACGACCGACTGGTCCACGCGCGACGCGTCGGTCCACAGCGCGAATCCGAAGCCGATCACGAGCGTGCTGAGCGGCACGGCCAGCAGCAGCACCGCAGCGAGGCGCCGCGTGAAGTTCACGCCCACCAGCAGCACGAGGTACGCCAGCAGCAGGAACGCGGCCGGGGTGGCGGCATCCCTCACGAACACCAGCAGCACGATCGCCGGAAGCGGGCCCGCGAGCTTGGCCAGCGGATTCAGTCCGTACAGAAAGCGGACGGGGGATGCGGCCACCCGTCCCGCGTACGGGTCGACCGGGCTGCGCACGGCCGTGGCGGCGGTGATGGGTCCGGCGTCGGTCATGCCGCACCTCCGCTCACGCGCCCGGGAAGGTCGGCGAGGCGCGTGATCTGCGAGAGTCCGGGATGCCGCGCCAGCCCGCGCAGCGCGCGCCGCAGCGGCGGTGGGCGCAGGCCGGCGCGCCGGATGAGCTCGTCGTCGGCGAACACCTCGGCCGTCGGTCCCTCGGCGAGGATGCGGCCGTCCGCCAGCACGACCGTGCGGTCGGCGTGGTCGGTGACCAGCTGCATGTCGTGCGTGACGACGACGATCGTCGTGCCCTCGGCGTTGAGCTCCGACAGCAGCGACAGCAGCTCGTCGGCGCGGGCGCGGTCCTGCCCGAACGTCGGCTCGTCGAGCACCAGCACCGGTGCGCCCGCGACCAGCGCGGTGCCGACCGAGAGACGGCGCTTCTGCCCGCCCGACAGCAGGAAGGGGTGGCTGTCGGCCTTGGCGGTCAGCCCGAAGCGGTCCAGCAGGGCTTCGGTGCGCGCGCGGACCTGGTCATCGGGCAGGTGCTGCAGCCGCAGCCCGTGCGCGATCTCGTCGTACACGGTGTGCGCGATGAACTGGTGCTCGGGGTTCTGGAACACGAACCCGATGCGCGAGCTCAGCGTGCGCGCATCGGCGCGGCCGACGTCGAGCCCGTCGACGTGCACCGTGCCCTTGGGTGGGGCGACGACGCCCGCGAGCGCCTGGATCAGCGACGTCTTGCCCGCGCCGTTCGCGCCGACCACGGCGACGAAAGCCCCGCGCGGCACGTCGAGGTCGATGCCGTGCAGGACCTCGCTGCGCCCGCGTCGCAGCGTGAGGCCGCGGACGGTGATGAGCGGGGGGGATGCGGCGGGCTCGTCGTGCCCGGCCCCCTGGGATGCCGTCGCGGCGGGCGCGATCGACGGCCCGGACGCCGCGTCCAAGGCCTCGTGCAGCTCGTCGGGCGTCAACGGCAGCGGATCGAGGGCGAACCCGGCGCGACGCAGGCGCAGCGCGGCGATCGCCGAGACCGGCAGCCACACGCCCATGGCGTGCAGTTCCGCTGCGTGGTCGCGCAGCACGTGATCGACGGTGCCGTCGAACGCGAGCAGGCCGCCCTGGTCGAGGACGATGACGCGATCGACGAAGCCGACGGCGGCGTCGAGGTTGTGCTCGACGAGCAGGATCGCGCGGTCGCCGGCGGCGACGAGCTCGGCCAGGGCGGCGTAGACGTCCTCGATCCCCGCGGGGTCGAGGTTGGCGGTCGGCTCGTCGAGCACGAGCAGCGGCGATCCCATCGCGAGGGCGCACGCGATCGCGAGCCGCTGCCGGCCGCCGCCCGACAGCCGGTCGGGGTTCTCGGCACGGCGCTCCCACAGTCCCACGCGGCGCAGCGCGGCCTCGGCGCGCTCCAGCACCTCGGCCACCGGCATCCGCAGATTCTCGGGGCCGAAGGCCACCTCGTCCAGCAGCGTTCCGGTCACCAGCTGCGCGTCAGGATCCTGGAAGACCATCCCGACCCGCGTGCTCAGCTCGGCGACCGGCGTCGTCCGGGTGTCGAATCCGTCGACGTGCACCGATCCGGTCACGGTCGCCGGGACCGACTGCGGCAGCAGTCCGTTGAGCGTCAATGTGAGGGTCGATTTGCCCGACCCGCTCGGACCGAGCAGCAGCACGACCTCGCCCGGCGCGATGTCGAACGACACGTCGGCCGGCGCCGGGACGGACTCGCCGTCGTGGATGACACCGAGCGCGCGCACCCGCAGCAGCGGTTCGGCAGCAGGCACGCGGCATCCGATCGACGAAGCAAACTAAGGCTTTCCTAACCTACCTTGCCGGCCCCGTTCCCGACGAGCCGATTCACTTGCGCTGTTTGTACACGAATCGACGCGAATCGCGTACGAACAGCGCAAGTGAACCGATTCAGTGGATGCCGGCGGCCGAGCGCGCTGGACGCGCGAGGGTGCGGGGTGTCAGCCGCGGCTGCGGCGGGCGATGCCGGCGCGGCGCAGCGCACGACCGATCGCGAGGCCGACCGCCGTCCATGCGACGGGGCCGACCACGAAGAGAGCGACGTAGACGATCTGCCCCCACACCGGGAACTTCGTGACGTCGGCGGCGAACCAGATCGCGGCCGCGATGATCGCGCCGACGATGACCGCGGACAGGAAGAACCGCCACGCGTCCCACTTGCGGTACCGCGAGGTCGCGGCGATGAGCTCCTGCAGCCCGCCGATGAGGATCGCGGTGCCGATGTACCGGCCGATCCAGAGCGGCACCACAGCGCTCGCGACGAGGGCGGCGACGAGATGCGTGATGAGCGCCACCCACGGGCGTCGCAGCAGCTCCTGGGCGACGACGCCCGGCAGCACGTGGACGCCGAGCACGAGTCCGTAGACGATCGGGGCGACGACGGTGACCGGTCCGCTGACGGCTCCGGCGATCGCCTGCAGAGCACCCGTCGCGACACCGATCGCCGCGCAGGTGAGCAGAACGCTCGTCGAAAGTCGGGTTCGGGGGGCCACCTGCCCAGCGTACTGGCCCGGGCCATTGCGTTTCTCACGCGCTTCTCATTTACTGAGATTCGCCTGGGAGTTACGTTTGAGCGAGCTGCGCCCCAACGATGTGGCGCAGCCACTTCCAGCATGACAAATCGGAGGGCCACTAATGGGTCGAACCTCCCTGAGAGCAGCTGCGGTCGTCACACTCGCCGCCCTGTTCACGGGTACAGCATCAGCCAGTTTCGGCGCGGCACCCGAGGAGGTGAACACCCCGGTTCTCACCGACGCGACGGACGGCCACTACATCGTCCTGCTGAAGGAGTCGTCGCTGGCCACCTACGAAGGCGGCACGAACGGCATCCAGCGCACCAAGCCCGACACGGGCAAGCAGCTCGACGCGCAGTCGGCGAACTCCAAGGCCTACCTCGCGCACCTCAAGAAGCAGCAGGACAAGGTCGCCGCCGACGCGGGCGTCACCGCCGACGCCAACTACGGGGTCGTCACCAACGGCTTCTCGGCAGAGCTCACCGCCGCGCAGGCGAACAAGCTCGCCGGCGACAAGGCCGTGCTCGGCGTGTTCCCCGATGAGATCTATCACCCGACCGCGACACCCTCCACGGAGTTCCTGGGCCTCGGCTCGGTCGACACCGGCGCGGGCGGCGTGTGGGATGCCATGGGCGGCGTGGCCAACGCCGGCAAGGGCATCGTCGTCGGCGTGGTCGACACCGGCATCGCCCCCGAGAACCCCTCCTTCGCGGGCGACCCGCTCAAGAAGAAGGCCGGACAGGGCGTCCCCTACACCGTCAACGGCGACACGATCGTCTTCGACAAAGCGGACGGCGGCCAGTTCACCAGCAAGATCACGATCGCGCAGAGCTGGGACAAGCGCGCGTACAACACGAAGCTGATCGGCGGTCAGTACTTCTCGGCGGGCGCCGCTGCCGCGGGCTTCGACTTCAGCTACGACTTCCTGTCGCCGCGCGACAAGGCCGGGCACGGCTCGCACACCGCGAGCACGGCGGCCGGCAACTTCGGCGTCGGCACGACGGTCGAGGGCATCGACTTCGGCAAGATCTCGGGTGTCGCCCCGGCGGCCAAGGTCGCGGCCTACAAGGCCTGCTACGACGGTCCCGACGACCTCGTCACCACCGACGACATCTGCGCCGGCAGCGACCTGCTCTCGGCGATCAACCAGGCCGTCGAGGACGGCGTCGACGTCATCAACTACTCGATCGGCGGCGGCGCGGCCACGTCGGTGTTCAGCTGGGACGACTACGCGTTCCTCGGCGCAGCCGCGGCGGGCGTCTTCGTCTCGGTGAGCGCGGGCAACGACGGCCCCGACGCCTCGACGGCGGACCACGCCTCGCCGTGGTACACGACCGTCGCGGCGTCCACCGTCCCCACGTGGGAGGGCACGGTCCAGTGGGACGGCCAGCAGGCGGCCGGCGCTTCGGTGTCGGTGCCGTTCGGCCAGTCGATCACCGGTCCGGTCGTGTACGCGGGTGACATCCCGCTCGCCGGCGCCGACCCCGCTGAGGCCGCCCTGTGCTTCCTCGGCACGATCGACCCCGCGCAGGCCGCTGGAAAGATCGTGGTCTGCGACCGCGGCTCCAACGCCCGCGTCGAGAAGTCGCAGGCTGTCGCCGAGGCCGGTGGAACCGGCATGGTGCTCGTGAACGTCACGCCGGGTTCGCTCGACAACGACTTCCACTCGGTGCCGACCGTCCACCTGCAGAACACGTACCGTGCTGCGCTGCTGGACTACGTGCAGGGCACCGCGAACCCGACCGTGACCCTCGTGGGTGCGAACGTGACCGGTGTCGAGACCCCGACGCCGCAGATCGCGGGCTTCTCCAGCCGCGGACCGATCCTCGCGGACGGCAGCGACGTCATCAAGCCGGACGTCTCGGCCCCCGGCGTCGCGATCCTCGCGGCCACCGACAACGGCCCGAAGGAGAAGCCGACTTTCGGCATCATGTCGGGCACGTCGATGTCGTCGCCGCACGTCGCGGGTCTCGGCGCGCTGTACCTCGGCGTGCACCCGAAGGCCGCTCCGTCCGAGATCAAGTCCGCTCTCATGACGACGGCATACGACCTGGTCGACGACGCGGGCAACCCCGTCACCGACCCGTTCACGCAGGGCGCCGGCCACGTCGACCCGACGCGGTACTTCAACGCCGGCCTGCTCTACCAGAACGGCATCCGTGACTGGGCCGCGTACATCAACGGCGCGCTGGACGAAGAGGTGTTCAACATCGCTCCGATCGATCCGAGCGACCTGAACATCGCCTCGATCGGCATCGGCGCGCTCGCCGGCACCCAGACGATCACCCGCACGGTGACGGCCACCGAGGCCGGCACCTACACGGCGCAGATCGATGTGCCGGGTGTGGATGCCGTCGTCACGCCGTCGACGTTCACGATCGCCGCGGGCGCCACGCAGAAGTTCACCGTGACGTTCACGACGACCGACGCCGCGATCGGCGAGTGGACGACGGGATCGCTCACCTGGAAGAGCGCCACCAACTCGGTGCGCTCGCCCATCGCGGTCAAGCCGGTCGCCGTCGACGCTCCCGAGTCGGTCGCCGGCACGGGCGCCGACGGCAGCGTGACCGTCGAGGTCACTCCGGGCTTCACCGGTGACCTTCCGCTGAGCACGCTGGGCCTTGCGAAGGCCGACGTGATCGTCGACGGCAACGAGACCACCGGTGCCGAGACCGACGGCACCACGGTCAAGTTCGTCCAGGTGCCCGCGGGCACCGACGTCGTGCGGTTCGCGATCAACTCGGACAACGACGAGGCGGGCACCGACCTCGACCTGACCGTCTACAAGGTCAAGAGCGAGGGCGGTCAGCGCACCGCGGTGTGGCAGTCCGCGACCGGTTCGGCCGATGAGGCCGTGCAGCTCGTCGAGCCCGAGGCCGGCTGGTACGAAGTGCGATCGGACGTGTACGCGTACACGCAGCCGTTCACGTGGAACACCACCGTCACCTCGGTCACCCCTGACGGCGGTCTGGGTGCGCTCACCGCGTCGCCTGACACGCTCGGGGCTCAGCAGTCCGTCAAGACGAGCTACGAGCTGTCGTGGTCGGGTCTCGAGTCCGGCAGCTACCTCGGCGTCGTCCGCTACGGCAACTCCGATGTCCGCACCGTCGTCTCGGTCGACGTTCCGTAAGTCAGTTCCAGCACAGAAGAGGCGCCCGGGCTCCGGCCCGGGCGCCTCTTCGCGTCGCTGGACCGTTGAATCGGTTCACTTGCGCTGTTTGTACGCCTTTCCGGCGATCGGCGTACAAACAGCGCAAGTGAACTCGCTGGCCGTGGCGGGCGGGACGTGGCGGGCGGGCGGGCGGGGTGGGGTGGATGCCGGGCGCCCGGCATCCACTCGTCACAGACGCCGGCGGCGCCGCGTGAGACGCACGGCCGGCAGCGGCGGCGCGGGGATCCGCTCGTCGCCGTGATCGACGACGTGTCCGAACCGCGGGCTGTCGGACTCCCACGCCTCTCGGGCCTCGACGATCTCTTCGTGGGTGCGGCCGACGAAGTTCCACCACATCACGATGTCGTCCTCGAAGGGTTCGCCGCCCATGAGGAACAGGGTCGCGCCCTCGGCGCTGGTCAGTTCGACCGAGGCGCGGTGCAGTCCGAGGTACAGCAGGTGCGCGGTGTCGAGTTCGATCGACGACTCGCCGGCCGCGAGAGCGGGAACGGCGACCTCGCCGTGCACCGCGACCAGCGCGTGCTCCCACGCGGGGTTCAGCGGCACGCGCACGGTCGAGCCCGCGGGGACGACGAGTTCTGCGCCGACGATGGGCGTGTACACGGTCGCCGGTGATGCGACGCCCGCCAGCTCGCCGAGCACGACGGTCGCGGAGCCGGGTTCACCGGCCGCCGCGTCCAGGGCCACGGCAGGCAGCACCGCGTGCTGCTCGAACGCCGGGGCGCCGTGGCGGCGGGACTCGGGCAGCGCGACCCACAGCTGCAGGGCGTCCAGCGGTGTCGCGTCCTCGCCGACGGAGTACTCGGAGTGGGCGATGCCGGCGCCGCTCGTCATCAGGTTGAGGGCGCCGCGGCGCACCACGACGTCGCTGCCGAGGGTGTCGCGGTGCCGCACCTCGCCGAGGTAGGGCCAGGTCACCGTCTGCAGGCCGATGTGCGGGTGCGGCTCGACCCGCATGCGCGTCGTCTGCGGGCCGAACCGGTCGAGGAAGCACCACGCGCCGACCAGCGGCAGCTCGCGCTGCGGCAGCGACCGGTGCACCGACATGGCCCGCACCCCGCCGAGCGGAACCTCGCGGGCTTCGAGCAGCAGTGCGCGCGGACCGTCGCAGTCGACGGCGGTCTCGAGGTCGACGGTGTCGGAGGCTCCGAGGCGGGTCATGTGCGGAACGCTACCGCGCTTCAGGCCACGCGGGACGGCCAATGCACGTCGAGCCCGGGAACCTCGGTCTGCTGCAGGTACTTCACGACGACGGGGCACAGCGGCACGACGGTCTCGCCGCGGCGGGCCTCGTCGGCCATCGCCTCGGCGACGACGAGCTGCGCGAGGCCGCGGCCTCGGAACGCGGGGTCGACCTCGGTGTGCGGAAAGCGCTGGCGGCCGCGGGAGTCCGGAGTGAATTCGGTGAACCCGGCGAGCACGTCGCCGACCCACACCTCGTAGCGGCCGGCGTCGTCGTTGCGGCGGACGGTGGTCTGGTCATCGGTGTCAGTCATGGCATCCCTTCGACGTCTGCTCCAACGTACGGTCGGGCCCGTCGATTCCGCCACCTGCGGGCACCCCTGGCGTGAAGGCATCCACGGGTCTATCGTCAGCAGCGTCTGCGGCGTGGGACCGCGGGCCGGTTCTTGGGGCGAATCGTGCCGTTCTGTTCACGGATTCGAGGGGGAATCATGAAACGACGTGTTCTCGCCGCGCTCGCGGCACTGGCGTTGGGGATGGGGATGCTGGCGGCCGGTGCGGCCGGTCCCGCCGCGGCCGCGTCTTCGCCGCCGGTCGCGAAGTACGTGGCGCTGGGCGACTCCATCGCGGCGGGGCAGGGCGGCGGAGCGCCGCTCGACATGTGCGCGCGCACCACCGGAGGCTACGCCGCGCAACTCGATCTCGCGCCCAAGTTCAACCTGCTGCGCAATGCCGGGTGCACCGGCGCGACCGTCGCCGATGTGCAGGGGCAGCTGTCGCAGCTCAATCGCGGCACGACCGTCGTGACGCTCACCGTCGGTGCGAACGACCTCGGTCTCGACCAGGTGTACGCGGCGTGCGCGGCGGCACTCGGCGGCGGCAGCTTCGGTGCGTGCGTATCGGCGATCCAGGGAGCGACGGCTGCCGCGCCCGACCTCGTGCAGCCGCTTGCGACGCTGATCGGGGCGACCGCGCAGCGCGCACCCAACGCCGCAGTCGTCATCACCGGGTACCCGCACCTGCTCGAGCCGGTGGATCTCGGGTCGTGCGGGCAGGTTGCACCGCTCGAACAGTGCCTCATTCTCGCGAGTGTCGCCGACGGCGTGAACGACGCAGCCGACGCGCTCAACGCCGCGGTTCAGGGGGCGGTGCAGCTCGCGGCTGCGCACGGCGCACCGGCACAGTACGCAGACGTCGTCGGCGCCTTCGCCGACCACGGCGTGCAGCTCATGCCGGGCGTGTCGGGCGATCCGTGGTTCGGCACCGACGCGGCGAACGACCCGGCCGGCTACCTGCACCCGACCTACGCCGGGTACACGACGTACAGCCAGGTCATCCTGGGGGTTCTCGGGCGCTGAGCTGATACTCGCGCCGATTCGCGCGGCCGTGTGGAGAGTGGATGCCTCTGCCCGAGGCATCCACTCTCCACAGGCGCGCGTGCCGCTCGCACTTCTGCCGATCCGAATATCGGAGAATCGCGCTGTTTCCGGAGGATCTGCCCCCGCGGGTCCGGAAACAGCGCGAAAGTCCGGTATTCGGAGCGCGGTGGACGGGCCTTCGGCCCCCTAGGGAGGGGTGGATGCCGCAACCTGGCAGACTCGAGCGGTGAGCCTTCTCGACACCATCGCGGCTGCGGCCGAGGCTTCCGGTGCGCCCGGCGGCGCGCCCGACGCCGACGTGCTGTACGACGCGTTCGTGGAGTGGGCGGGGGAGCAGGGGTTCTCGCTCTACCCGGCACAGGACGAGGCGGTCATCGAGATCGTGTCGGGGTCGCACGTGATCCTGTCGACGCCCACCGGCACCGGCAAGTCGCTCGTGGCGGTCGCAGCGCACGCCGCCGCGGTCGCTGCGGGCGGGCGCACCTACTACACGGCGCCGATCAAGGCGCTCGTGAGCGAGAAGTTCTTCGCGCTGGTCGACATCTTCGGCGCCGCGAACGTGGGCATGGTCACCGGCGACTCGTCGGTGAACCCCGACGCGCCGATCGTGTGCTGCACGGCCGAGATCCTCGCGAACCTGGCGCTGCGCCAGGGTGCCGACGCGGCCGTCGACCAGGTCGTGATGGACGAGTTCCACTACTACGGCGACCCGGAGCGCGGCTGGGCGTGGCAGGTGCCGCTGCTGCTGCTTCCGCGTGCGCAGTTCGTGCTGATGTCGGCCACCCTCGGCGACATCACGACGATCGCCGAGGACCTCGAGCGCCGCACCGGCCGCACCGTGTCGCGCGTGACGGGCGTCGAGCGTCCGGTGCCGCTGCACTTCTCGTATGCGCGCACGCCGGTGCACGAGACGGTCGAGGAGCTGCTGTCGACCGGTGAGGCGCCGGTGTACATCGTGCACTTCTCGCAGGCGGCGGCGATGGAGCGCGCGCAGGCGCTGTCGAGCATCAAGGTCGTCAGCCGCGAGCAGCGCGACGCCATCGCCGAGGCGATCGGCGGCTTCCGGTTCACCACCGCGTTCGGGCGCACGCTCTCGCGGTACGTGCGCGCGGGCATCGGCGTGCACCACGCCGGCATGCTGCCCCGGTACCGGCGCCTGGTCGAGACGCTCGCGCAGCGCGGGCTGCTGCGGGTCATCTGCGGCACCGACACGCTGGGCGTCGGCATCAACGTGCCGATCCGCACGGTCATGATCACCGCGCTGTCGAAGTTCGACGGCACGAAGATGCGGCAGCTGTCGGCCCGTGAGTTCCACCAGATCTCGGGCCGCGCCGGCCGCGCCGGCTACGACACCTCGGGCACCGTCGTCGTGATGGCGCCTGAGTGGGAGATCGAGAACGAGGCCGCGCTGCGCAAGGCGGGCGACGACCCCGCCAAGCGCAAGAAGATCGTGCGCAAGAAGGCGCCCACGGGGGTCGTCAACTGGGGTCTCGGCTCGTTCGAGCGCCTCGTCGAGGCCGAGCCCGAACCGCTCGTGCCGCAGCTGCAGCTCACCGCCGCGATGCTCATCAACGTCATCGCGCGCGGCGGCGACGTGTTCGGGAACGTGCGCAGCCTCGTGTTCGACAACCACGAGCCCCGCGCGCGGCGCTACGAGCTCGCACGCCGCGCGATCGCCATCTTCCGCACGCTGGTCGCCGCCGAGGTGGTCGAGATCGACCGTTCCGCCGGCGAGACCGCACAACAGCACGCTCGTCCGGGGGCGGATGGTGCTATCGCGCGGTCTCGCGGCTCGGAGGTGAGGGATGCCTCGGGCCCCGGCATCCACCTCACCGTCGATCTGCAGCCGAACTTCGCGCTCAACCAGCCGCTGTCGCCGTTCGCGCTCGCGGCCATCGAGCTGCTGGACCCCGATGACGCCGCCGGCGCGGTGGGCACCGGGCACTACGCGCTCGACGTCGTGAGCGTCATCGAGTCGACGCTCGACGACCCGCGGCCGATCCTGTCGCAGCAGGAGTACAAGGCGCGCGGCGAGGCGGTCGCGACGATGAAGGCCGACGGCATCGAGTACGACGAGCGCATGGCGCTGCTGGAGCAGGTGACCTACCCGAAGCCGCTCGACGAGCTGCTGAGCCAGGCCTACGAGGTGTTCGCGTCGAGCCAGCCGTGGATCCGCGACTTCGAGCTGTCGCCGAAGTCGGTCGTGCGCGACATGTTCGAGCGGGCGCTGTCGTTCTCAGAGCTGATCTCGCTGTACCAGCTCGCCCGCAGCGAGGGCCTCGTGCTGCGGTACCTGTCGGACGCGTACCGCGCGATCCGTCAGACCGTGCCCGCCGAGGCGCAGACCTCGGAGGTCGTCGACCTCGTGGAGTGGCTGGGCGAGGTCGTGCGGCAGGTCGACTCCAGCCTCGTCGACGAATGGGAGGCGCTGGTCAACCCGGTCGACGACCCGTCGGCCCCGGTCGTGCCGCCCGCGCCGCCGTCGGTGCTGACCAACCGCCGCGCGTTCGGCGTGCTGGTGCGCAACGAGCTGTTCCGCCGGGTGCAGCTCGCTGCCCTGCAGCGCGACGACGAACTCGTCGAGCTCGATCCCGACGTCGACTGGCCCGCCGCGCTCGACGCGTACTTCGACGACCACGACGAGATCCTGACCGGCGGTGCGGCGCGCTCGCCGCGGCTCGTGACAGTGGACGAATCGGATGCCGCGAGCGAAGGCGTCTGGCGGGTCGAGCAGACGATCGACGACCCGGCCGGCGATCACGACTGGCGCATCCGCGGCGTGATCGATCTCGAGGCGTCCGAAGAGGCCGGCACCGCCGTCCTGCGGGTGACCGAGGTCGTGCGGCTGTAGCGCCACCGGTCGTTGAGCGAGCGAGGAACGAGCGAGACGAAACGCCCCGAGCTCACGGTCGGCGCCGGCCGTCGGCATCTCAGGCCAGCCGCATGCCGCCGTCGGTCGACAGCACCTGGCCGACCACCCAGGCGCCGGCATCCGTCGACAGCCAGGCGATGAGCCGGGCCGGGTCGGCAGGTTCGCCGTACCGGCCGAACGGGGTGGCCCGCATCCACTCTTCGAGCTCTTCCAGCGGCCGGTCCGTGGTCTCGGGGTCGAGGTACCCGGTGTTCACCGGGCCGGGGTCGATCGTGTTCAGGATGATCCCGAGGTCGAGCAGTTCGGCGGCCACAGTCGGCGTCGCGCCCGCGAGCGCGGCCTTGCTCGCGACGTACGAGACGAGCCCGCGCATCGGCCCGTGGATCTGCCCCGAGGTCATCCAGAACACGCGACCCGTGGGCTCGGCGAACGGTCCGGTGCGGCCGATGCGCTCGCCCGGCTGCCGAGCGGGGGCGGAGGCGTCCGCGTGCAGCGCCGCGAACGCCTGCGTCAGCAGCAGCGTCGAGCGCGCGTTGGTCTGCCAGTGGGCATCGAGCCGCTCGGCCGTCATGTCGAGGATCGACCCGTCATCGCCCGACAGCGCCTGGTTGCACACCAGGATGTCGAGGCGCCCGGTCAGGGCCCGTGCGGCGTCGATGAGGGGAGGAATGGATGCCGCGTCCCGCAGGTCCGCCGCGAGGTCGCCGAACTGCGCATCTGGGGTGAGCTGCGCGAGCAGCTCGTCGCGGACCGCGTCGAGGTCGTCGGTTCCCCATGGCTGGTCGGCGTCGTGGGGCGCGTAGTGGTGGAGGAAGACGTCGGCGCCGAGCCGGGCGTACTCCGACGCGACGGCGAAGCCGATGCCCCGCCGGCGGGAGACGCCGGTGACGAGGGCGGTCTTGCCGCGCAGCGGCAGGGAAGGGTGGGGGTACATGCGTATGCCTTTCAGGGACGCCGGCGTGCGGCATCCACCTTCTTCGTTTCGGTGAGGACGAAGTCATCGGCATTGCATGAGCACGACCATAGCGGATGATGGCCGTATGCCGACCTATGTGGCCTTCCTGCGCGCGATCAACCTCGGGGCGAACCGCAAGTTCGCGAAGGACGACATCAAGCGGGTCGTCGAGGCGGCCGGGTTCACCGACGTCGAGACCCACATCAACACCGGCAACGTGCGGTTCACGACGCCGATGCGCTCGCGGGCGAAGATCGAGAAGCAACTCGAGGACGCCTTCGCGAAGGACCGCGGGTTCGACGTGCCGACGATCGTGTTCACGACCGCCGAGGTCTCGGCGATCGCGGCGGAGGCGGCGGCTCTCGCGGACGAGCACCCCGACCTGGCACGGCATTACATCTACCTCTTGAAGGACGAGCTGCCGGCCGCGACCGTGGCGAAGGTCGAGGGACTCGCGAGCGAGGCGGGCGGCATGGTGGTGCGCGGACGTGCCGCACACGCACTGCTCGGACCGGCGTATCAGGCAGGGCAGGTCGATCCGCTCAATGCCGCGAAGCTGCTGGGTGTCGCGACCAACCGCAACCGCGCCGTCATAGATGCCATCGCCGCGAAGTGGTGCTGACCGGCTCCTCCCCAGAAGGCGGGCCGGGCCGGCTGACGGCGGGTTCTGCACCGGTGCGCGGTCGCCGGGTCCCGCGTCGGACGCCGCGGCTACCCTGGGACGGGTGACCACTGCGCAGGGCGACCCGTACGCCGATCTCGCGTGGGAGGCCGACCAGTTCGCGCCCCCGCCGGACGACTCGTGGGCGCCGCCCGAGGACGGCTGGATGCCGCCGCCCGATCAGTCGGGCTGGTCCGACGCCGGAGCGGCGACGGGGTTCGACCCGTTCGCCGGCGCCGGTCCGCGTCGCGACTTCACGGGAGCCGACCCGCGCACCGTGCTGCGCGAGGTGTACGGCTACGACGCCTTCCGCGGTGAGCAGGGCGCGATCGTCGAGCACGTGATCGCCGGTGGGGATGCCGTCGTGCTCATGCCGACCGGCGGCGGCAAGAGCGTGTGCTACCAGGTGCCGGCGCTCGCGCGCCCGGGCACGGGCCTCGTGGTGAGCCCCCTCATCGCCCTCATGCACGACCAGGTCGACGCGCTCGTCGCCAACGGCGTGCGTGCCGCGTATCTCAACTCGACGCAGGCGCCGCCCGAGCGCGCGGCCGTCGAGCGTGCGTACCTCGCCGGCGAACTCGACCTGCTGTACGTCGCACCCGAGCGCCTCAACACCGAGACGACGCTGCGGTTCCTCGCGCGCGGCAAGCTCAGCATCATCGCGATCGATGAGGCGCACTGCGTCTCGCAGTGGGGCCACGACTTCCGGCCCGACTACCTCGCGCTCGGGGCCCTTGCCGAGCGGTTTCCGGGGGTGCCGCGGCTCGCGCTGACGGCCACCGCCACGCCCGCGACGCATCGCGAGATGACCGAACGGCTGCACCTGCCGAACGCCCGGCATTTCGTGTCGAGCTTCGACCGGCCCAACATCCAGTACCGCATCGAGGCCAAGTCCGACCCGCGCCGCCAGCTCGTCGCGTTCATCCGGTCGCAGGGGTCGGGCGCGGCGGGCATCGTCTACGCGCTCAGCCGCAAGTCGGTCGAGCAGACCGCGGAGTTCCTCTCGGCCCAGGGCGTCGACGCCCTGCCCTACCACGCCGGCCTTCCCGCCGAGACGCGGGCGGCGAACCAGTCCCGGTTCCTCCGCGAGGACGGCGTGGTCATGGTCGCGACCATCGCGTTCGGCATGGGCATCGACAAGCCCGACGTCCGCTTCGTCGCCCACATCGACCTGCCGAAGTCGGTCGAGGGGTACTACCAAGAGACCGGCCGTGCCGGCCGCGACGGCGAGCCGTCGGTCGCGTGGATGGCCTACGGCCTCGGCGACGTCGTGCAGCAGCGCCGGCTCATCGACCAGTCGCCCGGCGACCGCTCCTTCAAGACCCGCCTGGGTCAGCATCTCGACGCGATGCTCGCGCTGTGCGAGACGGTGGGATGCCGCCGGCAGAACCTGCTCGCGTACTTCGGTGAGGCATCCGAGCCGTGCGGCAACTGCGACACCTGCCTCGAGGCGCCCGAGACCTGGGATGGGCTGATCCCCGCGCAGAAGCTGCTGTCGACGATCGTGCGCCTGCAGCGCGAGCGGAATCAGGCGTTCGGCGCCGGGCACCTGATCGACATCCTGCGGGGCGCGTCGACCGACCGCATCCGTCAGCAGGGACACGACCAGTTGTCGACGTACGGCCTGGGTGCCGACCTCAGCGAGCAGGACTGGCGCAGCGTCATCCGGCAGCTGCTGGCCCGCGGCATCCTCGTGGCCCGCGGCGAGTACGGCACGCTCGCGCTCGGCGACCCCGCCGGCGGAGTGCTGCGCGGCGAGACCCCCGTGCCGCTGCGCCGAGATGTCATGGGCCGCTCCGGGGGCGTCGCCCGCGTGCGCAAGTCGACGGCGCCCGAGACCCTCGACCCGGCGAACGCGGGAGTGTTCGAGGCGCTGCGCGCGTGGCGCGCCGGCGTCGCGAAAGAGCTCGGCGTTCCGGCATACATCGTGTTCGGCGACGCCACGCTCCGTGCCCTCGCCGAACGCCGCCCCGAGAGCCTCGCCGATCTCGACGGCGTCTCGGGCATCGGCGCCAAGAAGCGCGAGGCCTACGGCGACGCCGTGCTGGAGGTCATCGCCGCGGCGTGAACGCCCGGTCGTCGAGCCCGTGACGCGCACCCCCTGGTCGTTGAGCGAGCGGAGCGAGACGAAACGTCGTAAGACGTCCGTCGGACGTGGCCACGCCCTCGACGTTCGCGCACCGGGTTCTCGAGAGGGACTCGCCGCGTTTTTCGTCTTCGCTCGTGCCTCGCTCCGTGGGGCGACCAGAACGGCCAGGGGCGCTCAGCGGTGCGGCAGCACGTCGTCCAGGTGCGCGGTGAGCTGGGCGGCCACATCCACCGACGTGCGGTCGTAGAGCCACTGGTACTGCAACCCGTCCCACAGTGCCGTCAGCCACACCGCCTCGAACTCGGGGTCGCGGTGGGACGGCAGGTCGCCGTCCTGCTGGGCGCCGCGGAACAGTGCGGCGAAGTGGTCGATCACACCGCTGAGCCGCTGCTCGAAGTACGCGTGGGCGGGGTGGTCGGCGGGGACGGCCTCGCACGAGAGCACCGCATACACCTCGATGAGGCCCGGCGCGTCGACGGCGTTCTCGGCGGCGCCGGCGGGAAGCGTCCGCAGCTCGTCCGCCGCGCGGGCGGCGCGCACATACGAGCCGCGTGTCTCGATCTGACGGTCCCGCTCGCTGAGAACGGCACTGAGGAGCTCTTCCTTCGAGCCGTAGTGGTGCAGCAGCGTCGACTTCGACACCCCCACGTGCTCGGCGATGTCGCGCAGACTGGTGTCGCCGTAGCCTTCCTGCGCGAACAGTGCGGTGGCGCCGGCGAGGATCTCGGCGCGCCGCTCGCGACCGACGCGGTAGCCGGCCGGCGGAGTGATGTCGTCGTTCGTGAACGACGGCATCGGCGGCACCGGTGCGGCGTGCTCACCGACTGCGGCATCGTCGGGGTCACGCCATCCGACGGGCAGGGCCAGCCCCTCTTCGTAGGTCTCCAGCGCCGTGACGACGTCGACGCGGTCGGGCAGGTACTGGCTGAGCAGCTGCAGGCCGTCCCATGCCGCGGCGATCCGCACGGCCTCGCCGGCCGGGTCGCGGTCGGCGGACACCGTGTCTTGCGCGATCGCCTCGTCGACGGCATCCGTCGACAGTTCCCGCAGCCGGGCGTAGCGATCGCGCATGAACTCGTGCGCGGGATGGCGGGGACTGGATGCCTCGCCGGTGAGCGCCGCGAACAGGGCGAGGTAACCGGGAACCTCTTCGTTGCGCTGGGCGATGAGGCTGTACCCCAGCGTGCCGGGCTCGTCGGCGGCGAGCTGTTCGAGAAGCGCGAGCTGGTTGTCGCTTTCGAATGACGCGACGATCTCGGCGAGCACCGCGTCCTTGGTCGCGAAGTGGCGCAGCAGCCCGGGGTGACTGATGCCGGCGGCGGCCGCGACGTCGCGCAACGATGTGGCGCGGTAGCCGCGCGTGACGAACAGATCGTGCGCGGCCGCGACGATCGCGGCGCGGGTGCGCACGAGCTGCGCGCTGCGGGCGGTCGCCGTGGGGGAGATCGTCGTCACGGCCACAGTCTAGCGAGGTCGATTACCAATCGGTCAGCTTTCAGTTACCAAACGGTCGATTTTCATGTATTCTCGTGAATCGACGTCGTCTGAGTCGACGCGCGTCGCACCCGAGAAAGGACTCCGATGACAGAGCTGTCCTCCGCCGCGACGGCCGCGGCCGCCGGCACGACCGGCTTCAAGGCGCCGGGCACGACGCCCGCCAAGACCCCGCGCGGGTACACCCCGGCACTCGCGGGCGCGAACTTCGGCGTCTACCTGGCGCTGCTGACGCCGGTGCTGGTGTCGATGGCCTTCAAGGTGCAGCACATCACCGGATCGGCGGAAGAGGCGACGGCGCAGCTCGGGCTGCTCATGGGCGTCGGTGCGCTGTTCGCGCTCATCGCCAACCCGCTCGCCGGCCGCCTGTCCGACCGCACCACGTCCCGCTTCGGCATGCGCCGCCCCTGGATCCTCGGCGGCACGCTCGTCGGCCTCGGCGGCTTCGCCCTCATCGGCGTCGCGAACTCGGTCTGGGTCGTCCTGATCGCCTGGTGCCTCGTGCAGACCGCCATGAACGCGGTCCTCGCCGCGGCGAACGCGACGCTCCCCGACCAGGTGCCCGTCTCGGGCCGCGGCAAGGTCTCGGGCATCGTCGGCCTGACGACGCCGCTCGGCATCCTCGCCGGCTCGTTCCTCGTCAACTTCCTGTCGGACGACTTCGCGCGCTTCGTCGTGCCGGCCGCCATCGCCACCGTGCTCGCCGTGCTCTTCGTGCTCGTGCTCAAGGACCGCCGCCTCGAAGAGAAGCCCGCGCAGCGCTTCACGATCGGCCAGTTCTTCGGCTCGTTCGTGTTCAACCCGGCCAAGCACCCCGACTTCGGCTGGACCTGGCTCACGAAGTTCCTCGTGATGTTCGGCTACGCCGGCATCGCCACCTTCCTGCCCTTCTACCTGACCGAGAAGTTCGGCCTCGACGAGCAGACCGCGATCTCGACGATCCTCGTCGCCAACCTCGCATCCATGGTCGCGATGGCGATCTCGGGCCCGCTGGGCGGTGTGCTGTCCGACCGGATCGGCAAGCGTCGTCCGTTCGTCGCCATCGCCGGCGGCATCATGGTCGTCGGTCTCGTGGTCCTCGCCTTCGCGCCGAGCGTCCCCGTGGTGCTGGTCGCGCAGGCGATCATCGGCCTCGGCGCCGGCTCGTTCATGTCGGTCGACCTGGCGCTGGCGACCGAGGTGCTGCCGAACCCCGAAGACACGGCCAAGGACCTCGGCGTCCTCAACATCGCCAACGCCCTGCCGCAGTCGATCGCCCCGGCGATCGCGCCGGGCATCATCGCGCTCGGCGCCGCCACGCCGCTCGGCGGCTACACCGTGTACTACCTCTTCGGCGCGCTCGTCGCCCTCGCCGGCGCCGTGCTCGTCTACCGGATCAAGGGAGTGAAGTGATGACGGACACCACGACGATGGATCAGGATGCCGCACCCGCCGCCGCCGAGCGCCCCTGGCTCGACGCGAGCCTGCCGATCGATGAGCGCGTCGAGCTGCTCCTCCGCGAGATGACCCTGGAAGAGAAGGCGGGCCTCTTCTTCCAGACGATGATCACGATGGGCCCCGACGGCGAGCTCGCCGAGGCCGACCCGATGTTCGGGCTGCCGTCGAACCGCGAGTACGTGGTCGACCGGCAGATGAGCCACTTCAACCTGCTGGGCGTGGCGCCCACCGCCGGTGCGATCGCACGCTGGCACAACGCGCTGCAGGAGCTGGCGGCATCCACTCGCCTCGGCATCCCGGTGACGATCTCGACCGACCCTCGGCACTCGTTCACCGAGAACCCGGGCGCATCGATGCTGTCGGGTCCGTTCTCGCAGTGGCCCGACACGCTCGGTCTCGCGGCGACGCGTGACGCCGAGCTCGTCGAGCGCTTCGGCGACATTGCCCGCCAGGAGTACACGGCCGTCGGCATCCGTGTCGCCCTGCACCCGCAGGTCGACCTCGCCACCGAGCCGCGCTGGTCGCGGCAGCTGCAGACGTTCGGCGAGGACGCGGAGGTGTCGGGCGAGCTCGGCGCCGCGTACATCCGGGGGTTCCAGAACGGCGAGTCGTTCGGGCCGGGGGCGGTCTCGACCATGGTCAAGCACTTCCCCGGCGGCGGCCCCCAGCAGGACGGCGAGGACCCGCACTTCGAATACGGCCGCGAGCAGGTGTATCCCGGCGGCAGGTTCGAGCTGCACCTGAAGCCCTTCGAAGACGCGTTCGCCGCCGGCGTGCGCCAGGTCATGCCGTACTACGGCATGCCGGTCGGCACCGAGTACGAAGAGGTCGGCTTCGGCTTCAACAAGTCGGTGCTGACGGGCCTGCTGCGCGAGCGCTACGGCTTCGACGGCGTGGTCTGCACCGACTGGGGCCTCATCACCGACGCCGAGATCATGGGCCAGCCGTTCCCGGCTCGCGCGTGGGGCGTCGAGCACCTCACCCGTGAGGAGCGCATGGTCAAGATCATCGAGGCCGGCGCCGACCAGTTCGGCGGCGAGGCGTGCCCCGAGCTGCTCGTGGAACTCGTCGCGGACGGCCGCGTCGCCGAGGAGCGACTGGATGCCTCGGCCCGGCGCCTGCTGCGCGAGAAGTTCGCGCTCGGCCTGTTCGAGGACCCGTACGTGGACGCCGAGGCGGCCGACCGCATCGTCGGCTCGGCCGAGTTCCGGGCGGCGGGGGATGCCGCGCAGCGCGCCGCGCTGACGATCCTCGCCAACCGCGACGGCGCCCTGCCGTTCACGAAGGGCGTGAAGGTGTACGTCGAGGGCATCGACGCAGAGACGGCGGCCGCCTACGGCACGGTCGTCGAGACGCCCGCCGAGGCCGACATCGCGGTGCTGCGCCTGCAGGCGCCGTACGAGCAGCGGGGTGCGGGATTCGAGTCGTTCTTCCACGCCGGATCTCTCGACTTCGCGCCCGAGACCATCGCCCACGTGGGCGAGGTGGCCGCCGCGGTGCCGACCGTCGTCGACGTGTTCCTGGACCGTCCCGCGATCCTCGGCCCGATCGTCGACGCCGCACACGCGGTCGTCGCCAACTGGGGTGCGAGCTCGGCCGCCCTGCTGGACGTGCTCACCGGTGCGGCCGAGGCCAAGGGCCGGCTGCCGTTCGACATCCCGCGCTCGATGGCGGCGGTCGAGGCCTCGCGCCCCGACGTGCCGTTCGACACCGAGGACCCGCTGTTCCGCTTCGGCCACGGCCTCACCCTGTAGTTCCCCCTCGTTCCAGCCGAACGGATGCCGCACCGCGACTCGCGGTGCGGCATCCTTCGTCCTGCGTCCCGCCGTGACCCCCGGCGTCCCCGCGAACGGCGCCACTTCTCTGATTCGGCACCACAGATCTGGTGCGCCGCGGCGGGAAACCGGCGCCCGTCGCGCCGAGCACTCACGGAGGCGGTGTCACGTGCCGGCGCCGGGCACGACGATGACCGGGACGGGGGCGTTGCGCAGGATCTTCGACGCGCTGGAGCCGAGGAACACCTGGGCCAGGCGGTGGGTCGACGACGAGCCGACGACGAGGACGTCGCCGTCCGTCCAGCCGACGGACGACACCGCGGTGCTCCAGTCGGGTGCGGCCGAGATGCCGTGCTCGACCTCGTCGTCGGTGAAGCCCGACGACTGCAGGTGGGCCACCGCCTCGGCCTGCGCGGCGTTCGCCTGCGTCGTCCAGGCGTCGATCACCTGAGCCTGCGCGTGGCTGACGTCGGTGGTGACGGGGCGTCTCGCCGGGTCGACGAGGAACGTGATCAGGCGCATGCGCGCAGAGGAGTCGCGAGCGATGCCGGCGACGCGGTCCACCAGCGACCAGCTGGCATCGTCGTCGCGGAAGCCGATCGTCACCCGGGTGATCCCGCTGGTCGTGCGGTAGCTCCGCGGCGCGATGGCCACGGGCACCGGAGACGAATGGACGAGCCTGTCCGTCTTCGACGTCAGACGCACCCTTCCAGGCTCCGCCTCTTCGGCCGAGCCGACGACGATGAGTGCGGCATCCCGCGCCGTCGCCTGCTCGATGAGGGTCGCCGGGACGGATCGTCCCGTGACCCAGACCGCCTCGGCGGGCAGCCGCGGATGGTGGGCGAAGTCGGCGACCGCGAGCTC
Organism: Microbacterium helvum; assembly: GCF_014779795.1. Lineage (GTDB taxonomy): Bacteria > Actinomycetota > Actinomycetes > Actinomycetales > Microbacteriaceae > Microbacterium > Microbacterium helvum. The sequence continues at coordinate 209,106 of NZ_JACXZS010000003.1, forward strand.
GGCGCTCCGCTGCCCTTCGCCGGCCGCCCACTCCTCGTACTCGCGGTCGACGCCGCCGGCCAGCGGCGTGCCCCACCCCTGCGGCACGACCGACACCGCGACGACCGGTTCGGGATGCGAGCGGGCGAACTGGAAGGCGAGCTCGAGGGCGCTGCGGTCGTCGTTGCGGGGGCCGTAGCCGACGACGTACGTCACTGCTCCTCCTCCGGCCGGATCGGCTCGGCGATCTGCTCGTCGGACGTGTAGTCGTTGAGGGTCGCGTGCCGGCGGCCGTAGAACCAGTAGTACAGCAGCACGATCGCGATCCAGGCGCCGAAGATCACCCACGTCACCGCGGCGAGCCCGGACAGGATGTACACGCACGCGGCGATCGTGAGGATCGGCACCACGGGATACAGCGGAACGCGGAACGGCCGTTCCAGGTCGGGCTTGGTGCGCCGCAGCACGATCACCGCGAGCGCGACCACGATGAAGGCCATCAGCGTGCCGATCGACACGGTGTCCCAGAGATAGTCCGACGGCACGAATCCCGCGACGATCGCGACGATCACCGACACGACGACCGTGTTGTAGATGGGCGTCAGGGTCTTGGCGTTCACGCGCACGAACCGGCGGGGCACGAAGCCGTCGCGAGAGATCGAGAACAGGATCCGCGTCTGTCCGTACAGGGTGACGAGGGTCACCGAGAAGATCGAGACCACCGCGCCGGCCGCGAGGATCGTGCCCCAGATCGGTGTGCCGGTGACGTTCTCGAGGATCTTCGCGAGACCGGCCTCACCGGCTGCTTCGGTGGAGAAGAACTCGACAGGCTCGGCGGCGAGACCCGCGATCGCCACCAGGATGTACACCGTCGAGACGATGATCAGGGCGCCGATGATCGCGCGCGGCAGCGCCTTCTGCGGATTGCGCACCTCTTCACCTGCGGTCGCGACGGCATCGAGGCCGATGAACGAGAAGAAGATCGTGCCGGCTGCGGCGCTGATGCCGGGGGCGCCGAAGCGGAAGAAGTCCTCGAAGTGGTCGGCGTTGAACGCCGTCAGGCCGAGCACGATGAACAGCGCCAGCACCCCGAGCTTGATGAGCACCATGACGGCGTTCACGGTCGCGGACTCGGCGACGCCGCGGATCAGCAGCAGGCAGCACAGCCCGACCAGCACGACCGCGGGCAGGTTGATGACGCCGCCGGTCGCGGCGCCGTCCGACCCCGGGATGAACGACACCGACAGCGCCTCGGGAAGCCGGAAGCCCAGCGTGTTCTGCAGCAGCTCGTTGAAGTAGCCGCTCCAGCCCACCGCGACCGCTGAGACCGCGACGCCGTACTCGAGCAGCACGCACCCCGCAATGACGATCGCCCAGACCTCGCCGAGCGCGTGGTACGTGTACGAATAGGTCGATCCGCTCACCGGGATCGCCGCCGCGAGCTCGGCATAGCAGAGCGCCGACAGCCCGGCGCAGATCGCGGCCACGACGAACGAGACGATGACGGCCGGCCCCGCCTTGGGGATTGACTCGCTCAGCACGAAGAAGATGCCGGTGCCGACGGTCGCCCCGACGCCGAACATCATCAGCTGGAACGTGCTGAGGTTGCGGGCGAGCTCCTCGCCCTGGTGGTGCTTGTGCTGCACGACGATGGGCTTGCGCCGAAACAGCTGCGCGCCGACTGTGCCCATGACCGACCCCCGCCCGTCGCCCGGGCCACGGCGCCCGGATCGCCCAAGTCTCGCGGTCGGAGGGGCCGGCGTACAGCCCCCGTCGAGCAGCCGGTGTCCGGGATCCCAGACGCGCGTCAGCGGTCGGTGACGAGGAGCGAATTGCCGTCCGGGTCGACGGCTGTGAAGAACAGGCAGCGAGCAGGGTCGCCGAACACCTCGCTCGGGGCGGCCCCGAGCGCGGCGAACCGCTCGCGCGCCGGCGCCACATCGGCGACGCGGAAGTTGCAGGTCGCCCATGGCAGGCCGGGCTCGGCCTGGATGCCGCTCACCGGCCCCATCAGCGTCACCTGGCCCTGCGAGCCCGCCAGCACGCTCGAGAACTCGGTCGCCTCGACGACCGTGAGCCCGAAGGCCTCGGCGTACCATCGCGCGCTCTCGAGCGGATCGCGGACCGGGATGAAGGCGGTGGTGATGGCGGCGGCCCCGGTTGTCATGGCCCGAGCCTAGGCCGTGCCGGCGACACCGGCCGCCGGCATCCCGTCGTCGACGACGAGCGATCGCGGCGGTCGCGTCGACCGGCAGGGCTGTGCGCCCCGTACAACGCAGCGACCCCACGTCGCGCGCTGCGGTTGTCGAAAACCACCAGCTGCTTTGCTCGTCGCTTGTGGGAGTCCTACGGTCGAAAGTGACCTTCCCCGTCCCTCCGAGAGGTGATGACATGGCTGACGCCGCCGTCCGCTCCAAGAAGCCCGCCGTCCACAAGCACACGCCCGCCGGCGGAGCACCGACCGCCCCGCACAGCGCGGCCGAGGCATCCGAACCGCGCATCGACGTGGACGCGGTCACCGACCTGCTGCTCGGCACGTGGGCGCACACGCGCCGCGAGGCGCGCGAGATGATCAAGGACCCGGCGTTCTGGCGCATCGACGGGCAGCCGATGCCCGAGCATCGCGAGCGCGTGCTCAGCCAGCTGCACCTGCTCGTCGAGCACGGCGGCTCGCGCCGCGCGTTCCCGAAGGAGTACGGCGGCCTCGAAGACAACGGCGCCAACCTCGCCGGGTTCATGGAGCTCGTGCTCGCCGACCCCAGCCTGCAGATCAAGTCCGGTGTGCAGTGGGGCCTGTTCGGCTCGGCGATCTACCAGCTCGGCACCAAGAAGCACCACGACCAGTGGCTGCCCGGCGTGATCGACCTGTCGATCCCCGGCGCGTTCGCGATGACCGAGATCGGCCACGGCTCGGATGTCGCCGCCATCGGTACGACCGCGACGTACGACCCCGACACCGAGGAGTTCGTCATCCACACGCCGTTCCGCGCGGCGACGAAGGACTACCTCGGCAACGCGGCGCTGCACGGCAGGGCGGCGACCGTGTTCGCGCAGCTCATCACGGGCGGCGTCAACTACGGCGTGCACTGCTTCTATGTGCCGATCCGCGACGACGAGGGCGGCATGCTGCCGGGCGTCACCAGCGAGGACGACGGCGTCAAGGGCGGACTCAACGGCATCGACAACGGCCGTCTCGCGTTCGACCACGTGCGCGTGCCGCGCTTCAACCTGCTCGACCGCTACGGCCAGGTCGCCCCCGACGGGTCGTACACGTCCGACATCCCGAGCCCCGGACGACGCTTCTTCACGATGCTCGGCGCGCTCGTGCAGGGCCGTGTGTCGCTCGACGGCGCCGCCACCACGGGCACCGCGCTCGCCCTCTACATCGCGCTGACGTACGCGAACCAGCGTCGCCAGTTCGACTCGGGCGCCGGCACCGAAGAGGTCGTGCTGCTGGATTACGGCAAGCACCAGCGCCGGCTGCTGCCGCTCCTCGCGCAGAACTACGCGCAGTTCTTCGCGAACGACGAGCTGCTGAAGAAGTTCGACGGCGTGTTCTCGGGCCGCACCGACACCCCCGAGGAGCGTGAGGACCTCGAGACGCTCGCGGCCTCGCTCAAGCCGCTGAGCACCTGGAACGCCCTGTCGACGATCCAGGAGGCGCGCGAGGCGTGCGGCGGCTCGGGCTTCATCGCCGAGAACCGCTTCGTCGGCCTGCACCAGGACCTCGACGTCTACGTCACCTTCGAGGGCGACAACAACATCCTGCTGCAGCTGGTCGGAAAGCGACTCCTGTCGGACTACGCCAAGCAGTTCAAGGGGAAGGATGCCGCCGCCCTCGCCCGATTCGCGGTCGGGCAGACGGCGGGCAAGCTGTTCCACGGTGCGGGGCTCCGCCAGCTCGGCCAGGCGGTCGCCGATTTCGGCTCGACGGCGCGCTCGGTGGAGTTCGGCCTTCGGGAGGACCAGCAGCACGAGCTGCTCGCGGGGCGCGTGCAGCAGATGGTGGCCGATGTCGCCGCCGCGCTGCGCCCGGCCTCGAAGCTCTCTCCGGCGGAGGCCGCGGCGCTGTTCAACAGCCACCAGGCGGAGTTGATCGAGGCCGCGCGCGCCCACGGCGAGCTGCTGCAGTGGGAGGCGTTCACCGACGGCATCCACAGGATCTCGGATGAGGGCACCGTCCAGGTGCTGACGTGGCTGCGCGACCTGTTCGGACTGCACCTCATCGAGAAGCACCTCGCCTGGTACCTCATCAACGGGCGCCTGTCGACGCAGCGCGCGGCCTCGGTGTCGCGGTACATCGACCGCCTCGCCGCGCGGCTGCGTCCGCACGCGCAAGACCTCGTCGACGCGTACGGCTTCGAGCCCGAGCACGTGCGCGCGCCCATCGCGTCGGGCGCAGAGCGCGAGCGCCAGGACGAGGCCCGCGAGTACTACCGCGCGCTCGCCGCGTCGGGCGAGGCGCCGGTGTCGGAGAAGTCGCTCAAGAAGAAGTGAGCCCGCCCGTTCGGCGCCCACCATGCCCGAACGGCGCCGAGCGTGCCCGTCCGGCGCCGAGCGTGCCCGAACGGCGCCGAGCGTGCCCGAATGGCGCCGAGTATGCCGGGCATGGTTGCCGAGAATCGGGCATGGTCGCTGAGAATCGGGCATGGTCGCCGCGAATCGGGCAGGGCCGGCGAGAAGCGGGCATGGTCGGCGATGAGGCTGGGACACCTCGAATGTCACGAAAAGGTAACGATGACTTCGGAGGTGTCCCAGATCGTCTCGCGCCGGACATATCCCTTATGAAGGCAGCCTTCACCCGACTGCGCATTCGGGCTTCGTGCATCGGGAGTGTCTTCCAGGGGACCGCGAATCGGGAACGCGGTCCCCTTCTCATTGCCCGGGCACAGCGAAGCGCGTTGTCCCCGCGCATCCTCCACGCGCCGCCGGCGCATGGCGCGGAGCCGCTGGTGCGTGGATCCGGCCGCGATCGGCGGCATCCACCGTCCTCAGCTCAGCTCGCGGTCCAGCCGCACATGCCGCACTCGCCGGTCGCCGAGACCTCGACGAAGCAGTTGGGGCACATCGCCCGCACGCGCTCGGGGACGACGGGCTTGGGGACGCGACGTTCGGCGGCGGGGCGCGGTGACTTCGCGCGCGACGTCGGCGCGGGCGCCGCGACCTGGGGCTTCGGCGCGGCCTGCGGCACGTGGAACGCGCAGTAGAAGCGCACATACCCGTCGTGGTTCTTGGGGTGGCGATGCTTGTACGCCCACAGCTCGGTGCGGGGGAGCAGCTCCGAGTCGGGGCCGCATGAGAAGCAGCGCGTCGGTTCGCCGGGGACCACATCGGCCACCAGTACGGGGTTCTCGAACGGGACCGCATCCCGCCAATCTGCCGACGCGACGATCTTCATGGTCCTGCCTCCCAGCCCCGCGGGCGCGAACAGCCCGACATTCCACGGTAAGCGACGCGCGCGGCATCCGGGAATCGGGCCGGTGAACGACGCTTGACGCCCGCGCGTCGGAGGCCGACCCTAGGCTGGCGCGGTGAGCATGGATGTCCGCACCGGAGCCGATGGCCGCGCGCGCTGCGCGTGGGTCGGCGAAGACCTCGAGTACGCGCGCTACCACGATGAGGAGTGGGGCGTGGCGCTGCACGGCGACCGCGCGCTGTTCGAGAAGCTGAGCCTCGAGGGGTTCCAGGCCGGGCTGTCGTGGATCACGATCCTGCGCAAGCGGCCGCGGTTCCGCGAGGTGTTCGCGGGCTTCGAGCCCGACGCGGTGGCGGCGTTCGGTCCCGACGACGTCGAGCGGCTGATGGGCGATCCGGGCATCATCCGCAACCGAGCCAAGATCGAGGCGACGATCTCGAACGCGCGCCTCGTGCTCGAGCTCGAGCCGGGGGAGCTCGATGCGCTGATGTGGTCTTTCGCCCCGGCATCCCACCGCCGTCCGTCGACGTTCGCCGAGGTGCCCGCGACGACCCCCGCGTCGGACGCGATGAGCAGAGCGCTGCGAAAGCGCGGGTTCCGCTTCGTGGGTCCGACGACGATGTACGCGCTGATGCAGTCGGCAGGGATGGTCGATGACCATGTGGATGGATGCTGGCGCACCGAAGTCTCCGGCTGATGGGGTCTCCGGCTGATGGGGTCTCCGGCTGATGGGGTCTCCGGCTGTTCCGCCGTTGACCGCTGATGCGTGATGCGTGATGATCGATGCATGCGCACCACGCTCACGATCGACGACGACGTGCTCGCAGCGGCCAAGCAGTTCGCCGACGCACGAGGGCTGACCCTCGGCGAGGCGATCTCGCAGCTCGCCCGCGCGACCCTGACCGAGCGTCGCCGCCACGGCGGAACCCGCAACGGCATCGTGCTGCTGCCCGCACAGCCCGAGGCCGGACGCGCCACGCTCGATGACGTGACGGCACTGCAGGACGACGCACCGTGACCAGGTACCTGCTCGACGTCAACGCGGTCATCGCCCTGATCGACCCGCTGCACGTGCACCACGACCGCGCGCATCGGTGGTTCGCCTCGCGGGGCGGCGCGCAGTGGCACACGTGCCCGCTCGTGCAGAACGGCGTGGTGCGGGTCGTGAGCCACCCGTCCTACCCCAACAGCCAGCCGGCGCCCGTGGTGCTGGCGAGCCTGGCGAGCCTCGCCGCGCGCGACGACCATGTGTTCCTGCCCGACACGGTCAGCCTGCTCGACAGCTCGGTGCACACGGAGCGGCTGCTCGCGAGCTCGCAGGTGACCGACACGTACCTGCTGCACCTCGCCGCGTCGAACGACGCGCTGCTGGCGACCTTCGACACCCGCATCGTGACGTCGGCGGTGCCGTCGGGAGCGACCGTCGTGTTCGCGATCCCGTAGCCGCAACATCCACGCCGTCCCCTTCCACGCCCCCTTCCACGCCCTCCGTCTCGCCACGTCTGAACAAGTTCACTTGCGCTGTTCGTACGCCGATCCAGGGATCATGCGTACATTCAGCGCAAGTGAACCGATTCAGTCGATGCGGCCGGCGGTACGGGGCGGCGGGCGCGCCGCCCGGCACGATCCGGGGGCGACCCTAGGATGCCGTCGTGAGCGTGCCCGCCGACGACGCAGGAACCCCGGCGCCAGTGCCGGACGGGCCGAGGCACGGCGCCGAGCGCATGGCGCGTGCGGCCGCCCTCGATGCCGCACTGGACCCGATCGACTGGAGCGTGCTGCCCGTCGGCGCGGTCCGCGACGCCTTCGACGCGCCGAGCGGAACGCTCGCGCGCGTCACGCTGGGGCCGGCGGCGGGCACTCGGGTCGTGCTGGTACCGGGCATGACGGGCTCGAAAGAGGACTTCACCCTCATGATGCCGCTGTTCGCCGAGGCGGGGTTCCGTGTCGAGTCGTTCGACCTGGCGGGTCAGTACGAGTCCTCTGCGGCCGGCCCCGAGAATGCCGATCCGCCTCGGCGGCGGTATACGCAGGAGCTGTTCGTGGACGACCTGCTCGCGGTGCTCGGCAGCGGCGCCCGGCCGTCGCACGTGCTCGGCTACTCGTTCGCGGGCACGGTCGCCGAGGTGGCGGCATCCCGACGTCCCGACCTCTTCGCGAGTCTGACCCTGCTGTCGGCGCCGCCGCTCACGGGCCGGGCGCTGCGCGGCTTCAAGGTGATGGGCCCGTTCAGCTACCTGGTGCCGGCGCGCTGGATCGGTCCGCTGTTCATCGCGGCGCTCCGGCACAACGTGCACCGGGCGCCGGGCGAGCGTGCCGCGTTCGTCACGGCGCGCTTCGAGCTCACCCGCGCCTCGAGCGTCGGCGACATCATGGCGCTCATGCAGCGCACTCCGGATCTGTCGCGCGAGCTCCGGGCCGCCGGCATCCCGATGCTCGTCGCCACCGGCACGGGCGACGTGTGGCGCACGTCGGCGCACCGGGCGTTCGCCGAGCGCCTGGGGGCGCGGCTGCTGGTGCTGCCGACCGGGCACAGCCCGTGCGAGACCGCACCGCACCAGCTCACCGAAGCGATGCTCGAGCTCATGCGGGGTTGACGGGCCGCGAACGCTCTTCGGTCGCCTCGCTCGCGTGCCGCGCGCGCCTGTGCAGCGGACCGGGACGATGCGGATGCCGCAGCCCCAGCTCGCGCTGCCGCCGACGCCGGTCGCGCCGGCCCGCCGCGCAGCGCCACACCCGCCGCAGCCACGGCACCTCGCGCAGATTGACGCCGACGATGTGGAACGCCCACGACGCGCGCCGCGCGAAGCCCGACCAGCTCTCGAACGGCCGTGCCGACACCTGGACGTGCAGCCGCGGGTCGAACTCGATGCCGGCGTCGGGCGGCAGCACGAGGCTGATGTCGAGGTCGTCGTGCGCGTGCGGGTCGTCGAGGTGCACGCGGGGACGGATGCCGCGCCACGCGTCGTGCCGCATCGCGAGGTTCGAGCCGAACAACGGGATGTGCCCGATGACCGCGCGGAACACGAACAGGTAGCCGCCCAGGTACACGTGGTGCCCGACGAAGTGCCAGAACCGGCTGCCGCCGTAGAACGTTCCGGTGCCGGTCAGGGCGGTGAGGGTCGGGTCCGCGCTGAACCGCCGGTCGATGCGTGCGGCCCAGTCCGGCGCGGGCCGCGAGTCGGCGTCGAGGCGGCCGACGACCTCGCCCGTCGCGGCGTCGAAGCCGGCGGCGGTGGCGCGCAGCACGCCCCGCACGGGCTCCGCGACGACCCTGGCCCCTGCGGCGCGTGCGACCTCGGAGGTGTCGTCGTCCGAGCCGTTGTCGACGACGATGATCTCGTCGGGCGCACGGGTCTGCGCAGCCAGTGCGGCGAGGCAGTGGCGCAGCATCTCGGCGTCGTTCAGCGACGGGATCACGACGCTGAGGGTGGTCATCGGTCGTCAGCCTACGCATCCGGGGCGCGGGTGCGACCGGAAGCATGCGACGGAATGAATAATGGATGCCGGCGGTTGGCGTCCGCGGAGGCTCTACATGGACTACGGACACGCGCTCGACTTCGGCGCGTTCATCACCCCCTCGGCGGCGGCCCCCGACGCGCCGGTCCTGCTGTCGCAGGTGGCCGAGGCATCCGGCCTCGATCTCGTCACCTTCCAGGACCACCCGTACCAGCCGTCGTTCCTCGACACGTGGACCCTCATGTCGTTCGTCGCCGCGCGCACCGACACGATCCGCATCTCGCCGAACGTGCTGAACGTGCCGCTGCGACCGCCCGCGGTCGTCGCGCGCGCGGCCGCGAGCCTCGACCTGCTGTCGGGCGGGCGCTTCGAACTCGGCCTCGGCGCCGGCGGATTCTGGGACGCCATCGAAGCCATGGGCGGCGGGCGCCTCACCGCGGGGGAGTCGGTCACCGCCCTCGGCGAGGCCATCGACGTGATCCGGGAGCTGTGGCGCACCGACCAGCGCGGCGGCGTCTTCACCGATGGCCGCTTCCACCGTGTGCACGGCGCCAAGCGCGGCCCGCGTCCCGCGCACGAGGTGCCGATCCACATCGGCGCGTACAAGCCGCGCATGCTGGCGCTCACCGGCCGCAAGGGCGACGGCTGGCTGCCCTCGCTCGGCTACCTGAAGCCGGGCGATCTCGCCCGCGGCAACGCCGCGATCGACGAGGCCGCCGTCGGCGCCGGCCGCGACCCGCGCGAGATCCGCCGCCTGCTCAACATCGGGCAGCTCGCCGCCGACCCGCACGAGTTCGCCGAGCGCCTGGCGCAGCTTGCGCTCGAAGACGGCATCGGCACCTTCATCCTCGCCGCCGACGACCCGAACCTGCTGCAGTTCTACGGCGAAGAGGTGGCGCCCGAGGTGCGCGCGCTGGTCGCCGAAGCACGCGGCCGCACCGGTGTGGCCGCCGCCCCCGCGCGGTCGTCGGCCGCGCTCGCCGCCCGCCGCGACGGCATCGCCTACGACGAGGTGCCCGAGGGGCTCCGTGCCATCGAGCCCGGCGACTTCGACTACGGTGATGTGCGCTCCACCTATATGCGCGGCGGCGCGCCCGGCATCGTGCTGCAGCCGTCGACCGCCGCAGAGGTGAGTGCGGCGGTCGGGTTTGCCCGCCGGCATCCCTCCATCCCGCTCTCGGTGCGCAGCGGCGGACACGGCATCAGCGGCCGCAGCACCAACGACGGCGGCATCGTCATCGACCTGCGGCAGCTCAACGGGATCGAGGTGCTCGACGCCGAGCGGCGGCTCGTGCGCATCGGACCGGGTGCGCGGTGGGCGCAGGTCGCCGCCGCGCTCGGCGAGCACGGCTGGGCGCTGTCGTCCGGCGACTACGGCGGCGTCGGCGTCGGGGGACTGGCGACTGCGGGCGGCATCGGCCTGCTCTCGCGCGAGCATGGGCTGACGATCGATCACCTGCGCGCCGCCGAAGTGGTGCTCGCAGACGGCTCGATCGTGCGGGCCGACGCGACCTCTCACGCCGAGCTGTTCTGGGCGATCCGCGGTGCCGGCGCCAACATGGGCATCGTCACGGCGTTCGAGTTCGAGGTCGACGAGGTGGGGCAGCTCGGCCACGCGCAGCTCGCGTTCCAAGTCGAGGACGTTCCGGCGTTCCTCGAGGGCTACGGGCGCATCGTCGAGGCGGCGCCGCGCGACCTGACGATGTTCCTGCTCACCGGTGGACCGCGGCCCGGTCAGCCGCAGGTCGTCCAGCTCTACGGGATCGTCGACTCCGACGACCCCGACACGATCATCGCGCGCCTGCAGCCGTTCGCCGAGCTCGCGCCGCTCGTGCAGCAGCAGGTGCAGCTCACGACGTACGCGCAGGTCATGGCGAACGCCGACCTCGGACCGCAGCACGGCGCCGGCGAACCGCATTCGCGCTCGGCGCTCGTCGAGCACGTGACACCCGCGTTCGCCGAGGCGGTGGACGGGATGCTGCGCACCGGCGCCGTCCCGTTCTTCCAGCTGCGGGCGGTCGGCGGGGCTGTCGCCGACGTGCCGGAGGACGCCACCGCGTACGCGCACCGGTCTGCGAACTTCTCGGTCGCGGCGCTCGGCGGCAACCCCGACCGTCTGGACGCGGCGTGGCGGTCGCTGGCCGCGCACACCCGGGGCATGTACCTGAGCTTCGATTCGTCCGACCGCCCCGAGCGCATCGCCGAGGCGTTCCCGCCCGCGACGCTGGAGCGCCTGCGCGCGGTGAAGGCGACGTACGACCCCGAGTCGGTGTTCCGCGACAACTTCGCCGTCGACCCGGCCTGACGAGCCGGCCCGACCCTCCGGGCCGACCCACGCGCCAGAGCCCCCGGCATCCACCGTCTGAATCGGTTCACTTGCGCTGTTCGTACGCGGAAACCGCGTTCGGGCGTGCAAACAGCGCAAGTGAACCGGTCGTCAGGTCGGGATCGAGCAGGTCGAGCAGGATTGAGGAAGCGTGATGTCCGGGTTGCCGGGCAGACTGGGGCGCATGGCATCTGAACACCACATCGCCGATTCCCACGAGGTCATCCGCGTCGTCGGGGCGCGTGAGAACAACCTCAAGGGCGTCTCGGTCGACATCCCGAAGCGCCGGCTGAGCGTGTTCACCGGCGTGAGCGGTTCGGGCAAGTCGTCGCTCGTGTTCGCGACGATCGCGAACGAGTCGCAGCGGCTCATCAACGAGACCTATCCGACGTTCGTGCAGCAGTTCATGGGCCAGCTCAACCGGCCCGACGTCGACGCGCTCGAGAACGTCAGCCCTGCGATCATCGTCGACCAGGAGCGGATGGGCTCGAACGCCCGCTCGACGGTCGGCACGGCCACCGATGCGCACGCCATGCTGCGTCTGCTGTTCAGCCGCATCGGTCGGCCGCATGTCGGGTCGCCGCAGGCGTTCTCGTTCAACATCCCGTCGGTGTCGGGCGCGGGCGCCGTGACCATGGAGAAGGGCGGCAAGAAGGTCAAGGAGCGCCGGTCGTTCGAGATCACCGGCGGCATGTGCTCACGGTGCGAGGGACTCGGCGAGGTCAGCGACATCGACCTGGACGAGCTGTACGACAAGACGAAGTCGCTCGCCGACGGCGCGATCCAGGTGCCGGGCTACAACGCCGACGGCTGGATGGTGCGCGGCTTCACCGAGTCCGGCTTCGTCGATCCGGCGAAACCGATCCAGGACTACAGCGAGAAAGAGCTGGCGGACTTCCTCTACAAGGAGCCGACGAAGGTCAAGATCCAGAACATCAACATGACCTACGAGGGGCTCGTCCCCAAGGTCACGAAGTCGATGCTCCAGAAGGACCGCGACGCCCTGCAGCCCCATGTCCGCGCGTTCGTCGACCGCGCCGTGAAGTTCATGCCCTGCCCCGACTGCGGCGGAACCCGGCTGAACGACGGCGCCCGGTCGTCGAAGATCAACGGGACGAGCATCGCGGATGCCGCAGCCATGCAGATCTCGGATCTCGCGGCCTGGCTCGACACGGTGGACGACCCCGCCGTCGCACCGCTCATGGTCGGGCTGCGGCAGACCATCGCCTCGTTCGTCGACGTCGGGCTCGGCTACCTGTCTCTGGACCGGGCATCGGGCACGCTGTCGGGCGGCGAGGCACAGCGCACCAAGATGATCCGGCACCTGGGCTCGGCGCTCACCGACATCACGTACGTGTTCGACGAGCCGACGGCGGGCCTGCACCCGCACGACATCCAGCGCATGAACGACCTGCTGCAGCAGCTGCGCGACAAGGGCAACACGGTGCTCGTCGTCGAGCACAAGCCCGAGGTCATCGAGATCGCCGACCACATCGTCGATCTCGGCCCGGGCGCCGGCCGCGCCGGCGGCGAGGTCCAGTACGAGGGAGACGTCGCCGGTCTGCGGGCCTCGGGCACGCTCACCGGCCGCCATCTTGACGACCGCGCGAGGCTCAAGGAGTCCACGCGCGCCGCGAAGGGCGCCCTCGAGATCCGCGGCGCCACGCAGCACAACCTGAAGGACGTCGACGTCGACATCCCGCTGGGCATCCTCACGGTCGTCACCGGTGTCGCCGGATCGGGCAAGTCCTCTCTCATCCACGGCAATGTGCCGGGCTTCGACGACGTCGTGGTCGTCGACCAGTCGCCGATCAAGGGCAACCGGCGGTCGAGCCCCGCGACCTACACCGGCATCCTCGACACGATCCGCTCGGCGTTCGCGAAGGCGAACGGGGTGAAGCCCGCCCTGTTCAGCGCCAACTCCGAGGGCGCCTGCCCCGCGTGCCGCGGCCTGGGCGTCATCATCACGAACCTCGGCTTCACCCAGAGCGTCGAGACCCTGTGCGAGCTGTGCGAGGGCTCGGGCTTCAGCGACGAGGTGCTGGAGTACACCCTGGACGGCAAGAACATCGCCGAGGTGCTCGCGATGTCGGCGGCTGAGGCATCCACCTTCTTCACCAAGGGCCCCGCTCACACGACGCTCGTCCGCATGATCGACGTCGGGCTCGGCTACCTCACGCTCGGCCAGGCGCTCAACACGCTGTCGGGCGGCGAGCGGCAGCGCCTGAAGCTGGCGATCTCGATGGCGAAGAAGGGCGCGATCTACGTCCTCGACGAGCCGACGACGGGTCTGCATCTCGCCGACGTCGAGAACATGCTCGGGATGCTGGACCGCCTCGTCGATGCCGGCAACAGCGTGATCGTGATCGAGCATCATCAGGCCGTCATGGCCCACGCCGACTGGATCATCGACATCGGACCGGGTGCCGGCCACGACGGCGGGACGATCGTCTTCGAGGGGACTCCCGCCGACCTCGTCGCCGGCGCCGACACCCTGACGGCGAAGCATCTGCGCGAGTACGTCGGCGCCTCGCCGTCCTCCTGACGGCGCCCGCGTCGCGTCGGGGGATGGGTGATTGTCCCCATAGGCGGATGACAGGTTCCCAGGTCGACGGGTTATTCTGGTCCGGATTCCCCGTCTTCGTGCGCGTCCTGAGCCCCCACATCAGGTCCCCACCGCGCGCGACCAGACACACGACTACCCCAGGAGTCGGAAGTCTATGAGGTCTTTCGCGTGGTTGCGCGCGCGCCCGCGCACGCTCGCCTCCGCCGGCGTCGTGAGCGCGGCCGCGGTCGCCATCACGACGCTCGCGTTCGTCTATGACGGCCTGCCCACCACGGAGGTCGACCTCAACGACGGCGGCGTCTGGGTGACCAAGCAGTCGAGCCTGCTCGTCGGGCACTTCAACCACGAGTCCGAGGTACTGGACGGCGGGCTGCGCACCCCGAGCAAGGACTACGACATCCTGCAGTCCGGCGCGACCGTGCTGATGGTCGATGCCGAGAACTCGACGGTCTCGACCGTCGACCCCGCGAACGTGGCGCTCACCGAACCGGCCGACGTCCCGGGCTCGGCGGTGGTGGGGCTGGGCGGATCCACCGTCGCCGTGCTCGACCCCGCCAAGGGCGAGCTGTGGGTCGCGCCGGCGGGCGGCGCGCTCAAGATCAAGGGCGACGATCCGGTCGCAAAGCTCGGCAAGGGCGCTGACGTCGCGGTCGGCCTGGACGGCACCGTCTACGGCGTCTCGCCTCAGAACGGCGAGATCGTGGTCGTGCGCACGGACGCCGAGGGCGAGCCGGGCGAACCCGAGCATCGCGCGCTCGACGGGCTCAAGAAGGATGCGAAGGCCTCGATCACCGTCGTCGGAGATCAGCCGGTCGTGCTCGACGCCGACAGCGGCACGGTGTTCGCCGGCGGCACCCAGGTCAAGGTGAGCGGCGCGGCGGCGCTGCAGCAGCCGTCGGCGGCGAACGACGCCGTGGCCGTGGCATCCGGCTCTGCGCTGGTGCGGGTCCCGTTCGACGGGTCGAAGCCGTCCTCGCAGGACGCGGGCCGCGACGGCTCGCCGGCCGAACCGGTCTACCTCGAGGGGTGCACGTACGCCGCGTGGAGCGGGTCAGGCCGGTTCATCCGCGACTGCACCGGCGAGGCCGACGACCTCATGACCGACGTCAAGGGCGTCAAGTCGTCGTCGGTGCTCACGTTCCGCGTCAACCGTGACGTCATCGTGCTGAACGACGTCGTCAGCGGCGCGACGTGGATGGCCGCCGACAGCCTGCAGCGCGTCGACAACTGGGACGATCTCACCCCGCCCGAGGGCGAATCGACCGAGGACGAGCAGACCACCGAAGACACCACCGAGACGACGCTCCCCAAGCGCTCGGACGTCAACACGCCGCCGACCGCGGTGGACGACGACTTCGGCGTGCGTCCCGGGCGCACCACGATGCTCGCCGTCCTCGACAACGACAACGACCCCGACGGCGACATCCTGACGGCGCGCGTGACGGGGGACGGTCCCGGGTTCGGCGACATCCAGAAGGTCGACAACGGGCGCGCGCTGCAGATCTCGGTGCCCGACGACGCCAGCGGCACCACCAGCTTCACGTACGAGATCACCGACGGGCGCGGCGGCAAGGACTCGGCCACCGTCAAGCTGGCCGTGCACGACTGGGATCAGAACGAGCCGCCCAAGGCGAAGCGCGTGACGACGGTCGCGGTCGAGGCCGGCGGCACCGTCACCTACAACGTGCTCCCCGACTGGTACGACCCGGACGGCGACGACGTGTTCCTCAAGTCGGCATACGCCGAGGACGGCGACGAGGCCGACTTCACCTCCGACGGCCGGGTGACCTTCCGTGCGGTGGGTGGCACGCAGGGCCGCAAAGAGGTGGCGATCGTCGTGTCGGACGGCACCGACGACGCCGCCGGCGCCGTCCGGTTCGACGTCAAGCCGATCGGCTCGACCGTGCCCGTGACCAACGCGGACTACGTCGTCGTGCGCGTGGGCAAGACCGCAGCGGTGTCGCCGCTCGCCAACGACGTCAGTTCGACGCGCGAGCCGCTGCGACTGGCCCGCGTCGACGACGTCGACGGCGCCACGATCACGCCGGACTACCCCAACAAGACCTTCACCTTCCGCTCCGACAAACCGGGCACGTACTACGTGCAGTATCTGGTCGCCGCCGGTGTCGACCCGGTGCCCGGTCTCGTGCGTGTCGATGTCGTCGACGAGGACGACTCCGATCTGCCCCCCGTCGCTGTCCGCGACATCGCGCTGCTCCCCGCCGGGGGTGAGGTCCTGGTCGACGTGCTGCAGAACGACAGCGACCCCAACGGCGGCATCCTGGTGGTGCAGTCCGTGACGGCCGAGTCCAACGCCGGCATCGGCGTCGCGGTGCTCAACCATGAGACGCTGCGCATCACCGATCAGGCCGCGCTGTCGGAGCAGGTGCGCATCACCTACCGCATCTCGAACGGCGCGAAGCAGGCCGAGGCCGACGTGATCGTGATCCCGGTGCCGGCGCCCTCTCAGCTGCGCCCGCCGGTCGCGAACGACGACCAGGCCGTGGTGCGCGCCGGTGACGTCGTGACGATCCCGGTGCTCGACAACGACTATCACCCCAACGGCGACACGATCCACGTCGCGCCCGATCTCGTCGAGCCGCTCCCTGAGCCCGCAGACGGCGAGGCCTTCGTGTCGCAGGACGAGGTGCGCTTCCGCGCCTCGGATGAACCCGGAACGGTCTACGCCACGTACGAGGTCGTCGACAGCGCCGGACAGAAGGATGCCGGCTACATCACGATCCAGGTGGTGCCCGCCGACCCCGAGACCAATGCCGCGCCGAAGCCGCGCGACCTGACGTCGCGCGTGCTGACCGGCGGCCGGGTGCGGATCGCCGTGCCTCTGGACGGCATCGATGCGGACGGCGACTCGGTCGAGCTCGTCGGCATCGACTCCGCGCCCAAGAAGGGGCGCATCGTCGAGACCGGCTCGGACTATCTGGTCTACGAGGCCTTCGACGACACGTCGGGCGTCGACGGCTTCACGTACCGGGTGCGCGATCGGCTGGGCGCGGAGGCGACGGCGACGATCAGCGTCGGCATCGCGCCGCCCGAGGCGGCGAACCAGGCGCCGTACGCGGTGAAGGATGCTGTCGTCATGCGTCCGGGGCGCACGATCGCGGTGCCGGTGCTCGAGAACGACTCCGACCCCGACGGCGACCGGTTCGGCCTGATCAAGAGCGGTCTCGTGCAGCCCGACGTCAAGGGCCTGAAGGGGGACGTCGAGGGCGACCGCGTGGTCGTCACGGCGCCGGACAAGCCGGTGGAGACCTCGCTGCAGTACTCCATCAAGGACGCCCGCGGTGCCACCGCGACCGCCGTGCTGCAGATCACGGTCGCGGAGGATGTGCCGCTGCTGCCGCCGGTGGCCCGCGACGACTACGTCCGCGCGACCGACGTAGACGAGGAAGGCTCGACGGACGTCGAGGTGCTCGCGAACGACGAGGATCCCGATGGCACGGTCGACGCGCTGACGGTGAGCGTGCAGGGCGCCGCTGCCCGGGTCATCAAGGGCGGCAAGGTGCGCGTGGCACTGACCGAGGCATCGCAGCTGATCCAGTACACGGTGACCGATCCGGACGGCAACACCGCGTCGGCGTTCATCCACGTTCCGGGCCTCGTCACGCTGCCGCCCACGCTGACCACGACGACTCCGATCGAGGTCAAGAGCGGCGAGACCGTCGAGATCCCGATCGCCGACCACGTGCGCGCGGCCGACGGCGGAGCGGTGATCCTCACCGAGGCCGCGAAGGCGTCGGCGGTGCACAACGACGGCTCGAACCTGGTCAAGGACGCGCAGACGCTCGTCTACACGTCGGCGCCCGATTACTTCGGTGAGGACGCGATCACGTTCGAGGTGACCGACGGCACCGGCCCCGACGACCCGCAGGGCCGGAAGGCGACGCTGACACTGCCGGTCACCGTGCTGCCGCCCGACAACAAGCAGCCGTCCTTCGCCAACGGCGCCATGGACGTCGCCCCGGGCGAGGCGGCGACCGCGCTCGATCTGCGGTCGCTCACCACAGATCCCGACAAGGACGATCTGGCCGGCATGAGCTACAAGATCGTCGGCGACGCGCCAAAGGGCATGACCGCGGCGATCGAGGGCGGCGAGCTGAAGGTCAGCGCAGCTGCCGACACCAAGAAGGGCACGAAGGCGACGATCCGCCTCGAGATCTCGGACGGTGCGACAGACCCGGTCGACGGCTCGGTCGCGGTCACCGTCACCGCGTCCACCCGTCCTCTGCCGACGGCGAACGACGACGTGATCGACGAGGCGCACCAGGGCCAGACGCAGTCGGTGGCGGTGCTCGACAACGACTTCAACCCGTTCGAGGCCGACGGCAAGGCGCTCAAGGTGACCACCGCTTCGGTCGACACCGGCGACGGCGAGGCGAACGTCGTCGGCGACAAGGTCGAGGTCACGCCTGACGAGGACTTCTTCGGCACGATGGTGGTGCGGTACCGGATCCAGGATGCGACGGCCGACGTCGACCGCGAGGTCGAGGGCCGCATCCGCCTGACGGTGCAGGGACGACCGGACGCCCCGGGCACGCCTCGCGTGTCGAGCGTGCAGGACCGGACAGTGGTCCTGGCGTGGACGCCGCCCGCCAACAACGGCGCCGAGATCACCGGCTACACCGTGACGTCGACGACCGCCGCCTACACCAAGGAGTGCGCGTCGACGACCTGCACGCTCGACGGGCTGACGAACAACGTGAAGTACAACTTCACCGTCATCGCGACCAACCGGGTCGGCGACTCGGACCCGTCCGCGCCGTCGCCCGAGGCGCGGCCCGATGCGCGGCCCGACACGCCGCAGGCGCCGACGCTCGTCTTCGGCGACCGCAGCCTGACGGTGACGTGGGTGACCCCGCCGACTCCGGGCTCGCCGGTGCAGTCGTTCAACCTGCAGATCTCGCCCGCTCCGCCCTCCGGCGTGTCGCTCAAGAAGAAGGTGACCGGGAACAGCGTGGTGTGGGACGGCCTCGAGAACGGCGTCTCGTACCAGGTCCAGGTGCAGGCCGTGAACCTCGCTCCTGAGCCGTCGAGCTGGAGCCCGTGGTCTCTCGAAGAGACGCCCGCCAGGGCTCCTGAGCCTCCGGCGGCGCCGACGACCAACCGGCTGAGCCCCGTCGGCGATCAGGCGCAGCTCGAGGTGCTCTGGACGCCGCCGGCCAACAACGGCGACATCATCTCGGCGTACCAGGTGCAGGTGCTGCAGGGCGGCGCCGTCGTCAACACGCTCGACGTGGACCCGACGACGCAGCGTCAGGTCATCAACCTGGCCACCTCGACGACCGAGTACGCGTTCAAGGTGCGCGCGAAGAACAAGGCCGGCTGGGGCGACTGGAGCACCGCCTCCGCGTCGCGCCGCGCGTTCGTGGCCCCGGGCGTTCCGTCGAGCGTGTCGCTGTCGACGCCGAACAACAACAGCTCCGTGACGATCACGCACGGGGATGCTGCCGGCAACGGCGCGAACGCTGGCGAGATCGGCTACGAGTACTCGCTGAACGGTGGCGCGTGGGCGGCCATCCCCGCCGGCGGTGTGATCGGCGGCCTGACGAACGGCACCTCGTACACCGCGCAGGTGAGGGCGTACACGGCGCTCGACGGTGTGCGGTACGACGGTGAGCCGACAGCGGCGTCGAACGCGGCGATCCCGTACGGACCGGTCAAGTCGCCGACCGCGAAGACCACCGTGAGCGGCACGACCATCACTTACGCGTGGGGGGTGCCCGCGACGAACGGGCGATCGATAACCACGCAGTACCGCATCGATGGAGGAGCGTGGCAGACCGTCACCGCCTCGGGCAGCCGGGCGATCGACGTCGGGTACAGCCACAAGGGCACGCTCGAGGTGAAGGTCACCGACACCGAGGGGCAGACGGCGTCGGCGAGCGACAGCGCGACGACGGGTGCGAAGCCGCCGCCCCCGCAGCCGACCGCGAAGACGGTGAAGGGCGCCAACCACACCTCGAGCACCTGCACGCATTCGTCGTGCGCGTACGTCGCGATGGATGTGGCCAACTTCGCTGCCGGCACCTATCAGGTGCGCTGCAACGACACCATGAACGGTCCGAGCGCGTGGCGGTCGAAGTACATCCCCGCGGATGGACGCGTCCAGCTCAGCTGCTACTTCGGCTACCCCGGCGAGCAGGTGTGGATCGACATCTCGGGCGGCAACCCGGGCAGTTCCACCAGGCTCACCTGGTACTAGCGGTGCGGCATCCCTCCCGATCACACACGACACGAAGCAACGAGAGAACGAGACTCAGATGACGATGACCCCTGAACAGGCGGCCTGGTTCCAGGGCACCTTCGCGCGACTTGTCGACAACGTCGACCAGGCCCTCATGGGCAAGCGCGAGGTGGTCGCGTTGGTGCTGTCGGCGATGCTCGCCGAGGGCCACGTGCTGCTGGAGGACGCACCCGGCACGGGCAAGACGAGCCTCGCGAAGGCCCTCGCCGCCACCGTGCAGGGCACGAGCACGCGCATCCAGTTCACCCCCGACCTGCTGCCGTCCGACGTGACGGGCGTCACGATCTACGACCAGACCTCGCGGCGGTTCGAGTTCCACCGCGGACCCGTGTTCGCATCGATCGTCCTCGCCGACGAGATCAACCGCGCCTCGCCCAAGACCCAGTCGGCGCTGCTGGAGGTCATGGAGGAGTCCCGGGTCACCGTCGACGGCGTCGCGCACGAGGTCGGCCGCCCGTTCCTCGTGATCGCGACGCAGAACCCCATCGAGCAGGCGGGCACGTACAAGCTGCCCGAGGCGCAGCTCGACCGGTTCCTCGTCAAGACGTCCATCGGCTACCCCGACCTGGCCGTGGCCGAGCGCATCCTCGCGGGCGCGGCCGACCGCAACCCCTCGGCGCACCTGCCGGCGATCATCACGACCGGCGCGGTCGCCGACATGGCCGACCTCGCCGCCACGGTTCACGTCGATCCCGCGGTGCTGCGCTACACGGCGCAGCTGGCCGAAGCGACGCGCGACGACAAGGCGACGCGCCTGGGTGTGTCGGTGCGCGGCTCGCTCGCGATGGTGCGCATCGCGAAGGTCTTCGCCGCCGCGCAGGGGCGCCACTTCGTGCTGCCCGACGACGTCAAGGCGCTGGCCGGCCCGGTGTGGACGCACCGCATCGTGCTCGACCCCGAGGCAGAGTTCGGCGGCACGACCGCCGAGGCCGTCATCGCGCGCGTGCTCGAATCCGTCGCGGCACCGCAGGCGAGGTCCGCGGCCTGATGGCGACAGAGGCACTCGGGACGCAGACCGCGGCGCAGGACCGCCGCGCGGGGTTCGGTCAGCAGACGCTGACCGCGCTGCGCGCTGCCGGTCGTGTGCTCGGCCGCATGTTCGGGGTCGTGCGCCCCGCCGCCTGGGTGCTGATCTCTGCCACGCTCGTGCTGTGGATCGCCGGGCAGTCGCTCGGCTGGTGGGAGCTCACGGTGACGGCCGTCGTCATCGCCGCCGTGCTGCTGCTGTGCCTGCTGTTCCTCATCGGCCGCACCGCGTACGACGTGGCGCTCGACCTCAACCGCACGCGGGTGGTGGTGGGCGAGCGCGCGGTCGGCGCGCTGATGCTGTCCAACACCGGCCCCCGCGCGATCCTGCCGTCGCGCGTGCTGCTGCCGGTGGGCAACGGCCGCGGCGTCTTCGACGTGCAGCGCCTGGCTCCCGGCGAGCAGGCCGAGGAGCTGTTCGCCATCCCGACCTCGCGTCGCGCCGTCGTGAAGGTCGGCCCGGTGAGCGTCGTGCGCGGCGACCCGCTCGGCCTCTTCGAGCGCGTGCACCGCCGCGACGAGCCGGTCGACCTGTTCGTGCACCCGCGCACCGTGCTGTTCGACGGGCAGTCGCTCGGGTTCCTGCGCGACCTCGAGGGGCTGCCTGCCACCGACCTGTCGCCCGACGACGTGTCGTTCCACGCGCTGCGCGAGTACCAGGCCGGCGACGACCTGCGCCACGTGCACTGGAAGTCCACCGCCCGCACCGGGCACATCATGGTGCGGCAGTACGAAGAGACACGGCGCTCGCACTTCGTGATCGGCCTGTCGACGAGTCCCGCCGACTACCGCGACGACGAGGAGTTCGAGCTCGCGATCTCGGCCGCCGGCTCTCTCGGGCTGCGTGCGCTGCGCGACTCGCAGCGCGTCGAGGTGCGCGTGCAGGAGCGAGCTCTTCCGGCCGCGACCGGCAAGCAGTTCCTCGACGCGCTGTCGGGTCTGGAGCACTCCCGCGCCCGCGCCGGCGGCATCGTCGAGCTCGCCGGCTCGGTCGCCGCCACCCTCGCGCTGGCGAGCGTCGTCGTGCTGGTCTGCGGAAGCAGGGTCGACCCGGCGGAGCTGCGCACCGCCTGCAGCCGCCTGCCGTTCGGCGCCCGCGCGCTCGCCGTCGTCGTGGCACCGGCCGGCACCGCTCCCGCGCTGCGGCGCATCGGCGAGGCGGACGTCATCACCGTGGGCGCGCTCGAGCAGCTCCCCCTCGCGCTGCGGAAGGTGCTCGCATGACCGCCCCCGCTCCCGCCCCCGAGACCGGCGCGCCGCAGAGGCGGACGCGCGCCGCGCGCGCGGCCCAGGCCCGCCCTCTGCGCGAGCCCGTCGCGCGGGTCCGCCCCGCCGCCCCCGCACCCGAACCGCTGTCGCGGCGGCGCTGGATCCTCGACCTCGTCGCCGTCGCAGCGCTGCTGCTGATCCCGATCGTCGGCTTCTGGCCGACCTTCGACGGGCCGCGCTACCTGGTGGCGGGTCTCGGCGGGCTCGCGCTCGGCATGGGCCTGGCGGTGCTCGGTCGCGTGTACCGCTGGGGCGTCCTGCCCCTGGCGGGCGCGACGGTGGTCGCATACTTCCTCTTCGGCGGTGCTCTCGCGCTGCCGGCGACGACCGTCGCGGGCGTCGTGCCCACCGTGCGGACGCTGGGGCTGCTCGCGCTCGGCGCCGTGATGTCGTTCAAGCAGCTGCTGACGACGGTCGCCCCGGTCGCCGCCGACGACGGTCACATGATCGTCCCGTTCCTGCTCGCTCTGGTCGCCGCCGTGCTCACGACGTCGTTCGCGCTGCGCCTGCGCAACGCGGGGTGGGCACTGCTTCCTGCCGGCGCGTTCCTCGTCGCCGAGATCGCGCTCGGCACATCGCAGCCCTTCGTCCCCGTCGTGCAGGGCGTCGTGTTCGGCCTGGTGAGCGTGGTGTGGATCGCGGTGCGCCAGGCCTGGCGCCCGCAGGCCGCCGCCGTCGCGGTCGGCGAGGGGGCGGCATCCCGTTCCGCGACCACGCGCCGCATCATGATGGGTGCCGGCGTCGTCGCCCTCGCCGGAGTCGTGGGCGTCACGACCAGCGCGTTCGCCGCGCCCTCCTCGCCGCGCTACGTGCTGCGCGACGTCGTGATCCCGCCGTTCGACATCCACGAGTTCGCGAGCCCGCTGCAGTCGTTCCGCGCGTATGTGCGCGACCACTCCGATGACACCCTCTTCACGGTCACGGGTCTGCCGAAGGACGCCCGCGTGCGCCTGGCGACCATGGACGAGTACAACGGCATGGTCTACAACGTGTCCGACCAGGGTCTCGGCTCCTCGGGCGCGTTCTCGCAGGTGCGCACGAACATGTCGGCCGACGCGAAGGGCGACGAGGCGACGGTGCGCTTCGAGATCGGCGCCCTCGAGAGCGTATGGATGCCGGACGCCGGCGCCGTCCGCAGCATCGAGTTCGACGGCGACGATGCCGACGAGCTGCGCCGCTCGGCCCACTACAACGAGTACACCCAGACCGGAGTCGTCACGGCCGGTCTCGGCGCGGGCGACGCCTACACCCTCGAGAGCGTGATCCCCGAGACGTGGAGCGACGAGCAGCTCGCGAAGCAGAAGTTCGCTCCGGTGACGCTGCCCAAGCAGGACGGCGTGCCGAACAGCCTCGCCGATGTCGCGTCGACGGCGACCGCCGAGGCATCCACTCCCATCGAGCAGGTGCGGGCGCTGCAGCAGTTCCTGTCGGAGGAGGGGTTCTTCAGCCACGGGCTGAAGAACCAGCCGCTGTCGCGCGCAGGGCATGGCGCAGAGCGCATCTCGACGCTGCTCGGCTCCAAGCAGATGGTCGGCGACGACGAGCAGTACGCGGTCGCGATGGCGCTGATGGCGCGCGAGCTGGGCATCCCGGCGCGCGTCGTGATGGGCTTCTACCCCGAAGAGGACGAAGCCGGCACGGGCCCGTTCGCAGCCAACGGCGACAACCTGCACGCGTGGGTCGAGGTCGCGTTCGACAAGGCCGGCTGGGTGCCGTTCGACCCGACTCCGCCCGAGGACCAGGTGCCGAGCGACCAGACGACCAAGCCGAAGGCCGACCCGAAGCCGCAGGTGCTGCAGCCGCCCCCGCCCCCGCAGGAGCCGGTCGACCTGCCGCCGACGGTGGCCGATGACCGCGGCTCGGACGACGAGGACGGCTTCGACGCCGGTCTGCTGTGGCTGATCGTGTCGATCGGCACGGGGGCGCTCACCGTGCTCGCGGTGCTGCTCGCGCCGTTCATCGTGATCGGCGTGCTGAAGGCCGCGCGCCGTCGGCGCCGGCGACAGGCCGAGCGTGCCGCCGACCGCATCAGCGGCGGCTGGGACGAGCTCGTCGACCGCGCCTCCGACCTCGGCGCACCGGTCCGGCCGGGCGCGACGCGGCAAGAGGACGCGGGCGTGCTCACGACCGCGTTCGCGGAGCCGCGCGTGGCGACCCTCGCGCACCGCGCCGACAGCGAGGTCTTCGGCCCGGCCGAGCCCACGCCCGCAGACATCGACGCGTTCTGGGCCGAGGTCGACGAGCTGGTCGGGGGCATGGCCCGCAAGCGCTCGGTGTGGCGCCGCCTGCGCGCGCGCCTGAGCCTGCGTACGCTCCTCGAAGGCACGCCCTTCGCGCTGTCCTCGCGCAGCGAACCCGACGCCCGGCGCGCTCCCGTACGCGCCGAACCCCCCGCACAGGAGAACGAATGACAAGCAGCCCGCCAGGCGCCGGTCCGTCCCGCACGACGGTCTCGGCTTCGCTCGGACGCAGGGTGGGGGCGTTCGCGATCGACCTCGCGATCGCCTACGTGATCGCCGGCGTCCTGATCGGCGTCAGCGCCGGCGTCGTCGTCGGCGCTGCGCAGGGCATGCAGCCCACCGCGCTGGCGGCCGTCGCGCTGCTCGCGTACCTGGTGGTCGGGCTGCTGATGCTCGTGTGGATGCTGGTCTACACGGCGATGCAGGGCGGACGAGGCTCGATCGGCCAGCGCCTGCTGCGCCTGCGGCTGCGGGATGCGACGACCGGCGGCGACATCGGCTTCGGCCGCGCGCTGTGGCGCAACATCGTCTTCGGCCTGGCGGGATCGATCGTCGTGGGCTACTTCTCGCCGCTGTTCGACCAGAGCGGTCGGCGACAGGGCTGGCACGACCTCGCCGCCAAGGCCGTGGTCGTCGATGCCGGACCGAGGGATGCCGCGTCCCCGACGTCGTACGCGAGCCCGGCGGCGCGCACCGCGGCGGGCAACCCGTACGTCGCACAGCCCGGCGCGGCCAGGGCTGCCGTGCCGGCGCCCAGCTGGCCGCCGGTGACGCCGCCCGCTGCCCCGATGGCTCCGGCCGCGCCCGCCCTGGCTCCGGTCGCGCCGCCCTCGCCGCCGGCCCCGGCCGGGCTGTCGGCCGCCGAGGACGACCTCGCCGGCGCCACCGAGCTGCGTCCGACGCCGGCGCCCGTGCGGCCGGCGCCCACCGCCAGCCGGACGGCGGGGGTCACCCCTCCGGCGGCGGTGTACGCGCAGCAGCCGGCGGGCGTGATCGCCGAGGTGCCGTGGCACTCGTCGGCCGCACCGGTGGCTCCCGCCGCCGCAGCAGCACGGAGCACCGCGGTCGCGAAGCCGCCGGCCGCCTTCCCCGAGATGACGATCCCGTTCCCCGAGGCCACGACGACCGAGCCGCTGGGCGCACTCGCCGCTCTCGGGGTCCCGGAACCGGCCGCCGCGTCCGTGCCGTCCGCCCCGCCCGTTCCCGCCGCCGCTCCGTCCGGCTACGCGGCTCCCGCCCCGGCGCCCTACCCGGCTCCGGCTCCCGCCGCCGCGCACCCGGTGCTCGCACCCGTCGTGACGCCGGTGCCGGCGCCGGCCGCCGCGGCGGTGTCCGTCCCGCCCGCCGCGGGGGCGGGATCCACCACTGCCGTCGGCGGTGACGACATCGACGAGACGCGACTGGCCGTCGCCCCGCCCGCCCAGCGCGCCGCGCTGTACCCCGACGCCCCGGTGATCGCCGTGCTGACGTGGGACGACGGCACCCGCATGGCCGTGTACGGCCGCACGCTGTACGGCCGCAACCCCGCCGGCGAAGAGGGCGCGGTCGCGATCGCGGTGCGCGACGAGACGCTGTCGCTGTCGAAGACGCACTTCGAGGTGGGCGGCGATCCCGCCGCGGCCTGGATCGTCGACCGGCACTCGACGAACGGCACGGTGCTCGTGCGCGACGGCGGGCGCATCCCGCTCGCAGCGGGAGTGCGCACCACGCTGCGCGCCGGCGACAGGCTCGAGTTCGGCGACCGCACGGTGATGGTGGGCTCAGGGACGGCGGGAGAGGCATGATGGCCGAGCTGTCCGTCCCGATCGCGGTCGCGTTCGGCGCCGCGACCGACCCGGGTCTGCGCCGCCGCATCAACGAGGATTCGTATCTGGCGCAGGCGCCGCTGTTCCTCGTCGCCGACGGCATGGGCGGGCACAACGCCGGAGAGATCGCGAGCGCGACCGTCGTCGAGGTGTTCGAGCAGCTCGCCGGGCGCGAGAGCCTCTCGCAGGCCGAGGTGCACGAGGCGCTCGCGACAGCCCGGCGCCGCGTGGCGGCCCTGCCGCCGGGCGGGGGAGCGGGCGCGGGCACGACGCTCGCGGGCGTCGTCGTCGCCGACGTGGACGGCGACGGCTACTGGCTCGCCGTCAACCTCGGCGACTCGCGCACCTACCGGCTGAGCGACGGCATCTTCGAGCAGGTGAGCGTCGACCACTCGTTCGTCCAGGAGCTGGTGGATGCCGGCGAGCTCGACGCCGTCCAGGCGCACACCGATTCGCGCCGCAACGTCATCACGCGCGCGATCGGCGCCGGCAGCGACTCCGAGGCGGACTACTGGCTCATCCCAGCGGAGGAGGGCGACCGCATCCTGGTCTGCTCCGACGGGCTGTCGGGCGAACTGGAGCAGGACGCGATCCACGGCATCCTGCTGGCCGAGACCGACCCGCAGGCGGCCGCGACCCGGCTCGTGCACGAGGCCATGCTGCGCGGCGGCCGCGACAACATCACGGCCCTCGTCGTCGACGCGCTCGCCGTGCGCACCCGGAGCGCGCGGTCGAACGATCGCGATACGGTTCCGGTAGGTGCGCCCGCAGCCGACGTCGAGGCCGACTTCGACATCGACGCCGACACCCTCCCCCGGGCGGCCTTCTCTGGAGGATCCTGATGCCGACGCTCTACGCGCCCGGGACGACGCCCGTCGCGGTGACGCCTCGCGGCTTCGCGGCACTCCAGTCCGGGGCTTCTGCGGCGTTGCTCGCACGCGTGCGGACGGTGGTCGCCGACGGCCGCGGACTGGGCGGCGTGATCGAGGCGCTCACCGGCGCCTACGGCACCTCGCTGACGGCGATCCCCTCGTTCGCGGTGGCCCTCGTCGAGGGTGACGCCGTGCGCATCGCCGTGCGAGGCGACTTCGCCTTCGATATCGACGCCGGCGCCGGCGAGCGCATCTCGGGCGCGGGCGTGACCACCTGGACCGAGCGCGTGGTCCCCGGCGTCGTGCGTGTGACGCTGCAGCCGGGCGAGGCGGATTCGTCCGATCCCGCCGAGCTCCCCGCGACGGACGCCGTCGTGCTCGCCGCGAAGATCGTGTGGGATGCCGCCACCGCCACCGCCACCGCCACCGCCACCGCCACCGCCACCGCTTCGGCGGCCGCTCCCGCGACCGCCACCGCTTCGGCGGCCGCTCCCGCGACCGCCCCCGTTTCGGCGGCCGCCCCCGCGACCGCCGCGAGCGTCGCGGATGCAGCATCCACTCTCTCCGCTGCGCAGTCGCGAAATGCGGCCCGCCGGGTCGCCGAACCGCAGAACCCGACCGCGGAGCGGATCAGCGACTCTGCTCCGCAGTCGCAATCCGCGGGTGCAGCCCACGGGGATGCGCAGAAACAGACCGCGGAGCCGAAGAAGGCGCCCGCGCCGGTGACGGCCGAGATCCCGGTCGTCGACGAAGAGCCGGCCGCGGGCCTCATCGACTCGAGCACGGTGCACGGCATCGCCGGGGACGAGACGCTGCTGCCGACCGATTCCGCGCTGTCGCAGCCGCGCCCGCCGGCGCGAGGAGCGGTGCCGATCGCGCCCGTCGAAGACCCGGCGCTGGCGGCCACGATCATCCGCGGCGCGGCGGGTCCGGCCGCACCCGCGTCCCCGCCCGCGGGCGACCACGACGGCGAGACGATCTCGCTCGCCCAGGTGCGTGCGATGCGGGCCGGTGCTGCCGCTGCGCCCACCGGTGCGGCATCCACGTCGACGACACCGCCGCCGCTCGCTCCGCCGCGTCCGCCCGCACCGGGCCGCATCCGCGTCTCGAGTGGCCAGGTGGTGATGCTCGACCGCACGGTCGTGATCGGCCGGAGGCCGCGCTCCACGCGTGTGAGCGGCACCGACCTGCCGCATCTCGTCGCGGTCGACAGCCCCCAGCAGGACATCTCGCGCAGCCATGTCGAACTGCGCGTCGAGGGTGAGAGCATCGTCGCGACCGACCTGCGCACCACCAACGGCACGACGCTGCTGCGCGCCGGCTCCGACCCGGTGCGGCTGCACCCGGGCGAGGCGACGGTCGTGATCCCGGGCGACGTGCTCGACCTCGGCGACGGGATCACCGTCGCCGTCGAGGGGGTGTCGTGATGGCCAAGCGCGCACCCATGGCACCGCCCGACCTTCCGGGCTTCACCTACGTCGACCTGCTGGGCTCGGGCGGCTTCGCCGACGTGTACCTGTACGAGCAGGCGCTGCCCAAGCGCCGCGTCGCGGTGAAGGTGCTGCTCACCGACCGCATGTCGAGCGGCTCGGTCGAGGAGTTCACGGCCGAGGCGAACGTCATGGCGATGCTGTCGACGCATCCCGCGATCGTGACGATCTACCAGGCGGGCGTCGCCCGCGACGGGCGCCCGTACCTCGTGATGGAGTACTGCCCCCGGCCGAACCTGCAGGTGCGGTACCGGCGCGAGCCGTTCTCGATCGCCGAGTCGCTGCGGGTCGGCGTGCAGGTCGCGGCCGCCGTCGAGACCGCGCACCGCGCGGGCGTGCTGCACCGCGACATCAAGCCGGCCAACATCCTGGTCACCGAATACAACCGTCCGGCGCTGACGGACTTCGGCATCGCGTCGACCACGACCGCCGCGGCAGAGTCCGCGGGTCTGTCGATCCCGTGGTCGCCGCCCGAGTCGTTCGCCGATGTGCCGCGCAGCGACCCCCGTTCGGACGTCTACGCGCTCGGTGCCACCGTGTACACCCTGCTGGCGGGGCGTTCGCCGTTCGAGCTGCCGGGCCAGCGCAACAGCGCCGCCGAGCTCATCTCGCGCATCGAGACGCTGCCGCTGCCGCCGCTCGGCCGCGCCGATGCGCCGCTCTCGCTGCAGCGCGTGCTCGAACGCGCGACGGCGAAGTCCTCTGCCGACCGCTACGAGAGCGCGCTCGCGTTCGCCCGTGCGCTGCAGACCGTGCAGATCGAGCTGTCGCACTCGGTCACGCCGATCGACATCCTCGACGATCAGCTGCCCGATGACATCGAGGACGACGAGGACGACGGCCTCACCCGCGTGCGCGGCGTCGTCAGCATCGACCCGCAGACCACCCCCGCAGCGGGGATGACGCGCCCGTCGGCCGCGACGACGCCGGTCGCGCCGCGTTTCACGGCCCAGGCGCCGCCGGCCTTCACCGCAGCGACCCCGCCGGTGTTCGACGCGGTCGACGAGGCGACCGTCATGCGCGCGACGCCGCCGGCGTACGCCGAGACGGCGCGCGGCTCCGCGTTCTCGCCGCCGCCGTCGCTCGACGAGACCGTCATGCGCGCGCCGGTGCCGCTTCCGGTGGCCACTGCTCCCCACGCCGACGAGGCGGGGGTGGATGCCGCATCCCCGCGCCGCCGGACCGGACTGTGGATCGGGCTCGGGGTCGCGGCCCTCGTGGTCGTCGCGATCATCGTCGGCGTCTCACTGCCCGGGTTGCTGGGCGGGACGCCGGAGCCCGTCGAGACCGAGGACTCGCACAACGCGCAGGACCCGGTGGGCGTCACCGTGCCTGCGGTTCCCGAGGTCACCGGCAAGCGGTCGGGCGACAAAGTGACGTTCACGTGGACGAACCCCGACCCGCAGGAGGGTGACCGCTTCCTCGTCACTCCCCAGTCGGTCGACGATCAGGACGAGCAGAGCGAGTACGTCGACGAGGCCGAGGTCACGGTGCCCGCGGCGGAATCGGGGAAGACGTGCGTCGAGGTGAGCCTCGTGCGTGAGAACGGCCGTGATCAGGGGGAGCCGACCGTAGGGTGCGTGAAATGACCGGATCTGTGACCGACCGGCTCAACGTCGAGTTCGCCGGCGAGGAGTACTCCGTCGCGCCCGGCGAGGTGTTCACCGTCGGCCGCGAGGGGGATCTCGCGATCGACGACAACCTGTTCCTGCACCGCAACTTCCTGACGATCCGCAACGTCGAGGGGCTGTGGCTGCTGTCGAACGTGGGAACGCGCCTGTCGGCGACCGTGACCGACACCGGCGGCCGTGTGCAGGCCTGGCTGGCGCCGGGCGCGCGGCTGCCGCTCGTGTTCGCCGCGACGACGGTCATCTTCAGCGCCGGCCCCACGACGTACGAGTTGACGATCCATGCGGCCGAGCCGACGTTCCGCGAGACTCAGCCCACGTACCCCGACGACGATGACGGGCTCAGCACGATCGGCGATGTGCCGATGACCCACAGTCAGCGCGTCATGATCCTCGCGCTGGCCGAACCGGTGCTGCGTCGCGAGGGCACCGGCATGAGCGAGCTGCCGACCTCGGCGCAGGCCGCCGAGCGTCTCGGCTGGACACTCACGCGCTTCAATCGCAAGCTCGACAACGTGTGCGACAAGCTGGACCGCGCGGGCGTGCCCGGGCTGCGCGGCGGGGTGCGCTCCTATGCCACCAACCGCCGCGTCCGGCTGGTGGAGCACGCGATCGCCGCGCGCATGGTCACGCGCGACGACCTGCCGCTCCTCGACCTCGAGCACGACAACGCCGTCGGTCTCGCCGACGACTGACCTGCTCCCAACGGGTTGAGGCTCAGCGGCCCGCGTCGTAGAGGTGGCGGCCGCCGTGGCTGACCACCTTCACCACGATGCCGCGGCGGTGCAGCTCGGCGACGGTGCGGGTCTCTTCGTCGATGTCGCGGCCGAGGGCGTGCACGTTCGCGACGACCACGACGTCACCGCGGGTCAGTCGGCCGAACAGGCGCGTCAGTCGCTCCTCCCACGACTCCAGCGTCTCGGGGGCGGGGTGGCGGAACCCCTCGATCGGCACGCCGAAGCGCGTCAGGTCGTTACGCTGCTCGACCACCGAGGGCATGTCGTCGCGGGCGATGACGAGTCCGACCAGCCGGGATCCGGCCGGTCGGGCGAGCCACCAGGTGCGGTCGCCCTGCATCTCGGTGAAGCACTTCGGGCATTCGGCAGCGGTGTGCGGAAGCGTGAGCGGCGCGGTGTCTGGCGTGACGGCTGGGCCCACGCGCCCCGAGGCTCCGAGCGACGCGCCAGCGGCGCTTGGAGAGGGCGTGGGGACCGGACGTGTCGTCGGTGTCGTGTCGCTCATGTGAGTGCCCCCTTGCTCGGCACCCATTGTCTCATCCGGTCGGACGTCAGTCGTCGCGCAGGCGCAGCTCGACGCTGAGCTGGTCGGCGTCGAGCTCGGCCAGCGCGTGCCGCAGCGCGGCGGTGCTGTACGCGCCGCCGTGGGTCAGCTGCTCCAGCGCGGCGCGCATCGCGGTGATCGACGCGAGCCGCAGCTCGAGCAGCTCGGCGGGATCGATGCTGCTCAGCTCTTCGCGAGGCGGCTGCGCGAAGCGCGCGCGCTGCGCCATCAGCTCGGCAGAGAACGGACGTCCGTCGCGGCGCGTCAGCTCGGGATCGTGAAGAGCGGATGCCGCCGCCACGCGCAGCTCGTCATCCAGGCGGCCGATCTCGCGCTGCAGTGCCCCGTCGCCGGCGGCGATCGGGAACTTCAGCGCCTTCACGAGCCACGGGAGCGTGAAGCCCTGGATCGCGAGGCTGCCCGCGGCGACCGCGAAGGCGATCAGCACCAGCAGCTCGCGGGACGGCGTGTCGCGTGGGAGGGTCTGCGCCGCGGCGAGGGTGACGACACCGCGCATGCCGGCCCACACGATGACGGTGCCGTGCTTCCAGCCCAGCGGCTCGGACTGGTAGTAGTCGATGTCCTGCAGCGCGGTGGTGACGCGCCGCCGCATCGACGACACGCGCCGCTGCATGCGCTCCTCGTCCATGGGGGCGCCCGGCCCGCCGCGGCGGCCCTCGCGGGCGCCGCCGCGCGCACCCCCGCCCGGACCGCCGCGCGGAAGGGCGACCGTGCCGTCGGCGATCTGGTCGAGGCGGTCGTTGAACGATTCCAGCCGCGCCTTGGACTGCTGCTTGCGCGTCGCGCGGCGGCTCTGCAGCCACACCAGCAGCGACACGTACGCGGCGCGGGTCACCATGATGACCACGAACGCCAGCGCCGCGATCCCGAGCCCGGTGCCGAGGCCGTTGTGCTTGGCGAAGTTGTCGGTGACGATCTGCTTGAGCTCCAAGCCCATGATGAGGAACACCGCGCCTTCGAGCACGAGCTCGACGGTGCGCCACGTCAGCTCGTCCGACCGGCGCTGCTCGGGCGAGAACCGGCGGGCGGCGCCCTGACCGGTGACGATGCCCGCGACGACGGCGGCGACGAGGCCCGAGCCGCCGAGATGCTCCGTCGGCAGATAGGCGACGAACGGCACGACGAACCCGATCGCCGTGTTGGCGGCGGCGTTGTGGATCATCGCCCGCAGCCGCAGGTTGAGCCAGCCCACGATGCCGCCGACGACGAGCGCGATGAACACCCCCCACGCGAACGCGGGCAGAAAGCCGAAGGCGGCGTCGGTGGCTTCGACCCCGGCGTCGCCCGCGGTGCCGCTCGACACCGCGAACGCGGCCGAGGCCACCATCGTGCGCATCAGCACGAGGGCGGTGGCGTCGTTGAGCAGGCTCTCGCCCTCGAGCATCGTGACCACGCGCCCCGAGAGGCCGAGGCGTTTCACGATCGAGGTCGCCACGGCATCGGTGGGGCTCAGGATCGCACCCAGCGCGACGCCGAGGAAGATGTCTACGCCCGGGATCAGCCAGTGGAACAGCATCCCCAGCGCGCCGGCGCTGATCAGCACCAGCACGAACGAGAGCCCCGCGATCGCGCCGAAGTCGCGGCGGAACTCGATCGCGGGTATCGCGACCGCCGCCGAGTACAGCAACGGCGGCAGCACGCCGACGAGGATCCACTCGGGGTCGATCTCGGGCACCTCGACGAACGGCATCAGCCCGACGACGATTCCGACCACGACGAGGATCAGCGGACCCGCGATCCGCACCTTCGGGGCGATGGCCGTGGCGAGGGCGATCGCGACGACGGCCAGGATCACGACGACCAGCGCTTCCATGGCTGAGAGCCTACTGAGCGGAGGGATGCCGCCACCCGAGGGCTCTGAGGCCGTCGGCGTTCGTTCGCGTCGAGGCGAGTGCCTATCGGTCTGCCTCCGCCTGCCCACGGTCGCCGCCCGGCCTGCTGGAGCAATGAGGGTTGGCCGCCATCAAATCGACTTTGGACCCAGATGTAACGATCTGTGAGTTTCAGACACTTACAAGTAGAGGCTGCACAATCCGGCCGCCTCGAGTCGGACCTCGAGGAGGTAGAGAATGAAGAACAAGGTTGGCGCTGTCGTTCTCGCGGGAGCACTTGCGGTGGTGTTCGCGTTGGCGCCCGCAGGCGCCGCGCTAGCGGTGAGCAAGACGGGCTACAAGGGCTGTGGGGCCAGTGCACCATACAGCTGGTTGACGAGCTACTCAACCGGGTCGGTCACACACAAGGGCCCGGGGGCGTCTCCGTCGGTGATATTCATCAACGGAACAACATGGACGCACCGTTACTCGCAGGGAGCGTTCAACGGAGGAAGCTGGAGCGTCAGCACCGGCGGTGCACTCGACGACGCTGGCACGTACGCGTACTGCACCAACTACACGTGACGGCGAGACTTTCGCGCGGGGGGCCCTGCGTGATCCTTGCAGCCGTACTGACCGCGGGGTGCATCCTTCTCAGCGGGTGCTCTGGACCGGCTGATCCCGATCCGGCGCGGAGTTCGACCC
Organism: Microbacterium helvum; assembly: GCF_014779795.1. GTDB lineage: Bacteria > Actinomycetota > Actinomycetes > Actinomycetales > Microbacteriaceae > Microbacterium > Microbacterium helvum. The sequence goes on from NZ_JACXZS010000003.1 coordinate 243,262, forward strand.
CAATCGCGGCTCCGTCGCCCATCGAATCCACCGCAAGAGCGACATCGGCGGTTTTTCACGGCACCGTTCAGGAGTATGCCGATGCGCTCGTCCAATGCATGGTCGACGCGGGCTGGGAGGCGAGTACTGATGCCGACGATCCGCAAGGTCCAGGCGTGATCAGGTTCGGCACCGTACCGGCAGAACAGCAGGCGGCGTGGGACGCGGACAACGAGTCCTGTCAGTCGACGTTGGGGGTGCTCGACGACGCACCGCGCACCGATGCAGAGCTACGGGCGAGGTACGACTGGCTGGTCGGGCTGAACGACTGCCTTGTTGCAGCCGGATATGTCCAGGAGGCACCGCCGAGCTACGAGTCTTTTAGCGATGAGTTCGCGACGAGCGGCACGATCGCATGGGATCCGATGGGTTCAGTCGGAACTGCCAGCGTGGAGGCTGCGTTGTCTGCGTGCCCACGGTCGACGGACGTCTGGTGATGCGACACTGATTCTGCGCATGATGGACGGATCGACCGATACGAAAAGCGAACAGTTCCGCGACCTGTTCGCTGAGCGGTACGGCGCGATTGTGCGCTTCTGTGAGCGGCGGATCGCTGACCGGGAGGTAGCAAGGGATCTCGCGGACGAATGCTTCACAATCGCGTGGGAAAAGCTCGGCGCTGGTGTCTCAATCGATCTCCCCTGGTTGTACACCACCGCGAAGTTCTTGATCGCAAACCAGTATCGCAAGCGGGTCCGAGCTCGTGCAGCGGAGTCGTTGGCGACTCTCGGCCACGCTGAGAGCAACGTTGAGGATCGGATTGATACTGGCATCGACGTACGGGAAGCACTTCGCACGCTCTCACATGCGGACCGAGAGTTGCTCTACCTCCTGTACTGGGACGGACTCACCACTCACCAGGCCGCGAGCGTGATGAACGTGCAGGAGAGCACCCTCAGGGTCAGGGCAAAGCGGGCGCGCGACAGGTTGGCAGGCGTTCTGGCGAACCGCACATCGTCATTACGGGCCGGGGATGGGGTGATCCGTGAACTGGGCTGAGGATCGGGTCGCCCGAGCCCTTCAGGCGATCGACCCGGCAACGACGGCGCTGGACGAGGGCAGGTCGCCACGCTCGCAGCTCGTTCTCGAGGACATCATCCACGGGCGGCGTCGAGCGGAAGCTCGGCCGGCGCGGGGGCATAGCCGGATGTTGTTGTGGCGGCCGATTGCGGCTGTGTTCATTTTCGCCGTTGTGGTGGTGATCGCGGTCCCCTTGACAACCGCCTCGGCAATCGCACTGACGCCGCCCGCGCTCGCTCTCAGCAATCCGTCAGATCTTACGCTGGAGAAACTGGTGGATCGATCAGTCGCTGAGTTGTCTTCGGGGCGTGTGACGGAGCCCGCTCGCGAATTTCAGTCACTCGGTTGGTACCTCGACGCGACTGTCACCGAGGACGGCTCGACGGCGGTCATTTCTCCCCAGATCACAAGGGGCACCTGGGAGGAAGATCTCTCGGGCCGGATCGTGATCGTCGCGGGTCGGCCGTATCTGGCCACGGACTCGCCGGTGGACGGCGCACTGCCGGACGGCGGAGTTCCGCCCGGCACGGTGCTCAGCGACATGAGCTTCGTCGCCGGCGAGTACCAGCCGCTTGTTGCCGTCGCGCCTGGTGAATCGGTTGAGGAGATGCGTTCGTTCCTGCGTGGCTATGGGTTGCCGGAGAAGTACAACGCGGGCGACATCATGTTGGCGGTGGGCGGCGCGTTCGGGGAGTGGACACTGAGCGATCAGCAGCACGCGTCGATCCTTCGTCTGCTCGCGGATTCGGCTGGCGCGGAAGTGCTGGGGACCGGGACGGACCGTGCCGGACGACAGGTCTGGGGCGTTCGGGGCAGGCCCTCGCAGACGGACGGAGCATCCTCCCAGTTGATGCTCGTCTCGGCAGACACCGGCCGGATCGTGGGCCTCGAAACCATCCTGACGCGCGCGGTTGAAGAGCCGCCGTTGGAGGCGGGAGCCGTGATCTCCTACACGATGTGGGACACCGACGAAGGGAATGTGGATCAATGAATCGAAACGCGCTGCGTGGCGTGCTGCTCACGGGGGCGATCATCGGGTCGTTGATGTTTGCTGGAGGTGGTGCTGCTCAGGCTGATGAGCTGGATCCGCGGATCCCGGCTGCTCTCGCTGCCGAGCCCGGCGGGGTCGTCGTTGACGCGAACACCGTTGTGTGGCCGTCTCTCGGAATGGAACTTCAATTGGGTTCCGCTCTGACAAGGTCTGTGGGTTCATGCGCCACCGGCTCGCATTGTGCGTTCTCGGGAACCGGGATGACGGGGTCGAAGCTGAGCTGGACGACGTGTGCGTCGAGCCATAGCGTTGCAGCGCTGGGAGGGATCGTGCGGTCCATCGCCGACGCCCGCTCGACAGGATCGACGAGCGCCCGATCCGCATCTGGCGCGGTGCTCGCGACTGCACCAGCAGGGGGATGGACGAACGTGAGTGGGACGGTCAGTTACGTGTCGTGCACGACGTGACGGCGACTCCAGCGCGCGCGGCGCGTCGCCGGTGGCTGTGGTGGGTTGCGTCTGGGGCGTTGCTTGCGGTGGCGGGTATCGCGGTGGGGTGGGCTGCCGCATCCGTCCTCTCGCCGTCGGATGAGGTGTTGGCATCGCCGGGGTTCACGACGGTTCAGGTGGTGCAGGGCGAGGTGGGGTCGAGTATCACGTTGAATACGGTGGCGGCGTGGACGCCGATACCGGTCGGGGTGAACCGGGCCGTCGGTGTCGTCACCTCTGTCACGGTGGCGGCGGGGGATGAGGTCTCGCAAGGGTCGACGTTGTATGCGGTGGATCTGCGGCCGGTGGTGGTGGCGATGGGGGAGACGCCCGCGTTCCGTGACATCGGGCAGGGTGTCGAGGGTCCGGACGTCGCGCAACTGCAGGCCATGTTGACCTCGTTGGGGTTGTTCCGTGGGGCGGTGGATGGGAAGGCGGGCGCTGGGACGGTTGCGGCGACCAAGGCGTGGCAGAAGTCCCTCGGACTGCCCCAGTCGGGGGTCGTCGGTGTCGGGGATGTGATCTTCGTGCCGGTGCTGCCGACCCGGGTCGCGTTGGACGACGAGATCGTCACTCGGGGTGCGACGTTGTCTGGTGGGGAGGACTTGGTGGCGGGCTTGCCGGCGTCGCCGGTGTTCACGGTCCCGGTGACGGAGGGGCAGGCGGGGATGATGCCGACAGGGACGCGGGTGGAGATCACGTCCCCGGACGGGGATGTATGGGTCGCTGTTGCCGGGGAGCAGACCCCCGACCCGGAGACCGGGACCATCACCGTCGCCCTGACCGGAGTCGATGGGGGTGTGATCTGCGGGGAGCAGTGCGGGCAGGTCCCGGTCACCGGGCAAGCGCTCCTCAGCTCGAGGATCGTGACGGTGCCGACCGTGACCGGTCTGGTGGTGCCCTCGGCTGCTCTCGTGACGGGTGCGGACGGACAGACCGCGGTGGTCACCGAGGACGGGGACCGGATCCCGGTGAGCGTAGTGGCGTCGGCGCGGGGGATGAGCGTGGTCGAGGGAGTCGAGCAGGGCGCCCGGGTGCGGGTCCCGGCCACATGAGAACCCCGTTGCTGGAAGCCCGTGGCCTGTCGTTCTCGTACGGGCACCACAGCATGCCGGTGCTGGACGGCTGGGACGCGGACTTCGAGGCGGGTGAGGTGGTGGCGTTGACGGGTCCGTCGGGGCGGGGCAAGTCGACCCTGCTGTATCTGCTCGGGCTGATGCTGCACCCCACCGGCGGAGACGTCCTGGTTGACGGGGTGGCGGTGTCGGGGCTGCGGGACGCGCACAAGGCGAGGTTGCGGGCGGGGAGGTTCGGGTTCGTGTTCCAGGATGCCGCGCTGGACGCGTCCCGGTCGGTGATCGACAACGTCACCGAGACCGCCCTCTACCGCGGCCAGCCCCGCAGAGAGGCGACCGCGAAGGCCCGAGAGTTGTTGGACCGGTTCGGGGTCGACGTGCCCGCCGGCCGGAAACCGGGGCAGGTGTCGGGCGGGCAGGCGCAACGCATCGCCCTGTGCCGCGCCCTGCTCAGTGACCCGCAGATCCTGCTCGCCGATGAACCCACCGGCAACCTCGACCCCGCCACCAGCACCGTCGTCGTCGATGCGTTGAAAGCGCACGCCGCGTCGGGGGCGCTGGTGGTCGTGGTCACCCACTCCCCGGAGGTCGCGGCCGCGTGTGACCGGGAGATCCGGTTATGAGAGCGGTCGCGGTGGTGCGGGAGGCATGGGCGTCGGCGATCTCGCAGCCGGTCGCATCCATCGTCACGATCCTGATGATCGCGGGGATGATGGTCGCCGTCATGCTCACCACCGGCCGCTCCGTCGGAGCCGAACAGCAAGTCCTCGGCAGTATCGATGATGCGGGTACCCGGACCATCCAGATCCGCGCCGAGAACGGCGCCGGCCTGAGCGCCGACGTGTTGGACCGGATCGGCGGGATCGACGGCATCGAATGGGCCGCCGCATTCAGCTCCGCCATCGACGCCACCAACACCCAGATCCCCGACGGCACCCGCGTCCCGGTCCGCCTCGCCTACGGCACCCACCTGGAACGCCTCGGCATCCCGAAGTCATCCCCTGTCCCCGGCGGCCTCGCCTATGCCTCCCCCACCGCGCTCACCCAGTTCGGGCTCCCCGACGTGGCCGGCTCCATCACCCTCACCACCGGGGCCAGCTACGGCATGGCCGGGACACTCACCACCCCGGACTTCCTGGCCGCATTCGAACCCGTCACCCTCATCCCGCAACCGGACGCGACCGGAGGTGAGACCGTGAACGTGCTACTGGTCATCGCCGACCGACCCGACCTGGTCGCCCCCGTCTCCGACGCCGTCCTGTCCGTCCTCGCCGCCGACGACCCCACCAAGATCACCGTCCAAACCAGCGAAGCCCTCGCCCAACTCCGCGCCATCGTGCAAACCCAACTCGGCACCTTCGCCCGCGGGCTCGTCCTCGTCATCCTCGCCACCACCGGCATCCTGGTCGCGATCATCCTCTACGGGCTCGTCATGATGCGCCGCAAAGACTTCGGCCGCCGCCGCGCCCTCGGCGCCACCCGAGCATTGATCATCACGCTCCTGCTCACCCAGACCGCACTCCTCGCCCTGACCGGTGTGATCCTCGGCGTGACCGCGTCCACCCTCACCCTTGTTCTCGCCGGCGACCCCCACCCCGGCTGGGCCTTCACCACCGCCACCAGCATCCTCGCCCTCACCACAGCCCTGGCCGCCGCCCTCATCCCCGCCCTCACCGCCGCCGGCCGCCAACCCATCCACGAACTCCGCGTCCCATGACAGGCCGCTCCCGACGCCTCCGCAGAGTTGGTCAACAGAGTTCTGTAACGAATTCGCAGCGTCAGACACATACATGGTGAAGGGGATGGTCACCGATCTCGACGAGCGAAGGGTTCCAAATGAATCGAATGGCAATGAAGGCGGTCGCGGCCGCTGCGGCAGTCGTGGCAATCGTCGGGCTGACCGCACTTCCGGCGGCCGCGGCAACACTCAATCTCGGCGCCCGCTCCTGCAGTTCGCCATACCCGCTGGTCGAGACTTACACGTTCTCGTCGGGCAAGACTGCGCACCTCCAGATCGGAGCCACGACAAAGACAAAGACGTTCGACAACGGTACGAACATCATCCACCGTTACTTTCCCAGCAGCCTTTCTTCGGTGAGTGCCAGTTCGGCCACGACGGATGGCGCGTTCCAAGCGACCGGCAACGGCGTCACTTGCACCAACTGACGCCTGCATTATCGGTCGCGGTCGTCGTCTCGATCGGCGCTATGGCGGGCTGCTCGACGGCAGCCCCAGCGACAGGGGCAACCGCAACCCCGAAACCGGCAGTGACTGTCGGGAGCGAGGCAGAGGCCGACACCTTGCTGGCCGATTGTCTTCATGCACGGGGGTGGGACGTCACGGTCAGCAGTGATGGCGGAGTCGAAGCAGAGTTCGCCAACGAGCAACTCGATCGTTACTTGGCAGACCAGGAGATCTGCAGCTCAGGAATCTCCCACCGCGAGTGGACCGATGCCGACTATTCGACGACGTACGACGGGCTCCTCGCCTCATTGTCATGCTTGCAGGCGCGGGGGTACCCGACACCCGATGCGACGCCGTCGCTGCAGCGTTTCGTAGAGCAAAGGCGTTCACCGGACGACGCGATCTGGGATCCCTACTCGCAAGTCCCGCCGAGCAGCCTCGCCGAGGCGTTGTCGCTGTGCCCCGAACCCGATCCGATCTACTGACGCCGTGGCTGAACCTTGAGACGGGCACTGTGGCGGCGTGCTGATCGCCGAATAGGCGCTCGTCAGTCTGCCTGATAGGCGCTCGTCCGTTTGTTAGATTGCCGCTACTCAAGCCGGCGATCGACGGCCGCGATGTGCGACATCTCAACTGGCTGCAGACGCAGCTGGGCGATCGGGTGGTCGACCGCGTGGTGATCAACGCCGGTCCCTACGCATATCGCCGACGCGACGGGGTGGCGGTCATCCCCCTCGCACTCCTCGGACCCGGACGCGGGCCTGTCACAGCACGCCGAGCGCGGTCACCGCGTCGCGTTCGGCGATCAGCTCGGCGACGGACGCGTCGATGCGGGCGCGGGCGCGCGCGTCGATGTCGAGGCCTTCGACGATCTCGTACCCGTCGCCGTGCGAGCGGACGGGGAACGAGCTCACGAGGCCTGCGGGTACGCCGTACTCGCCGCGAGAGACGACGGCCGCCGACGTCCAGGAGCGGTGGGGCGTGCCGAGCTGCTCGTCGCGCACGTGATCGATCGCCGCGTTCGCCGCGGAGGCGACCGACGACGAGCCGCGCACCTCGATGATCTCGGCACCGCGCTTCGCTACGCGGGGGATGAACGTGTCGTCGAGCCACGTCCGCACCTGTGCGGCGCCGCCCAGGCGTTCCGCGAGCGCCTCGACCACCGGCATCCGCTCGACGAGTCCGGTGCGCACGGTCGCGTGCGACACGTCGGGGAACTGCGAGGCCGAGTGGTTGCCCCAGATCGTGACGTCGTCGATGTCGTCGGGCGCCACCTGCAGCACCTCGGCGAGCTGGCCGACGGCGCGGTTGTGGTCCAGGCGCGTGAGCGCGGTGAAGCGGTCGGCGGGAACGTGGGGAGCCGCGGATGCCGCGGCGATGAGGGCGTTCGTGTTGGCGGGGTTGCCCACCACGACCACGCGCACGTCGTCGTCGGCCACCGCGGCGATCGCCTTGCCCTGCGGGCCGAAGATGCCGGCGTTCGCGGCGAGCAGGTCGGCGCGCTCCATACCCGCCGTGCGCGGGCGGGCGCCGACGAGCATCGCGATGTGCGTGCCGTTGAACGCGGTCAGCGGATCGTCGGTCACGTCCACGTCCACCAGCTGCGGGAACGCGCAGTCCTGCAGCTCGAGCGCCGCGCCCTCGGCCGCCTTCATGCCCTGGGGGATCTCGAGCAGTCGCAGCCGCACCGGCCGATCGGGCCCCAGCATGTCGCCCGCCGCGATGCGGAACATCAGCGCGTAGCCGATCTGCCCGCCGCCGCCGGTGATGGTCACGGTCGTGGGTGCGCTCGCCATGACCCGAGCCTATTCCCCTAGCATCCCGTGCCGGATCGCGCCATATCCTCGGCCATTCCGTGCCCCGATCAGGCTGTCGCGGTACCGTGACAGACATGACGTTCAACGAGAACGCCAACGTCGGGGGGAACACGGCGAGGCGTCGCGGGGCGGGCGTGGCAGTCGCGGGCGGCGGGGTCGTGGGCCTCGGCGCCATCGCCGTCCTGCTCCTGCAGCTGTTCACGGGCCAGGATTTCTCCAGTGTGCTGCCGCTCGGCCCTGGCACAGACGCCTCTGGCGGCGGCGACACCGAGATCGCCCAGTGCGAGACCGGGGCCGACGCCAACGCGAACGACTCCTGCCGCCTCGCGGCGGGCAGCGTCGTGCTCGACAAGTACTGGCAGGACCAGGTGCAGGGCTATCGCGCGCCCACGCTCGTGATCGTCAACGGGTCGGCGTCATCGTCGTGCGGGACGGCATCCAATCAGACCGGGCCGTTCTACTGCCCGCAGGACGAGTCCGTCTACGTCGACCCGACGTTCTTCGGTCTCATGCGCGACCAGTTCGGCGCGTCGGCGGGCGACCTCGCCCAGCTCTACGTGCTGGCGCACGAGTACGGGCACCACGTGCAGTACATCACCGGGATCATGGACGAGCACCCGAACGACGGCGCGGGCGCGACCGGCAACGGCGTGCGCACCGAGCTGCAGGCCGACTGCTTCGCCGGCGCGTGGGTCGGGGCCATGACCGAAGAGGTCGACGAGAACGGGGTACCGTATCTGCAGGCCCCGACGCAGGCGCAGATCGCTGACGCGATCAACGCCGCGAGAACGGTCGGCGACGACAACATCCAGCAGCAGTCCGGGGGCTTCGTGAACCCCGAATCCTGGACCCACGGCTCGAGCGAGCAGCGTCAGCGCTGGTTCCAGCTGGGCTACCAGGGCGGTGTCTCCGCGTGCGACACCTTCGGCGTTCCGGGGGGAAGCCTATGAACGAACATCTCGACGACATCCTCTACCCGCCCATCGAGCCGTACGACACCGGCACGCTGATCGCGGGCGAGGGCAACCGGCTCTACTACGAGCAGGTCGGAAACCCCGAGGGCAAGCCCGTGGTGTTCCTGCACGGCGGCCCCGGTGCAGGGGTCTCGGCCTGGCACCGCCGGTTCTTCGACCCGGCTGTGTACCGCGTCATCCTGCTCGACCAGCGCGGCTGCGGCCGGTCGACGCCGCACGCGAGCGAGCCTCGCGCCGACCTGCGCCACAACACGACCTGGCACCTCGTCGCCGACCTCGAACTGCTGCGCAGGAACCTCGGGATCGCGCGCTGGCAGGTCTTCGGCGGCTCGTGGGGGAGCGCGCTCGCCCTCGCGTACGCGCAGGCCCACCCCGATGCCGTCACCGAGATCGTGCTGCGCGGCATCTTCACGCTGCGCCGGCACGAGCTGGAGTGGTTCTACGAGGGCGGCGCGGCATCCATCGTCCCGGATCTGTGGGAGGACTTCATCGCCCCGATCCCGATCCTCGAGCGCTCGCGCCTGATGCAGGCGTACCACCGGCGCCTCGCCGACCCCGATCCCGCGGTGCACGTGCCCGCCGCGATCGCGTGGTCGAAGTGGGAGGCGTCGAACCTCACCCTGCTGCCCGATCCCGAACTCGTCGAGGCGATGACCTCGCGGCGCGAGGCCGTCGCCTTCGCGCGCATCGAGAACCACTACTTCCTCCACGGCGGGTGGTTCGAGCCCGAGCAGCTGATCGCCGGGGTCGACCGCATCCGCCACATCCCCGCCGTCATCGTGCAGGGCCGCTACGACGTGTGCACGCCCGCGATGACCGCCTGGGACCTGCATCGCGCGTGGCCGGAAGCCGAGTTCGTGATGGTTCCGGATGCTGCCCACGCAGCCTCCGAGCCCGGCATCGCCGCCGCGCTCCGTGCTGCGACGGACCGCTTCGGCGCGGTGGAGCAGAGCATCGAGGCGGAGCCGGAGCCGGAGGAGTCGGAGCCGGAGGAGCCGGAGCCGGAGCCGGAGCCGGCGGACGCCGATGCCGGCCGCTGACCGGAGGCGCACCTCGTCTCGAGCCTGAGCGCACCCGAGCCAGAGCCCGAGCGCACCCGAGCCAGAGCCCGAGCGCACCCGAGCCAGAGCCCGAGCGCACCCGAGCCAGAGCCCGAGCGCGAGCCAGAGGTTCTGCCGCACCGCCCCTTCCCCCGCTCCTCTGTCGACAACGCGGCTTCTCGCCGAGAAACCACGTCATGCGCGCCGACAACATGGTCGCTCGGCGAGAAACCGCGTTGGCGACCGGGGAACAGAGGAGGGGGCGACGAGGGCGGAGCGGGACACGCGTGACGGGGAACGCCCAGCCGTCCCCTGGTAGGGTGGTTAACCTTGCAGCGCGTTCCCCCGCGCTTCTCGCGTCGTAGAACGCTTCCCTCGCCGGCATCCCGAGATCCGAACTCGAACCCGGCTGACATCTTTCGTACGGCGACCCGAGGGCGAGATCCGCCCCGGCCACCGACAGGGCACCGTCGTGCCCAGAGACAGACACTCATGACAGACATGACTTTCGGCGCGCTCGGCGTGCCTCAGCCCCTCGTCACCGCGCTCGCCGCGGCCGGCAAGACCACCGCGTTCCCGATCCAGGTCGACACGCTCCCCGACACGCTCGCCGGTCGCGACGTGCTGGGCCGCGGCAAGACCGGCTCGGGCAAGACGCTCGCCTTCTCGATCCCCATGGTCGCGCGCCTGGGCACGACCCTCGCCGGCGGACCCCGCCGCAAGGGCCGCCCGCTCGGCCTCGTGCTCGCTCCGACCCGCGAGCTCGCGACGCAGATCGACGCGACCCTCGCACCCCTGGCGAAGGCCTACAACCTCACCACGACGACGATCTTCGGCGGCGTGAACCAGAACCGCCAGGTCAACGCTCTGAACGCCGGCGTCGACATCGTCGTGGCGTGCCCCGGCCGCCTCGAGGACCTCATGAAGCAGGGCTTCGTGCACCTCGACGCCGTCGAGATCACCGTCATCGACGAGGCCGACCACATGGCCGACCTGGGCTTTCTGCCCGGCGTCACGCGCATCCTGAACGCCACGCCCGCCGGCGGCCAGCGCCTGCTGTTCAGCGCGACCCTCGACAACGGGGTCGACAAGCTCGTGAACCGCTTCCTGCAGAACGAGGTGCTGCACTCGGTCGACGAGGCGCACTCGCCCGTCGCCGCGATGACGCACCACGTCTTCACGCTCGCCGACGCCGACGCCAAGAAGGACGTCGTCAAGGCGCTCGCCTCGGGCATGGGCCGTCGCATCCTGTTCATGCGCACCAAGCACCAGGCCAAGAAGCTCGCCAAGCAGCTGACGAGCCAGGGCATCCCCGCCGTCGACCTGCACGGCAACCTGTCGCAGGCGGCGCGCGACCGCAACCTCGCGGCGTTCTCGTCCGGCGAGGTGAAGGTGCTGGTCGCGACCGACGTCGCCGCGCGCGGCGTGCACGTCGACGACGTCGAGCTCGTCATCCACGTCGACCCGCCCATGGAGCACAAGGCGTACCTGCACCGCTCGGGCCGCACGGCCCGCGCGGGGGCGGAGGGTGCCGTGGTCACGCTCGTGCTCCCCGAGCAGCGTCGCGACGTGTCGCAGCTGCTGCGCAAGGCGGCGATCTCGGTCGAGCCGGTCGCCGTGACGGCCGAGTCGGCCGAGGTGACCGCGCTCGTCGGCCAGGTCGCGCCGTACGTCAAGCCCGTGCCGGTGGCGGCTCCCGCCCGCGGCGGCGGCCAGAGTCAGGGCGCGAACGCCCAGCGCAAGCGCGCTGCGCGCGAGGAGCGGGGGGATGCCGGCGGCCAGGCCCGGGGCGCCGGTTCCGGCTCCGAAGGTCGTCGCCGTCGCGGCGGCTCCGGCCAGGGCGGTCAGGGCGGCGGTCAGCAGGCGTCCGGCGGTCAGCGCCGGGATGCGGCATCCACGCACGAGAAGGCGTCGCACCAGCGTCACGACCAGAGCGCCGGGCACGGCCGGTCCGGTCAGCAGGCGGCGGGCAACCCCCGCACGCCCGGGCGTCGCGCGTCGTCGGGCGGTACCGGCAAGCTCATGGTCGGCTCGGTCGTGCGCCCCAACGGCACCAACCGCCGCGGCGGCCGCTGACCCCGGCATCCACTTCTCGAAACGCCCCGTCCGCTCAGCGCGGCCGGGGCGTTTCGCTGTCCGCCACTCCCGCTCGTTGAGCGGAGCGAGCAACGAGCGAAGACGAAACGCCCTGAGCTGCCCTGCTCGTTGAGCGGAGCGAGCAACGAGCGAAGACGAAACGCCCTGAGCTGCCCTGCTCGTTGAGCGGAGCGAGGAACGAGCGAAGACGAAACGCCCTGACCGCATGGACGACCTCGTGTCGGACCCCGTTTCGTCGGCGGGCGCCGGAGCGCCTCCGCTCAACGACCGGGTGCCGATGTACCGCCGTTCCCGGCGATCGCCGTCACCGCACGGGCGAGTTCGGCGCCGGTCGGCAGTGACTCGGGGCTGATGATCCACAGCAGGCCGAGGCTCTGCACCAGCACGAACTCCAGCTTCGCGATGGCGTCGAGGTCCTCTGCCGAGAGTTCGGGGCGTGCGGAGCGCAGCACGTCGACGATGCCGAGGTGTGCCTCGTTCATCGCGCCGGCGAGCGTGCGGCTCGCGGCCTCGTCGCGCCAGACCATCACGGAGTTCTCGAAGCTCGCGACCAGTGCCTCGCGGTTGGCGGCGAAGATCTCGGGCATGCGGTCGAACAGCGCCGCGAACCCGTCGACGAGGGGGAGTGCAGCGGTCTCGTCGACCACGGCCTCCATCGCGTCGCCGATGCCGCTGCCGAGGGATTCGGTGAGCGCGGCGCTGATGAGCTCGTCCTTCGACCCGAAGTGGTAGCCGATCGCCGCGAGGCTGACGCCCGCGGCCGTGGCGATGTCGCGGGCGGTCGCCTTGGCGACGCCGCGCTCGAGGATCACCTGTCGTGCACCGGCGAGGAGGTCTTCGCGATTGCCCATGCGTTCATCGTATCCGCAGATTTTGGACATTCGTGCTAGACAAGCGTCCAAGATGTCTGTTAGACATATGTCTCATACAAACGTCTTAGAGATGGGATGCCTCATGAACGACTTCGACCGCGCACCGCACATCCTCGTGTCGGGAGGCGGCATCGCCGGCCTCGCCCTGGCCCTGCAGCTCGTCCGCTCAGGCGTCCGGACCACCGTCGTGGAGCGCGCGGACGCGCCTCGCCCTGGCGGCCAGGCTGTCGACCTGCGTGGGGCGAGCCGCGAGGTCGCCGAGCGGATGGGCATCATGCCGGGCGTCGACCGCTTCCGCGTTCACGAAGAAGGCATGTCGTACGTCGACGGCGAGGGCAACGTCTTCGGCCGCATGTCGATGGCCGACTTCGACGGCGAGGGCGCGGTGGCCGAGATCGAGATCGCCCGCGGCGACCTCGCGCAGGTGCTGCTGGACGCGCTGCAGTCCGCCGCGGACGCCGCGCCCGGGCTGCTCGACCTGCGCTTCGGCGACCGGATCGTCGCCCTCACCCAGGACCCGACCGGCGTCGATGTCTCGTTCGAGCACGGCTACGAAGAGCGGTTCGATGTCGTGGTCGGCGCCGACGGCGTCCACTCGGCCACACGCCGGCTGGCGTTCGGGCCCGAAGAGCAGTTCGCCACCTACCTCGGCGGGTACGCCGCGTTCTTCACGATGCCCACGCCCGCAGATCTCGAAGAGGGCTGGTTCGCCATGCGCTTCGTTCCGGGTGCGACGTTCGGCATCCGTCCCGACCGGGAACCCGCGACGTCCAAGGCCATCCTGACGTTCCGCATGGACCGCGATCCGTCCCTGCGCGGAGACCGTGCCGGGCAAGAAGCGCTGATCCGCGAACGCATCGCCGGCGCCGGCTGGCACGCCCCGGCGGTGCTCGAGGCGCTGGCTGCGGCATCCGATCTGTACTTCGACGAACTCGTGCGCATCGACGTGCCCGACGTCGCGAACGGCCGCGTCGTGCTGCTCGGCGACGCCGCGTCGTGCGGGTCGCCCATGACCGGGCAGGGAACGGCGACCGCGCTCATCGGCGCCTACCTGCTCGCCGCGCGGATCGCCGCGACACCGGACGACCTCACCGGTGCGCTGCGCCGGTATTCGGCCGACATCGCCCCGTTCGCCGAGACGGGCAAGCAGATCCCGGGCGGAGGCATCAAGCGCATGGTGCCCGCGACGCGGTTCGAAGCGGCCATGTCGCGCGCGCTGACCCGGGTGATGTTCTCGCGCGCGGCGCTGCCGCTCGTGCGCCGCATGTTCTCGGGTGGCACCTCGCTGCCTCTTCCCGAGGTCGCGGTGCCGGTGGCGTGAGGCGCGCTGGGCGGGTGGAGTGGATGCCGGGCGCCCGGCATCCACTCCACCCGCCCGGGCACCCCGCGCCGGGCCGCGGGCGAATCCTCAGCGCCGGCCGAGCAGCAGGTCGGCGGCGACCTCGCCGATCACGATCGCGGGGGCGTTCGTGTGGCCGCGGATCACCGTGGGCATGACCGACGCGTCCGCGACGCGCAGGCCAGAGACTCCGCGCACCCGCAGCTCGGGGTCGACGACGGACGCGTCGTCGGTGCCCATGCGCGCGGTGCCCACCGGGTGGTAGAGCGTGTGCGAGTAGCGGCGCATCGAGAGCTCGGCACGCTCGGCGGGCGTCATGCTCTCACCGCCGGCGGGCTGCACCCACGTGCCCGTCGTGATGGTGCGCATCGCGTCGGTGTCGATGAGGCGCTCGCACTCGGCGAGGCCCGCGAGCATCGTCGCCGCGTCGACGCCCTCGGGGTCGGAGAGGTACGCCGGGTCGATCAGCGGTGCCGCCGCCGGATCCGCGGAGGCCAGCCGGATCGTGCCGCGGCTGCGCGGCCGCAGCAGGATGGCGCCCACGGTCAGGCCGTGGCCGGGCGTCGGCACGAGTCCCTCACCGACGTACGGCACCGGGGCGAAGATGATCTCGATGTCGGGCAGGTCCGCGGGCGCGCCCGTCGCGTCGGCGACCGGCGTGCGCACGAACCCGTAGGCCTCGGCGACATTCGAGGTGAGCATCCCTCTGCGCGCGGTGAGGTACTTCACGAGCTCGGCGGGCTTCTCGGCGTCGTACAGCGTTCCGCCGGGCGCGGCGGGCGCGAGACCGGCGACGAGGTGGTCCTGCAGGTTCGCGCCGACGCCGGGAGCATCGACGAGGACGCGGATGCCGTGCTCGGCGAGGTGCTCGGCCGGGCCGATGCCGCTCAGCATGAGCAGCTGCGGCGTGTTGATCGCGCCTCCTGAGAGGATCACCTCGCGGCGGGCACGCACCTGACGCGTGATCCCGCCGAGGTCGGCATACACGCCCGTCGCGCGCGGCGTCGAGCCGGGGTCCGTCGGCGCCTCGAACGTCACCCGCCGCACGTGCGCACCCGTCAGCACCCGCAGTCCGGCGCGGCCCTCGGCGGGGCGCAGGTACGAGTCGGCGGTCGAGGCGCGGGCGCCGCGGTGCTCGCTCACCATGGTCTGGGAGAAGCCCTGGCCCGTCGGCAGGTTCGCGGGCGTGACGGCGTGACCCGCTTCGCGCGCAGCCGACAGGAATCTCGCCGTCTGCGGACGCGGATCGCGCTGGTGCTCGACGGGCTGCGCGCCGTCGGTGCCCTGCGTCGGATCCGCCGGGTCGGTCGTGCGCTCGACGCGGCGGAAGTAGGGGATCAGGGCGTCCCACGACCAGCCGGGGCCGGCAGCATCCGCCCACTCGTCGTAATCCGCGGCGAACCCGCGGACCCACATCATCGCGTTCAGCGACGACGAGCCGCCGAGCGTCTTGCCGCGCGGCCAGTAGATCGTGCGACCCTCCAGCGCGGGCTGGGGAACAGTGTCGTAGTTCCAGTCGTATGCGCCGCGGAAGAGCTTCGAGAACGCGGCGGGAACGTGCAGCTCGAGCGCCTTGTCGGGTCCGCCGGCCTCCAGCAGCAGCACGGACACCGTCGGGTCCTCGCTGAGGCGGGCCGCCAGCGCGGCGCCCGCCGAGCCGGCGCCCACGACGACGTAGTCGGCCTCGAGCCCGTCGGCGCTGAATCCAACGCTCGCGGGTGGCCCGAACGCCGCGCCGCGGGAGCGGCGGCTCATGCCTGCATGGCCTTGGTGAGCGTCGCGACGAGGCCGGGCAGCTTGCCGTCCACGAGGTAGCGGGTGAGTCCGGCGCTCACCTCGGCTCCGGTGCGCGAGCTCACGAACCACGGCGGCGTCGGCAGAATCGTGCCCTTCGACAGGCTCAGGAGCCGGAGTTTGTCGCCCACCGACCGCGGGAACGGCCGGAACGGCCCGCGCGCGACCGACCGCTCGACCCGGTCGAGCAGCAGCGCGTTGTGCACGACGCCGATGCCGCTCGACACGTCGGCGAGCGTCGCACCCGGGTAGCCGCCCCAGGTCAGGCGCGCGGTGAGGAAGTTGAAGGCCGTCCACGTGTTGATCGCGATGTCGCCGTACCGCAGCTCGGCGATGGCCCGCTCGAAGCCGTCGCCGAGCGCCGCCTCGGTCGCGGGATCGATGAGGACGTTGGCGCCGAGGGTGCCGGTGAGCTTGTCGTTCGCGTGGGCGACGGCCGCGTCGAGGAACTCCTGCCCCGTGCCGCCCAGCTCGACGACCCCGAGGATCGGCGCGAAGTACTCGATCGTCTCGACGGGCGCCGGGTCGTCACCGTCCTTGACCTCGACGATCGCGCGGGTGTGGTCGGCGCTCCACGCCGCGTCGGGATAGCTGGATGCCGCGGCCCCGAGCCGCTCGTCGCTGCGGGGGTACCACACCGGGCGTTCCGGGGCAGCGGCATAGGCCTCGTGCAGCCGGTGGAGGAACTCGGCGCGCTGCGGCCAGTCGGAGCTCACGATGACGACCTGGCCGGCGATGCAGTTGTGTCCGGCGTTGACGAGACGCATCGTGGCGACGTGCTCGGCCTGGTACTTCAGATCGGCGGCCGACCACGCGCCCGGCACGACGATGATGGGCGAGACGCCGCCGAGCTCGGCCGTGATCGGCACCTTGAGCTTCGGGGTCTCTCGGCCGCCGGCATCCGGACCCCAGACGATCGCGTCGAACGTCGCGGCCGACCCGGTGATGTGGACGTGCACCAGGCGCGGGTGCGAGGTGAGATACGCGCCGGTCGCGGCGCCGCCGCGCACGATCCGCACGAAGCCGGGCTCGATGAGCGGCGCGAGCGCACGCTCGAACACCGGCACGAGCGAGTCCTGCGTCGGGTTGACCTTGAGCAGTGCCACGCGGTTGTGCGCGAACAGCTCGTACAGCACGTCGGCGACCGGGATCGAGGTGACGTTGCCGGCGCCGAGGACGAGCCCGACGCCGCCCGGCTGCGTGGGGGTCAGCTGACCGAGCCCCGCTTCGCGGCGTGCCTCGGCGGCGGTCACACCCGGCTCGAACCACACCTCGCCCGTGAAGCCCGACAGCAGGAACTTCTCGGTGCCGTTCAGCGGGAACGTGTGCGCGCGCAGGCGTCCGCCCGGAGCCTGATCGAGCTTCACGCCGTCGAGCGGATTCTTGCCGATGGCCAGCGCCTCGAGCGTCTCGCGCAGCGCGTCGAGCAGCCCGATCACCGCGTAGGGTCCGCCGAGCCATTCCTCGCCCGACAGCGCGTGGCCCGGCTCCAGGCCCTTCGACATCGTGGCCGCGTCTGCCCACTCCTGCGCGACCGTGCCGACGGCGTCGCGCACGCGCCCGAGCAGCCGAGCGCGCTGGTCGAGCGTGAGGGCCGCCCACACGCGCGAGCCCTCTTCGAGCCGGTCGATGTCGGCGTCGAGGGCGGCGCGCTCTTCGTCGGGCAGGGTCGCGCCGGTGCCGGCGGCGGCCTTCTTGGTGCGCGGCTTCGCGGGGGTTTTCGCGGCGGCCGAGGAGGTGGGGGACATGTGCTCTCCTTCGAACTCGTGCCCGGAACTCGGGTCGGGTGAGTCCGTCACCGGGCATCCTACGTCACCCGATACAGGCGGCGGCACTCAGTTCCCGCCTCGCTGCGACTCGATCCCACGCTGTTCCGCGGTCACTTTCGGTCCTCTTCCGCCCCGCGACCCGCGACTCGTGACTGCGGAGCAGAGAGGCGTTCTGTTCCGCAGTCACTTTCGGTGCGCGTCCGACCCGCGCCGCGCAGAAGCCGACTGCGGAGCAGCGTTGGAGGGCGGATGCCGCCACCCGGCCGGTCAGGCCGGGTCGATGTCGGCGCGACGCAGCGGATACCGCGCGAGCGTCACGAGGCTCAGCGCGATCAGGGCTGCGGGTACGAGGCTGAAGCTGACGACGATGCCTGTGACGGCGGCATCCGGCTGTTCGACGACCTGACCCGCCGCACGCGAGACGTACCCCGTCATCGCCAGGATCAGCGACAGCGTCGTCGCGCCGAGCGCGAAGCCGACCGTCTCGCCGGCGGTCCACACGCCGCTGAACGATCCCGCCTGGCCGGCCCCGTTGCTGCGCTCGTCGTGAGAGATCACGTCGGGGAGCATCGCCATCGGCAGCGACTGCATGCCGGCGTAGGCGATGCCCGCGAGGCCGACGGGCACGTAGATCCAGTCGCCCGGCACCCACAGCACGCCGAGGATCGACAGCGCCGCGACCCCGAACACGACGCTCGCGATCGCGAAGGTGCGCTCCTTGCCGATGCGGCGGGCGGCGACGCCCCACCCAGGTGCGGCCAGCAGCGCCGGCGCGATGAGCGCGACGAACAGCAGCTCGACCGCGGCCTCCGAGTGCAGCACCCAGGTCGCGACATACTGGGCTCCGGCGAGCATGAGCCCGGTCGCGAGCGCCTGCAGCACGAACGTGCCCAGCAGCAGCCGGAACGGCCGGCTGCGGCGCAGGGCCCGGATGCCGGCGGCATAGTGCTCGCGGATCCCGGGGTTCCCGGCGACAGGGGCAGGGCCCGCCGGTGCCGAGACGCTGCGTCGGGCGACGGTCGTGGCGACCAGCATCCCGAGCCCGATGACGATGCCGCACACGACGCCCATCACGAGGTACCCGACGACCGGATCGTCTGAGACGCGGCGCAGCGCGGGTCCGCCCGCGCCGAACAGCAGGATCGCGAGCGTCAGCACGACCACGCGCCACGTGAGCAGCCGCGTGCGTTCGTCGTAGCGCGGCGTGAGCTCGGCCGGGAGCGCGATGTACGGCACCTGGAACAGGCTGAACGCGGTCGCCGTGAGCGTGAAGGCCAGCAGCACCCAGATGCCCGCCGCGACCGGTCCGAGCGCAGGCGGGACGGCGAACGTCAGCGCGAACAGCAGCGGCAGGGCGCAGGCGCCGATGAGCATGAGACGGCGCCGGCTGGCGTGGCGGGCGAGATCGCGGTCGGTGAGAGCGCCGATCACCGGGTCGATGACGACGTCCCACACCTTGGCGATCGTGATGACGGCGCCGGCCGCGAGCGCCGCCACTCCGAGCGAGTCGGTGAGGTAGTAGGTCAGCACCAGGCCCGGCAGCGTGGCGAAGCCGCCCGTGCCGAGCGACCCGGTCGCGTAGCGCGCGATCGTGCCCGCGCCGAGGCGGGAAGAAATGGATGCCGCGGCCTCGGGCGCCGCGGGAGCCTCATTGCCCATCGCGCCAGTGTAGGTGGCCGCGGACGCTGCTCGCGCACGCGCTTCGTCTCGCGGGCGACGCACGGGCTTCTCGAGAGCGTCTCACCACGTTTCGTCTGCGCTCGTTCCTCGCTCCGCTCAACGACCGGCGACCCCACCATCCGCTCGTTGAGCGAGCGCCAGCGAGTCGAAACGCCGCACGCCGCCCATCGGACCCAGCCACGCTCGCGCCGGCGGGACTCAGCCCTCCGCGCGCACCGCGGCCTCGACCGCGCGCAGCCCCTCGAGGGTCTCGGCGAACGAGGTCGACAGCGGCGACAGCCCGATGCGCAGTCCGCCGGGATCGCGGTAGTCGGGGATGACGTCCTGCGCCCACAGCCGCGCCGTGACCGCACGCATCGCGGGGTGCGACAGCGTCACATGCCCGCCGCGCTCGGCGGCATCGCGCGGTGACGCGACGGCGACGCCGTGCGGGGCGAGCAGCGCATCGGCCACCCGCACGGCGAACGACGTCAGCGCCACGGACTTCTCGCGCACGGCCTCGATGCCGACCTCGTCGAGCAGCTCCAGAGTGTCCTGCATCGCCAGCATCCCGACGACGGGCGGCGTGCCCGAGAGGAACCGCCGCATCCCCGCCGCCGGCTCGTACGCCGGGCCCATCGCGAACACATCGGCCGCACCCATCCAGCCCTGGATGGGCTGGGCGAGGCGGTCCTGCAGACGTGCTGCGACGTACGCGAACGCCGGCGACCCCGGACCTCCGTTGAGGTACTTGTAGGTGCATCCGACCGCGAGGTCGAAGTCCCATGCGTCGGCCTGCACCGGCACGGAGCCGGCGGAGTGGCAGAGGTCCCACACGATGACCGCGCCGGCCTCGTGCGCGATGCGCGTCAGGGCGGCGGCATCCGCGAGATACCCGGAGCGGTACGCGACGTGCGACAGCAACACGACCGCGGTCGACGGGCCGACGGCGGCGCGCAGGCTCTCGGCATCGACCCCCCGGTCGAGCGAGACTGGGCCCACGCGCCCCGGGGCTCCGCGCGACGCGTCAGCGGCGTGTGGAGTGGGCGTGGGGACCACCCACCGCACGCGCCCACCACGTTCGGCGGCGATGCCCTCCACGAGATAGCGGTCCGTCGGGAAGTTGTCGCGGTCCACCACGATCTCGACGCGTGCCGGGTCGGCGGCGTGCGCCGAGTCGAACGCCGCGCGCACCAGCTTGTACAGCAGCACCGTGGTGGAGTCGCCGATCACGGTCTGCCCGGCTGCCGCGCCGAGGGCGGTGCGGCCGAGGGCGTCGCCGATGTCGAACGGCAGCTGCATCCACGACTCGTCCCAGCCGCGGATGAGGCGTCCGCCCCATTCGTCGCGCGCGAACCGCTGCAGGCGGTCGACCGACGCGCGCAGCGGCCGGCCGAGCGAATTGCCGTCGAAGTACACGAGCGACGTGTCGGCGCCGACGAACCTGTCGCGGTATGTCCGCAGCGGGTCGGCCTGATCGAGAGTGGATGCCTCGTCCGCGAGGGTCTCGACGGCTGCGGCGTCAGCGCTCGTCATGGATGAGCTCCTCGGTGGGGACGACGGTCGCGCCGCGCAGCCACTCGGCGACATCGTCGAGGTCGGTGGGCGGGTCGCCCGCGATGAAGGTGGACACCCCGCTCGGCGGTGCGGCGGCCGGCCATGGGTCCGCCATGGCGGTGATCAGTGCGACGCCGCGCACTCCCGCACTGTCGAGCTCGGCGATCTCTTCGGGCACGACGCCGACCGGGCGTTGCCCGTTGCCGAGGTCGGTGCCGTACAGCACGCGCCCGCCCGCGGCCGCGAAAGCCGCCAGGTTGGCGCGCGCCGCGTCGGCGGCCGCAGGGTCGTCGTGGATGGCGAGCGTCGAGATCCACACCTGTCCGGTGGCGACGGCCCGCACGATGACTGCGCGATCGACGATGCCGCTGAACGGCGTGTGCGCGAAGGCGTCGACGCCCGCGTCGGCCGCGAGCCGCGGCATTCCTTCGCCTTCGGCGTGGGCGACCACCGGCAGTCCGCGCTCGTGCGCCGTGGCGATGACGGCGGCGAGGGTGGCGGCGTCGGGTACCGGGCCCGTCGTGCTGTTGAGCGCGACCTTGATGACGGACGCGCCGAACGATGCCTGTTCGTCCACCGCGGTCGCAGCACCCCCGGCGACACCCGGATGGGCAGACGGGTCGGTGATCTCGCGCACCACCGCGGGCGGTGCCCATGAACGCTCCGACGGGTAGCCGCCCGGTGCGGTGAGGAAGGCGCCGGCATATGCCACTCGCGGGATGCCGTGCGGGTCGCGCTGCGCGAGCGCGAGCGGGTCGCCGCCGAGATCGAGCACGGCGGCGATGCCGCCGGCCGCGAGCGACGTCTCGTCGATGAGGTGCAGGTGCACGTGGTGGTCGGTGAACGGGGGCAGCGACACCCCGTGCTCGCCGGTGATGGCGCGTCGGCAGAATGCGGCGTCGGGCCCGAGCAGGTCGCGCAGCGCGAAGGGATCCCGGGTCATCACAGCTCCGTCCGCACGGCGTACAGCTCGGGGAAGAAGGTGAGATCGAGTGCGCGGCGCAGGAACGGCACCCCGCTGGAGCCGCCGGTGCCGACCTTGAGTCCGATGATGCGCTCGACGGTCTTGAGGTGGCGGAACCTCCACAGCTGGAAGTTGTCCTCCAGATCGACGAGCTCTTCGCACGTCTCGTACGCGGCCCAGTGGGTCTGCGGGTCGCGGTACACCTCGGTGAATACCGGCACGAGCTCGGGCGTGTAGATCCACGCGGCCGTCACGTCGCGCTCGAGCACCGACGCCGGAATCGGGTACCCGGTCCGCGCCAGCAGTCGCAGGAACTCGTCGTACAGACTGGGTGCGTCGAGCGCCTCTTGCACGAGCGCATGCGCCGTCGGATCGGCCGCGAACACGCGCAGCATCGCGGCGTTCTTGTTGCCGAGCCGGAACTCGACCGCCCGGTACTGGGCGGACTGGAATCCGCTCGCGTTGCCGAGCACGCCGCGGAACTGCGCGTACTCGGCGGGGGTCAGCGTCGCCAGCACCGACCACTGCTCGGTCAGCGTCTTCTGGATGTGCTTGACGCGTGCGATGCACTTGAGCGCGGGCGCGAGCTGGTCCTCACGCAGCAGCCGGGACGCGGCTGCGAGCTCGTGCAGGACCAGCTTCAGCCACAGCTCCGTGGTCTGATGCTGCACGATGAACAGCAGCTCGTCGTGGTGCTCGGGGTCGCTGAGCGGCCGCTGGGCCGACAGCAGCGTCTCGAGATCGAGGTACCCGCCGTAGCTCATCCGGTCCTGGAAGTCGGTGACGACCGTTCCCTCGATGGGGCGGGTGTTGCGTTCGACGCTCACGGCCTCAGCCTAATGAGAGTGGATGCCGTCACGTCAGGGCTGCGCGATGGCCGAGGCGTTTCGTCTTCGCTCCTTCGTCGCTCCGCGGGGCGACAGCACCGCTCGTTGAGCGAGCGCCAGCGAGACGAAACGTCGCGAGCCGCCCGTCGGACCCGGCCACGCGAGAACTCTCGCGCGACCGGTGTCAGATGAGGGAGAGCTCGCGCAGCTTCGTCTCGACGTCGGCGTTCGACGGCTCGACGTGGTGCGAGGCGTCGGGGTACACGACGACGGGGATGTTGGTGCGGCCCGAGATGTCGCGCGCGACGTCCGCGGCGGCGGGGTCGGCGACGAGGTCGACGTAGGTGTACGAGATGCCGAGCTCGTCGAGCTGCTTCTTCGTGCGGATGCAGTCACGGCACCAGTCGGCGCCGAACATGGTGATGGTGGAGTCCGAGGGGGAGGTCATGCCTCCATTCTCTCCCGCGGCGCCTGGACGGGCGCCGGACGCCGCTTCCTCCCCGGGCCGGCCGAAACCAGGTGCGGGCCGCGCGTATCCCCAGGGTTGGCTGAACGCCCCGCTTCCCGTTCAGGTGCGCGTGGAAAGATGTGCGGCGATGCTCCTGTCGATCGTGGTTCCGACGTTCAACGAAGCTCCCAACATCGAGGAGCTCGTGCGGCGTATCGCGTCCACTGTCGACGGCGCGGGGATCGAGGCCGAGATCGTGTTCGTCGACGACTCGACCGACACCACCGCGGACGTCATCCGCGAGGTCGCCGATCGCGTGACCGCCGAGCGGGATCGGGATGCGGCATCCACGTCTCTTCCCGTGCGGCTGATCCACCGCGACCACCCGAGCGGCGGCCTGGGCGGGGCGGTCATGGCCGGGTTCGAGGCGGCCGCGTCCGACGCGTGCCTCGTGATGGACGGCGACCTGCAGCACCCGCCCGAAGAGATCCCCACGCTGTGGCGTCGCTTCGCGCGCGGCGACGTCGACGTCGTGATCGCGTCCCGGTACGCGGGCGGTGGCACGGCCGGGGGACTCGCCGATCGCACGCGCGTGATGGTGTCGAAGGGCGCCACCGCGCTGACCCGGGCGATGTTTCCCATCCGCCTCAAGGACGTGTCCGACCCGATGACCGGGTTCTTCCTCGTCGATCGGCGCACCGTCGACGGCGCGCAGCTGAAGCCGCGCGGGTTCAAGATCCTGCTCGAGATCCTGGCGCGGCGTCCGATGCGGGTCGCCGAGGTGCCGTTCGACTTCGCCGACCGCCACGCCGGGGAGTCGAAGGCGTCGGTGCGGCAGGGCGTGCACTTCCTCACCCAGCTGACCGCGCTGCGGTTCGGCAAGATGTCGCTGTTCGCGATCATCGGCGGCCTCGGCGCGATCGTCAACATCGCGATCGTGTGGGCGCTGACCCATCTCGACGTGGACTACATCGTGGCGGCCGTCATCGCCGCCGAGGTGACGATCATCGGCAACTTCCTGCTGCAGGAGCGCTTCGTCTTCCAGGACATGCGTGAGAACGCCTCGGGTGTGTGGCAGCGGTTCGCCAAGTCGTTCGCGTTCAACAACGCCGAGGCGGTCATCCGCATCCCGATCGTCGCGCTCATGGTGTCGAGCGGCCACATCTCGGCGGTCGTCGCGACGGCCATCACCCTCGTCATCGCGTTCTTCGTGCGGTTCGTGTTCCACTCGCTGGTCGTCTACGCGCCGCGCAAGGCCGGGGTCGCGGCATCCCCTGCCCGCGTGCTCGTCGACGAGCTCGACGCACAGGCGACCGCGCCCGGCGAGCTGTGAGGGGCGAGCCCCGGCACGCGCCTCGTCAGTCGATCATCCCGATCAGGGCGTCGAGCCCCATGCCGTAGTTGACCCGCTGCACCGGCAGCGCGAGCTTGTCTGC
The DNA here is from genome assembly GCF_014779795.1 of Microbacterium helvum. GTDB lineage: Bacteria > Actinomycetota > Actinomycetes > Actinomycetales > Microbacteriaceae > Microbacterium > Microbacterium helvum. The sequence continues at coordinate 267,653 of NZ_JACXZS010000003.1, forward strand.
GCCGATCGTGACGTAGCCCGGTTCGATCGTGCGGGCCATCTCGAAGCCGGCCTGCGCGACGCCCTGCTCGGCGGTGTCGTTGTAATGCCCATAGGGGTAGGCCACGACCTCTTTCACGCCGAGCACCCCTGCCGAGGTCTCCAGGTCGGCCGCGATCTGATCCGCGGTCCAGTTGACCATGCGTCCTTTGCCGTTGTCACCGGCCTGGTGCATGTCGTGCGTGTGCGAGCGGCGCAGCACGTAGGGGCTCGGCGCCGGGTCCTGTCGATAGGCCGTGATCATGAACGACGTCGTGAGCACCTTGTACTTGTCGACGACGGGCGCCGCGAGATCGAACCATGTCTGGTCGGCGTCGTCGTCGGTGACGATCACCGAATGGTTCGGCAGGAACAGCCGCCCGTCGATGAACGCCGACAGCTCATCCCACGTCGGCAGGTAGAAGCCGCCCGCCGCGATGTGGCTCATGTGCGCGTCGAAGTCGCCGATGTAGGCGTAGTTGCCGCGCAGCCAGCCGGACTCGCCCTCGGGCTTCGCGGTGAACTGGTGGTACATCAGGATCGGGATGCGGGCGGCCTCGGCCGCGTTCTGCTCAGGGCTGACCCACGCGGCGTGCAGGGTCACGCGCCGGTCCGTGCACACGACGGGCTCGGAGCCGTTGATCCGTCCGGGGATGGCGAGCGCGGCGGCATCCGCCGGTGTGGCGTACCACCCGCCGAACACGAGCCCCTCGCGCGACGGGATCGGCAGCCCGGTGTACAGCAGGCCCTGCGTCTGCAGCATCGGGTCGTCGGCGATGCCGTCGCCCGCGAAGCTCACCGCGCACGCCGCGGGGTCGGCGGTGGCGGCGAGCAGCTGCTCCTCCGGCGTGAGGGGCGTGGGGGTCGGCGTCGGTGAAGGCGAGGCCGTGGGAGTGGCGGCGGCCGTGGGTGCGGCCTCCGCTCCTGCCCGTGCCATGCCGATGGCCGTGACCGTGCCGACGACCGTGGCGAGCAGCACGATGCCGATCGCGAGCCCGGTGAACAGGCGCGCCCGTCTGCGCCGAGGCGCGGGCGTGCCGAACGTGGCCATGCTTATCCCCAGATCCGGGCCGCGATTCCCCACGCGGCTGTCCCCCTGCAGAATACCCGCTCGCGGCCCCGCACCCGCTCCGCTCGCGGCCCTCCGTGACTTCCGCTCCGCAGTCAGCTCCTGCGGCTCAATCGGGTGCCGGGGGCAAGAGGTGACTGCGGAAGTCGGTGGGGTGCAGCACCGCGACCCCGCTCCGCAGTCAGCTCCTGCGGCTCAATCGGGTGCCGGGGGCAAGAGGTGACTGCGGAAGTCGGGTGGGATGCGGGTACGGTGGGCGGATGCTGCCCGCGGACTGGATCGCACACCGGCGCCCTGACGGTGAGCTGCTCGGCTGGATGCGCCCCGATGGGGAGGGCTTCCGGGTGTTCGACCTGCTCGGGCGCGAGCGCACGCCCGGCGGGCCCGACGGCGCGCCGCTGGAGTGGCTCGACGCCGAAGAGCTGCTCGACGAGCTCGGCATCGGGTACCTCGCCGACCGCTGGACGCTGCGGCTGCCCGACGGCGCCGAGCGCCCCGTGCGCATCGGGGAGGCGAGCCCGCGCGGTGTCGTCGTGGTGGCCGACGAGTACGGCGCGGCCTCGGCGGTGGGCGCGAATCCCGAGCGGTTCGCGCTGCCGTTCCCCGTCGGCGACGCACTCGCCCCGCGCTGACCGCGTCGGTACAGTGAGCGCATGACGACGCTCGTGCTCACCGTGGTCGGCGACGACCGGTCCGGACTCGTCGCGGCGGTCGCCGACGTCGTCGGGGCGCACGGCGGCAACTGGGAGAACAGCCAGCTCGCCGAGCTCGCCGGCGCGTTCGCCGGCATCATCGAGGTGTCGGTCGACCGTGAGCACGCCGACGATCTGCGCGCCGCGCTGTCGACGCTCGAGGGCCTGCTGAAGGTCACGGTGCATGCGGGTTCGGAAGAGACGGTGGATGCCGCCGCCACCCGTCCGCTCACGCTCGAGGTCGTCGGCAACGACCGCTCCGGCATCGTGCGCGACATCACCTCGGTGCTCGGGCACCAGGGCGTGACGATCGACCGCATGACCACCCGCACCACGGATGCCGCGATGTACGGCGGGCGGCTGTTCGAGGCGACGGTGACCGCCCGGGTTCCGGCATCCGTCGATCTCGACGCTCTCACCGCGGAGCTCGAGCGTCTCGCGACCGAGATCCAGGTCGACGTCACCCTCGGCGGCTGAGCCTCCTCACGCGAGATCGCGCAGCCGCGCCGTCAGGCCGCTCCCGCCGTCGGCGCGCCGCTCGTACGCGACGGCGATGATGAGCAGCACCGCCCCGACCACCGAGAGCGTGATCCACCACGGCATCGCCTCGATGCCCCGCCCGATCTGCACGACGAACGCCAGCACGTTCTCGACGGGCAGGACGACGATCCCGATCAGGAACGGCGCTGCCAGCCGCAGCGTCGCGCCGACGAGGATCGCCACCAGCGCGATCACCATGACGAGGATCGCGCGCCACGTCCGCGGGTCGGTGTAGGTCGCGGCCACCGACGCGCTGAGCGTCACGATGAGCCCGGGGCCGAGGAGTGCCCACGATCCGGTCCACCCGGTCGGCCACGCCATGAGCGAGCGATGGGGCTCCGCCATCGGCGAGGCCGCCGAGCCGCGCATCGCGAGCGCACCGGCGGCGAGCAGGAACAGGCCGAGCGGCAGCGAGAACCATTCCACGCGCAGGTCGCGCGGGCTCCAGGCCACGACGGCCGTCACGAACGCCACGGCGAACACGAACCACACCGGCGGCAGCCCGGTCGTTCCGCGCAGGCCGCGGGCCGCGGCGAGGACCATGAGCGCGAGGAAGGCGAGCGAGAGTCCCCACATGGTCCAGATCGCGACCCAGTCGCGCTCGATCCCCGGCCATGCCGCCACCGCGACGATGAGCACTGCCGGAGCGCCCAGCCAGCGGGTGCGCGCGAGCACGGACGCGGGAACTGCCTGCGTCCGCAGCGCCGCTGCCGCCATCGCCGCCGCGCCGGCGCCGACGATCCCGAACGCGAGCGCCCCGAGGAGCGCCGGATCGGTCGGCGCCGTGTCGACGCCCATGCCCCACCGCACGCCCTGCACGGCGGCCGCGCACGCGGCGACGATCGCGACGGCCAGGGTCGGCGTCCGCAGTGCCCGCAGTCGGCGCATGCGGGGCGCGTCCGCCCGCGAGACGATGAGGGATGCCGCCACCAGAAGCCATGCGGACGCCACCAGCGCGAGGGTCCGGGTCGGCAGCGCCCCGACCGTCGCGAGCGACGAGCCGGCAGCATCCACCCGTCCCGCGGCCGAGGCGATCAGCACCGGGATCACCGCGGCGGCCAGCCCCGCGGCGTACAGGCCGGACGCCCGCCGGCCGCGCGCGGTCAGCACGACGGCGATCGCGGCCGCGCCGAGCGCAGGCGGCAGCAGGTACGGCTCCAGCCCGCTCACGCCGGCGAGGCCCCACGCGCTCCACAGGGCACCCGTGAAGGCGGCGCCGGAGAGCGGCCACGCGTAGCGACGCGGTGAGACGATCGCCATCGCCGAGAAGCCGACGCCGAGGATCGCGAGCACCAGCAGCGTCGTGGGAAGCCCGGCCGCGGTGCGGATGAGCGCGAGCCCGACGGCGATCGCGCCGGTGAGCAGCGCGGACGCCTCGATCGCGATCCGCGCGGCGCGGGCGGACGCATTCGCCACCCGGATCGCGAGTGCCGCACCGATCACATCGCTCGCGGCGAGGACGCCCGCGACGATCGCGGCGATCACCGGCAGCACGACAGGGGACCCGCTCATCGGCAGCAGCTGCGCGCCCAGGCATACCGCGACCACCGCGATCGCGGGCACCAGTGTCGCGGCAGCGAGCGTTCGCACCACGATCCCGAGGCCGGGACGCGTCGTGATCACCAGCGTGAGCGCGAGACCGAAGATGACGGCGGTCGACAGCGCCGTCCAGCCACTGCGCTCGAACAGCGCCTGCAGCACTCCGATCGCGAACGGCACCGTCGTCACGGTGAGCACCGCGTACCACTCGCGCCGCGGCACGCGTCGCGCGAACGTCACCGCGATCGCCACTGCTCCGGCGGCGCACGTCGTGAGGCACACCACCACGATCGGGTCGAGACCCGCCCTGGCGAGTGCGGTCGCCAGCACCACGAGCGCGTAGGCGAAGCCGAGCCCGACATGCACGAAGCGGACGGTGCGCGGCACGGTCAGTGCCAGCACGCCGACGCTCGCGACCACGGCTGCGCCCGCCCACGCGGTGAGATCGTCGTCCGCCCACGACAGCAGCACCGCGCCCACGACGGCGGCGTGCGCCCCGACCACGAGCGGCAGACGCACCGCCGGCTGGGCTCCGTGCGCCGCCGTCGCGGCGACCGCGCTCGCGGTGATCGCCGCGCCCAGCGCGAGAGCGATCCGCAGCCGCAGGTCGAGGCCGGGAAGCGTCAGCACGGTGAGGAACGCCAGCACCGCATACCAGGCGCCGGCCGCGCCCAGCCAGCGGGTGCTGAGAGGCTGCGGATCCGCCGCGCCGCGCGCGCTCTCGTCGGTCCGGGTGAGGGCGGCGAACGCCGCCAGCGTGAGCGCCAGCGCCGCGAGTCCGGCCGGCAGCCCCCACGCACTCGCGGTCGGCAGGACGGTGAGGGACTCGCCGGGTCGTGACAGTCCGGCGGTGAGCGTCAGCAGCGCCATGAGCGTCGGCGCCGCGGCGACCAGGGCGACCACGAACAGCGCGCCGACGAACAGTGCGCCGCGCGACGCCAGGCGCTGCAGCGGCGTGAGCGCGCCCAGCACCACGAGCCCGGCCCCCGCGGCCGTCGGGAAGAGGGCGATCCACACCCCGACCGTCCCGATCGAGAGCGTGCCGAGCGACAGCGCGGTCACGGCGCCGACCACCGCCGCGCCGGCGAGGCCGCTCCACAGCTCGCGGGTCGGCCGGTAGGTCGCCGTCACCGAGACGGCGGCGATCGCGAGCAGCGTGCCGCTCGTGACCCACACCGGCGACAGCGCCGTCTCGCCGACGGCGCCCGGGATCGCCGCGACCGCGGCCGCCACGAACGACAGCTGCGCGACGGTGAGCGCGACGCACTCCGCGGTGCGGTCGCCCTGTCGCGCGGCCCGGGCGATCAGCGCGCTCGCCGCCGCCGCGGAGGCGAGCAGGCCCGCCGTCAGGGCGAGCATCGATGCCGCGCCCGCCGACAGCAGCAGCGGTACGGCCGACAGCACGAGCAGGCCGCACCACGTCCACGACCGGATCCCCGCCCGCGGGCCCAGCAGCGCCAGCGCACCTCCGGCGACCAGGGCGGCGAGACCGCTCGAGACCCACGCGTCGGCCGCGAACGGCAGCGCCGCCGTCACCGTGAGCGCGAGGAACACCACACCGAGCGCGCCGACCGCCTCGGCCGAGAACCGCAGCCGGCGCCGTGCCAGGAACGCTGCGCCACCGAGGAACGCCGCCGCGATGACCCCCATGATCGCCGTGCGCGCAGCCGGATCGTCGAGATCCGGGTTGAAGAAGGTGAACACCAGCGCGGCGATCGCGACGAGTCCCGCGCCCGCCACCGCGAGCACGGACTGCACCGACGCCGACGATCCGGACGGCGATGCGGCGACGGCATCCCGCACCGCCACAGGCGGCACCGGCCCGCTCGGCACGCGTCCGTCTGGAAGGGGAGAAGTGGATGCCGCCGCCCCCGGTGTCCCGGCGCCCGCTGTCGCGGGACCCGGCGCCGGGCTCGGCAGCGCCACCGCGGGCACACGGTCGAGCACAGCCTGCCGCGCGCGCAGCGCGTCGACCGCGCGCTGCGAGGCGAGCCAGAGGTCGCGGCCGACGGCGCCGGCGAAGTCGGCGCCGCAGGTCGGGCAGCGCCGCTCCGACACGATGCCCGCCGCGCACACCGGGCAGCGCACCACATCGAGCAGCTCGGCGATCGCCTTGTCGTTCCATGCGGGGGAGCGCCGCTCGCGGACGACGGAGGTCATTGCTCCGCCCCGGCCTCGTCGCCGACGGCCGCCGGATGGTCGTCGGGCACCCATTCGAGGATGTCGCCGGGCTGGCACTCCAGCACGCGGCAGATCGCGTCGAGCGTGGTGAAGCGCACCGCCTTCGCGCGGCCGTTCTTGAGCACCGACACGTTGGCCGGCGTGATGTCGATCGCGGCGGCGAAGTCGGTGACCGACATCTTCTTCTTCGCCAGCTGGACGTCGAGGTTGATGATGATCGGCATCACACCACCTCCGACAGGTCGGCTTCGAGCTGCGAAGCCTTTCGCAGCAGCCCGCGCAGCACGACGATCAGCAGCGAGAGGCCGGCGCCCACGACGACGCCGAGCAGCAGCAGGAGCGTGATCGAGGGCGTCATGAAGCCCGTGAAGCTGAGTGCGATCAACGCGACGAGCACGAGAAAGGTGGCGAACGCGACGGCCGCGAGACTGATGTCGACGTCGGGGAACGCGCTGTCGCTGAAGATGCTGTCCTCCCGCACGAGCGACAGCAGCCGCCACACGCACACGAGGACGACCTGCACGCACACCAGGAACAGGATGCCGACGATCGTGCCCGGGATCTGGAAGTACGCGATCTCGGAGTAGCGCACCGCCGACTGCGCGGCGACGGCGGGAACGACGAAGATCTGGCAGAACAGCAGCAGCGCCAGCAGGGCTGCGATCAGGACCTTGAGGGCGAGGATCGTCGGACGTTGCATGTGTTCAACCTATCGATAAACGGCATGTACCTATCGAGAAACAATAGCGCCGGCATCCATCTCCTTCGCAAGGGGTGTCGTCGTGTCGGACGTGCGGAGTAGCGTGCCGAGCGTGGGCTCGCTCGTCTACTTCAACTCGGCGTCGCTGGACGGCTACATCGCCGGTCCCGACGGGCGCTGGGACTGGGCGACGCCCGACGCCGAGGTCCACACGTTCGTCAACGAGCTGCTCGCCCCCGCGCGTCTGCACCTGTACGGCCGCAAGGTGTACGAGGTGATGAAGGTGTGGGACGACCTGCCGCTCGACGACCTGCCGCCCGCCGAGCGCGAGTTCGCGCTGCAGTGGCGCGACATCGACAAGGTGGTCTATTCGTCGACGCTCGCCGCGGTCTCGACCCGGCGCACGGAACTGCGGTCCGCCTTCGATCCCGCCGCGGTGCGCGAGATGGTGGATGCCGCACCCGGCCCCGTCGCGATCGGCGGCGGTCTGCTCGCCTCGGCCGCCGCTCGCGCCGGCGTGCTGGACGAGGTCCACGTGGTGCTCGCCCCTGCCGTGGTCGGCGGCGGCACCCGATTCCTCGACGAGGGTCTGCGCCTGGATCTGGAGCTGATCGCGCAGCGCCGCTTCGCGAACGGCTTCGTCTACTGCGGGTACCGCGTCGTCTGAGCCGCGACTCACCCAGGTGATATTCGGGGAGCCGTGACAGGCGCGAGTCCGCGATGCCCGAAGATCAAGGTGACGTCTACCGCGAGGAGAATCGATGACGGATGCCGCACCCGGCCGCAACGGCTGGCAGAGGTTCTGGAACAAGGGCGGCTGGTGGCGGTCGCTGCTGCTGGTCGTGGCGTACTACGTGCTGTACCAGGTCGGGACCCTGCTGTTCGGGCCGCTCTTCGCCGGGACCGACGACCCGGCGCTGAAGGTCCTCTGTGGCACCGCGCTGCCCATCGCCCTCGGCGGTGTGATCCTCGTCGCGTTCGGGTGGTCGGCCGGCTGGCTGCGCGAGCTGTTCGCGCGCCAGCCGATCCGCGGCAAGGGCTGGATGTGGATCGCCGTCGCCGTCGTGCTGCTGTTCAACGTGCTGCACTTCGCCGCGGTCGACTACGCAGAGGCGGGGGCCGGCGTCGTGGTCGCGTGGCTCGTCGCAGGCCTCTTCATCGGTTTCGCCGAAGAGGTGCTGACCCGTGGCTTCGTGGTGAACCTGATGCGCAAGGGCGGGTACCGCGAGATCGTCGTCGCCGTCGTCTCGTCCGCATTGTTCGCGCTGCTGCACTCGGGCAACGTGCTGACGGGGCAGTCGGTGTTCGCGACGGCGATCCAGCTCGTCTACACCTTCGGGTTCGGCCTCTGCATGTACCTGACGCTGCGGGTGTCGGGCAATCTCATCTGGCCGGTCCTGCTGCACGCGAGCACCGATCCGTCGATCTTCCTGTTCACCCTGTACCCGGCCGAGGGCACGGTCGCGTCGCTCGCGAACCTCGGCAACCCGGCGGTCATCCTCACCGGGCTGGTGCTGCTGATCTTCATCCGTGGCCGGGTCGAGAAGTCGACGAGCCCGGAGCTCGGGACTCCGATCGCCGCCTGAGCGCGCCGACGCCGACGGAGCGCGCGGGGGCCGCGCGCTCCGTCACAATGGTTGGCGATGTTCCCCGCCACCAAGTTCCGTCCGCCCGTGTCGGCGGTTCACGCTCTTGCGCGCGACCGTCTCTTGGGTCCGATCGCTGCGGACGCATCGGTCATCGTGGTGCGGGCGCCCGCCGGATTCGGAAAGACCACTGCGGTGGCGCAATGGCTCGCCGCCTCGCGTGCGCGCAGCGCGATCTGGGTGAGTCTCGACGAGGACGACGACGACCCGCAGGGCCTGTGGGCGGCCATCGCGGCGGGCGCGGCATCCATGGGACTGACGGATGCCGGTCGGCAGGGGCGTCCCGCCGCCGGCGAGTTGCGCGCCGAGGTCATCGTGCCGCTGATCGACGTGCTCGCGGCGGACCCGAGGCGCTGGACGCTGGTGCTCGACGACGCGCACCTGCTCACCCGCGAAGACACCGTGGCGAGCCTGGACTGGTTTCTGCGGCGGATCCCGGCCGGCCTCACCGTGCTGTGCATCACCCGCTCACCGCTCGACCTGCCCGCGATCGCTCGCCTGCGGGCGCGTGGGGCGGCCCGAGAGATCGGGACCGCAGACCTTCGGCTGAGTCTGGACGAGATCGCTGCACTGCTGCATGGCGCGCACGGTCTCGACCCCGACCGTGCTGAGCTCGACCGCATCGCCGATGTGACGGGCGGGTGGCCGGCCGCTGTGAGCCTCGTCGGCTCCGCGCTCGCCCGGGGCCTGACATGGGATCGCATCCTGGCACAGCATGTCGACGACGAACTCGGCATCGGGGCCCTCGTGGGCGAGGTGCTGGCCGACGGCGACCCGGCCGACGCGGATCTGCTGCGCCGGATGTCGGTGTTCGAGCGCTTCACCGCGGCGATCGTCGCGGAGGTCGTCGACGATGCGCGGGCGTGGGGTGTCGCGATGGACGTCGCCGAGCGCACCGGCCTCGTCGCCACCCTGGACGGAACATGGTGGCGCATGCACCATCTCGTTCGCGAACAGCTGCACGCCGAACTCGGTCGGCGCGAACCTCGGCTGCGACGCGAGCTGCACCGGCGTGCGGCGGCGGTGTTCGAGCGCGAGAACGACCTCACGGCGACGATGCACCATCTGCTCGCGGCCGAGGACTACACCGCGGTCGCGGACATCCTCTCGAACGTGAGGACCACGGCCGTCGTCCCGCGGCAGGCTCTCGGTCTCGGCTGGCTCGATCGGATCCCCGCCTCGGCGCTCGACCGCGACCCGCGGCTGGCGTTCTGGGAGGCGTGGGCGACCGGGACGGGCGGCGACCGCGCCCGCCGCGATCGGGCTCTCGCGCGCGGACGGCTCGCCGCCGGCGGGCGGCCGGTCGATGCATTCTGCACGTGGGACGACGCCGAGGACTTCGTGCGGGGATCGGCGTGCTTCGACGACGTCGGGGCCGCCCTGCGCGCGGGCGACCGGTTCGTCGAGCGGTACAGCGCCGACGAGCCGTATGTGCAGCTCGCGCAGCTGCGCCGCGCGAGCATGATGCATCTGGCAGGACGCGACCGTGACGCACTGGCGCTGCTCGACGACCTCGACCGCGGTGCCCCGCTCGCCCGCCCGCTGCGGCTGTTCGTCCCGGCCTATCGAGCCCTGAGCGCCATGGAGCTCGGCGACCTCGCGACCGCCGAGATGCAACTGCAGCGGTGCGCCGACGCGCGCCGCGACTTCCAGATCGGCGCCGACCCGGTCTACCTGCCGGCCGAACAGGCGCGGGCGAGGTTCGAGACCGAACGGGGAGCACCCGACCGCGGGCTCGAGATCGCCCGGGCGGGACTGCAGACCTCGCGCGATCGCGGTGACGGCGTCCTCGTCGTGCCGTATCTGCTCGTTGAGGTGGCGCGGGCCCGGTTCGCGCTCGGACGCCGGGACGAGGCATCCATCGCTCTCAATCAGGCCGAGGAGATCACCAGGGGCGCGGTGGACCCCGGGGCGCTGCCGCAGCGGATCGCGGCGCTGCGCGCGCGGTTCGGCGGTGACAGCGGCATCGGAACCGCGCGCGAGCAGCTCACGCGCCGCGAACTCGAGGTGCTGACGCTGCTGCCCAGCGGGCTGAGCGCCGCCGAGATCGCCGCCGAGCTGTTCGTGTCGGCGAACACCGCCCGCACCCACATCAAGGCCATCCACCGCAAACTCGGGGTCACGACCCGCGCCGCCGCGATCGACGCCGCGACCCGCGCGGGGCTGCTGAGCGCCCGCTCGCAGCCGTGACGTGTCCCGGCTCAGCCGTGCAGGAAGTCGTGCCGCGGTGAGACGGCGACGGGCTCGAGGAACAGCTTGACGACCGGCCCGCCCGCGAGCGGACGGCGCTGCGGCAATGTCACCCGCAGTTCCGATGTCGTCTGCTCCCAGTCGACGGATCCGCCGGCTCCGAGCACGCCGACCTCGCGCACGGGGCGTTCGAGCAGCCCGGCACCCGAACCGAGCGCGCGGATGCGTGCGATGCCGTCGTCCGGCTCGGCGAGCAGGATCGCATAGACATAGTCGCCGGTCACGTCTTGGCGCGTTGTGAACCGGATGTCCGAGGGGGCATAGGCGGGCGAGTCGCCGTCCACGAACGAACCGGCGATCGGCTGCGTCGGGCCCTCTTGAGCGATCCGCCACGGCCGCGTGCCGTAGATCGCCTCGCCGTTTCGGGTCAGCCAGTCTCCGATCCCCTCGAGGATGCGCTGCTCTGCCTCCGGGATCGTCCCGTCGGGTTTCGGTCCGACGTTCAGCAGCAGCACGCCGTTCTTCGACACGGTGTCGGCGAGCTCGGCGACCAGGGCGTCGACCGTCTTGTACTCGTGGTCGGGGGTCCAGCACCACGACGTCCTCGAGACGGCGGTGTCGTTCTGCCAGACGGCCGGGCGGATCCCGCCCATGGCCCCGCGCTCGATGTCGTAGACCGCGCTGCCGTCGGCGAACGCGCCCCACTTGTAGTTGATGACGACGCCGCGGCCCCAATCGGCGGCGCGGTTGTAGTAGTACGCGGCCAGCAGCCGCAGGTACGGCTCGAACGCGGGCTGCTCGATCCACCAGTCGAACCACAGCACCTGCGGTCGATAGCGGTCGATGATCTCCACCGTGCGCAGCAGCCAGTCTTCGAGGAAGCGCGCGTTCGGCGCCACCTCCTCGCGCTGGGCGGGGCCGTAGAAGTCCGCGTATGCCGGGTCGCGGACGTCCGAGTCGAACCGGGAGCCGCCGTTCATGAAGAACCAGTGCTCCGCCCGGTGCGACGAGGCGCCGGGCACCATCCATGCCTGGTCGACCGCGGCCGTCAGCTCGCCGAAGACGTCTCGGCGAGGCCCCATGGCCGCGGCGTTCCAGCGCGAACGCTGCGTCTCATACATCGCGAAGCCGTCGTGATGCTCGGCAACTGGCACCACGAACTGCGCGCCGGCCCGCTTGAACAGCGCCGCCCACCGGTTCGGATCGAAGTCCTGCATCGTGAAGTGGGGGACGAAGTCCTTGTATCCGAAATCGCGGTGCTCGCCGAACGTCTCGCGGTGGTGGGCGAACTCCGGGGATCCTTCGAGATACATGTTCCGCGAGTACCACTCGTTGCGGAACGCGGGCACGGAGTAGACGCCCCAATGGATGAAGATGCCGAACTTGGCGTCGACGTACCAGAGCGGCGGCTCGTACTCGCGCAGAGATTCCCAGGTGGCTGAGAACGGCCCCGCCGCGATGACGGCGCGGACCGCGGCGAGCGCGGCCGAGTTGTCTGAGACGTCGACGGCCGCCGGCAGCGAACCCGGGTCGATCGGCGAGAGCGGTCCGGCCATGCAGATCTGCGTCCTTTCGAGCGGAACGTCGTCCACCATGACGCGTTCGGCAGTCGGACGATGCTATCGAACGGCTGGTACGTGAGCGCAGGTCTATCGTGTGGCCATGACAGCGAATGCGGATCGCACGAGGACCATCAGCTGGGACGACCCGGCGCCGCCGCTGGCGGCATCCCGCGGTCTCGACGGGCTGAGCTACCTGCGGGCGATCGTCGACGGCGACTTCCCTCCTCCGCCGATCGCCCGGCTTCTCGGCTTCTGGCTGGCGTCGGCGGATCCCGGCGAGGCCGTCTTCGAGTGCGATCCCGACGAGTACCACTACAACCCGCTCGGGCTCGTGCACGGCGGGCTGGCCTGCACGATGCTCGACTCGGCCGTCGGGTGCGCCGGGCACACGACGCTGCCGGCAGGCGTCGGGTACACCTCGATCGACCTCGACGTGTCGTACCTGCGGCCGATCCTCGCGTCGTCGGGCCGGCTTCGTGCGCGCGGCTGGGTCGTGAAGGGCGGCCGGCGGGTGATCTTCGCGCAGGGAGAGCTGACGGATGCCGGCGGCCAGGTGCTCGCGACGGCCTCGAGCTCGCTCCTCGTGCTGCGACCGTAGAAGGCGTGAGGGGCAGCCTCGCGGTCGGCGTCGACGCGGCGACCTACGGTCGCAACGCCGGAGACTCGGGGCCGTCCCACTCGACGTGGACGCCGGCATCCGCACGGATCACGGCCGCCTCACCGGCGGGGTGACGCACCCGATTCGCGCGGGCGGTGAACGCCTTCAGCCCGCGCAGCTCGGCGAACAGCGCGGCCGCGAGCCCGACGTCGTTGCCCTCGAACCGCACCGTGCCGTGCACCGGCGCCGCGTCGGCCGGAACGCTCGGCGCAACCTCCAGCACGCCGGCCGTGACGTCGCGGAACGTGTTGCCGACGATGGCCACCTCGGTGACCGGGCCCGACTCCCACCACCCCGAGGCATCGGCTGCGATCTGGATGCACGGCATCGCGATGCCCTCGAACCGGCATCCCTCGATGCGCACGGGCCGGCGGGTCGTGACGAGGATCGCGCGCGTGGGGACGCGGCAGAACGTGCACCCGGTGATGGTCACCTCGGGCGTGCGGGTGGTGTTCTCGGCTGCGAGCCGGCCGCTGCGCGCCGCGGCGAGCACTGCCGGCGGGAGCGGGTCCGCCACGCCGATGGTGATCGGCCGCGCCGCGGAGGCGATGTCGCGTCCCGTGGGCCCGGTCACGCCGCGCACCGTCGCGGTGTGCACGGGCTGCAGGGTGCGGCGGTCGACGAGCTCGACGGACTCGCCGTCGCCGAAGGCGGGGAAGCCGGCGGTCTGGTCGTGCTGGTACTGGAGCGAGAGGCGTGCCGGCTCCGCTCCTGTGACCGCGAGATAGGTCCCGTGCACATTGATGGGATCGTCGTGCGGGCCGTCGAACTCGCAGTCGCGGATGTCGACGCGTCCCCGCATCCCCGAGCACTGCACGAAGTCCGCGAACCCCGCCGTGACGCGGCCACTCCCTCCCGGAGCCCGGAACACGAGCCCGTCGAGCGTGAGGTCTTGGCTGTTCTGCGCGACGAGCCCGAAGCCATGAAGGTAGTCGATCCGCATTCGTCGCAGCTCGACGTCGGCGCAGTCGAGGACGAGCATGCCGGGATGATCGCGGTCGATCTCGCGGAGCTGGTACACGAGCCCGCGGTCCTGTGCCGGTGAAGCGGTGGCGTACGTGACACGGAGGGTGGCGGCATCCACTCTCTCGATCGACGCGACGCCCTCGAACAGCGGGCAGGCTGCCCGGCGGGTGCGGCCGGTCGTCGGGTCGCTGACCTGGCTGTAGGCGAGGGCGTTCGCGCCCGACCAGTAGAGCTCGCCCGTGAAGGGGGACGGCTCAGACATCCAGACGACATCCGTGCCGTCGATCCGGAAACGGGTGCATGCGGGCACGGTGAGTTCCCGCCAGGCGCCGTTCCCGTCGACACCGGCGTCCGCCACGGTGACGTCGATGACGGTGGGGACCGCCCAGTCGACCTCGAGGCCATCGACCGTCACGCCGCTGCCGTCCACGATCGCGAGCGCGGTCATCCGGCCATGCGCCACCAGCCGTGCGCCGTCCGCGACGACCTCGACGCCCTCGAGGTCATCGAGGAGCAAGCCGATCGACTTGGTGGCGAAGCGGGGGTCGATGCCGACGGTGTTCGACACGAACAGCTCACGGCGCGGTGCTGTCTCGGGCCATACGTGGTAGTCGCCGGGCGGAAGGATGAGACGAACAGGGCCACCGGCGTCGCGGGCAGCGTTCACGGCGCGCCGCAGCGCGCGCCCGGCATCCACCGTGTCTTCGGCGCGGAATCCGTGGTCGCCGACGTCGATGAGTCGTCGCACTGATCGCCTCCTCGCGAGCCTGTGAACACCCGATGCCGAGATACATCGGATCATTCAGTAGCCAAATCGTGATCCTTCTGGATAACATTACGACGTAAAGTAATTGCTGGAGGATCCAGATGAAGCTCAGTGCGGAGCAAGCGCCACCCCTCGAGGCCGTGACGCCACGACCACGGCCGACGACTCACCGCTCCCGGTTCGCGCGCAGCCTGCGCCGGTACTGGCAGCTGTACCTGCTGCTGCTGCTGCCGATCGTGTGGTTCATCGTGTTCCGCTACGTGCCCATGGCGAACGCCGTGATCGCGTTCAAGAACTACAACCCGATCGACGGCGTGTGGGGGAGTCCGTGGGTCGGCTTCGAGAACTTCGAGCGGCTGTTCCGCAACCCGGTGTTCCCGCGGCTGGTCGGCAACACCTTCATCCTCGCCGCGTACACGCTGATCGCCAGCCTGCCGCTGCCGATCATCCTGGCCCTCGCGCTGAACGAGGTGCGACTGCGGTTCTTCAAGCGCACCGTGCAGCTGGTCACCTACGCGCCGTACTTCATCTCGACGGTGGTCGTGGTGTCGATGACGATCCTGCTGCTCTCACCACGCGTCGGCCTACTCGGGCGGACGTTCAGCTTCTTCGGCGCGGGCCAGGTCGACCTGCTCGCCGATGCCGACTTCTTCCGCCACATCTACGTCGCGACGGACCTGTGGACGACGACCGGGTACTCGGCGGTCATCTACCTCGCCGCGCTGTCGTCGGTCGACGTATCGCTGTACGAGGCGGCCAAGATCGACGGCGCCTCACGGCTGCAGAAGATCCGTCACGTCGATCTGCCTGCGCTCATGCCGACCGCGACGATCATCCTGATCCTCGGTGTCGGCAACATCATGGCGATCGGGTTCGAGAAGGCGTTCCTGCTGCAGAATCCGTTGAACCTGTCGACGTCCGAGATCATCCCGACGTACGTCTACAAGACCGGCATCCTGAACGCCAACTTCAGTCTCGGGGCGACGATCGGTCTCTTCAACGCGGTGATCAGCCTCGTGCTGCTGCTCGTCGTGAACTCCGTGTCCAAGCGCGTCACAGGAAATGGGCTGTGGTGACCAGCATCATCAAGAGCGAGGCGTTCCTCGCCGAAGAGGCCGCGACCGCTGCCGTCGTCGTGCCGGGACGCAACCGGGGCCGGCGGAAGTCGCCGTACCAGGCCGTGAAGGTCAAAGAGACGAGGGCTGACCGCGCGTTCGTGATCACCGCCTACGTGCTGCTGACGATCTTCCTGTTCGTCGTGCTGCTGCCGCTGCTGAACATCGTGGCCAGCTCGCTGTCGAGCCCGCGTGCGGTGTCGTCCGGTCAGGTGCTGTTCTGGCCGGTCGACATCACCTTCCGCGGGTACACCGAGGCGCTCAGCAATCCGGCGATCATCCGCGGCTTCGCGAACTCGGTGTTCTACACCGTCGTCGGGACTCTGATCAGCGTCGCCGGCACGATCGCGATCGCCTATCCGCTGTCGCGGCAGAATCTGTTCGGCCGCAAGGTCATCACCGGCGCCGTGGTGTTCACGATGCTGTTCAGCGGCGGCGTGATCCCGATGTACCTCGTCGTGCAGTCCCTCGGGCTGCTCGACACCCGGTGGTCGATGCTGCTCCCCAACGCGATCGGCGTGTGGCAGGTCATCATCGCCATGGTGTTCTTCCGCTCGTCCATCCCGGACGAGGTGTACGAGGCCGCTCAGCTCGACGGCGCGAGCGAACTGCGCATCCTGTGGACCATCGTGCTGCCGCTGGCCAAGCCGCTCATCGCGGTCATCGCGCTGATGTACGCGATCATGCAGTGGAACTCGTACTTCGACGCGCTGATGTACCTGCGCAACGCCGACCTGCAGCCGCTGCAGCTCGTGCTGCGCGGGCTGCTGATCCTCAACGACACCGGCGCCGGCGGCGGCGACGTCACCGAGCAGCTCCGCCGTCGCGAACTGGCCGACCTGCTGAAGTACTCGACGGTCGTCATCGCGACCGTGCCGATGCTGGTCGTCTACCCGTTCGTCGCGAAGTACTTCAACAAGGGGATCATGGTCGGCGCCGTCAAGGGCTGACCCGTTCCCTCCCACAGACCCACCACTACGCAAATGACCCGGGCAAAGGAGATTCCGGCAATGAAACACAGCATGATCCGAGGCGTCGCCGCCGTCGGTGCTGTCCTGGCGATGACGGTCGCGATGGCCGCCTGCGCGCCCGCGGCCGATGACGACAACGGCAAGCTCGTCGCGTTCGGTCCGCAGGGCGACAACGGCTCGCTCAAAGACAACCTGTTCACCCAGGAGGTCGAGAAGAAGTTCGACATCGACTTCGACTGGCAGACCACCACCTACGACGGCAGCGTCGCAGGGGAGAAGCGTCAGGTCTCGCTGGCCAGCGGCGACTACCCCGACGCCTACTTCCTGGTCCCGTGGGTCGACGCCTTCTCACGCGCTGAGATCCTCAAGTACGGGCAGCAGGGCGTGCTGGTTCCGCTCGACGACCTGATCGACGAATACGCCCCGAACCTCAAGGAGCGGTTCGAAGAGAAGCCGGACTGGAAGCAGTCGGTCACCGCCCCCGACGGTCACATCTACGCCATCACGCAGTGGAGCGAGTGCTTCCACTGCAGCTTCCCCTCGAAGCTGTGGGTGAACACGACCTGGCTCGACAAGCTCGGCCTGGAGGCGCCGACCACCACGGAAGAGCTGCGCGAGGTGCTGCGGGCGTTCAAGAACGACGACCCGAACGGCAACGGCGTGGCCGACGAGGTGCCGCTGAGCGCCTCGGCGTCGGAGCCGATCATGAACTTCTTCATGAACGCGTTCACCTACGCACCGGTCGGCGGTCCGTCCAGCCCGCCGCCGATGGTGATGGACGGCGACAAGGTCACGCTCGCCTCCACCTCCGACGCCTGGCGCGAAGGCCTGAAGTACCTGGCGTCGCTGGCCTCCGAAGGCCTGCTCGACAGCGCCGCCCTCACCCAGAACGGCGAGGCGCTCAAGGCCATCGGCGACAACGCCGACGCGGAGATCCTCGGTTCGGCCGCGGTGCTGCACCCGTACGAGTTCGTCACGGCGAACTCGCCCGACGGCCGCGACACGCACTACGACGCGATCGCGCCGGTCGCAGGTCCCGACGGCACGCAGCTGGCCACCTGGAGGTCGCCGGTGAACCCGCTCGGCATGTTCGCGCTGACGAACAAGTCCACGGAAGAGGAGCGGGTCAAGGCGATCAAGCTGATCGACTACATCGTCACCGACGACGGCACCAAGCGCGCCGCCATGGGTCCCGAGGGCGAGGCATGGGTCCCGGCAGAGCCGGGCGACGTGGCGCTCGACCCGGAGCTCGACCCGACGTTCCGCCCGTTGACCTACGACGAGACGTCCAACGCGGCGTGGCGCTCGATGGGTCAGTACTGGGACTCGCTGGAGTTCCGCAACTCGCAGGTGTTCCCCGAGGACATCTACACGACCGACGGATACGAGCGTCGACTGCTGCAGGCGACGCAGCTGTACGAGCCCTACCAGCCCGACGAGAGCGTCCTCTTCCCGGCCGAGAAGCTGTGGCCGAACGAGGACACGTCCGCCGAGCTCGCGGACCTGCAGACGAACATCGCGAACTACGTCACCCAGGCGCAGGCGGAGTTCATCACCGGTCAGCGCGACATCAACGACGACGGCGCCTGGCAGGCCTACCTCGACGACCTCGAAGGTCTGGGTCTGTCGCAGTTCCTGCAGATGCAGCAGGACCTGTACGACGCGCTCTGAGTCCTCATGAAGAAGGGGCCCGCACCGTGCACGGTGCGGGCCCCTTCTTCGGCGTCAGGACTCATGCGACGCGCAGGTTCTCCAATGCGTCGTCGTCCCACGGGATGCCGATGCCGGGAGCGTCGGGGGCCGTCGTCCGGCCCTCGGTCACGACGATGTCGGCGGTCGTCACGGCGCGCAGCTGCGGGATGTACTCGACGATGCGGCCGTTCGGGACGGCGGCGACGAGGCTCACGTGCAGTTCCATCAGGAAGTGCGGGCACACCGGCACGTTGAACGCCTCGGCGAGATGAGCGATCTTCAGCCACGGTGTGATGCCGCCGACGCGGGCGACGTCCGGCTGCACGATGGTGGCGGCATCCCTCGCGAGGTACTCCTTGAACTGCGCGACCGAGTACAGCGACTCGCCCACCGCGATCGGGATCGAGGTGGATCCGACGAGCTTCGCGTGCGCCGACACGTCGTCCGCCGGCAGCGGCTCCTCGAGCCACGAGATCCCGGACGGCTCGAGGGCGCGCGCCAATGCCCGCGCGTCCGCCAGGGTCAGCCCCTGGTTGGCGTCGACCATGAGACGGTAGCCCGGGCCGACGGCCTCGCGCACCGCGGTGAGGCGGTCGACGTCGCGACGGGGATCAGGCGCGCCCACCTTGAGTTTGGATCCGTGCCATCCGCCGGCCTGTGCGGTTCGGGTGTTGGCCACCAGGGTCTCGGTGTCGATGTGCAGCCAGCCGCCCTCGGTGTCGTACAGCGGGACGTCGGGGTTCGCCCCGCCGGCGGCGCGCCACAGCGGCTCGCCGTCGCGGCGGCAGCGGGCATCCCACACGGCGGTGTCGATGGCCGCGAGCGCGAGCGAGGTGATGGCGCCGACCGTGGTGGCACAGGTCTGGGTGAAGGCGTGACGCCACACCGCCTCGGGGCGCCGAACGTCCTGCCCGACGACGGCCGGCAGCAGGTGGTCGCGCAGCATCGACAGGACGGCACGGCCCCCGGTGCCGATCGTGTACGCGTAGCCGCGTCCGGGGGTGCCGTCAGAGGTCTGCAGGTCGACGATGATCGTCTCCTGCTTCAGGAAGGCCTGCACGGCATCGGTGCGGACGGTCTCGACGGGGATGTCGACGAGTGAGGCTCGGGCGTGCGTGATGACGGACATTGCTCCTCCAGAAGGGGCGGGGATGGATGCCGCAGCGCGGTGTCAGCGGACCAGCGACTGGATGGCGGCCGCAGCCGCGCCCCGCGCCCAGTCCTGGAAGGTGTGGGGGCGCACCACGATGCGGCACTGCGCGGCGGCGCCGAACGCGTGCGCGGCGAACGCGTCGCGCAGCGTCGCGTCGTAGAGGTCGAACTCGGCCACGCCCTCGCCGCCGATGATGACGAGCTCAGGGCCGGTGAGATTGACGAGGGTCGCGATCGCGGTGCCGACCAGCGCGGCGGCCTCACGGAAGGCGGCGTCGGCGGTCGGATCCCCGGCGTGTGCCAGGCGTACCGCTTCGTCGATCGAGATGCCGCGACCCAGCGCCGCTGACAGCGAGGCCTCGATCGCAGGAGTCGACGCGACCGCCTCGACGCAGCCGCGGCGTCCGCAGGTGCAGATGCGGGACGGGTCCGCGAGCGGCAGATGGCCGATCTCTCCCGCCACCCCGTACGCGCCCGTCACGACCTGCCCGTTCAGGTGCAGGCCGCTGCCGATGCCGCGACCGATCGTGACGATCGCGAACGACTCGGTGCCGAGCCCGACGCCGAACCAGTGCTCGCCGACGGTCAGGGCATGCACGTCGTTCTCGAGCGTCACCGGGCGGCCGAGTCGCTCCTGCACGGCGGGGCCGAAGGGCTCGTCGGTCCAGCCCATGATGGCCGACTCGCGCACGATGCCCGACGACGTGTCGACGTCGCCCGACACCGACACCCCGACGCCGGCGATGGCGTCGGTCTTGTCGCCGAGTCCTGCCTCGAGCGCGTCGACCACGTCCGCGATGGTGTCGGCGGCGGTGCCGGGGTCGTGCGCCGTCAGCGGACGGCTCGCGCTCACCAGGACGTTGGTGGCGAGATCGGTGGCGACGCCGATCACCTCGTCGACGTTGACCTTGATGCCGAGCATGACCATCGCGTCGGGCACGATCGACACCGGTGCGGCCGGGCGCCCGGGGTTGCCGTCGCGCTGCGTCGCGGGCGGGGCGTCGACGAGGCCCGCGGCGACGAGCGGCGAGACGGCCTTGGTGACGGCGGCCTGCGACAGCCCGGTCTGGCGCGCGATGTCGATGCGACTGATGGGGCTTCGCGTCAGGATGGTGGCGAACACCCTCGATCCGGCTTCGGACGCCGTGCGGATGAGCGTCGTGCGCGCGGCGGTGTCGTGGTCCATCGGTTCCCTCGGTCGTTGTCGTTACGGTAGCGAATCTGCGCGGGCGACGTGCGTCACGGCACTCGCAGGTGGCCGGCGGCGAACTCGAGCGCGTTCTCTTCGTCGAGGTCGCCACCGGCCTCGTGGCCGTTGTACGGCCACAGCACCACCTGCTTCTCGCCCGCGTAGGCGGTGAAGGCGGGAAGGACGGATGCCGGCGGGGCGATGCCGTCGCGCAGTCCGGTGCTGAGCAGCGCCGGCGCTGCCGCGCGCTTGGCGTGGTTGACGCCGTCGAAGTAGCGCAGCGTGTCGAGTGCGGCCGACGTATCGAGGCGGCGGTCTGCGAAGTACTGCGTGAGCAGCGCGTACGGGTGCTCGTCGCTGAGGTCGGCGGCCCGGTCGAGTTCGCACAGGAACGGCGCCTGCACGATCGCGACGGCGAGGTCGGGCACGAGTCCGGCGATCGCGAGCGAGATGCCGCCGCCCTGGCTCGCGCCTACCGTGCCGACCCGCGCGGGATCGACGAGGTCGAGGGTGCGCACCGCCTCCACCGCGCGCACGGCGTCGGCGTACACGCGGCGGTAGTAGTACTCGTATGGCGAGCGGATGCCGCGCGTGAGGAACCCGCCGGCAGAGGGCCCGCCGTCGGGGTGGTCGTCGTCGGTGTCGCCGTGGCCCTGGCCGCGGGCATCCACCACCAGATGGGCGTAGCCGGCGGCGGCCCACCGCAGATCGCGCAGCGCGTGCCCGCGGCCGTTGCCGTACCCGAAGAACTGGACGAGGCCCGGCAGGGGAGCGGTCGCGCCGTGCGGCACGCGCAGCCACGCGTGGATCGGCGTGCCGCCGAAGCCGCGGAAGGTCACATCGAACACGTCGATCACCGCCAGGCGCGTCGGCCGGGGCTCGATCGTGACGTCGAGGGGATGCCGCCGGGTCTCGGCGAGGGTCTCGGCCCAGAAGGCGTCGAAGTCGGAGGGCTCGGTCTGGGTGGTCGGCTCGTCGACGAGCGTGAGCTCACCGCGCATCGCGGGCTCCGATCGTGCGGGCGGCGGCATCCACGAGTCCCTCCAGGGGCACCTCGACGGAGCCGTTCGCGGGCACCTGAAGCTCCAGGCGACGGTCGCCGTACGCGACCGCGACCGTGCGGTCGTCGCCGCGGATGCTGCGCACGGTCGCCGTCGCGAGCGCCCCATCGCGCCACGCGAGGTCGACGACGAGGCCGGTGCGCGCGCCGAGTCCCTGCGCGTCGCCGTCCGCCCACGCGGAGGGGAGCGCCGGCAGCAGGCGCACCACGCCGCCGTGGCTCTGCACGAGCATCTCAGCGATCCCGGCCGGGAAGCCGAGGTTGCCGTCGATCTGGAACGGCGGGTGCGTGCTGAACAGGTTCGGCAGAAGACCGCCCCACTCCGAGCCGTCCACGGGTCCGTGGCGGGCGGCGTCGCCCTCGAACGGAGCGAGCGCTTCGTCGAGCAGCGACGCGGCCGTGTCGCCGTCGCCGATGCGCGCCCGCATCGCGATCTTCCACGCCCACGACCAGCCCATCGCGCCGTTGCCCCGCGCGTCGAGCAGCCGCACCCCGGCCTCGAACAGCTCGGGATCGCGGTCGCGGGTGAGCAGGTCGAGCGGGTGCAGCCCGATGAGCGGCGACAGGTGGCGGTGCAGCGGCTCGGCCTCGACGACCTCGGCCGACCACTCCTGGAGCCGGCCGTCCGCGCCGATCCCGATCGGCGCGATCGCGGCCAGGGCCCGGGCGATCTCGGCCGCCAGCAGGTCGTCGGTGCCGAGCGTCGAGATGGCCGTGAGCGCGCGCTCCAGCATGCCCCGGATGAGGAAGAGATCGGATGCCGCCGTCAGCCCGATCGCCGTGTTCTCACCGTCGGCGGCGACGAACGAGTTCTCGGGCGAGGTCGAGGGCGACGTGCGCAGGGTTCCGTCGGGCCCGGGAATGAGCCAGTCGAGGCAGAACTCGACGGCGCCGCGCATGACGGGCCAGATCCGCGAGCGGAGCAGCTCGACGTCGCCGCCGAACTCGTACGCGTCCCACAGGTTGTGGGTGAGCCACACGCCGCCCATCATCCAGATCGCCCAGCTGGGTGCGCCGTGTCCGCCGCCGACGGGAAGGCTCCAGCCCCACAGGTCGGTGTTGTGGTGCGCGACCCAGCCGCGGGCGCCGTACAGCTCGCGGGCGACGTCGGCGCCGGTGCGCGACAGGTGCTCGACGAGCGCGAGCAGCGGCTCGAACGCGTCGTCGAGGCCCAGGACGGGAGCGGCCCAGTAGTTCATCTGGGTGTTGATGTTGATCGTGTAGTTGGACGACCAGGCCGGGCGCAGCTGGTCGTTCCAGATGCCCTGCAGATTCGCCGGGGGTCCGCCGGCGCGTGACGCCGAGGCGAGCAGGTAGGCGCCGTACTCGGCGATCACCGTGGCGCGCAGCTGCGCGTCGTCGCCGTGCAGGATGTCGCGGTCGACGTCCCAGACGCCTTCCCGGCGACCACCGATCGCGAACCGCGCCCGAGCATGGCGCCGGCGGTCGGCGACGTGCTCGGCGAGCAGCGCGGACGGGGCGCGGCGAACCGCGGCATCCACCCGCTCTCTGGCGCGATCCCGGATCGCCTCACGGGAGGCGGTCCGCCACTCCCTGTCCTCGCCGGCCCACCACGACGCGGCGCGGGACGATGTGGAGAGGGCGATCAGCAGCCGGCGAGCCCCGCGGACGCTCGCGCCGGCAGGCGCGACCTCCACGGAGCCGTCGGTGTCCAGTGCGACCGAGACGGACGCGAATCCGTCGTAGTCGGCACCGGCCCCGGCGTACCGCAGGGGCGGTTCGACGGAGGTCTCGTGCAGGGGCGCGCCGTCGACGGGGATCTCGATGTCGAGTCCCAGCCCTTCCGGCGAGCTCCACAGCGGAGAGGTGAGCGAGAGGGATGCCGCGAACGCGACGTCGGCGGTGAGCTCGACGATCAGCGCCTGGGCCGGCGCCGATACCCAGGAGCGGCGCCGCAGCGTCCCTCCGGGCACCCGCAGAGTCTCGGTCAGCACCGCCTCGTCGAGGTCGAGCACGCGCGCCGGCGTCAGCGCCTCGGCGCCCTCGATCGCGACGGACAGGTCGGCGAGCGGCAGATACTCCTGCGAGTACGGACCCTCGAACGTCATCAGCAGCCGCTCGGCCGTGCGGACGTCGCCGGCATCGAGCGCAGCTCTCACTTCGGCCAGCCGCGCCGGGCCGGCGCCGCCTGCGAGCACCTCGTGCAGCGCCGTCGCCGGGCCGTCGGGCGTGCCCGACCAGACCGTCGCGTCGTTGAGTGCGTAACGGCCGGTCGCGCCGCCGAAGGCCATCGCGCCGATGCGCCCGTTGCCCAGCGGGACAGCGGCCTCCCACCGATCGGCGGGCGCGCTCCACGCCAGTCGCAGGGTGTCGCTCATCTGGGTCCTCGATCGCTCGGCGACGGAGATCTCGGGTGTCGGGCGTCATCGCCCGCAGACCTCGGATCTTTGCTTGCGACGCCAGCGTATTCATGATTAATTACCGATGTCAAGAAACTCGACGGAGGAGTGCGAATGGTCAACGGTGACGGTGCCGTCCATACCCTGCGGGCGGCGGGCGTCGCGCTGGTCGTCGACCTGGCGGGACCGCATCCCCGCGTGCTGCATTGGGGCGCCGACCTGGGCGACCTCGACCCGGAAGCCGCCGCTGCGCTGCGCGTCACCGCGGTGCCCGCGGTGCTCAACAACTCGCCCGACGTCCCCCGCGTGTTCTCCGTGTGGCCGACCGAGCAGGACGGCTGGGCGGGCACTCCCGCGCAGGCCGGACACCGCGGTGGCACCGCGACCACGCCGCGCCCTCGCCTCGTCGACGCCGACGTCGTCCACGCCACGGACGGCGGCGGCCGCATCGCACTCCGCTTCGACGACGACGTCGCCGGCACCTGCGCCCGTCTGCAGTACGGCATGGACGCCGCCGGCGTGCTGTCGATCGACCTCTCGATCGAGAATCCCGCGGAGGCGGCATCCCCCTATTCCGTGGATGGCCTGCGGGCGCTCGTCCCCCTGCCCGATCGGGCGGGCGAGCTGCTCGACTTCACCGGCAAATGGTGCCGCGAGCGCTCGCCGCAGCGGCTGCCGTTCGCGTTCGGCACGCACGCACGGCGTGCACGGCGCGGCAAGCCCGGCCATGACACACCGTTCCTGCTCGTCGCCGGAACGCCCGCGTTCGGATTCGGGCACGGCGAGGTGTGGGGCGCCCACTTGGCGTGGAGCGGCGACGGCGAGTACCTCGCCGAGCGGCTGCCCGAGGGCGCCGGCGCGCTGTCGCGCGTCATCGGGGCGGGAGAGCTCCTGCGATCGGGAGAGATGGTGCTGCAGCCCGGCGAGCGCTACGACGCGCCGACCGTGCTGTTCACCTGGTCCGACCGAGGGCTCGACGGGCTGTCGGCGCGGTTCCACCGGCGGCTCCGCGCCCGCCGCAGCCACCCGGGTTCGCCCCGCCCGCTCGTGCTCAACACCTGGGAGGCGGTGTACTTCGACCACGACCTCGAGCGTCTCGTCCAGATCGCCGACCGCGCCGCCGAGGTGGGCGTCGAGCGCATCGTGCTCGACGACGGCTGGTTCCAGGGGCGCCGCGACGCCAACGCCGGCCTCGGCGACTGGCTCGTCGACGAGCGGGTGTGGCCGGACGGCCTCGGGCCCTTCGTCGACGCCGTCCGCGCGCGCGGCATGCAGTTCGGCCTGTGGTTCGAGCCCGAGATGATCAGCCCCGACTCCGACCTCGCCCGGGCGCACCCAGACTGGGTGCTGGCGCCGCGGGAAGGAGTCGGGCCGACCGCGCGCAGCCAGCATGTGCTCGACATCGCGAACCCCGACGCGTACGCGCTCGTCCTCGAGCGCATCAGCGCGCTGGTCGCCGAGTACGACATCGACTACCTCAAGTGGGACCACAACCGCGACCTCGTCGAACCCGTCGGCCGCCGCGGCGACGGCGACCGGCCCCTCGTGCACGACCAGACTCTCGCGCTGTACCGGCTGCTGGACGAGTTGCGCGCCCGCCACCCGCGGCTGGAGATCGAGACGTGCTCGGGCGGCGGCGGGCGCGTCGACCTCGGCATCCTCGAACGCACCGACCGGGTGTGGGCGTCGGACTGCAACGACCCGGTCGAGCGGGCCCGCATCGAGCGCTGGACACGCCTGCTGGTGCCGCCCGAGCTGATCGGCTCGCACCTCGGCGCCGGTCGCTCCCACACGACATCGCGCGAGACCGACCTGTCGTTCCGCCTCGCCGTCGCGCTCACCGCGCACGCCGGCATCGAGTCCGACCTGACGGTCGCAGACCCCGACGACCTCGCGACCATCACCGCGTGGGCGGCGCTCTATCGCGAACTGCGCGACCTCATCCACACCGGCACCGTCGTCAACGCCGACCTGGCCGACGACGCGGCGATGCTCACCGGCATCGTCGCGCCCGACGGCGGGCGGGCCCTGTTCACCTGGGCGCGTCTGGCGACCTCGCCCGACGGGCAGAGCGGCCGCGTGCGCTTCCCCGGCCTCGACGCCGCCGCGCACTACCGCGTGCGCGTGCGCGCCGAGCTCGGCCCGACGAGCCGTCATGAGGTGACCGATCCGGAGTGGATGCTCCCCGCCGTCGACGGCGGCATCGAACTGCCGGGCACTGTGCTCGCCGTCGCCGGGGTTCCGCTTCCCACGCTCAACCCGCAGCAGGCGCTGCTCTTCGACGTCGTGAGGGTCGCATGAGCGACTGACGCGTTCGCATCTTCTGGGAACCGCGCGACGGGGCGCGGGGTTCACCGTCGAACCCACCGCAGAGAGGAAATCATGAACACCAGGAACCGCCACGCCCTCGGGCGACGGTGGCTCGCGGCGCTCGCTGTCGCTGCCGTCGGCACGACCATCGGAATCGGAGGTGCCGCGGCCGCCGCGGAGCCCCGAGCCGAAGCCTCCACTCCCGCACCCGCGGTCGCACCCGCGGCGACGACGCCTGACGACGCGCTCGGAGCGCGGCCGTACATGGGATGGAGCAGCTACAGCATGCAGGTCTACGCCGGCAACGGATCCACATGGATCACCGCCGATCAGATCATGGCGCAGTCCGATGCCATGCACGCGAAGCTGCAGTCCGCCGGGTACGAGTACATCAACATCGACGCCGCGTGGAACGACGGCGTCGACGAGTACGGCCGCCCGACCCCGAGCGCGAAGCTGTATCCGAACGGCCTCCAGGCCGTGATCGACCACATCCACGCCAACGGGCAGAAAGTCGGGCTCTACGCGATCCCCGGCATCTCGCCGCAGGTGTACGAGGCCGACCTGCCGATCTACGGCGCCCCCGACTGCTCGACGGGCGACATCGTGAAGCAGCCGATCCAGCAGGCGGACTACTGGGGGATCGGGTACCGCATCGACTTCTCGAACCCGTGCGCCCAGAAGTACGTCGACTCGATCGCCGACATGTTCGGCCAGTGGGGCATCGACTTCCTGAAGTTCGACAGCGTGACCCCGGGATCCGGCATCGGAGACCTGTCGCTCGACGCGCGCGACGACGTCAAGGCGTGGTCGCAGGCGCTGGAGCGCAACGGCATCTGGTTCGAGCTGTCGTGGGCGCTCGACATCCGGTACGCCGACTACTGGGCGCAGTACGCGAACGGCTGGCGCGTCGAGTGGGATGTCGAGTGCTACTGCGAGAAGACGGCGCTCACGAACTGGAACAACATCGCCCGCCTCTTCCCGCGCGCTGCGGACTGGTGGCGCTACGCCGGCCCCGACCGCGGGTGGAACGACTTCGACTCGCTCAACGTCGGCAACGGCAAGATGGACGGCCTGACCAAGGACGAGCGGCGCACCGCGGCGACGCTGTGGGCGGTCTCGGCGGCGCCGATGTACGTCGGCAACGACCTGACGCAGCTCGACGACTACGGCATCCAGCTGCTCACCAATTCCGAGGTCATCGCGGTCAACCAGGCCGGGCGACCGGCGCACCCCGTCTCGACGGCGTCCCCGCAGCAGACCTGGTACACCGCCAACCCCGACGGGTCGGTCACGGTCGCGGTCTTCAACCTCGGGCAGACGGATGCCGACATGACGGTGTCGCTGGCCGACGTGGGTCTCAGCGGTCAGGTCAAGGTGCGCGACCTGTGGGCCCAGAAGGACGTGGGCAAGGCCGAGGGGTCGTTCGTCGCCACCGACGTGCCCGTGCACGGCACGCGGCTGTTCACCTTCACACCGGCGAAGGGCGCCACCGTCGCCCTGAACGACGACGACGCACAGCTGAAGTACGAGGGCGCGTGGTCGCGCAACGGCGGCGAGGAGCAGGTCGCGGCATCGCAGTCGCTCACCGTCTCGGTGTTCGACTCGTCGACGGGCGGCACGGCGCCCGCCACAGGCTCGTCGCGAGTCATCGCGGTGAACGACACGGACCCGGGCATCGCGTACAGCGGCAACTGGGGTCACAGCACGGGCCGCGGGCTCGGCGACTACCAGGACGACGTGCACTACGGCGAGGCCGACGGCAGTGCCTTCCAGTACTCGTTCGTGGGCACCGGCGTCGACTGGATCACCGAGACGCACTCGTCGCAGGGCGACGCCGAGGTGTACATCGACGGTGTGCTGGCCGCGACGGTCAGCACCTACCAGGCCGAGGGCCGAGGTGCGCAGCAGGTCGTGTTCAGCAAGCGCGACCTGCCGAACGGTAGCCACACGATCCGCGTCGTGAAGAAGTCCGGACAGTTCATGCTGCTCGACCGCCTCGACGTCGTGCAGGAGAGCCTGCTCGACATCGACCACGTCGCCTTCGACCGTGCCGCTCCCGAGGATGCGACCGTCCACGTGCTGCGCGACCCGGGCGAGCTGCTGGGCGTCTATCGTGACGGCGCTGCGCTCAAGAGCGGCACCGACTACACGGTCGAGGGGGATGCCGTCGTGTTCGGCGCCGGGTTCCTCGGGGCGCTCGCCGACGGCGACACCGCTCTGGAGTTCCGCTTCCGCGGCGATCTGCGTGACGACGTCCACTGGGCGAAGGACGACGGCGCGGCGGTGTCGCTGACCTTCTCGGGCACCGCCGTCACCGTGAACGGCCCGATCGGTCCCGACCAGGGTGAGGTCGAGGTGTATCTCGACGGCAAGCTCGTCGACACCGTCGACCTGCACGGCGATGCGCGGCTCACGCAGCAGAAGCTGTTCGAGAAGAGCGGGCTGAAGAAGGGCCAGCACACGCTGCGGCTCGTGAAGACGTCGGGTGAGATCCTCCGCGTCGACGCCCTGTCGTACGTGACCGGCTGACGTACGCGCCCGAGGCCGGACTCCGTGCGGAGTCCGGCCTCGGGTCGCCGTTCGTCGCCCGGAAAAGGCGAAACCCCCGCGATGTAGAAGCTACGCGAGGGTTCCTGGGGTGATTGTAACGATCACCCGTGTGGCTCCGACCGGCATCGATCCGGTGACCTTTCGATTTTCAGTCGAACGCTCTACCAACTGAGCTACAGAGCCGTACGGCACATACAAGATCTGCCGCATCCTAGACGAAAGGCCCTCTTCAAGAAAAGGGCCCGTCGCTCGGAGCGACCCTGACGGGACTTGAACCCGCGACCTCCGCCGTGACAGGGCGGCACGCTAACCAACTGCGCTACAGGGCCATGCTTATTCAATTGTGGGCGTGACCCCAACGGGATTCGAACCCGTGCTACCGCCGTGAAAGGGCGGCGTCCTAGGCCGCTAAACGATGGGGCCGGGTGAACCGCGGGGGCTCACTGCCGAGGACCAAGCATACGTAAACATCGCGCAAAACACCAATCGAGGGCGTGGCGCTCTTGTGAAACCCCGTTCGCGGGGAGAAACTGTCGAGGTGACCGCTCCCTGAAGGCGGCCCTTCGACGTGCGAATCTGGGGGTTGCGCACCGCCGATCTGGGGGTTGCGCATGTTACTGATGTTGCTAGTGTGAAAACGCTGACGTCGCGAGGGGAGGACCCGTGCAACCCGACAACGTCACCGCCGACTCCACTGCGGAGTCCGATCTGCTCTCAGCGACCGAGTGCGGGTGCGCCCCGTCGCCGGCCGAGCGCAAGCGGCTCTGGCCGACGATGAACCGTCGGGCGGCGCTCGGCCTGGGCATCCTCGGCGTCGCCGCGCTGAGCGCGTTCGGCACCGCGGTGAGCCCGCTCGGCAGCCGTGCGTTCGCCGCCGACTATCCGTCGTGGGACGACGTCGAGGCGGCCAAGGCCAACGAGGCCGCCAAGCAGGTCGAGATCACCAACATCCAGAACCTCATCGCGGGACTGCAGGCCGACGTCGACGCCAAGCGGCAGATCGCGCAGCAGGCCTCCGAGGAGTTCTACGCCGCGCAGCAGGCCTTCTTCGACGCGGCTCTGCGTGCCGACCAGCTGCAGCAACAGGCCGACGCGCAGGCTGCGGCAGCGACAGCCGCCGCCGACAAGGCAGGACGCGTCGCCGCACAGCTGTACCGCAACGGCGGCGACGACACCTCGATGGAGCTGTTCTTCTCGGGATCGGCCAAGGGCGCCGACGACCTGCTCGCCCGCCTGGGCACGATGGACAAGCTCGTCGAGCGCAATCAGGATCTGTACGCGCAGGCGGTCACCGCCCGCGACTCCGCCCAGAGCCTCAGCGACCAGGCCGCGGTGCAGCGCACGGAGCGCGACCGGCTGCAGAAGCTCGCCGAAGAGAAGATGGTGGCCGCGCAGAAGGCCGCTGATGAGGCTCAGGCCGCTCTCGACCTGCAGACGGCGAAGCAGGGCGAGCTCGAGGCGCAGCTCGCCGCCCTGCAGGACACGACGGCGAAGACGATCGCCCAGTACCAGGAGGGCGAGCGCATCCGCAAGGAGGCCGAGGCCGCGGCAGCCGCCAAGGCGAAGGCCGACGCCGAGGCCGCAGCGCGCGCGAACTCCGGCGGCGGAGGCGGCGGCGGTGGTGGTGGCGGCGGAAGCGGCGGCGGTGGCGTCGTCATCGGCTCCGGCTGGTGCAGGCCCTCGTCGGGGTGGCGCAGTTCGGGCTACGGCAGGCGCGCCACGCAGTGCGGCAGCCAGGGCTGCTCCAGCAGCTTCCACTACGGCGTCGACCTCGCCGCCGGCTGCGGATCCGGGATCTACGCGGCTTCTGCGGGTCGTGTCGTGTATGCCGGATGGAACGGCGGCTACGGCAACTACGTCAAGATCGACCACGGCGGCGGCATCGGCACCGGGTACGGCCACATCCGCAACGGCGGCATCTTCGTCGGCGTCGGCCAGTGGGTGTCTGCCGGCCAGCTCATCGCGAGCGAGGGCAACACCGGCCGATCGTTCGGCTGCCACTGCCACTTCGAGACCTACGTCAACGGCTACCCGGTCAACCCGGTCGACTTCATGGCGGCCCGGGGCATCTCGGTCTGACCCCCCTGAACGCAGAAGAGGTGGATGCCGGGCGCCCGGCATCCACCTCTCTCGTTCGTTCAGGGGGTCACAGCGTGCTGGGAGCCACGCCTTCACCCTGGGTCTTGGTCTGGCCCTCGTGCTCCTTGAAGCGGTCGAACGCCTCGGCGACGAGGCGCTCGGCCTCTGCCGCGTCTGCCCATTCGTCGACCTTGACCCACTTGCCGGGCTCCAGGTCCTTGTAGTGCTCGAAGAAGTGCGCGATCTCTTTCTGCAGGTACTCGGAGATGTCGCCGACGTCCTGGATGTGCGCCCACCGCGGGTCCTTGGCGAGCACGGCGACGACCTTGTCGTCGCCGCCGGCCTCGTCGCTCATCTTGAGCACGCCGACGGGGCGGACGCTCGCGAGGATGCCGGGCGCCAGGTCGACGTCGAGGATCACGAGCACGTCGAGCGGGTCGCCGTCCTCGCCGAGCGTGTTCTCGAAGAACCCGTAGTTCGTGGGGTAGCCCATGGGCGTGTACAGGATGCGGTCGAGGAAGACACGGCCGGTGCCGTGGTCGACCTCGTACTTCACGCGGCTGCCGCGCGGGATCTCGATGACGGCGTCGTACGCGCCCATAGTGGTGCTCCTTCGGAAAGACTGCGGATGCCGTCGACAAGCCTAGTCGCGGCCCGCGATCCGGGTCGTTGAGAGGAGCGAAGACGAAACGAGGTGGGCCGCTCTCGAGAACCCGGCCCCGCTACCGTGGACGCGTGGACGCGCGCAGACCAGGACTGGACCCCGCCGTCGCCGAGGTGCGCCGGGCGGTCCGCCAGGCGCTGGCGGCGCTCGAGCCGGGTGGCACCGTCGTCGTGGCGCTCTCCGGCGGCGCCGATTCGCTCGCGCTGGCCGCCGCGACCGCGTTCGAGGCGCCCAAGCGCGGGCTGCGCACGGTGACGGTGACGATCGACCACGGTCTGCAGGATGGATCCGGGGATGCCGCAGCCGCCGCCGCGGCCGCGGCCGAGGCGCTGGGGCTCGAGGCCCGCATCGTGCGCGTCGAGGTGGGTGCCGCGGGCGGACCCGAGGCGGCGGCACGCGAGGCGAGGTACGACGCGCTGCGCGACGCGGCGATCGCCGAGGACGCTGCGGCGATCCTCACCGCGCACACCCTCGACGACCAGGCCGAGACCGTGCTGCTGGGCCTTGCTCGCGGGTCGGGCGCGACGAGCCTGCAAGGCATGGCCGAGGCATCCGGCCTCTCCGGAGTGCTGCTGCTGCGGCCGCTGCTGGGTGTGCGGCGTGCGACGACCCGTGCCGCGTGCGCGGCCGAGGGACTGGAGCCGTGGGAGGACCCGCACAACCGCGACCCGCGGTTCGCGCGCGTGCGCGTGCGCGAGAAGGTGCTGCCGGTGCTCGAGGGCGAGCTCGGCCCGGGCATCGCCGAGGCGCTGGCCCGCACGGCCGCACAGCTGCGCGAAGACGCGGCGGCGTTCGACGAGATGATCGACGAGACGATCGAAGACATCGTCGAGCACGCCGAGGCCGGCATCTCGGTCTCGGCGGCGGCACTGGCGGCGAACCCCGCCGCGCTGCGGCACCGGATCATCCGGCTGGTCGTCGCGAGCGAGTTCCACCAGAGCCTCACGCGGGCGCAGACGCTCGAAGTGGCGCGGCTCGCGACGGACTGGTCGGGTCAGGGACCCATCGACCTGCCTGGATGCCGCGCCCGCCGTGCCGGCGGGCGCATCGAGTTCACTGCCCGTCGCTGAGGAGACTTCTCTGCTGCGTGCCGGCGGGCGCATCGAGTTCACAGCCCACTGCTGAATAGACTCTCTGCATGCGCGCGGCCGACGTTTCCAGCGACATCACCGAAGTCCTCGTCACGGAGGAGCAGGTCCGAGCAAAGCTCGACGAGATCGCGGTGCAGGTCGCCGCGGATTACGAGGGCAAGGATCTGCTGCTCGTGGGAGTCCTCAAGGGGGCGGTCATGGTCATGGCCGACTTCTCGCGGTCTCTCAAGAAGCACGTCACGATGGACTGGATGGCGGTGTCGTCGTACGGCGCCGGCACGAAGTCCAGCGGTGTCGTGCAGATCCGCAAGGACCTCGACACCGACATCCTCGGCAAGCACGTCCTCATCGTCGAGGACATCATCGACTCGGGCCTCACCCTGAGCTGGCTGCTGGAGAACTTCGAGGCTCGCGGTGCGGCATCCGTCGAGGTCTTCGCGCTGCTGCGCAAGCCCGAGGCCGCCAAGGTCGAGGTGCACTGCAAGTACGTCGGGTTCGACATCCCGCCGGAGTTCGTCGTCGGCTACGGCCTGGACTACGCCGAGAAGTACCGCAACCTGCGCGATGTCGCGGTGCTCGCGCCGCACGTCTACAGCTGACCGTCATCCGGCGAGCAGGTCGATGAGGCCCGGCGGGGCCGCGAACGTCGAGATGTAGTCCACGATGAGCCGGCGGCAGCCGTCCAGCTCGACGGTGATCGGCGCCGCACCGCCGCCTGCGTCGAGCACGACGAGCGAGCCGGGCACGTCGTCGCAGGGCGCCGGCAGAGGTTCGGCCGAGGCGGCAGCGTCGAGCACGGCCCGCGTCTCGGCGGCGTCGAGCTCGCGCGTCCCGGTGAACCACGCCGTCCCTTCGGACTTGATGGTCACCCATGTCGTGGCGCCCGGCGCCGGTGTCGTGGCGGGGTTGGCCGCCTCGTCCGTGGAGTACGCGCAGAGCCGGAGCGAGTCGACCTCGCCCGGCGCCGGCACCCTCGGTGCGGCCCAGGGGATGGTCTGGATGCCGTCGCCCGACGGCGAGGGCTGGGGAGCGGGGCCCGCTTCGAGGTCTTCCGCGGGCGCGAGCCGCAGCGGCCGCGCGGCCCACGTCGGCGGGCATCCCGATTCGAGGGCTTCGCGCGGCTGCGCCAGCGTGCGCTGCTCCTCGTCGGTGCGCACCACGGTGAGCCCGGCGATCGCCTCGGCGACCAGGTCGACCTTCGGCTGGCCGCAGCCGTCGACCGGTATGCGGACGAGGATGCCTCGGCCGCCGGCATCCGTCAGCCAGATCTGTGGCGCGATCGTGGCGATCGCTGCGCAGGGGCCGAGGGAGCGTGCGTCGTCCGGCGTCGCCGGCACGGCCAGGAGGGGCGCCAGGTCGCCCTCGAGTCGCTCACGGGCGACGACCGACCAGATGCCCTGGTCGTCCTCGGCGGAATGGAACGGCAGGCAGCGCACCGCGGCGACGGGCTCGAAGCCGTCGGGGATGCGCCCGGCGTCGACGTCGGGGACGCCGGTCAGCGGGTCCGAGCCCGCACACGAGATCTCGTCGACGATGTCGGACGGGGCGAGCGCCGCGGGCACCGAGGCGCACCCGGTCAGCACGGCCATGGCCGCGATCAGGACGACGAGGGTGCGGCGGATGCGGGGCACGGAGTCCTCCTCGACGTGTCTCGTGCGACGCTTCACCACAAACTACCGGACGCCGGGGATTACGCCCGGGGCGAATGCACAGACGGCGCCTAGGAAGCCCGCTGTACCCTGAAACAACCGTCGACGGGGGTATTCGGTCCCGCGACGGGTCGTCGACGAAAGGGATCGGGCTCGGGCCCGCACCATGGACTTCAAGAAGATCACTCGCAACCCGCTCTTCTACGTCCTGCTGATCGGGGTCTTCCTCATCGTGGGGTTCTCGCTCATCTCGAGCCTGAACGGCGCGAAGCAGATCTCGACCCAGGAGGGTCTCGAGCTGCTCAAGGGCGACACCGTCACCGAGGTGGTCAACACCGACGGCGACCAGCGTGTCGACATGAAGCTCTCGAAGGACTACGAGGGCGCCAGCGACGTCCAGTTCTACTACGTGACCGCCCGCGCCGATGAGGTGGTCGACGCGATCAATGCCGCCGACCCCAAGGACGGCTTCAACGACGAGGTGCCGCGCGCCACGTGGTTCGACGGCTTCCTGTCGCTGCTGCTGCCGATGCTGCTGCTGGGTCTGCTGTTCTGGTTCCTGCTGTCCAGCGCCCAGGGCGGCGGCAGCAAGGTCATGCAGTTCGGCAAGTCCCGCGCGAAGCTCGTGACCAAGGAGATGCCGCAGGTCACCTTCCAGGACGTCGCCGGCTCCGACGAGGCGATCGAAGAGCTCGAAGAGATCAAGGACTTCCTGAAGGATCCGTCGAAGTTCCAGGCGGTCGGCGCCCGCATCCCGAAGGGCGTGCTGCTGTACGGCCCTCCCGGTACGGGCAAGACCCTGCTCGCGCGCGCCGTCGCCGGCGAGGCGGGCGTGCCGTTCTACTCGATCTCGGGCTCGGACTTCGTCGAGATGTTCGTGGGTGTCGGCGCCAGCCGCGTGCGCGACCTGTTCAACAACGCCAAGGACAACGCGCCGGCGATCATCTTCATCGACGAGATCGACGCGGTGGGCCGCCACCGCGGTGCCGGTCTCGGCGGCGGTCACGACGAGCGCGAGCAGACGCTCAACCAGATGCTCGTCGAGATGGACGGCTTCGACCCGAAGGCGAACGTCATCGTCATCGCGGCGACCAACCGCCCTGACATCCTCGACCCGGCGCTGCTGCGCCCGGGCCGCTTCGACCGTCAGATCGGCGTGGACGCGCCCGACCTCAAGGGCCGCCAGAAGATCCTCGAGGTGCACGGTCGCGGCAAGCCGCTCGCCGACGGCGTCGACCTCGAGGTGGTCGCGCGCAAGACGCCGGGCTTCACCGGTGCCGACCTCGCGAACGTGCTGAACGAGGCCGCGCTGCTGACGGCCCGCTCGAACGCTCAGCTGATCGACAACCGCGCCCTCGACGAGGCCATCGACCGCGTGATCGCCGGCCCGCAGCGCCGCACCCGCGTGATGAAGGACAAAGAGAAGCTCATCACGGCCTACCACGAGGGCGGCCACGCGCTCGCGGCGGCGGCGATGAACCACACCGACCCCGTCACGAAGATCACGATCCTGCCGCGCGGCAAGGCCCTCGGCTACACGATGGTGCTTCCGCTGGACGACAAGTACTCGGTCACCCGCAACGAGCTGCAGGACCAGCTGACGTACGCGATGGGCGGCCGCGTCGCCGAAGAGATCGTGTTCCACGACCCCACCACCGGCGCGTCGAACGACATCGAGAAGGCGACGAGCATCGCCCGCAAGATGGTCACCGAGTACGGCATGACCGGCGACATCGGTCCGGTCAAGCTGGGCCAGTCCTCGGGCGAGGTCTTCATGGGCCGCGACATGGGTCACGGCCGCGACTTCTCGGAGCGGATCGCCGAGCGCGTCGACTCGCAGGTGCGTGAGCTGATCGAGCAGGCGCACAACGAGGCGTACGAGGTCATCAACGCCAACCGCGGAATCCTCGACAAGCTGGCGCTCGCGCTGCTGGAGAAGGAGACGCTCGACCACCTGGAGCTCGCCGAGATCTTCAAGGACGTCAAGCGCCTTCCGCCGCGTCCGCAGTGGCTGTCGAGCGAGCAGCGCCCGGTCTCGGAGCTGCCCCCGGTCGAGGTGCCGCAGCGTCGCGACGAGGCAGGACTCGCGGCGAGCGTCGAGGCCGAGCAGGCGACGGCCGAGAAGGCCGCCAAGCGCCGTCCGTCCGGGCAGGCGCGTCCTGCGACAGCCTGAGGCGCGGCTGTGGCCGTCGACCGTGAACGTGTCGCCGCTCTCGTCCGCGAACTGCTCGAGGCGATCGGCGAGGATCCCGAGCGCCCGGGGCTGAAGCAGACCCCGGAGCGCGTCGCCGATGCGTACGCCGAGTTCTTCGCGGGAGTGGGTGCGGATCCCGCCGCTCCGCTCGCGCACACGATCTCGGTCTCGCGAGGGCCCGCGCCCGACACGCTGCCGTCGGGCGCCGTGATCCTGCGCGATGTGCTCTTCCGCTCCGTGTGCGAGCATCACCTGCTGCCCTTCCGCGGTCACGCGCACCTCGCGTATCTGCCGGGCGAGCAGGTCGTGGGGCTGGGCGCGCTTCCCAAGGTCGTCGAGATCCTGTCGTCGCGCCCTCAGGTGCAGGAGCGCCTGGGCGAGCAGATCGCCGACGTGATCGCCGGGTCCCTCGACGCCCGCGGCGTGCTCGTGGTCCTCGACGCGACGCACGAGTGCGTCACGATGCGGGGCGGGCGCCAGACGGATGCCTCGACCGTGACGATCGCGGCGCGCGGCGAGTTCGCCGAACCAGCCGCGCGGGCAGAGATCGTGGCGCTGATCGGGGCGGCACGATGAACCGCGATCGGCCGTTGAGCGAGCGAAGCGAGACGAAACGCCTCGGATGCACGAGCGACCCGGGGCGCCGATGACGCTCATCATGGGGATCGTGAACGTCACGCCCGACTCGTTCAGCGACGGCGGACGCTACGTCGATCCCGACGACGCCGTCGCGCACGGGCTGCTGCTGCGCGCGCAGGGAGCGGACGTCCTCGACGTGGGCGGCGAGTCGACCCGGCCCGGCGCCGATCGCGTCGATCCCCGCGTCGAGCAGGAGCGCGTCCTGCCGGTCGTGCAGGCGCTCGCCGAGGCCGGCATCCCGGTGAGCATCGACACCATGAACGCGTCGACCGCGGTGCTGGCCGTCGAGGCCGGTGCGCGGATCGTCAACGACGTCTCGGGCGGCCTCGCCGACCCCGACATGCTCGCCGCGATCGCGCCCACCGCGGCCGATGTCGCGATCGGGCACTGGCGCGGACACTCGACCGACATGTACGCCCGCGCCGAGTATGGCGACGTCGTCGGCGAGGTGATCGCCGAACTGCGCGAACGGGTCGAGGTGGCGGCATCCCTCGGCATCGCGCCGTCGCGCGTGATCCTCGACCCCGGTGTCGGCTTCGGCAAGCGCGGCGACCAGAACTGGGCCGTGCTGCGCGGGCTCGACCGCCTCGTCGGACCGGGTTCGCGGGTGCTGGTCGGCACGAGCCGCAAGCGGTTCCTCGCCGAGGCCCTCGACGACGAGCCCGCCGAGGTCGACGAGGCGCGCCGAGACGTCGCGACCGCGGTGACC
Organism: Microbacterium helvum; assembly: GCF_014779795.1. Taxonomy (GTDB): domain Bacteria; phylum Actinomycetota; class Actinomycetes; order Actinomycetales; family Microbacteriaceae; genus Microbacterium; species Microbacterium helvum. The sequence continues at coordinate 305,606 of NZ_JACXZS010000003.1, forward strand.
AGCGTGCTGGCGGCGCAGGCCGGCGCGTGGGCGGTGCGCGTGCACGATGTCGCAGGTACGCGCGATGCTCTCACAGTGGCGCGCAGCTGGGAGGAGGGAGCCGCATGGGTCCGCTCGACGAGATCACGCTGACCGGCGTCCGGGCGTTCGGCCATCACGGCGTGTTCGCCGATGAGCGTCGTGACGGCCAGGAGTTCGTCGTCGATGTCAGCCTGTACGTCGACACGGCGGCGGCTGCGGCATCCGACGACGTCGCCGACACCGTGCACTACGGCGAGGTCGCGGAGCGCGTCGTGGAGCTCGTCGGACGCGATCCTCTGAACCTCATCGAGGGCGTGGCCGCGCGCATCGCCGACGATCTGCTGCAGCACCGCCTGGTGCACGTCGCCAGGGTCACGATCCACAAGCCGCACGCACCCATCACAGTGCCGTTCTCGGACGTGTCGGTCACGATCACACGCCGCAGGCTCGACGGGGCCGACGCGTGAACCGCCGGCTCGCACAGGGCTTCGACGGCGACGTCGAGCGCGACCCCCGGGCTCAGGTCGAGGCGGTCGTGGCGCTCGGCGCGAACCTCGGCGACCGTGCCGAGACGATGGCCGCCGCGATCACCGACTTGGCACGCCTCCCGCTGGTGGATGCGGTGCGCGCATCCGAGCCGGTCGAGTCCGTCGCGCTCAAGCCCGAGGGGAGGGATGCCGCGGCCCCCGCGTACCTGAACGCCGTGGCGGTGCTCACCACGCGCCTCGCGCCCTCGGTGCTGCTCGCGTACCTGCACGCGATCGAGCGCAGGCACGGTCGCGTGCGCGGCGCCGAGCGCTCGGCGCTGGAGGCCGGGTGGGAGGACCGCACGCTCGACCTCGACCTCATCGCCTACGGCGATGTCGTGAGCGACGACCCCCGCCTGCTGCTGCCGCACCCGCGTGCCGCGGAGCGCGACTTCGTGCTCGGGCCGTGGCTGGCTGTCGATCCCGACGCGGTGCTGCCCGGCGTGGGGCGCGTCGACGAGGCACTGCGCAGGCTGCAGGGGGAGCGATGAAGCGCACCGGTGCGGGCGTGCTCATCGTCGCGGCGGTCCTGGGTCTCGCCGCGGGTTTCCTCGTCGACCAGGTGCTGACCTCGGCCGGCCGCTCGACGTTCACGCCGGCCGTCACGCTGCCGATCCTGCTGGTGCTGCTCGGCGCGGTCGTGATCGCGCTCGCGGTCCCCATCCGGCGGGCCACGCGCGGCACCTCGAAGGCGGCCGTCAACCCGTTCCGTGCGCTGCGGATCGCGATGCTCGCGAAGGCCTCCAGCATCGTCGGGGCAGCTATCGGCGGACTGGGCGGGGGACTGTGGATCTTCCTCGCGACGCGGCCTGTCACGCCGTCGATAGGCTCGTGGGGAACGGTGATCGCGACGACCGTGTGCGGCGCCGTGCTGGTGGCCGCCGGACTCGTCGCGGAGCACCTGTGCACCATCCGGAAGGACGACGATGACGAACAGCCCGGAGATGATTCCGGACTCGAGCCGCGACTCAGGGACCACTGACACGCCTGGCGCGCCCAGCGGTGCCGCGGTGGGCGGTGGGGCGGCTGCGCCCGCGGAATCGTTCGACCGGATCGCAGAGCCGACGTCCGAGAACCGTCTCGTGCTCGAGGGCGGGGTGTGGCACCAGATCTCGCCCAAGTACGTGACCGTGCAGCTCATCTCGCACGGGTCGTTCCTCGCGATCGTGATCGCGGCGACGCTCGTGCTCACGCTGCTGCTGCATGTCGGCTGGTGGGCGTGGGCGGTCGGCGGCGTGCTTGCGGTGATCCAGGTGTGGACGCTCGCGATCCTGCCGAGGCAGGCGCGCTCGATCGGGTACCGGCTGCGCGAGGACGACCTCGTGTTCCGCCGCGGCATCCTGTGGCAGCGGTTCGTCGCCGTGCCGTACGGCCGCATGCAGCTCATCGACATCACCCACGGTCCGCTCGACCGCGGGTTCGGCATCGCGCAGCTCAAGTTCGTGACCGCCGCGGCGGCGACCGGCGTCGTGATCCCGGGGCTCGCCCAGTCGACGGCCGAGACTCTGCGCGATCACCTCATCGAGGTCGCCGAGAGCCGGCGCACGGGTCTATGACCACGGTTCCCGACTCCGCCGGCGGGCCCGCCGCGCCGCCGCCGCAGCTGGTGCGCTCGCCGCTCAGCGACGGCGAATGGCACCGGCTCCACCCGCTCACGCCCCTGCTGCGCGGCGGTCTGTTCCTGCTCGTCGTGATCGGCATCGTGTTCTCGAACCTGCGCGACCGGCTGCTCTACATCTTCCTGCCGTGGCTGGCGCCCGGCGTCGGCGACGAGGTCGTCGAGTGGGAGGAGATGGGCGGAGACCCGGTCGACTTCGTCATCGCGAACAACCTGTACGTGCTGGCCGCAGTGGCGGTGCTGGCCGTGCTGATCATCCTGGTGGCGGTGTTCTACACGTCCTGGCGGTTCCACACGTTCCGCATCACCGAGGACGACGTCGAGGTGCGCAGCGGCATCCTGTTCCGCACGCAGCGGCGGGCGCCGCTGGACCGTGTGCAGGGGGTGAACCTCACGCGCCCGATGATCGCCCGGCTGCTCGGCATGGCCAAGCTCGAGGTCGTCGGTGCCGGCATGTCGGCGAACGTCAAGCTCGAGTACCTCTCGACCGCGAACGCCGAGGCGGTGCGCGCCGACATCCTGCGTCTCGCCTCGGGTCGCCGGCTGGCTGATGAGGCTGCCCCGGTCGGCGCGCGTCCGGCGAGCCGCACCGCCGCGTTGGGGCTCACCGTCAGTCGCGAGCTCACCGGCATCCTCGAGGGGCCTGAGGCGCCCGTCGCCGAACCCGAGTCGGTCGTGCACATCCCGCTCGGCCGGCTCGTGGCATCCCACGTCCTCAGCATGTCGACGGTGGGTCTGCTCTTCGCGATCGTCGCGATCGTCGTCGGCGTCACGCAGGGAGTCACGTGGCTGCTGTTCGGCTTCGTGCCCGCGATCATCGGCTTCGGCGCGTACTGGGTCCGCTCGATCTTCAAGTCGCTGCGGTACTCGATCGCGCCGACGCCCGACGGGGTGCGCATCACGTACGGGCTCACGACGACGATCACCGAGATCCTCCCGCCGGGGCGCGTGCACGCCGTCGAGGTCACGCAGCCGATCCTGTGGCGCCCGGCAGGGTGGTGGACGATCCGCATCAACCGGCTCACCGGGCGCAGTGCATCCGACGGCAGCAACGACGACTTCACGACGGTGCTGCCCGTCGGCACGGTGGTCGACGTCGAGCGGGTGCTGCGGCTCGTTCAGCCGGCGATGACCGACGACGAGCGGGCGCTCGTGGTCGAGCAGGGCATGTTCGGCCCGCGGGAGGGCGACACGTTCGTCAACACACCGCGTCGCGCGTGGTGGATCCGGCCGCTGTCGTACCGGCGCAACGGCTTCCTGCTGACCGAGGACGAGCTGCTCATGCGGCGCGGCGTGGTGTGGCGCAAGATCGTGGTCCTGCCGCTGGCGCGGCTGCAGAGCTTCGGCCTGTACCAGGGCCCCCTCGATCGCCTCACGCGCGTGACCAACGGGCGCGCGCACGTCGTGCAAGGCCCGGTCACGCCTTTCCTCGCGGCGATCGACCGCGACGTCGCCTTGCAGCTGTTCGATGATGTGGCACGTGCATCGGTGCGGGCGGCGCAGTCCGACCGCACGCACCGCTGGGCGCAGGACGAGATGGATGCCGGCGTCCCGGCGCCCCCGGCGGCCTCGGTGCTCGCGCCCGTGCCCACGCCCCCGGCGTCGGCCGGCGCGCCCGCGGAGCCGCGCGTGCCGGAATCGAGTGCGACCGAGCTGCGTGTGCCGGAGGCGGGCGCCGCGGATCTGCCGGATGCGCCGACGCGACCGGCCGATCGTGAGGAGGACGGCGCATGACCCGTGACGGGCGTCTGGGCGTCGGCGTCATCGGCGCCGGCCGCGTGGGACCGGTGATCGGGGCGGCGCTCGCCGGCGCCGGCCACGCGCTGGTGGGCGTCACCGCCGGGTCGGATCCGGAGCGCGTCGAGGCGATCCTTCCGGGGGTCCCCGTGCTCGATGCCACCGAGGTCGCGCGTCGCAGCGAGCTCGTGATCGTCGCGGTGCCGCATGACCAGCTCGAGGGTCTGGTGGCCGGTCTCGCGGAGGTGGGCGCCTGGCAGCCGGGCCAGCTCGTCCTGCACACCGACCCGGCGTGGGGGACCGGCATCCTCGCTCCCGCCGTCGCGAAAGGGGCGATCCCGCTCGCCGTGCACCCTGCGATCGAGTTCAGCGGCACCTCGATGGACTTCCGTGCGCTCGCGAGCGCGTACGCGGCAGTCACCGCACCCGGACCGGTGCTGCCGATCGCGCAGGCGCTGGCGGTAGAGCTCGGCTGCGAGCCCGTCGTCGTGGACGAGTCCGCCCGCCCCGCATACGCCGAGGCGATCGCGACCGCACGCGACTTCTCGCGGTCGATCGTGCGGCAGGCGACCGCGCTGCTCGCCGAGGCCGGCGTTCCGCACCCTGGTGCGTACCTGTCGCAGCTGGCGCACACGACGATCGACCACGCGCTGAGCGAGGCCGGGTCGGGGCCGGCGGGCGATCCCGCCGCTACGATCCAAGGATGATCAGCACCGTCGACGCTCTGAAGACGCGGCTCGCCGAGGTGCGCGCCGGCGCACCAGATGCCCGGGTCGCACTCATCTCGACGATCGGCTCGCTGCACGACGGTCACATCGACCTCGTGCACCGGGCGCGCGAGGTCGCCGACATCGTGGTGGTGTCGCTGTTCGTCAACCGGCTGCGGTTCGGGTCGCCCGCCGAGTACGAGGCGTATCCGCGCACGCCGGACGACGACGAGCGGCTGCTGCAGTCGCTCGGCGTCGACGTGGTGTTCGCTCCTCGCGCGGACGAGCTCCTGCCCGACGGCGCCGCGACGACGAAGGTCGGCGCGGGCGACCTCGGCCTGCGGTACGAGGGCAGGTCGCGGCCCTACTACTTCGACGGTCTGCTGACCGTCGAGGCGAAGCTGCTCAACCTGGTGCGTCCCGATGTCGCCGTGTACGGCGAGCGGGACCGGCAGCGCGTGTTCCTCGTGCGTCGCATGATCCGCGACCTCTTCTTCGATGTCGAGGTCGCCACCGTGCAGACCGTGCGCCGCGACGACGGCCTGCCGGTCTCGACCCGCGTCGGCATGCTCGACGACCGGGACCTCGCCGCGGCGGTGCTGCTGCCCGCGGCGCTGGACGCCGCCGCGGCCAACGCCGATCGCGGGATCGATGCGTGCATCGCCGCTGCGCAGTCGACGCTCATGGGCGAGCCGCGCATCCGCCTGGAGTACCTGAGCGTCGTCGACCCGCAGACGTTCCTGCCCGCGGACGAGGGCTCCCAGGGGCCCGCTCTGGCGCTGATCGCGGCGACCGTCGCGGGCCACCGATTCGTCGACAACGCCGAGATCTACCTCGGCTGAGCACCGCCGAGCGGGAAGGACACCTGTCGTCCCCGCTCGGCGCCCTCCGGGCGGAGCACGCCGTCGTGTCCGCACGGAGTGCTGGCGATCACGAACCCTTGCGGGTGCGCACCGTGCTCTCTTCGACCTTCGCCCGCTTCTGCTCGCGCTTCTCTTTGAGCGACATCTGAGCGGGCTTCTTCGCCTGCTGCTTCGACATGGTGTCCTCGCTTCCCCTGTGATAGTTGGCGGGTCCGGCCGACCATAGCCCAGTTCGCGAGGGAAGTCACTTCGCCTCGGTCGCCGTCCGAGCGGAACGCTCACCACCGCTGCGCCGCGGGCGCCGACGGACTCAGCGAGCCCCGGGACGGCCCTCGGTAGAATCGACGGGTCCGCGCTCTGCGGACGACACCCCACTGAGGAGCCCACCCCGTGACCGACACGCCGCCGCCCGTCGAGCCGACCGAAGAAGACGTCTTCGAGCAGAAGGCCGTGCGGCTGGCCAAGCGCGAGCGTCTGATCGCCGAGCGGACGGATGCCGCGGGTGGGGCGTACCCGGTGAGCCTGCCGATCACCGACACGATCCCGGCGCTGCGCGAGCGCTTCGGCGATCTGGAGGCCGGCGCCGAGACGGGCGTCGTCGCGGGGGTCGCGGGTCGTGTGGTGTTCAGCCGCAACACCGGCAAGCTGTGCTTCGCATCGCTGCAGGCCGGCGACGGCAGCCGAATCCAGGCGATGGTCTCGCTCGCCGCCGTCGGCGAGGAGTCGCTGCAGCAGTGGAAGGAGCTCGTCGACCTGGGCGACCACGTGTTCGTCTCGGGCGAGGTCGTCTCCAGCCGTCGCGGCGAGCTGTCGGTCATGGTGTCGGACTGGCGTATCGCGTCGAAGGCCGTTCTGCCGCTGCCGAACCTGCACTCCGAGCTCAGCGAAGAGAGCCGGGTGCGCAGCCGCTTCCTCGATCTCATCGTCCGTGACCGCGCCCGAGAGACGGTGATCGCGCGCGCCAAGGTGAACGCGAGCCTGCGTGAGACGTTCTCCTCGCACGAGTTCATCGAGGTCGAGACCCCCATGCTGCAGGTGCAGCACGGCGGCGCCTCGGCGCGCCCGTTCATCACGCACTCGAACGCCTTCGACGCCGATCTGTACCTGCGCATCGCGCCGGAGCTGTTCCTCAAGCGCGCCGTCGTCGGTGGCATCGACCGGGTCTTCGAGATCAACCGCAACTTCCGCAACGAGGGCGCGGACTCCACGCACAGCCCCGAATTCGCGATGCTCGAGGCCTACCAGGCGTACAGCGACTACAACGGCATCGCCGACCTCACCCAGGAGCTGATCCAGAACGCGGCGATCGCCGTGTCGGGTTCGACGACGGTGGTGTGGGCCGACGGCACCGAGTACGACCTGGGCGGCCAGTGGGACCGGCTGTCGATGTACGGCTCGCTGTCCGAGGCCGCAGGGCGCGAGATCACACCGGAGACTCCCTTCGAAGATCTCGTCGCGCTCGCCGAGTCCGAGGGGGTCGAACTGCCCCCGCACGCCATCCACGGCAAGCTCGTCGAGGAGCTGTGGGAGCACTTCGTGAAGCCCGGGCTCGTGCGCCCGACGTTCGTCATGGACTTCCCGCTCGACACGAGCCCGCTGGTGCGTGAGCACCGCTCGATCCCCGGCGTCGTCGAGAAGTGGGACCTCTACGTGCGCGGTTTCGAGCTCGCCACGGGCTACTCCGAGCTCGTCGATCCGGTGATCCAGCGCGAGCGCTTCGTCGAGCAGGCCAAGCTCGCCGCGCGCGGCGATCTGGAGGCCATGCGCATCGACGAGGAGTTCCTGCGCGCGCTCGAGCACGGCATGCCTCCGACGGGCGGCATGGGCATGGGCATCGACCGCCTGCTGATGGCGGTCACCGGCCTCGGCATCCGCGAGACGATCCTCTTCCCGCTCGTCAAGTAGCCCCTTCCCAGGGCGATAGCGGACTCTCACCGCCGGAACGCCCAGTCCGGCAGGTGCCCCGCGCGCACGAACGAGAGCACGATCTGCGCCAGGCCGTGGTCGGGATCGATGTCGCACGCGCGCTGGGCGTACTCGCCGGCATGCGTCGAGCGGCCGAGCGCCCACGCCAGCCACGCGCACATCGCGAGCGGTCCGGGCAGCGCATCGCGCGGAGTGCACCCCGCGACTGTGCGGACGAGCTTCAGCGCGGCGTCCAGACGCGCGGGTGACGGCTGCTCGCCGTCACCCCACATGCGCATCGCGAGGTGCGGCGGGTACTCCTCGCCGGACTCCCACCGCAGCTGCGCGGCGAGTGCCTCATCGCCCTGGGCGAGATTGCCGCTCCACTGCACGAGGGCGATGTCGCGCAGCGACGGCCGTTCCAAGCACCAGACGAGTGCCGCCCGGTCGTAGGCGTCGAGGTCCTCGGGATCCCCGCGGAGCACGGCTTCGAACAGTTCGGGCAGATCGTCGAGGCGGGATGCCGCGGCGAGCGCGCGCGGGTCGACCCGGTCTGCGTCGGGGGATGCCGCCTCCGCGGCGATCCCGCTGACCGGCGCGGGCACCGGTCCGAGGTCGTCGGTCGGCGCGTGCGCCGGAGCCGGCGGATCCGCGGTGGCGGCGGCATCCACTTCTGGAGTGTCGGGCCCGCACAGCTGGGTGAGCGCGCGGCGCAGCTCGTGCAGTGCACGACCGACGAGCTCGCGCCGGCCCGGTTCGGGCTCGGGCAGCGCGGCGCCTGAGGCCTGGTCGCCCACGGGCAGCGGCAGCGCGGCGAGGTCCGCGTCCTCGCGGTCGAGCTCGTCGAGTCCACGGCCGCCGGCGGGGCTCTCCGGATCGAGGGCCGAGCCCCACGCATCCCGGGCCACGCACAGCAGGTCGGCGAGCCGCAGCCCGCACGCGTCGGCGCGGAGCGCGAGGGCGTCGAGCAGGTCGCGGTGCGGCATCCCCTCATCGGCGAAGCCGAGGTCGGTGTAGACGACCGCGGCGATCGCATCGGCCCCGGCCACGCGGCAGACCATGCCGATGACGGTCGACGCGACCCGATCCACCGCTTCCGCGTCGTCGGGCGGAAGATCGAACCGCATCGCACCGAGGCTGCGCGTGCCGCCGAACGGGATCACCACGAGGCTGCGGGTGGGCTGGAAGCCCAGCAGCCTCGGGACGAAGGAGAGGAACTGCGCGGCATCCGCGGCTTTCACGATCGTGGGGGTCATGGCGCACGACTCTCGTGGCCGGGGGGACCTGCGCGTAACCCCTGTGGATGGATCACGGCCGCGCGGAGCCGTCGGCGGCCCCTGGGGAGGAGGCGATACCCGCACGGCGTATCCTTGAAGGCATGGACTTCTGGACTGCGGCGCTGTGGACGCTTCTGCCGACCGTCCTGGTCTCGCTGATCTTCTTCTTCGTGCTGCGCAGCATCGTCCGCGCCGACCGCACCGAGCGGCGCGTGTACGCGAAGGTCGACGCGGAGGAGCGCGCCAAGCGGGGTCTGCCGCCCCGGGCCGCGGCATCCGGTCCCTCCGACAGCTGAGGCGGCGCGTCGTCGCCGCAATCCGGGCGTGTCGGCCGACCCCGCTACAGTGGGGCACACGTCAGCTCTGATCAGCGCTTGAGAGGCACTGCCCGATGATCACCGTCACGATCGACTCGACGTGGTGGGTGCTGACGATCCTCGTCATCGACATCATCATCCGCGTCACGGCCGTCATCGTGGTGCCGCGCAACCGCCGTCCCACCGCGGCGATGGCCTGGCTGCTGGCGATCTACTTCATCCCGATCATCGGGGTGTTCCTGTTCCTGCTCATCGGCAACCCGCGGCTGCCGCGCAAGCGGCGTCGCAAGCAGGAGCGCATCAACGACTACATCCACGACACGAGCGCATCCCTCGACTTCGGCACGCTCCGCCCGCACGCCCCGGCATGGTTCACCTCCCTGGTCACCCTCAACCGCAACCTGGGCGCGATGCCGCTGGCGGGCGACAACGCGGCGCACCTGATCCCCGACTACCAAGAGAGCCTGGACGTGATGGCCGACGCCATCCGCAAGGCACGGCGCTTCGTGCACGTCGAGTTCTACATCCTGCAGAGCGACGCCTCGACCGACAACTTCTTCCGTGCGCTCGAAGAGGTCGCGGCCCGCGGCGTGACGGTGCGCGTGCTGCTCGATCACTGGGCGAACCGCGGCAAGCCGTTCTACCGCAAGACGCTCCGGCGCCTCACCGCGATGGGGGCGCAGTGGCATCTCATGCTTCCGGTGCAGCCGTTCAAGGGCAAGTATCAGCGACCCGATCTGCGCAATCACCGCAAGCTGCTCGTGGTCGACGGGCTCGTCGGGTTCACCGGCTCGCAGAACGTGACGGCACCGACGTACAACCTCAAGAAGAACATCAAGCGGGGCCTGAACTGGGTCGACCTCATGGCGCGCATCGAGGGGCCGGTCGTGGCATCCATCAACGCGGTCTTCTTGAGCGACTGGTATTCCGAGACCGACGAGGTGCTCACCGAGCAGATCGACCTGTTCGACGTCACCGCCGGACCGGGCGACCTGGACTGCCAGATCGTGCCGTCCGGCCCGGGGTTCGAGTTCCAGAACAACCTCAAGCTGTTCGCGGGGCTGCTGTACGCCGCACAGCGCCAGATCATCGTCGTCAGTCCCTATTTCGTCCCCGATGAGGCGATGCTCCTCGCGATCACGACGGCCTGCCAGCGCGGCATCCACGTCGAACTGTTCGTGTCGGAGGAAGGGGATCAGGCGATCGTCTATCACGCGCAGCGCAGCTACTACGAAGCGCTGCTGCGCGCCGGCGTGAAGATCTGGATGTACAAGAAGCCGTACATCCTGCACACGAAGAGCCTGACGATCGACGACGAGGTCGCGATCATCGGATCGAGCAACATGGACATGCGCTCGTTCGGTCTCAACATGGAGATCTCGATGCTCGTGCGCGGCGAGGAGTTCGTCCAAGAGATGCGCGGCGTCGAAGACATGTACCGCTCACTGTCACGCGAACTCACGCTCGACGAGTGGGAGAAGCAGCCGCTCCGCTCGACCGTGCTCGACAACCTCGCGCGCCTCACGTCGGCGCTGCAGTGAGGCCTCCTCACGGCCGATCGTGACCGGCACGTTATCGAGGTACTGAGATTCCGGGCGCGATTGCGACACGATAGGGGTGACGGACGCCGTGGGGGAATAGCGTCCGCGGAATCCGAGGAGGCTCGCATGCCCACCCGCTCACGTTCTCTCGTCGCCGGTCTCGGTCTGGCACTGCTCGCCGCGGGCCTGCTGACCGCCTGCGCGACCCCGGCCGGCTCCGGATCGACGCCGACCCCGACGTCGACATCGCCCTCCGCCGCAGGCTCGGACGACCAGGCCGAAGAGATCGAAGCCGACGTCGCCTGGCTCGACGGAGGCCGCATGATCGGCGTGGTCACGCAGGGTTCGTCCACCTGCATCCCGGTCGCCGGCGATGTCGCCTACACGAACGGCGTGCTCGAGGTCGAACTGCTCGATCCGCCCGAGGCGACGGCCTGCACGATGGACCTCGTGCCGCGCGTCACGACCGTCGCGGTGCCGCCCGACGTCGACCCCACCCAGGAGCTCGAGATCCGCTTCACCGGCGACTACACCGGTGACGCGGATGTCGACGGCGTCCCCGGGCTCACCGGCGGCGGCCAGACCGACTATCTGCCGAGCGCCGGCTGGACCGGTGAGGACGGTCAGTTCGTCATCCTCACCTGGGGTTCGTCCTCGTGCGTTCCCGTCATCTCGGACGTCGCTCTCTCATCGCCGAGTGAGGTCGCCGTGACCTTCGCGGACCCGCCCGCCGATCAGGTGTGCACCGCCGACATGGCGCCGCGCGCGGTCGTCGCCCAGGTCGACGGCGTCGATGACGACTCCGAGGTCACCGCCGTCCTCACCGGAGACACCTTCGAGGGCGTGCGCGTCCCCATCATCGGCCACGACTGACACAGCGGATCCGGGATGCCGGGCGCCCGGCATCCCGGAACCCGCGCGCTGTCGCGCCCCGCGCTGTCGCGCCCCGCGCTGTCGCGCCCCGCGCTGTCGCGCCCCGCGCTGTCGCGCCCCGCGCTGTCGCGCCCCGCGCTGTCGCGCCCCGCGTTGCCGGGGTTCTTCGTGCTCCGCAGCCACTTTCGGCAACGTGCAGCACGCGGACCCTCGGAATGTGACTGCGGAAGCGCGGGGAGCGACGGGCGGACCGTTTCCTCCACAGGCAGGTACTGCGGGTGCAGTTCCCACCGATCGTGCAGAATGCGACTGCGAAGCGGTGGCGGCGGGCCACGGTGGCCCGATGAAACGCACACCGCTCCCTGAACATCTCGGCCGCACCTTCACTGTCGGGGCCGCCCGCGCGGCGGGCGTGTCCGGATCGCGTCTTCGCGCGGGCGACCTCGACGCGCCGTACCGCGGAGTCCGCGTCGTCAAGCGCGTCGCCGCAGTCGATGCAGGCACGCCGCCGGTGCGAGAGTCCGATCGGTCGCAGGTCAGAGAACAGCCGCAGGGCGAATCCGATGCGCTCGAACTGCGGGAGCGTGCGCTGACACTCGCGCTGACGATGCCGCCGAACCAGTTCTTCACCCATGTGACCGCAGCGATCCTCTGGGGGCTGCCGGTCCCCGCGTCACTTCTGCGAGATTCCTTCGGGCGCCTTCGGGACCTGGATGTCGGGGTCTTCGCGCCGGCGCGCCATCCGCGGCATGCCGGCGTGCGGGGTCATCAGCTGAGGTCGGGTCGCAACCATGTGGTGGTCCATGCCGAGCATGGCGTGAGGCTGAGCTCGGCCGCCAGCACCTGGGCGAGCCTTGCCTCCGTCGTGAGGGATGAGTACGACCTCGTCGCGCTGGGAGATGCCGTCGTGCGCGAGCCCATGTTCACGAACGATCCGCCCGCGCTCGCGACGATGGCGCAGCTTGCTGCCGCGGTCGGAGCAGGACGACGGATCGGAGTTGCCGCTCTGCGGGCCGCGCTCCCGCGCGTCCGCACCCGGTCTGCGTCGCGGATGGAGACCCGGTGCCGCCTGATCCTTGTCGATGCGGGACTGCCGGAGCCCGAGCTCAATCACGAAGTCCGCGGCGCCGACGGCGGACTCGTCGCGTGCGTCGACCTCGCGTATGCCGGCCACAAGATCGCGATCGAGTACGAGGGTGAGCACCACCTGACCGATCCGGACCAGTGGACGAAAGACATCGCGCGGTACGAAGCGCTCGCCGCTGCCGGCTGGTTCGTGATTCGCGTGACGAAGTCTCAGGTCTTCGACGCACGCGGCGACCTGGTGCTCAGAGTACGTCGCGCCCTGAGCGCCCGCGCATAGGCCGACACTGCTCCGCAGGCACTTCTCGATCGTGCGCACCAGGTGCGGGCGCAGAAGATGACTGCGGAACGGGTAAGGACCATTGCTCCGCAGTCAGATATCGACACCTCGGGGGGCGTCGACCCGCGGGAAGTGACTGCGGAGCAATCAGGTCGTGCGGAGGCGTGCGTCGGTTCGGGATGCCGGGCGCCCGGCATCCCGAAGGCCCGGGTTGCGGCGGCGGTCGCGGCCGACGAGGGCGGACGGGGTCAGTCGGCGCGCACCAGCAGCTCGCCGATCTCGCAGTCGAGCACGCGGCAGATCGCGGACAGCGTCGAGTAGCGGATCGCGCGGGCGCGGTCGTTCTTGAGGATGGACAGGTTCACGACCGACACCCCGACCAGCTCCGACAGCCGGGTCAGCGTCATGCCGCGCTCTTCGAGCAGCTCATCGAGGCGACAGTGGACTCCCGAGGGCCCTTCGTCTTCGGCCGGGGTCATACCAGCAGGTCCGTCTCACGCTGCAGCCGCACGCCGCGGCGGAAGGCGCGGGCCACGATGCCGACCGAGACGCCGGCCGCCCAGGCCGGTGCGAACGCCCAGAACTGCGCGCCGAGGTCGGCTCCGACGTCCTCCGCGCCGAGGGCGGCGAGCACGCCGTTGCGACCGAGGGTGTCGAAGAACATCACCGCTGCCGCGCCGAGCACGATCGCCCAGCCGATGACGTCGAACGCGCGCGCCGTCGCCGGCATGAAGATCCGGCCGCGCAACAGGCTGAACGCCACGAACATCACCGCGGCGATCACCAGCAGCGCGGCAAGGGCGCCGAGGACGATCGACAGCACGATCGCGGTGACCGAGACCGCGTTCACGCCCGGCGCGATGACCTCTGCCTGAGTCATGAATCCCTGCACCCCGGCTGTTTCGGAGTCCAGCTTGGCGTCGATGGGCACCTGGTCGACGTCGAACGTCCACGCGATCCCGCCCGGCCGGAAGACGTCAACGGCCCTCATCCCCGCTGCGGCCACGACGACGATGGCGGCCAGAGCTCCGACGACGATCACGGTCACCGCGTCCGCCGTCTCGGATCGAGTGGATGCCGCATCCTGCCGAACGCGCATCACACCAGTCCTTCGGTCTCGCGCTGCAGGCGCGTGCCGAGCTGGAACGCGGTCGCGACGAGGGCGAGGGCGAAGCCCCAGCCGATCGGCGCGAGATCGAGCGGCAGCATGAACAGGAAGAACACGTCCGTGACGGCGTCGTCCGTTGCCGCGAGATGTTCGACGAGCATCGCGCGCCCCCACGCTCCTGCGAACTGACCGAACAGCCCGCCGGCGATCACAAGGCACGCCACGGTGCCGATCGCGGCAGGCATCGACGCGCGGAAGGGCCGCCCGCGGATGAGCGAGACGCCCAGCCACCATGCGATCGCGCACACGCCGATCGTGGCGAGAGCGGGCAGGGCTCCCTCGAGCAGCAGCAGCCAGCTGACCCCGGTCGGCAGGGACGCGAACGTGACATCCGCCGAGGTGTAGACGGCCGCCGTCACGTCTGCGACCCCGTCGAGCGCCTCGACGTCGCCGCCGGTGACCGGCATCGGCACCGTCGGGTCATCGCCGAAGACGCTGATCGCGCGCTGCACGATCGCCACCAGGGCGGCGATCGCGACGCTGACCGCGCCGGTGGCGATCAGGCCCAGTGTGAATCCTTCGGCCCGCGAGACGTGGGTGCGCGGTGTGGCATGCATGGTCATCCTCGTTTCATCTCTCTCGTTCGGGGTGTCGACCGCCTTGCGGGTCACACCAGTCCTTCGGTCTCGCGCTGCAGCGAGGTGCCGTACCGGGCGAGCGCCGCGAATGCGCCGAGCCCGATCGCTGCGAACAGGGGCCAGAAATCCAGCGACAGGCCGCTCGCCGCTTCGAGTCCCGCAGGCGCCTGACCGGCGCGGATGATCTCGTCGGCGGCCAGCGTGCCGCCCCACTGCGACAGGACCTGCGCCGCGAACCCGCCGACGAGGCAGATCGCCGCGGCGAGGATGCTGAGCCGCGCGATCTCGGGCGCGAACGGGTGTCCCTGCATGAAGCGCCAGCAGGCGATCGCCACCAGCGACGCGAGGGCGACGGTGACGAGGCTCCCGGTCAGATCGCCGGCGGCGAGGATCGTCCGCGTCGAGGCGGACAGCCCCGCAGCCCCGACCTCGGCCGTCGTGAAGCCGCCGGCCATCAGACTCGGCACCTCGGCGGCGAGCGGGTCATACGTCGAGTCGACGGGCCAGTACGTCGCCGAACGCAGCGTGAACCACGGGTACACGTTCGGCGAGAACCACAGGACCGTGATGTACGTCGCGCCGAGCAGGGTGATGCCCGCCCATGACGCCGACACGATCAGCGCGATCCGCACCACCGGCGTGGCCGTCTGCGTCTTCCGCGCGCGGAACACCGCGACGATCAGCACGATCGGCAGCGCCATGGTGATCACCGCCATGACGATGGGCATGTACGTCGTCATCCCGCCGCTCCATATCGATAAACGTTATTATCGAAAAACGTTAAACCCAACGGATGCTGCACCGCAAGCGTTTCCGCCCGGATCGATGTTGCGGAGCCCGCGCTATGCCCACGGCGAACATCGCCGTTCGGTCCGGGCCCTCTGGCTACCCTCGATGTAAGGCGCAGTGGGCTCACCGCCCGAGACGCCCCGGAGGAGTGAACGAGATGTTCGAGAGATTCACCGACCGTGCCCGTCGTGTGGTCGTCCTCGCCCAGGAAGAGGCGAAGATGCTCAACCACAACTACATCGGCACCGAGCACATCCTGCTCGGTCTCATCCACGAGGGCGAGGGCGTCGCCGCCAAGGCGCTCGAGAGCCTGGGCATCTCGCTCGACGCCGTGCGCGAGCAGGTGCAGGACATCATCGGCCAGGGTCAGCAGCAGCCGACCGGCCACATCCCCTTCACGCCGCGCGCCAAGAAGGTGCTCGAGCTGAGCCTGCGCGAAGCGCTGCAGCTCGGGCACAACTACATCGGCACCGAGCACATCCTGCTCGGCCTCATCCGCGAGGGCGAGGGCGTCGCCGCCCAGGTGCTCGTCAAGCTCGGCGCCGACCTCAACAAGGTGCGCCAGCAGGTCATCCAGCTGCTCTCGGGTTACCAGGGCAAGGAGCCCGCAGGTGTCGCCAGCGGCGCCGGCGAGCAGACCCAGGGCACCACGCAGGGTGGCTCGCAGGTGCTCGACCAGTTCGGCCGCAACCTCACGCAGGCCGCGCGCGACAACAAGCTCGACCCGGTCATCGGGCGCGAGAAAGAGATCGAGCGCGTCATGCAGATCCTGTCGCGCCGCTCCAAGAACAACCCCGTCCTCATCGGCGAGCCCGGTGTCGGAAAGACTGCGGTCGTCGAGGGTCTCGCGCAGGCCATCGTCAAGGGAGATGTGCCCGAGACGCTCAAGGACAAGCAGCTGTACTCCCTCGACCTCGGCTCGCTCATCGCCGGCTCCCGTTACCGCGGTGACTTCGAAGAGCGCCTCAAGAAGGTGACCAAGGAGATCCGCACGCGCGGCGACATCATCGTCTTCATCGACGAGATCCACACCCTCGTGGGTGCGGGCGCTGCCGAAGGCGCGATCGATGCCGCCAGCATCCTGAAGCCGCTCCTCGCGCGCGGCGAGCTGCAGACGATCGGCGCGACGACGCTCGACGAGTACCGCAAGCACTTCGAGAAGGATGCCGCCCTCGAGCGCCGCTTCCAGCCGATCCAGGTCGCCGAGCCGAGCCTGCCCCACGCGATCAACATCCTGAAGGGGCTGCGCGACCGCTACGAGGCGCACCACAAGGTGCAGATCACCGACGGCGCGATCGTCGCCGCGGCGAACCTCGCCGACCGGTACATCTCGGACCGCTTCCTGCCCGACAAGGCGATCGACCTGATCGACGAGGCCGGCGCACGCCTGCGCCTGTCGATCCTGTCGAGCCCGCCCGAGCTGCGCGAGTTCGACGACAAGATCGCCAAGGTCCGTGAAGACAAGGAGCGCGCCTCCGAGGACCAGGACTTCGAGAAGGCCGCCGCGCTGCGCGACGAGGAGAAGTCGCTTCTCGCCGAGCGCCTGCGCCTGGAGAAGCAGTGGCGCTCGGGCGATGTCGCGTCGCACGCGGTCGTCGACGAAGGCCTGATCGCCGAGGTGCTCGCCCAGGCGACCGGCATCCCGGTGTTCAAGCTCACCGAAGAGGAGTCGAGCCGTCTCGTCTTCATGGAGAAGGCGCTGCACCAGCGCGTCATCGGTCAGGAAGAGGCGATCGCCGCCCTCTCCAAGACGATCCGCCGCCAGCGCGCCGGCCTCAAGGACCCGAAGCGCCCCTCCGGCTCGTTCATCTTCGCCGGCCCCACGGGCGTCGGAAAGACCGAGCTCGCCAAGGCGCTCGCCGAGTTCCTCTTCGACGACGAGGCCGCGCTGATCTCGCTCGACATGTCGGAGTTCGGTGAGAAGCACACCGTCTCGCGCCTGTTCGGTGCCCCTCCCGGGTTCGTCGGGTTCGAAGAGGGCGGCCAGCTCACCGAGAAGGTTCGCCGCAAGCCGTTCTCGGTCGTGCTCTTCGACGAGATCGAGAAGGCGCACCCCGACATCTTCAACTCGCTGCTGCAGATCCTCGAAGAGGGTCGTCTGACCGACGGTCAGGGACGCGTCATCGACTTCAAGAACACGGTGATCATCATGACGACGAACCTCGGCTCGTCGGCGATCGCCGGCGGTCCGGTCGGCTTCCAGGTGGAGGGCGACCAGGGCACGACCTATGACCGCATGAAGGGCAAGGTCAACGAAGAGCTCAAGCGCAACTTCAAGCCCGAGTTCCTCAATCGCGTCGACGACATCATCGTCTTCCCGCAGCTGAACAAGGACGAGCTGCGCCAGATCGTGGGCCTGTTCGCCAAGCGCCTCGGCGAGCGTCTGCTCGACCGCGACATGACCGTGGAGCTCACGGATGCCGCCAAGGACAAGCTGATCGAGATCGGCTTCGACCCGACCCTCGGCGCCCGCCCGCTGCGTCGTGCGATGCAGCGCGAGGTCGAGGACCGCCTGTCCGAGAAGATCCTGCACGGCGAGCTGAACCCCGGCGACCACGTCAAGGTGGACGCCGAGAACGGCGAGTTCGTGTTCGAGCACGGCCCGCGCGGCGAGAAGGTCGCGGTGGGCGTCGTCCACGGCGGCGAGATCACCGCGACGCCCGACCTCGCGGCGAACGCCTGACCCGAGACAGCGACACACGAAGAGCGGATGCCGGCGGCATCCGCTCTTCGTCGTTCGGGGCCTACTTGAGGCTGCCCGCGGTCAGGCCCTCGGTGATCTGCCGGTTGAAGGCGATGTAGATGATGATCATCGGGATCGTCACGATCGACAGTGCGGAGAACAGCAGGCTGTAGTCCGTCACGTAGCGGCTCGAGAACGCGAGCAGACCCGTCGGAATCGTCTTCAGATCGTCGTCCTGGATGTACAGGAGCGCCAGTAGGAACTCGTTCCAGCACGACAGCGCCGAGAACACCGCGACCGTTGCGAGCCCGGGACGCAGCAGCGGCATCGCCACCATGCGGAAGATGCGGAAATCCCCGGCGCCGTCGATCCGCGCAGCCTCGAACAGCTCTTCGGGTATCTCGTCGAGGAACACCTTGAGCAGGTACGTGGCCAGGGGGAGCCCCATCGCGGTGTAGGGAATGATCAGAGCCAGGTAGGTGTCGGTCAGACCCAGGTTCGTGAACATCGTGCTCTGCGCGATGAAGTACGACTGCAGCGGCAGGATGAGGCCGAGCGACAGGAGGCCGAGCAGCAGCTTCGCCCCGCGGAATCGATACCGGCTGAACGCGAACGCGGCGGCGGACGAGAGCACGAGGATCGCGAGGACCGACACCGCAGTCACGATCGCGCTGTTGAGCGCGTAGCGGCCGATGTTGCCGACCTCCCACGCCTCCGCCCAGACCGAGAAGTCGATTCCCGTCGGAAGCGAGAACGGAGTCGTGAAGATCTCGGAGTTCGTCTTGAAGCTCGACAGCACCATCCAGATGAGCGGGATGAAGAAGACGAGCGCGAGCAGGGCGAGGCCGACGTAGACGACGCCACGGCCGAGGCGGATCCCGATGCTCATCGGACCATCTCCGGTTCGAGGGCGGGTGCTGCCGGAGATACGGGCGCGAGCGTGGCTGTATCGTCACCCGGCCCCCGCGGTGCGCGATCCCGCCGATCTGAGCGGTGCCGCAGCGTCGTCATGATGAGGCCGATGGCGACGATGACGGCCGTGAGGACGACGGCCATGGCCGAGCCGTAGCCGACCTCCCCGGTGTGGAAGACCGCCTGCACGAGGTACGTCGTCGGGATCTCGGTCGCGTGGTAGGGCCCGCCGTTCGTGAGGACGTAGAAGAGGTCGAATGACTGGAACCCGCCGGTGACGCACAGAAGCACGGCGACCTCGATCGACTTGCGAATGATGGGCACCCGCACTCGCCAGAAGATGGTGCTCTCCTTCGCGCCGTCGAGGCGGGCTGCCTCGACGACTTCAGCGGGGACCTGCCGGAGTGCCGCGTAGAAGATCGTCATGTAGAACCCGGCGTAGACCCACCCGGACACGACGCAGATCGCGAGCAGTGCAGTCTGCTCGTCCCCGAGCCACACGCGCGTCCAGTCTTCGAGTCCGAATGCGCGCAGCGCTCCGTTGAGGAGCCCGAAGTCGGGGTTGTAGACGAAGGACCAGAGGACCGCGACGACGACCATCGGGAGCATGACCGGTGTGAAGATGGCGACGCGGAACCAGAGCGACCCGCGTTTGACCGAGATCGCGAGACCGGCGAGGACGAGGCCCACGAGCACCTCGACGACGAGCGTCACGAGGATGTACACGACGACGTTCACGAATGACTGCTGGAACACGGCGTCGCCGAAGGCGCGCAGGTAGTTGTCGACGCCGACGAACACCGCGTCGCTGTACCCGTCCCACTCCGTCAGGCTGAAGGCGCCTGTGAAGACGAACGGCACGAGCACGGCGAAGCCGAAGACGATGAGTGCGGGCGCTATGAACAGGTACGGGGCAAAGGGCCGGTGTGCCCTCATGGGTCCTCCGATCGTGCAGCGGGGGGCCGAGGTGGTCGCCTCGGCCCCGCCTGGTCGCTACTTGGTGAGTGTGTCCTGTAGCTGGGTGAGGGCGTCTGCGGCCGTTGTCCGTCCGCCGAGGACTTCGGAGAGGCTGCGGTAGAAGGCGTCGGCGACGTCGAGCTCGTAGCCGGTGTCGGGCGGGCTGATGACGACCTCGGACTCGGACAGGAGCGAGTTGAGGCGCACGGTGCGCTCGTCGATCGAGTCGGACGTGGTCGCCGTCACGGGGACGGCCTCGGCGTCGATGAATGCCTGGGTGTTCTCGGCGGAACTGAGCAGTGCGAGGAACTCTGCCGCCTTCTCCTGCTTCTGGTCGCCGCTCTTGGCGTTGACGATGTAGCCGGTGACGACGCCGATGACGCTGTCGGGGTCGGCCTCGGACGGCATGGCGGGCAGGTTCTCGAAGTCGAAGTCGAGGTCGGGCGCTTCGTCGATGGCCCAGCTGACGAGCCATGAGCCGATCGCGTGCATCGCGGCCTTGCCTTGGAAGAACAGCTGTGCGCCCTCGTTGTCGTCGATCGCGTTGACCGAGTCGTTGACGCATTTGTGTTCGGCGAGGTCCTCGACGTACCCGAACGCCTTCTGCCATTCGGGTGTGTCGAAGTCGGCCTCGCCGCTGAGCGCCTGGTCGTACGCCTCGTGTCCGACGACGCGGGAGACGAGGTGGGCGAGCCAGTTGCCTGCAGCCCAGAGGTCCTTGTTCCCCGATGCGATCGGGATGAAGCCTTCTTCGTTGAGGGCGTCGCACGCGTCGAGCAGTTCGTCCCATGTGGTCGGAGGCTCGATGCCGGCGGTGTCGAGGATCTCGGTGTTGTACCAGAGCACGTTCGTGACGTCGGCGATGTGCGGCAGCATGAGGACCCGTCCATCGACGGTCACCGCCCCGTACTGGGACTCGTCGAGGACGCCGGTGAGGGGGCCGTCCTCGATGAAGGGCGTGAGGTCGGCGGCGAATCCATCCGCGTCGCGTTCGAGGAGCCGATTGCCCGCCCATTCGAAGTAGAGGTCGGGTGCGTTGCGCCCGTTCAGAAGGTTCGGCAGGCCGATCGTCTGGTACAGGTCGTCCTTCTGGAAGTTCAGATCGACCTTCCAGCCGTCGTTGGCGGCTTCGAACTCGTCGGCGACGGATTCCCAGACGCGGATCTGGGCCTCGCCGGGCGAGCCCATCGCGATGCGCAGAGTATGGTCGTCGGCTGCCGACGCGCCGCCGGAGCAGCCGGCGAGGGCGAGGACCGTGACGCCCGCCGTCGCCACCGCGACAGCGGAGTGCAGGTGTCTGTTCAGCGCGGATGTGGCTTTGCCGGCCAGAACCGGACGGACATGTGCGACTCTGCGCATGTTGTCCCCTTTCTAGTTAGTAAAGTTTCCTATCTGCAGATTAGACCCCAGACGCAGTGGTTCTGTCAATGATCTGAAACCACGAGAGGGGGAAACGTAGCCGAGTCGTGACCAGCGCGCGTCGGATGCGCCCGCGTGACGCTGTCGACGAGGCGAAGAGGCCGCGGATCCGGGGGCGGTCTGCGAGGCGCACAGGTCTGCCGCCGACTCCGAGAACCTCGATCGCGGGGATCCGAGAGTTTGGAACCGATCGTTGACACCGAGGTCGACGGCCGCTAGCGTCCGAGACAGGAAAGTTTCCTAACTTACTCGATGGCGCCGCTCAACGGCCCGACAAGAGCTCGAAGCGACCATCGATCGAAGTCAGTCACATCACAACCAGGAAGGAAAGCCATGCACGTCAAATGGAAACCAGCGGTTCTCGTCGTGGCCGTACTCGCCTGCCTTCTGGGGACGACGCCCGCAGTATTCGCTGCCCCGCCCGTCCACGCACAGAAGGCGACGATGCTCTACACGTACGATGAGGCGCTGAGCAAGCTCGGCTCGTCCGAGGCAGAAGCCGCGGTGAAGATGTACATCGGCTTCATTCAGGATCCGACGTATCATCCCGCGACCGCGAACCCGGGCGTCGAGATGCCCTCGGGTCTCGCCAACGCCAACACCTTCGTCAACCACGAACTTGACGTCAAGCCGTCACTCTTCCCGGCGCTTCGTGGCGTGAACACCTCGGTCCTCGACCACAACCGCAAGAACCTGTGGATCGGCACGGATCACGGCGTCACGAGAATCAACCTGAAGAGCAGCAAGACGACGGAGTACGAGGCGGCCGACGACGCACTCGTCGACGACAACGTGCTGCTCCTCATCTCGGATGGTGGCAAAGGCGTGTTCGTGATCACGGAATCCGGCGTCGCCCGGATCTACCAGTGAGGAGGGAGAGCGACTCATGTCAATGATGAACAAGAAGCTCCACAGGGTGATCGGCTGCGTCGCAGCCGCTGCCGTACTCGTCTCGCTGCCGGCGATGCCGGCTCTCGCCGCCAAGCCGCAGGCCGCTTCGTTCTCGGCGGTCGAACTGGAACCCGTCCGCACGAAAGAGGTCACCTACTTCAAGCCCGGGACGACGACCCCGGCGATCCAGTGGGTGACCGGCGCGACGGCGCTGACCTTCCTGCCGACCACCGTGACCGGTGATGTCACGAGTGCGGTGAAGGACGCGGAGGGTGTCTACTGGATCGGAACCGAGAACGGACTGCAGCGCGTCAACTTCGAAGAAGAGGATGAGCGCGACATCGTGCAGTACTTTGCCGGGCCACGCTACATGTTCGACGGTGACGACCATGTGACTGCGCTTGCCAGTGACGGGCAAGGCGGCGTGTGGGTTCAGAATGCACGCGGCATCACGCATATCGCGATGCCGTACAAGACGCTGAACGAGAAGGCTGCTGCCTACGAAGACATCATTCAGGCGGTCCATGATCGCAGGGGGATGACCTCGGATGCTGGGTTCACGTTCACTCCCACCGACCCGGCACGCGGGATCAACTATGGCGACGGTACATTCACGTCGCATGCAGGCACGTCCGACAACGACGGTCTGTGGACGGCGATGTACGCCATCGGTGAGATCTACCGCTACCGGACATTGCTCGAGCAGGGCGGTTCGCAAGCGGAAGTCGCTGCCGCGAAGGACGCCGCGCTTCGCGCCACCAAGGCGGTGCTCCTGCTCGACTACGTGTCGGGCCGGGGCAATGGCTTCCCTGCGCGCTCGTACATGTTGACGAGTGAAGCAGAGGCGCGGACATCTGACGGCACGGACTTCGGCTACCAGAGTCAGAATGGATTCTGGTTCCATCCTGTGATGGACGGCTCGCCGAATCCGAACGGAATCATCCCCACGATGGAACGTCTCGACGAGAACGGCAACCCCATCGAGCCCATCGGCTACTCGATCGTCCGTGTGACGAAAGACGCGATGACCAAGATCGGCGGCAAGCTGTTCCCCTCTGGTGGTGACGGCGAGATGAACTATAACGGGCTCACGCTGACGGCGGATGCCGTGACGAAGCTGAATGATTCACGCCCTTCCGGTGCGCAGCTGGGCACTGATGTCTATGTGAAGGTGAATGGTTCAGTGCAGCAGGTGCTTCCTGTCGTCACCTCGGCCACCAATACCAAGGTGAAGCCGAGTGCCGACACCGGGACGAGCGCCACGAATCCGCCCCTCTTCCAGCTCACCGTGCCGGTTTACGAGCAGATTCCGACATTCTTCAACGACTTGTTCCCCGCGTCGGCGATCAAGAATGGCAACATCGATATGAGCCAGATCGTCTACAAGGCAGACACGTCGTCTGATGAAGTCATCGGACACTATGCGCTGTTCTTCGCAGCCAACGAGCTGCTCGTCGGCAAGAGCAGCGATCCAGAAATGCTCGAGCTCAAAGAGATCGTCGAGCAGGCGACCGAGCGCATGACTGATCTCATCCTGAAGGACGACCACTTCTACATCGAGGACGCGACCGGCAAGTCGACCCTGTGGTCCAAGTGGTTCGCCAAGTACTTCAACGACACCACCGGTGCGATGGAGCAGCGTCCGGAATGGGCCTCGCACGTCGGCGTCGACGCCGACGGTGAGGACTCGCTTTCATACGGCTATGAAGATGCGCCGCTGAATGCGCTGGAAGTCATGTCCATCCTCAAGACGGCGAGCAACATCGTCGGCAAGCAGGAGTACAAGGACGCCTACGAGCTCCTGTTCGACACTTCGGGATACAGCAAGGAAGAGCCGTACATCAACGGCAAGGGCTACATCGACATGGCGAACGAGTACATCGACCGCCGTCTCGTCAGGCAGGCGACGAACGCATACGGGATCAACAACAACCAGTTGGTGACCCGAGACAACTATGCGGCTGCCTATGCTGAAGCGGGGGACGACATCGAAGATCGTTCGAACATCAACGCAACTCTGCATGATGATTGGACTCAGTACATCAACTACTCCGACGAGGAGCTGGCTTGGTTCGCACTGTACCCGCTCATCCTGCAGGAGAAAGACCCTGCCAAGCGTCAGCCGATCGTCACGGCATTCGATCAGTGGTACGCGAATGAGGTGCGCGAAGAGAATCCGTACTATACGTTCCTCTACCAACTGGCACATCCGGAGCGGAAGGACATCGATCTTCAGTCGGCTGTTCGGTACCTGTATCGCCAGTACGAGTATCAGATCGAGTTCCCGATGCAGACGAACCGTCAGGACGTCCTCTACATCGAACCGGGCGACCGCGACGATTACAAGCAGACGAACTATGTGCTGCCGCCCGATGAGCGACGTGCGATGAAGAACAACGGGAATCCCTTCGAGACTGAGAACTCGACTACCGGGGTATATCCCGGTTACGACTACAACAGCGGCAGCTTTGTCGTCGGGTTCACATTCACACTGCCCTACTGGATGGGTCGTTATCACGGCATCATCAAGGAGTAGTGCGACGCGAGTCGCATGAGAAGACCACCACGCCGGCGTAAGACGTCGGGTGGTGGTCTTCTCAGGTTCGCCGCCATTCCGACAATTCCTGCGTGCGATATTCGCGTTGACAGTATCGATCGTGGCCATTACTGTTTAGATAGTAAAGTTTCCTAACTTCCCCGGAGGATCGCGGTGACCGCATCGGTACCAGTCGACAGCCGCGGCCCGGCACCCGCACAGCCAGGCCTGCTACGCACTCTGAACAACCGCGTCGTGCTCGACCTTCTGATCGAACATGGCACGTTGAGCCGGAGCGACGTGCACACGCTCACTGGGCTCTCGAAGCCCACTTCGTCGTCGCTGCTCCAGCGGCTTGAAGAGAGCGGCCTCGTGCGTCCGAGCGGGCTCGGCGAAACCGGTCCGGGAGGCCGTGCGCCGCAGCTCTACCGCATCAATCCGGCCGCCGGGTACGCGGCGGCGGTCGACGTGCGCCCTGAGAGCGTGCGGGTTCGCATCGCTGACATCGCGGGGACCGTCGTCATGGAGCGGGTGGACGAGAACGACCAGTCCGCAGAGGGGCCGAAGAGTGCCGCCGCCACCATCCGGTCCTGCTGCGACGAGGCGGGGCTTTCGCCCGCTGAGCTCGACGCGATCGTCGTCAGCGTGCCCGGCTCCTACGACATCGCGACCGACACTCTCAGCTACGTCGACCATCTGCCCGGTTGGCAGCACGCTTCCGTCGGCGCCGAACTGCGAATGCTGTTCCCCGAGGCGTCGGTCGCCATCGAGAACGACGTGAATCTCGCCGCGATCGCCGAGCGGCATGCCGCCCGGGGCGAGTCCGAGAGCTTCTTCCTCTTCTGGCTCGATGATGGCGTCGGTGGAGCGATCATGATCGACGGAGCGCTTCATCGCGGCAGCCGCGGCGCTGCCGGCGAGGCTGCGTTCCTGCTCATCCCCGGTGCCGTGTTCGATGCCGAGAGCCGCACCGAGGGAGCGCTCGAGCGCATCGTCGGCTACCAGGCGCTGCGCGCGCTCGCCGCCGATGCCGGGCACGAGGCGGCGACCGCACCCGAGGCGCTGCGTGCGCTGCTCGACGATCCCGCGGCGGCGCCTGCCGTCGGCGAACTCTGCCATCGCTATGCGTGCGCCATCGTCTCGGTGATCGCCCTCCTCGACCCGGCTCGTATCGTGCTGGCCGGCGAGCTCGCACGGCTCGGCGGAGAGAAGCTGCGCGTCGAGGTCGCTCGGCAGCTCGCCGAGATCATGCCTACGGCGCCTCAGCTCACCGTCACCGTAGCCACCGACACCCCCATCCTCGACGGCGCGATGATCATGAGCCTCGGGATCGCACGCGACCGGGTGTTCACGACGTGAGCGGGCGGCGCATTCGGCTGGCTGTGGTGGGCGGCGGCTCCACCTACACGCCCGAGCTCGCGGACGGCATCGCTCGCCTCGGTAAGACGCTGCCCGTCGAGGAGCTCGTGCTGGTGGATCCTGACCCCGCACGCATCGAGGTCGTCGCGGGGCTCACATCGCGCATACTCGCCGCTGCGGGCAGCACCTGCCGTGTCACCTCGACCGCTGACATCGCGGCGGCCGCGCAGGGTGCAGACGCTGTACTCGTACAGCTGCGCGTCGGTGGGCAGGCCGCGCGTGGTCGCGACGAGAGCTGGCCGCTCGACTGCGGCTGCATCGGGCAGGAGACGACGGGGGCCGGCGGACTCGCCAAAGCACTCCGCACGATCCCTGTCGTGCTCGACATCGCCCGTCGGGTGCGTGCCGTCAATCCCGACGCCTGGATCGTCGACTTCACCAACCCTGTCGGGATGGTGACGCGTGCGCTGCTCGACGACGGGCATCGCGCGGTCGGGCTGTGCAACGTCGCGATCGGCTTCGAGCGGCTCTTCGCTTCGCTGCTCGGCGTCGAGCCGGAACGAATCGAGCTCGACCACGCCGGGCTCAACCACCTCAGCTGGGAGCTCGGCGCGCGCATCCGGCATGACGACGGGACAGCGACCGAGGTGCTCGACCGTCTCATCGACGCGCACGGCGAGGCTCTCGTCGAGGAGACCGAGCTGCCGCTGCCTCTGCTGCGCTCCGAGGGCGTGATCCCCTCGTACTACCTGCGGTACTACTACCAGCACGACGAGCTCGTGTCGCGCGCGGGCGACGGGCCCTCGCGCGCCGCGCAGGTCGCGGCGCTGGAGGCCGAGCTGCTCCAGCTGTACGCCGATCCGGCGCTGGACCGCACGCCCCCGCAGCTGCGCGGCCGTGGCGGTGCCTACTACTCGGATGCCGCGGTCGGCCTGCTCGCGAGCCTGCTCGGCACGGGCGCGGCGCGCGATCACATCGTGAACGTGCGAAACCGCGGCATCCTGCCCTTCCTCGACGACGAGGCGGTCATCGAGGTGCGTGCGAAGGTGGGACCGGACAGCATCCACGCGCATCCGGTGCCGGCGGTGCCTCCACTGGTCTCGGGGCTCGTCGCGCATGTCGCGCGCTACGAGCAGCTGGGTGTGGAGGCCGCCCTGCACGGCGGTCGCGACCGGGTGGTCCGGGCGCTTCTCGCACATCCCCTCGTCGGACAGTACGCGACCGCGCAGGCGCTCGCAGACCGGCTCATCGCCGAGAACAAGGAGTGGCTGCCGTGGGCGCAGTGACCGAGCCGAGGCTGCTCGCATTCGACGGCGGAAACAGCAAGACCGACGTGCTGCTCGTCGACTTCGACGGGACGGTGATCGCACGCGCGCGTTCCGGGCCTTTCGCGCCTCACATCGTCGGCGCGGGCCCCGCCGTCGCGACAGTGGCACCTGCCGTGGAACACGTGCTCGCGATCGCAGGCCTCACCAGTGTCGACGTCGTAGCCGGATACCTCGCGAATGCCGATCTTCCGGAGGAAGAGGCGACGATCGCCGACGCGATCGCTTCCTACAGGTGGGCGCCTCATGTCGAGGTGCGCAACGATACCTTCGCCATGCTCCGCGCGGGCACCGATGCCGAGGCGGGCGTCGCGGTCGTCTGCGGGGGCGGGATCAATTGCGTCGGGATCGCTCGCGACGGACGCCACGTGCGCTACCCCGCACTCGGCCGAGCCACCGGCGATTGGGGCGGCGGGTTCGCCATCGGCAAGGAAGTGCTCTGGCATGCGAGCCGCGACGAAGACGGTCGCGGCCCTGCGACGCTGCTCACCGACCTGGTCGCACGGCACTTCGGATGCTCGTCCGCCGTCGAGGTCGCGACAGGCATGCACCTGGGCACCATCGACCGTGATCGCACGCACGAACTTGTGCCGCTGCTGTTCGCTGCGGTGGACGCAGGCGACGCCGTCGCGGCCGGAATCGTGCAGCGCCAAGCCGAAGAGATCGCACTGCTCGCGACCACGACGATCCGCCGCATCGACGCGCTCGACGTGCCGATCGACGTCGTACTGGGCGGCGGGATGCTCACGAGCCGTCACCCGGCGCTCATCGATCCCGTGCTCGAAGGGATCGGCGCGGTCGCGCCGGGCGCCGTCGTCTCGATCGTCAGCGATGCGCCGATCGTCGGCTCCGCGCTGCTGGGCCTCGAGCACCTCGATGCGCTCGTGGGACGACACGGCTCCGCACCCGGCCGCCGCGACCGGCTGCGGGCCACGCTGGAGGCGCCGCACGCAGTGCTGGCGTGACGCAGCGCATCGGACTGGCGGCAATCGGCGCGGCGCCGGAGGGCGGACGGCTGGTTCCCGTGGACGACGCCTGCCGCCGCCGCGACAGCGGCGCGCGGGTGCCTACTCCCTGTGTCCTGCTTCTCCATCAGTAGGCGAGAGGCTCGTCATCGAGCGCTCGGGGTTCGGGGCGGGGAAGGGCGGGTGGTCGCAGACCTCGGCGAGCGTCATCTCGAGCGCATCGCCGAAGATGCGTAGGCCGCGCGTGCGGAGATCGTCGAGGAAGGGGCGCAGGAGAGAGCCGTCGGTGTCGAGGCGGCCCTCCGCCGTGAGTCTCGCGAGCAGTTGCATCGCGGCGGCGCCGACGGCGAACGCCTCGATCCACGGACGGCCCTCGGCGATGAGACGTTCGTTCGCGATCGGGCCGTGCAGCAGCCGATCGGCGGATGCCGCGAGCCGGTCGGCGAGGGGGCCGAGCACGCGCACCGCCCGCGCAGTGTCGCCGAGGAGCATGCCGAAGGTGTGTTCCTCGAGGGCGAACGTCACCTCAGGCGCGTCGAGCTGGCTCAGGCAGGACGACCGCGAGTTGTCGGCGAAGTCCCGGTAAGCCGCCGCGTCGGGGCCGACGACGTCGCGAAGCGCGGCATCCCAGCTCGACTCCGGATCGTAGTCTGCGGGGGAGCGCAGATAGTCGGCGATCGTCGCGATGGCGATCTTCGAGGACTCGAAGCGCTCCATCGCGTTCGCGATCACGCCCTCGGCGCTCGCCGCGAGGCCGGCAGCGCGCCCGCGGTACGGGCCGACGTGCAGTTCGTGCCGCATCGCGACGTCATTGACGGGGTAGTTGTCCCAGTAGGTCGGTCGACGCCCCGTCGCACGGGTGAACACCTCGGCGTCCGCGACGTCGAGCGTCGCCGAGCAGATCGCGCGCCCGGTCCAGAACAGCGCGATGTCGGGGTCGAGCGCCTGGCCGAGCTCGGCGACGTACGGCTCGTCGCCGTAACCCCAGTACTCCGTCGGGCACACGATGAGGGTCGAATCGGGGACGCGTTCGCCGAGGCCCTGGAAGACGAGGTTCGCGAGCGTCGCCTGGGCCTGCGCGATCGAACCGAACCGTGCGATGTCGGCGTCGTGCTGAAGCCGCTGCGGGACGTCGTCGACGAGCAGGCCGAAGTGCCGGATGCCGAGAGCCGCCACGGAGGCGAGTTTATCGAGGACGCGCCCTGCGTCCTCCGGATCGGAGTAGCGGATGCTGAGCCCTGGGGAGAGACAGTAGATCAGTTCTACGCCGACCGGCGCCGCGGCTGCCGCGAGCTCCGCGAGGTCGGCCAGCGCTGCGGGATCGTGCGGCCGCGCCCAGTCGCGCCGCAGGAACGGGTCGTCCTTGGGCGAATAGACGAAGCGGTTCATCCCGCGCTCGCCGATGAAGCGGATCATGTCGAGCCGGTCCTCGTGGGTCCACGGCGTGCCGTAGAAGCCCTCGACGACCCCGCGGATCGCGAACGCCGGCGCCCCGGCGCCTGCCGCCGTCACGATCGCCCCAGGATCGCGTCGTTGATCGCATCGCCCGTGTCGACGTTGCTGCTCGCGTAGACGCGGGGTTCGATGCCCGCCGCGACGGCGAATCCGACACTCTGCGCGACGACGGCGTTGACGATGGCGGCGCCCACCGCGGTCGACGTCGGGGCGACGCGGCGGGCGAAGCCGGGCACCTCGACGGCCGCATCGCCGAGCGCGCCGCGGTTGTCGATCACGATGTCGGCCAGTTCGAGCAGCCGGCGCCCGCCGCCGCGCGGGGTCGTCGCCTGCGAGTGGGTCACGCTGGTGACCGCGATCACGGTGAGGCCGCGGACGCCCGCCTCGGCGGCGAGCTCGGTCGTGACCTGATTGCGGCCAGAGTTGGAGAAGACGAACAGGACGTCGCCGGTCGCGACGCCGTGGGCGTCGAGGATCTCGCGTGCGAGGCCCGGGAGCCGCTCCAGCCGCGTGCTCAGCGACGCATTCGCGTGCAGCATCAGGCCCTCGAACAGGATCGGGCGCACATCGGCGAGGCCACCCGCGCGGTAGTAGAGCTCCTCGGCGAGCATGTGCGAGTGGCCGGATCCGAAGGCGTGGATCTCGCGGCGGCCACCCATCGCTGCCGCGACGACCCGTGCCGCCTCGGTGATGACGTCCCACTGGGTGTCGAGCACCTCTTGCACGAGGTCGACGACGCACGCGAGATAGCGGCGGCCGGGGTCGTCGGGAGTGGATACGTCGTGCATGTCAGCCTCTCGTCCAGGTGTACAAGCCGGCGGCACCGGCCTGCGAGATCACGAATGCGCCGTCCAGGGCATCGCCGAGCGGCGACCTCGGGTCGAAGGCATCCGATTCCGCGCTCAGGCGCTCGACGAGGCGAGGGCGAAGCTGGGCGCCGAGGCGTCCGAGGATCACCAACGGCGTGCGATCGGGCCCGCCGATGTGCTCGCGTGCGGTGCGGGCGACGAGTGCGAGCTCGTCTACGGCCGTGTCGATGATGTTCATGGCGACCCGGTCGTCGCCCGCTGCCGCCACCAGCACTGCCGGCGCGAAGTGCGCGATCTCGTCGACGGCGCGATCCGACGAATGGATACGGATCGGCAGGTCGGACAACGCGCCGAACTGCGCCTCGGCGGCTCGGGCGAGGATCGTGCCGGGACCGCGTCCGTCTCCGGCGCGAAGCACCGCCCCGAGCCCTGCTCGGCCGATCCAGTATGCGCCGCCTTCATCGCCGAGGAGGTATCCGTGGCCGCCGATGAGGCGCGTCGTGGAGTCCGCCGGCCCGCGTAGCGCGCAGGCGACGCCGGTTCCGACGGAGAGTGCGACACCCCAGCCGCCGTGGAACGCGCCGGCGTGGGAGGTGATGCCGTCGTCGCAGACGACGACTCGGTCGGCGCCCACGGCGTCCGACACGAGTTCCGCGAGGCGCGCGCAGCCGGCACGGTCGCTCGGCACTGTCGTCAGGCCGAGGACGGCGGTGCCGACCGGTTCGGCGCCCGCCGCCTGCCAGGAGTCGATGATCGTGGCGGCGACGGAAGCGAGCGTCTCGGGACCGCGCCAGCTCACGCCTGGCGCGGAGGCCGCACCACCCGACGACAATCGGACGCGCACTGCCGACTGTCCGCCGTCCACCGCGAGGATGCGGGTCTCAGCGACGGTCATGACCCGGCCCCGCCCTCGACGACGCCCGCCCCGCCGCCGACCTCTGCTCGCAGCTGGTACTTGTCGCCGCGGTAGACGCACGTGGCGAGCATGACGATGCGGCCCGAGAGATCCCGGTCGATCATGCTCACGCGAAGGCACGCCTGGTCCGGGCCGATTCCGAGAAGCTCTGCGCTCGCCGGAGCGGGGAGCACCGGCTCGATGCGCATGCTCGCGGCGCTCGCGACGAGGTCGTGCCGCGATGCGAGGGCCTCGTAGAGCGATCCGTCGAGATCGCTGCGCGTCAGGTGGGGCGCGTAGGCGACGGGAAGGTGCACGCTCTCGATCGCCATGGCTTCGGAATTGCCGAGGCGCAGGCGCAGCAGGCGGAACACGGGCGAGCCGACAGGCACGCGCAGCTGCGACGCGAGGGCGTCGTCGGCGGTGATCGTGCGGAACTCGAGGACGCGGCTGCTCGGCTCGATGCCGCGCGCGCGCATATCGTGCGTGAAGGACGTGAGGCCGATCACGTGCAGGACGGGGCTGAACACGACGTACGTGCCCGAGCCGCGGCGACGCTCGAGCAGCCCTTCGCCGACGAGCTCGTCCACCGCGGCGCGCAGCGTCATGCGCGCGACGCCCCAGTCTACGGACAGCTCGCGTTCGCCCGGCAGCCGGCGTCCAGGGCCGAGTTCTGCGATCAGGTCACGCAGTCGGCCGCGCAGCAGATCGCGGGTGCGTGTCTTCGACGTTGAGAACACGAGGAGAGTAGAACTCATCCGATCGCGAAGTGCAAACCAGTGCCTAGACCAATTCCGAGTGGAGCGGTCGCTCGCTCACGGGGCGAAGCGTTGTCGCGAGCACCCGCCGTCCGTGCTGGAATCGGCCCGCGAACTAGACCACTTTGCGATCCACTTCTCGAGATGGGGCCTCGTGGTGCGCCGTCGGCTATCGTGTCGCCGTGTACACGCGTGCCACCAGGGTCGACGATCTGCCGGTCGTCTATCGCATCTGCCACGAGAACGGTCTGCCCGATGACGGCTCGGAGCGGTCGCCTGAGCTGCTCGGACACGTCTACGTGGGGCCGTATCTGGTGGCCCCCGGGACCCGTTCGATCGTGGTGGTCGACGACCAGGGCGTCGCCGGGTACCTCCTGTGCGCCCGCGACACGCGCGCCCACGAGGCGTGGGTCGAGGAGCACTGGCTGCCGGGGCTGCGCGCCGACCTGCCCCTCGATCGCCCGCGCCCGCGCGCGGATCAGGAGATCGTCGAGCTGCTGCATTCGCCGGAACTGGCGCCCGATGACGTGGTCGGGGAATATCCGGCCCACCTGCACATCGACATGATGGAGCGGTTGCGCGGCCGGGGAGTCGGGGGCGCCCTCATCGAGGAGCTGTGCGCGCTGCTCGCGGACGAGGGCGTGCGCGGCATACACCTCAACGTCGGAACGGACAACGAAGGCGCCATCCGCCTCTATCGACGGCTCGGATTCACTGACGTCGGGCGGGGTGACTCTTCCCTCTACCTCGGCCGTACGCTCCCCACCGGCGCGGGCGCATGACTCTCGTAGTGACCACGCCCCGACTGTTTCGTCTCGTTCCCTCGTCGCTCGCTCGACGACCGGGAACGGGGTTCTACGCTTGACGGGTGGCAGAGTTCACGATCCGGCCGGCGCGCACGCGTGACGTGCGGCGCATTCAGGCCCTCCTCGAGCCGTTCGTGCAGCGGCGCATCCTGCTCGGCAAGGACCTCGTGGTGCTCTACGAGGCCACGCAGCAGTTCCTCGTCGCTGAGGACGCCGACGGCGAGCTCATCGGCTGCGGCGCGCTGCACGTGATGTGGGAGGATCTCGGCGAGGTACGCACCCTCATCGTCGCCGACGGCTGGCTGCACCACGGCGTCGGCCGTGCGATCGTCGACGGTCTCGAGCAGAACGCGCGCACTCTGGGCCTGTCGCGCCTGTTCTGCCTGACGTTCGAGGTCGACTTCTTCACGCGCCGCGGTTTCGAGCCGATCGGCGAGCAGGTCGTGGATCCCGACGTGTACTCGCAGCTCATCCGCTCGCCTGACGAGGGCGTCGCCGAGTTCCTCGATCTCGCGCACGTGAAGCCGAACACGCTCGGCAACACCCGCATGCTCAAGCGCCTCTGACCGGGCGTTCTCGAACCTCAGGGTTTCACGGCTCGGCGCGCGCCGGTTCGGGATGCCGGCGGCCGCGGTTTAGCCTGTCAGCATGACCGGCACCACCGCGCGACGTCGCCACTCTCCGGCGGTGTACCGTCGCAGGCGCATGGTGCTGCTCGTCGGAGTGCTCATGGTCGTCGCCGTGGTCTGGCTGCTCATCGCTCAGCCCTGGGCCGGCGCCGATCAGGCGGACGCCAAAGACGCGCAGACGACGAAGCAGAATCAGACCGACGCCCTGCCGGTGCCCTCTTCCGGCGCCACCGAGGTCGCGGGAGACGCCAACGCCGGAGATGCGGGCACGACGGCCGGCGCCACGGACAATGCGACGCCCACCCCGGGCCCGACGTCCACGGCGCTGCCGTGCGTAGCCAGCGCGGTCTCGGTCGAGGCTGTGACCTCGGCCGACACGTACTCCGGCGATGAGAGCCCGCAGTTCTCCATCAAGCTCACCAACAACGGCCCCGACTGCACACTGAACGTGGGGACGAGCGGCCAGTCCTTCACAGTCACGAGCGGCGACGACGTGTGGTGGCGCTCGACCGACTGCCAGAGTGAGCCGAGCGACATGATCGTGACCATCGCCGCCGGTCAGACGGTGTCCAGCGCGTCGGCTCTCGCCTGGGATCGCACACGCTCCGCCGTCGGCACCTGTGCCGACGAGACCCGGCCGCGCGCGCCGGGCGGCGGCGCCTCGTACAACCTCACGGTAGAGATCGGCGGCATCCCGTCGATCCAGCCGAAGCAGTTCCTGCTCTACTGAGCTGGGCTCGGCGTTCGCTCTGCGGCGCGGCACGCCCCGCAGAAACCGCGGAGCGGGGCGTCCCCCCGGACCGCCCCGCTCCCCGCACCGGGTGTAGCCGAACAACCGGTCGTGCGTGCTTTCGACGATTGTCACCCCTATTGGTACGCTGTGTCTACCTTTGAGGCAGAACTTTTGAGGGGATGGCGGGAGTTGGGGTTCACGAGAAAGCCGGTGATCGGCCTGACGACCTACCTTGAGCAGACGACGCAGGGTGTGTGGGACGTTCGGGCGGCCTTCCTGCCGCAGCAGTACTTCGACGGCGTGACCTCGTCCGGCGGCATCGCGGTGCTCCTGCCGCCTCAGCCTGACGTCCAGGCGGCGGCAGAGGCGGTGCTGGACGGACTGGACGGTCTCGTGCTCACCGGTGGGCTGGACGTCGAGCCTGCGCTGTACGGCGCGGTGCGGCATCCACTCACCGATCCGGCCCGACCCGACCGTGACGCGTGGGAGCTCGCGCTGTTCCGCGGGGCGGAGCGGCGGCGCATGCCGGTGCTCGCGATCTGCCGTGGGCTGCAGCTGGTCAACGTCGGGCGCGGCGGCACCCTTCATCAGCACCTGCCCGACGTGCTGGGCACGGAGCGGTACCAGCTCGGCGGCGGGGTCTTCGCGGTCAACGAAGTCCTCGTCGACGAGCACTCGCGGCTTGCGGACCTCATCGGCGCGGGCGCGCTCGACGTGCACAGCTACCACCACCAGGGCATCGACCGGCTGGGCGAGGGGCTCATCGCCTCCGCGCGCACCGACGACGGGCTGGTGCAGGCGTTCGAGTCCGACGGAGAGGGATACGTCGTCGGCGTGCAGTGGCACCCCGAAGAGAACCCCGAGGATCGCCGGCTCTTCGAGGGGCTGGTGGCCGAGGCATCCACCTTCGCGCTGTCGTCCGCGCTGCAGCCATGACCGACGCGCCGCTGCCGGAGGTGCGCAAGGCCGTCTACCGGCCGGTGCGCGAGGGCAACGCGCTCGAAGACACCACGGCGAGACTCGTGCAGACCGTGCGGCTCGGCGTCGTGCCGCCAGGGGAGTCGCTGCCCTCCGAACGCGAGCTCGCGACGATGTACGCGGTCAGCCGCGACACGGTGCGCGAAGCGATCCGCGAGCTCGCCGATGCCGGGTATCTGGTGCGCCGACGCGGCCGCTACGGCGGCACGTTCGTCGCCGACCCGCTGCCGCAGCCGGAGAACCCGCGCGAGGTCACGGCCGAAGAGATGGAGGACGTCCTGGGCATGCGGCGCGTGCTCGAGGCCGGGGCTGCGCGCACCGCCGCAGCACGCACGCTCGACGCCACGGCCCGCGCCGAGTTGTGGGCGCACTACGAGGCCGTGGCTGCGGCCGACGAGTCCGACTATCGGCGGCTCGACACCCAGCTGCACCTCGCCATCGCCGAGGCCGCCGGCATCCCCTCGCTCGTCGCCCTCGCGGCCGAGAACCGGGCGCGGGTCAACGAGTGGCTCAACACGTTCCCGCTGCTGCACCGCAACATCGAGCACTCCAACGCGCAGCATGAGCGGATCGTCACCGCGATCCTCGCGGGACGCCCGGATGCCGCCGTCGCGGCGATCCTCGAGCACCTGGCAGGGTCGGAGGCGCTGCTGCGCGGGTTCCTCGCCTGACGCCTCGTGCACCGCGGCACATGCCGCGGCCCGCAGTGCGGCATCCATCCGCTGATTAGGCTGGTGGGGTGGCAGGCAAGAAGCGCGCGAAGAAGGCGAAGGAACCTCTGGAGTTCCGCAATACGCAGCTGAGCGACGCGCTGCAGACGCAGGACATGGCGGCGGTCGCGTTCGCGCTGCGCCACGGCCCGACGGTCGTGCCGCTCATGCAGGCCGGGCAGCGTGACAACCCGCTCGACGTCGGCGAGGTGTGGACCTACCGCGATCCGAAGACCGGTGACCTCGCCCTGCTGCTGTTCAGCGATGCCGCCCACAAGCCGGCCGCACTGCCGCCGGGCGTCGCCCTGCAGTCGCCGGGATGGCTGCGTGCGTTCCTCGGGACCCACCAGGACCGCATCACCACCGTCTTCTTCGACATCGCCGGCCCACATCCGATGCAGGCGACACCCGCCGACATCATCGCGGCGCTCGACGCCTGACGCGGGCATCTGCGGGGCATCCGCGACACACCGACCGCGGTGCGCGGGCGGCGGGCGCGTTGGGGCATGCTCGCGGGGTGGAATACCTCCTGGTGGGCATGGTGTGCGCAGCCGGACTCGTGATCCCGATCGCGCTCGGCTTCGTCGACCCGCAGCGGCGCCGCCGCTCACGGGGACGCTGAGCGCCGGCTCTCTGGAGGCCCGATGCCCCTCACCCCGACGCAGACGCTCGCCCGGATCCTGGCAGCGGGTGTGACCGCGGCGCTGTCGCTCGCCCTCGCCTCGTGCGCGGCGGGCGAGGTTCCGTCGTCGGGGCCGCTCGCCGTGCACGAGCGGCCCGACTACGGCATGGATGCGCTGCTCGGCGGCGTGCTGCGGACGGATGGCGGATGCGTTCGCGTCGAGCCGTCCGCCGGGAGCGCGGGCACGGCCACCGTGGTGAGCTTTCCGGCGGGCGACGCCACCTGGAACGGCGAGGTGCTCACCTGGCGCGGCGAGGAGTATCGCGACGGGGATGAGATCTCGCTCGGCGGTGGCCTCGCCCCGGAGCCGCCCGGCTATGTGCCGGAGGATTGCGGCGACCTCGAGGTCTGGCAGGTGTCTCCGCTCTGACTCCGGCTGCGGGCGGGACTCAGAAGTCGGGGACGTCGTCGCCCGGTCGGCCCTTCGTGCGGGCGCGCACATCGTCGAGTGCGCCACGGAGCCGCCCCGACCGATTGTCGATGAGGTCGCGGTAGCCCAGCCGCGCGGCCTCGCTGCGCCGCTGCGCGGCCTGCGTGACCGGCCGGATCTCACCCGCGAGACTCAGCTCGCCGACCGCGGCCAGGTGACGGGGGATCGTGAGGTTGGTGACGGCGCCTGCCACCGCGAGGGCGATCGCGAGGTCGGCTGCCGGCTCGACGAACCGGACCCCGCCGACTGTCGACACGTAGACGTCCTTGTCTGAGGTCTTCACGCCGACCCGCTTCTCGAGCACCGCCAGCACCGTCGCGACGCGAGCGGCGTCGACGCCGTTGACGATGCGTCGCGGGTTGGGCGACTTGCTGTCGATCACGAGCGCCTGCACTTCGACGGGAAGCGCCCGCCGGCCTTCGAGGGCGATCGACACGCACGTGCCCGGCTCGGTCGTGCCGTGCCCGAGGAACAGCGCGCTCGGGTCGGGCACCTCGGCGATGCCGGCGCCGGTCATGTCGAAGCAGCCGACCTCGTCGGTCGGACCGAATCGGTTCTTGAGCGCGCGAACGAAGCGCAGCGAGGTCTGCCGGTCGCCCTCGAACTGGCACACGACGTCGACCAGGTGCTCGAGGATGCGCGGACCGGCGATCGAACCATCCTTCGTGACGTGGCCGACGATGATCGTCGGAATCGAGCGTTCCTTCGCGATGCGGATCAGCGTCGCGGCGACCTCGCGCACCTGCGATGGATGCCCGGCCATGCCCTCGGACAAGGCGGACGACACCGTCTGCACCGAGTCGACGATGAGCAGCTCAGGCGCGACCTCGTCAACGTGCCCGAGGATGGTCGCCAGGTCGGTCTCGCTCGCGAGGTACAGCTCGTCGTGCAGCGCGCCCGTGCGCTCCGCGCGCAGTCGCACCTGGGCCGTGGACTCCTCGGCGCTCGCGTAGAGTACGCGACGGCCGGCGCGCGCCGACTGCGCTGCGACCTCGAGCAGCAGCGTCGACTTGCCGACGCCCGGCTCGCCCGACAGCAGGATGGCGGCGCCGGGTACGATGCCGCCTCCGAGCACGCGGTCGAACTCGCCCACGCCGCTCGTGCGTCGCGGTACGTCCGAGGTGTCGATGCGCGTGATCGGCTGTGCCGCCCGCGCGGCCCCGGGCGCGACGGGCGTCACCGATCGCAGGATTCCCGTCTGCTCCGCGGCCTCGACCACCGTGCCCCACTGCTGGCACTCGCCGCACCTGCCCACCCACTTGTGCGTCGTCCACCCGCATTCGGTGCACCGATACGGCGCGGTCTGGGTGGGGCGTCGGGGTGCTGCCATGCGTTCAGCGTACGTGCGGCCCCCGACACGGGCCCGGCGGCGCAACGAGTTCTCGATCCTCCAGTCGCTTCGTGCGGAATCGCGCCGGCGTGCGATCCGCCAGAGGTGGCTGCGGAGCTGACGCCGAACTGATGGACGCAGAACCGAAAGAGAGTGGATGCCGGGGCCGCCGGCATCCACTCTCCACAGCACTCAGCGCAGCGAGTCGGCGACCTCGCGCAGCGCGTCGGCCGAGCGGTGGAAGAGCTCGAGCTCGCGGGCGTCGAACTGCGTCTCATGGATCGGGACGGCGCCGGCGGCGCTCACGACGGACGGCACCGACAGGGCGACTCCGCTCACGCCGTGGAAGTCCTGCAGCACCGGCGAGACCGGCATGACCGCGCTCTCGTCGCCGAGGATCGCCTCGATGATGCGGGCGCTCGACAGGCCGATGGCGTAGTTCGTCGCGCCCTTGCCCTGGATGACCTTGTAGGCGGCGTCGCGCACGTCGATCGCGATCTGGTCGAGCTCTTCGGTCGTCATGCGGTCGCCGCGCGGCGTCACCCATTCGAGGATCGGGACGGTGCCGATCGTCGCCTTGGACCACAGCGGGAACTCGGTGTCGCCGTGCTCGCCGACGATGTAGGCGTGGACGCTCGACGTCGAGACGCCGGCGCGCTCGGCGAGCTTCCACCGCAGGCGCGAGGTGTCGAGCACGGTGCCCGACGCGAAGATGCGCTCGGGCGGCAGGCCGGTCTGCTCCTGTGCGAGCACCGTCAGCACGTCGCAGGGGTTGGTGACGATGACGTAGATCGCGTTGGGTGCCGCCTCCAGCAGCTGCGGCATCATCTTCTTCATGATCCCGGCGTTGACGCCGGCCAGCTCGATGCGGGTCTGCCCCGGGTCCTGCTTGGCGCCCGCCGTGATCACGACGACGTGCGAACCTTCGACCACCGACAGGTCGCTGCCGCCGATGATGTCGCTGGAGCCCGTGAACTGGGTGCCGTGGGCGAGGTCGAGCACCTCGGCTTCGACCTTCTGGGTCGCGATGTCGTAGAGCGCGACGTGGCGCGCCGATCCGCGGATGAGCGCGGCGTAGGCGGTGCTGGCGCCGACGCTGCCGGCTCCGACGACGGTGACTTTCGAGTTCTCGATGACGGCCATGCGGCCAGTCTGGCAGGGCGGACCGCGGCGGGGCCAGCGTGTTCGGCCGTGTCAATGGGAGCGGATGGATGCCTCGCCCCGGCGCGCTTCGACGGTGGCGGCCGGGTGCGGCCGAGAGGCGGCATCCACTCTCCTCACGACGACGTCGACGAGGTGGAGGGCTCGGGGTCGCGCGGGGGATTGCGGATGCCGAGGAACGACGTGACACCGCCCGCGATCATGAGCGCGGCGGTCACGATCGCGGCGCGGTGGAAGCCGTCGAGGTCGAGGGAACCGCCGACGATGACGGCCAGAAGGGCGACGGCGACGAGACCGGCGACGCGCGCAACGGCGTTGTTCACCGCCGACGCGATGCCCGAGCGGGCGGGCTCGATCGCACCGAGGATCGCGGAGGTGAGGGGAGCGACGGTGAGTGCGAGGCCTACGCCCATCACGATCATGCTGGGGAGGATCTGCCACCAGTACGAGAACTCGGTGGTCGTGGTGAGCAGCAGCAGCGCACCGACGCCCATCGTGATCGGGCCGACCGTCATGAACAGGCGTGGGCCCCAGCGGCCGCTCCAGGCGCCGGCGCGGGAGCTCAGGAAGATCATGATGACGGTCATCGGCAGGCTCGCGAGGCCGGCGAGAGTCGCGGGGAGCCCCGGCCCCTCTTGCAGGTATACGACGACGACCAGTCCGTTCAACGCGAGTGCGCCATAGATGAACGCGGTCGCGACGTTGCCCGTCCAGAAGTTGCGCACCGTGAACAGGTCCAGCGGCAGGATCGGATGCTTCACGAACCGCTGCCGCGCGATGAACGCGACGAACAGGATGGCGCCCGCCAGGAGCGGGATCCAGATGCTCGGGGCCGTCCAGCCGGCGTTCGGCTGCTCGATGAGGGCGTAGACCATTCCGCCGAGACCGAGGGTGCACAGCACGGCGCCCACCCAGTCGATGGACGCGCCCGGATGTCGTACGTCGCGGAACGCGCCGCGCGCGAGCAGGACGAGCGTCGCGGCGATCGGGACGACGTTGATGAGGAAGGCGAGCCGCCACGACGCCAGGTCGACGAGCAGACCGCCGATCAGCGGGCCGACGATCATCGCCGACGTGGTCATCGCCGTCCAGATTCCGATGGCGCGGCTCTGCGCCGCGCCGGTGAAGTTCGACGTGATGAGCGCGAGCGAGCTCGGCACCAGGAACGCACCGGCCGCGCCTTGCACCGCACGCGCGACGATGAGGAACTCCGACGACTGGGCGGCGGCGATCGCGATGGACGCCACGCCGAATCCGATCAGCCCGATGCGCAGCACGAGCACGCGCCCGTACGCATCGCTGACGGAGCCGGCGACGAGGATCAGCGCCCCCAGGGTGATGAGGTATGCGTCGACGACCCACTGCTGCGTCGTGAGGCCGCCGCCCAGCTCGTCGCTGATCGCCGGCAGCGCGACGTTCACGATCGTGCCGTCGAGGAAAGCCACGAACGACCCCAGCACGGCGATCCACAGCACCAAGCGCTGCGTCGTCGCCATGCGGTCCGCCGGTGCGGCGGGGGCGTCCTCGGTCACCTGCCCCACGCTAGCCCCGGGCGTCGACATCGGGGAGGGTGGATGCCGCCGCCCGGGCGATCGCGGCGGTGGCGGACCGCGGCATCCACTTTTCCGAATCGGGTGCTGTCGAGTGTCGGGCGCAGTCGCTAGCCTGACCCCGTGGAGCGGACCCCTTCGCTCCGGAAGGGCGACGCGCATGGACTACGGGATCCACATCGCGGACTTCACGTGGCGCAGCGGCGCCCACAGTCTCGGCCCCGCGCTCGCCGCGCACGTGCGGAACGCCGAGGCCGCCGGCATCCGTCGCATCACGGTCATGGACCATTTCTGGCAGCTGCCGGGCCTCGGCCCCGTCGAGCACGAGATGCTCGAGGCGTACGCGACGCTCGGGTTCATCGCCGCGCATACCGAGACGGCGCTGCTGCACACCCTCGTCTCGGGGGTGATCTACCGCCATCCGTCGCTGCTGGCGAAGCAGGTGACGACGCTCGATGTGCTGTCGGGTGGGCGCATGGGTCTCGGCATCGGCGCCGCGTGGAACGACGAGGAGTGCCGCGGGCTCGGCTTCCCGTTCCCGCCGGTCGCGCAGCGGTTCCGCGAGCTCGAAGAGACGCTGCAGATCTGCCTGCAGATGTGGTCGGACTCCGAGGAGCCCTACGAGGGCGCCATCTGGCAGCTCGAGCGCACCCTCAACTCGCCCCAGGCGATCAGCCGCCCGCATCCGTATCTGCTCATCGGTGGCGGGGGAGAGAAGAAGACCCTGCGCCTGGTCGCCCAGTACGCGGATGCCTGCAACCTCGGCGTGCGTGACGAACTGCCCACCCACAAGCTCGACGTGCTGCGCGCCCACTGCGACGACGTCGGTCGCGACTACGACACGATCGAGAAGACCGCAATGGTGGCGATCACGCCCGAGTCGACCGCGTCGTCGCTGGCCTCGCTGGCCGAGTCGCTGGCCGGCATCGGGTTCACGGCCACGTACGTCTACGCCGTCGGAATCGACGAGCCCTCACACGTGGTCGACGTGATCCACGGCGCTCTCGAACTGGGGTGATTCTCGAGTGGATGCCGGGGCTCGCGGCCGATTCGCGGCATCGGCGAACGTGACGTAAGCTTGTCGGCGGTGACGTGTCCGAGCGGCCGAAGGTGCAACTCTCGAAAAGTTGTGTAGGGTAACCCCCTACCGTGGGTTCAAATCCCACCGTCACCGCCATCCAAAACCCCCGCAGATCCCTTGAAAAAACTGGGATCGCGGGGGTTTGGAACATCGAGCCGAAGATGTCGGGGTTGATCTCGCGCCAGATGAGCTTGCCGGCGTCGATGAGCTCCTGGCGCGCCTTCTTCGTGAACGCTGGCACGGTGTGTTCCGGCGACATCGTGAAGAGCCGGCCGTTGACGTAGGGAAACGCGCTGAGGTGATTCGGCTTGTCCGCGGGGCTCGCCGTGTCGAGCGCGGTGAACAGATCGGTCAGGAACTCGGCAGTGTCCGAGCCGTCTGCGAGGGTGTGTGAACCGACAGCGTTCGTGAACTGGCTCTCCGCAAAAATCCCCGTGTCCTCGGCGAAGAAGCAGAACAGCAGGCGTGTGAAAAAGAGGTTGAGTGCGTGCCGACCGTGCGGTTGCTCGAGCAGGCCGGGGTTTGCCTGAAGGAGTTCATCGAAGAGCTTGCCCACACGCTCGGCGGCCTTGACGTCCGCGTGGGCCTCCGCGACATACTGCGCCTTCTCCATGCCCGCCCAAGGCAGGAAGAACGTGAAGTGCTGATCGATCTCGCGGATCGGGAACCCGATCGTCTCGCCCGTCTGAGTGTCGGTGGCGACCATCTCGTCGTAGTCGGTGACGATGACGAATCGCGTGCTGAATCGCACCACATCGGGCGACGTCTTCAGTTCCTCGAGTACCTCGAGGGGGTCGCCACCCGTCTCCTTGAAATAGACGACCTTCTTCTGCGCGACCTCGGTGGTGATTTCGGCAGCGACGTTCAAGTCGCCGTTGCGCAGGCGCGTGACGCTGCTCTGCGGCTTGCCGTAGGCGAGTAGAAGGTCGAAGACGAACTCACGGTCGTAGCTCTCGCGGCGGGCCAGAGGTGCGACGCGTTCTTCGACGGCCTTGAGGTTCAGCCTCGCCATGGATCGTTCACCTTCACGTTCGTAATGTCATCAGAGGCATCCGACACTGGGCGCCCCGCAGCCGCAACCTAGCCGCGCCGACACGAAGCGGGCGCAGCAATGCCCTCTCGTGATCTTATTGGCGCCTCGGATCATGATGCGTGTTGCGGGTCGGGGTGGAGGCGACGGTTCGTATGCTTCTTGTGGGGTTTCGGATCCCACCACGGCGCGTTCACCGACCTGTTCTCGCCGGGAAAGGAGCTCGGCTCCCCCGAGCAGTTCAACGGCTTCAGTATCTTCGGTGCCCCTCTGATGCATCGGGTCGGCGGTGTTCATCTGGAGCATCATGAAGACAGCACTGCAATCTCGCGCCCGTATGAGGAGCGCCGCCCTCATTGAGCCGTACACCCGGTCCCTGCGACACGTCCGTTCACTCGTGCCCGGCACGGCGGTGGTCTCAAGTCCGTCGGCGCAACAAGAGCGCCTTGAGGGACTCGTGCTCGGGAGGCTGGGGTATCTCTACGACCCTCAGCGCGGGGCAAGCCGCCAAGCCGAATTCGTCCCGGACGGGATCGTCACCGACGCTGGCCACTTCTCGATGCGAGTGCGCGGCACTGACGTCGCCCCTAAGCTCCACGGGCTGCTCCCGCGGTGGGCCCGAGGCGGGGACGCGGTCGAGAACGGGATCCCCGGGTTGCGCTACAGGGACTTCCGTCGCGGTCGCGGCGTCAGCTTCTTCCTGCTGGGGCAAGACGGACTCGTCACGTTCGAGGGCATCTCGATGGAGGGGTTCGAGAGCTACCGGCGGGAAGTACTGCAAGAGGTGGGGGAGGAATCGGTCGATGCCGGAGACTGGTTGGCGCCGCAAGAGTCCTCAGGCCCCAGGCGATCCGTCGACGCAACGCGCGCCGCAAGCGTCATCGCCAGGCGTCTGGGTCTCCTACTCCACAGAGACGTAGCCGCCATCGACTCCTGGTGGAACATTCCTGAACGCTTCGCGGTCGAACTCATTGTCCCCGTTGCCGCCCCGGATCCCATGCCGGCGATTCTGAAGCAGATCCAGTCTCCGTACCTCGCTCCGCGACTTCGCCTTGAGCGATGGGGCGGCGGGCATCACTACCTGTCGGTTGAGGGGTGCGCTGCTGAGATTGATCTCCGGATACTGAGGATTCCCGGGTAGACGGCGCCGTCCCACGGCCCGATCCCGTAGAGCCCGCATTAGCGCATGTGGGCGCCGCGGTCGTGGTGAGGGTATCTCGCGGCAGTGCTCGGACCACTGGTCGACGCCCGAACTGCTCCCGGCGTGTCGACACGAATCGCTCTCCCCTCGTAAACGAGGCAGATCTGATCATGGAGCTGCTCAACCGCCGTCGTTGCTGGCTCGCCGCGCGACAACGCCCTAGCGTGGCCCGCATGGAAGGCACTACCGACATCCAGGAGAAAAGCTGCG
The DNA here is from genome assembly GCF_014779795.1 of Microbacterium helvum. Lineage (GTDB taxonomy): Bacteria > Actinomycetota > Actinomycetes > Actinomycetales > Microbacteriaceae > Microbacterium > Microbacterium helvum. Next base: position 350,385 of record NZ_JACXZS010000003.1, read on the forward strand.
AGGACCTTGCCGCCGCTCAACGGGAGCTCCAGCAAGCGCTCGATGACGCAGGCGCCACGCTGGGGCACATGTGCGTGCGGGGCGAAGTATCGCCGGCTGCGCTTCGGGCGATCGCGGCGACGATCCGGACGCTCCCGTCGACTGCGTTGAGCGATTGAGGGAGCGGCCGTCCGTCCACTTGACAGGCGCCATTTCCAGGCGACGACCCTTGCAACGAGCGCATTGACACCCGCAGCGCGCATTCGGCGCATGATCGCCGCCCCAATCACGCACGGCGAACGCACTCGACACGCATTGCCGTTACGACGCACGGGAGTCGCGCGCATCCCGCACGGCCCACGCACGGACGACGGACAGGTCACGCAGGGCCGCGGAGAATTGGGTGTCCGGCCGTCGAGTCCCGCACCCGGGTGCACGCTGGCCGCAGGACTTACGCACGGATCGCGCACGAGGCACGCACGCCTCGAGCAATTGCGGCTGAAGGCCTACGCGGGACTGAGTGCTATCGCGCCGCGGGGACTGCTGCACGAATAGGTGACATCTGATCTGGCTTGCACGAGGGTGTGCCGCCAGCTTCAGGGACCAAACCCCGGCGTCTACGACATCGATTGAGTCGAGTTCACTTGACGCCGCGATGAGGAGGCGGACATTGCAAGCGAGATCGTCGAGTTCGTCCTCGAGTCGGATGACGTGATCGAATTCGACCGGCTGACGGGGATCTACACCGAGGGTGACCGCGACGCACTACTCCGCGACGCGATCCGGATCCTGGCAGCGCGGGAACGTGCTGGGCGCCTGCAGCGGCTCCAAGCGCGGATGCATGCCAGCGTCGGTGGACCGAGCGCCGAGCGGTAGTCACCCCTCAGCGGACCGCGTCGATGAACCGTGCGGCGTGACGCGCCTGCTGCAACGTCACGCCGATGTACATGTCTGGCCGGATCACCAACACTGCGGGTTCGAGTCCGGCGCGACCCAGGCCGCGCATCAGCGTCGATCGCACGGCCATATCGTCGATCCACACGACCGTGTCGACGCCGGTGTCGGCGACAGTCTCGACGATGGAGCGTGCTCTCCAGCCGCGGTCCCAGTCGTCCTCGTCGGGGAGGTACGGGCCATCGAGTCGTCCGCCCAGGCGCTCTCTGACGAGCCATTGGAGCATCCCCGGCGCCCAGCTCGTCACCCACCCCAGCATGACTCCCGGGCGGCTCACGAGCTCATGGAGCGCCGCGAGCACCGGCTCCGCAACAGGGGTGGCCCACACTGGCTCACCCGATCCGTCACGAGGTGGGATGGGGCTGATGGTGCCGTCGACGTCGAGTACGACGAGGACGCGCTGTCTGGTCGTTATCGTCGGGGTGCTCAAGCGGGCACCGTTCAAGGCAGGTCGCCTCGTTGCATCAGATTGTCCATCGCGAGGTACTGCACGTCGAACAGTGCGGCGACGGCCTCGATTCGCAGCGACTGCCCTGCGGGCGTGAGTTCAGCCCAGGACGGCTCGGCACCTCGGCTCGTCAGTGCCCGCTGTTCCACGATGCAGCGCGCCGTCTCCTCTACGAGCTTGATACGAAAGGGCGGCCATTCGTCCCGCCGCGATCCATTCATCTTTGTTTGCTCCTTCGAGGTCTACTACGCGGACCTGACTGGTGTGAGTGAAGGTAACAGCCTGGTCGGGTGTCCCAGATCGCACTCCTGCCACCAACATGCGTTCGCACTCGTATACGAGAGGAATGTCGTCCATCGGTCCGGGAGTGTCGCGGTTGGGTCCGTGTCCTTCGGCGGGCCGACCTGGTGCAACTCGGTGCAAAACGGTGGCGCCAGGGCGTCGTGCGTGCGGTCGTGCACTCGCAGGGAAGACGAGGGCGAAGGCGTCAGGCCAAGCAGCCGCGGCCCGTTCATCCTCATTTTCGGGCCTATACACGCGGAATCCATGGTGTGCGCGGGGCGAAACGGCACTGGTGCAGAACGGTGGCGGGCAACCAGAGGTCACGGCGATCGGGGATTGACGGGGACACGAAACCATGGATCGCGCCGTCGACACCGAGTGCGACGCGAGCAATGTCATCCTCGCCAAGGAGTCAGCGGTCGAGCTCCTGGTGGTCCAAACTCTTTCCGCCATCCTTGCTACCCGACAGCACGCGTCGCACCAGCTCATCGTGAGCGACGCGCGCTTGCTTGACTCGGGACAGCTGTGAAGCGGGCAGACGGACGCCGCCTGCTTTCGCCAGCTCGACCGTCTCGCGGCCCAGCTGCTGTGCGGCCAAGAACAGCTCGTGAGCATCGGCGAGTTTGCGCTGAAGCTCCGCAAGCTGCCTGTCGGCCTCGTCCTTTCGCGCCGCGGCATCCCGCTCACGCTGTTCAGCTGCGTGCTCCCGGCGAGCGGCGGCGCGGTTCTGGGATGCGAGACGCTCGAGGGCCTGATCGACCTCAGCCTTCGCCTTGGCTCGATCAGCGGCGATCATCTGGCGTTCGAGGTTCAGAACATCGTCGACCTGCTGCTCCTTGCGGCGAAGCTTCGCGTGCTCGGCGCCCAACTCGCCGTACATTTCCTCCCGCTCAAGCTCAAGCTCGTGATTGCCGACCAGCTGCGCTTCGGCCACATCGGCAACGAGATCGACGGCAGCTTCGTGTGTGCGTTGCGCGTCGGCCTGCGCAGCTTCTGCCCGTGCCTCGGCCTCCTGGGCTGCTGCGTGGTGAGACGCCGCGTCGGCCTTCTCGTCCTGGGTGTCCTGGTACTCGGAGTTCGGCTGACCTTTGCCGGAGCGGGGCCCCGGGTCCTTCTCGACCGGCCACCCGCGGGCGAGCATGTGCTCGCGCATCTCCGCCTGGTATTGACGAAACTTGTCGCGTCGGTGGATCAGCTTGCCGTTCACATCCCGCTTCTCGCGGTGTTCACCGTACGCCTGATTCTGCTCTGTCCTCAGTGCCCCGGCCTTCGTGGCGGGCGCCTTCGGATCGGGCGCGAACGGGTCCGCCATGAGCTGAATGTGCGGCGTGGTCTCGTCGAAGTTCGTGGCCCATCCATGGATCGCCGCCTGCCCGCCGGGGATGACATGCTCACCCAGGAAGCCGACGGCATCAGCGAAGTAGCGCATCGCCTCATCGCGGTCGCGTGCCACCCATCGCGACCGTGACATCGGCTCCCCGGTGATCGGGTCGAGTCGACGCTGACCATTGCGGTGCACGCGCGGGTAGTAGTCCTCGATCTCCACGCACAGAGTCTTCGGGAGGTGAACGACGAACAGGTTGACGGTCGTCCACCCCTTGCTGATCTTTCGGCGCACGGCGCCCTCACGAGCGTTCCCGTAAGTGATCACCTCGCCGACCGTAGAGGCAACGCCGAATCCACCTTTGCCGTCGTTGACGAATGCGGTGTTGAGGTGGGAGTCGGCCGGCACGATGCTCGGGTTCTTCTTCGCATGCCGCGCGACGTCCTTGGGATCGAGATGCCGCATGGACTCCTTCAGCACGGCACGCCGTTGGGCCTTCGTCCCGGTGGCGGTTCCAGAGTGTGTCGGCCCCTCCTTCAGCAGGTGGAATGCCGCGTGTCCCGTTGGTTCGCTCATCGTGTTCCTCCTTCGTTCCTACTGCTTCCGCTGCCCCATCCCCGAGCTCTCGTAGGCGGAGTTGCTCGTCGACCGGCAAGTGGTGATCGACTGCGTCGGCGCACCACGTGGAGCCTCGGGCTTCGCCTCTCCACCCGGTGTGTCGCCGCGACAAATCTCCGTCGCCTGTCGCCTACACCCATCGCCGTGAACGCCGGTCGATGTGGTCCCCTCGGTGCCAGGCGACAGAGATTTGTCTGAGGCCCCTTTTGACAATCTCTCGCTACGCTCCAGATCGTCGGGGCTCCTGCGGAGGGCAACGCCCGCATCGCGGGCAGCGCGGAGCGCGACAGCCGCCCTGTGGCGCCGGTCGTCCTCCTACGGAACGGCGATTCGAGAGACCCTGCCTCCCGAATCAGATACGCCGCCGCGAATTCTCGGCTCACTGGGCGAGTATTCGCGCTCATGCGGCGCTCCCGTCGAACCCGTCGTCGCCGCGGGTGATCGCGGCGGGTGAGCCGTTCTCCCATGGCGACGCGATCAGCTGAGGGACGAAGTCGTGGACGATGCCGCGTTCGACGAGGTGCAAGTGCCGTCGCGTTGCGATCGACGCGGTTTCGTCGATCACCAACCCGGCGTCAGGTGACCTCTCTGCGACGTGGAAGAGCACCGTCTCGAGTGCGTCATCCCGCGATAGCGCGTAGGCGGTCTCGGCGCGGCCGTAGGTCAGCGAGACGCGCTCCGCGACTTGCTGCCCGGGGACCGTCACCGTCCGCATGTAGGGTGTGACGTTTCCAACCTGCCCGATGGAGTAGCGGGGATCGCCGGTGTCGTCCTTCTGCGCTTCGATCAGCAGGGTGATCCGGCGAATGAGCTGGTCGAGGGAGTCGCTGGTCGACCGTTTCCCGGGAATGAAGAAGCCGAACTCGACGGGGTCGACCGCAACGGCGATGAGGATCACCCGTGGCGCGGCATCTGGCTTGTTGTAGAAGCGCGCCGAGATCGGGCCGGCCTGTCGAGGGTCGAGCAGTGTCAGGAAGTCGGCCCACTCCATGACCTTGGTGCTCGGCTCGTTCATCATGAAGATCGGCTCGCCGGCGTAGTCATCGGGACCGTTCTTCGCCGTCGCACGGAACACAGGCCAGCCCAGTCGCGCCGCCAATTCTGCGGCGATCGACTCGACGAGGTACGTCTTGCCCTGGTCGCTGGCTCCCATCGCCCAGACGATCGTCTTCTGGAAGATCCCTGCGCGGAGCTTGTCTACCTCGAAGAGCATCTCCCGCCGGGCGCGGTTCTTTAGCGCAAGGTTCACCTTGGACTCGTTGCGCGTATAGATATCCATCAGCGTCTTGTCGCGCAGGATGTCGACCTCATCGACTTCGCCGTCGAGCACCTTCTGCACGAGTGCGTCGCCAAGCTCGTTCCACTCGCGCATCGGGACGGTAGCTTTTCGTGCCATCACGGCGCGGCGCGCCCACGCCCTGCGATTCTCGGACTCGATCTCGAGGTAGTCCGTCCCGCGGATCGTGACGACTTCGGACGGGTCGTACTGGTACTTGTCGGGATCCTTCGCGTGGATCAGGTAGCTCAGTGCGTTCTCAATGTGGATACCCCGCCCAGGCGCAGCCCTCACGACGCTCTTCGAGCCGAAGCCGAAGATCTGGTCCATCGCGAGGCATTGCAGCTTGCCGCTGACGTTGGGGCCTGCGCTCTGCTGGAGCACCACGTGCACGTGGTCGTCCTTGCTCGAGCCATCTGCGAGGACGTCTCTGTCGTGTTTGATGATCCAGAGACCCTGCGCGACGCCGCCGGCCGTTTCGTAGCGACGAAGAACCTCCTCGCCGATCCTTCTCGGGTCGCCCGCCAGGATCAGAGCCACGTCCCACCCGAGCCAGAACTCCGGCTTGAGCTGCTGGGTGAAGGTGACGTACCTGGGCGGCTTGTGTCCGCTCGGGCCGCTGGCCTTGCGCGTGGTCATGGCTGCCCACCCCGCCGCGTCGCGCCATTACCTTCAGGCGTCACCAAATGGCGCGCGAAATGGCGCGCATCGGAAGGCGTGTGCCGACCGGCGCAGCGCGTCGGGTGAATGGTGGGAAACGGGATCTGACCAGGTGAAAAGGTGTGCGGGGGGCTCTCGGCAAGCTTTAGCCCCCCGCGCGTTGGAGTAGCGGATGCGCGCCATTTGATGTTCATCACCGGGGCCTCTGCGAACACGGCTGCCGTCGAGCGGGCGCGGGCTTGGGCTGCGGCGCTCATCGGAGATCGCCGTGCCGGCCGTATCGAGCCACGGCAGCCTGAGTGCTGATGCCAAGGGCATCGCTGATCTGAGTCCAGGTGAGGTCGTCGGCGCGCGCGTCGCCGACGGTAATCTCGACGACGTCCGCGATCGCGGCTTGGAGCGCGCGAAGATCGTGCAGTCGAGCCGCGGGCTCCGAGATGCTGTGGTCCCCTTGGCGCCAGCGGAAGTCCAGGACGTGGCTGAAGGCGGCGCTTTCGGCGCTCATCGGACACCTCCGATGAGGAGGATTTCCCGGAGCTCGAGTTGCTCAGCGGTATTGGCGACAACGACGCAGTTGCGAGCGGTCGCGGGGGAGACGCGGCTCATCAGTGGGCCTCCTGCGCGGTGCCGGTGAATTCGCGCGAGAGGAGCCATTCGTCGACCGCTTCCGGGCGATAGCGAACGGTGCGGCCGACGCGGATGTAGGCGGGTCCATCGCCACGGATGCGCCACTCAGACAGTGTGCGTTCGGTCTGTTTGATGCGCTCAGCGAGCATCGGGATGGTCAGGAGGCTGTCGAGCACCGGAGCACTCGGGCCGGCGAGGCGGGCCTCGAGCGCGGCGATACGGTCTTCAAGGGAAGCGGAAGAAGGCATGGTCGGAAGTCCTTGTTCGGATCTTCCGGCCCCAGCTCGCTTCGAGCAGTACTTCCCGGTGGCTATCTGACTGTTGTTGCCCCGTGCTTCTCAACCTTGCGGTCCTGTCACGGCGTCAGCGGGGTGTTCTTTATCTGCTTCGACGCTATGTCGCAGCACTTACACTTTCGGTGCGACACGCTCACATTTGCACCGACGTCTGAGGCCCACGGCAGACTGTCCGTATGGGCTCCGCGTACGCGTACGACACGAAGGCTGGCAAGCGCTGGGAGGCGAGATACCGCAAGCCCGACGGCAAGACGGCTCGTAAGGGCGGCTTCCTCCGCAAGCGCGACGCGGAGGCGTACATCGCCGAGGTTGAAGTGTCGAAGTCTGCCGGTACGTACATCGCACCGAGCGATGCGCATGCCCCGATCGCGGCGCTCGGCGTGGATTGGCTCGTCGCGCACGAGGCCGCCGTAAAGCCCTCGACATATCACTCGGACGAGAGCTCGTGGAGGATCCACGTCGAGCCGAGATGGGGAGCCCGACGAGTCGGTTCGATTCGGCACACTGAGGTCGCCGCATGGATCGCCGAGCTCGCCGCGACCAAGTCGCCGACGACGGTGAAGCGGTGCCACGGAGTGTTGGCATCCATCCTCGACGGCGCGGTGCGGGACCGACGGATCCCGGCGAACCCGGCGCGCGACGTGAAGACGCCGAAGAAGTCCAAGAAGCCGAAGCCGTATCTCAGCCACAAGCAGGTGGAGCGTGTGGCGGCTGCCTCCCGCTATCCCGATGTCGTCCGCTTCACCGCGTACACCGGACTGCGCTGGGGTGAGGTCACTGGCATCCGAGTCCGGAACGTCGATCTCAAGCGTCGCCGGGTGCTGATCGAAGAGAACGCGGTCGAGGTCAACGGGCATGTGCAGGTCGGCACGCCGAAGACGCATGAGCGTCGCGCGGTGGTCTACCCGGCGTTCTTGGATAAGGCCGTGCGCGCGGCGGTGAAGGGGAAGGCGCTCGACGATCTGCTCTGGCCAGCGGAGTTCGGGGGATACCTCCGGCCGGGCAACGCCGTCTCGGGGTGGTTCGCGGGTGCCGTGAAGAGGATCCGCGCTGAGGATGCGAAGGCTGCCGCCGAGGCAAAGGCGCGTGGAGAGGAAACGCCGCCGATCATGCCCCGGGTGACTCCTCACGACCTGCGCCACACCGCGGCGTCGCTCGCGATCAGCGCCGGGGCGAACGTCAAGGCGGTACAGCGGATGCTCGGTCACGCGAGCGCGGCGATGACGCTCGATACGTATGCGGAGCTCTTCGAGGACGACCTCGACTCCGTCGCGGTGGCACTGGATAGCCAGCGATCGGAGTCACTCGCGTCGTAGCCAGCGGAGCGTGGTTCTGGTAGTGACGCTCTCAGTCATATGTGCGAGAATCGCACACATGACTGAGATGACATCGGCCGACCTTGGCGTGCGTATTCGCGAAGCCAGGGAACGCCGGGGGCTGAACCAAACTGATCTCGGTGAGCGACTGCAGTTGGATCGCACGATGGTGAACAAGATCGAGAACGGCACCCGGAAGGTCTCAGCCCTAGAACTCTCGCAGATCGCCGAGGCGCTCCGGGTCCGGATGGCATCGTTTTTCGCTGACCCCGTTCCCGCGATCGTCTCACACCGTTCGTCGCAGGGGCTCGAGGTTGTCGACTCGCAAATCGACGCATCCCTGGAACAGCTAGTCGCCGACGTTGAACTTGTCCAAGAGCTGGGCGCTCTGCGCCGTCGAGAAGACCAAACGGATCAACTTGATGTGCCGCTGACTCCTGCGGACGCTGAGGCCATGGCTAGGCGAGCGCGGGAGTCCTTGGAACTTGAAGCCGACGCGCCCGCCAAGGACCTACAGCGCTTGTTTGGGGATGCAGGATTGCTGGTGTTCACCCGCGACCTCGGCACTGATACAGCTGATGCCGGCACAGTGCTATTGCGGGACGCTACTGGCGTCTCGATTGTCAACAGCGCGCAAAAGGTTGGAAGGCGGCGCCTCGCCGCAGTGCACGAGTTTGGGCATTTCCTCGTCTGCGACGACTACTCGATCGATTGGGACGTTACCGCCGGCGGTCAACAGACCGAAGCGCTGCTTGATCACTTTGCTCGCGCCTTCCTCTTGCCTGAGCAAGGATTGCGAGGCCTCTGGTCTCGCATGATGGACGATGGTCTGCGTGCCGCCGCAGTGGTTACAGCCAGCGCGTTCCGGGTTGATATGGCCACGCTTGCGCGCAGGCTCACCGATCTAGACATCGTGAACGGAACTCAGGCTGGCCAGATCCGTCAGTTCCGAACAACGAGCGCCGACATGATCGAGCATGATCTCCATTCACATGACGACATGGCCGGTACTACCCAGCCTCGGGTGTTCCAGCAGGCAGTGCTGCGTCTCGTACGGGATGAGCTGATTTCTGGCGCTCGGGCACTCGAGCTACTTTGGGGCACAGTCGACGAGACAGATCTCCCGACGCCACACATTGTCGTGGATTCCAACATCTGGCAGTTCGTTTCGTGACGGACCTTCGCCCTGGGCTCGTGTTCGATACCGGGCCCCTGCGGCACTTCGCGCTGCAGGGTTGGCTCGGCGTGCTCAAGTACCTCAGTCGGGATCATGACGTGATGATTCCCGACACGGTGGAGATCGAGCTCAGGGAACAGAGCCAGACTGACGCCGCACTTCGCTTAGTCCTTGAAGCAGACTGGATCACCGTCGACCGCAGCACGGACCTCGCGTACCTCCAAGAGTTCGCCAGGTTCGAGCGTTTGCTTGCCGCGGGCGGCAGGAACAGGGGGGAGTGCGGCGTCTTGGCTCTCGGGACGGCTCGCGGTCATCAGCTCATCATCGACGACAGGGTGGCGAGCAATCACGCCCGGCGTGCCGGGCTGAATTGCCGCGGCACGCTCGCACTGCTCTGTGATGCGATCCGCGACAAGAAGCTCACCGTGGCGATGGTCTCGGACCTTGCCGATGATCTCCTGACAGGCGAATACCGGTTGCCCTTCGAAAAGGGAAGGTTCGCTCAGTGGGCCGACGAGAACGGTCTCATCTAACAGTCAAGCGGTAACGCAGCGGTAACGGAATTTCTGCGGGACCCCGTTTTCGGGTGTGCGCACATGTGGCCAACTTCCGCGGAATCACGCGGATCTCGCCTGTCCACCCGGCATCCACTGGCCTGCGATGTGGGTTCAAATCCCACCGTCACCGCCAATCGAAACCCACTCAAACTCATCAGACTGATGAAGCTGAGTGGGTTTCGCTCTGTCTGGACTCTATTCAGTTGTTGCCAGGTTGTTGCTATTGACCTGGGATTCGTCCGTCACGACCGTTGATCACGGCTTGGGGTGTCCCGCTTGCGGGTCCGTGATCGACTGAGCACTCTGCCGGGATCCGCGTGATTCCGCGGTTCCATGGCAACGGATTGGCAACACCTCCGGAGCTCCGAACTCCCAGTCTTCCGTCGCGGCCGACAGCACTTTCGAACTGATTGCCGGTGGGATCGAGTCCCACGATCGAATCGAAGGGTGTGATCAGTTCGAGCAGTCCTGATCAAGTCAATGGGGTGGTGGTGCTCCTGCTTGTGCCCGTATATGGGCCTGCTTTCGAAGGGGCCATGCAGCGGCCCCGGACGATCAGAGCGAGATTGCTTGTGCCACGATGGCGATGCGTGGCCCGAATTGCGGCGAAGATCGATCCGCGGCGGCGCGCTGTGGCTACTCGATCGGGAACAAGCCGATGTACAGGTCGCGTGCGCGGTCAGAACCGTCGGCGAGATCGTCGATGTCTAGCTTGACGGCGCCGACCGCCTGATTGATCCCAAGCCTCGTGATATCGATCGCCGATACGGTGCGGTCACGGCTAAGACACCGTACAGTTCCGCCAGTGCCCGAAGCCCACGCTTCGAGAACGCTATGCGGCAGCTTGTTGAACGCGGCCAGCGTCGCCGGGGAACTCGCGCGTGAGCGTCAGGAACGTAGTCTCATCCGGCTCGAAGTGGGCTCGAGCTGCGCACCCTTGGGCGGCTGAACTCTCATCGGGAGGTGACGCGGTCTTCAGGCATGCTCGCCTGGGCTGCATCGGGACCCCGTTCCCTGGACCTGACGTTCCGTTGACCTAGAGGGCAGCCTCGATGGAAGCTGCTCGGGCGGTCGATGTCGCGCGGGCGTGTTGCCCCTTTTGGCGGAACGTGAGCACGCGCCGCAAGCGCTTGCAATTCTGCGGACTCAGATTGAGTTTGGTCTTGACACTCGATGCCAGCAGGTTGTTGTATCGGTTTAGTAAACGTGCACCTCGGTGGCCAGGATGTACATCGGACAGAGAAGTCAGGATGGTAGCTCATGTTGAATTCCCCGACGCAGGCGCGCTCCAGCGCCCGCATTCGTCGCTGGTTGGCCGCCGCAACGGAGCTTGCACTTCTGGACGGTGCATTCGTGGCGCGGGTGGTTGCCGCTCCCGCCTTTGCGGATCCCCTGCCGTCGCCAGGTCCGCTCGCCGAGGGTGATGACATCTATCAGGTCCTCGTGGACCGCTTCAAGGACGGTGACACCACGAACAACGACCAGGGCGCCGGTGAATACGACACCAACGACCTTGGCTATCACCACGGGGGCGACTGGGCGGGGCTGACGGAAGAGCTCGACTACATCGCGGACCTCGGTATCACCGCAAACTGGCTCTCCCCGGTATCCGAGCAGCAGCCGCTCTCCCGCGATGGCCTCGAGCGCATCCCCGATGGCGAGACCTTCGAGTTCAAACCCTTGATCGACGACGTCACCTGGTCGACGGGGGGCAACTACACGGGCACAGGCGGAGACGTGATCGACATCTATCCGACCTTCTAGCCCCAATCGACCCCGCCCGGGCGGCGTAGCCGCAATCGACGCCGCCCGGGCGGCCCCCGACAGAATCAGGACAACCCGATGACACCGACCATCGAGTCACACGCCGCCGGCCCAAAGATTCCATCCACTGATGAGTCACGCGCGGAGCAGATCGTGACGCCCTCCACCGCCACACGCTGGTGGGAGGACGCCGTCGTCTACCAGATCTACGTCCGCTCATTCCGAGACAGCAACGGAGACGGGATCGGCGATCTCCCCGGCATCCAGGCGGCGCTTCCCGATCTCGCGTCCCTCAGGGTCGACGCCATCTGGTTGAACCCCTGCTACACATCGCCGCAGCGGGACCACGGCTACGACATCGCCGACTACTTCGCGATCGATCCCGCATACGGCACGGTTGACGACCTCACCCGACTGGTCGAGGATGCGCACGCCTGCGGCATCCGGGTCCTGATGGATATGGTCGCGAATCATTGCTCCGACCAGCATGCTTGGTTCCGGGCCGCGGTGGCGGCGGCTCCGGGCAGCCCCGAACGGGAACGATTCATCTTCCGCGACGGCCGTGGCGTCGACGGGGAGCAGCCGCCGAACAATTGGCAGAGCGTCTTCGGCGGGCCGGCCTGGACGCGTGTCGTCGAAGCGGACGGCCGACCCGGACAGTGGTACCTTCACGCGTTTGACCGAGCCCAGCCGGACTTCAACTGGAGGAACCCGGAGGTGGCCGCATACTTCGACGAGGTGCTCACGTTCTGGTTCGAACTGGGCGTGGACGGGTTCCGGATCGACGTGGCGCACGGCCACGTCAAGTCGGTCGAACTCGCTGACTGGCCCGGCGCCGAGGATGGCTCTGGCGGCCACAACTACGACATGTGGGACCAGCCCGAAGTTCACGAGATCTTCCGCTCCTGGCGGGCGATCGGCGACCGTCATGCCGACCCGAAGTACTTCGTCGGCGAGATCTGGGTCCCGTCGGTCGAACGGCTTGGCGCGTATCTCCGCCCCGACGAGCTGCACCAGGCGTTCAGTTTTGAGCTTCTCGTGCAGCCCTGGGACGGCCCTCGCCTGCGTGACGCGATCGAGACCGGGCTGGCCACCGCTTCGGCGGACGGAGGTGCGCCAGCCTGGACGCTCTCGAACCACGATGTGCACCGGACGGTGACGCGGTACGGGCAGGAGCAATCGCTCGATGCACCGGAACCTACTGACATGATCGCGGCGGCCCGCCGCCGCGGAGCTGTGGACGTCGACCTCGGCACTCGCCGGGCACGCGCCGCGGCGGCGCTCCTGCTCGCACTCCCTGGCACCGCATACCTGTATCAGGGGGAGGAACTCGGCCTCCCCGAGGTTCTCGACCTGCCCGACAGCGCGCGACAGGATCCGATCTGGCTGCGCTCCGCCGGACGCGAGCTCGGCCGAGACGGATGCCGCGTTCCTCTGCCGTGGACGGCAGGAGATCCGAACTTCGGCTTCACCCCTCCGGATTCCGCGGCGCCGTGGCTCCCCCAACCGGAGTGGTTCGGGGCCTTCGCCGCCGACACACAGCGGGAGCACCCTGAGTCGACGCTCCGCCTCTATCAGCGGCTCGTTCACGAGCGCCGGGCACTGTTCGGGGGTTGCGAATCGATGAGCTGGCTGGAGACCGGCGACTCGCAGTTGCTCGCGTTCACGCGAGGCGCCGGGGCATGCGTCGTCAACCTGGGCGCCGAGCCGGCGACGATCCCCTCGGAGTGGGGCCTCGGTCCCGTGATCGTGTCCACAGCAACTTCCGAGGCCGACAGCGATGTCGTCCCGGTCGAAAGCGCGGCTTGGTTCGCGCTCAGCCCCGCGCGTGCAGATGCGGCTGCCCACGCGACCCCCAGAGCCGGCTTCGGCTCACAAGCACCACACCTGCACACCCCTGGCGCACTAGCGCCGCTTCAACCCAAGGAGCAATGATGCACCGCAGAACACTCACCATCGCTGCGATCGGCGCAGCCGCCGGTCTACTCGCGCTCTCCGGCTGCAGCGCCGCCGGCGACGGCGGCAGCGACGTGACCGAGGTCACTGTCTGGCACTACTGGGACGGCACCAACGCCGACACCTTCGACGCCATGGCCGACGAGTACAACGCCGCCCATCCGGACGTGAAGATCAGCGCGTCGAACGTGCCGAACGCCGACTTCCTCACCAAGCTACGAGCCTCGGCGACCTCGAAGACGCTCCCGGACATCGCGATCGGCGACCTCGTCTGGGTGCCGCAGATCGAACAGATCGGCTCGCTCGCCGATCTGTCCGACCTGCTCCCGGAAGCCACGATCGCTGACATCAACCCGGCGCTCACCTCCTTCGGGACGATCGATGGGAAGCAGGTTTCTGTCCCGGTGTCGGCGAACAACCTCGCTTACATGTACAACAAGACCTTGTTCGAAGAGGCGGGTCTCGACCCGGAGCAGCCACCGACGACGTGGGAGGAGCTCATGGCCACGGGCAAGGCGGTGCTTGAGAAGACCGGGAAGCCCGGCTACGACCTGTTCACGCAGGCGGGCGACAACGGCGAGGGCTTGACCTGGAACTTCCAGGTCAACCTCTGGCAGGCCGGCGGCGAGTTCCTCACGGAAGACAATTCTGCGGCCGCGTTCAACACGCCCGAGGGTCAGAAGGCGCTGCAGTTCTGGGTCGACCTCATCGATTCCGGCGTGAGTCCGTATGCCAAGTGGGGCGAGTTCGAGAAGGGCCAGGGCGGTTCCGCACAGGAAGGCTCGTGGATGGTCGGCATCTGGGCTGCCGACCCGCCGTTCGATTTCGGTGTGGCGAAGGCCCCGTACCCCAGCGACGGAGTCCCCGCGACGAACCTCGGCGGCGAACAGGCAATGGTCTTCGACAACTCCGACGACGAGACGAAGGCCGCTGCAGATTTCCTCGCTTGGTTCCTCGAGCCTGAGCAGGTCACGAGCTGGAGCGAAGCGACGGGCATGCTCCCCGTCACGAACTCCGTGGCGACGAGCAGCGACTACTTGGACTGGGTGAACACCTCAGAACCGCGACTGCTGCCCTTCGTCGAGCAGATGGCCGACGCACACGCCCGCCCGAACACCCCGCTGTACCCGAAGATCTCTCTCGCCTTCGCGCAGGAGATCGAGACAGCACTGAGCGGGCAGGTGAGCGTGGAGGATGCTCTCGCGAACGCCGAGGATGCCGTCAACGACGTCATCGCGAAGGGTTGACGCGTTCCGTGACATTGACCACTACCGCTCGCCCGGGACGTATGCGCGTCCCGGGCGGGACCCCTAGCGCCACACGAACATCCAGACCGCGACGGGATCGCCGCTACGAGCGCGAGCAAGTCCTCACCGCGGCGCTCTTCCTTCTCCCAGCCCTCGCCGTGATCGGCGTGTTCGTGCTCTACCCGATCGTCTCTGCCGGCTACATCAGCCTGACCTCCTGGAACGGCTTCGATCCGGTGAAGGAGTTCGTCGGCCTGGACAACTACATCCGCCTCGCCCAGGACCCCGAGTTCTGGAATAGCCTGTTCGTGACGTGCATCTACGCGGTCGGCGTGTGTCTGCTCTCGGTCGCGTCTGGCCTCACGATCGCCCTGCTCCTGGATGCGCCTCTTCGCGGTCGCGGGTTCTACCGTGGTGTGTATTTCCTTCCAGCCGTGACGTCCTCCGTTGCCGCTGCGATCGTGTGGAAGTACATGCTCGATCCGGCTGGCCTCGTGAACGCGCTGCTCGCGCAGATCGGCATCGAGGGCCCGAACTGGCTACAGGACCGCTGGCTCGCTCTCGGCGCACTCACGCTGCTCACCGTGTGGAAGAACCTGGGCTTCAACGCCGTGCTCTACCTGACCGCCCTGCAAGCGCTCCCGCAAGGCGTCTTCGAAGCGGCGCAGCTCGACGGGGCGAACCTGGCCCAACGGCTCCGCTTCCTCACGATCCCTCTGCTCGCGCCGATGACCTTCTTCGTCGTGGTGCAGGCGCTCATCACCAGCTTCCAGGCGTTTGACCTCGTGTACGTGCTGACCGGTGGTGGTCCACAAGGCGGCACCGAGGTGCTCGGCATGCTCATGTATCGGGAGGCGTTCCGGCTCGGCGACTTCGGGTACGGCACCGCGATCGCGTTCGTCACTTTGTTCCTCGTGCTCGGCGTCACGCTCGTGCAGTGGCGCGCGTCGGGATCAGGAAGGTCGTCACTCCGATGAATCCACATCGCAGACTCGCGCTCGGTCGCCACCTCATTCTCATCCTGGGGGCGGGATTCGTCGTCGTCCCGTTCCTCTGGATGTTCACCACCTCGCTGCAGAGCCGCGCCGAGACGTACACGAACACGTCGATCCTGCCGACCTCGTGGCACTGGGAGAACTACCTCCACGCGTGGGAGGCTGCACCTTTCGGACAGTACTACCTGAACAGCATCATCATGGCCGTCGGGATCGTGACGGGACACCTCGTGCTCGATGCCTTGGCCGCATACGCCTTCGCCCGGCTCGACTTCCCGTTCAAGAACGCGATCTTCGTGATCCTGCTGGCCGCGCTGATGATCCCCACATTCGTGACCATCATCCCCGCGTACGCGATCGTCGCAGACCTAGGTTGGATCGACAGCTACGCCGGCCTCATTGTGCCGCGTCTCGCCGATGTCTTCGGAATCATCCTGCTCCGCCAGTACTTCGCCTCGATCCCCATGGAGCTGGAGGAGGCGGCGCGCATCGACGGATGCAGCCGCATCGGTACGTTCTTCCGGATCATTGTGCCTCTGTCCACACCGGCATTCGCCACCCTCGCCATCTTCAGCTTTCTCTTCGCGTGGAACGACTTCCTCTGGCCTCTGCTGGTAACGAACACCGACGAACTACGCACGATCCAGATCGGGCTCGCGTCCTTCGTCGGGCGCTACGGGACAAGCTGGAACTACCTGATGGCCGGGACCCTGACAGCGACGATCCCGAGCATCGTCGTCTTCCTCTTCTTCCAACGCGCACTCGTGCGCGGAATCGCCTCAACCGGATTGAAAGACTGATGCCGACACCCGACTGGCTCGCCGACGCGACCTTTTACCAGATCTTCCCCGAGCGCTTCGCCAACGGCGACCCCACGCTCGACCCGCCAGGCGTCGAACCCTGGAACGCGACACCGACGCGCGAGAACTTCTTCGGCGGCGACCTCGCCGGCATCACCGAGCACCTCGACCACATCGTCTCGGTCGGTGCGAACGCGATCTACCTCACCCCGATCTTCGAGGCCGACACGAACCACCGTTATGACGCGAAGGACTACTTCGCAGTCGACCATCGACTCGGCGATCTGGACGCCTTCCGGCGATTCGTTGATGCTGCCCACGAACGCGGAGTCCGTGTCGTGCTCGACGCCGTGTTCAACCACTGCGGGGACGGCCATTGGGCGTTCCGAGACGTCGTCGAGAACGAAGCCGCGTCCGAGTACGTCAATTGGTTTTCGGTCGAGGGGTTCCCGGTCACGCCTCATCCAAAGCCGAACTACCGAACATGTTCGGGCTGCTATTACCTGCCGAAATGGAACGCCTACAACCCGGAAGTGCGTGCGCACCACTATTCCGTCGCACGCTACTGGATCGAACAGGGCATCGACGGCTGGCGACTCGACGTTCCCTACTTCATCAACCACAGCTTCTGGCGAGGCTTCCGCGACGTTGTCAAAGACCTCGGCGACCAGCTGTACATCGTCGCGGAGGAATGGCGTGAGCCCGAGGAATGGCTGCAAGGTGACCTCGCCGACGGCACGATGAACTACACCCTCCGCGACCTGATCCTGGGGTTCACCGCCGACTCCTCGATCGATGCGCTGGCCTTCGCGGACGGAATGAACACTCTTCGCGCCCGCATACCCGAGGGTTTCCACAGCGGAATGCTGAACCTCCTCGGCAGCCATGACACGGAGCGACTCCTCACTCGACACCGCGGCGACGTGGCCGCCGCGCTTCGTGCCTATGCGCTGCTCTTCGCCGCTGAAGGGGCTCCGATGCTCTACTACGGTGACGAGATCGGATTGACCGGAGAGAACGACCCCGGATGCCGTGGCACGATGCCGTGGGACGAATCAGAGTGGTCGCCCCAGCTCCTCGAGGGCATCCGCTCCTTGAGTGGGGCCCGATCAGAGTGTCCAGCTCTTCGGCGGGGAGTCCAGGAGGTGCGCGCGATCGACGACGATACTGTTCTGATGATCCGGCGAGCACCGGACGGCGAAACCTCCGTCGCGATCGTTCACCGCGGCGACGGTGCCCGCATCCCCATCCTGGCGTTGCCCGACCTCGCGAGCGATCGCACATGGCAAGTCGTCGCCGGGGATGCGACTCTCGCCGGGGACGGCTCGCTCATGCTCGGTACCGGCGGGGTCGGCTACCTGAACGCGTTCCCGAACGAGGCACAGCAATGAAGAACCGCAGGGTGACAATGCAAGACGTTGCCGATCGCGCGAACGTGTCGAAGACGGCTGTTTCGCTCGCGTTCAACAATTCGAATCGCCTGGCGGAGGCGACCGTCAAGAACATCCTCGAGGCCGCCGCCGAACTCGGCTACTCCGGGGATCCGGCCGCCCGGATGCTTCGAACGCGCCGCACCGACAGCCTTGGCCTGCTCCTCCCGCAACAGCTCGACAAGGTGCTTGAGAACCCGTACTACACCCAGTTCCTTCAGGGCATAGGACAGACATGTCAGCGCGAGGGGTTCACCCTCCTGCTCGCACCGCCACTGCGTGGTTCGATGCTGAAGACGATCCCGTACGCCGCGGTCGACGGCTTCATCGTCAGCGGGCTCGAGCACGACCGAGGCGAGGTGAAGGCCCTCCAGCAACGAGGCATCCCGTTCGTCCTCGTCGATAGCGAACTTCACGACGACGTTCCCTCCGTGGAGATCGATGACAGTGAAGGTATGGAGGAACTCCTCGGGCATCTCCTCAGCCTCGGCCATCGTCGAATCGCGATCGTCGCGATCGAGACCGGGACCGAGGGCGGCTACCAGAATTGGCGAGGGCCCGTCCTGCGCCGGATGCAAGGTGCGATCGCCGCACTCGCGTCACATGCTATGGCCCCCGAGAGCGACGGGATCACGGTGCTGGAGGTACCGTGCACACGTGCCGGAGGAGCCGCTGCTTTCCAGCAGCTCTGGGCGCAGACCGAACGCCCCACCGCGATCGTTGCATTCAGCGACATCATCGCGCTCGGCGTCCTCGACGCAGCTCGCGATGCAGACGTCGCAGTTCCTCAAGAGATCTCGGTGACCGGCTTCGACGACCTCGCCGAGGCGAGCTGGTCCTCACCTTCGCTCACGACGATCCGGCAGCCCATCGAGACCAAAGGCCGCCTGGCAGCGGAGTACCTCGTCGAATCGATCGCGGGTGCCAGCTCCGCCCGGGATCATCACCAGCGCTTGCATACGGTGCTCCTCGTGCGGGATTCAACCGGCCCCGCACCGGTCCGCTGATCGCTTGCCGGCCGCACTGCTGTGGGGGCTCCGGAGGCCCACGTTCGACTCGTAGGGTGCGCCCCAAACACCGCGCAATGAAGTGCGGGTTCTAGGTTGCCTCAACTGCTGCTGTCGCTCGTCGCCATCCCTGTTTGTTCAGATGCTGCGCGTGAGAGACTTCGCGCGGGCCGATCGGGATTTCGTGTCGGGCTTCGCACAGCGGAGGATCGTGGCAACGGCGTGGCAACAACTGAGTCAGATCAGGACTGAACCGTCCCCGGTCTGATGCCGTTTCCTTTCGAGTCTGGAAGGAAGATGTTGATCATGCCGAAGAGGATTCCGGAGGAGACGAAGCAGCGCGCGATCAGGCTCGTGATGGATCACCTCGATGAGTACCCGAATCTGACGACCGCGTGCGAGTCCGTCGCGAAGCGACTCGGGTTTGGGGGCTCTTCGGACATCCGGTGGGGGTGAGGCTCGCCGGGTGATGGTCGGCGGGTAGGGGTCGAGGTCCCCGAGGATCAGTAGCGCCAACTGCTGTTCCATCACGAGGACCTCGACGTGTCTCACCATA
>NZ_JACXZS010000030.1 GCF_014779795.1 Microbacterium helvum
GGCTCTTCGGACATCCGGTGGGGTCATGGAGTGAGGCCACCGGCGGCGAGGAGCATGCGGAGTCGGTAGTTGTGCCGGTTGCGGTAGCCGCGGGCGAGGCGACGGTGGAGCTCGATGATCCCGTTGACGGCCTCGGTGCCGCCGTTGTTCGCGCGGCTGGTGGTGAAGTACGCCAGGAACGCTGAGCGCCAGCGGCGCAGGGTGCGGCCGAGGCGGGCGATCTCGGGGATCGGGCAGCTGTGGAAGGTGTCGACGACCTTCTCGGCGATCCGTCGGCCGGCGGCGAGGTCCTTCTGGTGGTAGGCGGATCGCAGCTGCTGGGCGCACTGCCACGCGATGAACACCTCGTCGTGCGCGGGGTCGGCCTCGATCGCCGCGGTCAGCCTGATTCGCTGCTTCTCGGTGAGGTTCTCCTGCCCGGCGCGGAGGATGGTCTGGATCCCGTAGAGCGGGTCGCCCTTGCGGCCGCGGTGTCCGAGGGTGTCTTGCTGGACGCGGCGGCGGACCTCGTCGACGGCGGCGGTGCCGAGCTTGACGACGTGGAACGCGTCGAGCACCGCGGTGGCGTCCTGCAGCTTGTCGTCGATCGCGGTCTTGTAGCCGGCGAACGGATCAAGAGCTGCGACCTTCACACCTCGGCGGAACGCGTCGCCGCGGTCTGCGAGCCAGGTCGCGTAGGCCTTCCCCGACCGGCCCGGCACGAGGTCCAGCAGCCGCGCCCGCGTCTTCCCCTGGCTGTCGCGGCTCAGATCGACCATCCCGGTCAGCTCCTTCGGGCCGCGCTTTCGGGGATCGACGTGATGCCAGATGTGCTCATCGACGCCGAGGGTAGTGACGTTCTCGAACCGGGACTCGTCCTCAGCGAGCTTGACGAGCTCGGGCTCGACAGCGCGCCACACCGTCTTCCACGACGTGCCCAGCTGACGACGTAGTCCTTCGATCGTGGCGTGCTCTCGGCGCAGCTGCGCGACCGCCCAGTCGATGGCTCGCCTCGTGAGCGACCCGCGCCGGGCGACCAGGGAGGGAAGCTGCTCCACGAACGTCTTCTTGGCGCAGTCCACGTCGTCGCATCGCCAGACCCGCTGCCGCCACACGATCCGTACCCGCGTCACGCCGGGCACGTCGTGAAGCACCCGTCGGCGACGCCCGCGGCCGATCGCGACGACCCCGCACGACGGGCATCCGGTCAGCACCGCCGGTGTCGAGACGGTGACGACCAGCAGATCGTCGCGACGGTCGACGTGCTCAACGTGGACGCCGTCCAGGCCGAGTAGAAGGTCGCAGCGGGAACACGGGCAGGCAGCAGAGCGCGCGTCAGCGCACCCCGAACTATGGTGAGACACGTCGAGGTCCTCGTGATGGAACAGCAGTTGGCGCTACTGATCCTCGGGGACCTCGACCCCTACCCGCCGACCATCACCCGGCGAGCCTCACCCCCACCGGATGTCCGAAGAGCC
>NZ_JACXZS010000031.1 GCF_014779795.1 Microbacterium helvum
TGAATCGCCCTGGGTTTCGTTCCGTTCTTGAAGTAAGGATGGAACACGATGAATCAGAAGTACTCGGCGGAGATGCGTGAGCGCGCGTTGCGGATGCTGGATGAGGCCAAGCCCGATCACGCGAACCTGATGGCCGCGGTCCGGCATGTGGCGGGCCTGCTGGGGATGAGCCCGGAGACGTTGCGGGTGTGGCATCGGCGCCGCGAGGTCGACGCCGGCGTGCGTCCGGGAGTTCCGACGGACGTCGCGGCGGAGAACGCTCAGTTGCGTCGTGAGAACGCGGAGCTGCGGAAGGCGAACGAGGTCCTCAAGGCTGCGAGTGTGTTTTTCGCGAAGGAGCTCGACCGCCCCTCGACGAGATGATCCGGTTCATCGACATGCACCGGGATCAGTTCGGGGTCGAGCTCATCTGCCGTGTCCTCAAGGACGCGGTGCGAGGGTTCCTCACCTCCCGCGGCTACCGGGCCGCGAAGACCCGCCCGGCATCAGCGCGGCAGCTGAAGGATGAGCTGCTGGTCGGCGAGATCAAGCGGCTGCACGCGGAGAACTACGGCGTGTACGGGGTGCGGAAGATGCATGCGCTGCTGCGCCGGCAGGGATGGGATGTCGGCCGCGACCAGACCGCCCGGCTGATGCGGCTGGCTGGGGTGGCCGGGGTGAAGCGGTCGAAGAAAGTGTTCACCACAAAGTCCGATCCGACGATCCCGCAGCCGAAGGACCTCGTCAAGCGCAACTTCACCGCGCCCGCGCCGCGCAGGCTGTGGGTCGCTGACATCACATACGTCGCGACGTGGGCCGGGTTCGCGTACGTCGCGTTCGTGATCGACGTGTTCAGTCGCATGATCGTCGGTTGGAATGTGGCATCCACGCTGAAGGCAGACGTGCTGCCGTTGCAGGCGCTGAACATGGCCGCGTTCAACGCCGCAGGGCCGTTGGATGAGCTCGTCCATCACGCCGACCACGGGTCGAACTACCTCTCGATCGTCTACACCGATCGGATCGTCGAGCTCGGTGCGAAGCCGTCCACGGGGACCGTGGGCGACTCGTTCGACAATGCCCTCGCCGAGGCGGTGAACGGGCTCTACAAGACCGAACTCATCCGCCGCCGAGGCCCGTGGCGGACCGTCGAGCAGGTCGAGCTCGCGACACTCGAGTACGTGTGGTGGTGGAACAACCAACGCCTCCACGGCGAGCTCGACTACCGCCCGCCCATCGAGGTCGAGGACGCGTACTACGCTGACCTGGAATCCGCCCAGCCGGTGATCGCCGGACAGGGAACCCGATAGGAACGAAACCCAGGGCGATTCA
>NZ_JACXZS010000032.1 GCF_014779795.1 Microbacterium helvum
GTGAAGAAGTACGCCGCACCGATGTACGCGCCCACCGCGGGCGCCGCCAGGTGGGATCGTCCCGTGCGCGCGAGCGCGAAGATCAGGAAGACGAGGCCGGCCGTCGCGACGACTTCCGACAGCAGTCGCGGCCAATCGGCCCGGTCGGTCGTGCTCCAGGCGACCGCAGGCTCCGCGAACATCAGGTTCGCGAGAATCGCGCCGACGAGGCATCCGAGGATCTGCATCGGCAGGTAGACGGCGGCCGTGCTCCACTTCTTCCGGTGCAGCGCGACGTCGACGAGAGTCACCACGGGGTTGAAGTGCGAGCCGGATACCGTGGCGAAGACGAGGATCAGCACGGCGAGCCCGAGGGCAGTCGCGAAGGCGTTCTCGAACAGCTGCAGCCCGACATCGGTGGGGGAGAGCCGTTGTGCGGCGGTCCCGGATCCGATGACGACGGCAGCCAGTCCTGCGCTGCCGAGGAACTCGCCTGCGGCAGCGCGGACGGTGTGTGTCATGAGGCGACGAGCAGCTGCGACACGCGGTCCAGCGCGCCCGGGACGAGCGTGAAGTACGCCCAGGTGCCACGCTTGCTCCGCGTCAGGAACCCCGCATTCGTGAGAATCTTGAGGTGGTGCGACACCGTCGGCTGACTGAGTCCGACGGGCTCGATCAGGTCGCACACGCACGCTTCGGAGTTCTCGGACGCGGCGACGATCGACAGCAGGCGCAGGCGAGCCGGATCGGCCAGGGCCTTCATCGTCCCCGCGAGCTGGTCTGCCTGCTCGGCGGTCAGTGGTTCGCGCACGAGGGGCGTGCAGCACGCGCCGGCGGTGATGTCGGTCACGTCGAGCATCGTGGTCATACATTGAGGTTAGTCGATATTGACAAGCGTCGATAGAGCGATGCAGAATCAGGCATCGAAGTTCATCGATATCACCGGAGGCTGCTGTGACCCTGCTCGACCTGACTCCCCGCGTCGCCGACACAGGCCGCCTGACGGCACTGCCGGTCGCGATCATCGGCGCCGGCCCCATCGGACTGGCGGCCGCGGCCCACCTCGTGGAGCGAGGGATCGACTTCCTGATCTTCGAGGCCGGCGACGAGGTCGCGGCCAGCGTGCGCTCGTGGGGCCACACGCGCCTGTTCTCGCCGTGGAAGCACCTCGTCGACCCGGCATCCCGTCGTCTGTTGGAGCAGCAGGGGTGGGTCCTGCCCGACCCCGAGCGTGCGCCGTCGGGCGCCGAGCTCGTCGAGAAGTACGTCGCTCCGCTCGCCGCGCTG
>NZ_JACXZS010000033.1 GCF_014779795.1 Microbacterium helvum
CACGAGCAGCGTGAACGCGGCGTACTTGCGCAGCCATTTCTCCCTGCCTGCTGGGCGGTCCTTCGCGGTGGCCCAGGTCTCTTCGAGGTCGGGCATGCGGATGTAGTGCGCCCGGTAGCGGTGCTGACACGCTTGCTTGGCCAGTGCGGACCCGAGGTAGGACTTCCCGGATCCGGTGAACCCTTGGAACACGACGTTCATGTGCCGAGTGATGAACTGGCGGGTCCCGAGCTGCGCGATCACACCCCTGTCCAGGCCGCGCTGCTCGAGCATGTCGACGCGGCGCAGGTCCGCGTTCGGGTAGCGGAGCCCGGCCCGGCGGATCAGTCCCTCGACCTTGGAGTGGGTGAACGCGGCGTGGGCGTCGTCGACGGCGAGCTTGATCCGCTCCTCGAACACCAGCCCCATCGTGAGGGCGTCGTCCTGGATGTCGAACGCGTCGACCAGGGCGGGAACGCCCATCTCCCGCAGCTTCCGCTTCGTCTCGGAGTCGAGCCGGCTCATCGGGTCTCTCCTGCGTAGT
>NZ_JACXZS010000004.1 GCF_014779795.1 Microbacterium helvum
CCACAACACCCTCTGGATCGAGACCGGCGAGGTCAACATGCGCGAACACACCGCCGCGGCCGGCTGAACTCGGGCCGGTGAGCGTCGCGCCCACGGGAGTGGCGCTCACCGGCAATACCGGTGGCCCCGAGAGTGAATATCGACTGGCGCTCAACCGCAATAATCAGTGGCGCTCACGACTCCAAATACTCACCGGGGCCACCCACGAGAACGAAGTCCATCATCATGGCCGCACGGGGCTCCGTGCGTAACTCGCCGGCAGATTCAAGATAGGCCCGGAGTACTAGCGCCTGGGCGAGCGAGTCGGAAAGGTTCCAGTTGATCGTGGCGTGCCTGCCACGGGCAGACTCAAGGGTGGCCTCGGCAACCACCGCCTTGAGCTTGGCATTGGCTCCGCCAGTCGTCTCTACGGACTTGCTGAAGGTATCGATCGCACCTAGCTTGCCGAGGAACCGATCCCCGAGGCGCTTCTGATTCAGGTAGAGGTTCGGATAGCCGGTCTGAGGAAACGTCAATTGATTAAGCGTTTCCTGAACTGACTCATACCAGGGCGACATCACGTTCCTCCCAGACAGTGCGCACAGTCTCCCATTACCCGGCGAGGTCAGCAATGGATGCAAGCGCGCAACGCTGCCGCGCTCGTGGCGCTCCGCTTCGGGCATTGCCCGGATGGGGATCCCGGCCGGAGGCTCGCCTGGGTATGTCAGTCACCGCGGCTCATAGTCGTCTGGCGGAACCGTTCAGGTTCCGAGGATGAGGCGCAGTCCGATGACGAATCGGTCTTCCGTTTCTCGTCGTCCGAGGTCGGACATCGCCTCCCTGACGAGGGGCGAGTCGATGGCAAGCCCCGGCGCGATCTTCCGCGGCATGAGTTCTTGCAACACCCATCCGAGCATGTAGGCGACCGCGGTGACGTGCCGGTCGGTCGCCTCCCTCAGCGGCATCCCACTGTCCGTGAGCAACGTGAGAGATCTCTCGGTGAGACGCGCGCTCGCCTGGGTGAGTCGTGGAAACTCCAGGATGAGCAAGGCGGCCTCTGAGTGGTCGAGCAGCGCCCGCCGGTACGCGACGAATGCGGCCACCAGGTCCGGAGACGGCGGTAACCGCACCCCGTCGAGAACGCGTTCGACGACCAGTTCGATCAGGTCGTCCTTGCCCGCGACGTGGAAGTAGAGGGACGCAGCTGTCACATCGAGGTCCTGTGCCAGCCTGCGCATCGTCAGAGCCTTGCGTCCCTCGCGATCGAGCAGCGCAACGGCGGCGTTCGCCACGCTGTCGCGAGTGATCCCGCGATGCCACTCTCGCTTGGCCCGCGGACTGCGGTCGGCGCTCTTGACAGGATCATCCATGAACGACAACCTAACATCGTTAAGTTTACCTGAGGAGGAGACATGGCGTCGAACATCGAAATCGTGCAGCAGCTGTACGGGGCATTCATGCAGGGTGACATCGACGGTGTCCGTGACCGCCTCTCTGCTGACGTGGAGTGGCGGGAGCCGGCTTATCAAGGCGACGGGGGCGCGTACACCGGCCCGGACGACGTGATCGCCCACCTCTTCGAAGGCGAGCCCGTCGTCGAGGACTACCGGCTCGAGATCGTCGACATGCTCGCCAGCGATCACCGCGTCGCGATCGTGGCCGCGACCTCCGGAACCCGCGACGGGCGTCCCCTCACAAACGAGTACATCCAACTCGTCACCATCGCCGACGGACGAGTCAGCGCCGTCCGCAACTACTGCTGGGACCCCCAGGCTCTCCGCGAATTCTTCGCGCCCGCACCCGACCCCGCGAACGTCTGACCGACTCCGAGCGAGCAGACACCCTCCATCGCGCAACCCCGTCACGGTCCCCTTAGTGCGCAATGCTCGTTTGCGGATCGTGACGACGTGGTGGTGTTGGTCAGCTTCGCCTGCGCCTGGGCCCGCGCGGACGTAGCGCCGCAGTCGTCGCTTGCGACCATGGCCCCGCGGACCACAGCGCCCACCCGATGAGGATCGGCTGGAGAACAGCCTGTTGAAACGGGCCCGATCAGTGCGCAGCAGCGGCGCCGAGCGTCCTGTTCGCCAATGGTGCACGTTTCCCGGGAACACCGCGACGAAGAACGCCGCCGTCAGCGCCCCGACGGTGCGCCGCTCACGCGGAAGTGCGATCAGCGCCCCGCCGAGCATGATCTCGACAACGCCTGAGGCCACGACGATCGCGTCCTTGTCGAGGCCAGATGGACGAGTGGCCCAGTCCGGGACGGCGATCTGGAAGCCTCGCCTCGCCCAGAACAGGTGCGCAAGCCCCATGTAGACGAGAAACCCGCCGAGAAGCATCCGAGCGCCAGTCCGCGCGGTCAGTCCCACCGTCATCGCGTCAGTCTGACAGGCTTCCTCCGCTTCGGATCGGATCGATCATCCACACCGACAGCGCGCAACGGCCCCGGTTGCGCGCAATGCCCGCATAGGGATCGATCAGAGCGAAAGATCGGGCCCGCGACTGGCCCGATCCGTCGTCAGCCAGCGGAAGACCGTCAGCGACGATGTCGGGGACGCGACGCTTGCACGGCGGTAGCCACGACTCGCGAACTCAAGCGCGTGACGGCGCGGCTCCGTGTACACGTCGAGGGGCAGCATCCCGCCCCGGAAACGCGCGCGCGAGACCTCAGCGACCCGCGCCCGCAACTCGACCTCATGCTCGGCGAAGTACTCGTCGGCGATCGCGAGGATCTCGCGCACCACACGACGGTTCTCCGAACGCTCCTGAAGAGCCTGGACCAGGCCGGGAGGAGTCGGCTGGTCCTGAGCACGGATACGAGCGACGTCCTCACCCGTACGTTTCCGCGCGAAGAAGGCGTCGGCCACGGCGTCGTTGTGGCGCCGCTCCGGCGCGTGCACGCGGTGCAACTGGCGTTCTGGAAGCCCGGCCCGCGCGCGACGACGTGCCTGGCGCCTCGCTTCGTTTTCGCGTTCGCGATACGTCGCCCGCTGATCTGGAGTGGGCGACCAAGTCGAATCGCGGCCGACCTCCCGGGCACGGTCGACCGCGCGCCGACGAGCCTCGTTCGCCTTGTCCGGGTCAGCAGCCTCCCGAGCACGCCGGCGCTCCGCAATCGAGTCACGGTTCCGGTAGTAGTAGTCACGCTGAGCCTGCTTGTACGCCCCAGGATGCTTCTGCTTGTACCGTTCACGTGCTTGCTGACGCTCCTCTGGGTGCTCCTTCGCCCACGCCTTCGCGCGCTCGATCCCCTTCTGACGCCGCTCCGTCTCGTCGCGCTTGCGCTGAGCCTGACCGCGCATGTACTCGCGGTTCTTGCGGCGGATCTCCTCACGGTTTCGGTCACGGTACTCGGCGTAGTACGTCGGGTGCGCGTCGTTCCATGCCTTGCGCTGCGCGGCGAGCCGCGCCGCACGCTCGTCATCGCGCGATTGCGCGTCACTCATGGCCATCCGCCGCGAGCACGCCGTCGAGCTCCGCGAGCGCCGTGAACAATTCCTCACGCGTCGCCGTCGGGTCGGTAATCGCTCGCGCGAAGAGCCCGCTCATCCGTTCGCGTTCGGCGTCGGACACGTCACCGAGCCGTACGAGACATCATTCGATGTCCTCGGCGAGGCTGTAGCCCGGATCATGTGCCTCGATGCCGGGGTAGTACAGAAACGCGAGCACAGCCACGTGCTCCAGGACAGCGTCAACGCGCTCACGATCGCTCATGGCGGAAAGGTGCGTGTGCCGCGCCCACGAGCCGGTCGGTGATGTCTGGGACCCGTTCTGCGCTCATCCGTGTTCGGCCGGAGGGAGGACGCTTGTGGCCGAACGGAGCCGGTGGCACCCGCTTCTTGCAGCGCAGGAAGGTCCGACGGGCACGTGGAGCTTGGTGGACGCGTTCGACCGCGTTTACGGAACGCATTGAGCTGCGTCGTGTGAGCGCCACCGTCCTCCGGTATCGCGTCAGCTTCCGCGGCGAGCTCATTGGCTGGTCAACAACCCTCCGCTTCGCGTGTGAGCGAGTGCACGCCGAGTTCCTACGCAGCCACGGCCCCAACGGCGGACCGATCGCCACCTGTGGCACGGACGAACGGGAGCGATAGGCCGAGAAGCCCTACGCCGCTTCGATGTCTTCGTGATCAAGGAAGTCGAGAGCGGGGAACTCGGCCACGCCATCATCGTTCGAAAGAAGCGAAGCATCGGGGCTCTCGCGGCGCAGGGTCCGCTCGAGAATTCCTGCCGGCGCCCGATCCACGGTGCGGTCGGGCTCGATGTAGTGCCCTTCGGTGATCGCGGTCGAGCCGTGGCCGAGGAAGGTGGCGGCGGCATCGGCGCTCGACCCGCGCGCGATGACCGTCGCGCCAGTTCGGCGATACCAGCGAAGTGTGATCCCCTCCCCCGCGAGATCTGCCAGCTCGAGGAACGCGCGGAAGGTCCGTCGAACGTTGAACGGGCTGAGAGGCTTGCCCGCGCGATTTGCGAAGATCGTCCGTTGCGGGTCGCTGGTCGGGATGCCGGCGAGCCGTGCGCGCAGCACGGCAGCTGCGAAGTCGGGTACGGCGATGCGGCGGATGGAGTGCTCGGTCTTGGGGTGGTCCTGCCTGACCGCGCCGCTGCCGGTGCGCAGGACGACGGTTCCTGTCACGGAGATCGTCATACCGCCAGGACCGTCGTCGACATCGCCTACGCGAAGAGCCAGGCACTCGCCGATGCGCAGCGCGGTGCCGAGGAGCACTTCGATGATGTCGCGCACCTGACCGTCGGGCTTGGGTCCCTTGACGTCCGGACCGGTGCGCCAGCGACTGGCGGCGTCGCGGATTGCACGAATCTGCTCGATGTTCAGCGCCTGTCGCTCGCCCTTCGGTCTCCGCAACGGACTCGTCCCCTGAACGGGATTCCGCGGGATCGCATCGTGTCGGAGCGCAAAAGCGAAGAGCTGGTTGAGGACGGTTCGCGAGTGGTGCGCGCGAGAGAAGGACACTGCGCTCTCCGATCTGAGGAACCACTCCACGCGACCCGTGGTGATCTCGCCGAGCGAGAAGTGCTCGAACTGTGGCCTCACTCGGAGCCGGAGATCGTCGCGATAGTTCTTCTTCGTCCCGTCCGACAGCTCGCGCAGCTCCAGGTCCTCGAGCCAGAGATCTGCGAGGTCTCGGAAGGAGCTGCTGAGGTCGAGGAGACCGCCGGCTCCAAACCCGGGCCTGTCGAGGAGGCGCTCCTTCAAACGGGCTCGAGCCGCCGATTCGGTGCGCGCAGCACCGGTGACTCTGCGCAGTCGCCCGTCGGCGTCGCGAATACGCGCCAGCGCCACGTACGACCCGCCGCGCCTCGTGACGCTGATGGTGCCGTACGAGCCGATCAGGGTGCGCGGCCGTCCGCCGTTCACAACGCGCCGCCATTGTGGCGCTGCTCATCGGCCTGTTCCATGCGCTCGACCCACGCGTCGATCTCGGTCTTGCGAAACCTCAACTGGGTGCCCACACGGAATCCATGCGGCCCGCGCCCCTTGCTTCGGAGGTCGTAGATCGTCTGAACGGAAACCTTCAGCTCGGCGGCAAGTTCGGCCAGCGAGACGAAGTTGCCGAGTCCCGACTCTGAGGTGCCGCTGCTGTCCATACAGCGAAGGTGCGCGGGCGTCACCGCGTACCTTCCAGATAGTTCTAGGAGGCTCGAAAGCGCCCCGTGACTACTCGGCGAAGTGTCCAGTAAACGACTACCAAACATTCAAGCTCCCTTATCGGGGAGTGAAGTTTCGGTGCTTTACCGGGAGTTTTGGTGGACCTGAGGGGACTCGAACCCCTGACCCCCTGCATGCCATGCAGGTGCGCTACCAGCTGCGCCACAGGCCCTGACCGTTCCCCCGCTCTCGCGGGGCAACTCGTCTAGCTTACAACACTCCGAGGGGTGCTCCGAACCACGGTCACTCCTCGGCGCCCGCGCGCGCCGGCAGCTGGACGGGGACGACGGGGCAGTCCTTCCACAGGCGCTCCAGCCCGTAGTACACGCGCTCCTGCTCGTGGAACACGTGCACGACGAGGTCGCCGAAGTCGATCAGCACCCAGCGGGATTCCTGGCGTCCCTCTCGGCGCAGGCGCTTGTGGCCCGCCTCGAGCAGCTTGTCCTCGATCTCGTCCGCGATGGCGGCGACGTTGCGCTCATTGCGCCCCGTCACCAGCAGGAAGATGTCGACCAGCGGCAACGGCTCGGACACGTCGAGGGCGATGAGATCCTCGCCGCCCTTCGCGTCCGCGGCGGTCGCCGCGATCTGGAGCATATCGAGCGACTGAGGGGTCGCGGTCATGAGAAGACTCCCGTCACGAAGGCGAGGATGAGGACGCCCACCAGGGCGAGGGCGAGCACGCCCGCAGTCACGGCGAGCGACATCATGAGCTTGCCGCCCTTCTCGGGCGCCGGCGGCTTGATGACCTCGCCGGGCATCTTGACAGTGCTCACCGCGGCGCTGGCGGCGATCGGTGTGGGCGACGAGTGGACCGGAAGCTCGCCGTCGACCAGCGTCGCGTCGATCTCCTTGCCGTCCGCGGTGCCCTTCGCGTGGCCGGTGGAACCCAGCCCCTCGGGAAGGTTGAACGTGCCGGTCACGATGACTTCGCCGGTCGCGGTGACCGGGGCGACCAGCGGTGACACCTCGGGCGCCTGCGCGACGATCAGCGCACTCGGCAGCCCGATCGCGCCGGTGGAACGCGAGAGCAGCTGATCGAACGACGGCGGGAACTCCGCCGCGGGCTCGCGCTCGGGCTCGGGAGCCGGTTCAGGGACCGCGTGGGCATCGGCCTCGAGCAGGCCGGCGCCCAGCAGAGGGCTCACGACGGCCTTGGACTCCTCGGCGATCGGGCTCTCGACGCCGGCGAGCGCCTGGTCGAAGGAATCCACAGCGGCATCGTCGGCGAGCGGCTGGATCCACGAGACCTGCGGAGCGCTCGGGGCCGCGGCGACGGGGGCGGGTGCGGGTGCGGCTGCGGGAGCTGCGGCCGCGGGAGCGACAGAGGCAGCATCCTTCGCCTCGGTGTCGCGCGGCAGACCGAACAGCGCATGCATCCCGCTGTCCGTGCTGACCTCTTCGGAGTCGTCGGACTCGACGAACAGGGAGGGCGTCGGCGTCGCGGCGGAGACAGGTGCCGGCTCCGCGAACTGCGGCTGGTCCGTCGGCGGTGCGGGGGACGGCGAGAAGGCGAACGCGGGTGCGCCGGTCGCCGCGGCGTGCGCGGCGATGACCTCGGGGGTGATGACCGGCACCGAGGCGGTCCGGATGCGTTCCTGCTGGCGGGCCTGACGACGCGTGAGCGGCGAAACGCCCAGGTCGACGGCGGAGTCGGCGACGGGTGCCGGGGGCACGACGGCGGGTTCGGCGGGGCGCGGGAACGGCGCAGCGCTGACGGGCACGACGGCGGGGGGCGGCGTCGGCACGGGCGCCGCCGGGACGGCGGACACAGGAGCCTCAGGCGCCTCGTCGGCGACCGGCGCTTCGGTGATCACGGGAGTCGCACCCGTGTTCCGCAGCTCGCGGATCTGCTTGCGGGTGAGGGCGGGCGATGCCGGTTGCTCGGGTGTACTCATTCCTTGCTCCGGTAGAGATGATGCTTCGCAATGTATTGGACGACCCCGTCGGGCACGAGGTACCACACCGGGTGTCCTCGCTGGACCCGGTCGCGGCAGTCCGTCGACGAGATGGCGAGGGCGGGGATCTCGAGCTGACTGACGTCGTCGCTGGGCAGGCCGTCCGTGCTCAGCACGTGTCCGGGGCGAGACACAGCGACGAAGTGGGCGAGGTCCCACAACTCATCATGGTCTCTCCAACTGAGAATTTGCGCTATGGCATCTGCCCCAGTGATGAAGAAGAGCTCCGCGTCTGGGCGCTGGGCCTTCAGATCGCGGAGCGTGTCGATGGTGTAGGTGGGGCCGTCGCGGTCGATGTCGACGCGGCTGACCGTGAAGCGAGGATTGGATGCCGTCGCGATGACGGTCATGAGATACCGGTGCTCGCTGGGCGAGACGTCCGCCTTCTGCCACGGTTCGCCCGTGGGAACGAAGACGACCTCATCGAGGTCGAACCACTGGGCGACCTCGCTCGCGGCGACGAGGTGACCGTGGTGGATGGGGTCGAACGTCCCACCCATGACCCCGATCCTCGAGGCCCCGGTACCGACCATGCGGTGCTGCCTCAGTGGCCGTGCCCCGCTCGCTGCACGTCGTTCGCGTGGGCCTTGGCGTACGCCTCCGCCTTGTGCGCGTGGCGGTTGGCCACGTTGCGGTACGACAGCGTCACCAGAGCCAGCGCGGCGAACACGAGGATCGCCACGATGCCGTAGCCGACGGTCTCGAGGGCGACGTTGCCGGTGTGCTCCGCCTCTTCGGCGGCGATGGCGATGATCGTGGCGAGTGTCATTCGGGCTCCGTTTCGGGTTCGCCCTCAAGGGCGCGGGACTGATCCAGTGTATTCCGTCAGGCGCGGACTTGTCCGGCGCCGCGCGCCAGCCACTTCGAGCTGGTCAGCTCGGCGAGCCCCATCGGTCCCCGCGCATGCAGCTTCTGCGTCGAGATGCCCACCTCGGCGCCGAAGCCGAACTCGCCGCCGTCGGTGAACCGCGTCGACGTGTTTGCCATCACCACGGCTGAATCGACCTCGGCGAGGAAGCGGGCCTCGTTGGCGGCATCCTTCGTCACGATCGATTCGGTGTGGTGCGTGGAGTAGCGACGGATGTGCTCGAGGGCCTCGTCGAGATCGTCCACGACGCGCATAGCGAGGTCGAGGCTGAGATACTCGGTCGCCCAGTCCTCGTCGGTGGCCGGCGTGACGTCGGCGGCGAGCTCGGCGACGGTGGGGTCGCCGTGCACGGTCACTCCGCTGCGCTGCAGGGCTTCGACCACCGGGCCGACGAGTCGCGCGGCGGCGTCGCGGTGCACGAGCACCGTCTCCACGGCATTGCATACGCTGGGGCGCTGCGTCTTGGCGTTCACCACGATGTCGCGGGCCCAGTCCAGCGGCGCGCTCTCATCGAGCACGATGTGGACGACGCCCGCGCCGGTCTCGATCACGGGCACCGACGACTCGGTGACGACGGTCTCGATCAGCTGAGCGCTGCCACGCGGCACGAGCACGTCGACGATGCCGCGAGCGTGCATGAGCTCGCGCGCACCTTCGCGGCCGAACTCGTCGACGGTCTGGATGGCCTCAGGGTCGTGCCCGAGGTCGGCCAGCGCGCCGCGCATCGCGCGCACCAGTGCGGCGTTGGTCAGCTCGGCGGCCGTGCCGCCTCGCAGCACGACGGCGTTCCCCGAGCGCAGCGCGAGCGCGGCGATGTCGACCGTGACATTCGGGCGTGCCTCGTAGATCGATCCCACCACGCCGAAGGGGACGGCCACCTTGGTCAGAGACACGCCGTTTGCGAGCGTGCGCTCGTCGAGGACGCGTCCGACCGGGTCGGGGAGTGCGGCGATGTCACGCACAGCGGCCGCCAATGCTGCGACACGCGGCTCGTCGAGTCGCAGCCGGTCCTGCAGCGCCGTGGACAGACCGTTCTCGGTGCCGCGCCGCAGGTCCTCGAGGTTCGCCGCCACGATGTCTGACGACGCCGCTTCGATCGCCTCCGCGATCGCGAGCAGTGCATCGCGCTTCGCGTCGTCGGCGAGCAGTCCGATGCTGCGCGCGGCGTCCTTGGCGAGGAGCATCCGTTCCCGGGCCGTGGTGGCGGTGGTGGTCATCCGTCCAGTTTAGGGCGACCGAACCTCTTGTCAGCCGACGCGGACGGCACCGGTGACCGGCGACGCGGCGGGCGCCGGGTTCGCCTCGAACCAGGTGCCGATGTCGTCGCCCGCGAGCGCCTCGCCGACGAGATCGGCGCTGGTCACGAGGACGCCGATGCCGGATGCCGCGGCCAGGCGCGCCGCCGAGACCTTGGTCGCCGCTCCCCCGGTGCCGACGCTGTTCACGACGACGGAGCCGAACTCGAACCCGTCGAGGTCGTCGCCGTAGGCGACGCGCGGGATGGGCACAGCGCCGGGCTCGTCCGGCGGACGCGTGTACAGGCATTCGATATCGCTCAGGAGCACGAGCGCGTCGGCTCCGATCAGCTGTGCGACGAGGGCCGCGAGCCGGTCGTTGTCGCCGAAGCGGATCTCGTGCGTGGCGACGGTGTCGTTCTCGTTGACGACCGGCAGGATGCGCAGGCCCAGCAGCCGCTCCATCGCCCGTCGCGCGTTCTCTCGGTGCGTCGCGTTCTCGAGGTCGCCGGCGGTGAGCAGCACCTGCCCGGCCACGATCCGGAAGGGTCGCAGCGCTTCCTGATAACGGTAGATCAGGATGTTCTGACCCACCGCCGCGGCGGCCTGTTGTGTGGCGAGGTCGCTCGGGCGCTCGTCGAGCAGGAGGAACGGCATGCCCGTCGCGATCGCGCCGGACGACACCAGCACGACTTCGACGCCGCGCCCGTGCGCTGCGGCCAGCGCGTCGACGAGCGGACGGATCTTGTGTGCGTTGTCGCCGCTGATCGACGAGGAGCCCACCTTGACGACCACGCGCCGGGCGGTGGCGATGTCTGCGCGTTCGAGGGCGCTCACTCGTCGTCCTCGTCGTCCCACGGATTCGGACCGCGCTCGGCGAGTCGTTCGGCCTCGAGCTCGGCGCGCGCCTCGGCCTTCGCGTCCATCATGTCGTGGTACATGTCGCGGCGTTCGGACGTCGTGCGGCGCGTGCTGCGGAGCAGGCGCGGGTCGGTGCCGCGCGGCGCCGTCATGAGCTCGGCCGTCGACGAGACCGACGGCTCCCAGTCGAAGACGATGCCGTCGCCCTCGCCGATGACGACGGTCGCTCCGGGGACGGCGCCGGCGCGGTACAGCTCGTTCTCGACGCCCAGCTTCTCCAGCCTGTCGCCGAGATAGCCCACGGCCTCCTCGTTCTGGAAGTCGGTCTGCTGCACCCATCTGAGCGGCTTGTCGCCGAGGATGCGGTACACGTTGCCGTACGTCCCGCCCTCGACGCGGATGCTGAACTCCTTGTCGGCGCCCTTGGGGCGGATCACGACGCGCTCGGGGGCCGGAGCTGCGGCCTGCTCCACCCGGTGGGTGGACACGATGTCGCCGAGGGCGAAGGTGAGCTGTCGCAGGCCTTCGTGGCTGACCGTCGAGATCTCGAAGACACGGAAGCCGCGCTCTTCGAGATCGGGACGCACCAGATCGGCGAGATCCTTGGCCTCGGGGACGTCGACCTTGTTCAGCGCCACCAGCTGCGGCCGTTCGAGCAGCGGGAGCTGCCCGTCGGGAACCGGATACGCGGCGAGCTCGGCGAGGATCACATCGAGGTCGCTCAGCGGGTCGCGGCCGGGCTCGAGCGTCGCGCAGTCGAGCACGTGCACGAGAGCCGTGCAGCGCTCGACGTGGCGCAGGAACTCCAGACCGAGTCCCTTGCCCTCGCTCGCGCCCTCGATGAGGCCGGGAACATCGGCGACGGTGAACCGCACGTCGCCGGCCTGCACCACGCCGAGGTTCGGATGGAGCGTCGTGAACGGGTAGTCCGCGATCTTGGGCCGGGCGGCCGAGATCGCCGCGATGAGGCTCGACTTGCCGGCAGACGGGTAGCCCACCAGAGCGACGTCGGCGACGGTCTTCAGCTCGAGCAGGACGTCGCCCGTCCAACCGGGGGTGCCGAGGAGCGCGAAGCCGGGCGCCTTGCGCTTCGGCGTCGCGAGCGCGGCGTTGCCGAGACCGCCGAGACCGCCCGGCGCGGCGACGAAGCGCATGCCGGGCTCGATCATGTCGACGAGGGTCTCGCCGGACGCGTCCTTCACCACCGTGCCCACCGGCACCGGCAGCTCGAGCGACTCGCCGGCCGCCCCGGAGCGGTGGTCGCCCATGCCGAAGCCGCCGTTGCCCGCGGAGCGGTGCGGCGAGTGGTGGTAGGAGAGGAGGGTCGTGACCTGCGGGTCGGCCACGAGGACGACATCGCCGCCGTGACCGCCGTTGCCGCCGTCGGGGCCGGCGAGCGGCTTGAACTTCTCGCGCTTGACCGACACGCAGCCGTTGCCGCCCTTGCCGGCGCTCAGATGCAGCGTCACGCGATCGACGAACGTGACCATGCGGTCCCCCTCAGGCCTGGGTGCTCCCCAGAGTAAAGGGAAGGGGCGAGCCGAAGCCCGCCCCCTCCTCGAAGTGTGAAACCCGGTGGATTACTCCGCCGCCGCCACGATGTTGACGACCTTGCGGCCGCCCTTGTGGCCGAACTCGACCGAGCCCGCGGCCAGCGCGAACAGGGTGTCGTCGCCACCGCGGCCGACGTTGGCGCCGGGGTGGAAGTGGGTGCCACGCTGGCGGACGAGGATCTCGCCGGCGTTGACGGCCTGGCCGCCGAAGCGCTTCACGCCGAGGCGCTGAGCGTTGGAGTCACGACCGTTGCGGGTGGAGCTTGCGCCCTTTTTGTGTGCCATCTCTGCGTCTCCTGTGGCTTACTTGATGCCGGTGACCTTGACGCGCGTGAGGTCCTGACGGTGCCCCTGGCGCTTCTTGTAGCCGGTCTTGTTCTTGAACTTCTGGATCACGATCTTCGGACCGCGCTCTTCACCGAGCACCTCGGCGGTCACGGTGACCTTCGCGAGCTTCTCGGCATCGGTCGTCACGGCGTCGCCGTCGACGAAGAGCACCGCGGGGAGCTCGATCTTGTCGCCGACCTTCGCGGCCTGGCGGTCGAGAACGACGATCGTGCCGACCTCGACCTTCTCCTGCCGGCCGCCGGCGCGCACAACTGCGTAAACCACTTCACACCTGTTTCTTCTGGGAGCACGCGCACGCGCTCAGGACGTCAACAAAGACTTGGTGCGGATATCTCGACGCACCAAGGGTCTACTTTACCAGATGCCCGAAGGCTCCGCGAAAGCATGCGGCCCCGTGTCGCTGTATCACTGCGTCGCCGCATCCCATGAATAGTATCTGGACGTGACGATCCTGATCGACGACCCCCGCTGGCCCGCGCACGGCCGGCTGTGGGCGCACCTCGTCAGCGACGCGTCGATCACCGAGCTGCATGAGTTCGCGGCGGCGAACGGGATCCCCGCGCGGGGTTTCGACCTCGACCACTACGACGTCCCCGAAGAGGCGCACGCCCGGCTGATCGCCGCGGGAGCGGTGCACGTGGACGGGCACGAGCTGGTGCGCCGGCTCATCGCCTCAGGACTGCGGGTGCGCGCCCGGGACCGGCGCTGACCCCGGCTCACGCGGCCGCGGACATCTCCAGCACCTCGGCCGCGCGTGCCGGACCGTCCAGGGTGCGCACGGCATGCCCCAGCCTCTCCGCCCGCTCGTGCACGGCGCGATCGGCGAGCAGTGCCAGGATCGCCGACCGGATCGCGTCGGGCTCCGAGCGCCGGGACATCGTCGCGCCGACCCCTGCGCGCGCGATCGCGCGCCCGACGCGGGGCTGGTCGGACGCACCGTCCAGCGGCAGCGTCAGCACCGGGACCCCGTGCGCGAGCGCGGCGAGCGTCGTGCCGTGCCCGCCGTGGCCGACGACGAGCGAGGCGGACGGGAACAGCTCGTGGTGCGGCATCCACTTCCTCACCTCGATGTCGTGCGGAATGCGCAGCTCGTCGGGCGAGACGGCCGGACCGAGCGTGGCGACGACATGGGCGTCCAGCCCGTCGGCCGCGTCGAGGACCCGCTGCCACGTCACCACGAGATCGGGGAAGCGGAACGTGCTCAGGCTGAGCACCACCGTCGGCTCGGTGGGGTTCGCGGCCACCGCGGCAGACATCGACCCGGCATAGACGACGGTCCCCGGGTGCGCCGACAGCGCCGGCTGCGGGGCGAAGGGGGCGACCAGAGCCGGGACGGAGGCCACCACGATCGGCATCGCGTGCGCCCGCGCCGCGCCGACCTTCACACCGCGGGTCCAGCCGATCGCCGCCAGTGCGCGCATGCCCGACGCGAGGAAGTCGTGCAGCGTGTGCTCCAGGACCGCGTAGCGGCGGCCCATCCGGTCCAGCGCGTCGAGCACACTCACCAGCAGGCAGTCCACGACCACGACGTCGGCCGGGTGCTCGACCAGCAGAGCGAGGGTGTCTTCGGCCATGCCGCGGTCGAAGACGAGGCGCAGCAGGCCCCGCGGACCCGAGTCGAGAACGAACCCCGGCGCGCTGGCGTACGCCGTGAAGTCCAGCCCTGCGCCGCGGTAGGCGTCGGCCTGCGAGTCGTGACCGAGCACGCGAACCTCGTGGCCGCGCCGCAGGAGGGCGCGCGCGATCGCGATGGTCGGCATGCGGTTGCCGCCGCCATCCCACGTCACGAACACATAGCGCGCCACGGCGCCTCCCCAGGTCCCCGTCGCCAAGATTAGCGACCGGGAACCCGAGGCGACAATGCTCTGTGCGATCAGTCCTCGGCGGGAGTGTGCGGCACCGGCGTGCCGGTGAGCGCCGCCGTCGTCACGCGACGACGCGAGCGACCCTGACCGGGCGCCTTCGGCTCGGGCAGAGCGTTGAGCACCGAGTCCAGGAGCATGTCCTTCTCGGTCTTCGACTCCTTCTTCGCCGCGGGCTGCTTCGCACCGGAGTCCGAGCGCTTCTTGCGCTGCTTCTTCGGCCGCTCGACAGGGACCTCCTCCACCGCCGCGGCAGCCGGCGCCTCGTCGGTGTGATGGATGGTGGATGCCGCGATCTGGGCGAGGGCGGACTTCATGCCCTCGGTGATGACATGAGTGCCTGTCGAGCCGTTCGAGGCCGGCGGCGTGCTGCTGCCGCTCCCGCCGCGCGAGCGGCGTCCGCCGCCGGACGGCGCGGCGCCTGCGCCGGGCGCACGGTGCTTGACGACCGGGTCGTGGTGGACGATGAGGCCACGGCCCGCGCACACCTCGCACGGCTCGCTGAAGGTCTCGAGCAGGCCGAGACCGAGCTTCTTGCGGGTCATCTGCACGAGGCCGAGCGAGGTCACCTCGGCGACCTGGTGCTTGGTGCGGTCGCGGCTCAGGCACTCGACCAGACGTCGCAGCACGAGGTCGCGGTTGGACTCCAGCACCATGTCGATGAAGTCGACGACGATGATGCCGCCGATGTCGCGCAGGCGCAGCTGCCGCACGATCTCTTCGGCCGCCTCGAGGTTGTTCTTGGTGACGGTCTCTTCGAGGTTGCCGCCGGAGCCCACGAACTTGCCGGTGTTGACGTCGACGACGGTCATCGCCTCGGTGCGATCGATGACGAGCGACCCGCCCGACGGCAGCCAGACCTTGCGGTCCAGCGCCTTCTCGATCTGCTCGGTGACACGGAACTCGTCGAACGGGTCATGGTCGCCCTCGAAGCGCTCGACGCGCTCCAGCAGGTCGGGAGCCACGGACTCCAGGTACTTCGTGATCGTGTGGTGCGCGTCCTCGCCCTGGATCAGCATCTTCGAGAAGTCCTCGTTGAAGACGTCGCGGACGATCTTCACGAGCAGGTCGGGCTCGGAGTGCAGAAGCGCGGGGGCCTGGATCGTCTCGACCTGCTTGGAGATGTGCTCCCACTGGTTGGTGAGGCGCTGCACGTCGCGGGTGAGCTGATCCTCGGTGGCGCCCTCGGCGGCGGTGCGCACGATGACGCCCGACGACTCAGGGAGCACCTCCTTGAGGATCTTCTTCAGGCGCGCACGCTCGGTGTCGGGGAGCTTGCGCGAGATGCCGTTCATGTTGCCGCCCGGCACGTACACGAGGTAGCGGCCCGGGAGCGAGATCTGGCTGGTCAGGCGGGCACCCTTGTGTCCCACCGGGTCCTTCGTGACCTGCACGAGAACGCGGTCGCCGGTCTTGAGCGCGAGCTCGATGCGACGCGGCTGGTTGCCCGTCTCGACGGCATCCCAATCCACTTCACCCGAGTACAGCACCGCGTTGCGGCCTCGGCCGATGTCGACGAACGCCGCCTCCATGCTCGGCAGGACGTTCTGCACGCGGCCGAGGTACACGTTGCCGATGAGCGACGCGTCCTGGTTGCGGGCGACGTAGTGCTCGACCAGCACGTTGTCTTCGAGCACGGCGATCTGGATGCGGCCGTTGCGCGAACGGACGATCATGTCGCGGTCGACGGCCTCTCGGCGCGCGAGGAACTCGGCCTCGGTCACGACGGCGCGGCGGCGGCCAGCCTCGCGACCGTCGCGGCGGCGCTGCTTCTTCGCCTCCAGCCGCGTGGAGCCCTTGATGCGCTGCGGCTCGGTGATGAGCTCGACGGCGCGCTGGCGCGGCTGCGACGGCTCGGCGGAGGTGGATGCCTCGTCACGGCCTTCTCCCCCGCGACGGCGGTTGCGCCGACGCGAGGTGCTCGACGTGGCCGCTTCCGGCTCGGGCTGCGGCTCGCGACCAGGGCGGGCCGGCAGCAGCGTGATCGCAGGCGCGTAGAAGTGGAGGTCCGTCGACACCGCCGACACGAAGACCTCGGGCAGCAGGCCCAGGCTCACCGCGGTCGCGGGGCCTTCGGCCTCGGTCGGGGCCGCGTCGGTCGGAGCGGCGTCGGCCTCGATCGACGCAGAGTCGGCCGCGGCGTCGCCTTCGGGCGCGGCCGCCGCCTCGGGCGCGTCGTCCGCGGCGGCGGGCGCGTCGTCCGCGGCTTCGGGCGCGTCAGGCCCGGCCTCGGGCGCGACAGGGTCCGGCTCCCCCTCGACGGGTGCCTCTTCGGCAGACGCCTCCGCGTCTTGCTGCGGTGCGGCATCCACCGCGTCCGTCTCGGCGACCGTCTCATCGGCGGGCGCCGCCTCAGCGGGCGCCTGCGACGCGGCGTCCGCGTCTAGCGGAGCGTCCGAGTCGGTCTGAGGGGTGAATTCTGCATCGGTTCCATCAGCCATCACTGGCGTACTCCTAGCGGGACGACACCGCGCGTCGCCCGGCGAAATCTCGTGCGGCGCCGCCCGTGCCCTCTGGCGGGGCGGTGCCGCGAACTCACTCGGTCTGCAGCGGAGGTCCGGCGCTAGGCGGATGCTCGCGCTGCCAAGGGCATTCGTCGCCCTGAAGTCTTCTGGTGATGATCGGTGCGGCGCGGCCGCTCGTCATCGACGCCTATTATCGCACTTCCCCCGGCAGAATGCCCATTCGCGCCGCGCCGCGCATTTCGCAGAGCTTTCCCACGGCGCCCTGCGAAGCGTCCGCCAAGGCGTCGATGCCATAATCCGAGCATGGTGACTACCCCCGCCGAGCGCCCGGAGGCGCGGACGCCCTACGCTCTCGCCATCGTGCTGATCGTGGGCGGTCTGCTGGGCCTGCTGGCGTCGTTCGCGCTGACGATGGACGACATCAACCTGCTGAAGAATCCGGACGCGGCGCTCAGCTGCAACGTGAACTCCGTGGTCAACTGCGGCAAGAACATCGACTCATGGCAGGGCAGCGTCTTCGGCTTCCCCAACCCGATCCTGGGGCTCATGACCTTCCCCGCGCCCGTGGTCGTGGGCTTCGCGCTCATCGCGCGAGCGCGCTTCGCGGCCTGGTTCTGGTGGATCTTCAACGCGGGCCTGCTGTTCGCGATCTCGTTCGTCTACTGGCTGGCGTTCCAGAGCATCTTCGACATCGGCACGCTGTGCCCGTGGTGCTCGCTCGTGTACCTCGTGACGATCCCGATGTTCCTCATGGTCACGGTGCGGAACCTCCGCGCGGGTCTCGCCGGCGACGCGCTGCGACGCTTCGGCGACGCCATCGCGGGCTGGGTGCCGCTCATCGTGATCGCGGGCTACGTGATCATCTTCGGGGCGGCTCAGCTGCACCTCAACATCCTGGCCACGCTGTTCTGACGCCGGTCGCCGCGATATACGAAGGGGCGGGGCGCATTCTTCCGAATGCGCCCCGCCCCTTCGCGCAGGCTCAGAACCAGATGTCGAGCTCCCGCGCGGCCGACTCGGGGCTGTCCGAGCCGTGCACCAGGTTCTGCTGGACCTTCAGTCCCCAGTCGCGACCGAGATCGCCGCGGATCGTCCCCGGTGCTGCCGTCGTGGGATCGGTGGTGCCCGCGAGCGAGCGGAAGCCCTCGATCACGCGGTTGCCCGCCAGGCGGATCGCGACCGACGGGCCCGACATCATGAACTCGAGCAGCGGCTCGTAGAACGGCTTGCCTTCGTGCTCGGCGTAGTGACGCTCGAGAGTCTCGCGGTCGGGCTCGACCAGACGGATGTCGACGAGGGAGTACCCCTTCGCCTCGATGCGGGCGAGGATCGCGCCGGTGAGGCCGCGCGCGACGCCGTCGGGCTTGACGAGGACGAGGGTCTCTTCGGTGGCCATGGGAGTCTCCGTTCGGATCGGACTTCTTCTGGGACTATTCGGGGTGATCGGCCGCGAGGCGGGCGTTGCGTCGGTCGAGGGCGGCCCCCTTGATGGTGGCATACCCGTACATGACGCCGAAAACGACGGCCACGATCGCGAGCGCCGGCACCAGGAACGCGCCGAGCAGCACGACGAGCTGCAGCGCCCAGCCGAGGACGATCCCCCACCGGTACCGCGTGACGCGGGTGGTCGCGATCATGAGGAGCGCGACCACTGCGCCGGTGACGATCCCCCACCACGGGGGGATGCTCGCCGGCAGCGCCTTCAACCCGTAGACGACGAGCCCGCCGAGGAACGCGATGATCGACTCGAAGCCGAGCACGATGGTCGCGAGGGACTCCTCGGCGCCGCGGGCGCGACGCTGCTTCAGCGGTGGCTCGCCCGCGCCGGACGGCCCTGTCTCGCTCACTCGCTCCACCCCGCCTTCCAGTCCTCGGCGACCGACAGCGCGAGTGCTTCACCCGCGAGCACGACCGACCCCGCGATGACGACGGCGCGGCGGTCGGATGCCGCGGCCCACGCCCGTGCCGCGTCAGCGGCCTCGGAGAGGTCCCGGTGCACCGAGACGCGCAGGTCGTGCGCTTCCGCGAGATCGGCGATGGCGTCGGCGTCCTCGGCACGCTCGGAGTCCGGCGCGGTGGCGAACATGTGGGCCGCCACCGGCGCGAGGGCGTCGACGATGCCTGCGGCGTCCTTGTCGGACAGGACGCCCAGCACGACACCCCACTCATCGAAGTCGAACGACTCGCGCAGCGCGGTGACGAGCGCGCGGGCGCCGTGCGGATTGTGCGCGGCGTCGACGAGCACGGTCGGGGCCGCACCGACCAGCTGCAGACGGCCCGGCGACGTGACGCCCCCGAGCCCTTCGGCGAGGACGTCGCCGGCGATCGGCTGCGTGCCCCCGCCCACGAGCGATTCGACCGCGGCGATCGCGAGCGCCGCGTTGAAACCCTGGTGTGCGCCGTACAGCGGCAGGTACTCGTCCTGGTAGGTGCCGGCCAGACCGCGCACCGTGATCTGCTGCCCGCCCACGGCCAGACGCTGCTCGGCGAGCGCGAACTCGCCGCCCTCGAAGGCGATCGTGGCTCCGCGCGCGTCGGCGGCGGCGCGCAGCACGGCCTCGGCGGCCGCATCCTGCCGTGCCGACACGACGGCCGCGCCGTCCTTGATGATGCCGGCTTTCACCGTGGCGATCTCAGCGATCGTGTCGCCCAGCCGATCGGCATGGTCGACGTCGAT
The DNA here is from genome assembly GCF_014779795.1 of Microbacterium helvum. Lineage (GTDB taxonomy): Bacteria > Actinomycetota > Actinomycetes > Actinomycetales > Microbacteriaceae > Microbacterium > Microbacterium helvum. Next base: position 19,472 of record NZ_JACXZS010000004.1, read on the forward strand.
GGGAGCGAAGACCGCGACGTCGCCGTCCGCCGTGTTCGTGGAGTCCCACGCGCCGCCCATGCCGACCTCCAGCACGAGGACGTCGATGGGCGCATCGGCGAACGCCACGAAGGCGAGCACGGTCAGCAGCTCGAAGAAGGTGAGCGGCGCGTCGCCGGCAGCCTCGAGCTCGGCATCGACGATCCCGACGAAGGGCACGATCTCGTCCCACGCCTCCGCGACCGCCGCATCGTCGATCGGCTCGCCGTCGACCATGATCCGCTCGGTGAACCGCTCGAGATGGGGGCTCGTGAACAGGCCGGTGCGCAGGCCGTGCGCGCGCACGAGACTCTCGATCATGCGGCTGGTGGACGTCTTGCCGTTGGTGCCGGTGACGTGGACCACGCGGTACGTGCGCTGCGGGTCGTCGAGCAGTTCGAGCACGCGGCGCGTCCGATCGACACGCGGCTGCACCCAGCGCTCACCCTGGCGCTGCAGCAGCGCCTCGTACACCGCGTCGGCGCGCCGGCGGTCGCGATCGCTCACTTCGAGACCTCCGCCTTCGACACGGCCACTGTGAACTCGCCCCGGTTGGCGTAGGTGCCCGCGGGGAAGGTGGCTTGGTGGTCGTGGCTGTCGACGAGCGCATCGGGCGCCACGAGCACCGCGTGCTCGACCGCGAGCGTCTCCCCCGCGACGTCGGCGGAGACGAACGCCGACTGCACCGCGTCGCCGTCGGCGGCGTCGTCGAACACCAGGGTCAGGCGGATGCGGTCGCTGACATCGAACCCGGCCGCCTTGCGCGTGTCCTGCACGGCGCGGATGACGTCGCGCGCCAGCCCCTCGGCCTCGAGTTCGGGGGTCGTGGTGGTGTCGAGCAGCACGAAGCCGCCCTCGGCCAGGAGCGCGATCGCGGTTCCCTCGTCGACGCCGCCCGCCTCGAGGGTGAGCTCGTACTCGCCCTCCTGCAGGGCGATCCCGTCGACGACGACCGCGCCGTCGCGCTCCTCCCACACACCCGACTTCGCGCCGGCGATGACGTGCTGCACCTGCTTGCCCAGGCGCGGCCCTGCAGCCCGTGCGTTGACGCTCAGCCGCTTGCTGATGCCGTAGCGCGCGGACAGGTCGTCGGCGAGCTCGAGCACCTCCACCGACTTGACGTTGAGTTCGTCGCGGAGGATGCCGTCGAACTGTGCCAGGGCGGCAGCATCCGAAACAGCGACCGTGAGCCGCGGCAGCGGGAGCCGGACGCGGCGTCCCTCCTTCTTGCGCAGCGCGTTCGCGACGCTCGACACCTCGCGCACGGTGTCCATGGCCGTGCGGATGTCGGCGGCCGCGGGGAACTGCGACGCGTCGGGCCAGTCCTGCAGGTGGACGCTGCGGCCGCCCGTCAGCCCCTGCCAGACGCGCTCAGAGATCAGCGGGATCATCGGAGCGGCCACCCGCGTGAGCGTCTCGAGCACCGTGTAGAGCGTGTCGAACGCCTCGGTGCTGCGGGGGTCGTCCTCGGTCACCCCGACCCAGAACCGGTCGCGCGAACGGCGGATGTACCAGTTGGTCAGCGCCTCGGCGAAACCGCGCAGGCGGGCCGCCGCAGCCGGCGAGTCCAGCCCGTCCAGGTCGTCGGCCACGTCGCGGACGAGGTCGCCGGTGAGGGCGAGGATGTACCTGTCGAGCACGTCGGTCGAATCGGTCCGCCAGGACGCCTGGTAGCCCTCGCCGCCCGGGCCGGTCGCGGCGTTGGCGTAGGTGGCGAAGAAGTACCACGCGTTCCACAGCGGCAGCAGGAACTCCCGCACCCCGGATCGCAGCCCCTCTGCGGTGACGATGAAGTTGCCGCCGCGGAGGATCGGACTCGCCATGAGGTACCAGCGGGTCGCGTCGGAGCCGTCGGATTCGAAGGTCTCGTTCACATCGGGGTAGTTGCGCCGCGACTTGGAGGCCTTGAACCCGTCGTTGCCGAGGATGATCCCGTGGCACGACACGCCCGTGAACGCGGGGCGGTCGAACAGCGCCGTCGACAGCACATGCATGACGTAGAACCACCCGCGGGTCTGCCCGATGTACTCGACGATGAAGTCCGCGGGCGAGTGCTCGTCGAACCAGTCATGGTTCTCGAACGGGTAGTGCACCTGGGCGAACGGCATCGACGCGGAGTCGAACCACACGTCGAAGACGTCCTCGATGCGGCGCATGGTGCTCTTGCCGGTGGGGTCGTCGGGGTTGGGGCGCGTGAGGTCGTCGATGTACGGGCGGTGCAGGTCCACCTCGCCCTCCGCGTTGCGCGGCAGACGCCCGAAGTCGCGTTCGATCTCTTCCAGCGAGCCGTAGACGTCGATGCGCGGATGCTCGGGGTCGTCGCTCTTCCACACCGGGATCGGCGACCCCCAGTAGCGGTTGCGGCTCACCGACCAGTCACGGGCGCCCTCGAGCCACTTGCCGAACTGTCCGTGCTTGACGTTGCCGGGCACCCAGGTGATGAGCTCGTTGTTCTCGAGCATCCGGCTCTTGATGTCGGTGACGCGGATGAACCAGCTCGATACGGCGCGGTAGATGAGCGGGTTGTGGCACCGCCAGCAGTGCGGGTACGAGTGCTCGTAGCTCGCCTCGCGCAGCAGGCGCCCCTCCTGGCGCAGCAGGCGGATGAGCGGGCGGTTCGCGTCCATCCAGAGCTGGCCGGCGACGTCGGTCACCTGCGGCAGGAAGCGTCCACCGTCGTCGAGACTCATGATGAGGGGGATGCCGGCGGCCGCGGTGACCCGCTGGTCGTCCTCGCCGTAGGCCGGTGCCTGGTGCACGATGCCGGTGCCGTCCGCGGTGGTGACGTAGTCGTCGACGAGGATGCGCCAGGCCGAGCCCGTGCCCCAGGTGGCGGCATCCGCGTAGTAGTCGAACAGGCGGTCGTAGGTGACGTCCTCGAGGTCGGCGCCGAGCAGGGTCTGCTCGACGGCGGCGCGGGCATCTTCCGCCGACTCGTAGCCGAGGTCCTTCGCGTACCCGGCGAGCAGCTCCTCCGCGAGCAGGTAGCGGTGCGCCGTGGCGCCCTCGGGGTCGTCGCCCGCGGGCACGTCGGCGGCACCGGCCGGTCCGCCCGGCACGACGACGTAGCGGATGTCAGGCCCGACGACGAGCGCGAAGTTCGTCGGGAGCGTCCACGGTGTCGTCGTCCAGGCGAGCGCCCGCACGCCGGTGAGCCCGAGCGCCTCGGCCTTGACTCCCGTGAGCGGGAAGGTGATCGTCACCGACGGGTCCTGGCGCATCAGGTACACGTCGTCGTCCATGCGCAGCTCGTGCGCCGACAGCGGCGTCTCGTCGCGCCAGCAGTACGGCAGCACGCGGTGGCCCTCGTAGGCGAGGCCCTTGTCGTAGATGGTCTTGAACGCCCACAGGACGGATTCCATGTAGGTGAGGTCGAGCGTCTTGTAGCCGCGGTCGAAGTCGACCCAGCGCGCCTGACGGGTGACGTAGTCCTCCCACTCGCGCGTGTAAGCGAGCACCGACTCACGGGACTTGGCGTTGAACGTCGCGATGCCCATCGCCTCGATCTCGCTCTTCTCGGTGATGCCGAGCTGCTTCATGGCCTCGAGTTCGGCCGGAAGGCCGTGCGTGTCCCACCCGAACACGCGGTCGACCTTCTTGCCGCGCATGGTCTGGAACCGCGGGAAGAGGTCCTTCGCGTAGCCGGTCAGCAGGTGGCCGTAGTGCGGCAGTCCGTTGGCGAACGGAGGACCGTCGTAGAAGACCCACTCCTCCGCGCCCTCGCGCTGCGAGATGGAGGCCTGGAAGGTCTGGTCGGCCTCCCAGAAGGCGAGCGTCTCCTGCTCGATGTCGGGGAAGCGGGGGCTCGGGACGAGGGGGGCAGGCGCCGCGTCGGCGGCGGGGCCGAAGGCGGAGGGGCGGGGGTAGGTCATCATCTCTCGCAGGTGCTCGCTCGTGTGCTTCCTGCCGGGACGGCCGTCCCGGATGCGGATCCAGGTCTGCCGCGGTACCACCCTGCATTGATGGATGCCGGTGGCCCGGCATCCATCCCCTCTCACTGCGGCTGTGACGGGCCTGACCCGTTCGGTTCTAGTGACGGTGCCCGTCCGATGACGGACGAGCACCGCGTTCTTCCGAAGACTCCCCGGTGATGGCCGGATCGATGTCGCTGGACTTGATTCTACCCGGCGGCGATGCGGTAGGCTGTGCCGAGCGTGGGAGCGCTCCCACGCGTGACCCCCGACTCCCGCACACGAAGGCGACGATGCCCACTCCCCTGCGCCCCGACGGCGATCTGACCCGCCGGACCTTCCTCCTCGCCGCCGGCGGGGCCACCCTGACCGCGGCCCTGGCGGCCTGCACCCCGGGAGGCTCGACACCCGCCCCGACGTCGAGCTCCACCCCCGCCCCGTGGGCGCCGCCCGCGGAGCCGATGGCCTTCCCGAAGGGCTACACATGGGGCGCGTCCACCAGTGCCTTCCAGATCGAGGGCGCACTCACCGCGGACGGGCGGGGCGCCTCGGTGTGGGACACCTTCGCCGCGCTCCCCGGCAAGATCGTGGACCGCTCCACCGGTGACCCGGCAGCGGACCAGTACCACCGGTATGCCGACGACGTCGCCCTGATGAGCTCGCTCGGCCTCGGGGCGTACCGGTTCTCGATCTCGTGGTCGCGCGTGATGCCGACCGGGACGGGTGAGGTCAACCAGCCCGGCCTCGACTACTACCGGCGCCTGGTCGACGCCCTCGTCGGCGCCGGCATCCAGCCCACGATCACACTGTTCCACTGGGATCTGCCGCAGACCCTGCAGGATGCCGGCGGCTGGACCTCGCGTGATACCGCTGCGCGATTCGCCGACTACGCAGCGGTCTGCTTCGACGCGCTCGGCGACGCGAACGCGGACTGGCTGACCGTCAACGAGCCCAAGACGCACGCGTTCGTGGGTCACTGGTACGGCACGCACGCGCCCGGGCTGCGCGACGCCGACACCGCCGCAGCCGCCGTCCATCACCAGCTGCTGGCGCACGGGCTCGCGGTACAACGCTTCCGAGAGAGCGGCGTCCCCGGCCGCATCGGGGCCGCGCTCAACCTCATCCCGGTCATCGCGACCGAACCCGACTACCCCGAGGCGGCCACGTTCACGGACGCGCGCGAGAACCGGCTGTTCCTCGATCCGATCCTGAAGGGCGCCTACCCCGACGACGCGCTCGGCGACGAGCCCGGGCAGCTGCCCGCCGACGCGACCGCCTTCCTCGCGCTGCAGCAGCCCGGCGACCTCGACATCATCTCGGAGCCGTGCGATCTGCTGGCGGTCCAGTACTACGGCGTGACGGGCGTGGACGGCATCGGCAACACCGTCGAGGTCGCGCCGACCTCCGCCGCCTCGTGGCAGCAGATCGATCCGCAGGGACTGTACGACCTGCTGATGCGCCTGAAGGACGAGTACCCCGCGATCCCGCTGATCATCACCGAGAACGGCATCCCGGACCCGACCGCCGACCTGACCGTCGACGATCCCGACCGCGTCGAGTTCCTGCGCGCGCACTTCCAGCAGGCTGCGCGAGCGATCGGCGACGGCGTCCCGCTCGAAGGCCACTACGTGTGGTCGCTGCTCGACAACTTCGAGTGGGCGGAGGGCTACACGCAGCGGTGGGGCATCGTCGCGGTCGACTTCGAGACGCAGGAGCGCACGCCGAAGAAGAGCGCCGGGTACTTCGCCGACGTCATCGCCGCCAACGCGGTCTCGAAGGACTGAGGCGCGGCGGGAATGCGGGCCCACCGCATGGGGTTTCTGGACTCGTGCCAAGATTGACGTCCGTGACCGCAGCCGCACCCGCATCGCCCGAGAGCCCACGGGCCGCCATCGTTCCCGAAAGCTCGCCCACACGCCGTGTCGCGTGGGCCTCGATGGTCGGCACGTCCCTCGAATCCTTCGACTTCTACCTGTACGCGTACTTCTCGGCGTTCTTCGTCGGACCGCTCTTCTTCGACCCGCTGGGCGAGATCGGAGCAACGAGCGTCGCGTTCCTGACGATCGCGCTCGCGTTCGTGGTGCGCCCGATCGGTGCGCTGATCTTCGGCTACATGGGCGACCGCCTGGGCCGCCGCGCCACGCTCCTGTGGACGGTAGGGATCATGGGCGTCGCGACGGGCCTCATCGGCCTGCTGCCCACGTATGCCCAGGCGGGCTGGCTCGGAGCCGTGCTGCTCATCGTCCTGCGCATCGTGCAGGGCCTGTCGCTCGGCGGCGAATGGGGTGGCTCCATCCTCATCGCGACCGAGAACTCCGGTCCCCTCAAGCGTGCGTTCTACGCCGCCGTCCCTCAGCTCGGCTCGCCGGTCGGATCCATCCTGTCGGCCGTCGTCTTCATCGTCATGACCGCTGTCCTCCCGGCTGAGCAGATGGCAGCGTGGGGTTGGCGCATCCCGTTCCTCCTCGCAGTCCCGCTGCTGCTGGTGTCGCTGTACCTGCGCTGGTCGATCACCGAGACGCCGGTGTTCACCGGACTCGTCGCGGAGGGCCGCCGCGACCGCGTGCCGTTCGTGACGATGTTCGCCAAACGTCCCGGCGCCATGGCGATCGCCATCGGCGCGGCGCTTCTGGGCATCGGCTCGTACTCGCTGATGAACACCTACACCGTCAACTACGGCGTCACCGAGCTCGGCTTCAGCTTCCAGGACCTGCTGATAGCCACGACGATCGGAGGACTTCTGCAGCTCGTCACGATCCCGCTGTTCGGTGCGTGGGCGAACCGCATCGGCTCGGCCCGCGTCGTGCTGTGGGGCGCGCTCGGCACGCTCGTCATCACGTTCCCGATGTACTTCCTGCTGCAGTTCGCGACCTTCCCGATCCTGGTGGCGACGATGATCGTCGGCGGCATCCTGCCGACCATGGCGTGGGCGGCGCTCGGCGGGCTCATGAACGACCTGTTCCCCGATCACTTCCGCTACTCGGCACTGTCGTTCGCCTACGCGCTCGCGGCCACGATCAGCGGGTTCGTGCCGTATCTCACCCTCCAGCTCGGGTCCGCGACCGAGTTCGCGTGGTGGCACCCCGGCGTGATCCTCGCGATCATGTCGGTGATCACGCTCGTGTCGGCGTGGCTCGCCACCCGCCGGCCCGTCGAGCCCGAGCTCGAGACGCAGCCCGAGACGGCGACCGTCGCCGCCTGACGATGAAGACGAGTGGATGCCGCCCACGCCTCGCCGCGGCGCGTGGCCCGGCGGCGCCGACGGCCGCCGGCATCCGCTCGTTCAGCTGCCGAGGGATCGCACCCCTGTAGAATCGATCGACATCCCACACTCAGGCACGCTCACACAGTGCCGCACATATCGATCGAGGAGATCCATGTCCGACGCGCAGATTCCGGAGAAGCCCGCACTGGAGGGCCTCGAGAGCAAGTGGGATGACGCGTGGCGCGCGCAGGGAACCTATCTGTTCGATCGCGCCCGTGCCGCCGAGGTCGGCCGTGACGGCGTCTTCTCGATCGACACCCCGCCGCCCACGGCCTCCGGATCGCTGCACATCGGTCACGTCTTCTCGTTCACCCACACGGACCTCAAGGTGCGCTTCGAGCGCATGCGAGGCAAGACGGTGTTCTACCCGATGGGCTGGGACGACAACGGTCTTCCGACCGAGCGGCGCGTGCAGAACTACTACGGCGTGCGCTGCGACCCGTCGCTGCCGTACCAGGCCGACTTCACCCCGCCGTTCGAGGGCGGCGACAACAAGTCCAGCCGAGCTGCCGACCAGCTGCCGATCAGCCGCCGCAACTTCATCGAGCTGTGCGAGAAGCTCACCGTCGAGGACGAGAAGCACTTCGAGGCGCTGTTCCGTCAGCTCGGCCTCAGCGTCGACTGGACCCAGACCTACCGCACGATCTCGGACGACACGATCCGCACCAGCCAGCTCGCGTTCCTGCGCAACCTCGAGCGCGGCGAGGCGTATCAGGATCTCGCGCCCACCATGTGGGACATCGACTTCCGCACTGCGATCGCGCAGGCCGAGCTCGAGGAGCGCGAGCAGCCCGCCGCTTTCCACCGCGTGGCGTTCCACCGCACCGACGGCGCCGGCGACGTGCACATCGAGACCACCCGCCCCGAGCTGCTCCCCGCGTGCGTGGCCCTCGTGGCGCACCCCGACGACGAGCGCTACCAGCCGCTGTTCGGCTCGACCGTGCGCACGCCTCTCTTCGACGTCGAGGTGCCCGTGCTCGCGCACCCGCTCGCGCAGCCCGACAAGGGCTCCGGCATCGCCATGATCTGCACGTTCGGCGATGTGACCGACATCGTCTGGTGGCGCGAGCTGCAACTGCCGAACCGCACCATCCTCGGCCTCGACGGCCGCGTCCTCACCGACGCGCCTGAGGTGATCGTGACGGATGCCGGCAGAGCGGCGTACGCCGAGCTCGCGGGCAAGACCGTGTTCAGCGCGAAGAAGCGCATCGTGGAGCTGCTGCAGGAGTCGGGCGAGCTGATCGGCGCCCCGAAGCCGTTCACGCACGTCGTGAAGTTCTACGAGAAGGGCGATCGCCCGATGGAGATCGTCTCGACGCGCCAGTGGTACATCCGCAACGGCGCCCGCGACGAGGCGCTGCGCGAGAAGCTCATCACGCTCGGGCAGGGCATGTCGTGGCATCCCGACTTCATGCGCGTGCGATACGAGAACTGGACCAACGGACTGACCGGCGACTGGCTCGTGTCGCGCCAGCGCTTCTTCGGCGTCCCGATCCCGCTGTGGTACGCGCTCGACGAGAACGGCGAGCGCGACTACGACCGCGTGCTCGTCCCCGATCTGTCGTCGCTGCCGGTAGACCCGTCCACCGACGTACCGCCGGGGTACACCGCCGAGCAGCGCGGCATCGCAGGCGGCTTCGACGGCGAGAAGGACATCTTCGACACGTGGGCCACGTCGTCGCTGACGCCGCAGCTCGCCGGCGGCTGGGAGCGCGATCCCGAGCTGTGGAACCTCGTCGCACCGTTCGACGTGCGACCGCAGGGTCAGGACATCATCCGCACCTGGCTGTTCTCGACGATGCTGCGCAGCGCCCTCGAGGACGACCGCGCCCCATGGACGGATGCCGCCATCTCGGGCTTCATCGTCGACCCCGACCGCAAGAAGATGTCGAAGTCGAAGGGCAACGTGGTCACGCCCGCCGACATCCTGTCGCAGCACGGCTCGGACGCGGTGCGGTACTGGGCGGCGTCGAGCCGCCTGGGCACGGACGCCGCGTTCGACCCGCAGAACCCGACGCAGATCAAGATCGGCCGGCGACTGGCGATCAAGGTGCTCAACGCCGCCAAGTTCGTGCTGTCGTTCCCGGTGCCTGAGGGCGCCGAGGTCACTCACGCGCTCGACGCGTCGATGCTCGCGACGCTCCACGGCGTGGTGCGCGAAGCGACCAAGGCGTACGAGAACTACGACCACGCACGCGCCCTCGAAGTGACCGAGTCCTTCTTCTGGACGTTCTGCGACGACTACCTCGAACTCGTCAAGGAGCGCGCGTACAACCAGACCGACGCGGGTCAGGCCTCGGCCGCCCTTGCGCTGCGACTGGCGCTGTCGGCGCTGCTGCGCCTGCTCGCGCCGGTGCTGTCGTTCGCGACCGAAGAGGCGTGGTCGTGGTTCAACGTCGGTTCCGTGCACACGGCCGAGTGGCCGGTCGCTCCCGACGAGGAGTGGGGCGACCCCGCGGTCCTGACCTCGGCCAGTGCGGCGCTCATCGGCATCCGTCGCGCCAAGACCGAGGCGAAGGCATCCCAGAAGACGCCGGTGACGACCCTCACCCTGCGTGCCGACGATCGGACCATCGCGAACCTTCGGCTCGCCGAGGGCGATCTGCGTGCAGTCGGACGCATCGAGACCCTCGAGCTTCTCGACGGCTGGAACGAGCTCGTGATCGATCGGGTCGACCTCGCCCCGCAGGAGGCCTGACATGCAGCTCGGCACGCGCTGGACCGCAGGCGACCAGCCTCCCGCCGCCGTCCCGCAGGAGCTGCACGAGCAGCTCACGGCCGTCGAGCGGGATCTGCCGCCCGGAACCCCCGCGCCGCGGTGGACCCTGACCTGGCTCGAGGGCCGCCCGGTCGCCGAGCTCGACACCGGCGTCATCGTGACGGTCGACCGGTCCGGCGCAGTCGTGGTGCGCCACGACGACGAGGACGAGTTCGCCTGACCGTCGCCGCATACGACGAGGGCCCACGAACCGCGGTTCGTGGGCCCTCGTCGTAGGTCAGGCGGCCGGGACCGCCCCGGCCTCGGCTCCCGCCTCGCGGGTGCCGACGATCAGCAGCCGCAGTGCGACGAGCGTGGCGACTGCGACGATCACCCCGGAGATCACGAAGGGCAGCTGAAGGCTGATCCTCGACACGAGCCCGCCCAGGAGCGTCGCGATCGGGAAGATCCCCCACGTCAGCATGCGCGTGATGCCGAGCACCCGGCCGAACAGGTGCGGTGGGATGATCTGCTGGCGCAGCGCGCCCCACGGCACGTTCCAGGTCGACACCGCGAAGGCCATGAGCGCGTACGCGGCGATCGCGAGGCCCACGTTCGGGGCGAGCCCGACCAGCACGGACGAGACCGCGACGATGGCGTTGGCGGCGACCATCACCGGACCACGTCCGATCCACGCGACAAGGCGCGAGGCGAGCAGCGATCCGACGAGCGCGCCGATGCCGATGCCCGCGGTCACGAAGCCGATCGCCACCGGGTCGACATGGTGGACGTCGAGGAAGAACAGCACCGTGACGGCCTGCGCGAACGACAGGCAGCATCCGACGACGGACGTGAACACGACCATCGACCGCAGGTAGGTGTGGTGCCACAGGAATCGGATCGCCTCGTGCGCCGATACCGAGGTCTGCGCGACCGGAGCGGGCACAGGCTCGGACGTCGCTCCGGCGGGGGCGACATCGGGGGCGGTGGGGTCGGGCACGGTCTCGGGTGCGGGCTCGCGCAACGGCCGCGCCGCGGAGAGCGGCAGCATGAGAGCCAGCACGATGGGGATCAGGTAGGCGGCCCCGTCCACCCACAGCGGCACCGCCAGGGCGATGCCGAAGAGCACGCCGCCGATGGGCGTGGCGATGAAGCTGTCGATCGTGATCTGCGCGGCCTGCATCCAGCCGTTCGCGCGGTCGAGCTGCTCGCGCTTCACGACGCCGGGGATGACCGCGTTCGTCGCATTGTCGAACAGCGTCTCGCCGAGTCCGAACACGAGTGTGCCGGCGAACAGCGCCCAGATCGACAGCGTGCCGGTGACCGTGAGGACGGCGAGAGCGAGCGCTGACGCGCCACGGAAGGCGTTCGCGATCGCCATCACGATGCGGCGATCGAAGCGGTCGACGATCATGCCGGCAGGCAGGCCGAAGAGCAGCCATGGCAGGAAGGCGAGGGCGCCGAGCACCGAGATCATCAGCGGATCGTGGGTGAGTGTCGTGGCGATGAGCGGGACGGCGGTGCGCCCGATGCCATCCGCCAGGTTGCTGAACGCGGCGGCGGTCCAGAGCTTGCCGAAGTCGCGGCCGAGCGGGACCCTGCGTGCCCGCCCGGCCGGCGACGCGGTCTTCGACGCGATGCCGACGGAGTCGCTCATCGCGGAAGCAGCCCCAGGGCGCCGCGTGCTTCGGCGGCTCCGCGGGTGGTGGCTGCGGCATCCTGAGCGACGATGGCCCGGCGCCGGCCGACGCTCGCGCGGCGCTCGAGGCGGGCGACGACGAACGCGTCGAGAGCGGATGCCGCCTGCAGCAGCGCACGATCGAACGCGGTGGTGCGGACGACGGCGCGGGGCGAGGCGACGCGGTGGGCGGTGATGGTGGTCATGACAGCGCTCCTTGGTCTTCGAGCTCCGGAAGCGGGAAGAGGTCGGCCCGGATGGTCACGGGACGGACGTTCTCGCCGGTCTGCGTGCGGTACTTGTCCACGGCGTCGTCGATCAGCGCCATGATGTTGCGGGAGAGTTCGGCGGACTGCTCCGGGGTGAGGCGGGCGGTGGCGGTGGAGATCATGCTCCCCTCCTGCCACTCCTCCTCCTCTTCGGCGAGACCGCGATCGATGAAGTGCATGAGCTGCTCCTGGCGGAGCTTGAAGAACTCGCCCATGACGATCTGCGTCGCGGCCCGGCCGGACGGTGTCTTGATGGCTTCGGCGTTCGCGAACGACACGCCACCCCTCGGACGTTCCCACCAGCGCTCGCGGCCCGAGCCGCGCCCGTCCACCTCATGGATGAGGTCCTGCTTCGCGAGAGCGCGCAGGTGGTAGCTGGTCGAGCCCGAGGACTCCCCCAGCCGCTCGGCCAGCGAGCTCGCGGTCTGCGGGCCGTACTGGCTGAGGATGTCGTAGATCTTGACCCGCAGCGGGTGCGCCAGCGCCCGCAGAGCGCCGGCGTCGAGGACGCGGTCGCCGCGGGGATTCTCGGCTGCATCCTCCGCGGTGCGGGGGTTCTCGTCTTCCATGGCTCGACTGTAGCGAATGCAAAGACTTCTTTGCAAGTACTTCTTTGCAACTGTTTGTTTGCAAAGTTCTCTCGGGAAGATCTGCACGGGAAGTAGGCTGGCGTCCATGGCGACCGACAACCCGCTCCTGTCCCCCAGCACCCTTCCGTACGGCCTCCCCGATTACGGCGCGATCCGCCCCGAGCACTACCTTCCGGCCTTCGAGCAGGCGTTCGACGAGCACAAGGCCGAGGTGTCTCGGATCACCGTGGTGCGCTCTATGCCGACGTTCGAGAACACGATGGTGCCGCTCGAGGCGAGCGGCCGGTTGCTGGGTGATGTGGCCCGCACGTTCTACACGGTGTCCTCGGCCGACGCGACCGACGAGATCCAGGCGATCGAAGAGCAGCTCGCACCCCTGATGTCGGCACACCAGGATTCGATCCAGCTCGACTCCGCGCTGTTCTGGCGGATCAAGACGCTGCACGAGCAGCTCGACCAGCTCGATCTCGACGCCGAGCAGCGATACCTCGTGCAGCGGCACTTCACGGAGATGTCGCACGCCGGTGCCGGTCTCGACGACGCTGCGAAGCAGCGGCTCACCGAGCTCAACCGGCGGCTGTCGACGCTGACCACTCAGTTCGAGAAGAACCTGCTCGCCGACACGAACGATCTGGCCGTCGTGTTCGACGACGCGGCCGAGCTCGACGGGCTCAGCGAGGGCGAGCTGTCGGCTGCCGCACAGGCCGCCACGGACCGCGGCCTCGACGGCAAGTGGGTCGTCACGCTGACGCTGTTCACCGGGCACCCCTACCTGTCGAGCCTCACCGACAGGTCCTCGCGCGAGCGCCTGCTGGCGGCATCCTGCTCTCGCGGATCGCGCGGGAACGACCACGACAACCGTGCCACGCTGCTCGAGATCGTTCGGCTGCGGGCCGAGCGCGCCGCGTTGCTGGGCTACGACTCGCACGCCGCGTACATCACATCGGACGAGACCGCCGGCTCCCCCGCTGCCGTCCACGACCTGCTGCGCGAGCTCGCCGTGCCCGCGGCACGCAACGCCGTCCGCGAGCAGCGGAAGCTGCAGGCGATCGTCGACGCGGAGTCCGCGCCGTTCCCCATTGCGGCGCACGACTGGGCTTTCTACACCGAGAAGGTGCGTGCCGCCGAGTACGACCTCGACCGCGCCGCGCTGCGTCCGTGGTTCGAAGCCGAGCGCGTGCTGCAGGACGGTGTGTTCCGCGCGGCCACCGATCTGTACGGCATCACGTTCACGGAGCGCCACGACCTGCACGGCTACCACCCCGACACCCGCGTGTTCGAGGTGCACAACGCCGACGGATCGCCGCTCGGGCTGTACGTGCTCGACCTGTACACGCGCGACACCAAGCGGGGCGGCGCCTGGATGAACTCGATCGTGCTGCAGTCGCGTCTGCGGGGCACCGCCCCGATCGTGGTCAACAACCTCAACGTGCCGAAGCCGGCCGCCGGGCGGCCGACCCTGCTGAGCCTCGACGAGGTCACGACGCTGTTCCACGAGTTCGGGCACGCCCTGCACGGGCTCTTCGCGACCGTGACCTACCCGCACTTCGCAGGCACGAACGTGTTCCGCGACTTCGTCGAGTTCCCCAGCCAGGTCAACGAGATGTGGATCTACTGGCCCGAGATCCTCGCGTCCTACGGGCGCCACATCGACACCGACGAGCCGCTGCCGGCCGACGTCGTCGAGAAGCTGCATGCGTCCGAGGCGTTCAACCAGGGCTTCGCGACCAGCGAGTACCTCGCCGCCGCCTGGCTGGACCAGGCATGGCACTCCCTGTCGTCCGCCGAGGCGGCAGCCGACATCGACGTCGCCGCGTTCGAAGCCGCTGCGCTCGCAGACATCGGTCTCGACAACCCGGCCGTTCCCACGCGGTACTCGTCGACATACTTCGCGCATGTCTTCTCCGGCGGCTACAGCGCCGGGTACTACTCGTACATCTGGAGCGAGGTGCTCGACGCCGACACCGTCGAGTGGTTCCGCGAGAACGGCGGGCTTCGTCGCGAGAACGGCGATCGCTTCCGCGACCGCCTGCTGGGCGTCGGCGGCTCGAAGGACCCGCTCGAGGCCTACCGCGACTTCCGCGGACGGGATGCCGACATCCAGCCGCTCTTGGAACGCCGAGGGCTCGCGGACTGATCCCGTTGGCGGGCGCTGCGGTGTGCACCGCCGCGCCCGCCTGCGGATCCGCCCGCCGCGTTCAGACGAGTGCGAGCTCCCGCGCGAAAGCACGCACGCGCTCGGCCATGGCTGCCGGCACTTCGGCGACCGTGAAATGGCCGCCTTCGTCCAGCCGCTCGAAGGCGCGCAGGTCCACGTAGAACCTTCGGGCGAGGGACTCTGGATAGTCCCACTCGTGCCGCTGGATGTGGACGGATGCCGGCACCTGGACAGCGGGCATCTCGTCGGGCTGGTCCGCGCCCTCGTAGTACGGGCGGAACGACGTGCCGATGCTCTGGGTGGTCCAGTAGATCATCGCCTCGGTGAGGATGCGGTCACGGTCGATGCGCCGTTCGACCATCCGCGGGTCGCCCTCGGGGGTGTCGCTCCACTCCACCAGCTTCTCGGCCAGCCACGCCACGAGTCCGGCGGGCGAATCGTTGAGGCCGGCTGCGAGCGTGTCGGGACGCGTGGCCTGCACGTGTCCATAAGCGCCGTTCGCCCCGCCCCAGCTGTCGAGACGCTCGAAGAACGCCACTTCGTCGGGCGCGGTGAGCAGAGGCCGCTCAGCCCGCGACGGGAAGTGCGAGTGCGTCGCGACGACTCCCGCGACCGCCTCGGGGTAGCTGCCCGCGATGAGGTCGTTGACGTTGGCCGACACGTCCTCGCCGTACGTGAGGTACCGGCGGTAGCCGAGCACCTCCGTCATGAGCGTGTGCATCGTCGCTGCGAGCCGCTTCTCGGTGATGGGCCCCTGCG
The DNA here is from genome assembly GCF_014779795.1 of Microbacterium helvum. Lineage (GTDB taxonomy): Bacteria > Actinomycetota > Actinomycetes > Actinomycetales > Microbacteriaceae > Microbacterium > Microbacterium helvum. The sequence continues at coordinate 34,818 of NZ_JACXZS010000004.1, forward strand.
CGTAGGCGGTCGAGAAGCCGAACCCCGGGAAGCTCGGCACCACCACATCGAAGTCCGGCAGAAGGTCGGCGAAGTCCAGCTGGAGGGCGAACGTGTGGGGCCAGCCGTGCATGAGCAGCAGCGCGGGCGCATCGGGGCGGTCCGACCGCAGGTGCACGAAGTGCAGAGTGGTGTCATCGATGTCGACGAGGAACTGCGGATGCGCGTTCAGCCACGCCTCACGCGCACGCCAGTCCCACGCGCGCCAGCTCGCGACGAGCTCGCTGAGGTAGTCCGCCGACATCCCCGCGGGCGGCCGCCGCGGCGAATCGGGCAGCGGCCGGAACCGGTCGAGGCGGTCGTTGAGGTCGGCGAGCTCGGCATCGGCGACGGTGATCGTGAACGGCTGCGGAGTGGACATGCGCCGACGCTACGCGCAGGCTCCGACATCCCTGTCAGCGCGACGACGACCGCACTGCTGCCATGAGCGACTTCACCCGGGCGAAGGTCGGCACCTCGACATTGGCGAGGCCCGTCACCGTCGCCGCGGTGCGCGGGTCGTGCCTGCTCGAGGCGGTGACCCCGTGGTCGCCGCCCGACAGCAGGAGGTCCTCGCCATCGAGCCAGATTCCCCGGCCGTAGCCCATCCCGTCGCCGGCGTCGTCCGTGACGGTCTCGGTGGCCAGGGCCGCGAGCTCTGCCGGCAGGATGCGCCCGCCGCGCAGAGCGAGCCAGAAGCGGTGCAGGTCACCCACCGTCGAGTGCGCCCCGCCGTCGCCTGACCCCTGCACCGGAAGCTCGAACACGTTGGTGCGCCCGTCGTCCTTGTACCCGGTCGCGGTCTGCGGCGGAAGGGAGTCGGAGCGCGGCATCGAGGATGCGGTCATGTCGGCGGGTGCGAACACCCGCTGCGCAACGAGCTCGGGGAACGGCGTGCCCGACACGCGCTCGGCGAGGATCGCGAGCACGACGTAGCCGCCGTTGCAGTATGAGAACCGTTCGCCCGCGCGGAACTTCGTCTCGAAGCCGTCGAGCACCGCGAGGTATGCGGGGGTCGAGTCGAGCTGCTGGACCGGCACCGTCATGGGAGCCAGGGCGTCGATCTCTTCGTCGAGGTAGTCGCCGATGCCGGAGCGGTGCGTCAGCAGGTGGTCGATCGTGACGTCGTCCGCGATGAGCGGAAGGTCGTCACGGAGGATCTCGCGCGCGGTCGTGCCGAGGCTCAGCAGACCGTCGCCGACGAGCGAGAGCACCGTGAGCGCCGTGAACGTCTTGGTGCCGCTGGCCAGCCCGAACCGCGTGTCGGGAGTGTGGGGAACGCTCCACGTCCGGTCGGCCATGCCCACGGCCCACTCGCCGAGCACCTCGTCGCCGCGGCGCGCGCTCATGACGCCGCTGAAGCCATCGAGGTCAGGTTCCAGATCGGCCATCGCGTACCCTCGTGGGAGCGGATCGGGTCAGGCGCTCTTGCGCTTCTCGCGCAGCACGAGCGTGGGCGGCGCCCCCTCGTCGACCGAGGCGCGCGTGACGATCACCTTGTCGACGTCGTCGGTCGACGGGATCTCGAACATGATCGGCCCCAGCACGTCCTCCAGGATCGCGCGCAGGCCGCGCGCACCCGTCTTGCGAGCGACCGCCAGGTCGGCGATCGCCTCGAGGGCCTCGCGATCGAACTCGAGCGTGACGCCGTCCAGCTCGAACATGCGGTGGTACTGCTTCACCAGCGCGTTCTTGGGCTCCGTCAGGATCTCCATCAGCGCCTCGCGGTCGAGCGGCGACACCGAGGCCACGACGGGCAGTCGGCCGATGAACTCCGGGATCAGACCGAACTTGTGGAGGTCTTCCGGCTGCACATCGCCGAACAGGTTGAGGTCCTCGTCCTTGCGGTGCAGCGAGGCTCCGAAGCCGACCCCGTGCTTGCCGACGCGCGACGAGATGATGTCTTCGAGTCCTGCGAACGCCCCGGCCACGATGAACAGCACGTTCGTCGTGTCGATCTGGATGAACTCCTGGTGCGGGTGCTTGCGCCCGCCCTGCGGCGGCACCGAGGCGACCGTGCCCTCGAGGATCTTGAGCAGCGCCTGCTGCACGCCCTCGCCCGACACATCGCGCGTGATCGACGGGTTCTCGGCCTTCCGGGCGATCTTGTCGACCTCGTCGATGTAGATGATGCCCGTCTCGGCGCGCTTCGTGTCGAAGTCGGCGGCCTGCAGCAGCTTCAGGAGGATGTTCTCGACATCCTCGCCGACGTACCCGGCTTCAGTGAGGGCGGTGGCGTCCGCGACGGCGAACGGGACGTTCAACCGCTTCGCGAGAGTCTGAGCCAGGTAGGTCTTGCCACAGCCCGTCGGGCCGAGCAGCAGGATGTTGCTCTTGGCGATCTCGATCTCTTCTGCCCGCTGCTCCGCGGACTGGATCGTGCCGTGCGCACGGACGCGCTTGTAGTGGTTGTACACCGCGACCGACAGCGCCCGCTTGGCGTCGTGCTGGCCGACGACGTACTCCTCGAGGAACGCGAAGATCTCGCGGGGCTTGGGAAGATCGAAGTCGGCCACGACGCCCGAGGACGACTCGGCCATGCGCTCTTCGATGATCTCGTTGCACAGCTCGACGCATTCGTCGCAGATGTAGACGCCGGGGCCGGCGATCAGCTGCTGGACCTGCTTCTGGCTCTTGCCGCAGAAGGAGCATTTGAACAGGTCGGCGCTCTCACCGATGCGTGCCATGAGGCTCCTCCTCGTCGCGTCCGGGGGAAGCCCCCCAGCTGTCCTCCGAGCCTAATAGCTGACGCCGACATGCGGCGGCATTGCGACGCACGTTGTGGACGACCGGGGGTTCGCGGTGAGCGGAACGCGCACGCCGCACAACGAAACGCCCCGCCGCCCGGACGATCCGGGAGGCGGGGCGTGACAGCATCCCGCTGAGCGCGCCGAAGGGCTACTTCGTCAGCGCCTGCTGTCCGCGCTTGCGGGTCGTGAGCACCTGGTCGACGAGACCGTACGCGACCGACTCCTCGGCCGAGAGGATCTTGTCGCGGTCGATGTCCTTGTTGACCTCTTCGACCGTCTTGTTGGAGTGCTTCGACAGCGTCTGCTCGAGCCAGGTGCGCATGCGGAGGATCTCCTGCGCCTGGATCTCGATGTCGGACGCCTGGCCGTGACCCGCCTCGCCCATGGCGGGCTGGTGGATCAGGATGCGGGCGTTCGGCAGCGCGAGACGCTTGCCCGGCGCGCCGGCCGCGAGCAGCACGGCGGCCGCGGAGGCCGCCTGGCCGAGCACGACCGTCTGGATCTGCGGCGACACGTACTGCATGGTGTCGTAGATCGCGGTCATGGCCGTGAACGAGCCGCCGGGCGAGTTGATGTACATGATGATGTCGCGGTCGGGGTCCTGGGACTCGAGCACGAGCAGCTGGGCCATGACGTCATCCGCCGAGGCGTCGTCGACCTGGACGCCCAGGAAGATGACGCGGTCCTCGAACAGCTTGTTGTACGGGTCCTGGCGCTTGTAGCCGTACGCCGTGCGCTCCTCGAACTGCGGCAGGATGTAGCGGCTGCCGGGCATCTGGAGGCCCTGGGGTGCCATCGGGGCACCTCCGAAGGTGGGGGTCTGCATTCCGGGTTCTCTCTCTTTCGCCTTCGGTGCCGTCACTCCGCCGCGCGGGCGCCGCCGTCGGTTCCGCCGCCGCCGATCACGTCGACCGCCGACTCGCGGATGTGGTCGACGAAGCCGTACTCGAGCGCCTCCTGCGCCGAGAACCAGCGGTCCCGGTCGCCGTCGGCGTTGATCTGCTCGACCGACTTGCCGGTCTGCGCCGCCGTGATCTCGGCCAGACGCTTCTTCATGTCGAGGATCAGCTGCGCCTGCGTCTGGATGTCGCTCGCGGTGCCGCCGAAGCCGCCGTGCGGCTGGTGCAGCAGCACACGGGCGTTGGGCGTGATGTAGCGCTTGCCCTTGGTGCCCGCCGTCAGCAGCAGCTGGCCCATCGAGGCCGCCATGCCGATGCCCACCGTGACGATGTCGTTCGGCACGAACTGCATGGTGTCGTAGATCGCCATGCCGGCCGTGATCGAGCCGCCCGGGGAGTTGACGTACAGGTAGATGTCCTTCTCGGAGTCCTCAGCGGCGAGCAGCAGGATCTTCGCGCAGATCTCGTTGGCGTTCTCGTCGCGCACCTCGGACCCGAGCCAGATGATGCGGTCCCTCAACAGCCTGTCGAAGACGCTCGTCGCGACAAGTGGTTCGGCCATGTGTACTCCTGATTCCGTGTCGGTGCCATCGAATCTACCGGCGCGGCACGACCGACCCGCCCGTGTTCGCCCTGGGCAGAGCGCGCCCTGGACGACGAAGAGGGTGGATGCCGCAGCATCCACCCTCTCGACGGTTCAGGTCGCTTCAACAGCAGCCGTCAGGCTGAGTCACTCCGCGTCGGCCGCCTTCTTGGCCGGGGCCTTCTTGGCAGCCGGCTTCTTGGCGGGAGCCTTCTCGGCGGCGTCGGCCTCGTCGGCCGCGGCCTTCTTGGCGGCGGGCTTGCGGGCCGGAGCCTTCTTGGCGGGCTTGGCCTCTTCGGCCTCGACGATCGCGTCGGCGTCGGCCGCGGCATCCGCGATCTCCTGCGCCTCTTCGACGACCTCTTCTTCCGCCTCGGCCTCGTCCTCGACGGCGATGAAGCCGGTCAGGTCGACGGGCTTGCCGTTCGTGTCGACGACGGTGACCTTGCCGAGCGCGACCGCGAGGGCCTTGTTGCGCGCGACCTCGCCGATGATGGCGGGCAGCTGATTGCCCTCCTGCAGCGCGTTGACGAAGTCCTGCGGAGCCATGCCGTACTGGGCGGCCGACTGCACGAGGTACTGCGTGAGCTCGTCCTGCGAGACCTGCACGTCGACCGACTCGGCGATCTTGTCGAGCAGCATCTGCGTCTTGAACTGCTTCTCGCTGGCCTCGGCGACCTCGGCGCGGTGGACGTCGTCCTCCAGGCGGCCCTCGTTCTCGAGGTGGTTGTGGACCTCGTCCTCGATGAGCTGCGGCGGGACCGGGATCTCGACCTGCTCGAGGAGCACCTCGATGAGCTTGTCGCGCGCCGCGGAGCCCTGCGTGAAGGCGCCCTGCTGGCCGACGCGCTCCTTGAGGCTGTCGCGCAGCTCGGCGATGGTGTCGAACTCGCTCGCGATCTGGGCGAAGTCGTCGTCGGCCTCGGGCAGCTCGCGCTCCTTGACGGCCTTGACGGTGACCGAGACCTCGGCCTCGTCACCTGCGTGGTCGCCGCCGACGAGCTTGGAGCGGAACGTGGTGTCCTCACCGGCGGTGAGCGAGTCGATGGCCTCGTCGATGCCCTCGAGCAGCTCGCCCGAGCCGACCTCGTACGAGACGCCCTCGGCGCGGTCGATCTCGTTGCCGTCGATCGTGGCGACGAGGTCCAGCTCGACGAAGTCGCCCGACGCGGCGGGGCGGTCGACGGTCACGAGCGTGCCGAAGCGGCCGCGCAGGCGGTCGAGCTCCTCGTCGATGGCGGCCTCGTCGATCTCGACGGCCTCGACCTCGACGGTCGTGCCCTCGAACGCGGGCAGGTCGAACTCGGGACGAACGTCCACCTCGACCTCGACCTCGAGGTCGCCCGAGAAGTCCTTCTCGTTCGGCCACTCGGTGACCTCGGCGGCGGGACGGCCGAGGACGCGCAGCTCGTGGGCCGAGACCGCCTCGCGGTAGAAGTTGTCGAGGCCCTCGCTGACAGCGTGCTCGAGCACCGCGACGCGGCCGATGCGCTGGTCGATGATGGGCGCGGGCACCTTGCCCTTGCGGAAGCCGGGGATCTGGACGTCCTGAGCGATGTGCTCGTACGCGTGCTTGATCGACGGCTTGAGCTCGTCGGGGCTGACCGTGATGTGCAGCTTGACCCGGGTCGGGGTGAGCTTCTCGACGGTGCTGTTCACCATGCCTGTTACTTCTCCTCTATCGGACCGCGCGAACGCGCGGCATGAAGGTCTGGGTTCGCAATTCTGTGGGCCGTGATGTCGGGGCGACAGGATTTGAACCTGCGGCCTCCCGCTCCCAAAGCGGGCGCTCTACCAAGCTGAGCTACGCCCCGGGCGGGTTCGCACGCATGCGTGCGCCCTTCTGCGCTCCGAGAAGCACAGTGGCCCCGAGAAGTCTAGCCGACCCGCCCGGGCACCGCCTGCGATGCGGGACCAAGCCGTCATATGCCCTAGACTCGTCCCCGGTCGCTGATGCGGCTGCGGGGATGTAGCTCAATGGTAGAGCCTCAGTCTTCCAAACTGATTACGCGGGTTCGATTCCCGTCATCCCCTCCGTACACCTGATCCGACACGCCTCTGCGTGGGTCTCCCGAACCGTGCCGTGGCGCGGCAGACTGGCTTCGCATCGTTCGAAGCACTGTGGGGAGCCGCGATGGACGCGTCACCGTCTGATCCCTCGGCTGTGCCGAGGAAGCTGCCGCGACGGCCGGCGTCCGCGCTGGCCGAGAAGTGGACCCGCGTCGACGGGGTCGACGTGTTCTACCGCGAGTCTCCGAATCCGCCGAAGGATGCCCGGGTCATGGCGCACGTGCACGGCTTCGGCCTCTCGGGGCGCTATCTGCTCCCCACGGCGGAACGGCTGTCGGACGAGTTCCACACGTACGTGCCCGACCTTCCGGGGTTCGGGCGCAGCGGCAGGGCGAAGGGCATGCTCGACATCCCCGATCTCGCTCGCGCCGCCGTCCGGTTCTTCGACGACCGTGGCATCGAGAAGGCGACTCTGGTGGGCAACTCGATGGGCTGCCCGGTGATCATCGAGTGCGCGCACCGCTACCCCGAGCGCGTCGATCGCGCCGTGCTCGTGTCACCGGCGGGCGGGGTCTACAACCAGCCGCTGCGGCGGGCGATCGGCCAGCTGTCGACCGACGCACCGCGCGAGCCGTTCAAGATGGCGACGGTCGCGGTCCCGGACTATGTGCGGTTCGGCATCCCGAGCACGCTGCGGATGTTCCGCTCGCTCACGCAGTACCCGTCGCTGCAGCGACTGCTCGAGCTGCGGATCCCCACCCTCGTCGTGCTCGGGCAGCGCGACCCGCTCCTGCCCCACGCGCACCGCATCGACGAGATCGCGAGCCAGACCGACAGCCACGTGCTGGTCGTGCTGCTGGAGGGCGCCGCTCACGCCATCAACTACAGCCACCCCGGCCAGCTCGCGCACGTGATCCGTGCGTTCATGGACGACAAGCCGATCGCGAACGACCCCGAGTGGCCGGGTCACGTGCGCCTCTACGAGGTGCACCGCGGGAAGCACCACCCGCCGGCGCAAGGCTGAGGCCGCGGGCGCGTCACGCGACCGAGATCGCGCCGCGGTGCTCCTCGATGTGCTGCAGGTAGTGCGAGGCGTTCCGCAGCAGGCCGGCGCGCTCGTCGTCGGTGAGCTCGCGCCGCACCTTCGCCGGAACGCCGGCCACGAGAGACCCATCGGGGATCTCGGCCCCCTCCAGGACGACGGCGCCGCCCGCGATGAGGCATCCGCTCCCGATCTTCGCGCCGTTGAGCACGACAGCGCCCATGCCGATGAGCGATCCGTCGCCGATGGTGCAGCCGTGGATGACGGCGTTGTGGCCGACCGAGACGTTCTCGCCGATGACGACGGGGTGGCCCGCATCGACATGCACCGAGACGTTGTCCTGCAGGTTGCTGTTCGCGCCTACCGTGATGGTGTCGCCGTCGGCGCGCAGCACCGCGTTGTACCAGACGCTCGCGCCGGGTCCGAGGACCACTCCCCCGACCACCCGGGCGCCGGCGGCGACGAACGACGTGGGATCGAGCTCCGGGGTCCTGCCCGCGGCGAAGAGGACCGATGCGCCCTGTGAAACCGTCATGAACACCTCGCGACCGTCATGGTGCGACCCTACCGGCCAACGCACCTTCGATGGCCTTGGTGTACCACGGTGCCAGTGTGTCGACGAACGTGACCGTCAAGTGGTCCTGGTCGCGGTAGATGTTCGCGCCGCCCACGACCGGGGCGCACGTGTCCGCACCGCAGAACACATCGGTGAAATCGAGCAGCGTCACCGAATCGAGGCCGGCTGCGGCATCCCTCAGCGGATCGTTCTCGACGAGCACGTCCGAGCGTGCGCCGTCGCACTCGGAGGCGTCACGCGTCCGCAGGCACTTGTTCGGATCGGTCTCCCACACCGGGTTGTCGACGACCGTGACGACCGGGATGCCGCGGTCGGTGACCGTGCTCCAGGCGTCGCGATAACCCGCGACCGCGGCGTCATGCGACGAGTCGTAGCCGGCCGACGAGTACGGGGTGTTGGCGATGGCGGCGGTGAAGACGACGTCGAGGTCGGTGTCGTCGATCGCGCGCTGCACGGCCTCTCGCCAGTCGGAGCAGGCCGCGCCGAACGCGCCCGGGGTCGACAGCGGCGTCGTGTTCCACGGGCACGCGCCCTTGAACCAGGTGGTCAGATGCCAGCCGTTCGCCTCAGCCATGCGCTGGAACGTCGGCAGCAGCTGGTAGGCGTGGCTGTCGCCGATCAGCGCGACCTGCGGCGCATCCGGGTCGTCCGAACCGAAGTGGCACGACACCGGACGCGAGTCGGTGAGCTGGACGAAGCACTGCGGGTCCTCGGGCCGGTCGATGCCGGCGAATCCCGGCGCCGGCAGGATCGTGTCGCCGAAGTCGCTGCCTTCGCACGAGGGATCGAGGACGGATGCCGCACCGAAGCACTCCGGCGGGTCCTGCTGCAGCTCGGCGATGTCGCGAGTGCCCTGGGTGTACAGCGGCGCGTTGACGAACCACGCCATCGCCGCGACGAGGGCGACGACGATCATCGCTGCCAGCGAGGACCACAGCGTGACGCGGGCGGGTCGCGTGGTGAGCACCTTCCATGCGCGCACCGGATCCTCGACGAACCGCTTGGTGAGCCAGGCCAGCACGAAGCAGATCACGAGCAGGGCGACGCGATGGTAGATCGTCAGCCCCCAGAACGGCACGGACGGCGCGATGATGATGAGCGGCCAGTGCCACAGGTACAGCGAGTACGAGATGTCGCCGACGAACTGGGCCGGCCGGATCGCGAGGACGCGTGTCGGATACCACCAGCGGTCGGTGTTCGACGCGGCGATGACGGCGGCCGCGCCCAGCGTCGGCAGTGCCGCCATGTACCCCGGGAACGGCGTCTGACCGTCGAACGTGAACGTGACGTAGACGAGCAGCAGGATGCCGGCCCAGCCGAGCACGAAGCTGCCGATCGCGTTTCGCACCCGCAGCATGGGCACGAGCGCGACCATCGCGCCCACGCCGAACTGCCACATGCGTCCGAAGGTGACGAAGTAGGCGGGAGCCGGGTTCGTGATCGTGAAGACGACGCAGAACGCGAACGAGACGACGGTCACGATGCCGAGCGCCACCAGGATCGCGCGACGCCGCGCGCCGCGGAAGAACTTCACGCCGATCCAGGCCGCCAGCAGCATGATGAGCGGCCACATCACGTAGAACTGCTCTTCCAGCGACAGCGACCAGTAGTGCTGGACGGTCGTCGGCGAGCCGGAGTGGTTGAGGTAGTCCGCCGAGTTGAGGGCCAGGTACCAGTTCTCGACGTAGAACGTCGACGACAGGATCTCGCGCACCTCGTTCGGCAGGGCCGAGGTCGGCATGAGGTACGGCGACATCACGACGATCGCGCAGAACAGCAGGACGAGAAGGGATGCGGGCAGCAGACGCCGTGCGCGACGCGCCCAGAACTGGCCGAGCTTGACGGTGCCCGTCGCGGTCATCTCGCGCATCAGGTGCGACGTGATGAGGAAGCCGGAGATCACGAAGAAGATGTCGACGCCGATGTAGCCGCCCGTGATGCGCCCGGGCCAGAAGTGGTAGAGCACGACGCACAGCACAGCGATCGCGCGCAGACCCTGCACGTGCGGCAGGAACCGCGAGGGCTCGGCGTGTTCGGGTGAGCGGTCGTTCGGCTCTCGGGTCACGGTCTTGGCGGGGACGCCCAGATGCTGCGGTCCGAGGTCGTGATCTGCGGAAGGCACGCAACGACGTTAGCCGCTCGCGGCCGGATGCCCGCATCGGCACCACGGAGCGCCCGTAAGCCCAGCCTTCTCTTGCTTGCGGAATGACTCCCCATGAGTAGCGTTGCAGTCACGGGAGGACGACCGCCGGATGGGCGGCACTCCCCACGATGGAGGCGAGAGACATGACCGACACGAACACCGTTCCCGCTACCGCTGCGAATCCCGATGTCGCCGCCGCGACCGCACAGTTCCTGACGCCCGTGGTGCTCGGCCTCCAGGCCCTCGCCGTGAACGGCAAGCAGGCCCACTGGAACGTCCGCGGTGCGAACTTCATCGCGATCCACGAGCTCCTCGATTCGGTCGTCGCGAATGCGCAGGCCGGCGCCGACCAGGCCGCGGAGCGGATCGTCGCGCTCGGGCTGCCGGTCGACGCGCGCGTCGGCACGGTCGCCGCGAAGGCGACGACGGCTGTGCCAGCCGGCTTCACGCAGTGGGACGCGCTGATCCGCAACGTCATCGCCGACATGGACGTCGTGATCCGCGACGTGCAGGAGGCGATCGACGGACTGGATGAGTTCGATCTGACCAGCCAGGACATCGCCATCGGCATCAAGGAGTCGCTGGAGAAGGACCGGTGGTTCCTCTTCGCGCACCTCGCCGAGTGACGCTGCGCAAGAACTGACGAAGGCCTCGGGTCGATCCCGGGGCCTTCGTCGTCTCAGGCGCTCTGGAGGAACGCGAGGACGGCGAGCACTCGCCGGTGCTCGGTGCCGGACTCCTCCAGGCCGAGCTTGGCGAAGATCGCGCTGATGTTCTTCTCCACCGCGCCCACGCCGATGAACAGCCGCTGTGCGATGCTGGCGTTGCTGCGACCCTCGGCCATCAGCGTGAGCACGTCACGCTCGCGCGGCGTCAGCGTCGACAGCGGGTCGGGCCGGGCTGACAGCAGCCCTTGCACCACGAGCGGATCGAGCACGGTCCCGCGCTCGCGCACCCGGCGGACGGCATCCGAGAACTCCTCGAGAGACGTGACCCGGTCCTTCAGCAGATAGCCGACGCCGCCCTCACCGCCCGCGAGGAGCTCGCGGGCGTACACGCCCTCGACGTACTGGCTGAGGACGAGGATGCCGACCTCGGGCAGCGCCGCCCGCAGCGCGAGCGCGGCTTTGATCCCCTCGTCGCGAAAGCCTGGCGGCAGTCGCACGTCGAGGATCGCGACGTCGGCGCGCGCCTGACGCACCCGGTCCACGACGTCGTCGACGTCGCCCCACGCGCCGGCGGTGACATACCCCGCCTCGTCGAAGAGGCGGATGAGCCCTTCGCGCAGCAGCACGGAGTCTTCGAACAGGACGACGCGCAGCGCGCCGGGATCGTGCGAAGGGGAATCGGACGGGACGGCCATCCCCTCAGGATAGAGACCCGTCACGGCACCACCGTGAGCGGGATGTGGGCGCCGACGGACGTCGGCCCGCCGACCGGACTCTGGACGACGAGGATCCCGCGCAGACCTGCGACGCGCTCGCGCAGGCCCTCGAGGCCGTGACCGCTGGAGAGGACGGCTCCCCCGCGTCCGTTGTCGACGACCCAGACGTCCAGGTGCGTCGGAGCTCCGGTGGTGCTGCGCCGAAGCGTCGCCCGGAGCGTCGCAGCCGTGGCCCCGGCGTGCTTGACGGTGTTCGTCATGAGTTCGGCGACCACGAAGTAGACCGTGCGCGCGACCTCCTGGCTGACGGCGCGGTCGATCGCGGGGTCGACCTCCACCTGCACCCACAGCGGCGAGCTGGTGGCCAGTGCGTCCAGCGCTGCGGCCAGACCGCGGTCCTGCAGCAGCGGCGGCGCGACGCCGCTCGACAGCGCGCGCAGCTCGTCCAGGGCCGCCTTCGCGTGTCCTCGGGCCTCCCGCGCAAGGTCGGCCGCGGCATCCGCTTCTCCGGCTTCCGCGCGGCGCTCGAGGGCGGCGAGATCCATCTGCAGTCGCACCAGGCGCTGCTGGGGGCCGTCGTGGATGTCGCGCTCCAGGCGCCGGAGGGCGATGTCCTCGGCGTGCACGGCGGCGCCTCGGGCGGCGGCTTCGGCGCGCACCTCGGCGGCCAGCTCGTCCGAGCTCCAACGGCCGAGCATCGCGTTCGCGATCGCGTGGTGCGCACGGGCAAGGCCGCCGAGCACCCAGGGCATGGTGAAGGTGAAGACGATGCCGGCAAGGAGGTACAGCACGACCTCGACCGCCCAGGCGTCCCACCCGCCGAACAGCCACGGCACGGAGGCCGAGACGTACTGCCCCCAGTCGCCGTTGTCGGCGCCGCTCGGCAGGAAGACGCCCCAGAACCAGTACGTGAGTCCGCCGAGGCCGAGACTGAGCCAGACGATCGTGATCGCGAACGAGATGGTGCTGATGATCGGCGTGACGATCATGCCGTGCGTGAGGTAGGTCCAGTAGTGCGCGTTGCGCAGGGGACGCGTGAGCGTCGCCCAGAAGCCGGTGCTCTCGGGGGCGTCCCTGTTCCACTCCGGTTCGGCGATCGGGGGCAGCCCGGTGAGCTGCAGCATGAAGCGGTCGGCGATGCCGAGCCCGCGCGCGATCAACAGGGTCAGCACCATGAGGGGCAGGCCGATGACGAGGACCAGCAGGCCCACGCTCGTCCAGAACAGCGAGGCCAGCACGCTCACAGAGATCATCGCCAGGACGAACACCGCGAGGAGGTACAGGGCGCTGCCGGGGGTTCGCAGCCAGGCGCGGCCGTAGGCCGCCCAGAAGCCGGTCGACGGGGCGCTCGACCCGTCGCGCTCGAGCGGCGCAGGATCAGTGGTCATGGTGGTCATCGGAATCTCCCTCGGGAAGTGTCAGTGCGGGCTGCTGGCCCGGCTCGACGACCAGGAACTGTCCCATCATGCCCTGGTCCTCGTGCCACAGCAGGTGGCAGTGGTACATGTACGGCGTGGTCGCATCGGCATAGTCGTCGAACCTCACGAGCAGGCGGTACTCACGGTCCGCCTCAAGAGCGATCGTGTCCTTGTAGCCGGCGAGCCTCGCCGGTGGCGGTGACCCGTCGATGCTCAGGATCCGGTACTGCATGTCGTGCACGTGGAACGAATGCGGCAGCGGGTTGTCGTTGCGGACGGTCCACACCTCGCTGGTGTCGACGGTGGCGACCACGTCCGCGCGACCGAGGTCCATCTGCGCGTCGTTGATGTTGTGCCCCGACATCACGAACGTCCGCTCGGCGACGGCGGAGCCCGCGTCCGGCGCCGGAATGTCGGCCAGGTGCGCGGGCGCGTCGGGTGAGGGATCCAGTGTCCCCGCGGCCCGCAGTTCCAGGACGTCGAAGGACGCGGACCCGGCGTGCAGTGCCGGATCGGGAGCGTTCGATCGCAAGGCGATGCGCTCGCCGGGCGCGAGCGACACGACGATCTCGGCGCGTTCGCCCGGCGAGAGGGGGATGTCCGTGGACGGCACCGGCGCTTCGAGCAGCCCGCCGTCGGTGCCGATGAGGTCGAACTCGCGGCCGTCGGCGAACCCGAAGTCGTACATGCGCGCGCTCGATCCGTTCAGCAGGCGCAGTCGCACCTTCTCGGTGGTGACATTGAGATACGGTGCGACGGTGCCGTTGACCAGGATCGTGTCGCCGAGCACTCCGTCGAACTGCATGCCGAGACCGCCCGCGAAGGACCCGTCGGCGTTGAACGAGCGGTCCTGAACGATCAGCGGGAAGTCGTCCACGCCGTAGTCGCGCGGCAGCGCGAGCGCAGCCTCTTCCTGGTCTCGCACGAGGAACATGCCGGCAAGCCCGGCGTCGACCTGCTCACGCGTGCGTCCGTGCAGGTGCGGGTGGTACCAGAGCGTCGCGGCCGGCTGGTCGATCTTCCAGGTCGGCTGCCAGACCGCGCCGGCGGCGATCGGCGTATGAGGGCCGCCGTCCATGGCCGCCGGAAGATGCATGCCGTGCCAGTGCACCGTGGTCGAGTCGGGCAGGGTGTTCGTGACGTCCACGCGCACCTGCTCCCCGTGATCGGCGACGAGCGTGGGGCCGAGGTACGAGCCGTCGTAGCCGAGCGTCGGGGTGTCGCCCTGCGAGACGAACGACGTGCGTCCCTGCTGCGCGGTGAGCGCGAACACGCGCACACCGTCCTCGAGGTGCGACGGAGCCAGCGGCGGGACCGCGACCGGGTTCTCGAACATCACCGTCCCGGCGGCGGGCGGTGTCGCGCGGACCGCGTTCGCGGCGAACCAGGCCGCTCCCGCGCCGATGAGCAGCACGACGACGGCGAGCGGCGCGACGACCAGTCCGATGATCAGACCGCGTCGGCGACGCCTGCCCGACGCAGGAGCGTCGACGGGCGCCGCGGCGGGCAGTCCGGCGCGCACCGGCGGCGCGGGAGGCGGAGGCACATCGGAAGTCATGACTCAAGCCTCGCGACGGCGCCGGCGTGACGGCATCCGACCCTCTCCCGAACCGGTACGGGGGCAGACCCCCGTACCGGTGACGGGTTACGCCCCGTGCGTCAGGCGACCGGCGACCAGCGTCGCAGCGACCTGCATGCCGCGCAGCGTCGCCTCGTCCGCGGTGAGCGGGTCGTGCGCACAGACCGCGAGATCGGCGATGTCGCCCGGCTCGATGCGCGCAGGGACGGCGGAGCCGCCCCGAGTGGATGCCGCAAGCGCCGTCGCCGCGTCGACCCGCTGCTGCGGCTGCCAGGGTTCGCGGCCGTCGCGCGTACGGAAGATCGCCGAGGCGAGGGCGGCCCACGGATCCAGCGGCGCGACCGGCGCGTCGGAGCCGAACAGCAGGTTCGCGCCGGTGTCCGCGAGCGTGCGCAGCGGATACGGCTGAGAGGTCTGCTCCGCCCACACCGTGTCGGTCAGGTCCCGGTCGTCGAGGGCGTGCTCGGGCTGCACGCTGGCGCCCACGCCGAGCCGCGCGAAGCGCGGGATGTCGGCGTGTGCGACGAGCTGGGCATGCTCGATCGTGCCCCACGCCCCCGTCGCCGCGAAAGCGTCCAGCGCGTGCGAGTTGGCGACGTCGCCGATGGCGTGGATGGCCGAGGCGATCCCCGCCCCGGTCGCTCGGGTCATCAGATCGACGAGCGTCGCCGCGTCCACGGTGAGCAGGCCGTGGTTGTGCGGGTCGCCGGGGTACGCGTGCGAGCAGGCGGCTGTGCGGGTGCCGAGCGAGCCGTCGGTGATCACCTTGAGCGGTCCGACGCGGACGAGGGGGGATGCCGCCGGCCCGGGCCCGTGCACCGCGTCGCCCGTCTGCAGCCGCTGCGCGATGGCGCGGTCGAGGAACTCGGGATAGATGCCGTACGAGACGCGCAGCGCGTCGAAGCCTGCGGCCAGGCGACGGGCCCAGGCCTCGTCGTTCCACGCCATGTCGAAGTCGACGAGGCCCACGACGCCTCGGGCGGCGGCATCCTGCGCCATCCGTGTGACGAGCGGATCGGACACCGCCGCGTCGACGGCGTTCAGACGCCGTGAGATCTCGAAGGCCGGCTCTTCGCGCAGCACGCCGGCGCCGTCCGGCTCGAAGCCCTCGCGGCGCAGGGCGGCGGAGTTCAGCCACACACTGTGCACATCGGCGTTGACGAGGTACGTCGGCATGTCGCCGGTGGCCGCGTCGAGCAGGGCGAGGTCGGGGGCATCCGGCCAGAACGCGTCGCGGAAGCCGGTGCCGATCCGGCGGCCGTCGGCGAGCGGCACCGTGCCGGCCATGATGGCCGCCGCGTGCGCGGCAGAGGTCGCGGCACCGAGCGGCACGCGCTGCGCCGACAGCGCCCACTGCACGACGTGCACGTGGTGGTCCCACAGCCCCGGGATCACCCGGCCGCCGTCCGCGTCGAGCACGAGTCCCCGCCGCGGCAGTGCACCCGCCGGCGCGATGTCGACGACGAGCCCTTCCGCGAGGTGCACATCGACGACATCCGCGCCGAACGGGTCGGTGCGCTCGGAGCCGGTCAGCCGTGCGTTCGCGATGACGTCGGGCTCATCGCCGCGCGCCGGGGTCACCGGGCAGCCTTGCGCGTCTCGAAGTCCCGCCGCATCTCGCCCGGCAGACGAGGGTCGGCATAGGGGCTGCCGCCGGTCTCGAGTTCGGCGATCACGGTCTCGACGACCTCATCCGGCTTGTTCTGGCTGAGCTTGCGCTTGCCGACGACCCGGGTCGGGGTGAGCCGGAACCCGACCGTGCCGCGTTCGAGGCGGCGGACGAAATCAGGGTCGTTGGGCGGCTGCCACATCAGCCGGGGCTGCGGCATCCCGCTCTCGAATCGCGCGACGAGGCGCTCGAGCACCTCGAGGTTCTCCTCTGGCGTCAGCAGCTCGGGGATGCCGCTCAGGTGCGCCGACACGAAGTTCCAGGTCGGAACGCTCTGCACGTCCCCGTACCAGCCGGGTGAGACATACCCGTGCGGCCCCTGCACGACGACCAGCAGCTCGCGCTCGCCGAGCCCGTGCACGAGGTCGTCGGGCTTGCCGACGTGACCGACGATCGTGAGGTCGTCGCGACCCTCGTCCAGGAGCACGGCGTAGTGCGAGGCGACCAGGCCCTGGTCGGCGTCGCTCACGATCGTGACCCACGGGTTCTGGTCGATGAGCCGGCGGATCTCGCCGACATCGGTCATCGCGAAGCTCGTGTTCTGGCGCATGCGCTCAGCCTATGAGCCCCACCGGCTTCGAATCGCGCACCTGGTGACGTCAGACGGCGTATTCGTGCAAAGTGCGCGATTCGAATCCGGGCATCACACCTGGCAGGACGGGCACCAGTACAGCTTCCGCCCCGCAGCCTCCTCGACGACGATCGAGGTGCCGCAGATGCGGCACGGCAGTCCCGCGCGGTGATAGACCCAGTGCCGGTCGTCGCGGCTGGCCATCGCCGCGCGGTACGCGTCAGGGTCGAGGTCGTCCATCGTCATCATCTGACCGGTCTCGACGCCGATCGCGAGCAGCCGCACCCAGTCGCGCCACAGCTCGCGCACGGTCTCTTCGGGCACGTCGCGTCCCGGGGTGTGCGGGTTCTGGCGCGCCCGGAACAGCAGCTCGGCGCGATAGACGTTCCCGATGCCGCTCACGACGGCCTGGTCCATGAGCAGCAGCCCGATGGCGGTCGGCTTTCGGCGCACCACCGCGGTGAAGCGCTCCTCCCCCTCGACGACGTCGTCGACGAGGGGGTCGGGCCCGAGCTTCGCGATCGTCGCGGCGACCTCGTCGGGAGTCTGCAGCTCACAGGCCGTCGGCCCCCGCAGGTCGGCGCAGGTCGTATCCGTCAGCAGCCGCAGCCGCACCTGCCCCACCACGGGCGGCGGCCACTGATCGCCATCGTCGGCGAGACCGGTGGTCTGCTCCGACATGCGCACGTGAACGCGCGCACGCCGTGGCGCGCCGATCGAGGTCAGCGAGTTCTCTCCCGCATCGTCGAGGATCGCGTCGCCGAGATCGGTGCCGCGCTGGTTCGTCTGTCCCATGCGGCCGTTCGCCGACGCGATCGTAGGGTCGACGAGGATCTCGCCCGCGAAGTCCCACGCTCCGTACATGCCGAGGTGCACGCGCAGCCACAGATCGTCGTCGAACTCGAGGAACATCTGCTTGCCGACCGCGCGCACCTCGGTCGCGGTACGACCGCTGAGGATCGCGGCGCCCTCGGCGAACCGGCCCTGCGGGCTGGACGCGACGACGGGGCGCCCGACGAAGATGCGGTCGAACTGGCGCGCGATGCGGTGGACGGAGTGTCCCTCGGGCACAGGTCAGCCGGCCTCGGGATCGAACGAGCTGCTGTCGTCCGCGAGGACGTCGGGTCCGGCGGCCGCGGCCCGCGGGTCCGGCTGCAGCGATCCGTCGGTCTCGTAGGCGGCGAGCTGAGCGATGCGGCGCGCGTGACGCTCCTCGCCCGAGAACGGCGTCGCGATGAAGCGGTCGATGAAGGTCGCCGCCTCTTCGAACGTGTGCTGGCGGGCGCCGATCGCGATGACGTTGGCGTCGTTGTGCTCACGGGCGAGCTCGGCGGTCGCGATGCTCCAGGCCAGCGCGGCCCGGACGCCCCGCACCTTGTTCGCCGCGATCTGCTCGCCGTTGCCCGAGCCGCCGAAGACCACGCCGAGGGTCTCGATGCCGGCCGCCTGGTCGCGGACGACCGCCTGCGCTGCGCGGATGCAGAACGCCGGGTAGTCGTCCAGCGGGTCGTACTCGACGGGGCCGTGATCGACGACCTCGTGCCCGGCGGCGGCGAGATGGTGCTGCAGCTGCGTCGAGAACTCGAGGCCGGCGTGGTCGGTCGCGATGTGGATGCGCATGGGCTCAATCCTAGAGAGGGGCGGGCGGGTGAAGACGGGATGCCGCAGGCCCCGGCATCCGCTCGGCCGAACGGGTGCGGTCAGGGGGCGATGCCGGCGGCGGCGGGCTTGAAACCGGCGCGCACGTTCTCGCAGCACGCCGGGCGGCACACGTCGAACCACGGGCCGAGGCCGGTGGCGTGCGGACGGTCGGCGGCCGGCGTGCCGTTCAGACGCTCCTGGACGAGGTCGACCAGACCCGACACGAACACCGGGTCCACGCCGGGTGTCGGCGTGCGCACCGCGCGGATGCCCGCTTCATCGGCGGCCTCCATCGCCTCGGTGTCGAGGTCCCACAGGACCTCCATGTGGTCGCTCATGAACCCGACGGGCACGATGGCGACGGCCTGGATGCCGGCGGCGGGGAGGTCTGCGATGACGTCGTTGACGTCGGGCTCCAGCCACGGCTGGCTCGCGGGGCCCGAGCGCGACTGGTACACGAGATCCCACCCGATGCGCTCGGCGCCGGGGATCTCCGCCGCGACGGCGGCCATGACGACCTCGGCGACCGCGAGGTGCTGCGCGGCGTACGCGCCGCCCTCGCCGAGATCGCGGTGCAGCTCATCCCCCTCGCGGGGACCCGAGCGCTCGGCATCGGCGGTCGGGATGCTGTGGGTCGAGAACAGTACGCGCACGGCCTCGGGAGCGACGCCGTCGGCGAGGAACGCCGCGACGGCTTCGCGCACGCCGTCGATGAAGGGCTGCACGAATCCCGGGTGGTCGAAGAACTGGCGCACCTTGTCGATCGTGACCGTGCCCGCCAGTTCCGTCTCGGTCAGCACGCGCGCGAAGTCCTCGCGGTACTGCCGGCAGCTCGAGAACGACGAGTAGGCGCTGGTCGCCAGCGCCAGGAGGGTCGTGTCGCCGGCGTCGGCGGCATCCCTCACCGCCTCGGCGAGGTACGGCGCCCAGTTGCGGTTGCCCCAGTACACCGGCAGGTCCAGCCCGCGGCGGGCGAGCTCGGCTTCGAGCGCGGCCTTCAGTGCGCGGTTCTGCGCGTTGATCGGGCTCACACCGTCGAAGTGGCGGTAGTGGTGCGCGACCTCTTCGAGGCGCTCGTCGGGGATGCCGCGGCCGCGCGTGACGTTGCGCAGGAACGGGATGACGTCGTCCTGTCCCTCGGGGCCGCCGAATCCCGCCAGCAGGATGCCGTCGTAGGCGACCGCCTGCTCGACGAACGGCGTGCCGGAGGCGGCGGCCGGAGAAGCGAACGGGACGGGGGGCTGTTCGACAGAGCTCACCCCTCCATCCTGACACCGTCACCGCGGACGTTCCGGCGATATGATGACTTCATCATGCCACTAACACGTCAGCAGCGTCCGCTGTACGAGGTCAAGGCCGGGCTCTTCAAGGGCCTCTCGCACCCGTTCCGGATCCGCATCCTCGAGCTCCTCTCGGCCGCCGACGAGATGAGCGTGGCCGACCTCCAGTCCGACACCGGACTGGAGGCGTCGCACCTGTCGCAGCATCTCGCTGTGCTGCGACGTCATCGCCTCGTCGAGTCCGAGCGTCGCGCGAGCCACGTCTACTACCGGCTCGCGGACGACAAGGTCGCCGAGCTGCTCGCGGTGGCCCGCGCGCTGCTGCTCGACGTGCTGGCGAACGACCGCGATCTGCTCGCCGACGCCGGGTCGCTGCCGACGCTCCCGGCCAGATGACCGACGTGGATGCCGCACCCGCGGCAGGGCCGGCACGCCGGATCGCGGCGACGCTGCGGGCGCTGCTGCCGTCGGGCGCGGACTACCGCGGACTGCGTCGCAACTGGCGAGCAGACCTCGTCGCCGGGGTCACGGTGGGGATCGTGGCCCTTCCCCTCGCGCTCGGGTTCGGCGTCAGCTCGGGACTCACCGCCGAGGCCGGACTCGTGACGGCCATCGTGGCGGGCGTGCTGGCTGCCGTGTTCGGCGGGTCGAACGTCCAGGTGTCCGGACCGACGGGCGCGATGGTCGTGGTGCTCGTGCCGATCGTCGCCTCGCACGGCGCCGGTGCCGTCGCCGCGATCAGCGTGCTCGCCGGAGTTGTCGTGCTGGCCGCCGGGCTGCTGCGCCTCGGACGGGCCGTGTCGTTCATTCCGTGGCCCGTCATCGAGGGCTTCACCCTCGGTATCGCCGTCATCATCTTCCTGCAGCAGGTGCCCCTGCTCGCCTCGCCGACGGTGCCCGAAGCGGGCGAGCACAGCTCCAATGCCGTGATCGCCGCCGCCCAGGCGCTCGCCGGCGCCGACCCGGTGTACCTCGTCTGGGCGCTCGGCGCGGTCGCGATCGTCGTCGCCTGCATGCTCGTGGCGCCGCGCATCCACCCCGCCGTCCCGGGGTCGCTCATCGGCATCGCGATCGTCACCGTGCTCGCGGTGGTGCTGCCGACACCGCTCGCCGTGATCGGCGCGCTGCCCGCATCACTGCCGGTTCCTTCGTTCCCCGTCGTGGACCCCGCGGCTCTCGGCGACCTCGCCGTGCCCGCGCTGACGGTCGCGGCGCTGGCGGCGATCGAGTCGCTGCTGTCGGCCCGCGTAGCGGCGTCCCTTGCCGACACCGGCCCGTACGACCCCGACCGCGAGTTGGTCGGGCAGGGCGTCGCCTCGATCGGATCGGGACTGTTCGGAGGGATGCCGGCGACCGGTGCGATCGCCCGCACCGCCGTCAACGTCCGCTCCGGCGGACGGTCGCGACTCGCCTCGATCGTCCACGCGGTCGTGCTGCTCGGTGTCGTGCTGTTCGCCGCGGGGCCCGTCGGCGCGATCCCCCTCGCCGCGCTCGCCGGGGTGCTGATGCTGACCGCCGTCCGGATGGTGCATGTCGGCACGGTGCGCTCGATCCTGCGCTCGACGCGCTCGGACGCGGTGGCGTTCGTGCTGACGGCGGTCGTGACGGTGTCGTTCGACTTGATCGTCGCGGTCGTGATCGGCGTGGTGTTCGCCGGCGTCTTCGCACTGCGGGGGCTCGCCCGGGCGACGACCGTGCATCGCGAACTGCCGCCGGGCGAGCCTCACCCCGAGGACGCTCACATCGCGGTGGTGAGCCTGGACGGTCCGCTGTTCTTCGCCGCGGCAGACAAGGTGTTCGACGCCGTGACCGGCCTCACCGGCATCACTGTGGTGGTGCTGCGCATGTCGCGGCTCGAGCTCGTCGACGCGACGGGGGCTCGCGTGCTGACCGAGATCGTGCAGACGCTCGAACGCCGTGGTGTGACCGTGCTGATCAAGGGCGTCCAGCCTGGGCACGAGGAGCTGTTCCGTACCGTCGGAGTACTGGACTCGCTCCGTCACCACAAGCATCTGTTCGACGACCTGCCCGCAGCGGTCGAGCACGCCCGAAACCACGTCAGACGGCAATTCGGGGCCCACACCACGTAGGCTGGGACGGTTGTCGTGGGCGCCAGCAGCGCTCACGTCGGCCGCCGGAACGGGCCTGCGCATCGCGGAGGCGTCGAGATCATCCGTCATCCTCACCCATGGGAGCCACAGCAGTGCCTGGAGAGAACCTCACCCGCATCGAGGCGCAGGAGCGCCGCGCGATCGTCGACACCCAGTCGTACGAGGTCGCACTCGACCTGATGAAGGGCGCCGAGGTCTTCGGATCCCGGACCGTCGTGCGTTTCACGGCGACGCCCGGCGCCTCGACGTTCATCGACCTGATCGCGCGCGAGGTGCGCGAGATCACGCTCAACGGCCGGTCCATCGACCCGACGACCGCGTTCGCCGACTCGCGCATCGCGCTGGACGACCTCGCCGCCGACAACGAGCTCGTCATCGACGCGGACTGCCTGTACACGAACACCGGCGAGGGTCTCCACCGTTTCGTCGATCCGGTCGACGGCGAGGTGTACCTCTACTCGCAGTTCGAGGTGCCCGACTCGCGCCGCGTGTTCGCGGTGTTCGAGCAGCCCGACCTCAAGGCGACGTTCCAGTTCACCGTCACGGCCCCCGAGCCGTGGAAGGTCGTGTCCAACTCCCCCACGCCCGATCCGAAGAAGCACGGTGATGGCAGCGCGACGTGGATCTTCGAGGCGACGCCGCGCATCTCGTCGTACATCACGGCGCTCATCGCCGGTCCCTACGAGGCCACCTTCTCGGAGCTCACCAGCGCCTCGGGCCGCGTGATCCCGCTCGGCGTGTACGGTCGCAAGAGCCTGTGGCAGTTCCTCGACGCCGACTACATCTTCGACAAGACGCGCCAGGGCTTCGCCTACTTCGAGGAGAAGTTCGACTTCCCCTACCCCTTCGCCAAGTACGACCAGCTCTTCGTGCCCGAGTTCAACGCGGGCGCCATGGAGAACGCGGGCGCGGTGACCTTCACCGAGACCTATGTGTTCCGTTCGAAGGTGACCGACGCGGTCAAGGAGCGCCGCGTCGTCACGATCCTGCACGAGCTCGCCCACATGTGGTTCGGCGATCTCGTGACCATGAAGTGGTGGAACGACCTGTGGCTCAACGAGTCGTTCGCCGAGTGGGCGTCGACGATCGCCACGGCCGAGGCCACCGAGTGGACCGAGGCCTGGACGACCTTCAACGCGATGGAGAAGAGCTGGGCCTACCGTCAGGACCAGCTCCCCTCGACCCACCCGGTCGTGGCGCAGATCAACGACCTGGAGGACGTGCAGGTCAACTTCGACGGCATCACCTACGCCAAGGGCGGGTCGGTGCTCAAGCAGCTCGCGGCCTGGGTCGGCATCGAGGCGTTCTTCGGCGGCGTGGCCGCGTACTTCAAGAAGCACCAGTGGTCGAACACCGAGCTCTCGGACCTGCTGTCCGAGCTCGAGGTCACCAGCGGCCGCGAGCTGTCGACCTGGTCGAAGAAGTGGCTCGAGACGGCGGGCGTGAACACCCTCGCCCCCGAGATCGTCACCGACGTCGACGGCAGGATCACGCGCTTCGCGATCGTGCAGACGGCCCCCGCCGACTACCCGACGATCCGCCCGCACCGCCTGGGCGTCGGCTTCTACGAGCTGCAGGGCGACGCGCTGGTGCGCGTCCACCACCTCGAGCTCGACGTCGACGGCGATCTCACCGAGGTGCCGCAGCTGAAGGGCCTCTCCCGCCCGGCCCTCGTCCTGCTCAACGACGAGGATCTCGCGTACGCCAAGATCCGCCTGGACGCGCAATCGCTGCAGACGGCGATCGACCACCTGGGCAAGATCAGCGACCCGCTCGCACGCTCCCTCGTGTGGGGTGCCGCCTGGGACCAGACGCGCGACGCCGAGGCATCCGCGTCGGACTACGTCGACCTCGTGCTGCGCAACATCGGCGCCGAGACCGAGTCGACCACGGTGCGCACGACGCTCGGCCAGCTGCAGCTCGCCGCGAGCTCGTACGTCGCCCCTGAGAAGCGGGATGCGACGCGCGCCAAGGTCGCCGACGCGCTGTGGGAGCTCGCCCAGGCCGCCGAGGCCGGCAGCGACAGCCAGCTGCAGTTCGTGACCGCGTTCGCGTCCGCGGCGGCGACCGCCGAGCAGTGGGAGCAGGTCCGCGCCGTCCGCGAGGGCGATGCGACGTTCGACGGTCTCGAGATCGACACCGACCTGTCGTGGCAGCTGCTCGTGTCGCTGGCCGCCGGCGGCGTCGTCACCGCCGCCGACATCGACGCGGCCCTCGAGGCCGACAACACCGCCAAGGGCGGCGAGTTCGCCGCGCAGGCCAAGGCGGCGCTGCCGTCGGCCGAGGCGAAGGACGCCGCCTGGGCGTCGCTCGTCGACCGCGACGACCAGCCGAACACCATCGTGCGCTCCGCGGCGCTCGGCTTCGTGCACCCGGCGAGCCGCGAGCTGCTGGACGGCTACGTCGCCCGGTACTTCGACGCGCTCGTGCCGATCTGGAACTCGCGCACCTACCAGATCGCGCAGTACCTCATCGTCGGGCTCTACCCGGCGCCGCTCGCCGACGTCGCTCTGCGCAACGCGACGCGCGCGTGGCTCGAGGCCAACGGCGATGCCGCTCCCGCGCTGCGCCGCCTCGTCGCCGAGAACCTCGCCGGCGTCGAGCGGGCCCTCGCCGTCCAGGACCGCGACGCCCAGTAACCCGCGCTCCTGATCGAGCGGATGCCTCGGTCCCGTGCTCGCACGGGGCCGAGGCATCCGGTGTCTCTTCCGACCGGAATCATCCCGCGGTACCGGTCGCAGGCCGCACGACGGCACCGCGGGCGGACGCGGGGCGGCCCTCGTTGTCCGTAGCGTCGGATGCATGATCGTTGCAGAACAGCTCACGAAGCGATTCGGAGACAAGACCGCCGTCTCGCAGGTGTCGTTCACCGTGCAGCCGGGGAAGGTCACCGGATTCCTCGGCCCGAACGGCGCCGGCAAATCCACCACCATGCGCATGATCGTCGGGCTCGACAGCCCGACCTCGGGCCGCGTCACCGTGAACGGCACGCCGTACCGTCAGATGCGGGCGCCGCTCGCGGAGGTGGGGGTGCTGCTGGACGCCAAGGCGGTGCACACCGGCCGATCCGCTCGCAACCACCTGCGCGCCATGGCCGCCACACACGGCATCGGACGCGCCCGGGTGGACGAGGTGATCGAACTCACCGGCATCGGGTCGGTCGCAGACAAGCGGGCAGGCAAGTTCTCGCTGGGCATGGGCCAGCGGCTCGGGATCGCCGCCGCGCTGCTCGGCGACCCGCACACCCTCATCCTCGATGAGCCGGTCAACGGCCTCGATCCCGAAGGTGTGCGCTGGGTGCGCCAGTTCGTGCGCTACCTCGCCGCCGAAGGTCGCACGGTGCTGCTGTCGAGCCACCTCATGAGCGAGATGGCGCAGACCGCCGACCACGTGATCGTGCTGGGGCGCGGTCAGGTGCTGGCGGACGCCGAGCTGTCGGCGCTCGTCCGCGCCTGGACCAGCAACACGGTCCTGGTCCGTTCGCCCCGGCTGACCGAGCTGGCGGCGGCCGTGTCCGGACCTGACGTCACCGTCGCCGCCACCGAGCCGGGCGCCGCCGAGATCACCGGCGTCACCGCGGCATCGCTCGGCGACCTCGCCGCGTCTCTCGGCATCCCGGTGCACGAGCTCACGTCCCGTACCGGCTCGCTGGAGGACGCCTACCTCGCCCTCACCGGCGAAGCCGTCGAGTACAAGTCCAAGGAGATCTGATGACCACCATCGCCACTGAGCAGGTCACGCGCTCGCGCACGACCTCGCCGTACCGCCTCAGCTTCGGCCACCTGCTGCGAAGCGAGTGGATCAAGGTCATGTCCGTCCGATCGACCTGGTGGTCGCTCGGCGTCGCCGCACCGCTCTCGATCGGCATCTCGATGATGATCGCAGCGGCCTCGTCGAGCTTCGGCCCCGGGTTCCCCGCCGTCAGCGCCATTCTCTCGCCGACGCAGTTCACGATGCTCGTGGCGGGGATCCTCGGCGCCATCGTGATCACCGGCGAGTACTCGACCGGCATGATCCGCTCGACCCTCACCGCCGAACCGCAACGCGGCGCCGTCGTGCTGGCCAAGGCCGTCGTCGTCGCAGCGCTGATGGCCGTCGTCACCGTCATCACCTACGCCGTGGCGATCCTCGCCACCGCTCCCCTTCTGACGGGCGGCATCGACTGGTCCGAGCCGTCCCAGTCGATCGTTCCGCTGGTCTACGGCGTCCTGTCGATGGTGGCGTTCACCCTGATCGGACTGGGCTTCGGCTTCATCGTGCGCAACGGCGCCGGTGCCATCGCGGCGACGGTCGGCGTGCTGTTCGTGCTGCCCATCGTCGTCCAGATGTTCGCCATGGCCGGCGAGGGATGGCGCTGGATCGTCGATCTCGGCCAGTACCTGCCGATGAACGCGGCGTCGGCACTCACGACGCCGGGAGGCGGAGACCTCCTGCCGTCGCTCCTCGCCCTGGCCGGCTGGACCATCGTTCCCCTGCTGATCGGCTGGGGCGTCCTGCGCACGCGTGACGCGTAGAGTCGAGCACATGGCTCGCAGCGGCAGCTCCGCATCCGCTCCGGCGGATGCGGAGCTGCTGCTCCCCCGTCCGCCCGGCGTGATCCGCCGGTTCTGGGCGCGGCATCCCCTCTTCACCGACATCGTCGTGGCCCTCATCGGCCTTGCGATCGCCCTGACCACGGCGGGGCCGGTCGGCACCGACAACGCCGATCCGGGGGCACCGTTCCACATCGTCTCGATGGTGATCGCCATCGCGGCCGCCGCATCGCTCATGCTGCGCCGCCGGTGGCCTCTGCTGCCCTACGCGCTGGCCATCCTGCTGCAGCTCGTCATGCTCGCCTATCCGTCGGCCGCGGGATCGCCGCTGCTGATCCTCTCCACCTACGCCGTCGCGGTGTACGCGTCGAGCCGCCTGTGCTGGATCGCGTACGGCGCCGGGATGGGAGCCATCGCACTCGTCGGCGGATTCGAGGTGCTGCTGGGGGCCGTGGACTTCCTCGGAGCGCTCAACGCGCTGCTGTCGGCGGCAGTGGTCGCCCTCGTGGGCGCGCTCGTCGGCATCAACATCGGCAACCGCAAGCGCTATCTCGAAGCGGTCATCGACCGGTCTCGGCAGCTCGTCGTCGAGCGCGACCAGCAGGCTCAGCTCGCGGCCGCAGCCGAGCGGGCGCGGATCGCCCGCGAGATGCACGACGTCGTGTCGCACTCGCTCACCGTCATCGTGGCGCTCTCCGAAGGCGCCGCAGCGACGGCCGACCCGGAGAGGGCGCGCGGGGCGATGGAGGCCGCCGCGACCACGGCGCGCGAGGCGCTCACCGAGATGCGCACGATGCTCGGCGTGCTGCGGGACGGCGACGCCGAGGCCCCGCTCGCGCCGCTCGCGCCGGTGTCGCCGTACGACGTGGTCGCGTCCGCGCAGCGTGCCGGATACCCCGCGACGCTGGTCGTGACGGGGTCTGCCGATCTGCCCGACACCGCGCAGTACGCGGTCGGGCGCATCGTGCAGGAGGGGGTGACCAACGCCATGCGGCATGCGCCGTCGGCGACCGTCATCCGGGTCCGGATCGACCACGGCGAGGATGCCTCGACGGTCACGATCCGCAACGACCGCGCGACGCCGTCGACCGCGCCGGGCGGCTTCGGTCTGCGCGGCATCGCCGAACGCGTCGCCCACATCGGCGGCACGCTGTCGGCCGGCCCGGACGGCGCAGGAGGCTGGGAGCTCACCGCGACGATCCCGAGCGGCACGACCGAGACCCGGCTGAACCCGGACAGCGAGGAGACCACATGAGCGGGACCGGACCGATCCGCGTCCTCATCGCCGACGACCAGGCGCTCATCCGCATCGGCTTCCGCATGGTGCTCGAGGCCGAGGACGACCTGGTCGTCGTGGGCGAGGCCGCAGACGGCGAGCAGGCCGCGGATCTCGCCGCGCGCCTGCGGCCCGACGTGGTGCTGATGGACGTGCGGATGCCGGTGCTCGATGGGATCGCGGCGACCGCACAGCTGGCGCGCGTCGCGCCCGATGCCCGCGTCCTCGTCCTGACCACGTTCGACCTCGACGAGTACGCCTTCGGGGCGCTCGAGGCCGGTGCCAGCGGCTTCCTGCTGAAGGACGCCCAGCGCGCGGAGCTGACGTCGGCGATCCGCGCGGTGCACCGCGGTGACACCCCGCTGTCTCCCCGGATCACGCGCGTCCTGCTCGATCGCCTCGGTGCCCAGCCGCCCGCGCAGCCTGCGATCCCCGATCCGACCGGCGAGCTCACCGAACGCGAGCGCGAGGTGTTCCTGGCGATGGGGCGCGGCTACACCAACGCCGAGATCTCGCAGCAGCTGTTCCTCAGCGAATCGACAGTCAAGACGCACGTGGGCCGGGTGCTCGCGAAGGTCGGTGCGCGTGACCGCGTGCACGCCGTGATCCTCGCGCACCGGCTGCGGCTGCTCGACGATGACGAGCCGATGCCGCCCGTGCGCTGAGGTCTTTCCAAGGCCGCGCTCGTTAGGCTGGTGCCGATGAGTTCCGTGTTCCTCGAAGATCCTCCCCCCGTCACCACGGCAGCGTTCTGGCAGAGCGTCGGTCAGTTCTTCGTGGATGCCGGGTGGAACGTCTTGACAGTGGTCTGCATCATCGTCGGCGCATTCCTTCTGGTGTGGATCCTGCGATTCGTCATCCGCCGCGTCGTGAACCGCATCGTGAACGGCGCGAAGAACAAGGCCAACGTCGACGACACGCAGGCGCTCGAACGCTCGCCGCTCGCCTCGGTGCGGCTCGTGCAGCGCACCCGCACGCTGGGCTCGATCCTCAGCAACATCGTGAACGTCACGGTCGTCGTGATCGCGCTGCTGCTCATCATCAACGTGCTCGCACCCACGGCCCTGGGTTCCCTCACGCTGCTCACGGCCGCTGTCGGCGCCGGCCTCGGCTTCGGCGCGCAGAACATCGTCAAGGACGTGCTCAACGGCATCTTCATCGTCGCCGAGGATCAGGTCGGCATCGGCGACGTGGTCGACCTCGGCCTCGCCACCGGCATCGTCGAGTACGTGAGCGTACGCGTCACCCACGTCCGCGACGTGAACGGCACCCTCTGGTATGTCCGCAACGGCGAGATCACGCGGATCGGCAACCTGTCACAGGGCTGGTCGCGGGTGATCCTCGATCTGTCGGTCGCCGTCGACTCCGACATCGACGAGGTCGAGAGGGTCATGCTCGACACCGCGAAGAGCCTCGCGAAAGACCCGAAGTGGCGCACCCGCATCATCGAGCAGCCCGAGGTGTGGGGTCTCGAGTCCATCTCGGGCGACGCGCTCGTCATCCGGCTGGTCATGAAGACACGTGCGAACGCGAAGGACGACGTCGCCCGCGAGCTGCGCATGCGGCTCAAGCACGCGATCGACGAGATGGGGATCTCGCTCCCCTCGCTCACCGCGGTGATGCCGTCGGGTCTGGAGGGCGCGCAGCGGGTGCGGGGCGCGAACCCGCCCAAGACGCGCCCCAACCCCGTCGCTCCGGCTGCGGAGGGCGCCGTCTGGAAGCCCAAGCGCACGAGCAAGAAGAAGCCGCCTTCGCCCGACGAGGACCCCAGCGCGACCCCCGGAGGACAGCCATGACGGATCAGACTCCCATCACGTTCTACGAAGAGGTGGGCGGCCATGACACGTTCGTGCGTCTCGTCGACACCTTCTACCGCGGGGTCGCGGACGACGAAGTGCTGCGCCCGATGTACCCCGAGGAGGATCTCGGGCCCGCCAAGCACCGTTTGACCACGTTCCTGGAGCAGTACTGGGGCGGCCCGACCACCTACGGGCAGGAGCGCGGCCACCCGCGTCTGCGCATGCGTCACGCCGCGTTCCACGTCGATCCGGACGCGCGCGACCGTTGGCTCGCCCACATGCGCGCCGCGGTCGACGAGCTCGAGCTGCCCCCGCTGCACGAGGCGACGCTGTGGGATTACCTGCATCGCGCCGCGTATGCCATGGTGAACACGTTCGAGCCCTCGGGCATCGGACCCACCGCAGGGCCGCGGGCGGCGGCATCCTTCCCGGTCACCTCCGCACCACCCTCACAACCTGACACCACCCGCTGAATCCCCCGGCCGACGAAGGAGTCGACATGCCCACAGCCACCCATCGCACCGACGTGCTCGTGATCGGATGGGGGTTGGCTGGTCTCGTCGCTGCCGCCGAGGCCGTCGCCGCCGGCAAGCGCGTCACGATCGTCGATCAGGAGCCGCGCACCAACCTGGGCGGACAGGCGTGGTGGTCGTTCGGCGGGCTGTTCTTCATCGACTCCCCCGAGCAGCGGCGCCTCGGCATCCATGACTCGATCGAGCTGGCGCGGCAGGACTGGTTAGGGAACGCCGCCTTCGACCGCGAAGAGGACCTGTGGCCGCGGCGCTGGGCAGAGGCCTACCTGCAGTTCGCGCAGCAGGAGAAGCGCGACTGGCTGCGCAGCAAGGGCGTGGGCTTCTTCCCGATCGTCGGATGGGCCGAGCGCGGCGGCTACACCGCCATCGGTCCGGGCAACTCGGTGCCGCGCTTCCACATCACGTGGGGCACAGGCCCCGGGCTCGTCGCACCGTTCCAGGCCGAGGTGGAAGCAGCGGAGGCGGACGGCCGGGTGACGATCCTGCCGCGGCACCGCGTCACCTCTCTGACCGTAGAGGGCGGCGTCGTCACGGGCGCGGCGGGCGACGTGCTCGAGCCCTCGGGCGCCGCACGCGGCGTCGCAAGCTCGCGGAACGTCGTCGACGGGTTCGCGGTCACCGCCGACGCGACCATCGTGGCCTCCGGCGGCATCGGCGGCAACCACGAGCTCGTGCGCCAGTGGTGGCCCGAGCGCCTCGGCACTCCACCCGAGACGATGATCACCGGAGTGCCCGCGTACGTCGACGGCTCGATGCAGCCGGTGAGCGCCGCCGCCGGGGCGCGTCTCATCAACGGCGACCGCATGTGGCACTACGTCGAGGGCATCCAGAACTGGGATCCGGTGTGGCCGGATCACGGCATCCGGATCCTGCCCGGCCCGTCCTCGGTGTGGCTCGACGCGACGGGCGCCCGCCTGCCCGTGCCGCTGTTCCCCGGTTTCGACACGCTCGGAACGCTCGCTCACCTGCGGGCGACCGGCTACGACCACTCGTGGTTCGTGCTGTCGCAGAAGATCATCGAGAAGGAGTTCACCCTCTCGGGCAGCGAGCAGAACCCCGACCTGACCGGCAAGGACGTCCGGCTGCTGGCGAAGTCGCGCCTGGGCAAGGGCGCGTCAGGGCCCGTGCAGGCGTTCATGGACAAGGGCGCGGACTTCGTCGTCCGCGAGAAGCTCGATGACCTCATCGCCGGGATGCAGGCGCTTCCGGGCGGCGAGGTCCTCGACCCGGAACGTGTCCGCCTGGAGGTCGAGGCCCGCGACCGCGAGGTCGACAACGACTTCACCAAGGACGCGCAGATCGCCATGCTGCGCTCGGCGCGCGCCTTCCGCGGTGACAGGCTGATCCGCACGGCGACGCCGCACCGCATCCTCGCGCGGGACTCCGGGCCGCTGATCGCCGTCAAGCTGCATGTGCTCACCCGAAAGTCGCTGGGCGGCATCGAGACCGATCTGTCGGGCCGGGCGCTGGGCGCCGACGGCGCGCCGATCCCCGGCCTGTACGCGGCGGGCGAGGCGAGCGGATTCGGCGGCGGCGGCGTGCACGGCTACCGCGCGCTGGAAGGCACCTTCGTCGGCGGGTGCCTGTTCTCGGGCCGCATCGCCGGCCGCGCGGCCGCAGCGGCGGTGTGAGCCGCCTGCCGCCCCGGCCCGTGCTCGTCAGGCGGGTGCGGAGCCTGTTCGGCGCACCGGAGTCAGACCCGACACCAGCGGACCGCGCACCACGACGTGCCCGCGTTCGAGGCTGACGCGGCGCCAGGGGCCGTTCGCGTAGACGCGGGCGGTCTCGGCGCCGTTGATGAACCCCATGCTGAGCGCCGCGAACGCGACGCCGAGCGGCAGGCCGCCGAGGTCGTCCTCCGGTGCGCCCCACACCGCTGCCCGCACGGCGCGCACGACGTCCTCTCCGGCGTCCGTGGGCACCGACTCCGAGACGCGGGCGATGCCGCCCTGCGCCCTGGCCGCGAGAGTGGATGCCTCGACCCCGGGCTGCGGCTCCCACCCCGCGCGTGGCGGCGAGATCCCCGCCCACGCGGCGGACACCGCCGTGTCGGGCAGGGTGAGCGCCAGCGGGTCGTCGGCGGCGGAGAGCGCGGATGCCTCGACCACGACGTCGCAGACCAGCTCGGGGTCGGCCGCCAGCGTCCGCATCGCGAGCACGGTCGGCGTGGAATCGCCGAGGCCCCGTGGCGCGAGGGGTGCGGCGGTCATCGCGAGGACCCCTCCGGATGCCTGCAGTCGCAAGCCTTCGATCGTGAACCGTGCCGCTCGACCGGCGAAGGTCAGGGCGTCGGCGGCGGAGGCGGGATCGGCGAACAGCAGGCGCGGAGACATCGCCCCTAAGCTACCAAGCGGAGCGAGCGGCGCCGGCCGCCGCTCTCCACGCATCGACGACGAGGAGACCCGTGAACACCGAGCACCACGCCGACCCATCCACCGACGCGGTCGCGTCGATGCTCGCGGTGCTCGACCTCAGCGGCTCCGACGCCCGCACGACCGAAGACATCTTCACCGGTCGTTCCCAGTCGATGCCCCTCGGCCGCGTTTACGGCGGCCAGGTGCTCGCGCAGTCGATCGTCGCGGCATCCCGGACCCTCCCCGATGACCGCAAGGTGCACTCGATGCACGGCTACTTCCTGCGACCGGGCGATTCGACCAAGGGGATCACCTTCTCGGTCGATCGGATCCACGACGGGCGATCGTTCTCGACCCGCCGGACACAGGCTTACCAGGACGGTGTGCCGATCTTCTCGATGATCGCCTCGTTCCAGGACGAGGATCCCGGGCTGGAACATCAGGCGCCCATGCCCGCAGGCGTGCCGCATCCCGATGACCTGCCGGACATCGAGGCCCGGCTAGACGGACTGCACCCGATGACGAAGAGGTTCTTCACCGACCGCCCCGTCGAACTGCGTCACATCCCGTCACCGATCTACACCTCGGTCGAGGGGCCGCGTCGCCCCGACCAGATGGTGTGGATGCGCGTGCGCCGCCCGATCCCCGACGACCCGGCCATCCACCGCGCCGCGCTCGCGTACCTCACCGACCTCACGATCCAGGAGTCGATCCTGCGCGCTCACGGCATCGCCTGGACGACGCCGGGGCTCAAGGTCGCGAGCCTCGATCACGCGATGTGGTGGCACCGCTTCGGACGCGTGGACGAATGGATGCTGTATGTCCAGGAGTCCCCGAGCGCCCGGGGTGGCCGGGGACTCGCGACCGGACGCATCTACAGTGCGGACGGCGCACTGCTGGCGAGCGTCGCGCAGGAGATCATGGTGCGCGTCCCCGAGGAGCACCGGCTCTACTGAAGACGCCCGGCTCTCGGGCCGCGACGTCAGCGACGGTAGCCGTACGAGATGGGCTCGCCGACATACGGCGCCCATGATGCGCGCTCATCACTCGTGAGGCGCAGCGGGCGTCCGGTGGCGGCATCCACCTTCACGATCACGGTGGTCGCGCGGGCGTACAGCTGTCGGCCGAGGTCGGCGGTCTCGACGGGACTGTAGACCTCGTAGCAGACCTCGATGCTCGACCCGCCGATCTTGCCGAACCACATCTGCACGTCCAGCGGATCCCGCTGATACGGCACCGGCGCGAGGTACTCGATCTCTTGCCGGGCGATGAGCGTCAGGACTCCGCTGAAGATGCTGGATTCCAGCACCGCGGTCGGCGGCGCTGTCTCGCCCGGTGCCGGCACCCAGAAAGCACGGACACGCGCCTCTTCGAGGAGCTTCAGCATCGACGTGTTGTTGACGTGGTTGAACGCGTCGAGGTCGCCCCATCTCAGGTGGATGGGGATGTGCAGGCGGCCGCTCCCGCTGGGAGCGACCGCCGCGCCATCGGTGTCAGTCACGCGTGAGCCTCACTCCGTTCGTCAACACGCCTCAGCGTCCGAGCAAGCTCGCTGCCTTCGACTCAATCGCGGGTCAGCTTGCGATACGTCGTGCGATGCGGGCGCGCGGCATCGGCACCCAGGCGCTCGACCTTGTTCGCCTCGTAGGCCTCGAAGTTGCCCTCGAACCAGTACCACTGGTCGGGATTCTCATCGGTGCCCTCGTAGGCGAGGATGTGGGTCGCGATCCGGTCCAGGAACCACCGGTCGTGCGTGATGACGACCGCGCAGCCGGGGAACTCGAGCAGCGCGTTCTCGAGCGACTGCAGCGTCTCGACGTCCAGGTCGTTGGTCGGCTCGTCGAGCAGCAGCAGGTTGCCGCCCTCCTTCAGCGTCAGCGCGAGGTTCAGGCGGTTCCGCTCACCGCCGGAGAGCACACCTGCCTTCTTCTGCTGGTCCGGGCCCTTGAAGCCGAACTTGGACACGTAGGCGCGCGAGGGGATCTCCGTCTTGCCGACCGTGATGATGTCGAGGCCGTCCGAGACCACCTCCCACAGCGTCTTGTTCGGGTCGATGGCAGCCCGGGACTGGTCGACGTAGCTGATCTTGACGGTCTCGCCGATCTTCAGCTCGCCGCCGTCGAGAGGCTCGAGGCCGACGATCGTCTTGAAGAGCGTGGTCTTGCCGACGCCGTTCGGGCCGATGACGCCCA
Source organism: Microbacterium helvum (assembly GCF_014779795.1). GTDB lineage: Bacteria > Actinomycetota > Actinomycetes > Actinomycetales > Microbacteriaceae > Microbacterium > Microbacterium helvum. The sequence continues at coordinate 69,179 of NZ_JACXZS010000004.1, forward strand.
CGATGCCGTTCGGCGGGAGCGTGAAGCTCAGGCCGTCGATGAGCGAGCGCCCGTCGAAGCCCTTCTGCAGCTTCTTGGCCTCGATCACGACGTTCCCCAGTCGCGGCCCCGGCGGGATCGTGATCTCTTCGAAGTCCAGCTTGCGGGTGCGGTCCGCCTCGGCAGCCATCTCTTCGTAGCGGGCCAGACGCGCCTTCGACTTCGCCTGACGCCCCTTCTGGTTCGAGCGGACCCAGTCGAGCTCTTCGGCGAGGCGCTTGGCCAGCTTCGCGTCCTTCTTGCCCTGGATGGCGAGACGCTCGGCCTTCTTCTCCAGATAGGTCGAGTAGTTGCCCTCGTAGCCGATGAGCCGCCCGCGGTCGACCTCGGCGATCCATTCCGCGACGTTGTCGAGGAAGTACCGGTCGTGGGTGATGGCGATGACGGCGCCCGCATACTTCTGCAGGTGCTGCTCCAGCCACAGGACGCTCTCGGCGTCGAGGTGGTTGGTGGGCTCGTCGAGCAGCAGCAGGTCGGGCTTCTGCAGCAGGAGCTTCGCGAGGGCCACGCGACGGCGCTCACCACCGGACAGGTTCGCGACGGACGCGTCGGCCGGAGGCGTGCGGAGTGCGTCCATCGCCTGCTCCAGCTGCGAGTCGAGGTCCCACGCGTCGGCGGCGTCGATCTCTTCCTGCAGCGCACCCATCTCGGCCAGCAGCGCATCGAAGTCGGCGTCGGGATCGGCCATCAGGCCGGAGATCTCGTTGAAGCGGTCGAGCTTCGCCTTGATCGCGACGCCCTCCTGGATGTTCTCCAGAACGGTCTTGGACTCGTCCAGCTCGGGCTCCTGCATGAGGATGCCGACCGTGAACCCAGGCGACAGCTTGGCCTCGCCGTTGGACGGCGTGTCGAGTCCGGCCATGATCTTGAGGATCGTCGACTTGCCCGCGCCGTTCGGGCCGACCATGCCGATCTTGGCGCCGGGCAGGAACGCCATGGTCACGTCGTCGAGGATCAGCTTCTCGCCGACCGCCTTGCGGGCACGGACCATCGAGTAGATGTACTCAGCCATCGCGTTTCTGTTCTCCTTGGGATCGGACGTCAGCGTCCCAGCCTACCGGCCGTCGTCCGGCACGAGCGGGCGAGGCGTCACCAGTCGATGGGCCGCGTCTGCCCGATGAGGCACGTGCCCTCGGCCACGACTGGCAGGACGACCGTGACCGGGTCGCCCGTCGCGGGGCCCACCTGCCCGACGAGGCACTCGTCGCCCCAGCGCACCGAGAACTGGATGCTCTCCGCCGCGTTGCCCACCGTCGACCGGTCGTTCGTCAGCTGCATGGCCGACTTGTCGAAGCCTGCCGCCACGAGCGCATCGATGTAGGCGCGACCCGTGACACGGTCGTCCGTCGCCCACACGGCGGCCGTGACGGCGGTGAAGTAGGGAAGGTTGTCGGCGGCGGTGCCGTCGGGCACCAGGGCGGGCGCGGCAGCCGTGGGAGCGGTGGTCGCACCGGTGGTCGGCGATGGGGACGAGGACGAACCGGTCGTGGGCGCCGTGGAGGTCCCGCTCTGCGTGGGCGTGGGCGTGGGCGTGGCGGGCGCGCACGCGGTCAGCACGAGCACAACGGCTGCGGCCGTCAGCGCGAGCGCTCCGCCACGTCTGCGCGTCCGCGGTCGCTCGAGGTCGACAGCGGGTGCAGGGAGTCGGGCCACGCATGCAGTCTACGTGCGCACGCCCGACGCCCCGGTGGACGCCGTGGGACCGGCATCCCTTCAGAACGGAGTGTCGGCTGAGCCGGCGTCCGTCGCGCTCGCGGCGCCGGCGCCGACCAGTTCGGGGACCCCTTCGTCGTCGAGCGCGGCCGGCCGATCGCCGTCGATGCCCGGGGTCGCCCACGCATCTCCCCCGGTGGGAACCTGCCAGGCGTCGGCCGGCATCGGGTCGACAGCCTTCCGACGGTCGTCCTTGACGAAGGTCGTCGTACCCCACAGCAGGTCGTGGCCGAGCGCGTCGGCCTCGATGTCGAACGCGATGCCGCTCTTCTCGCCGTTGTCCCACTGGCGCTGCCGGAGCCGCCCCGTCAGGATCACGCGCTCGCCGCGGTGCAGCGATGCGAAGGCATGGTCGGCGAGTCCCCGGAACACCGAGACCGTGTACCAGTTGGTGCCCGCATCCACCCAGCGCTCGGTCTGCCGGTCGAACCGGCGCTGCGCGCTGGCCACGCGGAACGAAGTGATGGTCAGTCCGTTCTGGGTGCGCTTGAACTGCGGTTCGCTCGCCACGTTGCCCGTCACGGTGATGGTGTCGTAAAGGTCGCTCATGTCGATTCCTCTCTCTGCGTAGGGGTCGATCCCCGATGGTCCCGCCGGCGCCCCGTGCCCGAGGACGCCGGCGGTGGGATCAGCCTGGCCCGCACGCCGCGTCGATGGGAGCGAGGTGCCCCGATCTGGGGAAAGTCCGCGAGAGGCGCCCGGTGGGGAGGAGAGGATGCCGGCCCCTCCCGATGTCGGAGGTCGAACATATCTTCTAGGTGAAGGGAGACGACATGACCCACATCCTCGAAATGGCGCCGCCGGAGCCGCCGCGCGTGTCGATGACCGCCCGGGTGCGGCTCGATCGCGCAGCCTCCGACCTCTGGCGCGTGATCGACGGCACCGGCCTCGTGATCGGGCATCTTCAGGCCGTCCCCGAGATCGGCGGCACTCGGTACCGCGCACGGCGGTACCACGCGGCTGCACATGCGTTCCGGGATCTCGGCGACTTCTGGAATGCGGACGACGCCGTCGAGGCGTTGCGTCTGGGGCGCTGAGCGGCGTCAGACCACCGCGCCGACGTGTGCGTCGATGACCGACGGCGCGCCGGCGCGCACGGCCGCCCACGAATCGGCGAGCACCCGCGCGGCGCGCACCATGTCGTCGGGCGGAGACGTGAACGGCACCCGCAGATGACGGTCATGACCGCCCTCGATCGAGAAGCGCGAGCCCGCAGTCAGGAGGACGCCGCGAGCGCGCGCCTCCATCACCAGCGCCGAACTGAGCGGCGCATCCAGTTCGATCCACAGCGCGACACCGCCGTGCACGTCGGGAATGCGCCAGGACGGCAGATGCTGCCGCAGTGCGCCGACGACGGCATCCCTTCCTGCGCGCAGCAGATCCGAGCGCTGCGCCACGATCGCATCGAAGTCGCCGAGCAGCCGGGCCGCGATCGCCTGCTCGAACTCCGGCGTGCCGAGATCGTGCGCGGGTCTCGCCGCGACCAGCCGCCGGATGAGCTCTCCGTCGGCCCGCACCCAGCCGACGCGCAGGCCGCCCCACACGGTCTTGCCGAGCGACCCGATCCGCACGACCGTCCCCGGCTCCGCCCCCTGGAATCCCGCCGCGACCGGGCCGCGATCGATGTCGAGGTCGGCCGTCGTCTCGTCGAGCACGAGCACCGTGCCGGCCCGCTCGCCCGCGGTGAGGACCGCCGCACGCTCGGCCGTGCTCATGCTGCGGCCGGTGGGGTTCTGGAAGTCCGGCATCAGGTATGCCATGACCGGGAGAGTCCGGGCGAAGACCTGCTCGGCGCGGTCGATGTCCCAGCCGTCGTCGGTGGTCACGGGCACCCCGACGAGGCGACCCCCGGCGCGCCGCAGGGCGTCGACGGCGTGCGGGTACGTCGGCGTCTCGACCACGACGCGATCGCCGCGCCCGAGCAGCACCGACGACACCAGGTGGATGGCGCTCTGGGCACCGGTCGTGACGAGCACCTCGTCGGGCGACGTCGGTATGCCGCGTTCGGCGTAGCGGCGGGCGATCTCCTCGCGCAGCTCGATCCCTCCGAGCACGTCGTACCCGACCCGCGAGATGAGTGCCGCAGCACCCGTGGCCGCGTCCGCCATGACACCGGCGAGCCCGGGCCATGCCGGCGGACTGGCCTGCTGAAGGTCGATCATGCCGGGCGCGGCGGTGGCGCGCCCGGTGTCACGGTGGCCGACGGGCAGGGTCACGCTGCCCGAACCGCGCAGGCTCGCGATGTGCCCGGTCTCGCGCAGGCTGCGGTACGCGGCGGCGACGGTGCTGCGACTCACGTGGAGGGCGGCGGCCAGCTCGCGCTCGGCAGGCAGCGTCGTCCGCGGAGCCAGTCGATTGTCGAGGCACAGCAGACGGATGCCGTCGGCCAGCGCCTCGTAGGCGGGCTCGCGCGTGCGCCACCCGCCGAGCGAGAGGGCAAGGGCACGAGCCGAGACACGGGAGTCCATGGAGCCAGCCTAGTGACATTGGACTGCTTGCGACGAGCCAATTGTGCGATTGGATGGGTGCATGCCTCGCCGTGTCCCCCAGCTCGTGATCGGCCTGTTCCTGTACGGGGCCGGCTGCGCGCTCACCGTGGAAGCCGGCCTCGGCGTCGACCCGTGGACGGTGTTCGCACAGGGGCTGTCGCTGCGGACCGGCGTCGGGATCGGCTGGATCACGAACATCGTCGGCTTCTTCGTGCTGCTGCTGTGGATCCCCCTTCGGCAGCGGCCGGGCATCGGCACGGTGGCGAACATCCTGCTGGTGGGCACCAGCATGCAGCTGGTCCTCGGCGTCGTGCCGCCGATCAGCGGAATCCTCGGCCAGGCGGTGACGCTGCTCGCCGGCATCGTGCTGGTGGCGCTGGCATCGGGCCTCTACATCGGCGCGCGTTTCGGCCCCGGCCCGCGGGACGGCCTGATGACGGGGCTCAACGCGCGCCTCGGCTGGCCCATCTGGTTGTGCCGCGCTCTCGTCGAATTGACGGTGCTGGCGATCGGCTGGGTGCTCGGCGGGACCGTCGGCATCGGCACCGTGCTCTTCGCCGTGCTGATCGGTCCTCTCGTGCATGTCGCGCTTCCGCTGCTCGACACGCGCCCGAGGCGTCGCACGGCGACGGACGGTGAATACGCCGGCGCCGCGGATGCGATCACCGCCACCGACCCGGCGCCCGAGCCGGCCCCCTGACGCGATTCGTCGCGTCCGGCGAGTGCCGGCCACAACCACCGCGACGGCGGGCTCAGTGCTCCTGGAATTGCGGCCAGTCGCTCCCCGGCGTCATGCGAGCGTGAAGCGCGCTCTTGGCGATCTCCATCGTGGGATACGTGCCAGCCGCCTGGTCGGCGCCGGCCATGGTGACGGTGTACCCGTCGTCGTCCTTGCGGATGCTTCCGACGACGCCGCCGGCGCCGAAGGCGACCCACAGCGGGTGGTGCGTCCGCGTGGTGCTCATCGTGAACTCCTTTCGAGGCCTCCGATGCCGACGCTACGCCCACCCCTGACAACATGCCAGTGGCCCTGAGAAGCCAGAGTCCGCGGCGGTGTCGCGCAACCGGGTAATCTGGGAACTCACCCTTCCCTCCGTAGCTCAGGGGACAGAGCGAGCGGTTTCTACCCGCCAGGTCGGGGGTTCGAATCCTCCCGGGGGGGCACCGGGGCTCGGCGGAGACGCCGAGCCCCTTATCCGGGCACCGCGATGTCGGAGCCCGCCACGAGGATGGAGCACATGGTGGGGGCATCCGACAACGATCGCCTGGTGTGGATCGACTGCGAGATGACGGGACTCGACCTCGCAGTCGACGAGCTCGTCGAGATCGCCGTCATCGTGACCGACTTCGAACTGCGCCTGCTCGATCCCGGGTTCCACGTGGTGATCAAGCCCGACGCGTCGGCGCTCGAGCACATGAACGAGTTCGTGACGAACATGCACCGCTCCTCCGGGCTGCTCGATGAGATCCCGCACGGCGTCACCGTGGCCGACGCCGAGTTCCAGGTGCTCGAGTACATCCAGCGCTTCGTCCCTCTCGAGGGCAAGGCGCCGCTGGCCGGCAACACGATCGGCACGGACCGGATGTTCCTCGCGAAGTACATGCCGCGTGTGGACCACTGGCTGCACTACCGCAATGTCGACGTCTCCAGCATCAAAGAGCTCGCTCGCCGCTGGTATCCGCGCGCGTACATCCATGCACCCGCGAAGGACGGCGGCCACCGCGCCCTCGCAGACATCATCGAGTCGGTCAGAGAGCTCGCGTACTACCGTCAGGCGGTCTTCGTGCCGGAGCCCGGACCGACCAGCGATGGGGCACGGGCGGCCGCCGCCGCCGCCGTGTCATCGTTTGCCCCTGAGGTGTGAGAGAATCGTCTGGTTGCCCGCGCGAGCGGGAAGCATGGTGGCTGTAGCTCAGTTGGTAGAGCACCGCGTTGTGGTCGCGGGGGTCGCGGGTTCAAGCCCCGTCAGCCACCCCACAGTGAGAAGAGGTCCGGCCCTCGGCGAGTGAGAATCTCGCCGAGGGCCGGACCTCTTCTGCTTCTCCCGACGCCACGCCCGTCAGCGCAGCCCTGCGCAGGCGCTGGCGCCCGAAACGTGGTTGTCCTCGCCTGCCACCCGTGCGCCGTCGCAGTTCAGATCGCCCGCCACGGTGTTGGCGACCAGCGTGGCGTGCTCACCGCCCGACGCGGTCACGCTGCCGGTCACGGTGCTGTTCTTGAGCACGAGCCCCGCGTTCTGCGTGAGCATCAGGTCGCCCGCGATGGTCACTCTCTGCACGACGACCTGTTCGGCACCTGAGATCGTCACCACGCCGCGCAACGACGAGTCGATGACTTTGACCACTCGATACGCGTCGAGCGTGACGTCGGTGTCGGCCTCGCGGGACTCGATCACGCAGACATCCGCTTCCGGACCCGCCTGGCACAGCGCAGCGCCCGCCTCCGCGGCGGTCGACGCATCGTCCGATCCGGCGGTCGTCTCCACCGGCTCAGCGGTGGGTTGCGGCTGCGCGTCGCCGCCGTCGCGCCCGACATCTGCGCCCGCGCAGGCGGTGAGGCCGAGGGCGAGCGTTCCGGCGACGAACAGGGCGCACAGCGCGCGAGACATGGATTCCTCGTGGTGCTGCAGTCGGCAAAGCGCCCACCCTACCGGCCCTCACCTGAAAGCCCCGTGCTCGAGCCCCCTCCAGCGGCCCGTCTCGCGACCCGCGCCCACGTCAGCGGGTATCGTGGCAGACGGTATGGAGATGGATGCCGCGACCTTCGAGTCGCTCGTGATCGACGAGCTCGACGCCCTTCCTGACGACATGGTCGCCGGGCTCGACAACGTCGTCTTCGTGGTGGAGGACCGGCCGGAGGACGGCAGCCTCGACCTTCTGGGACTGTACGACGGCTGGGCGCTCACGGAGCGCGACCGGTACGGCATCGGCGAGCTCCCCGATCGCATCCTGGTGTACCGCGAACCTCATCTCGCGGTGTGCGACGACGAGGCAGCACTCCGCGACGAGATCCATACGACGCTCGTCCACGAGATCGCGCACTTCTACGGGATCGATGACGACCGCCTGCACGAGCTGGGATGGGCCTGATGACTCCGCTCGCGACGCCGTCGGTAGACGAAGAGCTCGGCCTGGCGAGGCGGACCGATCCCGATCGCCCGTGGCAGACCGTCGTGTGGGATGACCCGGTCAACCTGATGAGCTACGTGACGCACGTCTTCCGCGAGTACTTCGGGTTGCCGCGCGCGGAGGCCGAGCGCCTCATGCTCGCCGTCCATCATGAAGGTCACGCGGTCGTCTCGCAGGGCGCGCGCGAGCAGATGGAGCTTCACGCACAGGCGATGCACGACTACGGACTCTGGGCCACCGTCAGGCAGGAGCCCGCGTGAGCGACCGCGTCGTCGTCCTCGTGCTGGCGCGGATCGAGGCGGCGCACCTGTCCGGTCTGGTGGGTCAGTTCGCCGAGCTGCTCGACGAGTCCTCGCCGCTCGACGGCGACCCCGCGATCGCCCGGCTGGTGCCCACACCGTATCCCGACGACGACGACGCCGCGCGAGAGTTCCGTTCGGTGACCGAGGCCGACCTGCTCACGCGCCGTCGCGCGGACGCCGAGGTCGTCCTGTTCTCGCTCGCGGACGCGGCTCCCGTCTCCGACGATCCGGACGACCCGACGCTCCTGGAAGAGGTCGAGATCCGGCTCGAGCCCGGATCCGTCCAGGCATGGCTGCGCACGCTCGCGGCCGTGCGACTCGTCCTGGCCTTGCGCCTGGGCGTCACCGACGCCGAGGACCACGACGCGCAGAACCCGCGCTTCGGGATCTACGAGTGGCTCGGATATCGGCTCGACGGCCTCGTCGCGGCGGTGGACCGCGACTAGCGGCCCCCGGCGCAGAGGTTCAGGGCATCCTCACGGAACCGGGAACAGGTGCGTCGCAAGACGCATCGGGTCGTCCCTCTCGACGTGTCGCTGCTCCTGCCGGGCCCAGCGGTCCCAATGCGGCCGGAAAGCGTCCCCGTCGCGGTCCAGGGCCCGCTGCTTGCGCGAGGCGGCCGGCGACTCCAGCCACACGCGCACATCCCCGAGGCGAGCGGTGGCGGGCGTCAGCATCCCGGCTCCCTCGACGATCAACGGAAGCGACGGGTCGACCGCGTGAGCCTCTGCCGGCTCCCCCATCGTCCAGTCCCAGCGCTGCCACACGCCGACGACTCCCCGCGCGTGCGGGGTCAGGATCAGTTCCCGAGCCAGCTCCACGCCGTCGTCGAGTCCGTCCCAGCCCGGATAGATCGAGTCCAGCGCGACGAGCTGCACGCGCCCGCGAAGGGGCCATCGCGACACGAGCGCTCGCGCGAGCGAGCTCTTGCCGGCTCCGCTGCGCCCGTCGATAAGAACGACCGGATTGGATGCCGCGACCTGCTCGATCGCCGTCGTCAGATGCCCGACTGCGAGAGCGAGAGACGTCGCGACCGGGTCGGCGTCACTTCTTGAGGGTGCGGATGACACGACTGAGCGCACGCCCGGCGAAGAAGACGAACGGGATCGCGACGGCCAGCAGGGCGATGATGTTCGGCTCGAAACGCAGATCGTCGCCCCGGCGGATGTACGCGCCGATCGGGATCGCGTACCCGCCGCCACCGCCTCCGCCGTTGCCGGCCTCGTCAGATCCGCCGCCGAAGCCGGACCAGGTCACGGCGACGGGGATGAGCGTGACGCCGTCGACGTCCTGCTGCTCGCCGTATGCGCTCTTCACGCCGAAGGACGCCGACTGCTTGCCGAGTTCGAGTGCGATGTTGGGCATGGGTCCAACGTACCGGTCGTTCCCGCTCTCGCACAGATCGCGGTCGCGGTCAGACACGTCAGGACTGATCGGAGCGCGGCGCCGGCGGATTCGACGGCAGCGTGCCACCGCCCCGGGATCCGAGCAGGGTCGCCCGCGTGACCGCGCCGCGGCCGAAGCGCGCGGTCGCGTCGTCGAGGGCATCCTCCACGCGACGCCAGCCCTCGTCGTCGTCCCACAGCGCGGGCGCGGCCGATCCTGACGGCCGGAGCTTCTCGGCGCGCACGCCGATCAGCCTGATCGGCAGCGAACGATCGATCGACGCGAACAGCTCGTGCGCAGCATCCCCGATCCGTTGTCCGACCGCCGTCGGCTCGGGCAGCGTCTGCGACCGCGAGATCGTCGTGAAGTCGGCGAATCGCACCTTGATGGCGACGGTGGAAGCCTCCCAGCCGTTGCCGCGCAGCCTGGCGCCGACGCGGTCCGCGAGCCGCCGCAGTTCGGATCGCAGGATCGTGGCGTCGCCGATGTCTTCGTGGAAGGTCTCTTCGTGGCCGATGCTCTTCTCGACCCGCGTCGTGTCGACCTCGCGCGCATCGATGCCGCGGGCGAGATGCCACACGCGCTCCCCCATCGCCGGTCCGAGCGCGCGGTCCAGCACCTCGCGCGGAGTATCGAGCACGTCGGCGATGGTGTGGATGCCGCGTCCCTCGAGTGCCTCGGAGGTCTTCGGCCCGACACCCCACAGCGCGCGCACGGAGCGCGGGGCGAGGAACGCCGCGGTGTCTGCCTCGGCGATGATCAGCAGTCCGTCCGGCTTGCTGATGGTCGAGGCCATCTTGGCGACGTGCTTTGTCGCCGCGACGCCGATGCTGCAGGTGAGCCCGGTCTCGTCGAGCACGCGTGCGCGGAGCATCCTGGCGATCTCGCCCGGACTCCCCCACAGGCGCCGCGCGCCGCGAACATCGAGGAACGCCTCGTCGATCGACAGGGGCTCGACGAGCGGCGTGACCTCCCGGAAGACGCGCATCACCTGCGCCGACATCTCGAGGTAGCGCTCGAAGTGCGGCTGCACCACGATCGCGTGCGGGCACAGCCGGAGCGCCTGCCCCACCGGCATCGCCGACCGCACGCCGAACCGTCGCGCCTCGTACGACGCGCTCGACACCACGGAACGGCTCTCGGGTGCTCCGATGATGATCGCCTTGCCGCGAAGAGACGGGTCGTCGAGCTGCTCCACCGACGCGTAGAACGCATCCATGTCGACATGCAGGATCCCGGCTCCGGTGTCGTCGGCGCCTTCGGGCGAGACCAGCCGCCCGGTTCCGTCGCCACGCCCCATGGCTCGATCCTTTCAGGTGGTTCCGACATCGGACAGCGGGGCGGTTCCCGAAGGAGCCGCCCCGCTGTCCGATGTCTCTGACGGGATGTCGCCGATCAGGCCGTGCCCGCACGCTCCAGGACGAGCTCGCGCACGCGCGCGGCGTCGGCCTGGCCCTTCATGGCCTTCATCACCGCGCCGATGACCGCGCCGGCGGCCTGCACCTTGCCGTCGCGGATCTTCGCCAGCACGTCGGGCTGGGCGGCGAGCGCGTCGTCGATCGCGGCGATCAGCGCGCCGTCGTCCGACACGACGGCGAGACCGCGGGCGTCGACGACCTCCTGCGGGGTGCCCTCGCCGGCGATGACCCCTTCGAGCACTTGGCGGGCGAGCTTGTCGGTGAGGGTACCTGCGTCGACCAGAGCCTGAAGCGCGGCGACATTGGCCGGCGTGACCAGCTCGGCGGCCTCGGCCTGCTGGGCGTTCGCGATGCGGGTGATCTCACCCGTCCACCACTTGCGCGCCGCGGCCGCACCAGCGCCCGCGGCGATGGTCGCCTCGACCGCGTCGATCAGGCCGCCGTTCACGACGTCTTGGAACTCCAGATCGGTGAAGCCCCAATCTGCCTTCAGCCGTCGACGGCGAGCAGCCGGCTGCTCAGGCAGCGCAGCTCGCAGCTCCTCGATCAGCTCGGGCGCCGGAGCCACCGGAAGCAGGTCCGGCTCCGGGAAGTAGCGGTAGTCGTCGGCGTCCGACTTCGGGCGCCCCGGAGACGTGGTCCCGGTGTCTTCGTGCCAGTGGCGCGTCTCCTGCGTGATCGCGCCGCCGGCGGCGAGGATCGCCGCCTGACGCTGGATCTCGTAGCGGACCGCCCGCTCGACGGAGCGCATCGAGTTGACGTTCTTCGTCTCGGTACGGGTGCCGAGCTTCTCCTGGCCGCGCGGACGCAGCGACACGTTGGCGTCGCAGCGCAGGTTGCCGCGCTCCATGCGTGCCTCTGAGATGCCCAGCCCGATCACGATGTCGCGGATCGCGCGGACATAGGCCGCCGCGAGCTTCGGGGCGTTCGCCTCGGCCCCGAAGATCGGCTTGGTGACGATCTCGACGAGCGGCACGCCGGCGCGGTTGTAGTCGACGAGCGAGTACTCGGCGCCCTGGATGCGACCGGTCGCACCGCCGACGTGCGTCAGCTTGCCGGCATCCTCTTCCATGTGGGCCCGCTCGATGGGGATCTGCACCAGCGTGCCGTCGTCGAGTTCGACCTCGACCTGGCCCTCGAACGCGATGGGCTCGTCGTACTGCGAGATCTGGTAGTTCTTGCCGAGGTCCGGGTAGAAGTAGTTCTTGCGCGCGAAGCGGCTCGAGGGGGCGATCGAACAGCCGAGCGCCAGGCCCAGGCTGATCGAGTACCGCACCGCCTGCTCGTTGACGACGGGCAGCGCACCGGGAAGACCCATGTCGACGGGGGCGACGAGCGTGTTCGGCTCGGCGTCGTGCTGCGACGGGTGCGCCGGGTTCGGCGCCGACGAGAACATCTTGCTCTCGGTGTTCAGCTCGACGTGCACCTCGAAGCCGAGCACCGGCTCATACAGCTCGAGCGCCTTGTCGAAGTCCATCAGCTTGTCCTTGCCCATCAGCGGACACCTCCGTTCGCGCCCAGGACCGGAGCCCTGTCGAGGAGCGGTCCGCCCCACGAGTCCACCAGCAATGCCTCCAGCGCGGCGCCGACGCGGTACAGCCGCGCGTCCTCGTACGCCGGGGCGAGGAACTGGATGCCGACCGGCAGGCCGTCCTCGGCGGCCAGGCCCGACGGGATCGAGATCCCGGGGACGCCCGCGAGGTTCGCGGGGATGGTCGTGACGTCGTTGAGGTACATCTGCAGCGGGTCGTCGATCTTCTCGCCGAGCTTGAAGGCCGTCGTGGGCGCCGACGGCGTCGCGATGACGTCGACCTGCGCGAACGCGTCGGCGAAGTCGCGCTGGATGAGCGTGCGCACCTTCTGGGCCGAGCCGTAGTACGCGTCGTAATACCCGGCCGACAGCGCGTACGTGCCGAGGATGATGCGGCGCTTGACTTCTTCGCCGAACCCGGCATCGCGCGTCCGCGCCATGACGTCCTCGACCGTGCCGCCGGGCACGTCGAGGCGCATGCCGAACCGCACCGAGTCGAACTTGGCGAGGTTGCTGGATGCCTCGGCCGGAAGGATCAGGTAGTACGCGGCGACGCCGTACTCGAAGTGCGGCGCGCTGATCTCGACGATCTCGGCGCCCTGCGCCTCCATCGCGGCCAGCGCACCGCGGAACGACTCGGAGACGCCCGGCTGGAAGCCGCTGTCGGGAAGCTCGCGGATCACGCCCACCTTGAGGCCCTTGAGCACCTCTCCGGTCGCACCCTCGCGCGCCGCGGCGGCGAACGACGGCCACGCGTGAGACAGCGAGGTCGAGTCGTGCGGGTCGTGGCCGCCGATGACGTCGTGCAGGAGGCCCGAGTCCAGCACGGTGCGGGTGACGGGGCCGACCTGGTCGAGGCTCGAGGCGAGGGCGATGGCGCCGTACCGGCTCACGGCCCCGTAGGTGGGCTTGAGCCCGACGGTGCCGGTGACGTGCGCCGGCTGGCGGATCGATCCGCCCGTGTCGGAGCCGAGCGCGAGCGGCGCCTCGAACGCGGCGACCGCGGCCGCGGAGCCACCGCCCGAGCCACCGGGGATGCGGTCCAGGTCCCACGGGTTGCGGGTCGGACCGTACGCGGAGTGCTCGGTGGACGAGCCCATGGCGAACTCGTCCATGTTGGTCTTGCCGAGCGGGACGAGTCCCGCCGCGCGGGCGCGCGCGACGACCGTCGCGTCGTACGGCGACAGGTAGCCCTCGAGGATCTTCGAGCCGCTCGTCGACGGCATGTCGGTCGTGACGAGCACGTCCTTGATCGCGAGCGGCACGCCGGCGACGGGACTGAGCTCTTCGCCTGCGGCACGGCGGCGGTCGATGTCGGCGGCCACCTCGAGTGCGTGGTCGCTGACGTGAAGGAACGCGTGGATGTCGGCATCCACCGCCGCGATCCGGTCGAGGTGGGCCTGCGTGGCCTCGACGCTCGACACCTCGCGTGCGGCGAGCTTGTCTGCGAGCGCAGCGGCGCTCAGCTGGGTGAGATCGGTCACGGAAGCCCCTCTACTGTTCTTCGCCGAGGATCGCGGTCACGCGGAAGCGGCCGTCCGCGGCATCCGGTGCGTTCTGCAGCACCTGAGCCGGAGTCAGCTGGCCACCCGCGACATCCGGACGGAACACGTTCTGGAGGGCGATCGGGTGGCTCGTCGCGGGAACGTCGGGCGTGGCGACCTCGGACACCTTGGCGATGTTGTCGACGATGACGTCGAGCTGGCCGGTGAGGCGCTCGACCTCCTCGTCGCTCAGCTGGATCCGGGCGAGCACACCGAGATGGCGCACGAGATCGGGGGTGATTTCAGACACCCGACAAGACTACCGGGGCGCGCGTGAGAGCCATCGCCCGCACGGACCCCAGGTCCGGCGATGGAAGCGCGCCCCGGCGTAGGCTGATCGCCGTGACGACATACGACCCGCCGCGCCCGTGGACCGCCAGCTATGCAGACGGCGTCCCCGAGGACCTCGCTCCCGTGACCGGCTCCCTCGTCGACATCGTCGATGCGTCGGCGAGGGACTACCCGGATGCCGCCGCCCTGCAGTTCTTCGGTCGTGAGACGTCGTACCGCTCGCTGCACGAGCAGATCGAGCGCGCCGCAGCGGGTCTGCGCGACCTCGGCGTCAAGGCCGGCGACCCGGTGGCGATCGTGCTGCCGAACTGCCCGCAGCACATCGTGGCGTTCTACGCGATCCTGCGCCTCGGCGCCGTCGTCATCGAGCACAACCCGCTGTACACGCCGCGCGAGCTGCGCAAGCAGTTCGAGGACCACGGCGCGAAGCACGCGATCGTGTGGACCAAGGTCGTGCGGACCGTCCAGGAGTTCCCCGCCGATCTCGCCCTCACGAGCCTCGTGTCGGTGGACGTCACCAAGGCCATGCCGTTCGGCACCCGCCTGGCCCTCACGCTGCCGATCGCGAAAGCGCGCGAGGCCCGCGAGGCGCTGACCGAGCGCGTGTCGGGCACCGTGCCCTGGGAGCAGGTGGTCGGCACCGCGGCGCTGCCGGCATCCCACCCGCGTCCGGCCACCGACGACCTCGCGCTGATCCAGTACACGAGCGGGACCACCGGAACGCCCAAGGGTGCCGCGCTCACCCACCGCAACCTGCTCTCGAACGCGGCGCAGGCACGGGCCTGGGTGCCGTCGATCGTGCGCGGCGACGGATGCGTCGTGTACGCGGTGCTGCCGATGTTCCATGCGTACGGGCTGACGCTGTGCCTGACGTTCGCGATGTCGATGGGCGCGCGCCTGGTGCTGTTCCCGAAGTTCGATCCCGACATGGTGCTCGAGGTGACGAAGAAGCACCCCGCCACGTTCCTGCCGCTCGTGCCGCCGATCGCGGAGCGACTGCTGCGCGCTGCTCGGGAGAAGGGCGTCTCGCTCGCCGGCACCGAGGTGGCCATCTCGGGCGCCATGGCGCTGCCCCATGAGCTGGTCATCCCGTTCGAGGCCGCCACCGGCGGCTACCTCGTCGAGGGCTACGGCCTCAGCGAATGCTCGCCTGTGCTGATGGCGAACCCCGTCGCCGACAACCGCGTGCCGGGCACGGTCGGCCTTCCGCTGCCGGGCACCGAATGCCGCGTCGTCGATCCCGACGACCCCACCAAGGACGTGCCGCGGGGTGAACGCGGCGAACTGGTCGTCCGCGGGCCGCAGGTCTTCTCGGGCTACTACGGCAAGCCCGAAGAGACCGAGTCCGTGTTCGTCGACGGCTGGTACCGCACCGGCGACATCGTCACGATCGACGAGGCCGGTTTCGTGCGCATCGTGGACCGCATCAAAGAGCTCATCATCACCGGCGGCTTCAACGTCGCGCCCACCGAGGTCGAGAACGCGCTGCGTCAGCACCCGCAGGTCGAGGATGCGGCGGTCGTCGGACTGCCGAGCGAGCACTCGGGCGAGGAGGTCGTCGCGGCCATCGTCGTGTCGTCGGGCGAAGAGATCGACGTGGAGGCCATCCGGGACTTCGCGCGCGGCATCCTCACCCCCTACAAGGTGCCCCGCCGCATCTTCGTCGTCGACGAACTGCCGAAGTCCCTCATCGGCAAGGTCTTGCGCCGGCAGGTGCGCGACCGGCTGCTCACCCTGACCACGGGTTCCTGAGCCGGGCCGCGCGACCCGCCGCCTCAGGCGTGGAACGTGCCAGGACGCGGCTGCAGCCACGCCGCCGTGTCGTAGTGGTCGTCCCACGGGAATCGGCCGTCGCGGTCGTCGTAGGTGAGCTGGAACACCGGCACGGAGTGGTCGTCCGCCCGGTCGTAGTACCGGTTGGCGGCGAACACGATCTCGCCCGGGTTGGGCACCGCTTCGACTGCGACCCGATGACGCCACCCCGCGAACGAGAGCACCTGACCCGCCCGCAGATCGTCGCCGCCGCGCACCCGCGCGGCCACGTCGTCGAGCAGCAGCGACGATGTGCGGGGGTCGAGCCCGAACACGAGCAGCTCTGGATGCCCGAGACCGAACAGGCCGATCGTGTAGGCGAACGGTGCTTCGCGCTTCGGCAGGTCGCCGAACACGTACTCGTTGCGGGTGCCGTGCGCGCGGATCGCCTGAGCTGTGCGTCGGTCCTCCTCGTCCTGCCAGAGCGACGACGGCGTGAGAGCGGTGGTCATGGGGGTCCTTTCGTCGATGGGATCGACGTTAGAACATACCTACGACACTGAGTCCGGGGCTCGACGAGACCCGCCCCCAATACCCGGCGTCGGTCAGCCGGCGTCGGGCTCCAGCGCGTCCAGCGCCGCCGGCCCCTCGGTGACGAGGATCCGGAACTGGTCGGCGTCCAGGATGCGGATGCCGAGCTCCTCGGCCTTGGCCAGCTTCGAGCCCGCACCCGGGCCCGCAGCGACGAAGTCGGTCTTCTTCGAGACGCTGGACGCCGTCTTGCCGCCCGCGCTCAGGATGGCCTCTTGCGCGCCCTCACGCGTGAAGCCCTCGAGCGATCCGGTCGCGACGACCGTGAGCCCCGCCAGCACGCCTCCGACGACGGCGGCCGCACCCGGGCCGGGGTGGCCGGGCGTCGCCCACTGCACGCCCGCACGCGTCCACTCGTCGACGATGTCGCGGTGCCAGTCCACCTCGAACCACTCGATCAGCGAATCCGCGATGATGCCGCCCACGCCTTCGACCTGGGCGAGCTGCTCGCGGTCCGCGGCCCGGATCGCGTCCAGCGATCCGAACCACTGCGCGAGCGCCCGAGCGGCCACCGGGCCGACGTGCCGGATGTTGAGCGCGACGAGCAGGCGCCAGAGCTCCTTCGTCTTCGCCTTCTCGAGCTCCGCGAGCAGCTTCACCGCCGCCTCGGACGGCAGCACCTCGCGGTAGTCCTTGCGGATGCCGGCCTTGCGCCGCTCGGCCGGGGTCAGGTGCTCCGTCCCCGGCGGGTACTGGGCCGGGCTGAGCTTCTGGAACGGTGCCCGACGCACCGGCTCCCCGGTCTCGTCGTCGACCTTCAGCTCGCCGGTCTCGGCATCGCGCACGATCACCGATATCGGCACCAGGTCGTCGAGCGAGAGCGAGAACAGCCCCGCCTCGGTCTCCAGCGGCGGGCGCGCGGGAGCCGCGGCCTGCGTCAGGGCCGCCGCCGTGACCTCGCCCAGCACCTCGATGTCGAGCGCGCCCCGTGACCCGATGTGCTCGACGCGTCCACGCACCTGGGCAGGGCACGACCGCGCGTTCGGGCAGCGCAGGTCGATGTCGCCCTCTTTGGCCGGCCGCAGCGGGAAGCCGCACTCGGGGCACTCCGCCGGCATGACGAATTCACGCTCGGTGCCGTCGCGCAGCTCCACGACGGGCCCGAGCACCTCGGGGATGACGTCGCCGGCCTTGCGCAGCACCACGGTGTCGCCGATGAGCACGCCCTTCGCCCGCACGACGTCCTGGTTGTGAAGGGTCGCCTGACGCACGACGGAACCGGCCACGCGCGCGGGCGCCATGACGGCGTACGGTGTGGCACGCCCGGTGCGGCCCACCGACACGACGATGTCGAGCAGCTTCGTGTTCACCTGCTCGGGCGGGTACTTGTACGCGATCGCCCAGCGGGGCGCACGGCTCGTCGCGCCCAGTTCGTCGTGCAGAGCGAGCTCGTCGACCTTCACGACGATGCCGTCGATCTCGTGCTCGACATCGTGCCGGTGCTCGCCGTAGTACGCGACGAAGTCGAGCACGCCGTCGATGTCGTCGGTGGTGCGGAAGTACGGGCTCGTCGGCAGCCCCCATTCGGCCAGCAGCGCGTAGGTCTCGCTCTGCGAGTCCACCGGCGGCCGGTTCCACGCGCCGATGCCGTGGACGAAGAGGCGGAGCGAGTCGAGCCGGGCCCGGCCCGCCTCGAGCTCCAGCCCCTCCTTCTTGTCGAGCTGCTGCCGAAGACCGCCCGATGCGGCGTTGCGAGGATTGGCGAACGACGGGAACCGCCGCTCGGCGCTCAGCCGCGCCTTCTCTTCGTCGAACGCGCGGCTGCGCGCCCTGGTCTCTTCGACGGCGCGGTCGCGCATGTCGGCCTGGAGGGCGTTGAGCCTCTCGAACGAGGCGACAGGGATGAACACCTCGCCGCGCACCTCGACGAGCTCGGGATGCCCCGTCCCGGCGAGTCGCTGAGGGATGCCGGCGACCCGCACGGCGTTCACCGTGACGTCTTCGCCCACACGGCCGTCGCCGCGCGTGGCGGCGGAGGTCAGCACGCCGTTCTCGTACCGGAGGCTGATCGCGAGACCGTCGATCTTGAGCTCGGTGAGCCACCGCACGCTGCGGCCGGCGCCTGCCTGGGCCTTGACGCACCACTCCCGCAGCTCTTCGGGGCTGAAGACGTTGTCGAGGCTCAGCATTCGCTCGGCGTGCTCGACGGGCGCGAACATCGAGCTCTCGGCGGCGCCGACCGTCTGGGTCGGCGAATCCTGGCCCTGCAGCTCGGGATGCAGGCGCTCCAGCTCTTCGAGCCGGTGCATCCAGCCGTCGTACGTGGCGTCGTCGACGATCTCGGCGTTGCGGCCGTAGTAGGCGTCGCGTGCGCCGATGATGCGGTCGGTCAGGTCCTGGGCTTCGGCCCGCGCGGCGTCGAGTCCGGCGTCGGCGGGGAGTGCGGCATCCGTCACCCCGCCAGTCTAGGAGGGGGCGCCGACACGCGCCGGGGGTCAGGCGCCCGGGTCTCACGCCGAGACGGGCACCGCCGAGACCGTCGTCGCGATGGTGAACTGGCCGATGACACGCGTGCCGTCGTAGAGCACGGCCGTCTGGCCCGGCGCCACGCCGTCGAAGGGGGTCTCGGGGACGACCGTCAGCCGGCCGTCGGCGAGCGTCGCCGTCGCCGGCACGGGGTCGGCGTGCGCGCGGATCTGCACGTGGCACGCGAAGTCGCCCTCGGCCTGCGGACGCCCGGCCCACGAGTACCGCTCCCCCGCGATCTCGGCCGTCGCGAGCGCCTCCTTGGGGCCAACGACGACGGTGTTCGACACCGGACGCACCTCGAGCACGAACCGGGGCTTGCCGTCGGGCGCGGGCACGCCGAGCTGCAGGCCGCGCCGCTGCCCCACGGTGAACGCGTGCGCGCCCTCGTGGGTGCCGATGACGGCCCCTGTCCGATCGACGATGTCGCCCTGCTCGGCGCCGACCTTCTCAGCCAGCCAGCCGCGCGTGTCGCCGTCGGGGATGAAGCAGATGTCGTGGCTGTCGGGCTTCTGCGCCACCGAGAGCCCGCGCTCCTTCGCCTCTGCGCGCACGAGCGCCTTCGACGGGGTCGAACCCAACGGGAAGTACGTGTGCGCGAGCTGCTCCGCATTGAGCACGCCGAGCACGTAGGACTGGTCCTTGGCGGCATCCGACGCGCGGTGGAGCTCCAGCCCCTCAGGACCGTCGACGAGCGTCGCATAGTGCCCGGTGCAGACGGCGTCGAAGCCGAGCTCGATCGCCCGTTCGAGCAGCGCTGCGAACTTGATCTTCTCGTTGCACCGCATGCACGGGTTCGGCGTGCGGCCGGCGCGGTACTCCGACACGAAGTCCTCGATGACGTCGTCGCGGAACCGCTCCGAGAAGTCCCACACGTAGAACGGGATGCCCAGGCGATCGGCCGCCCGGCGCGCGTCCATGGCGTCCTCGATCGTGCAGCAGCCGCGGCTGCCGGTGCGCAGCGTGCCGCCCGCGCGCGAGAGCGCCAGATGCACGCCGACGACCTCGTGGCCCGCCTCGACGGCCCGTGCGGCCGCGACGGCGGAATCCACTCCACCGCTCATGGCTGCCAGGATCCGCATGGTCCCAGTCTACGAAGCCCGGCCTGTGCGAGGGCCGGATGCCGCACGCGCGCGCTCCACGGCCTCGGGAAGCGCCGCCAGCGCGGCATCCACGTCCTCCGCGGTCGTGGTGCGGCCGAGGGTGAATCGCAGCACCTGACGAGCCTCGGCGTCGCTGCGTCCGAGCGCCAGCACGACGTGCGACGGCTCGGGCACACCGGCCTGGCACGCCGAGCCCGTCGACACAGCGATACCTGCCCGATCGAGCAGGAACAGCAGTGTCTCGCCCGAAGCGCCGGGGAACAGCACGTGGGCGTTGCCCGGCACGCGGTCGACGGGATCGCCGAGCAGCTGCGCCCCGGGGATGGTCGCACGGATGCCGCCCACCAGGCGCTCCCGCAGTCCGATGAGCCGGGCGGCCTCGGCCTCGCGCTCGGCCTCGGCCAGCTCGGCGGCCACCGCGAAGGCCGCGGCGCCGGCGACGTCCTGGGTGCCGGCGCGAAGACGACGCTGCTGCGCTCCACCGTGGACGAGTGCGGACAACTCGGCCGTGCGCGACACTACGAGGGCGCCGACGCCGGCCGGCCCGCCGATCTTGTGGGCCGACACGCTCAGCGCCACGAGTCCGGTGCGTCCCTGCGCGCCCCCGCGCCAGGAGCGGAACGTGACGGGCAGATGGCCGAAGGCCGCGACGGCGTCGAGGTGCAGCGGCACAGCGGCGGCCGCCGCGGCCTGCGCCAGTCCCGCCGCGTCGTTGACCGTGCCGACCTCGTTGTTGGCGACCAGCGCCGTGGCCAGCGCCGAGCCGGGCAGTGCACGCGAGAAGGTCTCCACAGGGATCCGGCCGACGGCGTCGAGAGCCACATGACGCACCCCGGCACCCTGCGCCTGCAGCCATTCGACCGCGTCGAGCGTCGCGTGGTGCTCGCCGTCGGGCAGCGCGACCGCATCGGTCGAGGCCGCGCGCGCCCACCACAGTCCCTTGATCGCCAGGTTCACTGCCTCGGTGCCGCCGGAGGTGAAGACGACCTCGATGGGGTCGGCGTCGAGTACCGCCGCCAGACGCTCCCGCGCCTCTTCGAGGGTGCGCCGAGCGTCCTGTCCGGCGCCGTGGATCGAGGACGCGTTGCCGACCTCGGACGCCGCCGCCACCCAGGCGTCACGCGCCTCGGGGCGCAGCGGCGCGGTCGCCGCGTGGTCGAGGTAGACGGGCACCCGGCATCCCTCCGCTCACGTCCGTTCGATCGCACCGAGTGCCGTGGCCTGCGGGACGCGGTCCCGTAACGCCACCGACTCGGACCATGGTTATCGTAGTCCGCATGGTGAGCCCGGAGACCGTCGTCACTCATCCCGCCGCGGGTCTGCTCAGTGCCGGACTGGACGGGCTGGGCATCGAGCTCGTGCCGGGCGGTGCCCGCCTGCGCGTGTGGTCGGGGGCCGCCGACGCGGTCGAGCTCGTGGTGTTCGACGACACGGATCTGGACTGGATCACCGCCACCGAGCCGCTCTCGCCGGCAGGCGACGGCGTGTGGGAGATCACCTCGTCGCTGCTGCGTCCCGGGACGCCGTACGCGATACGGGTGGACGGGCCGCAGGGCGCCGGCAACACCTTCAACCGCGGGACGCTGCTGCTCGAGCCGTATACGAAAGGGCTCGTGCGCACCGGTTACGACGGCTGGCGCTCGGTCGTCGTCGAGGGGTCGTTCGACTGGGGCGCGTCGCGCAAGCCGGCCATCCCGCTCGATCGCACCGTGCTGTACGAAGGCCACGTGAAGGGCATGTCGAAGCGTCATCCCGAGCTGCCCGGGGCGCTGCGCGGCACGTACGCGGGGCTCGCGCATCCGGCGATGGTCCAGCACTTCCTCGACCTCGGGGTGACGAGCATCGAGCTGCTGCCCGTGCACGCGTTCGCCACAGAGCCCCGACTGCTGCAGCACGGCCTGGCCAACTACTGGGGCTACAACACCCTCAACTTCTTCACGCCGCACACCGCGTATGCGACGGAAGAGGCGCGCAGGCAGGGGCCGGAGGCCGTGCTGCGCGAGTTCAAGGGAATGGTGAAGCTGCTGCACGAGGCGGGGCTGGAGGTCATCCTCGACGTCGTCTACAACCACACGGCGGAAGAAGGGCTGGGCGGACCGCGGTCGAGTCTTCGCGGCATCGACAACCGGGCCTACTACCGCCAGCAGGACGACGGCGCCTACATCGACGTCACCGGGTGCGGCAACTCGCTCGACACGTCCACCGATGCCGCCGCCCGCCTCGTACTCGACTCGCTGCGCTACTGGTCCGACGAGGTGCAGATCGACGGCTTCCGCTTCGATCTCGCCGTGACGCTCGGCCGCGACGCGACGCATGAGTTCACGGCGCAGCATCCCCTCCTCCGTGCGATCATCGACGACCCCGCGCTGGCCGACGTCAAGAAGATCGCCGAGCCCTGGGACGTCGGCATGGGCGGCTGGCAGACGGGCGGCTTCGGCGACGGCTGGAGCGAGTGGAACGACCGCTACCGCGACCGCGTCCGCAACTTCTGGCTGAGCGACGTCGACTACGCCCGCCGTGCGAACGTGTCGCCGGTCGGGATCGGCGGACTCGCGCACCGGCTGGCCGGCTCGGCGAACACCTTCGACGAGGCGCGCGGACCGCTCGCGGGCATCAACTTCGTCACCGCGCACGACGGGTTCACGCTGCGCGACCTGGTCTCGTACGACGTCAAGCACAACCACGCCAACGGTGAGCACGGCCGCGACGGGGCCGACACCAACCGGTCCTTCAACCACGGCCTCGAGGGCCGCACCGGCGACCCGGCGATCCTCGCGACGCGGCGCAAGGCCATGCGCAATCTGATCGGCACGCTGCTGCTGTCGGCCGGGGTGCCCATGATCACGGCGGGCGACGAGTACGCGCGCACCCAGAACGGCAACAACAACGCCTACTGCCACGACTCCGACCTGACCTGGCTGCGCTGGGAGCACACGCCCTGGCAGCAGGACCTCTACGCCCACGTGCGGCATCTGCTGCGGCTGCGGCGAGAGAACCCCGCGCTGCGCCCGAGCCGGTTCGCGCGGCTCGGCGAGCACACGCCGTCCGCGTCGCTGATGGAGTGGTACGACGAGCACGGCGAGACCATGTCGATCGAGCGCTGGACCGACCCCTCGCACCGCACGCTGCAGTATGTCGCGGCCTCCACCCCCGAATTCGAGGACTTCAACCGGATCCTGCTCATGATCCACGGCACCGAGCGCCCCATCGACGTCACCCTTCCCGACGCCGACGGCGTGACCCGATACGTCTCGCTGTGGTCGAGCGCCGACGAGACACCCTCGGCAGACGGTGCCGTGTACGCCCCGGGAGACGTCGTGTCGCTCACGGGCACCTCGATGCACCTGTTCCGCGCCGAGTGACAGCACGCTTCGGTCACGTCGGTGACGCCAGCGCGCTGTCTTCCTGGCGACGGGGACGGTAGGTTCGAGACGTGGTCACGACGACGCGCTCCGCGCGCTCCCGCCCGTGGCGGAGCGCCTCGGCCCTCCCTGTCCGCGATGCCCGCGCCTGGCAGCCCGACCCCGACACGGTCGCCCGCCGGATACCGCTGGCCCAGCCGTTCCCGGCGGTGCCCTGGGGCGACTACCGGCCCACCGGGTACGAGGGCGAGGTGGTGCCGTTCCGCGTCACCGCGTTCCGCGAGGGGCACGACCGCATCGGGGTGCAGCTGCGGCTCTTCTCCCCCTCGGGCGACGAATCGCTGCACCGGCTCGCGCCGCTCGAGGACGGCTTCGACCGCTGGCAGACGCAGGTCGCCTTGCTCGAGCAAGGGGTCTGGCGCTTCCGGTTCGAATCCTTCGGCGACGACTTCGCGACCTGGCACCACGCGGCATCCGTCAAGATCGCGGCGGGGGTGGATGCTGCCCTCATGCGTGAGCTCGGCGCGCTGCTGTTCGAGCGCGCCGGTGCCGAGAAGGGCCGGCCTGCGGCCGAGAGGAAGGCGCTCGCGGTGGCGGCGGCATCCCTCCGCGACGCGGACCTCGACGACGACGGCGCGCTCACGGTCGTCGATGACCCCTCGCTGGCGGCGTACTTCCGCCAGCGGCCCGTGATGTCGCTCGTGACGCTCGGCGCCGACCTCGAGCTGCTCGTCGAGCGGGAGCGCGCCGGTGTGGGCGCCTGGTACGAGTTCTTCCCGCGCTCGGAGGGTGCGAGGCGGCTCAAGGACGGGACGATCAAGAGCGGCACGTTCCGCACCGCTGCCAGACGGCTGCCCGCGGTGGCGCAGATGGGCTTCGACGTCGTCTACCTGCCGCCCATCCACCCCATCGGCACGCTCAATCGCAAGGGACCGAACAACACGCTCGACGCGGGTCCCGGCGACCCCGGCTCGCCGTGGGCGATCGGGTCCGCGGCCGGCGGCCATGACGCGGTGCATCCGGACCTCGGCACGCTCGCGGACTTCCGTGCGTTCGTGCGCGCCGCGCGCGGCGAAGGGCTGGAGATCGCGCTCGACCTCGCGCTTCAGGCGGCGCCCGATCATCCGTGGGTCGCCGAGCACCCGGAGTGGTTCACGACGCTGCCGGACGGATCGATCGCCTACGCCGAGAACCCCCCGAAGAAGTACCAGGACATCTACCCGGTCAACTTCGACAACGACCCTGTCGGCATCCGCGCGGAGGTGCTTAGGGTCGTGCGCCACTGGATCTCACAGGGCGTGCGCATCTTCCGCGTGGACAACCCGCACACCAAGCCCCTGCAGTTCTGGGAATGGCTGATCCGCACGGTCACCGACGAGACGCCCGACGTCGTCTTCCTCGCCGAGGCCTTCACACGCCCCGCGCCGATGCAGAGCCTCGCGGCGGCGGGCTTCCAGCAGAGCTACACCTACTTCACGTGGCGCAACACCAAGGCCGAGCTCGAAGAGTTCCTCACGGGGCTCTCGCACTCCACCGACGCGTTCCTGCGGCCGAACCTGTTCGTCAACACGCCCGACATCCTCACCGAGTACCTGCAGTTCGGCGGTCGGCCCGCCTATCGCATCCGGGCCGCGATCGCGGCGACGGCGGCGCCCACCTACGGCGTCTACGCGGGCTACGAGCTGTACGAGAACGTCGCTCGACCGGGGTCGGAAGAGAACATCGACAACGAGAAGTACGAGTACAAGCTGCGCGACTGGGCGGGCGCGATCGAGCGCGGCGACTCGCTCGCCCCGTACCTGGCGAAGCTCAACGCCATCCGCAGCGCGCACCCCGCGCTGCGTCAGCTGCGCAACCTCAGCGTGCACTGGAGCGACGACGACGCGATCCTCGTCTACGTCAAGCACCTCGACGCCGCGCTCTCCCCCGACGGCCGCAACGACACCGTGATCGTCGTCGTCAACACCGATCCGCATTCGGTGCGCCAGACGATGGTCCACCTCGACACCCGCGTATGGGGTGTCGAACCCGGCACGCCCTACGAGGTCGAGGATCTCGTGACGGGCGCCCGCTGGACGTGGGCCGAGCACAACTACGTCATGCTCGACGCGTTCACCGAGCCGGTCCACATCCTGCACGTGAAGGAGTCCCGATGACGACACCCTCCGACCAGCTCCTCGACGCCGTCGCCGCCGGCACTCACCACGACCCGCACGCCGTGCTCGGCATCCACCCCGATACCGATGCGGAGGGCACCGCCACCTGGACGATCCGGGCCCGGCGTCCGCTGGCACGCAGCGTCACGGCGGTCTTCGACGACGGCACCCGCGTCCCGCTCGAGCACGTGCGCTCGGGCATCTGGGAGGGCACCCGAGCCGGTGCCCGCATCGCATACGAACTCACGGCGACCTATCCCCAGGGCCCCGACTACGTGGCGGACGACCCCTACCGGCATGAGCCGACGATCGGCGAGCTCGACCTGCACCTCATCGGCGAGGGCCGCCACGAAGAGCTGTGGCGCGTGCTCGGCTCGCACGTGCGCGAGGATGACGGCAGCTCCGGGGTCTCGTTCGCGGTGTGGGCTCCCAACGCCCGCGCCGTGCGGGTCGTCGGCGACTTCAACGGATGGGACGGCCAGGGCCACGCGATGCGGTCGATGGGCGCCAGCGGCGTGTGGGAGCTGTTCATCCCGGGCCTCGGCCCCGGGACCGCGTACAAGTTCGAGATCCGCGGACGCGCCGGCGACTGGATGCTCAAGGCGGACCCGATGGCGCGCCTGGCCGAGGTTCCGCCCGCGACGGCGTCCGTGGTGGTCCACGCCTCGCACGCATGGGGCGACGGCGCGTGGCTCGCGGCTCGTGCGCAGAGCGCTCCGGTGTCGAAGCCGATGTCGGTCTACGAGCTGCACTTCGGCTCCTGGCGGCAGGGACTGACGTACCGGGATGCCGCCGACCAGATCATCGAGTACGTCGCGGCGCACGGGTTCACGCATGTGGAGTTCCTGCCGCTGGCCGAGCACCCGTTCGGCGGCTCGTGGGGCTACCAGGTCACCGGCTACTACGCGCCGACGAGCCGCTACGGCCACCCCGACGATCTGCGATACCTCATCGACCGGCTGCACCAGGCGGGCGTCGGCGTGATCATGGACTGGGTCCCGGGGCACTTCCCGAAGGACGCGTTCGCTCTGGCCCGCTTCGACGGCGAGCCGCTCTACGAACACCCCGATCCCCGGCGCGGCGAGCACAGGGACTGGGGCACGTACATCTTCGACTACGGCCGCAACGAGGTGCGCAACTTCCTCGTCGCGAACGCGCTGTACTGGTTCGAGGAGTTCCACGTCGACGGTCTGAGAGTGGATGCCGTCGCCTCGATGCTCTACCTGGACTACTCCCGCAGCGACGGCGAGTGGGAGCCGAACATCCACGGCGGGCGCGAGAACCTGGAGGCGATCCGCTTCCTGCAGGAGGTCAACGCCACCGCCTACAAGCGCTACCCCGGCATCGCGATGATCGCGGAGGAGTCGACCAGCTTCCCCGGTGTGACCGCCCCCACGAGCCAGGCCGGACTCGGCTTCGGCTTCAAGTGGAACATGGGGTGGATGAACGACTCGCTCGAGTACATCAAACGGGATCCGATCCACCGGTCGCACCATGAAGGCGAACTGTCGTTCTCGTTCGTCTACGCGTTCAGCGAGAACTACGTGCTGCCCATCAGCCACGACGAGGTCGTGCACGGCAAGGGCAGCCTGTTCGGGCGCATGCCGGGCGATCATTGGCAGAAGCTCGCGAACATGCGTGCGTTCCTGGCTTACATGTGGGGGCACCCGGGCAAGCAACTGCTGTTCATGGGCCAGGAGTTCGGCCAGCTGTCGGAGTGGTCCGAGGCCCGCTCGCTCGACTGGTGGCTGCTCGACCAGCCCAGCCATGCCGAGCTGCTGGGCTTCGTGGGCGCGCTGAACCGCGTCTATCGCGAGAACTCGCCGATGTGGTCACGCGACAGCGACGGTGCGGCGTTCACGCGTCTGGGAGCGCCCACGTGGAACCCGAACGTCATCGCCTTCGCGCGACGCGACTGGCACGGCAACACCGTGGTGGTCGCCGCGAACTTCTCGGGGACTCCGCTGCCGGCGTACGAGCTCGATCTTCCCGAGAGCGGCGTCTGGCACGAGATCCTGAACACCGATTCGCACGCGTACGGCGGGTCCGGTGTCGGCAACCTCGGCGTGGTGCACGCCGGCGAGGGTGGCCGGGCCACGCTCGTGCTGCCGCCACTGGGGGTGCTCTGGCTGCGCCACGAGACACCTGCGCACGTGCCTTCGCCCACCAAGGGCTGAGCTCGGCGCTGCCGGACAGTCCGCGATGCTCAGAAGAGCAGGGACGCGAGCCGCGCGCGGGCGGACGCGACGCGCGGGTCGGCGTCGCCGACCAGCGCGAACAGCTCCAGCAGACGCTCGCGCACCGGTCCGCAGTCGTCCGCGGGAAGCTGAGCGAAGAGATCGAGCAGGCGACCGAACGCGTCGTCGACATGTCCGCCCGCGAGGTCGAGGTCGGCGACCGCCAGCTGCGCGGGCACATCGGTCGGCGCGGCCGCCGCGGCGGCCCGGGCCTCCTGCAGATCGAGGCCCTGCACACGATCGAGCAGACGCACCTGCCCGAGGCCGGCGCGCGCTTCCTCGTCTCGCGGATTCTCCGCCAGCGCCTTCTCGTACGCGATGACGGCGCGGGCGTAATCGCCGGCCTCGATGGCGTCGTAGGCTTCGGCGTGGAGCGGTGGCAGCGGCGCCTCTTCGGGCTCGGACGGTGCTGCAGGTGCCTGTCCGTCAACGACGGCCGTGCCCGTGACGCCGTTCTGCGCCGCGACCTGAAGCAGCTGGGCGAACACGTCGCGCACCTGCTGCTCAGGCACGGCGCCGGTGAACAGCGGCACCGGCTGGCCCGCCACGAGCGCCACGACCATCGGGATCGACTGGGCGCGGAACGCCTGCGACAGCTGCGGGTTCGCGTCGACGTCGACCTTGGCGAGAACGAGGCGACCGCCCAGCTCGGCGACGACCCGCTCGAGGACGGGGCTCAGCTGCTTGCACGGGCCGCACCACTCCGCCCAGAGGTCCACGACGATGGGCACGCTGCGCGAGAGCTCGAGCACCTGCGGGAATGTGTCGTCGGTGACGTCCAGAACAAGCGAGGGCACGGCGACAGCCGCACCCTCCGGGGCGGGAGCCGCTGAGTCGCCGGATGCACCGGGTGCGGGGCGATTGCGCAGCGACGACAGGTCGACCGCGCCGCGGACCGCGGCGCCGAGGGAGGGATCGCTCAAGGGATGACCTTCGCTTCGAGGATGGCGGACGAATACCCGAGGAGTCGGATCTTCTCATTCGATTCTGGCCCGGGGACGTAGAAGAACACCTGGTCGCTGTAGGTGGTCGTGGTTCCGGTCGCGGACTGCGTCGCACCCGCCAGCGCTGCCACGGTGGCGTTGTTCGTGATCACCGCGTCGGCGTTGGTCGGGGTCGCGGTATCGGTCTCGTCGATGTTCACGGCCACGATGGCACCGCTCTCGACCGTCTGCAGCGCGAACGGGGGCTGCACACCGGCGGTGGCCTTGAACGCGAGGGTTCCGGTCTGGGCGGTGGTCATCGCCGTCTGGTTGAACTCTGCCAGGCGTCGCTCGCGGTCAGCCGCGATGCTCGTGCGGAGCTGGTCGCCGTCCGCCTCGAACAGCGAGTAGTACTCGCTCGCTTCGCCGTTGTCGATGATGTCTGCGTAGGCGGCCGCGACGTCCTGGGGAGCGAGCGTCAGGAACGGCGAGTCGGGCTCGACCTGCGCGGCGCCGATGTAGGTGGGCGCCAGTTTCGGCAGCGTCGTGGACGCCTCGAGGTTGGCGATGTACGACAGCCGGTAGTCCGACCACGGGTCCGCCTGGGACATCACCATGATGCTCGAGGTCTTCGACTCCTCGTCGGCGCCGACCACGATCACCGAGCGGGGCCAGTCGTCGTACGCCTGAGGCAGGATGACGCTGAGCGGCTTGGCGTGGATCGGCTCCGGCACCTTGTAGTCGGCGATCTGCGAGCGGAGCTTGTAGTTGGTGTCGCGAGCCGCGAGCGCCGCGCCCGACATCCGCGTCTCGGCGAGGTCGCCGTCCATCGCCGCGTCGGCGTCGGCCACGGTGGCGGCGATGCGGGTGAGGATGCGCTCTGCCTGAGCCTTCGTGACAGCCGGCGCCTGCTGCCCCTTGGGAGCGATCACGCTCGCCGACGGACTCGGCGTCGGCGATGAGCCGAACTGGGGCCACGCGTCAGCCGAGCATCCGCTGAACAGCAGCGCGGAGACCGCCACAACAGGAACGACGGCGAACGCGCGTCGGCCGCTCGCGACGGCACGCCTCGTCGGCGGCTGGCTGCTGATCACGCCCTTGTCGGCATCGTCGATCGTCGAGATGTCGATCGGCTCGGTCACCGGGAGCGGGAGGCCCTTGCGACGGGGACCGCGACGCCGGCGCACGTGACGGATCCCCAGGATGTACAGGAAGACGCCGATGGCCATCAGGATGCCGCCGACGACGATGAGGGGGCCGGCCCAGGGGGTCGACGTCTGCAGCGGCCACGTGACCGTGACCTTGCTGGGGGCCGGAGCGGTGCCGTCGGCGGCGACCAGGACGCTCATGCCCTCGGGGAGCTGCAGCGGGGCGATCAGCAGATCCGTCTGCGCGTACTCGTCGAGCCACAGGTCTGAGCCGGCGGGGTTGCGCCCCGCCACGGCGGCGTCAGCGCCCTCGGCGGGAGCAACGGCATCGCCGGCCGCGGCCGGGTCGGTGGTCGCAGCAGGGTCGGTGGTCGCAGCAGGGTCGGCCGGTTCGGGCTCGGTGGGCTCGGGCTCTACGAACGTCGTCTTGATCTTGCCGTTCTTGCCTACCGTCACCCGGTTGTAGGTCGCGTCGGCGAGCCAGTCCTGCATGTCGGAGGTCCGGCCGTACGACGCGAAGAGCTCGCCGTCGCCTTGTGCGCGGAGCGTCTGCGTGCCCGGCATCTGGTTCAGCACGGCGCCGTCGATCAGCATGTAGGGAGCCTCGTCTGCAGCCGAGATCGCCGCCGTCTCGGACTTGGGTCCCTCGAAGATCGTCCGTTGGGCGATGCCCGCACCGATCATCACGGTGGCGAGCACGAACGCAGCCACGGCCCACACGAAACGCACGAAGAAACCCTTTCCCGGGCGCACGGAGGCGTGCGGCCCTTCGATTCGACAGTTCAGACTAGCGAAAACGACCTGGGAGGCGCGTGGGAGGGTGCCGTTCCCGAGCCGGACGTCGCCGATGCGTATCCTGGGCGGACACCTATCGGCGACGCTGATCCAGAGGGGACCTCGATGAAGATCCACAACCCGTTCCGCACGGCGTTGCTCGCGACCCTCGGCGTCGGCCTGGGCCTGCTGCTCATCGGGAGCATCCAGAATCTGCAGACGATCCTGCTCTACGTCGGCACGGCGCTGTTCCTGTCGCTGGGCCTCGATCCGATCGTCGCATGGCTGGAACGTCGCAAGCTTCCGCGCTGGGCGGCCGTGCTGATCACGATCCTCGGCGTGCTCGCCGCATTCGCGGGGATCGTCGTCATGGTGATCCCGATCATCGTCCAGCAGATCGGGCAGCTGGTCAGCGCGATCCAGGACCTCGCCGAGCAGGGCATGTTCGACGACCCCGTCGGAGCCATCCAGGACTGGCTGCACACGGTGTTCCCGGCGCTGAACGTCGACGAGGTGTGGGGCTACATCGAGGACTGGTACGCGTCGCTGGATGTCGGCGCGATCGGCTCCGAGGTCGGCAGCAGCATCATCGCCATCGTGGGGTCCATCATCGGCGGCTTCGCCGGCGCCTTCATCGTGCTGATCCTCACCATCTACTTCACCGCCTCGACGCCCACCCTGAAGCGCTCGATGTATCAGCTCGTGCCGGCATCGAAGCGCGCCCGGTTCATGGACCTCGGCGAGCAGATCACCGACTCGGTCGGCTACTACGTCATCGGGCAGGTGACGCTCGGCGTCATCAACGGCGTCCTGAGCGCCATCTTCCTGTCGATCATCAAGGCGCCCTTCCCCGCCGTGCTCGCCGTCATCGCCTTCTTCTTCTCATTGATCCCGCTCGTCGGCACCCTGACGGGGTCGACCATCATCGTCCTGCTCTGCCTCGTCATCGGCTCGCCGACGACGGCGCTCGTCGCGGCGATCTACTACCTCGTCTACATGCAGATCGAGGCTTACGTGATCTCGCCGCGCATCATGGGTCGCGCCGTATCGGTGCCGGGGGCCGTCGTCGTGATCGCCGCGCTCGCCGGCGGATCGCTCCTCGGGCTCCTCGGTGCGCTGGTCGCGATCCCCGTGGCCGCCAGCATCCTGATCATCTTCCGTCAGGTCGTCATCCCGCGACAGAACGAGCGCTGAGAAGGGGCTATTCGTCGACGACCGGGCCGTGCCACTCTGTCGGCAGCGGGAGCGCGTCCGGATTGACCGCAGCGACGATCTCGGTGAGCACGCGACGCGTCTGGTTCTCGCCGACCCACAGGTGCTTGCCGCCCTCGACGGGGATCAGCACGGCATCCGGCACACTGGCGAAGCGCTGGGCGGCCGCCTCCGGGCGCAGATAGTCGTCGAACTCGGGCACGAGCACGATGAGACGACGCGGATCGTCCGCCCACGCGGCGACCTCGTCGTCGGACGCCCGGTGCAGCGGCGGCGAGAGCAGGACAGCACCCTCGACATCGTGGTCACGTCCGTACTTCAGCGCGAGCTCGGTGCCGAAGGACCAGCCGACGAACCACGGCCGCGGCAGAGCGCGCGCATGCACGAAGTCCATCGCGGCGGCGACGTCGAACGCCTCGGCGCGGCCGCCGTCGAAAGCCCCGTCGCTCGTCCCCCTCGGCGACGACGTGCCGCGGGTGTTGAACCGCAGCACCGCGAGATCCGCGAGCGCAGGCAGCCGGCCGGCGGCCTTGCGGAGGATATGCGAGTCCATGAAGCCGCCGGCGGTGGGCAGCGGATGCAGCGTCACCAGGGTCGCCACCGGGTCGCGGTGCTCGGGCAGGGCGAGCTCGCCGACGAGGGTCAGGCCGTCGAGCGTCTCGAGCTCGATCTCTTCGCGCCGCGCGGGTAGCTGCATCGGGCCGCGGATCTCCATGTCAGGCAACCTTCCAGCAGTGCTGATGCCAGTGCCGGCGGGCAGCGAGATCGGCGGCATCCCCGAGGACGCCGTCCGCCCGCCAGGCGACAAGATGCGCGACGCCGATGTCGATCGAACCGCCGCATCCCGGACAGGTGTAGACCTTCTGAGCCTGCGCGGCCGACACCGGCTGCACCGTCCACTCCACGCCGCGGCGATACTCGGTGCGCTTCCAGCCCGCGAGCAGACGCTCGAACGAGTCGTCGCCGCCCGAGTCGTTGCGGCGGCGGTTTGACCGTGGCATGACTCAGTACCAGCCGGTGCTCTGCGAATGGCCCCACGCGCCGCACGGCGTGCCGTAGCGGCCGCTGATGTAACCGAGGCCCCACGTGATCTGCGTGGCGGGATTCGTCTCCCAGTCGGAGCCCGCACTGGCCATCTTCTTGCCGGGCAGCGCCTGCGGGATGCCGTACGCGCCGCTGCCGGCGTTGTACGCGTTCACGCGCCAGCCGGACTCCTTCTTCCAGAGGGCGACGAGACAGGCGAACTCGTTGTCGCTCCAGCCGCGAGCCTTGACCATGTCGTAAGCGATGGCCTGAGCGCTTCCCGGGTTGGGCGTGACGAACGGCGGGCGCCAGCCGCCGGATGACGCGGCCTTCGCTTCGACCGTCGGCTTCGGCTTCATGTACACCGAGTAGGTGCCGCGGTCGAGCTCTGCCGCCGGCGCCGGCTCGGCCGACGCATCGCCGGTGATGGTCTGCACGTCGCCCAGCGAGCTCGCGTAGAGCGACACCGGCTCGTCACCCGCGTCGACGTCGGCCAGAGCCACGCCGATCGGTCCGACGTAGGCGGCGACGAAACCCAGCGCGGCGAACGCGGCGAAGGCACCCACGACGCCGCGGCGACGCGACCAGCGCGGCGTCGGCGAGGCGGCACGCCTCGGCGTGACAGCACGACGGCGGGTCCGGGTCGACACGTCCTGACGTCGGGATCGCCTTGACGGGGTCAGCTCGTTTCCGGAAGTCACAGTGCCCCGATTCTCGCACAGCCGCGTCGGTTCTTTCCATCCGACGCGGCGGGACTCACTTGACGGCGAGCATGACCTCGACGACCGCGTCCAGCACGGCATCGACCTGCGCCTCGTGGTATCCGCCGCGCTGCATGCGGAAGGCCACCGAGCGCACCTGCTCGACAGTCACGGACTCGCCGGTCGCGAGGTACTTCGCGAGCTTGTCGGCGACGAGGTCGACCTCATCGACCCGATAGCCGTAGCGCAGGGCCGACACTCTGTCGAAGCGCTCCTTGCGGGCGCGCGACAGTCGGTCCAGCACCTCCTGAGCCAGGTCGCGGGTGTGGCCGACCCACGCGTTCGCGCCCGACGCTGCGACGGCCGTCGTCCGTTCACGCGCGGCGAAGGCGTCCTCGATGCGGCCGAGTGCGGCATCCACCGAACCGATGACGTAGCCGTGCCGCACCAGCGGGAAGGCGACCTGGCGGATCTCCGCAGAGGTCATGTCATCGCTGCCGCGCTCGAAACTGCCGCGGGCCCTGGCCAGGAACTCGTCGACCGCTTCGGGGTCGTAGCCCTTCTCTCGGCCACGGGTCTCGGGGAAGGACGCTCGCGCGGGAGCTTCGGATGCCGTCATGCTGCCACCAGGGGGGTGAGGAGGTAGTACAGGGTCAATGCGCCGGCCGCCGACAGCAGGATCGAGTCGAGCCTGTCGAGGACGCCGCCATGGCCGGGGAGCCACGAGCTCATGTCCTTGATGCCGAGGTCGCGCTTGATCATCGATTCTCCCAGATCGCCGACGGTGGCGGTGGCGAGGATCACGATCCCGAACACGACTCCCATCCACCAGTCGAGTCCGAGCATGAACAGCCCGACCAGCACACCGGCGACGATCGCCGCCGCAGCCGCCCCGGCGAAGCCTTCCCAGGTCTTCTTCGGACTGATGCGCGGCGCCATCGGGTGCTTGCCGAACGAGATCCCGGCGATGTACGCACCGGTGTCGACGGCAACGGCGACGACGATGAAGCCGAGCACCCACCACTCGCCGCCGTCCTTGCTCAGCAGCACGATGCACAGGCTGCCGAGGAACGCCACGTAGAGCTGGATGAGCGTCGCGATGAGCACATCGCCGAGGACGGTGCCGTAGGTGCGCCCGTCGTGCGACGCCATCTGGGCGACGAGTCGCCAGACCACCACGAAGGCGAGCGCGACGAACAGCATGACCCACTGCAGCCACGACGTCACGAAGTACGCCGTGCCCACCAGGAGCGTGCCGGCGATGAGCTGCGGGACGAGGTCCACGCGCCGGCCGCTCGCGGTGAGCGCACGGGAGAACTCGAAGATCGAGAGCAGCACCGCCGCCAGGGCGAAGATCACGAAGACCCATTTGACGAACAGCAGGGAGGCCAGCAGCGCAGCGCCGATCGCGAGCCCGATCAGGATCGCCAGCAGCAGATCCCGCCCGGTGCGTTCCTTGATCCGCTCGTTCGCCTCTTCGAAGTCCGCCTTCGCCTGCGCGACCTGGCTCTCGAACTCGCTCCGCGCGGCACGCAGGTGCGCCTGCAGCACCGCAGCGGGATCACCGTCGTCGACGGTGTCCGCCGCGCCCGCGGCGCGCGGTGCGTCGTCGGTGCCGCGGCGGCTGTCGTCGGCATCACGACGAGAGCGCGGGAGGCCGCTCTCGTCGTCCTCCCGCGGCTCCGATGCGTCGGTCATGGGCAGTCCTCAGACCTCGAGGAGTTCTGCCTCTTTGCGCTTGAGCGCCTCGTCGATCGCGTCGACGTGAGCGCGGGTCAGCGCATCGAGCTCCTTCTCCGCGCGGGCGAGCTCATCGTCGCCGACCTCGCCCTTGAGGGCGTCGATGTCGTCCTTCGCCTTCCGGCGGATGCCGCGCACGTGGACCTTCGCGTCCTCGCCCTTGCTGCGCGTGAGCTTGACGTACTCCTTGCGGCGCTCCTCGGTGAGCTCGGGCATCGTGACGCGCACGATGTTGCCGTCGTTCGTCGGGTTCACCCCGAGGTTCGGGATGTCGCGGATCGCCTGCTCGATCGACTTGAGCGCCGACTTGTCGTACGGCGTGACGATGAGGGTGCGTGCCTCGGGGTTGTTGATCGAGGCGAGCTGCGCGAGCGGAGTCGGCGTGCCGTAGTAGTCGATCAGGACCTTCTGGAACAGCTGCGGGTTCGCACGGCCCGTGCGCACCGTCGCGAAGTCCTCCTTCGCAGCCTCCACGGCGCGGTCCATGCGCGCTCCGGCATCGGCCAAGACGTCCGCGATCACAGTGTCTCCTTCATGTGGATGGGGCGGGTCAAGTCTATCGACGCGCGGCGCGTCACGCCGTGACGAGCGTGCCGATGGATTCGCCCAGCAGCGCGCGTGTGACGTTGCCGGCCGGCTCCATGCCGAACACGCGCATGTCCATGCGGTTGTCCATGCACAGGCTGAACGCGGTCGAGTCGACGACCTTGAGCCCACGCTGCAGCGCATCGAGGTAGGTGATGCGGTCGATCTTGGTGGCCGAGGCATCCTTCTTCGGATCGGCGGTGTAGACGCCGTCGACGCCGTTCTTGGCGACCAGCACCTCCTGCGCATCGA
This sequence comes from Microbacterium helvum, assembly GCF_014779795.1. Lineage (GTDB taxonomy): Bacteria > Actinomycetota > Actinomycetes > Actinomycetales > Microbacteriaceae > Microbacterium > Microbacterium helvum. The sequence continues at coordinate 105,046 of NZ_JACXZS010000004.1, forward strand.
TCTCGAGCGCGCGCTGAGCAGCCACCGTGTCGGTCGAGAAGTAGGGCAGACCGGCCCCGGCGCCGAAGATCACGACGCGGCCCTTCTCCATGTGCCGCTCGGCGCGACGCGGGATGTACGGCTCGGCGACCTGCGTCATCGCGATTGCCGACTGCACGCGAGTGGCCGCGCCGGCCTGCTCGAGGAAGTCCTGCAGCGCGAGTGCGTTCATCACGGTGCCGAGCATGCCCATGTAGTCCGCGCGCCCGCGGTCCATGCCGCGCTGGCTGAGCTCGGCGCCGCGGAAGAAGTTGCCGCCGCCGACGACGACCGCGATCTCGACCCGATCGACCGCTTCGGCGATCTCGCGGGCGATCTGACCGACGACATCGGGGTTCACGCCGAGCTGGCCACCCCCGAACGCCTCGCCCGACAGCTTCAGCAGGACGCGGCGGCGCCCGGTGTTCTCGTTGATCACGGTGATCCTCTCGATGACGACAAACTACTCAGCCCAGGCCAAAACTACCCAGGAAGACCCTCGAAGGGCATGAGAAAGGCCCGCACCGGAATCCGGGTGCGGGCCTTCTCAGAAGGTCAGGCGCCGACCTTGAAGCGGGCGAAGCCCGTCAGGGTCAGGCCGGCGTCCTTCGCGACCTGGGCGACGGACTGCTTGTTGTCCTTCGCGTAGTCCTGGTCGAGCAGGGCGACCTGCTTGAAGAACGCGTTGACGCGGCCCTCGACGATCTTCGGCAGGGCGGCCTCGGGCTTGCCCTCGTTGCGCGAGATCTCGGTGACGATCTCGCGCTCCTTCTCGACCTCGGCCTCGGGGACCTCGTCGCGCGACAGGTAGGACGGGTTGGCGAACGAGATGTGCTGCGCAAGGCTGCGCGCCGTCTCGGCGTCGTCGCCCGTGTACGCGAGCACCACGCCGACCTGCGGAGGCAGGTCCTTGCTGGTGCGGTGCAGGTAGATCTCGAACTTGTCGCCCGAGAGCGTGACGACGCGACGCAGCTCGACCTTCTCGCCGATGATCGCGGCCTCGTCCGAGATGAGCTCGGCGACGGTCTGCGAGCCGGCGGGGGCGGCGAGAGCGGCCTCGGCGGACTCGGCGCCCGCGGCGGTGGCCGCCTCGAGGACCTTGTCGGCCAGGGCGATGAAGCGCTCGTTCTTCGCCACGAAGTCGGTCTCGGTGTTCAGCTCGATGAGCGTGACCTTGCCGTCGAGCTCCTTGGCAGCGACGAGGCCCTCGCTCGTGGAGCGGTCGGCGCGCTTGGCGTTGCCCTTCGCGCCCTTGAGGCGCAGGATCTCGACAGCCTTCTCGAGGTCGCCGTCGGCCTCCTCGAGGGCCTTCTTGGTGTCGACCATGCCGGTGCCGAGCTGCTCGCGCAGCGCCTTGATGTCGGCGATCGTGAAGTTTGCCATGGGTGGTGGCTCCTAGTGTTGGTGAGTTCTCGTGGATGCCGCGGCGGAGTCGTCCAGAGACGACTCCGCCGGGCGGGAAGATGCGATTACGCCTGGTCGCCGGCCTCGGCGGCCAGCTCCTCCGCGACGGCCTCGGCCACGACCGCCTCGGCGGCGAGCTCTTCGGCGGCAGCCTCGGCCACGACGGCGTCGGCGAGGTCGCCCTCGGCGGCGAGCTCCTCGGCGATCGCCTCGGCGGCGACGGCTTCGGTGGCGAGCTCGACGGCGTCAGCCTCGGCGGTGGCGGCGCCCTGCTCGAGCAGCTCGCGCTCCCAGTCGGCCAGCGGCTCGGCGTCCGCGGCCTCGTCGGTGGGCTGGTGACGCTGGATCAGGCCCTCGGCGGCGGCGTCGGCGATGATGCGCGTGAGCAGGCCCACCGAGCGGATCGCGTCGTCGTTGCCGGGGATCGGGTACTGGAACTCGTCCGGGTCGGCGTTGGTGTCGAGGATGCCGATCACCGGGATGCCGAGCTTCGAGGCCTCGTCGATGGCGAGGTGCTCGCGCTTGGCGTCGACGACCCAGATGGCCGACGGGGTCTTCTGCAGGTTGCGGATGCCGCCCAGCGACTTGTGCAGCTTGTCGAGCTCGCGCTTCTTGAGGAGGAGCTCCTTCTTGGTGAAGCCGCTCGCGGCCGGGTCCTCGAAGTCGAGCTCCTCGAGCTCCTTCATGCGGGCGAGACGCTTCGACACCGTCGAGAAGTTGGTGAGCAGGCCGCCGAGCCAGCGCTGGTTCACGTAGGGCTGACCGACACGGGTCGCCTGCTCCGCGATGACTTCCTGCGCCTGCTTCTTGGTGCCGACGAAGAGGACGGTGCCGCCGTGGGCGACGGTCTCCTTGACGAATTCGTACGCCTTGTCGATGTACGTCAGCGACTGCTGCAGGTCGATGATGTGGATGCCGCTGCGCTCCGTGAGGATGAAGCGCTTGACCTTCGGGTTCCACCGGCGGGTCTGGTGTCCGAAGTGGACGCCGCTGTCGAGCAGCTGGCGAATGGTGACGACGGCCATGGCCGGTCTCCTGTTCTGGCGCGCTGAGCGCCTGTTGCGGTTGTGTCGCGCCGACCGTCGGCCGGCGAGCCTGGTGCCCGGCGCACACCCGCCCGGCGCTCGCTGTGTCGCGCTCGCAGGGACCGTTGGGAGTGGATGCCGCGTCATGGACTCGTCCCGTTCGAGGCGAGGTCCGTCACGCTCAGGGCACGCGGAGTCACTCCGACATGCGGAGTGCGACCCCCAGTGTATCAGGAGCGCCGGCTCGGGTCCTTCCTCCCCCACCACCCCCGAGGCCGGCTTCTCCACAGATTCCCCGGTACCGCGACGCGCGCGCCCGCGCCGGCGCGACGCTCATGGGATGAGCTCTCGTACTGATGCTCCTCTGTCGCGCACCCGCTTGCGCAAGATCGCCGTAGCCGGAGTGCTCGTCGCCTGCGTCTCGCTCGGCGTCGACGCCGCGCGGGCCGCACCGGCGACCACCGCGGCGTCGGCAGAGGTCGTGCCCCGAGGCGGCGACTGGGTGTGGCCGGTCCACCCGTTCCGGTTGGAACGACCGTTCGTCGCGCCGCCGCACGAGTACGGTCCGGGGCATCGCGGCGTCGACCTGCGCCCGCTCGAGGGATCCATCGTGGTGGCTCCGGCTGCCGGCGTCGTCGCGTTCTCGGGGCAGGTGGCGGGGCGTGGCATCCTGACCATCGATCACGGCAACGGGCTGGTCACGACCCTCGAGCCTGTCGAGTCGCCGCTCGCCGCCGGGGCGATCGTCGCGCGCGGCGAGGCGGCGGGCACGGTGTCGACGGGCGGGCACTCCGCCCCTGGAACCGTGCACTTCGGTGTGCGTCTGGACGGCGAGTACATCAATCCGATGCTGCTGCTCGGCGGGGTGCCGCGGGCGATCCTGCTCCCCTGCTGCTGAGCCTCACGCCCGAGGGTGCGCCAGTCGATATGAGGCGGTGAGGCGCTCGCTGGAGACGTGCGTGTAGATCTGGGTGGTGCCGAGACTCGCATGCCCGAGGATCTCCTGCACGGCGCGCAGATCGGCCCCGCCGTCGAGAAGGTGTGTCGCCGCAGAGTGGCGCAGCGCGTGCGGTCCCACCTGGGCGCCGAGCTCGGGGCCCAGCTCCTTCGATACGAGGTCGTACACAGCGCGCGGTCCGAGGCGGCCGCCGCGGGCGCCGAGGAAGAGCGCGGATGCCGCACCGCCGGTGGCCGGATCCGTCCTGGCCGCGAGGGTCGGACGTCCGCGCACCAGGTACGCCTCCACCGCGCGAAGCGCGGGAAGACCGAACGGCACGACGCGCTCTTTGGATCCCTTGCCGAGGACGCGAGCGGTCCGGCGCTCGCGATCGAGGTCGTCGATGTCGAGGCCGCACAGTTCCGACACGCGCACGGCTGCCCCGTAGAGCAGTTCCAGCACAGCATGATCTCGCAGCGCGACGGGGTCTCCGTCGGCAGCGGACTGCTCGAGTCGCGCGAGCACGCCGTCGAGGGAGTGCGCTGTTGCGACCTTCGGCAGAGTCTTGCCGCGCTTGGGCGTCACCAGCCGCAGACTCGGATCCGACTCGATCCGGTCCGTCTCAGCGGCCCACGCGAAGAAGCCGCGCACTGCCGCCGTCCGCCGCGCGATGGTCGCGCGGCTGTCGCCGCGCTGAACCGCCTGCCAGAGCCAATCGCGCAGCGCCTCGAGGTCCACCGCCGCCAGCTCACCGTCGTCGCACGCGGCGATCAGCCCGGCGAGATCCGACCGATACGCACGAACGGTCGCGGGCGACAGCCGGCGCACCTGTTCGAGGTGACGCAGGTACGCCTCGACGGCCTCGGCGATCCTCATGCCCCCAGCATGCCGCGCCGATGCTCTGAGGCTCCTGCGACGCCCCGAGCGGCCGCAGGGTCAGCTCCGGCTCGCGACGAGGCGCCAGCCGTCCGGCTCCGCCTCGACGCTCCCCTCGAGGCGGAGCATGCCCAGGATCGCCCGCACGTCGTCCACCGACATGCCGGCTCGACGCGCCACATCCACGACGTCTCGCCGAAGTCGCACGCTGAGCGCATCCCTCACTCGCGTGGCGTCGTCCGTTCGCGCGCTGCCGGCGACAGACGGCACGTCCTCCGATCCCGGTGCCGCAGGCCACGCGCCCAACAGTTCCCTGACGTCGTCCGGGCTCGTGATGCATGCCGCGCCGCTGCGGATCAGCCGATGCGTCCCGACGGACGTCGGTGTCGAGATGGGACCGGGCACGGCCCCCAGCGCCCGTCCGAGCTGCGCGGCGTGGTTCGCGGTGTTCAGCGATCCGCTGCGCCCGCCGGCCTCGACGACGATGGTGGCGGTGGTCAGGGCGGCGATCAGTCGATTGCGCTGGAGGAAGCGCCACTTCGTGGGTGCGGACCCGCAGGGCACTTCGCTCACGACGGCGCCGGTCTTCGCGATGTCGTCGATGAGCTGGGTGTGCCCGGCCGGATACGCGCGTTCCGCGCCGCCCGCCAGCAGGGCGACGGTCAGCCCCTGGGCGCCGAGTACCGCACGGTGCGCGGCGCCGTCGATCCCATAGGCGCCTCCTGACACCACGGGGATCCCGCTGCCTGCCAGCTCCGCAGCCAGTTCGCGCGCCACGAGGTCGCCGTACCCCGATGCCGCCCGAGCGCCGACGATCGCAACCGACGGCTGCAGCCCTGCGAGCACGGCGGCGTCCCCCCGCACCCATAGGCACAGCGGCGCATGCACGTCGAGGTCGTCGAGCTGCTGCGGCCAGCACGCGTCACGGCGGGTGACGACGGTGATGCCTCGCGCACCGGCGACCCGCAGAGTGTCGGCGACCGTCCGTGCCGACAATCGGGGCAGCCAGCGCTTGCGGGCCTCGGTCAGCTCGCGCCCGCTGACCTCGTCGACCGGCGTGCCGCGCAGCATGGCGTCGAGGGCCTCGACAGGGCCACGGCATGCCAGCATCCGGCCGGCGACGGAGTCCCCCGGCTCGATGAGATGGCACCAGACGATGAGCGCGTACAGCTCCAGCGCGTCCTCATCGGGCAGCTCGTGCCCCAGCGGCGCCAGGGCGGCTTGCGCGACGGCGGGTGAGAGGTCGAACGTGATCACAGCGCGATTCCCTTCTTCAGGTAGAGCGCGCGACCGATGTGGTCCGCGCCGAGCCGGCCGGCGCCGTCGATGTCAGCGAGCGACCAGGCGACTCTCAGCACGCGATCGAATCCGCGAAGCGTCAGCGCGCCACGGTTGAGCGCGGCGTCCAGGGGGCGGCGGACGATGGGTTCCGGGGCGACCGGCCCCTCTCGCAGCCACATGCCCGGGACGTCGGCATTGACCCGCCACGCGGTGCCGCGCAGCCGATGGGCCGCTCTGGCCCGAGCCTCTGCCACCCGCTCGCGCGCGTCGGCGGTCGAGGTCGCGGGTGCCGTGCCGCGCTGCGCGACCGACACGCGCGCCAGCGTCAGCTCGATGTCCATCCGGTCCAGCAGCGGCCCGGACAGGCGCCCGAGGTAGCGCCGGATCGCGGCAGGCGGGCAGGCGCAGTCGCCGCCGCGGATGCCGTAGTTGCCGCACGGGCACGGGTTCGTGGCGAGGACGAGCTGGAACCGCGCCGGGTACTCCGCCTGCGCACCGGCGCGATGGATCGCGATCGTTCCGGTCTCCAGCGGCTGTCGCAGCGCATCGAGCACCGACGCCGGAAACTCGCCGGCCTCGTCCAGGAACAGTACGCCTTCACTGGCGCGCGCGATCGCACCGGGCCGGACCACACGCGAGCCGCCGCCCACGAGCGCGGCCACGGATGCGCTGTGATGCGGCGCTTCGAACGGCGGAGTCCGTGACAGCTCCACGACGCGCGCGCCGGAGAGACTGCGGATCGACGCGCTCGCGAGCGCGGCGCGGTCGTCCAGTTCGGGGAGGATGCCCGGCAGCCGACGCGCGAGCATGGTCTTGCCGGCGCCGGGCGGGCCGCACATCAGCAGATGATGCCCGCCGGCGGCCGCCACGATGAGAGCGTCGACGGCATCCCGCTGTCCGATGACATCCGCCAGATCGAGCGCATCCTCGCGGGCCGGGGCCTCGTCGCTCAGCTCGACGGGGTCGTCGTCGGGTACCTCCACCTCGCCGCCGTGCCACGAGACGACCTGCGCCAGGTTGACCGCCGCCAGCACCTCCATGCCCTCGACCAGTGCCGCCTCAGCCCCGTTCGCGTGCGGGACGACCACGCGGCGCAGCCCTGCCCGGCGCGCGGCCACGACTGCCGGCAGCACTCCCGGTACCGGGCGCAGCCGCCCGTCGAGCCCCAGCTCGCCCAGGTGCACGGTCGCCGCGAGGGATGCGGCATCCATCCCGTTCTCGGTGGCCAGCGACGCGAGCGCGATCGCGACGTCGAAACCGGAGCCCTGCTTGGGCAGGCTCGCCGGCGACAGGTTCACGGTCAGCCTGCGGCGCGGCAGCGCGGTGCCGCTGTTCACGCACGCGTTGTGCACGCGCTGCACCGCCTCGCCGAGGGCCTTGTCGGCCAGCCCGATGATGCGGAAGTCCGGCTGCTGGTTGGACAGATCGGCCTCGACCTCGACGACCTCGCCCTCGGCGCCGACGAGCGACACCGCCCACGTGCGAGCGACGCTCACGGCACCTCCACGTCGACGAGATGCTCCAGCGCTGCCGTTCCGGGCTCGGGACCGATGATCCCGACCGCGTCGATGCGCAGTCGCCGTCCCTGCATCAGCTCGCGGTGCTCCCCCGCCCACGCCATCGCGAGCCGCCAGAGCCGAGCCCGCTTGCGTGCGTCGATCGCCTCGAACGGATGCCCGTACGCCTCGCCGCGGCGCGTCTTGACCTCGACCACGACGACATGCCGCGCGTCGGCCACGACGAGGTCGATCTCACCGCCCCGGCATCGCCAATTGCGTGCGAGGACCGTGTACCCGAGTTCGGTGAGGTAGCGCGCGGCGCGGTCCTCGCCCGCGCGCCCGAGTTCGTCCTTCTCTGCCATTCCGGCATCGTCGCGCGAGGAGCGTTCCCCGCGGACGCCGGGCGGCGGCATCCGTTCACAACTCCCGAAAGCTCCGCAGACGACGGGGCTGGGGAGGAAGGGTCAGGTGTCGAGCGAGAGCTCTTCGGGAAGGTGGAAGTCCCGGCGCGAGAGCTCTTCGACGTTGACGTCCTTGAACGTCAGCACCCGGACCGCCTTGACGAATCGGTCGGCGCGGTAGATGTCCCACACCCAGACGTCCGACATCGAGATCTCGAAGTAGAAGTCGTGCTCGGTGTCGCGACGCACCACGTTGACCTCGTTCGCGAGGTAGAACCGGCGCTCGGTCTCGATCACATACTGGAACTGGGATACGACGTCGCGGTACTCGCGGTACAGAGCGAGCTCGAGCTCACGGTCGTAGTCTTCGAACACCTCGTCGTCCATGGTGTCTCCATCCTAGGACCGAGAAGGGATGCCGCACCCCGCGTTGCGCGGGCGGCGAACGCTCCTCAGAACAGCGTCGGCGCGTCGGAGATCGACCAGGAGGCGCGATGATGACGACTGATCCCGTGCTCGCGGATCGCAGCCCGGTGGTCCGGGCTCGCGTACCCCTTGTTGCGGGACCAGCCGTAGGCCGGCAGCTCGCCGTGCAGCTCGGTCATGAGATCGTCGCGCGCGACCTTCGCGATGACCGAGGCGGCGGCAGCCGACGCGCAGTCACGGTCGGCCTTGATCACGGGCCGGATCGTCAGAGCCCACTCCCCCGCCGGGGAGATGTAGTCGTAGTTGCCGTCCAGGATCACGATCGCGTCCTCGACGACGACTCCTTGCGCGCGAAGCTCGGCGAGGGCCCGCACCGAGGCGAGCCCCAGCGCGCGCATGATGCCGATCTCGTCGATCTCCTGCGAGCTCGCCCAGCCCACGGCGCTCGCCGCGACCCACGACGCGGCGCGGGCGGCGACATCGTGACGCCTCAATTCGGGCACGAGCTTGGAATCGCGCAGCCCCTGCGGGATCCGCTTGCGCGAGCGCGGCGCGTCGACCACCGCCGCGCCCACCGCGACAGGGCCGGCGAGGGCGCCGCGCCCGACCTCGTCGCACGCGATCACGAGCGTGTGCTCGCGAAGCAGGCGGCGTTCGAGCGTGAGCCGCGGCTCGGCGACGGTCATTCGTCGCCGTCGCCTCCGTCGGGCGCCGGGACACCGGCGAAGACGTCGTGGTGGAAGTCGAGCACGCCGAACCGGTCGAAGGGCCACGTGATCAGGAACGCACGCCCCACCACGTTGTCGATCGGAACGAACCCCTTGCCGGGCTGGTCCATGTGGAACCGCGAGTCGGCGGACCGGTTGCGGTTGTCGCCCAGCATCCACAGCGAGCCGTCCGGGACGGTCACGTCGAAGGACTCCTTGGACGCCGGGTCGTCCGCAGCGACGTTGATGTAGGCCCTCTCGTCGATCGGCACGCCGTTGACGCTGATCTGCCCGAGCGCGTTGCAGCACACGACGTGGTCACCGGGGATCCCGATGATGCGCTTGACCAGATGGTCGTCGCTGTCAGGTGCGGCGAGTCCCACGAGCGACAGCACCCATTCGAACGCCTCGACCACGGGCGGGCGCGCGGGGGCGGTGCTGGGCGGAAGCCAGCCGCCGGGGTCGCGGAACACGATGATGTCGCCGCGCTCGTAACCGCCGAAGCGGGGTGTGATCTCGTCGACGAGGATCCTGTCCTGGACGAGGAGGGTGTCTTCCATCGACCCGGACGGGATGTAGAACGACCGGACGAGGAACGTCTTGACCACGAGCGACACGAGCACCGCGATCAGGACGATCACGACCACGTCGCGCAGGAACACGAGCCAGCCGCGCCGCCGCGGCTGGACCGTCGCGGCCGCCGCCTCGGCCCCGTCGGCGGGCGACGGTTCGGCCGGGGCAGACTTCTCAGTCGTCATCGAGATCCTCCGCGGGCGCCGTCGGTCGGCGAGCCCGTCTTCAAGGGTGACACACTCCGGACCCGTTGCCGCACGTTGGCGTGCTCGCGCCGCAGACGACGAAGCCCCGGACCGCAGGTCCGGGGCTTCGCGCGCAAGGCGACGACGTCAGTTGTCGCGCTTCTCCTTGATCTTGGCCTTCTTGCCACGGAGGTTGCGCAGGTAGTAGAGCTTGGCGCGACGCACGTCACCGCGGGTCACGACCTCGATGTGGTCGATGACCGGGGAGTGCACCGGGAACGTGCGCTCGACGCCGACCTGGAAGCTGATCTTGCGGACCGTGAAGGTCTCGCGCACGCCGTCGCCCGAGCGGCCGATGACGACGCCCTGGAAGACCTGGATGCGCGAGCGGTTGCCTTCGGTGATGTTGACGTGCACCTTGACGGTGTCGCCGGCGTTGAAGGCGGGGATGTCGGAGCGGAGCGAAGCCGCGTCGACGGCGTCGAGGATCTGCATGATCGTCTCTCTCTGCGGCCGCCACAGGTCGACCGCGGGAAGTGTTGTGAAGGATTGAGTGTGCCGCAGGCCTCCGGCGTGACGCCGTCCAGCTGGTTCCCCTGAGGCAGAACCGGTCAGGGCACAAACAACTATTCTGCCACGGATGCCCCGTGGCTCCAAAACGCGTCAGCCGGCGGGCGGCGTCTGCTTCTCGGTGATGACGATGACCTCGCGCTCCGCTGATGCGGGGCCGTCCGCCGATCCCTGCGGCGGCGGGATGTAGGCCACTCCCTCGGTGGTGTGCAGCACGACGCGGGACGGCCGGGCCTCGCTCCACAGCTGCCACAGCGCCAGCCAGAACAGCCCGACGCCGGCGACGATCGCGATGACCATGACCGGCGCCCACCAGGACTCGACGAAGAATCCGAGCGAGATCACCAGCCCGTGCCAGACGCTGAAGCCCAGCACGTCCCACCACGAGACCGCACGCTGCGCCCGCACCGTACCGCGTGCCCGCACCAGCAGCGTCAGCAGCAGCTGCCATACGAACACACCGGGGATGGCGAGGAACAGGACCCAGAGGAACGCCCACCCGCCGGCGTTGAAGACCGCCCATCCCACGAGCAGCCACAGCGGAAGCAGGAAGGCTGCGGGAATCAGCCAGCCGAAGAATGCGCGACGCAGCCACATGCCTCTGATGGTACGCCGCCGTCGCACCGGGGTGGGGCCGCTTGTGCGCGCCGCGGAGCATCCTCCCAGCCAGGCCGCCCTGCGCCCGGCAGAATGGAGGAAGGAACGAGAGGACTACCGATGATCGAGTTGCGCACCCCTGCCGAGATCGAGGCGATGAAGCCCGCCGGGCGGTTCGTCGCAGAGACACTGGCGACCCTGCGCGACGAGACCAAGGTGGGTACGAACCTCCTCGCGATCGACCGCCGCGCGCACGACCTCATCCGCCGCGCCGGCGCCGAATCCTGTTACATCGACTACCACCCTTCCTTCGGCGCGAGCCCGTTCGGCAAGGTGATCTGCACATCGGTGAACGATGCCGTGCTGCACGGTCTGCCGTTCGACTACTCGCTGCGCGACGGCGACCTCGTCTCTCTCGACTTCGCCGTCTCGGTGAACGGCTGGGTCGCCGACTCCGCCGTCTCTTTCGTCGTCGGCACTCCCCGTGACGAGGACCTCCAGATCATCGACACCACCGAACGCGCTCTGGATGCCGCCATCCAGGCGGCGATCGTCGGCAACCGCATCGGCGACATCTCCGCCGCGATCGCCGCCGTCGCCCACGGCGACGGCTACTCGATCAACACGGACTTCGGCGGTCACGGCGTCGGTCGCATCATGCACGGAGACCCGCATGTTCCGAACGACGGCAAGGCCGGTCGCGGCTACCCGCTGCGCGACGGTCTCGTCATGGCGCTCGAGCCCTGGTTCCTGCAGACGACCGACGAGCTCATCACCGACCCGGACGGCTGGACGCTGCGTTCCGTGGACGGCTCGCGCGGCGCCCACTCCGAGCACACCGTCGCCATCACCGCCGACGGCCCCATCGTCCTGACCGATCGGTCCTGGCTGGGCGTCGACTGACACCAGGCAGTCGACCCCACCCGGCGTGCGGTTCTGACGCGCGGCTCAGGTCCGCATCTCGGCACGAGGCGCATGAGCCGGCGTCGCCGCACCGGCGAGAGCCGCGAGCGATGCCGCCACCGAATGATCGACCTCCCGCTCGACGCGGGGGTGCTCGCTCAGGACGATCAGCGACTTCGCCGCGAGACGCAGCGTGTCGCCCGGGCTGACGAGCGCCAAGTCGGCCCGCTCCCCCGCGGTGTCGATGACGATCTCCCAGTCCGGACTGTACTCGACGATCGGGATGGAGAAATCGATGATGTCGTCGCCCGCGTTGAAGAGCACGATGAAGTGGCGGTCGCGGATCGGATCGCCCCGACGGTCCTTCTCGCGGATGCCCGCGCCGTTGAGGAACACCCCCACGGCGCGACCGAAGCCCGACTCCCAGTCCTCCGGCTGCATGAGGGTTCCGTCGGGGCGCAGCCAGGCGATGTCCTGGACGGGCGCTCCGACATCCCGGTGCACCGGGCGGCCTTCGAAGAAGCGCCGACGTCTGAACGTGGGGTGATCGCGCCGGAGCCTGCTCACTGCGGCCGTGAACTCCAGCAGCGGCCGGTCGGCGGCATCCCAATCGATCCACGTGATCTCGTTGTCCTGCGCGTAGCCGTTGTTGTTGCCCTGCTGCGTGCGCCCGAGTTCGTCGCCATGCAGCAGCATGGGCACCCCCTGGCTGAGCATGAGGGTTGCGAGGAGGTTGCGCTGCTGCCGCGCCCGCATCGTCAGCACGGCCGGATCGTCCGTCGGGCCCTCGACGCCGAAGTTGTCGGAACGGTTGTCGTCGGCGCCGTCGCGACCGTCCTCGCCGTTGGCGTCGTTGTGCTTCTCTTCGTAAGAGACGAGGTCGCGCAGCGTGAACCCGTCGTGCGCCGTGACGAAGTTGACGGACGCCACCGGCCGGCGCCCGGAGTGCTCGTAGAGGTCGCTCGAGCCGGTGAGCCGTGACGCGAACTCACCGAGGGCCTGCGGCTCGCCGCGCCAGAAGTCCCGCACGGTGTCGCGGTACTTGCCGTTCCACTCGGTCCACTGCGGCGGGAAGTTGCCGACCTGGTAGCCGCCGGGACCGACGTCCCACGGCTCGGCGATGAGCTTGACCTGCGAGACGACCGGATCCTGCTGCACGAGCTCGAAGAACGTCGACAGCCGGTCGACGTCGTAGAACTCCCGTGCGAGCGCCGACGCGAGGTCGAACCGGAAGCCGTCGACGTGCATGTCGATCACCCAGTAGCGCAGGGAGTCCATGATCAGCTGCAGCGAGTGCGGATTGCGCACGTTCAGGCTGTTGCCCGTCCCGGTGTAGTCCGTGTAGTAGCGCTTGTCGTCTTCGAGCTTGTAGTAGGCGGCGTTGTCGATGCCTCGCATCGAGAGGGTGGGGCCGAGGTGATTGCCCTCGGCTGTGTGGTTGTACACGACGTCGAGGATGACCTCGATGCCGGCGGCGTGCAGCGCCCTCACCATGCCCTTGAACTCCTGCACCTGCTCGCCGCGCTGCCCGGTCGCCGCGTAGCGGTTGTGCGGCGCGAAGAACGAGATGGTGTTGTAGCCCCAGTAGTTCGAGAGTCCCTTCTGCTGGAGGATCGCGTCGTCGACGAACTGGTGGACGGGCATCAGCTCGATCGCGGTGACGCCGAGCTTCGTCAGGTGCTCGATGATCGCCGGGTGCGCGACGGCACTGTACGTCCCGCGCATCTCATCGGGAATGGCCGGATGCCGCATCGTCAGACCGCGGACATGAGCTTCGTAGATCAGCGTCTCGGCGTAGGGCGTCCCCGGTCGGCGGTCCCCCGCCCAGTCGAAGAACGGATTGACGACGACGCCCTTCATCATGTCGGGAGCGGAGTCCTCATCGTTCCGCGAATCCGGATCCCCGAACGTGTAGCCGTACACGGACTGCCCCAAGTGCACCGCGCCCTGCACGGCCTTCGCATAGGGGTCCAGCAGCAGCTTGGACGGGTTGAAGCGAAGGCCGTTCGCGGGGTCGTGGGCACCGTGGACCCTGTACCCGTAGCGCTGCCCGGGCTGCACGTTGGGCACGTACGCGTGCCACACGAAAGCGTCGACCTCGACCAGGTCCAGGCGCGTCTCCGCGCCGCGCGTGCCGAACAGGCAGAGCTCCACGCGTTCCGCACCCTCGCTGAACAGGGCGAAGTTGGTGCCGCTCCCGTCGAACGTCGCTCCGAGCGGATACGCCGATCCCGGCCACGTGTGCATCCTCGGTCCCCCATGCCTCGCTGGCCACACATTACCCGGGCGCGGCGCCACCGGCGGCGACGCGGCACGCACCGCGCCTCACATGGCGGACCTCCACCCTGTGAGCGAAACGTTCGCTCGGGGTAACGGCGGACCCCCCGGCGGCGAAACACCGCGCTCCTAACGTCGCCGGTACCGAATCCCACCGGATCAGGAGGAGCCATGGCCCACCGCGATCGTGTCGACAGCCGGAAACATGACGCTGACGCCGATGCAACATCGCCCGCGTACCGTGACGACATGAGCACCACGCCCGCCCTCGGCACGCACGTCGTGGTCGTGGGCGCGGGGATGGTCGCCCACCGGTTCGTCGAGAGCCTTCTGAGCCGCGCCGACGAGCGGTGGCACATCACGCTCATCGGCGAGGAGGACCGCCACCCCTACGACCGTGTCGGCCTGACCGGGTTCTTCGCCGGAGCGTCGGCGGACGACCTGACCCTGGACCGCGGCATCCTCGACGACGAGCGCGTCCGCTTCCTGCGCGGCGACGCCGTCTCGCGCATCGACCGCAGCGCACGGCGCGTGACCACTCGTGGCGGCACCAGCGTCGCGTACGACCGGCTCGTGCTGGCGACGGGCTCCTACGCAGCCCGCCTCGCCGTCGACGGATTCGGCCTGGACGGCTGCTTCGTGTACCGCACCCTGGATGACGTCGAGCGGCTGCGGGCGTTCGTCCGGCGCCGCTCGGCCGAGCTCGGCCGGCCGCTCACCGGCACCGTGATCGGCGGCGGCCTGCTGGGCCTCGAAGCGGCAGGGGCCCTGCAGGGGCTGGATGTCGCCTGCACCGTCGTGCAGTCCTCCGACCGGCTGATGTCGGCTCAGCTGGATCGGCCCGCCGGCGACGCACTGCGGCGGCTCATCGAGTCCCGTGGCATCGCCGTCAAGACCGAGGCCATCACCACCAGGCTCGACCCCGACCGCACCGGACAGGTCACGGGGCTGGAGTTCCGCGACGGCTCTTACGGACGCACGGACGTCGTCGTGTTCACCGTCGGCGTCCGGCCGCGGGACGACCTCGCCCGTGCCTCCGGCATCGACGTGCACCCGCGGGGCGGCGTGCTCATCGACGCGGGCTGCCAGACGTCGGACCCGCGCGTCCTGGCCATCGGCGAGGTCGCGAACTACGACGGGCAGTGCGTCGGTCTCGTCGCTCCCGGCTATGCGATGGCCGAGGTGGCCGCCACACGGCTCCTCGGCGGCGAGGCATCCTTCCCCGGCTACGACCTCTCGACCAAGCTCAAGCTCTCGGGGGTCGACGTGGCGAGCTTCGGCGATGCGTTCGCCGAGACGCCCGGCGCCCTCGACGTCGTGTACGCCGATCCGGTGGCGGGTGTCTACAAGAAGCTCGTGCTGTCGGACGACGCGAAGACGCTGCTCGGCGGCATCCTCGTCGGCGACGCGTCGGCCTACGGCTCGCTGCGGCCGCTCGTGGGCGGCGCGCTGGGCGGCGACCCCGCCGCCTATCTTATGCCCGAGGGCGGTGTGGCGGCGCCGACCGGCGACCTCCCCGACGACGCGCTGGTCTGCTCGTGCAACAGCGTCAGCGCCGGGCGCATCCGCCACGCGGTGCACGAAGAGGGATGCACCGACGTCACCGGCATCAAGGCGTGCACGAAGGCCGGCGCCGCGTGCGGCTCGTGCGTCACCATGGTCAAGAAGCTCGTCGCCACCGAGCTCGCGAAGACCGGAGCCACGGTCAGCAACGCGCTGTGCGAGCACTTCGATCTTTCGCGACGTCAGCTCTTCGATGCTGTGCGCGTGTCCGGTCTCACGACCTTCAGCGCCGTGATCGAGCGGTTCGGCGTCGGCCGCGGCTGCGACATCTGCAAGCCCGCGCTCGCGAGCATCCTCTCGACCCTCGTGGGCGGGCACGTGCTCGACGGTGAGAACGCGACGCTGCAGGACACCAACGACCACGTCATGGCGAACCTGCAGAAGGACGGCAGCTACTCCGTCGTCCCGCGGATCCCCGGCGGCGAGATCACCCCCGAAGGACTGCTGGTCATCGGCCAGGTCGCGCAGGACTTCGGGCTCTACACGAAGATCACCGGCGGTCAGCGCATCGACATGTTCGGTGCGCGCCTGGAGCAGCTGCCCGACATCTGGAAGCGGCTGGTCGACGCCGGCTTCGAGTCCGGCCACGCGTACGGGAAGTCGCTGCGCACGGTGAAGTCGTGCGTCGGCTCGACCTGGTGCCGCTACGGCGTGCAGGATTCGGTCGGCATGGCCGTGCGGCTGGAACTCCGCTACCGCGGGCTGCGGTCTCCGCACAAGCTCAAGCTCGGCGTGTCGGGCTGCGCCCGCGAGTGCGCCGAGGCGCGCGGCAAGGACGTGGGCGTCATCGCGACCGAGGCGGGCTGGAACATGTACGTCGGCGGCAACGGCGGATTCACGCCGCGCCACGCCGTGCTGCTGGCCGAGGGCCTGAGCGACGACGAGCTGCTCACGGCCATCGACCGGTTCCTGATGTACTACATCTTCACCGCTGACCGCCTGCAGCGCACGGCGCCGTGGTTCGAGGAGCTCGACGGCGGCATCGAGGGGCTGCGCGAAGTCATCTTCGACGACAGCCTGGGCATCTGCGCCGACCTCGACGCTGCCATGGCCGCGCACATCGGCTCGTACGAGGACGAGTGGGCGGCGACGCTCCACGACCCCGACAAGCTCCGGCGCTTCGCGTCGTTCGTGAACGCCCCCACCACGCCCGATCCGTCGCTCGCGTACGTCGCCGAGCGTGGTCAGCCCCGCCCCGCCACCGCCCAGGAGCGCGAGGCCGAACGCGGTGACGGTGGCGTCCTCATCGCCGGAACGACCCTGGAGGTGCGCCGATGACCCTGATCGAGCAGCAGACGACCGCAGACGCACCGACACCGGAGCGGCGCGGCTGGGTGCCGGTGTGCGACCTCGCCGACCTCGAGATCGAGCGCGGCCGGGCGGCCCTGCTCGGTGGCACCCAGATCGCCCTCTTCCTCACGCGCGGTGCGGACGGCGGCGACGGCCGCGTCTACGCGGTGTCGAATTTCGACCCCTACAGCCGCGCGAACGTCATCTCGCGCGGGATCGTGGGCACGCGGCAGGATGTGCCGACCGTCGCCTCGCCCATGTTCAAGCAGGTGTTCGACCTGCGCACCGGCATCTGCCTCGACAGCCAGGGCAAGGATCCCGTCGACCTTCACGCGTGGCCGACGGCTGTGGCCGACGGCGTCGTGCTCGTGCGGTGCGACGAGCGCATCGACATCGGCGGCGCATCATGACCGGCCGTGTCCACCTGATCGGCGGCGGCCCGGGGCCGCTCGACCTGCTGACCCTGCGCGCCTGGCGTCTGCTCACCGCGGCCGACGTCGTGGTCATGGACCGGCTGGGTCCGACCGACATCCGCGGCGAGCTGCGGCCCGACGCCGAGGTGATCGATGTCGGCAAGCGCCCTGGGCACCATCCCGTGCCGCAGGACGAGATCAACGCGCTGCTCGTCGCCCGGGCCCGCGACGGGCGAGAGGTGGTGCGTCTCAAGGGCGGCGATCCGTTCGTCTTCGGTCGCGGCGGCGAAGAGGTAGCCGCGTGTCTGGCCGCCGGCATCCCCGTCGACGTCGTTCCGGGCGTGACGAGCGCCGTCGCCGTCCCCCAGGCCGCCGGCATCCCGGTCACCCACCGCGGCGTCGCGACGGCCGTGCACATCGTCCACGGCCAGATCGCGGTCACCGAGTCGACGCTCGCCGCGCTGCGCGACCCCGACGTCACGACTGTCATCCTGATGGGAGTCAGCGCGATCCCGCGCATCGTGGCCGATGCGCTCCGCGCCGGCGTGGACGCCGATCGCCCGGTCGCGATCGTCGAGCGCGGACATCACCTCGATCAGCGCACGACGCGCACTACCCTCGGAAGAGCGGTGCTGGATGCCGGGCGCACCGGCATCCGCAATCCCGCGGTCATCGTCGTCGGCGATGTCGCCCGCGCCGAACTGCTGCTTCCCGCGCACGAGATGACAGGTGACACCGTCCGTTGAGCTCCGCCAACCGCCCCACCCTCTCGGCCGCGCTGGACGGCTGCACCGTCGTCATCGCGGTCGATCGACGATCCTCCGAGCTGGCCGCCGCGCTGGAGCGCCACGGCGCCGTGGTGCGCCATGCCCCCGCGCTCACGATCGTCCCGCACATCGACGACGAGGCCCTGATCGCGGCGACCCGGGCCTTGATCTCGGCGCCGCCGGACATCGTGGTCGCCACGACCGGTGTCGGGTTCCGCGGGTGGATGGAAGCCGCCGACGAGGCGGGCCTCGCCGACGAGCTGCACGAGGCGCTGGCGTCGGCACGGATCGTCGCGCGCGGTCCGAAGGCGCGCGGCGCCATCCAGCAGGCGGGGTTCAGCGCGGACTGGGTCGCGGAGTCCGAGACCTCGGCCGAACTCGGCGAGTACCTGCTGGCGGAGGGCGTGGCGGGGCGACGTGTGGCGGTGCAGCATCACGGGTCGGGCGCGGACGGACTCGACGAGCTGCTCGGGGATGCCGGCGGGGACGTCGTGAGCCTGACGGTCTACCGATGGGGGCCGCCGCCGGACCCTGCGGTGGTCGCACGTTCGGTGCAGGCCACCGCGCAGGGCGAGGTGGATGCGGTGCTCTTCACCTCGGCGCCGGGAGCTGCGGAGTGGATGGCCGCCGCGGCACGCGAGGGCGCGCTCGACGCGATCGTCGACCGTGCCGGACGGGGGCGACTGCTGCTCGCGGCCGTCGGCCCGATCACCGCGGGCCCGCTGCAGCAGGCGGGCGTGGAGCCGCTCATCGCAGAGCGCGGGCGTCTGGGGGCGCTCGTGCGCGCCGTCGTCTCGCACTTCGGCGGCGGTCACGTGGATTCGCTCGACACCGGGGCCGGGCGACTGGAGCTGCGCAGCTCGGGGGTCGTCCTCGACGGCCGTCACATCCCGCTGTCGCGCACCGGCGCAGATCTCATGGCGGCGCTGTTCGACGCGGGTGGAGGGGTCGTGTCGCGCCAGCGTCTGCAGGCGGTGCTGCCCCGCTCGGGCGAGAGCACCCACGCCGTCGAGATGGCGGTGGCGCGCCTGCGCGAGGCACTCGGAACACCCGATCTCGTGAAGACCGTCGTCAAACGCGGCTACCGCATCGACGTGCTCGACCCCGCCTGACAGATCCGCGCCGGGCGTCCCGGCCGCGGCGTCAGTCCGTCGCCGCGGTTCCGTCGAGCAGATCCGGGCGGTGGGTCCGCGTGCGTTCCAGGCTCTGCTCCCGCCGCCACGCGGCGATCGCGCCGTGGTTGCCGCTGAGCAGCACGGGCGGAACCTCCAGCCCGCGCCACTCGGCGGGCTTGGTGTAGCTGGGGTACTCCAGCATCCCGAGCTCGTGGGATTCCTCGACGAGGCTCTCGGGGTTGCCGACGACACCGGGGATCAGGCGCGATACGGCCTCGATGACAGCCATGGCGGCCACCTCGCCGCCGTTGAGCACGTAGTCCCCGAGGCTCACCAGACGAACGCGGCCGCGAGCGGCGTAGTAGTCGACGACGCGCTGGTCGATACCCTCGTAGCGTCCGCAGGCGAACACCAGGTGCTGCTCCTGCGCCAGCTCGCGTGCGAGCGGCTGCGAGAACAGCTCCCCCGCCGGCGAGGGCACCAGCAGCACGGCGTCGTCGCTCAGCACGGCGTCCAGCGCCTCGCCCCACGGCTCGGGCTTCATCACCATTCCCGCGCCGCCGCCGTACGGCGTGTCGTCGACGGTCCGGTGCCGGTCGTGGGTCCAGTCGCGCAGGTCGTGGACGTGCATGTCGAGGATGCCGCGATCGCGGGCCTTGCCGATCAGCGAGACGCCGAGCACGTCGAAGAACGTCGGGAAGATCGTGACGATGTCGACGCGCATGCCTTCGAGTCTAGAAGGAGCGCGTGTTACCGACGTGTGACGGCAGCCCCACCCCGTGGGAGCGGGCGGCGTGATCGAGAAGTGACCGAGAGGTAACCGGCCCGCACGACGGCCCGAAACACCCGCTTCCTAGCGTGGACGCACACTCATCCGCAGTGCCCGCTCACAGGGAGGCGCCATGACCACCACCGTGACCCCGTCGTCGACGGATGCCGCAGCTCTGCCCCTCGCCTCGCCACCGGGTGCGCTCACCCGGCGCGCGGGACGCTGGATCGACGGCTGGAACGCCGAGGACCCCGAGTTCTGGCGCAGCCAGGGCCGTGCGATCGCGCGGCGCAACCTCGGCTGGTCGATCTTCGCCGAGTTCCTCGGGTTCATCATCTGGCAGCTGTGGAGCATCGTCGTCGTGATGCTGCCCGCCGCCGGCTTCGAGCTCACCAGCTCGCAGTCCTTCTGGCTCATCTCGCTGCCGAGCCTCGTGGGTGCGACGCTGCGCTTCCCCTACACGTTCATGGTCGCGATCTTCGGCGGCCGCAACTGGACGATCATCTCGGCCGGACTCCTGCTCATCCCCGCGGTGCTGCTCGGCATCGTCGTCGGCAACCCCGACACGCCGTTCGGCGTGCTGCTGCTGGTCGCGGCGCTGGGCGGCGTCGGCGGCGGCAACTTCGCCAGCTCGATGGCGAACATCACCTACTTCTTCCCGCAGAAGGAGAAGGGCTGGGCGCTCGGCCTCAACGCCGCGGGCGGCAACCTCGGCACGTCGGTCGCGCAGTTCGCGGTGCCGATCGTGGTGACCATCGGCGCCGGTGCGACGCTCAACATCTCGCTCGCGGGCTGGATGTGGATCCCGCTCATCCTCGTCGCGATGTTCGGCGCGTGGCGCTACATGGACAACCTCTCGTCCGCCAAGGCCGACTTCGCCGGCTCGGCGGCGGCCCTGCGCGAGCCGCACCTGTGGATCATGGCCGTGCTCTACATCGGCACCTTCGGCTCGTTCATCGGCTTCGCGAGCGTCTTCCCGAAGCTCATCGCCGACCAGTTCCCCGCATTCTCCACGATCCAGGTCGGGCAGGCGGCCGTGTCTCTGGCGTTCCTCGGGGCGCTCGTCGGCTCGCTCGCCCGTCCGTACGGCGGACGACTGGCCGACCGCTTCGGCGGTGCGCGCGTGACGGTCGGCGCATTCGCGGTGATGGCCCTCGGCGCGCTCACCCTCGTGTGGACGATGCCGCTGCGCAGCTTCGCGGTCTTCCTCGCGTGCTTCCTCGTGCTCTTCGCCGCGACCGGCATGGGCAACGGCTCGACGTACCGGATGATCCCGAGCATCTTCGCCGCCCGATCGCTGGCGCGCGGCATCGAGTCCGGATCGGACGACGCGCTGCGCATGCAGCGCAAGGCGGCAGCGGCTCTCGGCCTCATCTCCGCCATCGGCGCGTACGGCGGCTTCCTCGTGCCCCAGGTGCTCAACGCGTCGCAGCTCGCCACCGGCGGCTACACGGCGGCCTTCCTCGGCTTCGTCGCGGCGTACGTCGCCCTCCTGCTCGTGACGCTGCTGGTGTACGTCATCCCGCGCGCATCGCTCGCGAAGCAGCGCATCTGACCCACGACCAAGGACGGAGTGGATGCCTCGGCCCGAGGCATCCACTCCGTCCTTCTGTCTGCACCGGCGGCCATCACAGCCCCGTTCGAATCGCGCACATTGCGCCGAATCCACCCCCGAACCCGCAAAGTGCGCGATTCGAAGCGAAGAACGGCGACCGCAGGCAGCGGTGTCAGTAGACGTCGCGCACGTAGCGGGCGTCCGAGGCGAGGGTGCGCAGGTACTCCCCCGCGGCCTCCTCGCCCAGGCCGCCGTGCTGCTGCGCGATGGTCGCGAGCGTCGCCTCGACGTCCTTCGCCATGCGGGCGGCGTCGCCGCACACGTACACGTGCGCGCCCTCCTCCAGCCAGCGCCACAGCCGCGCGCCGTGCTCGAGCATGCGATCCTGCACGTAGATCTTCTGACGCTGGTCGCGCGAGAACGCGAGATCGAGGCGCGTCAGGAAGCCGTCGTCGTGCATCGCGACGAGCTCATCGCGGTAATAGAAGTCGCTCACCGCGTGCTGCTCGCCGAAGAACAGCCAGTTGCGCCCGGTGTGGCCGTCGGCGCGGCGGTCGTGCAGGAACGCCCGGAAGGGGGCGACACCGGTGCCGGGGCCGATCATGATCATGGGGGTGTCTGCCGCTGTCGGCGGCCGAAAGGCGGGTGTCCGCTGCAGGTACACCGGCGCGGCCGGCGCCTCGCCGTCAGCGAGGAAGGTGGAGCAGACACCGCCGCGGGTGCGCCCCGACTCGGTCTCGAAGCGCACGACCGAGACGGTGAGCTCCACCGTGTCGGGGTCCACCTTGGGACTCGACGAGATGGAGTACTGGCGCGGCTGCAGACGCTTCAGCACGCTCGCCCACTCCTCGGCCGACGCACTCACCGGATAGTCCCGCACGAGGTCGATCGCCTGCTGGCTCCACAGGAACTGGTCCAGGCGGCTCTTGTTCTCACGTCGGAGCAGCGTCGACAGCCCGCTGTCCCCGCTGCGATCGGCGACGAAGCGCACCAGATCCGGCGGTGTCTTCGTGATGTCGAGCCGCGTGCGCAGGGCGTCGGCGAACGTGCGCTCCTCGCCGTCGATCTCGACGACCGCGCTCGGCGCGATCCCGGTCGCATCCAGCCACTCGGCGACGACCGCGCCGGAGTTCGCGCACACGACGCCCAGCGAATCTCCTGCCTCGTAGGCGGCACCGGTGTCGGACAGGTCGAACGCGAACCGGCGCACCTCTTTCTGCGATCCGGGTCCGCTCAGCAGGTCGTTGCGCACGAGCGTGGCGTGCACCGGGTTGGCGCGCGTGAACAGGCGCTTGGCGGGCGCCGGCGCCGAGCCGGCGACCGCGGGACCCACCGGCGCCTCGGCCCCCACGTCAGCAAGCGTCGCGAGGATCTGGCTGAGCCACGCCTCGCGCGGGGCGTCGGCGTCCGGCTCGAGGTCGACGCGATCCAGGAGCGCGGTCGCGCCCAGCTGGCCCAGGCGCTCGTCGAGACGGCGGCCGTGACCGCAGAAGTCGTCGTAGTTCGAGTCCCCCATCGCGAGCACCGCATACTGCAGGCCCGACAGCTCCGGTGCGCCCTCGGCGTTGAGGTCGTGCCACAGCGACGCGGCGTTGTCGGGCGGGCCGCCGTCGCCGAACGTCGAGGTCACCACGAGCAGTCGGCGCACCTCGGTCAGATCCGCCGCCCGCAGCTCGGCCATGCTGCGCGCCCGCGCGGGAATGCCGCGCGCGCCGAGAGCCGCGGTCGCGACGGCCGCGAACTCCTCGGCGTTGCCGGTCTGCGATCCCCACAGCACGACGACCTCTTCGGGCGTGCCGGCGGCACCGGCCGCCGGCATCCCACCCGCGGAAGGACCGCGCGAGAACGCGCCCGCGAGAACGCCGTCGAACCAGCCGCGCACGAGCGCGCCGAGCGGAGCCTCGGGCGGCAGCACGGGCACCTGCCCGGGAGCGAGGGCGACCGAGCGCACCATCGACAGGAAGCCGGCGAGGTAGGCCCCCTCGACGTCGGTCAGTGCGGGCGGCGTGATCGCGACGCCCGCGCCCACCAGTGCCGCCTCGACCTCGCCACCGTCGTCGGCCGTGGCAGAGGCGGGGCCGACGCGGCGCAGCGACACCGCGGCGTACTTGAACTCCGGCTGCGCCGACAGCGCGTCGACCGCATCGCTGGTGACGGCGTTCACCGTGACGTACTCGCCGTGCTCGTCGTTCCAGTGGAAGGGTGCGAACAGCCCGCCCTGCTGCACCCGGTCGGTCAGCACCGCAGGCACCACGATGCGCCCGCGGCGGGACGCGACCTCGACCTGGTCGCCGTCGGCGATGCCGTGCAGCTCGGCGTCGATCGGGTGCACCTCGACGAACGGGCCGGGGTGCAGCCTCGCGAGCTTGGCGACCCGGCCGGTCTTCGTCATCGTGTGCCAGTGGTGGGGCAGACGGCCGGTGTTGAGCACCCACGGATAGTCGTCGTCGGGCAGCTCTGCCGGATCCAGGTGCGGTCGGGCGAGGAACTGCGCGCGCCGCGACGGCGTCGCGAACGCCAGCCGCGGCACGGTGCCGTCGGCCTCGACGTGAAGCGTCTGGCTCACACCGTCGTTGAGATACCGGATCGGATGCCGGGCCCCGGCGTCGTCCGGCGGCGCCGGCCACTGCACCGGCGCCTGCCGCAGACGCTCGTAGGACACCCCGCGCAGATCCCAGCCGGTGCGCGGGTTCCAGAATCCGCGGATCTCGTCGAAGACCTCCTCGCTGGAGGCGAAGTCGAAGCCGTCGAAGCCCATCGCGCGGGCGATCTGGCAGATCGTCAGCCAGTCCGGCTGCGCTTCACCGGGCGCGGGCAGCACCTCCTGCACGAGGGTCATGGTGCGATCGCTGCTGACGCTGACCCCGTCGGACTCCACCCACAGCGTCGCCGGCAGCACCACGTCGGCGTATGCCGAGGTCGCCGTGTCGCCGTACACGTCCTGGACGATGACGAGCTCGGCGGCCTCAAGCGCTTCGATCACCGTGCGACGGTTCGCCACCGAGGCGACCGGGTTGCTGCAGATGATCCAGACGGCCTTGATCTCGCCGGCCGCCGCGCGGCGGAACAGGTCGATCGTGCCGGCGCCGGATTCGGCCCGGATGGACCCGGGTGCGATGCCCCAGCGCTCCTCGACGAACGCGCGGTCGTCGGCGTCGAACACGGCGCGCTGGCCGGGCAGGCCCGGACCCATGTACCCCATCTCGCGCCCGCCCATCGCATTCGGCTGGCCGGTGAGCGAGAAGGGGCCGCTGCCCGGCCGGCAGATCGCCCCGGTGGCCAGGTGCAGGTTGCAGATCGCGTTGGTCGACCACGTGCCGTGCGTGGACTGGTTGAGTCCCATGGTCCACAGGGTCATCCATTCGCCGGCCTCGCCGATCCAGCGTGCGGCGGTGCGGATGTCGTCCTCGGCGAGCCCGGTGAGCTCGGCAACGCGCTCGGGCGGATAGCCGGCGAGGAGCTCCGGCATGCGCTCCCAGCCCTCGGTGTGCGCGGCGATGAACTCCTCGTCGATGTGCCCCGCCTCGACGATCAGGTGCAGCAGCCCGTTCAGCAGTGCGAGGTCCGTCCCCGGCCGGATCTGCAGGAACAGGTCGGCGCGGTCGGCGGTGGCGGTGCGGCGCGGGTCGACGACGATGAGGCGCGCGCCCTGCTTGAGGCGGTCGGCCATCCGCAGGAACAGGATCGGGTGGCAGTCGGCGGCGTTCGAGCCGATCACGAAGAAGAGGTCGGCGCGGTCGAAGTCCTCATACGATCCGGGTGGTCCGTCGGCGCCGAGCGACTGCTTGTAGCCGGTGCCGGCCGACGCCATGCACAGGCGCGAGTTGGACTCGATGTGGATCCCCCGCAGGTACCCCTTCACGAGCTTGTTCGAGAGGTACTGCGCCTCCATGCTCATCTGCCCCGACACGTACAGCGCGACGGCATCGGGCCCGTGCTCGTCGACGATCGCGCGCAGGCGTGCGGCGGCCCTCGTCACGGCATCCGCGACGGGGGCCGGCACGGCCGGCTCTCCGCGTGCGGGGCGCAGGAGCGCCGTGGTGAGGCGGCCGGGGGCCTGCATCAGATCGGCGTGCGTGGCGCCCTTGGTGCACAGCCTGCCCGCGTTGGTAGGGTGCTCGCGGTCGCCGGCGACCTTGGTGAGGACGAATGGATGCCCCGTCCCAGGGTGGGAGGCGGTCACAGCGATGCCGCAGCCGACACCGCAGTACGAGCACACGGTTCTCACCGCAGTGCGCTCCCGGTCCACGGCATCACCCATGCCATCCAGGCTCGGGCACCGAGGTTCCAGGGCGTTTCCCGCCGTGTTTCCCGCAGATCACATCTGCTGCACGGCGGGGCGCGAGGGCGTGTGAGAGGGGATCAGTCCTCGGTCGCGGCGGGCTCCGCCGCGGCGGTCTCGCCGCCGTCGCTCTGGTCGGCGCGCTCTTCGGGCAGGTCTTCGAACAGACCAGCGGGCGGCGTCACGACGACACGACCGCCGGCGATGTCGACCTCGGGGACGATGGCCTTGACGAACGGAACCAGCACCTCGTCGTCGCCGACGCGCACGATCAGCAGATCCTGAGCGGGCAGGTGCTCGACGCGTGCCACACGGCCGACGACAGCGCCGTCACGCACGACCTCGAGGCCGACGAGCTGATGGTCGAACCAGGCGTCCTCTTCGACGGTCGCCGACTGGGCGTCCTCGTCGATCCACAGGATCGCGCGGATCAGTTCCTCCGCCGTGTCGCGATCCTCGACACCCTCGAAGAACGCGACAGGGTGGCTGTTCATCCAGCGGAAGTCGCGGACCGTCAGCGGCTTGCCGTGCCACGGAGAGGACTCCGGCACCTGCAGGGTGAAGGTCGCGCCAGGGACGAACCGGCCGTCGGGATCGTCGGTGTACAGCTCCAGCTTGATGGCGCCCTTGAGTCCGTGCGCCTTCACGAGGCGGCCGACTCGCAGCTGCGTCTTGCCGGTGGGGGGAACTGCGTTCACGGGCTTGCGGGCGTCCTCGCCCGATCCCGTGGTGTCTTCGCCTGCCACCTCAGTCGTCCGCCACGTCGACGCGCACGCGGCGGCCGTCGGCGAGGGCAGTGATGAGAGTGCGCAGGGCTTTGGCCGTGCGGCCGCCGCGCCCGATCACGCGACCCCGGTCGTCGGGGTGGACGTGCACCTCGAGCACGTCGCCGCGAGGCGACGTGGACGAGTCGATGCGGACGTCGTCGGGGTGATCGACGATCCCCTTGACGACGTGTTCGAGCGCGGCGGCGAGCAACGGATTACTCGGCGGACTCGGCGGCCTCGTCGGCCGCGTCGGTCGCCTCGTCGGCGGGAGCCTCGACGGGCTCGGCCTTCTTCTCAGCCTTGGGCTTGATGACCGACTTCTTCGAGGCGTCGGCCTCGAACGCGGCCTTGTCCTCGCGGGTCTTCACCGTCGAGACGGCGTTCTTGTCGCCCTTGAACTTGCCCCAATCGCCGGTCAGCTTGAGGATGGCGAGCACCTGCTCGGTCGGCTGCGCGCCGACACCCAGCCAGTACTGGGCACGCTCGGAGTCGACCTCGATGAACGAGGGCTCCTCGGTGGGGTGGTACTTGCCGATCTCTTCGATGACACGACCGTCGCGCTTGGTGCGCGAGTCGGCGACGACGATGCGGTAGTAAGGCGCGCGGATCTTGCCCAGGCGCTTGAGACGAATCTTGACAGCCACGATTCTCCTGAATGTGTGGAAGGGAACGAACCGGTCGCCTGGAGCGTGGGGTGCACACCCGGCGGGAGCTCAGAGGAGGAACAGCACGCTGGATAGAGGGTCGAGCGCATGTTCCGACCCTCTATTGTGCCAGATGACGCGCCGTGTGACGAACCGTCGGGCTCGCGGCATCCGCGTGCCAAACTGTGCGCATGACGGAGCCTTTCGCGACATCGGCCCGCTCCTCAGTGGGTCTCGAGTGGGAGCTCATGCTCGCCGACCGTGAGACGGGCGACCTCGTCTCGGAGGCCCCGGGGCTGCTCACCGCGCTCGAAGACGACTCCTCACTGGAGCGGTACACGGTCACGGGCGAACTCCTGACGAACACAGTCGAGGTCACGAGCGGGATCGGCGACACCGTGGCCGCCGCCGTCGACGACATCGCCGACGCGATCGCCGCCGTGCGCACCTACACCGACCCGCACGGCGTGGACCTGCTGTGCGCGGGAAGCCACCCCTTCGCGCAGTGGTACGACCAGAGCGTGACCGACAAGACGCGGTACCACAAGCTCATCGAGCGCACCCAGTGGTGGGGACGCAACATGATGATCTGGGGCATCCACGTGCACGTCGGCGTCGAGGACGTCAACAAGGTGTTCCCGATCATCAACGCCCTCGCGGTGTACCTCCCGCACCTGCAGGCGCTGTCGGCGTCGAGTCCGTTCTGGGCCGGCGAGCGCACCGGGTACGCGTCGAACCGGGCGCTGGTGTTCCAGCAGCTGCCGACCGCGGGCCTCCCGTGGCCGCTCCACGACTGGAGCGAGTTCGAGGGCTACCTCGACGACATGATCCGCACCGGCGTCATGGCAGACGCGACCGAGGTGCGCTGGGACATCCGCCCGGCCCCCCGCTGGGGCACCATCGAGGTGCGCGCGTGCGACGGCATGTCGACGCTCCCCGAGCTCGCAGCCGTCGCCGCCCTCGTGCAGGTGCTGGTCGAGCACTTCTCGCGCCGGCTCGACGAGGGACTGCCGCTGGAGACGATCCAGCCGTGGTTCATCCGCGAGAACAAGTGGCGAGCCGCCCGCTACGGGCTCGACGCCCGCGTCATCGTCGACCACCTGGGCACGCAGCGGCCGGTCACCGAGCATCTGCGCGAGACGCTGGACGAACTCGGCGACATCGCCGTCGAGCTGAAGTGCGCGCGCGAACTCGCCGGCATCCAGACGATCCTCACGGACGGCGCGAGCTACGCACGCCAGCTGGCAGTCGCCGACGCCGCCGACGGCGACCTGCGCGAGGTCGTGCGACACCTCGTGGGCGAGTTCCGCTCCGGGCCGACCCTGCGGGAACACCTCGCGACCCTCGGGCACTGAGATCGTGGATGCCGGGCGCCCGGCATCCCTTCACCTCAGCGCCGTCAGCCGCGGCCGAGCATCTTCTGCAGCTCGGCGAGGTCGGCCTCGGAGGGCGCGCCCTTCGCCCCGCCGCCGAGGCCGAAGCCCGAACCGGTCGGCGTCTGCGGCGCCTGCGCGGCGATGCCGGCGTTCTCGGCGGCGCGCTTGGCGGGGTTGCCGGATCGTGAGCCCTTGGCCTTCTGCTGCTTGCCGCGCTTGGAGGAGGCGCCCGGGCGTCCGGCGCCGGGGATCGGCCCCATGCCGGGGATGTTGGGCACGCCGCCGCGCGCGACGGTCTTCATCATCTTGGCAGCCTGGTCGAAGCGCTGCACGAGCTGGTTGACGTCGGTGACGGTCATGCCCGAACCGCGCGCGATGCGCAGGCGGCGCGAGCCGTTGAGCAGCTTGGTGTTGCGGCGCTCGGCGGGCGTCATGGAGCGGATGATGGCCTCGGTGCGGTCGATCTCGCGCTCATCGAAGTCGTCGAGCTGCTGCTTCATCGAGCCCATGCCGGGCAGCATCCCGAGCATCTTCTTCATCGAGCCCATCTTGCGCATCTGCTGCATCTGGGCGAGGAAGTCCTCGAGCGTGAACTGCTCGGTCGCGAGCTTCTCCGCGACCTTGAGCGCCTCTTCCTCGTCGAAGGCCTGCTGGGCCTGCTCGATGAGGGTGAGGATGTCGCCGAGGTCGAGGATGCGCGAGGCCATGCGGTCGGGGTGGAACGCCTCGAGGTCGTCGAGGCCCTCACCGGTGGACGCGTAGATGATCGGGCGGCCGGTGACCGACGCGACCGACAGCGCCGCACCACCGCGGGCGTCGCCGTCGAGCTTCGAGAGCACCACGCCGGTGAAGTCGACGCCGTCCTGGAAGGCCTTCGCCGTGTTGACGGCATCCTGTCCGATCATCGCGTCGATGACGAACAGGACCTCGTCGGGGTCCGTCGCCTTGCGGATGTTCGCGGCCTGCTTCATGAGCTCCGCGTCGACGCCGAGGCGGCCCGCCGTGTCGATGATGACGATGTCGTGCTGCTTCTGCTTGGCGTACTCGACGCCGTCGCGTGACACCTTGACCGGGTCGCCGACGCCGTTGCCGGGCTCGGGTGCGTAGATCGCGGCGCCTGCGCGCTCGGCGACGACCTGCAGCTGGTTGACGGCGTTCGGGCGCTGGAGGTCGGCGGCGATGAGGAGCGGGGTGTGGCCGTCCTTCGCGAGCTGACGCGACAGCTTTCCGGCGAACGTCGTCTTGCCCGAGCCCTGGAGCCCGGCGAGCATGATGACGGTCGGCGGGTTCTTGGCGAACTGCAGGCGCCGCTGCTCGCCGCCGAGGATCGCAATGAGCTCCTCGTTGACGATCTGCACGACCTGCTGGGCCGGGTTCAGCGCCCGGTTGACCTCGTCGCCCAGGGCGCGCTCGCGCACCTTGGCGGTGAACTCCTTGACGACGGGCAGCGCCACGTCGGCGTCGAGCAGCGCGCGCCGGATCTCGCGGACCGTGCCGTCGACGTCCGCGGGCGTGAGCTTGCCCTTGGTGCGGAGGTTGCGGAAGGTCTCGGTGAGCCGGTCGGAGAGAGTGCCGAAAGTCGCCATGATGCCCTGATTCTACGCGAGCGGATGCCCCACCCCGGCGTCACCCCGATACCGCAGCCCCCAACGCCGCCCGCAGCGCCTCCTTGGCCTTCGCGTACCGTCCGCGGGCGGTGGATGCCGGGATCCCCAGCACCTCGGCGGCCTCGGCGACCGTGAACCGTTCCCAGTGCACGAGCCGCACGAGCTCGGCGAGGTCCGGCTCCAGCCGGGCGATGGCGTCGCGCACCTCGGCACCCTCGTCCGCAGCGGGAGACGCGGCGTCCTTCCCGAAGTGGAGGCGGATGCGGTCGGCCAGCGCCCACCGCCGCCGCTCTCCTCGGGCGTGGTTGAGCACGGTGCCCCGCGCGATGCCGAACAGCCACATGCGCGCCCGTTCGGGGTCGCCCGGCAGTTCGCGCACCCGCCGCCAGGCGACCACCATCGTCTCGCCCAGCAGGTCGGGTGCGTCGTCGAGGCCCACGCGTCGCTGCAGGTAGGCGAGCAGATCGGTGGATGCCTCGCCCAGCGCCGCGGTGAGACGCGCGTCGTCGCGGCTCACCGATCGCCGCCTTCGCCGCCCCAGTCCTCGCCCTCGCAGTGCACCTGGCTGTGCGCAGTCGATCCCGCGAGTGCGCCAGGTTCGTAGCCGTGTGCCTGGAGCTCGTCACCCAGCGCCTCGTACAACGCCTGCTCGTGCGCCGTCCAGGCGTTCAGGTCCGCGAGGCGCGGGTCGGTGATCTCGTCCCCGGACGAGGCCTGGGAGTCTTCGATCACCGCCAGGTACTTGTCCACATACGGGTCTGCGGCTGCTTCGACGTCGGCGCTCGCGAACCACTCATCGACGACGCGATCCACGTCCGCCTGGATGAACAGGTTGTGGGTGTCGTACCCGCTGAAGCGGATCTCGCACTGCCCCCAGGTGGGCGCCGTGTAGGTGTAGCTGCGATCCGGATTCTCCAGGCCGGGACCCCACAGCCAGTCCCCTGACGCGGCGGCGACGCCGGCTCCTCCGAGCAGCAGCACTGTCAGCGCGCCCGCGGCGAGTCCGATGCGCCGGCGGCGCGGCTTCGCGGTCCGAGAAGCGTCGCCGATCATCGCGCGCAGTCCGGCAGGGTCAGCCGCGCGTGTCGCCGGGGCCGAGCGGTCCAGCAGCTCGTCGAGCAGGTCGGGGGTCATGGTGCCTCCAGTGTCGGGGGTGTTCTACCCCTTACCTGTCCGGCACGTCGCAGAACGTCCGCGCGATCCCCATCTGTTCCGCAGCCGCTTTTCGCGCCCCACAACACCGCCAGGCGCAACTTCTGACTGCGGAGCGGGTCTGTCTGGCTGCTCCGCAGTCAGAACCTGCGCATACAGCGCCCGACACCCGCGAGAAGTGACTGCGGAGCAACAGGGCACTGACACACCCGTGCTCCGCAGTCGGAAGTCGCGCCGGCGGGGAGGTTGGACGCGCAGAAGGTGACTGCGGAGCAGCAGTCAGAAACGACGCGGACTCAGGCGTCGCCGAGCTCCTGGAACAGCGTCAGCTGCAACCCGGCCGGGCCGCGCAGGCGCGCGTTGAGCGAACGCCACGGCGTTTCGCGAGGGGATGCCTCCAGCACGGCTCCCCCGTCGACAGCGCGAGACACGACCGACGCCGTGTCGTCGACCTCGAATGCCACGCGGATCGCATCGCTCGGCGCGTCGCCGTCGGTCTCGACGCGGTCGATGAACGCCACCTGTGCGGGATTGGCCAGCTCGAGCGTCGCGCGACCGGCATCGAGGATCGCCACCCGGGCACCGCCCTCCGCCTCGTATGCCTCGGCCTGCGGCATCCCGACGACGTCACGATAGAACGCGAGCGCCTCGTCGAAGTCGGCCGCTCCGGCCACCACCCGCAGCTGGCGGACCTCGCCCGCCGGCCGCGTGCGCACCGCCGACGCGGCCTCCGCCGCCCGCGCGAGGAACCGCGACAGCGACGTGCGTCCGGCGCCGTCGTGTGCCCACGCCTCGACCGCCGCCAGCACGGCGCCGCCCCACGCGGCGCCGGCGACCTCTGCGCTGACGCGGTCGGCGCCACCACGGGTGAATCGTGCGGCGGCCGCGCGAGCGATACGGGCTCGCCTGAGCGCAGCGTCGCGCTCGTACTCGGCCTCGATGCCCATGGCTGCCGCGTTGACGATCCCGAGCGCCAGGCTGTCGGGCGCGAACCCTGCGGCGATGGCCTCTGCTTCGCGCCGGACAGCGGTGGCGGCATCCATCCCGTCGTCGGAAGCCAGGCCGTCCTCGAACCCCGCGAGACGCTCGTCGAGCCCCGCCCACAGCACGTCCGATTTCGATCCGAAGTAGTTGAAGAAGCTCGACCGGCTCACACCCGCCCGGTTGGCGATGTCGACGATCGACGTCTGCTCGTACCCCTGCTCGAGGAACAGCTCGCACGCGGCCTCGGCGATGTTCTCTCGGGACGACGCCTTGGGGCGTCCGGCGCGCGGCTCGGTGGACATGAGGCCACCCTATGACCCGCGCGCGATGCGCTCCCGCTCCCACTGCGCGCAGATCGCTTCGGCGGCCGGACGATCGGCATCGGGCACCACGAGGATGAGCCGGTGGTCGTGGTCGCTGTACTGGACCAGGATGCGGATGCCGGCGTCGCCGAGGCGCCGGGCGAACGCGCCGAGCTGCCCGGGCACGTCCTGCGCGAGCCGAACGCTGACCACGGGACTGGCCACGACCGGGCCGAGGCCCGCGGCCGCGAGCGCTGCCCTCGCCCCGTCGACGTCGGTGACGAGGAAGTGGGCGAGTCCCACGCCCTCGTGCACCCACACGCCGCCGCCCTCGACACTGACGCCGGCACGGCCGAGAGCGTCGCCGAAGTCCGCGAGTGCACCCGCACGATCGGGAAGGGCCAGTGAGATGTCGGCTTCGACGCCGAGGGCGACAGTCATGGCGGAACGCTATCCCCGGCGTCCGACATGCACCCACGGATGTATTGTTGGACGCGATCCATCAATCGCCACGAGCGAACGCGTCACAGCGAAGGAGCACGATGCTCGAGATCCAGACCGTCGGCCTCTCCCCCGATTACGTCCCCTACCTGGACGGCTGGGAGATGCAGCGCCGCATCCACGCGGAAGTCGTGGAGGGCACCCGGCCCGACACCCTGCTCCTCCTCGAGCACGAACCGGTGTACACCGCCGGCGCTCGCACCGCGAAGCATGAGCGCCCCACCGATGGCACGCCCGTCGTGGACGTCGACCGCGGCGGCAAGATCACGTGGCACGGCCCGGGTCAGCTCGTCGGCTACCCGATCGTGCGCCTGCACGAGCCCGTCGACGTCGTCGCGCACGTGCGGCGCCTGGAGAGCCTGCTGATCGACGCCCTCGCCGAGCACGGCGTCACCGGCTACCGCGTCGAGGGCCGCAGCGGGGTATGGGTGCGCCGCCCCCTCGGTGAAGACAAGGTCGCGGCCATCGGCGTGCGCGTGCAGCGCGGCGTCACGATGCACGGCTTCGCCCTCAACTGCGACAACACGCTCGCCGGATTCCGCGGCATCATCCCGTGCGGGATCACGGATGCCGGCGTCACGACGATCAGCGAGATCCTCGGCGCCGACGTCGCGCCGAAGGACGTCATCGGCACCGTGAGCCGCGTGTTCGAGGCCGAGTACGCGGGCGTGACCGCGTGAGCGCCTGCAGCACCGGCGGCACCGGCGTGACGGCATCCGGTCCCTCCGCAGCTCCAGAAGGACGCAAGCTGCTCCGGCTCGAGGTGCGCAACGCGCAGACCCCGATCGAGCGCAAGCCGGAGTGGATCAAGACGAAGGCGAAGATGGGGCCGGAGTACCAGGCCCTGCACTCGCTCGTGAAGACCGAAGAGCTGCACACCGTCTGCCAGGAGGCCGGCTGCCCCAACATCTACGAGTGCTGGGAAGACCGCGAGGCGACCTTCCTCATCGGCGGCTCGCAGTGCACGCGGCGCTGCGACTTCTGTCAGATCGACACCGGCAAGCCGGCGGACTACGACACCGACGAGCCGCGGCGGGTCGCCGAGAGCGTCGTGCGCATGAACCTCCGCTACGCCACCGTCACCGGTGTCGCGCGTGACGACCTGCCCGACGGCGGGGCGTGGCTGCACGCCGAGACCGTCCGGCAGATCCACGCGATGAACCCGAACACCGGCGTCGAGATCCTCGCGACCGACTTCAACGGCGACCCGGCGCTGCTCGCCGAGGTGTTCGACAGCCGCCCCGAAGTCTTCGCGCACAACGTCGAGACCGTCCCGCGCATCTTCAAGCGCATCCGTCCCGCGTTCCGCTACGAGCGGTCGCTGGACGTGCTCACGCAGGCGCGCGACGCGGGGCTCATCACGAAGTCGAACCTCATCCTGGGCATGGGCGAGGAGCCGGAAGAGGTCGTGCAGGCGCTGCAGGACCTGCACGACGCCGGCACCGACATCATCACCATCACGCAGTACCTGCGGCCCTCGCCGCGTCACCTGCCCGTGGCGCGCTGGGTGAAGCCGCAGGAGTTCGTCGAGTTCAAAGAAGAGGCCGAGCGCATCGGCTTCCTCGGCGTGCTCGCCGGGCCGCTCGTGCGCTCGTCGTACCGTGCCGGGCGCCTCTGGGCGCAGTCGATGCTGTCGAAGGGGCGCGAGATCCCCGCGCACCTCGCACACATCGCCGAGGACGTGCACGTCGACCGCGGCTTCGCGCAGGCGGTCTGAACCCGGGTCCCCCCGACCGGATGGCGGGTCGGTTCAGTCGGCGCTCGTGACCGACTGGACCGCCCCGTCGGAGTCCAGGTTCACCAGCAGCACGTCGTCGGTGGCGTCGGGGTCGAGTGCGTACTCGAGCACCGCGAACGGGTCGGAGCCGCCGTGCTCGTCGGCGAGGATCGTCATGCTCATGAGCTGCAGCGACCGGATGACGTCCATGTGCACATCGCCCGAGATGTCGACGAGCACATCCTCCAGCGCCTCGCCGAGCGCTTCCTGCTGCTGAAGGATGTACTCCGTCACCTCGCTGGTGCGGTCGTTGAGCTCGTTCACCATCGCGTTGCGCGCGCTCAGATCGATGGCCTCCAGCGACGAGATGAGCGCGGCGGCGACGTCGAGCGCCGCCGGCGAGACGTCGTCCTGATCGGGCGCGGTCAGATCGACCGTGACCGACTGATCGCCCAGGTCGACGTTCTCGGACCAGAAGATCGATCCGTCGGGCCCCGACTCGAGGAGGCCGAAATAGTCGTGCTCGATCGCCATGCCCCCATGAAACCGCACCGACGGCGTCGGCGAAAGTCCGGACACGGTGAACACGGCCAACGATACTCGTCCGGTACTCGCCCACCGCAGCACGATTGCCCGCGGCCCCCGCCCGCGAGGATCATGTCGCTCGGGGCGTGACGCGCCCCGCCGACGACGCACGAAGGAGGGGACATGAAGCACATCGCCGCCGTCGCGATCGCAATGGCCTTGGTCCTGATGGGAGGCCCGGCAACGGCGAGTCCGCCACACACGGTGGACCCAGCGACCATGACCCCGACGCTGAATCCGAACTATGCGCCGTGGACCTGCGTGCTCACCGGCGCCCAGATCACCTGCAACGGGTACGAGGGACTCGCCTACACGAACGAGCCGATCGGGTTGCAGTGCGCCGGACAGGACGTGTACGTCACTGGAACGCAGCAATCGACGTTCATCCGATGGCACGACCTCGACGGCCGCGCCCTGAAGACGTCGATCCAGACGAACTTCACGTCGGACCGCCTGACTCTGTCGGCCACGGGTCAGGGACCCGCGGTCTACCTCTCGGGCGGCTGGCACAAGCACTACGTCTACGTCGTACCAGGAGACCTCACCCAGCGTGTCCTCACCGAGACGGGGTCGGCCCTGAAGCTCCGGGTGCCCGGCGATGGTGTCACGTTCCGCGACGCCGGCACAGTGACGTACGTGCCTGATGAAGAGTACGAGACGCCGGCGGTCGCACACGGCATCCACGACCGTTACTCCGGCGCGGACCTCGACGCGCTGATCTGCGACGGCCTCACCTGAGGCGCGTTTCGCAGATCAATCGACGAGGGATGCCGCGAACACGTGCGGCGTGAAGCCGGTGAGGTCGCCGATCCCCTCGCCCTGCCCGAGGAGCTTCACCGGGATGCCGGTGCGCTCCTGCACCGCGAGGACGAAACCGCCCTTGGCAGATCCGTCGAGCTTCGTGATCACGAGCCCGGTGACGCCCGCGTGCTCCAGGAACGCCTGCGCCTGCATGACGCCGTTCTGACCGGTCGTGGCATCCAGCACCAGCAGCACCTCGCTGATGGGCGCCTGCTTCTCGATCACGCGGCGGATCTTGCTGAGCTCGTCCATGAGCCCGCCCTTGGTGTGCAACCGGCCGGCGGTGTCGACGAGCACGATCTCGGTGCCGGTGCTCTTGGCGTACTCGATCGTCTGGAAGGCGACGGATGCCGGATCCTGGCCCTCCTGCTGCGGCCGGACGATCGCCGCGCCGCCCCGTTCGGCCCACGTGGCGAGCTGGTCGACGGCGGCCGCGCGGAACGTGTCGGCCGCTCCGACGACGACCGAGCGCCCGTAGCGCTGCAGGAACTTGGCGAACTTGCCGATGGTCGTGGTCTTGCCGACGCCGTTGACACCGACCACGAGCACGACCGCCGGACGCTCGGTGAGACGCAGCGTCGTGTCGAACTTGGCGAAATGCTCCTCGAGGGTCTCTCTCAGCATGCGCTGCAGGTCCTTCGGGTCGGTCGTGCGGAACCGCTCGACCTTTTCGCGCAGCTCGTCGACGATCCGCTCGGTGATGTCCGGCCCGAAGTCGGCGGTCAGCAGCGCCGTCTCGAGGTCCTCCCAGGTGTTCTCGTCGATCGTGGGCTTGACGAACATGCCGCGCAGCGCGCGACCGAGCGACCAGGAGCTCTCTGCCATGCCTCCAGCCTAGAGGCGCGGGAGCTGTCGGACCCGCCGCGCCGCAGCCCGCGGGAGGGCCGTCACGGGATCGGGACGACCGCCGCCGCGAGACCATCCGAGAGCAGCGTGCCGTACTGCACGGTGGCGTCCTGCCCGGACGGGCACGTGACGCCCAGGTAGATCCCTCCGCCGACGGATCCGATCATGCGCGCGGTGTCGAGCCACGTCGTGCCGTCGGCACCGGCGCTGGTGACGGTGCGTGTGTCGACGACGCCCGCAGTGCTCAGCGGCAGCACGTCGTCATGTGCCCAGCCCGCGACGTCATCGGCTGTCGCCTGCTCGCCGCTGTCGTCGGTGAGCACCAGCGCGAGCATCTCGTCCGTCAGCGCACTGTCGCCCTCTGACGCTTCGAGTCCGGTGACCGTCCCCTGATAGAAGGCAGCGACGCAGCCGGTCCGGTTGTCGACGTACGACCAGCTGCCGTTGCCGTCGTCGGCGGTGTCGACGGTGTAGTCCGCGTCGGTCATGAAGGGGTCCGTCCACTGCAGCGTCCGCGTCGCACCGTCGAACTCACCGTCGAAGGGCAGGTCCGCCGCCGTCTCGTCATCGACCGGTTCGTCGTCGACCGTGGGTCCGCCCTCCGTCGAGCCAGACGACTCGGCGGGGCCCGCGATCTGCGGCAGGGCGATCGCGCATCCCTGCAGGGTGAGCGCGCCGACGATGAGCAGCGCCGCGATGCCGGCGGGGCGGAGGAGCTGACGCATGCGTCGAACCTAGCGTGTCGCGGAACGGGGGCGTGGTCACGTCAGAGCATGGCCGGCCTGGCGTCGCCGGAGGATGCCGTCACGCCACGCGTTCGCCGACGCGCTGGCCCACCACCGCCGAGACGCCGTCCTGCCGCATCGAGACGCCGTACAGCGCGTCGGCGATCTCCATCGTGCGCTTCTGGTGCGTGATGACGATCAGCTGACTCGAGACGCGCAGTTGCTCGAAGACTCCGAGCAGGCGTCCGAGGTTGGCGTCGTCGAGCGCGGCCTCGACCTCGTCGAGGATGTAGAACGGGCTCGGCCGCGCCTTGAAGATCGCGGTGAGCAGCGCCACCGCCGCCAGCGACCGCTCTCCGCCCGACAGCAGCGAGAGCCGCTCGATCTTCTTGCCGACGGGACGGACGGCGACTTCGATGCCCGTGGTGAGCGGGGAGTCCGGATCCGTCAGCGAGATCGACCCGGTGCCGCCGGGGAACAGGATCGGGAACACCTCGCCGAAGGCGACCTGCGTGTCCTCGAATGCTGCGAGGAAGATCGTCTGCATGCGCTCGTCGAGCTCTTCGATGATCGTCAGCAGATCCTTGCGCGTCTGCGTCAGATCGGCCAGCTGCTCGGTTATGAACTTGTGGCGCTGCTCGAGCGCCGCGAACTCCTCCAGGGCCAGCGGATTGACGCGTCCGAGCTGGGCGAGCTTGCGCTCCGCCTCCTGCAGGCGTCGCCGCTGCTGCGCACGATCGTAGGGACGGGATGCCGCGTCGTCCTGCGGCTCGTCCGCCTCCGCGTCTTCGTCGGAAGCGTCGCCCGTGAGCGCATCATCGTCCGGAACCGGCTGATCCGGACCATATTCCGAAACAAGAATGTCTTCCTCTAGACCGAGTTCGGACTGCACCCGCTCGAGCAGCCCTGTCACATGGAGCCGCTTCTCGTGGATCTGCAGCTCGAGACTGTGGACGCTCTCGGTGAGCCCTGCGAGACGCTCGCGCACGGAGCTCTCCTGCGCACGCAGCTCGGCGAGTTCGGCGGTGAGTGCCGTCCGCTCGGACTCCGCGGCCGCGAGCTCGGCGCGCGCCTGCGCGAGCGAGCGATCGACCGAGTCGATCACCGCGGGAAGCTGTCCGGCGACCCCGGCGGCGATCTCGCGCTGCGCGCGGCGGACGACGGCACGCCGTGCCGCCTCGGCCGCGGCCTCCTTCTCGCGCTCGCGCTGACGCTCCAGCGCGACGACCCGGGACTCGCCCGCCCGGATGCGTTCGCGAAGAGTCTCGACGTCCAGGCGGGCGCGCATCTCGCCGTCGCGGGCCTGATCGAGTGCGGCGAGCATCCCCTCGCGCGCCGACGCGTCCAGGATCGGGCGCGGCGCCTCGAGCGCGGCGGTCAGCTGGTCGTCGGCCGAGCGTGCCGACGCCTCGGCATCCTCGACCGCGGAAGCAGCCTGCGCCAGTCCTGCGGCGAGGCGGTCGCACTCCGCGACCGCGGCCTCGTGCCGCACCGTCGCGCGATTGAGCTGCTCGGCTTGCGCCGCCAGCGCCGCGTCATGCTCTCGCAGCGTGGTGAGCGCGGTCCTGGTCCGCTGACGGGCCGACTCCAGAGCGCCCGTCGCCCCGGCGAGTTCGTCGCGCAGCGTGTCGGCGACCACCGCGACCTCGTCGCGGCGTTCGGCGGCGGCATCCCTCTCGGCAGCCAGTTCGAGCCGCGACCGCGACGCTCCCGCACCCGCGCGCAGCGAGTACTCGGTGTACACCTCGCCACGCCGCGTGACGACCGTGATCGGCCCGCCGAGCTCCGCGTGGGCGAGAGCGGGGCCGACCGCCTGTGCGGCGTCGAGGTCGTCCGCGATCACGACGTACGACAGCATCCCGAGCACGCCTGCCGGCGCCGTCACGACCTCACGCGCGGGCACCACGCCGTCCAGGACCGGGAAAGCCGGTGTCATCGCCCCCGCGTCCGAGATCACGATGTCGACCACGCCCGCATCGGCGTCGCGCACCGCCGCGGCGATGGCGAACGCACCCGCGCGGTCTTCGACCAGCACGCCCTCTGCGACGGGACCCAGCACCGCCGCGATGGCGGCCTCGTAGCCCGGACGCACCTGCACCGCGTCGCCGACGAGGCCCCGCACGCCGTCGAGGCCCTGCGCGATCAGCGACGACGCGCCGTTCTGGACGTCCAGTGCACGGCTGAGAGCCGCCGTCTGCGCGGTGAGCGCCTCGCGCTCGCGCTCGGCCGCGTGCAGCCGCTCGCGCAGCGACGCGACAGCGGCCTCGGCCTCCGTCGCATCGCGCTGGGCCGTCTCGTACGCGACGGCGTGGTCGGCGGAATCCGCCTCGGGCATCAGGTCGGGGTCCACCCCGGCGAGGATCTGCTCCGCCTCGGCGCGCCGCGCCAGCGCGGCATCGAGCGCCTTCTGCTGCCGCTCGACGGCGGCGCGCACCGCCGCGAGAGCCGATGCCGCGGCCTCCGCCGAACCGCGCAGCGCGGTGATCCGCATGTCATGCTCCGACACCAGGGCGCTCTGCGCCGCGATGTCGACATCGAGCGCATCGAGTTCGGCCCGCGCGCGCATGACCTCACGGGCGGCCTCGGCTGCGGCATCCTGAGCCGTCCCGAGTCCGTCGGACACCCCGTCGATCTCGCTGCGGGCCTCGTCGATCATCGCCTGCGAGACGGTCGTCAGCTCGATGCGGTCCTCGTCCTCGGCATCGCCGAGCAGGGCCAGCCGCTGTCCGGCGAGTGCATAGAGACCGCGGAGCCGCTCCTGCACCCGCTCCAGGCCGAAGGCGACACGGCGAGCCTGGTCGACCGCTTCGGAGCGCTGGTCGTTCTCGAGCTGCTCGATGCGCACGCGGGCGTTGTCGAGACGCTCCTGCAGAACGAGACGCTCGGCGTGCCGTTCGTGCTCGTTCCGTGTGTGCGATGCCAGCTCTTCGCGCCGCCCGACCAGCTCATCGGCGAAGAGACGCGCCTTGGCGTCGCGCACGACGGCGGCGATCGTCGCGGCCTCGCGCGCGATCTCGGCCTGGCGCCCCAGCGGCTTGAGCTGACGGCGCAACTCGCCGGCGAGGTCGCTCAGGCGTGTGAGGTTGGCCTCCATCGCGTCGAGCTTGCGCAGGGTCTTCTCTTTGCGTCGGCGGTGCTTGAGGATGCCCGCGGCCTCTTCGATGAAGCCGCGGCGATCCTCGGGTGTCGCCTGCAGCACGCTGTCGAGGCGGCCTTGCCCCACGATCACGTGCATCTCGCGGCCGAGACCCGAGTCGCTCAGGAGCTCCTGCACGTCCAGCAGCCGGCAGGACTCGCCGTTGATCGCGTACTCGCTGGTGCCGTTGCGGAACAGGGTCCGGCTGATCGTCACCTCGGAGTACTCGATCGGCAGCGCGCCGTCGCTGTTGTCGATCGTGAGCTGCACCTCCGCGCGGCCGAGCGGGCCGCGCGTGGCAGTGCCGGCGAAGATGACGTCCTCCATCTTGCCGCCGCGCAGGGTCTTGGCCCCCTGCTCGCCCATCACCCACGCGAGGGCGTCGACGACGTTGGACTTGCCGGAGCCGTTGGGGCCGACGATGCACGTCACCCCGGGTTCGAGGTCGAATCTCGTCGGCTGGGCGAACGACTTGAACCCTTTGAGCGTCACGCTCTTCAGGTGCATGGCTGCGCCCTCCGCCCCCGGTCGATTACCCGCCTACGCTACCGGAGCCCGGCGCGGATTCCGCGAGCCCGGCCGGGGTTCCGCCCAGCCCGCGACACGCCATGCGAGAAGCGAATCTGCGAAAAGGCTTGACGTGGCGGACGGATCCGCGCTAGCGTCACTCTCCGCGTCTGAAGTTGAGAAAGGAGGTCCACCGATGATGATCGACAACACCACTGGAATCGCCGCCCGTG
This sequence comes from Microbacterium helvum, assembly GCF_014779795.1. Lineage (GTDB taxonomy): Bacteria > Actinomycetota > Actinomycetes > Actinomycetales > Microbacteriaceae > Microbacterium > Microbacterium helvum. Next base: position 146,362 of record NZ_JACXZS010000004.1, read on the forward strand.
ATGGCGGAGCGATTCGTGCGTTCGCGTCGGGGACCCTCTCCTTCGGCGCTGTGCTGAGCGGCCGGTTCCCCGCCGCCATCTGATCCCCGCAGGGGACGAGTCTGCCCGTCACCGGGCCGGTACCGTCTGCTGCGCCGCATCCGGTCACGGATGCTGAGCGCGCTCCCCCTGCCGCCATCCCGCCGTGCTGCGGCACGGCATCTCCGCCTCCGGCCGCCTTGGCCCAGGCATCCCTCTCCGATCGGAAGAAGAACCATCATGAGTACACGTCTCGCGCCGCAGCGCTCTTCGGGTGAGCCCGATTCGCTGCGACTTCCGAGTCCCGACCGCGTATCGATCGTGGATCGCGTCGCCATGCACCTCGCGGTGCGCCTGCTGCTGTGGAGCACGCGCGCACCTCGGCTGGCGGACGACCGCGGGCGCCACGCCGACGCCTACCGGCGACAGGAGGACGCCGCAGAGCGCGAACGCGCGTATCTGCGCGGCATCATCCTCGCTCACGGCCTGTGATCGCCACCGGGTCCGCCGCCCGCTCCGGGCGGCGGACCCCATACCCCGCTTACTCACCTCACTCGCAAGGAAACGACATGACCACCATCACGGGGCTGGAGATCCGCCCCCTCGTCATCCCGGCATCGATCGAGGACCCCGACGCCGGCGACTTCGTCGAGATGGTCCGGGTCCGCAACGAGATCTACCGAGAGATCTCCGGCCACGGAGACGAGGCGATCTCTCCCGCAGAGCTGCTCCCCCACTACCGCCCGAACGAGTACGAGACCCGCTGCTCCTGGATCGTCCTCGACGAGGGCGAGGTGATCGGCCGTGTGGGCGTCGACATCCCGCACGACGAGGGGTCGAGCGCGGCCTTCTGGCTGATCGAGCTGCTCCGTCGCACCTGGGGCCGGGGAATCGGCTCGGCCGCGTACGAGCTCGTCGAGCGCACCGCACGCGAGAACGGACGCACGGTGCTGCAGTCCTGGGCGGAGCACCCGGCGGCGGACGGCCCGCGGCTGGCACCGCCGACCGGCTTCGGCAGCATCCCCGAAGACCACGTCGCGCGGTTCTATCTCGGCCACGGGTACACGCTCGAGCAGGTCGAGCGCAGCAGCGCCTTCGACTTGACCGGGCCGTTCGACGAGGTGCGGCGCCTGCTGGCCCTCGCCGAGGCGGCCTCGGGCGACTACCGCGTCGTGCAGTGGTTCGCACCGACACCCGCCGAGCATGTGGACGGCTACGCCTGGATGAAGTCCCGGATGTCGACCGACACTCCCACCGGCGCGATGGAGTTCGCCGAAGAGACCTGGGACGCCGCCCGGATCGCCGAGCATGACGCGAAGTACACCGACTCCGGACGCACGCTGCTCGTGACCGCCGCGCAGCACATCCAGACCGGCGAACTCTGTGCGTTCAACGAGCTGGTCGTCGGCAAGGACCGGACCGAGGCATCCCATCAGGAGGACACCCTGGTGCTCAAGGAGCACCGCGGCCACAAGCTCGGCACCCTCGTGAAGTGCGCCGGACTGCTCACCTGGCGCGACGTCGCACCCGCGTCGCCGCGCGTCATCACCTACAACGCAGAGGAGAACCGTCCCATGCTGGATATCAACGAGGCGATCGGATTCCTGCCCATCGCCTACGACGGCGCGTGGAAGAAGGTGCTCGATGTCTGAGCTCGCCATCGACGTCGTCACGATCAGTCCCGTCGTCGTCCCGAAGACCGTCGACGCACCCGATGCCAGGGTGTTCGTCGAGATGGTCCGCATCGCCAACGCCGTCTGCCTGAACGACGCCGGGCACGACTACCTCCACGAAGAGCCTGCCGAGATGCTGGGGTCCTGGCACGACCAGACCGACTGGGTGCAGCTCGGCTTCGCGGCCCAGCGGGGTGACGACGTGCTGGGCGTCGTGAAGATGCTCATCGCGAACCAGCCGGACGTCAGCTCTCTCGAGTTCGACCTGATGGTCGACCCGCCGCACCGTGGCCGGGGCACCGAGGAGCTTCTGCTCGCGGAGGTGGAGCGCGAGGCACGGGAACGCGGCATCGCCACGATCCAGACCTGGACCCTCCACCGCCCCGACGACGGCGGCGAACGTCTCCCGTCGCCGACCGGCTGGGGCTCCGTTCCGGCCGACACGGAGGCGCGGCTGCAACAGGCGAACGGCTTCACGCTCGAGCAGGTGGAGCGCAACAGCGTGTTCGACCTCACGGGCGATCTGTCGCCCGTCGAACGCATGCTCCACGATGCGGAGGCCGCCGCGGGCGACGACTACCGGTCGGTCGCGTGGACGTCCCCGACGCCGCCCGAGTACATCGACGGCTTCGCCTACGCCTTGTCGCGCATGTCGACCGACGCGCCGCAGGGCGGGCTCGTCATCGATGAGCAGCACTGGGACGCCGCGCGCGTGAGACGGCGCGACGCCCGGCTGAAGGCGCAGGGACTGACGGTCTCGGTCGCCGCGGTGCTGCACGTGCCCACCGGTCGCGTCGCCGCGTACAACGAGCTGGCGATCGCGGACGACCCCACGGGCGCCACGCAGCAGTTCGGCACGCTGGTCGTGAAGGAGCATCGCGGGCACCGCCTCGGAACCATCGTCAAGTGCGCCAACCTGCTGAGGTGGCGCACGATCGCGTCGCAGTCGCCGCGGGTGTCGACGTTCAACGCTGAGGAGAACCGCCACATGCTCGACATCAACGAGGCGATCGGCTTCGTCCCCGCCTCGTACGCGGGCGCGTGGAAGAAGGTGCTCGAGCTCTGAGCCGTGGGCAGCGTCAGCCGAGCGACCGCCGCCGCTGGCAGTGGGCGCAGAAGTGACTCGACCGGTTGGTGAACGGCACCCGCACGATCGGACGGCCGCACCGGGGACACGGCTCCCCGGTGCGGCCGTACGCGTTGAGCGAGTGCGCGAAGTAGCCCGCCTGGCCGTTCACGTTGACATACTGCGCGTCGAAACTCGTGCCGCCCTCGGCCAGCGCCTTGTCGAGCACATGGCGCACTTCGCCGAGCAGTCGGTTCACGGCGCGGGTCGACAGTGCTCGCGCCGGCGTCTCGGGATGGATGCGGGCGGCCCAGAGCGACTCGTCCGCATAGATGTTTCCGACGCCGCTGATGACGGTCTGATCCAGGAGCACGCGCTTGATCGCTGAGTCCTTGCGGACCAGCGCGGTGCGGAACCGAGCGTCCGAGAAGGCGGGGTCCAGCGGATCCCGCGCGATGTGCGCCACCTGGCGCGGGATCGATGCCTCCTCGCCGCCGCAGCCGCCCGGGGCGGCGTCGGGCGTCGGGACGAGCTCGTCGATCGCCAGCGATCCGAACGTGCGCTGGTCCGCGAAGACGACCGCGACCTCACCGTGAACGGGGTGGGCCAGATCGAGGCGGACGCGCTCGTGCCGCTCCGGCGCCGCGCCCGGCGTGCGCAGCAGCAGCTGTCCGCTCATGCCGAGATGGCCGACGACGGCATGCTCGGCGGGATCAGCCGGATCCTCGGGCTCGAGCGGGAGCCACAAGAACTTGCCCCGCCGAACCGACGCGCGGATCCGGCGCCCGGTGAGCGCTGCCTCGAAGTCCAGCGCGCTGCCGGGATGACGGGTCAGCGCACGCTCGTCGAACACCGTGACGCCCAGGACCGTCGCGCCCGTCACCGCGGGTGCGAGGCCCGCTCTGACGACCTCGACCTCGGGAAGCTCAGGCACGCCCGCTGAGTTCTCGCCACGCGGTGAGCGCGGCGGCCATCTCGGCGTGCTTCTTGCTGGTGCCCGCTCCCTCGGCGACGAGGTCGCCGACCGTCACCGTCGCGGTGAACTGGCGGTCGTGATCGGGGCCGGTCGAGGTCACCGCGTACGAGGGCGGGAGCATGCCGCCGTGGGCGGCCAGCTCCTGCAGCGCGGTCTTCGGATCCATCGCCGCCCCGTAGCGCTCGGGGTCGGCGAGCAGCGGCTCCACGAGGCGCAGCACCAGGGCTGTTGCGGCATCCGATCCCGCCGACAGGTGGGTGGCGCCGAAGATGGCCTCCATCGTGTCGGCGAGGATCGAGTCCTTGTCACGGCCGCCGGTGAGGTCTTCGCCGCGGCCCAGCAGCAGGTACTGCCCGAGACCGATGCCGCGCGCGATCTCGGCGAGGGCCACGGTCGACACGACGCTCGCCCGCCGTTTGGCGAGGGCGCCCTCTTCGAGCTCGGGATGCCCGGTGTACAGGCGCATCGTCACGGCCAGTCCGAGCACCGAATCACCCAGGAACTCCAGGCGTTCGTTGTGCGGGACCTGCCCGTTCTCATACGCCCACGAACGATGCGTGAGCGCCAGCGACAGAAGCTCGGGGTCGATGTCGACCCCGAGCTTCTGTGTGAGTTCTGCGAGCGCGAGGCGCTCGGCAGTGACGTCGGTCACGTCAGTGCGACGATCAGACGTCGGCGACCTTGCGGCCCTTGTACTCGAGGAACAGCTCGGTGCCCTGCGAGTCGGTGACGACCTTCGCCTGGTGCGGGCGGCTGTAGACCGTCTTGCCGTTCTCGACGGTCTTGACGAGCGTGGGGGCCTCGGCCTTCCACTGCGCGCGACGCGAGCGGGTGTTCGAACGGGAAACCTTGCGCTTCGGGGGGTTACCTGCCATGGCTAACTCTCTTCTGTCGGATCATCCCCGCGTGAGCGGGGAACGTCTGGGGTGAAGTCCTGGAGCGCGGCCCATCGTGGATCGGCCGGCTGGCTCAGCTCTGCACCGGCATTCTCGGTCAGTCGCTCACCCGTGACCGGATCAAGGCCGGGGCAATCCGGCTGACATACCGGCTGAAATGGAAGCGACAGGACGACCGCTTCCCTGACCAGAGTTTCAAGATCCACGTGGTCGTCTTGAACCTCGAAGTCAGCTTCGTCCTCTCCAGGATACGCGAAAAGCTCCTGGAACTCGACTTGGAGCCCCTGGGTGATGTCGGTGAGGCAGCGACCGCACACTCCGGTGTACTCCGTGTCGACCTCGCCCGACACGAGGATGCCCTCGTGCACGGACTCCAGTCGCACGTCGACAGCGACCTGCTCGCCCTCGGCGACCGAGACGAGACCCTCGCCCCATTTCTCGGGCGCCGGTACCTCGAAGGAGTGCTCGCGCATCTCGCCGGCACGATGCACGAGATCGCGGACCGGGATCGCGAACGGACCCGTCACATGCTTTCTGACCACGGAACAAGCCTAGCCGCGGGCGGGCGATCAGATGCCGCGCGCCCCCGTGTCGAGGAACCGTGCGACGGCCGCCGGCACGTACGGCGACACGTCTCCACCGAGGGAGGCGACCTGGCGCACCAGCGAGCTGGAGACCAGCGCGTGGGCGGGATCCGGCAGCAGGAAAACCGTCTCGACGTGCGCGAGATGACGGTTCACGATCGCCATCGGAGTCTCATAGGCCACGTCGACCTGCGATCGGATGCCCTTCACGAGCACGCCGGCGCCCACGTCGGTCGCGTAGTCGACGAGCAGACCCATGCTCCACGACGCCACCACCACATCGCCTTCGATGGCGCTCTCGGCGATCGACTGCTCCAGCAGCGACTGCCGCTGTGCGATCGGGAGCATCGCCTCTTTGCCCGGGTTGTGCACCACCAGCACGTGCAGCTGGTCGTACAGCGACGCCGCCCGGCGGATGACATCGAGATGACCGAGGGTCGGCGGATCGAACGATCCCGGGACGACGGCGATCCGGCTGCTCATACCGACCAGCCTACTGGCCGCGCTGGTGTGCTCCGACGCGTCAGTTCTTCGCGAGGGCGGCGCGTTCGGCCATGCCCACGCTGTGCTCCAGCGCGGCGGCGAGACCCGGGTGACGGTCCAGCGCAGGATCGTCGGCAAGCACGTGCTCGGCCGCGATACGCGCCTCTGCGATGATGTCGGCGTCCTTCACGACGCGCAGCAGGCGCAGCGACGAACGGGCTCCGGACTGCGCGTCACCCAGCACATCGCCCTCACCGCGCAGCTCGAGATCGACCTCGGCCAGAGCGAAGCCGTCGAGTGTCGAGGCGACGGCATCGACGCGGTCGCGCGCCGGCGAGCCCTGCGGCGCCTCGGTGACGAGCAGGCACAGCCCCGGGAGGCCCCCGCGACCGACACGTCCGCGCAGCTGATGCAGCTGCGAGACGCCGAACCGGTCGGCTTCGAGGATCGCCATCGTCGACGCGTTGGGAACATCCACGCCCACCTCGACGACCGTGGTGGCCACCAGCACGTCGACGTCGCCGCGGGCGAACGCCTGCATGACGGCATCCTTCTCATCCGACGGCATCTTGCCGTGCAGGATCTGCACGCGGATGTCTGAGAAAGAGGGATGTCGCGACAGCAGGTCGGCGACCTGCACGACACCCCAGCGGGTGCGAGGGGCCTCTCCTGCCGTATCGCCCGCGGGCTCGTCGGCGGTGTCGTCCTTGGTGAGCGCTTCGGCGTCGATGGCAGCGCAGACCACGAACGCCTGCCGGCCCTGCGCCACCTCTTCGGCGATGCGCTCCCAGACGCGGCCGAACCACCCGGGCTTCTCGGCGAGCGGCGCGACGAACGTCTCGATCGCGGCACGGCCCGCCGGCATGGTGCGGATCGTCGACACATCGAGATCACCGAACACCGTCATCGCGACGGTGCGCGGGATCGGCGTCGCGGTGAGCACGAGAGCGTGCGGCGCAGACCCTTTCGCGCGCAGCGACTCGCGCTGCTCGACCCCGAAGCGGTGCTGCTCGTCGACCACCACCAGCCCGAGGTCGGCGAACGTCGTGCTCTCGCTCAACAGCGCGTGGGTGCCCACCACGATGCGCGCCTGGCCCGACGCCGCGCGCAGCGCCGCTTTGCGTCGCTCCGCGGCCGGCAGCTGGCCGGTGAGCAGGGTCGGCATGAGCTCCGGCGCGAGCTGCGGGCCGAGCATGCGGTCGATGGAGCGCACGTGCTGCGCCGCGAGCACCTCGGTCGGCGCGATCAGCGCGGACTGCCCGCCGTCCTGCGCGACCTGCAGCATGGCGCGCAGCGCGACGAGCGTCTTGCCCGAACCGACCTCGCCCTGCACCAGCCGGTTCATGGGCCAGTCGCCCTGCAGGTCCCGCCGGATCTGGTCGCCGACGTCCACCTGGTCCGGAGTGAGCGGAAAGGGCAGCGCGGCGTCGAACCGCTCCAGGAGCGTGCCCGGGATGCGACGGGTGGCCGACATCGCGCGGACGAAGGCGCGCTGCTGCAGCAGCGCGACCTGCAGCACGAAGGCCTCTTGCATGCGCAGCGTCGCCCGCGCCTGGTCGATCTCTTCGAAGTGCTGGGGGCGGTGGATCCGCTCCAGCGCGGTCCGGGCATCGAGAAGGTCGTGCCGTGCCCGCACCTCCGGCGGGAGGGGCTCGGGGATCTCTCCCAGACCGTCCAGCACGAGCTCGACCGTCTTCTGCAGCTGCCAGCTCGCGACGGTGCTCGTGGCAGGATAGATCGGGATCGGCAGATGCACGTTCTCGGCCGCTTTGAGCCGTGCCGCGTCTTCGTCCTCGAACAGCTCGTAGTCGGGATGCGTGAGCTGCTGGGCACCGCGATACACCCCGACCTTGCCCGCGAAGATGCCCTGCCGGCCGGGTCTCAGATCGCGCACGCGCCAGGACTGGTTGAAGAACGTCAGGGACATCTCGCCGTTGCCGTCGCTGATGACGACTTCGAGCAGCGAGCCGTTGCGGTTCTTCATGCGTCGCTCGTTGACCCGACGGACCTCGGCGACGATCGTGACGGGCTCGCCGATCGGCAGCGTCGAGATCGGTGTCAGCTCGCCGCGGCGCGCGTACCGGCGAGGGTAGTGGACGAGCAGGTCGCCCACCGTGGTCATGCCGAAAGCCCGCTCCAGTGCGGCCGCCGTCTTGCCGCCGATCGCGCCGCCCAGACGCGTATCGAGGCTGAAGGACGTCATTCCCCGAGGCTATCGCGGGGTTCCGACCTGCGGCGACGCGGACCCCGCCCGCGTCGCCCGCGAACGCGGTGCCCGGCTATCGTGAGGGGGTGACGCGCATCATCGCGGGCCGCGCCGGCTCGCTCGGCCTCGACGTTCCCGATGCGGGCACGCGCCCCACCAGCGACCGGGTGCGGGAGTCACTGTTCGGTGCGCTGGAGTCGGCCGATGCGATACGGGGAGCAGCGGTCCTGGACCTGTACGCCGGCTCGGGTGCGCTCGGTCTGGAGGCCGCCAGCCGCGGTGCGGCATCCGTCGACCTGGTCGAGAAGGCGCCGCGCGCGGCGACCGTCGCCCAGCGCAACGCGGGCCGGGTCGCCAAGGCGATCGGCGCCGGCGTCGTCGTCCGCGTGCACCGATCGAGCGCCGACGCGTATCTGCGCACGGCGCCCGGACCGTTCGACCTGGTGTTCCTGGACCCGCCGTACGACGTGGGCGAGACCGAGCTCGCGGCGACGCTCGCCCTGGTCGCGCCGCTCGTCGCCGACGGCGGCCACGTCGTCATCGAGCGCGCCTCGCGCTCGCCCCAGCCTGTCCTGCCCGACGGGCTCGTGGCCTCACGGTCGAAGCGCTACGGAGACACCACGCTCTGGTGGGCGACCACGGCCTGAGTCGCGTCGCCTGCCCACACGTCGGTGCCATCGAAGCCGACATCCTGCGTGATCGTGAGCCGCCCGGTGCTCTCCAGCACCAGCCGGAGCGTGGCGGCGTCGCCCAGCAGACGCAGCTCGGCTGCGAACTCGTCGCCGTTCCAGCCCCCGCCGACGGCGACGCGGTCGCCGTACCAGAACCGGTCTGCCGACGGGTCGGCCGGGAACACCGCGACCGTCCACTCCCCCGGCACGAAGGGCAGCTCGTGATCGTCGACCTCGAGCACTCCGCCCGAGATGCGCAGCCGCCGCAGCGGACCGCCCTCGTACGCGTACTCGACCGCCTCGTCGCGGATCTCGCCGCCGGGTGCAGCGATCGGCACGGTCGGGACGATGAGCGCGGTTCCGCCACCGACGGCGTCCGCCGGCGCCACACCTGACGACGACACCGCGTCGAAGGCCGGGAGCAGCTCGGCCCAGAGCGCGTCCAGCGGCAGCTGCATGTCGGGCAGGCCCCCGGTGATCGCCACGACGGCGTCGTGCTCGGGCATCACCACGACGTACTGCCCGAATGCGCCGTCGCCACGGTAGGCCCCGTGCCGGCACTGCCAGAACTGGAAGCCGTAGCCCTGGTTCCAGTCCGATTCGCCAGGATCGTTGGCGACCTGCCACGCCGTCGCCTCGTCGATCCATCCCGCGGGCACCAGCTGCCGGCCCTTCCAGCTGCCGCGCTGCAGCAGCAGCTGGCCGAACGCCGCCAGCTCCTCGGGCCTGATCGACAGGCCGAAGCCGCCGGCATCCACTCCCGACGGGCTCTGCAGCCACGCCGGATCGACGAAGCCGAGCGGTTCGAACAGCCGCGGACGCAGGTAGTCGAGCAGCCGCTCGCCGGTGCGCGTCTGGACGATGAGCGACAGCAGATAGGTCGCGGGCGTGTTGTACATCCAGTGCGTGCCGGGTGCGTGGACGAGCTCGGCGGCGAGCGTGTCGCGCGCCCAGTCCCCCTGCCACAGCTCGACCTCGGAGGTATGACCCGTGGTCATCGTGAGCAGGTGCCGCACGCGCAGCTGCGCGAGATGCTCCGACGGCTCTGTCGGGGCGGCATCGGGCACCAGATCGATCACCCTGTCGTCGAGCCCGAACCGCCCCTCGTCGATCGCGAGCCCCACCGCCAGCGAGGTGAAGCTCTTGCTGACCGAGTACATCGCCGTCGGCTCGTCGCGCTCGTACGGTGCCCACGTCGCCTCGGCGACGACGTGCCCGTGCCGCACGACGGTCAGGGTGTGGAGGTGAGAGATGCCGCCGAGCGCGGCCACGAGGCGCTCGATCGCCGCCGTCGGGATGCCCTGCTGCTCCGGCGCGGATCGAGGAAGAAGTTCGGTCACTCCGTCACCGTAGCGGGCGAGGGCGACATCGGTGGCGCAGCCGATCCTCCGGCGCCGGGACTCAGCCGGTGCGCGCGTCCCAATCGCGGTAGGGGTCCCAGCCGGCGCGGCCCTCGTAGCGCGCGCCGTCGACGAGCACCGGGTCGGGGCCTTGCGCCCGCACACGGCCGATCCGGCGGAATCCCGCAGGCAGCGGCCGGTCGTGCGGGAAGGTCGCCAGCAGAGCGTGGTCCTCGCCGCCCGTCAGCGCAGAGCGCGGGTCGTCGCCGAGCGCAGCGGTCTCCAGCGCGATGCAGACGCCGGATGCCGCAGCCATCCGCGACGCGTCCAGCAGAAGCCCGTCCGACACGTCCATCATCGCCGTCGCGCCCTCGTCGCACGCGACCGGGCCGAGCGCCACCGGGGGCGCCGGACGCAGCTGCGCGGCGAGGTCGTCGCGCTCGGCCGGGGCCAGGACGCTCTCGTCGACGGGGACCGGCAAGTGGGCGGCATCCGTGAACCGTTCGAACAGCACACGCAGACCGCGCGCCGCCCGTCCCAGCTCTCCCGCGACCGCGACGACGTCGCCGGGGCGCGCACCCGAGCGCAGCACGGGCGTGCGACCGGCGAGCGCACCCAGCGCCGTCACCGCCACGGTGAGCGTGTCCGAGACGGTGAGGTCGCCGCCCTCCACCCGACAGCCGGGTGCGAGCTCGCGGCACGCGGCGCGCAGGCCGTCGGCGATGCCGGTCACGAACGAGAGCCGTGTGGAGTCGGGCATCGCCAGCGCGACGAGCAGCGCCGTGGGCGTGGCACCCATGGCGGCGACGTCGGCGAGGTTCACAGCCGCGGCCTTGTAGCCGAGGTCGTACGCGCTCGTCCACGCGAGGCGGAAGTCCGGTCCGTGCACGAGCGTGTCCACGGTGGCGACCACGCGCCCGTCGGCGGCGGCGATGACGGCTGCGTCGTCTCCGGGGCCGACCAGTGCGTTCGACGCGCCCAGCCTGTCGAGGATGCTCCGAAGAATCGCCCCCTCGCTGAGCTCCCCCACCGTCGGATCCGCGTGCTCGTCGACCATCCGTCCACGGTACCGTCGTGGGTCCGGGATGCCGTCACGCCGGGGTTAGCCTGGAACAGTGCGTCTGATCCCCTCCCTGGCCGCCGCCGGACTCGTCGTCGTCGCGACGGTCGGCCTCGCGGGCTGCTCGACGACCGTCGACATGGTTCCGGCGGAGGACGCCAACGACCCGGCGTGCGCCGAAGTGAGCGTGCGACTGCCCGGCTCGGTCGACGGGCAGTCCCGGATCTGGACCGACGCCCAGGCGACTGGCGCGTGGGGCAACGACGGGTCGGCCATCCTGCTGCGCTGCGGTGTCGCGGCACCCGGGCCGACCGAGGCGAAGTGCATCACCCTCGGCGGCGTCGACTGGGTCGTCGACGAGACGCAGGCGCCGAAGTATCTCGTCACCACGTACGGGCGTGAACCCGCCGTCGAGGTGTTCATCGACAACGAGGCGGTCTCGCCCAACGAGGCACTCACCCAGCTGGGCGAACGAGTCGTGCAGAACGCCACGACCAGCGTCTCGGCCTGCACCAACACCGAGACGCTGCTCGAGGACGCGACCGCCGACAACGGCTGACGCGTCCCCCGCGGCCGTCAGGCGGCGCGCTCCAGCGCCGTGTCGATGAGCTCCGTGATCAGCTCGGGGTAGGTCATGCCCGACGCGAGCCAGCACTTCGGGAACATCGAGATCGGCGTGAAGCCGGGCATCGTGTTCAGCTCGTTGACGTACAGGCCGTCGGCCGTGAGGAAGAAGTCGACGCGCGCGAGCCCGCGGCCGTCCACCGCGTCGAACGCGCGGACGCCGAGGTCCTGGATCGCCGCGATCTCGGCGGCCGTCAGATCGGCCGGGCACACGACGTCCGCCCCGTCGCCCCCGAGGTACTTGCCCTCGAAGTCGTAGAACTCCCGCGTCGTGAGCACGATCTCACCGGGGAGCGATGCCCGTGCGCCGGCGCCGCCGCGCCCTTCGAGCACGGCCACCTCGACCTCGCGGCCGACGATGGCGGACTCGATGAGCACCTTGTCGTCCTCGGCGAACGCCAGCGCGAGTGCGCCGTCCAGCTCGGACGCCTCGTGGACCTTCGAGACGCCCACGCTCGACCCCGCGCGCGCGGGCTTGACGAACGTCGGCTCACCCAGGGCCGCGGCATCCACCCGCACTCCCTCGGGATCGCTCTCCCAGCGGGCGCGCGTGACCGTCACCCACGGCGACACCGGCACGCCGGCGGCCGCGAGGACGATCTTCATGAAGTGCTTGTCCATGCACAGCGCCGAGTCGAGCACCCCGCCGCCCGCGTACGGGATGCCCAGCGTGTCGAAGAAGCCCTGGACGGTGCCGTCCTCGCCGTGCAGGCCGTGCAGGATCGGCAGCACGACGTCGAGACGGCCGAGGTCGTCGACCGTGCCGTCGGCGCGGCGCACGCGCAGCGTGCGATCCGCGCCGCCCTCGGGCCACACGACCCGCGAGCCGTTGTCGATCACCTCGGGAAGGCGGTCGGCGTCGAGCGCGAACTTGTCGGGATCGTCGTCCTCGAGGACGAACACGCCGTCGCGGGTGATGCCGATCGGGATCACCCGGTAGCGGTCACGGTCGATCGCCCGCAGCACCCCGCCCGCCGTTGCGGAACTGATCGAGTGCTCGCTGGATCGACCGCCAAAGAGCACCGCCACCGCCGGCTTGTCCATTCTGCGTCCTCTCCCCCTGAGGGGTGTCGTCGTCTGTCGTCAGGTGGGGCGCGATGTCCCGAGGGTTCATGGTGCCGTCGAGCACCATCTTGACCTGCTCGACGATCGGCATCTGCACGCCGACCTCGCGCGCCAGCTGCAGGATGGGCGCGACCGATGCGAGCCCCTCCGCCGTCTGGTTCATCTGCTTGACCACGTCGTCGAAGCGGTAGCCCTGGCCGAGCAGGCGCCCGGCGGTGTTGTTGCGGCTGAGGGGCGACTGGCACGTCGCGATGAGGTCGCCCAGGCCCGCGAGGCCCTGCAGCGTCTCGGGCTGCGCGCCGAACGCGACGGCGAAGTCGGTCATCTCGACGAGGCCGCGGGTGATGATCGACGCCTTGGTGTTCTCGCCGTAGCCCACGCCGTCGACGATGCCGATCGCGACGGCGATGAGATTCTTGAGCACGCCGCCGAACTCCGTGCCGATGACATCGGTGTTGACGAACGTGCGGAAGTAGCCGTTGCGCGCGCGGCGGGCGACCGCATCAGCCGTCTCTTGACTCGTCGAGGCGATCACCGCAGCGGTCGGCTGTTCGCGGGCGATCTCGAGCGCGAGGTTGGGGCCGGAGGCCACCGCGATGCGCGCCGGGTCGCAGCCGAGCTCCTGTTCGATGACCTGACTCATGCGCAGGCCCGTCCGCCGCTCGACGCCCTTCATGAGCGACACGATCGGCACGTCCGTCTTGGCGATCAGGGGGCGCACGGCCTTGAGGTTCTGCCGCACCGCCTGGCTCGGGATCGACAGGTAGACCTGCTCCGCACCCTCGAGAGCTTCGGACAGGTGGTGCGTCGCGTGCATGTCGCGGGGCAGGTTGATGCCGGGAAGGTACTCGCTGTTGCGCTTGCCCTCCTGGATCTCGGTCGCGAGCTCCGGACGGCGCGCCCACATGGTGACATGCGCGCCACCGTCGGCAAGGATCTTGCCGAACGTCGTGCCCCAGCTTCCGGCGCCGACGACGGCGACCCGCGGGCGCGTGGAATCCTGCCTACGACTCAAGGCGACCCGTCTCCTTCTGCCCGTGGTCGGCGGGATTCCAGCGGGTCGCGGGCGCAGGCTCGCCACGCAGCCGTGACAGCAGCCCTGCGATGTCGGCCATGACGACGTCGGTGGCTGCGACGAGCGCCGTCTGCGACGCGGCCGCATCGGTGTACGCCGACAGATCGACGGGATCGCCCACGATCACACGCACCCGGCGGCGCAACGGCCACAGCTTGAGCTTGCCGTAGCGCGGCAGGACCTGCTGCGCGCCCCACTGCGCCATCGGGATGACGGGGATGCCGCCGGCCAGCGCGAGGCGGACCGCACCGGTCTTGCCGCGCATGGGCCACAGCTCAGGCTCGCGCGTGAGCGAGCCTTCGGGGTACACGATGACGCCGCGCCCGTGGCGCACCAGCGTCTCGGACGACTCGAGCGTGGCACGGGCGGCCGCAGTGGAGGTCGCCCGCGACACGGGCACCATCCCCGTGCGACGCAGCACCCAGCCGAGGACGGGGACGCGGAAGAGGCTCTCCTTCGCCATGAACCGGGGAGCGCGGCCCAGGCGCCACACGGCGACGGCGACCACGAGCGGGTCGATCTCGCTCACGTGGTTGGGCGCCAGCACGAAGGCGCCGTCGCGGGGCAGCTTCTCGCCGCCCTCGATCTCGATCTTGAAGATCAGACCCACGAGCGGCACGACGATGGCGGCAAGCGGCCAGAAGATGCTCGGACGCGTCTTCTCGCGGGAAGCGCGCGGTCGACGGGGGCTCAACGCGTCACCCGATGACGTCGAAGTCGGCACCGAGCATCTCGAGCTTGGTGAGGAACTTCTCGTACCCGCGGCGGATGATGCCGATGTTGCGCACCACCGACTCGCCTTCGGCGGCAAGGGCCGCGATCACGTAGCTGTACCCGCCCCGCAGGTCGGGCACGACGACGTCCGCACCGTGCAGCGGCGTCGGGCCGTTGATGACGGCAGCCTGCTCGAGCGCGCGGCGCGGCACGCGGCGGCCCGGTGCGTCGATGCCGTCAGGGTGCACGACGATGTCGGCGCCCATGAGGTTCAGCGCCTCGGTGAAGCCGAGGCGGTTCTCATAGACCGTCTCGTGGACGGTGGACTGGCCCTCGGCCTGCGTGAGGGCGACGATGAGCGGCTGCTGCCAGTCGGTCATGAACCCCGGGTGCACGTCGGTCTCGACCACGACCGGCTTGAGCGCGCCGCCGCGGCGGAACTGGATGCCGTCCTCGCGCACGTCGAACCAGCCGCCGGCCTTGCGGAACACGTTGAGGAACGTCAGCATCTCCTGCTGCCGGGCGCCGCCCACGAAGATGTCGCCGTCCGTCGCCAGCGCCGCGCACGCCCACGAGGCCGCCTCGTTGCGATCGAAGATCGCGCGGTGGTCGTAGCCCCGCAGCGAGTCGACGCCCTCGATGAAGATGACGCGGTTGGGCTCGTACGAGATGATCGCGCCCATCTTCTGCAGCACCGCGATGAGATCCATGATCTCGGGCTCGATGGCGGCGTTGCGCAGCTCGGTGACGCCCTTGGCGCGCACCGCGGTGAGCAGCACCTGCTCGGTCGCGCCGACGCTCGGGTAGGGCAGCTCGATGTTGGCGCCGTGCAGGCCGTTCGGGGCCGTGATGCGGATGCCCTCGTAGCTCTTGTCGACGACCGCGCCGAACGCGCGCAGCGCGTCCATGTGGAAGTTGATGGGGCGGTCGCCGATGCGGCAGCCGCCGAGGTCGGGGATGAGCGCCTCGCCGAGCAGGTGCAGGAGCGGACCGCAGAACAGGATCGGGATGCGGGAGGCACCCGCGTGCGCGTCGATCTCTTCGAAGTGGGCCGCAACCGCGCCGCTCGGGTCGAGGTGGATCGTCCCCTCTTCTTCACCGTCCCAGACGCGGACGCCGTGGACCTCGAGCAGAGAGCGCACGACCTGGACGTCGCTGATGTCGGGGACGTCGCGGAGGACGCTCGTGGTCTCGCCGAGAAGGGCCGCGACCATCGCCTTCGTGACGAGGTTCTTGGCACCCTTCACCTCGACCCGACCGGTCAGGGGGCGTCCGCCGCGGATGGCGAGGACTTCACCGTTCACGTGCTTCTCTCCCGACTTCGCGACCGTCTCTGCGCCCGCGGCGACATTCAGAAGCGACTTCATCCGGTGGACCTCACTGTATCGGTCGGGGGCTGTCGCCCGAGGGTTGCTCGGGGTTCTGCCCGACGGCGGCTTGCGGCGGAGCGGGCGCCCGGTTGGGGCGCCCGACCCGGCTCACGGAACAGGAAGCGTCCGCGGCCGCCACGCCTCTCGGCGAGCCTCGAACTGCGCGATCCTGTCTGCCTCGCGCAGCGTGAGCCCGATGTCGTCGAGCCCTTCGAGAAGCCGCCACCTAGTGTAATCATCGATGTCGAAACCGAGCTCCAGCTCGCCGATCGAGGCCGTCCGGGCCTGCAGATCGACGGTCATCCGGGCGCCCGGATCGGCGTCGATGGCCGCCCACGCCGCGTCGAGATCCTGCTCCGAGATCACGCCCGTGACCAGGCCCTGCTTGCCCGCGTTCCCGCGGAAGATGTCGGCGAACCGAGGGCTGAGCACGACCTTGAAGCCGAAGTCGCGCAGCGCCCACACGGCGTGCTCACGACTCGATCCGGTGCCGAAGTCGGGACCTGCGACGAGGATGCTGGCACCCTGGTAGGCGGGCTGGTTCAGGACGAACTCCGGGTCCTGGCGCCAGCTGGCGAACAGCGCGTCGTCGAAGCCCGTCTTGGTGACGCGCTTGAGGTAGACCGCGGGGATGATCTGGTCGGTGTCGACGGCCGAGCGCTTCAGCGGTGCGGCGATGCCGGTGTGGGTGGTGAACTTCTCCATGTCAGGCTCCCTGTCCGTCCGCAGCCGATCCGACGAGCTCGCCCAGGTCGCTCGGGCTCGAGAGCGTGCCGCGCACCGCGGTGGCGGCCGCGACGAGCGGCGAGACCAGGTGGGTGCGGCCGCCCTTGCCCTGGCGTCCTTCGAAGTTGCGGTTGCTCGTGGAGGCGCAGCGCTCCCCCGGCGCGAGCTGGTCGGGGTTCATGCCGAGGCACATCGAGCAGCCCGCGAAGCGCCACTCGGCACCGAACTCCTCGAAGATCTTGTCGAGGCCCTCGGCCTCGGCCTCCAGGCGCACGCGCGCCGAACCGGGGACGACCATGACGCGCACGCCGTCGGCCTTCTTGCGTCCCTTCACCACGGATGCGAAGGCCCGCAGGTCCTCGATGCGGCTGTTGGTGCACGAGCCCATGAAGACCGCGTCGACCGGGACCTCTTTCAGCGCCGTTCCCGGCTTCAGGTCCATGTACTCCAGCGCGCGCTCCGCGGCAGCGCGCTCGTTGGGGTCGGCGATGTCGGACGGCGTGGGCACCACGCCGGACAGCGACACGCCCTGGCCGGGGTTCGTGCCCCACGTGACGAACGGCTCCAGCTCGCCGGCGTCGAGGAAGACCTCGGCGTCGTACACCGCGCCCTCGTCGCTGGGGAGCGTCCGCCAGTAGGCGACCGCGTCCTCCCAATCCTGCCCCTGCGGCGCGTGTGGACGCCCCTGCACGTAGTCGAAGGTGGTCTGGTCCGGGGCGACCATGCCCGCGCGCGCACCGGCCTCGATCGACATGTTGCAGATCGTCATCCGGCCCTCCATCGAGAGCGACCGGATCGCACTGCCGCGGAACTCGAGCACGTAGCCCTGTCCGCCGTTGGCGCCGATCTTCGCGATGATCGCGAGCACGATATCCTTCGCGGTCACGCCCGGCTTCAGCTCGCCCTCGACGGTGATGGCCATCGTCTTGAAGGGCTTCAGCGGCAGTGTCTGGGTCGCCAGCACGTGCTCGACCTCGCTCGTGCCGATGCCGAACGCCATCGCGCCGAAGGCGCCGTGGGTCGACGTGTGCGAATCGCCGCAGACGACCGTGATGCCCGGCATCGTGAGGCCGAGCTGCGGGCCCACGACGTGGACGATGCCCTGCTCCTTGTCGCCCAGGGAGTGCAGTCGCACCCCGAACTCGTCGGCGTTGCGACGCAGCGTCTCGATCTGCGTGCGGCTGGTGAGGTCGGCGATCGGCTTGTCGATGTCGAGAGTGGGGGTGTTGTGGTCCTCGGTCGCGATGGTCAGGTCCAGACGCCGCACGGGGCGGCCCTCGGCGCGCAGTCCGTCGAACGCCTGCGGGCTCGTGACCTCGTGCACCAGGTGCAGGTCGATGTAGATCAGGTCGGGCTGGCCGTCCTCGCCTCGGACGACGACGTGGTCGTCCCAGACCTTCTCGGCCAGCGTGCGGGGGCGGTCCGGGATGCCGGATGCGTCGATCGTGCTCATTGCTCTGTCGTTCTCCTCGGATGGGACGGCGCCCGCGACAAACCGGGGCCGTGAGGGGGGTGGGGGCCCGCGACGAACTCCGCGACGAGGGAGGCCTGGGAACTAGGACTCGTCGCGGCCGCTAAGGAGAAGGCGAGCGATCCGCACGAGCCCAGGTTACCACCGGCACGGGTGGGCTCGACTCGCGCGGATCGCGTTCAGTGCGCGTCGTGCCCGGCCGATCCGTCCGCGGCGGATGCGGCATCCACACCGTTCCGCCTGTCGCGAGCCGACGCGACGAGGCTCGCGATCGTCGCCACCGCCATCGACACGACGATGACGCCGAGCGACATCCAGGTCGAGATCTCGGGCGCCCAGTCGATCGGCTCGCCGCCGTTGATGAAGGGCAGCTCGTTGACGTGCATGGCGTGGAACACGAGCTTCAGACCGATGAAGGCGAGGATGAACGCGATGCCGTAGTGGAGGTAGCGCAGGCGGTCGAGCAGATCGCCGAGCAGGAAGTACAGCTGGCGCAGGCCCATCAGCGCGAAGATGTTCGCGGTGAACACGATGAACGGGCTCTGCGTGATGCCGAAGATCGCGGGGATCGAGTCGATCGCGAACAGCAGGTCTGTCACGCCGATCGCGACGAACACGATGATCATCGGCGTCCACATCTTCTTGCCGTCCACGACGGTGCGGATCCTCGCGCCGTCGTAGTGGTCGCTGATGTCGATGGTGCGGCGGAGGACACGCACGATGAAGTTCTCGCGCTGCACGTCCTCGTCGTGGTCGCCGCCGGGGAACGCCTGCCGCCACGCGGTCCACACCAGGAACGCCCCGAAGATGTAGAACACCCAGCTGAACTGCTCGATGATCGCCGAGCCCAGCATGATGAAGATCCCGCGCAGCACGAGCGCGATGATGATGCCGACCATCAGGACCTCCTGCTGGTACCGGCGCGGTACCGCGAACTGGGTCATGATCAGCACGAAGACGAAGAGGTTGTCGATCGACAGGCTGTACTCGGTGAGCCAGCCGGCGACGAACTGCCCGGCGTACTCGCCGCCGGCGAAGATCCACATGAGCCCCGCGAAGATGAGGGCGAGCACGACGTAGAAGATGACCCACAGGGTCGACTCCTTGGTCGACGGGATGTGCGGGCGCTTGAGGATGAGCAGCAGATCGGCGAGGAGGATCAGCGTCAGGATCACCAGGGATCCGATTTCGAACCACAGCGGGAGATCGAGGTCCATTGAGGGCCTTTCGAGAATGCGGAGAGGGGTCGGTCGAATCCGAAAGTCTCTCCCCCGCAGGCCTGCGGCCTGCGTCGCACACCCGGGGTCGCACTGTCGGGACCCGTGATGACGGATGCGCGGTTGCGGGATACTCCCTCTCGCTCGCAACAGACTACAGGCTCGGGATGCCGCACCTCGCGTGTCGCGACGGATCCGTCTGAGACGATCCGCCCTGTGCCGACACCGGCTGAGTGAGAGATGATTCGAGGGTTCGGAGGACAGCGATGGCAGAGGACGGTCCGCACGACGCCCCGCAGGGCGACGCCGCGCTGGCGGCGCTGGCCGCTGGCGGAAGCGAACGCGCCTTCCGCGCCATCTACCGCGCCTACGTGCGGCCGGTGTACTGGCTCGCGCACGGGCTGGTCGGCAATCCGGCGGATGCGGAGGAGGTCGCACAGGAGACCTTCCTGGTCGCGTGGCGCAAGCTCCCCGGGTTTGAGCTCGCCGGCGACTCGCTTCTGCCTTGGCTGGCGACGATCTGCCGCTACCAGTCCGCGAACCGCATCCGCCGGCAGCGTCGCGACCGCGATCACACGGCGGCCCCGGCCGACGAGAGCCTGCCCGACACGGTGGACGTCGAGCAGCAGGTCGTGGACGCCGAGCTCGCCGAGGCGATCCTGCGCGAGGTGGCCGGGCTCGGCGAGCTCGACCGCGAGATCTTCCGGCTGTGCGCGACCGAGGGGTACGCCTATCAGGCGGCCGCCGAGCAGCTGGGCGTCGCGCACGGCGTCGTCCGCAATCGTCTCTCCCGCATCCGCACCCGCCTGCGGACCGTCGTGAAGGAGAGCACATGAACACGCAGCCACGGGATCCGCAGGGTGCGGCATCCCTTCCCGAACTGAGCCCGCAGCGCATCGACGAGATCGAGGACGCGCTGTTCGCCGACATCGCCCGGGAACGCGTGCGCGACACCGCACGGCGGCGCCGTCGCGGGCGCCTGTGGATCGCGGGCGGCGCGGCCGCCGCGGTGATCGTGGTCGCCGCCGTGATCGCGCCGACCGTGGGCGCCCTGGTGACGCCGACCGGCGCGGGCGACAGCGCTGCGGTCGCGCCGGCCGACAGCGGTGCCTTCGAGTCCAACAGCGGCTCCCGCGACGGCTCCGCTCCGCCGGCGGAGGCATCCGACCAGGCGAGTGGGATCGCAGCCGACACCGGCGGGGCGACGGCGGGCCGAGACATCGTCACGACGGCGTCCGCATCCGTCACCGTGGAGGATGTGGATGCCGCGGCCCGCACCATCGCCGACACCGCCGCTCAGCACGGCGGCTATGTCGAGTCGATGAGCGTCGGCACAGACGGCTCCCCCGTCGACCCCGCGCAGAGCGGCGTCACCGACGGCGTCATCGCACCCGATGCCATGCCGTACCCCTCACCGACCGACGGCGGCTGGATCACCGTGCGCGTGCCGGCCGACGAACTGACGGCGGTGCTCGGCACGCTCGACGACCTCGGCACCGTCACGGCGACGAACGTCGATCGGCAGGACGTCACATCGCAGACGGTCGATCTGCAGGCGCGCATCGATGCCGCGCAGGCATCGATGGACCGGCTGACCGCCTTGATGGGGCAGGCCGGGAGCGTATCCGACCTCATCGCCGCCGAGTCGGCGCTGTCGGAACGACAGGCGCTGCTGGAGTCGTATCAGCAGCAGCTCAAGCTGATCGACGACCAGGTGGCGATGTCGACGCTGTCGGTCACGCTGACGCCCGAGTCGGCTCCCGTCTCGGCCGACCCCGCAGGCTTCACTGACGGACTCGCCGCCGGATGGAACGGCCTCGTGGCGACGCTCAACGGCATCGTCGTCGCCCTCGGGTTCCTGATCCCCTGGATCGCCGTGGCTGCCGTGGCCGCACTCATCGTCTGGCTCATCGTGCGCGGCCGGCGCCGGCGCCGGCGCGCCTCGGACGCCGCGACGGCGGAGGGCACGGCATCCCGCGACGACGCGGCCTGAGTCCCGGCGTCGGGGACGCCGATCCCGGACAAGCGAAGAGCCCCGGTCCGCAGTGGACCGGGGCTCTTCGTCGTGGTGACCCCAGCGGGATTCGAACCCGCGTTACCGCCGTGAGAGGGCGGCGTACTAGGCCGCTATACGATGGGGCCGTACAGCGCGCCGCAGCCGGAGCTGCGACGTTGTTGCCTGACTGGTGACCCCAGCGGGATTCGAACCCGCGTTACCGCCGTGAGAGGGCGGCGTACTAGGCCGCTATACGATGGGGCCGTTCAGGCAACCGTTCGATTATGCCACGCCCCGCATCGTCGCTCCAAATCGAGGCGGCGGCGCGCCGCCCGGCTTGCCGCCCGTCGCGCGGAGCGCTTGACTCATCGTCATGCGAGTCACCAAGTTCGAGCACGCGACGCTCACCCTCACCGACAGCGGCCGGACCATCGTCATCGACCCGGGCTCGTTCACGGCCCCCCTCGACCTCGAAGGCGTCGTGGCGATCGTCGTCACCCACGAGCACGCAGACCACTGGACGGCCGACCACCTCCAGCGCATCCTCGATCAGTTCCCCGGCACCCCGATCTACGCTCCCGAGGGAGTCGCGAAGGCCGCCGCGGACTTCGACATCACCGTCGTCCACCCGGGCGATGTCGTCGAGGTCGAGCCGTTCCGCCTGGAGTTCTTCGGCGGCACGCACGCCGTGATCCACCGGTCGATCCCGGTGGTGGACAACGTCGGCGTGCTCGTCAACGACGAGTTCTACTACCCCGGCGACTCGTATGCCGAGCCCGGACGGCCCGTGAAGCTGCTTGCGGCGCCGGTCGGCGCTCCGTGGCTGAAGATCGGCGAGGCCATGGACTTCGTGCTCGCCGTCGCGCCCCGCCAGGTGTTCGGCACGCACGACCTGACGCTGTCGGTCGCCGGACGAGACATGGGCCGAGGTCGCCTCGGGTGGGCAGCCCAGCAGGACGGCGGCGAACTCGTGCTGCTCGATCCGGGCGACTCGGTCGACATCTGACACCCCTCCTCACACGCACGAGACGACGGATGCTGCGGCGGCTTCGACCCGCGGCATCCGTCGTCTCGTCTTCTCTCACCCGTGCCGGAGCAGGGTGAAGACCCTCACTGTGCGTCGAGATCGGTCTCCAGGAGCGCGACCAGCTCGTCCAGAGCCTGGTCGGCACCCTCTCCTTCGGCCTTGAGCGTCACGACCGTCCCCTGCGACGCGCCGAGTCCCATGAGCGACAGGATGCTGCCGGCATTCAGGTCGGCACCGCCCTCGACGGCGATCGTCACCGGGACTGGCTGGGCCTGCACGGCCTGCACGAACAGCTTCGCGGGACGCGCGTGCAGACCCGAGCTGCTCGCGATGGTGGCCTGACGTTCTGCCATGGTTCTCTCCTGTCTGGTCCGATCCGCCGTCGGAACGGTGGTGGGCGGATCGACGATTCCGATTCTGTCTGACGATCAGGTCACGCCGCCACGGGTACGCCCGATTCGGCCTGCTCGAGTTCCTTGCGCCCGACCCAGCGCTTGAGGGCGACCACCGCGAAGGCCGAGACGACGGTGCCCGCCGCGATCGCCACCAGGAACCCCCACCACGGGTCGATGGCGAAGAGCACGAACACGCCGCCGTGGGGCGCGAGGGACTGCACGCCGAACGCCATCGACAGGGCACCGGTCACCGCGCCGCCGATCATCGAGGCGGGGATGACCCGCAGCGGGTCGGCCGCGGCGAACGGGATCGCGCCCTCGCTGATGAACGAGGCGCCCAGCAGCCACGCGGCCTTGCCGTTCTCGCGCTCGACGGGCGGGAACAGGTTGCGCGCCAGCACGGTCGAGGCCAGCGCCATCGCCAGCGGCGGCACCATGCCCGCCGCCATCACGGCCGCCATGATCAGGTACGGGGTGGGGTTCTCGGCCGACCCCGCGCCGAGGCCCGCGACCGCGAAGGCGTACGCGACCTTGTTGACGGGGCCGCCCAGGTCGAAGCACATCATGAGGCCGAGGATGACGCCGACGAGGATGATCGCGTCGGTCGCCGCCAGGTCGGTCAGCCACGAGTTGAGGCCCTCCATGAGCGTGGCGATGGGTCGTCCCAGGAAGAGGATCATGAGACCCGACGCGACGATCGAGGCCAGCAGCGGGATGATCACGACGGGCATGAGACCGCGCAGCCAGCGGGGCGCGCGCCACGTGCCGATCCACCACGCGACGACACCGGCGAGCAGCCCGCCGATGAAGCCGGCGTTCATGAGCACCGCGACCGCACCCGCCACGAATCCGGGGGCGATCCCGGGACGGTCGGCGATCGCGAACGCGATGTAGCCGGCGAGGGCGGACACCAGGAACCCCATGGAGGTCACGCCGATCATGAAGGCGACCGAACCGAGGTACTGCCCCAGGCCGCCTGCCGGCAGATCCCACAGCGCGTTGTCGATGATCACGGTCGCGGCGTCCTTGTTGACGTCGTAGCCGCCCAGCAGGAACCCGAGCGCGATCAGCAGGCCGCCGCCGGCGACGAACGGGATCATGTAGCTCACGCCGGTGAGCAGGATCCGCTGGATCCGCGCACCCCAGCCGATGCTCTCGGCGGGCGCGGCGGCGACCGCCGCGGTCTCGCCGCCGACGCGTGCGGCCGACGGGTCGTGCGCCGCCGCCACCGCCTCGGCGATGAGCTGCGCGGGCTGCTCGATGCCGCGCTTGACGCCCGAGCGCACCACAGGCTTGCCCGCGAAGCGCTGCGGCTCGCGCACGTCGACGTCGGTCGCGAAGATCACCGCGTCGGCGCCGTCGATGACCTCGCGGGGCAGCGCCTGGTAGCCGCTGGAGCCCTGCGGCTCGACGACCAGATCGATGCCGGCCTTCTTGCCGGCCGCTGTCAGGGCATCGGCCGCCATGAAGGTGTGCGCGATTCCGGTGGCGCACGCCGTCACCGCGACCACGCGTGCGGGGCGCCCGTCGATGGTCAGGGCATCCGCGGCCGGACCGGCCGGTGGAGCGGCTGCGGTCGACGAAGGCGCCGCGGGCGCCGCATCCCCCTCACCGATCGCGGCGCGCACGAGGGCGACCACGTCGTCGTCGGAGCCTGCGGCGCGCAGGCCCGCCGTGAAGTCCTCCTGCATGAGACTGCGGGCGAGCTTCGACAGCACCGCGAGGTGAGCCTCGGCCGCGTCGGCCGGCGCCGCGATCAGGAACACCAGGTCTGCGGCGCCGTCCGGGGCGCCGAAGTCGACGCCCGGCTTCAGGCGCGCGAAGGCGAGCGACGGCGTCGTGACGGCGGCGCTCTTCGCATGCGGAATGGCGATCCCGCCGGGAAGCCCCGTCTCGTCCTTCTGCTCGCGCGCCCATGCGTCGGCGTACAGCGCTTCGGCGTCGGTCGCGCGACCCTGCGCGACGACGCGCTGGGCGAGCGAGCGGATGACGGCGGACTTGTCGACGCCGAGATCGGCGTCCAGGCTCACGAGGCCCGGAGTGATGGTGTCGGCCACGATGACCTCCAATGGTCGTTTGGGTCGTGCGGGTGGGTGGGTTCAGGACAGGCGGGTGACGCGCACGTCGCCGTCGGGAAGGTCACCGAGTGCCGGCGCCTGGGTTCCGGGGAGGGATGCCGCGGCCGCCCCGTAGCGGATGGCCAGGCGCAGCCTCTCGTCGGGCTCGTCGCCCCGCGTCTGCGCGAGGACGTATCCGGCGAGCGAGCTGTCTCCGGCGCCGACGGTGCTGACGACGCGGATCGGCGGCGGCACGGCGGCCCAGGCGCCGTCCGGCTCGACCAGAAGCGCCCCCCGGGCGCCCAGGGTGACCAGCGCCGCTCCGACGCGTTCGGGCACCAGGGCACGCGCGACATCGAGCGCCGTCTGCGCATCGGCACCGTCGAGCGAGGTGCCGACCAGCTCGCCGAGCTCTTCGTCGTTCGGCTTGATGAGGTCGGGACGGCCGTGGGCGACGACCGCGGCCAGCGCGGGACCCGCGGCATCGACCGCGATGCGCGGCGCCTCCGCGCCGTACACCGCGCGGACCGCCCCGATCACGCGGACGTAGAAGTCGTCGGGCACGCCGGGAGGCAGGGAGCCGGCGAGCACCAGCCAGTCCGCACCGGCCGACGCGGTGACAGTGGCATCGACGACGGCCGAGATCTCATCGGGCGAGAGCCGGGCGCCCGGAAGATTCAGCTTCGTCGTGATCCCGGCCGGGTCGGTGATCGCGAGGTTGGCGCGCACATGACCGGCGACCGGCACGCGGTGAGCGTCCAGGCCGCTCCCCCGCAGCGCCGTGTCGAAGGGGTCATCGGCTGCCAGCGGCAGCACGGCCGTGCACGCCGCTCCGGCCGCGACGATCGCGCGGGCGACGTTGATGCCCTTGCCGCCGGCATCCTCCCGCGCCGACTGCGCAGCCTGCACCTCGCCGGGCTGCAAGGGTGCGGGCAGCGTCACGGTGCGATCGAGCGACGGATTGGCGGTGAGTGTCACGATCATGAGAGCCAGACCTCCACATCGGCATCTGAGAGCGCAGCGGCCAGCTCGGCGTCGGGTGCGGCGTCGGTCACGAGCACGTCGATCTCGTGCAGCGGCGCGAAGCCGACGAGCAGCTCGGAGCCGAACTTCTCGGCGTCGGCGACGACCACGACACGGCGGGCGGCCGCGACGATCGCACGCTTGACCGCCGCCTCGTCGGGATCGGGCGTGCTGAGTCCGAAGGCGGAGAGCCCGTTCGTGCCGACGAAGGCGATGTCGGGCCGCAGGGCGCCGATCGCACGAACGGTGTCGGCGCCCACCGCCGCGGCGGTGAGCCCACGCACGCGACCGCCGATGAGTGACAGCGACGCTCCGGGAACGGCCGCCAGCGCGTGGCCGAGAGTGAGCGAGTGCGTCACGACCTCGATGCGCTCGGTCGACAGCCGCGGCGCGAGTGCGGACGCCACGGCGGCCGTCGTCGTGCCGGCATCGAGGAACACCGACCCCGTGAAGTCACCGCCCAGCGCGTCGAGCGCGCGAAGGCCGATGGCGGCCTTCGCGCCGCCATGGCGTTCCCGCCGTTCGGCGAGCGACGGTTCGCGAGTGCTCGCACGTTCGCGGCCCACTGCGCCGCCGTGCACGCGTCGCAGCGCACCGATCGACTCGAGGTGGTCGAGGTCACGGCGGATCGTCTCGGTCGTGACGGCGAATCGGTCGGCGAGCTCGACCACGCTGACGCGCCCCTGCGCGGCCAGCAGGAGCTCGATCTGCTCATGGCGCTCCGTTGCGTACATCTGCGGGTCCTTCCGTGGATTCCCACACATTACAACAGATTCCCACATAAACACAAGTGTCAACAGATTCTGGACCCGAGTAGGTTCGAACGATGCCCGACAAGCCCGCCGCCGAGGTCGACATCGATGCCGCGCTCGTGCGCCGACTGGTGACGGAGCAGGCTCAGACGATCGCCGACGTCGACACGCTCACCCTCGGCAAGTTCTCCGAAGGATGGGACAGCGAGGTCTGGCGACTCGGCGAGGCGCACGCCGTGCGCCTCCCCCGCCGCGCACTCGCGGCGCCGCTCGTCCTCAACGAGCAGCGCGTGCTCCCGCTGATCCGCGACCGGCTCGCCCCGCTCGGGGTCCTCGTTCCGGCGCCGCTGGTCTGCGGTGTGCCCTCCGCCGGCTATCCGTGGGCGTGGTCTGTCGTGCCGTGGATCGACGGGGAGCGAGGACTGGATGTTCCGCGCGCCGCCCGCCGAGACTGGGCCGAGCCGCTCGCGGCGGCGCTCGGCGCCCTGCACGTCGAGGCGCCCGCGGACTTCCCCGTCAACCCCGTGCGCGGACGCCCCCTGGCGACCCGCGACCAGGCGTTCCAGGATCGTCTCGCGACCGTGCAGGCGGCCGGAGCGCTCGACGCCGCCGCGACGGATTCCCTCACGACGGTCTGGCACCGCGGACTGCACTCCAGCGACTGGGGTGCACCCCCGGTGTGGATCCATGGCGATCTGCACCCCGGCAATCTCGTCTCATCCGATGGCGCCCTCGCCGGCATCATCGACTTCGGCGACGTGACG
Source organism: Microbacterium helvum (assembly GCF_014779795.1). Classification (GTDB taxonomy): domain Bacteria; phylum Actinomycetota; class Actinomycetes; order Actinomycetales; family Microbacteriaceae; genus Microbacterium; species Microbacterium helvum. The sequence goes on from NZ_JACXZS010000004.1 coordinate 173,611, forward strand.
GCCGGTGATCCCGCCTACGACCTCGCTGTCGCATGGCTCGCCTTCGACACGGGGGGCCGCGCGCGCTTCATCGCCGCGACCGGCGACCGTTACGACGTCGCCACCTGGCGACGCGCGCACGCATGGGCGGCAGCCGTTGCACTGATGCTGGTCGTGCACAGCGACGACAACCCCGACTACTTCACGCTCGGGACGGATGCCGTCACGCAGGTGCTCGCCGACGCGCCGGCGTGACGGCATCCATCCGTCGACGTCGACAGCCCGACGTAGCCCTTGCCCCGACGAGGAACGCTTGACGTACTACGTCAGGCGTACTACGTTTCGTGAAGAGCAGGGAGAGGAGGCGCCCATGATCAGTGCCGACGCCATCCGCGGCTACATCGATCTGATGGTGCTGTCGCTGCTGCGCGAGCGATCGTCGTACGCGTACGAGCTCGCTCAGCAGATCAGCACCACGAGCGGGGCGGAGTACACCATCAAGCAGACGACGCTGTACTCCGCGGTCAAGCGCCTCGAGGCCACGGGTCTGGTCACGTCGTACGCAGGGGCCTCCGATTCCGGCAAGCCCCGCACCTACTACCGGATCACGCCCAGCGGGTCCGCACATCTCATGCAGAAGGTCGCCGAGTGGCGCGACACCAAGTCCGTCGTCGACCGTTTCGTGGAAGGGATCGAATCATGAACGTCATCACCGCCTATCTCGACACGATGTTCGCCGCCTATCCGGCGTCACCGCGCCTGGCCGAGGCGAAGGCCGAGCTGCAGGCCATGATGGAGGACGCGTACACCTCGTATCGCGAGCAGGGCATGTCCGAGAACGAGGCGGTGGGCCGCGTGATCACCGAGTTCGGCAACCTCGACGAGCTCGCGCCGCAGCTCGGCATCTCGGCCGAGATCGCGCCCGTGCCCGCCGCGCAGATCGCCTCCGCGCCCGTCGCTGGGCGAGAACCGCTCGCGCCCGCGCCGATCACCCTCGACGAGGCCGAGGCCTACACGGCCGCACGACGGCGGACGCAGACCCGGTTCGCCACGGCACAGGCGCTGTTCGTGCTGTCGCCCGCGGTGCTCATCGTGCTGTCGACTCTCGCTGCCGCGGGAGTGATCGGACTCGGCGCCAACGAGAGCGCGCTGATCGGCGTGCTCGTGCTGCTGGGGTGCGTGGCCGCCGCCGTGCTCATCCTCGTGCAGCGCCGGCAGCTGCTCACCCCGTTCGCCCGCATCACCGCCGGCGACTTCACTCGCAGCGGCGAGGTGGACCGCTGGGCCGGCGCGCTCGCCTCGCAATCGGCGCACCGACGGACGACGGCGTTGCAGGTCGCGGTCGGGCTGTGGATCCTCGCGATCGTTCCCGTCCTCACTCTCAGCATGCTGACTCCGCCCGAGGTGTCGCGGACGTGGATCGGCGTCGCGCTCGCCGCGATGCTGCTGATGATCGCCGGCGGCCTCTTCCTCCTGCTGAAGAACAGCGGGGATGCCGCCACCGCCGCCACCCTGATGCAGAGCCGTCGTGCGGTCGGCCCCGGTGCGCGCGAAGACCGGCGGAGCCTCGTGGGCGTCGTGGCCTCGATCTACGGCCCGCTGCTGCTCGTCGTCTATCTCGCCTGGAGCCTCATCGGCGGGTGGGAGAGGTCCTGGATCGTCTGGCCCGTCGGCGCGGTCCTGTTCGGCGCCATCGTCGCCGGCATCCGCTCCTGGGAGCGGTATCGCGCGCAGGCGTGAGCCGAAACGACAAAACCCCCGGTTCACCGGGGGTTTTCGTCTTGCTGGGGTACCTGGACTCGAACCAAGAACAACTGAACCAGAATCAGCCGTGTTGCCAATTACACCATACCCCAAGGCGTTTCCGCCGAAGCGGTGCCGAGGATAGAGTCTACGTCACCCCGGCACCTGCTCCAAACCGGGGCGCTACCCGCGCGCGTCGGACCGGTGCTCGACCAGTGCGCCGAGGCGTCTGATCGTCTCGGTCTTGCCGAGCAGCTCCATCGACTCGAACAGCGGCGGCGACACGCGTCGGCCGCTGAGCGCGACGCGCAGCGGACCGTAGGCGACGCGGGGCTTGAGGCCCAGGCCGCCCTCGTCGACCGGTGTGATCAAGGCGCCGGCGAGCGCGTCCTGCACAGCGGCGGCCGAGAAATCCGTCTCGGGCACGAGCTCGAGTGCACCGACCGATGCGACCAGCACCTCATCCGCGTTCGCGGGGAGCGAGGCGAGCGCGTCCTCCTGGTAGGCGAGCTCATCGCTGAACAGGAAGCCCAGCAGGCCCGGCGCGTCCCCGAGCAGTTGCATGCGCTCCTGCACGAGCGGCGCCGACGCCGCGAGCATCGCCTGCTGCGCCGGGGTGGGGGTCTCGTCGATGACGCCGGCAGCAGCCAGGTACGGCACCAGGCGCGCCGCGAAGTCCTCGGGCGCGAGCATCCGGATGTGGTCGCCGTTGATCGACTCGGCCTTCTTCTGGTCGAAGCGGGCCGGGTTGGGGTTGACGTCCACGATGTCGAACGCGGCGACGAGCTCTTCGAGCGAGAAGACGTCGCGGTCGGGCCCGATCGACCAGCCGAGCAGCGCCAGGTAGTTGAGCAGCCCCTCGTGGATGAAGCCCTTGTCGCGCTGCAGGAACAGGTCGGCCTTGGGGTCGCGCTTGGAGAGCTTCTTGTTGCCCTCTTCGCCGAGCACCAGCGGCATGTGCGCGAAGCGCGGGATGAACGTCGTGACGCCGGCATCCACCAGCGCGCCGTACAGCGCGAGCTGACGCGCCGTCGACGGCATGAGGTCCTCGCCGCGGATGACGTGAGTGATGCCCATCAGCGCGTCGTCGACAGGGTTCACGAACGGGTACAGCGGAACGCCGCCGGCACGCACGAGCACGAAGTCCGGGAACGAGCCCGCCGGGAAGGTGACCTCGCCGCGGATCAGGTCGACGTACGTGAGGTCCTCATCGGGCACGCGCAGACGCCACGCGGGCTCGCGGCCCTCGGCACGGAACGCGGCCTTCTGCTCGTCGGTGAGGTGGCGGTCGAAGTTGTCGTAGCCGAGCTGCTTGGCGCGCCCGTTGGCCTCGTTGCGGGCGTCGATCTCTTCTGTCGTCGAGTAGCTCTCGTACACGGCGCCGGCCGCGATGAGCTTGTCGAGCACCTCACGGTAGATGTCGTGACGCTGCGACTGGCGGTACGGCGCGTGCGGGCCGCCGACTTCGACGCCCTCGTCCCAGTCGATCTTGAGCCACCGCAGCGCGTCGAGCAGCTGCAGGTAGCTCTCTTCGCTGTCGCGCGCCGCGTCGGTGTCTTCGATGCGGAACACGAGCTTGCCGCCGTTATGGCGGGCGTACGCCCAGTTGAACAGCACGGTGCGGATGAGTCCGACGTGCGGAAGGCCGGTCGGCGACGGGCAGAACCGGACGCGGACGTCGGCCCCGGTGGCGGTCGTGGTGCGAGGATCAGGCGAAGAAGACATCACCATGGATTCTAGTTCGCGGATGCCGTCACGCCGGGGCCGCGGCCGGCTCCGCCACGAGCCGTGTCAGCGCCGCGAGGGTCGCCCGCACCGCCGGCACGCGGTCGGCGCCGCGCGCGGTGACGGTGTGGAGCGTGCGCTGCTCCCCCGCCGGCAGCGGCACGATGTGCAGGCCCGGCAGCTGCGGGAACGACTCCACCGCCATGCGCGGCAGCGTGGCCACACCGATCCCCTGCGCCACGAGCCCTTCGACCGCGACGAAGTTGTCGGTCTCGAACGCGATGCGCGGCGCGAAGCCGGCCCTGCCGCACAGCTCCAGCAGGTGCCCGCGGCAGCGCGGGCAGCCGGCGATCCAGGCGTCGCCGGCGAGGCTCGCGACGTCGACCACGGGTCCGCCGGCGCCGGCGTGCCCGGCCGGCAGCACCGCGAGCATCTCGTCGACGCCGATCGAGCGCACGTCGAGCCCGCGCGCACTCGTGCCGTGCGGGTCGTCGCGGTCGCCCGGATAGCTGAAGGTGAGCGCGATGTCGGTGCGGTCCTCGCGAACCGCATCCACGGCCTCGGGCGGTTCGGCTTCGACGTAGGTGAGCGAGATGCCGGGATGCCGCACCGCCAGCTCTGCCAGCAGCCGCGGCACGACCGTGGGCGAGGCCGACGGGAACGCCATGAGCCGCACGCGTGCGGCCCGCAGGCCCTGCAGCTCGGCGAGCTCGCCGGCCGCCGCATCCAGCGCGGTCGTGACAGCGGGCGCGTGACGGGCGAGGATGCGTCCGGCATCGGTGAGGCGCACGCTGCGCCCGACGCGCTCCACGATCGCGACGCCGAGGCGCTGCTCGAGGCGCTTGAGCTGCTGGCTCACCGCGGGCTGGCTGTAGCCGAGTTCGAGCGCGGCCCCGGTGATCGAGCCCGCGTCCGCCACAGCCTTCACCAGGCGCAGCTCGCGCGCGTCGAACCCGGGATCGTCGTCGAGCACGTCCGTCATGAGGCGAGCATAAGCGTTCGTTATGAGTTTCATGGAATACCTGTCCTAGACGTGAGCAATGGTCGGACCCCAGGCTGGAGGCATGTCCGCACTGGTCGACTCCTCCCCCGCGATCCGCGCCGCGCAGCGCGAGTTCCCGGGCGCACGCGACTACCTCGCGGCGTGCACGACAGGCCTTCCCGCGCGCGCCACCCGCGCTGCCGTCATCGCCGATCTCGACGCGGCCTCGGCCGGGCGCGTGGACCTCGCGTCGTACTGCGCCGCCGTCGAACGCTCACGGGCGCTGTTCGGAACGCTCGTCGGCGTCGGCGCGGAGCGCGTCGCGATCGGATCCCAGACCTCCGTCGCCGCCGGGCTCATCGCCGCGTCGCTGCCCGACGGCGCCGAAGTGCTCGCACCCGAAGGCGAGTTCTCGTCGGTCGTCCTGCCGTTCGTCCACGCCGGGCGCGGCATCCGCGTCCGCACAGCGGCACTCGCCGACCTCGCCGCGGCAGTGCGTCCCGAGACCGCGCTGGTCGCCTTCTCGATCGTGCAGTCCGCGACGGGAGAGGTGGCGGATGCCGCAGCCGTCGTCTCTGCGGCCGCCCGCCATGATGCGCTCACACTGTGCGATGCCACCCAGGCCGTCGGGTGGCTGCCGGTCGCGGCCTCCGACTTCGACGCCGTGGTGTGTCACGCGTACAAATGGCTGTGCGCGCCGCGCGGTGTCGCGTTCCTCGCACTGTCGGAGCGCCTCACCGCCGCGCTGACTCCCGTGCATGCGGGATGGTACGCCGGCGACGACCCGTGGTCGTCCTGCTACGGCGTCGGGGTCGAGCTCGCCGACGACGCCCGCAGGTTCGACGTCTCGCCCGCGTGGCAGGCCTTCGTCGGCGCCGCGCCCGCCCTCGAGCTGTTCGCCTCGATCGACCCGGGCGAGCTGTACCGGCACGCCACGGGTCTCGCCGCCGCGTTCCGCGCCGGACTCGGTCTGCCCGAGCCCGCCCGCGCCTCCGCGATCGTGACCTGGGACGACCCGGACGGGTGCGATCTCGCCCGTCTGAGCGCGGCGGGCATCACCGCCTCCGGTCGCGCCGGACGCGCCCGCGTCGCGTTCCACGTCTTCAACGACGGCGAGGACGTCGACCTCGCCCTGGCCGCCCTCGGCCGCTGAGGCCCCCGAGCCCGAACCCCGGCATCCACGCGCACCCGACTGCGTAGACTGCTGACGCGGGTCAGCCGGCCCTCGCAGCGACGGAGGCCCGATGACCCCCCACCCCGACCGCGCGGTGCTGCGAGGCGGCGTCGTGATCGACGGGACGGGCAGACCTCGTCGCACCGCCGATGTCGGGATCGTCGACGGTCGCATCGCCACGATCGGTGAGGTCGAGGAGCGTCCGGGCGACGCCGTCGTGGACTGTCGCGGCCGGTTCGTGCTGCCGGGGTTCATCGACGCCCACGCGCACGCGGACGGCCGGATCTTCGACCCCCAGGTGCAGCTGGCCCTGCTGCGGCAGGGTGTGACCACGGTCATCGGCGGGCAGGACGGCGTGTCGTACGCCCCCGGTGACGGGGTGTGGGCGAGCCGGTACTTCGCCGCGATCAACGGCCCGCACCCGAGCTACGCCGGCGGCGGTGTGGCTGCGCTGCTGGCGTCGTACGACGGCGCGACCCCGCTCAACGCCGGCTATCTGGTGCCGGCGGGGACGGTCCGTCACGAGGTGATGGGCATGCGGCGCGGGCGAGCGGACGCCGTCGAACTGGCCGAGATGCGACGGCTCGTCGCCGAAGGGCTCGAGGCCGGCGCACTCGGGCTGTCGACCGGACTGGACTACGTGCCGGGCCTCTTCGCGGATGCCGACGAGCTCGCGCAGCTGTGCGCGCCGGTCGCCGAGGCCGGCGCCCTGTACGTCACTCACATGCGCGGCGGTTACGAGGCGAACACCGCCGCCGGCCTCGCCGAGGTCATCGCGATCTGCGCCGCCGGTTCGGCGCACGACGGCCTGCGCGGTCACGTCTCGCACCTGCACGTCGATGCGGACGACGCCGAACGGCTGCTGGCCGCGGCCGCCGCTGCGGGCGCCGACCTGTCCTTCGACATGTACCCGTACACACGCGGCTGCACCCTCGTCGCGATGGCCGTGCTTCCGCCGGAATACAGCGCGCTGGAGGTCGGCGACGCCGTCGCGCGCCTCATCGACCCCGACGAACGCGCGCGCCTGCGGGACGAGTGGTTTCCGGCCGTCGCCGACAAGCCGAGCCTCGGCCCGGACTGGCCGTCGATGATCCGCATCGGGCACACCCCGTCGGCGGAATGGGCGTGGGCACCCGGGCTCACGCTCGCCGAGATCGCGCACCGGCGCGGCGCCTCGGTCGTCGACGCCACGCTCGACCTGCTCGTGGCCGGACGCCTCGAAGTGAACGCGGTGATGGCCGTGCGCGACGAGCGTCCGGTCGAGAACCTGGCCCGCCTGTTCGCGCTCGACGGGCACACCGGAGGCTCCGACGGCATCTTCGTCGGCGCCGTCCCGCACCCCCGCGCTGCCGGAGCCTTCGCGCGGCTTCTCCGCACCTACGTCGGCCGGTCGTTCGAATGGGAGGGCGCGGCCGTACACCTCGCCGCCCGCACCGCGGAGCGCTTCGGCCTCGAGGGTCGCGGCATCCTTCGGCCCGGTGCCGCTGCCGACGTCGCGATCGTCGACCCGCTTCTCGTCACCGACTCCGCCACCTACGACGACCCTCGCGCGCTCGCCCGCGGCATCGACGATGTGTTCGTGAACGGCGCGCACGTGCTGCGCAACGGTGCGCTCACCGGTGCCCTCGCCGGGCAGGGGCTGCGCCGCGCGGGCTCGGCCGCCGGCATCCACTCCTCCGCACAGTCCTCCACGAAAGGAACGCCATGACCAAAGAAGCCGTCATGATCCAGAACGCCCCCAAGCCCGCGGGGCCGTACAGTCACGGCGTCGCCGCCAACGGGCTGCTCTTCACCGCCGGCTTCGGCCCGCAGGACCCCGCCACCGGTGAGGTCGTGACCGGGGGCGTGTACGAGCAGACGCAGCAGGTGCTGCGCAACGTGCGCAGCGTGCTCGAGGCCAAAGGCGCGTCGTTCGACGACGTCGTGAAGGTAACCGCCCACCTGCAGCACCTCAAGCGCGACTTCGCCGAGTACAACCGCGCGTACGGCGAGTTCTTCACCGAGCCCTACCCGGTGCGCACCACCGTCGGCTCCGATCTCTACGACATCCTCGTCGAGATCGACGTCGTCGCGGTCCTGCCGGGGGCGTGATGCCGAGCGAGCGCGTCCTCGGCCCGGACGACCTGCTGATCGGGAACCACAAGGGACTGCCCGCGGCTGCCGCCGGGCTGACCGTCGCGGAGTTCCTGGCCCGCGAACCTCGCCTCGCGGAGCTGTGGACCCCGCTGCTCGTCCTCGACCGGGGCGCGCTCGACGACAACATCGCGTTCCTCGCCGGCTGGGTCGCCGCGCGAGGCCTCGAGCTCATGCCCCACGGCAAGACCACGATGGCCCCGGCGCTCTGGCAGCGGCAGCTGGACGCCGGCGCCACCGGGATCACGGTGGCCACACCGTGGCAGCTGCGGGTGGCGGTGGATGCCGGCGTCCCGGCCGTCATGCTGGCGAACCAGTTCGCGCAGACCGAGGCGATCCGCTGGGCGGCCGAGGCCGCCGCATCGGGCACCCGGATCTGGAGCTGGGTCGACGGCCCGGCGACGATCGATCTCATCGAGCATGCGCTCGGCGACGCCCCCGCGCGGCCCCTCGAGGTCCTCGTCGACCTCGGGCGTCCCGGCGGACGCACCGGCGTGCGGTCCCTCGGGGCTGCGGTCGCCCTCGCCGAGCGGATCGCCGCCTCGCCCGCGGTGCGGCTCGCCGGTGTGGCCGGCTACGAGGGTGCGATCGCGCACGGCCGGGGACCGGAGGGTCTTGCGGCGGCCCGGGCGTTCGTCGACGAGATCCTCGCCGCCCACGACGCGTTCCGTCCGCTCTACGACGACGGCGATGTGCTGGTGACCGCGGGCGGCAGCGCCTACCCCGATGTCGTCGGTGCGGCCTTCGCCGCTGCTGTCGCGGGCGGCGACTCCGCCCGGTTCGTGCTGCGCTCGGGCGCCTACATCGTGCACGATCACGGGTACTACCGGCAGAACTCCCCGTTCGAGGGGGCGGGTCTGCGCCCCGCGGCGCGCGGGATCGCGCGCGTGATCTCGCGCCCAGAGTCGGGCCTCGTGCTGATCGACGCCGGCAAGCGCGACTTCCCCTACGACGAAGGGCTGCCCGTCCCGCTGTATGCGATCGCCTCGGACGGAGGACGGATGCCGCTCCCCGGCGCCGAACTCACGAAGCTCAACGACCAGCACGGCTTTCTGCGTGTCACGCCGGCCTCTCCTCTCGCCCTCGGCGACCTGGTGGTGTTCGGCCTCTCGCACCCCTGCACGATGTTCGACAAGTGGCGGCTCGTGCCCGTCGTCGACACCCTCGATGACGAGTCGTTCGACCCTGCCGGCGCCACGCTCGTCGATCTCGTCGAGACCCGGTTCTGAGTTCCGGAGCACCGGTCACGGGGTGAGAAGGTGCCGGTGAGGGGACGGATCAGGAGGGGCGGCCCGAGACCAGCACAGCCCGGTGCGGCACGGTCACCCGTCCGCCGGAACCGGCCAGCTCGTCTGTGACCCGGCGGTAGGCGGCAGCCATCCGACCCCGCGTGGCGGCATCCTGCGCGCGATAGATGCCGCCCACGGTGGCGACCCCGCCCTCGACTCCGATCCACAGCTCGTCGGGGGTGAACGCGAAGTCCCACGCGACGATCCGAGCCCGCACGTCGGCGAGACCCGCGTCGCGGAACATCGCCGCGACGCCGTCGGCGTCGCGCCCGAAGTCCTTGTCGGGCGGCAAGGTCTTGTCGGCGGGGCGGTCGAGCCCGGCGGCGTCCAGCACGGCGTCCCATATCGGCCGGAGCGGACTCACGACCCCGTGCCAGATCGTGGCCACGACCACGCCGCCCGGCTTCGCCACGCGGGCGAGCTCGCCGGCCGACTCTCGGGCATCCGGAACATGGTTCAGGACGAAGTTCGCCGTGACGGCATCCGCGGTCTCGTCCTCGAGGCCCAGACGCGGCAGCGCACGGACGAAGAAGGGCAGGCCGGGATGGCGGCTGCGCGCGGTGGCGATCATGGACTCGGCAGCGTCCACGCCGGCGGCATCCCATCCTCGCGCGACAGCGGCCGCCACAACGGTGCCGGGTCCCGTGCCGACGTCCAGCAGCACCCGCCCGCCGGTGCGCGCCGCGGCCTCGTCGAGCACGGCGTCGACCGACCCGGCGCACAGCACCGCGAACGAGGCCGCGTAGGCCTCGCCGACGTCCGACCAGTCAGCCATCGGTCCCCACCTTCTCCGCCGACGCGGACGCGGACCGCCGCGACGCCCGCCACCCCAGCGGGGCCATCACGACCGAGGCCGCGACCAGCACCATCACGACCAGCGCGAGGCCGCCGTAGCCGATCCCGCCCAGCACCGCGCCCGCGGCGATGGCCCCGACGCCGCCGACGACGCTCATGGTGAAGTCGCTGATGCCCTGACGCCGGGTGCGCTGCTCTTCGGATGAGGACTCGACGAGGAGCGTCGCCCCGGCGACCGTCGAGGCGCTCCACCCGAGGCCGAGGAGCACGAGCGCGACGGTGACGGCGACCGTGGAGCTCTGCCCGAATGACGCCGTGAGCAGCGCCGCGGCGAGCAGCACCTGGCCGACGAGGATGGTGGGCACCCGCCCGACCCTGTCGGACAGGATGCCGAACACGGGCGACAGCGCGTACATGCCCGCGATGTGCAGGCTTATCGTCAGGCCGATGATCGACAGGGTCGCCGCATCGGAATCGCCGTGGGTGAGGTGCGTGAGATGCACCGGCGTCATCGCCATGATCGACACCATCGTGCCGTGCGCGGCCGAGACCGCGAAGATCGCGTAACGCGCGGCCACGGGTCGGTCTGCGCGGGCGATCCCCCGAGCCGCGGCCGGCGTGCTCGCTGTGACGCGCTGTGCGAGCAGCAGGGGGTCTGGCCGCATCGACGTCGCGTAGAGCACGATGGCCAGCAGCTGCGCCACCACCGTGAACAGGTACGGACCGGTCATCGCGGGCATGCCGATCGCGTCGCCGAGCACCTCGCCCGGACCGACCAGGTTGGGCCCCAGCACCGCGCCCACGGTGGTCGCCCACACCACGATCGACAGATCCCGTCCGCGGGAGGCATCCGTCGCCAGGTCCGCCGCCGCGAAGCGCGACTGCAGGTTGGCGGCCTGACCCGCGCCGATGATCGCGAAGCCGATCAGCAGCAGCGGGAACGCCTGCACGGCGACCGCCAGGATCACCAGTCCGACGCCGACGAGTGCGACGGCCATGCCCGCCGTGAGCGACAGTCGCCGGCCCCGGCGGCGGGCGATCGCGGCGAGCGGGACGGCCGTCAGCGCCGTCCCGAGGGTGATGGATGCCGCGGCCAGCCCCGACAGGGAGTCGCTGCCCGACAGCTCGGCAGCGAGCACCGCGCCCAGCGACAGCGTCGCACCGAACGCGAGGCCGCCGAGCACCTGTCCGAGCGAGAGCACCCAGACGGTGCGCCGCTGGATGCGCGCGACCTCGTCGGCCGACGGGACCGCGGCGGCTGCTGCAGCGTCAGGCATCACGCGCGCTGTTGCGCAGCGTCCCGAGGCCGGTGATCTCGACCTCGACGGTGTCACCCGCGACGATCTGGCCGACACCGGCCGGGGTGCCCGTCAGGATGACGTCGCCCGGCAGCAGCGTGAACGCCGCGGACGCGTACGCGATGACGTCGGCCAGCGAGAAGATCATGTCGCTGATCGGACCCTGCTGGCGCACCTCGCCGTTGAGCCGGGTGGTGATGACGGCGTCGCCGGCGGGATCGAACTCGGTCTCGATGGCCGGGCCGAGCGGGCAGGAGGTGTCGAACCCCTTGGCGCGGGCCCACTGGCCGTCGCTCTTCTGCCAGTCGCGCGCCGTCAGGTCGTTCGCGATCGTGTACCCGAAGACGTACTCGAGCGCACGGTCGGCGGGCACGTTCTTGGCGATGCGGCCGATGACCGCCGCCAGCTCGCCCTCGAAGCTGACGAAGTCCGAGCCCGCCGGCAGCGCCACGACGTCACCCGGCCCGATGACCGAGGTGTTGGGCTTGAAGAACAGCATCGGCGCCGTCGGGACGTCGTTGCCGAGCTCCGCCGCGTGATCGCGGTAGTTGCGGCCCACAGCGACGACCTTCGAGCGGGGGATCACGGGAGCCAGCAGTGCCACGTCGGCCAGCGGCACGCGCTCGCCCGTCGTGTCGTAGCCCGCGAACATCGGGTCGCCCTCGAGGACGACCAGCTCACCCTCGTCGACGATCCCGTATCTGATGGCGTCGTTGTGGCTGAAGCGCGCGATCCTCACGCAATCACCCTAGCCTGGAGCGCGCTCCCGCGCGCCTCGGGCCCGACGCCGCACTCGTGCACGGCCCGCCGCGCTTCGTCGACCGCGGTGCGGCGTCTCACTCCGGAGTACGGCGCCTCGCCTACAGTGACCGCGACGGATGCCGGCGGCCGAGGATGCACGAAGCCCCCGCGGGTGCGACCCGCGGGGGCTTCGTGCGATCCGGCGTTCAGCCGTCGAGGCGCACCATCCAGCCGTGGCGGTCCTCGACGCGGCCGTACTGGATCCCGGTCAGCTCCTCGCGCAGCGAGAGCGCCAGTTCCGAGGACGCGTCGCCCTCGTGCACGATCTCGTAGTCGTCGGCGATCAGCTTGCCGATCGGCACGACCACCGCGGCCGTGCCGCACGCGAACGCGCCGACGATGGTGCCGGCGGCTGCGCCCTCGCGCCATTCGTCGATCGTGACCTTGCGCTGCTCGACCGTGAGGCCGCGGTCCTCGGCGAGCTGCAGGATCGACGCGAGCGTGATGCCCTCGAGGATCGAGTCGGACTCGGGGGTGATCAGCCGGCCGTCGTTCGTCACCAGCACGAGATTCATGCCGCCGAGCTCTTCGATGTAGCCGTCATCGAGGAAGAGCACCTGCTGGCAGCCCTTCTCGTACGCCTCGGCCTGCGGCAGCAGGCTCGACGCGTAGTTGCCGCCGGTCTTCGCCGCACCGGTGCCGCCGTGCCCGGCGCGCGAGTAGCGGGTCGACAGCGCGATGTTCACCGGCTGCACGCCGCCGGTGAAATACGCGCCCGCGGGTGAGGCGATCAGGTAGTACGCGACCTTCTTGGCAGCGCGGACACCGAGGAACGCCTCCTTGGCGAACATGAACGGACGCAGGTACAGGCTCGTCTCGGGAGCGGTCGGCACCCACGCGCCGTCCACCGCGATGAGCTCGCGCAGCGACTCGAGGAAGTACTCCGCCGGCAGCTCCGGCAGGGCGAGTCGGCGTGCCGAGCGCTGCAGGCGGGCGGCATTGCGGTCGGGGCGGAAGGTCCAGATCGAGCCGTCGGCGTGACGGTAGGCCTTCAGACCCTCGAAGATCTCCTGCGAGTAGTGCAGCACAGCGGCTGCCGGGTCGAGCGGGATGGGACCGTAGGGCTGCACGCGCGGACGGTGCCAGCCGCCCTTCTCCGACCAGCAGATGTCGACCATGTGGTCGGTGAAGTGCTGACCGAAGCCGGGGTCGGCCAGGATCGCCTCGCGCTCGGCGTCGGGTGTGGGCTCGGCGTCGGGGACGACGTTCCAGACGAGGCCCGAGGCCGAGGGCGCCTGAAGGTGGAGTTCGGTGGTCATGGGTGCATCCTCCGTCGGTGCGGCGACGTATACAGGTTAAGCCGAGACGCGGGCGGCGATGGCGTCGCCGATCTCGGTCGTCGTTCGGGGTGCAGTGCCGCGGTTCGCGATGTCGTCCTCGACGGCGGCGGTGACGCGCTGAGCCTCGTCGTGCAGCCCGAGGTGGTCGAGCAGCAGCGAGACCGAGAGGATCGCGGCCGTGGGATCGGCCTTCTGCTGGCCCGCGATGTCAGGCGCCGAACCGTGCACGGGCTCGAACATCGAGGGGAACGCGCCGTCGGGGTTGATGTTGCCCGAAGCGGCGAGGCCGATGCCACCGGTGACGGCGCCGGCCAGGTCCGTGAGGATGTCGCCGAAGAGGTTGTCGGTGACGATCACATCGAAGCGGCCCGGGTTCGTGACCAGGAAGATGGTTGCCGCGTCGACGTGCAGATAGTCTACGGCGACGTCGGGGTGCTCCAGTGCCACCTCGTCGACCAGACGCTTCCAGATCCCGCCGGCATGGACGAGGACGTTCGTCTTGTGCACGAGGGTGAGCTTCTTGCTGCGGCGCTCGGCGAGCTCGAACGCGTAGCGCACCACGCGCTCGACTCCGAACGCCGTGTTGACCGATGTCTCGTTGGCGACCTCATGCGGCGTGCCGGTGCGGATCGATCCGCCGTTGCCGACGTACGGGCCCTCGGTGCCCTCGCGCACCACGACGAAGTCGATGTCGCCGGGTGCCGCAAGCGGTCCGGGCACGCCGGGGTACAGCTTCGAGGGTCGCAGGTTCACGTAGTGGTCGAGCTCGAACCGCAGCTTGAGCAGGAGCCCGCGCTCGATGTTCGCGTCCTTCAGTCGCGGGTCGCCGGGCACTCCCCCGACGGCGCCGAGCAGGATCGCGTCGTGTGAGCGGATCGCGTCGAGGTCGGTGTCGGTCAGCGTCTCGCCCGTCTCGAGGAAGCGCGCCGCCCCCAGCGAGAACCGCGTCCGCTCGAACCGGACGTCGCCGCCGGAGGTGGCGGCATCCAGCACCTTCTCGGCTTCCGTGATGACCTCGGGACCGATGCCGTCACCCGGGATGACGGCAAGCTTCACGACACGCGACATGGTGCTCCTACGACTTCTGGCGGGACTCTCCCAGGGTAGTGGCCGCGATGACCCCCGCGATCACGACGAGCGCCGCTCCGATGAGCGCCGTCACGGTGACCCCGGCGTCGAACGCGCTCGCCGCCGCGTCGAACAGTGCGGTGCCCGTCGACCCGCCGATCGCCTCCGAAGCGTGCACGGCGCCTGCGAGGGTCTCTGAGGCGGCATCGGCCGCGGCATCCGGGACTCCGGCCGGGATCACGAGGTTGGTGCGGTACAGCGCGGTGAGGATGCCGCCGAGCACGGTCGTGCCGAGCACGGCGCCCAGCTCGTACGCGGTCTCGGAGACCGCGCTGGCGGCACCGGCCTTCGCCGGCGGAGCGCTGGCGAGCACGAGCTCGTTCGACACGGTCTCGGCGGCGCCGATGCCGATGCCGAGCGACACGAACGCCGCCACGAGCGCCGCGATGCTGTCGGGCCCCGTCGCGAACGCGACGGTGACGTAGCCGGCGACCGAGAAGATCAGCGCCACCGGGATCACCGCACGGGCAGGCCACTTCTTCGAAATCGGCACGACCGCCAGGCCCGACACGATCATCATCACAAGGCCAGGCACGAGCGCGAGACCGGCCTGCAGCGGCGTGAGCCCCACGATGAGCTGCAGGTGCTGCGCGACGAAGAACAGGAAGCCTACGAGCGCGATCACGCTCAGCAGGTTCACCAGCAGCGCGCCGGTGAACGTGCCGAGCCCGAACAGACGCATGTCGAGCATGGGACTCTGCGCCCGCAGCTGACGGCGCACGAACAGCACGCCGAATCCGAAGCCGACCAGCACCGGGAGCCAGGCGCTCACCCCGAAGCCGTGCGCGGCGAGCTCCTTGATGCCGTAGACGATCGGGATCATCGTCGCCATCGACAGCACGATGCTGAGCGGGTCGATCCGGCCGGGTCGCGGGTCGCGGCTCTCGGGCACGAGCAGCGGCGCGAGGATCAGCAGCGGGATGAGCACGGGCACCGACAGCAGGAACACCGAGCCCCACGAGAAGTGCTCGAGCAGCAGCCCGCCGACGATCGGGCCGAGCGCGGCGCCGGCCGAGAACATGGCGGCCCACACCGCGATCGCGAGACGCCGCTGGTCGCGGTCGGTGAAGATGCTGCGCAGCAGCGACAGCGTGGACGGCATCAGCATGGCTCCGAACACGCCCATGCCGGCGCGCGCCGCGATGAGCAGCGCCGCGGTGGGTGCGAACGCGGCGAGCACGGACACCGCCGCGAAGCCGGTCGCGCCGATGAGCAGCATCCGGCGGCGTCCGAACCGGTCGCCGAGCGTCCCCATCGTCACGAGCAGACCTGCGAGCACGAGCGGATAGGCATCGATGATCCACAGCTGCTGCGTGCTCGACGGCTCGAGGTCGAGTGCGATCTCGGGCAGCGCGAAGCTCAGCACCGTGTTGTCGACCGAGACGAGCAGCACCGGCAGCATGAGCACGATCAGCGCCGCCCAGCCGCGCCAGCCGACCTTCCGCCCCTGGGCGTCGGCGAGCGAGAGTTCCTGAGTGAGAGTCATCATTTCTATACCGTCCAGCCGGTATAGTAACAGGATGCCGCACCGCCTGTCGATACCATCGAGGCCATGAGCCGCCCTCCCCTCGCCCGCGAGAAGGTGCTCGACGCCTTCGAGCGCATCCTCATCGAGGACGGCGAACGTGCGGCGACGATGGATGCCGCGGCCCGCGCCGCCGGCGTCTCGAAAGGCGGTCTGCTGTATCACTTCGGCACGAAGGAGGCCATGGAGGCAGCGCTCATCGCCCGTCTGTCGGATCTCGTCGACGCCGACCTCGCGGCGATCGCCGCAGCCCCCGAGGGCCCCGTCGCCTACTTCCTGCGGTCGTCGGTGATGGACGACGAGCCGCTCGATCGCGCGATCATCGCGGCATCACGGCTGGCGCAGTCCGGCAACGCCCCGGCGATCGCGGCCCTGCATGACATGCGCTCCCGCTGGGAGGACGCGCTGCGACCCCACACGCGCGATGCAGCGGCGCTCGACCTCGTCATGCTCGTGAGCGACGGGCTCTACTTCAACAACGCCCTGGGCGGCGACGCGCCGCTCACCGTCGTGCCGAACGGCGCGGCGCTCGACGCGCTCGTCGCCCTGGTCGAACGCACCGTGCGCGACTGATCCGATCCGATACGACGGATGCCTCGTCCCTCGGCCTTGCGAAGGCGGAAGGACGAGGCATCCACTCGGATCAGGACTCGGTGATCTCGATCTGACGGAACAGGTCGGCGTCGATCGCCGCGCGGACCTCGTCGAGCAGACCATCCGGCACGGGAGAGTCGACCGTGAGCACGGACAGCGCCTGGCCGCCTGCGGCCTGACGCGCGATCTGCATGCCGGCGATGTTGATGCCCGCGTCGCCGAAGCGCTGACCGTAGACCGCGACGATGCCGGGACGGTCGGTGTACAGCATGACGATGTGGTTCGTCTCGATCGGCAGCTCGATCGCGTAGCCGTTGATGGCGACCAGCTTCTCGACCTGCTTGGTGCCGGTGAGCGTGCCCGAGACCGACAGCTGCGAGCCGTCCGACAGCGCCCCGCTCAGCGTGATGACGTTGCGGTACTCGGGGCTGTCGTCGTCGACGAGCAGGCGCACGTCCACGCCTCGCTGCTCGGCCAGCAGCGGAGCGTTCACGTACGAGACCGTCTCACTGACGATGTTCGTGAAGACGCCCTTGAGCGCTGCGAGCTTGAGGACACTCACGTCGTAGGCCTGCAGTTCGCCGTGCACCTCGACGTCCAGGCTCGTCAGGGGCGAGTGCGCGAGCGCGGCGAAGATCTGGCCGAGCTTCTCGACCAGCGGGATGCCGGGCCGCACGTACGGGTCGATGACGCCGCCGGCGACGTTCACCGCGTCGGGCACGAGTTCGCCGCCGAGCGCGAGGCGCACCGACTTGGCGACCGAGACGCCCGCCTTCTCCTGCGCTTCTTCGGTGGAGGCGCCCAGGTGCGGGGTGACGACGACGTTCGGCAGGCTCAGCAGCGCCGCAGCGGTGCCGCCCTCGGCCGGCGGCTCCGAGGTGAAGACGTCGAGGCCTGCGCCGGCGATCTCGCCCGTCGTGAGCGCGGTGTGCAGCGCCGCCTCGTCGATGAGGCCGCCGCGCGCGACGTTCACGACATAGGCGGTCGGCTTCATGATCTTGAACTGCGCGGCGCCGATCATGCCCGTCGTCTCGGGCGTCTTGGGCATGTGGATCGTGACGAAGTCGCTCTGCTCGAGCAGCTCTTCGAGCGAGAGCAGCTGCACGCCGAGCTGCTGCGCCCGCGCGCTCGTGACGTACGGATCGTAGGCGACCACGCGCATGTCGAACGCCTGCAGGCGCGCCGCGATGAGGGCGCCGATGCGGCCGAGGCCGATGATGCCGACCGTCTTCTCGAACAGCTCGGTGCCGGTGTAGGAGCTGCGCTTCCATGCGCCGCCCGACAGCGACGCGTGCGCGGCGGGGATGCGGCGCGCGAGGCTCAGGATGTGGCCGACCGTGAGCTCGGCGGCCGAGATGATGTTCGACGTCGGAGCGTTGACGACCATGACGCCGGCGGTCGTCGCGGTCTTGATGTCGACGTTGTCGAGACCGACGCCGGCGCGGGCCACGACCTTCAGCACGGGGGCCGCGGCGATCGCCTCGGCGTCGATCTTCGTCGCCGAGCGGATCAGCACGGCGTTCGCCTCGGCGAGAGCCGACAGCAGCGCCGGCCGGTCGGTGCCGTCGACGTTGCGCACGTCGAAGTCCGGACCCAGGGCGTCGATCGTGGCGGGAGAGAGTTCTTCGGCGATCAGAACGACAGGCTTCGTCACGGTGTTCCTTCGGTGACAGCGCGCGAGCACGCGGCATTGCTCGGATGGGATCGTTGCCGCGCCGCACGCCGTCGGGGGCGAGGCCTCACCGGCCAGCCTATCGCGGGTGTCTGTGCACCTCTGACCGTGTGACGGCCGTCAGCCCGCGTCAGCCGACGAGCGATGTGCTGTAACCCACCGTGTACGCGATGACGTTCAGCCAGAACACTGCGACGAGAGCGAGCCCCGTGAGCATGATGAGCAGCAATTCGTGCGCCGGTCGCCGATATCCGAGTGCGAACGCGGCCGCCCAAACGAGCAGCGGAAACAGTGCCGCGAAGATCCACACGAACCAGCCGAGGAGATTCAGCGATACCCCAAGTCGACCGAAGTCCGCAAGAGTAAGCACCAGGTTGCCGATCGCGTTCCACACCGCGTACGCGTAGAAGAGGCCGATGAGGCCCGAGATCGTGGCCACGAGCCAGGTCGGCGCCGAACGACGCGCGGTCGCGGGCGTGACGGCATCCACGTGTTCGTCGGTCATTGCCCCACCGCCCCGATCAGCACGAACGGCCACGGCACCAGCAGCACCACGCCCGCCGCGAGCCAGGCGAACCGCACCCACGCGCGCGACGCACGTGTGAGCAGGAACACCGTCGCGAACCACAGCACCGGCGCCAGCACGGCCAGCCACAGGCTCCCCTGGTACATCGCGTCGGTGACGAGGAACGGGCGCCAGTCCTGCACGCGCAGTCCGCCGATGATCCAGCCGATCGCGAAGAGCGCGTACACCCCGCCGAGGATGCCGACGCCGATGAGCTCGCCGTTGCCCATGGGCCCCCGGCCTGCACGGGCGACCGCCGGCGCCGCTTCGGCACCGACCGTCTCGCTGCCCTTGCCGACGGCCGTGAAGCCCTCCGGAAGCTCGGGCGCCGTCGCGGGCTCGGAAGCCGGTTCGGTCTCGTCGGCCTCGACGTCGTGGGACGCGCCGACGTCGAGCGTGGGGTCGTCGTCGCCGTCCCAGGACAGGGCGTCGTCGTCGCGGCCGTTCGTCACCTCCCCAGCGTACTGCCGGGGGACGGATGGATGCCGCAGCCGGGCCGCGGGGAACGCCCGGGGCCCGGCATCCCTTCGTCAGTCGAACAGCCGCACCATGAGACCGTGCCAGGTCTGCGGTCCGGCGATGCCGTCCGGAGGCGGGAAGAACACCTGCTGGAACGACCGGACGGCGGCGTCGGTCAGCGGTCCGAAGTCCCCGTCGACGACGAGGCCCCCGGGGAGCAGCGTCTGCAGAGCCCGGACGGCGTCGCCGTGGTCGCCCTGTCGCACGGTCACGATGAGGTGCGGCCAGTCGAGCTGCCCGAGCGTCGTGGACACCTCCACGGCACGCAGGGTCTGCTGGTAGGTGCGGACCGCCTCGCCGCTGAGCGGGCCGAACACGCCGTCGGCGGCGATGGTCGCGCCGTGCGCGCGCAGCAGGTGCTGCGCCGCGAGGACGCGCCAGTTGGTGTCCTGCGTGGCTCCGACTTTGACGAGCGCCCACGGCTGCGGCCCGGGAGTGAAGGTGCTGAAGAACGACCAGGTCTCGCGACCCGCGACACCGTCCTGCGTGAGCCCCCACGACTCCTGGAAGAAGCGCACGTACTCGGCGGTGACGGGCCCGTACGAGCCGTCCACGACGAGGGGCGCATCGCCGGGCCACCTGACGAGCCCGAACTGCTGTACGGCGCGCACGGCGTCGCCCGACGACCCCTGCTGGACCGTCACCACCAGTCGCGGCCAGGTCACCGGCCCCACGACACCGTCGGCGGGGACGCCCTGCGCGGTCTGGAACGCCGTCACGGCGGCGGCGGTCAGCGGACCATAGTCCCCGTCCGCGGCGACGGCGTGGCCGTGCGCGCGCAGCAGGTACTGGATCCCTGGCACGATGGGCGCGGTCGACCCGACGCCGATCGTGCTCCACGGTTCGATGTTCATGGCGGCTCCTCACGTCACCTTCTCGGCGGGAGCGAGCGCCCCTGAGTGCGGAGGCGCCGCGGCGTGCGCCTGATACCTCGTCAGCCCGCGGCGGCCACCGCGTCGGCGACCGTCGCCGCATCGGTGACGTCGTGGCCCGCCGATCCGCCGCCGGGGCCGGACGGGGCGTCGTGGCCGGCGCGGGAACGGGCCGAGAGGTGCACGGCGTCGACGCCGGCCGCGAACAGGGCCGCGATGTCGGCGGGCTGCACGCCGCCGCCCGCCATCACCTCGACGTCGCCCGACCGTGCGGCGAACGCCGCGAGCATGTCAAGTCCGTCGATCGAGCGGGGGGCTCCGCCCGACGTCAGCACCCGGTCCACGCCCTCGGCGACGAGCGCGTCGAACACAGCCGACGGATCGGCGGACGCGTCGATCGCCCGGTGGAAGACGAGTGTCGCCGGGCCGGCGGCATCCCGCCACCGACGCAGCGTGTCGACGTCGAGTCCTCCGGACGCGTCGAGCGTGCCGACCACGACACCGCCCGCTCCGCGGTCGACGCACGCGCGGATGTCGGCGGACACGATCGCGACCTCGTCGGCGTCGTAGACGAAGCCGCCGCCGCGCGGGCGCACCAGCACGTTCACGGCCGCGGGATCGACGGCGGTCAGCACGGCTTCCAGCAGGCCGAGGGAGGGCGTCAGCCCACCCGCCTCGAGTGCCTGGCACAGCTCCAGGCGGGTCGCGCCGCCCGCCATCGCGATGCGGGCGCCTGCGGGGTCCTGGACGGCGATCTCGACGGGGTGGAGTGCAGACATGCGGTGAAGCCTACCGGCCGGGACCGCGCGGCGGTCGTCCGTCGGCGGGCATGGCGAGGCCCGCCGCTCCCCGTGTGCGGCGGGCCTCGAATCAGGCGTAGCGCGGGCGCTGCGGTGTCGCGAAGTGCTCCCGCAGCCAGAGTCCGATGCCGGTGTGCGCGGGTGCGCCGGGGCGCTCGGGCGTGAGCTGCGGGCCGCGGTCGGCGATGCTGCGCCGGATCTGTTGTTCTCGGATCAGGGCCGCCGTGCGCTCGCGGTGCAGTCGGTCGGCCAGGATCGGTGTGGTGGCGTCCATGGCCTTTCCTCTCCTTCGGGGTTCGCCGGGTTCGGCGTTGTGCTTATTGGTGAGCGGGGACAGGCCCGCGCTGATACGTGCGGGTCGCCCGTCACCGGGTGGCACTCCCCCGGCCGTTCTCCGGACGCGCGACGGCCCGGCCCCTTCACCAGGACCGGGCCGCGCGAGCTGGATCAGAACACCGGCGTGCCTGCGCGCACCAGCTGCCAGTTGACGACGTGGAAGTCGGCCGGATCGATCTCGCCCGCGGTCGAGGCGAACGCGACGATCGCCTCGCGGATCGCGACCTGGGCGTTGTAGACGACGGGAGCGGTGGCGATGTGCGGGAAGCCGCCGCCGCCGGACTGGCGGTAGTTGTTGACCGCCACGACGAACCGCTGGTCGGCCGCGACCGGCAGTCCGTCGTACGCGAGGTTCAGGATGCGCGCACCCTGGTCCTGCGAGATGTCGATGTCGTAGGTCACACCTGAGAACTGGTCGTAGTTGTAGTCGGGCGTGCCGGACGCGTTCGTCCATGCCTCGGGGGTCACCGGTGCGTCCGGAGCCACCGTGGCGAAGTACTTCGCGGAGTACTCGAGGTAGTCCTTGATCTGCGCGCCCGTAAACACCGAGGCCATGAGCGTGTTGTCGTAGATGTAGAGCCCCGCGACGTCCTTGATGGTCACCTGCCCCGCGGGGAAGGTCGCCGCGCGGTTGAACGGCGCCGCGATCGACACGATCGGGAGGGATGCCTCAGCCGTGCCCGCGATCGCCTTCGTGACGGTCTCGACCTGGACATGGTTCACGTAATCGAGGATCGCCGTGTCCTTCCAGCACGACTCCGCCGCCGACAGCACGTCGGTCGACGTCGCCACCGCCGTGTTGACGTACGCGACGACCGCGTCGTGCTGCGCCTTCACGACCGCGACGAGCGCCGGATCGTCCTCGACGGTGTTGGAGTTGAGCGTCTTCGCGGACGCCCTCACGATGCTCCACCTGCCGGCGGTGAGCGCCAGGTCCAGGTCGAAGCGGCTCACGCGCTGTCCCCACTTGCCCGGCTCGCTCATGACGACCTTGTCGCCCGTCGTGCTGTTCGCGACGATCCGCTGCGGGACGTCGTTGTGAGCGTGGCCGAACAGGATCACGTCGATGCCGGGCACCTGCTCTGCCAGCAGCGCCGACGCGTTCTCCACCGGCAGATCCGAGCCGTACGAAGACAGGCCGCTGTCGCCCGCGTGCACGCTCACGACGACCACATCCACGCCGCGGCGCCGCATCACGGGCACCCACCGAGCCGCCGATTCGATGACGTCGAGAACGTCGACACGCCCGCTCACGTTGGCCTTGTCCCAGATCACGACACCCGGGTTCGTGAGCCCGAGCACACCGACCCGGATGGCGGGCAGCCCCCGGCCCGCGTGCATGTTCTTGATGACGAAGGGCTCGAATCGCGGCACCGCGGTCCCCGCATGGACCGCGTTGGCCGCAAGAGCCGGGGCGTCGAGCTGCGAGATCCAGTTGTCGAGGTAGCCCAGACCGTAGTTGAACTCGTGATTGCCCAGCGCGACGGCGTCGTAGCCGATCGCGTTGAACTGAGCGGCCATCGGGTGGATCGCACCCGACGTCGTCACCGGGTCGACCGTGGCGTAGTAGAACCCGAGCGGCGTGCCCTGGATCGTGTCACCGGCGTCGAACAGCAGCGTGCGGTCCGCGCCGACCTCGGCACGGACCTGGTTCACCAGCGTCGACACGCGCGCCAGACCGATCGCATTCTTGGCGCTGTCCGCGTAGGCCGCGTCCTTGTAGTAGTCCCAGTTCAGCGCGTTCGAGTGGAGGTCGGAGGTGCCGAGGATGGCGATCCTGACGGACTTCGCGGGCGGCGCGGCTGTCGCCTTGGGGGCGCCTGCCCACCCCGCCGCCAGCAGCACGCTCGCGGCGGACGCGCTGGTGAGGAGCGTGCGACGGCTGAAGCCCGACCGCGGCGGATCCTCCGTTCCGGGGGTGAGATCGTCGGACGCGTGGTCAGGCATGTGTTCTCCCATGGCGAGGATCACACCACGCGCGCGAGCCCCGCGACAAGAGCCGGATGATGAGGAAACTCTCAGCAACCGGAGAACGGCAGGTGACACGCAGAAGACCCGGCCCCCGCGAACGGGAGCCGGGCCTTCAGCGGAGCGGATCGGGTCAGCGCGCGGCCGAGCCCTCGACGTAGTCCTCGTCCTGCTGCTTCCACGCGAACAGGGCGCGCAGGTCCTTGCCGGTCTTCTCGATCGGGTGCTGCGCCTCCTTCTCGCGCAGCGCGAGGAACTCCGGCGCACCGGCGTCCTGGTCGTCGATGAAGCGCTTGGCGAACGCGCCCGACTGGATGTCGGCGAGCACGGCCTTCATGTTCTCCTTCACCGAGGGGTCGATGACGCGGGGGCCGGACACGTAGTCGCCGTACTCGGCCGTGTCGGAGATCGACCAGCGCTGCTTGGCGATGCCGCCCTCCCACATGAGGTCGACGATCAGCTTCAGCTCGTGGAGCACCTCGAAGTAGGCGATCTCGGGCTGGTAGCCCGCCTCGGTCAGGGTCTCGAAGCCGTACTCGACGAGGTGCGACATGCCGCCGCAGAGCACGGACTGCTCACCGAACAGGTCGGTCTCGGTCTCTTCGGTGAACGTCGTCTTGATGACGCCGGCGCGGGTGCCGCCGATCGCCTTCGCATACGACAGCGCGGTCGCCCACGCGGTGCCCGAGGCGTCCTGCTCGACGGCGATGATGTCGGGGATGCCGCGACCGGCGACGTACTCGCGACGAACCGTGTGTCCGGGGGCCTTCGGCGCGACGAGGATCACGTCGACGCCCTCGGGCACCTGGATGTAGCCGAAGCGGATGTTGAAGCCGTGCGCGAACGCGAGCGTCTTGCCGGGCGTCAGCTTGTCTTTGATCGACTCGGCGTAGATCGCGCGCTGGTGCTGGTCGGGTGCCAGGATCATGATGAGGTCGGCCCACTCGGCCGCATCGGCGACCGACTTGACCTCGAAGCCCTCGTCCTGGGCCTTCTCGGTGGACTTCGAGCCCTCCTTGAGGGCGATGACGACCTCGACACCCGAGTCGCGAAGGTTCTGGGCGTGCGCGTGGCCCTGCGAGCCGTAGCCCACGATCGCCACCTTCTTGCCCTGGATGATGCTCAGGTCGGCATCGGCGTCGTAGAAGATCTCAGCCATCTTCGTTGTTTCTCCTTGATTGATTTCGGTCTTTGTCGGTGGTCGGTCAGCCGCGCAGCACGCGCTCGGTGATGCTCTTGCCGCCGCGACCGATCGCGACGAGGCCGGACTGGGCGAGCTCCTTGATGCCGAACGGCTCGAGGGCGCGCAGGAAGGCCTCGACCTTGCCCTTGTCGCCGGTCACCTCGACGACGACGGCATCGGGCGCGTAGTCGACGATCTGCGCACGGAAGAGGTTGACGACCTCCAGCACGTTGGAGCGTGTCTGGTTGTCGGCGCGCACCTTGATGAGCATGTGCTCGCGCTGGACCGACGCGGCGGGGTCGAGCTCGACGATCTTGATCACGTTGATCAGCTTGTTCAGCTGCTTCGTGACCTGCTCCAGCGGCAGCTCGTCGACGTCCACGACCACCGTGATGCGCGAGAGTCCCGGCACCTCGGTGACGCCCACGGCGAGAGACTCGATGTTGAACCCGCGACGGGCGAACAGTCCGGCGACGCGCGTCAGCAGACCCGGCTTGTCCTCGACGAGGAGGCTCAGCACGTGACTCGTCATGTCTCAGTCCTCCATCTCGGCAAAGGCGGGCGAGTGGTCCAGCGCGTACTGGACGTAGCTGTTGCTCACACCCTGCGGCACCATCGGCCAGACCATGGCGTCCGCGCTCACGACGAAGTCGATCACGACGGGACGGTCGTTCGTCTCCAGCGCGGTCTTGATCGCGGCATCCACGTCCTCCTCCTTCTCGACGCGCAGCGCGAGGCACCCGTACGCCTCGGCCAGCTTCACGAAGTCGGGGATGCGGACCGTGCCGTGGCCGGTGTTGAGGTCGGTGTTGGAGTGGCGACCGTCGTAGAAGAGGGTCTGCCACTGGCGCACCATGCCCAGCGACGAGTTGTTGATGATCGCGACCTTGATCGGGATGTTGTTGATCGCGCAGGTCGCGAGCTCCTGATTGGTCATCTGGAAGCATCCGTCGCCGTCGATCGCCCACACCACGCGATCGGGCTCGGCGACCTTCGCACCCATCGCCGCGGGAACGGCGTACCCCATCGTGCCGGCGCCTCCCGAGTTGAGCCAGGCGTTGGGGCGCTCGTACTTGATGAACTGCGCCGCCCACATCTGGTGCTGCCCGACGCCGGCGGCGTAGATGCCCTCGGGTCCGGTCAGCTCGCCGATGCGCTGGATCACGTACTGCGGCGCCATCAATCCGTCGGTGGGCTGCGCGTACCCCAGCGGAAACTCGTCACGCAGCCCGTCGAGGAACGACCACCACTCGGAGATGTCGGCGGACTCCCCCGCTGCCGCGGTGCGGTACGCCGCTTCCAAGTCCACCAGCACGTCCTTCAGGTCGCCCACGATCGGCACATCGGCGGTGCGGATCTTCGAGATCTCGGCCGGGTCGATGTCGACGTGGACGATCTGCGCGTGCGGCGCGAACTGCGACGCCTTGCCGGTGACGCGGTCGTCGAAGCGGGCGCCGAGCGCGACGATGAGGTCGGACTCCTGCAGGGCGAGCACCGCCGGCACCGTGCCGTGCATGCCCGGCATGCCGAGGTGCTGCGCATGCGAGTCCGGGAACGCGCCGCGCGCCATGAGCGTCGTCACGACGGGCGCTCCGGTCGCCTCGGCGAGCGTGCGCAGCTCGTCCGACGCCTGCGCGCGGATGACGCCGCCGCCGACGTACAGCACCGGCTTCTTGGCCTCGGCGATCAGCTGCGCCGCCGCCTGGATCTGCTTGCCGTGCGCCTTCGTCACCGGCCGGTAGCCCGGCAGGTCGATCTTCGGCGGCCACACGAACGGCACCTCGGTCTGCTGCGCGTCCTTCGTGATGTCGACGAGCACCGGCCCGGGGCGGCCCGTCGACGCGATCTCGAAGGCGGCGGCGATCGCGCCGGGGATGTCCTCTGCGCGCTTCACCAAGAACGAGTGCTTGGTGATCGGCATGGTGATGCCGACGATGTCGGCCTCTTGGAAGGCATCCGTCCCCATGAGGGTCGAGAAGACCTGACCGGTGATGCACACGATCGGCACCGAGTCCATGTACGCGTCGGCGATGGCGGTCACGAGGTTGGTCGCACCGGGACCGGACGTCGCGATCGCCACGCCGGTCTTGTTGGACGACGACGCGTAGCCCTGGGCGGCGTGGCCCGCGCCCTGCTCGTGGCGCACCAGGATGTGGCGCACGGCCTCGGCGTCCATGAGCGGGTCGTACACGGGCATGATGGCGCCGCCCGGCAGCCCGAAGACGTCAGTGACGCCCAGGAGCTCGAGCGAGCGGACGACCGCTTCTGCGCCCGTGAGCACGGGCGCAGAAGCGGTGCGGGCTGGCGGCCGGGGAACGGCGGCGGTGTCGGCTGACATGAAGGGATCCTCTGATTCCTGTCGGAGGGATGTCGGACGCCAGGAGCTCAACCGGTCGTCGCGCCCTCCGCAGCGGAGCGCACGAGACGGGAGTACTTGGCAAGGACGCCACGGGTATAGCGCGGGGGAAGCGGCTCCCAGCCAGAGTGGCGGGAGCTCAGCTCGGTCTCATCGACGAGTAGGTCGAGAGTGCGAGCCGCGATATCGACCCGTATCAGATCACCATCGCGCACGAAGGCGATGGGACCAGCGTCCACCGCTTCGGGTGCTATGTGGCCGATGCACAGGCCGGTTGTGCCGCCTGAGAATCGTCCGTCCGTCAAGAGTAGTACATCTTTTCCGAGCCCTGCGCCCTTGATGGCCGCGGTGATCGCGAGCATCTCGCGCATGCCGGGGCCGCCCTTGGGGCCCTCGTAACGGATGACCACGACGTCGCCCGCGGTGATCTCGCCGGCTTCGAGTGCGTCCATCGCGGCGCGCTCGCGCTCGAACACGCGGGCGGGTCCTTCGAACACGGTGGCGTCGAAGCCGGCCGTCTTGACCACCGCGCCCTCGGGGGCGAGCGAGCCGTGGAGGATCGTCAGGCCGCCGGTGGCGTGGATCGGGTCGTCGAAGCGGTGGATGACCTTGCCGTCGACCGGCTGCGGGTCGAGCTCGGCGAGGTTCTCGGCGAGCGTCTTGCCGGTCACGGTGAGGGCATCCCCGTGCAGCAGGCCCTCGTCGAGCATCGCCTTCATGATGACCGGGATGCCGCCGTGGCGGTCGACGTCGTTCATGACGTACTTGCCGAACGGCTTCATGTCGGCCACGTGGGGCACCTTGTCGCCGATGCGGTTGAAGTCGTGCAGGCTCAGCTCGACCTCGGCCTCGCGCGCGATCGCGAGCAGGTGGAGCACGACGTTCGTCGAGCCGCCGAGCGCCATCGCGAGGGCGATCGCGTTCTCGAACGCCTCCTTCGTGAGGATGTCGCGCGTCGTGATGCCCTGACGCAGCAGGTTCACGACCGCCTCGCCCGAGCGGTGGGCGAAGTAGTCGCGGCGGCGGTCCGCCGAGGGCGGCGCTGCCGAGCCCGGCAGGCTGAGACCGAGCGCCTCGGCCACCGACGCCATGGTGTTGGCGGTGTACATGCCGCCGCACGCGCCCTCACCCGGGGCGATGGCGCACTCGATGCGCTTGAGGTCGGCCTCGCTCATCTTGCCCGCGAGACACGCGCCGACGGCCTCGAACGAGTCGATGATCGTGACGTCCTTCTCGGTGCCGTCCGAGAGCTTGACCCAGCCCGGTGCGATCGAACCGGCATAGAGGAACACGCTCGACAGGTCGAGGCGGGCCGACGCCATGAGCATGCCGGGGATCGACTTGTCGCAGCCGGCGAGCAGCACCGAGCCGTCGAGGCGCTCGGCCATGATGACGGTCTCGACCGAGTCGGCGATGACCTCGCGCGAGACGAGCGAGAAGTGCATGCCCTCGTGACCCATCGAGATGCCGTCCGATACCGAGATGGTGCCGAACTGCAGCGGGTAGCCGCCGCCGGCGTGCACGCCCTCTTTGGCGCCCTGCGCGAGGCGGTCCAGGCTCAGGTTGCACGGGGTGATCTCGTTCCAGCTGGACGCGATGCCGATCTGGGGCTTGTCCCAGTCCTCGTCGCCCATCCCGACGGCGCGGAGCATTCCGCGCGAGGTCGTCGCTTCGATGCCGTCGGTGACGACGCGACTGCGAGGCTTGATGTCGATGGAGTTATCAGCTGCGGGTGAATCGGGCTGGGCCATTGTTGAAGTCTATTCCCGGTCAGACACCCGCTCGTCCGGCATGACGACTCAGTCGAGGGCGCGCGTTCGGTCCTCGGCGAGTCGGTTCAGAAGCGCCGCGAGCGCCGCGATGTCGGGCACCCGTACCGCGGCCGCGGACGGCCCGTCGCCCACGCGCACGCCGAGGTCGTCGGGGCCGAGGCTCGCGATCGCGTCCTCGTCGGTGACGTCGTCGCCCGCGAACAGCACGGCCGTCGCCCCGACGCGTTCCCGCAGCTCGGCGACGGCGGAGTCCTTGCCCTCGTGGCGGAACGCGAACTCGACGATGTTGTGGCCGGTGCGGCGGCGCCAGTGCGGCGCCTCGGACGCCACCAGCTCGTCGACGACCCGGTTCGCCTCGGCCGCGTCGGCGGCGTTCGCCCGTCGCGTGTGGACGCCGAAGCCGAAGGTCTTCGGCTCGATCCAGACGCCGTCCAGATGCGAGGTGGCGCGCTCGGCGTGCGCGCGCAGCGTGTCGCGCACGCGCACGTCCGCCTCGGCCTCGCCGTGGCTGACCAGCCCTTCCCCGGGGGTCCAGAACTCCGCCCCGTGCGAGCCCGCCAGCAGCACGCGGGCATCGTCACCGTGCTCGGCGATGACTCGCAGGTCGACCAGGCTCCTCCCCGACACGAACGCGACCACCGTCTCGGGGGCCGCGACCAGGGCGTCGACGGCGACGCGCGCGGCCGGCAGCATCCGCGCGTCCATCGGCTCGTCCTCCAAAGGCGAGAGCGTGCCGTCGAAGTCCAGCGCGACGAGCAGGCGATCGGATGCCGCCAGCCGGCCGATCGCGTCCTCCGGCGCCGTCACGCGCGGCCGCTGTTCTTCTTCGCCCGGCGCGCTTCGTCGAGCGCGTCGAGGAACGAGCGGGACCATCGGTCGACGTCGTGCTCGAGCACCTTCTTGCGCAGCGCCCGCATGCGGCGGCCCTGCTCGCCGGCCGGCATCTCGATCGCCCGCATGATGGCCTCCTTCATGCCGCCGATGTCGTGCGGATTGATGCGGATCGCGCTGGAGAGCTCGTCGGCGGCGCCGGCGAACTCGCTCAGCACGAGCACGCCGCGGTTGTCGGTGCGGGTGGCGACGTACTCCTTCGCCACGAGGTTCATGCCGTCGCGCAGCGCGGTGACGAGCATCACGTCTGCGGCGAGGAAGAGGGCGACCATCTCTTCGCGCGGGTACGCCTGGTGCAGATAGCGGATCGCGGTGTGGCCCATGGTGTCGTAGTCGCCGTTGATGCGCCCCACCGTGAGCTCGATCTCGTCGCGCAGCTGCATGTACGCGTCGACGCGCTCCCGGCTGGGGCTCGCGACCTGCACGAGGGTCACGTCCTCGACGTTCACGCGGCCGTCCTCGAGCAGCTCGCCGAAGGCCTTGAGCCGGTGCCGGATGCCCTTCGTGTAGTCGAGGCGGTCGACCCCGAGCAGGATCTTCTTCGGGTTGCCGAGGCTCTCGCGGATCTCGGCCGCGCGCGCCTTGATGTCGGGGCGTCCGGCGAGTTCGATGTACGACGACGTGTCGATCGAGATCGGGAACGCCTTGGCGAGCGCGTTGCGCGTGGTGCCGTCGGCCTGCGGGACGGTGATGCCCGTGGCCTTCGTCTGGTACCGCAGCTGGCGCCGGACGGCGCGTGCGAAGTTGCCGGCATCCGCCACCCGCTGAAAGCCGATGACGTCGGCGCCGAGCAGTCCCTCGAGCACCTGGCGCCGCCACGGCAGCTGGGAGTACAAGCCGTATGCCGGGAAGGGAATGTGGTGGAAGTACCCGATCGTCAGGTCGGGTCGAGCCTCGCGGAGCATGGCGGGGACGAGCTGCAGCTGATAGTCCTGCACCCAGACCGTCGCGCCCTCTGCCGCCACCGACGCGGCCGCCTCGGCGAATCGGCGGTTGACGCGGACGTAGGCGTCCCACCACACGCGGCGATACCGGGGCGGCGAGATGACGTCGTGGTACAGCGGCCAGAACGTGTCGTTCGACATGCCCTCGTAGTAGTTCTCGATCTCGTCGGCGGTGAGCGAGACCGGCACGAGGTACGTGCCCTCGAACTCGAAGGGGTCCACCTCGATGTCGGGCTGACCGGGCCACCCCACCCAGGCCCCGTCGGCGCGACGCATGACCGGCTCGAGCGCGGTGACCAGCCCGCCCGGCGAACGCCGCCACTCCGAGTCGCTGTCCGGCTCGACCACGCGGTCCACCGGCAGGCGGTTGGCCACGACCACGAGATCCGCCCGGCGATCGCTCTCGGAGGCCTCGCCCTCGGGGGTGGAGCCGGCGCGCGGCCCGTTCGATCCGGACGGGTTCGGCTCGGCTGCTCTGGGCGGTGTCACGGCACTCCTGACGGTTCGTGGACGGCATGCTCAGGCTAACAGCGAGGCTCCGCGGCCCATCGTCCCTTGACGCGCGGGGTCTCACGTGTCAAGGGCAGACCGGCCACCGTGGCTCGCGCTAACGTTGCGGCATGCGCAAGTACCTCTTCGGCACCGGCATCATCACGGCGTTCACGGGAGGCCTCACGCTGCTGCGCGCGCTGCGCGAGAACGAGCCGTTCACGTGGCGCACCGCACTGGCGTGGGCGAGCTGGGGCATCTCGCTGGCGCTCGCGATCGGGGCGATCGTCGACGTCCGCCGCGCGTCGCGCGGGTACCTCGTCGCGGGCGACTCCCCCGTTCACGGCCACGAGAAGAAGCTGCTGAAGCGGCGCCTCGACGGCTGAGGTCGTCACACAGCGAGAGAGTGGATGCCGTGGCGTGACGGCATCCACTCTCCCTGTCTCTGTGCCCCGCGTCAGCGCGTGAGGATGAGCGCGTCGCCCTGACCGCCGCCGCCGCACAGCGCGATCGCCGCGATGCCGCCGCCGCGGCGGACGAGCTCATGGACCGCGTGGACCACCAGCCGGTTGCCCGACGCCCCGATCGGGTGCCCGATGGCGATGCCGCCGCCGTGCGGGTTGACGACATCGTCGGCCAGTCCCAGCTCGCGCTGCGATCGCGCGACGACAGCGCCGAACGCCTCGTTGATCTCGACGAGGTCGAGGTCGGCCGGGCTGATCCCCTGCTTCGCGCACGCCTTCTCGATCGCGCGCGCCGGCTGGGCGTGCAGCGAGTTGTCGGGGCCGGCGACCTGACCCGACGCGCCGACGACGGCCAGCACGGGCCAGCCGTTCGCGTCGGCGTGCGAGCGCGTCGTGAGCACGACCGCCGAGGCGCCGTCCGAGATCTGCGACGAGTTGCCCGCGGTGATCGAGCCGCCGGAGGCGAACGCGGGGCGCAGTCCCGCCAGGGTGTCGACGGTGGTCTCGGGGCGGATGCCCTCGTCTTTCGTGACGATCACCGGGTCCCCCTTGCGCTGCGGGATCTCGACCGCCACGATCTCGGCGTCGAAGATCCCCGCCTGCTGCGCGGCGGCCGCGCGCTGGTGCGAGCGGGCGGCGACGGCGTCCTGATCCTCACGCGTGACCTCGAACCGCTCGTTGTGCCGCTCGGTCGAGGCACCCATGCTCTCGGCGTCGTACGCGTCGGTGAGCCCGTCGTACGCCATGTGGTCGAGCACCTCGACCGACCCGTACGCCCAGCCCTCGCGTGAGCCCATCAGCAGGTGCGGTGAGCGGGTCATCGACTCCATGCCGGCCGCCACGACGACGGTCGCGTCGCCGACGGCGATCATGCGGGCACCGTCGATGATGGCGGTCAGGCCGGAGAGGCACACCTTGTTCACCGAACCGGAATGGACGTCCCACGGGATGCCGGCGCCCACGGCCGCCTGACGGGCGGGGTTCTGGCCGGCCCCGGCGGCGAGCACCTGGCCGACCAGCACGGCGTCCACGGCGTCGGCGGGGATCCCGCCCTGCTCGAGCGCGCCGCGGATGGCGGCGCTGCCGAGCTGCACGGCGGTGAGCGGCGCGAGCTGGCCCTTGAGCCGCCCCTGTGGGGTGCGGGCGGCGGCGACGATGACGATGTCGTCGTGGTTCATGATTCCTCCTTGACGGTCGCAGTGAGCGCCTCCGCGACGCGCAGCTCGGGTTCGGTCGCGGCGATGACCTCTTCCACCGTGACCCCGGGGGCGGTCTCGACCAGCACGAGTCCGTCATCCGTCACGTCGATGACCGCGAGGTCGGTGATGATGCGGTCCACGACGCCACGGCCGGTGAGCGGCAGCGAGCACTCGTTCACGATCTTCGCCGAGCCGTCCTTGGCGACGTGCTCCATGAGCACGATGACCTTCGCGGCGCCGTGGACGAGGTCCATCGCGCCGCCCGGGCCCTTGACCATCTTGCCGGGGATCATCCAGTTCGCGAGGTCGCCGTTCGCAGACACCTGCATGGCGCCGAGGATCGCCGCGTCGATCTTGCCGCCGCGGATCATGCCGAAGCTCGTCGCCGAGTCGAAGAACGCCGCACCCGGCAGCGTCGTGACCGTCTCTTTGCCGGCGTTGATGAGGTCGGGGTCGACGTTCTGCTCGGTCGGGTACGGGCCGACCCCCAGGATGCCGTTCTCGGACTGCAGCACAACGGTGACGCCGTCCGGCACGTAGTTCGGCACGAGCGTCGGCAGACCGATGCCGAGGTTGACATAGGCGCCGTCGGCGAGCTCACGGGCCGCACGGGCGGCCATCTCTGTGCGGGTGAGTGCCATCTCAGGCTCCTTCCGTGGTCGCGGGGGCCGCGATGGTGCGTCGCTCGATGCGCTTCTCGATGCCCGTGCCGACCTCGACGATGCGGTGCACGTAGATGCCGGGAAGGTGGATGCTGTCAGGGTCGAGTTCGCCGGGCTCCACGAGCTCCTCCACCTGCGCGATGCACACGCGCCCCGCCATCGCCGCGAGCGGGTTGAAGTTGCGCGCGGCCTTGTTGAAGACGAGATTGCCGTGCCGATCCCCACGCAGCGCGTGGACGAGAGAGAAGTCGGTGACGATCGCCTCTTCGAGCACGAAGTCCCGCGGCGTGCCGCCGACCTCGAACGTGCGCACGTCCTTGACCGGCGACGCGACGGCGATGCTGCCGTCCGCCGCGTACTTGCGCGGCAGACCGCCCTCGGCGACCTGCGTGCCGACCCCCGTCTGCGTGTAGAACGCGGCGATGCCCGAGCCGCCGGCGCGGAGCTTCTCGGCGAGGGTGCCCTGCGGAGTCAGCTCGAGCTCCAGCTCGCCCGACAGGAACTGCCGCTCGAACTCCTTGTTCTCGCCCACGTACGACGACGTCATCTTGCTGATGCGCTTGGCGTTCAGCAGCACGCCGAGCCCCCAGTCGTCCACGCCGCAGTTGTTGCTGACGATGCGCAGCTCGCCGGTGCCCTGCGCGAGCAGCGCCTCGATGAGGGCGATGGGGTTGCCCGACAGACCGAACCCTCCCACCGCAAGAGACGCCCCGTCGGGGATGTCGGCGACGGCCTCGGCCGCCGAGCCCCACGTCTTGTCGATCACATGCACTCCTTCGTTCCGGATCCCCCTCATCCTCATCCCGGGGCCCCGCCGGACGCGAGTCACCGCTTGCCATATGGATGAGCCATCGCCTACCGTCCATATCGTGGACACGACGAAGCGCAGCATTCCCGGGGCGCAGTCCGTCGCGCGCGCAGCGCAGCTGCTGCGACTGGTGACATCCGCCGGTGACGACGGGATGCCGGTCGCCGAGCTCGCGCGGCGCGCCGAGCTGACGCGCCCCACGGCGCATCGGCTGCTCGCCGCGCTCCGTCACGAGGGGCTCGTCGACCAGGACGACCGGACGGGGCGGTGGATGCCGGGGCCCGAGCTCTTCCTGATGGGCACGGTCGCGGCATCCCGCTACGACATCACGGCCATCGCGCGCGACATCGTCCGCTCGCTCGCCGTGCGCACCGAAGAGAGCGCATTCCTCTCGGTGCGCCGTGGCGACGAGACCGTCTGCCTGCTGCGCGAGGAGGGCAGCTTTCCGATCCGCTCGTTCGTGCTGTCGGAGGGAGTGCGGTTCCCGCTCGGCGTGGCCTCGGCGGGCCTCGCGATCCTGGCGTTCCTGCCTCCTCACGATGTGGACGCCTACTTCGAGCGGCACCCGGACCTCGCCGATGACTGGGGCGTCGCGCACGGCGAACCGCGGCTGCGCACCCGCCTGCGCGACACGCAGGAGCGCGGCTACGCCGTGAACCCCGGGCTGATCGTGGAGGGGTCGTACGGCCTGGGCGCCGCGGTGTTCACGAAGGAGGGCCACCCCCAGTGGGCGCTGAGCCTCACGGGCGTCGAGTTCCGGTTCGGAGCCGACCGCCTGCCCGAGCTCGGCCGCACGCTCCTCGCGCACGCGCACCAGCTCACCACGCGTATCGCGAGCGCCGGTCGCTGATCGTCGGCGCGGTGAGGGGTCCGTCGCCCCGCGGCGTCCTCATCCTCCCTGCCGTTCCTCTCAGCTCGCCCCTCCCTCCGTTCATCCGTCACAGATGTACGCGCAGCATCCGTTGACGTGTACATCTGTGACGGATGAACCTCTGGGGTGGCGCGAGGTCAGGAGGACGCCGCAAGCTCCTCGCGCACCACGCCGGCCACGATCTCGGCCCCGGCAGGCGACATCACGATCGTGTAGTGGTTGAAGCCGTCGATGCGCTCGTGGCGCACGTCGGGGTACTCCCTCAGCATCCGCTCGAGGTGCTCAGGCGCGTACAGTCCCGGCGGCTCGTCCTGCAGGCCGCGCGGCACGGTCAGCAGGCGAGCGGGATGCCGCAGACCGGCCAGCGCGGACGGCAGCGCTGTCCCGGTGTTCATGTCGACGGTGTCGTCGGCGGTCGTCGCGTAGCTCGTCGCGGGGCGGAAGGCGCCCTCGCCGTCGGGCACGAGGTCGTAGGCGAGATAGCGCTCGAGCTCGGGGGTCCACGCCTGCGCGAATGCGGGGTGCGCACGCCAGAAGTCGAGGTACGCGGCGGGGCCGTCGAACCTCATCGACAGGCGCGCGGCGGTCGGCCCGAGGATGCCCGCGACGAGCTCGTCGGTGCTGAGCCCGGCGGGCACGTCGAGGGGAAGTCCGCCGTCGACCAGCACCAGACGCGTGACCCGCTCCGGGTACAGGTGCGCGAACACCACCGAGACGAACCCGCCCATGGAGTGCCCGACGACGATCGTGCGCTCGATGCCGAGCGCGTCCAGGAGCGCCGCCAGGTCGGCCGCGTGCGCCGCCATCCCCGCAGAGCCTTCGATGCCGTTGCTGCGACCGCGGCCGCGCAGATCCGGGGCGACCAGCCGCACGCCGGGCAGCCGGTCGACCACGAACGGCCATGCCAGGTGCGAGGCCGTGACCCCGTGCACCAGCAGCACGGTCGGCGCCGCGGGACCGGCATCCACATCCCACACCCCGACATGCAGCGCTCCCCCGTCGACCGGCACGTCGAGTTCCGAGTACTCGTGCGTCACCGGGCGGTCCATCCACCGTCGATCGTGTACGACGCGCCGGTGGCCATTCCGGCCTTGTCCGAGACCAGCCAGCCGGCGAGCGAGGCGACCTCGTCGGCCTCGACCAGGCGCTTCACGGCGCTCTCGGTGAGCATGATCTTCTCGACGACCTCGCTCTCGGGGATGCCGTGCACCTTCGCCTGGTCGGCGATCTGCTTCTCGACGAGAGGCGTGCGCACGTACGCGGGGTTGATGCAGTTGCTGGTCACCCCGTGCGGCGCGCCTTCGAGGGCTGTGACCTTCGAAAGCCCTTCGAGCCCGTGCTTGGCAGACACGTAGGCCGACTTGAACGCGCTCGCACGCAGCCCGTGCGCGCTGGAGATGTTGATGACACGGCCCCAGCCGCGCTCGTACATCGCGGGAAGCGCCGCGCGGATCAGCAGGAACGGCGACTCGAGCATCAGTCTCAGCAGCAGCCGGAACGTCTCTGGGTCGAACTCGGTGATGGGCGACACCCGCTGGATGCCGGCGTTGTTGACCAGGATGTCGACGTCCAGTGTCAGCTCGTCGAGCTCGCGCGTGTCGGAGAGGTCGACGACCCAGGGCTCGCCGCCGACGGCGGCGGCGGCCTCCGCCGCGGCGTCGGCATTCAGATCCGCGATGATGACGTGCGCGCCTCGCCCGGCGAACTCGTGAGCGCACGCGAGGCCGATGCCGCTCGCGCCGCCCGTCACAAGGGCGCGTCTGCCGGCCAGGTCCTGGACTGTCATCGGTCTTGCTCCTTGGGTCGTGAGGGCGTCGAGGGGCGCGGTGCGAGCGCGTTGTCGATGAACCGCGTCATGCCCGCGAACACGCGGGGATCGAGCTCGGCGGGCGGCTTGCCATCGGCGTCGCGCTCCCACAGCAGGAACCGCATGCCGATGAGCTCGCCCATGCCCATGAGCGCCCAGGCGGTCGTCTCGGGGTCGAGGGCGCGATCGACGTCGCCGGTCGCCTGCGCGGCCCGCAGCCCTGCCTCATAGCCCTCGACGATGCGGGTGTAGTGCAGGCGCAGCACCTCGGGCGAGACGAACTCCGCCTCGCGCACCACCCGGTACAGCGCCGGGTGCTCGGCGGTGAAGCGGAAGAACCCCGCGAACCCGGCGCGCTCTGCCTCCAGACGCCCCGAGGCTCCCGACATCGCCTCCGACATCGAGTGCCGCACCCGACGGTTGAGGTCGAGCACGAGCGCCTCGAAGATTGCCTGCTTGCTGTCGAAGTACAGGTAGAACGTGCCCAGCCCGATGCCCGCGCGCTCGGTGATCTTGACGATGGATGCCTCGTGATAGCCCTGCTCGGCGAACACGAGCTCTGCCGCCTCGAGCAGGCGATGGCGGGTCGCCTCGCCCCGCTTGGTCAGCGGGCGGCCGGTCGCCGACGACACCAGCTCCTCGTGGTGGTCGACGAGTTCGTCGGACATGCTCATCAGGATTCCCCCCTGCTCGGCGAACGGGTCTCGACCGGTTCGCGTCCGTCGGCGTGTGCGCGCAGCGCCTGCGCACGTTCGCGCAGCCGTGAGCGCGCGAGCTTCTCGATCGTCGATCGCGGCAGTTCGTCGACGAACTCGACGTGCACCGGGATCTTGAACGCCGCGAGATTGCGGCGCGCGTGGGCCAGCACCTCATCGGCAGACAGCGCGGCTCCCGCGACGGGGACCACGAACGCGACTCCCCGTTCGCCCCACACGTCGTCAGGCACCCCCACGACGGCGGCCGCCTCCACCAGCGGGTGCAGGCACAGCGCGTACTCGACCTCGGCCGGTGCGACGTTCTCGCCGCCCGAGATGTAGATGTCCTTGAGGCGATCGACCACGCGGAACACGCCCCGGGCGTCGCGAAAGACGAGATCGCCGCTGCGCAGCCAGTGGCCGCTCATCGCGCGTGCGGTGGCGGCGTCGTCGCCGAGGAATCCTGCGAACACGCTGGGCCCGCGCACCCACAGCTCTCCTGTCGCCTCTCCGTCGAGGGTCAGCCCCGTCGCCGGATCGACGACGCGCACCGACACGTGGGGGTACGGACGCCCGACCGCGCCGGGCGCGTCGGTGGCCTCGTCGGCCGGGAGGTGCAGCACATTCGGCCCCGCCTCGGTCAGGCCGTAGCCCTGCGTGAGCGGCAGGCCCCGGGTCGCCCACGTCTGCTGCAGCTCGACCGGCATCGTCGCCCCGCCGACGAGCGCGAGGCGCAGCGACGAGGTGTCGGCCGACGCCGCGTCGCGCTCGGCCGCGAGCATGGCGTACTGCGTCGGGACGCCCATCATCGCGGTGACACCGCGGTCGGCGATCAGCTGCAGCACGCGTGCCGGCTGGAACGACCGCTCCAGTACGACGGTCGCGCCGACCCACCACGCCAGCAGCGGCTGGCAGTTCCACGCGGCGACGTGGAACTGCGGCAGCATCGCCAGCACGACGTCGTCCTGCGTGAGGGGCAGCGCCTGCGCGAGCGCCAGGTTGTTCCAGAAGCAGTTCGCGTGGGTGAGCACCACGCCCTTGGGCGCCGCCTCGCTCCCCGACGTGAAGATGATCAGCAGCGGGTCGTCGTCGCGCACCGGGCGGCGCATGCGGGGCCTCGGGCTGCGGGGCAGGGTTCCCGCCTCCACCCCGGTGGTCCCGAGCACCGCGGTCGGCGGCATCCGGTCGGCGATCCGCAGTGCGGCACCCGCGAGCGACTCGTACTCGTCCTCGACGAGCACGAGTGCCGGGTCGGAGCGCGAGAGCACGTCCGCCAGCTCGCGCGGCGTGAGCCGCCACGAGAGCGGCACGAACGCGATGCCCGCGACCGCGCACGCGAAGAACGCGACGACGTGGTCGGTCGAGTTGCCCGAGACCGTCGCGATGCGGTCGCCCGGGCCGTACCCGGCGTCGCGCAGCGCGCCAGCGAACGCCGCGGACCGCGCGGCCAGCGTGGCGTAGTCGGTCGTGACGCCGCGGTCGTCGATCGCGATGCGCTCGGGCGAGTGCGCGGCACGATCGATCAGCCACCGGCCGATCGTGTGCGGGCCGTCGTCGAGCTCGGGGTCGGCGGTCCAGGTCATGTCCGCACCTCGATCGGCACCTCGGCGGCGTCGTCCGCGTCGTCGAGCTGCCGCAGCGCACCGCGGCTCCTCTCGCCGCGCCGACGGCGCACGGCGGCGTCGATGGTGCCGGCGATGCCACCGGGCAGGAACATCACGACGACGATGAACAGCACGCCGAGCAGGAACAGCGGCTCCGACAGCGGCACGCGCAGCCAGTCCGGAAGGCCCGCGATCGCGTCCGATCCGGCGAGGACGGTGAGTCGCTGATCGAGCAGCGTGTAGAGCACACCGCCAACGATGGCACCCCAGCGGAATCCGACGCCACCCAGCACCACCATGACGAGCACGGTGATCGTGAGGTCGGCCGACACCGACCGCGGCACGGTTCCGGACTGCAGCAGCATGTAGGCCACCCCCGCGAGGCTCGCGAGCCCCGCGGCGATCACGAACACGATGAGCTTCACGCGGTACGGCGAGAGACCCAGGACGCGCACGCGCTGCTCGTTCTCGCGCGTCGCGCGGGCGAGGTGGCCCAGGCGCGAGGTGTCGACCCACAGCGTCACGAGATAGACGATCACGAGCACCGCGAGGGTGAACCAGTACAGGTTGCGCGTGTTGATCACGCCGATGAGGAAGTCGGGCACCTGCTCGGTGTTCAGGCTCAGCCCTTCCTCGCCCCCAGTGACCTGCGAATTGCGTCGAACGAGCACCGAGCCGGCCTGCGCGAACGCGAGGGTCACCATCGCGAACGGGATGCCTGACACGCGCATCGACACCGCCCCGGTGGCCAGGGCGATGACCATGCCTCCGACGAGCGCGATGAACACGCCCGGCCACAGCGGCACGCCGAAGTGCTCGAGGGCGATGCCGAGCCCGTACGCGCCGGCCCCGAAGTACAGGGCGTGGCCGAACGACAGCATCCCGCCCGATCCGAGCAGCAGGTTGTACGACAGCGCGAGTGCGGCGAACACCATGCACAGCGACAGCAGGGCGAGCGTGCCCGGCATGTAGGTGGGAGTGGGGAGGATGCCGGGAAGCGACAGGTTCAGCAGCGGCAGCACCGCCATGAACACGACGAGCACGGCGCCCACGACGGCGGGGACGTACCTGCGCATCACGCCTTCTTTCCGAGGAGTCCGGTCGGCCGCACCAGCAGCACGAGGGCGAGCAGGATCACGACGATGAAGTCGCCGGTGCCGCCGAGGTAGAAGTTCGCGAACTGCTGCAGCACCGCCACGAGGACCGATGCCACGGCCGCACCGGTGAGCGAGCCGAGACCGCCGACGACGGTGACGATGAACGCGAAGATGAGGAGCGTCTGCCCGAGGTGAGCCGACACGAACGTCGAGTAGTGCATCGCGAGCACTCCCCCGATGCCGGCCGCCGCCCCGCCGATCGCGAAGACCAGCGTGAACGACCGGCGCACATCGATCCCGAGCGCCGTGACCATCGAGCGGTTCTCCACGCCGGCCCGGATGATCATGCCGTACCGCGTCTTCTGCAGGAACAGCACGAGTGCCGCGAGCACCAGCACCGCCGCGATCATGAGCACCCAGTAGGTGTTGGGGATCCGGGCGCCGAGCACCTCGGTCGTCTGCTTGAGCCACGACGGTCCCGAGATGTGCACGGGGTCGGTGCCCCAGATGCCTTCGAACAGTGCCACCGCCGCGAACGAGAGACCGACCGTGACGAGCACCTGTTCGATGTGCCGCTCGTAGAGCGGGCGGATGAGCACGAGCTCGGTCAGCGTCGCGAACACGGCACCGACGGCCGCGCCGACAAGGATCGACAGCAGGAACGATCCCCACGAATCGGTGCCCAGCGCCTGCGCGACCATCCAGCCGATGAAGGCGCTCAGGGTGAGGAACGCACCGTGCGCGAAGTTCAGCACGTGCATGAGCCCGTAGATGAGGCTCAGCCCGCTCGCGACGAGGAAGTACAGGGCGCCGAGTCCGACGCCGGTGATGAGGGTGAGGACGAGGGTGCTCACGATGCGTGCTCCACGTGGACGCCCAGCAGGCGCCGGGTCAGGTCTTCGTCGTCGAGGATCTCGCGCGCCTTGCCGACGTGCGCGACGCGGCCGCCGGCGATGACGACGGCATCCTCGGCGAGGCGGCGGACGACCTCGAGGTTCTGCTCGACGAGGAGGATGGGAACGGTCTTCGACGCCTCCTCGAGCGCGTCGGCGACCTCGGTGACGATCTTGGGCGCCAGACCCTTCGTGGGCTCGTCGACCAGGAGCAGCCGGTTGTCGTTGAGCAACGCGCGTGCGACGGAGACCATCTGCTGCTGGCCGCCCGACAAGGTGCCCGCAGCCTGGTCGCGCCGGGCGACGAGGTCGGGGAACAGCTCGGCGACGAACTCCCGGCGCGGTTCGCGCTGCCGCTCGGCGAGCGCGAGGTTCTCGGCCACCGTCAGCTTCGAGAAGACCTCGCGGTCCTCCGGCACGTACCCGACGCCTCGGCGGACGATGCGGTGGGTCGGCAGCCCGTCGATGCGCTCGCCGGCGAGCCGCACCTCGCCGCGGCGCGCGATCAGCCCGAGGATCCCGCGGAGCGTCGAGGTCTTGCCGACGCCGTTGCGGCCGAGCACCGCGGTGATTCCCGTCGCAGGCACGTCGAACGAGACGTCCTCGACGACCTGCTGGCCGCCGATCGTGCAGCGCAGGCCGCGGACGGTCAGGATCGGATCGGTGACGCTCATGCCGCCTCCGTCCCGGAGCCGGTCCCGAGGTAGGCGCTCTGCACGAGCGGGTTCTCCATGATCCGCTGCGGCGTGTCGTAGGCGATGATCGTGCCGAAGTACATCACCGCGACCTTGTCGACCAGTCCCATGAGCACGTCGATGTGGTGCTCGACCATCAGCAGTGTGCAGCCCTTCGCGCGCTGCATGTCGCGGATGTTCTCGACGAGTCCGGCGACATCGCCCGACCCCACCCCGGCCATCGGCTCGTCCAGCAGCACGATGCTCGCCTCGGTGGCCAGCAGCACGGCGATCTCGAGCTT
Source organism: Microbacterium helvum (assembly GCF_014779795.1). Taxonomy (GTDB): domain Bacteria; phylum Actinomycetota; class Actinomycetes; order Actinomycetales; family Microbacteriaceae; genus Microbacterium; species Microbacterium helvum. Next base: position 215,500 of record NZ_JACXZS010000004.1, read on the forward strand.
GCGCTTGTCGCCGTGCGAGATGTCGCCCGCCAGGGCGTCGAGCTCGTGGCCGAGCCCGACGGCGTCGAGCTTGGCGAGCGCGAGCTCTGTCGCCGCATCCGTCCGCTTCGGGAAGTGCAGCAGCGAGCCGGAGCCGCCGAGCGAGACCTGCGCGGCCAGGCGCACGTTCTCGAGCACCGACAGCTTCGGGAACAGGCTCGACGTCTGGAAGGTGCGCCCCAGCCCCGCCCGCGCCCTGGCGGGCACCGACGCCGTCGTGATGTCGCGGTCGTCCAGCACGACGCGGCCGGCGGTGGGCTTCATGAGCCCGGAGATCACGTTGAACAGCGTGGTCTTGCCGGCGCCGTTGGGACCGATGACGCCCACGAGGGAGCCGGCCGAGACGTCGAGTTCGACGTCCTTGAGGATCGTCGCGCCGCCGATCTTCAGGCCGAGGCCCTCGATCTTCAGCGGAGAGCCGCGGCGCGCGGTCTCCGCGGCAGGCGCGGACGGGGCTGAGGTGCTCATCGCGTTGCGGGTCTCCGGACTACTTCGAGGCCTCGGCGGGCGCGACGTCGTCGGCCGACACCGTGTCGACGAGCTCGGGCACGAACGTGCCGTCCTTCGCGACGAGCTTCGCCTGGTACATCTCCTGCAGCAGGGCGTGGTCGCTCGCACGCACGGTCATCGCGCCCTTGGGGCCGTCGAACTCGAAGCCCTCGAGCGCCGAGACCATGGCGTCGACGTCGCCCTTGCCCTCTTCGATGGCGTGCACGATCATGATGGCCGCGTTGAAGCCGTCGGGGCTGAACAGGTCGGGCGTGCCGCCCGCGTCCTCGATGCCCTTGACCATCGCGGCGTTCACGTCGTTGTCGGGAGCGCCTGGGAAGTAGTGGTTCAGGAAGCTGATCTTCTCGGAGGCCTCACCGTACGCTCCGAAGGTCGCCGAGTCGCCGAGACCGGTCACCACCGGGATCTCGTCGAGCACGCCCTGCTGGCTCATGGCCTGCCACATCGCACCCGAGGTCGCACCGGCCCACGCGACGAACACGAGGTCGGGCTCGCCCGCGAGCACCTGCTGTGCGAAGGGGGTGAACTCGGTGGCGTCCTCGGCGACGAGCACCGAGTCGACCGTCGCGCCCTTGCCGCCGAGGATCGCCTGCACGGCGGCGACGTTGCCCTGGCCGAACGCGTTGTCCTGCGCGAACACCGTCACGGTCTTGCCCTCGATGTCGTCGAGGAACGTGCCGGCCGTCGCGACGTCCTGCGCGCTCTGGCGCCCCGAGCGGAACGTGTAGTCGTTGATCCCGGTGATCGCGTCGGCTGCGGCCGGACCGGAGATGTAGAGCACCTTGTTCTGCGCCGCCTGCTCGGCGACCGCGAGCGCGACACCGGACGCGGCGGTGCCGGCGATGATGTTGACGCCCTCGCCGATGAGCTCCTTGACGGCGGTGACCGCCTTGTCGGGATCGCCGGCGTCGTCGCGGTACTCGACCGTGATCTTCGTGCCGGCGATCTCGCCCTTACCGTCGGTCGCGTAGTCGAGGCCGACCTTGAACGCGTCGAGGTACTGCTTGCCGTAGCCGGCGAGCGGACCGGACTCGCTCGTGACGATGCCGACGGTGACCTCGGCGGGCCCGCCGCCGTCGGTCGCCTCGCCGGAGGGCGTCTCGGCCGTCGGTGCGCACGCCGCCATGGCGAGCGCTGCCGTGACGACCACGGAGCTCAGGAGCAACTTCTTCGTAACCCGCATGTGCGTGCCTTTCCCCATTGGAAGGATCTGGTGCATCGGATACCAAACCTGACATCCGATTCAGGTATTTGCAATCTAGGAAACAACGCGCCGCGGGGTCAAGTCGAACACCCTGGCGTTACCGAATCGCGATCCGCCGACCGCCGGCATCCGAATTTAGATACCGCTGTTATATATCGCTGGTATGGTTGATCGATGTGACACACGATCAGGACATCGAGACCCTCATCGTCGCCGCGCACACGCTCACGCGACTCGCGGCGCTCGAGACAGCCAACGAGACACCCTCCGCCCAGTGGCGGACCCTCACGATCCTGCGCGACCACGGTCCGCTGCGCATCGGCGAACTCGCACGCCTCAGTCGCGTGACCCAGCCGGGAATGACCCGTCTGGTCGGCCAGATGGTCGACCAGGGACTGCTGACGAGGGCGACGGATGCCGCCGATTCTCGCGCGACGGTGGTCGAGGTGACGCCGCTCGGCGTCGAGGCGCTGCACACGTGGCTGCTGCACCTGACATCGGCGCTCGCGCCGCACTTCGACGATCTGACCGAGGCGGAGTGGGATGCACTGCGCACCACCGCTCAGGTGCTCACCCGCAATCTCGATCGTGCCGCCACCACTGCGGAGGTCGCCCGATGAGCGCCCACGCCTCCGCGAAGGTCTCGGTCTGGCGTCAGCCCGCGCAGGTGTGGGCCGTCGCCTTCGCCTGCGTCGTCGCATTCATGGGCATCGGCCTGGTCGACCCGATCCTCCCGGCGATCGCCGAGTCGCTGAAGGCGACGCCGGTGCAGACCGAGCTGCTGTTCACGAGCTACCTGCTCGTCACCGGCCTCGCGATGCTCATCACGAGCTGGATCTCCAGCCGCATCGGCGCGAAGGCGACACTGCTGATCGGTCTCGCCCTCATCGTCGTGTTCGCCCTCGCGTGCTCGCTGTCGGGCAGCGTGGACGCGATCATCGGCTTCCGTGCGGGCTGGGGCCTCGGCAACGCGCTGTTCATCTCGACCGCGCTCGCGACCATCGTGGGCGCCGCCTCGGGCGGCAGCGGAGCGGCCATCGTGCTGTACGAAGCCGCACTCGGCCTCGGCATCGCAGTCGGTCCGCTGCTGGGGGGCCTGCTGGGCGAACTGAGCTGGCGCGGTCCGTTCTTCGGCGTGGTCGTGCTCATGGCGATCGCCTTCGTCGCGGTCCTGGCCCTGCTGCGGGGCTCGGGCGAGAAGCCCGTGCCGGTGCCGCTGTCGGCGCCGTTCCGGGCCTTGCGCATCCCCTCGCTCGCGGTGCTCGCGGTCGCCGCACTGTTCTACAACGTCGGCTTCTTCGTGCTGCTCGCCTTCTCTCCGTTCCCCCTCGGGTTCGGCGCCATGGGCATCGGCTTCACGTTCTTCGGCTGGGGCGTCGCCCTCGCGATCACGAGCGTGTGGGTCGCGCCGTTCCTGCTGCGCTTCTTCGCCCGCACCACGGTCATGCTGTTCACGCTGCCGCTGCTGGCGATCGACCTCGTGATCGCCGGCATCCTGGTCGAGAACGCGGCCGCACTCGTGGTGTGCATCATCGTCGGCGGCCTGCTCCTGGGCGTGATGAACACGGTGCTGACCGAATCGGTCATGGAGGCCACCGACCTGCCGCGCTCGGTCGCGTCATCGTCGTACTCCGCGGTGCGCTTCCTCGGCGGCGCCGCCGCTCCGCCGCTGGCCGCGTGGCTGTGGCACGCATACGGCGCAACCGTCCCGTATGTGTTCGCCGCGGCATCCATCCTCATCGCGACCGCCACCATAGCGATCGGCCGACGCGCCCTCGCCCGTATCGACGTGCGCGAGGCGGATGCCGCCGAAGAGGCCGCAGCCGTCCTCGTCGGCGACGCCGCCTGACCCGTACGCCAAGAACCCCGGATCCCTGCGGATCCGGGGTTCTTCGCGTACGCGGAACGCAAGAGAGGGCAGTCCTTCCGGACCGCCCTCTCAGGTGGTGCGCCCCCAGGGACTTGAACCCTGAACCCATTGATTAAGAGTCAGATGAGAGGCGTGCTCAGTGCGTGCCTCATCGTGTATCGAGCGTGTCTGTTTGTTTCTGTGACCGGGTGATTACTGGCGCGAGTGTGTATGCATCGTGATGCATGGTGTCGCCCCCGTTTGCTAGCAATTAGCTAGCGGCTAGCTAGCGCGTGCCCGATCCGGCATGCACCCCCACACCCTCGCCGATTCGTTCGAGCGCCGTTCGGCATACCCGGACCCTGGCGCAACAGGCATGACCTGGTTCGAAAGATCGGGGGAAGCTCCCCGCCTGTGCACTACGTTTTGCCTAGCCGTCGCGTGGATGGCAATTCGACGAAGGAGACCGATTGTGACCATGCCGGCGAACCCGCAGCCGATCAGCCCTGAGGCACGCGAGGCAGCTCTCGCGCAGGCCGTTGTGCGCGAGGTCGCTGCGCGTGGTCGCGTCGAGTCACAGACCGCGCACAACGCGATCATCGTGACTGGCAAGCGCCCGAACCACGTGCTGCATCTCATCCTCACGATCGTGACTGGTGGGCTGTGGGGCATCGTCTGGATCATCGTGGCGCTGAGCACCCGCGAGCACCGCCTCGCGCTCTCCGTGGACGCTTACGGCAACATCGTGCGCCAGCAGCTGACCTGAATTGCCCCGCGATTAACCGCAGGCGCCAATCTCGAGCCCGATCTGCGCTCGCACGACCGATGAGCCGTCCGAGCGATCCTGAGGCCGCAGAGAGGCGCACAGCGTCACGCTGTACCCCGCGGGGGTATCCTCGCGACATGGGGACTGACACACCACAGACACCCGCCCCCGCAAAGGTGTACGCCGGGTCGCTGCAGAAAGTCGCTGACGCCTACGCGATGCGCATCCGGGGCGCTGAATGGGCGACGATCGCGGCGGCGGTCGGGTACGCGAACCCGCAGAACGCAATGCGCGCGGTCCGGAACTACGTTGGCCGGCTGCCGCAGCCGCAGATGCCCGAGCTGCGGTCGATGTGGCGGGATCGGCTGGAATGGCTGTGGCCGATCGCGGCCCGTGACGTCGAGGCGGGCAAGCCGGGTGCGATGCGCGCGGCGGTCGCGGTGGCGCAGCGGGCGGCGCAGCTCGACGGTATCGACGCTCCGCAGACGGTCCGGGTCGAGTCGGCGGATGCTGCAGAGCTGGCTGCGATGGTCGCGGCTCTGCTCGCTGCGAACGGCGGCGATGTGGGCGAGCTGGAGGCGTCGATGTGGGGCGGCGACGACATCGAAGACGCCGAGGTCGTAGACGACTGAGCCCCGGTCACCCGCTCGGGGTGCCGGGGCTCAGCGGACCGGGAACGCAGCTATTCGACCGGCCATCCCGCCGCGACCAGCTCGGCGCGGTGGCGGGCGGGAGCTTCGTGGACGTTGCGCGCAATCGCCGCGTCACGCTCGGCACGCTGGAGCGCGAGATAGTGCGCTCGCAGCGGCTCAGGCAGCGACGACGGCAGCGCACGGCGCGCCGCCTCGCGGACCTCGCCCCACGCGTCGGCGGCGTGCGCCCACGGTTCGGCGGTGCCGGGGTGCCCGGGAGCGACCAGCTCGGCGAACAGGCGCATATCGTCGCCGAACGCGTCTGCGAGCCCCATCCCGGTCGCGCCCGAGAGCGCTTCGACGGCGAGCGTCCGCAGGCCGAGCAGTTCCCGTGTCCGCGGCCGGCGCGCCATGACCTTGTAGCAGTCGCCACACAGGGGCGCCGCGGTGCCGTCGCGCCAGGTGACGGGCGAGGCATGCCAGCCCGTCGAGCGCGCGACACCGCAGAACCCGCAGGCACCGGACGTGCAGCCGTGGGGCGCCTGCAGCCGGATCTGCCGCTGTGCGTCGTCGATCGCTTCGGCGAGGGCGGCGCGGCGCTCGGGCGTGATGTGCGCCCACGGCGTGCCGTCGAGGTCGCGGGCGAGGCGCATCCGGTCAAGCTCCGACGCGTGCACGCTGATCGTCGGCACTATCGCGTACCCATCATCGACGGCGGTTCGCGGCCGGACGCGCGCAGCTCGCAGCGCGAGGCGGGCGACGTCGTCGGAGACCTTACGGCCGGTCAGGCTGCGCACGATTACCCGGGGGTCATCGCACGCGGTGTGTCGGCGCGTCCAGCCTCGCAGCGGCGGCAGCCCGGACTCTGCGCGCAGCGCGTCGAGGCGGTCGTCTTCGGCGTCCGGCGCGTCTTCGACCTCGCCCCGGCCCGCGGGCACGATGCCGGCGCAGACGCTGCAGAGCGCGGCCGGTCGCTGCGCCCTGGCGGACGTGTGCCCGGCGAGGGTCGCGCGGACCGCTGCCGTGAGGTCGGCCGCGGTGGGCGTCGAGTCGGTCATGTCGTTCATGGTGTTGGTTCCTTTCGTGGTTGCTGATGGTTGGGCCCGCCGCGCCGACACACCCATTCGAAGCCGGCGCGACGGGCGGTCTAGGGGCGCGGCCAGCGGTTCAACCGGTAGCGGTCGGCTTGCGGCTGCCCGGACGGCGAGACGCGGCGGGCGTGGAAGCTCCCCCGCCATTCGGCCCACGCAATGCCGTGCCCGATCTGCCGCTCGGGGATGCCGACGACGGCGGCCAGCTCGCGACGCGTCGCCGTAGCGATGCCTCGCCCGTCTGCGCGTCGGGCGAGCTCGACCAGCAGGCGGCGCTCGGCATCGGTCGGGGCGTCGTCTCCGGCGAACGCCTGCAGCCGGTGCAGCTCGCCCGTCAGCCAGCGCCGCGACGCGGGCTGCTCGGCCACGGCTGCGCGCTCGTCTTCCGTGAGCAGGTCGGTTTCGGTCCCGGTCATCGCGCGCCCCTCTCGCCGGATGCCAGGGCGGCGACGAGCCGCACGCCGTCCGCATGCACAAGCCACATGGCATCGGTGAGCTGCCCGGCGCCGTAGACGATGGAGACGCCGAGCACGACGCGCCACGGGTCGACGCCGAGCAGGGCGGCGAGGTCGTCGCATTCGATCGCGACGCGCCCCAGCTCGTTGGCGCGCTCGACGAGCACGCGCAGCAGCTCGGCCGTCCGGTCGCTGATTGTCGTCGCGCTCATCGCCGCCGCGCCCGGGCTCGCTGGGGCAGCGCCCGCAGCCGACGCCGCGCAGCCCACAGGTCGACGGCGAGGGCGTCGAGCGAGCCGAATGCGGATGCCGTGACGGCGCCCGGCCGCATGCCGCGGAACCGGCATGCCGGGTGCAGCCCGCCAGAGGCGAGCACGGCCGGCGTCGGGTTCGCAACGTCGTGACAGGTCGGGCATCGGTGGATGAGAATCTCGCTCATCGTGTCCCCTCTCGGGTCGTGGTCTGGTGTGTGTGGCCATGCGAGCAGCCGCGCGCCCGACGCTCTGCCGCCTCACGCTCGATCCGAGCGATCGCGGGGCAGCCGTCGTCGTGTTCGAGCTGCAGGATCGGGCCGCCGCGGGGGTGCTGCCCCAGGTAGCGAATGCCCGCGGAGCAGTCCGGGCACCAATCGCTGCGCACCGCGACGAGCGTGCCGGGCTCGGGTCGAGGGAACACGCCGGCCATCACCGCACCCCCGCAGCGTCGGATGCGGACAGCGGCTCGACCTGATCGGGCATTCCGACCCGGCGCACGTGCCGCGGCTCGCGGTCTGGGCATTCGTCGCGCTGTACGCGATTCAGATCGAGCACACTCTGCACCGCGGGTGCCAGCGTCTCGTACACGTCGGGGCAGATTCCGTCGCGCATCGCCCGGTCGATCGCGTCCCGCTGCAGTTCATCGCCGAGCCAGTCGCCCAGCTCGTCGACGTCGTCGATCTCGTCAGGCACGAGCTGCAGCAGATCGCCGAGCCCCGGACATGGCGCGTTCAGCAGCACGGCCGTCCACTGGATCGCGGCCGTGGTGAGGGGCGAGCGCCGCAGCATGGCAGCGACGCGAGCCGCACGCTCGGGGTCCGGATCGGCGGGCGCTGGGTCCCTGACCTCCGAGCGCTCGCGTGACTGCGGGAGCGCCGAAGCGCCAGCGAGAGGCGCGGGAGCGGTCGCGCGTGCGCGTTCCGTAACGAACGTCCCGTCAGAGCCTTTAGGCTCTGACGTTCCGTTCGGTTCTGTTCCTTCTACCGTGGGGATCCCCGCGCACTCCCCCGCGCTTTCCCCCGCGCACTCCCCCGCGCACTCCCCCGCGCACTCATCGTCGCTCGCATGCGCGGGCATCCCCGCGCTTTCGACAGTCGTTGACTGCGCGGGGATCCCCGCGCTTTGGGCGTGGACGGGACGCGGGGTGTAACCGGCCCAGTTCAGCCGCCAGCGTGTCGCACGTCCCCGCTTCGGTGGCGCCACGGGCGAGATGATCCCCGCGGCCGTGAGGGCGTCGAGCGCGTTTCGCACGTCACGATCAACGATGCCCGAGACGTCGTCGGCGAGCGTCCGATATCCCGGCCATGCGATCCCGTCACGGTCGGCGTACTGTGCGAGCGCCACGAGAATGCAGCGCGTCCGGTCGGCGCCGATTGCGCGTGTGCTTTCGATCGGGACGGACAGCGCCCAGCGGGTCGGGTCGCCGGTCATCGGCCCGTTCCTCGCGTCGTGACGGGCGCAGAGCGCGAGGCATCCGCGACAGATCGCAGTCGCGATGTCGGCGGCTCGTAGGTCACGCCCTCAGGGCTGCCGAAATGCAGGATCCGGCGGGCTGGATCGAAGCGCACGATGCCCGATCCCAGTTCGGTCGGTCGTGCCATCGCTCAGCCCTCGCTCAGCTCGGCGTCGTCCGCGGGTGCCGGCGTCGCCGTGCGCGAGCCCAGTAGAACGGCCTCAGGGTCGAAGCCGAGCGCACGGAGCACGTCAGCCCCGCGGACGTAGAAGCGAGCGCCGATGCGCTGGACGGGTGCCGGGAACTCGCCGCGCTGGTGCAGCTCGTACGACTTTGCGCGGCTCAGGCCCGCGATGAGGCGGCCGGCGACGGGGATCGACATGCGGGCGGGGATGTCGCGCAGGTTGCCGAGAGGTATATCCCGGGGCGGGGCGGTTGTGATCTGGCTCATGCGTTCAGCGTGCTGTTGCGTTCGTAAATATACAAGCTATATATTTACATCATGCCCGAATTTCGAGAGGCTCCCGAGCACGACGAAACCCCGCCGCGCTACGTCGCGACGTCATACGTGAACCGCAAGGGCGGCACGAGCGTGACGATGCGTGAGCGGGTCACGATGCGCCGCGAGCGGTTCGTCGTGGGCGATCGCGAGGTGTACGGCGTCAGCATCCGCTACGGCGAAACCGAGTACGCCGTCATTCCTGTCGAGACGGAGGGCCGCGCCGCCCTGCACTACTACGCCGAGACTGCGCGCGCAGGGGGCGTACTCGGGGGCGAGGCCGCGCCGCTCGGCCGCGATCGCGACTACCTCGCGCGCGTGGCGCTCGCGTTTCTCGACCGCGAGGTAGATGTCGCGATCGGCCAGCGGATCCGCCGCCCGTACCCGGAGAGCCGCCGCCCCAGCGACGAGACGCTACTAGCCGCGGTCCGGCGTGCGATCGAAGCCGGCGGCTCAGCTCGCGGCGAGCTGGCTGAGGCCTACGGCGTCAGCGTGAACACAGCCGATGAATGGATCAAGCATGCGCGCCGAATCCCCGGCGCGAACCTCCCGCCCGCGCGACGCGGACGGCCCCGGAAGACACGACCCGACGGAGGGGAAGAACGATGAGCACCACGACCAACCGCACAGGCGGCGGCGTCTCGCAGCGGCACACCGCGTGCGACTGCGAGCAGGCGCACACCCCCGGATGCGCGGGCGGGCGCTGCCGCTGCCCTCGCGAGCACGGGCCCCGCTGCGCGCACCGCGTGCGACCCGACGGCAAGACGGCGTGCGGCTGCCCGTGGGCGTTCGCTGCGAGCGCCGTTCGTGCGGGAAAGCGGGTTCAGACGACCGGCTCGGGGTACAGCTCGCGCTCGGCAGCGCTGCGCGCCCGTGCTGAGGCGGTCGAGACGCTGCGCAAAGCGCCCGCGGCAGCTCGACGCGGCGACACGCTCAGCGACTGGCTGACGAGCTGGCTTGACCGCCGGTCGACTGGATCGAACGTGCTGCGGCCGTCGACGCTGCAGGCGTACCGGTCATGGGCCGCGATCATCCGCGAGGCGATCGGCGGCGAGCGGCTGCGCGACGTGACCGCCGAGACGCTGGATGACCTCGAGCGGCACCTGCACAAGACGCTGCCCGGCCGCGCCACGACGCACGCCCGCGTGTTCGCCGTGCTGCAGTCGGCGCTGCGCGACGCGTACCGCCGCGGGATGATCGCGGACGATCCGACGCGCCGCCGCGAGACGGTACGCGCGCCGAAGACGCGCCGCACGATGATGCAGCCCGAGCAGTTCGGCCGTCTCATCGACTGGATGCAGGCGCGCGGCGAGCGCATGGCGCCCGTGTTCTGGGTCGCGGCAGCTACCGGCCTGCGCCGGGGCGAGCTCGCGGGGCTGCGCTGGGTCGACGTCGACCTCAGCGCCGGTCGTCTCATCGTCGCGCAGCAGGCGGTGCAGATCGGCCGTGAGGTCATCGTCGGCGCACCGAAGACGGCCACGGGTGAGGGCCGCGTCGTCATGCTCGACGCACGCACAGTCGACGTGCTGCGCGGCGTGCTCGCGCAGCAGGCGCTCGACGCTCAGGCGTGGGGCTCGGACTACGGCAATCACGCGGCGCTCGTGTTCGCGAACGAAGACGGTTCGCCGCTCGTGCCCGAACAGCTCACGCGGGCGCTGCCCCGCATGATCAAGCGTTTCAATGCCGAGCAGCGCGTCTATGCCCTCGACGCCGTCGCGGATGCCGACGAGCTGCAGCAGCTCGCGACGAGCCACGGCATGGGCGGCGCCCGCCTCGCGCGGATCCGCATCGACACGACGCTAGAGGGCAAGCCGCTGCCGGTCGTGACGTTCCACAGCCTGCGCCACCTGCACGCGTCGATTCTGCTCGCGTCCGGCCGCGGGCTCGCCGCGGTGCAGCGCCGTCTCGGGCACAGCTCGATCACAGTCTCATCGGACCTGTACGGGCACCTGATCGAGTCGGCTGCGCGCTCGGACGCGGAAGCCGCCGCCGCGCTCATCCCGACCCGGCAGCGCGTGCCGGTCGACTGAGCCACACAGCGCGCAGCGGGCGTCGCTCCCATCGCGGAGCGGCGCCCGCTGCGTCGTGCGTTCGTTGACCGCGTCTCCCCGTTCGTTGATCGCGGCCGTTCGTTGACCGCGGGGCGGCGACGGCCGGCGCGGGACTGGCGGCCCGTCCGCGCAGCTCGGCGCCGGTGCGTTGCCAGCTCGACGCTGGCCGGCCGCGCGCGCTGCACAGCCGTGCGCTGCAGCTCGACGGGCGCGGCGCAACTCCCAGCTCGACGCTGCAGCGCTGCCGAAACGCCCCGATCCGCGCCCCTCAGCTAGCAATTAGCTAGCGCGGGCCCGATCATGCCCCCGGCATGCGAAACGCCCGGCCGGACGTTTCCGCGTCTGACCGGGCGTTTCTGTGTGGTGCGCCCCCAGGGACTTGAACCCTGAACCCATTGATTAAGAGTCAATTGCTCTGCCGATTGAGCTAGAGGCGCATGTTTCGGATCACCCGAACACGAGGGACAACATTACATGAGGATTCGCCGGAGGTGAAATCGAGGCGGAGAGCTCCCCGGTATCCTTGGTCGTGTGACCACCCGATCCTCCGCCCCGACGTTCGACGCGCCGTACGACGGAGACCTTCGGGCGGATCTCGAACTCGCCATGCGTCTGGCCGATGCGGCGGACGCGGCATCCATGTCCCGCTTCGATGCGGCCGACCTCGACGTGAGCGTCAAGGCGGACGCGACCCACGTCACCGAGGCCGATCTCGCGACCGAGCGGGCGATCCGCACGCTGCTGAAGGCCGAGCGCCCCGGCGACGGGGTGTTCGGCGAAGAGTACGGGGTCACCGGCGACTCGTACCGACAGTGGATCATCGACCCGATCGACGGCACCGCGAACTATCTCAAGGGCATCCCGATGTGGACGACCCTGATCGCGCTCTCGATCGACGGGGTGCCGCGGGTCGGCGTCGCCAGCCAGCCGGCGATCGGCCGCCGCTGGTGGGCTGCCAGCGGACTCGGCGCGTGGACCGACGGCCCCGATGGCGAGCCCCAGCGACTCGCGGTGTCGACCGTCGACAGCATCGGCGCGTCGAGCGTGAGCTTCCAGAGCATCGCTCAGTGGCGGGATGCCGGCCGGCTCGACGCGCTCGAGCGGCTGACCTCTTCGGTCTGGCGCGACCGCGGCTACGGCGACGCGTGGCCGTACATGCTGCTCGCCGAGGGCCGGCTCGAACTCGTGGCCGAGTTCGACGTCAAGGAGTACGACATCGCCGCCCTGGTCCCGATCGTCACCGAGGCCGGCGGACGGTTCACGTCCTTCGACGGACGCGACTCGGTGTCGGAGCGCTCGTCGCTGGCGACGAACCGCGTGCTGCACGACGCGTACCTCGAACTGCTGCATCAGACCTGAACGATCCACCCTCCCATCCCCCACGGAGAACCCCGATGACCGCACCCCGCCTTCTCGGCGCCGCTGCTGCCCTCGCCCTGTCCGCCCTGGCGCTGTCAGGCTGCGCGGGCGCGCCCGAGGCCACGCCGGAGCCCACGACGTCGTCGGCTCCGACCGAGGTCGCGGCCCCTGAGCCGACGACGTCGTCGAAGCCCGCACCGACCGCCGCCGCCGACCCGACGTGCGAGACGCTGATCCCGGCCGACGTCGTGGCCGACTACGAGAGCGTCGGCGTGACCTCGCAGCAGTCCCCGATGTACATCGGCAGCACCGAGGTCAAGAACGGCATCCTCTGCATGTGGGCGAACTTCGACCAGCCTGCCAGTGACTCCGGCCAGATCTACGGCTGGGCGAAGCTGTCGGACGCCGCGGCGAAGGACGCCCAGGACGAGCTGGTCGACGAAGGCTGGGTGCTCGAAGAGGCCGATGACGCGGTCTACGTCACGGAGAGCCCCGATACGGCGCTCGTCACGGACGACGACGGCTACGGCATGACCTACCTGTTCGCCGACGGCCAGGTGAAGGTGGCCGACACCAAGCAGGGGCTGCTTCTCATCGAGTGGCCCAAGGGCTGACGCATGGCTGCCGGAGCCACGATGCACACGTTCGACGTGCAGTTGGCGGACGTCGATCGCGGCGTCTACGACGAGCTCTCGTTGCGTGTGGCGCGGCATCCCTCCGAGACCGACGCCTTCATGATGACCCGGCTGCTGGCGTATCTGCTCGAGTACGAGGAGGGCATCGCGTTCAGCGAGGGCATCTCGGCGACCGATGAGCCTGCCGTGCTGGTGCGCGACCTGACCGGCGCGCTGACCGCGTGGATCGAGGTGGGGGCTCCGGATGCCGCACGCCTGCACTCGGGAAGCATGCAGGCCGCGCGCACGGCGGTGTACACGCATCGCGACCCCGCCAAGGTTGCGGCGCAGTGGGCGGGCAAGCGCATCCATCGCGGGGACGAGATCCCGCTGCACAGCTTCGATCCCGGATTCATCGAGGCGGCAGCCGCCCTCGTCGAACGCCGCACGTCGATGACGATGTCGGTCACCGAGCGCCGCATCTACCTCGATCTGGGCGGTACGAGCCTCGAGAGCGCCATCCACACGCAGCCGGCGGTCTGACGGGCGCCCGCCGTCACGCAGGCAGGAAGTTCTCCCGCGCGAGCGGAGCGATGTCGAGCCGCTCGGCGTCGGCGCGGCTCACCCACCGCAGCTCTTCGATCTCGGCGGCCACCACCGGCTGCTGTCCGCCGATCTCGGCGGCGAAGACGTCCGCGACCACGACGAAGCCGGGCTCGTTCGCGGCGGCGGCGGTGAAGGACCCGAGCGGCACCATCCCCGCCACGTCGACGCGCACGCCCAGCTCCTCGAACAGCTCACGGGAGAGGGTCTCGGTCGGCGACTCCCCCGGCTCGGGCTTGCCGCCCGGCTGCATGAACGCCGTCGTCCCCGCTTTGCGCACCAGCAGCAGCTCGTTCGCCTCGTTCAGGATCACCGCAGCGGACACATGGATGCTGCGCACAGGGGTCGCGGCCGGGTTCGGGGTCGTCGTCACCCTGGCACGCTAACAGGTGGCGCGCATGTCGCTCGGCGTAGAATCACGTGTGCCTCCCCAATCGCCCGTGCCCTCCGACCTGCCGCCGAGCGGCATCGACCCCGACGATCTGGCGGTCGCCCTGCGGGTGCTCGACAGCCTCGCGGGCATCGACGAGGCGCACCCCGACTTCATCGCGGTGCGCCGCGCGACGGCGAAGATGTTCAAGGCGGTCAAGCGCCACCGCCGTCGCGAGATCCGCGATGCGATCGCGGCCGCCGACAAGGCCGTCGTCGCGGCCACGGCCACCGGGGCGCCCGACCGGATCGATGACGAGACCCGCGGCATCCCGATCACCTCGTCGACGACGGCACCCACCGCCGGCACCCTCATCAAGGCCCGCGCCTGCTACATCTGCAAGCAGCCGTACACCGTGGTCGACTCGTTCTACCACCAGCTGTGCCCGGACTGCGCAGCCATGAGCCACGCCAAGCGCAACGCCCGCACCGACCTCAGCGGCAAGCGCGCGCTCCTCACGGGCGGTCGCGCGAAGATCGGCATGTACATCGCCCTGCGGCTGCTGCGAGACGGAGCGCACACCACGATCACGACGCGCTTTCCTCGGGACGCCGTGCGCCGCTTCAGCAGCCTGCCCGACGCGGCGGAATGGATCGACCGGCTGAAGATCGTGGGCATCGACCTGCGCGATCCCGCGCAGGTCATCGGCCTCGCCGAGGACGTCGCGGCAGCCGGCCCGCTCGACATCCTCATCAACAACGCGACGCAGACGGTGCGCCGGTCGCCCGGCGCCTACCAGCCGCTGGTGGACGCGGAGCTCGCTCCGCTGCCGAACGGGCCGCTCCCCGAGCTCGTGACGTTCGGCCACACGAACGACCGGCACCCGCAGGCACTCGAGCGCTCGGTGACGGCGCACCCCATCCTCGCGGCCGCCGCCTCGCGCGCGGACGAGCTCACCGAGCAGGCCATGGCCGCCGGTTCCAGCTCGCTGGAGCGCCTCGCGGCCGGGACGGCGATCGACGCCGGCGGGCTCATCCCCGACCTCGACCACAGCAACTCGTGGGTGCAGCGCGTCGAAGAGGTCGACCCGCTCGAGATGCTCGAGGTGCAGCTGGCGAACACGACGGCGCCGTTCCTGCTCGTCTCCAAGCTGCGCCCGTCGCTGGCCGCATCCAGTGCCCGGCGCACCTACATCGTCAACGTCAGCGCGATGGAGGGCGTGTTCAACCGCGGCTACAAGGGCCCCGGACATCCGCACACGAACATGGCCAAGGCCGCGGTGAACATGCTCACCCGCACCAGTGCGCGCGAGCTGTTCGAGAGCGACCGGATCCTCATGACGAGCGTCGACACCGGCTGGATCACCGACGAGCGCCCGCACCCCACGAAGGTGCGCCTCGCCGAGGAGGGCTTCCACGCGCCCCTGGACCTCGTCGACGGCGCCGCGCGGGTGTACGACCCGATCGTGCGCGGCGAAGCCGGCGAGGACCTCTTCGGCGTGTTCCTCAAGGACTACTCCCCCGGCGCCTGGTGAGCCTTCCCGAGCCCGGCCGCCGGGTCGTCGTGCGGTACCTCCTTCCCACCGGACAGGCGACGGACGCGCTCGGCGAGCTGCTCAGCGCGGACGCGTCGACGATCGTCGTCGACGGCAAGCGCGGCCCCGAGCGCATTCCCCGCGGCGCGATCATCGCCGCCAAGGAGGTTCCCCCGCCACCGCCACCCCGGCGGCCTCGGACCGGTCCTTCGACGTAGCCCGTGCTGCGAACGTCTGAGGCCCGGAGCGCGGTGCGCCCCGGGCCCCGCCTGACTGCGATCAGACGCGCGGCGGATTCGCCGGCAGCCATTCGGCGAGCGTGGTCTCGAACACCTCCGCGCCGTCCACCGGCATGAGCGTGCGCTCCTCCATGCGGGCACCGAAGTACGGCGCCTCGGGATCCGTCACGACGTCGCGCGGATCGCCGCGGAACGTCAGTCCGCGGCGCACCATTTCGTCCAGGCCCATGATCTCGGGGCCCGCGATCTCGATGTCGGCGTTGAGCGGTGCGCCCGCGGCGGTGCGCCCGATGGCGGTGGCGACGTCCTCCGCGGCGATCGGCTGCACCAGGTTGTCCGGCAGGTGGATCGCCTCGTCCTTGCCGGAGACGGCCGCGATGCCGCTGATGAACTCGAAGAACTGCGTCGCGTGCACGAGCGAATACGGGATGCCCGACTCGCGGATCAGCTTCTCCTGCGCCGCCTTCGCCGCGAAGTACGCGATGCTGTTCGGGCGATCCGTGCCCACGACGGTGAGCGCCACGTGATGCCCCACCCCGGCCGCGCGTTCGGCCGCGATGAGGTTCGTCGTCGAGGTCGTGAAGAACTCCATGACGTCGTCGGGCGCGAACGACGGCGAGTTCGAGACGTCGACGACCACGTCGGCGCCGCTCATCACGTCACTGAGCCCCTCACCTGTGATCGTGTTGACGCCGGAGTTCGGCGACGCCGGGACCGCCTCATGACCGTGCGCAGTCAGTTTCGCGACGACCTTCGAGCCGATCAGGCCGGAGCCTCCGATGACGACGATCTTTGCCATGGTGTGCCTTTCGTTCGGGAGCACGTGTGCCGTGCTCACCAGCTCAGACCGCGGGGCCGGCCGATCTGTGACAAGTCGGCCGCAGTTCCAGCGCGTGAGCTTGTCGGGGTTCACGATGAGCCATGCCTCGAGGATCCGCCGACCGTGGACGCGCATGCCGAGGATGCCGGTCACCATGCCGCGCCGGCACACGACGATGCCGGGCCCCCCGTTCACCGCCTCGATCCGCAGCGTCGTCCTGCCAGAGAGCAGCACGTCGGCGAGGTACGCCGCCACGTCGGTCGCGCCCTCGATGGCCGTGACGGGGGCGGGCACGTGCCCGCCCCCGTCCACGGTCAAGATCACGCCGGGATCCAGCATCCTCTCGACTCCGCGCGCGTCACCGGCTTCCGCCGCCGCGAGCAGTCCCCGCGCGACGCGCCCGTCAGGGATCACGCACCCACCTGTGCGATGTTCGCCAGCTTGTCGGGGCTCATCACCCACAGGAGCTGATGGATGCCGTCGTCCCGCGCCGACACCGTCACGATCGTGGTGACGCGTCCGTCCTCGGTGAGCGTGGCCGCGGGCTGCCCGTTCACCTCGATCCAGTCGATCCGCTTGCCGGCCCAGAAATGGCTGGAGAACGCGGCGACGAACTTCGCCACCCGGCTGCGACCGGCGACGGGGATGCGGGCGGCGAGCTTCACGCCGTTTCCGTCGGTGTAGCTGATGACGTCCTCCGCGAACAGCCGCTCGAGGTCGCTGACGTCGCCCTTCTGCGCGGCCACGAGGAAGGCCTCGAGCAGGCGGCGCTGCTCGGTGGCGGCGACTGCGGCCCGCCTCGCCGACTCCAGGTGCTTGCGGGCGCGGCTGACGAGCTGGCGGGTGCTCGCGACGCTCGCCGAGATCACCTCCGCGATCCGCTCGTAGGGATAGTCCAACGCCTCGCGCAGGATGTACGCGGCGCGCTCGGTGGGGGTGAGCTTCTCCAGCATCAGCAGGATCGCGAACCCCAGCGCCTCGCCCCGTTCGGCGCCCAGGGCGGGGTCGTCGTCCGTGTTCACGGGCTCGGGCAGCCAGGGTCCGATGTACGTCTCGCGGCGGGCGTGAGCCGACTGCGTGGCGTTGATCGACAGGCGGGTCGCGATCGTCGCGAGGAACGCGGCCGGATCGTGGATGCCGGCACGGTCGGCGTTCTGCCACCGGATCCAGGTCTCCTGCACGATGTCCTCGGCGTCGGCGACCGTTCCCAGCATGCGGTAGCCGATCCCGAAGATTCGCCGGCGATGCGCGTCGAAGACGGCCACCGCGTGCTCAAGGTCGTGCGCGTCGCGGGGCTGGTCCATCGTGCTGTCCGCTCCCATCGCCGGACTCAGAGCACGCCTACGACCGCCGACAGCGCCTCGCGTCCGGCTGATGAGGCGGTCTGCCAGTCGTGGAACCTGGTCGCGGCGAGGGTGGCTTCGGGGCCGGGCAGCAGCTCCCACCGATCCAGCCGGGCGCCGAAGTACGTCGCGAGGGGATCAGCGACGACTTCCCGCTCATCCCGGCGGAATCGCAGCTCGCGCTCCGCGAGATAGCCGAGCTCGAACACCTCGGGACCGGCGACCTCTGCGATCGCACCGGTCGGACGTGCGAGCGCCGCACGAGAGACCGCCGCGGCGACATCGTCGGCCGCCATCGGCTGCAGGAGCACGTGCGCCACGTGGGCGATCCCCTGCCAGGTGGCAGCATCCGTGATGCTGCGCACGAACTCGAAGAACTGGGTCGCGTGGACGATCGAGTAGGGACGCCCTGACGCGACGAGCAGCCGCTCCTGCTCAGCCTTGGCTTGGAAGTACCCGCCCTCCGACGCGGCCAGGCGATCGGTGCCGACGACCGACAGCACGACGTGGTGGCGCACTCCGGCCGCCTCGCCGTAGGTGATGAGGTTGAGGGTCGACGCCGAGAAGAACTCGCGCGCGCCCGCCTCGTCCGTGTAGGAAGAGTTCGAGACGTCGACGATCGTCTCGACTGCGGACAGCGCGTCGGCGAGGCCTTCGCCTGTGAACGAGTCCACGCCGACGGCCCGTGCGACCACGACGACGTCATGGCCGGTCGCGCGCAGACCCGCGACCACCCTGGTGCCGATCAGCCCTGTTCCCCCGATGACAGCGATCCTCATGTCGAACCCTCTCTGCTCATCGCACGCGGGAACGCGCGCGTCGACAGCTGAGACCGGATGAGCCCAGCGGATGTGACAGGTTCGACGAAGTCCGGCCGATCTCGCGTGTCGGCGCGGGCGCCGCCGCCTCAGAGTTCGGTGACGTGCCCGGCATCGACCCGCCAGTGGCGATCGAGCTGCACCGCGTCGAGCATCCGCCGGTCGTGGGTGACCAGCAGCAGTGTTCCGCGGTAGGACTCCAATGCCTGCTCCAACTGCTCGATCGCCGGCAGATCGAGATGGTTCGTGGGCTCGTCGAGCACGAGCACGTTCACACCACGAGCCTGAAGCAGGGCGAGAGCCGCCCGAGTGCGCTCGCCCGGCGACAGCTCGCCGACGGGCCGTCCGACGTGGTCGGCTTTCAGGCCGAACTTCGCGAGCAGCGTCCGCACCCCGCCGGACTCCATCGCGGGCACGAGCTCTCCGAACGCGCCGGCGAGAGGCTGGGAGCCGACCAGCAGCGAACGCGCCTGATCGATCTCGCCGACCTCCACGTTCGCACCGAGCGCCGCGGTTCCCTCGCTCGGCTGCTGTCGTCCCAGCAGCGCCCGGAGCAGCGTCGACTTGCCCGCGCCGTTCGGGCCGGTGATGCCGATCCGCTCCCCGGCGTTCACCTGCAGCGACACCGGCCCCAACGAGAAGGTCCCCTGCGTGAAGACGGCCGCGCTCAGTGTCGAGACGACCGTGCTCGAGCGCGGCGCCGTTCCGATGGTGAACTCGAGCCGCCACTCCTTGCGAGGCTCCTCGACCTCTTCGAGCTGGGCGATCCGGCTCTCCATCTGCCGCACCTTCTGCGCCTGCTTCTCGCTGGATTCCACGGAGGCCTTGCGACGGATCTTGTCGTTGTCGGGCGATTTCTTCATCGCGTTGCGCACTCCCTGACTCGACCACTCCCGCTGCGTGCGCGCTCGGGCGACCAGGTCGGCCTTCTTCTCCGCGAACTCGTCGTACTTCTCCCGCGCATGCCGACGAACGGTCTCGCGCTCTTCGAGGTAGGCGTCGTACCCGCCCCCGAAGACACGGTTCGCGTGCTGTGCGAGATCGAGCTCCAGCACCCGGGTGACGCTGCGTGCGAGGAACTCGCGGTCGTGGCTGACCAGCACCACGCCGCCGCGAAGCCCCCGCACGAAGGCCTCGAGGCGCTCGAGACCGTCGAGGTCGAGGTCGTTGGTGGGCTCGTCGAGCAGCACGATGTCGAAGCGCGACAGCAGCAGCGCCGCGAGCCCGACGCGCGCGGCCTGGCCTCCCGACAGAGATGTCATGAGCGCGTCCTCCGCGGGGATGCCGCCGAGATCCAGCCCGAGGTCGGCGAGCACCATCGGGACGCGCTCCTCCAGGTCTGCCGCGCCGCTGGCCAGCCAGCGGTCGAGCGCCGCCGAGTAGACGTCGGCCGGATCGACGCCGCCGCCGGACGACACCGGCTCCGCGAGTGCGGCGGCTGCGGCATCCATCTCTCTCGTCGCCTGCGCGCATCCCGTTCGACGCGAGATGTACTCCGCGACCGTCTCACCCTCGACGCGTTCATGCTCCTGCGGCAGCCAGCCGACGAACGCGTCCGACGGTGAGAGACTCACCGAGCCGGCCTGCGGCTCGTCGATGCCGGCGAGCAGCCGCAGCAGCGTGGACTTGCCCGCTCCGTTGGCGCCGACGACGCCGACGACGTCTCCCGGAGCGACAGTCAGATCCAGTGAGTCGAAGAGCGTCCGGTGGCCGTATCCCCCGGCCAATCCGCGCGCGACGAGGGTTGCGGTCATGGAACGATTCTCTCAGCGAGGGCGTGACGGTTCGGCGCGCGGGTCCGCGTGCGAAAGGATGACGGGCGTGGAACATTTCGACACGATCGTCGTCGGCGCGGGCGTCTGCGGGCTGTCGGCCGCCAAGCTGCTCGCCGATGCCGGGCAGAATGTGGTGGTGCTCGAGGCGCGGGATCGCATCGGGGGACGCGTCCACACCGACCGCGCGGGCGGGGTCGCCACCGACCTCGGCGCCTCATGGATCCACGGGGTCACGGGCAGCCCGGTCGCCGCGGCAGCCGACGCGTTCGGCATGCGCACCGTCGAGTTCACCGTCGGGGGCTACCAGCCCGACAGCCGTCCGATCGCGTACTACGGTCCGGATGGGAAGAGACTGCCGGATGCTGCCGCCCAGGGCTTCATCGAAGACATCCGCGCCGTCGACACGGCGCTGCCGGACGTCGTGGCCGCTTCGGCGTCAGGCGATTCGTACCGTGACGTGACCGAGCGGGCTCTCGCACGGCAAGGCTGGGATGCCGAGCGCACGCAGCGCGTGCGCGAGTATCTCGAGCATCGGTCGGAGGAGCAGTACGGCGCCTGGATCGAGGACCTCGCCGCGCACGGTCTCGACGACGACTCGATCGACGGCGACGAGGTCGTGTTCCCGGACGGCTACGACGTCCTGCCGGCCCGGCTGTCCGTGGGCCTGGACGTGCGGCTGGCGCACATCGTGTCGCGCGTCGACTGGTCGGACGGGCGGGTTGCAGCGACGACCGACCGAGGCACGTTCAGCGCGAAAGCCGCCGTCGTGACCGTTCCGGTGGGGGTGCTGCAGTCTGACGCGTTCACCATCACCCCCGAGCTGCCCGAGCCGGTCGCCGGCGCCCTCGGCCGGCTGCGGATGAACGCGTTCGAGAAGGTGTTCCTGCGATTCCCGACGAAGTTCTGGGACGACGACGTCTACGCGATCCGGCAGCAGGGGCCGGAGAGCGTGTGGTGGCACTCCTGGTACGACCTCACGGGGCTGCACGGCGTGCCGACGCTGCTGACGTTCGCGGCCGGGCCGGCCGCCGACGCAACCCGCGGCTGGTCGAACGCCGACCTCGTGGAATCGATCCTCGTTCAGCTGCGGCGTCTGTACGGCGACCGCGTCGAGAATCCGACGCGCGTCGACATCACCGCGTGGCAGGACGACCCGTTCGCGCACGGATCATACGCGTACATGGCCGTCGGCTCGACCACCGCCGACCACGACGACCTCGCCACCCCGATCGGCGGCATCCTGCACCTCGCCGGCGAGGCGACCTGGACGGACGACCCCGCCACCGTCACCGCGGCGATCCTGTCGGGCCATCGCGCCGCAGGCAACGTGCTCGGCCGCGATGTGCTCATCGAGCGGCTGTGGGCCGAGCACGCCACCCCGTAGACCGGCCTCTCATCGCGGACTACCGTCGCTGACATGAGCGTACGCAAGACGATGGTCCAGACGACGACCATCGCCCTTGGCGACGCACACTACCTGCTCGCCCAGGGCCACGACTACGAGGAGCTGAAACAGCGGATCGATCTAGTGCTGGTGCGCGAGGCGCTCCCGACGCAAGACATGTGGCACAGTGACGGGGTGACCGAACGCGATCTCGTTGCCGCGGCTGAGGCCGTCCGTGCTGCCTCAGAGTCGCGTGCGCGACAGCGCCGACTGGGAGTGCAGCTGGAGAAAGCGGGGGTGCTCGTCGAGGCGCGGCGCGGCGAGCTGGCCGAGCTGCAGCGGAAGCTGCGGGTGGAGCAGTCCGACGTGCGCCGACTCGAGAAGCTGTCGCCGACGAAGATCTGGGCGACGCTGCGCGGAGACACCGCCGATCGCCTGGCCGTCGAACGCGCCGAAGCGGATGCCGCCGCCCTCGCGGTCGCCGGCGCACAGGCGCGGCTCGACAGCGCAGTCGCCGACGTCGCACGACTCCGCAGCGCGCACGACGCACTGCGCGGAGCGGATCAGGCGTACGGCGGGGCGCTGGCCGTCTACGAGGTCGCCCTGCGCGCGACCGGCGGCGGCGAGGCTGCGGCGCTGGCAGAGATCGCGGACGGACTGGGCGTCGCCGCCGCACGTCAGCGCGAGATCGCGGAGGCAGTCGACGCGCTGCGTACCACGAGAGCCGCGCTGGACGAAGCCCGGACCAAGCTGGACAGCGCCGGCGGCTGGTCGACGTACGACACGTTCTTCGGGGGCGGCTTCGTCGCCGACATGATCAAGCACTCGAACATCAGCGAGGCCACGCACGCGTTCACCGAGGTCAATCGAGCGCTCGAGCGGCTTTCCACAGAACTCGCCGACATCGGCGCCTCGGGCCTCGACGGGGTCGCGATCTCAGAGTCTCTGGCGGTCTTCGATGTGCTGTTCGACAACATCCTGAGCGACTGGATGGTGATGGACCGCATCTCCGAAGCGCGGGCGGACGCCGAGGAACTGGATGACCGCCTCGCTCGGCTCGCGGAGGTGCTCGCCACCCGCGCCGGAGAGAATTCGGCGCGGATCGGCGCACTGCTCGAGCGGCGCGAGGCCATCCTCACGGCGGCCTGAACAGCGGGCCGAGAGCCCCCGACGAGCGAGGACGTCCGGCGCGACGGGTCTCCGCATCCAGCAGCCGAGCCATGCCGCGGAAGTCGCGCATCAGAACGGCCTCGAGGACGAATGTCGGCAGCAGCGCGACGAGCCGAAGCCCCCCTGCCACGTCTCCTGCAGCGACATGACGTCGTTTCCCCAGCTCTTTGCGGTGGGCAGCGAGCGTCTGGCGGGTGTGCTCCTCCATCCAATCCCATTCCTGCTGCGACAGGACCGCGTCTGCCACGGGCACGATGTCCTCCTCCTCTTGACGCAGATGGCCCTGCAGCGTGTCGCGAAGCGACTCGATGTCGCTCGCGAATGCATCGCGGAGCGCGGGGTCGGCCGCCTCCATCCAGGGAACCAGCTGGGGTTCGATACCCGCCAGGTGCGAGGCGACCTCCGCATGCTGCGCACGCATCTGCTCGACATGCACGGCGCACCCCGGATCGCGAGCGGCGAGCCGGTCCCACAGCGCGATGTCTTCGGTCTCGTGATGCATGTGCAGCGCGTAGAAGTCGAGGTGTGCATACCGCCCGACGACCGCTGCGCGGCCGACGTCGCCGCCGTCGACCTCCCGCACCAACTGCGGCAGCTCGCGGTAGAGCCATCGGAAGATTCGGTGCACGAGGATCAGGCCCGACGTGTCACAGCCAGGGTGTTGCCCCTCCGGCATGTCGCCAGACGACGGCAGGCTGCTCACCACGGCGAACCCCCCAGTTCCCCGTCCGTCGATCACCCGGGCCAGAATCCGGAAAGGCGGACAGCCGCACGATACACCTCCGCGAGCGACCGCGACATAGCCGTTTCGAACAGCTCTCCCCAGAAACGACGAAAGCCCCTCGATCCCTACTCTCGTAAGGGATCGAGGGGCTTCCTCGTTGGTGACAACGGCAGTGGAGATGGGGGGAATCGAACCCCCGTCCATCGCTGAGTAACGGCGGCTTCTCCGGGCGCAGTCTGTACGAGCGTTCTACTCGGCTCCGACCTTTGTCACAGACACCTAAGTCGACGAGCCCATCCTGAAAAGAGTCCCGCGTGACGCTCAGGCGACGTCACGCAGCAAGATCCCTAGATGACGCCAATACCCGTGACGGGATCAGTCACGGATTGACGGACTCGGGCTCGCTGCTCAGGCAGCGAGGGCGAAGTCGGACTGCTTCTTTTCGGCAGTTATTGGTTTGCAGGGGGCGTTCACGAGATAACCCTGCATCCTCGGCCCGCTTCTCGCAGATTCACAGGCGATGTCGAAACCGATCATCCCCGTGCCTCGTTCGAGGTGTTCCTTCTGTCGAAGGGCCGTTGTCACACTGTGGAGTTGCCAAACCCGGAGCCGAAGCATCCGAGCACGTCAGTCTACAACGAGTTCATCGCGACAGCCATTCCCGCCGGGCAAACTTGCCTAGTCTGAAGGTCACTCACCCCAGGAGCCTCGTGACCCCTCGACACGCGATCGCAGTCCTCGCCACCGCCCTGCTCGCCTTCAGCATGTCCGCCTGCGCCGGCTCGAACCCGCCGGCGGCGGACGCCGAAGCCACAGCGACCTCGCCAGAACCCTTTCCCTCAGCCACGCCAGAACTCTCCCCGACTCCGACTCCCGGCGCCAGCGTGCCCGCCGCGGTGCCGACGTGCGACGACATCTCCACGACCGAGTTCGACGAATCGGTGACCGAGAACGGCTGGACGTCCTGGCAACTGCCCTACGAGGGCGTCGGCGGCAGTCCCTTCGACGCCTTCACGTCGGGCGCTCCTGCCGGATCGATCTCGTGCCGCTGGGGCGAGGACCCGACTCTCGCCACAGACAACGTCATCGACCTCGCGTGGGCTCCGATCGGACCGGATGCCGCCTCCGCAGCACAGCGCCAGCTCGAGGCCGAGGGCTACGAACGGATCGAGACGACAGAGGGTGTGTACCTCGCGATGCGTGGCGAAGACGGCTGGGCGGACGAGGAGGGCTTCGCACAGGCGTACCTCTTCACGCCCGATGACGTTCGGTGGGCGATGTTCAAGGACGAGCTCCGGTTCGTCCAGGCGCCCGGCGAGGCGTAGGACGTAGAGTCGGCAGCATGAGCGACGTCGTCATCACGGTCCGCGGGGAGCACGAGACCCGCATCGCCCCGGAGCGTGCCATCGCGCACCTCACGATCCGCGCCGAAGGTCCCGAACGCGGCGCCGTCGTCGAACGCATGGCCGCGCTCACCGAGCCGGTGCGCGACGACCTGGCCGCCCGCAAGGCCGCGGGCACGGTGCCTGAGTGGACCAGCCAGCGCGTGTCGGTGTGGTCGGAGCGTCCCTGGAACAACGAGGGCAAGCGCCTTGCGCCCGTCCACTACGCGAGCGTCGACTTCTCGGTCACCTTCACGGACTTCACGGTGCTGTCGTGGTGGGCCGGCGAAGTCGCCGAGCGCGAGGGCGTGCAGCTCGGTTGGATCGAATGGCTGCTCACTCCCGAGACACGTGCGCAGACCGAGAAGGATGTCGCCACACAGGCCGTGGGCGTCGCGGTCGCGCGCGCCGAGGCGTACGCCGGAGCGCTGGGCCTGGCTAACGTCAGCGCCATCGAGATCGCCGACCTCGGCCTGCTGTCGCACCCGGAGCAGTCGCCCGCACCCGCGCCGCGCATGATGATGGCCAAGGCGGCCTACGCCGCGGATGCGGGCGGAGCTCCGGCCGTCCAACTGCAGCCCGAAGACATCGTGGTCTCAGCCGGCGTCGAGGCGCGCTTCGTCGCCCGCTGAGACTCGGGCCGACACCCGGACGGACGCCGCACACGGGGTGCGGCATCCACTCGGCGAAGCCGGGGCTACTCGCCCAGGCGATTGCGACTGCGCATCGCGCGCTCGGCCTCGCGCTTGTCTTCGCGCTCTCGGATGGTCTGGCGCTTCTCGTACTCGCGCTTGCCCTTCGCGACCGCGATCTCGACCTTCGCGCGTCCGTCGGAGAAGTACAGCTTCAGCGGGATCAGCGTGTACCCGCCCGCCGAGATGGCATGCGAGAGCTTGACGATCTCTTCCTTGTGCAGCAGCAGCTTGCGCGTGCGCTTGGACGAGTGATTCGTCCAATGCCCCTGCGAGTACTCCGGGATGTGCACGGCATCGAGGAACGCCTCGCCGTTGTCGATGTAGGCATAGCCGTCCGACAGGTTCGCACGGCCTTCGCGCAGCGACTTCACCTCGGTGCCGGTGAGCACGAGGCCCGCCTCGTACGTCTTCTCGATCGCGTACTCGTGGCGTGCGCGACGATTGGTCGCCACGACCTTCTCCCCGCGTTCCCTGGGCATGGCGTCTCCTACGGTTGCTGAGCTTGTCGAAGCATGCCGCACCGGGTGCACGGCAGCCTGTCAGTCTACCCTTCGACGAAGCCCGGGCGACTCACGCGCGCAGCCAGCGCCGGATCGCGAAGCCTGCGGACAGCGCCGCCAGTGCCACGCCCACGAGGATCAGGACCGGGACGACCAGCCAGGCGTCGCCGAGGTCCACCCACGTCGTGACGAAGTCGACGCGATTGCGCAGGTACTTGTCGACGCCGAAGTACACCCCGGCGAGCACCGCCCCGCTCGCGAGCAGCGATCCCAGCAGCGCCGCGAACACGCCCTCGAGGATGAACGGCGTCTGGATGAACCGATTGGATGCTCCGACCAGGCGCATGATGCCGAGCTCTCGTCGACGCGCGTAGGCCGACAGCCGGATCGTCGTCGCGATCAGCAGCACGGCGGCGATGAGCATGAGCGCCGCGATGCCGACCGCGATGTAGGTCGCGATCGTGAGCGCCGAGAAGAGCGGATCGAGGTACTGCATCTGGTCCTTGACGTCTTCGACGCCCTGGGTGCCGCTGAACGCCTCGAGGAGCACGTCCGACTGCGACGGATCGACGAGCGTGATACGGAACGTCTCGTTCACCTGGTCCGGCGTGATGACGCTCGCGTTGTCTTCCCCGGCCAGGTCGACGTACTCCTGATACGCCTGCTCGTGGTTCAGGAACACCATCTCGCGGATGAGCGGCGCCAGCGCACTGCCCTCGAGCTTCGCCTTCACCTCGTCGACCTGCTCGGGCGTCGCCTCGCCGTTCACGCAGGTGGCCGCGGTCGAGATGTTCGTGCACATGTACACCGCGACCTGCGCGCGTTCCACCCAGAAGTCCCGCATCGTCGCGATCTGCATCTGCATGAGGATCGCGGCGCCCACGAAGGTCAGCGAGACGAACGTCACCAGCACGACCGACACGACCATCGACAGATTGCGGCGCAGGCCCGACAGCGCCTCCGACAGGATCAGCCCGAACCTCATGACGTCGGCCCCACTTCGTCGCCGTCCGCGTCGTCGCGGCCCAGACCGAGGCGGTCCGCGAGTCCCAGCTCTTCGACATCGATGTCGGCGAGTTCGACCGGGATCGTCGGGGGCTGCGCCGTCGACGGCTTCGCCGGGGTGGATGCCGCGTCCGCCGCATCCTCGTCGGCACCGGCATCCGGCTCCGGTGTACGGGCCTCCGGCGCGGGTGCCGTCGGCTGGGCCGAGGCGGCGGGCGCGATCGGTGCGCGCGACGCCGGCGCGACCGACGGCGTGGGGGCGGCGGCGTCCGGCTCTTCGGCACCGGCAGCATCGTCCTCGTCGTCGGGCACGATCGTGGGGTCGAGGCCCGCCGCGGCGGCGATCGCGGCCTCTCGCTGAACCCCGAGCACGGCGGTCAGTGCGGCGACCGCGGCTGCGCCGCGCTCGGGTTCGGGCGCCAGGCTCGGCAGGCTCGAGGTGTCGCCGTAACCGCCGTGGCGCTCGTCGCGCACCATCTCGCCGTGGCTCAGCTCGATCACGCGGCGCTGCATCTGATCGACGAAGCCGGCCTCGTGCGTGGCCATGACGACCGTCGTGCCACCGGCGTTGATGCGCGCGAGCAGCTGCATGATGTCGACCGACGTGGCCGGGTCGAGGTTTCCGGTCGGCTCGTCGGCGAGCAGGATCTGCGGGCGGTTAGCCAGCGCGCGGGCGATCGCCACGCGCTGCTGCTCACCACCGGACAGCTCGTGCGGGAACCGCTTCTCTTTGCCCGCGAGACCGACGAGTGCGAGCACCTCGGGCACGGCCTGCTGGATGAACCCGCGCGAGGACCCGATCACCTGCAGCGTGAACGCGACGTTCTGGAACACCGTCTTGGTCGGCAGCAGCCGGAAGTCCTGGAACACCGCACCCACGTGGCGCCGGAAGTACGGCACCTTGCGGTTCGAGAGCGTCCGGAGGTCGCGGCCGAGGACGACGACCCGCCCCTCGCTGGGAGTCTCTTCGCGGAGGATCATGCGCAGGCACGTCGATTTGCCCGACCCCGAGGCGCCGACGAGGAAGACGAACTCGCCGCGGAGCACCTCGAAGTCGACGTCGGTCAGGGCGGGCTTCGCGGTGCCGCGATAGCGTTTCGTGACGTTCTCGAACCGGATCATGGCTGTGTCAGCCTAAGCGGATGCCCTGCCCGAGCGCCCAGCGACACTCAGGGCCGCGGCATCCACCCTTCGGCAGGGTCGGGGAACGGGATCAGTCGTCGTCGTCCTTGCGCTTGCGCCAGCGGATACCGGCGGAGATGAAGCCGTCGAGGTCGCCGTCGAAGACCACGGCCGGGTTGCCGACCTCGTGGCCGGTGCGCAGGTCCTTCACGAGCTGCTGGCCGTAGAGGAAGTACGAGCGCATCTGGTCGCCCCAGCTCGCGGTGATGACGCCCGCCAGCTCCTTCTTCTTGGCCGCTTCCTCCTCGCGCTGCAGCAGCATGAGCCGGGTCTGCAGCACGCGCATCGCGGCCGCGCGGTTCTGGATCTGCGACTTCTCGTTCTGCATCGACACCACGATGCCGGTCGGGATGTGCGTGATGCGCACGGCGGAGTCCGTCGTGTTGACCGACTGACCGCCCGGGCCGGACGAGCGGAACACGTCGACGCGGATGTCAC
Source organism: Microbacterium helvum (assembly GCF_014779795.1). Taxonomy (GTDB): domain Bacteria; phylum Actinomycetota; class Actinomycetes; order Actinomycetales; family Microbacteriaceae; genus Microbacterium; species Microbacterium helvum. The sequence goes on from NZ_JACXZS010000004.1 coordinate 244,258, forward strand.
CCTCGGGCACCTCGACCTCTTGCGCCTCTTCCATGACGGGGATGACCTCGACAGCGGCGAAGCTCGTCTGGCGCTTGTCGGCCGAGCCGAACGGGCTGATGCGGGCCAGGCGGTGCGTGCCCGCCTCGACCGACAACGTGCCGTAGGCGTACGGTGCGTCGACCTGGAATGTGGCCGACTTGATGCCGGCACCCTCGGCGTACGACGTGTCCATCACCTTGACGGGGTACTTGTGGCGCTCTGCCCAGCGCAGGTACATGCGCATCAGCATCTCGGCGAAGTCGGTGGCGTCGTCGCCGCCGGCCCCCGAGCGGATGGTGACGACCGCTGAGCGGTCGTCATACTCGCCGTCGAGGAGCGTCTGCACCTCGAGCTGGCTGATGATGTCTTCGAGCTCGGCGATCTCACGGCGCGCCTCTTCTGCGGAGTCCTCGTCGTCCATCTCGTTGGCGAGCTCGACGAGGACGTCGAGGTCGTCGAGGCGCTGCTCGACATCGGTGACGCGCTTGAGCTCGGCCTGGCGGTGGCTCAGGGCGCTGGTCACCTTCTGCGCCTTGTCGACGTCGTCCCAGAGGTCGGGGGCACCGGCCTCGTCGCTGAGACGGGCGATGTCGGCGGTGAGTGCCTCGACGTCGACCACGGCCTTGATGTCGGCGAACGTGGAGCGCAGGGCCTGGATATCGGCGGAGGGATCGAAGTCGAGCATGACACTCCAGACTAACGTGGAAGCGATGAGTGAACGCGCCGGCTCCCCCACCGCACGGGACGTGCTGTGGCGGTTCGGGCCGATGGTCTACGGCCCTACCGTACTGTTCGCCCTGGGCGAGGGCGCGGTGATCCCGCTCATTCCGGTCATCGCGGCGCAGCTCGGCGCCGACGTGGCGACGGCGGCGCTCGTCGCGTCCGCGCTCGTCGTCGGACAGCTGTGCGGCAACCTGCCCGCGGGCTGGGCGGTGGCCCGCATCGGCGAGCGCCTCACGATGGCGATCGCGGGCGTCATCTCGCTCGCCGGGATCGTCGGCATGGCGCTGGCCCCGTCGCTGGGCGTGTTCGCGATCGCGGTCTTCCTGATCGGCTTCTGCGCCGCGGCGTTCGGTCTGGCGCGTCACTCGTTCATGACCACGCGCGTGCCGCTGTCGTTCCGAGCCCGCGCCCTGTCGCTGCTGGGCGGCACGTTCCGCCTCGGCATGTTCGTCGGCCCGTTCATCGCCGCGGGGCTTCTGGCCGTGTTCGGCGACGAGCATGCCACGATCTGGTTCTTCGGTGGATGCCTCGTCGCCACGGTCCTGCTGGTGCTCTTCGGTCCCGACCCCGAGAAGCAGCTGCCGGCGCCTGCGGCCCCGCGCGCGGCATCCGATCTGACCGAGGACACCGGCGAGCCCGTGACCGGCTCCATCCCGACCTCGGAGCGCACCGGCGTGATCCGCACCATGTGGCGCCATCGGCGCGTGCTCTCGACGCTCGGCCTGGCGGCGGCATCCCTCTCCGCGGTCCGCTCGGCGCGCCAGGTGGTTCTGCCGCTCTGGGGCGTGTCGATCGGACTCGATGCGCAGACGATCGCGCTCGTGGTCGGCATCTCGGGCGCGATCGACTTCGCCCTGTTCTATGCGAGCGGCCAGGTGATGGACCGGTTCGGCCGGTTGTGGGCGGCGCTTCCGGCCATGATCCTCATGGGCGCGGGCTTCATCGCGCTCTCGTTGACGCACGATCTGCCGCAGGCGGCCATGTGGTTCGCGATGTTCGCGGCGGTGCTCGGAGTCGGGAACGGCCTGTCGAGCGGCATCCTGCTCACCCTCGGCGCCGACGTGGCACCGAAGTCGGATCCCGCCGCGTTCCTCGGGTCGTGGCGCACGCTCACCGACGCGGGCGGCGCGATCGCCCCCCTCATCGTGTCGGGACTCGCGGCGATCGCCTCGCTGGCGGTCGCGACGGGTGTGATGGGCGGGATCGGGCTCCTCGGCGCCCTCGCCTTCATCCGCTGGGTGCCGCGCTACGTGCCGCGAGCCAGCGCCTGACTGAGCTCATACCCACGAGCGCCGTACGGCCTCCGCCCCCAGCTGGATGCGGGTCGTGACCCCCGCGCGCTGCATGAGCTCGGCGATCCGGCGCTGGGCGGTGCGCAGCGAGATGCCCAGCTGCGCGGCGGCCGCGGCATCCGTCAGTCCGAGCAGCAGCAGCTTCAGCAGCTCTCGGTCGGCGTCGACGCGCGGATCGCCGTCGGCACGGGTGAGGAACTGCGTGGCCGCCGACCAGAACTCCTCGAAGATCGCCATGATGAGGTCGAGCATGCCGCTCGGGTGGATGAGCAGGGCGCCGAAGCCGCGATCGTCGTCCTGGGAGTGCATCGGCACCAGCGCCATGCGGTCGTCGCCGATGAACATCCGCGTCGGCAGCGTCGGCAGCACCCGGATGTCCTCCCCCACGGCCGCGCTCTCCTGAGCGAGCTGCAGGAAGCCGGGTCGTTCGAGGACGCCGCTCTCGACGATCACGCGGTACCGGACGCCGCCCACCGGATCGGATCGGCCTCGCGACCGGTCGCCACGATCGGCCTGATCGTGCCGGACGCCGCCTACTACTTCCCGCCCGTCATCCGCGGCGTCGGCGAGGCCGCGCGCGCTGCCGGCATCCGCATCGTGCTCGGCACCACGAACTACGACCCGCGCGAAGAGATCCACCAGCTGGCGCGGCTGGACGCCGGTGGCGCCGACGCCATCATGCTCGTGACGGCGCGGCCCGGCGTGGACGACGTCACGACGTGGCAGGCGATCGCCGGCATCCGCACGCCCGTCGTCCTGGTGGAGCGCTCCGCCGACGGCGCGCCCACGACGCTGCGCGTCGATTCCGTGCGATCGGATCACGGCTTCGGCGCCGAACTCGCCGTCGATCACCTGGCCGAGCGCGGCCATCGCGGGGTGGGACTGCTGCTGCGCGAGACCGCGACCGCCCCCTGGGTGGCTGACGGACACCGGCGCGCCACGCGCCGTCACGGCATGACCGACGCCCCGGTCGTGTTCGCCCCGTCGCTGAGGTGGGGCGACGGCTCCACCTCAGACGTGCTGCGCGGGTTCCTCGACGACTGCCTGGCCGCCGGCATCCGCGCCGCCGTGGTGCTTCCCGACGACCTCGCCGTGAGCCTCCTCGGGATCGCAGAGGGCCGCCGACTGCGCGTGCCGGAGGATTTCGCGATCGTCGCGTACGACGACGAGATCGCGTCCTTCGCCACGGTGCCGCTCACCGCGATCGCACCGCCGAAACTCGCCGTGGGCAGGCGAGCGCTCGAAGCGTGCCTGGCCCGGCTCGAGCAGGGCGATCTCGCCCCGTCGCAGCGGATCCAGCTCACACCGACCCTCAACGTGCGCGAGTCCACCTGAACCGACGGCGTGCGGAGAGAAGCAGCATCCACCTCCCGCCATCCGATCACCACAGCATGGCGACGAGGTCTGCGAACACCTCCTCGGGGTCGTGCTCGAGACCGCGACGCGCGAACCACGTCGACACGTTGACCACATCGCGGTACAGGAAGTCGAGCCCCTGCGGGTTCGCCGCGACATCGACGATCTGCGGCAGGTCGATCACGACGATCCGCCCGTCCTGGTCGAGCAGGTTGTACGGCGAGAGGTCGCCATGAGCGAATCCCGCCCTGGCGAACGCCTCGAGGATGCCGACGACCTGGTCGAACGCGCCACGCAGCTCTTCGCCGTGACGCCGGCTCTGAGCCAGACGCGGAGCGGCCGTCCGGCCCTCGCCGACGAACTCCATGAGCACCTCGGTGTCGCTCACCTGGACCGGGTAAGGCACCGGCACGCCCGCGCGCCACGCACGGCACAGCGCCTCGAACTCGCTCGCCGCCCAGTGCCCGGCCGCGACCGAACGACCGTAGGCCGTCTTGCGCTGCACGGCGCGGGCGTCACGGGTGTTGCGCATCGTCCGTCCCTCTTCGTACGCGCCGGATCGATGGAAATCGCTGTGATGCGCGTTGCGATAGCGCTTGGCGGCGAGCAGCACACCGGGGGTGCCCGGCACCGCGCGCTCGATGAGGTGGACGTCGGCCTCCTTGCCGGTCTTGACGACACCCAGCTCGGTATCGAACGCCCCGGCCGCCGTGACGACCCACTGCGGATGCGGAAGCGGGCCCCGCTGCGTGGGCGGGGAGGCCGGCCACGTGGACCAGCGCTGATCAGGGCCGGGCTCGAGGTCCGGCGAGAGGATTGCGGAAGACACGTCGAAGCGTGCAGAAGACATCGGATGGACTCCAGAACAGGAGGCCGCCGACGCTCAACGGGTGCGGGCGACCTCGGGGGAAAGGAAGGGGATCTGGGGCTCGACGAAGACAGCCATCACACGACCTCCTTCCGTTTCCGGGGCGCCTGGGGCGCCGACCGCCCCACTCTAGCCCAGCCCGCGGTGCCGCATCCATCCCCTCCTCGACGCACAGCGAGCGCGACACCCCCTATCGTTGGCGCATGCCGAGTGTGCTCATCGAAGTCCGCCGGGCCTACACGCCCGAGCAGGAAGTCGCCATCATCGATGCCGTCCACGCCGCGCTGGTGCAGGCGTTCAAGATCCCCGACGAGGATCGCTTCAGCCGGCTGCTGTCGTACCCGCCGCATCGCATGGTCGACGGACCACTGCCCGGCGAGGCCGACGGCTACACGCGGGTCACGATCGACTGCTTCCCCGGCCGGTCGCTCCAGGCGAAGCAGGCGCTGTATCGCGGGATCGTCGAGCGCCTCGAACCGCTCGGCATGCCGCGCGAGAAGGTCTCGATCCTGCTGCGCGAGAGCACCTTCGAGAACTGGGGCCTCTCGGGCGAGGCCGCCGAGGAGTCCGGGCTCGGCTTCACCGTCGCCGTCTGAGCCGTCGCGTCTGGCACCGTCGCCGTCTGAGCCGTCGCGTCTGACACCGTCACGGTCTGACACCGTCGCGGTCTGACACCGTCGGCTTCTGAGCCGATCGCCTGTGCGCGTGACGGCGGCCGCGGGCATCGCCCGCGGCCGCCGCATCCCGTACGGGGAACGGGATTCTACTGACCGACGATGAGGCCTCCGTCCGTCACCGTCAGCGACGACGACTCGTGGCAGCTCGGCGCGATGTCACGCTGGGCCGGGTTGGTGCTGTCATACGACACCTTCCACGAGTAGTCCCCCGCGGCTACCGCAACGGTGTTGGCCGACGACACCGCCTGCGGCGACGGGCCCGCGACTGTCACGGGGTCAGACGTGTACAGCAGTGTGCCGTCGCACGTCAGGCCCTTGTAGAGCTGGAACGTCGCCGTGCCCGCCATGTCGCCGCCCGCGCTCGCCGACACCGTCACGGTGTCGTTGGGCACCCAGGACTGCGTGGTGAACATCTTGGACGGGACGGAGGTGACCGTCACGTCCTCGTTGCCGTCGTTGCAGGCTGCGTTGTGCGTCAGACCGCTGGTGTTCGGCGACGACCCGCTGTACGTGGCGACCCAGTGGTAGGTCCCGGCAGCCGTCGGCGTGAACGAGCCGCTGCCGTACGTGCCGTTGCCGCTCACGGGGATCGCGCTGGACGTGAATGCCGGCGTCCCGTTGCAGTCGTCATCGGCAGGACCGTACGCCGTGAACGTGATCGTGCCGTCGGCGGGCGTCAGGTTCTGCGGCGCTGCGGTCTCGATGATGTTCGCGGTCGGCTTGGTCGCCGTCCCGCCCAGGCTGGCCGAGTCGCTCACCGGGTTGCCGAGCACGACGTCGTCGCTCGCGGTCGTCGACAGCGTCGGTGTCACCGGAGTGACCTCGAAGCACTCGTTCGTGCCGTCGTCGCTCGACCCCGGGATGTTCTGCGCGACGCTGCCGCTGTACACGGCATGCCAGCAGTACGTGCCCACGGAGGTCACCCAGGCTGACGGCGACGTGGCGGCGCCGTTGCTGAGCGCAACCTTGCCGATCTCGGTGTTCGTCCCGGCGATGCACGCTCCCGCATTCGTCTTGCACAGCGAGAACGTCACGTCGCCGGTCGGGATCGAGTTGCCGCCGACCGCGGTCACCGTCGCGACATCCTTCACCTCGACGACACCGGTGCCGATCGAGACCGAAGAGCCGAGCGGCGTGCCCGCGGCGGTCGACGCGACCGTCTCGGTCTTGGACGTGCAGCTGCTGAGCGAGATCTTGCGCAGGATCGTGTCCTTGTAGTCTGCGGTGTCGGAGTTGCCCGTCACCGTGCTCGGAATCACGTTGGCGAACGCGAGACACGACCCGTCGGAGCCCATCCCGTTGTCGGTGAGGTTGATCGCGGCCTCACCGCGGAACCCGTCGGGACTGAACAGGGCCGAGTAAGTGCCGGCCACGAGGACCGTCGCCGGCCCGAGCACCAGATTCGGAGCCGTGCCCGACCACTTGCGGACATACAGTGTCGTGCTGCTGCCCTGCTGGTCCCACAGGATCAGGAAGTCGCCCGCCTGCCGGTTGGCCCACGGGTTGCAGCCGGCGATCAGCTGCGCCTGCGTCGCCGTGTCGTACGCGCACGCCGCCGGCGCCGCGTTCTTCATGAACTCGTACGCGATGAAGCCGCTGCCGGTCTCCTTGTCGCGCGCCCACGCGAAGTAGAGGTAGTCCTTGCCGCCGATGCGGCTGGCAGACAGCCACGCGGTGTTGAGGTCGACCTGCGCATTCGGGTTCGTCAGGTCCAACGTGGGCGGGACGTCGTTGTGGATGACGCCGATCTTGGTCGTGCTCGCGTTGACGGGTCCGAGCTCCTTCACATTGCCGTTCGGATCGCTGTATGACGTCGTCCCCGCGTCGGGGACGGCTCCGTCGATGTTGAAGCCGCCGAGCACCACCGCGGATGCCGACGTCGCTGTGCCGATGATCGTCGCTGCCACCAGACAGCTCACGATCGCTGCGGCGATCCCTGCTCGCCGCCGTTGTACACGCATGGCTTTCCCCTTTCCCCAGGCCATTGCTGGCCCTAGGCTAGGAACCGCGTGGGGACGCGACCATCGGGTGTATGCGCAGGGGGTTGGGGGAAACTCCCTAGGGCGCCCGTCCCAGCGAGGCACGCGATTTCGGGGAGGGAATCGTGGGCACCGAAGAAGCATTCGCGTTGGTGGTCGCCGGAGATCATGTGAGGGCCGATTACGTGGCCCTGCTGCGTCGGCTCGGGCTGCCGTCCATCGCCTTCGGAAGATCAGTGGATGCCGCAGCCGCACTCAACGCGACGGCACCGGCTGTCGCCATCCTGGAGGTCGAGGACGGAGGCTGCGGGTTCCTCCGCGAGCTCCGCGACCGGTACGGACCCGACATGCCCGCGGTGCTCGTGTCGGCCGAGCGCGTGACGCCCGCCGACGTCGTCGCGGGTCTGCTGGTGGGGGCCGACGACTACGCCGCCGAGACGATGGCCGCCGAGGAGTTCCTGGCGCGCGTGCGCCGGCTGATCGAACGCACCAAGCCGGCCCGCAACGCCACCGCCGACCTGCGGCGCCTGTCGTCGCTCAGCCAGCGTGAGCGCGAGGTTCTCGCCCTCACGACAGAGGGACTGACGCAGAAGCAGGTGGCGACGGCGATGGGCATCAGCATCAAGACCGTGGGCGCGCACATGCAGAACCTGCTCGCCAAGCTCGGCGTCCACTCGCGCATGGAGGCGGTGGCCCTCGCCGCACGAGCGGCGACCGGAGGGTCGGCGTGAGTCAGCGGCGGATGCCGAACAGGAAGTAGCTGGCCGGTCCGATCCAGTTGACGAGGATCGCGGGGATCCACGCGGCCTTCGGCCCCCGCACCTCGTCGGCGCCGCGGTGCGCGAGATCCCAGAACGCGAGGAACGCGAACACCACCTGCACGATCCCCGCCAGCCCCAGTCCTGCCTGCGCCGCCGGAGTGATCTCCTTCTTCGCCATGGTCGCCCCTTCGTCCGTTGCTCCTTACATCCTGCTCCGCGGCCCCACGACACGCACGTCTGTGGATAACTTTCCGGGCCGATCGGCGTTTCTTGCGAGGATGCTCCGGTGACAGTCTCGACCGCATCCGTGGCCACGCTCGTGGCAGAGCGGGTGCGCGAGCGGCTTCGTGCCGAACGGTCCGACCCGACGCGCGACCCCGAGTTCGCCGCGCAGATCGCGCGCCATGAAGTCCGCCGTCACAACGACTACGCGCTGGCGCGGGGCCTCGCGACCGTCGACGACGAAGCCGCCTGTGTGCGCGATGTGCTCGCCGTCGTGGCCGGCTACGGCCCGCTGCAGGCCTACCTCGACGATCCCACGATCGAAGAGCTGTGGATCAACGCGCCCGACCGCATCTTCGTCGCCCGGGGCGGGCTGGCCGAGCGCACCCCGCTGACGCTGACCGATTCGGCGGTCCGCGACCTCGTCGAGCGGATGCTGCAATCCAGCGGACGCAGGGTCGACCTGAGCCAGCCCTTCGTCGACGCCTCGCTCCCGGACGGATCACGTCTTCACGTGGTGATACCCGACATCACGAGACGGCACTGGGCGGTGAACATCCGCAAGTTCCTGCCCGCGTTCCGCGACCTCGGGCGTCTCGTCGCCGTCGGCTCGCTCGCGCCCGCGGCAGCGGCGCTGCTGCGCGACGCGATGATCGACGGGCGCTCCGTCCTCGTGTCGGGCGCCACCCACGCCGGAAAGACCACGCTGCTGGGCGCACTGATCGCCGCGTGCCCACCCGAGCACCGCATCGTGACGGTGGAAGAGACGTTCGAGCTCGCAGTCGCGGCGCCTGACCTCGTGTCGCTGCAGGGACGCCAGCCCAGCCTCGAAGGCACCGGCGAGGTCACCCTGCGCCGCCTCGTCAAAGAAGCGCTGCGCATGCGGCCCGACCGGCTCGTCGTCGGCGAGGTGCGGGATGCCGAGGCGCTCGATCTGCTCCTCGCCCTCAACACCGGGGTTCCCGGTGCCGCGACGATCCACGCCAACTCGGCACGCGAGGCGCTCGGCAAGCTCGCGGCGCTGCCGCTTCTCGCGGGCCGGAACATCGACTCGGCGTTCGTGCTGCCCGCGGTCGCGACATCTGTCGACCTCGTCGCGCACTGCGAGCGCGACGCGAGCGGGCACCGGCGTGTCGTCGAGATCGTGGCGCCCGCGGGCGTCGCCGGCGGCGTGATCGCCGCACGCACGCTGTACCGGGCGGACGAGGCATGACCTTCGTCTGGGGCGCCGTGCTCGCGGCGGGACTGCTCCTCACGCTGTCGCCCTGGCTCTGGCCGGCCGGCCGCACGCCCACGGCCGCCCCGACGCACCGGGGCCGCATCGTCCGGCTTCTCGAAGACGCCGGAATGGCACGATTCTCGCCGCCGTCGCTCGTGATCGGCGCGGGAGTGTGCGCCGTCGTCTGCGCCGCGATCGCATGGCTCGTCGCGCCGGTCGCCGCGCTCGCCGTCGTGGCCGGGGCCGCCGGAGCCGTGGCGCCCTTCGCGTGGCTGCGCGCGCGGTGCTCGCGGCTGCTGCGCACGCGGCGCGGACTCTGGCCGGACGTCTGCGACCTGCTGATCGCCTCCGTGCGTGCGGGGATGTCACTCCCCGATGCCGTGTCGAGCCTGGCCGAGTCCGCGCCCGCGGAGCTTCGTCCGGCCTTCGCTGCGTTCGCACGTGACATGGCGGCCTCGGGACACTTCGATTCCAGCATCCTCCGGCTCAAGGCGAATCTCGCCGACCCGGTGGCCGACCGCATCGTCGAGACGCTCCGCATGGCGCGACAGGTGGGCGGCACCGAGCTGACCGCGGTGCTGCGAGCACTGGCCTCGTCCGTGCGGGCCGACGCCGCGCTGCGCGCTGAGGTCGAGTCGCGGCAGTCCTGGATCCGCGGCGCTGCGATCCTCGGAGTCGTCGCACCGTGGGTGATCCTCGCGCTTCTGGCGATGCGTCCGGAGGGCGCGAGCGCCTACGGCAGCCCTGCGGGCATCGCACTCATCCTGGTCGGCGCGGCGGTCTCGTTCGTCGCGTACCGCCTGATGCTCCGCCTCGGCCGCCTGCCTGAGCCACGGAGGTGGTTCGGATGATGGCGTTCACCGCCGGCGACCTCGCGTACGCCGTCGTGCTGGGGACATCGCTCGGCGTCGGCGTCTGCCTGCTCGTCTCGCTCGCACCGCGATGGGGAGCGCCGAGCCTCGCCCGCCGCATCGCCCCGTACATCCGCGACGTGACCGACGCGCGAGGTCTCGACGTGACCGCCGGACCGCCGGTCGGGGTGAGCTGGGCGACGATGCTCCGCGCGAGGTGGGCTCGGTTCGCCGGCGGCGACGCCGCCCTCGGGCAGCGGCTGCATCGCGCAGGCTGGACCATCGACCCAGCCCGCTTCCGCGTGCGGCAGCTCGCATGGGCGATCACCGGGCTGGCCGCAGGCGGCGTGATCGTGGTGGGGCTCGTGCTGGCCGGGCGGGGATCTGCCGCACTGGGACTGCTGCCACCGGTGACCGCGGTGGCCGGAGCTCTCGCCTACGACGCCTGGCTCACGCGCGCCGCGAAGGCCCGAGCAGCGCGCATCGCAGAGGAGCTTCCCACCGTGCTGGAGTTCCTGTCGCTGTGCCTGTCGGCCGGCGAGGGCATCTTGGACTCCCTTCGTCGCGTCAGCGAGGTGGGCGCCGGCGAGCTCACGACCGAGCTGCGCGGCGTCGTCGTGGCCGTCGGCACCGGTTCGCCGCTGTCCGAGTCGCTCGCTCGCCTCGCCGCCGGACTCGAGATCCCGTCGCTCACCCGATCGGTCGATCAGCTCGTGGCGGCGATCGAACGCGGCGCCCCGCTCGCCCACGTCCTGCAGGCGCAGGCTCTCGACGCGCGCGAAGACGCCAAGCGCACCCTCATCGAGCGGGCGGGCCGCAAAGAGATCTACATGCTCTTCCCGCTCGTCTTCCTCATCCTGCCGCTGAGCGTGCTGTTCGCGGTGTTCCCCGGCATCTTCATGCTGCGTCTCGGACTCGGCTGAACCCAGAAAGGTGATGATGAAAGAACGGATGCTGCGCCTCGTGGCGCGACTGCACGTGGCCGCGAACGACCTGGCCGACGATGAACGCGGCGATGTGCCCGGCTGGGTGCTCATCACGTTGATGACCGCAGGACTGACTGCAGTACGCGAGCGGGTGTATTTCACCCTCAATCCCTTGTCCCGACTGGCGGCGTAGCGTCCAGCTTCGCGAGCCCCACGCGCCTCGTAGACGCCCGTTCGCGTCGGCCGTGGGCCCGAGGCACCCCCTACCCTGGCGGTTTCGTCAGGGGCGGCGTGGCCGGCACAGCATGCCCACACGTTGCATATGCCCTACCTCGCAAGATCGGGGATAGGGCACCCAGTACCCTAAGGTTCTTTGGCTCGCGGACCTGCGACCCCCGGTGAGGCTCTCACGGTGCCGGTTTTGTTCTGCTGCCGATGCCGGACGGGCGCCGGCGCCACGCGGGGCCGCGATGCGGCGCCGACGCTCCTCGTGACCAGTCACGTGACGCGTCACATGACACGCCACGTCATTGGTCACGTGACTGGTCACGCAGGCGCACGGGGAACGTGGCGCTCGCCTACCGGGTCGCGGCGGCGAAGGCGGCCAGGTCCTGCCGGTGGGTCTCGGGGTGCTCGGCGTCGTGGTCGCTGATCACGTAGGGCGCGAGGGCTCGGGGGTCGCAGACGATCTCTTGCCACGCGTACGCGGTGCGGTCGATCGCTGCGAGCATCGCGACGGGGTCGACGGTCGCGGCATAGACGTTCCCGCCCACGCGCCCCGCGTACATCGACGCGACCAGGCGCAGCGGGGTCCAGCTCATGCCGGCCGCCTCGCCCCGGCGTGCGGCGCCCCGGTAGAGCGTCATGCTCTGGCGGGGGCGGGCGGCTTCGTCCAGGCGTCCGGACACCGCGAACGCGGGGAGCGAGCTCCACAACGCGATCCACCGGTCGACGGTGCGCTCACGCAGCGGGTAGTCGGTGCGCTTCCACAGCGAGGACAGCGCGAGGCAGGCCTCGGCGGGGTCGAGATCTCCGTCGCCGATGAGGCGTTCGACCGTGGCGAGCCGGTCGTCGGGAGCGACGTTCGACACGATCTCCGGCCAGGTGCGATAGCGGGTTTCGGACATGGAATCAGGGGTACCTTTCGGGGGTATGGACACACCAGTGACACAGCAGAGTGGGGCAACGACTCCCCGCAAGTCCTACGCGCACGCGATGCAGAAGATCGCGGACGCCTACGCCATGCGCATACGGGGAGCGACCTGGGACGAGATCGCGCGGGCCGTGGGCTACGCGAACCCTCAGAACGCCATGCGCGCGGTTCGGCGCTACGTCGGGACGCTGCCCCGGCCGGAGATGGGGGAGCTTCGGTCGATGTGGCGGGACCGGCTCGAGTACCTCTGGCCGCTGGCGACTCGTGACGTCGAGGCGGGCAAGCCCGGCGCGGTGCGCGCGGCCGTCGCGGTGGCGCAGCGTGCCGCGCAGCTCGACGGACTGGACGCGCCGACGAGGTTCGAGGTCACCCCGACGGAAGAGCAGTACGAGGCTTTGGTGACGGAGGTACTGCGCGCTCGCGGGGTCGAGGAACTCACGGAGTACGACATTCTCGCGATCGAGGCCGACGTCGTCGACGCCGACGTGGTCGACGAGTGAGGGCGAGCGGAGCCACGTTTCAACACCTCCGCCCGCCCGGTCTCTCACCAGCCCGCGGCCTGCGCTGCCTCGGCCTCGGCGCGGGATGCCTCGGCCCGCTCGGCCTCCTCCTCGCGGTGCCACGCCTCCGCCTGCTCGCGCATCGCGGCGGGCGCGACCTCGGGGCGCGCCGTCCAGATCTCGCGCTGCAGATCGCGGATGCCGACGCTGAACGTCCACGGCTCGTCGAGCCCCTCAGGGTCGGCGGCCGCGGATGCCGCGAACGGACGCACACCTTCGGGAGCGCGCAGCCCGAAGGGGACCGCGTAGCCAGTGGCGAGCTCCACCACGACGCGACGGAGGTCGTCGCCGTCGTCGGGACCGCCGCGACGGTTCCAGACCTCGGCGCAGGTGTCGCAGATGTGCACGGTCGCGTCACTGCCGGGCCAGCGCAGGCTCGACGGACCGACCCACCACACCAGCGCCGCACGGGCGCCACACAGCCCGCAGGCGCCGCTCTTGTGGCGCTTGGGCAGGGTGTCGCCCACGACGTCGTCGAGAGTCGCGCGGATGCTCTTGCGGTCCTCGGGCGTCAGGTGTCCCCACGGTCGTCCCGACCAGCGGCCGGACACCTCAGCGGTGGGGAACATGCCGGTGACGACGCCGGTCACCGGGTTCGTCCGGCGCATGAGTCCGACGACGGCGAGCGCGTCGGAGATCGCGACGGGGAACCCCACTGCCGTCGACACCGCACGCGCCTCGAGCTCACCCGCGGCGTCGGCGGCGGTGCAGTCGTCGCAGGTACGGCGCCAGAAGTCGACGAGGGGTCCGAGCTTCTCGATCTCGGCCAGTTGAGGGGCGTGCTTCATGGCGTCGGGGCGCCGGTTCGGATCGTCGCCGCGCGTGCCCGTGCCGGCCGGCACGTTGGTGCCGCACACGCGGCAGATCGCGGCGGGCAGTTTCCGCTTGCGCTTCTCGGCGGCGGCCTCACGCTCGGCGCGTACGCGCTCGATGTAGGCGCGTGCGGCGGCCAGGCGCGAGGTCTTGTCAGTGGTCGTCGTGGTGGTCATGGTCTGGTCCCTTCATCGGTGGTCGTGTCGTTGGTCAGGCATCGCGAGCAGACCGCCGCGAAGCACAGCAGCCCGCCGGGCACCTCGTCAGCGGCGAGCGCGAACGCCGCGAACAGGCTGCCCGGATCGGCCTGCGCCCCTGTGAGCGCCCCGCAGCGGCCGCAATGGCTCGTGATGAGGTCGATGCGGTTCTCGGCCGCGCACGAGGCGCACAGCGCCCGTCGCGCCCCTGCAATGGCGTAGAGCACCTGCCCTTGGGCGTGCTCGCAGCCCTCATGCGGCGTGCGGGCCCACGCGAGCATCCACGAACGCGCCGGCTCGGGCATGTCGGCGAACAGGTCATCCGTCGGCACGAGATCCAGATCTCCCGCCGCCGCCCACACCGCATCCGCGGCGTTCACGTCGTCACCTGCAGTTCGGTCGCGGGCGCGTACGCGACCATGCCGCCACACTCGATGCGCGTCAGGTCTCCCGCCGCGACCATGAACTCGCACGACTCGACTACCTCGTCCTCGGTCATCCCGGCAGACACCGCGAGCGCGGCCGCGGTCCAGGCGGACAGCACGACCGCGGGGCCGGTCATGACGCCACCAGCCCGGCCTCGTAGGCGTCCAGCGCGCGCTTCACAGCGACGTCGACGCGGGCGAGACCAGAGTCGCCGCCTCCGAGCCCGGCGTCGAGCAGCGCTCGCCGGAGACGGGCGTGCAGCACACGGCGAGCCTCAGGCCAGCTTGCCGACGCGAGCCGGTCGAAGATCCCCGACTCGGCGTCCTTCGCGATCGCGGCTTCGACGCGGGCGACGATCGCGTCGTCGATGTGGGAGCGGTGCGCCGCGATGCGGGCGGCACGGTCGTTGGTGTTCATCGGGCGATCTCCTCGGCTTCGATGCGGTAGGCCGCAGCCTTCGCCTCTAGGTGCTCGGCCTGCGCGATCAGCGACGCGCGCTTGGCTTCCTCCGGTGTGTCGAAGGTGCCGATGTAGTGCGAGGTGCCGTTGCGGGGCGCGATCGCTTCCCATCGGTCGCCGCCATGCGAGCGCCTCACGTTGCGATACGGCCGCTTGGTCGTGGTCATGTTCTCGTCCTTTCGATGTGCGTTCGGGGCCCACCTCGCACGCGCTACCCCGTCTCTAGAGACGGGGTTTTGCGTGCGTGCATGGCTGTCCGGTCGGTCGTGCATGGTGCGTACGTGGTCGCGTACAGCGGAATTCCGCGGTTCTGGCCGACTGCGTGCGTCAGCGTGCGTGCTCGCGTGCGTCGGAATATTCGGGGTACGGCGTGCGTGCTCGCGTGCGTGCTTTTCTGTACCCCGGTCGAAGGTGTTCATCACAGCCCTTCCAGCGGTTCGGCGAGGCGGTAGGCGATGCGGTCGACACCGCCGCCGGTCGCGGTGATCGGCATGCGCTCGACGACGCCGGCCGTGGAGAGCTTCTCCAACTCGCGGCGGGTGCGGGCCACCTCGGCGTTGGAGACGGAGTCGCGCCCATGGACCAACTGCGAGATGACCTTGGCCAGCAGGGCGCCCTGCCCGCGCAGCACGTCCACGACGCTCGGCACGGTGTCGGCGAACATGGTGCCGGCCTCCCGGTCGACCGTCACGCGCATGGGCCCGACGTCGCCTCGGGCGGTCTTCACTCCGCGGATCTCGACGGAGGTGTCGCCTGGCTCACCGATGATCGCGATGACGGATCCTGCGCCCGAGGTGATCCAGGTGGATCCGTACACATCGTCCAGCGAGAGCCCCTTCCGCCCGTCGGCCGTGGCCTTGCGCGCGTGGTGGAGCTCCAACAGCTCGACCCCCTCGGCGATCGCGTGCTGCCGGGCGAGGTTGTACTGGCGGCCACCCTCGTCCTCGGCCAGCCGGGCGGCGGCATCCTTGAGCGAGTCCACGACGATCGTGTCGGCGTCGGCCGCCCGGGCGAGATCCAGCAGCAGCGTCGGATGCGATCCGAGGTCAGCGGGCAGGGGTCCGCGCCAGACTGTAAGTCGCTCGTCGAGCACCGCCCGATCCTCGGCACTGAACTGCCTACGAAGGGCTCGGGCAATCTGCTGGGGACGGTCCATCGCGAGGTACAGCACACGCCGGTGACCGGCGTGCATCGGCATCCCGAGCACCGCGGACTCGAGCCCGAGTCGGCCTCGCAGCAGCAGCCCCGCCAACGTGGTCTTGCCGGTGCCGGGCGGACTGTAGATCATGCACGACTCGCCCTCGGCCCATGCCACGCGCTCGTCGTCACCCCAGATCGCTGCAGCGTGGTCCGGAACGTCCAGGACATAGCCGCCGCCGGTCACCATGCGCGTGGCCGCCGCGGTCAGGTCGAAGGATCGTGCCGCCTGCTCGTCGGCGCGGGCCCGCGCTTCGCGCTCGATCGAGATCTGTTCGGCGCGCTCACCGACCTTCTCGTCGTGGGTCATCGTGCCGAGGCCGATGATCGCGTCGGCGCTCACAGTGCATCCCCGATCGTGCGGCGGGCATACGCCTCGTCCAGTTGGGGAGCGAAGCGCAGCAGGGCGTCGATGACGTCGTCGCGGTTCCAGCCGGCACGGATCGCCGCCGTACCCGCCTTCCGCGCGGCCCACGCGAGCAGCTCGCCCTGCTTGCGCAGTGGCGCCTTCGCGACGGTCTCGCCGGCGCGCACGAGGGCGCGGGCGGTCTCTCTTGACCCTTCATCCACGGTCGGCAACGATGCGCTATCCACGACCAGCTCGGGCATCCCGGCGAGCACCTCGTCGATCTGGTCGAAGGTCGGCTCGACCCATCGCGCCATGTCGGCGGCCAGGGCGCGCGTGTAGCTCACGAGGTTGGCGTCGAGTGCCCCGCCGACGCGCTCGACCCTTGCTCGCCATGCGAGCACGCTGGCCAGTCGATACTCGACGACGGTCTGCCCGCGGAGGTGTGCGGCATCCCGCTCGCGGCGCTGCCGGGCGCAGAGCGACCGGACGTCCACGCATCCGTCGTGGTCCAGATCGGGGAACAGCTCGGCCTCGCGGGCGTGCAGGGCTTCGTCCTCGCGGTCGCGCTCGGCATCCGCGGCCGCCGCGAGAGCGATGTCGCGGGCTAGACTCACGACGTTGATGGAGGGCCCCGGCGTTCGCGTCGGGGTCTCTTCGTTGGCGGGCATGGTCACACCGCCGCTCGGCGCAGGGTCGCGGTCAGGCGCTCGACCTGCTCGTCACGAAGCGGCGGGGCGCCGGCGAGCGCGCGATCGACAGCTTCTTCGATCCGCAGGGCTGCAAGGTCCTGGCGTGCCGCAATGGTGCGGGGATCGTTGGCGCCGTAGTGGCGCTTGGTGGCGCCGGTGCGGGCGGCGGCGCGATTGAGGGCGGTCATGGTGCGTCCTGTCAGCCCGTGAGGGCGATAGGACTCCTGCGCGCGTTCTTTGGTATCCCCTACCTGATCCCGTTGCCGGGGGTGGCCGTCTACGCCTGCCTGGGTATCAGTGCCCAGGACACTCGGGGGTGCCCGTGGGGATCGGGATGATCCCCTTCTCTTGGAGCCGGTGTGTGGTTGTGCTCTGAACCTAGCCTCTAGTCGGGCAAAGTGCAACAAGAAAGGCCAGGTTAGGGCGCATATTGCCCTAACGCTGACCTTCTCCGATGTGGCGCAGGATGCCCTACGCGAGCGCCTCGTCGTCGTGCTCGATCCACTCGACGCCGATGCGGCGCAGGTCGGGAATCGGCTTGCCGTCGGCATCCAGGGGGCGCCGTCCGGGGCGAGTCTTGGCGATCGTCACGCGCAGGTTGAGATCCTCGATCACGCGGCGCTTGTCCAGCACGGAGAGCGACTCCCAGCGCTTGGGGATCGATCGTGCTGCAGCGAGGTCGGTCAGCGGGGATGCCTGCCGGAGCGCCTTCAAGCGGGCCCGCTTCGCATCGAGCTTGGCCGTGAGATCTTCCAGCTTGCGCCGGGCGGTGCGCCGGTCCATGAGGCCGTCCCCGAGCATGTCGGTGACGTTGCGCCGGCCGCGCTCGAGCTTGTCGATCTCCTTCTGCAGCGGCTTCGTGTCGGGCGTCTCCTTGAGCGCGGCCACGATCTTCGGATCGGCGAGGCGGGCGAGCACCAGCTTCTCGACGAAGGGCTCGACGTCGGCCGCGGGGATCGACGTGCACCAGTTGCTCGTGCACGCGTAGACCTGACGCCCGCGGTCGGGGCGGGCGAGCATTCGGCCGCCGCACACACCGCAGCGGACCATCCCGCTCATGAGGTGCTTCGTCGACCTCGACCATGAGCCCGCCTGCCCGCGCCCCTCGCGCTGCTCCACCGAGTCATCCCACGTGCGCCGGTCGATGATGGGCTTCCAGTCGGGCTTGGCGTCGTCGTAGGTCACGCCGTTGCTCGTGACGATGCCCGCGTAACGACCGTTACGCAGTATCTGGCGGACGCGCTCCATCGACCACGGCGCCCCTGTCATCGTGGGCACACCGCGCTCGTTCAGGTCGCTGGCGAGCGCGTACAGCGAGTCACCGGCCACGTACCGGCGGAAGATCTCGCGCACGATCTCGGCCTCGGGCTCGACGATCGCGATGCGGCGCGATGCGCCTTGCCCGACGCGCTCGTAACCGAGCGGGCGGATGCTGAACTGCCAGTGCCCGCGCTCGGCGCGCTGGACGTTCGCCGCGCGCTGACGCTCGGCCTTGTGCTCGGTCTCGACCTGAGACCAGGCCGCGACCGTGCGCGCCACGCCCCGACCTGTCGGCGTCGACAGGTCGAGCGATCCCGACGTGACCATGTGCACGGGGATCTCCAACGCGATGACCTTCTCGAGGTCGCTCGTCAGGCGCAGCAGGCGGTCTTGGTGCCACGCGATGATGACCTCGGGGCGGTCGCGAAGCATGGCTTCGAACGCGGGGCGAACGCGCCCGTTGGTCGCGCTCGTGTCGTTGTCGGTGTAGATCTTCGCGACGTGCAGCCCCATGCGGCGCGCGAGCTCGCGGCAGTCCTTCTCCTGCCGCTCGACCCCGAGCTGCTCGCCCGTGCGGTCCTGCGAGATGCGCAGGTAGATGACGCACTCGTCGGGCCCGAGGTCGTCGAGCGCGCTCGTTGACCTTCGCGTGGTCCTCTTCGTTGACACTGGCGGCCGTCCTCTCGTGTGCCGGTCCCCGCGAGTGCCGCGCGAGGGGCGCGGGCGAGCGGGCTCGGTCACGAGAATACACCTACGGGCGTACAGCCGCGCTGGTCGTGGTGATCTGGGCCCTCGCGGGGCCGGCTCTCGCCGATCTGTTCGACCAGGCACTCAAGCGCGTCTCCGGCGCCGGGCTGTAAGCGACGTGCGCGTCGTCCTGGTCCGTCTCGTGGCGGGCGTGCGTGCCCGATTGCGGGACGAGCTGCGAGACGACACCGGAGCGAGCCCCGTCGAGTTCGTGCTCGTCGGCACGCTGCTCACCGTCCTCACCCTTGCGGTGCTCCAGTTCGGCCTGGCTGTCTACGTGCGCAACGTGGTCCACGACGCCGCGGTCGAGGGCGCGTATGAGGCGGCGCTCGCCGACACGACGCTCGACGACGGCGCTCGCCGCACCCGCGACATCCTGACGCGCACCGTCGGCGCCGAGTACGCGACCGACGTCCGCGTGCGCGAGACGGACTCGCTCGGCCACGACGCCATCGAGGTGCGGGTCACCACGACCCTTCCGCTCATCGGGTTGCTGGGTGCCCCGCAGGCCCTGGAGGTGACGGCCCATGCGCCGGTCGAATCCTTCGACTGACCCCGGCGCGAGCCGCCCGCGCGGGGTGCGACGCGCGGACCACACCGTCGACGTCGACGACCCCGCCGGCGAACGCGGATCGGCGGCGCTCGAGTTCATCCTGCTCGGGTTGCTGCTGCTGGTGCCGATCGTCTATCTGATCGTCGCGCTGGGTGTCATCCAGGGCCAGAGCCTCGGCGCCGAAGCCGCCGCCCGCCATATCGCACGGGCCGTGTCCACCGCCGCCGACGACGCGGATGCGCGGTATCGTGCGACAGCGGTGCTCGCCGCGGTGTCGGACGAGTACGACCTCGACGACGTCGACCTCTCGATCGGATGCACGCCAGCGGGCGCGAGCTGTCCGCGCGCCGGCGCCACCATCCGCATCACCGTCCGCACGACCGTCGCGCTGCCGCTGGTTCCGCCCGTCCTCGGCCTGGACGAGCTGGCGTCCATCCCCGTCGAGTCGACCGCGGTCCAGAAGGTGTCGCGATTCTGGAGCGAGCGATGACGGCACAGCTGCTCTCACGGCTGCGGCGCCGGCGCGCACGAGCGTCCGACGACGACGGCAGCGTCCTGTTGCTCACGCTGGGCTACGGCATCCTCGCTCTGGCGGTGGTGCTCGTGTGCACGGCGGTGACGAGTCTGTATCTCGCGCAGAAGAACCTCGATGCTGTCGCCGCCGCCTCCGCCCTCGCGGCCGCAGACGGCTTCGAGCTCACCGTGACCAGCGACGGAGCCGTCGCCACCCTGTCCGATGCCGACGTCGAGCGCGAGGCCCAGGCGATGCTGAATGAGATCGGGGGCGACGCGCGCCTCGTCTCCGCGACGGCTCCCGACGGCTCGTCGGCGCGTGTCACCGTCGTCGGCGCCTGGCATCCTCCGGTGGTCACGGTGTTCGTGCCCGAGGGCGTGCGGCTCGAGGCGACAGCGACCAGTCGCACCGCGCTCCGCTGATCCGGCCTCGCGGTATTCGACGCCGCGACGGGCGCCCGGCGCAATCGGCCGAACCCACCTCCGATACGGGGGCCAGCCCCACAGCCGATCGTCAGGCGCCTCAGTAGACTGAGACGCACTCGCGGGAGTGGTGAAATCGGCAGACACGCAGGATTTAGGTTCCTGTGCCTTCGGGCGTGTGGGTTCAAGTCCCACCTTCCGCACGCGAGCTCTCGCATCCTCCGCCGACTACGACGGGATAAACCGTGCACGCTGTTCCCACCGCCCTGATTCCCTGGCTGGATCCCGCTGCGATCATCGACTGGGCTGGCCCCTGGGCGCTCGCGGTCGTGTGCTTCATCGTCTTCGCCGAGACGGGCCTTCTCATCGGCTTCCTTCTCCCCGGCGACACGCTGCTCGTGATCGCTGGTCTGCTGTCGCACGCCACTCCGCAGGCGCCGCACGGCATCTTCGGCCTCAGCGTGTGGTGGGTGGCGCTGCTCATCGGTCTCGCGGCGTTCATCGGCGGCGAAGTCGGGTACTACATCGGCCACAAGGGCGGTCCCGCTGTCTTCGAGCGCAAGGAATCGGGGCTCTTCAGCGTCAAGAACGTCGAGCGCACCAACGCGTTCTTCGAGCGCTTCGGCGGCATCACCGTCATCCTCGCGCGCTTCGTGCCGATCGTCCGCACCTTCGCCCCGGTGGCTGCCGGCATCGGCCACATGAACAAGTGGATGTACACGCTCTACAACTTCATCGGCGCCGTGCTGTGGGGCTTCGGGCTCACGATGTTCGGCTATCTCATCGGGTTCATCCCGCCGGTGGCCACGTTCGTCGAGAACTACATCGACCTCATCCTGCTGGCCGCTGTCGGCGGCACCGCGATCATCACGCTGTGGCATTACCTCCGCGAGCGCGGCAAGGCCCGCAAAGAGGCTGCCGCCGGTGCGGACGTCGTGACGGACCACGCCGAGGCCGAGGCGCTCGTCCTCGACCCCGAGGTGTTCGAGCGCGGACCCGAGCGCGGCGAGACCCCCAAGGCCTGAGTCGCGGCCTCAGGACGCCTTCTTCTTGGCGGTCTTCTTCGCGGCCGGCTTCTTGGTGGATGTCTCGCCCTTGCTCTTGGCAGGCGTAGAGACCTTCTTTTCGGACCCCGCCCCGCCCTCGCGGGCCGCGCGCGACTTCTCGACGCTCGCCCGCAGCGCGGCCATCAGGTCGATGACCTCACCGCCCGCTTCTTCTTCCTGCTCGCCGAAGGTCTCCGCCGTGTCGACGGCGTCGCCCTTCTCGAGCTTCGCCTCGATCAGCGTGCGCAGCTCGGCCTGATACTCGTCGGTGAACTCGTCCGGATCGAAGTCGCTCGAGAAGCTCTCGACGAGGGATGCTGACAGCTCGAGCTCTTTCGCCGAGATCCGCACCGACTCGTCCAGGGCCGGGAACGCCGCCTCTCGGACCTCGTCTGCCCACAGCAGCGTCTGCAGCACCAGCACGTCCCCGCGGACGCGGAGTGCCGCCAGCCGCGTCTTCTGCCGCAGTGAGAACCGCACGATGGCAGTGCGGTCGGTCTGCTCGAGGGTCTTGCGCAGCAGCACGTAGGCCTTCGGAGAACTGGAGTCCGGCTCCAGGTAGTAGGCACGATCCAGAGTCAGCAGGTCGATCTGCTCGCTCGGCACGAACTCGACGACGTCGATCTCGCGGCTGCGCTCGGCCGGAAGGGAGTCCAGGTCGTCCTTCGTCAGGACGACCGTCTTCTCGCCGTCGTCAAAGGCCTTGTCGATGTCGGAATAGGGCACCACCTCGCCGTCGATCTCGCAGATCCGCTGGTAGCGGATGCGGCCGCCGTCCTTGTTGTGCACCTGATGCAGCGAGACGTCGTGGTCCTCGGTCGCGGCGTACACCTTGACCGGGACGTTCACCAGCCCGAACGTCAGGGCGCCCTTCCAGATCGCTCTCACCCCACCAGTGAACACCAGGGCGCCGACAGCGGGCCACCCCCTTGCGCCGCACGTCGCCGATACTCTGACCACATGGCGGGCGACGAGCAGCTGGTGCGCATCGACGGCCGTCGCCTGCGCCTGACGAACCTCGGCAAGGTGCTGTATCCCGAGACGGGGACGACGAAGGGCGAGGTGATCGACTACTACACCCGCATCGCCCCGCTGCTCATCCCGCATGTCGTCGGCCGGCCGGTCACCCGAAAGCGCTGGCCAGACGGCGTCGGCACCGAGGACGACCCGGGCATGGTCTTCTTCGCGAAGGACCTGGAGCGCGGTGCGCCGTCGTGGGTCAGGCGGATGCCGATCCCCCACTCGACCGGGACGAAGGAGTATCCGCTCGTCGGGGATGTGCCGACGCTGGTCTACCTCGCACAGGTCGCGAGCCTCGAGCTGCACGTGCCGCAATGGCGGTTCGCCCCCGACGGCGGGCGCGGGCCGGCGGACCGGCTCGTGCTGGATCTGGACCCCGGTCCCGGCGTGGGCCTCGCCGAGTGCGCCGCCGTCGCGGGCTGGGCCCGGACGATCCTGCTCGGCATGGGCCTGGAGCCCTACCCGGTGACGAGCGGCAGCAAGGGGATCCACCTGTACACCGCCCTGCCGCCCGGCCAGTCCACCGAGCAGGCCTCCGCGCTGGCGAACGAGCTCGCCCGCGCGATCGAGGCCGATCATCCGGATCTCGTCGTCAGCAGCATGAAGAAGACCGAGCGTCACGGCAAGGTGCTGATCGACTGGAGTCAGAACAACGGCTCGAAGACCACGATCGCGCCCTACTCGCTGCGCGGCAGGCTGCATCCCACCGTCGCGGCGCCCCGCACGTGGGAAGAGCTCGATGACCCTGACCTGAGACATCTCGACTTCACAGAGGTGCTGGAGCGCCTCGACGACCTCGGCGACCCGATGGCGCCGCTGGGCTTCCACGCGGGCGGGCGGGAGGCCGAGTCCGGACCGCTCTCGGCCTACATCGCCAAGCGCAGTGCGGACCACACTCCGGAGCCCGTGCCCGCCAACCCGCTCGGCGCGACACCGAGCGACGAGAAGCCCCGCTTCGTCATCCAGGAGCACCATGCAACTCGCTTGCACTGGGACTTCCGCCTCGAACACGGCGGCGTGCTGGTGAGCTGGGCGGTGCCCCGCGGCGTGCCGCACTCGTACCGCCGCAACAACCTGGCGGTGATGACCGAAGACCACCCAATGGAGTACGCGACTTTCGAGGGCACGATCCCGGCCGGCGAGTACGGCGGCGGCACCGTCACGATCTGGGACGAAGGCCGGTACGAGCTGGAGAAGTGGCGCGACGACGAGATCATCGCCACCCTTGAGGGACGTCCGGGCGGCCCGCTGGGTCGCGTGCGTCTCGCCCTCATCCGCACCGAGGGCGAGGGCGAGAAGTCGAGCTGGCTGTTGCACCGCATGAAGACCGACGCCGACGGACGCCTGCAGCCCGACGGCGTCGTCGCCGAGCCCAGCGCCCAGGCTGACGAGCCTCGGCGCGGGCGTCCGGTCGCCGCGGCCCGGGATGACCGCGCTGAAAGACCGCAGGTGAGTTCCGGTTCACACGAGGCCCCCGAGCCCCGGACTGAGACCCGTGTGAACCGGAAGTTCAATGCGGTTTCTGAGGGGGCATCGTCAGGAGCGCCGCCCGCTGGCCTCCGGCCGATGCTCGCGACGTCGGCGACGTCGGCGACGGCGAAGCAGGCCGCACAGCGCTGGGGCGATCCGGCGTGGGTGGAGATGAAGTGGGACGGCATCCGGGCAGTGGGCGCCTGGGATGGCGAGCGACTGCGCCTGTACGCCCGCAGCGGCAATGAGATCACGCACCGCTACCCGGAGCTGACCGACGTCGACGCCCGGCTGGCACCGCAGCCGTGCGTCGTTGACGGCGAACTCGTGGCGCTCGAGCCGGACGGCCGGCCGAGCTTCCCCCTGCTGCAGACCCGGATGAACCTCGAACGCGCGGGCGACATCGCGCGCGAGGCGCGCCGGACGCCGGTGCGCTACTACCTGTTCGACATCCTGTCCCACGACGGCGACGACCTGGCCGATCTGCCGCTGAGCGAGCGAAGAGACGTGCTCGAAGCGGTGGCGGCGGCATCCATCGATTCCCTCGTCGTGCCGCCCGTGTTCGACGACGTCGATGCCGCGCTCGAGACGAGCGCGCGGCTCCGGCTGGAAGGTGTGGTGGTGAAGGACCCCACCTCGCCATACCTCCGGGGGCGACGGTCCGAGGCCTGGCTGAAGGTCAAGCACACCAGCACGCAGGAGGTCGTCATCGCCGGCATCCGCCCGGGCAAGGGTGCGCGATCCGGCACGTTCGGCTCACTGCTGCTCGGGATCCCCGGCGCGGACGGACTGCAGTACGCCGGCCGCGTCGGCAGCGGCTTCAGCGAGTCGATGCTCAGCACGCTGATGCGGCGACTCACTCCGCTCCGCAGCGACGAGAACCCGCTCGTGGGGGTGCCGCCCGCCGACGCGCGCGACGCCCTGTGGGTCCGTCCGGAGCTCGTCGGCGAGGTCGAGTACGGCGAGTTCACCCCCGGCGGCATCCTGCGCCACCCCCGGTGGCGCGGACTGCGCCCCGACAAGTCCCCCGCCGAGGTGCGACGGGAGGACTGACGCACTCACGCGTGCGCGTCGTGCTCGACGTGTCCCGCGGGCTCGAGCTGGAAGGTCGAGTGCTCGACGTCGAAGTGCTCCGACAGGCACGTCTGCAGTCCGCTCAGGATGCCGGCGGCCCGTCCGTCGGCGAGCGCGGCCTCGTCCACGACGACGTGGGCGGTGAACACCGGTGCCCCGCGTGTCAGCTGCCACACGTGCACGTCATGGACGTCGACCACGCCCTCCGTGGCCAGGATGTGGTCGCGGATGTCCTGCACGTGGGTGCCCTTCGGCGCCGATTCGGCGAGCACCGAGACGACCTCGCGCAGCAGGCTGAACGCCCGGGGGACGATCATGGCCGCGATCAGCAGCGACGCGATGGCGTCGGCCTGATCCCAGCCGGTCGTGACCACAGCGATCGCCGCGACGATCACCGCCGCCGAGCCGATCAGGTCGCCCATCACCTCGATGTACGCGCCGCGCACGTTGATGCTGTGCCGCTGCGCCGAGCTCAGCAGCCACATCGCGACGGCATTCGCGACGAGACCCACGATCGCGACGGCGAGCATGAGGCCGCCCTTGACCTCGGCCTGGCCCGGGTTCAGCAGACGCGCCACGCCCTCGAACGCGACCCACGCCGACAGCAGGATCAGGATGATGCCGTTGATCAGCGCCCCGAACACCTCGGCGCGCTGATAGCCGAAGGTGCGACGGTCGTTCGCGGGACGCGCAGCCACCGTGCTCGCGATGAGCGCCACCACGAGCGCGGCGGCGTCGGTGAACATGTGCGCGGCGTCCGCGAGCAGCGCGAGCGAGCCCGAGAACGCCGCTCCGACCACCTGAACCACCATGACGGTGGAGGTGATCGCGAGCGAGATCGCGAGAAGGCGGCGGTTGCCGGAGCCTCGGATCCCGGTGGGCGCGTGATCGTGCATGCGCCCAGGCTAAGCCCGGTCCGCGGTCACGCAGGGCCGATTCGGCTAGTCGGGAATGATCGTGATTCTCACTCGCAGCGCGATGCCGCGCCGCGCCCGCGGGTCGTCGCTCACAGCGTCGCGAGGAGCGGCCCGAGCGCGACGAACGCCCGCGAGCGATGGGATGCCGCGTTCTTCTCGTCGGCCGTCCACTCGCCCACGCTGCGCTCGGCGCCGGGCTCCTGCCCGTCCGGTACGAAGATCGGGTCGTACCCGAAGCCGCCGTCGCCGGACGGGGCGGTCGCGATGCGTCCCGGCCACACGCCCTCCACGACGTGCTCGACCGGCTGCCTGCCGTCGACGGCGGGCACGACGAGCGCGATCGTCGACACGAACTGCGCCGTGCGGTGCGGATCCGAGATGTCGGAGATCTGGTCGAGCAGCAGATTCAGGTTCGCGGCGGCATCCTTCGCGTGGCCGGCCCAATAGGCCGAGAACACGCCCGGGGAGCCGCCGAGCACGTCCACGCACACGCCGGAGTCGTCGGCGAGCGCCGGCAGCCCCGTGTGCACCGCGGCCGCGCGGGCCTTGATGAGGGCGTTCTCGGCGAACGTCACGCCGTCCTCGACGGGTTCGGGGCCGTCGTAGCCGACCACCTCGATGTCGGGCCGGGTGGCCGCGACGATCGCCTGGAACTCCTCGACCTTGTGCGGGTTGTGCGTCGCGAGGACGATCTGGCGCGGCATCCGTCACTCCCCCGAAGGTGCGAGGACGCCGGCCTGGATGTCGCGCAGCGACGCGCAGCCGTCGACACCGAGCTGCAGGAGCGCGTCGAGCTCCCGCTTGTCGAACGGCGCGCCCTCGGCGGTGCCCTGCACCTCGACGAACAGCCCGCGGCCGGTGACCACGACGTTCATGTCGGTCTCGGCGCGGACGTCCTCGACGTAGGCGAGGTCGAGCATGGGCTCGCCGTCGATGATGCCGACCGACACCGCGGACACCGAGTCGAACAGCACCTGCGTCTTCTGGCCGATGAACTTCTTGCCGCGGCCCCACTCGATGGCGTCGGCGAGCGCGACATACGCCCCGGTGATGGCGGCGGTCCGGGTGCCGCCGTCGGCCTGCAGGACGTCGCAGTCGATGACGATCGTGTTCTCGCCGAGCGCCTTCGTGTCGACGACGGCGCGCAGCGCCCGGCCGATCAGACGCGAGATCTCGTGCGTGCGGCCGCCGATCTTTCCCTTGACGCTCTCGCGGTCGTTGCGGCTGTTGGTCGCACGCGGCAGCATGGCGTACTCGGCGGTCACCCACCCCTTGCCCTTGCCGACGAGCCAGCGCGGGACGCCGTTGGTGAACGACGCCGTGCACAGCACCTTGGTGCCGCCGAACGACACCAGCGCCGATCCCTCGGCCTGCGAGCTCCACCCCCGCTCGATCGTCACGGTGCGCAGTTCGTCGACGCGTCGGCCGTCGGCACGGGTGATGTCGGTCATGTCTCTCCTCTGGAGGATGGATGCCTCAGCCGAGGCGGGTCGGAAGATCGATGGCGCCCGTCTGCACGAGCCGCACGGCGGTCACCTCGCGGCCCATCAGCCGGTGGGCCAGGCGCAGGAACTCGTCGGCCGAGGCGCCGGTGGCCTCGTAGACATGCCGGGGTGCGGCATCCGGACCGGCGAGCAGATCGCGCGAGACCAGCTGACGGTAGACGTCCTTCGCGGTCTCGGTGTCGCTCGACACGAGCGACACGTCGGGCCCCATCACGTAGCTGATCGCGCCTTCGAGGAACGGGTAGTGGGTGCAGCCGAGCACGAGCGTGTCGACGCCGGCGTGCCGCAGCGGCGAGAGGTACTCCTCGGCGACCGCGAGCACCTCCGGAGAGTCGGTGATGCCCGCCTCGACGAACTCCACGAACCGCGGGCACGCCTGCGCGAAGACGGTGAGTCGTTCGTTGACGCCCAGCATGTCCTGGTAGGCGCCCGATCCGATCGTGCCGGCGGTGCCGATGACGCCCACGCGGCCGTTGCGGGTCGTCGACATCGCGGTGCGCACGGCGGGCTTGATCACCTCGACCACCGGCACGTCGTAGCGTTCGCGCGCGTCGCGCAGCATCGCCGCCGACGCCGTGTTGCAGGCGATGACGAGCATCTTGACGCCCTGGTCGACGAGGTCGTCCAGCACCTCGAGCGAGTAGCGGCGGACGTCGGCGATCGGCTTGGGCCCGTACGGCGAGCGCGCGGTGTCGCCGATGTACAGGATCGACTCGCGGGGCAGCAGGGCCGACACGGCCCTCGCGACGGTGAGCCCGCCGACTCCGGAGTCGAAGATTCCGATCGGCGCGTCGTTCACGATGCCCCAGCCTACGCCAGGCGCTCACTAGGCTGACGCGCATGGGTGAATCGACCGCTCTGCTCACGGACCGCTACGAGCTCACGATGCTCGACGCCGCGCTCCGGGACGGCACCGCCCACCGCCGCTGCGTCTTCGAGCTGTTCGGGCGTCGGCTGCCCGGCGCCCGCCGGTTCGGCGTCGTCGCCGGCACCGGTCGATTGCTCTCGCTGCTGCGCGACTTCCGCTTCGGCGACGACGAGCTGCGCTTCCTCCGCGACGAGCGGGTGGTGGATGCCGCCACCCTCGCGTTCCTCGCGGACTACCGTTTCACCGGCTCGGTCTCGGGGTACCGCGAGGGTGAGCTGTACTTCCCGGGGTCCCCACTGCTCACGATCGAGGGGACCTTCGCCGAAGCGGTCGTGCTCGAGACGCTCGCACTCAGCGTCCTGAACCACGACTCGGCCGTCGCGACGGCGGCGGCGCGCATGAGCCTCGCCGCCGGGGACCGGCCGCTCGCCGAGATGGGCTCGCGGCGCGCGGGCGAATCTTCCGCGGTCGCCGCGGCGCGCGCGGCCTACATCGCCGGCTTCGGCGCCACCTCGAACCTCGAAGCGGGCCGGCGGTGGGGCATCCCGACCATGGGGACGGCCGCGCACTCCTGGACGCTGCTGCACGACACCGAGGAGGACGCCTTCCGGGCGCAGATCGCTGCGCTCGGGACCGGCACCACTCTGCTGGTCGACACGTACGACATCCGCACCGGCGTGGAGACGGCGATCCGCGTCGCCGGCACAGCGCTCGGCGGGGTCCGCATCGACTCCGGCGACCTTCCCACCGTCGCCGCGCAGGTGCGCGAGCAGCTCGACGAGCTCGGCGCGACCGGCACGCGCATCACCGTGACCAGCGACCTCGACGAATACGCGATCGCCGCGCTGGCGGCATCCCCCGTCGACGCGTACGGCGTCGGAACCTCGGTGGTCACCGGATCCGGCACGCCGACGGCGGGCATGGTCTACAAGCTCGTCGCACGGCAGGACTCGGGCGGCGGCTGGGTCGGCGTCGCCAAGGCGTCGACGGACAAAGGGTCCAAGGGCGGGCGCAAGTCCGCGTTCCGCACGCTCGACGCCGGTACCGCGACGAGCGAGCTCATCGTCGTCTCAGACGGCTTCGAAGAGCTGGAGGCGGCGTCCTCGCACCCCGACGCGCGGCCCCTTCAGGTCCCCCTCGTCATCGATGGAGAAGTGGATGCCGCCCACGAGGGCCCCGACGGCGTGAAGGCCGCGCGCGCACACCACGAACGCGCGCGCGAGGAGCTGCCGGTGCGGGCTCTCGCCCTGAGCCGCTCGGACCCGGCGATCCCGACGGTCTACGTCGACGCGACCCCCGCTGGTTGAGCGAGGGACGACCGCGTCGAGACGCGGTCAGCCCTGCAGCGACTCGTAGATCTCTTTGCAGGTCGGGCAGACCGGGAACTTCTCGGGGTCGCGGCCGGGCGTCCACTTCTTGCCGCAGAGCGCACGCACCGGCTTGCCGGTGATCGCGGACTCGAGGATCTTGTCCTTCTTGACGTAGTGAGAGAAGCGCTCATGATCGCCCGGCTCGATCTGCTCTTCTTTGAGGAGCTCTTCGAGCTCGCGATCGAGGGTCGCGATACCGCCCTGGTCTGGGCTGTCAACGGGCGTGCTCATGGTGAGCCAGTGTAGTCGCGGCTGAGCGGACCTGGGCGGTCGCGAGAGCCTCACGTGGACTCGGCGAACTCCATCAGCCGGCTGCCGCGCCGCTCGAACGCGATGGACCCGATCACGACGCCGACGACGAGCACGCCGAGCCCGATGGCCAGTCCGCCCCAGAGCGCGGTCGCGGCCGCTTCGGCGTCGCCCCGCAGCGCGAGCCACCCGCACCAGACCACCGGCGCGGAGAGCACGAGGGCGCCGAGCATGACGACGCCCTGGGCCACGGCGCCGCCGGCGCTTGTGCGCTGCGGCTGCTGGAACGGGCTCTCGCCCGGCCGCGACACCGCGTACGGCGCGACGACCGACGAGATGCTCGACAGCCCGAGTCCCGACAGGAACAGCGCGGCGCAGACGCCGGTGAGCGCAGGCAGAATCGCCCAGCGGCCATGGATCGACGTCGCGACCGGAACGGCGACCGCCAGCAGCGGCACGCCGACC
The DNA here is from genome assembly GCF_014779795.1 of Microbacterium helvum. Classification (GTDB taxonomy): domain Bacteria; phylum Actinomycetota; class Actinomycetes; order Actinomycetales; family Microbacteriaceae; genus Microbacterium; species Microbacterium helvum. The sequence continues at coordinate 274,476 of NZ_JACXZS010000004.1, forward strand.
AGCAGCACCGGCACGAGCCGGCCGATCCGGTCCGACACACCGCGCACGCCCCCGGAGATGTGCATCCAGATCGCCGTCGAGTCGTACGCGACGTCATCGTGCGGAAGCCAGCCGAGGAACAGCGCCGCGAACGGCACCGGCACGAGCGCCACGATCTCGGGCGGCACACCGGCGATCAGCAGCGGCACGACGGTGATCGCCGCGGCGACCGGGATCACCAGGGCGTTGACGACGTACCGGCGGTCGCCGAACCAGTAGACGAGGCTGCGGGCGGCGATCGCTCCGCCGGGCGTCCCGGGCGCCACGCCGAACCAGCCGAGGCCCGCCCGCTCACGGCCGGTCCCCGGTCGCTCCGTCGTGGTCAGCAGGCGGTGCACCGCCCAGATCCAGAGCAGGCCGAGCGCGAACAGCGTGGCGACGGCGACGACCGCCGCCAGCCACGCGTGCGACCCGTCCGCCGCCTCGCCGGGAAGCGTCCAGGCGGCGCCCAACGGCGTGAGGCCGAGCGCATCGACCGCCTCCAGCAGCTGCGGCGGCACCGCACCGCGCCACTCCAGAGAGGCCAGGAAGACGCCGACCGGCACCACGACGACGAGGACCACGAGCACGAACACGCCCGACAGCTCCCGTGATCGCCTCTCGCGGAGGTACAGCGACGCCACCGCTGCGCACACCCGCGCGAACAGCGAGCAGGTCAGCACGCCGAGCAGGACGCTCACGACGCCCACGACGACCGGCACGCCATGGTCGGCCCATACGATGGCCGCACACACGGCCACGGCGAGAAGCGCCAGGATCGGCACGCTGATGAGCCCCGCCACCACGAGCACCGCCGCGAGTCTCCCTCGCGGCAGCCCGAACAGCGCGAACCGCCGCGGGTCCAGCGGGTCCTCCAGCGCACCGATCAGCGGCGCGAGCGCGAACCCCAGGGTGACGGCAGAACCGCCGAGCACCGTGACCGTCCGCACCTCGTCGATCGCGGCATCCCGCATCGTCAGCATCGCCCAGCAGGCCGCTGCCGTCGCCACCACCAGCACGACCAGCCCGATCACGCGGCGCACGACGTGCCCGGTGTCGCCGCGCAGCGCGCCGAGCAGCAGCGCGATCCTCAGCCGGAGAACGTGTGCAGCCACTCCAGGCCCTCCACGTCGCTGAGACCGCCCGCGAGCTCGACGAAGCGCTGCTCGAGCGTGAGCTCGCCGCGGACCTCGTCGACGGTGCCCTCGGCGAGCACCTGGCCCGCCACGATGACGGCCACGCGCGTGCAGACGCGCTCGACGAGCTCCATGCCGTGGCTGGAGAGGATGACGGTGCCGCCGTGGGCGACGTACGCCGACAGGATGTCGAGGATGATCGCGCTCGACACCGGGTCGACCGCCTCGAACGGCTCGTCGAGCACGAGCACACGCGGTGAATGGATGAGCGCGCCGGCGAGCATCACCTTCTTGAGCATGCCCGCCGAGTAGTCCGACACGCTGCGTCCGAGCGCGTCGACGAGATCGAACGCGCGGGCGAGGTCGGCCGTGCGGCTCTCGACCACCGCGGGCGGCAGGCCGCGCAGCACGCCGTAGTAATAGAGCAGCTGCCGCCCCGTCAGCCGGTCGAAGGTGCGCAACCGGTCAGGCAGCACCCCCATCAGCTTCTTGACCGCGAGCGGATGGGTCGCGGCATCCACGCCGGCGACCTGGATCGTGCCTCGATCCGGTTCGAGCAGCCCGGCGATCATCGAGAGGGTCGTGGTCTTGCCGGCACCGTTGGGACCGACGAGGCCGTAGAAGGTGCCGGCGGGCACCGTCAGATCGATCCCGTCGACCGCGTGGGTGCTGCCGAACCGCTTGGTCACGCCACGCAGGACGAGAGCCTCCCCCGCGGCCGCGCCGAGCGTCGGCACGGCGACGGACCCGTGAGCGGATGCCGCACCCTCGGCGGTGGTGTCAGACTCCGGTTCTGCGACCGGAGGTTCGGGCGCGCTCGGCGCCGCGACGGGAGGAACGGGGTCGGCAACGGGCACGGGAGCCGGAGCAGGAGCGGACGTGTGGTCGGCGGCCGGCGCGGGCTGCGGAAGCGGCGGCTTGGGCGGCACGACGATGGCGGCGGCCACCGACGCGGCGATCTCGAGATCGCTCGGCAGCGGCGGGGGCGGGCCGGGATCGACCGGCGCCGCGGGTGTCGCGCGCTTCTTGCGGGGTGCCGCTTTGCCGCTCGACTGCCGCGGCGCACGAGCCGGGCGACGCGGCTTCTCGGACGGCTTCGGAACGGAGTCCGAGATCCGTACGACGCGCGCACTCGAGTGACGGTCCGGCTCTTCCGGATCGATGTCGTTCGGCACCGGGAGGGAGGCTGTCACCGCACCAACGTATCAAGCGGGCCTGATCGCGGGGCAGATCGTGTCGCCGAGTCTCAGCATTCGCGTTATGTCACGAAACGGCAACGGGAGCCGATCATTCTGCACCTTTTCAGTTGCCTTCGATACCCTGGTCCAGGCACGAAGGGGTGTCGCGCCGGTGAACCGGCAGTGAATCACGCACTTCAGGAGCAGATTTTGACCCTTCAGACCGTCATCCTCGCAGCCGGAATGGGCTCGCGCCTCGGACGCAGCCTTCCCAAGCCGCTGACCGAGCTCAGCGACGGCCGCAGCATCATGCAGCAGCAGCACGACAACATCCGTGCCGCGTTCGGCGGCGACGCCAGGATCACGACCGTCGTCGGCTATCGGGCCGAGACGATCGTCGAGGCGTTCCCGCACGTCGACTACGTCTACAACGACCGGTACGACCAGACCAACACGTCCAAGAGCCTGCTGCGCGCGCTCGCCAAGACGGGCCGCAGCGGCGTCCTCTGGATGAACGGCGACGTCGTCTTCGACCCGCGCGTGCTCGGCCGCGCGATCGAGCTGATCGAGCGCGACCAGTCGTTCGTCACCGTCAACACCTCGAAGGTGAGCGACGAAGAGGTCAAGTACACCGTCACGCCCGAAGGCTTCATCAAAGAGCTGTCGAAGACCGTCAAGGGCGGCATCGGCGAGGCCGTGGGCATCAACTACATCTCCAGCGCAGACAAGAAGTCGTTCATGCGCCACCTGACGCGCGTCGACGACCAGGACTACTTCGAGCGCGGCCTCGAGCTCGCCATCGCCGAGGACGGCGTGCTGCTCGAGCCGCTCGACATCTCCGACCTGTACGCCGTCGAGGTGGACTTCGCCGAAGACCTCGAACGCGCCAACCTCTTCGTCTGATCAGACGCACCGGACCGCTGGCCGGATGCCGTTCGCGGCATTCGCCCAGCGGTTCGTCTTAGGCTGACGCCGATGGCCGAGAAGGTTCACCGCATCCACACCCTGCCCGACGACGCGCCGTGGCAGGGCGGGATGCCGCCCGTGGGGTCGGCGGAGCACCCGTTCACGATCCGCGCGCTCGACCGCGTCCTCGCGATCCAGCGCCCCGCGGTGCTCGCACATCTGCGCAGCATCAGACTCCGCCATCCGCACGCCACGCCCGTCGAGATCGTGCGGATCCTCGAGCGCCGCTACCTCGCCGCCGTCACGACCGGTGGCGCGGCCGTAGGGGCGACAGCGGTGGTGCCGGGCATCGGGACGGGCGTCACGCTCGCCCTCAGCGGGGTCGAGACCGTCGCGTTCCTCGAAGCCACGACGCTGTTCGCCCAGTCCGTGGCCGAGGTGCACGGCATCCCGGTTGCCGACCCCGACCGCGCCCGAACGCTCGTCCTCATGCTGATGCTCGGCCAAGAGGGGGTCGACCTCGTCGCACAGCTGGCCGGCCAGGCAGCCGGCCGCGGACCGAACCGCTCCACCTATTGGGGCGAGATGGTCACCAAGACGCTCCCCCGCGCCGCGGTCGGCCCGGTCCTGGACCGGCTGAAGTCCACGTTCATCCGCCAGTTCGCCGCGCGTGGCGGCGCGTCGTGGATCGGCAAGGCGCTGCCGTTCGGCATCGGCGCGGCGATCGGCGGTGCCGGCAACAACATCCTCGGCCGTCGCGTGCTCGTCGGCTCGCGGCGCGCGTTCGGGATGCCGCCGATCGATCTTCCGGCTGACCTCGAGCCGCGCCCGGGCGCAGACCGCCTCGAGCGGGTCGCCGGCCGTGGCATGCGCCGCGCGGGCGAAGCCGTGATCAGCGGGGTCGCACGCGGCTCTGCCGCCGTCGGCGGCGTCGTGCGACGCAAGCGGCCTGCCATCGAGCCGCCCGCCGAGGGCTGACCCTCCTCCCCGGACCCGTCGCGGAGCAGCTTCTCCACAGCGGCGGTCGTACGCCAACGATTCCGGCCGCCGCGCGTCGGATCCCGCTCATAGCGTGACGGCATGCTGCGCGCCATCGATCCCGACGAGCCCTACCCGCCCCTTGCGTACCGCGTGCCCTGGCGCGTCCATCGCATCTACGACCGGCATCCTCTCGTCACCAACGCCGGGCCCGCGGCGCTCGACTTCGTCCGGGTGTTCATCGACCTCGGCGCCGGGTCGGCGACCGAGCACTGGGGCCAGATGCCACCCGGAGACACGGCGGAGCTGTGCCTGTGCGACGCGGACCCCGACGACACGACGGTGACGATCGCGTGGTTCCGACCGGACGACGGCGACGAGTACCTGTGGCGCTTCGTGATGTGAGCCATCGACGTCGAATCGGCGCGAGAATGGCCTCATGGGTCTGTTCCAGAAGCTCCCCGAGGAGCCCACCGAGTGGGCGGGCCTCCCTTCCGAACCCGATCGCCCTGAGAGCGCCGCCGAACGGCTGGCGGCTGCCGCGCCCGTCGACATCGGATCGCTCGGCCTCGGCGGTTCCGACTTCGGTGCTGTCGAGTCCATCGTGCTCCCTGCGGCGCCCGCGCTCGAGGTCGCCGAGGATCAGGAGCACGGCGAGGAGGAGTAGGCGCTCGGGAGCGCCCTCCCTTCCTCCACAATCGCCGCGTCGGCCGAGTTGTCCACGGGCTCGGGCCGTGGCCGCCACGCGGCACCCCGCGGTCGCCACGATGGCGGCATGACGGATTCCCCCACCATCCTCAAAGCCCGCACGAGCGCCGACCTGCTGGCGATGCTGCCGCTCCTCGCGGGCGGTCCCCTTACACGCAGCGTCGCGATCGCGCCCTTCGCCGGGAAGCGGACTCCGGCCGTGCTGCGTCATCCGCTTCCGCACGACCTGGCGTCGCCGGCGCTGAGCGCGATCGCGGCTCACCTCGTCGGCATCGTCAGCGGGCTGGGCGGCTGCGACGCCGTCGTGCTGGCGATCTACGCTGACGAGCCGTTCGAGGTCGCCCTGCCGAAGTACTCGGAGTTCGAACAGGCGCTGCTGCAGCAGTTCCTCGCTGCGGGATTCGGCGTGAAGGACACCTTCTGCGTCGCCTCCGACGGCTGGGCGTGCTTCGACGAGCGTGAGCGTCGCGAGCTGTCCGAGATCTCGGAGAGCCCGCTCAGCGAAACGGCCCCCGAGGCGTTGACGCGCGAGCGCCGCCCGGACGGCTCTCTCCCCCGCCCCGATCCTGTGCTCGCGTCGAGGGTCCGGCTCACGCTCGACGAGCTCGCCGGCGGCATCCGAATCGACGCGTTCGGCACGGCGCACGAGTGCGTTCCCAGCGAGCCGGTCGACCTGTTCGAGCAGTCGCTCGGCAGCGGCGAGGATCCGCCAGGCGCGGACACACTCGCGAGGATCATCCTGGACCTGCAGACCGAAGGCGACTTCGATCGCACCATCGTCCAGGTCATGCTCGGCCAGGACCGGGCGCGCGAGGTGTGGCAGGGCACGCTCCGACGACGCCTGGTCGCCGCCGGTCGCGGAGAGCGGCCCATCGACCTGCTCCTGCGAGAGCACCGCAGGCGCGGCCCCGATCGGATGGACGACGTGGCAGACATGCTCGCCGGGCTGGCCGGGCCGCGGCCAGACATCACCCGCATCCGTTCGGCGATCGACGTTCTCAGCCACGCGGCCGCGCATGCGCCCTCGGCCGACCGCCCCATGCTGCTGTGCGTCCTCGCCTGGCTGCATTGGGCGATCGGCGCGGGGACCGCCACCGGCCGACTGCTCGAAGCGTCGTCCCGCATCGATCCACACCACCAGATGACCGGCATCGTCCACGCGATCACCCTCGCGGTGATGCTTCCGCAGTGGATCGCCAACCGGGATCTTCGCGACGACACGGATCCGTCCGGCCTGGACCGGGCCCTGAACCGCGCCGCGCGGCGCCGTCGGCGCGGTTGACGCGGGCGGCACCGTGCGCCGCGGTGGGCGAACCTCTGCAAGCGCTTGCAGCCTGCTCCTCGACAGGCCGCGACGCGGGGCATACGCTCGCTCGTATGGACAGCACCCTGGCGTGCCTTGCGGCGTGGATGCCGCGGCAACGGTGGTACGCCGCGAAAGGGCGCCCACCGAGCCTGCGGCTGGTCTCGTGGTGGGACCTCGACGCGCCCGACAGCCCGCCGGTCTCCGGCGACAGCGGCGCCCGGGTGCGCACGTTCCTCATTGCGGATGAGGGCTCGCTGCCCGCGGTCCTGTATCAGATCCCCGTCGTCGAGCGTGCGACAGAGACGGTCGAGGCGGATCCGGAGCACGTGATCGGCAGCCCCGAGCCCGGCAGCACCTTCATCGACGGCCCGTTCGACGACGCGTATGCACAGGCGCTGCTGCGCCTCGTGGAGCACGGCGGGGTAGCGCGTGGCCCGCAGACGACCGCCACCGGCCGTCCCGCCTCGGCCGCGGACCCGGCGGGGAGCATGCGGGTGGCACGCGTCGTCAGCGGCGAGCAGTCGAACACATCGCTGATCTACGAGGGCGACGGAGTGCCGGTCATCTGCAAGGTGTACCGGCAGCTGCACGCCGGGCTCAATCCCGACATCGAGCTGCAGGAAGCCCTCGCCGGCACGGGATCCACCCGGGTGCCGACGCCGATCGGCTGGATCGAGGGCGCGTGGCCCGACCTCACGACCGCCCACGGAGCCGTCCGCGGGTCTCTGGCCTACGCGCAGGAGTTCCTCCCCGATGTGGAGGACGCCTGGCGGGTCGCGCTGCGCGCCGCGGCCCGGGGCGACGACTTCCGAGAAGCCGCGCACGCACTGGGCGCAGCCACCGCCGACGTGCATCGCGGCCTTGCGCAGTGCTTCCCGACCCACGCCGCCACGGCAGCAGACCGCGACGCGACTGCCGCGGCATGGGCACGACGCCTCGCGATCGCGATCGCCGAGGTGCCGGAACTGGCCGCCCGACGCGAGGCGGTCGAGGCGGTATACCGTCGCGCGCTGGACGTGCCGTGGCCGCCGCTCCAGCGGATCCACGGCGACTACCACCTGGGACAGGTCCTCCAGGCGCCCGGACGCGGGTGGGTGCTCGTGGACTTCGAGGGCGAACCTCTCCGTCCGATGACGGAGCGCGTGCATCCCGACCTGGCGCTGCGCGACGTCGCAGGCATGCTCCGGTCGTTCGACTATGTGGCGGGCTCGCTCCGCCTCGACGATCCGGACCGCTCCCCCGGCGCGGTGCGCGAATGGGCGGCGGACGCCCGTGCAGCCTTCGTGGGGGGCTACGCCGAGACCTCCGGCATCGACCTCGACCCGCGGCATCCCCTGCTCGCAGCCCTCGAACTCGACAAGGCCGTGTACGAGGCGATCTACGAGGCTCGCAACCGCCCGACCTGGGTCGCGATCCCGCTCGGCGCGGTCGCCCGCCTGGTGGAGCGCCCCACGCCCGTGCCGTGATTCGCCTCAGGCCTCGTCGTCGAGTTCGGCCTCGTCGTCGGGCTCTTCATCGTCGTCGGCGGACGACAGCGCGTACCAGCGCTCCCAGTCGTCCATGAGCCGCTGCACGGCGCCATGGAAGCGGGCGGTGGCCGCCCCCGGGGCCGTGTCGCCGAAGTAGTGGGCGACCCATTCCTCCAGGCGCGCGACCGCATCCGGATCGCCGAGCACGCGATCGGTCTCCGCCACGATCTCGGGAGCGGCCGCGGCATCCAGCCACTCACAGGCCGACAGATACCCGTGGGTGTCGATCGCCGCCGCGGGGTCGACCGGACGCGTGATGAGCAGCGGCTTGTCGGCCGCCAGCCGGTCGTACACCATCGCCGAGATGTCGACGATCGCGACGTCGGCCGCAGCGAGCTGCCACCCGAGCTCGGGACCGTCGTCGAAGATGTGGGAGGCCGACGGATCTGCGGTGTTCGCTGCCGCCAACGCGGCGATGATGCGCTTGTTGGCAGCGCCGTACTCCGGATTCACCACCCCCGAGCGAGGATGCGGCCGGTAGATGACACGGTGCTGTCCGGTCGCCAGCAGAGCCGCGACGAGTGCTTCGCCATGGGTGACGATGGAGCCGTAGTGCGCCGACGGCCGGTCGCCCTCCCACGTCGGCGCATACAGGAGCACCGTTCGATCGTCGGGCGTGTACGGAAGCGTGCCCGAGTAGTGGTCCGCCTGCGGACGCCCGATCTCGATCGTGCGACGGTCGATGTCGTAGTCCCACAGCACCCGGCCGAGGCGTTCGCGCGCGGCATCCCCCGCGATCATCGCGTAGTCGTACGCCTTGTACTGATTCGTGGTCATGTACATCTTGTCGGACTCGCCGTGGTTGATGAACACGTGCCAGCGGCGCCCGTACCGGAACATCTGGAAGTTCCGGGTGTTCTGGTTGACGTACAGCACGACGCGGATGTCCTGCTTCGCGATGAAGCGCTCGAGGTCGCGCACGGTCGGCACGAACGCCACCGGAAGCGCGTCGTCGGCGAGCAGCGCCTCGGCACCCGTCGCAGCGCGGCTCAGCACGACGACCGGCCACTTCTGCGCCAGTCCCGCCAGCGGCCTGTACCACTGCCGCATCTGGTACATGTTCACGGCGCCGTCGGCGAAGTACACCGCGACGCGGTAGTGGAACGGCGGATGCTTCGGCCGCGCCGAGAGCGTCCGGCGGACGTCGATGACGGCAGAGCGATTGCGCACAGCCTTGCGGAGGAGCGCGATCGCCTTCTTCACATCCGAGACGAGACCCACCCGTCCAGCCTATCGAGCGGCGCGCATGACATGATCGACCAGTGCAGGACGAGCAACACGGACGCAGGGACGCTCCGATCCCCCCTCCCGGCGCCGGCGTGAGCTTCGTGATGCCGGTGCTCAACGAGCGCGACTATCTGCGGCGCGCCGTCGAGACGGTGCTGTCTCAGGACGTCGACGCCCCGACCGAGCTGATCCTCGCGCTGGGGCCGTCGAACGACGGCACGACCGAGCTCGCGCGCGAGCTCGCCGCGGCGGACGAGCGCATCGTGCTCGTCGACAACCCGGCCGCCGACATCCCGGTGGGACTGAACCTGGCGATCCGCGCCGGCAGCCACCCCACGGTCGTGCGCGTGGACGCACACTCCGAGCTCGACCCGTCGTACGCCCGGCGTGCGTTGCAGACGCTCGATCGAGTGAAGGCGGCGAATGTCGGCGGCGTCATGCGCGCCGACGGTCGCACACCCTTCCAGCGCGCGGTCGCGCGCGCCTACAACTCCCCCATCGGTCTGGGCGGCGGCGCCTACCACGGCGGCACGCACGAGGGCGAGGCCGAGTCCGCCTACCTCGGCGTCATGCGACGTGGCGTGCTCGAGGAGGTCGGCCTGTTCGACGAGAGCATCCGCCGTGGCGAGGACTGGGAGCTGAACCTCCGCATCCGACGGGCAGGCTACCGGGTGTGGTTCGATCCCTCGCTCTCGGTCACCTACTGGCCCCGCGAGAGCTGGACGCGGCTGGTGCGCCAGTTCACGGCGACCGGACGATGGCGCGGGGAGCTCGTGCGCCGATTCGGACGAGGCAACTCCCTCCGGTTCTTCGCGCCGCCGGCGCTGGTCGTCACGATCCTGCTCGCGGCGGTCGTCGGCGTGCTGCAGCTCACGGGAGTGCTGGCCGGCTGGTGGTCGGCGGCGGCATCCCTCGTCTACGTCCCCGTGATCGCGTACGCGGTGCTGATCGTCGCTGTCGCGCTCGGCCGGGGCGGTGGTCGCGGCTGGCGCGACAAGCTGTGGACCGCGGCCGTGCTGCCGTCGATGCACCTCGCGTGGGGCTGGGGGTTCCTCGGCGGCGTCATCGGCGGTGCGCAGGACACGGTCGACACGTCACGACTCGGCAGCCGCAACACACCGCTGCCCTGATCAGAGCTGCGCGTGCGGCGGTCTCGGCCGTCTCAGGCGCGGATGAATCCCTGATCGAGGATGCGGGCGACGACGCGCTCGGCTGCATGACCGTCGTCACGCGCATTGAACCTCGCCTGCCACTCCCGGTAGCGCTCGGCGTAGTCAGCCGAGTCATCGGCGGAGAGGGCTGCCACGAGCTCGTCCTGCGTGCGCACCACCGGGCCCGGGGCGTGCGCCGCCAGGTCGAAGTAGAACCCGCGCAACTCGCCGCGGTAGTGCTCCATGTCGGGCACCAGGAAGTACATCGGCTTGCCGGTCACCGAGAAGTCGAACATCACCGACGAGTAGTCGGTGATGAGCGCGTCGGCTGCGAGCAGCAGCAGCGACGTGTCGGGGAAGCCGGTGACGTCGATCACCCGCGGTCCCTCGGCATCGCGGCCCGGCAGGAGGGTGCGGGAGTGGCCCCGCACCAGCACGACGGCGTCGGTCTCGGCGGCGAGCGCCACCGGGTCGACGAAGTCCACGATCTGGTCGCGGTCGTCGCGCCACGTCGGCGCGTACAGCAGCACGCGCTCGCCGGCGCGGATGCCGAGCGCCTCACGCGTGGCGGACCCGTCGCCGGTCGTGAGGACGTCGTTTCGCGGGTAGCCCTCCACCCACACCGGTCGGGTGAGGAACGCGTAGGCCTTGCCCAGGATGCGCGCTGCGTACGGGTTCTGCGCCAGGAGCACGTTCCACCGGCGCGACTCGCGCACGACGGCGGCCATGCGGCGCGGATCGAATCCCGGCCGGTGCAGCGCGAGGCGCTTGAGGGGCGTGCCGTGCCAGGTCTGCAGGACGATCTGGCCCCGGCGCCGCGAGAAGCGCCGGCGCAGCCAGTCATTGACCACGAGCAGCCGCGCCGCGCCCCGGGCACGCCACCATTCGGGGCTGCCCTCCACGACGGGGATCGCACCATCCGGGACGACGACGGAGAGATCGACGACGCTCCAGTACCGCGTCACGCCCGGCGCGCGGCGCACGAGCTCGCGGTCGATCGCGAGGGGGTTGCAGCTCGCATTGCGGCCGTAGAAGCTCTCGAAGAACACCGCGTTCTCGAAGCCGGCGGCCGGCCGGGTCGCGTAGCGGCGCTCCAGCGCGTCCTGCCCCTCGCCCGAGTCGTACGCCGGGTCGATGGGCGGCCCCACCTCGAGCCGGTCGCCGTCCAGCGCCGCACGCAGCGTGCCCAGCTGTGTGAGCGGCAGGGCGACGGACGGCTGGATGCCGCGGCCCTCGGCCGGGCCAGCGCCAGGGGCGGCGGGGTGCGCGATCCGCACCTCGTACGAGCCCGACGGGAGCGGAAGCTCGGGACCGCCCCAGCGCGCGGCGCGCAGCGGCAGCACCGCGCGCCACGTCTTGCCGCGACCGGTGATGCGCGCCGCGACCCTCGCCCGCGCGCCGACGAGCTCGACGGACGACGGTCGTTCGCCGTCGCCCGAAAGCTCCAGCGCAGGGCCGTCGTCGGTCGTGAAGCGCGCCTGGGTCATCGGGTTCCTTCCCTCGGGCGGGCGCCGGTGGCCGCGGCCAGAATGGCACCGTACACCCTCTCGGCGTTGCGGCCGTCACGGTGCGCGTGGACACGCGTGCTGAGCGCGCGGGCGCGCGCGATGCGTCGCACGCGCTCGTCCGCGTCGTCGTCGAGGACCGCATCCAGCTGGGCCGCCGTCTGCGCCCAGTCGACGCACCAGTCATCCCCCGCGACGTCGCGGTACGTGCCGTAGAAGCCGCGACGACGCGCGTACTCCGCCACGTCGGGTGCCAGGAACAGCGTCGGAAGAGGCACCAGCGCGGCGTCGAAGGCGAGCGACGAGTAATCGGTCACGAGCGCGTCGATCCCCGGCAGCAGCGGCGTGACGTCGGCGACGAGGTCGCTGCCCAGCGACTGCACCCGGTCGGTCACGAACGGAGGCGTGTACTCACCCGCGCCGAGCGGGTGGGAGCGCACCAGCAGGGTCGCACCGCGCCGGGTCAGCACGTCGACGATGGCGCGCCACTCGTCGGCGCTGGGAACGGCGGGGTCGGCGGCGCCGTCGCGCCAGGTCGGCGCGTACAGCACGAACCGGGTCGACGGATCCGCACGCGGGACTGCGAGCGCGATGCCGGCGCGTGCCGTCACGCGGCGGTCGGCGGCGGTGCCCCGCGACAGCACGTCGACCCGCGGGTCGCCGGTGACGGGGACGGCCGTGTCGGGCAGCGCGAACGCAGACTCCAGTCGTCCGCGGACGAGGTGCGAGGCGGCCGGCAGCACGCGGATGCGCCGCGCCGCCGCCCGGTACATCACCCGCAGCAGAGCGCGCGCCGGACCACCCAGCGGCGTCCGCGCCAGGACGCCGGGGACGCGCAGCGTCTCGGGCGAGTCCAGGCCGATGCGCTTGAGCGGAATGCCGTGCCACAGCTGCACGACGAAGGCGCCGGTCACCGCGTAGCGGTTCACGTCGCCGAACCCGTGGGTCACGACGACCACGCGGGCCCGCGCCGTGCGCCACAGCCCGCGCCACGAGTCCTTGCGGACGGACGGGATGCCTCGGGCCGCGGCATCCCGAGCCTCACGGTCGGACGCCACCAGCCACACGGCACGGGGGGCGTCCGGGGCCGCAGCGTTCCACAGCGCGAGTGCGCCGTCGGCGATGCCCACCGCGCAGCCGAACACCCACTCATCGCGCGATCGCGGCACGATGAGGGTGAGGATGCGCCCGGCGGCATACAGCGGGATCGTCGCGAGCTTTCGGGCATTCCCCGCGCCGAACGAGAAGGACGCCATCGTGCGAGCCTATCCTGCTCGCACGACGGCGTCCCTGAGGGGTTGTGGATTACTGCTCGAGCGTCCCGAGCGTGACCTCGACGGTCTGCGCCTTGCCGTCGCGCACGTAGGTGAGCTCGGCCTTGCTGCCGGCGGCCGCCGCCCGCACCTGGGCGGTGAGGTCGGTCGCGTCGGTGACCGGCACGCCGTTGAAGGAGGTGACGATGTCGCCCTCCTGCAGGCCCGCCGCAGCCGCGGCGCCGCCGTCGCTCACCTGCGCGATGTAGGCCCCCGTGATCGTGGCGCCGTCGACCGACGCCGCGGCACGGACGCTCGCGCCGAGGAGCCCGTGCGTCGCCTCGCCGTTCTCGATGATCTCGTCGGTGATGCGCTTGACGATGTCGGACGGGATCGAGAAGCCCACGCCGATCGAGCCCGAGCCGTCGGCCGACGATCCGCCCGCGGTCGCGATGGCCACGTTGATGCCGATGAGCTTGCCGTCCGCGTCGACCAGCGCGCCGCCCGAGTTGCCCGGGTTGATCGCCGCGTCGGTCTGGATGACCGCGATGGAGATCGAATCGGTGGCCGACTGCTGCTGGTTCTGACCCTGTCCGAAGTCGAACTGGAACGGCGCCTCCTGCCCGTTCTGGTCCTGCTGCGACTGGTCGCCGCCCTCCGGGGCCGCCGACGAGGCGATCGAGATCGAGCGGTTGAGCGCGCTCACGATGCCCTCGGTCACCGAGTTCGCCAGGCCCAGCGGAGCGCCGACCGCGACCGTCGTGTCGCCGACGTTGAGCTTGCCCGAGTCGCCGAACTCGATCGGGGTCAGGTCGGAGGCGTCCTTCAGCTTGATGACGGCGAGGTCGTACGTCGGGTCGGTGCCGACCACCTCGGCGTCGTACACCTTGCCGTCGGACGTCGTCACGCGGATCGTCGCATCGGCGGTCGCGCCGTCGAGCGTCACCACGTGCGTGTTCGTCGCGATGTAGCCGTCCTCGGTGAGGACGACGCCCGAGCCGGTTCCGGCGGCGGACGAGCTCGTGGCCTCGATGGTCACGACGCTCGGCACGACCTTCGCGGCGATGCCCGTGGTCTGGTTCACGCGGTCGCTGTCGTTGACGACGACGGTCTGCGGGCTCGCGGACGCCGTGGACGAGGTCGCGGGTGCGAACCAGTTGACGCCCGCATAGGCTCCGCCGAGACCCGCCGCGCCGCCGACGATCGCTGCGGCGACGATGAGGCCGACGACCTTGCCGGCACCGGAGGGCTTCTTCGGCGCGGGCGCGGTGGTCGCCGCCGGTGCGGTGCCCGTGGCGCCGCCGATGGGCAGCGTCGGCTGCGAGTCGGCCGTCGCGGCCGCACCGAACGATGCTCCGGGGGTGCCCGGTGCGGGCTGGCCCGCGTAGGACTGCGGGTAGGCCGCCGGCTGACCGGCGTAGCCCTGCGGACGGGCATAGGCCTGCGCGTGCGCCGGGTAACCGGCGGGCGGCACGGGCTGGGTGTGAGTCACGGGCTGCGCCTGCGGGGCCGGGGCGGCCTGCGGCTGCGGCACGGCCTGCGGCGGCACGGGAGGCACCGGCGGCAGCGACGCCGCAGCGGCCGGTGCCGGCGCGACGGGCGGTGCCGGCTGCGTCGGCGCGGGCTGCGCGGGGACGGCCTGTGCGGGCTGCGCGGGCTGTGTCGGCGCCGCGGCCGCGGGGGCGGCCTCCTGGTGAGCCGCAGCCTCGGCAGCGGGCTGCGTCGGCGCCGCCGGGGTGGGCTCAGCCGCAGGAACGGGCGGGACTGCGGGGGTCTGGTCTTCCGGGCGGTCGCCCTGGATGTCGCTCATGGTTGCTCCTTCTGCCAAGCACTCACCACTGTGCCCATCGATGCTGTGTGTTTCTTATGTCGCGAGTGGGACTCGCCTATGCAACGGGGATGAGCCCGCCCGGTACGGTGAAGCGATGCGACAGATCCCGGGAGCATGGCACCGCGCCGCCGTCGGCGCCGGACTCGTCGGTGCAGACGGAGCGATCCGCCCCACCATCTTCGCCGAGATGTCGGCCCTGGCAGCCCGCACCGGCGCGATCAACCTCGGGCAGGGCTTCCCCGATGAAGACGGCCCCGCAGAGGTGCTCGAAGCCGCCCGTTCGGCCATCGCGCACGGGGTCAACCAGTACCCGCCGGGTCGCGGCATCCCGGATCTGCTGTCGGCGATCGTCGAGCATCAGGAGCGGTTCTACGGGCTGCACCTCGACCCCGCCCGTGACGTGCTCGTCACCGCCGGCGCCACCGAAGCGCTCGCTGCCGCGCTGCTGGCGCTCATCGACGGCCCCGACGACGAGGTCGTCGTGTTCGAGCCGTACTACGACTCGTATGCGGCGGTCGTCGCGCTGGCCGGGGCGCGGCTCGTGACGGTGCCGCTGCGCCGGCCGGAATTCCAGCCCGATCTCGACGAGCTGCGCCACGCGGTCACCGACCGCACGCGCGTGATCCTCGTGAACGATCCGCACAACCCGACCGGAGCCGTGTTCTCAGCCGAGGTGCGCAGCGAGGTGGTGCGCCTGGCGGAGCGGCACGACGTCGTGATCCTCACCGACGAGGTGTACGAGCACCTCGTCTTCGACACGCCGCACGTGCCCATCGCCACGCTCCCCGGCGCGTGGGAGCGCACGCTCACCATCTCGTCCGGCGGCAAGACGTTCTCGACGACCGGCTGGAAGATCGGCTGGATCAGCGGGCCGGCCGACCTCGTCGACGCCGTGCTCGCCGTCAAGCAGTTCCTCACGTACGTCAACGGCAGCGCGTTCCAGCCCGCCATCGCCACCGGACTGCGTCTGGGGGACGACTTCTTCCACGGCATCGCCGACACGCTCCGCGCCAAACGCGATCTGCTGGGCGAGGGGCTGCGCGCGGCCGGATTCGACGTCTCCACGCCGGCCGGCTCGTATTTCACGGTCGCCGACGCGGCACCGTTGGGAGCGGTGGATGCCGCCGACTTCTGCCGCGCCCTGCCCGAGCGCGCGGGGGTCGTCGCCATCCCGCTCACGGCATTCGTGACACCCGGGCGCCGCAGCGAGTACGCCACGCTCGTCCGGTTCGCGGCATGCAAACGCGTCGAGGTGCTCGAAGAGGCGGCATCCCGGCTCTCGAACGCGAGGTGAGCCGCCCCACGAGCGCGCTCAGGCCGGTTCGACGCGGAAGCGGCGCAGCTGCAGCGCAGGATTGACGCGGCGGACGCGCGCGATCGCCCCCACGTCGAGGTGCGCCACCGCCACATCCGTCGCCGTGCCGACCGCGGCGAGTTCGACGCCCTGCGGGTCGACGACCAGCGAGTTGCCCACGCCCAGCGGCGGCGGGTGGTCCGCCGCCGCGACGAAGACGGTGTTCTCGATCGCCCGCGCGTGCACCAGCGTCCGCCAGTGGTGCTCTTTGAGGGGTCCGCGCACCCACTCCGCGGGCACCAGCAGCACATCGGCGCCGGCATCGACGAGCAGTCTCGCCACCTCGGGGAACCGCACGTCGTAGCAGGTCATGAGGCCGAATCGCAGGCCGCCGACCTCGAACCCCAGAGGCGGCGCGAGTTCGCCCGGCTCGACCCAGTCCGACTCGCGCTGGCCGAACGCGTCGTACAGGTGCAGCTTGCGGTAGTGGGCCAGAAGGCCGTCCCCGCCCACCGCGACGACCGTGTTGCGCACGCGACGACCGTCGCTCCCCCGTTCCAGCAGCCCCGCGACGACGACGACGTCGTGCTCGCGCGCGATCTCGGTCAGACGCCGCACGAACGCGCCGTCGAGCTCCTGCGCGTTCTCGACGAGGGACGCGTCGAAGGGGTCGACGAAGTAGCTGGAGTACTCGGGGAACACGACCACGCGCGCTCCTCGGGCGGATGCTGTCGTCACGAGGTGCGCGACGGCCTCGAGATTGGCGGCGGCATCGGCCGTCGGCGCGAACTGGGCGACAGCGATGGCGAGGGTGTCGTTCATCGGCCTCTCTCGGTCGAACGGGCGCGGACGCGGATGATGCCGGGGACGACGAGCCACAGCGCGACGATGGCGGCGGCGAGGAGGACGAAGGCCCACCAGAACGCGGACCCGCCGACGACGACATCGAAGACGAAGGCGACGACGCCGACGATCAGCACCGACACCGTGCCCAGCGCCGTGATCAGGGCGACATGGCCGTAGCGGACGACCGCCGGCTTCACGCCCTGGCGGAACACCACACGGTGCAGCGCCACCGGCGCGAGGGCGACGATCGAGCTCAATGCGGCCAGCACGATCAGCGCGAGATAGAAGTCCCGCTGGGCGCCCGTCACCTCGGCGAACGCGGGCTGGAACGCGAGTGCCAGGAGGAAGCCGGTGAGGATCTGCGTGCCGGTCTGCAGCACGCGCAGCTCCTGCAGCACCTCGCTCCAGTTGCGGTCGGCGCGCTCCGCAGGGCTCTCGTCGCGACCGTCCATCCGGTCGTCCAGAGGGTTGTCGCGGTGCTCGTCCGGCATGCGTTCATCCTGTCGCGCGCGACCGCCTGCGGCAAGCGAGGCGGCCTGTGGCGCGACCCACTCAAAACGCGTGCTAGGCTATTCCTTGTGCCGCGGGGTGGAGCAGCTCGGTAGCTCGCTGGGCTCATAACCCAGAGGTCGCAGGTTCAAATCCTGTCCCCGCAACAGAAAAGAAGAAAGGGCGTCCCGCACGGGGCGCCCTTTCTTCGTTCCCGCCGCCCGCCGGCGTGGTCCGCATCACGGCCGGTTCACGCGGGCGGGTCCATGGCACGGCCGAGGTCGTCCAGGAACCGCTCGATGAGTTCGAGCTCCCTCTCGTCGTACGTCAGCGCCATCTCGCGCATCGCGCGCAGTCGCACCCCGAAGATGCGGAAGAACGCCTGCCGGGACTCGTCGGTGAGCACCACGACCCTGCCTCGCCGGTCGGTGGGATGAGGCTGTCGTCTCACATGGCCGGATCCCTCCAGCCGGTCGAGCAGCTTGGTCGTGGACGCGGTCGAGATCCGCAGGTGCCGGGCGATGTCGTGGGGGCTCACGGCACGCCCCTGCTGCTCGCGGATGATGAGCAGCCGCAGCGCCGCGACGTCCGTCGCGTTCATGTCCATGTCGCCCTTCATGCCGCTGTGCATGCGCTCCATGGCATCGCTCATGCTGCGGATCGACGTCAGCACGCGCATCACCGCGTGCTCGTGATCCGTCTGCGGCAGCCATCTCTCGGACATCGTGGACGTTCCCTCCAACCCGTTGTAGCATCGCACAAAAGATATTGCTAGCTTGGCTAGCAATCTGGGAGGAGGAGCCACATGACCGACACGGACCTGGTGGTGCTGCTGGACGACGACGGCCAGGCGATCGGCACCGCCCCGAAATCCACCGTCCACGGTGCCGAGACCGCACTCCACCTCGCCTTCTCGTGCCATGTCGTCAACGACCGCGGCCAGGTTCTCATCACCCGCCGCGCGCTCGGCAAGCGCACCTGGCCCGGGGTATGGACCAACTCCTTCTGCGGTCACCCCCGCCCTGCAGAGCAAGTCGTGGCGGCGGTGAGGCGCCACGCCGACCTCGAGCTCGGTCTGACGCTGCACGACCTGGGGGTGGCGCTGCCGCTCTTCCGCTATCGCGCGACCGACGCCGCCGGCATCGTGGAACACGAAGTCTGCCCCGTCTACATCGCCCGCACCGACGACGAGCCGAGCCTCAATCCCCGTGAAGTGCTCGACGCCCGCTGGGTCGAGCCTGCGGACCTCGCCGTCTCGCTCGAGGCGACACCGTGGGCGTTCTCGCCCTGGCTGGTCCTGCAGGCTGAGCGCCTCCGCCTCTTCAGCGGCGCCGTCGCCCGCAGGAGGGCATCGTGATCGCCCTCGACCCCGCGGTAGCGACGGCGATCGACGGCTCTCTCGCGCGCATCCGCGAACGAGCCGACGGGCTGGGCGACGGCTTCGGCGCGCTCGCGGGTGCGGTCGGCCGGGCCGCCCACGGCGGAAAGAGGCTTCGCCCCGCCCTGGTCGTCGCCGCGTTCGATGCGTTCGGCGGCGCGGAGGCGCAGCGCCCCGCCGTCCTCTCGGTGGCTGCCGCCTTCGAGCTGCTGCACACGGCGTTCGTCGTCCACGACGACGTCATCGACCACGACACCGAGCGCCGGGGTGTTCCGAACATCGGGGGCGAGTTCCGGATCCGTGCCCGCGAGTCCGGCGCGGACGCCGCCGGCGCGGTGACCCTCGGCGACGCGGCTGCCATCCTGGCCGGAGACCTGCTCCTGCACGAGGCGTTCCGGCTCGTCGCGATGGCCCCCACCGACCCTGCCGTCAAGGACCGCCTGCTCGCACTGCTGGACGACGCGATCGTGGTGTCCGCCGCCGGCGAGCTCGCCGACGTCGAGAATGCCGTGTCGGCCGCCGCGCCCTCGCGCGCGACGACACTGCGGACCGCGTTCCACAAGACGGCGGTGTACTCGTTCCGCGCCCCGTTGCAGGCCGGGGCGCTCCTGGCGGACGCGGATCACTCCGCGCTCCGCCTGCTCGGGGACCTCGGTGGCCGCCTCGGCCTCGCCTTCCAGCTCGTCGACGACCTCATCGGCGCGTTCGGCACCGCCGCGCAGACCGGTCGCGACAGCGGCCCCGATCTGCGAGAGACCAAGCAGACGCCCCTGGTCGCTCTCGCCCGCGAATCGGGGCGGCGACCGGCGTCGACGCGGCCCTGGCGCACGCCGCCACCGGTCCCGTCGCCGTCCGAGAGGCGCAGGCCCTGCTCGCCGGCAGCGGTGCGCGCGAACGTCTGGCCGACCTGGTCGCCGACACGCTGGCCGAGGTCCGCACAGGCTCGCACGATGGCGCACTCCCGCTGCGGGCGGGCGTGCTGCTGCGCGCGCTCGCGGATGAGATCGAACGAAGGATCCCGTGAACGCTCCCACCACGCAGCTCGCCACCGGCCTCGCCCTGTACGACCGGACCGCGATGGATGCCGCGGCCGCCGTCATCGCGCGATACTCGACGTCGTTCGGCCTGGCGTGCCGGCTGCTCGGCCCGCGTCCACGGCCGCACGTGCGCAACATCTACGCGCTGGCGCGCGTCGCCGACGAGGTCGTCGACGGCCCGGCGGTGGAGGCAGGCCTGACGGCCGCCGAGGCGATGGCCCTGCTGGACCGGCTGGAGGAAGAGTGCCTGTCGGCGGTGGCGCAGGGGTTCAGCGGCAACCTCGTCCTCCACGCATTCGCACGCACCGCGCGGGAATGCGGCATCGGCGCACCGCTCATCCAGCCGTTCTTCGCGTCCATGCGCGCCGATCTGCAGGTCAGTCGCCACGACGCGGCATCGCACGACGCCTACGTGTACGGCTCTGCGGAGGTCATCGGGCTGATGTGCCTGCACGTCTTCGTGAACGCGGGGGCGCGGCATCCCTCATCCCCCGATCCTGACCTCGCGGAAGGGGCCAGACGGCTGGGCGCCGCGTTCCAGGACGTCAACTTCCTGCGCGACCTGCACGACGACCGCGCGCGTCTCGGGCGCGACTACCTCGATCTCGTCTCGCCCGCCGACCGCGCGGCGGTGCTCGATCGCATCGACCTGGATCTGGCGGCAGCGGCTCGCGTGATCCCGCTGCTTCCCGCGGACTGCCGGCGCGCCGTCACCGCCGCGCACGATCTGTTCGCCGAGCTCGCCTCGCGGCTGCGGACGTCGTCGGCCGACGACGGTCGGGTGCGGGTGCCCGACGCCGTCAAGGCGCGGCTGGCCGCACGGGCGATGCTCGGCTTCGCGCCGCGCGGAGCCCGCGCGTGAGCGGGCGACGCGGCGTCGGTCGCGCGGTCGTCGTCGGAGGCGGGATCGCGGGGCTCGCGACGGCCGCCCTGCTGTCGCAGGACGGCTGGGAGGTCACCCTGCTGGAGGCCCGCGAAGAGCTCGGAGGGCGTGCCGGCTCGTGGGAGCACGACGGCTTCCGTTTCGACACCGGACCGAGCTGGTATCTGATGCCGGAGGTGTTCGATCACTTCTTCGCGCTGCTCGGCACCTCGGCCGCGCGCGAGCTCGACCTCGTTCCCCTCGACCCCGCGTACCGCGTGTACTCGGACCCGGCGACGGGTCTCGCCCCGCTCGATGTGCGCTCGGGTCGCGCCGAGGCGACGGCGCTGTTCGAGAGCGTCGAGGCCGGAGCCGGCGCCCGGCTGGACGCCTACCTCGATTCTGCCGCCGACGCGTACGATCTCGCCGTCACGCGATTCCTCTACGACACCTACGAGACGACGGCCGGCCTTCGTGACCCTGACCTGCTGCGGAGGGCGCCGCGATTGGCCCCGCTGCTCACCCGCACGCTGGCGCGCCACGTCGAGAGCAGGTTCGCCGATCCGCGGCTGCAGCAGATCCTGGAGTACCCCGCCGTCTTCCTCGGCGGCTCGCCGTACGGCGTGCCGAGTCTCTACCACCTCATGAGCCACCTCGATCTCGACGAGCACGTGCTGTACCCGCGCGGCGGATTCACCGAGATCATCCGTGCCGTGACACGGCTGGCCGAGGCATCCGGCGTCCGCATCCGCACCGGCGCGAGGGTGTCGGCGATCCTCACCGACGCGGGCCGGGCGACCGGCGTCGAGCTGGCGGACGGCGGCCGGGTCGCGGCGGATCTGGTCGTCTCGGGCGCGGATCTGCACGCGACCGAGACGACGCTGGTGCCGGACGAGCTGCAGACCTATCCCGAGCGATGGTGGCGATCGCGCACCCCGAGCCCGGGCGCGCTGCTGCTGATGCTGGGCGTGCAGGGTCCGCTCCCCCAGCTCGCGCACCACACGCTGCTGTTCACGCGGGAATGGCGGGCGGGCTTCGACGACATCTTCGGCCGGCACCCGCGGATCCCCGACCCGGCGTCGCTGTACGTGTGCCGGCCGAGCGCCACCGATCCCGGCGTCGCGCCCACGGGGCACGAGAACCTGTTCGTGCTGGTGCCGGTCCCCGCCGACCCCGAGCTCGGACGGGGCGGCATCGACGGCCAGGGCGACGCGGCCGTCGAGTCGGCCGCGGACCGCGTCATCGCGCAGCTGTCGCAGTGGTGCGCCATCCCCGACCTCGCCCGGCGCGTCGTCGTGCGCCGGACGGTGGCGCCGGGCGATTTCGCCGACGACTTCGGCGCATGGCGCGGCAACGCGCTCGGCCTCGCGCACACGCTGCGGCAGAGCGCGATGTTCCGCCCGCGCAATGCATCGCGCAAGGTGGACGGACTCGCCTACGTCGGTGCGTCGACGCTGCCGGGGATCGGGCTGCCGATGTGTCTCATCTCCGCCGAGCTCGTCCTCAAGCGCTCGCGCGGCGACCGGTCGCCCGGCCCACTCGCCGAACGTGCGAGGGTGTGAGTCATGCCTGGGGTCTACCTTCTCGCGATCGTGCTGAGCGCCGCCGGCGTGGCGCTCGTCGACCGGCGGCTGCGCCTGGCCGCCTGGGCGGCGCCGGGACGCACGGCCGTCGCCGTCGGTGTCGGCACGGCGGTCCTGCTCGCCTGCGACCTCGTCGGCATCGCCGCGGGCGTCTTCGTGAAGGGCGAGAGCCCGCTGCTGCTCGGTGTCGACCTCGCACCGCACCTGCCCGTCGAGGAGCCGGTGTTCCTCGCCTTCCTCTGCTACCTCGCGCTGGTCGCATGGGAGGGCTCGCGCCGCGTGCTCGTCCGGAGGCGAGCGGATGCCGTCACGCCGCGGTCGGAGGCACGCCCATGACCTACCTCCTGGTGCTCGCGCCGTTCCTCGCGGCGACCGCGGTCGCGGTGCTGCTGACCGCGCGACGCCCCGCGTTCTCAGGCCGGATGGCGTCGTCGGCGACGGCCGCCGGCATCCTGATCATCCTCACCGCGGTCTTCGACAACGTGATGATCGCGCTGGGCCTGTTCACCTACCCCGAAGAGCTCATCTCGGGCGTGCGGATCGGACTCGCGCCGATCGAGGACTTCGCGTATCCGCTGTGCGCGGCATTCCTCGTGCCCGCAGTGTTCACGCTCG
This sequence comes from Microbacterium helvum, assembly GCF_014779795.1. Classification (GTDB taxonomy): domain Bacteria; phylum Actinomycetota; class Actinomycetes; order Actinomycetales; family Microbacteriaceae; genus Microbacterium; species Microbacterium helvum. The sequence continues at coordinate 297,306 of NZ_JACXZS010000004.1, forward strand.
TCGCGCCCAGGCAGGAGGCCGAGGCATGACGGTCGCGGAGCCCCTGAGCGCGGGACTCGTGGCGCGACGACTCGTGGTGTCGTCACGGCCGGTGAGCTGGATCAACACCGCGTACCCGTTCGCCGCCGCCTACCTCATGACGGTCCGCGAGATCGACGCGATCCTCGTCGTGGGCACGCTGTTCTTCCTGATCCCCTACAACCTGGCGATGTACGGGATCAACGACGTCTTCGACTACGAGTCCGACCTGCGCAACCCGCGCAAGGGCGGTGCACACGGGGCCGTCCTCGACCGGCGGCTGCACCGCATCACCCTCGTGTCAGCAGGGGTGCTGTGCGCGCCCTTCGTCGTCTTCCTGGTCGTGGCCGGCAGTGCGGCGTCGTGGGCGGTCCTCGCGGCCAGCCTCTTCTTCGTCGTGTTCTACAGCGCTCCCCCGCTGCGGCTGAAGGAGCGGCCGTTCCTGGACTCGGTCACCAGCAGCATCCACTTCTTCTCTCCCGCGGTGTACGGACTCGTGCTCGCGGGCGCGGTGTGGACGTGGCAGCTCGCGATGATCATCGTCGCCTTCGCGCTGTGGGGCGTCGCCTCGCACGCGTTCGGGGCCGTGCAGGACGTCGTCGCGGATCGCGAGGCCGGCATCGCCTCGATCGCCACCGTCCGCGGGGCACGGTGGACCGTGCGCTTCGCGCTCGGGTGCTACGCCGCCGCGGGCGCGGTGATGCTCGTCACCGCATGGCCCGGGCCGCTCGCCGCGGTGCTCGCGGTGCCCTACCTCGTGACGATCTGGCCGTACCGGTCGATCGCCGACCGCGACGCCGCCGCCGCGACGGCCGGCTGGCGGCGTTTCCTGTGGCTCAACCAGTTCTCGGGCTTCGCGGTGACACTGCTGCTCATCTGGTACGCCGCGCTCACCGCCTGACCCGCCCCTCCGGCCGCACGGGCTCTCCGGGCACACAGGCCGAAGGGCCGCCCGTCCGAGGACGAGCGGCCCTGTCGAGCGCAGCAGCGCTACTGCTGCTCGCCCAGCTGGATGAGCGTGCGGATCGCTTCCGTCAGGCGCGCGTCCGCCTCGCCGTACGCGGTCCAGTCGCCCTTCTGCAGCGCGGCCTCACGGTCCAGCAGCGCCTGGTTCGCATCCTGCAGCGCCTGCTGATACTCGTCCGTGGGCTCCTCCGGCGTCGTGGGCTCCTCCGGCGTGGTGGGCTCCGGCGACGGAGTCGGCGTCGGCTCGGTCGGAACGTCGGTGTCACCGGCGTCGGCTCCCGAGTCGCCGCCGAACAGCACGTCGAGCGCCTCGTTCAGCGTGTCTTCGAAGGCCACCTCGTTGCCGAACGAGACCAGCACCTTCTGCAGCGACGGGAAGCTCGTCGCGCCCGAGGACTGCACGAAGACCGGCTGCACGTACAGCAGGCCGCCGCCGACCGGAAGGGTCAGCAGATTGCCCTTCAGCACGTTCGAGTCACCCTGTTTGAGCAGGTTGACGAACGACGACACCTCGGGCTGGGCGTCGAAGTTGTTCTGCACCTGGCCGGGACCGGGCACCGTCGTATCGGCGCTGATCTCCAGCATCCTGAGCTTGCCGTAGTCGTCGCTCTTCTTGCCTGCCTCGCTTCCGGCGTTCGAATCCACCGCGAGGTAGCCCATGAGCACGTTCCTGCCCTCGCCGGAGGGGATGAACGACGTGAACATCGAGTATGTCGGAGCGGTCTGCCCCGGCATCTGCATCGTCAGGTAGTACGGCGGCTGCAGCTGCGTGTCGGCCTGCGGGTCGTTCGGCGTCTTCCAGCGGTTGTCGCTCTGGTAGAACGAGCGAGCATCGTCGACGTGGTAGACGCCGAGGATCGTGCGCTGGACCTTGAACAGATCCGTCGGGTAGCGGACGTGGCTCATCAGCTCGGCGGACATGTCGCTGATCGGCTTGAGCGTGGACGGGTAGACCTTCTGCCACGACTGCAGCACCGGGTCCTCGTCGTCCCACGCGTACAGGGTGACCTTGCCGTCGTAGGCGTCGACGGTGGCCTTGACCGAGTTGCGGATGTAGTTGATGTCGTCCAGCGCGAACCGCGGCGCCGGGTTGCTGGAGTCCGAGATCGCCGAGGTCAGACTCACCGTCGACGAGTACGGGTAGTTCGCGCTCAGGGTGTAGCCGTCGACGATCCAGACGATACGCCCGTCGACCACCGAGGGGTACGGGTCGTTGTCGAGCGTCAGGTACGGCGCCACCTTCTGCACACGCTGGCGCGGGTCGCGGTCGTACAGGATCTGCGAATCCTCATTGACGTAGTCCGAGAACAGGATCTGCTCGGCCTGGAACTTCAGGGCGTAGATCAGGCGGTTGAACACATTGCCCAGGCTGGGGCCGCCGTCGCCCTCGAAGGTCGTCTTCGTCTCGTTAGACGTCTCGTCCTGACCCGAGGGGTAGTCGAGCTCGATCGGCTCGGAATCCTTCGGCGCACCGACGATCGAGTACGTGGGCGAGTACTCGCCGAAGTAGACGCGCGGCTGGAAGTCCTCTTCGTCCGACAGGAAGCCCGTCGCCGGGATGCCGCGCTCGAGGAACACCGGATTGCCGTCGCCCGTGCGGTCGTTGCCCTTGGCAGCGACGATTCCGTAGCCGTGCGTGTACACGACGGCGCTGTTCTGCCAGTCGTTCGCGTTGCCCAGCTGCTCGAGGTTGAGCTCGCGCACCGACACGACGGTGTCCTGCGAAGTCCCGTCGATGTCGTACCGGTCCACGTCGAGCGGATCGGCGAACTGATAGTACGAGCGGTACTGCTCGAGCTGGCGCACCGTCGGCGACACGATCGCGGGGTCCATCACGCGGATCTGCGCGGTCGTGCCCGCGTCTTCGCGCAGCTGCCCGGCCTCGACATCCGTGACGGCCTCGAAGTCCTGCTTGTCGAGCCCGTCGATGCCGTACGCCGTCTTCGTCATGTCGACGTTGCGCTGGTAGTAGTCCTGCTCCAGCGAGAAGCGGTTCGGCTGGACGTTGAACGTGTTGACGACCCACGGGTAGCCGACACCGAGCACGATGGCCGAGACGACCAGCAGCGCGGTCGCCACCAGCGGATAGCGCCAGCGGCCGATGATGGCCGTGATGAAGAACAGGATCGCGACGATCACGGCCGCGAACGCGAGGATCGTCTGGCCGGGGATGATCGCGTTCACCCCGGTGTACCCGGGGCCCGTGATGCGACCGTCCGCACCGGATTCGACGAGCGTGCGGTAGCGGTCGAGCCAGAGGCTCACGCCCTGCACGAGCAAGTACAGCCCGGCGATCACGGCGAGCTGGATGCGGGCCGACTTCGAGATGCGCAGCTCTCGCTGACCGATGCGCACCGCGCCGTACAGGTACGACACGAGGGCGGTGACCAGCAGGCACACCAGCAGGACGGCGGACATGAAACCGACCAGCGACGTCCAGAACGGCAGCGCGAACATGTAGAAGCCGGTGTCGAGGTGGAACTGCGGGTCGGTGACCTCCGTCTTCACCCCGTTGAACCACAGCCACGTGGTCTCCCACTGGGCCGACGCCGCGAATCCGGCGAAGAAGCCGAAGAAGATCGGGATGCCCCACATCGCGAGGCGGCGCAGCGGCTCGACGACCTCCTGATAGCGGTCGAGCTGCGAGCTCAGCCGCGCGTACACGGGGCGCAGGCGGTAGGCGAGCTGGATCGACAGCCACACCGGGACCGCCATGCCGAGGAAGCCGACCAGGAACATCACGACCCGGGCGATCCACTGGGTCGTCAGCACCGACTGGAAGCCGAGCTGATCGAACCAGAGCCAGTCCGCGTACAGGCTGGCGAACACGAAGAATGCCACCACGAGCGCAGCGATGACCACCAGGGTGATGGCGATGACGCGTCGGGTGCGGGACGGTGTGGCCGGGGTCGGCGCTGAGGTCGTGGTCACCGTCCCATCCTAGGCGGGCAGCTCTCGGCCGATGCTTTGTCCGCGCTGGGCGAACCCCCAGAATTCCGCGGGGCGCGCGGTCTCAGCGGGCCGTGCAGGTCGGCAGGGCGTCGAGGTCTCCACCATCGCTGATCGCCTGCAGCACCTTCAGCGAGTCATCCAGCGTCTTCACCGAGAAGACGCGCAGATCACCGGGGATGTGACCCACCACCTCGTCGCAGTTCGAGTCCGGCGCCAGGAACCAGTCGGCTCCGGCATCCAGAGCTCCCCACATCTTCTGACGGATGCCGCCGATCGGACCCACCGCGCCGTCCGCCGTGATGGTGCCGGTGCCGGCGACCTGCTCGCCGCCGTTGAGCTCGCCGGGTGTCAGCGTGTCGATGATGCCGAGCGCGAACATCATGCCGGCGCTGGGGCCGCCCACGTTGTTCAGCTGGATCGTCACGTCGATCGGGAAGTCGTAGTCGGTGATGAGGGTCACGCCGATCAGCCACGTCGTCTCGCCGTCGGCGGTGGACTCCTTCGGCGTGATCGACACGGTCTGCTGCGCGCCGTCGCGTTCGATCACCAGTTCGACGGGAGCGCCGCCGCCGTCGTTGATGACCTTGCGGAGCGCGTTCGCGTCCGTGACCGTCTGGCCGTCCGCGCTGAGGATCAGGTCGCCCTCTTCGAGCACGCCCTCGGCGGCGGCTCCCTCGACGACCGAGTGCACCGAGAGCGTCGCGCCGACGTCGTAGCCGAGCTCTGTGAGCGCCGCGGCAGTCGCCTCCTGCTGGGAGTCGACCATCATCGCCGCGCTCTCCTCATTGCGCTGCTCGGTGGTCTGACCGGCCGGGAAGACCGCATCGATCGGCAGCACCGCCTTGCTGGGGTCGAACCACGCCATCGCCAGCTCGAACCAGGACGGGGTGTGCTCGCGGTTGCCCTGCACCTGCACCGTGAGCAGGTCCAGCGTCCCCTCGGTCGGGTAGGTCTCGGCACCGTCCACCGAGATGAGCGGCACCTCCTCGCCGTCGGAGTTCAGCGCGGTTCCGAGGGTGTTGTACACCGGCCCGGGCTGCTGGACCACGTAAGAGGTCGGCAGGAAGGTGATGACGAGCAGGATCACCATCGCCACCACGAGAGCCCAGATGCCCGCGATCGTACGGCGCGACATCGGCTCGCGCGGTGCGCGCTGGATGGTGGTGTCCTCGTCGAACAGGGCCACGCGGGACCTCTCTCTTCCGTGCCGCATTGCGGAGTGCCTGGTCGTTCGCGACCGGCGTAAGGGTTGGAAGGTCTCGGCCGGGGAGTGCGACGGATGCTGCGACTAGCGTAGAACGCAACGTCATCGACCGGCTGAAAGGCGGCTGAAGTGGCAGACGACGACCGCAGTCCTGAGGACGACTTCCAAGAGCTCATGCGGCAGCTCTTCGGGGGCGGCGCGGGCGGCATCGATCCCGAGCAGCTCTCGCGGATCTCGGGCATGGACATCGACCCCGCGATGATGCAGCAGATCATGCGCCAGCTGCAGGGCGTGTTCGCGAACTCCGGCGACAGCGGCGTGTCGTGGGACATGGCCAAGCGCCAAGCCCTCCACATCGCCAACCAGGAGGGACTGGGCGTCACCGCCGGACAGCGCACCGACCTCGATCAGGCGTTCGCGCTGGCGACCCTGTGGCTGAGCGAGGCGACCGGCATCTCCGAGCTGGCGACTCCCCCGACCGTGATCACCCGCGGCTCGTGGGTCGAGGCGACGCTTCCGGTGTGGCAGGAGCTCGCCGAGCCCGTCGCGACGAGCATCGCCGATGCGCTCACGACGGCGCTCAGCGAGCAGACGCCCGAAGACATGCAGGAGCTCGTTCAGGGCGCGGGGCGCCTCATGCGGACGATCGGCGGCTCGCTGTTCGCCACGCAGCTCGGGCAGGTCATCGGCAGCCTCTCGAAGGAGGTCGTGAGCGGCGGCGACGTCGGCATCCCGCTGATGCCCGACGGCCAGGCCGTCATCCTGCCGCAGAACTTCGCCGACTTCGGCCGCGACCTCGAGGTGCCCGAGGACCAGCTCGCGCTGTACATCGCGACGCGCGAGCTCGCCCATGCGCGCCTGTTCCGCCACGCCCGCTGGCTGCGCCTGCACGTCATCTCGCAGGTGACCGACTTCGCGCGCGGCGTCCACGTCGACACGGACATGCTCGAAGACATGGCCTCGCGCTTCGATCCGTCGCAGCCCGAGGAGCTGCGCGCCGCGCTGGAGAGCGGCGCGCTGCTGCCGCCGCGCTCGGACGCGCAGAACGCCGCACTCGCCCGGCTGGAGAACCTGCTCGCGACCATCGAAGGCTGGGTCGAGGTGGTGACCGAGGATGCGACGTCCCGGCTTCCCTCCGCGCCCCGCATCGCAGAGGCCGTCCGACGCCGGCGCGCGGTCGGCGGGCCGGCCGAGCGCGCCCTCGCGTCGCTCGTCGGTCTCGAGATCCGGCCGCGTCGCATGCGCGAGGCCGCCGCGATGTGGCGTGCGGTGACGGATGCCGTCGGTCCGGCCGCTCGGGATGCCCTGTGGGACTACCCTGACCTGATGCCCGCGGCGTCCGACATCGACGACCCGGCGGCGCTGGTCGCCCGGCTGGAGGCTCGTGCACGCGGCGAGCAGCCGGCGCCGGACGAGCTGGATGACGCGCTCGCGCGTCTGCTGGCGGGCGAGTTCCCCGAAGGGGGCACCGAAGCGGCGGCGGAGGGAACGGCACGCGGCGACGAACTCGAGGGCGACGACCCGGAGGGCGACGACGGCGGCGCCCCCGACGACCACCGGCCGGTGTAGCGACCCCGGGGCGGCTCCTCCCCAGGCGGCCTGCGCGCGGCGATCACTCCGCGGGCTGTGGATAACGACCACCGTCCGGGAGCGCTCCGGCAGGATCGGGGCATGCTCAGGCTCGATCCCTCCTACCCGGCAGTGTGGCGGTCCGCCACCGCCCTGCAGTTCGGCGCCGAGGCCGTGGCGGTGCTCGACGATCCCCAGCCGTGGCACCTCCGTGTCCTGCGCGAGCTGGAGCGCGGCGTCCCCGACGGCTCGTTCGTCCCGTTCGCCCGCGCGCTGGGCGCGCCGTCGGACGAGGCGGCGACACGACTGCTGGCGAGACTACGCCGCGCGCTGATCACGGGCGCGGTCCTCCGCCGGACGGTCTCGCTGCACCGCGACGCCGCGGTGGACGAGCGGCAGTGCGACCGTGTGGCCAGAGGGCTCGAGGCCTCCGGCGTCGACGTCGATGTGCGGCATCCGTTCGATGCGATCGATCAGCCGGCGGCGGATGCCGACGTCGTCGTCTTCGTCGTGCCCCGTGTCGTCCCGCCCGGCGCCTCGGCCGCCCTGATGGCGTCCGATCTGCCCCACCTCCCCGTCGTGCTGACGGGGTCGGGGGCCGAGATCGGCCCCTTCGTCGTGCCCGGCGACACGGCGTGCCTCGCCTGCGTGGCCGCTCATCGCCGCGACGCGGATCCCTCGTGGCCGGCAGTGGCCGCTCAGCTCATCGGGCGCGCCGTCGAAGCGAGCACGGCGGTGCTGTGGGAGGCCGGAATGGTCGCGGGCCGCCTCATCGACGAACGCGCCCACCGTCGACTCGCGCGGACGCGCTCGGTCGCGCTGCGCTCCGGCTCGCTGCACCGGGACGTCCGGACGCACCGACCGCACGCAGAGTGCCGTTGCCGATCTCTCGCAGGAAGCGGGACGGCTGCCGCTCCCGTACGCCTCGAGCCCATGTCAGCGACAGCGTTCGCCCGGCCCGCGTGATGCCCACGTAGGCGAGGCGCCGTTCCTCGTCGACCTGCTCGAAGGTCGTCGCGTACGAGATCGGCAGCAGTCCCTCTGCCATGCCGACGAGATGCACATGCTCCCACTCCAGGCCCTTCGCCGCATGCAGCGTCGCGAGCGTGACGGTCCGCAGCGCGGGCTCATCGTGCGTCTTCGCGCGCGCCGTCAGCTCATCGGTGAACGAGCGCAGCGTGGTGCCCGCGGGCGCCTCCTCGGCCAGCCGCAGCAGGGCGGCACGCGCCTCCCACGCGTCGCGGAGCGCCCCTCCTGCCTCGGGCGGATCGTCCGTCAACCCGCGCGAGCGCAGGATGTCGCGCACGGTGTCGACGAGCCCGCTCTCCAAGGGGGCGACGGCGGCCGCGCGCAGCTCCATGACCGCCTGACGCACTTCTGGCATGTCGAAGAACCGGCGACCGCCGAGCACCGTCGTCGCGATGCCGGCGTCCGACAGCGCGGCGACCAGCTCGGCGGACTGGGCGTGCGCCCGGTAGAGGACCGCGATGTCGCGCGGATCGGCGCCTGCGGCGATCTGCGCCCCGATGCGGGCGGCCACGGTCCGCGCCTCGTCACGGTCGTCGTCGAACGCCGTGACCGTCGGGATGGTCTCTTCCGCCGCCGTCTGCTCCCGGAATCCGGCAGGCGTCAGGTGCAGGGCGCCGGGTCGCCCCCGAATCAGTTCGTTGGCGACGCCCAGGACGCCCGGCTCCGATCGGTAGTTGGTCTCCAGCCGCACGACGCGGGCGCCCTCGAAGCGCTTGTCGAAATCGAGCAGGAACCCGGCGTCGGCCCCCGCGAACGAGTAGATCGTCTGGCTGGCGTCGCCCACGACGCACAGGTCGCGACGGTCACCCAGCCACAGCTCCAGCAGGCGGTTCTGCAGCGGCGAGACGTCCTGGAACTCGTCGACCGTGAAGTGGCGGTACTGCTCGCGCACCGCCTTCGCGACCTGCGGCTCGGCCTCCAGCATCCCGGCGCATGCGAGCAGCACGTCTTCGAAGTCGAGCTGCCGGCGCTCGTCCTTCAGCCGCTCGTACGCCTGCTGCAGGGCGACGACACGCTCGGTGCCGAGGCGGCCGACGCCGTTCGGGCGCACCGCGGCGTACTCGTCGATGCTGAGCATCGAGACTTTGCGCCACTCGATCTCGGACGCCACGTCGCGCAGCGTCGCGACGTCCGGCGAGAGCCCCACGCCGTCGGCGGCGTGCGCGAGCAGCTTCACCTTGTTGTCGACGATCCCCGGCGCCGTATCTCCGGCGAGCGTCGGCCAGAAGAAGTTGAGCTGCGCGAGCGCGGCGGCGTGGAAGGTGCGCGCCGACACCCCGCCGACTCCGAGCGCCCTCAGACGCCCGCGCATCTCGCCCGCGGCCTTCGCCGTGAATGTCACCGCCATGACACGACCGGGCGAATACGCGCCGGTGTCGACCCCGTGTGCGATGCGGTGCGTGATCACGCGGGTCTTTCCCGTTCCGGCGCCGGCGAGCACCACGACGGGGCCGCGCAGCGCCCGCACGGCTTCGAGCTGGTGCTCGTCCAGGCCGGCGAGTGCGCCGCCGCTCATCGCGCCCCCGCATGCCAGTCGGCGATCAGGCGGTGCGCGATCGAGGCACGCCCCGGCAGCACGACATCGGACTCTCCAGCGAGCGAGCGGCCGATCTCATCGCGTGTGAACCAGCGCACCGCCGCGATCTCCTCGCCGTCGGCGCGTGCGGCCGCGTCGTCGCGTGCCTCGGCGAAGAACCCCAGCATCAGCGAGCGAGGGTACGGCCAGGCCTGCGATCCCCGGTACGACACCGTTCCGACATCGATGCCGGACTCCTCCGCGACCTCGCGTCGCACCGCCGTCTCCAGCGACTCCCCGGCCTCCACGAACCCTGCGAAGCAGGAGAAGCGGTCTGCGCCCCACAGCGCGTTGGAGCCGAGCAGCAGCGCGTCGGGGTCGCTCGCGCTGGTGATCGCGACGATCACGGCAGGATCCGTGCGCGGGAAGTGCTGCCGTCCGCACACCGGGCACCGGCGGGACCAGCCTGCGTCGCCGAGTTCGGTGAGGGCGCCGCACGCGGGGCAGAACCGGGAGTCGAGCAGCCACCGACCGAGGCTCAGCGCCTCGACGAAGGCGCTGGAGTCGTAGGCGTCCAAGGATCCGCCGACGCTGCGCAGGCCCGCCCAGCCCGCCGGCGCCGCGAACGGCGTGTCGTCGCTTCCGGCGAAGACGGCGGCCAGCAGCGCCCCGCCGTCGGCGTCTCGGCCGAGGAGCGCCCACTCCGCCCCGTCAGGGACCTCGTCGACCGGCACCCAGTCGAGCCGGTCGGCGTCGGCGAGCGGCGCGGCATCGCCGGACAGCACCAGGACGCGGGTCGCGGCGTCCGCTCGCGCGGTGTCGACGACGCCGGGGATCGAGCGTTCCTCGGCCGCCCGGTCGACGCCGGTGCGTGCGAGCGGCGGTTCTGCGGTGCTGCCTGTGGCCGTCATCGAGCATGCTCCGCTTCGTCGATAGGGCCGGGCGTGGCGCGGGGACTGACGCGCGTGCCCGACCTACCCTGGGCACATGGCACGCTCACCCCTCACTCTAGCCGCGTCGGTCACCTCGGCTATTCCGGGGGCGGCGGTCGTCGGGGTCGGCGAGCTCACGGAGGGGACGACCGGCAGGTACGACGCCGCAGTGGCCACCCTCGACGACGGCCGGCGGGTCGTCGTGCGGGTGCCCGCGGACGAGGACGCCGCGACCGAGCTCGCCGCCGAGGTGCGTGCGCTCAGCGCGCTGACACCCGGCGTGCGCAGCCTGCTGCCGTTCCGTGCTCCCGAACTGCTCGGCGAGGCGGCCGTCGGGGACGCCCGGGCCGTCGTCGTCGACTTCCTGTCGGGTTACCGCGTCGACGCCGCCCACCTTCCTCCCGGCCGTGGCGCGGCGACCTCTCTGGGCGACGCCCTCGCCGCCGTTCACGCCCTGCCCCCGTCGGTGGTGAAGTCCGAGGGGCTGCCGGCGCGGACGCCGCAGCAGGTGCGCACCGACGTGTCGCGGCTGATCGACCGGGCCGCGGGCACCCGCCGGCTTCCACGGCTGCTTCAGGATCGCTGGCGGCGCGCCGTCGACGCCGACGAGCTGTGGCGCTTCGAATCCGCGGTGGTGCTCGACGGCGCCGGCACCGCGGCGTTCCTGCTCGAAGATCTCGACGGCGTCCCCACGGTGACGGGGCTGCTCGACTGGCACGGGCTGTCGGTGGGCGACCCCGCCACTGACCTGCAATGGCTCGCGTCTGCACCCGACGCCGCGGGCGACGTCTTCGCCGCGTACTCCGCCGGCAGCGGCCGGGCACCGGACGCACGCGTCCGTGACCGCGCGCGGCTGTACGCCGAGCTCGAGTTCGCGAAGTGGCTGATCCACGGCCACGACGAGGCACGTGACGACATCGTGGCCGATGCCGTGGAGCTCCTGGAGTCCCTCGCCGCCGGCGTGGCGGGCGACGACCTCGTCGCCGAGGGGTCACTCGGCGTCGACGACGCGCTCGCCCTGCTCGATCGGATGCCGGGGTCGACGACGGCGGCCGTCGACACGTCGATGCACACCGACGCTTACGACCCCGAAGAGCTGGCACGGTGGGTCGCCGACGATGAGGCATCCGGCGGCACCGGATCCGGCGGTCAGGCTGACGTCGTGAGCGACCCGGAGGATCCCGACGCACGTTTCGATGACGCGGCGGGTGGTGACGCCGGCACCGAGCCCTCGGACGAGCTGCGCCCGCCCGAGGGCGGGGGTGCCGCAGATCGCGCCGCCGCAGGCCGGGCCCCCGACGATGTGTCGACCTCGCCGATCGTCCTTCCGGGGACCGCGACGTCAGACGGAGTGGATGCCGCCGCCGACGCCGAACGCGCGTCAGAGGCCGCGCTGCGCCGGTGGCTGACCGACTGAGCGCGCCGGCATCCGGTCAGTTCCGGAGGATGACGTCCTCCGCCACGTAGTAGAGCGCGACGTCGATCTCCGTCAGGGGTACGCCGTGCTTCGCGTGGTACGCCTGACGGTACAGCTCGAGCTGCAGCATCCGCTCGTCCTTCTCTGCGGGTGTCCGCGGTGCCGCGCCGGTCTTCCAGTCGACGATCTCGATGCGTCCGGCACGGTCATCACGGCGATACACCGCGTCGAGCTTGCAGATGACGATGTGAGGCAGGCTGTCGGGTCCGATCGTCGTGAAGTCGATCTCGGTCTCGACCTCGATCGGCTGCAGGTGAGCCCACTCCGACCGCAGGAACCGCTCGCGCAGCGCGGTGAGAGCCGCGGCATCCTCCGCCGACGCGTCGGTACCCGCGGCATCGTCATCGAGCTCCCACAAAGAGTCGTCGAGCGAGCCGCCGAGCCCGGCCTGACCGGAGCGCTGCTCGACCCACGCGTGGAAGAGCGTTCCGAGGCGCGTCTGCCGGAAGGGCCGCTCGGGCAGCGGGCGGGCGATGCGGGCGAGCGTGCCCTCGAGGTCGGCCGCGTACTCCTTGTACCGGGACGCCGGAATGCGGGTCGGCGCGGTGTGGACGGGTCGCGCCCGGCGCGCATCCCGCTCGGCGAGCAGGAGCGCCGCCTGGGCGTCGAGCTCCGCACGCGGCTCGCCCTGCGCGGCCGCGACGGCATCGGCGGCGTGAGCGACCGCGTCCCGCCGGGAACCCAGGGGGTCGATCGGCCACTGCAGCACCCGCCGCTCCCCCTGATACGGGTCCTCGCCCGCCTCGTCCTCGGAGAGCGCGACACCGAGTGCACCGGCGATCTCGGCGAAGAAGACGCTCCGGCTGCGGGGCCGCTTGGTACCCGACCAGCTCGACCCGGTGAGCAGCAGATGGTCCCGAGCCCGGGTGACGGCGACGTATGCCAGCCGGCGGTCTTCTTCGAGCTGACGCGCCTTGTTCGCCTCGACGAACGCTCCGATCGCGTCTTTGAGCTCCTGCTGCGTCTGCGCCGACTGCCACGCGAGCATCGGGAGCCACGTCGCGTCGCCCCGGAACGCGTAGGGCAGCACCCCGAAGCCGAGCCAGGCCTTCGTGTCGCGCGGCGTGCTGGGCAGTTCGTCCTTGACCATGCGCACGACCGCCACAGCGTCCCATTCGAGGCCCTTCGAGCCATGGATCGTGAGCAGCTGCACGACGTCGTCCTCGGGCGGCTCGGTGCGCGGGGCGAACTCGTCGAGCTGCTCGGCGTGGTCGAGCCACGCGAGAAGGCTCGAGAGGGACCCGGTCTCATCCGCGGCGAGGAACGCGTGCACCTCGTCGACGAACGCGCGCAGCTGCGCGGAGGCGACGCGCGCCGGCCCGCGGGACTCGTTGGCCGCGAGCTCGATGTCCAGCCGCAGCTCCAGTTCGATCAGCCGCACGAGCTCGGGGACCGGCATCCCGCTCGCCTGGCGGAGGGCGGCGAAGACGGATCCTGCCTCGCGCAGCCGCTCCCGCGCCTCGGCCGTGAATCCAGCGAGCCACCCGTGGTCGGGCTTCTGCCGCAGCACGAAGTCGAGCGCGTCGACGAGCGATCCGTCGTCGTCGCCGGCGCTGCCGCGGATCCTCTCGACGACCTCGGGAGCGAGCGGCTGCAGCGACGCGTCGTGGCGGGCGAGTCGACGCGCCAGTGCCGCGAGCTCGCGCAGGTCGGGCAGGCCGATCGCCCATCGCGGTCCCGACAGCAGCCGGATGAGCGCCGAACCCGCGGAGGGATCGCTGATCACGCGCAACGCGCAGACCAAATCGACCACCTCGGGTGTGGAGAGGAGTCCGCCGAGGCCGAGGATGCGGTGCGGGATGCCTCGCCGTCCGAGCGCGTCGCCGAACCGCACCATGTGCTTCTTGCTGCGGAACAGGATCGCCCCGGTGGTCGCGCGCCCTTCGGCCCGGCGATCGGTCCGCACGCGGGCGAACCACTCGGCGACGCGATCGGCCTCCGCGTCGAGATCGGCGTCGAAGCCCAGCTCGACGAGCCCCTCGGGCGCCCCCGGGCGCGCTCGCAGCTCCTGCACCGGAACCGCGGCGGATGCCGCCAGCGGCGCGAGCACCGCGTTGGCCGCCGTGAGGACGGTGGCGCTGTTGCGCCAGCTCGTGACGAGCGCGAAGCGCGCGCACTCTCGCCCGGGCGCGAAGGCCTGGGCGAACCCGCCGAGATTGCCGGCGCTCGCCCCGCGCCAGCCGTAGATCGCCTGGTGCGGATCGCCGACAGCCATGACGCCCGTGCCCGCGAACAGGGCCGCGAGCAGGTCGGTCTGCACCACTGAGGTGTCCTGGTACTCATCGAGCAGCACGACACGGTAGCGGTCGCGGAGCTCCTCGGCGACCGAACGGTGGCTCGTCACCACCTCGAAGGCGCCTGCCACCTGATCCGAGAAGTCGATGACCCCCAGCCGGCGCTTCTCGGCGTCGTACTCGCGCGCGAGGTCGGCCAGCAGCGCGAGGGCATCGACCTTCTCGACCGCCTCGACGACCTCGCTGTAGACCGTCGTTCGCCGGTTGGTCGACGGCAGGTCCGCGATGGTGCGGAACTTCTCGGGGAAGGCGGCCAGCGCATCGAAGTCCACGAGGTTGTCGACGCCGTCCCGCGCGATCCGCAGGGCCGCGTCGACGATGCTGCGCACGGCCTCGCCGCGCGCCTCGAGACGCGGGTCGTCCGAGGCGAACACGACGCGGCGCATGAGAAGCCACGCGGCCGATTCCGAGAGGACGGCGGCCTCGGCGTCCCGGCCGATGCGCACCGCGTGCTCACGGACGATCTGGTCGGCGAAGCTGTTGTAGGTCGACACCGTCGGACGGTGCAGGAGCGCGTCGTCAGTGGACTCCTGAGCGACGGCGCCGACCTCGGCGGCGAGCGCGTCCAGCAGTCGGTGCCGCTCGGCGGTCGCTCTCGCGCCGTCGGCGCCCGACCGCTCCAGCTCGCCGAACACCTCGAGCCTGCCTGTCTCGGCGAGCGCGGGAAGCGCCGGGAGCAACCCCCGCCGCTCGAACTCGGCGAGGCGCGACAGCCGCTTCTGGATGCGCTCGGCGAGCTCGCCGGCCGCCTTGCGGGTGAACGTCAGGCCGAGCACCTCGTCGCGGCGCACGATGCCGTTCGCCACGAGCCACACGACGCGTCCCGACATCGTCTCGGTCTTGCCGCTGCCCGCTCCGGCGACGACCAGTGCCGGAGCAAGCGGCGCCTCGATGACCTCGGTCTGCTCGGCGGTCGGCGGGAACTGCCCCAGCGCGGCCGCGATGACGCGCGCCGACAGCAGCGGCACGTCTGCGCGAAGGTCGCCCTCGGCCCGATTCTGCACGATCGTCATGACGCGCTCACCGCGCCGATCGTGTGGATGCGGCACAGGCCGTAGGAGTGCTCATCGCGGCAGTGCTCCTCATAGGGTGCGGTGAACGACTCGCCGCGCATCACGGCGACGGCGGAATGGATGCGGCCCACGAAGGCCGCGCGCCGCTCGTCGTCGAACGGCGGCTGCCAGGGGGTCGCATAGTCCGACCGCGCCGCGGTCGGCCGCAGCACGAGCAGCTTCGCGCCGCCGGGCGCATGCCCCGCCGCCTCGGGGATCGCGCCCGACTCGAACGCGAGCTGATAGGCGGCGAGCTGCGGATTGTCGAGCACCTTGGCGTCTGTCTGGGGCTCGCGCTTGCCGGTCTTGAGGTCCATGATCACGACGGTGCCGTCGGCGGCGAGCTCGACACGGTCGATATAGCCCGAGAGGATGACCCGGTGCTCATGCTCCTCGGCGAACGGGATCACGACCTCGAAGTGCGGCTCGGCGCCGATCAGGGTCCCGCCCGCATCCTCGAAGCGTCGCAGATACAGGTGCAGACGCCGGACGAGGTCGCGAGCCCGCGTCTGCTCGGCGCGGTCGCGCCACTCCGCCTCGAAGGTGAGCTCCCCCCAGCGGGACTCCACCTCCGCCCACAGCGCCGCTTCGTCGTGCCCCGCGGCGTGCTCCAGCGCGGCGTGGATGATCGTGCCGAGGCCGGCCGTCGTGCCGCCCGGATCGCCGCCGAGATCGCCGATGACCCAGTTCAGCTCGCACTCCTCCAACGCGTGCAGACGGGACGGCGAGACCCGCACGTCTTCACGAGCGAGGTCGCGCAGCGGTCCCGTCGACGTCGGCGCGGCGACGCCGTACCACTCCTGCGGCGCCGCGCCCGGAACGCCCGCGTCGGCGAGCAGCGCGAGCTGCTGCGCCGCCGCGCGTCCGGCCGCTGACGACACGCGCCCGGGCGCGCCGGCGCGCGTTGCGGTGGCTGTGAGGGCCCGACGGTGACGAGCCACCAGGCCGCGCAGTGAGACGGGGTGATCCAGCTCGAGCGGCTCGGGATCGGGCAGCATCTCGAAGAACACGCTGGGGCCGGTGTCATCGTCGTCCACCGCGGTCACGATGACGCGGGCGGTTGCTCGCGACAGCGCGCGCGCCAGCAGCCGCAGCTCATCGTGCATCGCCGCCCGGCGCCGGTCGAACGACCCCGTGACCTCGCCGTCCGCCCGGGTGGCGGCATCCATCAGCCTCCACGTGTCGAGGAGGCTCCCTCGCAGGCGGGTGTTCGGCCAGACTCCGTCCTGCACGCCCGCGACCACGACCGTGTCGAACTCGAGGCCGAGAGCACCCGCGGGGGTGAGGACGCGCACGCTGTCGTCGCGCGAGGGGGCCTCGAGGCGGTCCTCTGCCACCCCGCTGTCGAGGATCGAGCGCACGAACACCCTCGGGTCGGCGTCCAGCGACCGCTCGACGAATCGCTTGGCGGCCTGGAACAGCGCGACGAGCGCGTCGAGGTCGCGGTTCGCCTGCTCCGCGAGCGGGCCGTTGCCGCGCGCGAGCTCTGACCAGACGCGCGGCAGCCCGCTGCGGTCCCACGCCGTCCACAGCAGCTCATGGGCCGTCGCACCGCGCTCGAGCTCGTCGCGCAGCACGGCCAGCGTGCGCGCGAGCGCGGCGGCGCGGCGCGCCTCACGGGTGTCGATGAGGTCGAACTCGAGTGGCTGCGCCATGGCGGACAGCACCAGGTCCCGTCCGGAGCGCTCGATCCCGGGTCCGGCGGCGCCCTCGCCGTCGGACTCCGCGTCGCGGCCGAGCGTCTGCCGCAGCTCGGCATGTCGCAGCGCGGAGCGCAGCCGCCGCAGCTCGATGACGTCGAGGCGTCCGTAGGTGCCGACCAGCGCTGCCTGGACCTCGTCGAAGGTCCACTCCGCGCGAGAGGCCAGCTCGATCAGCCGCAGCAGGTCGGCGACCGGCCGCACCGCGCCGAGCGCGCGGCCGGGGCCGCTCGACCGCGCCGGCACCTCGCGCGCAGAGAGCTCGGCCTCCAGCGCGGCGACCTGGCGCGTGTCGTGCGCGATGACGGCGCAGGCGCTCCACGGGACTCCGTCATGCACGTGCCGCTCGCGCAGCAGGCGCGCGATCGCATCGAACTCCTCGGCGGGCGAACGGAGCGTCAGCGCGCGCACGGTCTCGTCGGGCTCGGCGCCCGCGCCCGCGGCGCGGTGGGCGACCACGCCCACCGCGCCGATGCGCTGCGTGATGCGCCCGACGAGCTCGCGCTGCCACTGGCTGCCACGGTGGCCCTCGGCGAGCACCTGGACGGCGCCCAGCGACGCCGCGAGCCGGGCGAAGTTCTCGGGCGTCGCGCCGCGGAACGACCCGGACCCCACATCGGGGTCGCCGAACGCCAGCACCGACGCGCCGCGGCCGTGCACCGCCTCGATGACCTCGACACCACCGAGAGTGAGCTCCTGGGCATCGTCGACGAGCACGTGCCGCACCCGGTCGATCGCCGGGATGCCGGCCGGCCCGCCGCGCTCGGCCCCGGCTCCGGTGCGCAACAGGCCGACGGCCTCGCGGACGAGGCCGGCGGCATCCCGATGCGCGCCGCGCATGGCTCCGCGCACGTCGAGATACTCCGTCGCGAACGACGCGAGCGAGACCCACGCCGGCAGGTCATGCCTCTCACCCAGCTCGCGCAGCCGTCGGGGTTCGATGCCCAGCGTCGTGCATTCCGCGAGGAAGGTGCGCACCTCGGTGCGGAACCCGGAGGTGCCGCGGATCGGCGCGCCGAGCCAGTCGGGCCAGCGGGAGGGGCCGTGCTGCTCGTCCTCGGCGTCGCCGTCGAGCAGATCGCGGATGATCTGGTCCTCGTCGCCGCCCGTGAGCAGCTGCGGCGGATCGGCGTCGGCGGCGACCGCGTGCGCGCGCACGAGCTGGAACGCGTACGACGGGACCGATCGGGCCAGCGGCCCTGCTGTCGCGACGCCCACCGCGAGACCGAGCCGGTCGCGCAGCTCGGTCGCCGTCTGGCGCGACGGGGTGAGCACGAGCACGGAGTCGGGATCGACGCCGGCGGCGACGAGAGCCGCCACGCGCGCGACGAGCGTCGCCGTCTTGCCGGTGCCGGGCGCCCCGACGACGACGCCGGACGCGTCGACGGGAAGCGCGAGCACCGCCTGCTGGTGCGCGTCGGGCGTGAACGGCACGGCTGTCTGGCTCCCCGGGGTCACCCTTCGAAGCTAGCGCGAGCGGACGACATCGGCCGTTCGCCCAGAGCGTTCCGACGGCGGGCGGGAGCCTGCCTGCGGTGTCGTAGAGTGGCCATGCGTCCGGGGAGCCTGAGCCTTGAACCGAGCAACCATCGCCCCGCGCAGGAGGTCAGTCACGTGGAGATCCGCATCGGCATCGCGAACACCGGCCGCGAGCTCAACTTCGAGACGAACGAGCCGGCAGCCGATGTCAAGAAGTCCATCGCCGCCGCTCTCGACGCCGGCGCCACGCACGTGACGTTCGCCGACGCCAAGGGCAACTCCTACATCGTCCCCACCGCGGGCCTCGCGTACGTCGAGCTCGGCTCCGAAGAGTCGCGCCGCGTCGGCTTCGTCGCCTGAGTCCCCCGCCATGCAGATCCTCATCGCGTTCATCGTCGGCGCGGTCATCGGCATCGGCATCCACTTCCAGCTGCACCAGCGGCTGACGCGCGGTGTCGCACTCGCCCCGATGATCGGGGCGGTGTCCGCGGGCGCGGCCTGGGCGCTGCTGACGTGGCTGGGTGTGGGCGTCGACACGCCGTGGCCGTGGCTGGCCGCCCTCGTGGTCCCCGCCGTCGTCACGTACCCGGCGATCATCGTCACGTCGCGCGTGCGCGTCGCCCACGACGCCCGCGAGAAGGCGCGCCTGGGCATCGGCTGACGCCGGACCGCCGAACCTCGAAGATCCGGGATGCTGCGTACGCGGCATCCCGGATCTCTTCGTCTCAGGCGGCGAGGCCCATGGCGTCCATGCGCCGCGAATGCGCCGCCATCAGCTCGGTGAACACCGGCTCGACCTTCTCTTCGTCGGCCGACCCCAACCGCATGGGCTGCAGCGCGGCGCGCGCGATCAGCAGCGTGTCGCCGACGAGCCGTCGTCCCCACAGCGCGAGGAGCGACTTCCACTCCGGGTCGCTCGCGATGGTGTCCGACAGGATCTCGACGATCGCCTGCCGGTCCGAGTCCGCCTGCAGGATCCGGGCGACACGGCGTCCGGTCTCGCCGTAGCTCGTCGACAGCGCGAGATAGAAGTCGTCCAGCATCCCCGCGGTGATGTGCACCGACAGCATCGTCTCCTGCGGGCGGACGCCGTGCGTCGCCGCACGGAACGCGTCCAGAGGCTCGCGGAACGGCAGCATCAGCTCGGTCGGGTCGTCTCCCCGCTCGCGCACGAGCGCGACGAGCGCCTCGTGCTTGGTGAGCGCCGCACCCGCCGCACGGGCCACCGCCTCCTTCTCCGCGAGCTCGGGAAGCGTCTGGATCAGCTCGGTCAGCGTCTCGAAGTACCCCAGCTGCAGATACGCGGCCTGGCCGAGGAACGTGTCGACGTCGGGCGCGAGCTCGGCGAAATCGACGCGATCGGCGCCGCTGACGTCGTCGCGCGAGCGCAGCTGAAGCTTGCGCTGCGCACCGCGGCGCTGCCAGAACCAGGTGACCATGTGCACAGCCTAAGTGCTCAGATGAACGACCTCCGGTATCGTGGTCTCGGCCCCGGCGTCGGATCGGGGCGCCCGCGCCTGTGGGAGAGAAGGGCGTGGATCGCACTTCCGCCCGCGCGGACGGCCTCTGCAAGGCCGGTTCCTGCGCCCGGGCACGAACCCAGGCAGCATCCCACTGCCGGACAGGCACACATCGTGACGACCTTCGCCGACCTCGGCGTCGACCAGGACATCGCCGAAGCCCTCGCCGCCAAGGGCATCGTCGACGCGTTCCCCATCCAGGAGCAGACCATCCCGCTGGGGCTGCCCGGCCAGGACATCATCGGCCAGGCCAAGACCGGCACGGGCAAGACCTTCGGCTTCGGCATCCCGGTCGTCCAGCGACTCGGTCTCGACCCCGCGCCCGGCGTCAAGGCGCTCATCGTGGTGCCGACGCGCGAGCTCGCGGTGCAGGTCTACGAGGACATGGACATGCTGACCTCGAACCGCTCGACCAGCGTGGTCGCCATCTACGGCGGCAAGGCCTACGAGGGCCAGATCGACCAGCTCAAGGCCGGCGCGCAGATCGTCGTGGGCACACCGGGGCGTCTCATCGACCTCAACAACCAGCGCCTGCTCGACCTCTCGCACGCGACCGAGGTCGTGCTCGACGAGGCCGACAAGATGCTCGACCTCGGATTCCTCCCCGACATCGAGAAGATCTTCTCGAAGGTCCCCGCCATCCGGCACACGCAGCTGTTCTCGGCCACGATGCCCGGCCCGATCGTCGCGCTGGCGCGCCGGTTCATGTCGAACCCGATCCACATCCGCGCCACCGACCCCGACGAGGGCCTCACGCAGGCGAACATCCGCCACCTCGTCTACCGCGCGCACTCGCTCGACAAGGACGAGGTCATCGCCCGCATCCTGCAGGCCGAGGGCCGCGGCAAGACCGTCATCTTCACCCGCACCAAGCGCGCGGCGCAGAAGCTCGTCGACGAACTGAGCGATCGCGGCTTCAACGCCGGCGCCGTCCACGGCGACATGAGCCAGGAGGCGCGCGAGCGCTCCATGGCGGGCTTCAAGGCGGGAAAGAAGGACGTCCTGATCGCGACCGACGTCGCCGCGCGCGGCATCGACGTGGACGACGTCACGCACGTGATCAACCACACCATCCCCGACGACGAGAAGACCTACCTGCACCGCGCCGGCCGCACCGGCCGCGCGGGCAAGACGGGCATCGCCGTGACGTTCGTCGACTGGGAGGACCTGCACAAGTGGGCCCTCATCAACCGCGCCCTCGAGTTCGGTCAGCCGGAGCCCGTCGAGACGTACTCGTCGAGCCCCCACCTGTACACCGACCTCGACATCCCCGCCGGGACGAAGGGACGCATCGCGACGACCCCCAAGACGCAGGCTGTCCGCGTCCAGCCCGAGAAGGCCTCGGATGCCGCAGCCGCCGCCGAGTCCGACGGTCAGGCGCCCAGCCGCCGGCGTCGGCGTCGCCGCTCGGGCAGCTCGGCCGAACGGGTCGGCTCGACCTTCGAGACCGCGGAGGGCGGCGGCAAGCCCGCCGGCGAGCCGGGCGCGCAGCCCGAGGGCGACCGCGACGCGGACGGCGGCGGCACGCACGACGGCGGCGGCAAGGAGCACCACGACGGGCGGCCGGCGCCGCGTCGTCGCCGACGCCGCCGTGGCGGCTCGGGCGGCGGTGCCGCCCCCGCCGGCGCCTGACTGTGTCGCGCGCGGTCGCGGCTCCGACACTCAGCGTTCTTTCAGCGCTAGTGTGAGGCCACGCGGCGGGACGCCGCGACCTCGCATCTAAGAAAGGTATACCGTGCGATTCCTCGAAAACGCCGTGCCCATCAGCTACGAGTACCAGGGCTTCTGGGGCTCGTTCTGGGACATCATCTGGTGGTTCCTCTGGATCTTCTTCTTCATGGCGTACCTGTTCGCGCTGTTCGCCGTGATCGCCGACCTGTTCCGCGACCACAAGCTGAACGGCTGGTGGAAGGCCGTCTGGATCATCTTCCTGATCTTCGTGCCCTTCCTGACGCTGCTCGTCTACCTCATCGCCCGCGGAAACGGCATGGCCAAGCGCAGCGCGAAGGAGGCCTCCGAGATCCAGAGCGCCCAGGACGCGTACATCAAGTCGGTCGCCGGCGGCGCGTCCAGCCCGGCCGACGAGATCGCGAAGGCGAAGGCGCTGCTCGACGCCGGCACGATCACGCAGGCCGAGTACGACGCGCTGAAGACCAAGGCGCTGGGCTGATCGGTCCGCTGATCGCCTGACCCGCGGCATCCGCCGTTCAGCGAGCGCCCTCGTCCACCCTCACGGGTAGACGGGGGCGCTTCCTGTCGCGCGGCCGATGATGCGGGCGACCATGTCGTCGCCCGTGGTGTGCTCGCCGGGCTGGTTGGGCTTGCCGAGCCCGTGGTAGTCGCTGGACCCGGTGACGATGAGATCCCGATCCCGGCAGAGCTCGCGCAGCGTCTGCAGCCCGGGTTCGCGGTTCTCGCGGTGGCCGAGCTCGAACCCGGCGAGGCCGGCATCCAGCATGCGGGTCATCAGCTTCGCCGGGAGCAGCCCGGCGCGTCCAGCCGGGTGTGCGATGATCGGCACTCCCCCGGCGCCGACGACCAGGCCGACGGCCGTGACCGGATCCGGGGCGTAGAGCGCGACGTAGTAGTCGCCACCGGGGCTCAGGATGCCTGAGAAGGCCTCCGCCCGGTCGCGCACGAGTCCGCGCGCGACGAGCGCGTCGGCGATGTGCGGACGCCCGACCGTGGCCCCGTCGGTGGTCTGGGCGAGGATGTCGTCCCACACCAGGTCGTAGTCGCGGGCGATGCGGTCGGCCATGATCCGCGCACGGTCGAGCCGCGACGAGCGGATCCGCTCGGTCATCGCCCGAAGCTCGGGCTCGTCGGGGTCGACCAGGTACGCCAGCACGTGGACGCTGCGCCACTCGTGGCGCGCCGACAGCTCCATGCCCGGGATGAAGGTCATGGCGAGGGATGCCGCAGCCTCGGCCGCCTCGGCCCATCCCGAGGTCGTGTCGTGGTCGGTGAGCGCCGCCGTCCGCACCCCGTGCCGATGGGCCGACGCCATGACCTCGGCAGGCGGCTGCGTGCCATCGGAATGGGCGGAATGCAGGTGCAGATCGCTCGGTCCCTCGAAGCGCTGCGACGTCGGCATCCTCCGAGCGTAGCGCGGCGACAAGGGCGCGCCACGCGGCCCGCGCTTCTCTCTCGGGGGCATCGCGCTGACGGATCTCCCAGCCTGGCGGCATAGAGTCGCGGACGTGCTGCGCCTGCTCGGGATCCTCGTGACGGTGCTGTGCGCCATCGCCGCGGCCGTGCTCACGTGGCCCGGCTTCTTCCATGTCGAGCGGACGTACCCGATCGCGCAGCTCGTGTCCTTCCGCGGCGTGGTGGTGCTCGCGTTCGCCGTCGCGGCGGTCCTCACGCTGCTGCTGGCGATCGCGCGGCCGATTCGGCCGTTCGCGCTGTCGCTCGCCGTCGTCGCGATCCTGGCGGCCGTCGCGAACGGCGCCATCGTCATGGCGCGCGGCGGGCTGGGCACCGACCCGCTCCCGGCCCGGACCGACGCGAGCGTGCGCGTCATGACCTGGA
This sequence comes from Microbacterium helvum, assembly GCF_014779795.1. Classification (GTDB taxonomy): domain Bacteria; phylum Actinomycetota; class Actinomycetes; order Actinomycetales; family Microbacteriaceae; genus Microbacterium; species Microbacterium helvum. Next base: position 320,545 of record NZ_JACXZS010000004.1, read on the forward strand.
ACACCGCAGGACCCGCGACCTCTCCCGAGACGATCGCGAAGATCGCGGTCGCGATGGATGCCGACATCGTCGCGCTTCCCGAGACGACGATCGAGACAGGCGCCGCCGTCGCAGTGGCGATGCGCGATCTCGGCCATCGCATGTGGGCTCACCACGCGGAGGACCCGTCGACCGAATGGGATGCCGGTTCCACGACTCTCCTCATCTCGCCGGAGCTCGGCGACTACTCGGTCATCGAGTCCTCCTCCGACGGCACCAGCAACACCTCGACGGTGCCGAGCGCGGTCGCGATGCCGGTCTCGGGCGACGGGCCGATCGTGGTCGCCGCGCACGCCGTCGCTCCCCGTCAGGAGTACATGGACGACTGGCGCGCCGACCTGCAGTGGCTGGCCGACCAGTGCGGCGACGGCAACGTCATCATGGCCGGCGACTTCAACGCCACGGTCGACCACATGACCGGCCTCGGCATCGACGGCGCGACGCTCGGGCACTGCACCGATGCCGCGGTCGAGACGGGCAACGGCGCGCTCGGCACCTGGTCCACCGACGTGCCGGCGATCCTCGGCGCTCCGATCGACCACATCATGGCGTCCTCCCACTGGCGCGCGACGGGATCGCTCGTGCTGCGCTCGCTCGACGGATCGGGATCGGATCATCGCCCGCTGATCGTGCAGTACGAACCGGTCGGATGAGCCTCGCCCGCCCGCCCGCGCGCGGGCTGCGGGCGCGTGCGAGACTGGACGCATGAGCACCGCAGCCAGCGAGAAGTCCGCGGCGGCCACGAGCACCGCTGAGACGCAGACTGGGCCCACGCGCCCCGAGGCTCCGATCGCCGCGCCAGCGGCGAGTGGAGAGGGCGTGGGGACCACGAGCACGAACCGCCGACAGCCGTTCGGCCAGGGATTCCTCGACACGATCTCGACCGGCTGGGCGGAGCGTCCCGAGCAGTCGCCGCCGGCCCGCGACCAGGCGCCGTTCGCCGCAGCCCGCCGCGACGCCGTGTCGGCCGCCTTCCCTGGCAAGCGGCTCGTGGTGCCCGCCGGCGAGCTCAAGCAGCGCAGCAACGACACCGACTATCCGTTCCGCGCCCACTCCGCGTTCTCTCACCTGACCGGGTGGGCCGCCGACGCCGAGCCCGGCTCGGTGCTCGTGTTCGAGCCGCTCGCTGCGGGCGGCCACGAGGTCACCCTCTACTTCCGCGAGCGCGCGGACCGCACGACGAGCGAGTTCTATTCGGACGCCTCGATCGGCGAGTTCTGGATCGGACCACGCCCCGCGCTGGACGGCGTCGCCGCCGACCTCGGCATCGCGACGGCCCACGTCGACGATTTCGAGGCGCGCGACGGCGATGTCGTGCTCGACGAGGACGACGATCTCACGCGTTTCGTGTCAGAGCTGCGTCTGCGCAAGGATTCGTACGAGATCGCGCAGATGGAGCTCGCGGTCCAGGTGACGGCGAACGGGTTCGACGACATCGTCGCGAACCTGCCCGCGATCATCGCGCACCCGCGCGGCGAGCGCGTCGTCGAGGGCGTCTTCCACCAGCGCGCGCGCAGCGACGGCAACACGGTGGGCTACGACACGATCGCGGCCTCCGGCCCGCACGCGTGCTACCTGCACTGGACGCGCAACGACGGGGCCGTCGTGCCCGGAGACCTCATCCTCATCGACGCCGGCGTCGAGGTCGACAGCCTCTACACCGCCGACATCACCCGCACGCTGCCGGTGAGCGGCCGGTTCACCGACATCCAGCGCAAGGTCTACGAGACGGTGCGCGAGGCGGCCGACGCCGCGTTCGCGGCCGCCAAGCCCGGCGTCCGGTTCCGCTCGGTGCACGAGGCCGCGATGCACGTCATCGCGGCGCGCGTGGCGGAGTGGGGCCTGCTGCCGGTGACAGCCGAAGAGGCGCTCGATGCCGAGCGCGGCGGCCAGCACCGCCGCTACATGGTGCACGGCACCAGCCATCACCTCGGCATCGACGTCCACGACTGCGCCCAGGCACGGCGCGACATGTACTACGACGGCGCGCTCGAGCCGGGCATGGTGTTCACGATCGAACCGGGGCTCTACTTCCAGATCGACGACGTGACCGTCCCCGAGGAGTACCGGGGCATCGGCGTGCGCATCGAGGACGACATCCTCATGACCGCCGACGGCCCGGTCAACCTGTCGGCGGACATCCCCCGGACGGCGGACGAGGTCGAGGCCTGGATCGCCCGCTCCCGCTCGTGACGTATACGCCGCCTTCGTCGTTCACGACGCGCCCGACGCTGACGGGCACGTTCGGCATGTCGGCCTCGACCCACTGGCTGGCCACCGCGACCGCGCAGGCCGTGCTGGAGCGCGGCGGCAACGCCTTCGACGCATCGGTCGCCGCCGCGTTCGTCCTGCATGTCGTCGAACCTCACCTCAACGGCCCGGGCGGCGATCTCGTCGGGATCTTCCAGCCGGCGGATGCCAGCGCTCCCACGGTCCTCATGGGCCAGGGGCCGGCGCCCGCCGGCGCGACGATCGAGCACTACCGCGCTGAGGGCCTCGAGCTCGTGCCCGGCGCGGGAGGCTTGGCCGCCGCCGTGCCCGGCGCCGTGGACGCGTGGCTGCTGCTGCTGCGCGATCACGGGACGTGGGAGCTCATGGACGTGCTCGCGTACGCGATCGGCTACGCCCGCGACGGTCACCCGCTGGTCGCGGGCGCTGCCGCGACGATCGCGCGCGTGGCAGAGCTGTTCCGCGACGACTGGACGACGTCGGCCGACCTCTGGATGCCGGACGGCGAGGTGCCCGCGGCCGGGCAGATCGTGCGCAACCCGGCGTACGCCGACGTCCTGGACGCGCTCGTGCACGCGTCGTGCGCCGTCCGCGACGACGGCCCCGTCGGTCGCGCCGCCCGCATCGACGCGGCGCGCACGCAGTGGCGGACGGGGATCGTCGCGCACGAGGCATCCGCGTTCCTCGCCCAGCCCCATCGGCACTCCGGGGGCGGGATGCACGCCGCGGTGATCACGGCCGAGGACTTCGCGGCGTTCGAGGCGGGCTACGAGGCGCCTGTCATGCGCGAATTCCGAGGGCACACGATCGCCAAGGCGGGCGCGTGGACGCAGGGGCCGGCGCTGCTCCAGACTCTGGCGATGCTCGAGCCCCTGGACGACGACCTGCTCGATCCGTCGCAGGAGGCGGGCGCCCACACCATCCTCGAAGCGCAGAAGCTCGCCTACGCCGACCGTGACGCCTGGTACGGCGACGCCGACGTCGACCTCGACGCACTGCTGGCCGACGACTATGTCGCCGAGCGGCGCGCGCTCATCGACGAGAGCGCGTCGGCCGAGTTCCGGCCGGGGTCTCTCGGGGGCCGTTCCCCGTTCCGGCCGCCGCTGCGCACGTCCTACGACGCGCCTGCCGTCGGCACCGGCGAGCCGACCGTCGCCCCCGCCGAAGCCCGAGTGGCACCGACCGGCGAGACCCGCGGCGACACGTGTCACCTGGATGTGATCGACCGCTGGGGCAACATCGTGTCGGCGACGCCGTCGGGTGGCTGGCTGCAGTCCTCGCCCACGATCCCGTCGCTCGGGTTCTGTCTCGGCACGCGTCTGCAGATGACCTGGCTCGAGCCCGACCACGCCTCGTCGCTCGCCCCGGGCCGACGGCCGCGCACCACGCTCACCCCGACGCTCGTGCTGCGGGGCGGCGCCCCCGCCTTCGCCATCGGCTCCCCCGGCGGCGACCAGCAGGACCAGTGGCAGCTGCTCGCGCTGCTGCGGATCATCGTCGGCGGCTACACGCCGCAGCAGGCGATCGACGCACCAGCACTGCACACCAGCGCGCTGCCCGAGTCGTTCTGGCCCCGCACCTGGACCCCCGCCGGCGCGGTCGCCGAGAACCGGCTCGGCGACGACGTGATCGCCGGGCTCGAACGCCGCGGGCACGTCGTCACCCGTGCGGGCGACTGGGCCCTCGGCCGGGTCTCTGCGGTCGGCACCGACCCCGCGGGCGTCCTCTGGGCCGCCGCCAACCCGCGGGGAATGCAGGGTTACGCCGCCGGCCGCTGAGCACCACTCGGGCCGCAGTCCTGTGCGCAAGGCTCACGCCGCAGCCCTGTGCGCAAGGCTCACGCCGCAGCCCTGTGCGCAAGGCTCACGCCGCAGGCCCGTGCGCAAGGCTCACGCCGCAGGCCCGTGCGCAAGGCTCACGCGGCAGGCCCGTGCGCAAGTCTCACGCCGCAGACCTATGAGCAAGTCTTCACGCCGCAGGTCGCTGCACCGGCGGGCCGACGTAGCGAGCCGAGGGACGGATGATCTTCGGGTCGGCCGCCTGCTCCAGGATGTGCGCCGTCCAGCCGATCGTGCGGGCGATCGCGAAGGTTGGTGTGAACATCGCACGCGGGATGCCGCACTCCTCCATCACGATCGCGGCCCAGTACTCGACGTTCGCGTGCAGGCCGCGGCCCGGCTTCGCCTCGTCGAGCAGACGTTCGGCGGTGCGCTCGAACTCAAGCGCGAACGCCACCCGCGAACCGCCCAGACCCTGCGCGACGCGCTTCATCAGCTCGGCGCGCGGATCGGCCGTGCGATACACCGCGTGCCCGAACCCCATCAGTCTGCGCCCGGCGGCGAGCTCACCGCGGATCCAGGCCTCGATCCCGTCGGCGCCGCCCACGGCGTCCAGCCCGTCGAGAGCGCGCGCCGGGGCACCGCCGTGCAAGGGGCCGGTGAGCGCGCCGAGCGCACCGGTCAGGCAGGCGGCGACGTCGGCGCCGGTCGAAGCGATCACCCGGGCCGTGAACGTCGACGCGTTGAAGCCGTGGTCCATCACCGAGATCAGGTAGGCGGCGAGCGCGCGTTCCACCGCCGGCGTCGGCGCCGTCCCCGTCACCTGATGCAGGTAGTCCGCCACGACGCCGCGCCCCTCCAGGGTCGGCAGCGCCTCATCGCCCTGTGAGCGGCGCCACAGCCTGCCGACGAGCGGTGCGGTGAGCGCGGCCATCGTGAGCGCGTCGGACAGCCGCCCGTCGGCGCCGAGGTCGTAGAGGGGACGGATGCCGCACCTCGCGCCCAGCAGCGGCCACGAGGCGGCGAGCCCGGCCAGGACGTCCGCCGTCATCCGTGCCACCGCAGCCGTCACCTCGTCCAGGTCAGGGCGCGCACGGCCGACGAGCGCCTCGACCCGATCCCGGAACTCCGCCGTCGAGCGCTCGCTCGGCGCCTCGCCCGTGACGAGCAGCTGCCACGCGCCCTCGAACGTCGTGGACTCGGCGAGCTCGATCGCCGAGCGATCCCGGTACTGGTAGAAGCCCTCGTCGCCGCGCACATCGCCGATGGCCGTCTCGGCGACCACGACACCGGCGAGTCCGCGCGGGATCGCGGTCTTCGACATCATCGCGTCCATCTCCGTCTCCGTCCTGCGCCGCCGTCGGGGCGCTACAGTCAGTGTCAGAACTTGATCCACGGTTCGTCAATCTTGATCGGATCAACCTCATGACCGACCTCCCCCGTCTCACCGCTGCCCAGGCCGCCGCGCGACTCGGCGTCAAACCCGAATCGCTGTACGCGTACGTGTCACGCGGGCTGCTCTCGCGCGTACGCGACGCATCGGGCTCGTCGTTCGATCCGCTCGAGGTCGAGGCGTTCGCGCTGAGCCGGCGACGACGGGTCGCTCCGCGGGCCGTCGAAACGTCAGGCGGAGGGATGCCGCTCATGGTGCTCGACACCGCGCTGGCGCATCTCGAAGACGACGAGCTCTTCTACCGCGAGCGGTCTGCGGCACGGCTCGCCCGCGAGTCGACCTTCGAGGACGTCGTCCGATGGCTCTGGGAGGCACCGGGGCTCCGGGGCGCGGATGACGAGGATCTCGCCCTCGCCCGCCGGACCGCCGCCACGCTCGGCGCCGCGGCGACGCCCTTGGACCGGCTGCTCGTGGCAGTCACCGCGTTCGCGAGCACGGATCCGCTGCGCGACGATCCGGGCGCGGATGCTCTCGTGCGCGTCGGCTCGCGGCTCATCACCGGACTCCCGGCGGCGCTCACGCACGCACCGACAGCTGCGGAATCGATCGCCGCCACGCTGTGGGGCGCTCTGGCCGGCCGCCCGAGCGACAGCGGGCCACGGCTGGTGGACGCGGCGCTCGTGCTGGTCGTCGATCACGATCTCGCCGTGTCGACGCTCTCGGCGCGCGTGGCCGCGTCGGCACGCGGTTCGGCGTATGCGGTCGTCACGGCAGCCCTCGGCGCCTTCGATGCTCCCCTGCACGGCCACGCGAGCCGGGAGGCCGCGCGTCTCCTGCACGCGGTGGCCGGCGGGACGCCGCCTGCCGCCGCCATCGCCCGGGCCGTCCGCGACGGCGGGCGCGGCATCCCGGGCTTCGGCCAGCCGTTGTATGCCGGAGGCGACATGCGAGCGACCGTGCTGCTCGAACTGCTGCGTGACGCACCCGGCGGCGCCGAGATCGTCGATGTCGTCGACGCTGTCGCCACCGAGGTGGCCCGCCATGCCGACATCCGCCCGAACCTCGATCTTGCTCTGGCCGCGCTCACGCGGTGGGGCGACATGGGCGAGGACGCTGGATCGGTCGTCTTCGCGATCGGGCGCATGGCCGGATGGATCGCCCACGCGATCGACGAGTACGGCCGGCGCCCCATGCGACTGCGTCCGCGCGGGCGCTATGTCGGCCCCGCCGCCGCGGAGTGAGGCATCGCCGACGCCGGCACGCCAGTGTGTCAGCCGACGATGCCGCGCATCCACGAGGCCACGTCCGCGGCGAGCGCGGCCCCGATGTCGGCCGCCGCACGCTTGCGGCCCTTCACCTCGAACGAGTGGCCGCCTCCCACGACCCAGGCGATCTCGGCGACCCGGCAGGACGCGACCGCGGCCTCGAGCTGCTCGTGCGGGTCGATGAACGGGTCGTTCGTGCCCTCGACGAACAGCTGTGGCGGGACCACGCCGGGCAGATGCTCGACGCGCGGCTTGTCGGGCCGCCCGGGCGGGTGCAGCGGATAGCCGAGATAGACGAGTCCGGCGGGTGCGATGGCACCTTCCGCAGCGGCCATCGAGGCCATGCGCCCGCCGTAGGACTTTCCCAGCGCGAACACCGGCGCTCCCGCGGCGCGCTCGCGCATTGCGGCGTCGACCGCCCGCCACGTCGCGATGGCATGCGCCGCGGGCCCCGGCATCCGTCGTCCCTGCTCGACGTAGGGGAAGTTGAACCGCGCCGTCGCGACCCCCTCACGTGCGAGGCCCGTCGCGAACCCGAGGAGGAAGGGATGCCGCAGCCCGGCGCCCGCGCCGTGCGCCACCGCCGCGAACGCCCAGGCACCTGCCGGCGTCTCGAACTCGGCCGACACCCGGGTCGTGCCGGACGGCAGCTCGACGGGGATCACCGCCTCGTTCGTCGTCATGGTCAGCCCTTCTTCGTGCTCATGCGTCGAGGTCGATCGTCCCGTGTCGTGCCGCCTCGGCGAAGCGCTCCAGCATCCAGGCTCCGATCGCGAACCACGCGGCACCGAGCCCCAGCGCGACCGCGAAGCCGACGGCGAGCGCACCCCACGCATCCGGGTCGCCGTCGAGCACGGCGCGAAGGCCGCGCAGGGAATGCGTGACCGGGAAGATCTGCGCGAACCACTGCACCGGCGCCGGCCAGAACGCCACCGGCACGAGCGCGCCGCAGACCAGACCCATCACGTTGTGCGTGACGTTCGACGCGGCGTTCCGCCACGACGGCCGGCGCAGCACGAGAGCGGCGAGAGGCAGCGCGAACCCGTAGCTCGCCACGACGCTCACCACTGCGGCGAGCACGGACGCGACGAGGCCCTCGGCGGTGGTCGCGAATCCGAACAGCGGCGGAAGCACGACCAGCGACACGAGCGAGGTGGTGACCGCGCTGGGCAGCCACTGCGTGCTGCGCCCCGCGAACGCGGGCCACGCCCGCCCGGGCGCCGAGACGAGCAGCGGCAGCGTGCCCGTCCCGCGCTCCCATGCCGTCGACTGGATCACCCACATGGTCTCGGCCACGCCGACGAACAGCCCGCGCCCGATGAGGAGGAAGTAGGTGGCATCGCGGCTCTGCAGCAGCAGGCCGATCAGCCCGAAGAAGGCGACCTCCATGAGGCACCGCAGCAGCCAGCCGCTCGACCACGACCACCACGTGTAGTTGGTCCGCAGGTCGCCGAGCCCCGTGCGCACCGCGCGGGTGAAGATCCGCACGCTCGAAGGTCGCGCGCGCAGCAGCACATCAGGTGAGGCCAAGCTTGCCCTCCCGCCTGGCGTTGCGCATCGTGAGCACCAGAAGCGCATGGGCGACCACGTACGTCACCGCCGCGAGTCCGAGGATCACCGCGAGGCGCCACGGCCATCCCTGAAGTCCGACGCCGGTCGCCGACGCGCGCAGCAGATCGGCCGACCACGACAGGTACACCCCGCGCGCGAGCACCTGCACCCACTCCGGGTACAGCGCGATCGGAACCAGCACGCCGCCCAGCACGTAGAACGGGTAGCTCAGGCTGTTCTGGAAGATGCGCGGCGACCGGGAGTTGACGAAGAACACCGCGAACAGCAGCGCCGTCGCGACAGTCGCCAGCGACATCGCCACGTAGGTGAGGGCGAACACGAGAGGGTCTGCGACGACCGGCACCACGCCGAAGAACAGCCAGCCGGTGAGCGCCGACAGCGGCAGGGCGACCCAGGACGCCACGGTGATGACGGCGACCCTGCCCACCATCACGAGCTCCAGCCGGGCGGGCGCTGCCGCGATGGCCTCGAGCGACTGATTGTCGCGTTCGTTCGCGATGACCTCACCCGACCTCAGCAGCGCGAGTGCCCACAGCGCGATGACCGCGGGAGCCAGCACGGCATACGCGTCGAGGTCGGCCCGACCGCTGAAGCGGAAGATCGCGAGATACCCCAGTGTCTGCAGCGGAACGAGCCACACCGCGAACAGCTCCGACGGCGAGCGGCGCAGCATCCGCACCTCCAGCAGTGCTGCGGCACCCATCACGCGCAGCGCGCGGACGCGTCTCACCGGACGTCCATCCCGCGATCCCCGATGACGTGCACGTATACCTCGTCGAGGCTCGGCGAGGTCACCGCCACCTGCGTGAGTCCCTGAGCGATGAGGGCAGACAGCACGCGGGCGACGGACTTCCTGCCCTGCGTCTCGACGCGCACCGTGGCGCCGTCGCGCACCTCGGCCGACACGACGTCGTCGCGCGCGTCGAGCTCGGCTCTCACCCGCTCCGCCGTGACCGGATCAGGGGCTCTCACGTCGACGCGCTCGTACGTCGTCAGCAGCTCGCCCAGTCCCCGCGGCGTGCTCGTCGCGAGCAGCCGACCGCCGTCGATCATCGACACCTCGGTGCACAGGGCCTCGGCCTCTGCCATATCGTGCGTCGTGAGCAGCACGGTGGACCCTGCGGCGACGACGCCGCGCACGAGGTCGCGGAACGCATGCGCCGACACCGGGTCCATCCCCGTGGTCGGCTCGTCGAGCAGCAGCACCTCGGGCTGCGGCAGGAGCCCGCGCGCGAGGTGCAGTCGCTGCTTCATGCCGCGGCTGAAGCGCTCGACGGCAAGTTCCACGCCGGTCAGCCCGACCTGCTCGATCACGGTGTCGATGCGGAGGGATGCCGCGTCCCCAGGCATCCCGTACATCGCGGCCCAGAACTCCAGATTCTGCCGTGCGGTGAGCTTGGCGTACAAGCCCCGATCGCCGCCGAGAACCAGGCCGATACGGCGGCGCACCTCGATGGCGTCCCGTTCCACGTCGAAGCCGGCGACCCGCGCCGACCCGCTCGTCGGGACGAGCACCGTGGCCAGGATCTTGCACAGCGTGGTCTTGCCCGCGCCGTTCGGCCCGAGAAGTCCGTGCACGGTGCCCGGCGCCACCGTGAGCGTCAGGCCGTCGAGCGCCGTCACGCGCCGCTGCGCCCCGCGCACCCGATACTCCCGCCGCAGCTCGCGGACCTCGATCGCGGCGGGCGCGGCGGCCGGCGTCATCGCGGGTCGTCGTCCTTGTCGGTCTCACCCGTGCGGGCCTCATCGGCCGCATCGGGTGCCGGGGCCGCTCCGGCTTCGGGCCGGGGTGTGTCGGGCGTCCCCGCCGACTCGGTCTCGGGGGCGTCCGCGGGCCGAGCGGCGGCGGGGTCCGTCGACGGCGTCACCCGCTCGCCGTACTTCGGCGGTTCGGAAGACGGCGATGCCGCGGCGGGGGCGGCCGGCGCCGCCGGCGGAGTCGTCGGCTGCGGCCGCACGGCTGCCGACTGCGGCCCCAGCACCTGACGGGCGCGATGCACGCTGTTCTGCGCGACGGTGACCTCGTAGTGGTCGGCGAGCACCTGCATGACCGACGCGTAATCGCGACGGCGGCGGACGAAGGAGTACGCGACGATGCTCATGAGCATGCCGATCGCGATGCCCACGAACAGCACCCCGACGAAGGCCTGGATGGGCACCGAGGGCGATCCGATCACCAGGATGGCCGAGAACAGCAGCCCGAGCAGCACGCCGTTCACCGCGCCCGATCGCGCCGCCGAGGCATAGCCCAGCCGGCCGGTGATCCGTTCGATGGAGCGCAGTCCCTGTCCGACGATCGCGATGTCGCGCGCCGGGATGTCGGCCGCGATCAGCGACGACACCGCCTTCTGCGCCGCCTCGTAGGTCGGGAAGTTCGCCACCGTCTCGCCGACGGCTTCCGAGCCCTGCGGGAGGCGCCCTCCCATCATGGTCATCTCCCCATCCTCCCACGGCACGCGGACTACGCTGGGACGTGTGAGCACGCAGAGGGTTTTCGTCGCGCGCCTTTCCGGGTGCTCGGTCTTCGACCCTGCCGGCGACCGTCTCGGCAAGGTCCGCGACGTCGTCGTCATCTACCGAAAAGACGATCCGCCCCGCGTCATCGGACTCGTCGTGGAGATCCCCGGCCGGCGCAACGTGTTCGTGTCGATCGGCCGTGTCACCTCGATCGTCACCGGCCAGGTCATCACGACGGGACTCATCAACGTCCGCCGGTTCCAGCAGCGCGGCGGCGAGGTGCGTGTCATGGCCGAGCTGATCGGCCGCAAGGTGTTCCTCGCCGACGGCTCGGGCACCGCCGTCATCGAAGACGTCGCCATCGAGCGCAACCGACTGGGCGAGTGGGACGTCGGCCAGCTCTTCCTGCGCAAGCCCAAGACCAGCGCCTCGCCGTTCGCCAAGGGTCCGACGACGTTCGCCGGCTGGGAGGACGTGCGCGAGAGCCAGGTGCCGGGCGAGGCCCAGTCCGCCGAGCAGCTGGTCGCGACCTACTCCGAGCTGCGCCCGGCCGATCTGGCGAACACGCTGCTCGATCTTCCCGAGGAGCGGCTGCTCGAGGTGGTCGAAGAGCTCCCCGACGACCGTCTCGCCGACGCCCTCGAAGAGATGCCCGAAGAGGAGCAGGTGCACATCCTCGAAGCCCTGGACGACGAGCGCGCCGCCGACATCCTCGACGCGATGGAGCCCGACGACGCCGCCGACGTCCTGGGACAGCTTCCCGAGGACCAGCGCGAAGAGCTGCTCGACCTCATGGAGCCCGAAGAGGCCGAGGACGTCCGCGCGCTGCTCAAATACGGTCCCGACACGGCCGGCGGTCTCATGACCAGCGAGCCGATCGTGCTGTCGGCGGACGCGACGATCGCCGAGGCTCTCGCACTCATCCGCCGGCACGAACTGCACCCGGCCCTCGCCGCCGCGGTCTTCGTGACGCTGCCGCCGTATGAGACGCCCACGGGCCGCCTGCTCGGCACGGTTCATTTCCAGCGGATGCTGCGCTACCCGCCGCACGAGCGGCTCGGCGCGATCATCGACGACACCCTGGACCCGGTGCCGGCGACGGCGTCCGCCGCCGAGGTCGCCCGCCTGCTCGCATCGTACGACCTGGTGTCACTGCCGGTCGTCGATCCCGCGCACCGCCTGGTCGGTGCCGTCAGCGTCGACGATGTGCTCGACTATCTCCTCCCCGAGGACTGGAGATCCCAGGATGCCGCCGATGAGCATCGCGCGTCCGACTCGGATCCGCAGACGACCGCGAGCACGTCCGCCACGACCAAGCCGCTGCGTGCAGGGAGGAGGCGCTGATGGCACGCAACACCCGCCAGCCGACGCTCGACGCCCCGCGCGGCCGCTCAGGAATGCTCCAGCGCGCCCCGCAGCAGCAGTCCAGCGACCGCTTCGGCCGGTTCTCCGAAGCGTTCGCACGTGCGATGGGCACATCCGGCTTCCTCATCGGCATGACGGTCTTCGTCGCCGTGTGGCTGTGCTGGAACATCTTCATGCCGCCGCAGCTGCAGTTCGACCCGGCGGCGACGAACTTCACGCTGCTGACCCTCATCCTGTCGCTCCAGGCGTCGTATGCCGCTCCGCTCATCCTGTTGGCGCAGAACCGCCAGGACGACCGCGACCGCGTGCAGATCGAGCAGGACCGCCAGCGCGCCGAGCGCAACCTGGCCGACACCGAGTACCTCGCGCGTGAGGTCGTCGCACTGCGCATGGCCGTCACCGATTACTCCGAGCAGGTGCTGACCCGCGAGATGCTGCGCACCGAGCTCCGGGCGCTGCTGGACAAGCTCGACACGGCCGCCGAGGCCGAGACCGGCACCGCGCGATGAACGGCGGCTCCCCCGCGGACGCCGTCCGCGCGGCGGTCGGCGCCGTCCCCGACCCCGAGCTGCGTCGCCCGATCGGCGAGCTCGACATGGTGCGCGACATCTCCGTCGACGCGGGCGTCGCTCATGTCGCCATCGTCCTCACGATCGTCGGCTGTCCGGCCGCCGATCGCATCGCCGCCGATGTCACGGCGGCTGCGGCATCCGTTCCGGGCATTGACGAGGTGACGCTCGAAGTGGGCGTCATGACGCCGGCGGAGCGGCACGCCCTCACGGACCGGCTGCGCGGCGGGCGCTCACGCGAGATGCCGTTCGGCCCAGGGACGCTGACGCGCGTGATCGCCGTGACCAGCGGCAAGGGCGGGGTCGGCAAGTCGACCGTCACGGCGAACCTCGCCGCATCCCTCGCCGCGCGGGGGCTCGCCGTGGGGCTCATCGACGCCGACGTGCACGGGTTCTCGATCCCCGGTCAGCTGGGCCTCGTCGGTCCCGACGGAACCGTGCCGCAGCCCACCCGTGTCGACGACCTCATGCTGCCGCCGGTGGCGCACGGAGTGAAGGTCATCTCCATCGGCATGTTCCTCCGTCGCGCGGACGGCGACGGAGGCCCGCTCGGCGCCGTCGCGTGGCGCGGCCCCATGCTGCACCGCACGGTGCAGCAGTTCCTCACCGACGTCTATTTCGGCGACCTCGACATCCTGCTGCTCGACATGCCCCCCGGGACGGGGGACGTCGCCATCTCTGTCGGGCAGCTGCTGCCCAATGCCGAGGTGCTCGTCGTGACGACGCCGCAGACCGCCGCCTCCGATGTCGCGGTCCGCAGCGGACTGGTCGCGCGGCAGACGGGGCAGAAGGTGATCGGCGTCGTCGAGAACATGGCGGCGATGGCGCTTCCTGACGGAACCCTCCTCGACCTGTTCGGCGACGGCGGCGGCCAGGCCGTCGCTGCCGCGCTGAGCACCGCGGTCGCGGACGGCGACGCCCGAGAGCCGGTGCCGCTGCTCGGCTCGGTGCCGCTCAGCCCGGTGCTGCGAAGGGACGCGGATGCCGGCATCCCGGCCGTTCTCGCTCACCCGGACGACCCTGCTGCCCGCGCCATCGCCGAGGTGGCCGATGCTCTCGCCCGCGTGCCGCGAGGCCTCGCCGGCCGGAGCCTGCCGTTCCGGCCCCGCTGACCGGCGTCCGACGTCGGCTCAGGTGGCCTCGTCGTCGAACGGCGGCGGGCCGTCCATCCCGTTCCGGAAAGGCTCGCGGACCGGCGGCGGAGGCACCGTCGCGACGGCGGTGGCAGTGGTGGTGGTACGGGGTGCGACCGGCGCGTCGTCGAGGAGCGCCTCACGGATGATCCGGCGGGGGTCATACTGACGCGGGTCGAGGGTGCGCCAGTCGACGTCGTCGAAGTCCTCACCCATCTCGTCGCGTACCCGCGACCGTGCCGTCGACACCCAGGCGCGCGCGCGCTTGGTCAGCGCCGCCAGCGACTCGGCGTACCGGGGAAGGCGCTCAGGCCCCAGGATGAGCGCAGCGACGACGCCGATCAGCAGAAGCTTCTCGATCGTGAGGCCGAAGATCATGACTTCAGGTTACCGCCGTGCCTGCTCCGTCAGCGCCGCGGGTCCGCGTAGGCTGGCGGGCGGAGGAATTCGCATGGGAGAGCAGAACGCGAACCAGCGGTTCGTCGACGAGGCCACGAGTGAACCCGATCACATCGCGGCCGCACGGGCTCACGCGCTCGAGCTCGGCGCCGCGCCGGTGAGCGCGGCGATCGGCGCGCAGTGCGCCGTGATCGCCGCGGCGTCGCAGGCGCTCAGCATCGTCGAGATCGGCACCGGAGCGGGCGTATCGGGGCTGTGGCTGCTGCATGGATCGCCCCGCGCGACGCTCACCACGATCGACAAGGAGCCGGAGCACCTGGGCGCCGCTCGCCAGGCGTTCGCCGATGCGCGGATCCCGGCCGCTCGCGCGCGCTTCATCACCGGACGTGCGTCCGAGGTCCTTCCCCGCATGAATGAGGCCTCGTACGACATCGTCCTCGTCGACGCGGATCCCGAAGGAGTCATCGAGTACGTCGAGCACGGGCTGCGCCTCGTGCGCGCCGGCGGCACGGTCCTCGTGCCGCGTGTTCTCGCCGGGGGCGCCGTCGCCGACCCGGTGCGCCGCGATCCGGTGACGACGGCCTACCGCTCGCTCATCCAGGAGACGCAGGGCTCCCCCGCCGTCATCGGGGCGCTGTCGATCACCGGTGAGGGACTCCTGCAGCTCACCACCGTCCCGTCCGCCTGAAGCCTCCTCGGCCGGCGCCGGGTATGCGAAAGGCCGGTCCGGGGACCGGCCTTTCGGGACGATGCGACTTACGCGGCGTTGACGACGCCACCCAGAACGTCGTAGAGCTCTTTAGCCTCAGCGTCGTTCACAGAGACGACCAGACGGCCGCCACCCTCGAGCGGTACCCGCACGATGATGAGTCGACCCTCCTTCACGGCCTCCATCGGCCCGTCTCCGGTTCTCGGCTTCATGGCTGCCATTGCGGCTCCTTTACATCGATGGTCTGCCAGACAAGTTTATCGTGAGGGCACCCGCCCCGGGGCACGGCTGTGGAAAGCGGCATCCGATCTTCGGACCTCACGGTACCTGCCAGGCGGTATTCCCGAGGGCGTACATGTTGTAGATCCACCACCACTGCCCCAGCAGGCAGGCCGCGAGCACGCCGATCCGCCAGACACGCGACCGCGGCGCGGCGACGGCGCCCCACAGCGGCGACAACGGCACGAGCAGGCGGAAGATGCTCGACTGCGGAAAGAAGACCAGCACGAGGTAGAACAGGTAGCTCGCGCTCCAGAGCCGGATCTCGGCGCCGAGTCGTCTCACCTGGGGCAGGAAGAGCAACGCGGCGGCGATCGCGACGATCCCCGCACCCACGGCGACGTACCCCCACACCAGGGGCAGCTGCCACATCGTGACGAACCAGAACCGGATGCCTGCGTCGAACGCCTCGAACGGGGCGAAGCTGGCATCGCCCGGTATCCAGTTCCGGCGCCAGGCGAGTTCGGTCGACAGGTAGGCACCCGGGTCGCCCGTGATCCATCCGGCGACGACCTGCCATGCGAAGCCGGCGACCGTCGCCAGCAGTCCGAGCGTCACGATATGGATGATCTCGCGCCTGCCGAGGTGCTCGCGCCGGCGGTTCAGCCAGCGCCAGATGCCGAACAGCGCGAGGAACAGCGCGAACGCGAGCACGCCGGGCCGGGTGAACGCCATCAGCGGTATCAGCAGATAGAGCCAGCCGTACCTGCGGCGCAGAACGCACCACAACGCGCAGAACAGCCAGAGCAGGTACAGCGTCTCGGCGTACCCGACCTGGAAGAGCGCCGCCAACGGCCCGCAGGTGAAGAAGACCACCGCCCACAGCGTCGCGGACGAGTCGAGACGAAGCCGCAGCAACCGGTAGAGGACGAGGGATGCCGCGTACCCGGCCGCGAGTGAGACGATCAGTGCGCCGATCGCCCATTGGCCGAAGGGCAGCGAGACCCACTGCGCGAGGTAGGGGAAGACAGGCATGAAGGCCCAGGCGTTCTCGGCGATCTGCCCGGAGTCCGTGAGCGGCAGCTGCGATGGATACCCCGAGTACGCGATCAGCCAGTACCAGGTCCCGTCCCACGCCACGATCGTCGAGGCGAGATCGGCGTCGGGACCCATCCGCGAGCCCACGCCCGACAGGTCGGCTGCCAGAAGCAGCATCGCCGTCGTCACAAGCCGCGCGGCGACGTAGATCACAGCCACGTGCATGGCCGTGCGACCACGGCGCTCCGGGACGCCAGGAGCCTCGGCCGGCGGCTGCCCCTCAGTCACGAGCGGTCAGCTGCCTGCGAGCCACGCACGCAGGCCATGCTCGACGGCCTCGATCTGGGCGATCGGAACGCGTTCCTCATCGTGGTGCGCCAGGCTCGGATCACCAGGCCCGTAGTTCACCGCCGGGACGCCCAGCGCACTGAAGCGAGCGACGTCCGTCCACCCGTACTTGGGCCGCGGCTCCGCATTCACCGCGGCGAGGAACTCCTGCGCCAGCGGGGCGTCGAGCCCGGGACGAGCGCCGGCGGCGCCGTCGACGACCTCGACCTCGAGGCCGGCGAACACCTCGCGGACGTGCGCCTCTGCCTCGGCGAGGTCACGGTTGGGCGCGAAGCGGTAGTTGACCTCGACCTCGCAGAGGTCGGGAATCACATTGCCGGCGACGCCACCGCGGATCCGCACGGCGTTCAGGCCTTCGCGGTACACGAGGCCCTCGACCGGGACCTCACGCGGGCGGTACTCCGCGAGACGCGCCAGCACGGGTGCGGCCTTGTGGATGGCGTTCTCGCCCACCCATGCACGGGCGCTGTGCGCACGAACGCCATGAGTACGCACGATCGCACGCAGGTTGCCGTTGCAACCGCCCTCGACGGCGCCGTTCGAGGGCTCGCCGAGGATCGCGAAGTCGCCCTGGAAGAGGTCGGGGCGCGTGCGAGCGAGCCTCGTCAAGCCGTTGAGGTCGGCGTCGACCTCTTCGTGGTCGTACCACATCCACGTGATGTCGACGCGGGGTTCGACGAGCTCCGCCGCGAGCTTCAGCTGCACGGCGGTGCCGGCTTTCATGTCGACGGTGCCGCGGCCCCAGATCACCGGGATGCCGTCGACGACGGTGTCCCGCGTCGGCAGGTTGTCGTTGATGGGAACGGTGTCGATGTGCCCGGCGATCACGACGCGCTGCGGTCGTCCGAGGTTCGTCCGCGCGACGATCGTGTCACCGTCGCGATAGACCTCGAGGTGCGCAAGCGCAGAGATCGCGTCGTGGATGGCGTCGGCGAGCACACGCTCGTCACCGGAGACACTCGGAATGTCGCAGATGTTCCGCGTGAGTTCGACGGAGGACACAGAGAGATCGAGCAACGCCATTGTTCGAGTCTACCCAGGGCGACAGCGGCGCCCGACGAGAGTCGCGTTAACGCGGAATGGCCACCCAGTGTTGGGTGGCCATTCCGTGAATGGGTGTCCGGCGGTGTCCTACTCTCCCACAGGGTCCCCCCTGCAGTACCATCGGCGCTGAGAGGCTTAGCTTCCGGGTTCG
>NZ_JACXZS010000005.1 GCF_014779795.1 Microbacterium helvum
TATGGTGAGACACGTCGAGGTCCTCGTGATGGAACAGCAGTTGGCGCTACTGATCCTCGGGGACCTCGACCCCTACCCGCCGACCATCACCCGGCGAGCCTCACCCCCACCGGATGTCCGAAGAGCCCGATAACGACCCAACGACGACCGTGTGTACGTCGCACTCGTCCAGAAGTCATTTCGTGGGTGCGTTCTCTGCGACCGCACGGAGCAGCCGGCGTTTGTCATCTTTGAGTTCGCTGCGGATTCGGACGAGACGATCTGCGTTCTCAGCGATGAAGTCGATCTGGCGACTCCAATTGGCCTGGTAGAACGCCTCTGACCATCCGCTGCTTTCTGCGCAGTCGGCGTCCGCCGTCGCCATCGCGATCTCGTCCGGCGCTGGAGTGCTCCCCGGTATCCCGACTTGCCATTGCTCCTCCAGCGCGTCGGACGGCCATTCCAGCGGGTTGGTCGGCACTCCGTCGTAACCCTTGCTCGACATGCACGCGGCCCATTCTTTCCCTGGTTGAGCGACAGCCTCGTCCGTCTCGGCCTGTGCACTCAAGGTCAGTGCGGCCTCAGTCGCGTAGTACAACGCCTCATTTGACGGTGTAGGCAGCGCTTTTCGACTTCTTGCCTGGCAATCGTCCATGATCGAACCGAAGTCAGGAGTTGTGTTCGCAATCTCGCTGGCCCGAGCAACGAATTCGCGCCACTCCGATACGCCGTTATAGGTGTTCGGTGCGGTGTGATAACCGAACTCGGTCGCCAGCGTGGAAGTGAAGAGTCGGTGTTCTCCCGCGCTGAATGATGGGCCCGCACCCACATCGGTTGGTTGCCAGGGGACGAGCCATTCGATGCCATGCTCGGCATAGCAGTCTCGCTCCAGCAGCGCCTCAGCATAGTCACGCAGATGGGCATCGTTCGAGACGAACTCGTCGAGCGGCATTGTCCACTCAGATCGGTTCTGCGGCGGCGGCTCTATGGGGCTTTCGGGCTCTGCCGCGCAGGCCGTACTGGTGAGGAGAAGGGGCACCAGCCCGAGGGCTGCGAACATCGTCCGCAGCCCTCGGGTCCCTCGTGTCTGCTGGGTGCTCAATTGAACGAGTGGTAGTAGCCGGACTCGATGTTGTCGCCCTGATTGCCGCCGAGTGCCCAGTTGGAGTTGCCCCTGGGGATGTCGAACAGCAACGTGTCCTTGTTGTCCTCGGCGTACATGTACGCCGTCTCGGTGACGCCGTGGTTGTAGATTGAGGTCGCCGAGTTGTTGGCGTCGTACGACGTGCCCGCGTAGTCCCACGTGGCGTAGTCGGGGATGTACTGCTGGAACTTCACATAGGCGGTTCCGGATCCCGCGGTGGCGAAGCTCGCGTCCTTCCAGATGCAGAGGTAGGACGAGGGGCAGTCGCTCAAGGCGGCCGAGGCGGGGCCGGCGATACCCGCGACGGATGCGGACACGAGAGCGGCCGCGCCGATCGCCGCGACGGTCACGCGCTTGCGCGCCCCGTCGCGGCGGGAGGTGATCTGGTCCATGTATTCCCTTATGCTTCATTGCAGTTGAGGCTCGGGCGACTCGAAGTGAGTGCCGGTAGCCCGTCGTAGAGATATGTCCGGTATCGCCCAGACTGGGACAGGTTCGTTCATGTTCGTTATCTGTTCGTTATGAACGCCCAGGCTGCTGAAACCCTGCTACGAGCAGTTGAGTTTGTCGGTACCCGCCGCCACGGAAGGCGCCCCAGTGTTGGGCGCGAGCGTCGCGACGGTCGCCCAGCCGTCGTACGCGCGGACAGTACCCGAACTACGCGAGTTGGCGAGCGAGCGCACACTGCTGAGGGCGGCTACGGAGTTGCCGGTCGTGCAGCTGAAGAAGGTCAGCTTGTTGCCGGTGTAGCTGACACCGTCGAAGGCGCAGAACGCACCGCTTGGACAGGTGCCGACGGCGAGGGGCTGGGCGCCGTCAGCGGTCAATGTCAAGACGACGGCGCCGTCGTCCCAGGACACCTCGTTGGCTGCGGTCTGCGTACCGCCGAACTCGGCGATGACGGCATCCACCCGCAACTGGAGCGGCTCGTCGGCTGCATTTGCAGGCGTGGCGGAGAGGGCAAGTGCGGCCGCGAGGACGGTCATCCCCAGCAGCGCGAATGACAAGCGGGTCATTGATCTCTTCTTTCGAATGCGTAGTACGACATGACGGACGGGGAAGGGATGTCGGTGCGGTCGTGGCCGACCCACACGGTCTCGGTCGCGAGGACGTGTCCGGAGAGACTCACGAGGATGCGTTCGACGAAGTCGGAGTCGCCCGGCGGGCTCTCGAAGACGTACGCCTCGCGACCGAGGCGGTCGGTCGTCGTGCCGGCGAGCTCGAGGTCGAGGCCGGCGATCACTTCGAGCAGCGCCGCCTCTTCGGCGGGGCGGAGCACCCGCTCCATCAGCAGCGCCTCCACCTGCGACAACCAGTCGCTGACTGTCGAGTCCTCGGAGAGCCCTGCGTCGAGCATCAACTGTCGCAGCTCGCCGGCGTCTTCGGGTACCGGATCGGGGAACAGGTAGGTGTGCTGGCCCGCTTCTTCGTCGAACCGGTACAGCTCGGTGCCCGGCGGCGTCGCCTTCGGATCGTCCACGGGCTTGCCCTGCGTGTCGTACGGCGTGCCGGCGACCGCGACCTGCGACCACACGCCATCTGGGTAGCGGGTCAGCGTCAGGTTCTCGGGCGCGATATACGGCGGGGGAACGTCCTCGCCCTCGGCGCCCACCGTCGTCACGAGTCCCCAGGTCTGCAGGTCGATCTGCTGCGGTTGCCCGGGCGGGGCGGGATCGGGCGCATCGGAGGCCCGCAGCTGCTCAGCGAGGTCGGCGAGCAGCTCGGCCGCGTCGCCGGTTCCGGTCTGCGCCGCCGTGATCTGCAGCATCGGCGGCGTCGCCGCGTAACTCGGTGTGGGGGCCGCGAGCATCGACACCGTGATCGCCACGACCGCGACGACAGCCGCGGTGGCGGACGTGATGATCGACCACCCCGGAACCCCGAGCCGGCGACGCCGGCGGGTGCGATCGGCGCGCAGATCGTCGCGCATCTGCGCGATGACGAGGTTCTCCATTGCGTCGCCACGGGGCATCGGGCGCTGATCGCTCATGATTCGCCCTCGACGGTGTGAGGAGCGTGGTGGGCGAGCGTCTTGCGCAGCCGCTCCTTCGCGCGGGTGAGGCGCTTGCGCACCGTGGATTCGGAGGCTCCGATGACGACCGCGGCATCGCGCGGCGGCATCCCTTCGAGAAGGCACAGCGCGATGACCTGGGCGTCCGCGGCGCTCGCCGTGCGGAGCGCTGTCTCGATGTCGTGCGACAGCGAGGTGCGGTCGACGTGGCGCGCGACCTCGTCGGCGTGGTCGGGCACCTCTTCTGCTGCAGGGACGCTTGCGATCAGCCGCTCATACCGGCGCTGGCCCCGCAGCTGGTTCTTTGCGGCCAGGGCGACCGTCTTCAGCAACCAGGGCAGGAGCGAACCGTCCACGCCGCGCACCTCGTCGCGCTTGCGCCACAGCGCCAGCTGCGTGATGCCGACCGCGTCCTCGGCATCGGCCGCGTTGCGCGTCATCGTCAGCGCGAGCGCGTACATCTTCTTCTCGTGCCGGCGCAGGAGCGTGCGCATCGCGGACTCGTCGCCCTCGCGGGCATGCCGAAGCAGCGTCTCGTCCGAGACGCTCGACTCAGAGGCCGCGGCGATCGGGATGTCGCCGTCCAGCGGGGCGGGCACCACGGCATCATAAGCGGGCCCCTGCGCGTATCCCGAACTGCGCCCGGTGGCCGCAGCGACCGGGCCGAGTGATCAAGGCTCACGTAGAGATATGTCCGGCATCAGGGTTTTTGGGACAGGTTCCGGCGTTTCTCTTCCGGATCAGTGGATGCCGGCGGTCTGGCGACCAGCAGGTGGTGGTGGGCGAGGCGCCGGAGTGCGAGCATGACGGGCTCGTAGAGGGCAGTCCCGAGCACGGCGTACGTCACGGCCTCGTCGAGGCGCATCCCGGGCAAGAGAGCGAGCTCTGCGCTCGCGACCTGGAGCATCGCATCGCCGTACCGACGCAGCGCGGCGGGTGAGGCATCCAATCCCGCCGCTTCGAGCGCGCGCAGCGCCTCTTCGAGTTGCGCGACCGCGGTGAAATCTGCGTCGTAGGTGAGGCCGAGCTCGGCGATCGCGGCGCGGGCGAGGGGATGGTCGCCGCGCAGTTCGTCGACGTAGGGCGGCAGGGCGCCGACGGCGCGACCGAGGATCTCGACGGGATCGCCGGTGGGGGCGTCGATGAGGGCCAGGATGTCGCGCACCCGCGCGAGCGGAAGGCCACGCACGCCGGTCAGGGCGGCGATCACGCGCAGGCGGGCGAGGTGCCCTTCGTCGTACTCGGCTCGTGTCGCCGACACCGTCTCGCCGCGGGGGAGCATTCCCTCGCGGATGTAGAACTTCACGGTCGCCACCGGGACGCCGCTGCGCTCCGACAGTTCCGAGATCTTCATCGCGGCCTCCTGTCTCTTGTCATTGGATACTATAACTATCTAACATTGGAGAGTTGAACTATCCAATCCTCGAGCCCGGGAGGCAAGAATGGACCCGATCCTCACGATCGTCGCGGGCGCGACGATCCTCACCGTCATCGGCATCATGTCGGGCGGCACGTTCCTGTTGCGGATCGCGTCGCGCGGACTGCCGTTCAACGGGCTGCAGAAGTCGTTCTTCCGCGCCGGTCACGCACACGCAGGCGCGCTCGTGCTGCTCGGACTCGTGAGCCTGCTGCTCGTCTCGGCGGTCGGAGTGCCCACACCGTGGCAGTGGGCGGCCGTCGGCGTTCTGGCGAGCGCGCTCCTGATCCCCGGCGGCTTCTTCCTGTCGGTGCTCGGTCATGACCCGCAGCGGCCCGGCCGTGCGATCGCCCTGCTGTGGACGGGAGTGGTCGTGCTGGCGGCATCCCTTCTCGCCGTCGGCGTCGGGGTGATCCTGGCGGGCGTCACCGCGCTGGGGTGAGGTTAGTCTCGAGCAATGGCATTGTTCTCGCGCCGTCCGAAGAAGCCCGCCGAGCCGTCGGGTGACGCCGTCGACACCCCGGCCGACGCGACGGCGGCCGACGCGACGGCGGCCGGGGACGCTCCGGCCGCGCAGGCGACGGCGGACGCGACGGGAGAAGTGGATGCCGCAGCCGCCCCGTCCGTGTCGATCTCGGTGTCGTCGTACGGAGGTCTCGGGGCGGCTCCCGCGCCCGCGCGCCCGGACGCCGACCGCGCGCCGGCGGCCGATGCGGAGCCGCCGGCCACGCTGCCGCGCATGGGCGGACGAGAATGGATGCACACGGCGCCCGAGCAGACCGAGACGATCCCCGGCCTGCGCGACAACGCGCTGCTGCGCGACGCACTGGGCCGGGTGGGCGACGCACCCGCATCGCAGGCACTGCTCGACGTCGCGCGTCAGCTGATGCAGGGCCATGTATTCCTGCGTGTGAAGGGTGACGCCCGCACGCTGCTCGCCGAGGGCAAGCCGCTGCCGCTCGGCGTCGCGAACCTGGGCGACCGGGTGTTCGCCCTCGCCTTCTCGAGCGGCGCCGCGCTGCAGGCGAGCCTCAAGGCCGACGGCGACGCCGACACCTCGGCCATGGGGCAGCCGGTGCTCACGGTGCTGCAGCATGTGTTCGCGAGCAACTACGACGGCATCGTGCTCGACCCCGCTTCGACGCCCTCGCGCGCCGTGCTTCCGGCCGAGCTGCTCAAGCGTGCGGTCGAGCAGGCCGACCCCGAACTGACCGTCAAGACCCTGCTCGCCGCCGAGCGCACGCCCGAGATCTCGGCGCAGGTCGCCGACGCGCTCACGCGCGTGCCGCTGTGGGTGGCCGCGGGGCTCGCCGAAGGCGGAGTGCCCGGTCTCGCCGAAGGGCGCACGCCCGACGGCTCGCGGTTCCTCGAGGTGTACTCGCACCCGCTCGAGGTCGCCGTCATGGGACGCGGCGACAACGCCGTGCCGATCACGGCGGTGCAGCTGGCGAAGGCGCTGCGGTCGGACGACGCCATCACCGGCGTCGTCGTGGACCCGGCGGGTCCCTGGATCCGCCTGACGCGCGACGAGCTCGCGCCGGTGCTCGCGCTCGGGCAGTAGCGCGCATCCTGGCCGCGGCGGAGTTCGCGAGAAGCCGCACTTTCGCGTGGGACGCCGCAGCGTGTGCGCCGGAGTGTGGCGTGTCGGACACGAGCGCGGCGGCTCGCGCGCCGAGACGACGGCGGCGATGGCGTGCGCGGGGTGACGGATGTCGTGGCCGCCCGCTAGCGTCGGAACATGGCGTCGGAGCGCATCACCCTCACCGTTCCCGGTCCCGACGGCGACCGCGAGGTCGGCCTGTCGAGCCCCAACCGTGTGATCTGGCCCGAGCTCGGCATCACGAAGCACGAGCTCGCCGAGTACCTCATCGCGGTGCAGGGACCGTTCCTCGCCGCGAACGGCGATCGGCCGGTGTCGCTCGAGCGCTTCCCCGAGGGCGTCGACGGCGAGCGGTTCTATTCGAAGAACCCGCCCAAGGGGGCCCCGGCCTTCGTCGAAGCGCGCACTGTCACGTACAACAGCGGCCGGCGGCATCCTCAGCTCGTCCTCACCGAGATCGCGGCGGCGGTCTGGGCGGTGCAGATGAACACCGTCGTCTTCCACCCGTGGGCGTCGTTGACGGCGAACACCGACAACCCCGTCGAGCTGCGGATCGATCTCGACCCGCAGCCGGGAACGGATTTCGCGGATGCCGCAGCCGTCGCTCCCGCGCTGCGAGATGTGCTGGCCGAGGCGGGGCTGACGGCGTTCCTCAAGACCAGCGGCAATCGGGGCATCCACGTGTTCTGCCCGATCGAGCCGGAGTGGGAGTTCCTCGACGTGCGGCACGCGGTCATCGCGGCGGGGCGCGAGCTGGAGCGCCGCATGCCCGACAAGGTCACGATGAGCTGGTGGAAGGAGGAGCGGGGCGAGCGCATCTTCATCGACTTCAACCAGGCGAACCGCGACCGCACGATGGCGGGCGCGTACAGCCCGCGCGCGCTGCCGACGGCGACCGTGTCGACGCCGCTCACGTGGGACGAGCTGGCCGCGGGCGTCGACCCGGCGGCGTTCACCGTGCGCACGGTGCCCGGGCGTCTCGCCGACGCCGGCGATCCGTGGGCGACGCTGCTCGAGAAGCCGGGACGCATCGACACCCTGCTGGAGTGGTGGCAGCGCGACCTCGACGCGGGACTGGGCGAGCTGAACTTCCCGCCCGACTTCCCCAAGATGCCGGGGGAGCCGCCGCGTGTGCAGCCGAGCCGCATCAACCCCGAGAACTGGCCCAAGGACGACGAATGAGGCGGGGGACATGACCGAGTCGGCGACCGATCCCTGGCGCGTCGTTCCGTCCGAGCCGCGGCCGCGCCGCGCCGGCCTTCTCGACCGACTGATCGAGAAGGTGCTGCGCACGCAGTGGATCGTCCGGGCACCGATCGCGCTGTACCGCGCGGGACTCGGATGGATGTTCGGAGAGCGGCTCGTGATGATCGAGCACCTCGGCCGCGTGTCGCACGATAGGCGGTTCGTGGTCGTCGAGGTCGTCGATCGTCAGCGCAACGTGATCCGCGTGGCCTCGGGGTTCGGCACGCGGGCCCAGTGGTACCGCAACCTGAAGGCGAACGGCGTGGCGTATCTCAGCACCGGCGGCGCCCGGCACGTGCGCGCCGCGGTGCGGCTGCTCGATCGCGCCGAGTCCGAGGCGCATCTGGCTGTCTACGCCGCGCGCTACCCGCGGGCGTGGCGGCACCTCAAGGCCGCGATGGACGACGCGGCCGGCGGCGACGCGTACATCCCGATCGTGGAGTTCATCCCGCCGCCACGCTGACCAAGAGCGGATCTTCAGATCAGGACGTCGGCCAGATCGTAGGCGGCGACGACCTCCAACTGCTCGTAGGTGCACGAGGCGGGGTCGCGGTCGGGACGCCAGCGCTCGAACTGCACGGTGTGGCGGAAGCGCCAGCCTTCGAGCTGGTCGTAGCGCACCTCGAGCACGCGCTCGGGCCGCAGCTTCACGAATGAGGAATCCGCACGCCCGGCCTGGAACCGCGACTTCTCGCCGTCGCCGCGCACGGCCTCGCCGTCGGCATCGCGCACGACCAGCGGCGCGAGCTCGTCGATCAGCTCGAGCCGGCGCTCGTTGCTCCACGCCGCGACGCCGCCGACGGGGTACAGCGTGCCGTCCTCTCCGTACAGGCCGACGAGGAGGGATCCGACGCCCTGGCCAGACTTGTGGATGCGGTAGCCGAGCGCCACGACGTCGGCGGTGCGGGAGTGCTTGATCTTGAACATCGTGCGCTTGCCCGGTGCGTACGGCTGGTCGAGCGGCTTGGCGACGACGCCGTCGAGCCCGGCGCCCTCGAATTCGGCGAGCCAGCGGCGCCCGAGGTCGGGGTCGTCCGTCGTGCGCGTGACATGGACGGGATCGGGTACGTCGCGCAGCAGCTCCACGAGTGCGGCCCGCCGGGTCGCGAACGGCTCGCCCTGCAGGTCACGGTCGCCGACCGCGAGCACGTCGAACGCGATGAACATCGCGGGTGTCTGCTCGGACAGCATGTTGACCCGCGACGCCGCGGGGTGGATGCGCTGCGACAGCGACTCCCAGTCGAGTCGGCGCCGGCCGTCGCGCTCGATCGGCACCACGATCTCGCCATCGAGCAGGCACGGCCCGGGCAGCAGCCGCGCGAAGGCCTCGACGAGCTCGGGGAAGTACCGGGTCAGCGGCTTCGCTCCGCGCGAGCCGATGACCACCTCGGCGCCGTCCCACGACACCAGTGCGCGGAAGCCGTCCCACTTGGGCTCGTAGCTGAGCCCGCCCGGCACCTTGGCGGGGTCGGGCACGTCGGGCACGGACTTCGCCAGCATCGGCGCGGGGATCTCGTACGGCATGCGCCCATCCTGCCGTGCCCTGCCGACACCCGACACCCCGGCACCCTCTGTACCGGACACCGACCGCCGGGTCGCGAGTACGAGAGGGCAAGAGCGCGAGAAGGGGGCGGAGCCCCCCAGGCTCCGCCCCTGACGATCCGACTGCACAGGTCCGGGTCGTCCATCCCCGCAGGAGGGAGCGGGTCAGTGACTCGAGGCCACCGTGGCGGCGCGGGATCCCGACGGAGTGCCACGGCGTCCGACCGCGCGGGCCAGGGCGATGAGCGAGAAACCGCGGTGCGACGCGACGGGAGCGCGGTCGCTGCGGTCGCGCTGCGCGACGACGATCCGGTTCTCGCGGGCGAGGGTCGCGGCGCGCTGCGAAGCGGTGAGCTGGGCGGTGTAGAGGTTGGTGTCCATCGGTCTCTCCTGTCGGGAGCGGAGCCTCGGTCGAGGTTCCGATTCGTGCTGACAGGAACGACTTTCGTCTCTAAGGGGGGTGCTTCTCATCGGGCGGATGCCTCGTCTTGGGGCGGGATCGATGCCTTAGGCGGCAGCGATCGGCGCCTAAGGCGCACTCAGAACCGGCGGCGGACGCCTAAGCCGACTCAGGCACGCCGGCGGCGTATTGCGCAGCGGCCTCCGCACGATTTGCGGCGCCGATCTTGCCCAGGATCGCCGACACGTGCACGGATGCCGTCTTCGGCGAGATGAACAGGCGCTCGCCGATCTGCGGATTCGTCAGGCCTTCGGCGACGAGCGCCAGCACCTGCAGCTCGCGAGGCGTCAGCGCGGTGACGCCCGATCCCGACGCGGTACCGCGGCCGCCGGCATCCATCCCCTCCCACGCGATCCCCGCGCGCGCCGCGAGTTCCCGCGCCCACCGGGCGATCAGCGCGGCGCCCTGGCCCGGCGCCTCATCGACGATGAGGCTCAGCAGATCGGATGCCGCCTCGCGCTGCCCGTCGACGATCAGCGACTGCGCGAGTCCGAGCCGGGACGTGTGCACGTAGCGGTTCGGGATGCTGCCGGCCTCGGCGTGCGCCAGCGCCGCCGTCCACGAGGCCACGTCGTCGTCGAGGTACGCCCGGGTCACCGCGAGGATCGCCGGCGCGGAGCCGTCGACGCTGCGCCGGCTGAGCCGCTCGATCGCCGGCAGCAGAGTGTCGCCGGCCTCGGGCGAAAGCCGGCACAGCCACGCGGCGACGGGGAGCATGCGCTGGCTCAACCCCGGATAGTCGCCCTCGAGCAGCTCTGCCGTGCGCGGCGCGAGCGCGATCAGTCCGGTGGCGGCCGCCCCGTCACAGACCTCGCGGGCGGCGGCCACGCCGGCGACGAGGGCCCAGCCGATCTGCTCGTCGGGATCCGCGTCGATGCGCGAGAGCAGTGACTCGGCGCGTTCGCGGTAGCCCGCCGCCGTCGCAGGATCGTCGTCGTACAGTGCGGCGAGGGCCAGCAGGCGCAGCGTGAAGCTCTGGAAGAACGGATTCGCCGGAAAGAGCGAGAGGCACCGCTGCGCGCGCGCCACACCGGCGGACGCGTGACCGAGGTGCATGTCGATCTCGGCGACGTTCGCGTTGATGTGGGCGCCGAGCCCGCGTTCGCGCCCGGCCAGCACCGTCTCGTCGAACGCGGCGCGCCCGAGCTCGAGCGCCTCGTCGTACCGGCCCAGTCGTCCCAGCAGGTCGACGAGGTTGTTGACCGCGGTGTGATGCGTGCTGATGTCGGCGCTGACGTCGACGGCGCGCCGCAGATCCTCGACGGCGGCCTCCAGTCGGCCGTGGTCGGAGACGAACCACGCGCGCAGATACAGCGTCTGTGCCAGGGCGTCATCGTCACCCGATCCCTCGGCGAGCGTCACGGCACGGTCGAGCAGGGCTTCGGACTCGGCCGCCGGCTCGGCGACGGCCAGGATCGCGTCGATCTTCGCGAGGAGCGCGCGCTCGCCGGCGTCGCCGGAGTCGTCCAGCAGCGTCCGGGCGGCACGGAAGGTCTCGGCCGCGGCGTCGTCGCGCCCCGCAGTGCGCTGTCGCGCGCCGACCAGTCGCAGCAGCTCGGCGCGCAGGAGTCGCTCCTCCGGGCGCGCGAAGCGGGCGCCGGCCTCAGCGGACCGCAGCGAGCGCTCGTTCTCGCCGATGCCGAAGTAATCCTCGGCGATCCCGCGCGACAACGCTGCACGCGACAGCCCCACACGCTCGTCCGCGTCCGGCACCTGGCCCCACAGCTCGAGGAGCTGCTCGCCGAGCTTGACCGACGCCGCGGGCGCGTTCGCGGCGTTCGACCACTCCCGCGCGACCGCAGTCGCATCGAAGGCGCGGATCAGGTCGCGTGCGGCGAGCCAGTGCACCGCGGCTTCAGCCGCGAGCGTCGCATCGCCGTCGTCGACGCGCCGCTGCAGCGCCTCGGCGTAGGCCCGGTGCGCTTCGACGCGGTCGTTCGGCAGCAGGTCGTCGTGCACCGCCTCTTGGATCAACGCGTGCCGGAACGTGTAGCCGTGCTCGTCGCTCACGAGCACGGAGCCGGCCACCGCCTCGCGCAACCCTTCGCGCAGATCGCGCGGGTCGCCGTCATGCACCTCGTTCAGCAGGTCGTCGTCGACGTGGACCCCGCCCACTGCAACCAGACCGACGACCTCCTGGGCGTGCGGGGTCAGGCGCTCGAATCGCGCGAGCACCACGTCGCGCAGCGTGTCGGGCAGTTCGCCGTCCTTCAGGTCGACGAGTTCCTCGACGAAGAACGGCACGCCTTCGCTGCGGGCGGTCACGGCCTCGAGGTGATCGGTCGACACGGCTCCGCCGGTGAGCGAACGGATGTGCTCGGCGACATCCTCCGGGCGCAGGCGCGTGATCTCGACGCCGGTGACGACGCGACTGCGGTCCAGCTCGGCGAGCACCGCGCGCAACGGATGCCCGCGGCCGACGTCGTCGGAGCGGTAGGTACAGATGAGTGTCACGTGCCGGCCTCGGAGCGTCACGGCCAGCGTCTTCAAGAGCGCGAGGGTGGCAGCATCCGCCCAATGCAGGTCTTCGATGACGATCAGCAGGTGGACTTCTGCCGACAGGTTCTCGATGATCCGCTCGATGGCCTCGGCCACATAGTCCCCGCCGCTCGAGGGGACGAGCGAGGCGTCGGCGAGTTCGGGGATGAGCGACGCCAGCGTGGCCACCACGGCCGGGCTGCCGGCCGCCGCACGGAACCTCTCGTCGCCGACGGCGGTGTAGATCTCGTGCAGGACCCGCCGGATCGGCGTGAACGGCGCGCCGATCGGACCGAGGTCGACGCACTGGCCGCACGCGGCGACGACCTGTGGGCCCGGTCGCGAGGAGCGGAGCGCGGCCGCGCGGAACTCTTCGAGCAGCCGCGTCTTGCCGATGCCGGCCTCGCCGCGGATGACGACGGCTCGCGGACTGCCGGCACGCCCGGCCGCATACGCCTCGAGCAGCACCTGCAGCTCGGCCTCGCGGCCCACCATCGGTGCCACCGTCGCCGGAGTCATCGCGCTCCTCTCGCGCGGGCGCCCGCTCCCCAGCGGCTGGCGCCTCGTGACCATCGTGGCATCAGGCGCCGACGGTGCGCCACTCTACTGCCCGTCGCGAGGGTTCCTCGACGACATGCAGGGACCGCGGCAGATGGTGAACAACATCATCGTGGCGCCGTCCGGAACGCTGCGCACGCAGGGTGCCGAGTACCGCACCAACGCGTACTTCGGGGGGATCCAGCCGCCGGCGACCGAGACCGGTGCCGTCGTCGCCGACACCCTGCTCGTCGCCGGCGGCAGCGGTCAGGCCGGTGCGGACCTGGCCGGCTACCGGCTGCGGGCGGGATCGCCCGCGCTCGGTGCGGGCACGGCGCTGCCGCAGCTCGGCGACCGCGACTGCTTCGGCAACGCGGTCCCGGCCGCGGCCCCGAACATCGGCGCGTACCAGGGCCCGGACGCCCTGGCGCGGGTCGAGATCGCGGTCGAACGCGGGCTGCGGGTGCCCGACGACCTCGCCATCGTCGCCTACGACGACGAGATCGCCGCGCTGGCGCACATCCCGTTGACGGCCGTCGCGCCGCCCAAGACGGAGCTGGGCGAGACCGCCGTGAGGAAGTGCCTGGAACGCCTGCGCCGACCCGCCGGTGACGCGCGCGGTCTGGCGCGGGCGACGCTGCTGCCGACGCTCGTGGAGCGCTCGTCGACGCGCGGCGCGTGAACAGCTGCGGCGGGCGTGCCGCGCGGGGGTGCCACGTGCGTCGCGAGCTGATCCCGCGCGTCTCGCATGATCGTGCTAGGTTGTAAAACCGACCAGCCGGTATGTAGCCGGACGGTGCGCAAGGAGGCGCCATGACCCACGATCCCGCCCGCCGCTTCGACGGCACGGTCACACTCGTCACGGGCGCCAGCCGCGGCATCGGCTTCGCGATCGCGCAGCGACTGGTGGCCGAAGGCGGTTCCGTCGTGATCACCGGCCGCAAGCAGGACTCGCTCGACGCGGCGGTGGCCGAACTCGGCGAGGCAGCCAGCGCGGTCGCCGGCCGTGCCGACGACGCCGAGCATCGCGCCGCCGTCTACGCGCACATCGCCGGGCGCCACGGGCGTCTCGACCACCTCGTCAACAACACCGGCATCAATCCCGTCTACGGGCCGATCGTCGACGTCGACGCCGAGGCCGCCCGCAAGATCCTCGAGGTGAACGTCGTCGCCGCGCTCGAGTGGACCCGCGCCGCCGTCGCCGCCGGGCTGTCGCGGTCGGTCGTGAACATCGCCTCCGTCGCGGGGCTCGGCGCGAGCCCCGGCATCGCGTTCTACGGGATCTCGAAGGCCGCGCTCATCAACCTCACCGCACAGCTCGCGTACGAGCTCGCCCCGGCCATCCGCGTCAACGCGGTGGCGCCGGCGGTGGTGAAGACCGCGTTCGCCCGCGCCTTGTACGAAGGTCACGAGGACGAAGCCTCCGCCGCGTACCCGCTGCACCGCCTGGGCGAACCGGACGACGTCGCCGGGCCCGTCGCGTTCCTGCTCTCGCAGGACGCCGCCTGGA
This sequence comes from Microbacterium helvum, assembly GCF_014779795.1. GTDB lineage: Bacteria > Actinomycetota > Actinomycetes > Actinomycetales > Microbacteriaceae > Microbacterium > Microbacterium helvum. The sequence goes on from NZ_JACXZS010000005.1 coordinate 13,924, forward strand.
TCACGGGTCAGACGCTGCCGATCGACGGCGGTGCCGGCATCCGTCCCCTCGTCTGAACCTGCTCACGACAGGATGAGGGTATGAAGGATTCCCACGTCGCAGACGACGTCGCCCGCGCCGCCGTCGAGCTGTTCGCCCGGCAGGGCTACGCCAACACCAGCGTGCAGCAGATCGTCGACGCCGCGGGCGTCACCAAGGGCGCGATGTACCACTACTTCGAGTCCAAGGACGACCTGCTCTTCGGTATCTACGAGCGGCTGCTCACGCTCCAGAAGACGCACCTCGACGAGATCATCGCCCGCGGCGGAGCGACCGAGGATGTGCTGCGAGCCGTGTGCGTCGACGTCCTCGAGACCTCGATCGACCACATGGAGGAGGGGGCGGTGTTCTTCCGCAGCCTCAACATGCTGTCGGCGCCGCGCGCCCAGGAGGTCACCCGCCGGCGCCGTGCGTACCACGACGAGTTCGCCGAGCTGATCTCGCGCGGGCAGACCGAGGGGCGCTTCCGCACCGACATCCCGCTCGCGATGCTCGTCGCCCACTTCTTCAGCGACGTGCACTACCTGTCGCACTGGTACTCGCCCGAGGGCCCCGAAGACAAGACGCTCGTCGCAGAACAGCTCACCGACCTGTTCCTGACCAGTCTGAGGAGAGTGGATGCCGCACCCTGACGCCCCCGCGAACGCCGAGGCCGCCGCGCCCGCCGTCGCGACCCCCGCCGCCTTACCGGACTCGATGCGCGCGTGGCGCGTGACGGAGCTGGGCGAGCCGGCTGACGCCCTGTCGCTCGACACGGTGCCGACGCCCGAACCCGGCGAGGGCGAGGTGCTCGTGCGCATGCGCGCGGTGGCCGCGAACTTCCCCGACGTGCTGCTGTGTCGCGGGGAATACCAGGTCAAGCCCGAGCTGCCGTTCTCGCCCGGCATCGAGCTCGTCGGCACAGTCGCAGGGCTCGGCGCCGGCGTCACGGGCTTCGCGCTCGGCGACCGCGTCGTCGGGTCGAAGATCGGCGTGCTCTCGGAATACGCCGTGCTTCCGGCATCCGATGTCTGGGCGGCGCCGGACGCGCTCACCGATGCCGAGGCCGCAGGCCTGACGGTCGCCTATCAGACGGCATGGTTCGGGCTGCACCGGCGAGCCGCGCTGCAGGCGGGGGAGTGGCTGCTCGTGCACGCCGCCGCCGGCGGTGTGGGACTCGCGGCCGTGCAGCTGGGGGCCGCCGCAGGTGCGCGGGTGATCGGCGTCGTGGGTTCCGAGGCCAAGGCGGCGGTGGCCCGTTCGGCGGGTGCCGAGGTCGTGCTGATCCGCGGAGTCGACGACACCGTCGCCGGCGTGAAGGCCGCCACCGGCGGGCACGGCGCCGACGTGGTGTTCGACCCGGTCGGCGGCGCGGCCTTCGACGCGTCGACGAAATGCATCGCGTTCGAGGGACGCATCGTCGTGGTCGGCTTCGCGGGCGGTGCGATCCAGGCCCTGCCGGCGGGGCACGTGCTCGTCAAGAACTACTCGGTGCTCGGCCTGCACTGGGGGCTGTACCCGCGGGTGCGCCCCGATCTCATCGACGACGCACGAGCGGAGCTGACACGGTCGGCCGCGGCCGGCGGCATCCATCCCGTCGTCGACCACGTCGTGCCGTTCGAGCGCGCGCCCGAAGCGCTCACCGCGCTCGCGTCGGGCTCGACCGTGGGCCGCGTCGTGATCGAGGTGGCGTCGTGAGCCGGGTGTGTCGAGAACGTGCGGTCTCGCCGAGCACGCACGATATCCACGTCGATGACATGCGGTCTCGGCGACAAACCGCGTACTCGACAGGGTGGGCATGGACCAGGGAGATGGGCGAGTGAACCCGTTCGACCTCGAGGGCAAGGTCGCGTTCGTCACCGGCGGCGCCCGCGGCATCGGTGAGGCGTATGCGCGGGCGCTGCACGACGCGGGCGGACGGGTCGTCATCGCCGACATCCTCGACGACGAGGGAACCGCGCTCGCCGAAGAACTCGGCGCCCGCGCGCGCTACGTCCACCTCGACGTGACGAACGAGGGGGAATGGGATGCGGCGGTGCAGGCATCCCTCGACGCCTTCGGAGCGCTGGACGTCCTCGTGAACAACGCGGGCATCGCGAACGCCGCGCCCATCGAGCACTTCACGACCGAGAAGTGGAACGCCGTCATCGCCGTGAACCTCACCGGCGTCTTCTTCGGCTGTCGCGCCGTCGTGCCCGTCATGAAGGCGCAGGGTCGCGGCTCGATCATCAACATCTCGTCGGTCGAAGGCATGCGCGGCAGTCCCGGACTGCACGGCTACACCGCCGCCAAGTTCGGCGTGCGCGGGCTGTCGCAATCGCTCGCCGTCGAGCTCGGCCCCTCAGGAATCCGGGTCAACTCGGTGCATCCCGGCTTCATCAGCACGTCGATGACCACGCGGATCGATCCCGCGCACCTCGACATCCCACTCGGCCGCCCGGGCGAGCCGTCCGACCTCGCCGGCACGATCGTCTTCCTCGCTTCCGACGCGTCGGCGTTCACCAGCGGCGCAGAGTTCGTCGTCGACGGCGGCATGATCGCCGGCATCCCGCACCGGTAGGCCGAGTTCGCGACCCGCGCCGCGCGCTGTGCGCGGCGCGGCGCGGCGCCCAGCGCGCAGCGCGCAGCGCACTGTGCGCTGCCCGGTCTGGTCCCGGTCTTGGCGGCGGGTGCTCGCGGGCATTCCGCGGCCAACGGTGCGGGTCCGAATATCGGATGATCGCGCCGTTTCCGGAGCGGCGGCGCCCGATCCTCCGGAAAACGCGGGATTGTCCGATATTCGGAGCGCGAGGATGCCGGCGGCCGGGGTGTTCACAGCGTCAGGGATCCGCGGGTCGGGGCAGCATCCGTTCGCCGACGTCGTGGGGACCGCGCTCGCCTTGGGTGCGGGGCCGAATATCGGACGATCGCGACGTTTCCGGAGCGAGCGCCGCCACATTCTCCGGAAAACGCGCGAATCTCCGATATTCGGACCGCGGAGTTGGGGTGGATGCCGCACGCACGGCCCGTCCGGGCGAGGCCGCATCACGATCATGCAACAGGGACATACCGCCCGGTCGGTTTCTGCGCTAGGGTGAGGACACCCGACACGAAGAGGTGCCGATGTCTGCACGAACCACCGCCCCCGAGGGCTCCGCCGCCCGGCTCGAACTGCGCTCCGTGAGCGTCGCGTTCGGTGGGCTCACTGCGCTCGACGATGTGTCGTTCGACGTGCAGCCGGGCGAGATCGTGGCGCTGATCGGCCCGAACGGAGCCGGCAAGACCACGGTGTTCAACGCGGTGTGCGGGCTCGTCCGCCACCGCGGCGCGGTGCGCATCGACGGTGCGCCCGCACCGCGGCGCACGGCGGACCTGACCGCGCGGGGCGTCTCGCGCACGCTGCAGGGACTGGGGCTCTTCGCCGGCCTCACCGTGCGCGAGAACGTGCTGCTTCCGGTCGCCGGGCGTCGCGACGCCGCTGACCGGGTCGCCGCGCAGCTGCGGGCGCTCGACCTGGAACCGCCGGCGGATCGTCCGGTCGCGGCGCTGCCCTACCCCGACCGCAAGCGCGTCGCACTCGCGCGCGCCCTGGTCACCGACCCGCGACTGCTGCTGCTCGACGAGCCCGCGGGCGGGCTGGGCTCGGACGACATCGCCGCCCTCGGCGACGTCGTGCGCGCCGCGACCTCGACGGGGTGTGCGGTCCTGCTGGTCGAGCATCACGTCGATTTCGTCATGGGACTCTCCGACCGCATCGTCGTGCTCGACTTCGGCCGCGTGATCGCGCACGGCGCTCCGGACGAAGTGCGTGACGACCCGCGCGTCGAAGAGGCCTACCTCGGTGTGAAGGCGACGGCATGACCGCGCCCGCGGTCACCGGCACGCGCGGCGGTGCGCTCGCGATCGATGCTCTCACCGTCGGCTACGGCGGCGCGCCCGTGCTCCACGGCGTCGGCTTCGACCTCGCACCCGGCGAGGTCGTCGCACTGCTCGGCGCGAACGGCGCCGGCAAGACGACGCTGCTGCGGACGATCGCGGGGCTGGTGGCCCCGGCATCCGGCGACATCCGTCTCGACGGCCGCGACCTCACCGCACTGCGCACCGAGGACCGTGCCCGACGCGGACTCGCCCTGGTGCCGGAGGGGCAGAGCGTCGTCGCCGAGCTCACCGTCGACGAGAACCTGCACCTGGGTGCCCTGTGGCGTCATCGCGGGGCCGCCCGCGAGCGCGCCGTCGCCGACGTGTACGAGATGTTCGAGCCGCTCGCCCGCCGCCGCACCAGCGCCGGGCACCAGCTGTCCGGCGGCGAGCGGCAGATGCTGGCCCTCGGCCGCGCGCTCGTCGCCGACCCTGTGCTGCTGGCGCTCGACGAGCCGTCGCTCGGGCTCGCGCCGCTCGTCGTCGCGCACCTCATGTCGACCCTCCGCGACGCCGCCTCGAGCCGCGGGCTGACCGTGCTGCTCGCCGAGCAGAACGTGACGAGCGCGCTGTCGATCGCCGACCGCGGGATCGTGCTCGACCTCGGCCGCGTCGTCGCCGATGCGTCCGCGGCGGCCCTCGCCGCCGACGACACCCTCCGCCACGCCTACCTGGGATTCTGATGGACCGACTGCTCTTCCTCTTCGCGACGGGCCTCGCGCGCGGCGCGATCTTCGCGCTGTTCGCGCTGTCACTCGCGCTGATCTGGCGCGCCGCGCGCATCGTCAACTTCGCACAGGGCGCGATGGCGCTCGTCGCCGCGTACATCGCCTTCGCCGTCACCGGCCTCACCGGCTCGTACTGGGTGGGCCTGGTCTCGGGGATCCTCGCAGGCGCGGCGATCGGCTTCTGTGTCGAGCGGGGGCTCATGCGCTTCGCCCCGCACAGCAGCCCGCTCGCCGGAGTGATCGTGGCGATCGGGCTCGTGATGGTGCTGCAATCGCTGCTGGGCGTCCTCTTCGGCGCGCAGTACCGCCCGATGCGCGCGCCCTTCGACGACAGCCCGATCATGGTGAGCGGCGTCCCGCTGCTCTCGCCGTACGACGTGTTCGTGCTCGTCGTCGCGCTCGTCGTGATGGCCGCGCTGGCGCTGCTGTTCACCCGCACGTCGCTCGGCCTGCAGCTGCGGGGTGCCGCCTTCGCTCCCGAGGTCTCGCGGGTGCTGGGCGTGCGCGTGGACCGCATGGTGACGATCGGATGGATGCTGTCGGCCGCGGTCGCCGCGCTCGCCGCGCTGCTGCTGGTCCCCACCGAGCTCGGCCTCAACCCGCACGCCACCGACATGCTCTTCGTGTACGCGTTCGCGGTGGCGGTGGTGGGCGGGCTCGATTCACCCGTCGGTGCGCTGCTCGGCGGACTCGTGGTCGGCGTCGCGATGACGCTCGTCACCGGCTACCTCGGTGCGACGGTCGCGCCGATCGGCGTCCTGGTGCTGCTCGTGGCGGTGCTGCTGCTGCGCCCGGGCGGGCTGTTCTCGCTGCGAGAGGCGCGCAGCGCATGAGCGGGCGGATGAGGCCGCTGCGCGGCATCCCTCGCATCCTCGTCCTCGGCGCGGGGCTCACCGTCCTCGCGATCGGCGGCACCTTCCTGCTGGACCCGTACCGCAACTTCCAGCTCGCGACGATCGCCGCGTACTTCTGCGCGACCGCGGGGCTCACCGTCCTCATCGGCCGCTCGGGCCAGCTCTCGCTCGGTCATGCCGCGCTCATGGCCGCGGGCGGCTACGGCTTCGCGCTGACGGCCAATGCGATGACGGATGCCGGGGCCACCGGCATCCCGCGATTCCTGGTCTCTCTGCTCGTGGCCGCGCTGGTCGCCGGCGTGATCGGCTGGCTGCTGGGTCTTGCGGCAGCGCGGCTGCGGGGACCCTACCTCGCCGGGGTCACGCTCGCGCTCGTGATCGCGCTGCCCGCGGTCGCGGCGGTGTTCTCGGGCGTGCTGCGCGGAGATCAGGGCGTGCAGATCGCCTACGACGGCGTGTCCCCGCTGCTGGAACGGCTGATCGCGGTCGAGCAGTGGCAGGCGTGGGTCGCGATCCTCGTGACCGGTGTCGTGGTGACCGCGCTCGTCGTGCTCACGAAGGGCCCCACCGGACTGCGCATGCGGGCCGTGCGCGACGACGAGACCGCGGCGCGGCTGAACGGCGTGCGGCCGGGGCGCGTCAAGGTCGGCGCGTTCACGGCGAGCTCTCTCGCCGCCGGTGCGGGCGGCGCCGTGCTGTGCTTCGTGACGCAGTCGGTCAGCCCCGGCGCGTACACGCTCGCCTTCTCGCTGCTGCTCGTCGTGGCCGTCGTGCTCGGTGGCCTCAGCAGCATCGGGGGAGCGGCGATCGGCTCGGCGCTCATCGTGATGCTGCCGTGGATGCTGGGCGTCGCCGCCGATGCGCTGCCCCTTCCCGCCGAGGTCGAGCAGCGTCTCTCGGGCAACCTCTCGATCCTCGTCTTCGGGCTGCTGCTGATCGTCGTGACGCTCGCCCGGCCGGGCGGGCTGGCGGGCATCGGCCGGCAGTGGCGGCGGCGCAGGAGCGGCGCCGGGGCGCGGCATCCCGAACCCCCGCGTGAAGCCGCGCCGCCCGAACCCGCACCTGAGCTCGAAACCGCACCACCCACATCACACAGAAAGAGGTGACCATGTCACAGCACACCCTCACCCGCCGCCTCGCGGCGACCGTCGGCGCCGCCGCCGTCGCCGTTGCGCTCGCGGGATGCAGCACACCCGCTGCCACGAGCGCCGGCGACGAGGACGTCCCCGGCGTCAGCGACGACACCGTGACGATCGGCACGCACACTCCGCTGACCGGTCCGGCCGCGGCCGGGTACTCGTCGATCTCGGCGGCGGCGACCGCGTACTTCGCGTACCTGAACGAGAAGGGCGGCATCCACGGCCGCTCGATCGACTACATCGTGAAGGACGACGGCTACAACCCGGCGACCACGCAGACCGTGGTGCGCGAGCTCGTGCAGGAGGACGACGTCTTCGCGATCGTCAACGGGCTCGGCACCCCGACCCACACGGCGGTGCTCGAGTACCTGAACCAGAACAAGGTGCCCGACCTGTTCGTCGCCTCCGGCTCGACCAGCTGGAACCAGCCGGAGACGTACCCGTACACGTTCGGGTTCAACGCCGACTACATGGTCGAGGGCGCGGCGCTCGCGCAGTACGCGGCCGACGAGCACCCCGACAAGGTCGTGTGCCTGCTCGGGCAGGACGACGACTTCGGCGACGAGATGATCGAGGGTGCAGAGCTGGCGCTCGGCGCCGACGGGCTCGCCCACGTGGAGCGGTACTCGGTGTCGAACCAGGACGTGTCGGCGCAGATCGGCGCGCTCAAGGCGGCCGGCTGCGAGATCAACATCCTCGGCACCATCAACGGGTTCACCGCACTGGCCCTCGGGACCGCGGCCAAGATGGGGTGGTTCCCGATGTGGTTCTCGTCGTCGTCGGGCGCGGACTACCCCACGCTCGTCGGGTACCTCGGCGAGGACGTCGGCCCCAAGCTGCTGCAGGGCCTCGTCGGCACCAACTACCTGCCGTCGCTCGGCGGGGACTCCGACTGGGTGTCGCTGTTCCGCCAGGTGAACGACGACTACAACGACGGCGCGCCCTTCGACGGCAACACGATCTACGGCATGAGCGTCGCGTACCTGTTCGCCGAGGCACTGGAGGCCGCCGGCGAGAACCCGACGCGGGAATCGCTGGTTTCGGCCGTGACCTCGGGCGACCTCGCCGGCAACGGCATCCTTCCGCTCTCGTTCGGCGAAGACAGCCACGCCGCCTACCTCGGCGTCGGCATCACCGCCGTCGACCAGGGTGTGCAGGACTACGTCGGCGCCACCTACGCCGTCGACGGCGGCAGCGTGACCTCCGTCGACCCGGCGCCCGTCGACCTGTCGGGCGAGGGCATCCCCGGCAGCTGATCCCCCCCGGCGACACGGCCCGGACCCCGCGGGGTCCGGGCCGTGTCGTTGTGCGGAGGAGGGACGAAACGTCGCAAGCCGCCCATCGGACCAGGCTGCGCCCGCGCTGGGCCGGGTTGTCGAGGGCGGCTTGCGGCGTTTCGTCTTCGCTCGTTCCTCGCTTCGCTCAACGACCACGTTCTGGTCGTTGAGCGAGCGGAGCGAGTCGAAACGCCGCACACCGCTCGTCGGACCCTGCCACGTCTGCGACGTCGGCGTCGGCGTGGGTTCGCGAGAGCGTCTCGCCGCGTTTCGTCTTCGCTCGTTCCTCGCGTCGCTCAACGACCGAGTTCTGGTCGTTGAGCGAGCGGAGCGAGTCGAAACGCCGCGAGCCGCCGATCGGACGATCGCGCGGCGACCACTGCTGGCCGAGTCCATGAGAGTGGCTCCAGGCGGCGTGAACTCGAACTCGCGTCAGCGCACCGGGGTGAACTGCGTCACGAGGTCGCGCTTGAGCACCTTGCCGCTGGCGCCGAGTGGCAGCGACGGCACGATGTGGACGACGCGCGGGTACTTGTACGCGGCGATGCGGTCGCGGGCGAAGGCGACCACCTCGTCGGCGTCGAGGGTGACGCCCTCATGCGGCACGACGGCGGCGTGCACCTCTTGTCCGCGTACGTCGTCGGCCACGCCGAAGACGGCCGCGACGGCGACACCGGGGTGCCGCGCCAGCACGGCCTCGACCTCGGTGGGGTACACGTTGTAGCCGGAGCGGACGATCATGTCCTTCTTGCGGTCGACGATCGTGAGCACGCCGTCGACGTAGGTGCCGAGATCGCCCGTGCGGAACCACCCGTCGACGACGGCGTCGGCGGAGGCGTCGGCTCGTCCGAGGTATCCCTTGAACAGGTTGTGGCCGCGCACCACGATCTCGCCGAGCGCGTCCGGCGCGTCGAGCAGCGCCACGGCGCCCTCGTCGTCGGGGTCGGCGATCGCGACGTCGACGCCCCACAGTGTGCGCCCGACGGTGCCGGGCCGGATCGGCCGCCCGAGCGGGTTGGACGACACGGTCGGCGCGGTCTCGGTGAGGCCGTACCCCTCGTGCACATCGGCGCCGAACGTGTCGCGGAACGCCTCGAGCACGGCGACGGGCAGTGCCGCGCCGCCCGAGACCGCGTAGCGGAGGGGCGGGCGGGCCGCGGACCGCCGGGAAGCCTCGAGCATGCCGACGTACATCGTCGGCACTGCCGTGAACACGGTCGCCTCGAGCGATGTCATGAGCGCGAGCGCCTCGTCGGCGTCGAAGCGGGGGAGCAGGATGACGGATGCCCCCACCCGCAGCGCGATGTTCATGACGGCCGTCTGCCCGAACGTGTGGAACAGCGGCAGCCCTCCGAACACGATGTCGTCCGCGCGCAGGTCGAACGCGTCGATGAGCGTCGTGTGCACCTGTTCGACGATCGACAGGTGCGAGCCGACGGCGCCCTTGGGTGTGCCGGTGGTGCCGCTCGTGTACAGGATCGTGGCGGCGTCCAGCGGGCCCACCGATTCGTGCCGGGCGATCGGGGTTGCAGCGGCCGCCTCGGCTTCCAAGCGCGGGAGCCCGGCGTCCGACGACACCGGCAGCAGCACCGTCACGAGTGGCACGCCGGCCGCGGCCGCGGCCGGAACGGCCTCGCCGAGCAGCGGCGCCGCGACCACCAGCAGGTCGGCGTCGGCGTCGCTCAGCACGTACGAGATCTCGTCGGACTTGAAGAGCAGGTGCACGGGCACGACGATCGCGCCCAGCGACAGCACGGCGTAGTAGACGCGCGCGAAGTCCGGCACGTTCGGCATGAGCATCGCCACGCGGTCGCCGCGCCCGATGCCGCGCTCCCGCAGCGCGCCGGCGTACGCGCGCGTCTGGTCCCACAGTTCGCGGTAGCTCGTCGTCCCACCCGCGAAGTGGAAGGCGACGCGGTCGGCGTGGCGCTCGGCCGATTCGGCCAGGATGCTCGCGACCGACATCGTCGCGAATCCGGGCCCGTCGATCGCGGGGTCGGTGGGGTGGGTCATCACGGTCTCCTTCGACCTCTGAGTGGGGGAGGTGGATGCCGGCGCCCGGGGCCGTCGGTCATGCCCGGGTGGCGGCATCCGTCGTCATGAGCGCAGCTGCGCCCGGCCGAGGCTCGCGAGATGCACCTCGTCGGGACCGTCGGCGATGCGCAGCGACCGGATGCCGGCGTAGAGCTCGGCGAGCGGGGTGTCGGACGAGACACCCGCGCCGCCGTGCAGCTGGATCGCCCGGTCGATGATCTGCTGCACCGCCCGCGGCACGGCGATCTTGATCGCCTGGATCTCGGTCATCGCGTGGCGATTGCCGACGGTGTCCATCAGCCACGCCGTCTTGAGCACGAGCAGGCGAAGCGACTCCAGCTGGATGCGCGCTTCGGCGATCCACTCGCGCACGACGCCCTGTTCCGACAGCGACCCGCCGAACGCGTGGCGCTCGCCGGCGCGCGCGACCATGAGCGCGAGCGCCCTCTCGCCCATGCCGAGCGCGCGCATGCAGTGATGGATGCGGCCGGGGCCCAGGCGCGCCTGCGCGATCGCGAAGCCCTCGCCCTCGCCGGCGATCAGGTTGCTCGCCGGCACGCGCACCTCGTCGAAGGCGATCTCGGCGTGCCCGCCGTGATCGCGGTCGTCGTAGCCGAACACGGTGAGGGGTCGCACGATGCGCACACCCGGCGTGTCGCGGGGAACCAGGATCATGGACTGCTGACGGTGGCGTGCGGCATCCGGATCCGTCTTCCCCATCACGATGAAGACCGCGGCGTCCGGGTTCATCGCGCCCGTCGACCACCACTTGCGGCCGGTGATCACGTAATGGTCGCCGTCGCGGCGGATCCGGGTGCCGATGTTCGTGGCGTCCGACGAGGCGACGTCGGGCTCGGTCATGCAGAACGCCGAGCGGATGCGGGCCTCCAGCAGCGGCTGGAGCCACTGCTCCTGCTGGGCGGGCGTGCCGAAGTCGTTCAGCACCTCCATGTTGCCGGTGTCGGGCGCGGCGCAGTTGAACGCCGGCGGCGCCAGGCGGGGACTCCACCCGGTGACCTCGGCCACGGGCGCGTACTGCAGGTTGCTGAGGCCGGCGCCGCGCTCGCCGGGCAGGAACAGGTTCCACAGGCCTCGGGTGCGGGCCTCGCTCTGCAGCTCGCGCACGATGGGGCGCACACCCCATTCGTCGGGCGTCGCGGTCAGCTGCGCGTCCAGCACCGGCTCGGCGGGCAGGACCCGCTCGTCGACGAAGGCGCGGGCGCGCTCGGTGTGGTCCTGGGCTGTGGCGTCGGGGGCGAAGTCCATCAGTGCACCTCTCTGCGGGGCTCGGCAGTGCGTGTGTCGGGTGTGCGGGCGTCGAGCGTGCGGCGGCCGAGCCCCGCGAGCGGCTCGACCAGGGCTCCCATCCGCTCGAACCCCTCGCCGACGGTCGCGCCGGCCTGGTAGCGGAAGTGGATGCCCTCGAGGATCACGGCGAGCTTGTACGCGGCGAAGGCGCGGTACCACCGCAGGTCGGGCACGGCGATGCCTGCCTGCTCGGCGTACGCGTCGACGAGCTCGTCGAAGGTCGCATAGCCCGCGTCCGGGTCGACGGCGCTCGGCACGGCGCCGTCGCCGCCGGGGAGCTCCGCGATGTTCCAGTACAGCGCGAGGATGCCGAGGTCCACGAGCGGGTCGCCGAGCGTCGCCATCTCCCAGTCGAGGATGGCCGAGATGCGCGGGCCGTCGGCGTCGTCCACGACGAGCGCGTTGTCGAGGCGGTAGTCGCCATGCACGATCCCCGTGCGCGTGGAAGAAGGGATGCCGCCGGCCAGGCTCTCTTGCAGGGCATCGAGCTGAGGCGTCTCGCGCGAGCGCGACGCCTCCAGCTGTCGGCGCCAGGTGGCGAGCTGGCGGTCGAGGTAGCCGTCGGGGCGGCCGAAGTCGGCGAGGCCCACTGCGGCGGGGTCGACCGCGTGCAGGTCGGCGAGGTGACGCGCGAGGTCGAGGCTCAGCCGCCGCAGGGCTTCTGGCGGGTACGCGGCGTTCTGCGCGCGGTGGGCGAGCACGCGCCCGGGCGCCCGCTCCATCACGAAGAACACCGTGCCCGTGACGCGGGCTTCGGCGGTGTCGTCGACGACGTCGATCACGCGGGGGACCGGGACGGCGGTCTGGGCGAGGGCGGAGATCACGCGGTGCTCGCGCCGCATGTCGTGCGCGCTCGAGAGCACATGGCCGAGCGGCGGCCGGCGCACGATGAGCGGCATCGTCGCTCCGTCGACGGCGTACGTGAGGTTGCTGCGGCCGCCGGCGATCACGGTCGCGATGAGCTCGTCCCGCGCCAGGTCGGGGTGCGCCTCGGCCAGCCAGGCGCTCAGGCCGCCGGCATCCAATCCCGGAACTGCGGTCATCGTCGACTCTCTCCACGTCCCGTCGGCGGGCCGTGGATAACAGCATACCGGATGGTCGGTTTGTTTGTCGCGGCCGCGAGGCCGCCCGCGTCAGCCGGCGAGGCCGCGCGTCGCGAGCGCGCGGCGGATGGATGCCGGCACCGCCCTCGGACGCCGGGTCGCGGCATCCACGAACACGTGCACGAAGCGTCCGGCAGCGATCTGGTCGTCGGTCCCGGCGCGCAGGATCGCGAGCGCCCAGGTGATGCTCGTGGTGCCCAGGCGCTCGACGCCGATGCCGACCTCGAGCGGCTCGGGGAAGCCGGCCGAGGCGCGGAACTCGCACGACGAGGCCGCGCACAGCGCGATGGCGTCGCCGCCCACGGGTTCCAGGCCGCCCTCGCGGATCATGAACGCGTTGACGGCGGTGTCCATCGCGGCGTAGTAGACGGTGTTGTTGAGGTGGCCGTACTGGTCGTTGTCGTTCCAGCGCGTCGCGAACGGGACCCGCACGGCGGCGCTCATGCGTCCGCCCGCAGCAGCAGGCGGAAGGCGACCCTCGCCCGCTCGGCGCTCGGCACGTCACCCGAGATCAGATCGGCGTAGGTGAACGACTCCGACAGGCGCACCAGGATGTACGCGAGGTCGGCCGGGGCGATGGCGCCGTCGAGCGGTTCGTCGCCGAGATCCCGGCGCACCAGCCACTCGGCGGTCGCGACGTAGCGACGCTGGATCGGGCTCTCTTTCGTCGTGAGCAGACGCAGGGCGCGGGCGGGCTCCCGGCGCAGGAACGCGCGGAAGTACTCGGCCGTGTTGAGGTCGTCGACGAAGTGCGTGAGGATCGCGGCGATGCGGTCCGCGCCGCTCGTGCCGGCGGCCGCATGCTCGGCCTGCACCAGCGTCGGGATCGCGAGAGACCACAGCACCTCTCCCAGCAGCGCGTCACGGTTGCCGACCCAGCGGAACAGCGAGGTGCGATCCACACCGAGGGTCGCCGCGAGCGCGGTCATATCGATGCGTCGCCCTGCGATGAACGTCTCGCGAGCCGTGTCGAACGCGCGCTGCGCGTCGGAATGGATGCCGTCGGCCAGGCGCTCCGAGAGCCACGAGGGGGCGGCATCCGTCCCCACTGTCGCAATCGTCGCGCGGGCGGTGTCGGTCGCCGTCCGGGTCATGCCGGAACTCTACCCGCGATCGCCCACCGAGATGCAACAGATTCGAAAGTGTTGCATACTCGTTCGCACAACCCCTGACATCGAGGAGAGACGATGACGTTCACCTTGACCCCGACCACCCTCCCCGAGTCGCATGCTGCGCCGGCCGACGTCCTCGACGCGGACTTCTACGGCTTCCAGACACTGCTGTCGGACGCCGAGCAGCGGGCGCTGCGCGGGATCCGCGACTTCCTCGAGACCGAGGTGCGCCCGTTCGCCGACGACCACTGGGATCGCGCCGAGAGCCCGCGGCACCTCGTGCCGCGGATCGCGGAGCTCGGCCTGTACGGCAACGCGTTCGACGAGACCCGCGAGTTCGAGAACAGCAACGTCTTCCGCGGGTGGGTCGCGATGGAGATCTCGCGCGCCGATCCGTCCACCGCGACCTTCATCGGAGTCCACTCCGGGCTCGCGATGACCTCGATCGCCGTCGGCGGGTCGGATGAGCAGCGCGCGGAATGGCTGCCGGTGCTCGCCCGCGGCGAGCAGATCGCGTGCTTCGGGCTCACCGAGCCCGGCCACGGCTCCGACACGGCGAAGGGACTGGAGACCACCGCCGAGCGCCGCACGCGTGCCGACGGTGCGGACGAATGGGTGCTCAACGGCGCCAAGCGCTGGATCGGCAACGGCGCGTTCGCCGACCTCGTCGTCATCTGGGCACGCGACGTCGCCGACCAGCAGGTCAAGGGGTTCCTGGTGCGCACGCCCACGCCCGGCTTCACCGCGACCAAGATCGAGCGCAAGCAGTCGCTGCGCACCGTCGAGAACGCCGACATCGTGCTGCAGGACGTGGTGGTGCCCGAGAGCGACCGCCTGCAGCGCATCGACGGCTTCCGCGACCTCGCCGTCGTGCTGCGCCTGACCCGCGCGCAGGTGGCGTGGCAGGCGCTCGGCGTCGCCGTCGGCGCCTACGAGTGCGCCCTCGCGTACGCTGCGGCGCGGGTGCAGTTCGGCAAGCCCATCGCCTCGTTCCAGCTCGTGCAGCAGAAGCTCGCCGATGCGCTCGCGAACATCACGGCCTGCATCGGCATGTGCGTGCGGGTGTCGCAGCTGCAGGACGCGGGGGAGCAGCAGGACCACCACTCGGCGATGGCCAAGGCGTTCGTGAGCGCGCGCGTGCGCGAGACCGTGGCCCTGTGCCGCGAGATCTGCGGCGGCAACGGCGTGCAGCTGGGCGGTCAGGAGCAGCTCGGCATCCCTGCCGGGTACGGCATCGCCCGCTACTTCGCCGACGCCGAGGCCGTCTACACGTTCGAGGGCACGTACGACATGAACTCGCTCATCGTCGGCCGCGCCATCACCGGCATCCCCGCGTTCGTCTGACCCCCGGCATCCACCCCGCCCACCTCGTCGACACCGCGGTTACTCGCCGAACGACCACGTCCTCCCCGTCGAGAACGGGGTCGTTCGACGAGTACGCGGTTGCTCGACACCAGAAGAGAGGGAACGAAACCCATGACCGAGGCCTACATCGTGGCCACCGCGCGCTCGCCGATCGGGCGCGCGCGCAAGGGATCGCTCGCAGACGTGCGACCCGACGACCTCGCCGCGCGCATGGTGCGCGCCGCGCTCGACCGCGTGCCCTGGCTGGACCCCGCGCGCATCGATGACCTGCTGGTCGGGTGCGGCCAGCCCGCCGGCGAGCAGGGCTTCAACCTGGCGCGCATCGTCGCGGTGCTGCTCGGCTTCGACACCGTGCCGGGCACCACCGTCAACCGGTACTGCTCGTCGTCGCTGCAGACGACGCGCATGGCCTTCCACGCCATCAAGGCGGGCGAGGGCGACGTGTTCGTGTCGGCGGGTGTCGAGTCCGTGTCGAGATACGGCGCGGGCCTCTCGGATGTGGTGGATGCCGTCAACCCGGCGTTCGCCGGCGCGCTGCAGCGGACGGCGGCGCGGGCCGGCGGCGGCACGCCGCCGTGGACAGACCCGCGCGCCGACGGGGCGCTGCCCGACCCATACATCGCGATGGGACAGACGGCCGAGAACGTCGCGCAGCTGCGCGGCATCACGCGCGACGAGCAGGACGCGTTCGCCGTGCGCTCGCAGCAGCGGGCCGAGACGGCGATCGCGTCGGGGTTCTGGGCGAGCGACATCACCCCCGTGACACTCGCCGACGGGACGGTGGTCGACGCCGACGACGGCCCGCGCCCGGGCGTCACGGTCGAAGCACTGGCCGCCCTGGACCCGGTCTTCCGGCCGGACGGCACCGTGACCGCCGGCAACTGCTGCCCGCTCAACGACGGCGCTGCGGCGGTCGTCGTGGTGTCGGATCGCGTCGTCGACGAACTCGGGCTGCAGCCGCTCGCCCGCATCGTGTCGACGGGAGTGTCAGGACTCTCGCCCGAGATCATGGGCCTCGGGCCCGTCGAGGCGTCGCGCCGTGCGCTCGCGCTCGCCGGCTTGTCGATCGACGACATGGACCTCGTCGAGATCAACGAGGCGTTCGCCGCGCAGGTGATCCCGTCCGCACGCGAGCTCGGCGTCGACCCCGACCGGCTCAACGTGCACGGCGGCGCGATCGCGGTGGGGCATCCCTTCGGCATGACCGGGGCCCGCATCACCTCGACGCTCATCAACGGCCTCGCGTCCATCGGTGGCCGCTACGGCCTGGAGACGATGTGCGTCGGCGGCGGTCAGGGCATGGCAATGGTGCTCGAGCGCGTGTGACCTCGGGTCCGGATGCTCGCCGGCGCCATGATGCCTTCGCCCGCCTGGCGGCTGGGGCGAATCCTCAGCCCTGTGGATGCCGGCGGCCGCGGCCGCCGGCATCCATCGGTCCTATCCCTCGGGGACGAAGAGCGCGAGCGTCTCGGCGACGAGCGCCGGGCGTGATGCGCCCTCGAGCTCGACCGTCGTGCGCAGGCCCGCCCGCCAGCCCTGCGGCGTCGGCTCGACCGAGGCGATCTCGGTCACCGCGCGCACGCGCGAACCGGCCGTCACCGGCTGCAGGAAGCGCACCTTGTCGAGGCCGTAGTTGACGACCATCCCGGTGCCGCCGACCTCGAGCAGCCCCTGGGTCAGACGGGGCAGCAGCGACAGCGTCAGGTAGCCGTGCGCGATCGTGGCGCCGAACGGGCCGGCGGCGGCGCGTTCGGCATCGAGGTGGATCCACTGCCAATCCTCGGTGGCGTCGGCGAACGCGGCGATGCGGTCCTGGTCGATGGCGAACCACTCGCCGGTCGCGGACGCGCCGACGGCCTCGCGCAGCGCTTCGGGGGAGGCGACGGCGATGCTCATGCGCGCGGTCCGCCCGCCACATACAGCACCTGTCCGGACACGAACCCCGCCTCTTCGGAGCAGAAGTACGAGGCGGCCGCCGCGATGTCGTCCGGGGTTCCGGCGCGCTGGACCGGGATCTCGGCGGCCGCGTGCTGGACGAAGTCCTCGAACGGCACGCCCATGCGCTCGGCGGTCGACCGCGTCATGTCGGTCACGATGAAACCCGGTGCGATCGCGTTCGCGGTGATCCCGTAGCGACCGAGCTCGATCGCGAGCGTCTTGGTGAAGCCCTGCATCCCCGCCTTGGCCGCGGCGTAGTTCGCCTGCCCCCGGTTGCCGAGTGCCGACGTGCTCGACAGGTTGACGATCCGGCCCCAGCGGGCGGCGACCTGGTGCTCCTGCACGGCGCGTGACATGAGGAAGGCTCCGCGCAGGTGCACGGCCAGCACCGCGTCCCAGTCGTCCTCGGTCATCTTGAACAGCAGGTTGTCGCGGATGATCCCGGCGTTGTTCACCAGCACGGTGGGTGCGCCGAGCTCGTCGACGACGCGCGCGACGGCGCGTTCGACCGACGCCGCGTCGGCGACGTTCGCGCCGACGGCGATCGCCCGGCCGCCGGCATCCAGGATCGACCCGACAGTGGCCGCGCACGCGGCGTCGTCGAGGTCGAGCACGGCGACGGCGAACCCGTCGGAGGCGAGACGCTGGGCGGTGGCGGCGCCGATGCCGCGGGCGGCGCCGGTGACGATGGCGGTTCTGGTCATGCGAGGTTCCTCTCGGGGGTGGGGTGGTCGAAGACGATGAGCTGCCGCAGCTCGCCGCCGGCGGCGAGACGGTCCATGGCGGCGTCGAGTTCGTCGAGTCCGATGCGCGACGACACCAGGCGCTCCAGGGGCAGCCGGCCGGCACGCCACAGCTCGACGTAGCGGGGGATGTCGCGGCCCGGCACCGCCGAGCCGAGGTAGCTGCCGACGATCGTGCGAGCCTCGGCGGTCAGCTGCAGGGGCGACACGCTCGCGCGCGCGTCGGGTGCGGGCAGCCCCACGGTCACGGTGGTGCCGCCGGGAGAGGTGAGAGCGAGGGCGGTCTCGAACGCGCGGGCGGAGCCGGCCGCCTCGACGACGAGCGGAGCGTGGATGCCGTCGCGCAGCGCGTGCTCGGGCGTCAGGGCCGCCGCAGCACCGGATTCCCGCGCGGACGCCAGCTTCGCCGGTACCGGGTCGACGCCCACGACCTCGTGCCCGAGCGCCACGGCGACCAGCAATGCCGCCATTCCGACACCGCCGAGGCCCACCACGACGATGCGGTCGGCGGGGGCCGGGCGACCGGCGTTGATGACGGCGCCGCCGCCGGTGAGCACCGCGCAGCCGAGCAGCGCGGCGATGTCGGGCGGCACATCCGGGTCGACGCGCACCACCGAGGCGCGGTTCACGACAGCGTGCGTTGCGAACGCCGAGACGCCGAGGTGGTGGTGCACGTCCTGCGGCGCGCCTGCGGCGGCGGCCGAGGCATCCGGATCCTGCCGATGAATGCGGATGCCGCCGCCCAGCAGCGTCCCGGCGCTGTTCGCGGCCGAACCGGGAGCGCACGGCAGCCGGCCGTCGGTGCGGCATCCTTCGCAATCGCCGCAGCGGGGGAGGAAGGTCATGACGACGCGATCGCCGGGCTGGAGGTCGTCGACGCCGTCGCCGGTCTGCTCGACGATGCCCGCGGCCTCGTGGCCGAGGAGCATCGGGACGGGGCGCACCCGGTTGCCGTCGACCACGCTGAGGTCGGAATGGCAGACACCGGCCGCTTCGATGCGCACCAGCAGCTCGCCGCGCCGCGGCGGGTCGAGGTCGACCTCGCCGACGGTGAACGGCCGCGATGTCTCGAACGGCGGCTGGGCGCCCGAGACCTCGAGCACGGCTCCGGTGATCCTCATCCGACCTCCTCGTCGTGATGTGCCCGCCCGGTCGGCGGATTCCCATCCTGTCGCGCATCGTGCGACATCACATCGCTGATGTGTGCGGGTGGTGACAAGCATACCGACCGCGCGGTATGTTCAAGCAATCCGACGAACGGATGCCCAGCGGACCGTTCGTGCCACACCAGTCGAAGGAGACGGGATGACCATCGAGGCCGCAGGCATGACGACCGTGCAGGGCGAGGCCGACGAGCGCTTCGCCGGGCTCATCGGGGCGTTCCGCTCGAACCTCGCGGACGGGCAGGAGCTCGGCGGCTCGCTGTGCGTGCTCGTCGACGGCCGTCCCGCGGTCGACGTGTGGGGCGGATGGAGCGACGCCGCCCGCACCGCTCCGTGGGGGCGCGACACCCTCACGAACGTGTGGTCGCTGTCCAAGACGGTGTCGTCGCTCGCGCTTCTGCTGCTGATCGACCGGGGTCTCGTGGACCCCGATGCTCCTGTCGCCACGTACTGGCCCGAGTTCGCCGCCGCCGGCAAGCAGGACGTGCTCGTGCGTCACGTGATGACTCATTCGTCCGGGGTGTCAGGCTGGGATCAACCCGTCACCCCCGACGACATCCTCGCTGTGGATGCCGCGACCGACCGGCTCGCGGCGCAGGCGCCCTGGTGGCCTGCCGGCGCCGCGTCCGGCTACCACCTGCTCGACTACGGGCATCTCGTGCACGGCATCGTCCGTGCGGTGACCGGTCTCAGCCTCGGCGCATTCGTCGCCGACGAGCTCGCCGGTCCCCTCGGCGCCGACTTCTGGCTGGGCCTTCCGGCCGCCGAAGACGCTCGGGTGTCGCCCGTCGTGCCGCCGCCGCCGTCGCGGCTCGACCTGTCGGCCTTGCCGCCCGAGTCGCCCGCGGTGCGCACCTTCGCGGGGCCGGTGCTCGGGGCCGAGATCACCTGGACGCGCGCCTGGCGCGCCGCCGGCGTGGGCGGCGCAGGTGGTCAGGGCAACGCGCGCTCGGTCGCGCGGCTCAACGCGCTCGTGTCGGGTCGCGGCGTCGTCGACGGCAAGCGGATGCTGTCGGCCGAGACCGTCGACCGCGTCTTCGCCGCGCCGATCGAGGGGACCGATCTCGTCCTCGGCCTGCCGCTGCGGTGGGGCCTCGGGTGGGGACTGCGTCACGAGCTGTCGACCGCGTACATCCCGGAGGGGCGCGTCGCGTTCTGGGGCGGGTGGGGCGGATCGCTCGTCACCGCCGACGTCGACCGGGGCGTCACCTTCGCGTACGTCATGAACCGGATGTCTGATGGCATCCTCGCGTCCGAACGGGGCCGCACCTACCTGCGGGCCGTGTACGACGCCCTCTGAGGCCGCGTTCACCGTTGGGGTCGCGGATTGGGAGAACGTGCCGAGATTCTCCTTGTCAGTGTCGTATCTCTGTTCTAGACTGGGGGGAGATCGAACTCGTGCCCACGTTTCGTTTGATC
Organism: Microbacterium helvum; assembly: GCF_014779795.1. Taxonomy (GTDB): domain Bacteria; phylum Actinomycetota; class Actinomycetes; order Actinomycetales; family Microbacteriaceae; genus Microbacterium; species Microbacterium helvum. The sequence continues at coordinate 34,022 of NZ_JACXZS010000005.1, forward strand.
CTTCGTCGCGCTGACGCGCGTTTCGACGGGAGACAGGGTGGGGCACCAGATCGGCACCGGCGAGAGCACCTGGGGTGCGCTGGAGCGTGTGGTCTCGGGGGTGCAGGCGACGCGCGAGCGGATCGCGCGGCTGCAGGCGGAAGAGGCTCGGCTGTTGGCGGATGCCGCCGATATCGTGCGGGCTCGCGAGGGTGAACGGCGCGTGATGGGCCGCAGTGTCGTGCATGATCTGGCGTTGCGGGAGGTGTCGAGCGAGCTGGGTGCGGTGATGCGGCTGAGTGACCGGTCGGTGCAGGCGCGGATGTCGGCCTCCAGTCGTCTGGTCGGCGGGTTCGCTGAGACGCATCGGGCGTTCGCTGAGGGGCGGATCGATCAGGCGCATGCGGCGGCGATCGTGGAGTGTGGGACGGGGTTGCTCGACGATGCGGTTCGCGCCGAGTATGAGCGGATCCTGCTTGAGGCGGCCGGATTCGAGACACCGCCGCGGCTGCGGGCGATCGCCCGCGTGGTCGCGGCGCGTATCGACCCCGAGATGGCGGCCGAACTGCAGCAGCGTGCTGCGGGGGAGCGCCGGATCCGCGTGGTCGATCTGGGGGATGGCATGGCGCGGCTGCTCGCCGACCTTCCGGCCGTGCTTGCGTACGCGATCTTCGATCGGCTGACGCAGATGGCGCAGATCGAGCAGGCCGCCCAGCGCGACGCTACCGCGGAGGAAGAACCGGTGGATGCCGCGGCGAAGGGTGAGCCCGGGACCGGAGCCGGAGCCGGAGCCGGCACCGGGACCGGCGCCGGAGCCGGGGCCGCGGCCGAAAGGGCTGCCGCTGCCGACGGCGCTGCCGCTGCCGCTGCTGACCGCGCCCATGCTGACGGCGTTGCTGACGGTTCGGCCGGTTCCGGAATCCCACGGCCTGATCTGTCGACCGGGCCGTGCGGGGAGCAGCGATCGCTCGATGAACTGCGGGCCGACCTGTTCGCCGACCTCGTCCTCACCGGCGCGCCCGCCGCGCACGGCGTAGGCGACACGCTCGCCGCGATCCGCGCACAGGTGCAGATCACGATCCCCGTGCTCACCGCCGCCGGGGTGGGTGACGAGCCCGCACTGCTCGCCGGCTACGGTCCCATCGACGCGGAGACCGCGCGCCGGCTCGCGGCGGACGCGCCCGGGTGGGACCGGGTGATGTACCACCCGTACTCGGGGCTGCCGCTCGCAGTGGACCGGTACCGCCCGACCGCGCACCTTCAGAGATTTCTTCGAGCACGCGATGAGCGGTGCCGGTTCCCGGGCTGCACGCGTTCGCCGATCCGCTGCGACATCGACCATACGCACGACCACGCGAAAGGCGGCCGCACCGAGGACGGAAACCTGGCTCACTTCTGTCCCCGGCACCACACCCTCAAGCACGCGTCCGCGTGGCGCGTCCGCCAACGCGGGAACGGTGTACTCGAGTGGACCAGCCCCACCGGGCGCCGCTACCTCGACAAACCGCCCGCGACAGTCCAGTTCGTGCCATCGTCGGTGTTCACCCTGTATCTGGACGCGGAGTACACCGGAGGCGCCCCGTTCTGAGACGGAGTCCATCGGGGCGCAGCGGTCGTCAGGAGTCCAGCTGCTCGCGAAGCAGGCGCGTCAGCTCGGCGGTCGGGGTCGAGCGCGGGAACACCGCGATCACCACGTCGTCGTCGCGCGCCGTGGCGTCTTCGCCGGGCAGCACGCCGAAGCGGCGACGCGCGTCGTCGAGCGCCGTGCGCAGCACCGACGCCGGCACCTTCTTCGCGCTGCGGATGAGGCGGCGCAGCACGTGATTGTGGATCGCCGTCACGAGCGCCGAGAAGCCGACCGCGTCGAGCGGATCGAGGCCCGGCAGTGACGCGCGCAGGTACTCGTCGAACAGGCGCTCGTAGCGGAACACCGTGACGATCTCGCGGTCGCGCAGTGCGGGGACCTGCCGCACCACCTGATAGCGGCGACGGGCGAGCTCGGGGTCGGCGGCGAAGTGCGCATAGACCAGGACCGATGCCTCGCACACCGCTGCCCACGGGTCGCGGTGCTGCTGCGCGAGGAAGTCGCGCAGCATGTCGAGCAGTTCTTCGTGGTCGGTGAAGACGACGTCGTCCTTGCCGCCGAACTGGCGGAAGAACGTCGAGCGCGAGACGCCGGCCGCCTGCGCGATCTGCTCGACCGAGGTCTGATCGAACCCCTGCTCGGCGAACAGCTCGAGTGCGGCGGCCACCACCGCGGCGCGCGAAGCGGCCTGGGCGGCGGTGAGGCCCTGGGCGGCGGTGGTGTCGGACATCTTGAAGAGAGCCTAGTCCGACGCGCCGCGCTGCGAATCCGGCGTCCTCGCACCCGCGTCGGCTGCGCTGTCAAGCGGGTCGACGCGACTCTGATCATCGGCTTGCGTGGAGCGATGACGCCGATCTGGAAGCGGGACGCCGAGACCCTGGCGGGAACGCCCTTCGAACCCGGCCGCCGGCGTGACGTCGTGGTCGTGGGAGCGGGGCTGACGGGTCTGAGCACGGCGCTCATGCTCGCCCGCGAAGGACACGACGTCTCCGTCCTCGAGGCCGGGGAGGTGGGCGAGCTCGCGTCGGGGGCGAACACCGGCAAGCTGACGGTGCTGCAGGGGTCGGTGCTGTCGACGCTGCGCCGTCATCACCCTGCGCGGCTCGCCCGCGCCTATGTCGAGGCCAACCTCGACGGCGCGCGCTGGCTGACCGGCATCGCCGATGAGCTCGGCGTGCCGTACTCGCGGCGCACCGCCTACTCGTACGCGCAGACTCCCGAGGGCGCTGCGTGCGTCGACGCGGAGCTGCGCGCCGCGTCCGAGGCGGGCCTCGCCGTGCGTCGGGTGTCGGCGCAGGAGCTCGCGCTCTCGCCTTTCCCGATGGTGGATGCCGTCGCACTCGACGGTCAGGTCGCGATAGACCCGCAGCGCCTGCTCCTGGCCCTCGGGCGGGCCTTCCTGGCAGCCGGGGGCGTGCTGCACACGGGCGTGCGGGTGACGCGGGTGCACGCGGTGCCCAAGGCAGGGGTGGAGACGACGGCGGGCTACGCCGAGGCGGGCCAGGTGGTGCTCGCCACTGCCACGCCCATCGTGGATCGAGGGCTGTACTTCGCGAAAGTCCGTGGCCTGCGTTCGTCGTGCGTCGCGTTCGAGCTGGATGCACCGCCGCCGTCGGGCCTCTACATCTCGGTCGACGGCCGGACGAAGTCGGTGCGATCGGTGACCGCCGACGACGGCCCGGTCGATCTCGCCCAGCTGATCGTCGCGGGCAATGGATTCGCGGTGGGCCGCAGCGATTCGGTGCGCGCCGAGATCGACGATCTGGTCTCGTGGACGCAGCGGCACTTCCCGGGCGCGCGCACGGTCGCGTCGTGGTCGGCCCAGGATTACGAGTCCCACGACCTGGTGCCGTTCGTCGGCGCGATGCCGCGCGGGCTCGGCCGCATCCGCTTCGCCACCGGGTACGCGAAGTGGGGACTCTCCAATGCCCCGGCCGCCGCACTGCGCATGACCGCCGAGATCGGGAAGGTTCCGCACAAGGAGCGTCCGGAGTGGATGAACGTGATCGCGACGCGGTTCACGGTGCCCGCCGACCTCGCCCGCGGCGGCGTCGAGAACCTGCGGGTGGGGTGGGAAGCCGCGTCCGGCTGGATCGGTGCGCAGGCCGCCGCGACGCCGGTGCGCCGGCCGGCAGAAGGCCAGGGGGTGGTCGCGAACCGCGGCGGGCACCCGGTCGGCATCGCCACCGTCGAGGGGCGCACCTGCGCGGTGAGCGCGGTCTGCACGCACCTCGGAGGCGTGCTGCGGTGGAACGACGCCGACTCCTCGTGGGACTGCCCGCTGCATGCGTCGCGGTTCACCGCGGACGGGTGTCGCATCGAGGGACCGGCGCTGTGCGATCTCGCGCGCCTGCCGCGCGTGCCGGGCGAGGAGATCCCCGATCCCGCAGGAGCATGATCACCCCGGCGCGTCGCTCACGTCAGAACCGGACAGCAAGCGGTAGTAGGCTGGGGGATTGGTCGATATCTCGACGTCGAGACGCTTTTGAGCGTCATCCCCACCCCATTCGCCACCTGCGAAGGAAACAACTGTGGATCTGTACGAGTACCAGGCACGAGACCTTTTCGAGAAGTACGAGGTGCCGGTGCTCGCCGGCATCGTCGCGGACACGCCGGAGGAGGTGCGTGCCGCAGCCGAGAAGATCGGCGGTGTCGTTGTCGTCAAGGCTCAGGTCAAGACCGGCGGTCGCGGCAAGGCCGGCGGTGTGAAGGTCGCCAAGACGCCCGATGAGGCCTACGAGGCCGCGAAGGCGATCCTCGGCCTCGACATCAAGGGCCACGTCGTCAAGCGCGTGATGGTCGCCCAGGGTGCCCGCATCGACAAGGAGTACTACTTCTCGGTGCTGCTGGACCGGGCCAACCGCTCCTACCTGTCGCTCGCGTCGGTCGAGGGCGGCATGGAGATCGAGGAGCTCGCCGTCGAGCGCCCCGAGGCCCTCGCCCGCGTCGCCGTCGACCCGCTGCAGGGCATCGACAAGCAGAAGGCCGTCGAGATCGCACAGGCCGCCGGCTTCGGCGAGGACCTCGTCGACAAGGTGAGCGACGTCTTCGTCAAGCTCTTCAACGTCTACAAGGGCGAGGACGCGACGCTCGTCGAGGTGAACCCCCTCGTGCTGACCGAGGAGGGCGACATCATCGCCCTCGACGGCAAGGTCTCGCTCGACGAGAACGCCGACTTCCGCCACCCGGGCCACGAGCTGCTCGAAGACAAGGCCGCGGCCGACCCGCTCGAGGCCAAGGCCAAGGCGAACGACCTCAACTACGTCAAGCTGGACGGAGAGGTCGGCGTCATCGGCAACGGTGCGGGCCTGGTCATGTCGACGCTCGACGTCGTCGCGTACGCCGGCGAGAACCACGGCGGCGTGAAGCCCGCCAACTTCCTCGACATCGGCGGCGGCGCCTCGGCCGAGGTCATGGCCGCGGGCCTCGACGTCATCCTGGGCGACCCGCAGGTCAAGAGCGTGTTCGTGAACGTCTTCGGCGGCATCACCGCGTGCGACGCGGTCGCCAAGGGCATCGTCGGCGCGCTGGCCGAGCTCGGCTCGAGCGCCTCCAAGCCGCTCGTCGTGCGCCTCGACGGCAACAAGGTCGAAGAGGGTCGCGCGATCCTCCGCGACGCGAACCACCCGCTCGTGACCCTGGCAGAGACGATGGACGAGGGCGCCGACAAGGCCGCCGAGCTCGCCAACGCCTGACCCCTCAGCATCCGGAACTAGGAAAGAACAGACATGTCGATCTTCCTCAACAAGGACTCCAAGGTCATCGTCCAGGGCATCACCGGCGGCGAGGGCACCAAGCACACCGCGCTCATGCTGAAGGCGGGCACGCAGGTCGTCGGCGGCGTGAACGCGCGCAAGGCCGGCACCACGGTGCTGCACACCGACGCCGACGGCAACCCCGTCGAGCTGCCCGTCTTCGCATCGGTCGCTGAGGCGATCGAGAAGACCGGCGCCGACGTCTCGATTGCGTTCGTGCCGCCGGCGTTCACGAAGGATGCCATGGTCGAGGCCATCGACGCCGAGATCCCGCTGCTCGTCGTGATCACCGAGGGCGTTCCCGTGGGCGACACCGCCGAGGCGTGGGCCTACGCCCAGTCGAAGGGTGACAAGACCCGCATCATCGGCCCGAACTGCCCCGGCATCATCACGCCCGGCGAGTCGCTGGTCGGCATCACTCCCGCCAACATCACCGGCAAGGGCCCCATCGGCCTCGTGTCGAAGTCGGGCACGCTGACCTACCAGATGATGTACGAGCTGCGCGAGATCGGCTTCTCGACGGCCATCGGCATCGGCGGCGACCCGATCATCGGCACCACGCACATCGACGCGCTCGCCGCGTTCGAGGCCGACCCCGAGACCAAGGCCATCGTCATGATCGGCGAGATCGGCGGCGACGCCGAGGAGCGCGCGGCCGACTTCATCAAGGCGAACGTGACCAAGCCGGTCGTCGGCTACGTCGCGGGCTTCACCGCCCCCGAGGGCAAGACCATGGGCCACGCCGGCGCCATCGTGTCGGGCTCGGCGGGCACCGCGCAGGCGAAGAAGGAGGCCCTCGAGGCCGCCGGCGTCAAGGTCGGCAAGACGCCGTCCGAGACCGCGTCGCTGATGCGCGAGATCATCGCGGGCCTGTAAGGGCCGAAAAAGAGGGGTGGATGCCGGCGGCCGAGGCCGCCGGCATCCACCCCTCTTCGTTCTCACTGGCCGGACGGCACGCGCTGGTCGCCCTCTCCGAAGGGTTCGCCGAAGACCGGAGCTCCGTCCTTCCAGGTGAACCGCTGCGCGTTCATCACCCGGTCCCAGCCAGCGCCGGAGTAGCGGGCAGAGTGATAGACCATCCAGCTCTCCGTGCCGTCGGGCGACGTGGTGAATGATCCGTGTCCTGGCCCGAACACCTCGCCGGTCCGCTCGAAGACGGGGCCGGGGGACTTGGTCCATGCGGACGGATCCAGCAGGTCCTTCCCCGCGCCGGTGAGCAGCCCGTACGCGTAGTCGTCGGTCCAGCTCGCGCTCGCCGAGTAGACGAGGAAGACGCGGTCCTCCGTGACGAGCGCTTGCGGCCCCTCGTTGATGGGCATGGTGTGTCGCTCGAAATCGAGCGTGGGCTCAGAGATCAGGACCCCGGTGCCGGCAAGAGTGGTGGGGCTCGTCATCTCGGCGATGTACAGGTTCTGCTGTCCGTCGGCGGTTCCCGGCCAACCGGACCAGGCGAAGTACGCGCGGTCCTGGAACTCGAACCGTGTGCCGTCGATCGCCCAGCGATCGGCGGCATCGGTGATCTTGCCGAGATCGGTGTAGGGCCCGAGCGGGTCGTCGCCCGCGCTCTCCAGGACGAACATCCGATGACCGGCGTTGTCTTCGTCGCACGTGGTCGCCGCGTAGTAGACGTACCACCTGGTGTCGATGTGATGGAGCTCGGGTGCCCACACGTCGCGACAGTTCGGTCCGTCACTCGGAGCGGTCCAGACCTTCGTGCGGACACCCTGCGCGATGTCGGTCAGGTTCTTCTCCGGCGAGGCGGTCACCCAGATCCCATCCTCGGCGCTCTCGATCAGCAGGTAGTGCGAGCCGTCCTTGACGACGTACGGGTCGTTGGCGACGTCTTTGATCGGGTTGTTGAACGTGGGGGCGCAGCCGGCAAGGGCAGCGGCCGTCAGAGCGGTCGCGGTCAGAGCGGTCACACCGAGCCAGAAGGAGCGCATGGGCTCTCCGGCTCAGGAGGAAGCACCGGCGGCGCCGGACATGATGGCGCGCAGGCGCTCCAGCGGCAGCTTGGGCGTGCGGTCGGCACCGACGAGTCCGTTGGTCTCTTGCAGGGTGTCGGTGAGCTGCGTGTAGCAGAAGCCGGCCAGCGCGCGGCTGTCGTGGACAGCAGCCATGAGGGCGCTCAGGCGCGCGTCGAAGTCCGACGCCGAGGACGCGGACGAGTAGCCCCACGCATCGGCGGCCGAGTCCACGTCGAACGAGATGCCCCCGAACTCGGTGAGCATCACGGGTGCGTCGTCCACGTCGCCGCTCAGCACGAGGACGCGTCCGGCCGGGCCCACGCCGTCGACCAGCTCGTCGATCGCGGCACGGGTGCGGTACCGGTCGCCGACGACGCCGGCATCAGCCTCGTAGTCGTGGATGGCGACGATGTCGGTGTCGACCTGCTCCCACCCGTCGTTCGAGACGACCGGCCGCGTGCCGTCGAGCGCCTTCGTGAGCGACACGAGAGCGCGCGCGTAGTGCTGCATGCGGGCGTCCGTCGCGATGTGCTGCACGCCCCAGCTCTCGTTGAGCGGCACCCAGGTCACGATCGACGGGTGCGAGAAGTCGCGGCGCACGATGTCGAGCCATTCCCGGACGGTGCGCTCGACGGCGACGGGCGTGAACGTGAAGCTCGCAGGGGCCTCGCCCCACACCAGCAGTCCCAGGCGGTCGGCCCAGTAGAGGAACCGAGGGTCCTCGAACTTCTGGTGCACGCGGGTGGCGTTGAAGCCGAGGTCCTTGATGAGCTGCGCCTCGTCGCGCAGCGCCTGCGCCGAGGGCGCCGCCAGGTGCGACTGCGGCCAGTAGCCCTGGTTCAGCACCGAGCGCACGTAGTACGGCCGGTCGTTGAGGAAGAAGCGGCCGCGGGCGACGTGCGCCGTGCGGATGCCCAGGTAGGAGCGGGCCAGATCGTCGCCGACGCGGATCTCGGCGTCGATGAGGCGCGGGTGCTCGGGCGACCACAGCAGCTCTTCGTATGCCTGCCCGTTGGCGAGGGCGGCGACCGGGATGACGAGGGATGCCTCGTCGTCGTCGATCATCGTCTTCACGGTGCCCAGCTGCCGGCCCTGGTACGACAGGTCGACGCGGACCTCGACGGGCTGGACGGGCACAGCCGAGAGCTCCAGTCCGGCCGTGACGAGGCCGGTGCGCGGATCGGCCATCCACCGGACACCGGTCGTCGAGATCGCGGGGACCGCCTCCAGCCACACGGGCTGCCAGATGCCGCTCGTGCGGTGGTACCAGATGACGTGCGGCTGCTCGCGCCAGTCCTGCTTGCCGCGCGGCTGGCCGATGTCGTGGGGGTCGTCCTCGGCGCGGACGACGACGGTGTGCTCATCGCCGGGCGCGAGCGCGTCCGTGACGTCGAACGCGAACGGCGTGTGCCCGCCCTCGTGGCCGCCGACGGCGCGCCCGTCCACCCACACGCGGCAGCGGTAGTCGACGGCACCGAAGCGCAGCATGAGGCGCGTGCCGTCGCCGTGGCCGGCGCTCTCCAGCTCGGCCGCGCCGAAGCCGCGGGCGTACCAGACGATGCGGTGGTGCGCGGTGTCGGCCACGCCCGATGCCTCCGACTCGGGCGGGAACGGGACCAGGATCTCGCGATCGAACGCACGCCGCTCGTGCCAGCCCTCGCCCAGCCCAGCATCGGCGTCGTCGAACGCGAACGTCCACGTGCCGGACAGGTCGGTCCACGAGGGCCGGACGAGCTGCGGGCGGGGGTAGGTGCCGTCCTGGTCGCTCGCGGACCAGAGGGCGCTGTCGTCGTCGATCATGCCGACTAGCATGCCCGACAAATACAGCGCTGTAAATTCCTGATTCAGAATCCAGCGCTGCAACCGGTCGTCACGTCGATGCGGCCGGCGCGCTCTCGCGCGTCACGATGCGGTGCGGCACGATCTCATGGCGCCCCACGCCGTCGTAGCCCTCGATACGCTCGATCAGCAGCTCCAGGGCGCGGCCGACCAGCGCGGGCAGATCCGGGCTCACCGTCGTCAGGCTCGGGAAGGTCACCGCGCTCAGCCGGGTGTCGTCCCACCCGGTCACCGCCACGTCGAGGGGCACGCGGATGCCGCGCTCCTGCAGGGCGCGCAGCGTTCCGAGCGCCGCGAGATCGTCGCGGCACACGATGCCGTCGGCGTCGAGCCCGTCATCCAGCGCGCGGCGCACGGCATCGACGGCGTCGGCGGCCGACACCGAGTCGGTGGCCACCAGCAGACCGGGATCCGGCGTGATGCCGGCATCCTGCAGCGCCTCCTGGTAGCCGAGGATGCGCTGGCGCGAGGTCTCGCTGAGGGCTCTGGCCTCGTGGCCGACGAACGCGATGCGCCGCCGACCCGGCTCGATCATGTGCCGCGTGATCTCGCGGGCCGCAGCCACGTTGTCGATCATCACGCGGTCGATGGTCAGGGGTGCCGGCGTCTCGCCGAGCAGGACGATGGGGATGTCGGAGCGGTGCTGTGCGATCTCGCTGGAGGACATCGCGCTCGGCTGGAACAGCATCCCGTCCACCAGTCCCGCCTCGGAGCTCGCCATCAGGGCGCGCTCGCCGTCAAGGGTTGCGTCCGTCTCTTCGAGCAGCACGCGGTAGCCGTACGACTGCGCCGCGCGCGAGGCCACGCGCGCGAGCTCGGCGAAATACGGGATCCCCACGTCGGCGAATGCGAGCGCGATGAGGCCGGTGCGCCCGGTGGCCAGGCGCCGCGCCATCACGTTCGGCTTGTAGCCGAGCTCGTCGATCGCCCTCTGCACCCGTTCGCGCATCTGCGGCGACACGTGGGCGTAGTTACGCACCACGTTCGACACCGTCTTCATCGAGACGCCGGCCCGCTCGGCCACATCCTGCAGTCGCGGTCCGCGCATCGAAGCTCCTCCTGTCGGTGTCGGACAGCCTCAGACTAGCGCTCGTCGAGGCGGTTGACATCGAATTTCTAGCGCTGTACATTCGACCGCACTTGCACAAGTCGACGCCCGGACGGCTCCGGGCGGGCTTCACCTCAAAGGAGAGCGATCACATGAAGAAGGCAATCGCGCGCGGGTTGGGAGTGGGTCTCGCGGCAACCGTCGCACTGGCCCTCGCCGGCTGCGCGGGTTCGAACGGAGGCGGCGGGTCGGTCTCGGGCGACGACTACGACGGACCCAAGGTCGAGATCACCTTCTGGCACGGGTGGACCGGCGGCGCCGCGCCGACGATCGTGCCCAAGCTCATCGAGGAGTTCAACTCCGAGCACGACAACATCGTCGTCAAGAACGTCCCGCAGGAGTGGGCCGACATCGCGGCCAAGATGCCGCTGGCGATCAAAGCCGGGAAGGGTCCGGATGTCGCGGTGCTGCACGGCGACGACCTGGCGACCTACGCCGCCCAGAAGCTGCTGCTCCCCGCGGACGACATCGTCGACAACCTCGGATACAGCGCCGACGACTTCCCGCCCGGTGTCTACGACAAGGGCAACTACGACGGGTCGCAGTACGCGGTGCCGTGGAGCGTCACGCCGCTGGGCCTGTTCGTGAACAAGGAGGTGCTCTCGAAGGCGGGCATCACCGACATCCCCGCCGACAAGGACGGCTACGTCGCCGCCCTCGACGCGCTCAAGGGCGCCGGCGTGCAGGGCGAGTGGGTCGACGGCTACGTCTTCACCGGCACGTTCGAGTTCGAGAGCCTGGTGTGGCAGTTCGGCGGCGACCTCTACAACAAGGACGTCACCGAGGCGACGTTCAACTCGGATGCCGGCGTCCAGGCCCTCACCTGGATGACAGACCTCGTCAAGAACGGCTACAGCCCGGCGAACGTGGCGCAGGACGGAAACATCAAGGCGCTGCTGGCCGGTGAGACCGCGTTCAACTGGAACGGCGTGTGGCAGACGACGAACTCGGCGTTCGGCGACCTCGACTGGGCTGCCGCTCCGGTGCCCCAGATCGGCACCGAGAAGGCCGTGTGGTCGAGCTCGACGCACTGGGTGTTCCCGGCGAACAAGGGGCAGGACGACGACAAGACGGCCGCCGCGGCCACGTTCGTGAAGTGGATGAACGACCACTCGCTCGGCTGGGCCGAGACCGGCGAGCTCCCCGCCGCCAACACGGTGCGCGAGGACCCCGACCTGCTGTCTACGTACCCGGCTCTGGAGCCCTTCATCGACGAGCTGGACTACGCGCACTACGAGACCGTGTCGCCCGGCATCAACGAGGCCAACGCGCTGATCACCACGGCGATCAACGAGGCCCTCACCGGCAAGAAGACGCCGAAGGAGGCTCTGGACGACGCCAAGAAGAAGGCCGACGCCATCCTCGAGCAGAACCAGGCCAAGTATGGCGGCTGACATCGCCGGCACGGTGGCCGTCCCGACCGAGCGCGCGAGCGCCCGGTCGGGCGGCCGCCCCGCGTCCGGGCGTCACGCCGCGCGACGGCGACGCACGCTCGTCGCCTACCTGTTCCTCGCGCCCTTCCTGATCCTGTTCGGCACGTTCGTCATCGCCCCGGCGATCTTCGGCCTGTGGATCAGCGTCACCGACTGGAGCCCGTTCCGCGACACGCAGAACTTCGTGGGGCTCACCAACTACCTGAACCTCTTCACCCCCGGCAGCACGACCTTCGACGACTTCTGGCAGTCGATGGGGGCGACGGCGATCTTCGTCGTGGCGAGCGTGCCGTTCCTCGTGGTGATCCCGCTGTTCGTGGCCGTGCTGCTCAACCGCAGGCTGAAGGGCGCGACGGTGTTCCGCACCGTGTTCTTCGCGCCGTACGTGCTCGGCGTCGCGATCGTCGGCGTGATCTGGAGCTACATCTTCGACACGCAGTCCGGAATCCTCAACCACGTCCTCGGGCTGCTGGGCCTTCCCGACGACATCCCGTGGGTCGTCGACGTGCCGTGGGTGTGGGTGTCGCTCGTGGGTGTCACCGTCTGGTGGACGGCGGGCCTGAACACCGTCATCTTCCTCGCCGGCATGAAGGGCATCAACGGCGACCTCTACGAGGCGGCCTCGCTCGACGGCGCCGGCGCCTGGCGCTCGTTCTGGAGCGTCACCATCCCGGGCCTGCGCCCGGTCATGCTCTTCATCACGACCACGACGATCCTGGCGTCGGCGAACATGTTCGGGCAGTCCTACCTGCTCACGGCGGGCGGGCCGGGCAACGCGACCCGCACCGCGATCATGTACATCGCCGACCAGGGCCTGTCGCAGAACAACATGGCGCCGGCCGCCGCGATGAGCTACATCCTCTTCGCCATCCTCGCGGTCATCAGCGTCATCAACTTCCGGCTGCAGCGCGAGCGCTCCGAGAAGGGAGCTTCATGACCACCTCGCTCGCGGCCGCGCGCCGGCCATCGCCCCGCCGCACCGCCTCCCGCACGCTGCTGTACGCGGTGCTCGGGTTCCTGACGCTCGTCGTGGTGTTCCCGCTCGTGTGGATGGTGCTGACCTCGTTCAAGACCGACGCCGATGCCGTGCGCAATCCGTACTCGCTGCCGAACCCCTTCTCGACCGAGGCGTACCAGACGCTGCTGCTGAGCGGTCAGCAGCCGATCTTCCTGTGGCTGTGGAACAGCTTCGCCGCCGCGACGATCCAGACGGTGCTGATCCTCGCGACCGCGTCGATGGCCGCCTACGCCCTGGCACGCCTGGACTTCGCCGGCAAGAAGGTCGTGTTCGGGCTCATCATCGCGACGCTGCTGGTGCCGCCGGTTGTCTTCCTGATCCCGAACTACCTCATCGTCGAGAACTTCGGCTGGCTCGACACCATCCTCGCGATCACGGTGCCCGGCGCCGCCGGCGCCTTCGGTGTCTTCTTCCTGCGACAGTTCTTCCTCGGGCTGCCGGTCGAGGTCGAAGAGGCGGCGCGCATCGACGGCGCGGGCGAGTTCCGCATCTTCTTCCAGGTCGCCCTGCCCCTGGCCAAACCGGCCCTCGCCACCCTCGCGGTGCTGTCGTTCCTCGGCAACTGGAACGACTTCCTGTGGCCGGTGTACGTGCTGCTCTCTCCCGAGAACATGACGCTCCAGCCGGGCCTCGCGATGCTGCAGGGCGCCTACCGCACCCACTTCGCCATCGTGATGGCGGGCGCGGTGATCGCGTCGGTCCCGGTCCTCGTGCTGTTCGCATTCGCACAGCGCCAGATCGTCGACTCGGTCGCCGGCGCCGCCGTCAAGGGGTGATGGACGGGTGGATGCCGGCGGCCGAGGCCGGCGGCATCCACCATCCAGCGTCGTCAGCCGTGGAAGCGGGCGACCTGGCCGGCGCGGTCGGTGTCTTCGCTGGCGAGCACGCCGCCGTTCGCGACGAAGTCGGCGGCGACCTCCTCGAACATGATGCGGACGTCCTGACGCCGGGCGCCGAGAGCCTCGACGGCCGCGTCCGTCACGAGTTCGGCGAAGCGGCGGCGCTGATCGACGGTGCGCCCGGGCAGAAGTTCGACTCTCATGTTCGGCATACCTCGACGATAGGGGAGCGGCCCGGACCCCGCCGCGGCGCCTTTACGCTGGGGGCATGCCGTTGACCGGGGAGTATCAGCCGTCCACATCCGAATGGGCACGCACGCAGGCCGAGAAGTACGAGGCCTCCGGCGGTGCCGAGGCGAACACGCTGCGCGGCGTGCCGATCATCGTGCTCACGACCGTCGGCGCCAAGACCGGCGGGCTGCGCAAGACGGCCCTCATGCGCGTCGAGCACGACGGCCGCTACGCCGTCGTCGCGTCGAAGGGCGGCGCGCCCGACGAGCCGAAGTGGGCCGAGAACATGCGCCGTCACCCGCATGTCGAGCTGCAGGACGGCGACGTCAGGCGCGACTACGACGCCCGCGAGCTGTCGGGCGACGAGCGCGCCGAGTGGTGGGAGCGTGCGACCGCCGTGTGGCCGGACTACGCGAACTACCAGACGAAGACCGATCGGCTGATCGCGGTCTTCGTGCTCGAGCCGCGCGAGGCGTGACCGACATCGACCTCGCCCGCATCGCGGGCGGGACGGTGACGCTCCACGACGCGCGGCGCAAGGTGCGCTGGGACGTGGAGCTCGAGCCGTACGAGCTCGGTGTCTACGCGGTGACCGAGGAGCAGCTCGCCGAACTGTTGGGCGAGTCCGCCCGTCACCCACGGCGACCCGCCGTCGATGTCAGCTGGCTGCGGGCGGTCCGCTTCTGCAACGCAGCCTCGGAGTGGGAGGGCCTCGACCCCGCGTACACCTTCGAGGGCGAGGACGTCACGTGGCACGTCGACGCCGACGGCTACCGCCTCCCCACCGAGGCCGAGTGGGAGCACGCGTGCCGCGCCGGTTCGACCGGTCCGCACTACGGTCCGCTCGCCGAGGTCGCCTGGACGAGCGCCGACGGACTCACCGCTCCTGCCGAGGTCGGCGGACGCCTGCCCAATCTCAACGGCCTGTTCGACACCCTCGGCAACGTGTGGGAATGGTGCTGGGACCTGCTGGACCCCGCACGGTACGCCGACTACCGCGTCTTCCGCGGCGGCGGCTTCGCCGACGACGCGTGGAGCGTGCGCGCCTCGACCCGCCGCGGCGGCCCGCCCCGCTCGCACCACGACGACGTCGGCTTCCGCGTCGCGCGGGGCGGCTTCGACGCCGAGGGCGCCGCACAGGGCTGGTCAGCGCGGGCCGACGCCGAGCGTGCCGACCCCGACGGCCCGCTGCCGCTCGGCTGGACGCCGCTGCGCTGACCCCTAGAACAGGTGGATGCCGGCGGCCGAGGCCGCCGGCATCCACCGTCATCTCGGTCTCAGCTCGCAGGCGGAGCGAACAGCATCTCGATCGGACCGCGCGCGAAGTACAGCAGGAAGCCGGCGGCCACCACCCACAGCAGCGGGTGGATCGTCTTCGCCTTGCCCGAGAACGCGTTCACCACGACCCACGAGATGAAGCCCGCGCCGATGCCGTTGGCGATCGAGTAGGTCATCGGCATGACGGTGGCCGTCAGGAACACCGGCAGCAGCACGCGGAAGTCGCTGAGGTCGATGTTCTTGATCTGGGTGAGCATCATGGCCCCGACGAGCACCAGGGCGGCGCCGGCGACCGATCCGGGCACGAGCGAGGCCAGCGGCGTGAAGAACATCGCCAGCAGGAACAGCACGCCGGTCACCACGTTCGCGAGGCCCGTGCGTGCGCCCTCGCCGATGCCCGCGCCCGACTCGACGAACACCGTCGCGGACGACGACGAGGTCGCACCGCCCGCGATGGCGCCGACACCCTCGACGATCAGCGCCGACTTGATGCGCGGGAAGTCGCCCTTGCTGTCAGCCAGGCCCGCTTCTTCCGACAGGCCGGTCATCGTCCCCATCGCGTCGAAGAAGTTCGAGAACACGAGGGTGAAGATGAACATGATGAGGGTGAGCGCACCCACCTTCTCCCAGTCGAACACGAAGTCGACATTGCCGATCAGGCTCAGATCGGGCAGGGCGAACACGCTGCCCGAGAAGCCGAAGTCGAGTCCGAACGGCCAGATCGCGTTGACGATCGCTGCGAGCACGGTGCCGCCGATGAGGGCGATCAGGATCGCGCCCTTGAGCTTGAGCGCCATCAGGATGCCGCCCAGCAGCAGCGTGATGACGAACATCAGGGTGCCGAGCTCGGTGATCGAGCCGCCGACGCCCAAACCCACCGGCGGGTCTTCGCTCGAGGTCACGAAGCCGGCGTTGACGAACCCGATGAACGCGATGAACAGACCGATACCGACGGTGATCGCCAGCTTGAGCTGGTACGGCACGGCGTCGAACACCATCTTGCGCAGGCCGGTGGCCGACAGCAGCACGATGATGACACCGTTGATGATGACGAGCGCCATCGCCTCGGGCCAGGTCACTGATCCGACGATGGTGAACGCGAGGAGCGCGTTGATGCCCAGACCCGCGGCGAACGCGAAGGGCAGTCGCACCACCAGGCCGAACAGCAGCGTCATGACGCCGGCGGTCAGCGCCGTGGCCGCGGCCACGGCGGGACCGGGAAGCGTCGTGCCGTCGATGTCGGGGGTGGAGAGGATGATCGGGTTCAGGATCACGATGTAGGCCATCGTGACGAACGTCACGATGCCGCCGCGCACCTCGGTGCCGACGGTCGAGCCGCGCTTGGTGATCTCGAAGAACCGGTCGAGGCCGTTCTTCGGCTCGGGCGTCGGCGCGCCGGACGCGGGGGCGGATTCGGGCGCGGTGACGCTCTCGGATGCGGGCGAGTCTGTGCTCATCTGTGGGGACCTCCGACCAGAAACGTTAGTCGCTCGCGCGGCAAGCTGGGTATTGGCTGAATGGATGCCGCCCCCTTCCGCGCGGGCGACGCAGGCCCGCAGGCGCGGCGGTTAGGGTCGACTGCGCATGCATCGCCTCATCGTCGCCCTCCTCTCCGCCGTCGACGCCGCCATCGCGGTCGCCGTCGGCCTTGCGGCGACCCTCGCGCCGCTCACGCTGCTGTGGGTGTTCGGGTTCGGCGGGGGAGCGGACTGGGGAGTGCTGTGGCCGGCGGCGGTGTCGGCGTGGCAGCTGGGCAACCTCGTGCCGCTGCACATCACGCTGCCGCCCGAGTATCTCGCCGCGACGGGGATCGACGCGTCGGCGGCATCCTTCGTCCTCTCGCTCGCGCCGCTCGCATTCGCGACGTTCACCGCGATCTTCGCCGCGCGCTCGGGTGCGCGCGCTTCGCACGCCGACGCCTGGATCGTCGGCGTCGTGACCTCGACTGCGGTGTTCGCCGCCCTGGCCACCGCGGCCGCGTTCACCGGCGAGAACGAGGTCGCCGCCGTCGCGCGGTGGCAGGCGATCCTGATCCCCACGCTCGTCTTCGCGCTGCCGGCGCTCGTCGCGGCGGTCGTCACCGAATGGCGTGAGGCGGGCTCCGGCGTGGTCGCCCAGGTGCGCGACCGCGTCGAGGGGCAGCCCCACGGCTGGAGCGAAGCGCCCGCGCTGATCGCGCGCGGTGTCGCGGTGAGCGTCGTCGCCCTCATCGGCGCCGGCGCACTGGTACTGGGCGTGTCGCTGTTCGCGCGCGCCGGTCAGATCGTGGCGCTCTTCCAGGCGTCGAGCGTCGACCCTGCCGGCTCCGTGGTCATCACGCTCGGTCAGCTGGCGTATCTGCCGACGCTGGTGGTGTGGGCGCTCTCGTTCGTCGCCGGCCCGGGCTTCGCCGTCGGCACCGGCACCGCCGTGTCGCCCGCCGGCACCCAGGTGGGTGTGCTGCCGGGCATTCCCGTGCTGGGTGTCGTGCCCGAGACCACCACGACCTGGCTGCTGCTGCTCGCCCTGATCCCGGTCGGCATCGGCGCGCTCGCCGGGTGGGTCGCACGCTCGCGCCTGGTCCGCTCTGCGGGCGTGCCGGTGGTCGCCCGCACCGAGCCCGCGTCGTCGCGGTTCGACGACGACCGCACCGCTACGCTGTCGGGCCTGGTCGGGACCTCGGGCGGAGAAGACGAGGCCCCTGATGCGGACGGCGTCGATCAGGATGCCGGCGGCCATGGCCACGGCGATGAGCCGATGGGCGCACGTCTGGTGATCGCGCTCGGGATCGCGGTGGTCAGCGCGGCCGCGGCCGCGCTCCTCGCGTTCGCGGCCTCGGGGTCGCTCGGCCCGGGGCGCCTCGCGGAGTTCGGCCCCGCGCCCGGCCCCGTCGCGCTCGCCGTCGGCCTGGAGGTGCTGATCGGCGCCGCGATCCTGCTGCTCGCGCCGGTCGGGCGTCGCAGTGTGCACGGGAGCGGCTGGGAGGCGGCATCCACATCTCCGCAAGAGGGACGCGGCGACGAGACGGGCACGCCGCTCGCGGCGACGGGGCGGGCCGATGACGCGGCCGACGAGCCGCCGCGGATCCCCGACCTCGACGACACCGCCGATCTCGCCGCGATCGCCGCCGCCTGGAGCGGAGTGCGCGCGACATCCGCGCGAGCTGCGGCGGAACGTGACGGCGAGGCAGAGCGGGGCGAGTCCTCCGGCGACGCCACGACCGAGCCGATCGACCTGCCCCCGTCGGCCTGACGGGCCGGTCGGTCGCGCCGGCCGCAGCACCTGACGAACGGAAGACCCGGACGAGGGTCGGGTCCATGCGCGGGCGGCGCCGACACACGCCGTAGCCGCACCTGGCGGGTCACGTAGACTGACCGGGTGCTCACGGTCGCCGTCCTCATCTCGGGCACAGGGTCGAATCTGCGCGCTCTGCTCGACGCGGCGGCCGACCCCGAGTTCCCCGCCCGCATCGTCGTCGTCGGCGCCGATCGCGAAGCCGAGGGCTTCGCGCACGCCGAGGAGTACGGCATCCCCACCTTCATGGTGCCGTTCGCGCGCTTCGACACCCGCGAGGAGTGGGGCGCCGAACTGGGTGAGCAGCTGTCGGTCTGGCAGCCCGACCTCGTCGTGCTTAGCGGCCTCATGCGGTTGTTGCCCGCGGGCCTAGTCGACGCGTGGTCGCCGCGCATCGTCAACACCCACCCGGCCTACCTGCCCGAGTTCCCCGGTGCCCACGGGGTGCGCGACGCGCTCGCCGCCGGCGCCGCGCAGACCGGCGCCAGCGTCATCATCGTCGACAACGGGGTCGACTCGGGGCCGATCCTCGCCCAGGAGCGCGTGCCCGTGCTCCCCGGCGACGACGAGCACGCCCTGCACGAGCGCATCAAGCCCGTCGAACGGCGCCTGTTGATCGACGTGGTCCGCCGCGTCGCGACGGGCGACCTCGACCTCGCAGCGGCGTCCGCGGACGCCCAGCTCTGACCCCCCACCCCGCGATCTGACGCCCACAAGGAGAACCGACATGGCCGGACCGAGCCACGACCCCGCCCTGTATCGTCCCCGCGATGTCGTCCCGGTGCGCCGGGCGCTCGTGTCGGTGAGCGACAAGACCGATCTGCTCGCGCTGGGCGAGGCGCTCGCCGCCGCCGGTGTCGAGATCGTGTCGACGGGCGGCTCGGCCTCGCTGCTGCGCGACGCGGGCTATGAGGTCACCGACGTGGCGGCGGTCACCGGCTTCCCCGAGTCCCTCGATGGGCGTGTCAAGACGCTGCACCCCGGCGTGCACGCCGGCCTCCTCGCCGACCTGCGCCTCGAAGACCACGAGCGCCAGCTCGCCGACCTCGACATCGCACCGTTCGAGCTCGTCGTGGTGAACCTGTACCCGTTCGTCGAGACCGTGGCCTCCGGCGCCCAGGGCGACGACGTCGTCGAGCAGATCGACATCGGCGGCCCCGCCATGGTGCGCGCGTCGGCCAAGAACTTCGCCAACGTCGCGATCGTCGTGTCGCCCTCGTCGTACCCGGCCGTCATCGACGCGGTGAAGAACGGCGGCACCACGCTCGTGCAGCGCCGCGAGCTCGCCGCCCGCGCCTTCGCCCACACCGCCGAGTACGACCGCGCGGTCGCGACCTGGTTCTCGGAGGGCACGCTCCTCGAAGAGGACCTGCCCGCCCACCTCACCATCAAGGCCGAGCGGCTGGCGACGCTGCGCTACGGCGAGAACTCGCACCAGCGCGCCGCGATCTACACCCGCAACGGCGGCCACGGCATCGCCCAGGCCACGCAGCTGCAGGGCAAGGAGATGTCGTACAACAACTACGTCGACGCCGATGCCGCCCTTCGGGCCGCGTTCGACATGGTCAAGCCGGCCGTCGCGATCATCAAGCACGCGAACCCCTGCGGCATCGCGGTGACCGCACCCAACGCGCTCGACCCGATCGCCAGCGCTCACCTGCGTGCACACGAATGCGACCCGGTCTCGGCCTACGGCGGCGTCATCGCCGCGAACGGCACCGTCACGCTCAAGATGGCCGAGAACCTCAAGGACATCTTCACCGAGGTCATCGTGGCCCCCTCGTTCGAGCCGGCGGCGCTGGAGGTCTTCAAGTCGAAGAAGAACCTGCGGCTGCTGCAGCTGCCCGAGGACTGGCAGCAGGAGCGCATGGACGTGCGCCTGGTGTCGGGCGGACTGCTGCTGCAGGACGCGGACCGCTTCCCCGACGACATCGAGTCGGTCGCGAAGGACTGGCAGCTCGTCTCCGGCGAGCAGCCCGCTCCCGAGCAGATGGAGAACTTCATCTTCGCGTGGAAGTCGTGCCGCGCCGTGAAGTCCAACGCCATCGTGCTGGCCAAGGGCTCGGCGACGGTCGGCATCGGCATGGGCCAGGTCAACCGCGTGGACTCGTGCCGGCTCGCAGTCGAGCGGGCCGGCGACCGCGCCGCGGGATCGGTCGCCGCGTCCGACGCGTTCTTCCCCTTCGCGGACGGTCCGCAGGTGCTGATCGACGCCGGCATCACCGCGATCATCCAGCCTGGCGGCTCGGTGCGCGATGACGAGGTCATCGCCGCGGCGAAGGCCGCCAACGTCACGATGTTCTTCACGGGCGAGCGCCACTTCTTCCACTGAGCTCATCGAAGTGTGACGGCCGCGAGGGCTCGGCCGCCGGCATCCCACAGCCATGTCCGATTTCCGCGAGTCGATGTCGGGGGAGCGTGTCAGGCTAGGGGCATGAGCCTGGCGATGACGTTCGACGAGAGGTACCGCGCGATCGACTCGCGCGACGCGCGCTTCGACGGCCAGTTCGTGACGGCGGTGCGCTCCACAGGCATCTACTGCCGGCCGAGCTGCCCCGCACGCACGCCCAAGCCGTCCAACGTCACCTTCTACCCGACGAGCGCCGCGGCGCACGAGGCGGGGTATCGGGCGTGCAAGCGGTGCCTGCCCGAGGCGGCGCCCGGCTCGCCGCAGTGGAACCTCCGCGGCGACACCGCCGGCCGCGCCATGCGGCTCATCGCCGACGGCGTGGTCGAGCGCGAGGGCGTGCCAGGGCTCGCCGGTCGTCTCGGCTACTCGCCGCGGCACCTGACCAGACTTCTGACGGCCGAGCTCGGCGCCGGTCCGCTGGCACTCAGCCGCGCGCACCGCGCCCAGACCGCGCGGATGCTGCTCGTCGGCACCGACCTCTCGGCCGCCGACGTCGCCTTCTCGTCGGGGTTCGCGAGCATCCGTCAGTTCAACGACACGATCCGTGAAGTGTTCGGGATGCCGCCGACCGAGCTTCGCGCCCGACGTCCTGCTTCGCACCACCAGGCCACGCTCGCGCCGGGGGTCACGATCGACCTCGCCCTGCCCCACCGCGGGCCCCTGGACGCGGACGGCCTCTTCGCGTGGATGGCCGCCCGTGCGGTCGCCGGCGCCGAGGTCGCGACGTCGACGACGTTCGCTCGCACGCTGCGGCTCGCCCATGGGCCGGTGTGGTTCGAGCTCAGGGTGGACGACGCCGGACGTGTGCGCCTGCGCGCGGCCCTGGCGAATCTGGCCGACCTGTCGACGCTCGTCACCCGCGCCCGGCGGCTGTTCGACCTCGACGCCGATCCTGTCGCCGTGGACGAGTCGCTGTCCCGGCAGGTCGAGCTGGCGCCGCTCGTCGCCGGGCTGCCCGGCATCCGCGTGCCGGGCGCGGCCGATCCGCACGAGATGCTGATCCGGGCGATGATCGGACAGCAGATCACGGTGGGTGCCGCGCGCACGGCGCTGACGGCGCTCACGGCCGCGCTCGGCGAGCAGGTGCCGGCATTCGCGGGCATGATCGACGACGGCGCGGGCCCGGCGCCGCTGCTGTTCCCCACGATGGCCGCCATCGCGGAGCACGGCCATGAGGTGCTGCGCGGCCCGGCCGCCCGCATCCGTGCCGTCACCGGTGCCGCCGCCGCCCTCGCCGACGGCACGCTCACGCTGACTCCCGGCGACGATGCGGCGGAGCAGCGCGCGGCGCTGCTGGCGATGCCCGGCATCGGCCCGTGGACCGCCGACTACGTGCGCATGCGCGTGCTCGCCGATCCCGACGTGTTCCTGCCCGGCGACGTCGCGGTGCGCGCGGGAGCAGCGGCGGCCGGGCTGCCGTCCGAGCCTCGCGCCCTCACCGACTGGGCCGTGCGCACCGCGCCCTGGCGCAGCTACCTCACCGCGCATCTCTGGCGCGCGGTCCCGCCGAAGCCGAAGCCGATGCCCGGGCGCCGGGCTGCGGCATCCTCCATCCGAACTCTCGCAACCACCGGAGGCCTCTCATGAGCACCGCGACCATCCAGACCCTCGACACTCCTGACGGCGTCTTCACGCTGCTCGCCGACGAGCGCGGACACGTGCTCGCCTCGGGGTGGACCGCCGACCGCGACGCGATCCTCGCGCGGCTTTCGCCGGGCGCGCGCCCGACCGACGTCCGCGAGGGAGAGACGGATGCCGCCACCGCCGTCGCCGCCTACTACGCGGGGGACCTCGCCGCGATCGACGAAGTGCCTGTCGCACAGCACGGCACCGCCATGCAGCTCGCCGGCTGGGCGGCGCTGCGGAGGATCGAACCTGGACGCCCGCTGACCTACACCGAGTTCGCCACGCTGCTGGGCTCGCCGAGCGCGGTCCGGGCCGCGGCATCCATCTGCGCGCGCAACGCGCCCGCGCTGTTCATCCCCTGTCATCGGGTCCTGCGCACCGATGGGACGCTCGGCGGCTTCGCATGGGGGCTGCCGGTCAAGCAGCGCCTCCTCGATCGCGAGGCGGGGGTGCCCGCACTCGTGTGAGACCTGGAGGGCTGGGCGCAACGGACTTTCCGGGGGAGCGGAAAGCGCTTGTTGCGCTCAGCCTTTTCTCAGGTATACCCTGGAGGGCTGGCGTGTCGTTTCGGCGGCACCCAGCCCTTATCCCACGATCCGAGGAGGAAGCCATGTCTCAGGCCGTCGTCACCACGAAGCCGATTGTCTTCCTCCCTGCCATCGCCGGGACGACGCGCGTCGACTACGCCGGGTAACCCCCGAGCCGACCTCCGCAGATCGGCCGCCCACCGCGGCGCCGCCGCTTGGCGACAAGCAGACGGCATACGATCGCCCGTCCTCGCGTTCTGGCCCTCCAGGACGACGCATCAGCGCCCCCACTGACGTGTTCTCGGCGCGCCCATTCCGCGGCATCCGCTCGCATCTCCGCACCACCACCCACACAAGGATCATGACCTCGTCTTCCGCTGAGAGACTCTCGACCCCGCGGGCGCTCGCCCGCCTCTACCCGTTCGTCAAACCCGCACTGCCGCGGATGATCGGCGGGTTCTTCACCGCGCTCGGCGCCGCGGTGATGACCCTCATCATCCCGCTGGTGCTGCAGGCCGTCGTCGACGGCCCGATCCAGTCCGGCGACCTCACGCTCATCGTGTGGGCGTCGGTCGGCGTGCTCGTCCTGGGCGCTCTCGAGGCGCTGTTCATCTTCTTGCGCCGCGCGTTCGTGCTCACCCCGGGCACCGCCGTCGAGTACGAGATCCGGCAGCAGTTCTACCGGCGCCTGCAGCGCCTGCCCGTCGCGTTCCACGACAAGTGGCAGTCGGGCCAGCTGCTGAGCCGCATGATGCAGGACATCAACCTGATCCGCCGCTGGCTGATCT
Source organism: Microbacterium helvum (assembly GCF_014779795.1). Taxonomy (GTDB): domain Bacteria; phylum Actinomycetota; class Actinomycetes; order Actinomycetales; family Microbacteriaceae; genus Microbacterium; species Microbacterium helvum. Next base: position 57,678 of record NZ_JACXZS010000005.1, read on the forward strand.
TCGGTCTCATCCTGCTGGTCGTCAACGTGCTGACGATCATCGTCGGTTCGGCCCTGCTGTTCCGCTGGCACTGGGCTCTGGGCGCCACGTTCCTGGTCGTGTCGATCCCGCTGTGGTTCTTCGGCTACCGGTTCGAGCGCAACTACGGTGTGCTCGCGCGGCAGAGCCAGGACCAGGCCGGCGACCTCGCGACCTCGGTCGAAGAGAGCGTCCACGGCATCCGCGTGCTCAAGGCCTTCGGCCGCGGCAAGCACGCGCTGCAGAAGTTCCAGCGCCAGGTCGAGACCCTGCGCGGCACCGAGCTGCGCAAGGCGCGCGAGGTCGGCGTGCTGTGGTTCTGGCTCGAGGTGATCCCGATGATCGCCTTCGCGCTGTGCCTGCTGCTGGGCATCTGGCTGACCAGCGAGGGCCAGCTCACGGTCGGCGAGCTGTTCGCGTTCTTCGCGATGGCGACCGCGATGCGCTGGCCGCTGGAGTCCCTCGGCTTCCTGTTCTCGTTCCTCGTCGACGCTCGCACCGCGACGGACCGCGTGTTCGAGGTGCTCGATGAAGAGAACACGATCGTCGACCCTGCCGAGCCGAAGACGATCGCCGCTCCGAAGGGCGAGCTCGCGTTCCGCGGCGTGCACTTCCGGTACCAGGATGCCGCCGACACCGAGCGCGACCTGCTCGACGGCGTGGACCTGGTGCTGCGCCCCGGCGAGACCATGGCGCTCGTCGGCCTGACCGGCTCGGGCAAGACGACGCTCACGACCCTGCCCGGACGCCTGTACGACGTCACCGGCGGCGCGGTCGAGCTCGACGGCGTCGACGTGCGCGAGCTGGGGCTCGAAGAGCTGCGGACGCACATCTCGATGGCGTTCGAGGACGCGACGCTGTTCTCGGCCACGGTGCGTGAGAACGTGCTGCTCGGCCGCGACGACCTCGATCCGAAGAGCCCCGAGGCGCAGGCCGTCCTCGACGAGGCGCTGCAGATCGCGCAGGCGCAGTTCGCGTACGAGCTGCCCGACGGCGTCGACACCACCGTCGGCGAAGAGGGGCTGTCGCTCTCGGGCGGTCAGCGCCAGCGTCTGGCCCTGGCCCGCGCCGTCGCCGCGAAGCCCGCCGTGCTCGTGCTCGACGACCCGCTGTCGGCGCTCGACGTCGACACCGAGGCGCTCGTCGAGGCCGCGCTGCGTCGGGTGCTGGCCACCACGACCGCGCTCATCGTCGCGCACCGCCCGTCCACGGTGGCGCTCGCCGACCGCGTCGCGGTGCTCGAGGGCGGGCGCATCACGGCCGTCGGCACGCACACCGACCTGCTGCGCGAGAGCGAGCACTACCGCCACGTCATCTCGAGCCTCGAGGCCGCTGCGGCGGAGCACGCGGCCGATCAGGCGGCCGAGCAGGCGGCGGACCAGCTGGAGCAGGACCGCGCCACCGAGCGCGCAGAGCGCGAGGCGGAGCTGCTGCTGGTCGATCAGGAGCAGGGAGAGCAGACCCATGCGCGAGAACGCGTCGCGACCGAAGAAGCGGAGGTGAACCGATGAGCACCGTCACCGGAACCCAGGGCGAGGACCGCCACGACTACACGAAGGCCGAGAGCCGGGCGATCCGCCAGCGCTCGCTGCGCCTGCTCGTCTCGCTGCTGAAGCCGAAGCGGCCGCTGGTGGTCCTCACCGCTGTGGTGATCGTCGCATCGACTGCGCTGCGCGTGCTCGGCCCGTGGCTCATCAGCTACGGCATCAACGAGGCCCTGCCGGTCGCCGTCGAGATGTCCGATTGGATGCCGGCGATCGGCGTGACCGCCGTCTACATCGTGTCGGGTGTCTCGGGCGCGGCCCTCATCGGCTGGTTCGTCGTGCTCTCGGCCAAGCTCACCCAGGCCGTGCTGATGGACCTGCGGCTGCGGATCTTCCGCCACACCCAGCGGCTCAGCCTCGAGTTCCACGAGACGTACACGTCAGGTCGCATCATCTCGCGCCAGACGAGCGACCTGGAGTCGATCCGCGAGCTCATGGACGGCGGCCTCAACCAGCTCGTCCAAGGCACCCTGTTCGGCGTCTTCACGCTGGTGATGCTGCTGCTCACCGATCCGCTGAGCGCGCTGGTCATCCTGGTGATGGTCATCCCGCTGTCGTTCCTGATGCGCTGGTTCTACATCCAGTCGCAGAAGGGCTTCCGTGAGTCGCGAGTGGTCAGCGCCCGCCTGATCGTCCAGTTCGTCGAGACCATGACGGGCATCCGCGCGGTCAAGGCGTTCCGCAAAGAGAAGCGCAACGACGTCGAGTTCGGAGAGGTGTCGGCGGACTACCGCCGCGTGAACCTGCGGCTGGTGAAGCTGTACGGCATCTTCGACCCGGGCCTCATCCTGCTCGCCAACATCACGATGGCCGTCGTGCTGCTCTGGGGCGCGTTCCGGGTGGTCGACGGCACGCTCCTCATCGGAACGCTCCTGGCATCCGTGCTCTATGTGCGCAACTTCTTCAGCCCGCTGGAAGAGGTCGCGATGTTCCTGAACTCCTACCAGTCGGCCACGGCCGCGCTGGAGAAGGTCTCGGGCGTGCTGGAGGAGGAGCCCACGGTTCCCGACCCGCAGCAGCCGGTCGACCTGTGGGAGGCGAAGGGGCATCTGAGCTTCGACGAGGTCGAGTTCGGGTACGGCAACGGCAAGGTGATCCTGCCGGACTTCTCGCTCGACATCCCCGCGGGGCAGACGATCGCACTCGTCGGAACGACAGGTGCCGGAAAGTCGACTCTGGCCAAGCTGGTTTCGCGGTTCTACGACCCGACGAAGGGCGCGGTGACGCTGGACGGCGTCGACCTGCGGTCGCTGCACCCCAAGGACCTCCGCCGCGCGATCGTCATGGTCACGCAGGAGGCGTACCTGTTCAGCGGGACCGTCGCCGACAACATCGCGCTGGGCAAGCCCGACGCGACGCTCGACGAGATCAAGGCGGCGGCTCGCGCGGTGGGGGCGGATGCCTTCATCGAGGACCTTCCCGACGGCTACGACACCGACGTGAACAAGCGCGGCGGCCGCGTGTCGGCGGGTCAGCGTCAGCTGATCTCGTTCGCACGCGCGTTCCTGGCGAACCCGGCGGTGCTGATCCTCGACGAGGCGACGGCGTCGCTCGACATGCCGTCCGAGCGGCAGATCCAGGACGCCCTGCAGACGCTGCTCGCCGACCGCACCGCGATCATCATCGCGCACCGCCTGTCGACGGTGGCGATCGCCGACCGCGTGCTGGTCATGGAGCACGGCCGCATCATCGAGGACGACGCTCCCGACGTGCTCATCAGCGGCACCGGCAAGTTCGCGCAGCTGCATGCCGCGTGGCGCGAGTCGCTCGTGTAGCCCAGCCCCGACCGCGGATGCCCCGGCCCTTCTGTCCACAACACAGGGCCGGGGCATCCGTCCTTCCACGGCGGCGTGCGTCAGAACGAGGCGGAGTGGATGCCGGCGGCCCGACCCGCTCCTTCTGCAGATGCCGCACTCATTGCGCGAGGTGTGCGCCCGCCGCGATCGCGCGGGCGATCGTCCGCTCGACCGTCTCCCAGTCGTGCATCACCTGGAGTCGGGCGGAGTACTCCGGAAAACGTGCGATCGTCCGATATTCGGATCGCGCAGAAGGGGGGTCGCGCTGCCGCGGCGAGCCGAGCCGGCGCCGCACCGCGGGCCCCGGCGAGCCGAGGACCCGCGCGGGTCAGGCGCTGGCGCGCCACACGGCGGGAGCGAGGGGATGCCGGGGGCCGAGGTCGGCGAGGGCCACAGCGCCGTCGATGCCGTGGCCGCGGGGCTCGACGAGCGCGACGTCGAAGTCGCTCGCGGCGATGTGCGACGCGAAGGCCTCATGCAGCTGCGGGGAGCGGAAGACGCCGCCGATCGCGCACACCGAGAAGTGCTCCGACGGGTCGGTGCGCACGCGTCGCAGCGCCGTCTCGACGCTGTGGGCGAGCTCGCCGCCGGCGCGCACCGTGATGTGCTGCGACACGGCGTCGCCCTCGGCCGCGAGGCGTGCGACGTGCGCGGCGAACGACGCCACGACGCGCACGCGGTCGTGGTCGGCCTGCAGGTCGATGTACGCCTGCGTGAGGTCGGGCCAGCGCTCCTCGGCGACCTGGCGCAGCGCGGTGGCCGGTCCGCGTCCGTCGAACTCGCGCATGACGGCGTCGAGCGCTTCGCGGCCGATCCAGTAGCCGCTGCCCGCGTCGCCCATGAGGTACCCCCAGCCGTCGACGCGCGCGACCTGCGTCGCGCCGACGGCCAGGGTGACCACTCCGGTGCCGGCGGCGACGACCGCGCCGTGCACGTCGCCGAGTGCACCGAGGAACGAGGTCGTCGAGTCGTGCGCGAGGATGACCTCATGCACGCGCGGCTCGTCGATCCTGGTGAGCAGGGCGGCGGCATCCGCCTCGCGCGTCGTCAGCCCCGAGACGCCTGCCGTCACCACCGATGCCGGTGTGCCGGTGCCGTCGAGGGCGGCACGCGCGACGGCGGCCAACTGCGGCAGCAGCTCCTCGTGCGTGTCGATGCCGGGGAACACGAGGTCCTGCCCGCCCGCGCGCACCTTGATCCCGGTCTGCCCGGCATCGATCGCCAGAACTGTGCTCATTCGGCTGTCGCCCTTTCTTCCCCCCGAGCCTCGCGCAGTGCCGGTGCTAACGCACCGAGACGGCGTCGAGCTCGTGGTGTCCTTCGTTGAGATAGACGTTGATCCCGCGCACGTCGCCGAGCAGCGCCCGGCAGTCGGCGCTCAGCGTCGTGAGGTCGATCACCACCGCGTCGGCGCCGGTGTGCGCCCCCGAGACCCAGCCGGCCTGCGCGGTCTCGCACCAGGTCCAGTCCGGTCCGAGCTGCAGTGCGGCCTTCGTGTCGAATCCGGTGGTCGCCGGCACGTCCAGCAGCAGCTGCGTGCGTCCGCTCAGGTCGAGGCCGCCCGACCAGCTGACCCAGTTGCCCCCGGCGCCCGGGTCGACGACCAGCCTTCCGTCCGCCGCGGCGGCGACGCCCCCGTTGGTCTCCCATGAGGCGATGTTCCACCCGTCGGCGCCCGACGTGAAGTTCGAGATCACGACGGGCGCCGTGTCGACGCGCACGGCGTCGGCCATGAACAGGGATCGGGCGAGTTCCGCGCGGTCGACCCGCGACGACGCACCGAAGCGCGCGGCGGACGCGGGGGCCATGACGGCGGAGTCGACGGCCCACGAGACGGCGGCGGTGGCGGCATCCGGAACATCCCGGTACGCATGCGCAGCGCCGGTCGCCGGCGACCCGGCCAGCTGCCACAGCGCGACGGCGAGGTCGAGCCGAGACGTGCCAGAGGGGGCGGCGGCCGAGGCGTCGTACGCGGCGAACACCGCGCGCAGGTCTGCGGCCGACACCGCACGCGTCGGGTGGAACCGGCCGTTCTTGTCGCCGAGGTCGTGCACACCGTGCAGCCACTCGATCGCGGCGTAGTCGGGGTGGTCGCGCGACACATCCGCGTACGTCGTGGGCGGCGGAGTGCCGGGCACGGCGCGAAGCTCGTCGAGCGAGACGGAACCGGATGCCGCACCTCCGTCGACCGCGTTGACGAAGATGTTGAACGCCGTGACCTTGGCGAGCGTCTCGGGCGTGAGGCGCCGGTCGGCGTGAGCGGTGTCCCACGGCGCCGGACGCCAGTCCGCGAACGGGATGGTCGCGAGGTACGGGTCGTCGCCGGCCAGCGAAGGGTAGGCCTCGAACGAGACGCCGTCGGCGACGAGCTGCAGCACGAGCTTGTTGTTCGACGCGTCGGGATCGACCCACAGCTGGAAGTCCCAGAACCCCGACCAATCCCCGGCGACCTGCTTGCCGATGCCGGTGTAGCTCTGGGTCGCGAACGAGTAGTCGAACCGCAGCGCCTGCTCGCCGCCGCCGACGGCCGCGCCGTCCGTGGCACGGGCGAGGCCGATCGTGTTGGCGCCGATCTGCGTGTACTCGCTGCGCAGCGCCGTGTCATCGCCGTAGCCCTCGAAGTCGTCGACGGTGCCGGGTTCCAGCTGCGGTCGCTCGCCGGTCACGACCGTGGACGTGCGGGTGGCGACCTCGACCTCGCCCGCGATCACGTGCACCGTCAGCGTGTGCGTGGAGTTGTCGAGCAGCTCGGCCGGCACCGGCCACGTGCCGGTCCACCACAGGCCGCCCGCCGTGGGCGCGGTCAGCTCGATGCCCGCGCCGGCCCCGTCGACCGTGACGTAGACGCGGTCGGCGTCGTAGCCGCGCACCGAGGCTCGCAGCGTGGTCGGGCTGGTCGCGACGCGCGCGCCGTCGGCAGGGCTCGCCAGGTGCACGGTCGGGGCCGCTGCGACGGCATCCGTCGATCCGCCGTACACGTCGGGCAGATCCGACGCGAACAGCGTCCGCGGGTCGTCGAAGTACGCGAGGAAGTCGGGCAGCATCTCGCCGTCGGTGGGGGTGTACGGCGTGGTCGACTCGCCGAAGTTGGCCCACGTGAGCATGTAGGCGGAACGGGATGCCTCGGGGTCGGCCATGATGGCGTCCAGAACGTCGGTGTACCACGACGTGTTCTGGTTCTGCCCGTCGGGCTGCACGCCGCCGGTGATGCCGAATTCGGTGAACGCGCTGATCTTGCCGCGCGCGTCGGCGAGCTCGGCGATCATGCCGAGATCGGCGACGAGTCCGGTGAGGAACGCGGGCGACGCGCCGGCGTCGTACGTGTCGTAGCCAAGGACGTCGATGAAGTCGTCGCCGGGGTAGGTCCGCAGGTACAGCGACGCGTCGCCGCCGAACCCGCCGCCGGGCGAGAACGCGTAGAGCAGGTTGTGCACGTCCTTGACGTCGCGCAGGTACTCGACGGTGTAGCGGTAGAGCTCGGCGTACTCGCCCGGGGTGCCGAACGCGGCTCCCCACCAGAACCACGAGCCGGCGTTCTCGTGCCACGGCCGGAACACGATCGGGATCGGCGTGCCGTCGGAGTCGACCGCGTTCGTCGCAGCCAGTGCGACCAGGTCGAGGTAGGCGGTGAGCTCGGCGTTCTTCGCGCCGCCCGGCAGCACCGCGCGCAGCGTGTCGCCCGAGGTGTCGTAGAAGTCGCCGCTGGTGACGAAGTTCTCGATGTGGGCGCTCAGCGTCGAGATGCCGCCCAGGTCGTGCGCTTCGCGGATCGACTGCGCGAGAGTGAGAGCGTTCTGCTCACGGGTGGCGTCCGCGACGCCCGGCCGTTCGCGACCCTCGATGATGAGGGTGTCGAAGCCGAACAGGGCCGGGTAGTCGCCGGTCGCCGCCTTGACGTCGCTGGCGACGCCGTCGCGTACGGCGAAGCTCTCGCCGTAGTCGGTGGTGTGCTGGTGGCCGAACAGCATGCCCGTGCCGCGCACATCGCGCAGGTACGCGAAGAGGCTGCGCGTCTCGGGGGTCGCGGCGTCGTCGACGAGGTCGACGGGGGCCGTGGTGGCGGCCGCGGGAGCTGCGGCCGGGACGAGCCCGGCCGCGCCCGCTGCGGGCGCGAGTCCGCCGAGCACGAGCGCGGCGGCGGTCACCGTGGCGGCGGCGGTGGTGGTCAACGTGCGTACAGACAACAGGGGGCGGTTCATCGTCGAATCCCTCTCGGTCGGCAGTGCATGGATGGGAAGGTGAGTGAGGCGGACAGGGAAGGGCGCCGATGGATGCCGGAGCCCAGGGCCGGGCGGGCGGCTCAGGCGCCGCCGGCCCGGCGCCGGTAGGCGTCGCGGAGGTACGCGCCGGCGGGCTTTCCGTAGGGGCAGTAGTCGTCGTTGGAATCGGCGTCGGAAGCGGAGTACAGGTGCGGCGGCCAGTCCCACAGCATGAACCCGCGCATCCAGGGCCGCTCGTCGCACGCGGCGAACATGGCTTCGTAGTACCGCAGCTGCTCTGCGCCGGACGGGCCGCCGGGCAGCGCCCAGTCGTTCGGCCGGTCGGGCGATCCCTCACGTGACGGGCATCCCGCCTCCATGAAGAAGAACGGCTTGCCCGAGTCGACCACGACCCGCTCGATCCGGTCGAGCTGCTCGCTCCACGAGTCGATCGGGTAGTACCCGCTCGACGTGATGACGTCGACCGCGTCCCACCAGGTGAGGCGGTCCTCCTGGTACTTGTCGCAGTTGTACGTGACGATGCCCGAGTACACGGCGCGGATGTCGGCGATCAGCGCGCGCCACTCGGCCTCGCGGGCGTCGGCGCGCACCATCTCGCACCCGATGCAGAGCATCTCGCACGCCTCGGCCTCGGCGATGCGCGCCGCGTCCAGCAGGAACTCGCGGTACGACGCGAACCACTCGTCCCACGTCGGTTCGCCGGGCACGTCCTGGTCGAAGAACCCGATGTGGGCGCGCCACGTGCCGTCCGCGACGTTGACGACAGGCTTCAGGCACACCTTCAGCCCGAGCGAGCGGGCCTCGCGGATCGCCCAGACGATCTCGTCGTCGGTGACGGTCGGCGCTTCGCGGAACCGCACCTCGGTCGACTGAGCCGTGTCTTGCAGGGCCGAGTACGCCAGGGCCGTCCAGTTGACGCCGTGGTCGGCCATGAGGCGCATAGACTCGGCCGCGGCCTCGGTCGCCCAGGTTCCGCGCACGCCGGTCCACCCCCAGGTCATTCCGGCCACGTAGGGCCCGAGTGCCTGGGGGAGCGGGACGGTCACGAGACGACCAGTTCGTTGGCGGTCCGCAGCACGCGCGGATCGGAGAGGGTGGATGCCGCCAGCACAGGTCCGTCGTGCCGCACAAGCACTGTCGTGCTCTCGCCGGGCAGCAGCGTCACGAGGGCATCGGACGCGACCGCGTCGGGGTCAACCTTGTCGACGAGGAGCGTCAGCTCGCGCACCAGGGTCTGCGCGGTGAGGGTGGCGAGCGTGCCGCCGTCGCCCGCGGTCGTGCTGACCTCGACCTGCGCGGCGCCGAGCGCGGAGTCCCGCGGCTCGGCGAAGAACCAGAACCCGCGCACCTCCCCGACGCCCGCGACCACCAGCTCGCCGGCGACGTCCTGCGCCTGCGCCACGCCCGCGGGCAGCGCGACCACGACGGTCTCGCGCGGCGCGAGCGAGAGCTCGGCGGTGAAGGCGTCAAGCTCCGCGCCGTCGAACGAGAGTCGCCGCGCCACGAGCTCGCCGCTCCAGGCCTCGGCGGTGTCATTCGACAGCACCGCGGCGAGGCCGCCGTCACGCGGCTGGATCGTCACCGTGCGCGGCGCGAACGCGTTCTTGAGGCCGTAGTACAGCGGCTTCGGTCGCTCGTCGCCGTCGATCGCGGCCCACGACGTGACCGGCCAGCAGTCGTTCAGCTGCCACACGATCGCGCCTTGCGTGCGCGGCGCCCACGAGCGGAAGTGCTCCAGGGCGGTGCGCACCGCGAGGGCCTGATTGAGCTGCATCGCCCAGTGCCAGGTCTCCATGTCTTCGGGCAGGCGGAAGTGCGGGATGAGCCCGTTCGTGAGCTTGGTGTTGCCCTCCATCGCCTTCTGGTGCACGATCATGCCCGGCGACTCGGGGGTCAGCGGCGTGTCCGACACCGACCGCACGAGCGTCGACCACGCCGGCGGACCCTGCCAGCCGAACTCGGCCACGAAGCGCGGCGTGTGCTCGCGGTAGGTCGTCCAGTCCCGCCGGTTCCACTGCTCCCACAGGTGCATCGACCCGTGCAACTCGTCGTTGGGGTGCGGACCGGTCTGCTGCCGGCCGTCCCAGCCCATGCCGGGGCTGAACGGGCTGCCCGGCGCGTACGGCACGTGCGGTGCGAGCTCGGCGACGAGCGCCGGGAAGAGCTCGTAGTAGTAGTGCGCACCCCAGGTCTTGCCGTCCAGGCGCAGCTTCCAGCCCCAGTCCTCGTAGCCCCAGAGGTTCTCGTTGTTGCCGGTGAGCAGCACGAGCGAGGCGTGGTGACCGAGCCGCGTGATGTTCTCGCGGGCCTCGGCCTCGATCTCGGAGCGCAGCGGGTCCTCTTCGGCGTACGCCGCGCAGGCGAACAGGAAGTCCTGCCACACCAGCAGGCCCAGCTCGTCGGCGAGCTCGTAGAAGTCGTCGGATTCGTACAGTCCGCCGCCCCAGACGCGGATCAGGTTGAGGTTCGCGTCGAGCGCCTGCGCGAACCGCCGCCGCAGCCGGTCGCGGGTCACCCGCACGGTCAGGGCGTCGTCGGGGATCCAGTTCACGCCCTTCACGAAGATCGGCTGGTCGTTCACGACGAGCGTGAACGGCGTGCCCGACTCGTCGGGGGTGAGGTCCCACCGCACGTCGCGGAACCCGACTCTGCGCGTGGTGCGGTCGAGCACGGACCCGTTGGATGCCGCAAGCTCGACCTCCACGTCGTACAGCGGCTGCGCGCCGTACCCCGCAGGCCACCAGCGCTTGACGTCGGCGAGGTCGAGTGCGACCCGTGCACGGTCGCCGGAGGCGATGACGGTGGATGCCTCGGCCCCGGCCGCACGAACTGTCAGAGTGACGGCATCCATTCCCGCTCTCTCGACGGTGACGTCGACCGTGACCGTGCCGCCGTCACCCGAGGGCGTCGCGACGACGCGCGTCTCGGCGAGGCGGGCGACCGACCACGACTCCAGGCCGACCGGCTTCACGATGCCGCTCGTGTAGGTCGCGATGCCCCAGTCCCAGCCGAAGCTGCAAGCGGACTTGCGGATCGCGTCGTAGGGGAGCGGGTAGGGGCGCTGGCGCACCCCGAGAGCGACGCTCTGCTCGTTGGCGTACTTGATCGGTGAGCGGAACGCGACGACGAGCTCGTTCTCGCCTTCGACGAGCACGCCCTGCACGTCGAACCGGTACGAGCGATGCTGGTTGGCGGTCGCCCCGATCTCGCGGCCGTTCAGGCGGATGGTCGTCACGGTGTCGAGACCCTGGAAGACGAGATCCGTGCGGTCGGCGGCATCCTGATTCCAGGCGAACGTCGTCGAGTACGTCCAGTCGACGAGGCCGATCCAGGCCAGCGCCGACTCGTTGTCGTCGAGGAACGGGTCCGGGATGAGTCCCGCCGACAGCAGGTCGGTGTGCACGCAGCCGGGCACCGCCGCGGGGATGGCGCCGTCGAAGCCGGTCGGCGCGGGACCGGCGGACGCGCGCAGCGTCCACCCGGTGTCGATCGGACGGAACGTGAGGGCGGTGGTCACTTGACGGCTCCTGAGGTGAGGCCCTTGTAGATCCAGCGCTGCAGCAGCAGGAACGCGATGAGGGTGGGGATGATGACGAGGACGGTGCCCGCCGAGATGACCTCCCATTGCGCGCCGAACGGTCCCTTGAACCGGAACAGCGACGTGGAGATGAGACCTTCGGACGGCAGGTAGAGGAACGGTGCGTAGAACTCGTTGTACACCGCGATGCCCTTGATGATGACGACGGTCGCGATGGCGGGCTTCAGCAGCGGGAGGACGATGCGCCAGTAGATGGTCCACCGGTTCGCGCCGTCGATCATCGCGGCTTCGTCGAGTGAGACGGGGATCGACTGCATGAACTGGATGAACAGGTAGATCGCGATGATGTCGGTGCCCATGAAGAGCAGGATCAGCGCGGCCTTCGTGTCGTACAGACCGAGTCCGTTGATGAGCTGGAACGTCGCGACCTGGCTCGTCACGCTCGGGATCAGCGTCGCGACGAGGAACAGGCCGAACACGAGCTTCTTGCCGCGGAACGCGAACCGGTCGAGGGCATAGGCAGCCATCGTGCCGATGAAGATGGTCCCGGCAAGCGACACCACGAGGACGATCGCCGTGTTGACGAAGCCTTCGAGCATCTTGCCGCTCGTGAACGCCGTGACGAAGTTGTCGAAGTTCAGCCAGTTCGACGGCGGGTCGAAGGGGCCGGACTGCGCGTACTCCGGCGCGGTCTTGAGGCTCGCGAACAACAGCACCGACAGCGGCAGCAGCGTCACCACCGACGCGATGATCAGGCTGAGGTACTTCGCGGTCGTCGCGCTCACGCCGCGCAGGCGCTGCCACGGCGTGAGTCCGCGGATCGGGCGGGCCGGGGTCGTGCGCAGCGGCATCGTGCGCAGGGGCCCGGTGGCGTGCGGGTCGGTGCGGGCCGGATCGGTGGTGGTCATGTCAGATCGACCTTCTCGTCGGGGAACACCTTGCGCTGGATCCAGGTCACGATGAGCACGATGGCCAGCAGCACCACCGCCATGGCCGACGCCAGGCCGACCTGCCGGAAGGTGAACGCGGTCTGCAGGGTCTGGATGACGAACGTCGCCGAGCCGTTGGCGCCGCCGGTCATGATGAACGGGATCTCGAAGACGCTCAGGCTGCCCGAGATCGCGAGGATGAACGACAGTCCGACGACACGCCGGATGCCGGGGAAGATGATCGCCCAGAACTGCTGCCAACGGCTCGCGCCGTCGAGGTCGGCGGCCTCGTACAGCTCGTGCGGGATCGACTGGATCGCTCCGAGGAACAGCACGAAGTTCATGCCCGTGTACCGCCAGACCGAGGTGCCCGCGAGCGACCAGTTCACGACGTCGGGGTTTCCCAGCCACTGCGGCGGATCTGCCACGCCGAACCAACCGAGCACGGTGTCGAGCGTGCCGCCGGGCTGGAAGAGGTAGAGGAAGACGAAGCCGATCGCGACGCCGTTGATGAGGTAGGGGAAGAACAGGATGCCGCGGAACAGGTTCGAGAACCGCGTGGAGAAGCTCAGGATCGTCGCGAAGTACAAGGCGATCGCCATCTGCGCGAACGAGGCGAAGAAGTAGTACAGGCTGACGAAGAACACCGAGAAGATGCGCGGATCCGTGAACACCTCGACGTAGTTGTCGAGGCCGACGAAGTTCTTCTGCAGGTCGATGCCGTCCCAGTCGGTGACGCTGAAGTAGAACAGGTTCAGCGCCGGCCAGTACGTGAACAGCAGGAGCAGGCCCACGGCGGCGGCGAGGAACAGCCACGGCGTGAGGCGCTTCATGACTCCGCGGCCGGCGGGGCCGCCGCGGCGGCCCCGCCGGCCGGCCCGCCGGGTGATCCCGACGAGCCGGCCGCGGGCCGGGGAGGAGAGGGCGGCAGGGGCATCCGCCGGAGCCGCGCCTGGTGTTGCGATGGCCATGTCTCTGTCGCCCCCTCCGTCAGTTCGCGAGCTTCTCGACCGAGGCGCCCCAGCGCTCGTTCAGCTCGGCGAAGTAGCTCGCCTTGTCGCCCTCGGCCGCGCCGCGCGCGATGTCGACGAGCTTCTGACGGTAGATCGGGCCGTAGAGGTCGATCTGCGAGTCGCTGGAGACCTCGTTGAGCAGGCCCTCCTTGCCCGCGGGAGCGGGGTTGATCTCCATGAGCTGCACGCCGGCATCCTCGAAGTCGGTGAGCGAGTCGGGCAGGGGTGCATCCTTGAGCGGCGACACCATGCCCTGGGTCTCGGTGTAGCCCGAGTCCGCGACGACCCACTGGATCCACGCCCACGCCGCGGCCTTCGCCTTGGAGTGCTTGCTGACGGCAAGGTTGTAGTCGCCGCCGATGACCGCGAGCTGTGTGCCGTCGACGTTCGCCGGGAACGCCATGAAGCCGATGTCGTCCGCCGACGCGCCGTTGTCTTCGGCGGCCGCCTGCATCTGCGAGATCGCCCATGAGCCGAGCGGCATGGTCGCGATCTTGCCGGTGCCGAGGTCGACCTTCGACTGCTCCCAGTTCGTGGTGAGCGGGTCGTCCTCGGTCAGGCCGGCTGCCACGGTGTCGTACAGCAGCCCGTCGATCGCGTAGACGTCCGATCCCTCGGTCCAGGGCGCAGGGTCCTCGGCCATCGTGATGGGCGCGTCCGGGTCGTTCGTGATCGCGCCGAGGTTGCCGAAGCTCTGCGTCAGCGGCCAGCCGTCTTTGTAGTTCGTGTACATCGGGATGGCGTCGGTGTTGTCCTTGACCTTCTGCAGGGCGGCCAGCCACTCCTCCTCGGTTGTGGGAAGCGCGGTGACACCGGCCTCTTCGAAGACCTTCTTGTTGTAGACGATGCCGTTCGCGTTGCCGCCGAAGGCGATCCCGTACTGGGTGCCGTCGTAGCTGGCGGCGGGGAGGAACCGATACGTGTCCTCGAAGTCGGCGGTCTCGCCGAGCGGCTCGAGGAACTGCTCGTACTGGTCGGGCTGGATCGCCGGGATGCCGATGACATCGCCGTAGTTGGTCGTCGACATGCGCGTCAGCATCTCGCCCGCGTAGTCGGTGATGCCCTCGAACGTCACCTTCACGTCGGGGTACTTCTTGTTGAACTCGGCGGCGTACTTGTCGAACGTGCCGTCCTCGACCAGGTCGGTGCGCCAGGTCACGACCTTGATGTCGCCCGTGACGTCGCCGTCGATGGTGTTGCTCGCGTCGTCCGATCCGCCGCCGCCTGCGCAGCCGCTCATCGCGACCGCGGCGGTCGCCAGCACCGCGAGGGACGCGATTGCCTTCTTCGCCATGTGATTCTCCTTGTCAGGTTCGCCCTTGAACTGCCGGTGCGGGTCATCGCACCGTCGCGTGGTTCGTCGCGCCGTCAGAGTAGAGCGTTTCGAAACGGTTCCGCAAGTGGGCGATGTCAGCGCTGTCTTATCGTGTCCGTGCGGGAATCGTCACCAAGAAAAGGCACTTGATCAGCCTATTAACACGCAGAGAAGTGGCCAGAAGAATCCTGATGTCCAGCGAATGTCTTACGTAGACATTTCGTCACGATCACTGCTAGCGTGAACCCCGCCCGGCAAGGAGGCCACCGATGAACGTTCAACAGCGCGCTACCCTCGAGGACGTCGCGCGACTCGCCGGCGTGAGCTCGAAGACTGTGTCGCGTGTGTTCACGCACCGTGATCTGGTCGCGCCCGAGACCGTCGAACGCGTGCTGCAGGCGGCGAAGCGTCTGCGGTTCCGCCCGAACCCGCTCGCGCGCAACCTGCGCCGCGGCGGCCCGACCGACACCATCGGGTTCATCATGGGCGAGCTGAACAACCCGTTCTACTACAAGCTCGCCGCCGGGATCGAGCGCGAGCTGTCGGCGCACGGCTTCTCGCTCGTCGTGGCGACCACCGACGACACCGCCGAGGGCGAGGAGCGTGTCGCCGACGCCCTGCTCGGCCAGCGGCTCGGTGCCCTGCTGCTGATCCCGGTCGCCGACGACCAGTCCTACCTCGAGGGCGAGCGGCACCTCGGCACGCCGATCATCGCGATCGACCGCCCGGCACGCAATCTCGTCGCCGATTCGATCGTCCTGGAGAACCATCGCGGGGTCTTCGAGGCGACGACGCGGCTCCTCGAACGCGGCCACCGCCGCATCGGCTACATCTGCAACCCCGCATCGGTGTACACGCAGGCCGAGCGTCTGCGCGGATACCGCGACGCGCTCGTCGCCTACGGCATCGAGGACTCCTCGCCGTGGGAACGGCTGGCCGACGACCTCTCGCGCCCTGCCGACGGGCTGATCGCCGATCTGCTGGACCGCGCCGACGCGCCGACCGCGATCATCACGGGCAACAACCGCGTCACGATCGACGCGCTGCGTGCGCTGCGCGACCTCGACGACGACGGCCGCACGGCGCTCATCGGCTTCGACGACTTCGACACCGCCGACGTTCTGGGGGTGTCGGTCATCAACTACGACCCACTGGCCCTCGGCAAAGCCGCCGCGACGCTCGCGATCGAGCGGATGCAGGACCCGGCAGGCTTCACCCGACAGCTCGAGATGCCCACGTGGCTCGTGGAGCGCGGCACCGGCGAACGACCCCCCGCAGAGAGGACCACGGCATGATCCCCGGTTTCGTCCACCTGGAACGCGACGGCATCGGCATCATCGTCGATAGCCGCGGGCCTGGCCTGCCGTGCGTGCTGCACTGGGGCGCGGCGACCGGTCCGCTCACCGACGCCGATGCCGCCGCACTCGCTCGGGCGCTCAGCCGCCAGAGTCCGCCGGGCACCCTCGACGCCGCCTGGCAGGTGTCGCTGTCGCCACAGGAGGGCGACGGCTGGACGGGACGGCCGGGCATGCAGCTGCGCGCCGCGGGTATCGTGCACCACCCGCGCTGGGTGCTCGACGGCGTCGAGTCGGATGACCGTCGAGCCACGTTCCGAGCCAGGGATGCGGCTGGGACCGCTCTGCTTCTCACCATCGAGATCTCGATCGAGGCGGGCGGCGTGGTCTGGGTGCAGCATGCGCTGCGCCACGAGGGCGGGCTGGATGCGTCGCCCGTCGATGTCGACTGGCTCGAGGCCGCGCTTCCGGTGCCGACGACGACCGACACGCTGCTGACCTTCGACGGGCGCTGGACGCGCGAGAAGCGCCCCGTCGTGACCGCGATGCCCGCCGGTGCGACCGTCCGACAGTCCCGTCGCGGCCGGCCGGGTCACGACAACCCGGTGGCCGCGATCGCCGGCATCGGCGCGCCGCGCTGGCGCGATGGCGAGCTGTGGGGGGTGCATCTGGCGTGGTCGAGCGACCTCACGACCCGCGTCGACCGGGTCACCGACGCGGTCACGCTCATCGGTGCGGGCGAGCTGCTGCGGCCGGGTGAGATCCGACTCTCACCGGGCGACGAGTACGTCGCGCCGCGAGCGGCGTTCGTGCACAGCGGTGCGGGGCTCGACGGCTTCGCCGATCGTGTGCACACCTGGATGCGCGGGCGGCCGCAGCATCCGGCATCCCCTCGTCCCCTCGTGCTGAACACGTGGGAGGCGGTGTACTTCGACCACGACCCGGCACGGCTTGCGGCGCTCGCCGAGCGGGCTGCCGAGGTGGGGGTCGAGCGGTTCGTGCTCGATGACGGCTGGTTCCAGGGACGCCGGGACGACACCACGAGCCTCGGCGACTGGATCGTCGACCGCACCGTGTGGCCGGACGGGCTCGGGCCGCTCGCGGCCCAGGTGCACGGGCTCGGCATGCAGTTCGGGCTGTGGTTCGAGCCTGAGATGGTGAGCCTCGATTCCGACGTCGCGCGCGCTCACCCGGATTGGCTGCTGCACGACGCGGGCCACCTCGACCATGATCCGGGCCTGTCGTGGCGCGGGCAGTACGTCATGGATCTCGCGAACCCCGACGCGCACGCGCATGTGCTCGGCCAGATGGACTCCCTGGTAGGCGAGCTCGGCATCGACTTCATCAAGTGGGACCACAACCGCGATCTCGTCGAGAGCGTGCACGCGGGCCGCCCCGGCGGGCACGCCCAGATGCTCGCGGTATACGAGCTGATGGCCGAGCTCAAGCGGCGGCATCCCGGACTCGAGATCGAGTCGTGCTCCAGCGGTGGCGCGCGCACCGACCTCGGTGTGCTCGAGGTCGCCGACCGGGTCTGGGCGAGCGACTCGAACGACCCCGTCGAACGGCAGGACATCCAGCGCTGGACCGGTCTGCTGCTGCCGCCCGAGCTCGTCGGCGCGCATGTCGGCCCGACGATGTCGCACTCGTCCGGGCGCACGACCGCGCTGTCGTTTCGCATGGCGACCAGCCTCATGGGCTCGGCCGGCTTCGAATGGGACATCCTCTCGTGCGACGCCGACGAGACCGCCGCGATCGCCCGCTTCGCCGCGCTGTACAAAGAGCTGCGCCCCATCGTGCACCGCGGGCGGGTCGTGCACCCCGATCTGCGCGACCCGGCGTGGCGCGTGACCGGGTACGTCGCAGATGACGCGGCCGTGTTCGTGGTCGCCACGGTGGCGAGCCTCGAGGATGCTCGCGCCGAGCGCCTGCGGATGCCCGGGCTCGACCGCGACCGGCGCTACCGGGTCCGGGTGCGCGACGAGATCGGCTCTGCCGAGTACGGCTGGATCGCGCCGGAGTGGTTCACCGCCGGGGGGATCGAGCTTCCCGGCGCGCTGCTGGCCGACGTGGGCCTGCAGCTGCCGACGCTGTGGCCCGTGCAGGCCTTCGTGCTGCACCTCGAGGTGGCCTGACACGCGGCGAGCGGAGCGCGCTCCGGCGTCTGGTCGTTGAGCGAGCGAGGAACGAGCGAGACGAAACGTCGCGAGACGCTCTCGAGAACCTGGGTCGCGCACGAGTCGCGATGTGGCCGGGTCCGATCAGCAGCTCACGGCGTTTCGTCTCGCTGAGCTCGCTCAACGACCAGGTGGTGCGGTTCGGGTGGCGCAGATCGTTGCTTCGCGAGGGAGGATGCCGCAACCGGCGACACCCGAAGGTTGCGTGCGCGCTTCACGAAGGCGTCCAGCCCCGACGGACGAGGGCGGCGCGCACGATTGCCACAGCGGTAGGTCGCGCGCCCCGGATCTGCTTCGAGGTGAGACGCACGACCTCCCAGCCCTCGGCTGCGTAGGAGGCGTACTTGTCGATGTCACGTTCCCACTGCGCGCGCGACGTCCGGTGGTGGTCGCCTTCGACCTCGACGCCCACGCGCTGATCGCGGTAGACGACTTCGGTGATCCCGAGAAGGGTGCCCGCGGCATCCCGGATCTCGACGTCGAGTGCGGGCTCGGGTAGTCCGCCGGCGGCGGCATCGATCCGGAATTCGGTCTCGAGCGGCGACGAGCTTCCGACCCGGATCAGCGGCAAAGCGTCGCGGAGCTTCGCGACGCCCACGCGCCTGCCGGCTTCGACGGCGCGCTCCAAATGGTCGATGGTCGCGAGCTGCAGCCCGGGCTGCAGTCGGCCTCGCTCGTCGCGCGGGACGCGCACGAACCAGTCGCCGAGGGCGACGAGCTCACGTGTGCTCAACTCCGCGCCGAGCATCGCCCACGTCGAGGCAGGGGTGGTCATTCGCAGCCCGTCGTGCGTGTGCACGAAGGCGAGCTTGGATGCGACCTTGACCCCTCGGACGCCCGTCGCGCGCGGCGCACGGTCGGGTGCGAGAACGCCTACCACGATCTGGTCGCCAGGATCGATCGGGGCGCCCTGCAGGACTGCCGCCGTGCGGCCGGCGAAGAACATCTGCGGCGGCATCACCGTCGCGAACGCCTGGGCCTTCAACTTCTCGACGGCCCGGGCGGCGTCCCACCGGGTCGGCGCCGGCTCGTCGTCGCGCCGATCGTCGGTCTTCGGCGCGGGAGGGCGTCCACGCACGCCGTGGAACGGTCGATCGAGATCCGTCGCCCTCATGCGGCCCCGAGACACCCCGGCGTCGCGCGCTGCGCCCACCGAGAAGACGGCGCCGAGCGAATCTGGAAGCGGACGCGGACGAGGCGGCATCCATCGACCATCTCGCAGCCGTCGCCATCGGCGGCGCCTCGCCGGCCGGATTGTGGACAAGCTCGCGGACGCTGCGCTTGTGGGGGAACCTCGCGCGCTGTTCCGCGCCCGTTCGGGTGGCAGATACGGCGGCTTAGCGTCGATGGATGCCGCAACCTCCGCCACCTGAACGACCGGGGAGCGCGGACGCGTCGTTCAGGTGGCGCGATCGGCTGCCGTGGGGCGCGGGATGCCGCACCATGCGCCACTCGAACGGAGGGTGTGCGCGGGGTCCCGAGGCTCGGGTGGCGCGAATGGCGGCTTGGCGGGGGCGGATGCCGCACCCTGCGCCACCCGAACGGGCCCGGCGTGCAGCAGGCGTCAGACGAGCGCCGAGAGGAAGCGGGCCTGCTTCAGGAACTGGAAGGCCTGGCCGCCCTCGTGGCCGTTGTGCGTGTAGACCTCGATCTGCTTCGTGTCGGTCGTGTGGCGGTTGTACGCCGCGTAGACCGTCGACGGCGGGCAGATCGTGTCCATCAGCGCGACCGAGTAGAGGGCGGCGGCATTTGCGCGCTTGGCCATGTTGACGCCGTCGAAGTACGAGAGCGTCTCGAACACGCGGTCGTCGAGTCCGCGGTGCACCGCGAGGTACCGCACGACCTCCTGGTACGGGTCGTCGCCGGTGAAGCCGACGGCGCGCTCGAAGTGGCACAGGAACGGCACGTCGGGCATGGCGGCGACGAGTCCCTCCGACAGACCGGCGGCGGCGATCGCGATGCCGCCGCCCTGGCTCCCGCCGCAGACCGCGACGCGGTCGGCATCGACCTGCGGCAGCGACCGCACCGCGTCGACAGCGCGCACCGCATCGGTGAACACGCGGCGGTAGTAGTAGTCCGCGGGATCCTCGATGCCCCGCGTCATGAATCCGGATGAGGACGGACCCGTGCCGTGCGGATCGGGGGTGTCGCCGCCGGAGCCCCACATCGAGCCCTGCCCGCGGGTGTCCATGAGCAGATGCGCGTAGCCGGCGGCCGCCCAGCCGAGGCGCTCGCCGGGAAGACCCCGGCCACCGCCGTACCCCTGGTACTCGACGACGGCGGGCAGCGGGTCTTCGGCGCCGGCGGGGAGCGTCAGCCATGCCTTCACCGGGTCTCCGGCGAAGCCGGGGAACGTGACGTCGAACACCTCGAGCGCGCTGAACGGGGTGTCTGCGCGCACCACCTCGGGTGCGGCATCCCATCGGCGCGCCTCGCTGAGCGTCGTCGCCCAGAAGTCGTCGAAGTCGGCGGGTTCGCGGACGTCGGGCGCATACGCCTCGAGCTCCGCGGGGGACAGGTCGAATCTCGGCACGCGCCTACCCTAGCGCCTCGCAGAGAAGCGCTTCGACAGTTCTTTGTGAGAAGGCGACGAGGCCTCGATGGGGGAGGGGTATTCGAGGCCCCGCCGCCGGTCTCAGGAGCACCCGGAGGTGCTGATCGTCCGCTCCCCAGATCGGACGCCGGTGCGCCGGATCAGAGTCTGATCTCGGCGATGACTTCACCGTACTCGGTCTCACCGACCGGCGTGAAGCCCACACGCTCGAAGAATGCCTGCGGACCGCCTTCGCCGGCCTCGTAGATGACGTTGACGTGGTCCATGCCGCGGTTGCGCGCCTCTTCGATGAGGCCCTCGACGGCGAAGCGGCCGATGCCCTTGCCCTGGTCGTCGGCGTCGACGTTGATCCGCCACAGGACCGACCGGAAGTGCTCCTGCGGGTCTTCGAGGTCGAAGTTGCCGCTGATGAAGGCGACCACCTGCTCGCCGTCGAGGACGACGCGCTGCCACGTCGTCTGCGGGTTCACGACGGTCGCCGCGATGCCGTAGCTGACGGGCGAGAGGAACTCCTCCTGCCCGGGCTTGAGCGACATATTGTTGACCGCCACGATGGTCGAGGCGGACAGTTCGACGAGTCGCAGATCACCCATGCGCCCCAGGCTAGCCCGGATGGCGGCATCCGGCATCGTGGATTTCGCATGGAAACACAATGTTCACGTGCCGAGATATCTTGACGTCGAGATATCTCACCAGGTGCTTGCGATAGGCTGTGGGCGACCCGTCCGCAGCACCGACAGGACCGATTCAGGTGACCGACTCCACCATCATCTACACCTACACCGACGAGGCTCCGGCTCTCGCGACCGCATCATTCCTCCCGATCGTGCAGGCCGTCGCGGGCCAGGCCGGGGTCGCGATCGAGACGCGCGACATCTCGCTGGCCGGCCGCATCCTCGCCGCGTTCCCGCAGAACCTCACGCCCGAGCAGCAGGTCGGTGACGCGCTCGCCGAACTCGGCGGCCTCGCGACGCTGCCCGAGGCGAACATCATCAAGCTGCCGAACATCTCGGCGTCGATCCCGCAGCTGAAGGCCGCGATCGCGGAGCTGCAGTCGCAGGGCTATGACATCCCGGACTACCCGGACGACGCCGACACCCTCGAGCAGAAGGACGTGCGCGCCCGCTACGACCGCATCAAGGGCTCCGCCGTCAACCCGGTGCTGCGCGAGGGCAACAGCGACCGCCGCGCGCCGCTCTCGGTCAAGAACTATGCGCGCAAGCACCCGCACCGCAACAAGGCGTTCGGCGAGGGCTCGAAGACCCGGGTCGCGACGCTCGGCCACGACGACTTCAAGTCGAACGAGAAGTCCACGGTGATCCCTGCCGACGATGTGCTGACGATCCAGCACGTCGCCGCCGACGGCACCACTACGGCGCTCAAGACCGGTCTCAAGGTGCTGCCGGGCGAGATCGTCGACGCCACGTTCCTCTCGGCCGCGGCGCTCGACGCCTTCCTCGCCGAGACGCTCGAGACCGCCAAGGCCGAGGACGTGCTCTACTCCGTGCACCTCAAGGCCACGATGATGAAGGTCAGCGACCCCATCATCTTCGGTCATGTCGTCAAGGCCTACTACGCCGACGTGTTCGACAAGTACGGCGACAAGATCGCCGAAGCGGGCCTGACCCCCAACGACGGCCTCGGCGCCATCCTCGCCGGTCTCGCCCAGCTCGAGGGCGGCGACGAGATCGCTGCAGCCTTCGCCGCGGCCACGGACTCGCCGCGCCTGTCGTACGTCAACTCCGACAAGGGCATCACCAACCTGCACGTGCCGTCCGACGTGATCGTGGATGCCTCGATGCCGGCGCTCATCCGCAACGGCGGAAAGCTGTGGGGCGCAGACGGCGGCGAGGACGACACCCTCGCCGTCATCCCCGACTCGTCGTACGCGGGCGTGTACCAGACCGTGATCGAGGACGTCATCGCGCACGGTCCGCTCGACCCCGCCACGATCGGCACCGTGCCCAACGTCGGCCTGATGGCCCAGGCCGCTGAAGAGTACGGCAGCCACGACAAGACGTTCGAGATCGCCGCCGCCGGCACCGTCCAGGTCGTGAACCAGGCGGGCGACGTGCTGCTCGAGCACGCCGTGCAGCCGGGGGACGTGTGGCGTGCCACGCAGACCAAGGACGTCGCGATCCGCGACTGGGTGAAGCTGGCCGTCAGCCGCGCCCGCGCCACCGGAGCGCCTGCGGTGTTCTGGCTCGACGAGACCCGCTCGCACGACGCCGCCCTCATCGCCAAGGTGCGCGAGTACCTGCAGAGCCACGACACCGCGGGGCTCACGCTCGAGATCCTCGCTCCCGCCGCCGCGACCCAGTACTCGCTGGACCGCCTGCGCAAGGGCGAAGACACCATCTCGGTCACCGGCAACGTGCTGCGCGACTACCTGACCGACCTGTTCCCGATCCTCGAGGTCGGCACGAGCGCCAAGATGCTCTCGATCGTGCCGCTCCTCGCCGGTGGCGGACTGTTCGAGACCGGCGCGGGCGGCTCGGCCCCCAAGCACGTGCAGCAGCTCCTCGCCGAGGACTACCTGCGCTGGGACTCGCTGGGCGAGTTCTTCGCGCTGGCCGCCTCCTTCGAGCACTTCGCCGACTTCACCGGCAACGCCAAGGCGAAGGTGCTCGCCGACACGCTGGATGCCGCGACCGGCACGTTCCTCGAGAACGACAAGTCGCCCGGGCGCGCGCTCGGCACGATCGACAACCGCGGCAGCCACTTCTACCTGGCGCTGTACTGGACGCAGGAGCTCGCGAAGCAGGCCGACGACGCCGACCTCGCTGCCGCGTTCGCGCCGGTCGCCGAGGCGCTCGCCGCCGCCGAGCAGCAGATCGTCGAGGAACTGATCGCGGTGCAGGGCGCGCCGGTCGAGATCGGCGGGTACTACCGTCCCGACGCCGAGCTCGTCGCCGGCGTCATGCGCCCGTCGGCCACGTTCAACGCGGTGATCGACGCGCTGTAAGGCCGCAGCGACGAAAGAGCGGAGTGGATGCCTCGGGCCGAGGCATCCACTCCGCTCTTCGTCATCGGTCGTCGAGCGGAGCGACGAAGGAGCGAAGACGAAACGTCGCGAGCCGATCTCTGGACTGCGGGAGGCTTCGATCCAGACGCATCAATAGTGGACGGAGACCTCGGTGCCGACGCGTGACCAGTCGTAGATGAACTTCGCGGCGTCGTCCCACATGTTGACGCAGCCGTGGCTCTGCGGGTACCCGAGCGAGGAGCGGAACGCGCTGGCCCCGTGGAACGCGATGTCCGGGTAGAACCAGGTGACCCACGGCACGTCGGGTGTGCAGTAGCTGCCCACGGCGTTCGGGTTATAGCAGAGCGCGCCCATGTCGGTGATCTGCGTGAACGCGTAGATCGTGAAGTTCCCCGTCGGGGTGCCGGTGCCGGCGGCGCCCGACGAGATCACGAAGCTCTGCACGACCTGGTCGTTCTCGAAGAGGGTCGCCTGCTGTGTGCTCAGGTTGACATCGATCCGCCGGGCGAGGGTCGTCGTGGTGAACGGGGCGGCGGTGACCGGAAGCTCGAAGACGCCGTCGCCGTCGGCGAGCTGATCGGCGAACGTGGCCGCAAGGCCGTCGGTGCTGTCGAGCGTGCGGCCCTCGACGCCGGTGGAGACCGGGTTCGGCAGGGCCTTGCCCGCACTGTTCGTCACGACCGTCGCGTTGACGGCCTCACGGTTCACGAGGCCGGGCAGCGTGTCGACGACGCTCTGGATCTTCTGCTGGTCGACGTCGACGGCGATCGCGCCGTCGGTCCCGGGTCCGACGGTGATCCACGATGCCGCCACCGCGCGGTCCACCGGCACGGTGCGCTCGTCACCGACGTAGAAGCCGACGTTCGAGAGCACGCCGTTGAGCTTCGTCGCGGTGTCGGCTGCGGTCTCGGTCGAGATCGTCGCGGGGACCTCGATGATGACGGGATCGACGCTCACGCGGGTCTTTCCCGCTTCGAAGGCGGACTGCAGAGCCTGCTGCACGGTGGCGACGTCGATGCCGCTGCCGGCGGTCGCGGGCGTGGAGACGTAGGAGGCCGAGTCGGCGTCGTAAGCGACCGTGGCGTCGACCGGGTCGGTGAACAGCTCCGGGGCCGCGTCGTGCAGCGCCGCGGTCGCCGCGGCGGTGTCGAGCCGGATCTCGGCGCCTGTCTCGGCGAACCACGCCGTCGGGTTCCACATCGGGTGCTCCGCGAACGCGGCGTCGGCGAGGGCCTGTGCGTCGACCGATGCGCCCAGATCTGCGCCCGTCAGCTCAGCGTCGCCGCCGTCGCCGGTGAGGACGACCGTCGTCTCGGCCAGCCGCTGCTCGATGGCGCCGGCGGCCGCGCCGGGAGTCATCCACCCCACGGGAACACCGGCGACCGTCGTGCCCGGGGCGATCAGCACCAGCGACGACACGACGAGCCCCACTACCGCGACGCCCGCCGCGATGCCGAGCCACAGGCCGGTGCGCTTCTTGCGGGGCGTGGGTTCGGCCTCGGCCCACGCGTACACCGAACCGTCCGGCCCCGACGGCGGCGTTGCGGCCGCGGCTTCGGGGATCTCGGGCAGGGCGGGCGCAGCGGTCGGTGCGTCGTCCACGGCGGCAGGCTCGGCGGCGGGGGAGAGGACGGCGGTCGCGACGGCGACGGTGGCGGCATCGTCGGTGACGGCGGCCGTGCTGTCGTCATCGATCGAGTCGTCCGTGACGACAGCGGCCGCTTCGGCGGCGTCGTCGTCTTCGCCGACCGTTGCGTCGGTCGCCGGTTCGGCGTCCTCAGACGGGGTGCCGGCGTCCAGCGTGCCCGCGTCCTCGGTCGCTGCGGCCTCGGCAGCATCGCCCGCCTCGGCATCGACCGCATCCGCTTCCGGGTCGGCGGACTCGACTGCTTCGTCCTCGCGAGCTGCGGCATCTGCTTCAGCGGTGTCTTCCGCACTGCCGTTCGCCTCGGCATCGGCGTCATCGCCTGCCTCGGTATCGGCGGTGTCGGCCGCATCCTCAGACTCGGCGACGCCCTCGACGTCGTCCTCGGCCTCGATGGGCTCGGCGTCCGTCGGGTCGCCGGCATCCGCGTCAGTCGTTGCCGTCGCGTGCTCGGTCTCTGCCGCGTCGGCCGACGAATCGTCGGCCGGGGAGCCTTCGGCGCCGGCGTCGGCCGCGCGCTCCGCGGTCTCGTCGATCTCGACGTCGTCCTGTGCGGACGCCTTGTCGGCCTGTGGCTGGGTCGCCAGATCCGTCACGCCTTCACCCCCGAATGTGATTCACGCTTCCCCCAATGGTAAGCGACGCACGCGCGCGCGTGGGTCACGGGCTGATCACGCATGAATCGCCGGTCACAGGCTGAAAGCGGTGAGCCCGCAGGCGCCGGTTCGGCGGGCGCGCATCACGGTTTTGTAAACAACCCTCCGAAGATGCCCCGAGGACTTGCGAAAAGTTTGTTCGTAAGGTCTACTAACAAACATGCCTACTTCGGAAGCGCGACGCGGCCCTTCCATTATCGACACGCCGCAGAGTCCCACCGCGAATGCCCGCGCGTTCGCCCCTGGTCGCACCCTGCGCCAGGGTGCGAAGGTGCTCCCCGAGCACGCCCGCGGTCACAACCGCTCGCTGGTGCTGCAGACGTTGTTCCACCAGGGAGCCATGAGCCGCGCCGACCTCTCCCGCGAGACCGGGCTCACCCGCGTCACGATCTCGGACCTCGTCGCCGAGCTCATCGCAGACGGCTTCGTCGCCGAGATCGGCGTGCGTGAGGCATCCGGTCCCGGAAAGCCCGCGATCCTCGTCGATCTCGACCACGCCGGGCACCGCATCGTCGGTCTCGACCTGTCGGGCAGCGACACGTTCATCGGCGCCGTGCTGACGCTCGACGGCAGCATCGTCGCCCGGCACGAGGTGCCGCTTCCCGCAGACGAGGACGTCGTGACGACCGTCGTCGACCTCGCACGCCGGCTCGTGGCCGAGGCGCACGCACCGGTGCTGGGCGTCGGCGTGGGCACCCCCGGTGTGATCGACGACCGCGGTGTGATCCTCACGGCCCCCAACTTCGGCTGGGCCGGATTCGACCTCGAGGGCGCGCTGCGGAGCGCCCTCGAGCTCCCGGTGCTCGTCGCCAACGACGCCAACGCGGCGGTCCTCGCCGAGTACACGTTCGGCGGCGCCCCCGATGACGTGCTGCTCGTCAAGGTCGGCCGCGGTGTGGGCTCCGGCCTGCTGCTGGCCGGCCAGCCGATGCGCGGCAGCCGGTTCGCTGCGGGCGAGATCGGCCACGTGACCGTCGGCACCGACGGCGGTCCGCAGTGCGCGTGCGGGAAGGTGGGATGCCTCGAAGCGTGGCTGTCCGTTCCGTCGCTCACGAAGCGCCTGGCCGAGGCATCCGATCCCGACGCTCACGAGGGGATCCTCCGCGATGCGGGGGAGCGGCTGGGCATCGCCCTCGCACCCGTCGTGGGCACCCTCGACGTCTCGGAGATCGTGCTCTCCGGCCCTGCTGAACTTCTCGGCGGTCCCCTCGCGGACCAGGCCGTCGAGGCTCTCCGCGCGCGCACGCTCGCGCCGTCCAACGACGACGAAGGCGTGCGGGTGCGGATGACGGAGCAAGGCCAGGACATCGTCCTGCGCGGCGCGGCCGTCATGGTCCTGTCCGGACAACTGGGGGTGTCCTAGGCCTCGGCCCGGACCCCGCACCCACTCCGTCGGCCTCCGCGTCGCCGGATCCCCCTGGATGGGCCACCCGGCCCACCCGAACACCAAGAGAACACGAAGGAACACACCATGAAGAAGACGCTTGGAGCGGTGGCGCTCATCGGCGCCTCGGCACTGGTGCTCGCCGGCTGCGCCGGCAGCGGCAACGCGGGCGGCGGTTCGACCGACGACGCTTCCGGGTTCGACCCCGAAGGCGCCAAGGGCCAGAACATCACGTTCTGGGTCATGGGCGGCGACACTCCCGACGAGCTGCGCCAGTACCTGAAGGACGAGTACAAGGCGGCCACCGGCGGCACGCTCACGATCGAGCAGCAGGACTGGACCGACGCGGTCACCAAGCTCGCGAACCAGCTCCCCGACGCCAACAACACCCCGGATGTCACCGAGATCGGCAACACCTGGTCGCCGACCTTCACGACGGCCGGCTCGTTCAGCGACCTGAGCGACATCTACGACGAGCTGGGCGGCGACGACCTGCTGCAGTCGTTCGTCGACGTGGGCACGGTCGACGGTGCGCAGTACGCGCTGCCGTACTACTTCGGCTCGCGCTACATCACCTACCGCAAGGACATCTGGAGCGCCGCGGGCCTCGACCAGCCGAAGACGCTGACCGAGTTCAACGACGACGTGAAGAAGCTCCGCACCGACAGCCAGTCCGGCTTCTACATCGGCGGCGAGGACTGGCGCAACGGCGTCTCGTGGATCTTCGCGAACGGCGGCGACCTGGCCAAGAAGGACGGCGACAAGTGGGTCTCGACGCTGAGCGACGAGAAGACCGTCAAGGGCCTCGAGCAGTTCCAGGACCTGTTCCAGAACGCCTCGAACGCGCCGGCCACCGAGGACGACAGCACCCCGTGGGTCAACATCAACAACGACAAGAACGGCAACCCGCCGACCGCCGCCACGATCATCGCACCCGGCTGGGCGCACTGGTCGATCGGTGACTTCGTCGAGGAGAAGACCGGCGACGACGGCAAGGTGACCGAGGTCCGCGAGTGGAACGACGACACGTTCGGCGTCTTCCCGCTGCCCGGCAACACGGCAGGCGAGGCCGCTCCGGTCTTCGCCGGCGGCTCGAACATCGGCATCTCGGCCAAGAGCAAGAACCAGGCCGGCGCCAAGGAGCTGCTGCGCATCATCTTCTCGGACGAGTACCAGCAGATGCTCGGCGAGAACGGCCTGGGCCCGGCGAACACCAAGTTCGTCGACTCGCTCGGTGACGACATCTTCGCCTCGGCTCTCATCGAGTCGGCCCTGAACTCGAAGCTCACGCCGGCCGCGCCGGGCTGGGCCGCCGTCGAGGGTCAGAAGATCCTCGAGGAGTTCTTCGGCAAGGTGGCCGCCGGTGGCGACATCGAGGCACTGGCCAAGGAGTACGACGAGAAGATCGACGCCATCATCAACGGCTGAGATCCTCTTGACCTGCCGGGGTCGCGGGCAGCGCCCGCGACCCCGGTCCCCTGCGAGACCCCCTGAAGGAGGCGGGCATGGCTGTTCCTGCCCCCACCACCGCCCCACTTGATAGCAAGCTCCGCGGCGGGCACGACCGGAAGCCCGACGAGTCCGTCGGCGCCCGCCGCCGCTCGCCCGTTCCCTACTTCCTGCTGATCCCGGCGATCGCCATCCTGCTGTTCGGCATGGGCTATCCGGTCGTGTGGCAGGTCATCACGTCCTTCCAGAAGTACGGCGCCCTGCAGCAGCTCGGCGGCAAGCCGCCCGAGTTCGTCGGACTCGAGAACTACATCGCTGTCGCGACCAGCCCCACCTTCTGGGAGGTGGCGGTGCGCTCGGTGATCTTCTGCATCGTCACCGCGTTCATCACCGTCGTCATCGGCATGGCGCTGGCCGTCCTCATGACCCGGGTCTTCGGGTGGGTGCGCATCACGCTCCAGATCGCCCTTCTGCTGGCCTGGGCGATGCCCGTGGTCGCCGCCATGACGGTGTGGATCTGGCTCTTCGACCGCCGCCGCGGCGTCGTCAACTACCTTCTCGACCTCATCCCGGGCGTCGACATGAACCAGTACAACTGGATCGGCGGCGACCCGTTCGTCTTCTTCCTCGTGGCGTCGATCATCGTCACGTGGATGTCGGTGCCGTTCGTGGCGTTCTCGGCCTACGCCGGCCTCACACAGGTCTCGACCGAGATGGTCGAGGCGAGCCAGCTCGACGGCGCCACCGGCTG
Source organism: Microbacterium helvum (assembly GCF_014779795.1). Classification (GTDB taxonomy): domain Bacteria; phylum Actinomycetota; class Actinomycetes; order Actinomycetales; family Microbacteriaceae; genus Microbacterium; species Microbacterium helvum. The sequence goes on from NZ_JACXZS010000005.1 coordinate 86,948, forward strand.
GCAGCGCTTCCGGTTCATCGTGCTGCCCATCATCCGTCCGGTGATCATGATCGTCCTGCTCCTGAACCTCATCTGGGACCTGCGCGTCTTCACGCAGATCACGATGCTGCAGGATGCCGGTTCCAAGACGACCAGCTACGACCTGCTCGGCACCTACATCTACAAGATGGGTGTGGCAGGCCTGAACTTCGGTCAGGGCGCCGCGATGGCGATCTTCGTGCTCGCGCTGACGATCGTCCTCAGCTGGTTCTACATCCGCAGTCTCCTGAAGGAGGACCAGGCCTGATGTCCGCCTCTGCACAGCTCACGCCCACGCCCACCCGCGTGTCGCGGTCGTCCCAGACCTCCGGCGCACCGGCGAACCGGCGGCCCCGCGGCCGCGGCGCCAAGTGGGGGTGGAGCATCCTCGCGATCGTGCTCGCCGTCGCCTGGGTGTTCCCGGTCTACTGGATGGTCAACTCGTCGATGCTCTCGTCGGCGACGCTCGAGTCCACCACCCCCACGTTCCTCCCCTTCGGCGGCGATTTCAGCAACTTCGGCGCCGTCGTCAACGCGGAGTTCTTCAGCGCGCTGGGGATCAGCCTCTCGGTGACCCTGATCGCGGTGTTCTGCTGCCTGCTGTTCGCATTCCTGGCGTCGGTCGCGATCAGCCGCTTCCGCTTCCGCGGGCGCACGACGTTCATCCTCGCGATCCTCATCATCCAGATGCTGCCCGCCGAGGGCCTGTTCATCGCGCAGTACAAGATGATGAGCGAGCTCGGCTTGCTGTCGAACATCTTCGGTCTGAGCCTCCTCTACATCGCGGCGGTCGTGCCGTTCACGGTGTGGATGCTCCGCGGCTTCGTCGCCGGTGTCCCGGCCGAACTCGAAGAGGCCGCGATGGTCGACGGGCTCAGCCGCACCCAGGCCTTCATGCGCATCACGCTGCCGCTGCTCGCACCCGGGCTCGTGGCATCCGGAGTCTTCGCCTTCCTGCAGTGCTGGAACGAGTTCACGGTCGCGCTGGTGATCATGAACGCCGAGAACCAGACCCTCCCGCTGTGGCTGCGCGGCTTCGTGCAGCAGAGTTCGACCCAGGCGATCGACTGGGGCGAGGTGATGGCCGCCTCGACCATCGTGGCGATCCCCGTGATCATCTTCTTCGTGATCGTCCAGGGCCGCATGACCAGTGGTCTCGTCGCGGGTGCGGTCAAGGGCTGATGGGCGGGGTCAGAGACGCCGCCTTCCGCGGGGAGGTCGGCCGATGAAGGTCGGGCTCGACGTCGGCGGCACCAAGACCGATGCGGTGGCGGTCGACGACACCGGCGCGGTCGTCGGCCGGCTCCGCGTGCCCACGGGCTGGGGTCCGGATGCCGTCGGCCAGACGATCGTGGACGCCGTGCGCGCCCTCGGCGCCGAGGCCGGGGTGGACCTCGCCGCGGTCCGCTCGGTCGGTGTCGGCATCCCGGGACAGATCGAGCCCGGCACCGGACGCGTCGTGCACGCGGTGAACCTCGGTGTCGAGTCGCTCGACCTGGTCTCGCTGGTCGCCCCTCAGCTCGGCGTGCCGGTGCACGTCGAGAACGACGTGAAGGCGGCCGCGCTCGGTGCGCACGCGCTGCACACGCGGGACGGCGCCGCCGCGCCAGGCTCGATGGCGTACCTCAACCTCGGCACCGGGATCGCGGCGGGCATCGTGTCGGACGGCGTGCTGTGGCGCGGCGCCCGCGGCACGGCCGGCGAGGTCGGCCACATCTCGGTCGACCCGAACGGGCCGCTGTGCCGCTGCGGTCAGCGCGGCTGCATCGAGTCGTTCGCGGGCGGCGGCGCCGTCGCCGAACGCTGGGGGCGCAAGTCCGCGCTGCCGGTGCGCGACGTGTTCGACGCCGCCGATGCCGGCGACCCCGAGGCGCAGGCGCTGCGCGGCGGACTGGCTCGCGGCGTGGCCGCGGCGATCCGGGTACTGGTGCTGACGGCGGACGTCGATATCGTGGTGCTCGGAGGGGGTGTGACGGCGTTGGGCGATCGACTGATGACTGATGTCGCAGCCGAACTGGCGGCCAGCGCAGAAGCGTCCCCCTTCATGCGCTCGCTGCGCCTGCAGGAGCGGGTCGAGCTGCTGCCGCCGGGTTCGCCGGCCGCCGCTCTCGGCGCCGCGATCGTCGGCGCGCAGGGCGACACCGCACACGACACCGAGGGTGCCCTGATTCATGGTTGAGGAGCTGTTCCATGGCTGAGATCGTCATCGTCCGCGACAAGGCGGAGGCGGGGGCGCTCGTCGCCGACCACATCGCCGCTCTCGTGCGCGACAACCCCGAGACCGTCCTCGGTCTCGCGACCGGTTCGACCCCGCTTCCGGTGTACGAGGCACTGCGCACCCGCCTGGACGGCGTGGACGTGTCGCGCGTGCGCGGGTTCGCCCTCGACGAGTACGTGGGGATCGATCCGGCGCACCCCGAGAGCTACCGCTCCGTGATCACGCGCGAAGTCGTGGAGCCGCTGGGCCTGAACCCGGCGCTGATCCGCACCCCGGACGGCACGCCCGAGGGCATCGAGCATCACGGCGAGGAGTACGACGAGGCCATCCGCGAGGCGGGCGGCATCGACCTGCAGATCCTCGGCATCGGCACCGACGGTCACATCGGCTTCAACGAGCCGGGTTCGTCGTTCGCGTCGATCACGCGTGTCAAGACGCTCACCGAGCAGACCCGCAAAGACAACGCGCGCTTCTTCGACAGCGTCGACGACGTGCCCATGCACTGCATCACGCAGGGCCTCGGCACGATTCTGCGCGCGCGTCACCTCGTGCTGCTCGCGTTCGGCGAGGGCAAGGCGGCCGCGGTCGCCGGCGCCGTCGAGGGGCCGCTGTCGGCGTCTCTTCCCGGTTCGGCGATCCAGCTGCACGCACGTGCCACGGTGGTCGTCGACGAGGCCGCCGCGTCGCAGCTGAAGCGCGCCGACTACTACCGCTACGCATACGCGAACAAGCCTGACTGGCAGGGAATCTGACCCGTATGCTGACGGCATGACACTGCCGTCCGAGACGCCGGCGGCGGGGGATGCCTCATCCTCCGCCGCCGCGTCGTCCGGCGCTGCCGGGGCCGAGCCCACGGCACCCGGACCCGCCGTTCCCGACGTGCCCGCAACGCCTGGCGCCGATGCGGGAGCCGCCGTGCGCGACGCGCGCCTGGCGTGGCTCATCGGCGGGTCGCTGTCCATCGCGTACGCGGTGCTGGTCCTCGTGTCGACCGGCAACCCGCTGCTCTCGTTCACCGGCGGCGGGATCGTGCGGTACGCCCTGTGGGCCGCCGCCCTGCTCGTCTTCGCGTTCGGGGTGCGGCGTCGGGGGAGCGTCGTCGCACGCCGCCCGCTCGGCATCGTGGCGCTCGTGATCGCGGCCGCGGTGCCGCTGCTGTCGTACCTGTGGGGTGCGTTCGCTCCCCTCGGCGCCATGGACACTCTCACGATCGACACCGTGGGGATGGACGCGGCAGCGGCGGACGCCGCGGCGACGGCTGCGATGGTCGGCAACGCGACCACGGTGGTCGCGCTCGGCGCCCTGATCGTGGGCACCGTCGTGATCGCCCGCGCCGGCGCTGTTCCGCGGCGGATCCGGTGGGTGCCGCTGATCGTCCTGGCTGTCGTGGCGGGCGCGCAGATCGCGCTCATGATCGTCGCGGTGTCACTCACGGACGACCTCATCCGCCCCGACATGACGGCTGCGTACTTCGCCGTGACCCTGCTCGGCCCGCTCGGCGTGCTGCTGCTCGGCATCCTCGCGATCGTGTCCGCCCCGCGCGAGGCGCCGCGGCCCGCACCGCCGACGCAGGTCTACCCGCCGGCATCCTGACGCCGTAGTCCCCGCCGTCCCCGCCGTCCCCGTCGTCCCCGTCGTCCCCGTCGTCCCCGTCGTCCCCCACCTGAGACTCTGTTCACTTGCGCTGTTTGTACGCGAAATCCTGCGAAACGCGTACGAACAGCGCAAGTGAACCGATTCAGGGATGCCGGCGGCCGAGCCGTGCGGCAGCGACGAGGGGAGTCAGCGGCCGAAGATCTTGCCGGGGTTGAGGATGCCCTGCGGGTCGAACGCGCGCATGATGGTGCGCTGCAGCTCCCACTGGTCGTCGCCGAGCTCGTCGGCGAGCCAGCGACGTTTGAGCACGCCGACGCCGTGCTCACCGGTGAGCGTGCCGCCGAGGCGCAGCGCCGCGCGGAAGAGGTCGTCGGCTGCGGCCCAGATGTACTCGGGCGCCTCGACGACGCCGAACTCGTCGGGCTGCGCGTCGAAGATGAAGTTGGGATGCAGGTTGCCGTCGCCGGCGTGCGCGACAGTGGGGATCACGACGCCGTGCTCGCGCTCGACGCGCGCGATCTCGTCGAACATGGCGGGGAGGGCGCTGCGGGGGACCGACACGTCCTCGATGAGGGCGGTGCCGAGCGTCTCCATCGCGGGATGCATCGACCGGCGGATCACCAGCAGCCGCTCGCCCTCTTCGGGATCGTGCGACAGGGCGACGGTGCCGCCGGCACCGCGCAGCACCTCCGCGATCGCGTCGGCCTCCGCGGCAGCAGCCGGTCCGTCGGTCTGGATCGTGAGCTGGGCGGCGCCGGGCGTCGGCAGCGGAAGAGACAGCAGCGCGTGCACCGCGGTGAGGGACGCGGCATCCATCAGCTCCATGATCGCGGGCTGGATGCCGGACGCGGTCACGGCGGCAGACGCCTCGGCGGCTGTTCGCACATCGGGGAACGTGGCGGCGATGGTGCACACCTCGCCCGGCACGAGCCGGCGGAGCTTGAGGGTGGCGCCGACGACGACACCGAGCGTCCCTTCGGAGCCGATCACCAGCGAGGTCAGATCGAGGCCCGTGACGCCTTTCACGGTGCGATGCCCGAGGCGCAGCAGTCGTCCGTCGGCGAGGACGAGGTCGACCCCGAGCACCGCGTCTCGCACGACGCCGTACTTGGCGCACAGCAGTCCGCCGGCGCCCGTGGCGATGTTTCCGCCGACGGTCGAGATGGCCCGGCTCGCCGGGTCGGGCGCCCACCACAGGCCGTGCTCGGCGAGGGCCGCGTTGAGGTCGGCGTTGAGGATGCCCGGCTCGACGACGGCCAGCAGGTCGTCGGGGCGCACCTCGAGGATGCGGTCCATCTCACGCAGCGAGAGTGCGATCTCGCCCGTTCCGGCGTTGGCGCCGCCGGCGAGGCCCGTGCCGGCGCCACGGGTCACGACGGGGGTGCCGGTGGCTGTCGCGATGCGCAAGGTCTGCTGCACGTCCTCGACGCTGCGGGCGTGGACGACCGCGAGGGGAACGCCGGCCGCGGCATGACCGGACTTGTCCGCGCGCGCGGCGTGCAGCGCGGCGGGGGAGGTGTCGACCCGGTCGCCGAGGGCGTCGCGCAGCAGCGCCAGTGCGTCGGGGGCGGTCACGCGATGCGCCGGCGACCCGCGATGACGCCGACGGTGACCGCGACCACGCCGAACGCGAGGCCGATCCAGGCGTTGCCCATCAGCCACCACGCGACGGTCGCCGACGCGTAGACCAGCAGCTCGACGATCGCGCGCACGAACGGGTGCACGGCGAAAACTGCGCGCGGCGACACGAACAGCGCCCACACCAGGATCGCGAGCGCGGGCGCGCCGAGACCAGTGAGGATGTTCCACGCGAACGGGAACGCGGTGAAGCCCCACAGCGCCAGCGTCAGGATGGCGAAGATCTCGCACACGAACGCGATGACGTCGATCGCCGACAGCGGGGTCCGCATTCCGGGCGCCGGTTCGGCGGGGCGAGAAGGCGTGACGTGCGGCGTGTCGGACATGGCCTCCAGTCTACGTCGAGTGGATGCCTCGCCCCCGGGCCGCGGGATGCCCGGCGAACCGCGCCCGGTCAGCGCTGCCTGCCGGCCGGCGCCGGCTTGTCGCCGCGTCCGTGGCCGGGCTCGTCGTCCGTCGAGGTCGAGGTCGGCTCGGCGGTCGGGGGCATTGGCGGTTCCGTCGCCGCAGCGGGCGGGGACGTGAGATCGGGCCCCTGCGGCTTGCCGGCGTTGCCGTTGCCGTTGCCGTTGCCCTTCGCCGGCTCACCGTTGCCAGTGGAGCCATCGTTCCCGCCGTTGCCGTTTCCGCCACCGTTCGCGGGGGCGCCGTTGCTGCTGCCGTTGCCGTTCGTGGGGCCGTTGCCAGTGGAGCCGTCGTTGCCGTTGGCCACACCGTTGCCGTTCCCGTTGGCTACACCGTTGCCGTTGCCGTTGCCGTTGCCGTTGCCGTGGTTGCCGTTGCCGCTGGCGACCGCGTCCGTGCCGGTCGGCTCTGCGTCCGGCGCCGTGCTCGCCTCATCGGCGGGGACGACCTCGGTCGACACGACGGCCGTCGCCACGACGAGGCTCTGCGGTACGTTGAGCGCGCCCTTCGCCTTGCCCTTGCTCGTGTTGCCGTTCGCAGCGCCGTTCCCCGTGCCGGTGTTGCCGCCGTTGCCGTTGCCCGTGCCGTTGGTGGGTTGCCCGTTGCCCGTGGAGCCGCCGTTGCCGGTGTCGCCGCCGTTGCCGCTGCCGGTGCCGTTCGTGGGGACGCCGGCGCCCGAGTCGCCGGTGTTGCCGTTGCCGTTGCCGTTGTTGTCGGTGTTCCCGTTCCCGGAGTTGCCCGTGCTCCCGTTGCCCACACCGTTGTTGTCGGTGTTGCCGTTCCCGGAGTTGCCGTTGCCGTTGCCGGAGTTCCCGGAGTTCCCGGAGTTCCCGGAGTTGCCGGTGGCGCCGTCGCCGTCGACGTCGGAGTCGTCCGTGCCGCCAGTGCCTTCATCGTCCTTGCCCTGGCCGCCGTTGCTGCCGGTGCTTCCCTTGCCACCGCCGTTGTTCGAGGTGGCGCCGTCGCCTTGGCTGCCGCCGTTGCTCTGACCATCGTCGCCTTCGTCGTCTTCGCTGCCGGTCGAACCGTCGCCCGAACCGGAGTCCGCGCCCTGGGCGCCGCCACCAGCGGTGTCACCGTCGCCGGCGGTCGCGGTGCCGTCTCCTGTGCCGACGACCCCGCCGTCGGATGCGGACGGGCCCGAGGCCGAGCCGCCGGCTGTGCCGTCACCCGTCGCGGGAGCGACGCTGTAGCCACCTGCCGGCGGGGCCACCGGCAGGTCGGCAGGGTCGGGTCCGGACGCCGTCGGCAACTGCAGTGTGGTGTCGGAGGCATCCGCTTCGGGAACAAGAGCGGGCGAGACCGGAGCGACATCCGACACGGCCGACTGCTCCGCGGGAGCGGGGTCGGCCGACACGGGCGGCATCGCGACCGCGGCGGCGACGACTCCGCCGACCACGACGATGCTCGCCGCCGCGAGGCTCGAAGCCGCCCCGATGCCGACGAGCGCCGTTCCGCCGGCGGCGACGGTCGTGACAGCGGCGGCGCCGGCCGTCGCTCCCGCACCGGCGGCCAGACCCGTTCCCACCCCTGCGGCCGCGCCCGTCCCGGTCGCGGCTCCTGCGCCTGCTGCTGCTCCGGATCCGACCGCCGCGCCGGAGCCGACCGCGGCGCCGCCGCCGGCGGCTCCCGAGCCGGCCGCACTGCCTGTGACGGCGCCCTTCACTACGGATGACGGCATCGCGGCGAGGGCCACGATCGGGGCGCTGCCGCCCTGCAGGGTGGCGAGGTAGCCCGCCGTGCCGACGGCGCCCAGTGCGAGGGGCAGCAGCACGAGTGCGAGCCGGCTCGAGACCTCTTTCGCCTCGCTGGCGACGATCGAGCAGCGCACGCAGGCGGCGAGGTGGGCTTCGACCTTCGCGTGATCGCGGCGGCCCAGGTTGCGGCGCGAATAGGCGCCGAGGCGCTCGATCGTCCACTGGCAGTCCGAGCCGTCCTCGACCGACTGCAGATGTGCCTGGATCCAGGCCTCGCGCAGTCCCTCGCGGGCCCGGAAGGTCAGCTGGGCGACGGCGGTCGCCTTCATGCCGAGCAGCGGTGCGATCTCGGCCGGCTTCATCTGCTCGATCTCGGAGTACCAGAGCACCTCCTGCCAGCGGGTGGGCAGGCTGCGGAAGGCGCGATGGGTGAGGCCGCGGTCGAGGGCGGCCTCGCTGGCGTGCTCGCCGGACGCCGGGTCCTCGACGCCGTCGAGTTCGTCGTAGGGCGTCTCGCGTCGCGCACGACCCCAGGCCGCTGCGGTGTTCCGGATGCTGGTGAAAAGGTACGCGCGGAACGAGCCGGTCGGTCCGCCGCCCGCCGCGATCGATTGGTAGATGCGGGTGTACGCCTCTTGCACGAGGTCGTCGGGGTCGAGGCTCGACGTCATGTTGCGGGCGACGGTGATGCCCGCACGATAGTGCCGGCGCCACAGCTCTCCGAACGCGCCGGAGTCGCCGGAGCGCGTGCGCAGCACGAGATCGGCGTCGCCGAGCGCGACGGGCTCCTGCTGCTCGCGCACGTCGTCGTGGTCCATGTGATTTCCCCAGTTCGCGGGCACCCCGCCCGCTCCGAACTCCCCGGTGCGACGCCCGTGGGCGGCGCGACGACATCCATTCTCGCCGCCGTCGGGGCTTTTGACCAGGGTGGATGCCGCAAGCGCCGCTGAAGGGTCGCCGAAGAAATTCTCAGAACTCGCGTAATAGACCGTGGATCGTGCCGTCTCTTACGTCAGAGTGGCACGCCGCCCGACGTGTGGGGCACGACGGCGGCAGCGCCCCCGCGGTTCGCCCGCGGATCAGGCGGGGCTCGGAAGGATCTCGGGGGAGGGACTTCCGGCCCCGCCTTCGCATGCCCGGTCAGGCGGGACGGCCGTCGATCCACACGCCCTGCACGGCGAGGTCGGCGTCCAGCAGGACGGCGTCGGCGACCGAGCCGATGTCGAGGCGGCCGAGGTCGGGGCGGCCGATCGCGAGCGCGGGGGCCTCGCTCACCGCCCGCAGCGCCACGGCGAGCGGCACCCCGGCGCCGACGACATGACGGACCGCGGCGTCCTGCGTCAGGGTCGAGCCGGCGATCGCGCCGCCCTCGACGAGACGTGCGACGCCGTCGGTCACCTGCACGGCGAGTCCGCCGAGTTCGTATGCGCCGTCGGCCGAGCCGGCCGCGGCCATGGCGTCCGTGACCAGCACGATGCGGTCGCCCGCCGCGGCGAAGAGGGCCGCCACCAGATCGAGGTCGACGTGCACGCCGTCCGCGATGACCTCGAGCCGGACGCGCTCGTCCCGCAGCGCCGCCACGACCGGGCCCGGGGCCCGGTGGTGGATGCCGGGCATCGCGTTGAAGGCGTGCGTGAGCAGCGTCGCACCGGCGTCGAAGGCGCGGCGTGCGGTCGCGGCGTCGGCGTCGGTGTGGCCGACTGCCACCGTGACGCCGGCCGAGGTCAGCCGCCGGATCGCGTCGAACGCGCCGGCCCGCTCGGGGGCGAGCGTCACCTGGCGGATCGTGCCGCGGCCGGCCTCGAGCAGCCGGTCGATCGATGCCTCGTCGGGGGCGCGCAGCAGGGATTCGGTGTGCGCGCCCTTGTGGCCGGGGTCGAGGAAGGGCCCCTCCAGGTGCGAGCCGAGGATCGTCGGGTCGGCCTCCGCGAGGTCGGCGACCATCGCGACGCGCGCCGCGAGATCATCGATCGTCGCGGTGATGAGCGAGAGCACGGCGCGGGTCGTGCCGTGGCGCCGATGCACCTCGCGCGCCGTGCGCACGGCCGACGTCCCGTCGTCGAAGCTCGCTCCGGCGCCGCCGTGGACGTGGATGTCGATGAACCCGGGCGCGAGGCATCCACCTCTTCCATCGACCGTGTCGTCGGCCGCGGGGTGCCCGTCGCCCAGACCGGCCGCCACGACGCGACCGCCGTCGAAGAGCGCCCACCCGTCGGGGGCGTCGCTGTCGACGGCCGCGGAGCCGAACAGGCGGACGGAGTGGACGAGAGTTCTCATACGGTGCTCCGGATCAGGCGGACGGGGTCACTCGGTGACCCACGGGATCTCTTCGGACGGGTGGAACCCGATCCCCATGCTGGTCCACAGCGGGCCGAGCGCGCCCACACGCGCGCGGAAGGACTCCCGCGTGCGCAGGTCGCTCGTGCCGGTACGCGGAGACCAGCCGGCCTCGGCGGCCGCGGCGGCGCGCGGGAAGGCCATCGTGTCGATGTCGGCGGCGGTGCGGATGGTCTCGGTCCACAGCGGCGCCTCGACGCCGAGGATGCCCTCGTCGCCCACACCCGGAACGACCTCGGCGGGCTCCCATGAGTAGGCATCCTGCACGCTCGTCGGCCCGTTCGCCCAGGTCAGGCCCAGCTCTGGCCCGCTCGGGTATTTCATGTCGAGGTAGATCGCGTCGGCCGGCGAGAGGATGAGGCTCGCGCCGTTGTCGACGAACGTCTGCGCCTTCTCGGCGAAGCCCTCCAGCGGCGTCACGTAGCCCCAGTACTGGCCGATCGTGGTGTCGGCGATGTCTTTCGCCGATCCCGCTTCGTGCCAGGCGACCGGCGTCTTGCCGAGGTCGGCGACGAGGGCGCTCACCCGCGTCACGAAGTACGCGAAGTCGTCATCCTGGGTCGCGAGCGACTCGTCGCCGCCGAAGTGCAGGTACGGGCCGGGGGTCATCGCGGCGAGCTCGCCGAACACGTCGGCCACGAACTCGTACGTCGCCTCGTCGTGGATCTTCAGCGACGAGAACCCGACCGCGAGGGCCTCGTACGGCACGCCCGGCACCGGGAGCTCCCCGCCGTACTGGTCGATGACGTCGCGCATGTGGTCCTGGATGACCGGGTCCTCGGCCAGTTCGGGATACGCGAGCCCCACGGCATGGGTGTGGCCGGGCATGTCGACCTCGGGCACCACGATCATGTGGCGGGATGCCGCGTACTCGACGATCTCGCGGTAGTCGTCCTTCGTGTAGAAGCCGCCGGGATCGCCGCCGATCGCGGTGCCCGACGCCTTCACGGTGAGCTCCGGGCGCGAGTCGAGCTGGATGCGCCAGCCCTGATCGTCGGTGAGGTGCAGGTGCAGCGCGTTGAACTTGAGCGACGACGCGCGGTCGATGTAGCCCTTCACGGTGTCGACGCCGTGGAAGTGCCGCGCGACGTCGAGCATGACGCCGCGGTAGGCGAAGCGGGGTGCATCCTCTATCGCGACGGCCGGGATGATCCACTCGCCGGCGTCGCGGGTCAGCAGCTGGCCGAGCGTCTGCACGCCGTAGAACAGCCCCGTCGCGTCCGCGCCGGTGACGGAGACGGATGCCTCGTCCACGGCGATCCGGTACGACTCGGCCGCGCCGCTGGCCCCTGAGCCCGTCGAAGGGTCGATCCGCAGCTCGATGTCGGCCGAAGCCTCGGCGGCCACCGGCGTCAGGCCCGCGCGCGCCGTGAGGATCGAGGCGAGGGCGGTGGCGGCATCCGGTTCTCCCGACACGGTCGTGGCGGACGTGAGCCGGAACGGCGCACCGGAGCCCGCCTCGATCGAGGCGGGCGCGGGGACGACGGCAGGAAGCGACACGGTGTCTCCATTCTGTGCGACCGGGGTGCAGCCGGCCAAGAGCACGGCGGCCAGAACAGCCGCGGCGGCGGTCCGTCCTCGTCGACGGGGCATGTAAAGAGTCCTAACAAAAGGGGTGGGGTCCAGCCTAGCGGGTCGAGTTCCGTTATGCTCGGAGGGTCGCGACTGGCGTTGAGGTGGGACACCACCGGGGAGCGACCGACTACGGCATTCGACCGCACGCCTGGGCCGATGCGGGACCTCTTTTCCGAAAGCCGTGAGTCAGGAGATCGCATGACCGATCAGTTCTTCAACGCCCCCCTCTCGGAGGTCGATCCCGAGATCGCCCAGGTGCTCGAGCGCGAGCTCGAGCGTCAGCGCGGCTACCTCGAGATGATCGCCTCCGAGAACTTCGTGCCCGTGTCGGTGCTGCAGTCGCAGGGTTCGGTGCTCACCAACAAGTACGCCGAGGGCTACCCCGGCCGCCGCTACTACGGCGGCTGCGAAGAGGTCGATGTCGCAGAGGAGCTCGCGATCGAGCGGGCCAAGTCGCTGTTCGGCGCCGAGTTCGCCAACGTCCAGCCGCACTCCGGCGCGACCGCGAACGCCGCCGTGCTGCACGCGATCGCCCGCCCCGGCGACACCCTGCTCGGCCTGTCGCTCGACCAGGGCGGCCACCTGACGCACGGCATGAAGATCAACTTCTCGGGCCGGCTCTACAACATCGTCGCGTACGGCGTCGACCCCGAGACCAGCGTCATCGACATGGACGAGGTGCGCCGTCTCGCGATCGAGCACCAGCCGAAGGTCATCATCGCCGGCTGGTCGGCCTACCCCCGTCAGCTCGACTTCGCCGCGTTCCGCGCGATCGCCGACGAGGTCGGCGCGACGCTGTGGGTCGACATGGCGCACTTCGCCGGCCTCGTCGCCGCGGGCCTGCACCCGAACCCGGTTCCGCACGCGCACGTCGTGTCGTCGACGGTGCACAAGACGATCGGCGGCCCCCGCTCGGGCTTCATCCTCACCAACGACGCCGAGCTCGCCAAGAAGATCAACACCGCGGTGTTCCCCGGTCAGCAGGGCGGTCCGCTCATGCACGTGATCGCGGCCAAGGCGACGGCGTTCAAGCTCGCCGCGACGCCCGAGTTCAAGGAACGTCAGGAGCGCGTGCTCCGCGGCGCGCACATCATCGCCGAGCGCCTGTCGCAGCCCGATGTCGCCGAGGCCGGCATCGCCGTGCGCTCCGGCGGCACCGACGTGCACCTCGTCCTGGTCGACCTGCGCAACGCCGAGATCGACGGCAAGCAGGCCGAGGACCTGCTGCACGAGATCCACATCACGGTGAACCGCAACGCGGTGCCGAACGACCCGCGCCCGCCGATGGTGACTTCGGGTCTGCGCATCGGCACGCCCGCACTCGCGACGCGCGGCTTCGGTGACGCCGAGTTCACCGAGGTCGCTGACGTCATCGCGCTCGCGCTGCAGCCGAATGCCGACGTCGCGGCGCTGCGCACGCGCGTGGCCGCCCTGACCGCCGCGTTCCCGCTGTACCCCGGGCTGCAGCAGTAAGCCCCGTCGGGTGGTGGATGCCGGCGGCCCCGGCCGCCGGCATCCACCACCCTCCGCACCCGGCCGCACCGCCCTGGGTTTCGGCCCTGCCACGCCAGTCCGTGAGACCGGACGGGACGGACGAGACCGTGGGATTTCGCCAGGGTCTCGGCCGGCGCGTACGGTCTCACGGAAAGACTGCGCGGACGTGACCACCAAGACGACAGGAGAACGAGCATGACCGCACAGAAACTCGACGGGCGCGCGGCGTCCGCCGCCATCAAGGACGAGCTGCGCGAGCGCGTCGCGGCGCTCAAGGCCCGGGGTGTCACTCCGGGGATCGCGACGGTGCTCGTCGGCGCCGACCCGGGATCGCAGCTGTACGTGGGTATGAAGCACCGCGAGTCCGAGGCGATCGGCATGAACTCGATCCAGGTCGAGCTGCCGGCCGACGCGACGCAGGAAGACGTCGAGGCGGTCATCGACCGGCTGAACGCCGATCCGGCCTGCCACGGCTACATCGTGCAGCTGCCGCTGCCGAAGCACCTCGACACCGACGCGATCCTCGAGCGCATCGACCCCGCGAAGGACGCCGACGGCCTGCACCCGACCAACCTCGGACGGCTCGTGCTCAACGTCAACGCCCCGATCACCACCCCGCTGCCGTGCACGCCGCGCGGCGTGATCGAGCTGCTGCTGCGCAACGACTACGACCTCAAGGGCAAGCACGTGGTCGTCGTCGGCCGCGGGGTCACGATCGGCCGCTCGATCGGCCTGCTGCTGACGCGCCGCGAGATCAATGCGACGGTCACGCTCACGCACACCGGCACGGTCGACCTGCCGTCGTACCTGCGCCAGGCCGACGTGATCGTGGCAGCCGCGGGCGTCAAGCACATCGTGCAGGCGGCGGACGTCAAGCCCGGTGCGGCGGTGCTCGACGTCGGCGTCACACGCGAGATCGACGCCGAGACCGGCAAGGCGCGCGTCTACGGCGACGTCGCCCCCGATGTGGCAGAGGTGGCCGGCTACCTGTCACCGAACCCCGGTGGGGTCGGCCCGATGACCGTCGCCCTCCTCATGACGAACGTCGTCGAGGCTGCCGAGCTCGCCGCCGGCTGACCCGTGCTCCCCGCGCGCCGGGACCGTGCGCTCACGGTCCCGGCGCGCTTCTCGTGGTGACGCGGGTTCGGGTGGCGTGAATGGCTGTGTCGGCGGGGTGGATGCCGCACTCTGCGCCACTCGAGCGTCCGGGGTGTGCCCGCGCGCGGGGTTCGGGTGGCGTGAATGGCTGTGTCGGTGGGGTGGATGCCGCACTCTGTGCCACGCGAACGTCAGGGGCGTGCCCGCGCGCGGAGTTCGGGTGGCGTGAATGGCCGTGCCGGCGGGGTGGATGCCGCACTCTGCGCCACGCGAACGTCAGGGGTGTGCCCGCCCGCGGAGTTCGGGTGGCGTGAATGGCTGTGTCGGCGGGGTGGATGCCGCACTCTGCGCCACCTGAACATCCGAGTGCGTGCGCCTGCCGAGTTCGGGTGGCGGAATTGGCAGCGTCGGTGGGGTGGATGCCGCACCTTGTGCCACGTGAGCGTCGGGGCGCCCGGCGATCAGGCGTCGCCGGACGGCATCGAGTTGAGCCGCATCCAGTCGTCCCAGCTGGTCGCGATCCCGGCCGTGACCGGGTTCGCGGCAGCTGCGCGAAGGCCGAGGAGGAAGTAGTCCAGGTGCCGCCGGTTCCGTTCGCGGTCCTCGGACGGGTCGACGGCGGCGACCGGTCGCAGGTGCAGGGTCGCCGCCATGATGTCGCCGGCGCTGAAGTCGTGCGGCACCAGCCCACGCGGTCGGTCCAGCTCGATCAGGGCGGTGAGCGCATCGTGCAGCTCGGCCGAGAGCCGCGAGAGCTCGGGCGTGAGTGGCGTGCTGCGATTGAGGACCGATGACAGCCGCGTCCCGGCGGTCTCGAGGTAGCTCGTGAGGAATGCGCCGACGGCGCCGCGCTCGTCGCCGAGCGACGCCTGAGCAGAAGAGCGCGCGGTGCTGACGATGGCGTCGAGGGCGCTGCGACGCAGTTCGTCGATGAGTGCGTCCTTGTTCGCGTATCGCCGGTAGATGCCGCCCACGCCGACCCCCGCGCGCTGCGCGACGGCGGCCATGGGGGCGTCGTAGCCCTGCTCGGCGAACACCTCGCGGGCCGCGCGCAGCACGGCGTCGTCGTTGGCGCGCGCCTCGCGCGCCCGGCCTGGGAGGCGCGAAGCGTCGGCGGTGGTCACGGACGTCACGCTATCAAGGGTACAGTTGAACGGAGCGGAACGTTCCGTTCCGTTTAAATCGTCGTTGGAGATGCCCATGACCACAGCCGCCCATCCGATCGCGCCCGCGCCGACGCCGGCCGCGCCGCAACCCCGACGCTGGTTCGTGCTCGCGCTCGCCGTCGCCGTGCTCACCTACTCGATGATGCAGACGATGCTGGTGCCGGTGCTGCCGGCCCTGGCCTCGGCGCTGCATACCGACCGTGTCGGCGTGAGCTGGGTGCTCACCGCGTACTTGCTTGCCGGCGCCGTGGCTGCTCCGGTGCTCGGCGCGTTCGGCGACCGCTTCGGCCACCGCCGGATGCTGCTCATCACGATGGGCGTGTTCGTGGTGGGAAGCGTCGTCTCGGCGCTGGCGCCGGGACTCGGTCTGCTGCTGATCGGCCGCGTGCTGCAGGGGGCGTCGACGGCGTCGTTCCCGCTCGCCCTCGCAATCGTCGGAACGCATGCCACCGGCGACCGGCGTCGCTCCGCAACGGGCTGGCTGAGCGGCACCGTCGGCTTGGGCGCCGGCCTCGCGCTCGTCGTCGGCGGAGTGCTGGCCGACATCGCGTCGTGGCAGTGGCTGTTCTGGACGGGCGCCGGGTGCGGCATCCTGTCGCTCGTTCTCGTCGCGATCGCGGTGCCGGCGCGCCCTGCTCTCGGTCAGGGGGCCGTGGACCTGCCCGGGATCGGACTGCTGGCCGTGGTGCTCGTCGGGGTGTTGCTCGCGGTGTCGCAGGCGTCCAGCTGGGGGATCGGTTCGCCTGCGGTCCTCGTCGCCCTCGGCGCCGCGATCGTCGCCGGCGTCGCGCTCGTGGTCGTCGAGCGCCGCGCGAAGGCACCGCTGCTCGATCTGCCGGTGCTCGCGCGGCCCACGATCGCGATCAGCAACCTGCTGGGCGTGCTGCTGGGCCTCGTGCCGTACCTGTTCTACGTCGGTCTGCCGATCCTGCTGCAGACCGCCGCGCCTTCCGGGCCGGGACTTAGCACGCAGGCGACCGGCTGGGTGATGTTCCCGGGCACCGTGCTCGCGTTCTTCGGCGGACGCTTCGCCCCAGTGCTGATGCGCCGGAGGAAGGCGTCCTGGGTGGCGGTGCTGTCGATGGTGCTGCTCACTGTCAGCGCGCTCGGCACGGCGTTCGCGGTCGACAGCGTGCCGTGGCTCATCGTCTGGTACTGCGTGATGGGCCTCGGCTGCGGCATCGGCTTCACGGTGGTGGCCGACGTCATCGCGGCCGGTTCACGTCCCGACGAGGTCGGCGGTCTGCTCGGCGTGAACGGTGTCCTGCGCACCGTCGGATCCTCGTTCGGCGCGCCCGTCGCGACGCTCGTGCTCGCCGGGGTCGCCGGCGACGCCGGGTTCACGGTGCTGTTCCTTGTCGCGGCCGTCGCGGCGCTCGCCGGCGGCGTGGCCGCGCTGTTCCTGCGTCCCGCTCGCGTGTGAGCGATGGATGCCGGCGGCCGCGCCTTCGCGAGACGCTCAGGCTGTGACGGCCTCGCGCGGACGGGCGACGGCGGCCGCGGCATCCGTCGCTCCGAACGAGGCCATGCCGCCGATCCAGCGCTCGCGGTCGGCCTCGGCGCGGTGGCGCACCTCGGCGAGCCGGGTGACCCCGCGCACCCTGACGCCGCAGAACTCGAGCGTCGCGGCGCGCAGCGAGCGGACCGCCGAGTCGCGGTAGACGAAGGCGTTCCAGAACGCGGGGGAGTCCATCGTCATCACGATGCGTGCGGTGCGTCCGGTGAGCAGCTTGTCCCAGAGGCGCCCGGTCGGCCGGTACCGGTAGGCGAACCCCGAGACGAACACGCGGTCGATCCACGTCTTGAGCGCGGCGGGCGAGGAGCCCCACCACTGCGGGAAGAAGAACGCGAGGTGGTCGGCCCACTCCACGTCGGCGATGTACGACCGGATCTCGGGCGCGAGCGGACCGTCGGCGTCGGTGCGCGGCATCCGCACCTCTCCCCTCGCGGAGGGATGCCCGGGCACCGGGTCGGCGGCGAGGTCGACGATCCGCACCTCGGCGCCGGCGGTGCGCGCGGATTCGGCGTACGAGCGGGCGAGGGCGTGGTTGAGGGTGCCGGGCAGCGGCGTGCCGATGACGACGAGGATGCGTGGGGCGGGCATGTCACTCCTGGGGTGCGGATCCGGCGGGGCGCGCCGGAAGGCTCTGGATGAAGGCGACGAAGGTGTTCAGCTGCGCGTTCAGCCGCGGCGCGTCGATCGGGTCGGCTGCGAAGGCGGGGGCGGCGAGCATCTCGGCGAAGTCGCGCTCGAGCCGTGCGCCGGCGGTGCGCACCAGCGCGTCCCCCTTCTCGGTGAGCGAGAGCAGGATGCTGCGGCCCGAGCCCGCGGGGGAGTCGGTCGTGATCCAGCCGTCGGCGACGAGTGCCGGGACGCGCTTGCTGACGGCGGCCTTCGTCACGCCCAGGCAGTGCGCGAGCCGCGTCATATCGGTGGGCTCGACGCCGGCGAGGATCGCGAGGAACTGGAAGTGGTTGTAGCCAATGCCGTACTCCGCCTGCAGGACGGCGTCGGCATAGGCGTCGATCTCGGCGACGAGTTCGTGGAGCGTGAAGCTCAGGCGGTCGGACATGGGAATGAGTAAACCAGTTGACTCAGTGTGAGTCAACTGGTTTACATGCGGTAGCCCCGGCCGGGCGACTCAGTCGTCCTACGATGAGCCGAACCCCCGTACGAAGGAGCATCAGGTGCAGCACACAGGTTCGCGGAGCTTACGCGGGATGATCGCGGCGGCAGTCGTCGCCGGCGCGCTCATGCTGGCAGGATGCACGGTGTCAAGCACCGTGGACACGAGCCCTGCGCCCGAGGCCACAACGGCCTCCGCGACCCCGTCGTCACCGACCGCCACTGCTGCTGCTGGGGCGGACTCGGACCCCGCGGCGGTCACGGAGCCGCGACGTGCGAGGCGATCAGCGATGTGATGACGATCCAGGACAACGTCGATGCCGCGGTGCGCCAGGGGCGGATGGGCCTCCAGGAACGGGACGGCTGGTACCGGCTGGCCACGCGCGAGCTGCAGCGGATACCCACCCAGAGCACCAGTCTCCTCAGCCAGCAGCTCGCCGCGTTCCAGGCGACGATTCCGCACACCGACCCGGGGGCGTTCACGACGCCGGTCGTCGGGACGGATGTATGGGGTGCCGCAGCCTCCCAGCTCTCGCAGCTGTGCGCTGCCGCGGGGCACCAGATCATCCTGCAGGGCTTCACCGGCGGGTGACGGGGCGCGGCGGCCGACACGCATGGCGGTGAACCTCGCGGGTCGCAAAGCGGCCCGCAGACGAGGCGTCGGGGTGCAGAATGGGCTCGACGGCCGCGGTGGGCCGCGGATCGACGAGGGGCGGGCGCGTGGCAGGCATCGATGGACACTGGGCGATCGACGTCGTCACCCTGGCGGGATCCCGTCGGTACGACCTCACACTGACCAGCACCGGCACGGCGTTGACCGGCACGTCGGTCGGCGACACCGGGCCGATCGCGATCCGCGACGGCAGCATCACGGGCGACACCGCGTCGTTCCGCGTCGACTTCCTCGCGCCGCTGCCGATGTCGCTGCGATTCGTGCTGAAGGTCGTCGGCGACCGGCTGGTGGGCACGGCGCAGGCGGGGCCGTACCCGCCGACGAACGTGGTCGGCGTGCGCCTGCGCTGAGCGGGCTCTCCTTCAGCTCGCGCCGCGGCGCGCCTCGGCAGCGGCCAGCGCCGCCCGCGCCCCGTCCGTCGGCGCCACTGCCACGAGCCCGCGGTAGAGAGTCACGAGGGTGTCGACGTCGAGCACGCCGGTGCGCGCGCGATCGCAGTGCACGGCCTGGATCGCGGCCTCGAGCTGGAAGCGGCCGATCGGGCGGCCGAGCGCGGACGCACGGCGCAGCAGCGAGGCCGCCTCGGCGATCACAGCGCGGTCCCATTGCGCGGGGTCCTGCTCGTCCAGCGGCGGCCACGGACGCTGCGCGCGGGCAGGCGCGCGCGACTGCGCGTACGTGACCAGCGCGGCCAGCCCCCATGCCTCCGGCTCGTCACCGAGCAGGGTCGCCGTCAGCACGGCGAGCCAGCGGGCCTCGTCGGCGAGCGATTCCCGTGGCTCGTCGCCCTGGTCGAGCCAGCCGATCGCGTACGCGCCGTAGATCGCTTCGAGCACGGCCGGCAGCCGGTCGGGCATGTCTGCGCGCGCGGGGACGCGGAACGGGATGCCGGCGCCGCGGATGCGCCGCTTGGCGCGCACGAGCCGCTGCGCCATGGTCGCCGGTGCCACACCGAAGGCGCGGGCGATGTCGGCCGCCTCGAACCCGAGGACGGTCTGCAGCATGAGCGGCGTGCGCGCGGCCGGATCGATCGCCGGATGCGCGCAGGCGAACAGCAGCTCGAGGCGCTTGTCGGGGATCGCGTCGGCGCGTGAGAGCTCGGCGATCGCGTCCGGTGCACGCTCATCGGCGAGCACGGCGGCCAGAGCCTCGTCGAGCGGCACGCCGGTGCGGCGCGCGGCGGAGCCCAGGGCGTCGCGCAGTCGGTTGCGGGCCACGGTGACCAGCCAGCCTTCGGGATTCGCGGGGATGCCGGCGTCCGGCCACGTCCGCAGCGCGCGCTCGAACGCGTCGCCGAGGGCGTCCTCGGCGGCCGAGACGTCGAGCGTCGTCGCCGCGACGACGGCCAGGATGCGGCCGTACGAAGCCCGTGCGGCGCGCTCGGCGGCCGCGCGGACGTCGGGGACGGAGGGCATCAGCCGGCGAACGGTGTCCAGGCGCCGTCGCGGAAATGCGTGGAGCTGGGGCGGACCTCGACCGGGCCCCACGCGACCGAGGGCGCCTTGCCGGCCCACGCGATCGCGGCGTCGAGATCGTCGACCTCGATCACGAACGAGCCGCCGAGCTGCTCCTTGGTGTCGGCGAACGGACCGTCCTGCACGCGCAGGCCGCCGTCGCCGGCGGTGACCGTGGTGGTCACGCTCGAAGGCTGCAGCACCTCGGCCGAGACGAGCACGCCGGCGTCGTGGAGCGCCCTCGCGTACGCGTCGAACTCGCGCATGCCTTCGGCCAGGGCCTCGGGGCCGAGGTCGTCGGGGGTCATCTCGGGGTAGTGGAGGAGGAGTGCGTACCGCATGGTGTCGTCCTTTCTGGTGGGTATCGACACCGGTATGACGATCCCGCCGCCTTCCGATCGACAGGCGGCAGATGATCCGCCGGAATCAGCCGCCCAGTTCGTCGAGCATCCGGCGCTGCTCATCGGTGAGCCCGTCGTTCAGCTCGCGCCGGCCCGCCGCCGCCTCGGGGCTCGGGACAGACGGGGTCGCGGCATCCGTCGACCCGGTCTTCGAACCGGTGGCCTTGTCGTACAGGGCGCCCGCGTGGGTCTCGACCTTGTCGTCGATGGCCGCGTAGATCGCCCAGCCGATGAGCAGGATCAGCGGTGGCAGCACATAGCCCCAGATCGCGCCGAAGAACCCGCCGCCGATGCGCACGCCCGACAGCAGCACCGTGGCGATCCAGATGAGGAACGCGATCGCGAAGGCGATGAAGAACTCGACGAGCTTCTCGCCCGCCTTCGTGCGGCCGCCTGCCGATTTCGCTGCCGACGACCGGAACCACTTCTCGACGAGCGGCTTGACCCAGATCACGAGCGCGGTCATGACGATGCCGGCCCACAGCGCCGCCCAGCCGACGCGGGCCGGCGTCAGCCAGCCGACGATCAGCAGCACGATGATGTTGAACACCATCAGCGACACGAACCGCACGACCCACTTCTTCATGCGTTCACCATGCCACAGGGGCGATCCCCGGGCGAGCACAGTCGTCCGGCTCCGCAGTCGGTTTGCGCGCGCCGGCGAGCTGCGGTGCGCAGATGGTGACTGCGGAGACGTCGTCGCCTTCTGCTCCGCAGTCAGCTGTCGCGGGTGGAGCGGCGCTTGGCCACGGAAAGCGACTGCGGAGCAGGGGATGCGAGACGAGTGGATGCCGGCGGCCGCGGCCGCCGGCATCCACAGCTCTTCGCGCTCAGTAGGAGGCGCGTTCTGAGCCGGGGTCGGTGGGGATGAAGCGGGCGGCGAGGGACTCGCTGCCGCGGGCGAGGAGCGAGACGTCGGCGGCGACGGCGATGAATGCGGCACCGGCGGTGATGTACGCGTCGGCGGCGGCGGGGTCGAAGGCGTTGACGCCGACGGGCTTGCCGGCCGCACGGACGGCGGTGAAGGTGTGCTCTACGGCGGCGATCACGTCGGGGTGGGTCTGCTGCCCGAGCACGCCGAGCGAGGCGGCCAGATCGGCGGGACCGACGAAGATGCCGTCGATGCCGTCGACGGCCGCCATCTCGGCGGCGTTGTGGACCGCTTCGGCGGACTCCACCTGGACGAACAGCGACACGTGGGAGTCGGCGTCGGCAAGGTAGCCGTCGACGCGGTTCCAGCGGGCCGAGCGCGACAGCGCCGAGCCGACGCCGCGCCGCCCGCGCGGCGGGTAGCGCACCCCGGCGACGAGCTCGCGGGCCTGGTCGGCGGTGGACACCATCGGCACGAGCACGTTCTGCGCGCCGATATCGAGCACCTGCTTGAGGATGACGTCGTCGCCGTACGGCACCCGCACCACCGGGGTGACGGGGTAGGCGGCGACGGCCTGCAGCTGCGCGAGCACGCTGTCGAGGGTGTTGGCGGAGTGCTCCATGTCGATGAGCAGCCAGTCCACACCGGAGCCGGCGAGGATCTCGGCGACCAGCGGTGACCCGGAGCACGCCCACAGGCCGATCAGCGGCCGGTCCGACGCGTCGAGGCGCTCGCGGAAGGTCGGGTTCAGACGAAGCGGCATTCGATCACTCCCATGGGCCCATAGTCGCAGTGCACGGTGTCACCGGCGTGGACCCACATCGGGCGCGTGAACGATCCGGCGAGGATGATCTCGCCGGCCTCGAGGCGGGCGCCGTGCTGGTGGAACTTGTTCGCCAGCCACGCCACACCGGTCGCGGGGTGGCCGAGCACGCCGGCGGCGACGCCGGTCTCTTCGATCTCGCCGTTGCGGGAGAGCACGCCGGGCACCCAGCGCAGGTCGATCTCGTCGGGGCGCTTGTGCACGGTGCCGAGCACCATGGCGCCGTAGGCGGCGTTGTCGCTGATGGTGTCGACGATGGTGCGGCCCTCCAGCTCGATGTGGGAGTTCAGCACCTCCAGCGCGGGCACGGCGTAGTCGATCGCCGCGAGGGCGTCCTCCAGCCTGCAGTCCGGGCCCTCCAGCGGCGTCTTCAGCACGAACGCGAGCTCCACCTCGATGCGCACGTTCGAGAAGCCGGCGACCGGGATGTCGGCGCCCGAGTGGTACACGGTGTCGTCGAACATGACGCCGTAGTCCGGCTCGGTGATCCCGGTCGCCTGCTGCATCGCCTTGGAGGTCAGCCCGATCTTGCGGCCGACGAGGCGCCGCCCGGACGCGATCATGCGGTCGCGCCACATCCCCTGGATGGCGTACGAGTCCTCGACCGTCGCGTCGGGGTAGCGGGCGGTGATCCGCGGGATCACGCTGTGTGTGCGGTCGGCCTCGGCCAGCTCGGCCGCGATCTTCTCGATCACCTCGGGGGGCAGCATCCACTCATCTCCTCAGGGTCGTTCGCCGGTCGGGGCGTTTCGTCTTCGCTCGTTCCTCGCACTGCTCAACGAGCAGGCGGAGTCACAGCTGGTGGCCGAGCTTGTACTCGCCCTGCTTGTACTCGGGCATCGAGTCCTCGCCGGGGCGCGTGTACGAGAAGCCGTCGGCGCCGATCGTGACCGCCATCTCGGACGAGTCCGTGCGGGCGACCACCGGCTGCGGGTTGCCGTCGAGGTCGAGCACGAGAGATGCCTCGGTGTACCACGACGGGACCACGGGGTTGCCCCACCAGTCGCGGCGCTGGTTGTCGTGCACGTCCCACGTGACGACCGGGTTGTCGGGGTCACCCGTGTAGTAGTCCTGCGTGTAGATCTCGACGCGGTGGCCGTCGGGGTCGCGCAGGTACAGGTAGAACGCGTTCGAGACGCCGTGGCGGCCCGGGCCGCGCTCGATCGCGTCGGAGCGGCGGAGGGCGCCCAGCTTGTCGCAGATCGCGAGGATGTTGTGCTTCTCGTGCGTGGCGAACGCGACATGGTGCATGCGCGGGCCGTCGCCGCCGGTCATCGCGGTGTCGTGCACCGTGGGCTTGCGGCGCATCCACGCGGCGTACACCGTGCCCTCGCCGTCCTGGATGTCTTCGGTCACGCGGAACCCCAGCGACTGCATGAAGTTCACGGCGCGGGGCACATCGGGCGTGACCTGGTTGAAGTGGTCCAGGCGCACGAGTTCGCCCGGGGTGTGCAGGTCGTAGCGCCACGACAGGCGCTCGACGTGCTCGGTGGCGTAGAAGAACTCGTACGGGAAGCCGAGCGGGTCGGTCACACGTACCGAGTCGCCGATGCCCTTGGTGAAACCGTCGGGGTTGCGGCGCACGTCGCAGCCGAGCTCCTCGTAGAACGCGACGGCCTTGTCGAGCTCTTCGGCCGAGCGCACGCGGTACGAGAAGGCCGCGACCGCGGCGACCGGACCCTGGCGGAGCACGAGGTTGTGGTGGATGAACTCCTCCGTCGAGCGGAGGTAGATGGTCGACTCGTCCTCTTCGGTGACGTAGAGGCCCAGCACGTCGACGTAGAACGTGCGGGATGCCGCCAGGTCGGTGACCACGAGCTCCATGTACGCGCAGCGCAGGATGTCGGGCGCCGGCGCGCTGGGCGTCGGGATCGGGTTGTCGGAGAGGATCGGCGCCTCCTGGCTCACGTAGAAGCCCGAGGAGGTGAGGGTCATGTCGTCACGGTGGGTCATTTCGCGTCCTTGCGTTCGTGCGGTCGGCCTGGGGTGAGAAGCGGGATGGATGCCGGCGTCAGTGGCCGCCGGCATCCCCCTTGCCGAAGGTCGGGTTGTGGGCGGGGCCGAGCGTGATGTGCACGGCCTGCTGGTCGGTGTAGAAGTCGATCGAGCGGTAGCCGCCCTCGTGCCCGAGGCCCGAGGCCTTGACCCCGCCGAAGGGGGTGCGCAGGTCGCGGACGTTGTTCGAGTTGAGCCACACCATGCCGGCCTCGATGGCCTGCGAGAAGTTGTGGGCCCGCTTGAGGTCGTTGGTCCACACGTAGGCGGCGAGACCGTACTTCACGCCGTTGGCGAACTCGAGCGCCTCTTCGTCGGAGTCGAACGGCGTGATCGCGACGACGGGGCCGAAGATCTCCTCCTGGAAGATGCGGGCATCGGGGGCGACGTCGGCGAACACGGTGGGGCGCACGAAGTTGCCGGTCTCGAAGCCCTCGGGGCGGCCGCCGCCGGCGACCAGGCGCGCCTCGGTCTTGCCGATCTCGATGTACGAGACGACCTTGTCGTAGTGCTCGGGGTGAACCAGCGCACCGACCTCGGTCGCGGGGTCGTGCGGGTAGCCGACGACCACGCGCTCGGCCTGCGCCGCGTAGCGCTCGACGAACTCGTCGTAGATCGAGCGCTCGACAAGGATGCGCGAGCCCGCCGTGCAGCGCTCGCCGTTCAGCGAGAAGACGCCGAAGATCGTCGCGTCGATGGCGGCCTCGAGGTCGGCGTCGGCGAACACCACGGCGGGCGACTTGCCGCCGAGCTCCATCGACAGGCCCTTCAGGAACGGCGCCGCGTTGCCGAAGATGAGCTGGCCGGTGCGGCTCTCGCCGGTGAACGAGATGAGCGGGACCTCGGGATGCTTCACCAGCGCGTCGCCGGCATCCTCTCCCAGTCCGTTCACGAGGTTGAAGACGCCCTTCGGCAGCCCCGCCTCTTCGAAGATGCCCGCCCACAGCGAGGCCGACAGGGGAGTGAACTCGGCGGGCTTCAGCACCACGGTGTTGCCGGTCGCGAGCGCCGGGCCGAGCTTCCACGACTCGAGCATGAACGGCGTGTTCCACGGCGTGATGAGCCCGGCGACGCCGATCGGCTTGCGGTTGACGTAGTTCATCTGGCGGCCGGGCACCTTGTAGGCGTCATCGGCCTGCGCGACGATCAGGTCGGCGAAGAACCGGAAGTTCTCGGCGGCCCGGCGCGCCTGGCCGAGCGCCTGGGTGATCGGCAGGCCCGAGTCGAAGGACTCCAGTTCGGCGAGCCGGGCGTCGCGGGACTCGACGATGTCGGCGATGCGGTGCAGCACGCGCGAGCGCTCGCGCGGCAGCATCCGCGGCCATGGGCCCTCGGTGAACGCGCGCCGCGCGGCCGCGACGGCGCGGTCGATGTCGGCCTTCTTGCCGGCGGCGGCCTGCACGTAGGTCTCATTGGTGACCGGGTCGAGCACGTCGAACGTGTCGCCGTCGACCGAGTCGACGAATTCGCCGTCGATGTAGTGCTGGATGCGCGCGGGCAGGCCGTCCGGCACGTGCCGCGTGGCCGCGGCGCTCTGCGTCTTGCTTTCAGCGCTGGCGGTGTCTGTCATGGTGTCTCCTTCGTCGGAGGGGTCTGGCGGATGAACGTCGGGGGGAGTGGATGCCGGGCGCCCGGCATCCACCCATCAGAAGGCGGGAAGGCCCAGGGCCTCGTCGGGATGCTCGTGGATCATGTACGCGTCGAGCGTCGCCGCGCGATGGCGACGGGCGGCCTTCTCGATCTCGCCGAGCGGGGCGCCCACCTCGATGAGCTGCACGATGTTCTCGTGCTCGCGGACCGACTCCTGGGCGCGGCCCGGCACGAAGCTGAACGTCGAATCGCGCAGGTGGCCGAGCCGGCTCCACTCCGCGTTGACGAGCTCGAGCATGCGCGGGTTGGCGCACTTCGAGTACAGCGTCGAGTGGAACTCCTGGTTGAGCGCAGTGAAGGCGCGCGGGTCGAAGTGCTCCAGCGTCTCGATCATGAGCTCGTTGATGCGGCGGGCGGCGCGCAGGTCGTCGGCGGTGAGCCGGCGCGCTGCGAGCGCGGTCGCCGTGCCCTCGAGGATCGACAGCGCCTGCATGCTGTAGCGGTAGGCCGAGTCGTCGACCATCGACACCCGGGCGCCGACATTGCGCTCGAAGGTCACGAGTCCCTCGGCCTCGAGCTGGCGGATCGCCTCGCGCACCGGCACGACGCTCATGTCGAGCTCGCCGGCGATGCTGCCCAGTACGAGGCGGTAGCCCGGGGTGAACTCCTGGTTCGCGATGCGCTCCTTGACCCAGTGGTACGCGCGCTGCGACTTGCTGAGCTCATCGGCCGGCCCCTGAGCCTGTCGAAGGGCGGGGGTCATCGTCCCTGCTCCGCGTCGTAGCGGGCGCGCCACTCGGCGTTCATGGGGAAGAGCCCGTCGACAGCGTGCCCCTCCGCGACCCGCTCGGCGATCCAGGCGTCCTCGGCCTCCTGCGCGAGGGCCGCATCGGCGACCTCTTCGGCCAGTCCTGGCGGGATGACGATCACGCCGTCGCCGTCGCCGACGATGATGTCGCCGGGCTGAACGGTGGCGCCGCCGCAGGCGATCGTCACATCGTGCTCCCACGGGACGTGCCTGCGGCCGAGCACCGACGGGTGAGCGCCCTTCGAGAACACCGGAAGCCCGATCTCGGCGACGGCGTCGAAGTCGCGCACGCCGCCGTCGGTGACGACACCGGCCGCACCGCGGACGTGGGCACGCAGCGCGAGGATGTCGCCGAGAGTGCCCGAGGTGTCGTCGCCGCGGGCCTCGATCACGATGACCTCGCCCTCGCCGACCGCGTCGAAGGCCCGCTTCTGCGCGTTGTAGCCGCCGCCGTGAGTCTGGAACAGGTCCTCGCGGAAGGGCACGAAGCGGAGGGTCCTCGCGGTGCCGACGATCTTGGCTCCGTCGAGGTTGGCGAAGACGCCGTCGATGAAGCAGGAGTGGTGCCCGCGCTTGCGCAGCTGCGCCGAGAGCCCCGCCGTCGGTGCGGCGACCAGCTTGGCGCGCAGGCCCTCGCTGAGAACAGGAGATCTCGCGGGGGCAGGGGATTCTGCGCCGGAACGTCCTGTGTCGGCGAGATCTCCTGATTCGGACGACGGCGCGGGCAGTCCCGCTGCCTCGCGCGAGCCCCACGCCTCGGTGCGCTGCAGGTCGTCGACGGCGGGCAGCGAGCCCAACGCGGCGTCGAAGCCCGCTTCGCCCTGCACCACGGTGGTGACGAGACGGCCTGAGCTCGGCCCGCCGGGCACGTCGACCTCGACCTCGACGACGTCGCCGGGGACGGCGACCGACGAGCCCGCCGGCGTACCGGTGAGGATCACGTCACCGGTCTCCAGCGTGAAGTGCTGCGACAGGTCGGCGACCAGCTGGGCGAGGGGGAAGATCATGCCGGCGGAGCGGTCGTCCTGCACCGGTTCCCCGTTCAGCCACGTGCGCACCCGCAGGTCGGCGGGGTCGATCTCGCGGGCGTCGATGAGGCCCGGGCCGACGGGCGTGTAGCCATCCCCGCCCTTCGACCGCACGTTCGATCCCTTGTCGTTCGCGCGCAGGTCGTAGAGGCCGAAGTCGTTCGCGGCGGTGACGGCCGCGACGTGCGACCAGGCGTCGGCGAGGGCGACACGGCGTGCCGGCGTGCCGATGACGAGCGCGATCTCACCCTCGAAGGCGAGCAGCTCGGTGCCGGCCGGGCGCTCGATCGTGCTGCCGGAGGCCGAGACCGAGCTCGACGGCTTGAAGAAGTAGGAGGGGGCAGCGGGCCGGCGTCCGCGCTGGTCGGCGCGGGAGGCGTAGCTGAGGTGGATCGCGATGATCTTGCCGGGACGCCCGGGCAGACCAGAGAACCGCGGATCTGCGGCATCCGGCGATGTCGTTTCTACCGTCATGAGCTCCCTCACTCTTGCGTCGTATCCGAAATCGTATATGATCGTCCGCAATCCGGCAACCATCCCGAATCGGTCGCCGGTGACGACGACGTCAGCCCCGACACAGGAGTCACAATGAGCACATCCCACGAGGGATTCACCCCCACCGGCACCATCGCGGCGTCGGCAGATCGCAAGAGGGTCGTCTTCGCGACCGTCATCGGCACCACCGTCGAGTGGTACGACTTCTTCATCTACGCCACGGCGGTCGGGCTGGTCTTCGGCCAGCTCTTCTTCGCACCGCTCGGCGCCAACAGCGCGCTCATCGCCTTCGCGACGGTCGGCGTGAGCTTCTTGTTCCGCCCGCTCGGCGCCTTCCTCGCCGGGCACTTCGGCGACAAGTACGGCCGCAAGGTCGTTCTGATGTGGACGCTGATCCTGATGGGCGCCTCGACCGCGCTCATCGGCGTGCTGCCGACCTACGAGGCGATCGGCATCGCCGCGCCGATCCTGCTGGTGCTGCTGCGGATCCTGCAGGGCATCTCGGCCGGCGGCGAGTGGGGCGGCGCGGTGCTGATGGCCGTCGAGCACGCCCCGAAGACGCGTCGCGGCGCGTTCGGCGCAGCGCCGCAGATCGGCGTGCCCCTCGGCCTGCTGCTCGCCTCGGGCGTCATGGCGCTCATGGCGATGATCGCGCCCGGCGACGCGTTCCTGGTGTGGGGGTGGCGTGTGCCGTTCCTGCTCAGCGTCGTGCTGATCCTCGTGGGCTACTACGTCCGCCGCCGCGTCGAAGAGAGCCCGGTGTTCGCCGAGCTCGCCGAGCGCAAAGAGAAGGCGCGCATGCCGATCATCACGCTGTTCCGCAAGCACCTGCTGCTCGTGATCGTCGCCGCGTTCGTCTTCGCGGGCAACAATGCGGTGGGCTACATGACCACCGGCGGCTACATCCAGGGCTATTCGACGAACCCCGAAGGCCCCCTCGCGCTGGAGCGCGGTCCGGTGCTGTGGGCCGTCGCGGGCTCGGCGGTCACGTGGCTGCTGTCGACCCTCGCGGCGGGCTTCATCTCCGACCGCATCGGCCGCCGCACGACATACATCATCGGCTGGATCCTGCAGCTCGCCGGCGTCTTCCTGCTGTTCCCGCTCGTCAACACCGGGAACATCTGGCTGCTGTTCCTGGGGCTGGCGATCCTCACGATCGGCCTGGGCTTCACCTATGGCCCGCAGGCGGCGCTGTACTCCGAGCTGTTCCCCGCGTCGATCCGCTTCTCGGGCGTCTCGATCTCGTACGCGATCGGCGCGATCCTGGGCGGCGCGTTCGCCCCGACCATCGCGACGGCGCTGGTGCAGGCGACCGGGTCGACCATGTCGGTCACGTGGTACCTGGCCGGCATGACGCTGCTGGGTCTCATCGCGACGCTGCTGCTGCGCGACCGCTCCGGCATCCCGCTCGGCCCCGAGCACGAGGCCGAGCAGGAGGTCAGCCCGATCTACGGTCTTGCCAAGGCCTGACCCTTCGGGGAGTGGATGCCGCCGCCCCGGGCTTCTCGTGAGCCCGGGGCGGCGGCATCCATCGTCGACCTCGTGTTCATCCGTCACACATGTACGCGGGGAACGCGGTCTCGCGTACATCTGTGACGGATGAACCATCGGGGGTGTGGCGCTGGGGCGCCGCGGGAGAAGGGGGTCAGCGGGTGCGCATGCCGTCGAGGGCGACCGTGACGACGTCGTGCGCGAGGCGGTCGCGGTCGACCGAGCCGCCGGGGCGGTACCACTCGACGAGCGAGTTGACCATGCCGAACACCAGGCGCGTGACGACCGCGCCGTCCACGTCGGCGCGCACACTGCCGGTCCGCTGCGCCTCGGCGACCAGAGCGGTGACACGGTGGTCGAAGGTGCGCCGGCGCTGCAGGGCGGCGCGCTCGACCTCGCTGTTTCCGCGCACCCGCAGCAGCAGCGTGACAAAGGGGAGCCGGTCGACCAGCACGAGCACGGCCCCGCGCAGCACGGCGGCCAGGCGCTCGGCGGGTGCGGCATCCGCGATCGCCGGGTCGTCGAGCACGCCCTCGAGCCCGCCCAGGGCTTCGTCGAGGGCGAGCGCGAGCAGCTGCTCCTTCGAGTCGAAGTGGTGGTACAGCGCGGACTTCGTGAGGCCCAGACGCTCGGCGAGATCGGCGACGGACGTCGCGTCGTAGCCCTGCTCGTTGAACAGCTCGACCGCGACCGCGAGGACCTGATCGCGGTCGTAGCCGGGGCGGCCGCGCCGTGCGGGGGCGGGGGCGGCGCTCGCGGACATGCGCCCAGTCTCGCACCACTCGGGGTAATACTGAACGATCGGTCACGTATTATGTGAGGCAACCGCGACGTCGCGAATCGAGAGGATGCCGATGCCGGTGCCGAATGAGCTTCCGCTCGTCGTCGAGCGTCGCGCCGACCGCGTCGTCGCCACGCTGTCGCGGCCGGCAGTGCGCAACGCGATCGACCAGCGCACGATCGACGCGCTGCACGACGTGTGCGCCGAGTTGGAGCGCGACCCGCGCACGCTCATCCTCACCGGAACGGACGGCGTGTTCGCGTCGGGCGCCGACATCGCACAGCTGCGGGAACGCGGCGCCGCCGACGCGCGCCGCGGCATCAACACGCGGGCGTTCCAGCGTGTGCGCGACCTGCCGATGCCGGTGATCGCCGCCATCGACGGCTATGCGCTCGGCGGCGGGGCCGAGCTCGCCTACGCCGCCGACATCCGCATCGGCACGCCGCGGCTGCAGATCGGCAACCCCGAGACGGGCCTCGGCATCATCGCCGCGGCGGGCGCCACGTGGCGGTTGCGCGAGATCGTCGGGGACGGCAGGGCTTCGGAGATGCTGCTGACGGGTCGGATCCTGGATGCCGCCACCGCCGTCGAATGGGGGCTCGTGTCCTCGCTGTTCGAGCCCGGCGACCTGCTCGCCGCGGCGCACGCGCTGGCAGACCGCATCGCCCGCAACGACCCGCTTGCGACACGGCACACCAAGACGGCGCTGCTCGCGCCGCGGGCCGCGCACCCCGAGATCGACCTCGAACTGCAGGCGGAGCTCTTCGAGAGCCCCGAGAAGCGGCGCCGCATGACGGCCTTTCTCGACAGGCGCGGGCGATGAGCGGCCAGGACGGTGCTCGCTCGATGGCCGGAGACCCGGCCCGCCTGGTGGTCGAGCGACCGAGGACGCTTCGTCTCGTCGCAGGCGCCCCTCGCTCAGCGACCGACTCGGGAGACGAAGCGTCGCGAGACGCCCTCGAGGACGATCCGCTCGGCGGTCGGGGCGTTTCGACTCGCTCCGCGGGCTCAACGAGCGGGCAGCCGAGCGTTCCCGACCGCGTCGGGGTCATCGGCGGCGGACGGATGGGGGCGGGCATCGCGCACGCGTTCGTGCTCGCCGGCGCCGAGGTGGTCGTCGTCGAACGGGACGAAGAGGCGGCGGTGGCGGCATCCATCCGGTTCACTGACAGCTTGCGACGCAGCGTCGAACGCGGCGCGACCGACCGCACCGCCGAAGAGCTCGCGGGTGCCGTGCGCACCGCCACCGATGTCGCCGCGCTGGCCGGATGCGGGCTCGTCGTCGAGGCGGTGCCCGAGGATCGCGGCCTCAAGGTCGATGCGCTCGCGCGGGCCGAGGCCGTGCTCGCCCCGGATGCGGCGCTTGCGACCAACACCTCTTCCATCTCGATCGACGACCTCGCTGCGGCGCTCGCGCGCCCGCAGCGCTTCGTCGGTCTGCACTTCTTCAATCCGGTTCCGGCGTCGCAGCTCGTCGAGGTCGTCACGGGAACGGCGACCGAACCCGGGCTCATCGACGACGCTCGCGCGTGGATCGCCGCGCTCGGCAAGACCGCGGTCGTCGTGCGCGACAGTCCGGGGTTCGCCTCCAGCCGGCTGGGCGTGGCGCTCGGCCTGGAGGCGATCCGCATGCTCGAAGAGGGCGTCGCGAGCGCGGCCGACATCGACGCGGCGATGGAGCTCGGCTACCGGCATCCGATCGGTCCGCTGCGCACGACCGACCTCGTCGGGCTGGACGTGCGGCTCGGCATCGCCGAAGAGCTGCGCCGCGAGCTCGGCGAGCGCTTCGCGCCGCCTGAGCTGCTGCGGCGGCTCGTCGCCGACGGGCATCTCGGCCGCAAGAGCGGCCGCGGGTTCTACGAATGGAGTGAGCAGTGACCGACATCCTCCCCAGCTACGTGCGCGACGCGTGGTGGACTCCGGATGCCGGCACCGCCGGCATCCCGGTGCGCGATGCTTCCACCGGCGAGGTCGTGACGCACGTGAGCACCGAAGGCCTGGACCTCGCCGGCGCGCTCGAGCACGCGCGCACGGTCGGGCAGGCGAGTCTCGGCGCGCTGACGTTCCACCAGCGCGCGCTGCTGCTCAAGGAGTTCGCGCTCGCGCTGACCGCGCGCAAGGACGAGCTGTACGAGCTGTCCAAGCGCGCCGGGGCGACCGTGCGCGACTCGCTGAACGACGTCGACGGCGGCATCGGCGTGCTCTTCACCTACGCGTCGAAGGGGCGACGCGAGCTGCCCAACGCGCAGGTGTACCTGGATGGTCCCGTCGAGGCTCTGGCGAAGGACGGGTCGTTCCTCGGCCGTCACGTGTACACGCGGCTGCCCGGGGTCGCCGTGCAGATCAATGCCTTCAACTTTCCGATGTGGGGCGCGCTGGAGAAGTTCGCGCCGGCGTTCCTGGCGGGCGTGCCGAGCGTGGTGAAGCCGGCGACGCCCACGGCCTACATCGCCGAGGCGTGGGTGCGCGTCCTGGTCGAGGCGGGGCGCCTGCCCGCCGGATCGCTGCAGCTCGTGAGCGGCGGGGTGCCGGGCCTGTTCGACCACCTCGGCCTCGGCGACCTCGTCGGGTTCACCGGCAGCGCCTCGACGGCCGCTCGGCTGCGTGCGCACGCACGTGAAGGCGTGCGGTTCACGAGCGAGACCGACTCGATCAACGCGTCCGTGCTCGGGCCCGACGCGGTGCCGGGCACGCCCGAGTTCGATGCGTACGTGAAGCAGCTGATGGTCGAGCTGACGACGAAGGCCGGCCAGAAGTGCACGGCCATTCGCCGGGCGATCGTGCCTGCGGGTGTGAGGGATGCCGTCGTCGAGGCCCTCCGCGACAAGATCGCCGAACGCGTCGTCATCGGCGACCCGCACGCCGAGAGCGTCACGATGGGTCCGCTGGTCTCGCTCGAGCAGCGCGACGAAGTGCTGCGCGCGGTCGCGGAGCTCGAGGCTGCGGGCGGCCGCCTGGTGCTCGGCACCACCGACGCCCCCGAGGTCGTGCGCGCCGACGGGTCGACCGGGGCTGCGCCCGACGGCGCGTTCGTCGTGCCGCTCGTGGTCGGCTTCGATGGCGACGCCTCCGCGCTGCCCGACGCCGTGCACGACATCGAGGCGTTCGGCCCCGTCGCGAGCGTGCTGGCCTACCGCACCGTCGACGAGGCGGCGGACCTCGTGGGCCGGGGCGGCGGATCGCTCGTCACGAGCGTCGCCACCGCCGACCCCGCCGTCGCCGCCACGCTGCTCGCCCGCACCGCGGCGTACAACGGGCGGCTGCTGTTCCTCGACCGCGACGACGCCCGCACTTCGACCGGGCACGGCGCGCCGGTGCCGCACCTCGTCCACGGCGGACCCGGCCGCGCCGGCGGCGGTGAAGAGCTCGGCGGGATCCGCGCCGTGCTGCACCATATGCAGCGCACGGCCGTGCAGGGCTCGCCCGCGATGCTGACGGCGCTGACCGGCGTATGGCATCAGGGCGCGGCATCCCGTTCCGACAGGCACCCCTTCCGCAAGCCGCTCGCCGAACTGCGGATCGGCGACCAGTTCGCCTCACCCCTGCGCGCCGTGACGCTCGACGACATCGAGACGTTCGCGCGCTTCACCGGCGACCTCTTCTACGCGCACATGGATGAGGAGGCCGCGGCCGCCAACCCGTTCTTCCCGGGGCGCGTGGCGCACGGATACCTGCTGGTGTCGTGGGCGGCCGGGCTGTTCGTCGACCCGGCGCCCGGCCCGGTGCTCGCCAACTACGGGCTCGAGAACCTGCGCTTCGTCACGCCGGTCTCACCCGGCGACGAGGTGCGCGTCGTGCTGACCGCCAAGCAGATCACCCCCCGCGAGACCGACGAATACGGCGAGGTGCGGTGGGACGCGGTGCTCCTCAACCAGCGCGACGAGATCGTCGCGACGTACGACGTGCTCACCCTGGTCGCGAAGACCTGGGAAGAGGGGGATGCCGGGCGCCCGGCATCCACGTCTCCCGAGCCTGCGGGGGTCGAGGCGTGAGCGCGGGGGTGGGTGTGAGCGCGGACGGCGTGGGCGTCGCGGCGTCGTCTCCCCAGAAACCCTGCGCGCTGTCGAAATCGGCATCCGCGCATGAAACTTTCTAGCGCGGATGCAGGTTTCGACAGCGCGAGCCTGGGCGCGTTGTGGGAACAGCGCGGATGCAGGTTTCGACAGCGGGAAGGTGGTGCCGTGACGGACCCGGCTGAGCACTTCGCAGGGCAGCGCGACATGCTGCGACGAGACCGGGCGTCTGCCGCACTCGGCATGGTCGTCGAGTGCGACGAGCCGGGCGAGGCGGTCGTGTCGATGCGCGTGCGCGACGACATGACCAACGGCTTCGGCATCACCCACGGCGGGATGGTGTTCGCGCTGGCCGATACGGCGTTCGCCATCGCGTGCAACGAGCCTGCTTCCGGGGCCGGGGCCGCCTCCGGGGCCGCGGGCGCCGGCGAGGGCGTCACGGTCGCCGCTGGGGCCGACATCTCGTTCCTCAAGGCGACGCGGGCCGGCCAGACGTTGACGGCGCGTGCGCACCGGCGTGCGCTCGCCGGGCGCTCCGGCCTGTACGACGTGACCGTGACGGATGAGACGGGCGAGGTCGTGGCCGAGTTCCGGGGGAGGTCGTTCATGACCCGCCCACCGACGGTGTCACCGTGACCGAGCGGTCTTTCGGGCACCCGGCATCATATGACGTAGACTTTACTGAACGAACGGTCTGTAATCCTTCGACAGGCTCAGGAACCGAACGGAGTCGACGATGACGACCGAGACGCTGATCGACGAAGCGGCCGAGCAGGCCGCGTTCGACGCGATCATCGAGGCCGATTCGCGCATCGAGCCGCGGGACTGGATGCCGGCGGCCTATCGCAAGACGCTGATCCGGCAGATCTCGCAGCACGCGCACTCCGAGATCATCGGCATGCAGCCCGAGGGCAACTGGATCACGCGCGCGCCGAGCCTCAAGCGCAAGGCGATCCTGATGGCCAAGGTGCAGGACGAGGCGGGCCACGGGCTGTACCTGTACTCGGCCGCGCAGACCCTCGGCATCACGCGCGACGAGATGACCGAACAGCTGATCGAGGGTCGCGCCAGGTACTCGTCGATCTTCAACTACCCGACGCCCACGTGGGCCGACATGGGGGCGATCGGCTGGCTCGTGGACGGCGCCGCGATCTGCAACCAGGTGCCGCTGTGCCGCGCGTCGTACGGGCCGTACGGGCGCGCGATGGTGCGCATCTGCAAAGAGGAGTCGTTCCACCAGCGGCAGGGGTTCGAGATCCTGCTGACGCTCATGCAGGGCACGCCCGCGCAGCGGCGCATGGCGCAGGAGGCCGTGGACCGCTGGTACTGGCCGAGCCTGATGATGTTCGGTCCTCCCGACGACGAGTCGCCGAACTCGGCGCAGTCGATGGCCTGGAAGATCAAGCGGTTCTCGAACGACGAGCTGCGACAGCGTTTCATCGGGATGCTGGTGCCCCAGGCCGAGGTGCTCGGCGTCACGCTCCCCGACCCGGAATTGCGGTGGGATGCCGACGCGCAGCGGTGGCACACCAGCGAGATCGACTGGACGGAGTTCCACGAGGTGCTGTCCGGTCGCGGACCGATGAACGTCGAGCGCATCCGGCGACGCCGCGAGGCGCACGAGGACGGCGCCTGGGTGCGCGAGGCGGCGGCCGAGTACGCCCGCAAGCAGCAGCTCGCACGACACGAGGAGGCGGCGTGATGACGACCCCGGGTGCGGCCGACCGCGAGACGTGGCCGCTGTGGGAGGTGTTCGTGCGGGCCGGACGCGGTCTCAGTCACGTGCACGCCGGGTCGCTGCACGCGCCCGACGCCGAGTTCGCGCTGCGCAACGCCCGCGATCTGTACACGCGGCGCGGTGAGGGCAGCTCGATCTGGGTGGTGCCCGCCGATGCGATCACCACCAGCGATCCCGACTCGAAGGGCGCCTTCTTCGAGAGCCCCGCGGGCAAGAACTACCGCCACGCCTCGTACTACACCGCGTCCGAGGGGGTGCCGCACCTATGACCGGGATGGATGCCGGCGGCCGCACGATCCCGCTCGTTGAGCGACCCAGGCACGATCCAGGCGAAACGTCGCACGCCGCTCTCGAGAACGACCCGCACGGCGACGTCACCGTCGACCGCGTCGCGCTGTCGGCGGAACTCGCCGGCGGCGAGGGCCGCGCGGCGTCGGCCGATGTCGCGGAGTACGCGCTGTGGCTGGGCGATGACGCGCTCATCCTGTCGCAGCAGCTGGGCATGTGGATCGCCCGCGCCCCCGAGCTCGAAGAGGACGTCGCGCTGGCCAACATCGCCCTCGACCTGCTCGGCCACGCGCGCTCGTTCCTCCGGTACGCCGGTACGTTCGACGGCCGCACCGAGGACGATCTCGCCTACTGGCGCGACGAGCCCGAGTTCCGCTGCGCCTGGCTGTTCGAACAGCCGAACGGCGACTTCGGGCAGACGATCGCGCGCCAGCTTGCGGCATCCACGTATCTGTTCGAGCTGTACACCGCGCTGCAGGGGTCGTCCGATGAGACGCTGGCCGCCATCGCCGCGAAGGCCGTCAAAGAGGTCGAGTATCACCGCGACCACGCCGTGCAATGGACGCTGCGCCTCGCCGGGGGCACCGACGAGTCGCGGCGGCGCATGGTCCGCGGGGTGGACGACGTGTGGCCGTACGTGGGCGAGCTGTTCCGTGACGAGCCGCTCATCGAGCGCCTCGGCCCCGTCGCAGTGCGTCCCTCGTCGCTGCGAGAAGGCTTCGACGCGGTCATCTCCGCGGTGTTCGCCGAGGCCGAGCTCGACATCCCCGCCGGGCCGATGTCCTCGGCCGGAGGCCGGCGCGGATCGCACTTCCCGACACTGGGCTACCTGCTCGCCGAGATGCAGGTCCTCGCCCGGCAGCATCCGGGGGCGACGTGGTGATGCTTCGACAGGCTCAGCAGCCGGCGACAGCGACCGACCACGCGTGGGCCGTCGCAGCATCCGTGCTCGATCCGGAGGTTCCCGTCCTCACGATCGAGGACCTCGGGGTGCTGCGCGCGGTCGACGTCGACGGCGACCGGGCAACCGTCACGATCACCCCGACGTACTCCGGGTGCCCGGCGATGGACGCGATCCGCGACGACCTCGTACTGGCCCTCACCGCCGAGGGCTTCGCACGCGTCGATGTGCGGTTGGTGCTCGCGCCCGCCTGGACCACGGATTGGATGACGGATGCCGGCAGACGCAAGCTCCGCGAGTACGGCATCGCCCCGCCCACCGGTCGCCGCGCGGTGACCGGGCCGGTCCCGCTGCGGCTGTCGGTGCGCTGCCCGCGCTGCGGGTCGCTCGACACCCGTGAGCTCGCCCGGTTCGGGTCCACCTCGTGCAAAGCGCTGTACGAATGCCGGGCGTGCCTGGAGCCCTTCGATCACTTCAAGGCGCACTGATGACTCCCGCAGAGCCCGGCGACGCCGAGCGCGAACGCGTCGCCGAGGCGCTGCTGACGACCGCGGTCGGCGGTCCGCACGGCAGCCGGCGGCGCGCCCGGTTCCACCCGCTGCGCGTCGCCGCGGTGCGGCCGCTGACCGATGACGCCATCGAGGTGACGTTCGCCGTGCCCGAGCAGGTGCGGGGCGAGTTCGACTACCTCGCCGGTCAGCACGTCGCGCTGCGCACCACACTCGACGGCCACGAGGTGCGGCGCTCGTACTCGCTGTGCCGGCCTTCGGCAGGCTCCGGGACGATCGACTCCGGTGGGGGCGGCGACGGGCCCCGCACCATCAGCATCGCGATCAAGCGCGACGTCGGCGGGCGCTTCTCGACGTGGGCGCAGACCGGGCTGAAGGTCGGCGACGAGCTCGAGGTGATGAACCCGCAGGGCTCGTTCACCTCGGCGCTCGCCGATCTCGACGGCGCGCATGTCGCGGGCATCGCCGCGGGCTCGGGCATCACGCCGCTCATGGCGCTCGCCGCGACGGTGCTGGCTCGATCCGCGACCTCGCGGTTCACGCTGGTGTACACGAACCGGTCGAGTCTCGATGTGATGTTCCTCGACGACCTGTCCGACCTCAAGGACCGCTATCCGACCCGCCTGGCCCTGCATCACGTGCTGTCGCGCGAGCAGCGCACGGCGCCGCTGCTGTCGGGACGCCTCGACGAGCCCCGCCTGCGCCGCATCCTCGACGAGCTCGTACTGCCCGACACCGTCGACGAGTGGTTCCTGTGCGGGCCGCTCCCGCTCGTGCAGCTGTGCCGCGACACCCTCGACGACCTGGGCGTCGACTCCGCGCACGTGCGGTACGAGCTGTTCACCCCTGCCGACGGCCCCCGCGACGAGCCGGGCCCGGGTGCGCCCGTCCTCATCCGCGAGGACGAGCCGGTCACACGCATCGAGTTCACCCTCGACGGCCAGTCGCAGTCGGTCGACAGCCCGGTCGCCGCGCGCGAGTCGATCCTGACCGCCGCGCTGC
This sequence comes from Microbacterium helvum, assembly GCF_014779795.1. Taxonomy (GTDB): domain Bacteria; phylum Actinomycetota; class Actinomycetes; order Actinomycetales; family Microbacteriaceae; genus Microbacterium; species Microbacterium helvum. The sequence goes on from NZ_JACXZS010000005.1 coordinate 125,677, forward strand.
GCGTGCGGCCCGACGTGCCGTTCGCGTGCGCGGGCGGGGTGTGCGGAACTTGCCGCGCGCGGCTGCTGCAGGGGTCGGTCACGATGACCGAGAACTACGCGCTCGAGCCCGACGAGCTCGAGCGCGGCTACGTGCTCACCTGCCAGTCGCATCCCACGACCGACGCCGTGGTGGTCGACTACGACGTGTGAGGCCGTCCGGTCTCTGGCTGCTCCCTGGTTGAGGTGGCACGAATGGCCGTTTCGACGGGTTGGATGCCGCAACCTGTGCCACCTGAGCGAAGACCGCCGCGGTTGATGTGGCGAACATGGTGGCGTCGGCGGGGGCGTTGCGGCGTGTTGCGCCACCTCGAGGCAGGAGGGGATGCCGGGCGCCCGGCATCCCCTCAGCTCAAGGTCGTGCGCGAATCGGCCGCGGCGATGAGGTGCTCGTCGTGCGAGGCGACGAGCACCGCGATGCCGTCGTCGGCGAGCGAGCGCAGCAGCGCGATCAGCTGATCGGCGGTCGCCCGATCGAGGCTCGCGGTCGGCTCGTCGGCCATGATGACGGCCGGCCCGAGCAGCAGCGCCCGCGCGAACGCCACGCGCTGGCGTTCTCCGCCCGAGAGCCGGTCGGGGTAGTGCGTGGCGCGGGGGCCGACGCCGAGGCGGTGCAGCACGTCGCGGGCGGGGCGGGCCAGCTCGCGGGTGCGCTTGTCGGGCACGGCGGGCAGCAGCACGTTCTCGAGAGCCGTGAGCCCCGGCACGAGGTTGCCGCGCTGGTCGAGATAGCCCACATGAGCGCGGCGGCGAGTGGTGATGACGTCGTCGGCGAGCCCGGTGATCTCCATCCCCTCCCACAGGACGTGACCGGATGCCGGCGGCACGAGCCCCGCCGCGACCCGCAGGATCGAGGTCTTGCCCGATCCGCTGCGCCCGGCGAGGCAGTGCATCCGCCCGCGTTCGAGCACCAGGTCGTAACCGTCGACGATGTGCAGCGGCTCGTCGCCCGGTCGCTCGTACTGGATGGTGACGCCGCGCAGCTCGACCGCCGGTCCGCCGAGCGCCTCGGTGGCGTCGGCGCCGTCGAGGACGGCGCGGTGGTCGGCGATGAGGCCGGTCGTTCCGCCGGCGTTGGGTTCGGTGGTCATGCGGTGCCCTTCCGGCGGACGGTGTGCGAGATGAGTGCGGTGAGAACGGCGGCGATCACCGCGATGCCCGCGTAGAGCCGCGGCGCGAGTTCGAGCCATTCCGCCCCGAACCAGGCGAGCGCGCCGGTCAGGGCGATCGCCGGGAGCGACACCACGAGTCCCTCCACGCGCTGGGCGGTCGCGAGTTGCCGGGTGGTCCACCCGGTCGCGCGCAGCGTCGCCCACTGCTCGGATCGACGGGCGAGGTCGAGTCGGCGCGTGAGACGGGCGAGCAGGATGCCGCTCACCACGCCCGCCGCGCCCAGCAGCACCTGCGGCCAGAGCTGGCGCGCGATGGTCAGCAGCGCCAGGCTGCTCTCGCCCGCGCCCTCGCGTCCTGCCAGCAGCGCGGCGACGAGTCCGGCGGCCGACAGCCCGACGATGAGGATCGCCAGCACGTGGGTGATGCTGGCGAGCGGGTGCACGAGAGCCTGCCGTGCGCCGAAGCCGGGTACCGAGCGGGCGCCGAGCCGACGGGAGCGCGCGTCTCGCGGCATCCGCAGTCCGGTCACCGCGGAGCCGGCCGCGACCGAGGCGATCGAGGTCACGAGCACCGCGCCGACGGCGACCAGGGCGACCAGGGCCGCCGTGCCGGTGCCACCAGACAGCCACAGCGCGATCGCCCCGATCGCCGTCACCGCGATGAGCCCTGGCACCTCTTCGGCGGCGAACCACCGCGCGATGCGCACGCGGGTGAACCCGGTCTCGCGCATGACGGCCGCCTGCTCGCGCCTGCCGGGGACGCCGGCGAGCTGCACGGCGCCGAGAAGAAGGATGCCGGCGGCCAGGCTGATCCCGAGGACCGTGATCGTCGCCGTCGACACCGACAGCGATACCCGCGCGGCGGCGCCCAGCTCGGACCACCGCTGCGTCACGGCGCCGAGCGGACCGACGGTCTGCGTTCCTGCGGGGTCCATGGTGCCGAACGCGTAGCCCTCGACCTGCACGTCGACGTCGGTGGGCGAGGAGCCGGCGACGATGGCCGCGTCGAAGCCCAGATCCTCGATCTCGCGCGCGACCTCGATCACCTTCTCCTGCGCCTCGCGCGTATACCCGTCGATGCCGCCGACGCGCACCCGGATGGAGCTGATCGGGCTCGCGTCGCGCCACTGCGCCGCGCTCGCGAGCGAACCGATCGCGACGGTGCGCGGCGAGACCAGCCCGAGACCCGTGAGGCTGGGAAGCATCGTCGTGCCCGCGTGCTCGCCGCCGGTCACCGTCGAGCTCACCGGGGCATATGCCCCGAGCGGCACATAGTCCGCGGCGGACTCGTCGATGTCGATGTCGGCGGGGTCGAAGCTGCCGACGGGCGTGGCGATGACCTGCTGCTGCAGCGTGCCGGCGGTCTTGGTTCCGACGTACGAGGCTTCCGCGCCGAGCGCCTCGGGCTTGGCGCGCGCGGTGAACTCCTGTCCGGGCATGACGTTGTCGCTCAGAGGCAGACGGTAGCCCGTGGTGCCGAGCTCTGGTGACACGCCGCCCGCCGTGAGCGCGGCGGGGGTGATCGTTCCGACGCTCATGATCCCGAGGTTGTTCCAGACGGGCAGCTGGTCGACGGCGGTGACCTCCGCCCCCGGCCAGGCGACCGCACCGCCGTCGTCGACGAAGGGGTTCAGCAGCCCCGAGACGTCGGCGGCGGTGCCGCCGAGCACGGTGCCCGGACCGCCGGACTGGAGCGCCTCCGGCAGCACGTAGTTCCGGTCGCCGAACCCCGTGTCGTTCGCCGCGACCGCACCGAAGCCCTCGACATCGATGCGCACCGAGAGCTGCGCGGGTTCGGTGGTGGCCACGAGCAGCGGTGTGAACATGACGCCGTCCGACAGCTGCTCGATGTACTGGTCATAGTCGTCGCCGTCTGCCGCCCAGAGTGCACGCAGCTCGGCGAGCTGCTCGTCGGTGTACGGGGTCTGCGCCATCGCGGCAGCGATCCGTTCCAGGTAGGCATGGAACGCGTCCGTGTAGGGACTGGACTCGGAATCGGCCCAGGTCGCCATCGCCGCGGTATCGGTCGTCGGCGACGGGTCGACCGCGATGAGCGGGTCGAGGAACGCTCCGGCCTCACCGAGCAGCTGCTTCTCGGCGACGGGGTCGACGAGCGTGATCCGGGTCATCGTCTGCGGGGAGCCTGGCAGCGGAAGGTTGAGCACGGGTTCCTTCGGGACGCGGGCGCTGTCCGTGTTCGACATGCGGGTCGCGTCGTCGAGGTACACCGTGACCCCGTCGCCGGGAGGATCCATGCACGCCATCGCGGCGAGAGCCGGGTACTTCGCCGGGTCGACGTCATGGCCGTCGAAGGTGTACGACTGCGGCTCGCACGGCGCCATCTGCACCGGGTGCTCGTCCGTCGACTCGTCGACCACCACGGGCACCTGCTGCGTCTCGACCACGCGCTCGCCGAGTCCGTCGTCCGTCGTGTAGGTGATCGTCAGCCGGTACGCCTGCGGGGCGTCATCGGCGCCGACGAAGCCGCGCGGGATCGCGACCCGCACCTGCCCGAACTTCATCCGCGGCGCCACGATCTCGCCGATCGGCGCCGCGATCTCGACCCCCGCGACATCGCGCACGGCCTCGAGGTCGTCGAACGTCATGCCCGACCCGGTCGAGGCGAGAGTGTTCGGGGGAAGCAGCTCGCCCACCGGCTGGAACGCGTCGGTCGGCGTCACGAGGATGTCGTACGCGCCACGCCAGTTGTCGTCCATCGTCGCCCGCAGCGCCGCCGATGCCGCGCTCTGGATGCCCGCCGTCGCGAGCGCCGATGCCGCCAGCAGGCCGACCGCTGCCGCGCGCAGCGGCTGCCGCAGCAGCCGCCGCAGCGGTCCGGGCAGCGCGCCCCGGGCGCGGCTCACCGGTCGACCGCCGCGCACAGCGCTGCGCGTTCGACTCCGTTCGTCGCCGCGGACCGCGTCGACACCACGACGTTCAGGTCTCCGCCCGCCGCGCACACGACGAACGACGCCCCCGCCCCCGCAGACAGCAGCCCGAACGACGCCTCGTCGACGCCGACCGCCGCCGGCGCCGGGCCGTCCGCAGTGCCGGGCGCCGCAGCATCCACCGTCGCCGCCGAACGCACCAGCTCGAGTGCGCGCGCGACCAGCTCCGCGGGGGAGTCCTGCGCGATGGCCCCGTCGTCCGCGGCGATCGCCGAGCGGGCGCTCGCGCACAGCGCCGCGTCATCCACGCTCACGTCATCGCCCGTGCGGTAGCGCGCCGTGAAGTACGCCGCCACTCCGGGGTCGGGCCGGTCGACGCAGTGCACTTCACGGGTCACCGTGAGGGGAGCGGATGCTGCCGGCTCCTGCTCTCCGGCGCGCGAGGTGAGGGCGACCGCCGTCGCGGCGCCGCTCGCGATCGTGGCGACGGCCAGCGTCGCGATGCCGATGCGCACGCGGCGCCCGCGTCGCCTCGTCAGTTCGTCGATGCGCTCGTCGACCTGCTCGCCGATGACGGCGAGGGTGGCGTCGAGGTAGATCCCCTCGCGGGGCCGGTCGTTCATGCGTCCCCCCTGACGGACTGCTGCAGCGTGGCTCGCAGGCGCTGCACGCGCTTGGCGACGGCGGAGGTGGTGAGTCCGAGGTGATCGCCCGCCTCGGCGTACGAGTAGCCCTCGACGAGGCACAGGTGGACGATGCGCTGGTCCATGCCGCCCAGGCGCGAGACGGCCTGGCGCACCCACGCCACCTCTTCGACCCGCTCCTGGCGGACGCGGTCGCCGGGCAGCACCGACTCGTCGAACTCCACGCTCGCGCGGCGTGCGCGCACCGTGTTGCGGGCGACGTTGCGGGTCGTGACGAGCAGCCACGGCAGCGCGGACGACTCGACGATGCGGATCGTGCGCAGCTTGCGCCACGCCACGACGAACACCTCCTGCGCGATGTCTTCGGCGTCTCGATCGTCGCGGGCGACGGCCCACGCGTACAGGTACACGGCTTTGCCGTGCCGCGAGAACAGTGCGCTGAAGGCACCGCGATCGCCGCGGCGCGCGAGCTCCAGCAGCCGCGCATCGTGGTCGGTCTCGTACATGCATCCTCGGTTTCGGTGGGGCGCCGCTTCGTGCCCTCACCTGTGCATTGTCGGCACAGCGGGAATCATGACATACCCGGTCCGGCTCGCCCGGGGTTCGGTGTCGCGTCGGTGGTGTCGATGCCCGCAACCTGTGCCACCTGAGCGTCCGGTGCTCGGTGTTGAGGTGGCGCAAGTGGTGCCTTCGGCGGGGTGGATGCCGCAACCTGCGCCGCCTGAGCGTCCGGGGCCGCGGCTGCCGTTGCCGGGGGGCCGAAGGGCACCGTAGCGTGAGGGCATGATCGAGCTCGCCATCGACGGCGCTGTCGCCGAGATCACGCTCAACGCTCCCGACAAGCTCAACGCGCTCTCGCTCGAGGCGCTGCGGCAGCTGGATGACGCGTGTGCCGAGTCGGCGGCATCCGGGGTCCGCGCCCTCGTGCTGCGCGGCGAAGGACGCGCGTTCTGCGCCGGGCGCGACATCGCCGGCGTCGACCCCGAGACCGACGATGTGCCGAGATACCTGGGCGCGCTGGAACAGGTCATGCGGCGGATCGCCGCGTTCCCGGTGCCGACGTTCGCGGCCGTGCAGGGCGCGTGCCTCGGGGTCGGGCTGGGGCTCGCCATCGCGAGCGATGTCGTCTACGTCGCCGAGAACGCCAAGCTGAGCTCTCCGTTCGCGAACCTCGGGGCGATCCCCGACTCGGGAGCGCACGCGCTGTTCGTGGATCGGCTCGGCGCTCACCGGGCACTCGACCTCATCTTCACGGGGGAGCTCATGTCGGGCGCCGCAGCGGTCGCCGCGGGCCTGTTCAGCCGTGCGGTCGCGGCCGACGAGCTGCTCGCGTTCACCCGGGAGCGAGCCGCGGCGACGGCGTCCGGGCCGACGGCGGCCTTCGCGGCGTCGAAGCGTCTGGTCGCGCGCCTGCGCGATGCGAGATTGTGGGATGCCGTCGCGGAAGAGTCCCGCGGCCAGGAAGCGCTGCGCGCCACGGCCGACTATCGCGAGGGCTTCGCGGCGTTTCAGCAGAAACGCAAGCCGGTGTTCCGCGGCGAGTGAGTGCCTCTGGCCGTTGAGCGACACTTCGACTCGCTTCGCTCGCTCAGTGCGGGTCTCCGCGAGACGAAACGTGGTGAGCCGCGCATCGGACCCAGCCACCCGGCGACGTGCGCGGCCGGCCAACTTGTCGAGAGCGGCTCGTGACGTTTCGTCTTCGCTCGTTCCTCGCTCCGCTCAACGACCAGAGGCGCTCAGCGACCCGCGAGCTCGGCCACCAGCGGGGCGACCGCCGGCGCGAGCTCGTCGGGCACCGTGAAGAACGACACGCCCGTGGCATCGCGCAGCGCGCGCAGCGCCTCGGCGTCGTGCGTCACGTCACCCGACAGGGCCGCGACGGCGCCGGCCGCGCGCAGCGACTCGGGTGTGAGGCCGGCGCTGCGCCGCAGCCACTCCGGAACCGCCTCGCCGACGCCCGCGATCTGCAGCGACAGCTCGATCGGCGGCCGGTCGGGCGCAGCGGCCGCACGCGCCCGGGCGGCGACCGCGGTCACCGCGGCGAGGTGCGCGTGCGGCGGCAGGGGGAGCGCCACCGCCTGAGCATGGCGGCCGGCGATCCGCATCATGCGGTCGCCGCCCGCGGCGAGCGTCAGCGGCAGGTCGTCGCCGAGTGCCCCGCGCACCGCCGCGATCGTCGCCTCGACCTGATCGACGCGCTCACGGCCGGAGCCCCACGGCACACCCAGGGCCGCGGCATCCGCTTCGCCCTGCGGCCGGCCCGCACCCAACCCGAGCTCGAAGCGCCCGCCCGACAGCTCGACGAGCGTGCGGGTCTCGCGGACGGTCGCGGCGGGACTGCGCAGCGGGGCCGCGAGCACCCACGTGCCGAGGCGCAGCGTCGAGGTCGCCGCGGCCGCGACCGACAGCGCGAGGAAGGGGGAGGGCGTGTAGAGCGTGTCGGGCACCAGCAGCGCCGCGTACCCGTCGCCCTCGACGCGCCGGGCCGTCTCGCTCCAGGCTCGGGCGTCACCGTGTGCGCCGGTCACGACGCCGAATCGGAAGGAGGTCATGCCTTCATGCTCGCTCGCCGTCGGGCGCCGCGCATCCGCCTGCGGGAGGCATCCGATCTCCTCCCGCGGGAGCACGCGCGAAGGGGCCTCAGCCCTCGCGCCGCGATGCCGCGAGCGCCTCGACGCCCGCGACGATGCGCTCCACCCCGAAGCGCAGGGCGTCTCCTCGTGCGCCGCCGGGATCCGAGAACGCCGCCACGGTGAGCGGATAGTCGGCCGCGCGGGTCGTGAAGATCCGTTGCATGGATGCCGCAAGCTCCTGTTCGGGGGCGGCACTGGCCGACTCCTGCCGCACGATCGACATCGCGTGGCCCGCCAGCAGTGCCAGCACGTCGAGCTTCTCACCGCCATGCAGCTCGAGGTCCGCCATCGCGGCGAGGCCGACCTCGTACCAGGCCAGTTCGCAGGGTCCCGGTCGGTGCGGGCGCTGAGCGAGTTCGACGGACCACGGGTGGGCAAGAGCGCGGGCGTGGACACCTTCGGCCCATGCGGCCAGCGCGCGGCGCCAGTCCGCGTCGTGCTGCGGCCGGGGCATGCCGAAACTGCGGTCGAGCATCACGGCGTCGAGTTCGGCACGACCGGGGACGTAGCGGTAGAGCGCCATCTTGGTGCTGCCGAGGTCGTGCGCGATCCGCTGCATGGTCACGGCGCCGAGGCCTTCGGCATCCGCGATGCGCGTGCCGGCGTCGGCGATCTGCGCAACCGTGAACCTCGGCTTGGGCCCGCGGCGGACGGTGGCAGGCCCCGGCCACAGCAGGTCTTCGCCGGGGTTCGGTGCCGGTGGGGTCTCGCCGGGCGTCATGCGAACCTCCTGAGAACAATTGCGTCCAGTGTAATCAGTTATGTATTGTGTCCACGAGACGCAGTTACGTGGAAGGAGGACCACATGTCCGCGAAGAAGGTTCTGATCTCCGGTGCGAGCATCGCCGGGCCTGCCTTGGCGGGGTGGCTCGGACGCAGCGGGCACCATGTCACGGTCGTCGAGAAGGCTGCCGAGGTACGGCCCGGTGGGCAGGCGGTGGACTTCAAGGGCCGCACGCACCGCGAGGTGCTCACCCGGATGGGGGTGTGGGACGACGTGCAGGCGCAGCAGACCGCCAAGACCGACTGGCGCATGGTCGACGAGTCCGACCGCGTCAGGGCGGTGATCCCCGGCGAGTTCATCGGGGGCGACGTCGAGATCCTGCGCGGCGACCTCGCCGGCATCCTCCACCGCCACAGCGCCGCCGACGCGGAGTATGTCTTCGGTGACGAGATCACCGCGTTGGCAGAGCACGCGAAGGGGGTCGAGGTTTCGTTCGCGCGGCGCCCCGACGAGCGCTTCGACCTCGTGATCGGCGCCGACGGCGTGCATTCTGCCGTGCGGCGGCTCGCGTTCGGGCCCGAGGGTGATCACGTCGAGCGTCTCGGCTACTTCTACGCCGTGGCGAGCGGTGCAGTGCCGCTCGAGGGTCTGGAGACCCGGCTGCCGAGCGGTCGCACCGTCGCGTACGGCTACAACGTCCCCGGCCGGCTCGCCCTCGCCGGCGGGCAGAAGGCGCCGAACCTCTTCGTGTTCCAGGGTGATGCCGAGGCGTACGACCGGCGCGACGTCGCCTCGCAGCGACGGTTCCTCGTGCGTGCGTTCGACGGCATCGGGTGGCGGGTGCCCGAGATGCTGGCGGCGGCGGAGGCGGCATCCGATTTCTATCTCGACGAGATCACCCGCACGCGCATGACGTCGTACACGAAGGGGCGCATCGCGCTGGTCGGCGACGCCGGCTACGCGAACACCCTCGGCGGCTTCGGCACCGGCCTCGCGCTCGTCGGCGCGTACGTGCTCGCCGGTGAACTCGCACGCGCGGACGGTGATCACCTCGCGGCGCTCGCGGCCTACGACGCGCGCATGCGCCGGCCCACGAGGATCGCGCGCACGGGCAGCGCCGGACCGTTCCTCGCGCCGCCGTCGGAGCGGCGCATCCACAGGCGCGACCGGACGTTCGCGAACCCGCTGATGCTGCGGGCGATGATGTGGATCACGGACGTCTTCGCGACGGACACGTCGCTGCCCGACTATGACCTCACGACCGTGCGGCGTTCCTGGGGATAAGGACGTCAAGCGTGTCCTTATCCCCAGGAACGTCTGCCGCAGGTCATGACCGCGGCGCCCGCCGCTAGGAGTTCACGCGGATGATCTCGCGCTGGTACGGCGCGACGATCTCGCCTGAGATGCGGCAGTCGAGCACGAGGAAGGGGCGGGATGCCGGCGGCTGCGCCCTCCATGACGCCAGCCGTTCCAGGTCGTCGAGGGTGCGCACCACGACGCCTTCGGCGCCGACCCCGGCTGCGAGGGCGGCGAAGTCGACCTCGGGAATGAGCATCGGCTCCTTCGCGAGGCCCTTCAGACCGTAGAGGTTGACCTCCGCGCCGTAGGCGGCGTCGTTCCAGACCACGGCGACGCCGCGGCCGCCGGCGACACGCACCGCGGTCTCGAGGTCGGCGAGCGCCATGAGCCCGCCGCCGTCGCCGGTGGTGAGCACGACGGTGGCATTCGGCTTCGCGAGCGCGGCGCCCGGCACCGAAGGCCAGCCGAGGCCGATCGACTGGAACGCGGTGCCGACCATCATCATGCGGTCGGGCGAGGCGACCGGCCAGTACATGTTCGCCCAGCCGATGAAGTGGCCGCCGTCCGAGACGACGACCCGGTCCTGCGGCAGCAGTTCGCCGATGCGGCGGGCCACGGCGCGCGGGTCGAGGCGTCCGTCGGCCGCCACCGCCTCGCCGGGTTCGTACGCTCGCAGCGCGGCGATGTCCACGGACTCCCGCCACCCGCTCGGCGCCCGACCCCGGTCGCGCAGGGCGGTGGCGACGAGACGGGCCGCGACGCCGGCATCCGCCCGCACGAATCCGCCCACGTGGGGGTGGGTCGCCGCCGGGGCGACATCGATCTGGAACACCCGCGTGCCGGGCGCGAAGAGGTCGCCGAAGCGCATCGTGAACTGATTGAGGGATGCCCCGAACACGACGGCGACGTCGACCTCGCGCACCAGCTCCATGGCGGCCTCGGCGCCGAAGCCGCCGGTGACGCCGAGGTCGTACTCGGTCCTCGGGAACACGCCTCGGCCGAGAGCGGTCGACGCGGTCACGGCGCCCACGAGGTCGGCCACTTCGCCGAGCGCGTCCGCGGCCCCAGAGATCCAGGCGCCACGACCGGCGAGCAGGAACGGGCGCTCGGCGTTCGCGAGCGCGTCGACGAGGCTGTCGAGGGCTCCGGCCGCGAACGGTCCGACGGGTGAGAGCGGTTCGGGCAGGCGCGGCTCCGGCGCCTCGGGCACGGGGCCGGCATCGCGCGCGGCCACGTCGTAGGGGATGGCGAGCACGGTCGGCACCCGATAGGTGAGCGCGTGCTCGATCGCGATGACGGTGGTGGCTGCGGCATCCGCTCGCCCCACCGTGTACGTGCGGGCGCCGACCGCCGAGGCGAGCGCGATCTGGTCGACGTCCCACGGGCGTGGGCCGGAGGTGGGCTCGTCGCCGACGACGAGCACGAGCGGTACGTGCGCCTGCACGGCCTCGGCCAGCGCGGTGAGCGTGTTGGTGAACCCGGCGCCGTAGGTGGCCGTCGCGGCGGCGAGGCGCCCCGACGCGCGGAAGAAGGCGTCAGCGGCGACGACCCCGCCTGCCTCGTGACGGACGGCGGTGAAGTGCACGTCGGTCGAGCGCTCGAGCGCGTCGAGGAAGTACGCGTTGCCGTTGCCCATCACCCCGAACACGTGGTCGATGTGGCGGGCGAGCGTGAGGGCGACGTGAGCGGACACGGTGGGCATGGCGGATCCCTTGAGACTTCAGACGGATGAGAGGCCGTATGTGTCTCGCGCTGCCGCGCGGCGTGCCCTTTTTTCGAGCACCGGCGGGCGTCGATGCCGCCGGACGAAACCGAGTATAGGACGTACGCCAAGATGGGAGACATGAGGACGATCCAGCTGCGCCGGTACACGCTCGTCGACGGAGAGTACGACGCGTTCGTCGACTGGTGGAACGAGTGGATGCCGAAGGTGCGGCCCGCTGCCGGGTTCGCCATCGAGTTCGCGTATGGCATCCGTGAGACGAACGAGTTCGTGTGGGCAGTCAGCGCCGAAGGGGACGAGGACGCGTTCCTCGCGCTCGAGCAGGAGTACCTGGCGTCCGACGCGCGCGCCGAGGCGTTCGCCGGGGTGCCGCAGCGGGTCGCCGCGTACAACATCGGCTTCGTGACGGAGTTCCCGGCGACCGGTCGTTGAGCTCGCCCCCCGCTCGTTGAGCGGAGCGAGGAACGAGCGAAGACGAAACGCGGTGAGCCGATCTCTGGACCCGGCCCCGCGCGGACGTCGCCGGAGGGGCTGAGTCCGACGGGCGGGTTGCGGCGTTTCGTCTCGCTGGCGCTCGCTCAACGAGCGGGTGGGGGACTGGCGCTCGCTCGTTGAGCGGAGCGAGGAACGAGCGAAGACGAAACGCGGTGAGCCGATCTCTGGACCCGGCCCCGCGCGGACGTCGCCGGAGGGGCTGAGTCCGACGGGCGGGTTGCGGCGTTTCGTCTCGCTGGCGCTCGCTCAACGAGCGGGTGGGGGACTGGCGCTCGCTCGTTGAGCGGAGCGAGGAACGAGCGAAGACGAAACGCGGTGAGCCGATCTCTGGACCCGGCCCCGCGCGGACGTCGCCGGAGGGGCTGAGTCCGACGGGCGGGTTGCGGCGTTTCGTCTCGCTGGCGCTCGCTCAACGAGCGGGTGGGGGAGTCGCGCTCGCTCAACGAGCGGGTGGGCGACCCGCGCTCGCTCGACGTGTGGGTGGGGGACCCGCGCTCGCTCGACGTGTGGGCGGCGCTCAGCCGCCCAGCGCCTCTCCGATCGCGGCGGCGGAGCGGGCCAGCCGGGCCGCGATCGCCGCGGGATCCGCCGGGCTCGACACGTGCACAACGGCGATCGCCGCGGGGCGCTGGCCGCCGCGCAGTCGCAGCGGCACCGAGATCGCCTGCACGGTGGGGATGACCTCGTCATGGCTCGTGGCGTAGCCCCGCTGCGCGCACTCGGCGATCTCGGCGCGCAGGCGCTCGTCCACCTCGACGGGCCATTCCGCGGGGGAGAGCGTCGACAGGATCGCCTTGCTCGGCGCGCCCACCGTGATCGAATGCCGGGCCCCCGGTCGCTGAGCCACGGTCGCAACAGCGTGACGCGGCTCGACGCTCGCGAGCGTGATGCACTCGTCGCGGTCGAGCACCGCGAGGAAGCAGGTCATGCCGAGCTCGTTGGCGATGGCGGTGAGCTCGGGCAGCGCCTCGGCCTGCAGGTCGTGCGCGACCCCCGCGGCCAGCGCCGCGATCCGCGCGCCGAGCTGCACACGCCCGGTCGAGTCGCGGGCGACCAGGCCGTGGTCTTCCAGCGTGCGCAGCAGCCGGTACGCGACCGAGCGGTGCACCTCCAGCCGGGCGGCGAGTTCGTCGATCGTGAGCGGCTCGCGAGCGTCGGCGAGGACTTCGAGAATCCGGATGCCGCGGCTCAGCGTCTGCGAGGCGGGCGCGGTCGCGCCCTCCGACCTTGTCATGCGGCATCCCCTTCGTATACGATCTGTTCAATAGTAGAACGACGTGTTCGAATATAGAACACGACTCCTCTCGACACAATCCCGACGAAGTCGTCAGGAAGGGATCAGGACGATGCAGTTCCATCACCACGGTTACGTCTCCGGCGACCCGCGCGTCCAGGACGCGGCCGGCACCGGCATCGACCGTCCCGCCGAGCTCCCCGACGAGATGGACGTGCTCATCGTGGGCTCGGGACCTGCCGGCATGCTGCTCGCGGCCCAGATGTCGCAGTTCCCGGCCGTCACCACGCGCATGATCGAGCGCCGCGACGGTCGTCTCGTGCTCGGCCAGGCCGACGGCATCCAGCCGCGCAGCGTCGAGACGTTCCAGGCCTTCGGCTTCGCCGAGCGGATCATCGCCGAGGCGTACAACATCGGGTGGATGAACTTCTGGGGACCCGATCCAGCGAACCCCGGGAACATCGTGCGCACCGCGCGCACCGAGGACTACGCCTTCAAGATCAGCGAGTTCCCGCACCTCATCGTCAACCAGGCGCGCGTGCTCGACTACTTCGCCGAGGCCGCCGCCCACGGCCCGGGCCGCATCGTGCCCGACTACGGCATCGAGTTCGTCGGCCTCACGATCCACGACGACGGCGAATACCCGGTCGAGGTGCGCGTTCGCCACACCTCGGGGGAGCGGGCCGGCCAAGAGCGCACCGTCCGCGCCAAGTACGTCGTGGGCTGCGACGGCGCGCGCAGCGGCGTGCGCGAGGCGATCGGCCGCAAGCATGTCGGCGGCATCTCGGCCCACGCGTGGGGCGTCATGGACGTGCTCGTGAACACCGACTTCCCCGACTGGCGCACGAAATGTGCCATCAACGCCGAGGCGGGCAACATCCTGCACATCCCCCGCGAGGGCGGGTACCTGAGCCGCATGTACATCGACCTCGGCGAGGTCGCCGACGACGACGACCACCGCGTGCGACAGACGCCGATCGAAGAGATCATCCGCAAGGCCAACGCGATCCTGCACCCCTACTCGATCGACGTGAAGCAGGTCGCGTGGCACAGCGTCTACGAGGTCGGCCACCGCGTGACCGACAAGTTCGACGATGTCGACGTCGACCAGGGTCACGCGCCCCGCGTGTTCCTCACCGGCGACGCGTGCCACACGCACTCGGCGAAGGCCGGGCAGGGCATGAACGTGTCGATGCAGGACGGCTTCAACCTGGGCTGGAAGCTCGGGCACGTGCTGACCGGCCTCAGCCCGGCATCCCTCCTGCAGACGTACTCCGCCGAGCGCCAGCCCGTGGCGCAGCAGCTCATCGACTTCGACCGGGAGTGGTCCTCGCTCATGGCCCGCAAGCCCGAAGAGATCTCGGACCCGCAAGAGCTCGCCACCTTCTACCTCGGCACCGCCGAGTTCCCGTCCGGGTTCATGACGCAGTACGGCCCGTCGATGACGGTGATGGATGCCGCCCACCAGGGCCTCGCGTCCGGCTTCCCGCTCGGCAAGCGCTTCAAGTCCTCCGAGGTGGTGCGCGTGTGCGACGGCAACCCGGTGCACCTGGGACACCATGCCAAGGCCGACGGCCGGTGGCGGATCTATGCCTTCGCCGACGGTGTGGCGCCGGGTGCGGCATCCACTCTCTCCTCATGGGCGGAGTACATGGCCTCGGACGCGTCGCCCGTCGGCCGGTTCACGCCGACAGGGGCCGATGTCGACGCCGTGTTCGACGTCAAGGTCGTGTACCAGCAGCCCCACGAGGACGTCGACATCATGGCGGTGCCGAAGCTGTTCCTGCCCGAGACCGGGCCGCTCGGCCTGATCGACTGGGAGAAGGTCTACGCTGCCGCGCCGAGCGCCTGGACCTCGACCGACATCTTCGACGAGCGAGGGCTGTCGCGCGACGGCGTGGTCGTCGTCGTGCGCCCGGACCAGTACGTCGCGGCGGTGCTGCCGCTGACCGCCCACGACGAGCTGGCGGACTTCTTCGCGGGTGTTCTGCTTCCTCAGCGCTGAGTACGCGAGGGCGAGATCGAGGCCGCTCGTGTACACGGCGTATATGCACCCACCTCTGCCGACGGCGTAAGAATGGCCGCAGGCATCCACTGATCCATCCACAGACGAGGGAGTCCCCGTGACCGAGAACCGTGAGACCGCACTGCTGGCGTCGGTGCCCGATGGCCTGTTCATCGGCGGGGAGTGGCGTGCGGCGACCGACGGCAAGACGCTGAAGGTGTACGACCCGTCCAACGGCCAGGTCGTCAAAGAGATCGCGAACGCCTCGCCCGCGGACGGGAAGGCCGCGCTCGACGCCGCGGTCGAGGCGTTCCCGGCGTGGGCGGCGACGCCAGCGCGCGAGCGCGCCGAGATCCTGCGCCGGGCGTTCGACCTGCTGCAGGAGCGCAAGGAGGAGTTCGCGCTCCTCATGACCGTTGAGATGGGCAAGCCGCTGGCCGAGGCCCGCGGCGAGGTCGCGTACGGCGGCGAGTTCCTGCGGTGGTTCAGCGAAGAGACCTCGCGCATCCAGGGGCGCTACGGCGCCAACCCCGAGGGCACCGGCCGCATGATCGTGTCGCAGCACCCGGTGGGCCCGTGCTTCCTGATCACGCCGTGGAACTTCCCGCTCGCGATGGCGACCCGCAAGATCGCGCCTGCGCTCGCCGCCGGCTGCACGGTCGTGATCAAGCCCGCCGAGCTCACCCCGCTCACCACCCTGTACTTCGCGAAGCTGCTCGAAGACGCCGGACTGCCGAAGGGCGTCGTCAACGTGTTCACGACCTCGACGTCGGGCGCCGTGTCGGAGCCGATCATCCGCGACCCGCGCCTGCGCAAGCTGTCGTTCACGGGTTCGACGCAGGTCGGTCAGCGTCTGCTCGAGCAGGCGTCGCAGGGCGTGCTGCGCACCTCGATGGAACTCGGCGGCAACGCCCCGTTCGTCGTGTTCGACGACGCCGACCTCGACAAGGCGGTCGACGGCGCGATCGCGGCGAAGTTCCGCAACATCGGCCAGGCGTGCACCGCCGCCAACCGCTTCATCGTGCACCGCTCCGTCGCCGACGAGTTCGCCCGCCGGGTCACCGAGCGCGTCAACGGCTTCACCATCGGCCGCGGCACCGAAGAGGGCGTCACCATCGGCCCGCTCATCGACGACCGCGCGGTCGCGAAGGCCGCCCAGCTGGTTCAGGATGCCGTCGCCCGCGGCGCCTCCGTCGCCACCGGTGGCAGCGCCATCGACGGCCCCGGCACGTTCTACCAGCCCACCGTCGTCACCGACGTGCAGCCGGGGTCGGAGATCCTCCGCGAGGAGATCTTCGGACCGGTGCTCGCCATCGTCCCGTTCGACACCGAGGACGAGGCCGTGCGCCTGGCCAACGACACCGAGTACGGCCTGGTCTCGTACGTCTTCACCGAGAACCTCGCCCGCGGTCAGCGCATGATCGAGCGCCTCGAGACCGGCATGATGGGCCTCAACATGGGCGTCGTCTCCAACGCCGCCGCCCCGTTCGGCGGCTGGAAGATGTCGGGCCTCGGCCGCGAGGGCGGCGCCGAGGGCATCCACGAGTACCTGCAGACCAAGTACACGCTGACCCCGAACCCGTTCTGATCCGGGGAGTGAGATGAGCGGATGCCTCGTGCCGAGGCATCCGCTCATCTTTTGTGTGCGGGGCTGTGCTCGGATTCATCGGGGAACTAGCGTGGGGCGCATGGGCCTCAGCGACTTCCCCGTGCGCGCGTCGATCGGAGTGACGGATATTCGCCGAGCGGTTGACTTCTACGAGGGCATCCTTGGGCTCGAGAAAGCCGGCGAGGGTCCGAGCGCTGACATCGAGGGCGGCGGCCGCTCCTACCGGGCGGGCGGCGGAACGATGCTCAACGTGTTCGAGACACCGAACGCGGGCGGGGCGAAGTCAACCGTGGCGACCTGGTACGTCGATGATCTCGACACGGTCCTCGACGAGCTCACCAGGGCCGGTGCCGAGATCCCTCGATACGAGGGTCTCGGGCAGGACGAGCGAGGCGTCGCTCCTCGAGCAGGCGGAGGGCGCATATTCTGGGTCGCCGACCCGGACGGCAACACCATCGCCATCGAAGCGGAAGAGTGAGAGGCTCCAACGTCCATTCAGCGACCCTTATCCGCCATCTGGGTAGGGTCGGGATGGTGAGCAGGGTCGTCATGATGTGCGGGCCGGCGGGTTCCGGAAAGTCGACCGTCGCCAGAGAACTCGAAGCGACGGGCATGACGCGACTCTCGTTCGATCGCGAGGCGTGGCGACGTGGGATCCATGTGATGCCGCTTCCTGCTGAGGTTCACGAGGAGATCGAGCGAGAACTCCGCGCTCGGCTGGTCGAACTGGTCACGGCCGGTCGCGACGTCGTCCTCGACTTCTCGTTCTGGTCAAGACGATCCCGTCTCGCGTACCGGACGCTGCTCGGACCGCTTGGAGTGGTGCCCGAGACGATCTACCTCGCGACTCCACGAGCTGTCGCACTTGAACGGCTGCGGAAGCGCAGCCATGAACACGCGGACGACTACGCGCTCGCCGCGGATCTCGCGGCCGAGTACTTCGACCACTTCGAGCCTCCGACCGCTGACGAGGGCCCGCTCACCGTACTTCGAACAGCTGGACCGCAGTAGCGCATCGCTCATCGGACTCCGCTGAGCGATCGGCTTGCGAGTGCTCCCATTCCCAGGAGTCGAGGAGATCGGAAGTCTGCAAGTGGACGAGGGCACGCGCCTCGAAGTCGACCTGTGGACGCGGTAGCCCAGCTGCGGAGTCCGTTTGTCAAGCCCCGTGTGGGTCTGCTGCCTGCGCGCGCAAGATCCTCGTCTTCGCCTTGCCCGATTCGACCACGTGGAGGTGCGATGAGCACGACTGACCAGCAGCCTGAGAAGCGCGCCGACGGGATGCCCGATCCGGAGCATCCCGCGAAGCCGGATCGGCTGCGGGACATCGAGAAGCGCTCGTGGAAGTACGTCTTCGGCAACACGATCCGGGAATTCTCGGACGATGAGTGCACCGACATCGCCGCGGCGCTCACCTACTACGCGATGCTCTCGCTGTTTCCCGCCCTCATCGCCGTGTTCTCGATCCTGGGCGTCGTCGGCGAGGGAGAGAAGGCGGCCAACGCAATCACGGGCATCATCCAGAACTTTGCCCCGGACGCCGCCGACGCCCTCAAGGGTCCGCTCACCGACATGGCCACCTCTCCCGGCGCCGGCTTGGCCCTGATCTCCGGCGTCGTGCTCGCGATCTGGGCTGCGTCCGGCTACGTTGGGGCATTCAGTCGCGCCATGAACCGGATCTACGAGATCCGCGAGGGGCGGCCGTTCTGGAAGCTCAAGCCGGCACAGCTGCTCGTTACGCTGATCGGCATCGTGCTCATCACCGTCGCGACCGTCATCCTCGTCGTGTCGGGGTCGGTTGCCAGATCGGTGGGCGAGGTGTTGGGACTCGGGGAGGTCGCGACGACCGTCTGGTCGATCGCCAAGTGGCCGGTGCTCGCGTTCATCGTCGTCGTAATGGTCGCGATCCTGTACTACGCGGCACCCAACGCCAAGCAGCCGAAGTTCCGATGGATGAGCCTCGGCTCGCTCTTGGCGATACTTGTGCTCGTCGTGGCGACGGTCGCCTTCGGCTTCTACGTCACGAATTTCTCGCACTACGACAAGACGTACGGATCGCTGGCCGGAGTCGTGATCTTCCTGCTGTGGCTATGGATCGCGAACCTCGCGCTGCTCTTCGGCGCGGAGTTCGACGCCGAACTCGAACGGGGGCGTCAGGTGCAGGGCGGCATTGCCGCGGAGGAGGAGATCCAGCTGCCGCCGCGCGACGACCGCAACATCAAGAAGAAGGAGAAGAAAGAGGCGGAATCGGTCGAACGGGGCCGCGCCATCCGCGACGCGCAGGATGACGACGACGGTCAGCGCCGCGCCGGCGACTCCACCCGCTGACGGGGCAGCCCGACACCCTCTTCGCAGCCAGGGGCCGAGCTGGGCTGTCCACGTGCGGTTCATCCCGATCAGGAAGTCCGCTTGAGCCTCTCTCCGAGCTCGCCCGGACGGTTGGATGTCCGGGGGTCTGGTTACCGTGGCCTGCGTGGCAGTTGGTGATGCGCTTGCGGGGCTGGATCCGGCACAGCTTGAGGCCGTCGAACACGGCGACAGCCCGCTCGTGGTTGCGGCGGGTGCCGGGACCGGAAAGACGCGGGTACTCACTGCACGGGTCGCTCGATTGCTGGAGTCGGGAGTTCCGCCTGAGCGGATCCTGCTGCTGACATTCACGCGGCGCGCGGCATCCGCGATGCTCTCTCGCGCCGCGTCGCTGTGCGGCGACCCACAGGCTGCGCAGCGCATCGCCGGCGGCACATTCCATGCCGTGGCGCACCGCATCGTCGCCGAGCACGCACAGCATCTGGGGCTGGAGGATGTTACGGTCATCGATCCCGACGACGTCACCGACCTGATAGACCTGCTGCGCGCGGAGCACGGACTCGACGGCACCGAAGTGCGACTGCCCACGACGCGTTCGATCGCGGACATCGCCTCGCGCGTGGTCAACACCGCGACGCCGGTCCGTGCCGTCATCGAGGAGCAGTTCCCCTGGGCGCTGGAACAAGCCGACCAGGTCGCGGCACTGTTGCGGCATTATCGGGAGCGCAAGCGCGTGCGCGGACTGCTCGACCTCGACGATTTGCTCATCGCCTGGCGGGCACTGGTCGCTGATCCGGATGTCGGGGCGAGGTTGCGGGCTCGGTGGGACTGGGTGTTGGTCGACGAGTATCAGGATGTCAACCAGCTTCAGGTCGAGATCGTGCGCGGACTCAGCCCCGACGGCCGCGGGCTCACCGTCGTCGGCGACGACGCACAGGCGATCTACGCCTTCCGAGGGGCGAGTGCGGGGCACCTGCTGGATCTCATCGAGGCGTACCCCGACGCCACGCTCGTGCGACTGCAGCGCAACTTCCGTTCCACGCAGCCGATCCTCGACCTCGCGAACGAGGTTCGCCCGGGGGAGGTGAAGCTGCGGCTGGTCGCCGACCGTCCCCAGCAGGGCGGCCGGCCGACGCTGGTGACCTGCCGCAATGCCGACGACGAGGCTCGCACGATCGCCGACCGCATCCTCGCCGCACACGTCGATGGCACGCCGCTGCGGTCGCAGGCCGTGCTGATGCGGACCGGATCCCACAGCGCGCAGCTGGAGGTCGAGCTCAAGGTGCGGGGGATCCCGTTCCACAAGTTCGGCGGCATCGGATACCTGGAGACGTCGCATGTGCGCGACCTTCTGGCCAGCTTCCGGGTCGTGCTCAACCCGGCTGATGAGGTGTCGTGGTACCGCCTGCTCACCCGGCACCGCGCGATCGGCAAGGCCAGCGCGCGCACGCTCGCAGCGATCCTCGCGGACGGGGGTGTCGACCGTGCGGCCGACGCGGTGGCGGCGGCACCGGCGAAGGCGCGCACCGGGCTGGCGTCGACCCTGTCGCTGCTCGGCGCCGTCGACGTCACGACCGCAGTGCCGGAGCTGGTGGAGGCGTGCCGGGGTGCGGTGGATCCGCTGCTGCGCGCGCACTACCCGGATTGGAATCGTCGGGTCACCGAAGTCGAGGGCATCGCACAGGCCGCCGCGGCGCAAAGCGATCTGCGCACCTTCGTGAGCGAGCAGGCGATCGACCCGGTGAACGTCGCCGGCGACTGGGCGAAGCAGCCACATCTCGACGAGGATTGGCTGACTTTGTCCACGATCCACTCCGCCAAGGGATTGGAATGGGACGCGGTGCACTTGATGCGGGCGAATGACGGCGCGATGCCCTCGGACATGGCACTCACCTCGTCCGCCGGCCTTGCCGAGGAGCAGCGACTCTTCTACGTTGCACTCACGCGTGCACGCGACACGCTCGACGTGTACGTGCCCTCACAGCTGCCCACCCACCCCACCGCGTTCCTCGCCAAGCACGTCGCCGCCAAGCCCAGCAGATTCCTGACCGAGCCCGCACGCGCTCTCATGGAGGCGGTCAGCACCCCCGCCCTGACCCCAGAACCTGCGGTCAAAGCGGCGTTCGCTGTACCGCGGGTGTGCACAGACGCGTTCGACGACCTGTTCGCCTGACCGACATCAGCTGGGCTCGGCGCGAATGGGCCCGATCTGCGCGTCGCCTAGCCGCGCTTGTGCCCGGACCCATACGCTGAGCGCGTGGATTTCGAGTCGGTGTTCACTGCCGTCGCCATCGGGTTCGAGGTGATCGGCGCCGTCGTGATGGTCGCCGGGTTCCTCTTCGCGGTCGTGCTCGGCATCCGTTCTCTCCTTCGCGGCGAGGGCGGCCACGCCGCCTACACGGCCCTGCGCACGACCCTCGGCGCGGCGATCCTGCTCGGACTCGAGGTGCTCGTGGCCGCGGATCTCGTGCGCACGATCACCTCCAAGCCCTCACTCGAGGACGCCCTCATCCTCGGGATCATCGTGATCATCCGGACGATCCTCTCGATCTCCATCCAGATCGAGATCGACGGGGTCGCCCCGTGGCGTCGAGCGCTGCTGACGAGCGGCGGTCAGCTGCTCGGGCAGGCGGCGGCGAAGGATCGCGCCGCCTCCGCCCGTGCAACGGCTTCGCGCGCAGGAAGTGCTCAGTAGCCCCCGTTTCACTCGTCGACCCGGTGTCTCGCCGCCGATCGTGCCGCAGCCCTACGTCTTATCGGTGAGAAGTGGCGGCTGAGCGCTCCGTCAGTCGGGCGCGGCCGGCACCGAGATCGACTCTGGCGGTGCGGAGACCGCCGGTGAGCGCCGCCAATGAGTGGAGCGCGCCGACCCGCTGCCGCGCACACACACCGCCGCTACGATGCGGGCATGCCGCTGTTCCGAGCCATCGTTCTGCCAGCGCTCGGTGCGATCGCCGTGCTGACCGCGGCTGGGCGGGTCATCCGGCTCATCGACGGCGACGACCCGCGCGAGGACCACGCCGTGCGTGCCCTGCAGGAGGCGTTCGGCCACAAGCCGGGAACCGACGGCGTCGCATTCCCGGCCGACTTCGCCGGCCGACTCATGCCGCGCGATCCACTGGATCGAGTCACCGAACCACTCTCGTGGTACTCCGGCGTGCCGCAGACCATCGCGAACGCCGTTGCCTGGTGCGGCATCGCCTGGGCGCTGACGCGCAACCCCCGCTCAGCGCTCGCCCCTGCGGCCGTCCTGGCTCTCGAGACCGCGTGCTTCATGGCATCCGCGGCGCTCGTGGGGCGACCGAGACCCGCGAGGGTGTGGCGCCCCGAGCATCCCCACGCGACGTCGTCTTTTCCTTCCGGGCACACGGCGGCGGCCTTCGCGCTCCATGGCACCCTCGCCGACCTGCTCGACCACCACGACGCCCGTGGCGCGCGGATAGTCGGCCCGCTCCTGAGGTACGGCATCCCAGGGGCGATCGCCGTCTCACGCGTCTATCGCGGCCAGCACCACATCTCGGACACAGTTGCGGGCGCAATGCTGGGGCGGTTGAGCGCTGCTGTGGTGCGGCGGGCGCTGATCGCGTCGTAAGTGGGCGGGACTCGCGAGTCGTGAGCCGACCCATCTCCCTAGAATCGAGCACGTGACCACCGGCTCAAGCAGATCGACACATCTCGACGTCGGTGACCGTCCCCGCGACATGTCGAAGCCGCTCCCTTCGACGCTGAGCTGGACCGTCCTCCTTGTCTTCATCGCAGCGTTCGCGGTTGCGTGTCTCGCGGCCGACCTTCCGCTGTGGATCCCGGTGCTCTACCTCGTGATGAGCGTCGTCGGCTTCGCCGCCTACGGTGTCGACAAGTCGGCGGCGAGAGCAGGTCGTCGGCGCGTCTCGGAGCAGACGTTGCTCACCGTCGGTGTCCTCGGCGGCTGGCCGGGAGCGCTCATTGCGCAGCAGGTGTTCCGGCACAAGACGCGCAAGCGCTCCTTCCGGCGCATGTTCTGGCTCACGGTGCTCATCAACGTCGCTGTCTTCGCCGCACTCGTCTACGTCGCGATGACCAAGCCCGGGGTTCTCGACCTGCCATTCCTCAGCGCACTCATGAAGGGGTGACTCATGCCGATGAGCGAAGCGCAGCAGGAGCTGACCGACCGCACCCGTGCGCTCCTGGCCGACGAATCGGACCTCACCGAGAAGGCGATGTTCGGCAGTCACGCGTTTCTGCTCGACGACCGGATCATCGTCGCGGTGATGCGGGATGCACAGCTGCTGGTGAGGGTGAGCGCCGAGGATGCCGCGACCCTGACGCTTGAGGCGGGCGCGGCTCCGGCGGTCATGGGCCCGAATCGGCGCGAGATGGGACCCGGCTGGCTGCTCGTCGCGCCCGACGCTCTGGCAGACGACGAGCGACTGCTGTTCTGGATCGACGCGGCGAGAGAGTTCAACCGGCTCGACCGCTGACGTCCGGTCACTCGTGGGGTGGTCGACGGAGCTGTTTCACGTCGGTGCGATGCTTCTTGGCCGCCAGGCGTCGTTCCTTCGCACCTCGACTGGGTTTGGTGGGTCGTCGCGCAGGCGGGGGCGGGCGGAGCGCGTCGGCGACGGCGGTGGCAAGTCGCTCGCGGGCGGCCTCCCGGTTGCGTCGTTGCTCGCGATGTTCGGATGCCGCGATCGTCAGCACTCCTCCCACCAGCCGGCCGCTCAGGTTCGTGAGCAGCCGCTCTCGCTGATGGGGCGAGAGGGCGGCCGATCGTGCCGCATCCCATACGAGCTCGGCTCGGGAGTCGGCGGTGTTCACGCCTTGCCCGCCCGGGCCTGAGGAACGTGAGAACCGCCACGACAGTTCGGACTCGGGGATCGTGACCCCGGCGTTGATGCGAAGTCCGGGACGGTGCGCGGCCGGCATGAGTCCATCATCCCCTCCGCTGCGTTCTGTCCAAGCGCCTAGGTGTGCTCGGCACCCCAGCGTCCCAGCGCGACGATCGCGTCGCGCAGGGCGAACCCGCGCTCGGTGAGCGCGTAGGCGCGCGTGTTGTGATGGAGCGGAAGGCGGTACAGAACTCCTGCAGCTTCGAGTTCGCGCAGGCGCGTCGCGAGCATGTTCGTCCCCGCGCCGAGCTCGCGCTGCAGGTCGCCGTAGCGTTTCGGGCCGTCGAGCAGCTGCTCCACGATGAGCAGGGCCCAGCGTGCTCCGAGCACGTCGAGGGCGTCGGCGAGGTCGCTCACGCCGTCGGTTCGGTGTCCGGCTTCATCCAGAACGGCGAGTAGTGGTAGCCGTCGGGGTCGTCGAACTGGCGCTGGTACATGAAGGGGTAGTCGTCGGTGTCGCCGATCCGGCCGCCCGCCGCGCCGGCTCGCTCGACGAGTTCGTCGACCGCCTCACGACTGCCGAGGTCGAACGAGACGGTGACCTTCGACGGCGTCTCCGGCCCGCCGATCAGCGAATCGACGCCGCCGACACTGGCGTACATCTCGCGACTGCCGAGCATGACGTACTGCTCGGGCGCGATCGCGAAGCACGACACGTTGTGGTCCGACATCTCGGCGTTGAGCGTCCAGCCGAGGGCTGTGTAAAAGGCGGTCGCGCGTTCCACGCTCTCGACCGGGCACGTGATGAAGAGGCTCATGGGCTGATACTTCCAAAATGAAAGTGCCCCGTCAACCCCCCCGGCCCAGCAGTGGTCGGCCGACTCTAGGCTGGACGCGTGATCGACCGCCCCGCAGACCCGCTGGCCTGCCCGACGTGCGGCGATCCGCTGACCTTCGAGATCCTCGACGACGAGAAGTTCCTCGTCGCGTGGTCATGCGTCAACTGCGGGCTGGTGCGCACGACCGAGCCCACGTGACCACGACCGAGCCGGCCGCGGAACATGCTCGCCGCGGAATATCGGCTGTGTCAGCCAGCTGCGCGTCGGACTCGCAGCGATGGTCGATGGCTCGTACGACGTTGCGTGGCATTTTCGCGAAGAGCTCACTGCCGATCCCGAGGAGACTGGTCCGCCGCTACGTCGACGCGTCGGACTATGAACCTCTGCCGTGCCAGTGCAGCAGCGGCGGTGACTGCGACTGCCCCGGCGGGTGAACCTGCTGCGTGAGTGAACTGGATGCCGGGGGCCGCGGCATCCAGTTCTCACGAGGAGGTGGCGCTCGACGTCGTCGGCACGCGACTCGGGACGGTGAGGATCTCGGCGCCGTCGTCCGTGATCGCGATCGTGTGCTCGCTGTGGGCGGTGCGGCAGCCGGTGGCGCTGCGGAGCGTCCAGCCGTCGGCATCCACGATCAATCGGTCGGTGTCGATCATCGCCCAGGGTTCGAGCGCCAGCAGAAGTCCGGGGCGGAGCATGTAGCCGCGGCCGGGGCGGCCGGCGTTGGCGACGTGCGGATCCTGGTGCATCGACGAGCCGATGCCGTGGCCGCCGAATTCCAGGTTGACGGAGTATCCGGCGTCGGTCAGCGTCGTGCCGATGGCGTGCGAGAGGTCTCCGAGGCGGGCGCCCGGGCCGGCGACGGCGATCGCGGCGATCGCGTCGGCGCTGGGTCTCTCGCTGGATGGCGTATGGGCCGAGGTCAACGGCGACGAGCCCGCATCCCCCGATCAACTCGCCTCCTAGTCTCGATCGACCCGTCCGGCAGCACCTAACCTGGGTGCAGGAGAGGTGGCACGTGGAGGAACCGGCACGCACGCGCGCGATCGAGGCGGCGAGAGGCATCGCCTCAGCCCTGGGCCTTGCCTGCGACGAGGTGGTCGTGCTCAACGACTCGAACAAGCTCACGTTGCGGCTGCTGCCCGGCGATGTGCTCGCTCGGGTGGCCCCCGACGATGACACGGCCTGGTTCGAACTCGACCTCGCCCGCCGCATCATCGACGCAGGAGGCCCCGTTGCCGAAACTGACCCGCGAGTCGATGCGCGCGTGTATGAGGGCGACGGGTTCTTCGTGACGCTGTGGACCTTCTACCCCCAGCTCCAGCCGCCGACGATCGCACCGGCCGCGTACGCGGACGCGCTCGCTCGGTTTCACTCTCACGCAGGGGATCTGCAGGTGGCGACGCCGCACTTCACCGACCGGGTGCGCGAGGCGCAGGACCTTCTCGCGAGCCGCGAGCGCACCCCCGAGCTGGCCGAAGACGATCGCGCGCTCCTGGCGCGGACGCTCGACCGCCTTGCGGCGAGCATCGCCGAACGAGGCGGCCGAGAGCAGCTCCTGCACGGCGAGCCTCATCCGGGCAACCTGTTGAGCACGCCCGATGGCGTGCGGTTCATCGATCTCGAGACGTGCTGCCGCGGCCCCGTCGAGTTCGACGTCGCACACGCTCCCGAAGAGGGCGGCCGGCATTACTCAGGCATCGACCGGGTGCTGCTGCGCGAATGCCGGATGCTCGTGCTGGCGATGGTCATCACCTGGCGGTGGGACCGCGACGATCAGCTGCCCGACGGCCGGCGACTGGCCGCGACGTGGCTCGACGAGCTCCGGACGGAGCTGGCCGCCGCCTGACATGCGGCGCCGCCGGCGCCAGGCTCAGTCGTCGTGCAGCTCTTCGAAGTACGACAGGCCCACCAGCATCCCCTCCGGACTGAGCAGTCGTGCGGTCGTCTGGCCCCACGGCTCGATGTGCGACGTCACCAGGATCTCGTGACCCGCGGCACTCAGCTCGCGCTCGCCGTCGGCGACCGCGTCGGGCGACGCGAGCTCGAACTCGAGCCACGCCTGCGGCACGGGGAGGTGCGCGGGCCACTCCGAGCTGCCGAACGTCGACTGCGCGGCATCCGACAGCCGCCACAGGGCGAACGCTTTCACTCCGCCGAGCGAGTTCGTGTGCAGATAGCCGGGCGGCGACTCGTGCAGGGGGAGTCCCAGGTCATCTCGGTAGAAGGCCTGCGAGGCTGCGTCGTCGCGCACAATGGGGCCGAAACCGGCCACGAACTGTACGTCCATGCGCTCACCGTAGGGGAGGGGTGCGACAGCGGTGCAGGATCATTGATCCGTCGCCGAGCAGGCTCCCATCACCTCCAGGTGCGGGAGCCCGTCGATCGTCGTACGGTCCCGGATGCTCGTCCGCTCGATCGGCAGCGTCGTGCTGTCGCGGATGTCTTCCTGCATCACGCGGTCCGGCAGGTAGCCGGCGGCGTCCCAGGCGCCGAGGATCGCCGTGAGCGAGTCGGCGTTGTCGCCGGTTGCAAGCTGGAGTGAGGCCGTGAGCCGCGACCCGGCCTCGTTGCAAGCTGCGGTCAGCAGCAGCGAGTCGTCGATGACGATCACGAACCCGCTCGGACCCGAACACTGGGCAACAAGTGCGTGCCTCGCCTCGGGCGTCTGCTGTTCTTTACGTCGTGGACGTCAGCGAGGCAGCAGCAGGACGTGCCGTCGATCGTCGGGCGCGAGCATGTCGAGGATGCCGGCGTCCAGGGTGGCGAGAATCAGACCGGTGCTCGCGGCCAGGTTCACCAGGTGTACATCGGTGATCTGCCCTGGTGTCGCGACGCGGTCGAGGCCGATCGAGGGCGTCGTGAGAGATGCGCCATCCGGCACGAAGCGGCACCCGGGTGTTGCCCGGATCGCCGCGAGCATCGCCAAAGCAGTCGGGACGGTCACAGGCGTGCCGACGACGTGCGGGTTGATGGACAGCCTCACGAAGGCGCTTTCGGTGACCGGCGTTGTCGCCCACTCCTCCGCCGTGTCCCACCACGAACGCGCACGGCGGTGATGAACGTGCGTCGGCCAGGCGAGGGCGATCAGCACATTGACGTCGAGCAGGAAGGCAGGCACGTCAGTCTCGGTGCTCGTTGACGCGGTCGAGGGTGATCGGCGGCGAGGGGTGTTCGACCGCGAAGGTCGGGAACCCGGTCGTGATGTCGATCGTGCCCATTCCGGTCAGGCCCTGGTGTGCGAGTCGCGAGACGGCCGCACCCAGTGAGATGCCGTCCGCGCGCGAAATCGCACGTGCCGCGGCGAGGATCTCATCGTCGATGTCGAGAGTCGTGCGCATCAGCGCATCATAGCATCAGAGCATCACGCACGCTCCGCGGCGATCACGCACGCTCGTGTCAGTATCGGGTGCTGCACAGGAAGGGAAGTGGATGCCTCGGGCTGTGGGCCCACGCGCCCCGAGGCTCCGCGCAGCGCGAAGCGATGCGTGGAGAGGGCGTCGGGAGCATCCACTTCTCCCTGAAGCGTGCGGGGCTCAGAGCACGACGATGAACCCGAGCACGGCGCTCACGACCGAGAGCGCGGCGAGCACGATGGACGGTGTCGCGTTCTCTTTGCGGCGGATGTGGACGACGATCGCGCCGATCATGACGATGGCGAGGGCCGTCGCGGCGATCGGGGTGAGGATGGGGGCGATGTCGGTCAGCAGCGGAAGGATCAGGCCGATGCCGCCGACGACCTCGGCGATGCCGATGAGCTTGACGGTGGGGTCGGCGAAGTCGTCAGCCCAGCCCATGCCGCTCGCCACGAGGGCGGTCTTGGGGCGGACGGCCTTCATCGAGCCGGCCATGATGAAGGCGAGCGCCAGGAGTCCGTTGAGGATCCAGAGGGCGATGATCATGCAGTTCTCCAGGTAGAGATCGTGTGGTCTGTTACTGTTTGTAAGCAACCCCATGATGCGTCATCTTCGGAGGGCGTACAAAAGGCACACGCATGTAAGCAGGTGACACGCGATGGCGAACACGCTGACGATGACTCCGGCCGGCGATCCCGCGCCGACCGGCTACGAGCGCTCCTGCGAGGGCGCGGCGCCGGGCACCGACCACGGCCGGGCGATCCGGGACGTGCTCGACCGCATCGGCGACAAGTGGTCGCTGCTGGTCGTCGGCACACTCCGGGCGGAGCGGCTGCGCTTCACCGAGCTGCAACGGCACATCCCGGGCATCTCGCAGCGCATGCTCACCCTCACCCTGCGCCAGCTCGAGCGGGACGGGCTCATCACCCGCACCGTGCATGCAGAGGTGCCGCCGCGGGTCGAGTACGAGCTGACGCCGCTCGGCGGCACGCTCGTAGAGCTCGCCATGGCGCTCGCTGACTGGGCGATCCAGAACCACCCGCGCATCGAGGCATCCCGTGACGCCTACGACGCGGCCCACGCGCGCTGACGGCGCGGTGACCCGCGGGCCGGCCGGCGTCGCGCCCGGAGTCCCGTCTGGCACACAGAATCGGATCCGCTGGTGCGGACCGGACGACCGACACGCCGGGGTATGTGACCTGTGGGCCGCGTGTCGGATCCGGTATCCGCACCCGCGGATCCGATGTTGTGCGCGCGGCGGGATGTGGTGAGTGGATGCCCGGGGTCCGGCATCCACTCATCTCGAACTCGTACCCGCAGATGTCGGCGGCAGCCTCCTGCGCAGTGTCGGGGCCTCGCGCCATGATGGGTCCGTGGACACCTCGACCATGCGTGCCGAGCGGCTGCGGTCGCACCGTCTGAGCGCGCCCGCGCGCACGATCGCCGAGGCGGCGCGGCACATGCTCGCGACGCAGGCGCAGGAGTTCTGGGGCGGGCGATGGGCGATCGCGCAGCGCACCCGGGGGACGCCGACGCTGAGCGATGTCGATGCGGCATTCGACCGGGGTGAGATCGTGCGCTCGTGGACGATGCGCGGCACGATCCATCTCATCCCTGCCGAAGACCTTTCGTGGGTGCTGTCGCTGACCGCCGACCGGCAGCATCGGCAGATGGCAGGGGTCCGGCGTGTCGAGGCGATCGACGATGCCGAGCTCGACCGTGCCGAGGCAGCGACACGGGCAGCGCTCGCCGGCGGCAACCGGCTGACCCGCAAAGAGCTCGCCGAGGTGTGGGAGGGCGCGGGCGTCTCGACCGCCAAGCAGCGCGGGTATCACCTGCTCGTCGCTTTGTCGCTGCGCGGCGCCATCTGTCAGGGGCCCGTCGTGGCGCGCGCGGAGGGGCCGACGCGCGAGCAGTACCTGGTGCTGACCGAAGAGTGGATCCGAGACCCGGCGATACCCGCCGATCCGCTGGCCGAGCTGTTCGTGCGCTACATCGCCTCGCACGGCCCGGCGGGCGCGCGGGACTTCGCGTGGTGGACGAGCCTGCCCCTCGGGGTGGCGCGGCAGGCAGCCGAGCGGGCCGGTGACCGGCTCGCGGTCGTCGCCGACGAGCCCGAGCCGATGTACGTCGCCGGCCCGGCACCGCGGCGCGCGGCATCCGCGCCCGAGGTCCTCGCGCTGCCGCCGTTCGAGGAGTACTACCTCTCGTACGTGGATCGCACGGTGCCATGCGCGCCGGAGTTCCTCAGCGCCATCGGCCCGAGCATGAACGGCATCGTCCGCCCGATCATCGTGGTGCGCGGCGAAGCGGTGGGTGTCTGGACGCACTCGGTCGCCGTCGGCCGGCATGCCGACGACCCCGTCCCCGAGCTCTTCGCACCCGGGGCGGCCACCGAGGCCGAGGTGGCGGCATCCCTCGATCGCTACAAGGCGTTCATCACCGGGTGAGCCGTTTCACGCGTGGCGGTCAAGGAAGTCGTACACCTCGTTGTCGTCGACCCCGGGAAAGGCGCCACGGGGGAGCGGCGAGAACATCTGCATGTGCACGCGGGCGCTCGGCCACGCCTTGCCCGCCCAGCGCCCCGCGACGTCCGGCGCCGCGCGGCGGCAGCACGACTCGTCGGGGCACGTCGACGTCGCGCGCTTCTGCGTCTCGCGGCCACGGAACCAGCGCGCGTCGTCGAAGGGCACGCCCACCGTGATCGAGAACTCGCCGGCCGAGGTCGACCCGGTCTGCGTCGAGCACCAGAACGTGCCCGCCGGCGTGTCGGTGTACTGATAGTGCTCGGTGGTGCGGTTCTGCTCGTCGAACGCCGCGCGGGCCGAGAATTTGCGGCACGCCATCTGTCCGTCGATCGCCCCTGTGACGTCCGAGGGCAGCGGCAGGTCGTCGTTCTCGTATACGCGTGAGATCGCGCCCGATCCGTCGACGCGCAGGAAGTGCAGCTTGATGCCGAGGTGATGCGTGGCGAGGTTCGTCAGACGCATGCCGGCGGCCTCGTGGGTGACGCCGAACGCGTCGCGGAAGTCCTCGACGGCGAGGTTGCGGTCCTTCTTCGCCTGCTGGAGGAACGCCACCGACGCGGTCTCGGGCATGAGGCAGCACGCGGCGTAGTAGTTGATCTCCAGTCGCTGCTGCAGGAAGTCGGCGTAGTCGGTCGGCCGCTTGTGCCCCAGCAGGCGGTGCGCCATCGCCTGCAGCGCCATCGAGCGCAGACCGTGTCCGCCGGGGATGGATGCCGGCGGCAGATAGATCCGGCCGTGCTCCAGGTCGGTGACCGAGCGGGTGGAGTGGGGCAGGTCGTTGACGTAGATCAGCTCGAACCCGAGCTTCTCGGCCATGATGCTGACGGTGCGGTGGGTGAGAGCGCCCGATACGTGGCCTGCGGACTTGAGCTGCTTCTCGGCGAGCCTCTCGATGTCGGGCAGGTAGTTGTCGCGGGCGCGCATCATGAGCCGCAGCTCGGTGTTGGCGCGCCGTGCCTCTTCGGGCGTCGCGATGGCCTCGCGCTCCCGGCGCTGCAGCTCGCGGTGAAGGCCCAGCACCGACTCGATCGTCTCGTCGGACATGCCCTTGGTGACCTTGACCGGCGCGATGCCCAGCTGACGGAACACCGAGCTCGATTGCGCGCGCTCCAGCTCGATCTCGAGTGCGGCGCGGCGGTTGGGCGGCTCGGCCGACAGCAGATCGGCGACCTCGACTCCCGTGGTCGACGCGATCGCCTGGAGCAGCGACAGCTTGGGCTCGCGCTTGCCGTTCTCGATGAGGCTCAGCTGGCTGCCGGCGACCCCGACGAGGGCTCCGAGCTCGTCGAGCGTGTAGCCGTGAGCGAGGCGCTGATGACGGATGCGGTGGCCCAGGGTCGACAGTTCGAGCGAGGTCGGCGGCATTCCTTGATGATAGCGAAAGAATTGCAACTCTTGACGCCCAGAATCGTGGGAAAAGGCATCCATCACGCCCGAAAGTAGAGGAAGAGCACGAATCTGCACCGTCGAAATCAACGAGGAGCGACACCATGGCCCTTGCCGACATCTTCACCCGGACCGATGGGTCCACGCCCGCGATCACCGGATCGACCCGCCCGACGGCGGCTCGGACGTACGGCGAGCTGCCCACCGTCGCGGGCGAGGGCATGACCGCGCTGCGGGAGTGGGTCGACGAGATCGCGGCGCTGACCAAGCCCGCCCGCATCCACTGGGTCGACGGCTCGCGCGCCGAGAACGACGCGCTGCTGCGCGAGCAGGTCGAAGAGGGCAAGCTCATCAAGCTGAACCCCGAGTGGCGTCCGGGCTCGTACCTGGCGCGTTCGCACCCGAGTGACGTCGCTCGCACCGAGGCTCGTACGTTCATCGCGTCGGAGCGCGAAGAGGATGCCGGTCCCACGAACAACTGGGCCGCCCCCGACGAGATCCGCGCCACCATCACGCCGCTGTTCGACGGCTCCATGACGGGCCGCACGATGTACGTCGTGCCGTTCTCGATGGGTCCGGTCGGCGGTCCGCTGTCGCACATCGGCGTGCAGGTCACCGACAGCGCGTACGCCGTCACCTCGATCGGCATCATGACGCGCGTCGGCACCGACGTCCTGCGCGAGATCGCCGGCGGGGCGCCGTGGGTCAAGACGGTGCACAGCGTCGGGGCGCCGCTCGCCCCCGGCCAGGCGGATGTCGCCTGGCCCTGCAACGACGAGAAGTACATCGTGCACTTCCCCGAGACGCTCGAGGTGTGGTCGTACGGCTCGGGATACGGCGGCAACGCGATCCTCGCCAAGAAGTGCTTCGCGCTGCGCATCGCCTCGGTCATCGGCCGCGACGAGGGGTGGCTCGCCGAGCACATGCTGCTGATCCGCGTCATCGACCCTGCCGGTCGCGCATACCACATCGCCGCGGCGTTCCCGTCGGCGTGCGGCAAGACCAACCTTGCGATGCTGCGGCCGACGATCCCGGGCTGGCGCGTCGAGACCCTCGGCGACGACATCGCCTGGATCCGTCCCGGTGAGGACGGGCGACTGTGGGCGATCAACCCCGAGGCGGGCTTCTTCGGCGTCGCGCCCGGCACCGGCGAGTCGACCAACGTCACGGCGGTCGAGACGCTCTGGGGCAACACGATCTTCACGAACGTCGCACTGCGCCCCGACGGCGATGTGTGGTGGGAGGGGCTCACCGACGAGCCGCCGGCGGAGCTCACCGACTGGGAGGGCAATCCCTGGACGCCGGCATCCGGTCGCCCCGCCGCGCATCCGAACTCGCGCTTCACCGTCGCCGCGGCGCAGTGCCCGCAGATCGCCGACGACTGGGACGCCCCGCAGGGCGTGCCGCTGGATGCGATCCTGTTCGGCGGCCGCCGCGCCACCAACGTGCCGCTCGTCGTCGAGGCCACCGACTGGACGCACGGCGTCTTCATGGGCTCGAACGTGTCGTCCGAGCGCACCGCCGCCGCCGAGGGCACCGTGGGCGAGCTGCGGCGCGACCCGTTCGCGATGCTGCCGTTCTGCGGCTACAACATGGCGGACTACTTCGGCCACTGGCTGAAGGTCGGCCAGAAGCTGCGGTTCGACCGGGCGCCTCGCGTGTTCCAGGTCAACTGGTTCCGCAAGGGCACCGACGGCCGGTTCCTGTGGCCGGGCTTCGGCGACAACTCGCGCGTCATCGACTGGATCATCCGTCGCATCGAGGGCGAGGTGGGCGCGGTCGACAGCCCCATCGGCCGCCTGCCGCATCCCGAGGACCTCGACCTCGACGGCATCGACGTGCCGCAGGCCGACCTCGACGAGCTCTTCGCCGTCGACCCGCAGCTGTGGCTGCAGGAGGCGGACCTCACCGAGGAGTTCTACCGCACCTTCGAGGGCCGCGTCCCGGCGCCGCTGTGGGCCGAGCTGGCCGCACTGCGGTACCGCCTGCAGCGCGCCTGACCGGCTCGGTCGCGACCAGGTCTGCGGTCGTCGCCGAGCCTGTCGAGGCGGATGCCCCGGCCCCACCTGTGCGGTGGCCGGGGCATCCGCTTCTTCTGAGTCCGTTCACTTGCGCTGTGTGTACGCCGGAAGGCCGTAGAAGCGTACATTCAGCGCAAGTGAATTACTCGGCGGCGGCGCGACGGCAGCGGAACGCGCGGGCGTGGGGTCAGACCAGCAGCTGGTGCTTCGCCAGGTCACGGTAGAGCGGCGTCGACTGCACGAGCTCGGAGTGCGTGCCCTGGCCGACCACCCGGCCGTGGTCCATGACGACGATGTGGTCGCTGTCGACCACGGTCGAGAGGCGGTGCGCGATCACGATGAGCGTCCGTCCGGCCGCGACGGCGTCGATCGCGTCGCGCATGCGCTGCTCGTTGAGCCCGTCGAGCGACGAGGTCGACTCGTCGAGCAGCAGGATCGGGGGAGCGGCCAGCAGGGCCCGCGCGATCGCGAGCCGCTGGCGCTCGCCGCCCGACAGCATGACGCCGGACTCGCCCACCGGCGCGTCGATGCCGAGCGGGTTGCGATCGAGCACCTCGCCGAGGTTGACGGCGCGCAGCACCTCTTCGCACTCGGCGTCCGAGGCCTCCGGTGAGGCGAGCCGCAGGTTGTCGCCGATCGTGCCGGCGAGGGTGGGGGCGTCCTGCTCGACGTAGCCGAGCTGCGCGCGCAGCGCGTCGCGGTCGAGGGTGCGCACGTCTTCGCCGCCCAGCAGGATCGCCCCGCCCGTCGGGTCGTAGAACCGCTCGATCAGCGCGAGCGTCGTGCTCTTGCCGGCACCCGACGGTCCGACGAGCGCCACTCGCGCGCCCCGGGGCACCTCGAACGACACGCCACGCAGCACGTCTGTCTCCGGAGAAGTGGATGCCGCGGCATCCTCCTCTCCGTCGGTGAAGGTGAGCGCAGCCGGCGCCACGTGCGCGCTCTCGAGCACCGCGAGCGCCTCGGACTCCGCCTTGCGGCGGGCCGCGACGACGTTCTCGGGGTAGCGGAACCGCACCTCGCGGAACTCGATCGCCGCGGCCTGGCGTTCGGGGGTCGCAAAGCGCGGGTTCCGGCCATGCGATGCCGCAATCTGCGCCACCTCAGGCTCCTCGGCCTCGTGTTCAGGTGTCGCAGAGTGCGGGTTCGGGATGCCGGAAGCCGCAGTGTGCGCCACCTGAACCTCAGCGGCGCCCGGGCCGGCGGCATCCATTCCACGCACGCGCGCGGCGATCGCGGCGTCGTCCTGCGCCTCGGTCGGCAGATCGAGCACCTCTTGGATGCGGCCGAGAGCGCCCAGCGCCTGGTTGACAGAGGTGATGGCGCCGAAGAACGAGCCGAGCGGGGCGATCAGCATGAACAGGAACATGATGAACGTCACGAGGTTCGCGATCGACAGGGCACCGGTCGCGACGCGGAAGCCGCCGAGCCCGATGACCACGAGCAGCGACACCTGCAGCGCGATGCCGGCGATCGGCACGACGAGCGCAGAGACCTTCGCGATGCGTACGCCGACCTCGAACGCCTCGGTGGCCTGGCCGGTCACCGCGGCGACCTCGCGTTCGGTGGCGCCCGACGCGCGCACCGTGCGGATCGAGCCGACGGCGCGCTCGACGCCCGAGGCGAGCTCGCCCACCTTCTCCTGCTGCTCGGTCGAGGCGGTGCGGATGCGGCCGCTCAGCGCGACGACGCCGACGACCGAGACGCCGATGACCAGCACGATGATCCCGAGCAGCAGCGGGTCGATGATCGCCATCGCGACGAGCGCGCCGGCGAACAGCAGGGCGTTGCCGATCGAGTCGGCCAGGCCCTGCGTGAGCGCCGCGTAGAGGAGCGTCGTGTCGCTGCCCACGCGCGACACCAGATCGCCGGTGCGGCGCGCGTCGAACTCGCTGATGGGAAGGTGCAGGATGCGGGCGATCAGTCGTCGCCGGCTCGAATACACCACAGCCGTGCCGGTGCGCTGCAGCAGGTAGTGCTGGTAGCCCGAGATGAGCGACCCCAGGATCACGAAGCCCACGAGCGCCCAGACGAGCAGTCCCAGGTCGAGGTTCTGCTGGACGCGCGTGATCACCTGCCCCACCAGCAGCGGCTGCACGAGCGACGCGCCCGCGCTCAGGATGCTGAGCACGACCACGACGGCGATCGTGCCCTTGTGCTCGAACAGGTAGGGGAGCAGCTGGCGGAAGGTCGCGCGCGGCCCCTCCTGCTTGCCGCGCCGGGTGCGGCGGCCGCGGGCGGGTGCGGTGGCGGGTGCTTCGTCGAGTTCGGCGGAGGGCATGGGTGTACCTCGTTCGTGAAGGGGCTTACCTTCGACCGTACTTCTTGTGGACGGCCTGTCTGCTCACGCCGAGGGCGCTCGCGATCGCCTGCCACGAGAAGCCGAGGTTGCGGGCCTTGCGCACCTGCACCTCTTCGGCGCGGGCGAGCTCCAGACGCACCGCGGCGAGGCGGTGCAGCTCTGCCAGCGGCTCACGTCCACCGGCGGCGCCGATGAGGGTCTGCAGGTCGTCACCGCTCATCGTGCTGCCTCTCGTGTCGAGCGGATGCTCCCCACGTGGTGAGGCATCCGTCGTCAACCATAGTTGACGTCCGCCGGTCCGTCAACCGAGGTTGACGCTGGGCCGTGTCGGCGGAGCGCGCTAGTGTGTTCCGGTGCCTGCCCCCGTGATCTCAGCGTCGAACCTCGCCAAGGCCTACAAGGTCAAAGGCAAGCCCGACTTCGTCGCCGTCGACGGACTCTCGTTCGAGGTGGCGCCGGGCGAGTCGTTCGGGCTGCTCGGGCCCAACGGGGCCGGCAAGTCGACGACCATGAAGATGATCGGCGCGGTCTCCACCCGCAGCGGCGGAGACCTGTCGATCCTGGGGCTCGACCCCGACCGCTACGGCCCAGAGATCCGCTCGCGCCTGGGCGTCGTGCCGCAGCAGGACAACCTCGACGGCGAGCTCAACGCGCGCGAGAACCTCTACATCTACGGTCGCTACTTCGGGCTGCCGGGCAAGGTGTGCCAGCAGAAGGCCGATGAGCTGCTCGCGTTCGCGCAGCTCTCGGACAAGGCGAAGAGCAAGGTCGACGCGCTGTCGGGCGGTATGAAGCGCCGGCTGACGATCGCGCGCGGCCTCATCAACGACCCGCGCATCCTGCTGCTCGACGAGCCCACGACCGGTCTCGACCCGCAGGCGCGCCACGTGCTGTGGGACCGTCTGTTCCGCCTGAAGGAGCGCGGCACGACTCTCGTGCTGACGACGCACTACATGGATGAGGCCGAGCAGCTGTGCGACCGTCTCATCGTCGTCGACAAGGGCCGAATCATGGCCGAGGGGACGCCCGCCTCGCTCATCCGCGAGCACTCCAGCCGCGAGGTGCTCGAGGTGCGCTTCGGGTCTGACCGCAACCAGCAGGTCGCTCCGCAGCTGGAGGGCATCGGCGACCGGGTCGAGGTCCTGCCCGACCGCATCCTGGTGTACGCCCACAACGGCGAGTCCGCGCTCGAGGCCGTCACGCACCGGGGGCTGACCCCGCTCACCTCGCTCGTGCGCCGGTCGAGCCTCGAAGACGTGTTCCTGCGTCTGACCGGAAGGTCGCTGATCGAATGAGTGAGCGACCCGAAGGCGAAGGGATGCCGGCGGCCGCTGCCGCCGGGGCGACCGCGGCGGCGCACCCGACGACCGACGAACTGCGCGCCGAGGCGATGGAGTGGGGCCGCAAGCCCCGGGGCCTGGGCACCTGGTACGTCACCGAGCACATGCTTCGCGCGATGCGCGCCTACGGCTGGACGATCGTCGTCGGCGCGCTCGGGCAGCCGATCCTGTACCTGCTGGGGCTCGCGGTCGGTCTGGCGGCGCTCATCGGCGCTCCGATCCAGGACGGCGACCAGACGGTCCCGTACCTCGTGTTCGTCGCACCTGCCCTGCTCATGACGGCGGCGATCTCGGTGGCGACCGAGGAGTTCTCGTTCCCTGTCGTCGCCGGGTTCAAGTGGCGGCGCTACTTCTTCGGGTTCAGCGCCTCGCCGCTGTCGCCCGGGCAGATCGCCGGCGGCGTGGTCATGGGCGCCACCGCCCGCATGTTCGTGGTGGTCGTCGCGTACTACGCGCTGATCTGGATCTTCGGCGCGGTGCCCGCGCCCGCCACCGGCTGGCTCATGATCCCGATCGGCCTGCTGGCGGGGCTGTCGTTCGGCATCCCGTACATGGCGTACGCGGCGTCGATCACCGAGGACAAGGGGCAGTTCGCCCTCGTCCAGCGGTTCATCTTCATGCCGATGTTCCTGTTCTCGGGCACGTTCTACCCGCTCGACACGCTGCCGCTGTGGCTGCAGTGGATCGGCTGGGTCTCGCCGCTGTGGCACGCGTCCGAGCTCGGCCGCATCGTGAGCTACGGCAAGCCCGCAGACCCGTTCGCGGTGCTCGTGCACGTCGTGTTCCTGCTCGTGCTGGCGGTGGGCGGCTACCTCGTCGCTCGACGGCTGTTCCAGAGGAGGCTCGGCGAATGACCGTCCTGACCGAAGTGCCGGTCCGCTCCGGCGGCGTGCGTGCGCTGTGGGCCGGCAACCCGCAGGCCGTCGTCCAGCGCGGCCTCATCGCCGCGCGCTCGTCCAGCTGGGCGGTCGTGCTGTCGGGCTTCTTCGAGCCGGTGTTCTACCTGCTGTCGATGGGCATCGGCATGGGAGCGCTGATCGGCGACGTCACGACGTCGAGCGGCGTCGAGGTGAGCTATGCGGCGTTCATCGCGCCCGCGCTGCTGGCGACCTCGGCGATGAACGGCGCGATCTACGACTCCACGTGGAACGTCTTCTTCAAGCTCAACTACGGCAAGCTCTACGAGGGCATGCTGGCGACCTCGCTCGGCCCGCTCGACGTCGCGCTGGGCGAGATCCTGTACGCGATGCTGCGCGGCCTGCTGTACGCGACCGGCTTCATGATCATCATGCAGCTGCTGGGGCTCAACCTCGCGTGGACGGCGATCCTCGCCATCCCCGCGGTGCTGCTCATCGCGTTCGGCTTCGCGAGCCTGGGCATGGCGGTCACGAGCTACATGAAGACGTTCCAGCAGATGGACTGGATCAACTTCGTGCTGCTGCCGATGTTCCTGTTCTCTGCGACGCTGTTCCCCATCACGGCCTACCCCGAGTGGATCCAGGCCATCATCATGGCGTTCCCGCTGTGGCACGGCGTCGAGCTCGTGCGCGGCCTGACCACCGGCATCCTCACTCCCGACATGTGGTGGCACGTCCTGTACTACGTCGTGATGGTCGCCGTCGGGCTGGTGTTCACCGCCAAGCGCCTGCGCGCGCTGTTCCTGGACTGACCGGCGCCGAGCTCAGAAGCGCCCGCCGCCGGACCGCCGAGAGCTCGACCGCGATCCGCTCGAGCGGCGGGACGAGCTCGACCCGCTCGAGCGGCGTGAGCTCGACCCCGACGACCTCCGGGAGAACGACGAGCGCGATGAGCTGCTCCAGCCGCTGCGCGAGGTGCCGGAGCCGTACCCCGAGCCGCCGTAGCCCGAGTCGTCGGAGCCGCCGAACAGCCGGCCCCAGACGCCGCCGTCCTCGGCCGCCTGCACGCCCGACTCGTCACGCGGGCCGTTGACCTCGTCGCGGGCGATGCGATCGGCCCGGCCGCCGGCATCCGCCGCCGTGCGGGCGTGCGCGAGCGCGACCTCGGGATCGGAGGCCGCGGTCGCCGCCGCCAGCTCGCGCTCGGCCTCGGCGAGGCGCGTGCGCGCCAGGTCGCCGACGAGCGCCCGCCGCGGGGTGATGTACCCCGAGGCGGCGGAGATGATGCGCTGGGCGTTCTCGAGCGCCCGCGGCAGCTGTGCGGCAGCCCGTTCCCGCCGGGCGCGCTGGTCGCGCACCGACGAGAACGCCTGCGCGAGAGTCGCGTTCGCCCTCTCGACGGTGGTGAGGCTGTCCGCGGGTGTCGCGTCTGCGGCGGCGTCGAGTGCCGCCTGGGCGGCGGCCGCCGCGTCGGCGAGTCCGCTCGGCGCATCGGGGTAGGCGCGTGCTTCGGCGATGTCGGCGCGCAGGTCTGCGACGGCGGCATCCCGATCGCTCGCGATCTTCGGCAGCGACACCGCGAGCTGCTCGACGGTCCCGACCAGCTGATCGATCTGCCCCGCCGCCTGCTGTGCGGCACGCACGTCGACGGCGGCTTCGCCGGTGCGTCCGGCTCCCAGTCGCTCCCGCGCCTGGGCGAGCTCGTCGTCGACGAAGGCGAGCAGTGCGCGGGCGCGGGCGAGCGAGTCGCCGGCGCCCGAGACGGCCGCCGGTCCGTACGTGGCTGAGAGGGAGGTGAGGGATGCCTCGGCCGCCCCGATCCGTCCCGGCAGCGCCGCGCGCTGCGCGGTGATCTGCTCGATGAGTCCGGGCGCGTGCCGCTCCAGGTCGCGCAGGGCGTCGAAGGCCTCGGACTGCGCGTCGAGCGCGGCATCGGTCTGCTCGCACAGCGTGCGGATGCGGTCCAGCCACGCGTCGGCGTCCGTGTCGGCATCCGGTTCCTCGTCTTCGAGGCGGGCGCGCAGTCCGAACGCCTCCGCGAGCTGAGTCCTTGCGGTGTCGAGTGTGGCGGCGAACTCGGCCGTCGCCTCGTCGCCGAACTGTGCGACCGCGAACCCGAGCTCCTGCGTGCTGGTCTTCACGGCATCGTCGGTGGCCACGAGCATCGCGCCGGCCTTGCTGCGCCGCTCGGCGCGCTCGCGCGCGGCGCGGCGCCGGGCACGGGCGCGTTCTCGAGCCGGGCGCGAGACGCGCAGCGCGATCCAGGCGCCGAGGCCGAGCACGACGGCGCCTCCGATGGCGACCGGCACGACAGGGAAGGGCGGGTCCAGCGTGTCGCCCATCGCCGTGGAGAACGACACGATGCCGTCGGCCCAGCGGTCGTCGCGCAGCGACGGCACGAGAGCGTCCGCGATCACGTCGTCGATCTGCTCGTTCGACAGCGCGAAGCCGTCGTCGACCGAGTAGGCGTAGTTGCGGTCGTCGATCGCGATCGCCAGGAGCAGGTCGTGCAAGCCCAGGCCGCTCAGCGACGCCGTCTCGGCCGCCCAGGCCGCGGGATCGCGCGGATCCTCGAACGTGTCGGTGACGACGACGTACAGCGCCTCGCCGGTGCGCGCGAACAGGGCGTCGAGCGACTCGTCCACGCGGTCGAGCTCGGCCGGGCTGAGGGTGCCGGTGGTGTCGGTGACGTACGCGCCTTCGACGTCGACGGGCTCACCGGCGCGTGCGGGGTCGGCGAAGGCACCCGCGATCGCCGACAGGGCGGCGAACCCGACGACGAGGGCTGCCACGCCGGCGCGCAGCACGTCGAGGCGGAGGGGGAGTGAGCGCACAGTCATGATCGGCGCGAGTCTACCCACGGGCCGACGGCCGGCCGATGGGGACGATTCCCCACGTGGCGGAACGGCTACAGCGAGCCGGTCACGCCGACGCCGAGATCGGCGTTGTAGTCGACGTCCTTCGTCTCGGGGCTGGCCAGCAGCGCGACGAAGGTCAGCACGCTCATCGCCGACAGGTACAGTCCGACGAGCCACGGGCTGCCGCCGGCCGCGGCCCACAGCGCGACCGCGACGATGGGCGCGAGCGCGGCACCGAGGATCGACGACACGTTGTACGAGATCGCCGAGCCCGAGTACCGCACGTTCGTCGGGAAGAGCTCCGGCAGGATCGCGCCCATCGGCCCGAACGTCGCCCCCATGAGCATGAACCCGAACACCAGGAAGGCCTGCACGAGCGCTCCCGTGAACTTCGGATCGACCTGCGGCAGCAGGAACAGGTTGAACGACAGGCCGAAGACGATGATGACGCCCGTCACCCACAGCAGCAGGCGGCGCCGGCCGACGGCATCCGCGATCGGTCCCGACAGCAGCGTGAAGATGCCGAAGAACACGACGCCGATGATCTGCATCAGCACGAAGTCGGTGTAGCCGAACCCGAGCCCGGGCACGTACGTCGCGGCGTCGAACGGCGTCCCCGCCGCCTCGGCCGCGGCCTCGGCGCCCTCGAGCGTGGCCTTGGTGCCGTAGGCGAGCGTGAAGTTCGTCATGAGGTAGAACAGCACGTAGGTCGCCAGCATGATGAACGTGCCGAGGATCAGGTGCCACCAGTGGTGGCGGATCACCGTGCCCAGCGGGAACTTGCGGATCACGCCCTTCTGCTCGGCCTTGACGAAGGTCTCGGACTCGACGAGGCGCAGTCGCACCCACAGGCCGATGACCACCATGACCGCCGAGAACAGGAACGGCACGCGCCAGCCCCACGCGAGGAAGTCGGCCGAGCGCTGACCCGCGCCTTCGGGGTGCGGCAGCAGGAAGTTGATGGCGAGGAAGACGCCGTTCGCGATGATGAAGCCGAGCGGCGC
Organism: Microbacterium helvum; assembly: GCF_014779795.1. Lineage (GTDB taxonomy): Bacteria > Actinomycetota > Actinomycetes > Actinomycetales > Microbacteriaceae > Microbacterium > Microbacterium helvum. The sequence goes on from NZ_JACXZS010000005.1 coordinate 167,684, forward strand.
CCCCAGCTGCGGGAAGGTGCCGTACCAGGCGCGCTTGCCCTTCGGCGCGTTCTCGGTGGCCACGAGCGCGGCGCCCGACCACTCGCCGCCGAGCGCGAAGCCCTGGAACAGACGCAGGACCAGCAGCAGCACGGCCGCCCACACGCCGATCTCGTTGAAGGTCGGCAGGCAGCCGATGAGGAACGTCGCGACACCCATCGTCAGCAGGGATGCGACGAGCGTCGCCTTGCGGCCGAAGCGGTCGCCGAAGTGGCCGAAGACGATCGCGCCGAGGGGACGCGCGATCATCGCGGCGCCGAAGACGCTGAACGACAGCAGCAGCGACGTGGTCTCGTTGCCGGTGGGGAAGAACAGGATCGGGAACACCAGCACCGCGGCAGTCGCGTAGACGTAGAAGTCGTAGAACTCGATCGTGGTGCCGATGAGGCTCGCGAGGATGACGCGTGAACGGGGGTTTGCGGGGGCTGCGGTCGTGGGGGACGCCATGGCCCTAGACCCTACTCCCGGGAGGGTTCTGACGAGCGGAGGCGGATGCCGCAGGTCTCGCCCGCGGCATCCACTCGGCGACGAGGATCAGCGCCAGATGACGGCGATCCCCGCGTTGATGAGCGTCAGTGCGCCGATCGACCAGAAGATGCCGCCGGGGACCGATCCGTTCTTGCGCTGCCGTCCGGCGCCGATGCCGAGAAGAGCCCCGATGGCCACGAGGATCACGAGCTTCGTGCCGAGCTTGGCGTAGTTCAGGTCGTATTCGATGCCCCACGGCGCGGCGAGGGCGAGACCGGCGACACCGGCGATCGCGAGGCCCCAGTTCATGAGGCGCGTGATCTGGTGCTTGCCGTTGACCGCTTCGACGACCCAGGCGCCGAAGAGGATGGCGAAGCCCACAAGGTGGACGAGCACGACGATATGGCGGAGGATTTCCATACCATCAGCCTATCTGAAGGTCGGAGTCCGCCACAGGGCCTCCGACACAGGTCACTGAGCCAGCATCCAGGTCACTGAGCCTGTCGAAGTGCGCGCAGCACCAGCGCGGTGCGGATCGCGGCATCTGCGGCCTCGAAGCCCTTGTCCTCTTCGGAGCCCGGCAGACCTGCGCGGGCGATGCCCTGCGCCTCGTCGTCCAGCGTCAGCACGCCGAAGCCGACCGGCTTGCCGGTGTCGAGCGCGACACGCGTGAGGCCGTCGGTGGCCGCGTTCGACACGAAGTCGAAGTGGGGCGTGCCGCCGCGGATGATGACGCCGAGCGCAACTGCCGCGTCGGCGCCGGCCTCGAGCGCCGCCTTCGCGACGAGCGGCAGCTCGAACGACCCCGGCACGCGCACCACGCGGTACGTCGCCCCCGACGCGCCGAGCGCGCGCTCGGCACCGGCGATCAGCCCGTCGGTGATGGTCTCGTGCCACGTGCCCGCGATCACGACGACGTCCAGTCCGGTCGCGTCGACCGTCCCGGTCGCCTGGGGTGCGCCCTTGCCGCTCATGCCTGTGCTCCTTCGGTGTGCGTGCCGCCGCGCACCTCGGCAGCCTCGTGCATGTGCGCGAGCGCGTCGGCGAAGTCCTCGTCGGCGATGATGTGCCCCATGCGGTCGCGCTTGGTGGCCAGGTACTGGTGGTTGTTCGGGCCGATGCCGACCAGCAGCGGCACCTGCTCGACGATCTCGAGGCCCAGCTCGCGCAGCTGCTTCACCTTGTCGGAGTTGTTCGTCAGCAGACGCACCTTCTCGACGCCGAGATCCGACAGGATGCCGGCGGCCGCGGCGTAGTCGCGGGCATCGGCCGGCAGACCCAGGGCGAGGTTCGCGTCGACGGTGTCGAGGCCGCGCTCCTGCAGCGAGTACGCGCGCAGCTTGTTGATGAGGCCGATGCCGCGTCCCTCGTGACCGCGCATGTAGATGACGACGCCGCCGTCCTGCTCGATCGCGTCGAGCGCGGCGTCCAGCTGCGGGCCGCACTCGCACTTGAGCGAGCCGAACGCCTCGCCTGTCAGGCACTCCGAGTGCACGCGCACGAGAGGCGCCTCGTCGAGCTCGCCCGAGACGACGGCGATGTGGTCGGTGCCCGTGATGCGGTCCTTGTACGCCAGGAACCGGAACGCACCGTGCGACGTCGGAACATGGGCCTCGGCGCGCAGGCTGACGCGACGCTTGTGGGCACCACGGATCGCCGGGTCGCACGGCACGTGCTCGTCGAGGTAGGCCGACAGCTGCTCGATCGTGATCACCGGGATGCCGTATTCGGCGCCCAGCTCCTGCAGGCCGGGCAGGCGCATCATGCTGCCGTCCTCGGCGACGACCTCGCCGATCACGCCGACCGGCGAGAGCTCGGCGAGCTTCATCAGCTCGACCGCGGCCTCGGTGTGGCCGGCGCGCTCGCGCACACCGCCGTCGACGGCGCGCAGCGGCAGGATGTGGCCGGGGCGCTTCACACTGGCGCGCGTCGACTCGGGGTCGGCCAGCACGTTGAGCGTGTGGGCGCGGTCGGCCGCGCTGATACCGGTGGTCACGTTGTCGGCCGCGTCGACGCTGACCGTGTAGGCGGTACCCCGGGCGTCCTCGTTGTTCTCGACCATGGGCGGCAGGTCGAGGCGGTCGGCCCAGTCGGCGGGCATGGGGGCGCACAGGAACCCGCTCGTCCAGCGCACCGTCCATGCCACCCATTCGGGTGTCGCGAGCTGCGCCGACAGGATGACGTCGCCCTCGTTCTCGCGGTTCTCATCGTCGGCGACGATGACCGGCCGGCCGGCGCGCAGCGCCTCCAGGGCCTCGGGGATGGTGGCAAGGCTCATCGTGAGCCTCCTTCCGTGAAGTTCGCCTCGCGGAGCGCGGGTGCGGCCGGTGCCGCGAAAGAGAGAAGCCGGCGCACGTGGCGCGCGAGGATGTCGGTCTCGAGGTTGACGCGGTCGCCCGCTGCGCGGGCGCCGAGGGTCGTGGCGGCGAGGGTCTCGGGGATGAGCGAGACCTCGAACCATGCGTCGCCGGGGCCCGCGGGGCTGGCGTCGCTGACGGTGAGCGAGACGCCGTCGACGGCGATCGAGCCCTTGTCGACGACGAGTGGTGCGAGCGATGCGGGCAGCGAGATGCGCAGCACCTGCCACTGCGCGCCCGGGCGCACTTCGAGCACCTCGCCGGTGCCGTCGATGTGGCCCTGGACGATGTGTCCGCCCAGGCGACCGTGCGCGGCGGTGGCGCGCTCCAGGTTGACGGCGCGGCCGGGCGAGACGCCGGCGAGCGTCGACATGTCGAGGGTCTGCTTCATGACGTCGGCGGTGAACCAGTCCGGTCCCTGGTCGACGACGGTGAGGCACACGCCGCTGACCGAGATCGAGTCGCCGTGCGCGGCATCCGACACGGCCTTCGGCCCGCGTACGGTCACGCGCACGCCGTCGCCTGACGGCTCGACCGCCGTGACCTCGCCGATCTCTTCGACGATTCCGGTGAACATCAGTCGTCTCCTTCTTGCGGTGCCGGCGCCTCCGCGTCCGGCTCCTGAGCCTGTCGAGGGACGGCGACGTAGAGCACGTCGTCGCCGAGGGGGATCACGGATGCCACGGCCAGCCGTCGCGCCTGCCCGATGGTCGCCACGCCGATGTCGCGCAGCGCCAGGCGATCGCCGCCGAGCAGCACCGGCGCGACGTAGACCAGGACCTCGTCCGCGAGCCCGTCGCGCAGGAACGCGCTGGCGAGGGTGGGGCCGCCCTCGACGAACACGCGCTGCACGCCCTGCCGGCCGAGGTCGCGCAGCAGCCCCGGCAGATCGCGTCCGTCGTCGGTGATGAGGGGGAGTGGATGCCGCAGCACGGCCGCGTCGGCCGGAACCGGCCGTCGGCCGACCACGACCGGCCGCGGCTGGTGGTCGTGGAGCGAGCCGTCCGGGCGACGCGCGGTCAGCGCGGGGTCGTCCGCGAGAAGCGTCCCGGTGCCGACGAGGATCGCGTCGGCCTCCGCGCGACGGCGGTGCACGTCTTCGCGTGCGGCCGGACCGGTGATCCACTGGCTCGTCCCGTCGGCTGCCGCCGCACGACCGTCCAGGCTCTGCGCCCACTTGACGGTCACGTGCGGGCGTCCGAGTCGCTGCACGGTGAGCCAGGAGTCCAGCAGCGCGGTCGCCTCGCCCTGCAGCAGGCCCGCTTCGACGTCGACGCCTGCGGCCCGCAGCCGTGCGGCACCGCCCGAGGAGTGGTCGCCGGGGTCCGACACGGCGTACACGACGCGCGACACGCCGGCGGCGATGAGCGCCTCCGAGCACGGTCCGGTGCGGCCGGTGTGGTTGCAGGGCTCCAGAGTCACCACGGCGGTGGCACCGCGCGCACCGCCGGGCGCGAGCCTGGACAGCGCGTCGACCTCTGCGTGCGGCGTGCCGGCCCCGCGGTGCCAGCCCTCGGCCAGCACCTCGCCCGTCGGCGACAGCAGCACCGCACCGACCTGCGGGTTCACCCCGCGCGGCCCGTTCGCGGCGATCGCCAGCGCCCGACGCATCGCGTCGTGTTCGGCAGTGCTCGCCATCCGGCCCTCGAATCCTTCTCTGGGCTCCGGGGCAGGGGAAGCGTCGGCGCGCGTGACGCCGCTCGTGCTGCCTCCCATCCGGACTAGCGACCGTCCCCCGTTGCAGAGGAACTGTCGCATCACCGTCGGTTCCGGAATTCCACCGGATCGACCTCGGCACCGCTTCGCGAGAAGTGGATGCCGGGGCTCGCGGACTCTCACCGCCGGTTCGGATTCTCACCGACCCCGGAGCACGTTGATGCTCTCGAGTGTAGTCAACGCGGCATCCGGTCATTCATTCCATGTCTTCGCATGAAGCCGCCGGATCGGGGCGAGGCGCGGCCCGATGTCGCCGGGTCGGCATAGCCTGGAGGCGGGGACGGTGAGGCTCTTGACGACGACACGGGGATTCGACGAACTGGCTGTGCGACCGTACGCGGACGTGCTCATCATCGGCGGCGGCATCAACGGGCTGGCCACCTTCCGCGACCTGGCGCTGCAGGGCGTCGACGTCGCGCTGGTCGAGCGCGACGACTTCGTCAGCGGCGCGTCGGCGGCGTCGTCGCACATGATCCACGGCGGCATCCGCTATCTCGAGAACGGCGAGTTCCGCCTCGTGCACGAGGCGGTGACCGAGCGCAACGCGCTGCTGCGCACGGCGCCCCACTATGTGCGGCCGCTGCAGACCACGATCCCGATCTTCTCGACCTTCTCGGGCGTGCTGACCGCGCCGCTGCGATTCCTGCGTCACGGCAAGGGGCGGCCGCGCGAGCGCGGCGCCGCACTCATCAAGATCGGTCTCGTCATCTACGACTCGTTCTCGCGCGGCGGCGGACTGTTCGGCGGGGGCAGCGTTCCCCGGCATACATTCCACGGGCGGCGGCGCTCGCTCGCCCAGCTGCCGGATCTCAACCCCGGCGTGAAGTACACCGCGACGTACTGGGACGCGTCGCTGCACGACCCCGAACGCCTCGCCCTGGACGTGCTGCGCGACGCTCGCGCGGCCGGCGGAGCGGGAGCCTCCGGCCGGGCGCGGGCGGCGAACTACACCGCTGCCGTCGGCGTGCAGGGCGGGCATGTCGTGCTGCGCGACACCGAGACGGGCGCCGAGACGCCGTTCGCGGCATCCGTCGTCCTCAACGTGAGCGGTCCGTGGACCGATCTCACGAACCTCGCGCTCGGCGAACCCACGCGATACATGGGCGGCACCAAGGGGTCGCACATCGTGCTGGACCACCCCGCGCTGCTGTCGGCGACCGGCGGCCGTGAGCTGTTCTTCGAGAACGAGGACGGCCGCATCGTCCTCATCTACCCGCTCAAGGGGCGCGTGCTCGTGGGCACCACCGACCTCGAGCACGACATGCGCGATCCGATCCTGTGCACCGAGGCCGAGGTCGACTACTTCATCGACCTCATCGCGCAGGTGCTCCCCGCCATCGGCGTCGACCGCTCCCAGATCGTGTACCGGTTCGCGGGTGTCAGGCCCCTGCCAGGCCACGGCGATCTCGCACCCGGCTTCGTCTCGCGCGACTACCGCATCGAGTCCGCGCCGCTCGCCGGGGGCGAGACGACGGTGCTGAGCCTCGTGGGCGGCAAGTGGACCACGTTCCGAGCATCGGCCGAGCATCTCGCCGATCGCGCCCTGCAGCGGCTCGCGCAGCCCCGGCGGCGCTCCACCAAGGGCGTGCCGATCGGCGGCGGCCGGGGGTTCCCGACCACCGAGCGCGCTCGGCAGCAATGGATCGCCGCTCACGCCGGCGATCTGCCGGCAGAGCGCGTCGCGACCCTGCTGGACCGCTACGGCACGGTGGCGGCATCCGTCATCTCCGCTCTCACCGCCGACGTCGACGACGCGCCGCTCGAGCACGCCCCCGCCTACACCACGGGCGAGCTGCGCTACCTCGCGACCGCCGAGCAGGTCGTGCACCTCGATGACCTGCTCATGCGGCGCACCTCACTCGCGTTCACCGGCGGTGCGACGCCAGAGGCCGCCGCCGAGATCGCGACGGCCGTCGCCCCGGTGCTCGGATGGGACTCCGCCCGGGCGGCCGCCGAAGTCGAGCGGGGCCTCGCTCGCGTCCACGCGGCCGACCCCGCGTGGACAGGTGCGGCCGCCCGCCAGGCGCGGCGGACGATAATCTGACGGGCACACCAGACCCGGCGCCCGTGACGCCCGGGGGAGAAGGAGACGACGTTGTCCGACCACGTGCTGGCGATCGACCAGGGCACGACCTCGACCCGCGCCATCGTGTTCGACCGGGAGGGCGCGGTCGTCGCCGTGTCGCAGCGCGAGCACGAGCAGATCTTCCCCCGCGCCGGCAGGGTCGAGCACGATCCCGTCGAGATCTGGACGAGCACCGAGTGGGTCATCGCGTCGTGCCTGACGCGAGCACGGATCACGGCGGCCGACGTCGCGGCGATCGGCGTGACGAACCAGCGCGAGACCGCCATCGTGTGGGAGAAGCGCACCGGCCGCCCGGTCCACAACGCCATCGTGTGGCAGGACACGCGCACGCAGCCGCGCATCGACGCGCTGAGCGCCGAGGGCGGCGCCGACCGGTTCGCCGACGTCACGGGGCTGCCTCTCGCGACCTACTTCTCGGCCTCGAAGGTGGCGTGGATCCTCGACAACGTGCCCGGCGCCCGGTCCGCCGCCGAGGCGGGGGAGCTGCTGTTCGGCACCCCCGACACGTGGGTGGTGTGGAACCTCACCGGCGGCGCCCGGGGCGGCATCCACGTCACCGACGTCACCAACGCGTCCCGCACGCTGCTCATGGACCTGCGCACGCTCGACTGGTCCGACGAGCTGCTCGCGGTGTGGGGCATCCCGCGCGCGATGATGCCCGAGATCCGCTCGTCGTCCGAGATCGTCGGCCACTCACAGCTCCCGTCGGTGCTCGACGGCGTGCCGATCGCCGGCATCCTCGGCGATCAGCAGGCGGCGACCTTCGGCCAGGCCGCGTTCGACGTCGGCGAGTCGAAGAACACCTACGGCACGGGCAACTTCCTCCTCGTGAACACCGGGACCGAGATCGTGCGGTCGGGCAGCGGCCTCATCACGACGGTCGGGTACCGCATCGGCGACGAGCCCGCGCACTACGCTCTCGAAGGGTCGATCGCGGTCACCGGGTCGCTCGTGCAGTGGCTGCGTGACAACCTCGGCATCATCCAGCGCTCCGAAGACGTCGAGAGCCTCGCCGCCAGCGTGGACGACAACGGCGGCGCCTACTTCGTCCCGGCGTTCTCCGGCCTGTTCGCACCCTACTGGCGGCCGGACGCACGCGGTGCGCTCGTCGGGCTCACGCGCTACGTCAACAAGGCTCACATCGCCCGCGCCGCGCTGGAGTCGACGGCGTTCCAGACTCGCGACGTGATCGACGCCGTCGTCGCCGACACCGGGCGCACGCTCGCAGAGCTGCGCGTCGACGGCGGCATGACCCGCGATGACCTGCTGATGCAGTTCCAGGCCGACATCCTCGGCATCCCGGTCGTGCGGCCGAAGGTGGTCGAGACGACCGCTCTCGGCGCCGCCTATGCCGCCGGCCTCGCGACCGGTGTCTGGCGCGACCTCGACGAGCTGCGCGCGCACTGGCGCGAGGACGCCCGCTTCGAACCGCGCATGCCGACGGACGAGCGCGAGCGCCGGTACCGGCAGTGGCGAAAGGCCGTGTCGAAGTCGCTCGACTGGGTCGACGAGGACGCCCGCGTGCTCATGCACACCGAGGGCTGAGTCCCGCCTACTTCAACAGGCGCGACAGGCGCCGGTCGGCGAGGATCTTGCCGCCGGTCTGGCACGTCGGGCAGTACTCCAGCGAGTTGTCGGCGAAGAACACGCTGCGCACCTCGTCGCCGCAGACCGGGCAGGCCTCGCCGCGGCGGCCGTGCACCTGCATGCCGCGCCGCTTGGCGTCCTTGAGGTCGGCGGGAGGCTTGCCGGATGCCTCGGCCACCGCATCGCGCAGCGTCGAGGTCATCGCGTCGAACAGGCGGCTCACCTCGTCGTCCCCCAGCGAAGAGGCCAGCGCGTACGGCGACATCTTCGCGGCGTGGAGGATCTCATCGGAGTACGCGTTGCCGACGCCGGCGATGATCGACTGGTCGCGCAGCACACCCTTGATCTGCGTGCGGCGGCCGGCGAGCAGCGCGGCGAAGTCGTCGCGGGTGAATGAGGCGTCGAGCGGGTCGGGGCCGAGTCGCGCGATGCCGGGGACGTCGGCGGGCTCGCGCGCCACGTAGACCGCGAGGGACTTCTTGGTGCCCGCCTCGGTCAGGTCGAACCCGGCGCCGTCGGACAGTCCCACCCGCAGTGCGATCGGCGTCTTTCCCGGGCGGATGATCGTCTTCGGCAGCTCGTCGTACCACCGCAGCCAGCCCGCCTTCGCCAGGTGGAAGACCAGGTGCGGGCCCGTCGTCGAGAGGTCGACGAATTTGCCGTGACGCGCGGCGCCCGTGATCTCCTGCCCGTGGAGCGCGTCGATCGGCGGGTCGTAGGTCTTGAGCGCGGCGATGTTCGCGACGGTGGCGCGCTCGATGTGCACGCCGGCGAGCCGGTCGCCGAGGAAGTCGACGAGTCCCTGCACCTCGGGCATCTCGGGCATGCGCTCATCCTGCCATGCCGCGCCGACACGGTGTCAGCGGAGTCCGCGGGTCACGCCTCCAGCACAGGCCAGGGCTGCGGCGTCCGGTCGTCGGCCACGAGCAGTCCCGCGATCCAGCCGTCGTCGCGGCCGCGCGGCCCGACGAGCGCCTGGCGCAGCAGTCCCTCGTAGCGGAACCCGAGCGCCCGGGCGGCACGGGCCGACGCGATGTTGCCGGCCACGGCACGCCACTCGATCCGCACCAGCCCCAGTCCGTCCGGGGCGAATCCCCAGTCGATGACCGCGCGTGCCGCTTCGCGCAGCTGCCCGCCGCCGCGGGCGTCAGGCGAGATCCAATAGCCGATCTCTCCCGAGCCCTTTCCATCGATGCGGTAGAACCCGATCGTTCCGACCAGCCGCTCGCCCTCGCGGATGACCCAGGTGAGATGGATGCCGCTCTTCCAGTCCTGCGGCACGCGCTCGACGAAGGCCTCGGCATCGCTGCGGCGATACGGCGAGGGCACCGGGGTGAAGCGCTGGATGTCGGCATCCTGACACGCCGCGTACAGGGCGTCGACGTCGCCCGCCTCGGGCAGCGACAGCTCCAGTCGAGCCGTGCGAAGCGTGACCGGTTCCATCTCGGCGGGGCGCGTCAGCGCGCGCGGCGCAGCAGGCCCACCTTGTCGTAGACGTCGGCGAGAGTGCGATCGGCGACCTCTTCGGCCTTGGCGGCGTTCGCGGCCAGCACGCGGTCGAGCTCGGCGGGATCGTCGAGCAGCTCCAGTGCACGCTCGCGCACCGGCCCGAACTCGTTCACGACCACCTCGGCGAGGCCCTTCTTGAAGTCGCCGTACCCGCGGCCCGCGTACTCGTCCTCGATCGCGGGGATCTGACGGCCGGTCAGGGCGGCGTAAATCACGAGCAGGTTCGAGACGCCGGGCTTGTTCTCGCGGTCGTAGCGCACCGAGCCCTCGGAGTCGGTGACGGCCCGCATGACCTTCTTCGCCGACTTCGACGGCTCATCGAGCAGCCACAGCACGCCGGCGTCCGACTCGGCAGACTTCGACATCTTGGCCGTCGGGTTCTGCAGGTCGTAGATGCGCGCGGTGTCCTGCTGGATCACCGGCATCGGAACGCGGAAGGTCTGGCCGAACCGGCCGTTGAAGCGCTCCGCGAGATCACGGGTCAGCTCGACGTGCTGCTTCTGGTCGTCGCCGACCGGCACGATGTCGGTCTGGTACAGCAGGATGTCGGCCGCCATCAGCACGGGGTAGGTGAACAGGCCCACCGACGTCGCATCCGACCCGTAGCGCGAGGACTTGTCTTTGAACTGCGTCATGCGGCCGGCCTCGCCGAAACCGGTGATCGTCGACAGGATCCAGGCCAGTTCGGCGTGCGCCGGCACGTGCGACTGCACGTACAGCGTGGACTTCGACGGCTCGATGCCCGCGGCGATGTACTGCGCCGCGGTGCGCCGGGTCTTCTCGCGCAGGTGCGCGGGGTCCTGGGCGACGGTGATCGCGTGCAGGTCGACCACCGAGAAGAACGCGTCGTATGACGCCTGCAGATCGCGCCACTGCATGAGCGCCCCGATGTAGTTGCCGATCTGCAGGGAATCGGCCGAGGGCTGCATGCCGGAGTACAGGCGCGGTTTGCTCATCGTTCAAGTCTATAAAGCGGATGCCGGCGGCCAGCGCCGGCCCCGGACTCAGCTGCCGATCGTGTAGTCCGCGACGACGGGGGCGTGGTCGCTCCACCGGGTGTCCCACGATGCGGCGCGCGCCACGCGGTAGTCCGTCACCCGTTCGGCGAGCTGCGGAGTCACGAGGTGGTAGTCGATGCGCCAGCCGGTGTCGTTGTCGAACGCCTTGCCGCGACTCGACCACCATGAATAGGGGCCGTCGACCTCGCCGTGGAACCGGCGGCCCACGTCGATCCAGCCGAGCCCTGTGCCCACCGACCCGTCGACACCGGTCACCTGCGTACCCGACTCGCCCAGGATGCGATCGAAGTAGGCGCGTTCCCTGGGCAGGAAGCCGGCCCTCTTGACGTTGCCCTTCCAGTTGCGGATGTCGAGCTCGCGGTGCCCCACGTTGAGGTCGCCCATGACCACGGCGAGCGGCCGCTCGGCAGCGAGCCGCGGCATCCGCTCCTCCATGGCATCGAGGAACGCCCATTTCGCGTCCTGCTTGGGGGTGTCGGCCTCGCCGCTGTGGACATACGCGCTCACGACGGTGAGCAGCTCGCCGTCGATCTCGAAGTCCGTCTCGATCCACCGGCCCGCCCAGTGCGTCCGGTCGACGCCCTCGAGAGCCTCGGGACCGAGCACGGGCCGCACCGCGACCGCCGGCATCCGGCTCACCACGGCGACACCGGCGCGTCCCTTCGCGATGGCTTCGTCGTTGACGATCTGCCAGCCGGGAAGAGCCGCGTGCAGCTGCTCGGCCGTGGCCCGCACCTCTTGCAGCGCCATGATGTCGACATCGGCCCCGTCGAGCCACTCGATCATGCCGTTGCGGACGGCGGCGCGGATTCCATTGACGTTGACAGAGGCGATGCGAACGCGGCGAGACACGCCCGCCAGACTATCCGGCACCGCCGACATTCAGCGGTCGCGCGGCGGCTTGCCGGCGGACGTCGGCGTGGGGGGAGTGGATGCCTCGACCTGCGAGAGCTCCTGCTCGGCGGCCCGCACCGCACGGTCGGCGGCCCACGCCTGGTACCAGTTCGCCGAGTCGCGCGCCTGCTGTGCCGTGCGCAGCCGCACCCGCGCGGCGACGAGGAGCGCCTGGTGCTCGGCCGCGAGGCGCTCGGCCTCGGACTGCGGGATCAAGGGGACGTCGGCATCCTTCGCGGCGACCGCGACCCACGAGGCGGCGACCAGCATGATGATGCCGATGATGCGGAACCACAGCAGCAGCGCGATGAAGATCGCGAACGTGGCCAGCAGGGCGTTGGTCGGCGTGTAGACCAGCAGCCAGCCGGTGAACAGCTGCAGCACGGTGATCGCGCCGCCGCCGAGCAGCGCGCCCGGCCAGATGCGGCGCCACTTGAGCTGCGTGCCGGTGAGGAAGCGGATGAGCGCCGCGAGGGCGCCGCTGAAGATCGCGAACGAGATGATGACCGAGCCGATGCGGGTCGCGAGCCGGTACCAGTCCGACACGTCGCTCCACCCGAGCCAGTCGAACACCAGCCCGAGCGCCCAGGTGCCGAGAGTGGTGGCGGCGAAGCCGAGGAGGAGCGCGACGGCGAACAGGAACGCGCCCAGGAAGTCACGCGCCTTCAGCAGGAAGTAGCTGCGCAGATCAGGCGGCAGACCGAAGATGTCGCGCACCGCGCGGCGGGCGAAGGTGATGAACCCGATGGCGGTCCAGAGCAAGGTGCCGAGGGCGATGACACCGGTGATGCCGAGGGCGGTGGCGCTGCTCGTCGCGACCGCGGCGACCTCCTGCTCGCTGAACACGCCGCTCGGCCCGATCAACCCCGGAATGTAGCTGTTGAGCAGCTGGACGAGCCAGTTGATGGCGCTTTGGCTCGCCCCCAGCCACAGCCCCACGATCGCGAACGCGACGTAGATCCCCGCGAAGGTCGCGAACAGTGCCTGATAGCTCACGCCCGCCGCGAGCAGGAACCCGTTGTGCTGCAGGAAGTGACGCCATACCCGCACGGGGAACCATCCCAGCGTGCGTCTGGTCAGCGCGCTCGCCTTGCTGATCGGCTCGTCGAAGCGTTCACGCAGTCCTTCCTGCGTGGCCTCCCAGCGCGCGCGCAGCGACTCCTCCTCGCGTTCGGCCGCATCCGCCTGTACGCGGTTCTCGCCGTGGCGCTTGTCGGTCACGGAAGCCAGATTATCGATGGATGCCGCATCACGCGGCCGGCGCCGCGCTCGCGCGTGCGGCATCCTTCGCCGAAGCGGACGTGCGGAACCAGCGCAGCACGAACAGCACCGACAGCAGCACCACGGCGGGGATCAGGAATCCGAGGCCGAGCCCTGGGCCGCCCGCGAGCACGCCGACGAGCACTGCGCCGACGATGACGCCCGCGTAGTTGAAGATGTTGACTCGGGCGATGACCTGGTCGCTGTGCGCGGGGTCGAGCTCGCCCGCCGCGCCGAATGTGACCGGCACCACCGCGCCGACCGCGACGCCGGCCAGGGCGAAGCCGGCCACGGCGGCCGCCGCGAAGGGGAGGAGTGCCACCAGCAGGCAGCCGACGATCGAGACGAGGGTCGCGATCAGCACCAGCCGAACGCGGCCGACGATCGGCAGCAGGCGGTCGGTGGCAAGCCGCGTGACGAGGATGCAGGCCTGGTAGACGGCGTAGCCGAGAGGGGCGACCCACGCCAGCGCCTGCAGGTTGTCCTGCAGGTAGACGGTGCTCCACGTGCTGACCGACGAGTCGACGACGAACACGGCCAGGATGACGAGGCCGAAGGCCCAGATGCCGGCGCGGGGGAGCCTCGAGCGCTCGGCGGCGGGCAGCGCCTCGTCCACCGGCACGTCCCGTGCGAACAGCCGGGTGCCCACCAGAGCGATCGCGAGGATCACGAAGGCGGCGACCGTGATCGCGACGCCGGCGCCGACGGCGGATGCCGCCACGCCGGAGACCAGCAGCGCACCGGCGATCGCCGCGGCCGTGTAGCCCGCGAAGAAACCGCCCATGAGCGAGCGTCCGTAGGAGCGCTGCACCAGCACGCCCTGCATCGCCGAGGCGGCGTCGACGCAGCCGAGTCCGACCCCGTAGACGGCGAGGGCGCCGACGAACACCGCGAACGGCGTCTCGAACGCCACCACGGGCAGCAGCGCGGCCTCGATGATGAGGCCCGTCGCGAGCGCCGCACGGCTTCCCCAGCGCACCGCCACGACGTCGGCGAGCACGGATCCGAGCGCTGCGGCGACGCTCACGCCGAGGAGGATCAGCGAGATCGTCATGTCGTCGATCTGCTGACGCGCCTTCAGCGCGGGCAGCGACGTGACGAGCACGGCATAGCCGAGGGCCTGGGCGGAATAGGCGGCCGTGACGGCGACACGCGAGGCACGAGGCATCCGCCCGACTTCACGCTGTTCCCGGTCGCTCCGTTGCGACGTGGTCATCTGGGTCCCTCTGTGCGTCAGCGGCGAGCCGCGCGGACGCGCGGGCTCATCGGGCTCCGCCCCGCAGGACGGCCTGCTTGACCTCGGCGATCGCCTTGGTCACCTCGATGCCGCGGGGGCATGCCTCGGTGCAGTTGAAGGTCGTGCGGCAGCGCCACACGCCCTCTTTGTCGTTGAGGATGTCGAGGCGCACATCGCCGGCGTCGTCGCGCGAGTCGAAGATGAAGCGGTGCGCGTTGACGATCGCGGCAGGGCCGAAGTACTGGCCGTCGGTCCAGAAGACCGGGCACGAGGACGTGCACGCGGCGCAGAGGATGCACTTCGTCGTGTCGTCGAAGACCTCACGGTCGACGATCGACTGGATGCGCTCCTTGCCGGCCTCGGGCTTCGAGTTCGCGATGAGGAACGGCTGCACCTCGCGGTACGACGCGAAGAACGGCTCCATGTCGACGACGAGGTCCTTCTCCAGCGGCAGGCCCTTGATCGCCTCGACGTAGATCGGCTTCGAGATGTCGAGGTCCTTGATCAGCGTCTTGCAGGCCAGACGGTTGCGGCCGTTGATCCGCATCGCGTCCGAGCCGCAGATGCCGTGGGCGCACGAGCGGCGGAACGTCAGCGAGCCGTCGACCTCCCACTTGATCTTGTGCAGGGCGTCCAGTACGCGGTCCGTCGAGTACAGCTCGACGTCGTAGTCCACCCAGCGCGGCTCCTCGTCGACCTCGGGGTCGAAGCGACGGATGATGAACGTGACGAGGAACGACTGGATGCCGGTGTCGTTGGTGGTCTCGGTAGCGGAATCCGCGTCGGCGACGAGCGTCATCAGTACTTCCTCTCCATCGGCGGGTAGTTCAACTCGCCCTTCTCGTTCTTCGTGAAGACGACGGGCTTCCAGTCCAGGGTGATGTGGTCCGCAGCGTCCGAGGAGTGCGGGTCGCCCGACAGGTACGCCATGGTGTGCTTCATGTAGTTCTCGTCGTCACGCGTCGGGAAGTCGTCCCGCATGTGGCCGCCGCGGCTCTCTTTGCGGTTGCGCGCGGCGTAGACGACCACCTCGGCCAGGTCGAGGAGGAATCCGAGCTCGACGGCCTCGAGCAGATCGGTGTTGAACCGCTTGCCCTTGTCGTCGACGTGGACGTTCTTGTAGCGCTCGCGCAGCTCTTCGATGACCTCGAGCACCTCGCCGAGGGACTCGTCGGTGCGGAACACCTGGGCCTTGCGGTCCATCTCGTCCTGCAGCTTCTTGCGCAGCACCGCGATGCGCTCGGTGCCCGCGTTGTTGCGCAGGCCCTCGATCAGGCCGCGCACCTCGGCGGCCGGGTCGTCGGGAAGCGCCACGAACTCGGCGGTCTTGACGTACTCGACCGCGTTGCGGCCAGCGCGCTTGCCGAAGACGTTGATGTCGAGCAGCGAGTTGGTGCCCAGCCGGTTCGAGCCGTGCACCGAGACGCACGCGCACTCGCCGGCCGCGTACAGGCCTGGCACGACGGTGGTGTTGTCGGCGAGGACCTCGGCGTTGTTATTGGTCGGGATGCCGCCCATCGCGTAGTGCGCGGTCGGCATGACCGGGACGGGCTCGACGACCGGGTCGACGCCCAGGTACGTGCGGGCGAACTCGGTGATGTCGGGGAGCTTGGTCTCGAGGACCTCTGCGCCCAGGTGCGTGCAGTCCAGCAGCACGTAGTCGCGGTGGGGGCCGGCGCCGCGGCCCTCGGCGACCTCTTGCACCATGCAGCGGCTCACGATGTCACGGGGGGCGAGGTCCTTGATGGTGGGCGCGTAGCGCTCCATGAACCGCTCGCCGGTGACGTTGCGCAGGATCGCTCCCTCGCCGCGCGCACCCTCGGTGAGCAGGATGCCGAGCCCGGCCAGTCCCGTCGGGTGGAACTGGAAGAACTCCATGTCCTCCAGCGGCAGGCCCTTGCGCCAGATGATGCCGACGCCGTCGCCCGTGAGCGTGTGGGCGTTGGAGGTCGTCTTGAAGATCTTGCCGAAGCCGCCGGTCGCGAAGATCACGGCCTTGGACTGGAAGACGTGCAGCTCGCCGGTGGCGAGCTCATATGCGACGACGCCCGCGATCTGCTTGTCCTTGCCCTCGCCGACCGTGACCAGGTCGAGGACGTAGAACTCGTTGAAGAAGTTGATGCCGAGCTTGACGCAGTTCTGGAACAGCGTCTGCAGGATCATGTGGCCGGTGCGGTCGGCGGCGTAGCACGCCCGGCGCACGGGGGTCTTGCCGTGGTCGGCGGTGTGGCCGCCGAAGCGGCGCTGGTCGATCTTGCCGTCGGGCGTGCGGTTGAACGGCAGACCCATGTTCTCGAGGTCGATGACCGCGTCGATGGCCTCTTTGGCGAGGATCTCGGCCGCGTCCTGGTCGACGAGGTAGTCGCCGCCCTTGACGGTGTCGAACGTGTGCCACTCCCAGGAGTCCTCTTCGACGTTGGCCAGGGCCGCCGCCATGCCGCCCTGCGCCGCACCGGTGTGCGAGCGGGTCGGGTAGAGCTTCGTGATCACGGCGGTCTTCGCGCCGGGGCCTGCTTCGATGGCGGCCCGCATGCCGGCGCCGCCGGCGCCGACGATCACGATGTCGAACTGGTGGTAGTGGACGCCGTCCTTGACGTAGGAGTCGATGGTCTCAGTGCTCACGCTGATGCTTTCGATGGTCGATGCCGGGGATCGCCCGACGCTATCCGCAGATTCCGATGATGACGTCCGACGCGGTCTCGGGGTCGAAGCCGATGCACGGGTCGAACGTGAACACGACGAGCGTGCCGAGGACGATCAGGAACGCGGCGGCGAGCCACAGCGCCCACACCAGCACGCGACGCGTGCCGTTGTGCGTGACGTAGTCGTTGACGATCGTGCGCATGCCGTTGGCGCCGTGGATGAGCGCGAGCCAGAGCATGAGGACGTCCCACCACTGCCAGAACGGGGTGGTGTACTTGCCCGCGACGAACGCGAAGTCGATGCCGTGGATGCCCTCGCCCACCATGAGGTTGACGAAGAGGTGCCCGAAGATCAGGACGACGAGCAGCACGCCGGAGGCGCGCATGTACATCCAGCCCCACTTCTCGAGGTTGGGGCCCTTGCGGCGGACGGCGGCGCGGGGTGCGCGCGGATCGGCGATGGCGGTCATCAGTGGCCCCCTCCCGGCGCGAACGCGAGCATGAGGTGACGCGGGGCGAAGCCCAGCATCGTCACCGCCCACAGGCCGATGACGCCCCACCACAGCTGGCGCTGGTGACGCGTCGCCCACGGCCAGAAGTCGACCAGGATGATGCGCAGCCCGTTGTACGCGTGGTACGCGATCGCGGCCACGAGAGCCACCTCGCCGAGTGCCATCACCGGATTCTTGTACGTGCCGATCACCGCGTCGTACGCCTCGGGAGAGACGCGGATCAGCGCCGTGTCGAGGATGTGCACGAGAAGGAAGAAGAAGATCGCGACGCCGGTGATGCGATGCAGCACCCACGACCACATGCCTTCGTTCCCGCGGTACAGGGTGCCGCGCGGGACTCGGGAAGTGGTCTCGGATACCGACGGTGTGACGCGTGCTGGTGCAGACACGGCCGTCCTCCCTGATTGGAACCTGTGTGTTTCATCCTATTCCCGTCGGGCTCGACTGGGCGATTAGGTCGGCCTAACTTATCTCGACGTCGAGAGATCTTCGCCCGGGTGGACGCGATCGTGGAAAACCTGACGAAACCTTTTGCCCTCCGCGGCCACGGCTCCTAGCGTTTGTTGCGCACACGAACATATGCGTCGCCCGGGTGACGGATATGGACCGACAACGATGTCAGGAGATCTCCCATGCGCCGATCGATCAGATCACTGCTGGTGGCCACGGCCGCCGTCGCTCTGGTGCTGCCTCTGTGGGCCGCGCACGCCGCGAGTGCCGCGCCTCCCGGATTCAGCAACGCCGACAAGGACGCGCTGCGCAATCAGGCACCGCGCGACCTCGCCGTCGGCAGCGCGGTCTGGGCTCAGCAGCAGCTGGTGGGCTACGACCGCAAGGCGCCAACCGAGTTCCAGCAGGTGCTCGCCGGCCAGTTCTCGTCGCTGTCGCCGGAGAACGACATGAAGTGGGATGCCGTCCACCCCGCGCCGGACGTGTACGACTTCACGTCCGCCGACGCGCTGGTCGCGTTCGCCAAGGCCAACCACCAGCAGGTGCGCGGCCACACGCTGCTGTGGCACAACCAGAACCCGGCCTGGGTCACAGCGGCGAGCGCGACGTGGACGTGCGACGATGCGCGTGCCGTGCTCGAGGACCACATCCGGACCGTCGTCGGCCACTTCAAGGGCGAGATCTACGAGTGGGACGTCGCGAACGAGATCTTCCAGGACGAGTGGGACAACGGCGGGGTGCGGCTGCGCACACAGGCGAACCCCTTCCTCAAGGCGTGCGCGGACGACCCGGTCGCCCTCCTCGTGGACGCGTTCCGCTGGGCGCACGAGGCGGACCCCGACGCGGTGCTGTTCCTCAACGACTACAACGCCGAGGGCATCAACACGAAGACCGACGCCTACTACGCGCTCGCGCAGCAGATGCTCGCCGACGGCGCGCCGCTCGGCGGCTTCGGCGCCCAGGGCCACCTGAGCCTGCTGTACGGATTCGACACCTCCATCCAGGCCAACTTCGAGCGCTTCGCAGACCTGGGGCTGCAGGTCGCCGTGACCGAGGCCGACGTGCGCATCCCGCTCCTCGACGGCCAGACCGGCCCGACGCCTGAGCAGATCGCCGTGCAGGCCGAGCGCTACGACGCGATGCTGCAGGCCTGCCTGAACGTGACCGCCTGCTCGTCCTTCACGGTGTGGGGCTTCTCGGACGCGTACTCGTGGGTGCCCGGCGTCTTCCCCGGTGAGGGCTGGGCGACGATCACCGACGAGGAGTTCACGCCGAAGCCCGCCTTCGACGCGCTGCTCGAGTCCCTCCGCGACGCGACCCCGGGCACCTCGCCGCGGGTCGGCTGAACCGCGCGCGGCGACGACGGGCACGGTTCCGTCGTCGCCGCGCCGAACCCGGCGGGTAGCCTGAGACGCATGTCCGGCCCCATCGAAGACTTCTACGCCGTCATCCCCGCCGGCGGCATCGGCAGCCGCCTGTGGCCGCTCTCGCGAGCCGACGCTCCGAAGTTCCTGCACGACCTCACCGGTTCCGGCCACACGCTGCTGCGCGACACCTGGAACCGGCTCGAGCCTCTCGCCGGCCCCGATCGCATCGCCGTCGTCACCGGCCGCGCCCACCGCGCCGCCGTCGAGAAGGAACTGCCCGGGATCGCCGACCTCAACGTCTTCCTCGAGTCCGAGCCGCGCGACTCGACGGCCGCGATCGGTCTGGCCGCAGCGATCCTCTCGCGCCGCGAGCCCGATGTGATCATCGGCTCCTTCGCCGCCGACCACGTGATCCGCGTGCCGCAGCTGTTCGACTGGGCGGTGCGCCAGGCGGTCGCGACGGCGCGCGAGGGCTACATCTGCACGATCGGCATCCAGCCCTCGGAACCCTCGGTCGGCTTCGGCTACATCAAGAAGAGCGACGCGCTCGAGATCGACGGCGCCCCCGAGGCGGCACTCGTGGAGAGCTTCGTCGAGAAGCCGGACCTCGAGACCGCGAAGGAGTACTTCGCCGACCGCAACTACCTGTGGAACGCCGGCATGTTCATCGCGCGGGCCGACGTGCTGCTGGGCGAGATCGCCGAGAGCGATCCGCATCTCTACGCCGGCCTGATGGATCTCGCAGAGGCGTGGGACGACCGCGAGGCGCGCGGACCGGTCGTCGACCGCGTGTGGCCGACGCTCACCAAGATCGCGATCGACTACTCCGTCGCCGAGCCCGCCGCCGCGAAGGGACGCCTGGCCGTCATCCCCGGTCACTTCGACTGGGACGACGTGGGCGACTTCGCCAGCCTCGCCAAGCTCAACTCGCACGGCCGCAAGAACGATCTGGCGATCCTCGGCGAGAACGCCCGCATCCTCTCCGACGCGGCCAGCGGAATCGTTGTCAGCCAGACGCGCCGCGTGATCAGCCTCATCGGCGTGCGCGACATCGTCGTCGTCGACACCGAGGACGCCCTGCTGGTCACCACGAGCGAGCATGCGCAGCGGGTCAAGGGCGTGGTCGACGCGCTCAAGCTCAGCGGGCGCGGCGAAGTGCTCTAGACGAAGTGCCGGACCGGCCCGCACACCACTGCGCTCATCGCTCCGCGCCGGGCGGAGCCTCGGGCACGCGGGCCCTGCCGGGCGCCCGGCATCCCGTGCTCATCTGAGCACCATATTGCGGTCTTGCAACATTTCGCGAACAGGGCGTCGCGAAGCATGCAACCGCGCCGACACAGTGTGTAACTTGATGCAGTCCCCGTGAAGGACGCGGGGGGAATCCTGTGGAGGCTGAGTTGACCATCTCACGCACCAAGAAGCTCGTCGGCGTCACCGCCGCCGCGGGCATCCTGCTGGCCCTCGCGGGCTGCGGCTCCGCGCCCGAAGACAACCCGACCAGCACGGGCGACGCCGGTCCCAAGGTCGAGGGCTTCACGCCCTGCATCGTCTCCGACGACGGCGGCTTCAACGACAAGTCGTTCAACCAGTCCGCGCTCGAGGGCATGCAGAAGGCCGCCAAGGAGCTCGGCGTCGACCTCAAGCAGGCCGAGTCGGAGTCCGCCAACGACTACGCCCCGAACCTCGAGAACCTCGTGGCCGACGGGTGCACGTTCATCATCTCCGTCGGCTTCAAGCTCTCCGCCGCGACGGTCGACTCGGCGCTGGCCAACCCCGACCTCGAGTACGCCATCATCGACGACTGGGCCGACAACAAGGGCGCCAAGAACGACGACGGCACCGACAAGGGCGACGGCAAGACCGACGCCCCGAACATCAAGCCCCTTCTGTTCGACACGGTCCAGGCCGCGTACCTCGGCGGCTACGCCGCGGCAGCGTGGTCGGCGCAGTCGGGCGTCAACAGCGTCGGCACGGTCGGCGGCATCCCGATCCCGCCGGTGACGATCTTCATGGACGGCTTCATCGACGGCGTTGAGAAGTACAACGAGGACAAGGGCGCCGACGTGGCGACCTACGGCTGGGACGTCGACGCGCAGACCGGTCAGTTCACGAACAACTTCGACGCCAACGACGACTCGAAGCAGGCGATGCAGACCGCGCTCGACCAGGGCGTCGACGTGCTGCTGCCGGTCGGCGGCCCGATCTACCAGAGCGCCGCGCAGGCCATCCGCGACACCGACAACGGCGCCGTGATGCTCGGTGTCGACTCCGACATCGCCGTCAGCGACCCCTCGGTCGCCGACCTGGTGCTGGTCTCGATCATGAAGCGCATCGACTCCGCGGTGTACGACGCGACGATGGCGGCCGCGAACGACGAGTTCGACGTGGCACCGTACGTCGGCACGCTCGAGAACGACGGCGTGGGCCTGTCGTCCTTCCACGACTTCGAGTCGCAGCTGCCCGACGGGCTGACCGACGAGCTCGACGCGCTGAAGGAGCAGATCATCTCGGGCGACCTCGAGGTCACCTCGCCCAGCTCGCCGTAATCCGGACGATGACGCAGCCGCGGCCGGGGGGATCCTCATCCTCCCGGCCGCGGTTCTTCCTCGCCCGATCACTCAATCGCTAAGGTGCACAGTATGAAGCTCGAGCTCCGTGGAATCACGAAGCGGTTCGGGTCTCTCGTGGCCAACGACCACATCGATCTCGTGGTCGAGCCCGGTGAGATCCACGCTCTCCTGGGGGAGAACGGCGCCGGCAAATCCACCCTGATGAACGTCCTGTACGGCCTGTATCAGGCGGACGAGGGCGACATCCTGCTGGACGACGTCGTTCAGCACTTCCGCGGACCGGGCGACGCCATGGCCGCGGGCATCGGCATGGTGCACCAGCACTTCATGCTCATCCCCGTCTTCACCGTCGCCGAGAACGTCATGCTCGGCCACGAGTCGACCAAGGGCCTCGGCGCCCTCGACCTCAATGCGGCGCGCCAGCACGTGCGCGACGTCGCAGCCCGGTTCGGCTTCGAGATCGACCCCGACGCGCTCGTCGGCGAGCTGCCCGTGGGCGTCCAGCAGCGCGTCGAGATCATCAAGGCTCTGGCACGCGACGCGAAGGTGCTCGTGTTCGACGAGCCCACCGCCGTGCTGACGCCGCAAGAGACCGACGAGCTCATGGCGATCATGCGGCAGCTGCGCGACGAGGGCACGTCGATCGTGTTCATCACGCACAAGCTGCGCGAGGTGCGCGCGGTCGCCGACCGCATCACGGTCATCCGGCTCGGCAAGGTCGTCGGCGAGGCGTCGCCGACCGCCTCCAACGCCGAGCTCGCCTCGCTCATGGTCGGCCGTGCGGTCGAGCTGACCGTCCACAAGGACCCGCCGCGCATCGGCGACGGCGTCGGCCTGCAGGTCGACGCGCTGCGCGTCATCACCGCGGACGGCGCCGTCGTCGTCGACGACGTGACGTTCGACATCCGGCCCGGCGAGGTGCTCGCCGTCGCCGGCGTCCAGGGCAATGGTCAGACCGAGCTCGTCGAGGCGATCGTCGGGCTCGCGGACCGCGTGAGCGGCTCGGTCTCGCTCGGCGGGGTCGAACTGGTCGGCAAGAGCATCCGCGGCATCCTCGACGAGGGCGTCGGGTTCGTGCCGGAGGACCGCACCGAGGACGGCCTGGTCGGCACCTTCACGGTGGCCGAGAACCTCATCCTCGACCGCTCCGGCGACCGCGCGTTCGTCAGCGGCGGCACGATCCGCCGCGCCGCACTCGACGAGTTCGCGCAGGCGCGCATCGCCGAATACGACATCCGCACACAGGGCGCCGGCGTGGCCGCGGGCACCCTGTCCGGCGGCAACCAGCAGAAGGTCGTCATCGCCCGCGAGATGAGCCGCGACCTGAAGCTGCTCGTGGCCGCCCAGCCCACGCGCGGCGTCGACGTCGGATCGATCGAGTTCATCCACCAGCGCATCGTCGAGACCCGCGACTCGGGCGTGCCCGTGCTCGTCGTCTCCACCGAGCTCGACGAGGTGGTCGCCCTCGCCGACCGCATCGCGGTGATGTACCGCGGGGCGATCGTCGGCATCGTCCCCAGTGACACGCCCCGCGACACGCTGGGCCTCATGATGGCGGGCGAGTCGCCCGAGAGCGGAGCAGCCGCGTGAACGACGAGTCCACGGGATCGACTCCCGGCGCCTCCGACGCAGGGCACGGGCTTCTGCCCGAGCAGCTGCCGTCGGTGTCGGGTCCCCTCACCGGTTCGCCGGACCTGCCCGCTCCGACGCCTGACGCACCCGGCGCCGCCGACGGCGAGGTCGCACCGCCGCCGCGTCAGAACGTGTTCATCAAGGAGCTGCTGCGCGGCAGCGCGGTCACCACGATCCTCGCGATCGTCGCGGCCATGGTCGTCGGCGGCATCCTGATCGCGTTCACCGACGAGGACGTGCGCTCGGCATCGGGCTACTTCTTCGCGCGGCCCGGCGACACGTTCGTGGCGATCTGGAACGCGGTGTACGGCGGCTACGAGGCGCTGTTCCGCGGGTCGATCTTCAACGCACGCGCCCATGACTTCGCGACGCAGATCCGTCCGCTGACGAACACGCTGGGCTTCGCGGCCCCGCTGATCGCAGCCGGACTCGGCGTGGCGCTCGCGTTCCGCGTGGGCCTGTTCAACATCGGCGGTCGCGGCCAGATGCTGATCGGTGCGGCGACGGCGGGCCTCGTCACCTTCCAGCTCGGGCTGCCGATGTGGCTGCAGCTGCCCGTGACGCTGCTGGCCGGCATCGCAGGCGGTGCGATCTGGGGCGGCATCGTGGGTCTGCTCAAGGCCCGCACCGGCGCTCACGAGGTGATCCTCACGATCATGCTCAACTACGTCGCGCTCTACCTCGTGATGTGGCTCGTGCGCACTCCCGGCCTGTTGCAGGCGACCGGAAGCAACCAGCCGATCTCGAACCCGACGCCCGGCAACGCGCAGTTCCCCGAGCTGTTCGGGCCGCGGTTCCCGCTGCTGGACTGGGGCTTCGTGATCGTCATCGCCGCGACGGTGTTCGTCTGGTGGCTCGTCGAGCGCTCCAGCCTCGGCTTCCGTTTGCGCGCGGTGGGCGAGAACCCGCACGCCGCGCGCGCCGCCGGCATCTCGGTGCAGCGCATGTACATCTACGCGATGCTGTTCGCCGGCGGTCTGTCGGGCCTGGCCGCGATGAACCAGATCCAGGGATCGGTGGTCAGCGGCTTCGACGCCTACATCGACGCCGGGATCGGATTCGACGCGATCACCGTGGCGCTGCTCGGCCGCAGCCGCGCATGGGGCACGTTCGCCGCGGGCATCCTGTTCGGCGCACTCAAGGCCGGCAGCTTCACGATGCAGACGTCGCAGGGCATCCCGGTCGACATCGTGCTCGTCGTGCAGTCGCTCATCGTGCTGTTCATCGCGGCACCGCCGCTCGTGCGCACGATCTTCTTCCTGCCCAAGACGGATGCCGAGAAGGCCGCCAAGGCGCGCGCGAAGGCCGCCAAGCGACCTGCTGAGCCCCAGAACGAGAAGGCGGTGTCGGCATGACCTCCGCAGCCGTCGTCGACCACCCCGTCGCCGCCGCGGCGCCGGTGAAGCTGCGCCACTTCAAGCTGGCGATCTCGCTCGGCATCGTCACGGCGCTGCTGGCCCTGCTGTTCCTGGCCGCGCCTCGCAGCGGCGAGAGCCGGTTCCGTCTCGGCGACCCGCGCTCCTCGCTCGACCTGCCCACGGTCTCCGTCCCGACGGCGGCGACCAGCTGGGCGGTGTGGGTGATCCTGCTGCTGCTGACGCTCTACGCGTTCTGGGCCGCCTACACCTACCGGCGCCCCGGGCCCTGGCTGGCGATCGTCTACGGCGTGCTGGGCGTGTTCGCGTTCCTGGTGTGGGCCGCCTCCGACGGCCTCGTGCCGGTCACCGGCCTGCTGTTCGGGGCCGTGTCGCTGTCGATCCCGCTGATCTTCGGCGCGCTCGGGGGTGTCATCGGCGAGCGGTCCGGCGTCGTCAACGTCGCGATCGAGGGTCAGTTCCTCTTCGGCGCCTTCGTCGCCGCCCTGCTGTCGAGCATGACGCGCAACCCGTTCGTCGGCCTCGTCGGCGCGATGATCGGCGGCGTGCTGGTGGCGTTCGTGCTGGCGGCGTTCTCGATCAAGTACCTCGTCGACCAGGTCATCGTCGGTGTCGTGCTCAACGTGCTGGTCGCCGGTCTCACCGGCTTCCTCTACGGCGCGCTGCTGGTGCCGAACGAGCGGACGCTCAACAGCGCCGTCGTCTTCGAGCGCTGGAAGATCCCGCTGCTCGGCGAGATCCCGATCATCGGCCCGGTGCTGTTCAACCAGACCTTCATCGGCTACCTGATGTACGTGACGGTCGCGCTCGTCGCGTGGGGTCTCTACCGCACCCGCTGGGGACTGCGGCTGCGCGCGGTCGGCGAGCACCCGCAGGCGGCCGACACCGTCGGCATCCGGGTGAACACGACCCGCTTCTGGAACGTCTCGCTGGCCGGCGCGATCGCCGGCATCGGCGGCGCGTACTTCACTCTCGTCTCGGTGCCGCAGTTCACCAAGGACATGACCGCGGGCCTCGGCTTCATCGCCCTCGCCGCCGTCATCTTCGGCCGGTGGGACCCGATCCGCGCGACGTTCGCGGCGCTCCTGTTCGGCTTCGCGACGAACCTCCGCAACCTGCTCTCGGTGCTGGAGACCCCCATCCCCGTCGAGTTCATGGCGATGCTGCCGTACGTCGTCACGATCCTCGCGGTGGCGGGCTTCGCCGGGCAGATCCGCGGTCCCGCCGCCGCGGGCAAACCATACATAAAGGGATGATCCGACCCGTGACCGACATCGACTGGGATGAGCTGCGCAACGCGGCGACCGATGCCATGCAGCGCGCGTACGCGCCGTACTCGCGCTACAAGGTGGGGGCGGCCGCCCTCGTGACCGATGGGCGCATCGTGACCGGCTGCAACGTCGAGAACGCGTCGTACGGTGTCGGCCTGTGCGCAGAGTGCGGGCTCGTGACCGACCTGCAGATGTCGGGCGGCGGCGGGCTCGTGGCGTTCGTGTGCGTCAACGGCCACGGCGACACGATCATGCCCTGCGGCCGCTGCCGCCAGCTGCTGTACGAGTTCGCGATCCCTGGCATGCTGCTCGAGACCGTATCGGGCATCCGCACGATCGACGAGGTGCTGCCGGACGCGTTCGGCCCGCGCGACCTCGAAGAGGCCGCCCGATGACGCCCGAGGCCTACGACGCGGTCGACGTGATCCGCGCCAAGCGCGACGGGGGAGCGGTACCCGAACCGGCGCTGCGCTGGATGGTCGACGCCTACACGCGCGGCTACGTCGCGGACTCGCAGATGGCGGCGTTCGCGATGGCGGTGCTGCTCAACGGCATGACGCGCGACGAGATCCGCGTGATGACCGACGCGATGATCGCGTCGGGCGAGCGCATGAGCTTCGCGGGCCTGGGCAAGCCCACGGTCGACAAGCACTCCACCGGAGGCGTCGGCGACAAGATCACCCTGCCGCTCGCGCCGCTGGTCGCCAGCTTCGGTGTCGCGGTGCCGCAGCTGTCCGGCCGGGGCCTCGGCCACACCGGCGGGACGCTCGACAAGCTGGAGTCGATCCCCGGCTGGCGCGCGGCACTTTCGAACGACGAGATGTTCGCGCAGCTGCAGGGTGTCGGCGCGGTCATCTGCGCGGCGGGATCGGGCCTGGCGCCGGCCGACAAGAAGCTCTACGCGCTGCGGGACGTCACCGGCACGGTCGAGGCGATCCCGCTCATCGCGTCGAGCATCATGTCGAAGAAGATCGCGGAGGGCACCGACTCGCTGGTGCTCGACGTCAAATTCGGCTCGGGCGCGTTCATGCAGGACATCGACCGCGCCCGCGAGCTCGCCCGCACGATGGTGGAGCTCGGCACGGACTCGGGCGTGGCGACCACGGCCCTGCTCACCGATATGAACACGCCCCTGGGTCTTGCCATCGGCAACGCCAACGAGGTGCGCGAGTCGGTGGAGGTGCTCGCCGGCGGCGGCCCTGCCGACGTCGTCGAGCTGACGGTCGCGCTCGCGCGCGAGATGCTCGCGCTCGCGGGTCAGCCCGACGCCGACGTCGAGGGCGCACTGCGTGACGGCCGTGCGATGGATGCCTGGCGCGCGATGATCATCGCGCAGGACGGGGATCCGGATGCCGCCCTGCCGGAACCGAACGAGACGCACACGGTGACGGCATCCGAGGCCGGGTACGTCACCCGGATCGAGGCGCTCCCGTTCGGCATCGCGGCCTGGCGGCTGGGTGCCGGGCGTGCGCGGGCACAGGACCCGGTGCTGCACGCCGCCGGCATCGATCTGCACGTCAAGCCGGGTGACCAGGTGGCCGCAGGACAGCCGCTGTTCACCCTGCTGGGCGAGGATGCGTCGAGGTTCGAGCGTGCGCTCGAGGCCGTCGAGGGCGCATGGTCGATCGGAGCGGAGGCGCCGGCCGCCACGGCCCTCGTCCGTGAGCACATCACTGCTTAGACTGTTCAGTCGCGCCGGTGCGCGGCATCCACCTCTCATCCACCCCCTGCGATCGCACTCGAGGAGAACCCCATGCCCATCGACCAGCACGGCGACGCCATCCTCGACGGGGTCTCCCTCCGCAGCCTGCCGAAGGTCTCGCTGCACGACCACCTCGACGGGGGACTGCGCCCGGGGACGATCATCGAGCTCGCCGACGCGATCGGCCTCGAGGTGCCCGAGTCCGACCCGGACGACCTCGCGGACTGGTTCGCCGACAAGAGCGACTCCGGCTCGCTCGTCGAGTACCTGAAGACCTTCGACCTGACGACGGCGGTCATGCAGACCCGCGAGGGGCTCACGCGGGTCGCCCGCGAGTTCGTCGAGGACCTGGCTGCTGACGGCGTCATCTACGGCGAGGTGCGCTGGGCGCCCGAGCAGCACCTGGGCCGCGGCCTGTCGCTCGACGAGGTCGTCGCGGCCGTGCAGGAGGGCATCGAAGAGGGCGAGGACGCGGCCGAGAGCCGCGGCCACGACATCCGCGTGGGCCAGCTGATCTCGGCCATGCGCCACACCGATCGCTCGCTCGAGATCGCGAAGCTGGCGGTGGAGTGGCGCACCCGCGGCGCGGTCGGCTTCGACATCGCCGGCCCCGAGGACGGCTTCCCGCCGTCGCGTCTGCGCGAGGCGTTCGACTACCTGGCGTCGGAGTTCTTCCCCGCGACCGTGCACGCCGGCGAGGCGGCGGGGCTCGACTCGATCCGCTCCGCGCTGATCGACGGCCGCGCGCTCCGTCTCGGCCACGGCGTGCGCATCGCCGAGGACCTCGAGGTCGTCTCGCGCGCGGGCGAAGAGGTGCTCGTGCAGTTCGGCGATCTGGCGCGCTGGGTGCGCGACCGCGAGATCCCGCTGGAGCTGTCGCCGTCGTCGAACCTGCAGACGGGCGCCATCGAGCGCTGGGGCACCACGATGGAGGACCACCCGTTCGACCTGCTGTACCAGCTGGGCTTCGCCGTGACGGTGAACGTCGACAACCGCACGATGAGCCGCACCTCGCTCACGCGCGAGCTGGCGCTGCTCGCCGAGACGTTCGAGTACGGCCTCGACGACCTCGAGGCCTTCCAGCTCAACGCCGCGGCCGGCGCGTTCCTCCCCGTCGAGGAGCGCGAAGAGCTGATCGACCTGATCGCCGAGGGCTTCGACGCGTAGTCCCTGAGCGTCGTGGAGAGTGGATGCCGCGGCCCGCGGCATCCACTCTCTCGCTGTTCCTGCCCCCGAGCGTGCCTGGCCGGAAGCGCGCACCCTCGCTCCGCGCTGTCGAAATCGGCATTCGCGCCCGAAAACAACGACAGCGAGAGCCGATTTCGACAGCGCGAACAGAGGGATCGCCACGAGATCCGCAGCGCGTGCCGAAAAGGGCAGCGCGAACGACGGGATTCAGGGGGAGAGCCGCAGCGGTCGACCGGTCAGCGGCGGGCGACGCCGGGGTGAGACTCCAGGTACGCCTCGAAGGCCTCGGCTGAGGTCTTGCCGGGCGTGTAGCCGAAGTCGCGCTTGAGGGCGTCGTTCGCGAGCACGGGGCGGTGGCGCAGGAAGCCGACCTGCTCGGGTCCGTGCACGGTGAGTCGCAGGCTGCGGCCCACACGCAGACCCGCAGCCAGCAGCCTGGCCGGCACCCACACCACGCGCTTGCCGAGGCGCCGGGCGATCTCGGGCACCGTCACGCGCCCGTCGCCGGCGACGTTGTAGACGCCGGGCGGGCCGTCGGTGGCGGCGCGCGCCATGGCGGCGGCCACATCATCGACCCACACGAACACGAACGGCGAGTCCGAGCCGCGCACGCCCAGCAGGGCCGGGCCGTCCCAGAGCGCCGTGATCTGGTTCTGCACCGTCGGGCCGAGGATCGTGCCGATGCGGAACACCACCTGCTCGAGCTCCGGATGGGCCTGGCGGTAGCCGGCGAGCAGCTGCTCGACGAGCCGTTTGTGCCTCGAGTACGGGAACTCGTCGTTGCCGCGCACCGGATCGCTCTCGCGCAGCCACTCCGGGTTGTCGGCGTGGTAGCCGTAGGCGGCGCCCGACGATGACACGACGACGCGCGTCACACCGGCGTCGACGCAGGCTTCGAGCACGTGGCGCGAGCCGTCGACGTCGACGCGGTACTCCAGCTCGTGGTCGCGGCCGGGGTTGACGATCGCGGCCAGGTGCACGACGACGTCGATCCGATGCTCACGCAGCAGCGGGGCGAGCCCGTCGGGCCGGGTCACGTCGCAGGTCTCGTAGACGACGCCGTCGAGGGGATGCTGCGGCTCGCGCACGTCGCCGGCCACGACGAGCTCGACATCCGGCCGGGCGAGCAGGGCCGCGGCCACGTGCGATGCGAGGAATCCCGAGCCGCCGGTGATGAGGACGCGCCGGCTCATGCGTCCGCTCCCGACGGACCGTCCGCCGGGCGGGCGTCGGGCGCGCCAGGCCCCGTACCGCCAGGCCCCGTCCCGCCCGGCCCCGTACCGCCAGGCCCCGTCCCGCCGGGCCCCGTACCGCCCGGCCCCGGACCGCCGGCTCCCGCAGGGCCGCCGGCATCCATCGTCCGCACCGCGTGGCGCGAGGCGTCGCCCTTGGCCGACCCGGTGCGCCGGCGCGTGTGCCGCGCCCACAGGGCGGCGACGATGAGGCCGGCGATGATGTCCCAGATGCCCCACCAGCCGGCCACGATGGCCATGCCGCCCAGCCCGCCGAAGAACGTGAAGATGAGGCCGAGACCGAGCCCCGAGTTGCGGATGCCGACCTCGAAGGTCATGGCCTTGCGTTCGCGGGTCCCGAGTCCGCCGACCACCGCGGTGCCGTAGCCGATCGCGAGGGCGACGGCGTCGTGAATGGTCACGACCAGCACGATGATGCCGAGGAACGCGATGAAGTACTGCCAGTTGCCCGCGAGCGCTCCGGCGATGAACGCGCACAGCGCGATGAGCGAGAACCACTTGACGAACGGCTGCACGCGCGTGGCGAACGCGCCGAACCGGTAGCGGATGAACAGACCGAGAGCGAAGGGCACCCCGATGATGAGCAGGATCTCGCCGAGCATCGACCACGGGTCCAGCGACACCGCTTCGAGCAGCTTGCCGGCCGTCGGGTGCAGCGAGCCCCAGAAGGCGACCGACAGCGGGAGCACGAAGATGTAGATGAGGTTCGACACCGCCGTCATCGACACCGACAGCGCGACGTTGCCGCCCGAGCGATGCGTGAGCACCTGCGAGATGTTGCCGGGCGGGCAGCAGGCGACGAGGATCATGCCGAGCGCCATCGATGGCGTCACCGGCAGGATCAGCGTGAGCGCGAACGTGACCGCCGGCAGCACGATGAGCTGCGCGAGGATCGCGATCACGAATGGCTTCGGCTTGCGCGCGACGACCTTGAAGTCGTCGACCGTCGTGTCCAGCGCGATGCCGAACATGATGAGCCCCAGCACCACGTCCAGGATGACGAGGGTGCCCGGGTTGAAGGCGAGGACGACATCGTCGGGGTTCATGCCGTGCGCTCCTTGTCGGAGGGTGTGCGACCATGGGCGCGCGTCGCGGGAGCGCGCCGTGCCGAGGAGGAGACGATGCCGTCACGCCGGGCTTCGGCCGTGCCGCCCTGCAGCTCGGCGGTCGCCGTGCGGACTGCGCGACGGTAGGCGTCCTTGTTGACGTAGTACGACATGCGCTCCAGACCCAGGTACTTGCACCCGCCGGTGAGGTCGGGCCACGCCTCGTGGGCGACGCGGTCGCGGAAGGCGGCGGCCCGCACCGGGTCGCGCTCGACGGCGGCGAGGTACGCGGCGATGAGCTCGGCCTGCTCGTAGCGGCCCTGCCAGCCGATGCCCGACGCCTCGATCATGCCCATGACGTAGAGCCCGTTGAACGACGGCGGGAACACGTTGAGGAAGAGCTTCGGCGCCATGCCCTGCCAGGCCAGCTGCTCACGGTCGACGAACGGGTAGTCGAGCTTGTAGCCGGTCGCGAGCAGCACCGTGTCGTACTCGGCGGATGAGCCGTCGCGGAAGTGCACCGTGTGCCCGTCGAAGCGGTCGATGTCGGGCATGATGCGCAGGTCTCCCTGCCCCAGGTGGTTGAGGATCAGGGTGTTGACGATCGGGTGCGATTCGTAGATCTTGTAGTCGGGCTTGGGGAACCCGAACCGCACCGGGTCGCCGGTGAACGCCTTGAGCACGCGGGAATCGAGCGCCTGCTTGAGACGCGTGGGCAGCGGCTTGCCCTGGTTGAGCGTGTCGGAGGGCTTGCCGAACAGGTAGCGCGGCACGAAGTAGTAGCCGCGGCGTACGCTCATGTCGACGGCGGCGGCGTGATGCACGGCGTCGACGGCGATGTCGCAGCCGGAATTGCCGGCGCCGATGATGAGCACGCGCTTGCCGGCGAGCTGCGAGGCGGACTTGTACGCGCTCGTGTGCAGCAGCTCTCCGGCGAACTCGCCCCGGAAGGCGGGGATGTTCGGCTCGGCCAGCGTGCCGTTGGCGAGGATGACGCCGTCGTAGCGAGCGGCGATCGCTGTCTCGGCCGCGGTCCCTGAGCCTGCACCCGCGGTCCCTGAGCCTGCCGAAGGGCTGGCGTGCAGCATCCATCCGCCGTCCTCGAGGCGTTCGAGCGACGTGACCTTCGTCTCGAACCGGAAGTGCTCGGTGAGCCCGAAGCGGTCGGCGAAGTCGCGGAAGTACCGGATCAGTTCGCGGTGGCTCGGGTAGTCGGCCGTCGAAGCCATCGGGAACTCGGCGAACTCGGTCGTCGTCCGCGACGAGATGAGGTGCGCAGACTCGTACATCGTCGAGCGGGGGTTCTCGATGTCCCAGAGCCCGCCGACGCCGCGCGACGCCTCGTAGCCGTCGAACTCGATGCCCGCTCGCTGCAGCGCTCGCGCGGCCGACAGCCCCGACGGGCCCGCGCCGATGACGGCATACCTGCTCATTGATCCCTCACGTCTGTTCGCACTCCATCGTGTCGGCGTGACGAGACGCCGACAGAACCCTAAGCGTTATTCGGCATTATCGACCAATCCGCCGATTCGCCCGGATCGCCGGCGGGCGCCCGGTCGCTTCGATCGACTCGGCGCGCAGCATCCGCGAGCTGGTGATGGCGTGACCGCGTACAGCGACATGACCGTCGACGAGCTCGCGGCCGCGCGCCGCCAACTGCAGCGGCGATGGTCCGCGGCCTTTGCTGACGACGACCTCGAACGCATGGATCTCGCGATGGGGGAGATCCGCGCGATCTCGCGTGAGATCGCCGACCAGCTGACCGCGCAGAGTACTCGCTGACGCGATCTGTCCGCATCCCGGTTCTGTCATATGACACCCGTCACGCGTCATATGACGCGTCATGTGACAGAACCCCTTGTCATACCTGCGGGGGATCCGCTCGGATCAGGATTCTCCCCCCGCCGATATCCATCGGCACCAGGCATTTAGAAACAACGAGGTCCCCCCGAATGCTCATCGACGACTATCTCGCGTATCTGTCCGACGTCCGGCGCTGCAGCGCCAGCACGGTCCGGCTGCGTTCGAGCTATCTCACCCGGCTCGCCGCCGAGGTCGACCTGGTCGCCGCGACCGCGCTGCAGCTGCAGACGTGGATCGCCGCCCATCCGCAGTGGACGCCCCGCACCGTGAACGCCGTCGTCGCGACACTGCGGTCGTTCTACCGCTGGGCGGTCGAGGCCGGCGTCGTCTCGCGCGACCCGTCGACCTGGCTGCGGCCGGTGAAGCTCGTCGACGTCGACGACGCCCGGATCGCCTCGCCCGAGCAGATCGCGGCCGGACTCGCGTCCGGACGGCTCGAAGTCCGCGTCGTCACGATGCTCGGCGCCGAGGGCGGGCTGCGGGTGCACGAGATCGCGAAGCTGCACGAGCGCGATCGCGACGGCCAGTGGCTCTCGGTGCTTGGCAAAGGGGGCCGGCTGCGCCGGGTCCGCGTCTCGCCCGAGCTCGGCGCGGCGCTCGACGAGCTGCGCGCGAAGCATCCCGACGCAGGCTGGTACTTCCCCTCGCGCGGTGGGCACGTGTCGACGCAGACGGTCCGCAACTGGACGCGGCGTGAGCTCGGCACGAACCCGCACTCGCTGCGTCACCGCGCCGGCACGACGGTGTTCAAGCGCACCGGCAACAACCTGCGCGTCACGCAGGTGTTCCTCGGGCACGCGAGCGTCGCGACGACGGCGATCTACGTGCACGTCGAAGAGGACGACCTGATCGAAGCGTCGGCGGCGTCGAGGCTCGCGGCGTAGGTCCAAACTGAACCGCCGGACTTTCACCCGAAGGTCCGGCGGTCTGGGGGAGTAGGTTTCACGCATGGATTGGGACGACGCGATCGCCCTCTTCGCGACGTCGCAGCGCTCCCGCGGCTACTCGGCCCGCACGGTCGACAACCGCGTCGAGCTCGCGCGACGGCTGCGCCGGCTGCTCGACGACAAACCGCTCGACGACATCGTCAGGCTCGATCTGCAGCAGGTCCTCGGCCGCGGTATCGCGAACTCATCGATGACGCGCGAGCGCACCGACATGCAGGCGCTGTTCCGCTTCCTGCACGCCGAGGGGTTCATCACGACCGATCCGTCCGCGACGCTCGACCGAATCAAGGGATCCCGCGTCGGCAAGCCGCGGCCATACACGATCGACGAGATCTCCGACCTACTCACCTCCGGCGCGTACCGACGCACCCGCGTCATGATCATGCTCGGCTACCTGCACGGGCTGCGAGCTCACGAGGTCGCCCAGGTCGACGGGCGCGACTTCGACCTCGTCGAGATGATGCACACCATCGTCGGCAAGGGCGGCGTCGAGCGGCGCGTGCCGATCCACGCCGTCGTCGCCGCCGAGATCCCGTACATGCCGGCCGAGGGCTGGTGGTTCCCGGCGCGCGGCGGCCGCACCGGGCACATCCACTGGAAGAGCGTCTCGGACCTGATGTCACGGGCGAAGAAACGCGCCGGCATCACCGCGCGCCGCAAGACCGGGCACTCGCTCCGTCACAGCTTCGGAACCGAGCTCGTCAAGGGCGGCGCCGACCTGCGCACAACGCAGGAAATGCTCGGGCATGCGTCGCTCGCCACCACGCAGATCTACGTCGACGTCGACCAGGAGCGCATGGCCGCGGCATCCGCAGCGCTGCCCGTGCCGACGATCCCCTTTCGATCCGGCCGGCGTTCGCGGCAGGATGTTGTCACATGACACGACATGTGACAGCGGCGGCTCTGGTGGTCCTGTCGGCGATCGTGCTGAGCAGCTGCGCGGCGCCGGCCGTCGTCGAGACAAAGGATGAACAGATCGAGCGGACGGCGACTGCGCTCGAGCTCCTCTACGAGCAGAAGTTCGGCGAGGACCTGGCCGACGCGCTCGGCGATGATTGGTTCACGCGCATCGCGACCGACATCGTCGAGCATTGCGATGACGAGAACTTCCGCATGGGCTACATCGCGGGGTTCCAGGATCAGTCGCCGCTCGATGAGATCATCGACGACGTCTGGGATATCTCCTGCTCGCCGTCCTAGGCCGTGTCCTGTGTCGTGTCCTGTGACACGTCCTGTGTCATGGTGCGGTTGTTGGTTCCGGCGTAGTGGCCGGCGGCGTACCCGACGCCGCCGCCCACGACGGCGCTGATGATGCTGATGATGCCGCCGCCCCAGCCGGACAGGATCTGCGTGGCGTTCTCGCTGATGCCGGCCTGGTCGCCGTTCACGAGCGCGTCGTAGAGCACCGCGAACACGAACAGGTTCAGGGCGGTGCAGATCCCGACCGCCAGCACGAGCGCAACCAGTGTCGCGCCGGCGCGCTGGATCCGCTGCCGTCGCGACAGGGGCAGCGGGATGTCGTGCGACATGTCGCCGGGCATGGGGCGGGGACTATTCGCCCTTGCCGGGGCCGCTCTTGGCCAGCGCGTCGATCTTCTCGTTGAGCTGCAGCTGCAGAGTCTTGATGTCGGCGAGCTCCTGAATCCAGGTGTTCTCGCCCTCCGTGGCCACGCTCGTCGGCTCGCCCTCGCTGCGCACCACGACGGGCCGGCGTCCGGCGGCGATGTCGGCGAGGCTCTGCCCCACCGACTTGGTGCCGTCCGGCATCGAGGGCCCGCCGAAGAATATCGCGTTGTAGATCTCGTTGATTTGCTTCTCAGCTTCGGCGCTCATCTCGTCTCCTCCTAGGGTGATCGGGCAGTCGAGCACGTGGTCGGTCCACCCGAGGTATTCGCGGCCGGTCTGGTCGATCCGGCCC
This sequence comes from Microbacterium helvum, assembly GCF_014779795.1. GTDB lineage: Bacteria > Actinomycetota > Actinomycetes > Actinomycetales > Microbacteriaceae > Microbacterium > Microbacterium helvum. Next base: position 203,593 of record NZ_JACXZS010000005.1, read on the forward strand.
TGGATAGACACGAGGCCGGTCGAGCCCCACGTCGGATAGTCGGTGGCGGCTGACTGGTCGCCGTTGATGCCGCCGGCGATGAAGACGTCGCCGTCCATGTTGCCGTCGCTGAATCGCCGGCCGAGCCAGATGAGCGCGCCGGGTGGCGGGTTGCGATCGCCGGGGTGTTTCCCGGAGCTCGCCTCCCACGCCTTGTATGCCGTCGGCAGGGCGCTCATGCCGGTTGTGGCGCCCGCGGCCGCGCACGCCTGCCACACGTAGTACCAGCACGCGCCGTGGCGTGAGAGCGGCGCGTAGCCGAGCAGGATGCCATGCGCTTTCTGGCCGTCACACGACATGGTCGTCTCCGTTCTCGATCGCCCACAGGCGCTCGTTCAGCTGCGCGATCTGCGCCCGCATGAGCGCGATGTCGTCGATCGCGTCGGGGATCGGGTTGCCGGCGTCGTCGCGCGCCAGGTGCGAGCCGACGACGCGCTGCCCGATGACGCGCTGCCCGATGATGGTCTGCCCGACGATCGCGCCGTCCTCGTCGAGCTCGTCGTCGTAGACGTCCTCGACGACGTCTTCGACCTCGGTGACGCGCTCGTAGACGACGAACGGACGCAGCGCAGGACTCGCGTCGAGGTCCTCGGCGATGTACCCGGTGCGGACGGTGCGCGACGGGTCGTCTTTCATCACGAAGCTGTGCAGCTGCGGGAACAGATCGCCGAGCGCCTCGGGCGCGACCGGCGTGATCTCGTCCTTGTAGCGGCGCGACGAGGCGCCCTTCGACACGCGCCCGTCGCCGTTGAGGTAGCAGACCGTGTATGACGAGCTCGCGGGCGTCGCGGCGGGCAGGTACAGGTTCCCTGACAGGGTGCCGCCCGACAGCGGCAGGTAGGAACCGCCAGTGCCGACCAGCTGCAGCTCGGACCCGTTGGACACACCAGGTGCGCGGAACGCGATGCGACCGAACCCGGGCGAGTAGAACGCCAGGCCGGTGCCGATGCCGTCTTCGACGGCGCCGATGTTCGTGCGCGCGGCCGCGCCGGTGGTCGCGCCGGTGCCGCCCTTGCTGATGCCGAGCGGCCACACCTTCGCGATCAGGGTGTTGAACATCGTGACGATGTAGTCGCGGGTCTTGTTGATCGATCGCCAGCCGTCGCGCCAGTCTTCGGTGCCGTCCATCACGGCCATGCCGTTGGCGAGGGCGGTGTCGCCTTCCTTGCCGGTGTATGGGGTATCGGGCATCAGGCTGCCTCCGTCCAGGATTCGCCGACCGGGCCGGTGGTCCACGCGGCGGCCGGCTGCAGGATCCACGCGTGCTCGGGGGTGTCGGTGCTGCGTAGGGTGAGGGTCATCTGGTCACCGGTGAGATCGAACTGCACCGACTGCGCCTTACCGGTCTGCGCAGGCAGCCCGTCGAAGTTGCCAGACACCGGCTGCTCGGCGGCCGCGGTGAGATCGGCGAACATGGTCGCCTCGATCTGCCGGCCGCGCTGTTGCGCGCTGCGCACGGCCGCTTCCGCTCGCCCGGGCCCCGGATATGCGGCGTCGACTTCGAGGTAGTCGACGAGGCTCGGCGGGGTGTTCAGCGCGAACGCGTCGACACGCTCGTACTGGATACCGGCGCGACTGGTCCACTTGTAGCGGACCACGCGAGCGTCGTACCAGATCCCGGCGTCGCGGTCGATGGTGTCGCTGCCGGCGTGCATGTTGACCGCGTAGCGGACGGTGATCGACCCGTCTTCGAGGTAGTTGGCGTCGCGCAGCGTCCACTCGCGGCGCTCGTTGCACACCAGGCGCTGACCGAAGCGCTGCACGATCGGGCCGAGGAACTCGAGCGCGCTGCGGCCGGCGTACCAGGTGAGCCCGTCCGGGGTGGCCGCGTCGACGAGCCTGGTGCGTTTCGACACCGACGCGTGCGCGGCATCCGCAAAGCTGTAGTCGTACTGCGCGGTGTCCGGCGTGCCGCCGTCGAAGTACGTGCGATCGTTCGCCTCGTCGCCGGTCGATTCCGACAGGCGCCAGCCCGTGATCCCGAAGTAGACGCCGTAGGCGAGGCTGCCCAGCACGTTGAGACGGACGCGCGCTCTTACGGCCGTCTCGGGGGCGAAGAACGCGGTCCCGGCGCGTTGCCAGTTGCCGTCGCCGGTGATCTGGCTGGGCGTCGCGAATCCGACGATGTTCCCGTTCGAGTCGTACAGGATCGCGTCGACCGTGACGTTGACGCCGGCGGGCGGGTTCGCGGATGCACTGAGCTCGTAGAGCTTCCCGGGCGAGACGCCGATGATGTTCTCGCCGATGAACACGTAGACGCCCGTCGACGACGTCGCCTGGTTCGCGTACAGCTGCACGTAGCTCGGCGCGTAGGACGGGCCGCCGGATGCGACGCGGCTGATCGTCGCGCCGCCGGATGCCCAGGTGACCGCCCAGTCCGTCGTGTTCGATCCAGCGCGCGGGTTGCGGATCAGGTTCTGCGAGTCCGCCAGCGCCGGCACCGGGAAGTCCTCGCCGCCGGGCTGCAGCACCCGATACCGGTACGGCCGCAATGTCGACCCGACGTCCAGCTGCACACCGGTCACCCGGATCGCCGAGTTCACCTGCGGGTACGGGGCACCCGATGACCTGAACCGGGGACGAACGTAGGCCGCGTTCGCCGGCGCGGTCGCTGTCAGCGACCATCGCTTGTACGAACCGGTGACGGCGGCGGCGGGGCTGTTCGCCTCAGAGATTGTGGCGCCGGCAGCCGTAAACCACTGCACGCCGATCGCCCAGTTGCCGGGGATCGAGGAACCCTGCGCATAGCACGACACCGTGTACGCCTGGCCAGGCGTGACGGGCATACTCGTCGTTGTCCCGAACATCATTTGCGACGTCGTCGCTGTCTGCGCTGCTGTCCAGGTAGCTTTCGCGTAGTTTGAGAACGGGATGCCGTCGATCGTCGTCGGACCCATGTTCAGCTGCAGCGTGCCTGCGCCGCTGGTGCCCCAGCCCATGCCCCAGTCGGAACCGGTGCCGGCCTCGGGGTACAGAACGAGGTTGTACGGAATGCCGGCGTTCATCAGCGCGCCGTCGACGATTGCGCGCAGCGAGTCCTGGTGTGCGAGGGCGCTGCTGTCGTCCATGAGCGCCCGATAGTCGTCGAGCAGCGCTTCGTCAGACGCGAGCGTGAGCTGCAGCGGGGACGCGTCCTGCTCGTTGGGGCGGCGGCGGACATGCAGATCGAAGTCGCGGGTCTGCACGTTGCCGGCGGCGTCGGTGCGGGTGCCGTGGATCAGCACCCGAGGTGGCGGCGACTGCCGCGGGTCGAGCTTGTCGATGATCGCCTGCGAGGGGCGGGCGATCGTGAGCTCGCACGACACGTGCGGCGCTTGGCCGGCGTCGAGCTTGATCCGCCCGGCCGCTTCGTCGTCGATGTGCAGCTGGTCGCCGGTCGACTGCAGCGTCGCGGTGTAGACGAACGCCGCGGCGGTCACGGGGTGACCTCCTGGTACGGCACGGTCACGGTCCACATGTCGCTGTCGGTGTCGAGCTCGCAGCCGACCGTGCCGCCGTCCTGGACGACGTAGGTCATGTTGATCGTCGACGCTTCGTCGGTGGTGAAGGTGAACACGAGCGCCTTCGCGTGCGCGTCCTGGGCGGCTTTCGCGTCCGTCTCAGCGTCGAACCACAGGTTCAGGGTGCCGGTGCGGCGGTGCGCGGGCCGCAGGCTCACGTCGGACTCCTGCGACCCGAGGATCGGATAGACCTTGTTCGCCGATCGCCGATTCGACTGGTAGCCGGCGACGACGGTCGGGTTGATGGTGATGCCGCCCGTGGCGGTGATCGTGGTCGTCATCAGTCCCACCCGTATCCGCCCTTGAGAGGGCCAGGCTGCGTCCCGCCGTCCAGGCGCACGGTCGTGACGTACGCCCACTTCCGCGCCGGCGTCCAGTTGTCCCACGCGCTCGTGTCGGCCTTGACCGTGAGGGTCGACGTCTGCCCGTCGATCGCCTTCGCCGCGGCGCCGGTCTGCTGGATATCGGTCGTGGCGGTCTTGGCGGTGGTGTTCACGGCGACCTCGACGCCGCCGGGCAGCTCATAGATCGCGTTGCCGAGGTCGTCGACCTCGCCGGTGGCGGTGCCGACCGACATCGCGTACTGGTAGTTGACGGATGCCGCGACCTGCGCCGCCTCCGCGCCCTGCAGATACCCCTCGCTCGCACCCTTGAGCGCCGCCTCGAGCTCGGCGGTGCGGAACACGGCCGAGCCGATCCCGTCAGCTGCCAGACCGCTCGCGGCCGACCCGCGCTGCGCGCCGGCCTCGAAGTCGTCCCACAGCTGGTTGAGGTCGTCGCCGCCCATGGCGAGGGCGTTGAGGACCTCGCCGAGATCGCGCGATGACACCTTCGCGATGTCCTGGGCTTGCTTGAACTTGTCGGTGTTGCTCGTCCACTCGGCGATGCGGGCGGTGTAGCCGGCGGACTCGAGCGCCCCGCCGACGTCGTAGGCCATGCTGAACGCGGTCTCGCGGGCTTCGGATGCGGCCGCCTCGATGTTCTTGAAGGCGTCGACGACGACGCCGGCAGCGCCGGAGATCAGGTCGAGCCCGACGACGACGCCGGCGCCGGCGCCGAACGCTGTGGCCATGCCGCCGAGGGCACCGGCGGCGCTCTGGGCGGCGCCGGCGATGTCGCCCGAGAGCACGTCCTGCGCGATCGAGCCGAGCTCCGACAGGCTGCTGCTGGCGTCGGAGGCGCCCCCTTCGATTCCGGAGGCGATGTCGTCACCGGCCGACGCGGCGGACTTGCCGGCGTCGGCGAGGTCCTCGGTCGAGTCGGTGACCTCGTCGACGGCGCGCTTCGCCCGGTCGAGGGGCACGCCGAACGCGGTGGAGAAATCCTGCGCGATCTCGTCGCTGGTCTTGCCCGCTTGGCGGCCGAGCTCGACGGCCTGTTTCATCAGGTCTTCGAGGGCGTCGACGTTGTCGTCGACGGCTGCCTCGGACTTGCCGAGCCCTGAGATCCAGTTCGCGACGTCGGCGAGGAATCGGACGCTTACTGCCATGAGCCACCGACCTGGCTGATCACGTCGCCCTCGTCGGTGTCGAACACGGGATCGTCGAACTGCCCCATGAGCCCCTCGACCCACGCGGTGACGTAGTCCTGCGACTTGGTGCCGATCGTCGGGTAGATCACCCGGCCCTTCGCGTTGCGCGGCGGGAGGTTGCGGCCGACCCAGATGAGCGTCGCCGCCTGGAAGGTGCGGCCGCCCGACATGCGGATGGTGCGGCGCCGGTTCGGCGCGGCGATCCGCTTCGGGGTCATGCCGTAGTCGACGGCGTACCAGTGCGAGGAGTCGAGCCCGCCGGACAGGGACGGGCCGGTGCCGGCGATGAGGGTGAATCCGAGGTCGTCGACGTCGGCGCGCGCGCCCGAGACGAGCAGCTTCGTCTGCTGCGCGCCGGACGAGGCTGCCTGCAGCGCCGGCACCCAGGACGATTCCACCGCCTGGTCGGCGGCGCCCCTCATCTCGTCCTGGGTGTCGGATTCTGCGCGCTGCAGCGACAGCAGCAGGTTGCCCATGCTGTCGTTGACGTCGACGATCTTCAGCATCAGGGTGCCGGCGCCTCCCCGGCGACCCACGTGGTGCCGTTCCAGTACGCGTGCGAGTTGTCGCCGAGCACCACGTACGAGCCGAGCGCCCACGCCGTCGACGACTCGCCGAGCGCGCCGAGCGCGTTCAGCGCGGCGAGGTTCGCCGGCGGCGTCGCCCCGCTCGGGGTGAACGACCCGGGCGCCCCCTCGGTGACACCGGTCGGCGGGGTGACCAGCGGGTTGGCGATGATCGTGGGCCGCTCGACGAGGTTGAGCGTGATGTCGAACGTGCCATGCTGGTTCGCCGCGCCGCCCACCTGCGGGTCGGGGACCGATGCGACCTTCGCCTCGAAGAACACGTCGCCGGCGCCGAGCGGCGACCAGGTGACCGGCTCGTCGGCCTTGTTGAAGTTGTCCCACAGGTAGCGCCACAGGGTGCCGTCTTCGAGCGACTCCTGCACACCGGTGAGGGTGATCGAGTAGCCACGCGACGGCGACGCCGAGTAGTCGCGGTTGATCGCCGGCAGCACGATCGGTTCCGGCGGGTTCTGGACGATGTTGGTGACGAAGTCGCCGTAGTCGGTGCCCGTGGCCGGGTCGCCGAAGATCAGGACACAGGGTCCGACAAGGGTCATGGGTATTGCTCCTCTGTGATGGTGATCGCCCAGCCGGGGATCTTCGGGGCCTTCGGGTCTTCGCTGGTCGCGAAGTCGGTGGGGTCGACGGTCGCGCCGCCGGCGCGCCAGACGACGATGCCGGCAGTGGTGAGGATGTCGAGCAGATCGGAGCAGCGGGCCGCGGCATCGACGGCGCGGCCGCCGGCGACGAGCCCGATCGTCCAGGTGATGCGACGGATGCCGCGTGGTGCGGGGATCTGCACCTTCGGGAACGGGTAGACGATCACGCCGCCGGCGCGCTGCGACGTCGACTTGATGAAGTCGGCGCCGTCGTTGGAGATCGTCACCAGCTGCGCGTCGGTGAGCTCGGCGTTGTAACGGATCGCTTTCGTTACAGCGTCGGTGAGCTCGGCCAGCCGGTCGGTGAGCTGGCTCATGCCATCACCGGGCCGATGTAGGGGGCGAGGATCGGGTACGCCGCGGTGTACGGGTTCGACCGCACGGGCGGCACGGCGGGTGCCTCCATCGGGTCGATGTTCGACCAGCTGTTGCGTCGGCGGAACAGCTGCGAGCCGACCTCGAGCGCTGCCCGCTCGTACGCGGGCACGGGCACGTTCTCGGCGGTGCCGATGGTGTCGGTGAGCCACTGCTGTGCCTCGGCCGCGCACTGCTCGACGTACTCGGCGTCAGCCGAGGTGTCGTCGAGCTTGACGTCGACGTATCGGGCGAGCTGCTTGGTGAGCTCGTCGAGATCCGGGTAGACCGGTGCGGCCATGTGGCGCCCCTCTCAGCGGGATGCCGGGTCCCCGCGCGCTGCAGACCGGTCAGCGCGCGGGGCCCCGGTGCCTACTTCGCGGCCGTCTTCGCCGCAGCGAGAGCGGGCGCCGGCGCGGTGAGAGTCAGCGGCGTGAACAGCTCGGGCTTGGTGTTGAGGAACGCGCCGAACCCGGCGTAGCCGACCAGCTGACCGAGCATGTCGGGCTCTGCGACCTGCATGAGCCCGGCGACGTCCTCGTACCACTCGAGGAACCGCGACGGGCCGACGATCGCCGTGCCGGCCGGGAAGAACGCGTCGACGATCAGGCGGACGCCCAGCGGGTTGCCGGTCGCCGACGTCGGGGTGACCGACGGGAAGATCTGCGCCCCGTAGTTGTTCACGAGCGAGCCGAGCGCACCCCAGATGTCGGGGGCGACCCACAGCGTGTCGGGCAGCGGCGCGCCGTCGGCGACCGACATGTTCGCGGCCGCGGCCTCGAACAGTGCCGAGGTGACGCCGGCGCCGGTGAGCTCGGCGGCGATCGCGGCGTTCGTGACCGACGCGACGAAGTCCTCGGTCGCGGACTTGTCGGTCTCGACGGCGTAGCGGTGGATGAAGTCCTCCGCGACGATCTGCATGATGCCCGGCTGCGTCCACCGGATGTCCTGCAGCGAGATGTTCAGGTGGCCGGCGAACGTCTCGGCCGACACTGGCAGCTTGCCGACCTTGAGCACCTGCGACGCGGTCAGATCCTTCTCCGCTGCCTGCTTGCCGACGGCCAGGTGCTGCGTGATGATCGGGCGGTCGAAGTTGTTGATCGGCAGCCGCTTGTTCGGGATCGAGGCGAGGAACGGGCGGTCGTTGGCAACCGCGGTGATCACCGGGCCGACGATCGGGCGCGGCAGCAGACCGGGGTTGTCCGCGGTGGTCTGGTGGGCGGTGGCGCGCTGGATGAGCTCGCCGGCGGCCTTGTCGCCGCGCAGCGCTCGCGCGACGGTGACGATGTAGTCGCCCATCGTCGGGAAGAGCTCGACGATCTCCTTGTCGGGATCCTTGTCGCGCTCGACGACGACGGCCGTCGACGTCTGCCGCGGCTGCTGCGGGACGCGGCCGCGCGCCTCGGCAACTTTGCCGCGCTGCACTTCGAGCTCGCTGTAGTAGTCGATCGACTTCTTGAGCTCGTCGGCCTTCGTGCGGTCGCGGTTGATGAGCTCCTGCTCATCCTTCGTGACGTCGCGGCCCTCGTCGGCCGCGCGATCGAGGATCTCGTCGATCCCGGTCGTGATCTCGTCGAACTGCGCGGTGAGCGCGTCCAGATACTTCCCCATGACGGGAGACCTCCCAGGTCAGATGTGGATTCATCTGGCCGGGTGGCCGGTCTCGTCGTCCCAGGGTGGCCGCTCGACGGCGGGGTGTCTGGTGGCGACCGCCGGGGTGGCGGCTCCTACTTGCGGCCCATAGTACTCAGGCGCGCAGACTCTCGCGCCAGGCGCGCAGCTCATCCAGAACCGGCGTCGGCGGCTTGCCGATCACCTCGTGCTCGCGAGCGACGAGCACGCCGGCGCCGGCGTACTGCGGGACGGGCGTGGCGGCGACGTGGTTCAGGCCGGCGAGTTCGCGCACGCGCCGCTCGCGGCCGCCTGAGCGGTCCTCACGGGTGCGGAAGATCTTCGCGCCGACCGACCAGCCCTGCAGCTCGCCGGAGCGGGCCTCCTCGGCGAGCGGGTGGGCGCGGTTCAGCCGGAAGTCGACGTACAGTCCGTCCGATCCCTCGGCCATACCGACGCAGCGGCCGAGGAACCGGTCGCCGTCGTCGCCGCGGTGCCCGACGAACAGGTTCACCCAGCGGCCGCCCTTCGCGGCGTCACGGGCGAACGCGCCGGCGGCGAACCGTTCCAGATACGTCGTCTTGCCGCCGTCGTCGCTGACCACCTGGTCGCGCTCGTAGGGCACGGCCAGGCCGTGCAGGGTCCACCCGTCGCCGACCGGCTCGAGCACGTCGGCGGCGAGGGATCGTTCGATAAGCAGCTCGCTCATCATCCGACTCCAATCGTGTTGAGCTCTGCAGCTGCGTCGGCGGCTTCCTCGACGTGCTGCGTGGTGTCTTCCTCGGTCGCCGGCGGCGTCGTCGGCTGCGCGACTTCCTTCGGTCCGCGGCCGATGCGGGCGCGCGCCTCGTCTTCGGTGAGGATCCCCGCGCCGACGTAGGCGACCAGGACGTCGGCGACGGACTTCTGGTCGGCGCGCATGCGGGAGTCGTAGTCCCAGGCGACGTCGGTGCCGGCGGGCAGCATCCACTTGCTCATCGCCTCGGTGAGCGGGCGCCCGTACCGGTCCACACAGTCACGCACGAAGTCGATGTCGCCGGTCTCGACGTTCTGGTACGTCATCGTGGGACCCTCGAGCCCGAGCTTCCAGACCGGAACTCCGACGACGTTCGCCACGGCGACCGCATTCCACTGCCGCGCCTGCACGAGCTGCGACTGCTCCGCGTTGCCGACGACGGGCTTCAGCTCCGTGCCACTGGGCAGGATGATCGGCTCGCGCGTGCTCGCGATGTCCCGCCACTTCTCCTTGACCAGGTCGAGCTGCGCCTGGTTCGCGGCGTTGCTGACAGTGATCACGGCGGGCGGCAGCGCGCCGGCAGCGAACACGTCGCGCGACCATTTCTCGGCGGCCTCGACGCCGGATAGCCAGTCGGCGTGCTGCGCGAGCACGCCGCGGCCGAGGATCTCGCCTGACCGGGCGCCGGCGGACACGTGGAAGATCTCGTCGGGGTCGAACGCCTCGCCGCCGATCACCCACTGGTACCAGCCGGGCTGGGCGGGGTCGGTCATGATCCAGACCTCGTCGGCCGGCAGCGGCACGATCCACCCGGGACGGCCGGTGCGCCAGTCGAGCTCGCCGTTGAGTCCGAAATGGTTCCCGTACAGGATGAGGTCCTCGCCGGCGCCGAACCGGTAGTTCCACAGCGTCTGCAGCGGCGACGGGTCGGCGACGATGTTGGGCTGATCGGTCAGCGGCGCCCGGATGCCGAGCGTCGGATCGAACCGGCGGGCGTACCAGTCGGTGCCGGCGATCGCGTTGCACAACAGGTCGACGCCGCGGCCGAAGAACGGGTTGCCCATCGCGACCTGCTCGGTCACGACCGGGACTTCAGGAGGTTGCGGCCCGTACAGGATGTCGGCGCGGGTCCAGCGGCCTGCCGTCCTGGTCGTCGAGATGCGGTTGACGATCTGCTGATCGCGGAGTCGCCTCGCGGCGTATCTCAGGGCGACGGCGCGGGATGCCACGGTCCAGGCTCCTCAGTACACGAAGAATGTCTCTGGTTCTGGCGCGCGTCCCAACGCCCATGCCGACAGAGTAGCCCCCATGATCGGCGTCTGCGGGATCGGCAGGCGGCGTTCCCACTGCCACGCCTTCCCGCTCGTGCGCTGCGCGGCGCCGGCGGCCTGCGTCGCTGTCGCGTAGTGGTCGGACTTCCGGATTCGCACGCCGCGGGCGCGCAGCCGGCTATCCCATGCGAAGCATGCCGAGACGATGTCCTGCGCCCCGGTCTTGACGAGCTTCGCGGCGATCGCCGGCTCGTCGCGCTCGATGTCGAGGATCAGGTCGTGGCCGGGTCCGTAGTCGTCGATGCCGATTGCGTTCACTGTCGGCTCGAGCTCGCGCAGCCTGCCCATGAGCCACGACGAGCCGGGCCGGTCGTCGACGAGCTCCTGCACGAGCCCGTCGCGATCGGGATCCGGGTCGACCGACGTCGCGACGATGGATGCCTGCCGGTCGAACGGGTCGATGTCGACGCCGAGCGCGGCCGGCACATCGTCGGGCATCACGAGCTCGTCGGCGGGAGCGCCGGCGGTGTCCCAGCTGCTGCGGGCGATCGTCTCCCACAGCTTGACGATCGCGCCGGCGCCTGGCCATAGCCCGAAGTACTCGGCGCCGAACGACTCGGGCCCGAGCCGCTTGAGGTCCTCGCGCAGCTCCTCGACGCGGATCAGCCCGTCACCAATCCCTGGATACCACTCGGGCCACATGTGCTCGTCGGTGACGTCGGACCCCTCGGGGATCGTGAACTCGAAGTACGCGGTGCCCGACGTGGTGCCGGCGTCGACAGCGGCGCGGCCGGATTCCTTCGTCTCCCACACCGCGGTCTGCTCGTTGTTGAGCACGCTGATGTTTGTGCACCGCCAGATCTGGCCGTGGCCGCGCGCGTCGCCGAGCGTCGGGCCCGCTGCGGCGAGCAGCTCCTGGCCGAGCAGCCTGGTGAACACGAGCCACTCGTCGAACGTCAGGTGCATCAGCCCGTCGCCGCGAACGCTCGAGCGCGTCGGCGCGAACACCTGGATCTGCGACGACCGGCGCAGCCGCCAGTCCTTCCCGCTCATGGCGGGGTCGATCGTCAGCGAGGTGTCGCCGATCGCCTCGCGCAGCTTCACGCCCGATCGCCACACGTCGGCGCTCATCGACTCCCGGTACGGCTCGACGAGATCCTTGAGGAACCGCTGCCGCGCCTTCACGAGATTCTGCGCGGTGTGCGCGCCGAGGAACGGCATCACGCGGCCCGTGTCGAGAACCACGGGGCCGGCGAGCGAACGGGCGAGCGGGACGCCCATCGTCGTCACCGACTTCCCACAGCGCCGGCCGACGATCAGGTCAACGTTGGCGTAGGCGAACGGTGAGCCGGGCCCGTCGACGCGCTCGAGGCCGACGTCGAGCACGTACTGCTGCCACCTCGTCGGACGCCGGCCGAGCTTCGCGGCGATGATCGCGCCGACCAGACGCCCGTCGCTATACCGGTGCGGAGATCTCGGCGTCCTGATCGTCGGCAGCAGCGGCGGCACGATCGAATTCCTCCAGGTAGGCGCGGATCCGGTCGGCCTCGTATTCGAGGACCTCGCCCTTCTCCTCGACGACGGGCTCGGGCAGCCGCGCCTCGGCGGCGAGCATCTGGGCGTACAGCTGCGCCTTCGCGATACCCTTCGCGTGCTGCGCTTCCTCGGCGAGCTCGAGCACTGCGGCCGCGATGCCCTCGTGCCATGGCTGGATCGCACCCGACGTGCGCCGCGCCTCGATCGCGTCGCGCATCCGCTGCACGAGATCCGACGGCGGGCGCACTCCTCCCCACACCTCGGCGCCGGGGAGCGTGCTCATGACGCCAGTATCCGCCTGAACAACCTGCACAATCTGTACACCAGGCGCACTCCAGCTATCTCTGGCTAACTCCAGCTATCTCTGGCTAACACCCGACCTGGTGCGCGACGGCGCAGCCGACTACAGTCGAGCGCACCCGGTTTCATCGCGCGATCCTCCGCGCGATCCGGGTTTTTTTCTGGCGTTCCGGGTAAATATCCACAGGTCGCGGGGTGTCCTCGCATCAAACGCTCACTCAGAAACGCGAGACGATGCAGCGATCGCACCTCTCGTTGTTCATCAGCCCGACGAGTTGCTCAGCTGTCGGCCGCGCGAACTTCGAGCCACGGGGCGCGAGGGCCATCGCGTGCTGCAGCGCTGCGTCTTCGCGGTGACCGAGCGACAGCAGGTGCTGCCCACACGGACCCACCAGTCCGACCAGCTGCAGGTCTCCATCGATCCACTCCTGCGCCTGGCTCCGTGCACCCTCGACACCGACACGCTTGCAGGTCGGACACACCGGGCTTCCCTCGTCCGTCACCAGCCACTCACGCGCCGTCGACGAGATCGGGATCCCGCACCAGGTCTCAGCCGCATCATCCTCGGCGCCGTGCGCGACGCCGTCGATCAGCAGCGTCATCGGTCGCCGCAGCCACACGTCGGCGTGTGCAGGTCACCGTGCTTGCCGTCGATACCGAGCGGCCGGTGACGGTCGATCTCACGCACGAGCTCGGCAATCTGGTCGATGTCGTACATCAGCTTCACGAACCGCTCCATTGCTTGTGCGTCCGTCTCCGATGACTGCGCATCGTCCACCCAACCCTCGGTCACGCGCAGCGCTGATTGCGCACGGCAAAGGGTCTCGCGGAGCATCTTGAGGCGCTCTGCAGGCACGACCAGCTCAGCAGTCACGAGTTCGATCGTCATGTGGATTCTCCTGTCATGTGTCACAGTCATGTGTCATCGGAACCGTGAGCTCACGGGCTTGCCCCGAACGCCGAGCCGCCGATGATCTTCTCGCTCATACTTCGCTCCGGTCGATGACCTCGATCGCTGCGACGAGTAGTGCGGCTGCCTTCACGAGCTCGGTGCGGTCCATGCCCTGGCCGTCGTAGTCGTCGCCCGCGGCTTGGAGGTGGCCGTAGACGAGGGCGACCAGGTGGCCGGCGCCGTGCTCGTCGTCGTGTGTTGGTGTCCAGCGCAGCTCGGCGAGTTGGCGATCGCGCTCGATCGTGATCGCGGCGAGGACGGGCAGAGCTTCGGGGGTCAGTGTCATGTGTCGTGTCCTATGTCATCGGTAGCGGGAGCTCACGGGTTCGCCGTTGCCGGCGACGGGCGGGAGCTTGCCGTACGGGTTGGTGGTGCGGTTGCTCTTGGCGCGGTTGCAGTGCCCGCACGCGGGGATGAGGTTGTCGAGGTCGTCGGTGCCACCACGCGACCGGGCGGTGAGGTGGTCGGCCGTGGTCGCCCGGACCTTGCAGCCGGGCAGGCCGAGCTGACAGCGCCGGCCCTTCACGCGCAGCACGAGCTCGCGCTTGTCCTGCGCGTACCGGCCCGCCCAGCACGGCAGCGACACCAGGTGCCGCGACTTGCACCGGTTGCACGTCGGCGCGAGCGGTGCGCCGCGCGTGGCACGGTCGACCCGGGCCGCGGCGAGGTCGACCACGCCCGACCAGGCCGGGATCGTCGACGCCGGCTCGTAGCTGCGGAACCACGACTCGACGGCGGGATGCTCTCGACGAGGGTCGCGGCCGCGCTCGTCGACGCGCTGGTGACACACGTCGCGCGGCGTGAGCACCATCCACGCGTGCGTCGCCCCGGTCAGTGACAGCGCCCGCTGCCGGGCGTTCTCGGTCGCGCCGGTGCGGACGACGACCGCCCGCGTGGCGGCCCGGTTGCCGAGCTGCTCGAGCGCTGCGGTGAACGCCGTCTCGCTGCGGCCGGCCCATGGGTCGAGATCTCGATCGAACACGACGACGTCGCCGCCGAACTCGCGGCGCGCGATCGTCGACTTGCCGGCGCCGGGCGGGCCGAACAGCACGCCGACGAACCGCGTCATGATGCAGCCCGTTCCGGCCGGCCACGGGGACGCGCCGGCCGAAACGGGGGTCCGCTTCTCAGCATGGCGGCTCGTCGGGCACGAGCTCGGTGAGGGCACGCTGGATCGCATCCATCGCGGCCGTGGGGTTGCGCTCGTCGAAGTCGATGATCCGGTCAGCCGCGCGCACCAGCCCGGCGGGCACCTTCCGGCCGGGCACGACGGCGAGGATCAGCGGCTTCCCGAGCAGCAGCGTCATCCCGGTCTCGAGCGCGAACTTGATGTCGCCGAGGCCGACGTCGTCGGGCACCACGCTGATCGTCGCGGCCGACTCGCGCAGCTTGGGCACGAGCTCGTCGATCGCGTGCTGCATCCAGGCGCGCACCTCGGGATCGTCGAACACGTCACTGTCATGTGTCATGTCGTATGTCACTTCCTGTTGATGTTGGGGGGGGTGAGGATGATCTTGAAGAACCGGCGGGTGCCCTCGATGTGCCCGGCGAGCAGCCGTGCAGCGTCGGCGTACGCGGTGAGCGTCTCGATGTTCGACGACGACCAGATCGCCAGGCGAGAGAGCTCTGCCAGGTGGCGGGCGGTGCGCTCGCACTCCTCGCGCGCCGACGGCTCGCGCCACAGCGTCGCCTCGATCGCGAACCGCTCGGCCAGGCTCGCGAGCTCGTGACTGAGCGCGAGCCGGTCGACGTCGACGCCAGTCACGGGTCCGGCCAGTCCTCGGGTGCGGTGAGCTCGCGCACGGTCCACGATCCGTACAGCGGCATCTGGTCGTTCATGAACGTCTCGGCCTCGACGCGCGACACGAACGGGCCCGTGAACCGCGGCAGCAGCTGGTGCCCCTCGGCGTCGCGGGTCACGGTCGCGTTGATGACGTAGCTCACGTCGGCCTCCGCTTGCACGTCGCCTCGGGCCCGTGCGCGCGGCGCGCGTAGTCCGCTGACGCCTTCACGCGCGACGGCATCGACTGCCACCCGCACGTGCGACAGTCAGCGATCCATCGACCGTCGCGCATCTGCGTGAGCTTCGGGAACGACAGCGGGCTCACGGCGTCACCGTGAGCTCGTCGAAGTTGCCGGTGACCTTCACGCCCGGGATCTCCGATTCGAGCTCGACCGCGAGGTGCCGGCTCCACTCGATCAGCTGCTCGAAGTCGTCAGCGTCGAGCTCGCCCGCGTCGATCGTGATCGTGATCTTCGTGTGGATCTTGGCGCCGGGCGTGATCGGGCTCACACGCGCGCCCTCGCCGGTCATCCGCGGATCCTCTTGATCGTGGCGAGCGGGACGACGAGCGAGCCGTTCGCGCCGAACGGGACGACGCCGAAGTAGTCGCGGTGTGTGGCGATCGCGTGCCGGCTGATCCCGAGGATCTCGGCGGCCTGGTCGAGCGTGAGGAACGACGGCAGCGCGGCCGCGGCGTCGATCGCGCGCCGTACTCCGGTGTCGACCAGGTGCTCGATCGACTGCTGCGGCTGCAGCTGCACGACGTCGCCGGCGGGACGTGGCGTGCGCTCGGCGCCGACGGGGATCATCCAGCGGCCGCGGTCGTCCTTGTACGCGCCGGGCAGCTCGTCGTCCTCAAGCCAGCGCTTCACGGTGCGCTCGGTCTTGCCGACGAGCTCGGCGTACTTCGCGGCGGGGAGCGCGGGCGTCGTGTCATAGGTCAGTGTCATGTGTCGTTTCCTTTGTCATAGGTGGGTTGGGGTGGGGTGCCACGGCATCGGCGCTCGGCCGACGAGGTGACGGTGCCGGTGGATCTTGCGGACGGATGCCGCGACCCGATCCGGCAGGGGTCTGGTCTTGTATCCGCAGCCGTCGACGAGGCACACGTAGCGCCACATCTGGTCGGGTTCGCTGCGGATGACGTCGATCATGAGAGCGCGGCGGGGATCCGGTCGGCGTTGAGCTCGGTCCAGCAGCGGTCGCAGATCCGGTGTCCGAGGTCGGCGTGCCAGTACATCGGTTCCCGGGTGGCGACCTTGCACCGTGGGCAGACGATCGGGATCTTCCGGCCTTTGCGTGAGGTGACCTGCAGCTGAGTGCCGTGGGGTCTGCGGAACGGTCCGAGCTCACGTGCGCGCGTGGTTTCGGTGGGTTGCGTCATGTAGATCGGCTTTCTGATCGTGTCGGCTGGCTGGTGGGCGGACGGGGAGTCTTTGACTACCTGCCCCGCCCCGCCGGATCCCCCGAGCTCGCCGCCGAACCGGATGAAGGCACCACAATCACCGCTCCGGGCTTGGAACGGTGCAGTTGTGGTCCGTCCTGGCGCGCGTGCGCTGGCGTGCAGAACGGGGCCGCCCCCGGGGTTGGGCGAGATAGATCCCGGTGTCCATCGAGTTACGGCTGAGGACCAAAAGGAGCGCCGCGCCGACCGTCGCCGGCGATTCAGTGTTCAGCTGCCGGATGGACCTCCCTTCGCCGAGGTCAGGGGCTTGCGCCGGGCGTACAGCACCCGGAAACCTGTGTCGTTGCGGAAGAATGCCTCGAACCCGGCATCGTCCAGACCGGCGCCCATCGCGCGCAGCAGATCCGCCGCGAGGTCGAGCGGCATCCCGCCCAGCGAGAGCGCGGCGATCGCCCACTCGGCATCGAGCGGCGCCGGCCGTGGCACGGCCATGTTCCGCACCTCGAGCTCGTCGACGTCAGGACGCATCATGCGGGCCCTCCTCGTCGACGGGCGTGATCGCGTCGAGGACCTCGTCGCGCAGCGCTTCGAGCTCTGCCACGAGTGGGCTGTTGCGTCGCAGCTCGGCCTCATGGATGCGGCGCGCGAACACGACCGCGATGCGCGCACGATCCTGCACGTACTGGGGGACGATCGGGGCCGTCATATGGTGCCTCCCGCGCCGAAGTTCGGCAGCAGCTTGCGGCCGTCCGGGCGTCCCCACAGGTGCAGGGCGTGCTCGGCGATGTTCACGTGATCCGACATCGGCGCGAACAGCTGGTACGACCAGCCCGTGTCGCCCCACACCGCGCGGTGCAGCAGCGCGAGCTCCTCGTATGCCGGCATCCGGTCACGATGCGAGATCGACGCATGCACCCACGGGCCGCCGGCCGTGTCGGCCTCGTCGACGAACGGGTACAGGTCATGGGAGATCAGGATGCGCATCGGCTCGCGCAGATGATCGATGCGCCACGTGCGGCCGTCGTCGACGCCGAACAGGATCAGCGGCTGCGGCACGCCCCACACCATGCGGCCGAGCCGCCGGCGCACGTCCAGGATGTTCAGGTCTTCCCTCACGATGCCGCCTCGTCGAGTTCCTCGGCGCGCGTCAGCAGGACGATCGCCAGCTGGCTGAGCGCCCGCGCGAGCTGCTCGCGCGGGACAGGCACGCCGTCGCGGCGTTCGGCGTAGTGAGCGAGCACGTCACCGTGCTCACCGTGTTGTATGTACACGACCGCGACCGTGCCCTCGGGCACCTCGAACTCGAGCCCCTTCACAGCTGACCACCCGCGCCGAGCAGGATCACCAGCAGCAGCACGCCGACCACCGCGGCCGCGAACACGGCACCCGCCGCGATCGCAATCGCCGGCCGCGGATCCCGACGCGCCCACGCCGGCCGCGTCACGATGACGCCTCCTCGATCGTGATCATCGGACCCGCAGCGGCCGCGGCGAGCCGTGCGAGCTCGCGCGCTTCATCGGCAACGAGATACTCGTTCCAGACGCGATCGCCGCGCCGACGCGGGAACGGCATCGCGGGCCACCAGTCGCCGGCATGGAGGGTGTCGAACCCGATCCAGCCGTCCTCGTCGACGCCGTACGTGATGCCGCCATGCGCGTCGATGCCGCTCGCCTGCAGGTCCGCGATCGCGCGCCACGGGTGATCGTCGGGCAGCCGCACGTACCCGTTCACGGCGCCGTAGACCGGGGCGCGCAACGTCGCCCATTCGATGCCAGCCTCGACGCCGCGATCGAGCGCCTGGTCGAAGTTGATGCTCATAGCCAGCTCTCGACAATCACGGGGTCGTCCTCGTCTGAACGAGGGATCATGACGAGGCCGGCGGGCAGCATCGCGCGCAGCGCCTCGATAGATGGGGCGATCAGGATCCCCTCGGTGTACGACAGGCCGGCGGCATCGACGGTCCAGAGTCGGGCGACCGCCGACGACGGGTAGTCCGCCGGCCTGTCGTACACGGTCCACACGGCGAGGGCGGCATCGTCGCGTGGCTTCTCGTGGCATCCGCACGCGCAGCCGGTGCACCACTGGTGCGTGCCCAGGTCGCACGCCGGCGACACGTCCTCGTGCAGCCGCGTCGCGGTCCAGTCGTGACAGTGGCCGCAGTAGCCCTCACGCGCGTCGTTGGCGTTGTGCGACGTGCGACCGCACTTCGGGCACGTGAACGCCGGCGTCCCCCCGGATGCCTCGGCCACGGCTCAGCCTCGCTCCCGGCGCTGGGCCGCGATGTAGTCGCGCTCGTAGACCGCAGCCGTGCGCACCCGGTTGATCCACGCGTTCGCGTCATCGAGTCGCCGCTTGCCGTCAGCGAGCTCCTCTTCCGTCACCCCGCGCTGCCGCATCCACGCCTCCGGATCCGGCGTCGACGGCCGCACGGTCACGACGCGATCCGCTCTTCGCGCTCGGCCACTAGGCGATCGATCTCGTCGGGATCGAACAGGAAGTGTCCGCGGTAGCCCGGCACGGTCATCGCGGGTGCCAGACGCCCCTTCTGTACCCATCGAATGAGAGTCGACCGGTTCACGCCGAGCACCTCGGCCGCTTCGGCTGTGGGGATGAGATCGCGCGATGCCATAAGTGCCACATTGCACTAGTTAACGTGAGACTCGCTACATTGCACTAGTTACGGCGTGTCGGGGTTCAGCATCCTTGCACTATCTACGGCATAGCCTGAGACTGTGACCATGACGATTTCACCCATTGTCGACGACCAGGTCGCCGACGACGACCGGTTCGGGATGGATCTCGCCGATCGCATGACCAAAGCGCTGCGCCACAGTGGCATCGGCGTGCAGGAGATGGCTGACTACCTCGAGGTGTCACGCAACGCCGTCAGCAGCTGGATCAACGGCCGCAACGAACCGCGCCGGCGCGACCTGCGCGCGTTCGCGCTACGCACCGGCTACCCGATGTCGTGGCTCGAGAAGGGCAAGCGCGCGCCGCTCGACCTGAGCCCGGATGCCGAGGGGCTGGATTCCGTTACTCGGCATTAACCGAAATCGCGGTCCTGGCGGCATCCCTCACATGAAGAGTGCCAGGATGCCGCGCACGAGCACCACCGTCGCCCCGGCCCACGCGATCACGAGCATCGCGGCGCGCGCGATGCGCGGAGCGACGTTGCGCGACAGCACGGTGCCGATCGCGATGCCCGCGATCGTCGCGACCACGAGCGTGCCGACATCCTCGATCGGCGTCACCGGGATGCCGCGGAGGGCGACCGTCACGATGTCGAACGCGATGAAGATCAACTGCGCGCTCGCGGCGAAGCTCCGCTGTCCCCAGCGGTCACCGACGGCGTACGCGGCCAGTGGCGGGCCGCCCAGACCGCTCGCGACGTTCATGAACCCGGCGGCCGCTCCCGAGGCGATCGCGCCGCGACGGCCGGTGAGCGAGGCCGACACCGTGGGCAGGTGCCCTGCCAGCAGCGCGACGTAGGCCATCGCCGCGATGACGAGCAGCAGCGCGGCGTCGGGCAGCAGGCGCACCAGCAGGGCGCCGAACGGAGCCGCGATCAGGCCGGGCCAGATGAGCCACCACGAACGCTTCCAGTCGATGTGCCGCCACACCATCGGGATCGCCACCAGCGAGGCCACGAGGGCGAGCAGGACGGCGAGCGTCACGCCCTCGACGGGGCCGTACAGCAGGACGATGGGGCCGACCAGTACCAGCACGAACCCGAGTCCGGTGATGCGCTGGATGATCGCGGCGACGAACGTCGCGATGCCCGCAAGGATGACAGTCACGGGGTTCCAGTCTAGGCGGGGGAGCGGACTGCCCCCGCGCTCACTGCCCGGGGACGACCAGCGCGAACGACCCGACGAGCTCGGTGAGCTGATCGCGCATGTCGTCGTCCGAGATCGTCGGGGTGCCGTCGCCTGGCTGTGCTCCGTAGTCGCCGAACGACGAGTGGCTCGCCCCTGCGATCTCGTGCAGCTGCGCGTCCTCGGGCAGCAGGTGACGCGCGTCGGCGATCTTCTCGGGCGTCGACAGGCCGTCCTCGCTGCCCGACACGCTGATGACCGGCAGACCCGAGTCCGACAGGTCGTTCGCACAGTACGACCCGAATAGGGCGAGCCCGTCGGCGTCGGTCGCGAGCTGGCACGCGCGCACGCCGCCCAGCGAGTGGCCGCCCACGAGCCACGTGTCGACGTCCGGCGCCAGGTCCGTGAAGGTCGACAGCGGGCGCAGATCGAAGAACGCGAGGTTGAGCCACGGCTTGGTGATCACGACGGTGATGCCGTCCTCGGCCACGAGCCCCGACACCTTGTAGGCGTACGCCCACGGGTCGACCTTGGCGCCGGGGATGTAGACCAGGCCGATGTCGGCGGACTCGCCCGTGGGAGCGAGCACGATGCCCGCGTCGGTATCGGTGATCTCGATGCCCGGGTTCGCGCGCACCTCGGCGAGCGGTTCGGGCTCGGCGGCCATCACGCCGACCTGGCTCCAGATCACGATGCCGACGGCGGCGATCACGATCAGGGCGCCGAGCGAGCCGAGGATCCACCACAGGACGCGCAGCCCGCGCCGCTTCGGCCGAGGTTCGGGGGCGGGAGGAGGTGCGTCGGCGGTCACGCGTCGAGCGTATCCCTTGCGTCAGACTCCGCTCTCGGCCTGCCGGGCCGCTACGACGGCCTCGACCTGGGCGAAGAGCGGATGCTGGGGATCGAGGCCCGTCACCGAGGCGGTGAAGGATGCGGCATCCATCTCCCGCAGCATCCGCTGCAGGTCCACCGACTGCGCGTCCTCGGCGTCGTCGAACTCGAGCGCGGCGCCGATCGCGGCGACCAGGGAGTGGACCGTGAGGCCGCGCTCGGCCGCCTCCGCGGCCGGACCGATGAAGCGCTCGTGGCGGGACAGCTTGCGCAGCGGCTGGCGCCCGACCCGCCATACGGTGTCGGGCAGAGCAGCGTTGCGGAAGCGGCGCAGAATCGTGGCGCGGTAGTCGGCGAGGGATGCCGCATCCAGGCCATGCTTGAGCTCCAGCAGCGCCGAGGTCTCTTCCAGCGCCGATTCGACCCGCGCCGCGATCGCCTCGTCCGCGAGCGCGGCAGCGATCGTGTCGATGCCCGCCTGGGCGCCGAAGTAGGCGGTGGTGGCGTGCCCCGTGTTGACGGTGAAGAGCTTCCGCTCGATGTAGGGCGCGAGGTCGTCGACGAAGTGCGCACCCGGGATCGAGGGTGGATCGTCGCCGAACGGCAGACGCTCGATCGCCCACTCGAAGAACGGCTCGACGGTCACATCGACTCCGGCGCCTTCCGGCTGAGCGGGGACGATGCGGTCCACCGCGGTGTTGGCGAAGACCGCGCGGCCGGCGAGTGCGTCCCACGCCTCGCCGGCCCGCTCCTTGATCTCGTCGCGCAGCAGGTCCGTCGCGTTGATCGCGTTCTCACACGCCATGATCTGCAGCGGCGGGCTGGACGGGTCCCGCAGCGCGAGCCCCGACATGATGAGCGGCGCCACGAACTTCAGCACCGTCGGCCCGACCGCCGTCGTGACGACGTTGGCGCCGGCGATCTCTTCGATGACGGCATCCGGATTCTCGGCGCTGTTGAGCGCACGGAACCCGGTGACGATCGTGTCTCGCCCGCCCTCGCCCACCTCGTGCACCGTGTACCGGTCCGTCGCGTTGATCGCATCGACGAGCGGTGCCGCGACGTCCGAGAACACCAGCTCGTACCCGCCCTCGTGCAGCAGCAGCCCGACGAACCCGCGGCCGATGTTGCCGGCGCCGAAGTGGACGGCCTTCATCACACGCCCGCCGCCGACACGAGCCCGTAGAGATCCTCCGGCGTCTGCGCGGCCTTCAGGCGCGCGACGTCGTCCTCGTCCGAGAACAGGATCGCGATCTGCGACAGGATGCCGAGGTGCTCGTCACCCTTGCCGGCGATGCCGACCACGAAGGTCACCGGGTTGCCGTCCCAGTCGACACCGCCGTCGTAGCGCACGACCGAGAGGGCGGACTCGAGGATCTCGTCCTTCGTCTCGTTCGTGCCGTGGGGGATCGCCAGCTCGTTGCCCATGTACGTCGATACCGTCTGCTCGCGCTGCAGCATCGCGTCGTAGTACGCGCCGGTGACGGCGCCCGCCGCCTGCAGGATGTCGGCGGCCTCCTTCATCGCCTCTTCCTTCGATGCGCTGCCGGAGTGGATCCGCACCTGGCCGATGCTCAGAACCTCGCGTGCCATGTTCTCGCCCTTCTCGTGTCTCAGCTCCTACGCCCCATCCTCATGCTGGTCGCGGACGAGGTCTACGACCTCGTCGTACCGGGGCGAGTTCATGAAGTTGTCCACCGACACGTGCACCGCGTCTGGGGTCTTCTGTCGAGCCCGGTCGGTCAGCTGGTTCTGCGTGATCACGAGGTCGGCCGAGGGGTCCAGCGCCGCGATCGCCTTGTTGACGACCGTGACGTCCTCGATTCCCGCCTTCTTGATCTTGTTGCGCAGCACGCTCGCGCCCATGGCGGACGAGCCCATGCCGGCGTCGCACGCGAACACGATGTTCTTGATGGGCTTCTCGGTCATGGTGGCGGGCTCCACGCCGCCGTCCGCCTGCGTGGCCGCGCCGCCGCGGAGGCCCGAGAGCGCGTCGGACGACTTGCCCTTGGCCGCCTCGGTCTGCGTGATCGCCGCGCCGAACGCGTCGTCGGTGGCCGCCATCGCCTCGAGGTCCCGCTTGCGCGAGGCCCGGAGGATGACCCACGAGATGACGAAGGTCACCGCGGCAGCGAGCACCACCGACAGCAGCACCGCGAAGTACGAGTTGTTGGCCACCTGCGCGATCACCGCGATGATGCTCCCCGGCGCGGCCGGCGCCCGCAGCGCACCGCCCAGCAGCATGTTCGTCGTGACGCCGGTCATGCCGCCCGCGATGAGGGCGAGGATCAGCATGGGCTTCATGAGGGCGTACGGGAAGTAGACCTCGTGGATGCCGCCGAAGAACTGGATCACCGCGGCGCCGGGGGCCGATGCGCGCGCTGCTCCCAGGCCGAAGAACGTGAAGGCCAGCAGCAGGCCGACACCGGGGCCGGGGTTGGCCTCGAGCAGGAACAGGATCGAGCCCTGGCCGGTCTCGGAGGCCTCGGCGATGCCGAGGGGGGTGAGCACGCCGTGGTTGATCGCGTTGTTGAGGAAGAAGACCTTCGCCGGCTCGATCAGGATGCTGGTGAGCGGCAGCAGGTTCGTCTCCACCAGCCAGTGCACGGCGTTGCCGAGCGCCTGCATGATGCCGTTGACGATCCACGCGATCGGGTAGAAGCCGATGATCGCGAGCACGAAGCCCCAGATGCCCGCCGAGAACATGTTCACGAGCATCTCGAAGCCGGCCTTGATCTTGCCCTCCCACAGGCTGTCGAGCCACTTCATGGTGTAGGCCGCCAGCGGAGCCATGATCATCGCGCCGATGAACATGTGCACCTGACCCAGCGGAGCGTCTCCCTCGGGGAGGGTCGCGTTGAAGTTCGCGACGAGCAGGTCCGAGCCCGCGATCGCGCCCATCGTGCCGATCGTCGCGACGACGCCGCCGCGGACGCCGTAGACGATGTTGCCGCCGGTGTAGGCGATGATGAGCGGCAGCAGGTAGTGGATGAACGGTCCGACGATCGTCGCGAGATCGGCGTTCGGGGTCCATCCGACGTCGATGAAGAACGCCGTGAAGATGCCCCACGCGATGAGCGCGGGGATGTTCGGCATGATCATGCCGGACAGGTACGTGCCGAACCGCTGGACGCCGACACGAGCCTTGTTCGTGCCTGACGCGGGAACTGACGCCGTTGTCATTGCTCTTCCTTCTTTCGGTTTTCGCGGCCGCGGGAGGCGGCCCTTGTTCTCGGGCGGGTGGCCGCTGGGCCCTGGTCAGGGTCTAGCTGCGCGCGGCCTCCTGGGCGGCGGCGCGGGCGGATGCCGCGTCGGACGCGGCGAGGGCGGCCGAGGCGATGGTGCGCGCCTGGTCGAGGGTGTGCTGCAGCAGGGTTGCCCGCACGTCGGCGAGCGCGGTCGGGGCCATCGACAGCGAGGTCGCGCCGAGGCCGACGAGCACCACGGCCAGCAGCGGGTCGGCCGCCGCCTCGCCGCAGATTCCGACGGGCTTGCCGTTCGCGCGGCCGGCATCGCCGACCTCGCGGATGAGCCGCAGCACGGCCGGATGCCACGGGTCCTGGAACGAGGCGACCGAGCCGAGCAGACGGTCGGCGGCCATCGTGTACTGCGTCAGGTCGTTCGTGCCGATGGATGCGAAGTCGGCGTCGACGAGCACGCGATCGGCGAGCAGAGCCGAGGACGGCACCTCCACCATCACGCCCGCGGTCTTGATGCCGTAGTCCCGCGCGAGGTCGACGAAGTAGCGCGTCTCTTCGACCGTCGCCACCATCGGCGCCATGACCCAGAGGTCCGCCTGGGTGGCGGCATCCGCCTCGGCGAGAGCCGTCAGCTGCTCGCGCAGGATGTCCTCGCTCGCACGCAGTGCGCGGATGCCGCGCAGGCCCAGTGCCGGGTTCTCTTCATGGGCGTCGTTGAGGAATGCCAGCGGCTTGTCGGCGCCGGCGTCGAGCACGCGCACGACGACCTTCTTGCCGGGGAAGGCCTGCAGCAGCTTCGTGTACGCCTCCCGCTGCTGCTCGACGGTGGGCGCCTGGCTCGAGCTCAGGAACAGGAACTCGGTGCGGAACAGCCCGACTCCCTCGGCGCCGAGCGCGACCGCCTCGGCGGCGGCATCCGCGTTGCCGAGGTTCGCCAGCAGCGGGATCGCGGTGCCGTCGGCGAGGGCGCCGTCGGTGAGGGGAGCGGATGCCGCGGCCGCCCGGTCGGCGGCGCGCCGGTTCGCACGCTCGAGCTCGTCGGAGGTGGGCTCGGTGGTCACGACGCCGGCTGCGGCATCCACGATCACCGTCTCGCCGTCTCGCAGACCCGTGGCCGAGGTCGCGCCGACGACCGCGACGATCGACTTCTCGCGCGCGAGGATCGCGGTGTGAGACGTGGGACCGCCCTCGGTGGTCACCAGTGCGAGCACCTTGTCGAGGTCGAGGAGCGCCGTGTCGGCGGGCGCGAGGTCCTTGGCGACGAGGACGAAGGGATGCCCGGGGTCGGGCACGCCTGGTGCCGGCTCGCCGCGCAGCCGCGCGATGACGCGCTGGGCCACATCGTCGAGGTCGGCCGCGCGCTCGCCGAGGTAGCCGCCGAGCGCCGTCAGCTGATCGCGGAAGGACGCGAACGCGTCGAACACGGCGAACTCGCCGGTGCGTCCCTGCGCGATGCGCGCGTTCACCTCGTCGGCGAGGCTCGGGTCCTCGGCCATCATCGCCTGCGCCTCGAGCACCTCCTGCGCCGCGCCGCCCGCCTGGGCGCCGCGGGACTCGAGCTCGCGGGCGACGGCGGCGACGGCCTCGGCGACGCGCGCCTTCTCCTCGTCGGCGGTCAGCGAGCTGGGCGCGTCCGAAGGCGCCGGGGCGGGCTCGGCCATGCGCGCGACAGGGCCCTGTGCGACACCCAGGCCGATCCCCACACCTCGCAGCTCTCGGGAAACAAGGGGTTCGGTCATCTCAGGCCTCCGCGTCGTGGTCGGTCGTCAGCAGCTCGGCGAGCGTGTCGAGAGTGCGTTCTGCGGTCTCGCCGTCGGCGGTGAGGGTGACGTAGTCGCCCTGCTCGATCCCCAGCGCGATCACCCCGAGGATGCTCGCCGCGTTGACCGGGCTTCCGGCATCCTTCGCGATCGTGATCGGGATGCCGGCGTCCTTCGCCGCCTGGGCGAACAGCTTCGCGGGCCGGGCGTGCAGCCCGTGCGCCGATCCGATGCGGACGGTGCGGGAGACGGGTGGCATATCGGGGACCTCTCTGTCTGGGTCTTCTGGGCTGTCGCTGTCGCTGTCGTGTCGGTCTTATCCGTCCGGCCCGCCGGGCGCGCCCGCGGCCGGAAGCGGCCCCCCGGGGCTCCCGACCGCGGCACGCACCAGCGCGAGCGTGCGCGTGCCGTCCCGGTCGGTGAAGATGTCGGGCGGCAGCAGCACCACCGTCGTACCGCGCGGTGCGGCATCCCGTTCGATGCGATCGATCGCATGGACGAGGTGCGGACCCACGAGGACCACGTCGGCGGAATCGAGGTCGATCGGAAGCGACGCCTCGGTGCCTGCGAAGGCGGTGTAATCAAGACCCTGCTCGTGGGCTGCGTGACGCACGCGCTGTGCGACGAAGGTGCTCGAGGCACCCGCTCCGCAGACCACCAGGATCCTCATCGATCCGCCTCCTTTCGGCCCATTCTTGTGAAACCCCTGGGAGTCGACAACCACTCCTTCTTCCGCAGGGGCGGAAACGCGGCCTCCCCACCCGCCGCCCCGCCCGCGCCCGAATGAACTGTTCACTTGCGCTGTTCGTACACGTTTGCGCGGCTAGGGCGTACGAACAGCGCAAGTGAACCGATTCAACCCGCGGCCTCGACGGGGCTGCGTGGTTGACTGGGCTCGTGACCCGGGCCCGTCAAGATCGTGTGCTCGGACTGCTCGTGCGCGACGGCGACTGGATGACGGCATCCGCTCTCGCCGACGCGCTGGGCGTGACGCCGCGCAGCATCCGCTCGTACGTGACCGCGGCGAACGCCCGCGTCGCCGGCGGCGCCGCGATCGAGTCGGGACCGCAGGGCTATCGCGCGGGCCCGGATGCGGCTGCGGCCCTGCGTGTCGAGGCCGACGCCGGCACGCCCCGCGATCGGCTGCACACCGTGGTGCGCGCCCTGCTGGACGCGCCGGACGGCATCGACGTCTTCGAGACCGCCGAGGTCCTGCACGTGTCGCCCGCGACCCTCGACGCCGATCTCGCCCGCGTGCGCGGGCTGCTCGGCGGCACCGAGCTGACCCTCGAGCGCTCCGCGTCGCGCGCGCGGCTGCGCGGCACCGAGGGGGCGCAGCGCCGGCTGCTGTCCACGCTCGCGCACGACGAGATGGATGCCGGTTCCTTCGACCTCTCGGCGCTGCGGCGCACCCTCGGCGAAGGATCGGTCGGCGCGCAGGCGTTCGGCCCGTTCAAGACCGAGCTCGTGGCACGTCTGGGCGAGCTCGGCTGGTTCGTCAACGAGTTCGGGATCGCCGACGTCGTGATGCACATCGCGATCGCCGCCGACCGTGTCTCGCGCGACCGGCCGCTGGACGCGGCCGAGCCCGCGGACGCGGGGGAGCGCCCCACGCAGATGCAGGTCGCCGAGATCCTGTCCGAGCTGTCCGAGCGTCACCTCGGCGTGCGCCTGGGCACCGCCGACCTGCAGCACCTCTCGACGCTCGTCCTCACCAGGGTGGTCGCCCCTGACGCCGGGGGTGCGGCATCCACTCTTCCCGGGCTCGACCCCGAGACCGAGGCGGTCGTCCGCGACGTCGTCACCGCCGCGGCCGACGAGTTCCTCGTCGACATCGCGCACGAGGACTTCATCTCGCGCCTCGCGCTGCACGTGCAGAACCTGATGCACCGGGCGCGCGAGCAGGCGTGGTCGCGCAACCCGCTGACCCGCTCGCTCAAGTCCACGTACCCGATGATCTTCGAGGTCGCGGTCTTCATCGCCGCCCGGCTGCAGCAGCGGCTCGGCATCCCGCTGCCGGACGACGAGATCGCCTACATCGCCATGCACGTCGGCGGACGCCTGGAGCGCAGCCGCCGTGCGGACCAGCTGCTCACGGCCACGATCGTGTGCCCGGGCTACTACGACCTGCACGAGCTGCTGCGCTCGAGCGTCGACCGCTCGCTCGGGCAGGCGATCGAGGTCGTGGGCGTCGAGACCCGGGTCGACCCGGACTGGGCGTCGATCGACACCGACCTGGTGCTCACCACGATCGATCCGGTGGATCCCGCGGATCGAATCGTGCGGATCCAGCCGTTCCTCACCGACTCCGACGTCGAGCGGGTGCAGGCCGCGGCCGGACGCATCCGCCGTTCCCGGCGCCTCGCGCGGCTGCGCGCCGAGCTCGAGCGCTACTTCGAGCCCTCGGCGTTCGTGCGGGGACTCGGCCCGGCGGGCGAGGAGGCGGTGATCCGCGATCTGGGCTCCCTGCTGCGCGAGCGCGGTGTCATCGACGACGTCTACATCGAGCGGACGATAGATCGCGAACGCCTGTCGTCGACCGCGTTCACCGATGCCCTGGCCGTGCCGCACGCCCTGGAGATGACGGCATCCCGCACCGCGATCGCGATCGGCATCGCCGACCCGTCGATCCCGTGGGGCGATTCGCGCGTGCAGGTCGTGGCCCTCGTGGCGTTCTCAGAGAGCGACCGCGAGGCGTTCCAGACGGTGTTCGAGCAGTTCGTCGAGGTGTTCAGCGAGCGCGACAGCGTGCAGCGCATCGTGCGCCGCGGCACCGACTTCAACGCCTTCCTCGACGAGCTCGTCGCGGTCATCGACGGCTGAGGGGTGGTGGATGCTCCCCACGCCCACTCCACGCATCGCTTCGCGCTGCGCGGAGCCTCGGGGCGCGTGGGCCCAGCGGCCGTGGCCGCCGGCATCCCGAACCCGAAGCGTCAGCCGCGGGCCAGGCGCTCGCGCAGGCCGAGGCGCACCGCCGGCCACTCGTGGGGGAGGATCGTGAACACCACCGTGTCGCGCAGCGTGCCGTCGGGGCCGAGGCGGGCGTTGCGCAGCACGCCGTCCTGCTTGGCGCCGAGGCGGGCGATCGCGGCGCGCGACTGGCGGTTGTGCCAGTGCGTGCGGAACTCGACCGCGATCGCGTCGCACGCGTCGAAGGCATGCCCGATCAGCAGCAGCTTCGACGCCGTGTTGACGAACGTGCGCTGGGCCTCGACGCCGATCCACGTGTAGCCGATCTCGACATGCCGGTTGGGCTGGTCGATGTTGCAGAAGGTGGTGCTGCCGATGACGCGACCGGTGTCGAGGCGACGCACGGCGAACGGGTTCATGTGGCCCTCGTCGCGCCACTCCAGACGCTGCGCGATCATGTCGCCGACGGATTCCGGCGTGGGGACCGAGGTGTACCACGTGTGCTCGAGGCCGACGGTCGCTGCTGCGAGGTCGGCGGCGTGGTCGTGCGAGAGCGGTTCGAGCCGGACGTACGAGTTCTCAAGGGTCACCGGGGAGTTGAGGAGCATCCCTCGAGCCTAGGTCCGCGCCTGCACGCACCCGTGCCGGATGCGCAGGGTGAGAACTCCGCGCTGCTCCGCGGCGAGAATCTGCACGGGACAGCGCTGTCACACTTCGCAATTCTTCGCCCTCCCGAAGCCGCTCGCGCCGGAGCCCGCCTAGGCTCGAGCGTGCGTCCATTCGGTCGCATGCACAGCGAAGAGGATCCCGAGACTCATGAAGACCCCGAAGCTCACGAAGAGACGAGTGATCGCGCCCATCGCGCTGGCGCTGGCCGCGACGTTCACGCTGGCCGCCTGCGCCCAGGGCGGATCGGCCCCCGAGTCCACCTCCGCCGAGCAGACCGGCGAGTTCACCTACGCCATCGCGAGCGACCCGTCGTCGCTGAACCCGATCAACGTCAGCGACCGCTGGGGTCTCACCGCGACGAACATCGTCTACTCGCCGCTGGCGCGCGTCGAGGGCGACGGCACCGTCGTCAATGAGCTGGCCGAGTCGATCGAGCCGGCCGACGACGGCCTGTCGGTCACCGTGACGCTCAAGGAGGGCCTGAAGTGGTCCGACGGCGAGCCGCTCACCGCCGACGACGTGGTCTTCACCTACACGAACAAGGCCGTGCGCGAGAACGGCAACGCGGATCTGCTGTACGTCGGCGACCAGCCCATCACCGCCGAGGCGACCGACGACCGCACCGTCGTCTTCCACCTGCCGAGCGTGAGCGCGGCGGCCCTCAGCAACATCGCGACCGAGACGTACATCATCCCCGAGCACGTGTACGGCGACGTCACCGACTTCTCGGTGACCGAGCTCGACCCGCTCGCGGTGGGCTCGGGCCCCTACAAGCTGACCGACTACCAGCGCGGCCAGTACCTCACGTTCGAGGCGAACGAGAACTACTACGGCCCGAAGCCGAAGATCGAGAAGCTGACGCTGCGCATCGTGGCCGACGCCAACACGACCAAGACGGCGCTGCAGACCGGCGAGGTCGACGCGTCGTTCGCGACGCCCGATCAGATCACGGAGCTCGAGGGCGCGGGACTGAACGTCTACCCCTACGCCGAGGGTCGCGTCGCCTACCTGGGCCTCAACGCCGCGAAGCTCACCGACCCGAAGGTGCGCCAGGCGATCTTCTTCGCGCTGAGCCGTGACGACATCAACACGGCCGCGTTCCTCAGCGAGGACTACTACCAGAACGCCTACACGATCCTCCCGCCGAGCAACGCGTTCGCGACCGAGGACGTCGAGAAGTACGAGCAGGACGCCGACAAGTCGGCCGCGCTCCTGGAAGAGGCCGGCGTCTCCGACCTGACGTTCACGCTGGCGTACGCCGGCGCGGACCCCGCGCAGACCACCGAGGCGACGCTCATCCAGGAGCAGCTGGGCAAGGCCGGCATCACGGTCGAGCTCAAGGGCGTCGAGCCCGCGGCCGTCTTCGACGAGATCGAGAAGGGCGCCGACTCGCAGTACGACGCGTTCCTCGGCGGCTACATCATGGGCCAGGACCCCGACGCGTACAGCCTGCTGTACCGCACCGGCGCTTCGGCGAACTACTTCTCGTACTCGAACCCCGCCACCGACGCGCTGTTCGACCAGGGAGCGACCGAGCTCGACCCCGACGCCCGCAAGGCGATCTACGCCGATCTGCAGGCGCAGATCGCCGAGGACGCGGTCGTCTTCCCCCTCGCCGACAACCTGAAGATCCTCGCGGTAGGCCCGCGGATCGGCGGCGTCGAGGACGCGAAGCTCGTTCCGATCTACACTCTGGAGAACTTCGGACTTCTCACCGAGAAGTAAGGACCGGATGGATGCCGGCGGCCGAGGCCGCCGGCATCCCTGTGCGTCCGCCGGAAGGGGGAACGATGGCGGTCTACATCCTGCGCCGCCTGCTGCAGGTCATCCCGATGCTGCTGCTGGTGACGTTCGTGGTGTTCCTGCTCGTGCACGCCGCGCCGTACGACGTCGTGGACTCGATCACCACGCCGCAGATGTCGGACGAGACCGTCGCGGCGATCCGTGAGCGGTACGGCCTGGACCAGCCGATGCTCGTGCAGTACGGGCTGTGGCTGTCTCACGTGGTGCAGGGCGACCTCGGCTACTCGCTCGCGAGCCGCCACTCGATCGCCGAAGAGCTCGCGGTCCGCATCCCGAACACGATCGTGCTGGTGGCGCCGGCGTATCTCGTGGCGCTCGTCCTCGCGGTCGTGCTGGGGCTCCTGGCCGGCTCGCGCCGCGGCAAGCCCGTCGACAAGGTCATCGACGGACTGGCGGGCATCGGCATCGCGACGCCGTCGTTCTGGTTCGCGCTGCTGGTCATCTACGTGTTCGGCTACGTGCTGCGGTGGTTCCCGATCATCGGCATGCACTCGGTGGGCAAGCAGGGTGATCCGCTGGACTTCCTCGCGCACTTCGTGATGCCGTTCCTGGTGCTGGTGGTCGCGTTCTTCCCCGAGCTCGCCCGCTACGTGCGCTCGGCGACGATCAGCCAGCTGTCGCAGGACTACGTGCTGGTGCAGCGCGGCTTCGGCGCCTCGGGCGGGCAGATCCTGTCGCGCCACGTCAGCCGCAACGTCATGCTGCCGATCATCACGCAGCTGGGCCTGGCCCTGCCAATCCTCGTGACCGGCGCGATCGTCACCGAGTCGATCTTCGGCTGGCCGGGCGTCGGCCCCTACTTCCTCACCGCGACGCGCAGCCTCGACTACCCCGTGATCCTCGCGGTGCTGCTGCTGTCGGCGGTGCTCGTGATCGTCGGCAACCTGATCGCCGACATCCTGTACGTCCTCGTGGATCCCCGCATCCGGATCGGAGCGGGCTCATGACCTCCCTTCCGGATGTCGAGGGCGCGCTCGACGCCCGCGCACTCGTGCACCGCACCCGCTCGTTCCGCTCGGTGTCTGCGCTCCTGGCGATCGCGTTCCTCGTGCTGCTCGCGGTCGTGTCGCTGCTGGCGCCGCTGCTGCCCCTGGACCCGACGACCACCGACCTCGCGGCCCGCTGGCAGCCGCCGAGCGCCGAGCACTGGTTCGGCACCGACGAGCTCGGCCGCGACTACTTCTCTCGCGTCGTGTACGGCGGTCGCATCTCGCTGACGGTCGGCATCCTGGCGATGGCCGCGGCGACCGCGATCGGCGTCGTCGTGGGCCTTGTCGCCGGGTATGCCGGCGGACGCCTCGACGACCTGCTGATGCGCTTCGTCGACTTCCTCTCGTCGATCCCGTGGATGGTGCTCGTCATCGTCGTGAGCGTCTTCCTCAAGCCCGGGCTGTGGACGATCACCCTCGTGATCGGCGCATTCTCGTGGATGGCCACGGCACGCCTCGTGCGCGCCGAGACGCTGTCGCTGCGCGAGCGTCCGTACGTCGGCTACGCCCGCTACATCGGCGTGAACCGCGTGCTCGTCGTGGCGCGCCACGTGCTGCCCGACGCGGCGCCGACGATCATCGTCGCGGCGACCGCGAGCATCTCGAACGCGATCCTCACCGAGTCGGCGCTGAGCTTCCTGGGCCTGGGGATCCAGCCGCCGATGGCGTCGTGGGGCAGCCTGCTCGAGACCGCGCAGGACAGCCTGCAGGCCGCGCCGTACCTGGCGCTCATCCCCGGTGTGCTGATCCTGCTCACCGTGCTGTCGTTCAACGTGCTGGGCGACGCCCTGCGGCAGTCGGTCAGCGAAGGGGGTGCGTGATGGGTGTGGATGCCGCAAGCCGGCGTGACGTGCTGCTGAGCGTCGACGGTCTCACCGTCGATCTTCCGGGCCGCACCGGCGGCCGCGTGCGCGTGCTCGAGGACGTCGCCTTCGAGGTGCCGCGCGGCCGCGTCGTGGGGATCGTCGGCGAGTCCGGCTCGGGCAAGACGATGCTGCTGCGGTCGCTCCTGGACCTGCTGCCGGACGGCGCGCGGCGCACGTGGGAGCGCGTGACGCTCGACGGCGCCGACATCACTTCCGAGCTGCCGCGCCGCCGGCTGCCGGCGGCGATGGTGTTCCAGGATCCGATGACCTCGTTCAATCCGCTGGTGCGCATCGGCGGCCACCTCACCGAGGTCGCGCAGCGCTTCCAGAAGGTCGGACGCCGCGAGGCCACGGCTCTCGCCCGTGAGGCGCTCGTCGCGGTGCGGATCCCCGACCCCGACCGCGTGCTGTCGCGCTACCCGCACGAGCTGTCGGGCGGCATGCGGCAGCGCGCGATGATCGCGATGGCGCTGCTCGCACAGCCCGAGCTGCTGCTCGCCGACGAGCCGACGACGGCGCTGGACGCGACCATCCAGGCGCAGATCCTGGCACTGCTGCGCACGCTGCAGGCCGAGCGCGCGCTGACCGTCCTCATCGTCACGCACGACCTGGGAGTCGTGGCGGCGGTGTGCGATGACGTGCTCGTGATGAAGGACGGCCGCATCGTCGAGACCGGCCCGGTCGACCGGGTCTTCGCCGAGCCGCAGCATCCCTACACGAAGACGCTGCTGGCGGCGGCGCCGGCCGCGCCCGACGGGGCCGCACCCGACGGGGCTGTGGATGTCGAGGGAGGGAACGCATGAGCGTCCAGACAGACGAGCTGGTCCGCGTCGACGGGCTGGTCAAGTCGTTCCCGCTGCGCAACGCGTGGGGCCGCAGGACCGGGACCGTGCAGGCGGTCGACGGCATCGACCTGACGATCCGGCGCGGCGAGACCCTCGCGCTGGTCGGCGAGTCCGGCAGCGGCAAGTCGACCCTCGGCCGCTGCATCCTGCAGATGGAGGAGCCGACCGCCGGCACGGTCACCTACGACGGGGTCGACCTGACCGCCCTGCCCCGCGCGGAGCGCGCGGCGCATCACCGGTCGATGCAGGTCATCTTCCAGGACCCGTTCTCGTCGCTGAACCCGCACCGCACCGCGCTGCAGAACGTGCTCGAGCCGCTGACCGTCCTCGCCCCCGGGGACGACGTGCACACGCGCGCGCTCGAGGCGCTCGCCGCGGTGGGGATCGAGGGGGATGCCGTCCACCGGCGCCCGCGCGCGTTCTCGGGCGGGCAGCGCCAGCGCATCGTGATCGCCCGCGCGATCGCGGTGCGCCCCGGCTTCGTGGTGTGCGACGAGCCGCTGTCGGCGCTCGACATGTCGATCCAGGCTCAGGTCACCGATCTGCTGCTGCAGCTGCAGCGCGATCTGCACCTGACCTACCTGTTCATCACGCACGACCTCTCGGTGGTGCGTGAGATCGCGACCCGCACTGCGGTGATGAACCGCGGCCGCATCGTCGAGCTCGGCCCCACCGCCGAGGTGTTCGCGTCGCCGCAGCACGCGTACAC
Source organism: Microbacterium helvum (assembly GCF_014779795.1). Taxonomy (GTDB): domain Bacteria; phylum Actinomycetota; class Actinomycetes; order Actinomycetales; family Microbacteriaceae; genus Microbacterium; species Microbacterium helvum. Next base: position 238,230 of record NZ_JACXZS010000005.1, read on the forward strand.
GCGCCACCTTCTCGACGCGGCGCTCACCGCAGACCCCGTGCGCGCGCGTGCCCGGCTGGAGCGCATCTCGGCGAGGCCCGAGCCGGCCGGCCTGGAGCCCGATGGCACTCAGCTCGTCGAGGTGTCGCCCGGCCACGTCGTGCTGCGCTGAGAACGCCCGCATCCCGCGCCCCGTTCGTTGAGCGGAGCGAGGTACGAGCGCAGACGAAACGCCGCGAGCCGCCGTTCGGACTCCACCATCCCGCAGACGTGCGTCCACGGCCGGATTCTCGGGAGCGTCTGGCCACGTTTCGTCTCGCTCCGCTCGCTCAACGAGCGGGAAGGCCGTGCTATCGTCAACGCGATCGTGGTTCGACGACAGGAGGTGACACCCATGAACGCAACATCCGTATCGGGTGCTCCTCGCTGTTCACGATCGCGCGGCTGACCTCATCGCCGCCGGGAGCACCACGCGCATCGCAAAGGCGACTCCCATGAACAACTCCTCTTCTCTTTCCCGCGCCCTCGTCCTCGGCGGTGGCGGCTCGTCCGGCAACGCGTGGGTGCTCGGCGTGGTGGCCGGCCTCTACGCGGCGGGGCTCGACGTCACGACGGTCGACGTCATGATCGGCACCTCCTCCGGCTCGACGACCGCGGTCCAGCTGGCGCGCGTCGACCCGCTCGAGCTGTACGCCGCCACGATCGCGCCGCTCCCGGCGTCGGCGGGTGACCGCCGTGGCGGATCCGGATCGACGCGGCCCGTCGTCAACCACCTCGAGCGCACTGCGGCGATCATCGCGGAGTCGTCGGATCCGGCCGACATGCGGCGGCGACTGGGCGCCTCGTCGCTCGAGCTCGCCGCCGCGGACCCTGAGTGGCAGCCGCGGTGGCGTCACATCGTCGCCGGACGCCTGCCCGACCCGCGCTGGCCGGAACGCCCGGTGCAGATCACCGCGGTCGACGCCCGCACCGGCGACGGCGTCGTCTTCACCCGCGACAGCGGCGTGGAACTCGTGGATGCCGTCGCGGCGAGCACCTCGTCCGGCCCGGCCTACCGGATCGGCGACGGGTGGTACGTGGACGGCGGCTACCGTTCCAACGCCGAGAACGCCGACCTCGCCACGGGCTACGACCGCGTACTGGTGCTCTCGCCGTACGGCGGACGCACGCGCACGCCCGCGGAATGGCGCCTCGACGTAGGGACGCAGATCGAGGCACTCCGCGCCGCGGGCAGCCGTGCCGAGCTGATCGGTCCGCCGGCGGAGCACGGCGAGCTGTTCGGCGCCCGTGGCATGGACCCCACCCTGCGTCGCCCGGCGGCGGAGGTCGGCCACGCGCAGGGATTCGCACTCGTGCCGTTGCTCGCCGACCTCTGGCGCTGACTCCGACGAGGACGGGGATGCCGCGGGCCGCGGCATCCCCGTCCTCGTGTGACGTCTCTCGCCGTCAGCCGCCGTACTCGGCGAGCAGCGCGCGGGCGCCGTCGGCGAGGGCGGCGATGCGCGCCGCGGCGTCGTCGCGCGAGTCGCCGCGCACGTCGAGGTAGAGCTTGAGCTTGGGCTCGGTGCCGCTCGGCCGCACGATCACGCGCGACCCGTCCGCGAGCCACAGCCGCAGCACATCCCCCGGGGGGAGATCCTCGAAGCCGTCCTTGAGGTCGTCGATGCGATCGACGGCGACGCCGGCTACGGATTCGGGATGCCGGTCCCGCAGCGCCGCCATGACCCCGCTGATCTGCGACACGTCATCGACGCGGATCGAGACCTGGTCGCTCGCGAACGCGCCGAACAGCTCGTCGAACTCGGCGAGCAGGTCGGCGAGCGTCGCGCCGCGTCCCCGCGCCTCGGACACCATGCCGAGGATCGCGACGGCGGCGGAGATGCCGTCCTTGTCACGCACCGTCCCGGGGTTGACGAGGTAGCCGAGCGCCTCTTCGAACCCGAAGGCGATGCCGGGTGCGCGCGAGATCCACTTGAAGCCGGTGAGCGTCGCGTGGAACGCGAGGCCATAGTGCTCGGCGACCGTCTGCAGTCCGGGGGAGGACACCAGCGAGCACGCGAGCGATGCGCCCGACGTGTCGCCGGTCTCGGCGACGAGCCGCGCGGCGCGCCAGCCGAGCAGCAGCCCGATCTCGTTGCCGGTGAGCCGGCGCCAGCCGCCCTCGGCGGCCTCGTCGGGGATCGCCACGGCGAGGCGGTCGGCGTCGGGGTCGTTCGCGATGACGAGCTCGGCCCCGGCCTCGCGGGCCGCCTCGAACGAGAGGTCCATCGCGCCCGGCTCCTCGGGATTGGGGAACGCGACCGTGGGGAACGTGCCGTCGGGGTCGAGCTGCGCCGTCACCGGCACCGGCTCGGGGTAGCCCGCCGCCTCGAGGATGCGCGAGAGCGTCTGCCACCCGACCCCGTGCATCGCGGTGTACACCCAGGTGAGGCCCGCCGCGCCCTCCGGAGCGGGGGCCACCGCCGCCGTGGCCGAGATGTACGCGTCCACGACATCGTCGGTGGCGGTCTCGAAGCCGAGCGACCGCGGGATCGTGCCGATGTCACCCTCCGCGGCGACGCGGTCGATGTGCGCGGCGATGTCGCCGTCCGCCGGCGGCACGATCTGCGAACCCTCGTCGGCTCCGCCGAGGTACACCTTGTACCCGTTGTCGTCCGGGGGATTGTGGCTCGCCGTCACCATGACTCCCGCCGCGGCGCCGAAGTGCCGCACCGCGAAGGCGAGCACCGGTGTCGGCAGCAGCCGCGGCAGCAGGATCGCGCGCAGTCCCGCGCCGGCGAAGATCTCAGCCGAGTCCCGCGCGAACACGTCGGAGTTGCGACGGCCGTCGTACCCGATGACGACGATCGGCGCGTCGTCGAGGATCCCGGGCACCTCCGGCCCCTCGGCGGCCAGGGCGTCCTCGGAGGGCGCTTCGGTGAGCTCCGGCGCCGTCGGCGCGTCGGGCTCATCGCCCGCGGGGACGGGGGTCTCGGCCTGCTCATCCGCCTCGGCCGGTTCGTCGCTCCGCGTCGGGGCGGCGATCTCGGTCGGCTCGTCGGCGGCGTCCTCCGCGAGCTCCTGCCCCGTGTCCGTGGCGGCCGCACCCACGGGCTCCAGCCCGGCCTGCTCCCGCACGTACGCCGCGAGCCCCGCCGCGGCCTGCGCGACGAGCACGCGGTTCATGCGGTTCGTGCCGGCGCCGAGAGCGCCGCGCAGTCCCGCCGTCCCGAAGGCCAGGCGCGTCGAGAAGCGGTCCGCGAGCTCGGCCTCCGCAGCGCCGTCGCCCGCCTCCGCCGCCTCGATCAGCGCGCGCAGCTCCGTGCGCGTCTCGCCGTCGGGGTCCTGCGCCAGCCAGGCCTGCGCCCGCTGGAGCATCGTGTCTTCGCCGTCGGGTCGGCCGGCGGCATCCTGCTCGCTCACATCGCGCCGATCACTCGGGCCAGCAGCGAAGAGATCACCGGCTCGGCCTCGCGGCCGGCGTCGATGACCTCCTGGTGGCTGAGGGGCGTGGTCTGGATGCCGGCGGCCATGTTCGTGATGAGCGAGAAGCCGAGGATCTCCATGCCGGCCTGGCGTGCGGCGATCGCCTCGAGCGCCGTGGACATGCCCACGATGTGTCCGCCGATGGTCTTCGCCATCTGCACCTCGGCGGGCGTCTCGTACTGCGGACCGCGGAACTGGCAGTACACGCCCTCGTCCAGGCTCGGGTCGATCGAGCGGGCGAGGTCGCGCAGACGCAGCGAGTACAGGTCGGTGAGGTCGATGAACGTGGCGCCCTCGAGCGGCGAATCGCCGGTGAGGTTGATGTGGTCGCTGATGAGCACGGGGTGCCCGGGCTTCCACGTGTGCTTGATGCCGCCCGCGCCGTTGGTGAGGACCATCGTGCGTGCGCCCGTCGCCGCGGCGGTGCGGACGCTGTGGACCACGCGGCGCACGCCGTAGCCCTCGTAGTAGTGCGTGCGCGCGCCGATGACGAGCACGCGGCGGCCCTTAGGCGTGACGATGCTGCGGAGCGTGCCCACGTGACCCGAAAGGGCCGGCGCGCTGAAGCCCGTCACCTGGGTCGCGGGGAACGTCGCGGTCGTCTCGCCGAGCAGTTCCGCCGCCTTGCCCCAGCCGCTGCCGAGGGTGAGCGCGATGTCGTGGCGCTCGACGCCGGTGATGCGGGCGATGTCCTCCGCGGCGGCGGCGGCGACCGCGAACGGGTCGGCGGCGGGGTCGTCGAGAGGATTGCCGTAGGTGTCTGACATGGGACCACTTTAGGAACCGGGGGCCGCGAGAGCCAGAACAGCCGTGAGCGGCGCGCGCCGGGAGTGTCGCGGCATGTCGTCCGCGAGGCGCCTGGCAGGGGAGAATGGAACCCATGTCGATCAGCTTCGAGACCACCCAGAGCGTCGCGGTACTCGGCGGCGGCCCCGGCGGCTACGAGGCGGCGCTGGCCGCCGCGCAGCTGGGCGCCGAGGTGACCGTCGTGGAGCGGGCCGGCATCGGCGGCTCCGCCGTCATCACCGACGTCGTGCCCTCGAAGTCCCTCATCGCCACCGCCGACGCGGCCGTCGCGATCGCCGGCGCCGGTGACCTCGGCGTCCAGCTGTTCGCGAAGGGCAAGGACGGCAAGCCGCTCAAGCCCGAGATCGCGATCAACCTCAGCGCCGTCAACAAGCGCCTGCTGACGCTCGCCCGCCAGCAGTCCGACGACATGCGCGCGGCGCTCGCCGAGGCCGGCGTCCGCATCATCTCGGGCCACGGCCGCCTCGAGGGCGACAACGCCGTGGTCGTCTCGACCGGGCCCGGCGGCACCGACTTCGACCGTATCGAGGCCGACACGCTCGTCGTCTCGGTGGGCGCGTCGCCCCGCGAGCTCGCGAGCGCGAAGCCCGACGGCGACCGCATCCTCACATGGACGCAGCTGTACAACATGTCGGCGCTTCCGGAGCACCTCATCGTCGTGGGCTCGGGTGTCACGGGCGCCGAGTTCGCCGGCGCCTACATGAACCTGGGTGCGAAGGTGACGCTCGTCTCCAGCCGCGACCAGGTGCTCCCGGGTGAAGACAAGGACGCCGCGGCGGTGCTCGAGCGCGTGTTCAAGCGCGGCGGCATGAAACTGCTGTCGAAGTCGCGCGCCGACAAGGTCGAGAACACCGGAGAGGGCGTCGTGGTGACGCTCTCGGACGGCCGCACCGTCGAGGGCAGCCACTGCCTCATGGCGGTCGGCTCCATCCCCAACACCCGCGGCATCGGCCTGGAAGAGGCCGGGGTGCAGATGACCGAGTCGGGTCACATCCAGGTCAACCGCGTCGCGCGCACCTCTGTGCCCAACATCTACGCCGCCGGTGACTGCACCACCTTCGTGCCGTTGGCCTCGGTCGCGTCGATGCAGGGCCGCACCGCGGTTTTCCACGCGCTCGGCGACGTCGTCATCCCGCTCGAGCGCCGCCGGATCACCTCGAACATCTTCACCGCCCCCGAGATCGCCACCGTGGGCTGGCAGGAGAAGGAGATCGAGGACGGCCACATCAACGGCGTCGTCCACAAGCTCCCGCTGGCGGCCAACCCGCGCGCGAAGATGATGGGCATCAAGGACGGCTTCGTCAAGCTGATCGCCCGCGAGGGCAGCGGCACCGTCATCGGCGGCGTCATCGTCGGCCCGCGCGCCTCCGAGCTGATCTACCCGATCGCGATCGCCGTCGAGCGTCGCCTCACGGTCGACCAGGTCTCGCGCGTGTTCGCCGTGTACCCGTCGCTGTCGGGCAGCATCACCGACGCCGCACGCGCGATGCACGTCGTCGACCACAACGTCTACGGCGGCTGACCCGCCGGCTGCTCCCTCGACCTCAGGGTTCATCCGTCACAGATGCACGCCAGACCGGCGCCATCGCGTACATCTGTGACGGACGAACCGGGCTGGCTGCGTCGTCGCGAGGCCGCGTGTGGGGGATGCCGGGCGCCCGGCATCCCCCAGCCACATGTCAGCTCAGGCCGGTGCTGCCGGCCCAGAGCGCGGCGGCGCGGCTCGCCGCGGCATCGACGAGCGTCCGCAGTTCGGGCCGGTCGGGCATCGGGAACGACACGTACGCCCCGCGGCCGCCCGCGACCGGGCGCCCGTAGGCCTTGACGGCCAGCGATCGGTCGGGCAGCAGCCGTACGGTCAGCGTCTGCAGCTCGAACTGCTCGCCGCGGCGCACATCCGTCCATCGCAGCTCAGGCGGGATCACGACGTTGATCGCGAGGGCCGAGACGTCGGGGGAACCGGTTGGCGAGGCATCCATCCCGCCATCCTGCCGGGCCGTCTCTGCCCCGTCGAGATCGCGGTCCCGGGCGGTCCCTGCCGCGTCGAGATCGCGGCGCCGGGCCGTCTCTGCTCCGTCGAGATCGCGGTCTCTCGCCGAGCAACCCCGACGTCGACGACGAAAGCGTGGTCGCTCGGCGAGAAACCGCGTTGTCGATGGAGGAGGGGAGAGTCGGGGGACCCGGCGGCGGGGGCGGAGGAGGGACGAGGGGATGCCTCGGGCTGAGGCATCCCGTTCGTCAAGAGATCGTGAGCAGCTGGTGGCCGGCCGACACGGTGGTGCCGGGGTCGGCGTTGATGGCGCCGATGACGCCGTCCTTGTGGGCCTGGATGGGCTGCTCCATCTTCATGGCCTCGAGGACGACCACGAGGTCGCCCTTCACGACCTGCTGGCCCTCTTCGACGGCGACCTTCACGATCGTCGCCTGCATCGGCGACTTCACCGCGTCTCCGGACGCGCCCGCGACGACCGACGGGGCGTGCGAGCGCCGCGACGGCGGCACGGCGGCGGGGCGGCCGGCGATGCCGGGCGCCGGCACCACGCGGTCGGGAAGGCTCACCTCGAGGCGCTTGCCGGCGACCTCGACGACGACGGTGTGGCGCGCCTCGGCAGGCTTCGGCGACTCCAGCTCGCCATCCCACGGCGCGATGTCGTTCACGAACTCGGTCTCGATCCAGCGCGTGTAGACCCCGAACACGCCGTCCTCGGCGGTGAACGCCGGGTCGCGGACGACCTTGCGGTGGAACGGCAGGACGGTGGGAAGGCCCGCGACCTCGAACTCGTCGAGGGCGCGGCGCGAGCGCTCCAGCGCCTCGTCGCGGTCGCGGCCGGTGACGATGATCTTCGCGAGCAGCGAGTCGAATGCTCCGCTCACGCTGTCGCCGGCGGTGACACCGGAGTCGAGGCGGATGCCGGGGCCGCCGAAGGTCTTGAACACGTGGATCGGCCCGGGCTGGGGGAGGAATCCGCGACCCGGGTCCTCGCCGTTGATGCGGAACTCGATCGAGTGGCCGTCGGGCTGCGGGTCGTCGTAGCCGAGCTCCTCGCCCTCGGCGAGGCGGAACTGCTCGCGCACGAGGTCGATGCCGGTGACCTCTTCCGAGACCGGGTGCTCGACCTGCAGGCGCGTGTTGACCTCGAGGAATGAGATCGTGCCGTCGGCACCGATGAGGAACTCGCAGGTCCCCGCGCCGACGTAGCCGACCTCTTTGAGAATCGCCTTCGACGACTCGTACAGGATGCGGTTCTGCTCATCGCTCAGGAAGGGCGCCGGAGCCTCTTCCACGAGCTTCTGGTGGCGGCGCTGCAGCGAGCAGTCGCGCGTCGAGACGACGACGACGTTGCCGGCGGCATCCGCGAGGCACTGCGTCTCGACGTGACGCGGCTTGTCGAGGTACTTCTCGACGAAACACTCGCCGCGGCCGAAGGCGGTGATGGCCTCGCGGGTGGCCGACTCGAACAGTTCGGGGACCTCGTCGATCGTGCGGGCGACCTTGAGTCCGCGCCCGCCGCCGCCGTACGCGGCCTTGATCGCGATGGGCAGGCCGACGGTCTCGGCGAAGGCCACGACCTCGTCGGCGCCGGCGACGGGGCCGGGGGTGCCGGGGGCGAGCGGCGCGCCCACCTTCTCGGCGACGGCGCGCGCGGTCACCTTGTCGCCGAGGGCCTCGATCGCCTCGGGCGACGGGCCGATCCACACGAGACCGGCCGCGATGACTGCGCGGGCGAAGTCGGCGTTCTCGGCGAGGAAGCCGTAGCCGGGGTGCACCGCGTCGGCGCCCGAGCGACGGGCGACCGAGAGGATCTTGTCGATCGACAGGTACGTCTCCGCGCTCGTCGCGCCGTCGAGCGCATACGCCTCATCGGCGAGACGGACGTGCAGGGCGTCGCGGTCCTGGTCGGCGTAGACGGCGACAGACGCCTTTCCGGCGTCACGGGCGGCGCGGATGACGCGAACGGCGATCTCGCCGCGGTTGGCAACGAGAACCTTGGCGATCTGAGGCATGGATGCCAGCCTACCGACGCAGTTCCTCGGTCTTTTGACCGCTTCGTACAAGAACCGAAGAGAAACGTGGGATTCCTACGACAAATGCGAGCGCCCTCACTGCGCCCTGTGCTCTACAGAGCCGGGGTGTCGTCGAGCGAGGCGTCGGTGGTGTTCCACAGCGACGTCCACTCGACGCCGACCTCGCGCACGAGAAGGCGCAGCGTCGACACCGACATGCCGACCACGGTCGACGGGTCGCCCTCGACACGCGAGATGAACGCGCCCCCGAGGCTGTCGACGGTGAACGCGCCGGCCACGTGCAGCGGTTCGCCGGATGCGACGTACGCGTCGATCTCGGCATCCGTGATGTCGTCGACGAACGAGACCGAAGCGGCCGCCGTCGCGTGGACCTCGCGCGGCGTCTCGCCCGGCTGCAGCCGCACGACCGCATGCCCGGAGTGGAGCACGCCGGTCCGCCCGCGCATCGCACGCCAGCGGGCGGTCGCGTTCTCGGGCGTGTAGGGCTTGCCGAGCACCTCCCCGTCGAGCTCGAACATCGAGTCCCCGCCGATGACGATCCCGTCGAAGTCGGGGATGTCATCGTGCAGCCGGGCGGCGACGTCCGCGGCCTTGCGGCGCGCGAGCAGCAGCACGTGCTCGTCGGGCGCGAGCGTGCGCTGCTCGGCGGCCTCCACGGCGGCGATCACGGCTTCTTCGTCGACGTCGGGGGCGAGGGTGAGCGGACGGATGCCGAACTGCCGCAGCAGCATGAGCCGGGCAGGCGAGGTCGAGGCGAGGCAGACGCGCATGTCCCCACCGTATTCGCCCCGCTCCCGCCGCGACCACCGCGGACTAGGCTCGACGGGTGAGTGCAAGCGGCGACGTCATCGACCTCGAGATCACCGATGTGGCGCACGGCGGTGTCTTCGTCGGCCGGCACGAGGGCCGTGTGGTGTTCGTGCCCGACGCGATCCCGGGCGAGAAAGTGCGCGTGCGCCTCACCGACACCGCCAAGAAGTCGTTCTGGCGGGGCGAGGCGCTCGAGGTCCTCGACGCCTCACCGCACCGGCAGCCGCACGTGTGGCGCCAGGCCGACATCGACGTCGAGCCCGAGAACCGGCCCGGCGGCGCGGACTTCGGTCACATCGAGCTGTCGCACCAGCGTGAGCTGAAGGAGCGCGTCCTCACGGACGCGCTGCAGCGGTTCGGCGGACTCGAGTCCTTCGCAGTCGGGGTCGAGAGCGCCTTCGGCGACGGCGGGACACTCTCCGACGAGACCGAGGACGGCACCGGCTGGCGGACCCGCCTCAGCCTGCACGTCGACGCGGACGGCCGCATCGGCCCGTTCGCCGCGCGCAGCCACCGTGTGATCACGGACGTCGACTTCCCCCTCGCGACCGAGCAGATCGAGCGCGCCGCGATCCAGCTGCGCGGCGGCGAGCCCGGCCGCATCGACCTGGTGCAGCCGGCGGACGGTCGCGTCCGCGTGCTGCCGCGACCGGAGCGGAGAGGGGATGCCGCACGCCGCGGCCGTGCCGCGGTCCGCGCCGCGGAGTCCGAGGTCGTGCTCGAGCGGGTCGGCGGGCGCGACTTCCGCGTCGACGCCGGAGGGTTCTGGCAGGTGCACCGCCTCGCCGCCCACACGCTCACGCAGACGGTCGCCTCGGCGCTGCAGGGTGTCCGCCCCGACGGACCGATCCGTCGCGACGGCGGCCAGTGGATCGATCCGGATGCCTGGCACCTCGACCTGTACGGCGGTGTGGGCCTGTTCGCCGCGACCCTCGGCGACCTCGGCGGCCCGACGACCCGCATCACGAGCGTCGAGTCCGATGCCCGGGCCACCGAGCATGCCGGCGAGAACCTCGCCGAGTGGGTTGGTGCCCGCGCCGAGACCGGTCGTGTCGACCGGTGGCTGGCGCGGCTGGTGGCCGAGGCATCCGACTCGGAACGCGAGCGCCTCTCGCGCGGCGTCGTCCTGCTCGATCCGCCCCGCGCGGGAGCGGGACGCGAGGTCGTGGAGCACATCACGGCGCTCTCGCCCGAGACCGTCGTCTACGTCGCCTGTGATCCCGTCGCACTCGCCCGCGACATCGCCACGTTCCGCGCCGGGGGATACGAACTCGCGCAGAGCGTGGCGGCGCTGGACCTGTTCCCCAACTCGCATCACGTCGAGGCGGTGGCTGTGCTCACCCGGGCGGGCGGCGCTCGCTAGGCTGGCGGAATGACGCGCGCGGCCTTCATCGACGACCATGAGTCGGTGCGTCTGGGACTGGAGGCCGCCTGTGCGCGCATCGGCGGGGTGCAGGTCGCGTTCTCCGGCAGCACGGTGACCGAGTACATCGACTGGCGCGCATTCTCCCGGGAATCCCCGGCGGACGTCGTGGTGCTCGACCTGACGCTCGGCGACGGCACGACCGTCACCGAGAACGTCACGCGACTCGTGCGCGACGGATCGAGCGTCATCATCCACAGCGTGGCCGACCGCCCCGCCGCGGTGCGCGAGGCGCTCGCGGCCGGAGCCGCGGGCGTCGTCAGCAAGTCCTCGCCGATCGGCGACGTGATCGCCGCTGTCGGTACGGTCGCGCGCGGCGAGCCGCTCAACAACGTCGAGTGGGCGAGTGCCGTCGAGGGCGACCGCGACTTCGCCGACGCGCAGCTGGCCGCCCGTGAACGCGAGGTGCTGCGGCTGTACGCCGCCGGGCTGCCGCTGAAGGCCGTCGCTGACCGTCTCGGGATCGCCTACTCGACGGCCAAAGAGAACATCACGCGCATCCGCGTGAAGTACGTCGAGGTGGGCCGGCCGGCGCCCACCAAGATCGACCTTCTCCATCGCGCCGTCGAGGACGGGCTCATCGACGAGCCGGCGTCCGATTCGGGGGACATCGCGCGTGGCCGCTGACGGGCAGACCGCGGTGCTCGACACCGCGTGGGCCCAGATCCCGCATTCGCGCGAGGCGACGGCGGGCATCGGATCCTTCACGCGCTCCCGCGTGGAGCGCATCATCTCGCTCGTCGCGGGTGGGCTCGGCTCGCTCATCGTGGGCTGTCAGGCCTTCCTGACCGCCCTGGGGCCCTCCGACGAACGGCCGGGCTGGCACGAGGCGCTCATGATCGCCGTCTTCGGGTCGCTCGCCGTCATGATTCTGGCCTGCGTGATCGGACGAGGCGTGCGGCTCGCGGCCGGAGCGTTCGCACTCATCTACATGCTCGCGCTCGCCGCGTGGCCGATCGCGACGGAGGGCATCGCGCCGCAGACCCTCGACGAGCCGTGGATCTGGTACCTGCTGAACCTCGCGACGCTTGCCGCGGTGCTGGCCTTCCCGTTCCCGCTGCAGATCGGCTGGACGATCCTCGCGCCGGTGCTCTTCGGCGTCGTGCGGCTCGTGCAGGGCGGCTTCACCCGCGACTACTGGATCGCCGTCAGCCTCGACGTCTCGTTCGCGCTGATCCTGGGCGGGGTGATCCTGACCCTCGGGTGGCTCTTCCGCTCGGTCGCCGTCAACGTCGACGAGACGCGCGCCCGTGCGGTGTCGTCGTACGCCCGTGCGGCGGCCGCCGACGCGGCCGAGCAGGAGCGGGTGGCGGTCGCCGCCCTCATGCACGACAGTGTGCTGGCCGCGCTGATCGCCGCCGAACGCGCCACCACGCCCCGGGAGCGCACGCTGGCCGCGGCCATGGCGCGCGAGGCGCTGACCCGCCTGGCCAACACCGAGCAGGACGCGCACGAGGGCACCGACGAGCCGCGCACGGCCGCCGCGCTCGCCGACGACATCGCCGAGGCGGCGAGCGAGCTCGGACTCGACGTCGATGTGCAGTGCGACATCGCCCCCTCCAGTCCGGTGCTGCCCGGTCGCGTCGCCCGTGCGCTGTCGCTGGCCGCGACCCAGGCGATCGCGAACGCGCTGCAGCATGCGGGTGGCGCGGGACTCGGTGTGGCCGTGTCGGCGGCCGACGGCCGCGTCCGTGTCGATGTGCACGACGCCGGCGGAGGGTTCGATCTCGACGCCGTCCCTGACGACCGCCTCGGCATCCGCGCGTCGATCATCGCCCGCGTGGCGGCGGTGGGCGGACGCGCCGATCTCGAGACCGGACCGCACGGCACCATCGTCCGCCTCGCGTGGCGGGAGAGCCAGGCGTGATCAGCGTCAAGAACGTCCTCATCCTGCTCGCGGTGGCGTTCACGGCCTACCTCGCCGCCCGCGGCCTGTGGTGGACGACCGACGACCTCCCGCAGCCGCTCGTCGTGGTGGCGGCGCTCGCCCTGTACCTCGTGACGACGTGGCTGTGCGTGTTCTGGGAGCCGACGTCGGCCTACGTGCTCTCTGCCGAGAGCGCGGCACGTGCCGACGACGCGTCCGCCGCCGACGCGTCGACCGATGCCGAGCGGAGCGAGGTGCCCGTCGAGACCGCGATCGACGGCATCCGCGGCCCCCGCGCGCTGCCGCTTGTCGCGCAGATCCTTGCGCTCGCCTGCGCGGCCATCGTTCCCAGCGCGATCGCGTTGGCCGTCGGTCCGGATGCCCGCACGCTTCCCTTCGCGACCTGGTACCTCGGCGGCATCGGCGCGCTCATGACGATCGTGATGGTCCGTCGTCGCCCGTGGACGGCCTGGTCGGGGATCCTGCTGCTGACGGTCGCGTCGATGGCGTGGATGGGGCCGGTCCAGGCGTTGTCGTTGGGCCTGGTGGGATCGATCGTGTGGGTCGCGTGCGCGCAGCTGCTCGTGCTCTCGATGGACCGAGCGGCCCGCGACACGTCGCGCCTCACGCGGCTTCAGCGCGCGGCGTCGGCGTGGCAGACTTCGCAGGTCGTGCGGCAGCGGGAGAGACGCGTGCAGGTGCAGAGGGCCCTCGCCGTCGCCGGTCCCGTGCTGACGCGGACCGTGGCCCACGGCGGCCACCTCACCGACGAGGACCGCCTCGAGGCGCGCCTGGCCGAGGGGCGCCTGCGCGACGAGATGCGCGGGCCGCGCCTGCTCGACGACGACGTGCGCGCCGAGCTGGAGCGTGCGCGCCGGCGCGGAGCGAATGTCACCGTGCTCGACGAGGGCGGCCTGGACGACGTCGACGAAGAGACGCTGAGCGTGATCCGCGCGCAGCTGGCCGAGACGCTGCGCTCGGCGAGCTCGGACCGCCTCTACATCCGCACCTCGCCGGACGCGCGGATCGCGGTGACCGTCGTCGGCCGCTCGATGTCCGTCGGCGGTCCGAGCGACGAGGACGCGGTCGACCTGTGGCGCGAGATCCCGCACCCCGGTCGCTGACGACCTGTGGGCGAGTGGATGCTCCCACGCCTGCTCGACCCGGAGGCCCGGGCCGCCGGCATCCATGAATCCTGAAGCCGCCGCAGCGGACGCGTTCGTCCCCCGCCCAGCAGGGGGAGGGGACGCCAGGCGGGGAACGTGACCGGAGGAGGCGAGGGGCGGCGAAGCCGCCCGCCCCTCGCCTGGCGGACGGTTACCCGAAAACCGTCCGCATGGCCGGATCCGGGGCATCCGCAGAGCGGATTCGGATCGGCCGAACGCAGAAGCGTTCCAGCGATACAAGTATCGCGGGGTCGCAAGAGGCTTGTCTGTAGGTATTTCGGGGGACAAACGCTGTCCCCCCGCTGAGCCCTTCGCCTGCCCAGGCCTCGGCAGGGTCAGGCTTCGGCAGGCTCAGCCGAATCGGCCCCAGCCGAGGTCGCGATTCAGCGGCCGCCGCATCGAGCGGGCCGACAGCTCCCAGCCGGATCGCTGCGTGCGGTCCTCGGCGACGGCCTCGGAGGCCTCGCCGGTGTAGGCCTGGCTGACGACCGCGATGAGGGCCGCGAGCTCTTCGTCGGTCGGGTTGCCGCGGCGCACGTCGATCGTGACGCCCCGGTCGCCGGCGGGGCCCACGCCGCCCGTGGCTCCGCCCGACGCCTCAGCGGCGGGTGGAGAGGCCGGGGGGATCGGCATTGCGTCCGCGATGCTCACAGCGGGATGTTCCCGTGCTTCTTGGGCGGCAGGCTGGCGCGCTTGCCGCGCAGCGCCCGCAGGGCCTTCGCGATCGAGACGCGCGTCTGGGCCGGCTCGATGATGCCGTCGAGCTCGCCGCGCTCGGCGGCGAGGAACGGGGAAGCCACGTTGTAGGTGTACTCGTTGGCCAGGCGGGTGCGCACCGCGGCGACGTCTTCGCCGGCCTCTTCGGCGCGCTTGATCTCGCCGCGGTACAGGATGTTGACCGCGCCCTGGCCGCCCATGACGGCGATCTCGGCGGTCGGCCACGCGAGGTTGATGTCGGCGCCGAGCTGCTTCGAGCCCATCACGATGTACGCGCCGCCGTACGCCTTGCGGAGGATCACGGTCACGAGCGGCACCGTCGCCTCGGCGTACGCGTACAGCAGCTTCGCACCGCGGCGGATGACGCCGGTCCACTCCTGGTCGGTGCCGGGAAGATAGCCGGGCACGTCGACGAGCGTGACGATCGGGATCGAGAACGCGTCGCAGAAGCGCACGAACCGGCTCGCCTTCTCGCCGGCCTCGATGTTGAGGGTGCCGGCCATCTGCGAGGGCTGGTTGGCGATGATGCCGACCGAGCGGCCCTCGATGCGGCCGAAGCCGATCACGATGTTGGGGGCGAACAGCGGCTGCACCTCGAGGAAGTCCTCGGCGTCCACGATGCCGCGGATCACCTGGTGGATGTCGTAGGGCTGGTTCGGCGAGTCCGGGATCAGCGTGTTCAGTGCGCGGTCGGCATCGGTGGTCTCGAACTCGAACCCGGTCTCGTAGACAGGGAGCTCCGCCATGTTGTTGTCGGGCAGGAACCCGAGCATCGAGCGGACGTAGTCGATCGCGTCGTCCTCGTCCTCGGCGAGGTAGTGGGCGACGCCGGATCGCGTGTTGTGCGTGTGCGCGCCGCCGAGCTCCTCCATGCCGACGTCCTCGCCGGTCACGGTCTTGATGACGTCCGGGCCGGTGACGAACATCTGGCTGGTCTTGTCGACCATGACCACGAAGTCGGTGAGTGCGGGGGAGTACACCGCGCCGCCTGCGGCCGGGCCCATGATGATCGAGATCTGCGGGATGACGCCCGACGCGGCGGTGTTGAGGCGGAAGATCTCGCCGTACTTGCCGAGCGCGATCACGCCTTCCTGGATGCGGGCGCCGCCCGAGTCGAGGATGCCGATGATGGGGATGCCGCTGCGGAGGGCGAACTCCATGACCTTGATGATCTTGTCGCCCGCGGCCTCGCCGAGCGAACCGCCGAAGGTCGAGAAGTCCTGCGAGTACACCGCCACGGTGCGGCCGTGGATCGTGCCGACGCCGGTGACGACCGAGTCGCCGTACGGCCGCGAGCGGTCCATGCCGAAGGCGGTGGTGCGGTGGCGCACGTATTCGTCGAGCTCGACGAAGCTGCCGGTGTCGAGCAGCTGCTCGATGCGCTCGCGGGCGGTGCCCTTGCCCTTCGCGTGCTGCTTCTGCTTGGCGTTCTCCTCGGGGTCGAGGACGGCCTCCTGATAGCGGGCACGGAGGTCGGCGATCTTGCCGGCGGTCGTCGAGAGGTCGGGCTGCTCGGTCACGGATTCCACCCTATCGGCGGGGTGGCGCGATCCGTTGGAGGGTTCGCACAAGGGGTTGTGGCATCCGCTGTCTCTCCCCGTGCGCCGATCGCGCCCTCGCCACCGCCGGAATCGGCACGAGTACCGTGAGCGTCATGTCGTTCCCGCCGGAGGGGTATCCCCTCACCGCCGCCGTCAGCCCCCGCGTGCAGGTCGTGCCCACGACCGGCTCGACCAACGCCGACGCGGTGCGGCATGTCATCGATGCCCCCGACCAGTGGCCGCACCTGTCGCTGCTGCTGACGACGGATCAGCGCGCCGGTCGCGGGCGCCTCGACCGCACGTGGGTGACGCCTCCCGGATCGGCGCTGGCCGTGTCGGTCGTGCTGGACGCCGCCGTCATCCCCGCCCCGTCGCGCGGCTGGATCCCGCTGATCGCCGGCGCGGCGATGACCCGTGCCGTCGCCGCCCAGCTGGTGGGCACGGCGCATTCGACCACGCTCAAGTGGCCGAACGACGTCCTGGTCGATGGGCGCAAGCTGTGCGGCATCCTCGCCGAGATCGTCCCTGGACACCCCGACGTCGTCGTGGTCGGCTCGGGAGTGAATACGAGGATGCCGGCGGCCGAGCTTCCCGTCGACACGGCTGTCTCGTTCCAGGCCCTCGGGCAGACGTGCGACGAGGACCGCCTGCTGGCCGACTATCTCGGGGCGCTCGACGAGCAGCTCACGGCCCTCGCCGCCGCACGCGGCGATGCCGCCGAGGCGGGCGTGCTCGCCGAGATCGAGGCACTGTGCGGCACCCTCGGCGCCGACGTCGCAGTGTCGCTGCCGGACGGTGAGACACTGCGAGGCCGTGCGCAGCGCATCGACCCCGACGGGCGACTCGTGGTCGTGCAGGACGGCGAGTTCGAGAGCGCCGTGTCGGCCGGCGACGTCGTCCACGTGCGGCGCGCGGCCGGCCTCTGAAGACCTGCCGGCACGACGACACACGGCGGGCGCACGGCCCCGTGTCGGCGGGAACGGTCACAATGGAGCCATGACGCAGCCGTTCGGGCTGGGCGGCAGACCGCTCACACCGGCCCCCGGCGCGCCCACGCCCGAGCTGCTCGTGGCGAAGTTCCGCGGCCATGCCCGTCGCCTGTTCTGGTCGGCGCTCGTCCTCATCGCCGTCGCCGGCGCGTGCGGCTACTTCTACGGGAATCTTCCGGCCGGCCTTCAGGACTGGATGCTGTTCGCCGCCGCCGGCGCGATCGTGCTGCTGCTCGTGCTGCTGCCCTTCCTGGTGTGGTGGGGTCGCGTCTACACGATCACGACGCGTCGCGTGCTGGAACGGCGGGGCGTGTTCTCGGTGCGCCGTCGTGAACTGGCGCACGTGCGCGGCTACACCCTGAAGGTCAAGCGCGGACTGCTGCAGCGCATGTGGGGCGCCGGCACGATCACGCTCAGCAACGGCGTCGACGAGCCGCTGCGCCTCGCGAACATCCCCTCGGTCGAACTCGTGCACGAGGCGCTCGTCGACCAGGTCGAGGTGAACCAGATCCTCGCGCACCGCGACGCGCAGCCGCTGCCCCCGGGCGTTCCGCCCATGCCGCCCCCGCCGACCGGACCGACCGCTCCGCTCGGTTGAGCCGTCCATCGCGCGCCGCGCGTGCGGGATGATGGATGCGGCGCCCTCGAAGGCGCCGTGCAGTCGAGAGGGAGTCGCATGACACTGCGTGTCGGAGTCGTCGGGGGCGGGCAGCTGGCCCGCATGATGATCGCGCCGGCGGTCGAGCTCGGTGTCGAGCTGCGGGTGCTGGCCGAGGATGCCGGGATGTCGGCATCCCTCGCCGCCACCGCGGTGGGCGACTACCGCGACGCCGACACCGTGCTCGGGTTCGCCCGCGACGTCGACGTGGTCACGTTCGACCACGAGCACGTCCCGCAGGATGTGCTCGCCGCGCTCGTCGACGCCGGGGTGGCCGTGCATCCGGGTCCCGACGCGCTGCGCTTCGCGCAGGACAAGCTGCTGATGCGTGCCCGCCTGCAGGAGCTCGGGATGCCGCAGCCCGACTGGGCGGCCGTCACCGACGCCGACGAGCTGCAGGCCTTCATCGACGACCACGGCGGCCGCGCCGTCGTGAAGACCCCCCGCGGCGGCTACGACGGAAAGGGCGTGCGCGTCGTCTCGGCCGGGACGGAGGCCGAGGACTGGTTCGCGACCCTCGCCGAGGACGCCCACGGCGGGGCGCTCCTGGTCGAGGAGCTCGTCGACTTCACACGCGAGCTCGCGCAGCAGGTCGCCCGTCGCCCTTCCGGCGACCTGCGCGTCTACCCGGTGGTCGAGACCGTGCAGCGTGACGGCGTGTGCGCCGAGGTCATCGCACCCGCTCCGCATGCGGGCGACCGGCTGCCGCAGGTGGCCGCGCAGATCGGCGCGGGCATCGCCGAGGGCCTGGGAGTGACGGGGATGCTGGCGGTCGAGCTGTTCCAGACGACCGACGAGCGTCTGCTGGTCAATGAGCTCGCGATGCGGCCGCACAACAGCGGCCACTGGAGTCAGGACGGCGCCGTCACGAGCCAGTTCGAGCAGCACCTGAGGGCCGTGCTCGACCTTCCGCTCGGCGACACCGAACCGGTGGCGGACTGGTCGGTGATGGTGAACATCCTGGGCGGGCCGGCCGAGGGCGGGCTCGACGCGCGCTTCGCGGCGGCGATGGCCGAGCACCCGCAGGCGAAGGTGCACACGTACGGCAAGGCGCCGCGTCCCGGCCGAAAGGTCGGTCACGTCAACGTCGTCGGCGACGATCTCGACGACGTCGCCTACCAGGCCCGGGCGGCGGCATCCGTCTTCCTCGACTGACGCTCCTGGTCCCTGAGCTGGTCGAAGGGCCGTCCCGGGCCCGTCCAAGGACCGTGTGGTTGCGGGGGATTTCCAGCCATCACCCCTACCCTTGACGGGTGACCGGCGCGCTCGAAACCCCCCTGCACTCCTCCGACACTCCGCTGGTCGGCGTGGTGATGGGCTCCGACTCGGACTGGCGCGTGATGAGCGACGCCTCGCAGGCGCTCACCGACTTCGGGATCCCGCACGAGGTCGAGGTCGTCTCGGCCCACCGCACCCCCGACAAGCTGATGCGCTACGGGCGCGAGGCACGCGCCCGCGGCCTGCGGGCCATCATCGCCGGCGCCGGTGGCGCGGCCCACCTCCCGGGCATGCTGGCGTCGGTCACCGCGCTGCCGGTCATCGGCGTGCCGGTGCAGCTTGCGACCCTCGACGGCATGGACTCGCTGCTCAGCATCGTGCAGATGCCCGCCGGCATCCCCGTCGCCACCGTGTCGATCAACGGCGCCAAGAACGCGGGCCTGCTCGCGGCGCGCATCCTGGGGGCGGGCGATCCGGCGATCGCCGACCGCGTCGAAGCGTACGCGCGCGATCTCGAAGATCAGGTCGAGCTCAAGAACCGGCGGCTCAAGGAGTCGCTGTGAGCGTCGCCAGCCCACCGCGCCAGACGAGCAGACCACCCGCGGCCGCGGTCGTCGAGGAGCGTCCGCTGCGGCATCCCGACACCGCGTCGCGCTCGTTCATGACCCGCCGCGGGTGGTGGCTGGTGGTGCTGAACTTCCTCATCCCCGGATCGGCGCAGGCCGTGGCGGGCAACCGCCGGCTCGGGCGCTTCGGCCTCGGCGCGACGCTCGTGATGTGGGTCGTGCTCGTGATCACGCTGCTGTTCGCGATCCTCGCGCCGACCGCGGGCCTCAGCCTCATCACCGCCGCGTGGCTGCCGGACTGGCTCGGACTGCTCAGGCCGCTGCCGCTGCTGATCGTGCAGGGCGCCCTGATCGCGTACGCCGTGCTGTGGATCGTGCTCACGATCGACACGCTCCGGCTCGTGCGTCTCGTGAAGACGGGAACGGGCGCGCGCTTCGGCATCGCCGCCCTCGCGATCGCGCTCATGGTCGTCGCCAGCGGCACGGCGGCATACGCGCAGAGCGCCGTCGGCTCGGTGAGGGGCGGCCTGGGGATCTTCCGGGCGACCGGTCCGGTCGTGCCCCCCGACGACGGCTACTACAACATCCTGCTGCTGGGCGCAGACAGCGGCGAGGGTCGCGACTCGATGAGGTTCGACAGCATCTCGGTGGTGTCGATCAACGCCGAGACCGGGGCGACCACGATCACCGGCATCCCGCGTGACATGCCGGAGTTCCCGTTCGCCGACGGGCCCATGAAGGACCGCTATCCGAACGGGCACGAAGGACACGCCGACCCGGACTGCGGCTGGGGGAGCGGCATCAACCAGCTGCGCACCGAGGTCGAGGTCTGTCAGGACGGCTCCGAGCTGTACCCGAACGCGAAGAGCGAGGCATCCTCGCCCGGCGTCGAGGCGACCAAGGACGCCGCCGAGGGCATCCTCGGCATCAAGATCCCCTACTACGTCTTCATCGACATGCACGGTTTCGCGTCGCTCGTCGATGCGCTCGGCGGTGTCGACATCAACGTCACCGAGCGCCTGCCGAAGGGCGGACCGCCCGAGGGGGTGGATCCGCACGACGTCGATGCGTGGGCGATCGGCTGGATCGAGCCCGGTCAGCAGCACATGGACGGCGACACCGCGCAGTGGTACGCCCGCTCGCGATACACGACGAGCGACTTCGACCGCATGCGACGCCAGCGTGAGCTGCAGGAGGCCATCCTCGCGCAGTTCAAGCCCGATGTCGTGCTGACGCGGTTCAACGAGGTGGTGGCGGCGGGCACGGATCTCGTCGAGACCGACCTGCCGCAGTCGCTCATCCCGACACTCGCCGACCTCGGTCTCAAGGCCAAGTCGCAGCCGGTGCAGACCGTCGAGCTGACGCCCGCCGGCGGAATCGACGAGTTCCACCCGGACTACGCGTACATCGCCGAGCTGATCCAGACCACGCTGCACCCGCCGACCCCGACCTCGTCGGGGGAGTGATCGTGGTCGCCACCCTCAGGGTCGTCCTCGACCAGCTCGTCGCGCCCACCGAGCCCGCACTCGCCGAAGCGTCGCGCGAGCTGGCACGCGCACTCGTCATCGCGGCCCCCGCCGGCTGCGAGGTCGAAGCCATCGCGCCGGCGGGCGGGGTGGAGTCGCTGTCAGCCGACGTTCCCGGGCTGGCTGACGTGCGGCGCACCGCCCTCGCGCGCCGCGAGCTGGCGGCGGCTCTGCAGCTCGGCGTCGGAACCGGCATCGGCGGCGGAATGGTGCACTCGCCGTCGCTCTTCGCGCCGCTCGTGCGCCACGACCGCGTGCACGACCACGACCAGACCGTCGTCACCGTGTGGGACCTGCGCCCATGGGAGGCGCCCGCCGAACTGCCCCGCGGCGTCGCCGCCTGGCACAGGGGCATGCTCAAGCGCGCCGTCCGGCACGCCGACGCCGTCGTCGTGCCGACTCATTCGCTCGCGGCCCGGCTCCTGGAGGTCGCGCCCGGTCTTGCGGATCGCGTCCGCGTCGTCGCCGGTGCCGCGCCGACGGGATTCGCCGTGCCCGTCGATGAGATCGGTCGCCGCCGCGATCTGGGTCTTCCCGAGGGCTTCATCCTGATCGCGGCGGGCACGCTCGCCTCGGAAGGATTGGATGCCGGCCTCGCCGCGGTCGCGTCGTCCGGTGTCGACCTGCCCGTGGTGGTCATCGACGTCGCAGACGGCGACGAGCCCGCTGTCGCCGATCTGGCCTCGGCCGCCGGCATCCCGGAACGCAGGATCCACGTGCGAGGCGCCCTGGACGTCGCCGACCGCGGCGCCGTGTTCGGCGGTGCCGTCGCGGTCGTCGCGCCGTCGCGGCGCGCGGCCTTCCCGTGGCGTGTCGTCGATGCGCTCGCGCTCGGGGTGCCGGTGATCGCCGCCTCGTCGGCCGTGCACGATGAGGTCGTGCTCGACGGCGGGACGCTGGTGGACGCATCCGATCCCGCCGGCCTCGCGGAAGGACTCGGCGACGCGCTCGCGACTGCGCTCGGCACGACCGCGGCGGCCGCGCGGCTCGGCGTGCTCGCAGGCGATCGAGGCCGGGCGTTCTCGTGGCGGGAGGCCGCCGACAAGGTCTGGGCCCTGCACGCCGAGCTCTGAGGCAACCGGACACAATCGTGGGCGAACCGGCGAGGCTGCCGCCGAATCCGCAACCGGTCAACCACACTGAAACCCGTGACCTCGCGAGAGAACGACCGCAGCCGCACCCCGGCGCGGCGTTCCGTGGGCCTGCTCGCCGCCCTCCTCAGCCTGATCGGTGCACTGCTGCTGGCCCCCGCGCCGGCGCTCGGCACACCTGCCGACACCGGACGACCCGAGGCCGCCGTCGCGACGGTCGATGCTGCGACCACCGGCGTCGTCAAGACCGCCGACCTGTCGAAGTTCCAGGCGGGCAACATCATCAGCGACGCCGTCTTCTTCGATTCGGGGACCATGACGGCCACGCAGATCCAGCAGTTCCTGCAGGCCAAGGTGCCCACCTGCCGGTCCGGGTACACGTGCTTGAAGGACTGGTACGACACCGCGCGGACCACCACGGCCGACGCCATGTGCGGCGCGTACTCCGGGGGCGTGCGCGAACGCGCGTCGACGATCATCTACAAGGTCGCGCGCGCGTGCGGCATCAACCCGCGGGTCCTCCTGGTGATGCTCGAGAAAGAGCAGGGGCTCGTCAGCCACGTGTGGCCGAGCGAGTGGCGCTACACCATCGCGATGGGGCAGGGATGCCCCGACACGGCCGCCTGCGACACCCGCTACTACGGATTCTTCAACCAGGTGTACGGGGCGGCGTGGCAGCTCAAGCGCTACGCCAATCCGCCCGGGACGAGCCAGTTCTTCACGTGGTACGCGCCCGGCAAGACCTGGAACATCCGCTGGCATCCGAATGCCGCCTGCGGATCTGCGCCCGTGTACATCCAGAATCAGGCGACCGCGAACCTCTACTACTACACGCCGTATCAGCCGAACGCCGCCGCGATCCGTGCCGGGGCAGGCGTGGGTGACAGCTGCTCGAGCTACGGCAACCGCAACTTCTACCGCTACTTCACGGACTGGTTCGGTTCCACGCGGGTCGTGCCCCCGAAGCTCGACTCGCTCGACTCCTCGACGTATCTGCTCGCTCTTGACACGACCGGTGGGCTGTGGGGCTACCCCACGACGACGTCGGGGGTCTGGGGCGACCACGTCCTGCTGGCGAGCGGCCTCACGAAGATCAAGAAGATCATCGCGAACGGAGATTTCAACGGAGACGGCCACCGCGACATCATCGGGATCGACACCTCGAACGTTCCCTGGCTCTACACCGGGACCGGTTCGAAGCTCTCGGCCGCGACGCGTCTGCCCGTCAGCTGGTCGGATGCGCGGCTGATCGCCGCGGCCGGCCTCTTCAACGCCGATGCGCATCCGGACGTGCTCACAGTCGACGCGAAGGGCCGCCTCCTGCTCTGGTCCGGCACTGCGCTGGGCGGATTCACCGGCCCGCGCGTCGTGGCCGAGGGTTTCGGACCGATCGACCTGCTCACCGGAGCCGTCGACATGACGGGGGATGGACTCCCGGATGTCCTGGGGCGCACGACGGCGGGGAATCTGCAGCTGTATGCCGGAAACGGATCCGGCGGGATCGCGAGCACACGCGTGATCGGCTCCGGATGGTCGGTGATGACTTCGGTGATCAGTCCCGGCGACTTCACGGGCGACGGCAAGCCGGATGTCCTCGCCACGAACAGCGCCGGCGAACTGGTGCTCTACCCGAACGTCGGCGATGGCTCCATCGCCAACGGTCCGGTGGTGGGTTCCGGATGGACGGTCATGCGCGACATGTCCAACTCCGGCCCTAGGCCGTCCGGGGTCCGGGTGTTCGCGGCCGGTGCCGGCGACGCGAACGCCGACGGCGCCATCGACGTCATCGCGCGGACGAGCGCAGGCAGCCTGCTGCTCTATCCCGGAAACGGCAAGGGCGGCTGGCGGACGACGACGACGATCAGCAGCAAGTGGGGAAAGTCGAAGTTCGTGACGATCGGCGACTTCGACGGCGACGGCGTGACCGATCTCGCCAAGCTCGCGGCCAACGGCGACCTCTTGTTCTACCCCGGCAAGCGGACAGGCGGGTACACCGCGTCGAAGTGGATCGGCGGTGGCTGGAACCGGTTCGATCTGGTCGTCGGCGGGATCGACTTCGACGGGGATCGCAAGCTCGACCTCATCGCGCGTGATCCGTCAGGCGTCCTCTATCTGTATCGCGGAAACGGCGCCGGCGGCTGGGTGACCGGACAGGGACAGGCCATCGGCAGTGCGTGGTGGATGTTCGACACCGTCTTCAGCATCGGAGACTTCGACGGCAATCAGCGTGCCGGACTGGTCGGACGCCGGGCGGACGGAACCCTCTGGCTGTACCCGATGACGGGCACCGGCAAGTGGGGGACCCCCCGACAGATCGGAACGAGCTGGAACGGCATCACCGCTGTCTTCAGCCCAGGGAACTTCGACGGCAAGGGCGGGCCCGATGTCCTCGCCCGGATGCCGAACGGGGACCTGCGCCTGTACCGCGGAGACGGCAAGGGCGGATGGTCCGGCGTCAGCACGATCGGCACGGCCTGGAACGGCATGCTGCAGATCGGCTGAAATCCGACGGACCAGGAGCGATGCCGCTCGACCGCGACGGCCGTGCTGTCGTCGTGAGGCGGGGTTCAGCCCTCGCTCGCGGCGGGCAGCGGCGACGAGACGCGTGCATCGATGCGGGTTCGGCGTACTCGTGTGATGAGTGCGTGCGCGAGCAGCGCCAGGGCCGCTGTGAACGCGACCGAGCCGACCACCCAGACGACTGTGGGCTGGGGAACGCCGGATTCCCACCACCAGCTGTCTGCGGTGCTCAACGAGACGCCGGGGGCGTCAGCGAGCGTATAGCGCCGGATGTTGCTGTAGAGCGCGATGGCGTTGGCGATGGCGAGGATCGCCGCGACCGTCCAGATCTGCAGCCTTGACGCGGTGGGCACGCGTCTGCCGACCGGGAAGAGAGCGAACCCCACGAACATCATGATGAGGGGCAGCAGGTACCGGGGGTGCACGAGACCGCCCACCTCGGTGAGACTGCGCTGCAGCAGGTAAAGAGGGAGGAAGGCCAGTGCGAGCCCGGTTCCCGCGAGGACGAGCGCCTTCCGCCAGCTCATCGAGACGAGTCCGGTGAAGATCGCTGCCGATGCCGCGAACAGCGTGCCGACCCACACCATCGGCGGGATGGCGACGTCGTTCCAGCCGAGCGGCCACGTGCCCAGTGAGCCGACCCACAGGGAGGGGAGCGCCAGGAAGTTGTGCACCAGGAGCCCGAGCCCCTGCTGGGCGCTGCCACCGCTGCCCGGGGCGACACCGTTCTGCCAGATGCCGATCTGCTGTGCCGACAGGAACAGCGCGAAGCACACGATCGCGAGGGCCGCGGGCAGGATGACCGAGAGCCAGAACCTCCGCCCGAGTCCGCGGCGGGAGGCGAGCAGCACGGCCGCGCCCATGCCGAGCACGGCGTATGCGGCCATGTCCGAGCGGGCGCCCGCTCCGATGACCGCCGTCAGCGCTGCCAGCACCGCGAGCGTGATCCTGCGCCAGCCCGACGTCTCGAAGAATCCGAGCATGGCCAGCCACAGGGTGCCGCCCGCGAGCACGGCCCAGCCGTTGGCATTGACCGAGGCGACGAGGAACACGCCCCAGGGGATCATCGTCACGGCGAGGGAGATGACCAGGAGAGGACGCCTTCGGGCCGGAAGCGCGATGAACAGGGCTGTCGTGATCAGCACGAACAGGAGACTGTTCACGATGCGGACGGTGATCACGGAGGCGGGAACGTTGTCCGACGCGAAGACGCTCATCACGGCGTAGTAGATCGGAGAGTAGTAGTGCGCCGTCGCGTTCACATGCTCGGTGAGCACGAGCTTGTTCGGATCGTCGCCGAGCTCTTCGGCCTGGCAGCCGGCCGAGATGTCGGACCGGAACGCGAAGCACTGCGAGCCGACCGTCGCCCACGGAACCAGCTTGCCCGCCTCGCCCGGCTCGCTCTCGCAGAGTCCTTCACGGTCGCCCGCGCCGCACCAGATGCTCGCGATGTGGAAGTTCTCGTCGGGGGCGCCGCCGACCGGCGAAGCCACGGCCCACGAACTCAGCGCGACCATGAGCAGCAGTGGGACGAGCAGAAGAAGACGGTATCTACGCGAGGGCTCGACTCGATCGCGGGGGTGGGGCACGTGGCGAGTATAGCCGGGGCTACTTGAGCAGATTTCGGGCGCTCATCTCCGCGAGCGACCTGTCGTAGTCGTCGAGCTCGGTCGGCTCGGTCTGCACCCATTCGACGAATCGACGGATGCCGTCCACGAACGGGGTCCGTGCCTCGAAGCCCAGCAACTCCCGTGCTCGCGTGGTGTCGGCGAGGTTGTGGCGGATGTCGCCTGTGCGGAATCTGCCGGAGACCACGACCGGCACGGTTGTGCCGAAGGCCTGGAAGAGCGCGTCCACCACATCGAGCACCGACGTGGAGACGCCGGAGCCGATGTTCATCACCGAGCCCCCGACGCCTGGCATGGTGCAGGCCCGCGCCGTGGCCTCGACGGCGTCGTCGATGAAGACGAAGTCGCGGCTCTCATGACCGTCCTCGAAGATGTCGATCGGCTTCCCCTGGCGGATGAGCGTGGAGAAGATGGCGAGGATGCCGGTGTACGGGTTCTTCAGCGACTGGCCCGGCCCGAAGACGTTCTGGAAGCGCAGCGACACAGCCTCGACCCCGATGGAGGCCGCGGTCGTCATGATCAACGACTCCTGTGCCTGCTTGGTGATGCCGTAGATCGACGACGGCTGCAGCGGGGCGGTCTCGGGAGTGGGGATGAGCTCGAGCGCGGTCTCTCCGGGCATGTGCACGTCGAAATCGCCCGCTGCGACATCTGCGGCGTCCCGATAAGGGGGGAAGACGGTCTTGCCGTCCGACGTGCGGTAGGCGCCTTCGCCGTAGACCGAACGCGACGACGCCACGATGATGCGCCGGACCGAATGCGGCGCGTTGACGAGCAGGTCGAGCAGCTTGGCCGTCCCGCCGACATTGGTCTGGACGTATCGATCGATTTCGTACATCGACTGGCCGGTGCCGGTCTCAGCCGCCAGGTGCACGATCACCGAGGTGTCGGCGAGCGCGTTCGACAGGTCCGTGCTCGATGTGACGCTTCCGACATTCACCTGGGCATAGCCGTCCAACGACCGCAGGAGCGGGGAAGTCGTGGTCGGGTCTTCGCCGTGGACCTGTCGGACGAGCGAGTCCAGCACGGTGACCCGGTGGCCCTCGGTCGCGAGGCGGCGGGCGAGGGCCGAACCGATGAAGCCGGCGCCGCCGGTGATGAGCACGCTTTCGGGCATGGCTGGTCCAGTCGGAGGGATGCGCGGGGGGTCAGGTCGCGACGGGCGTCACGCCGGCGAGCCGCGGGTGCTGACGATCCTTCTCCGACAGCTCTGCGTCCTCCAGTGCGATCGGCCACGGCACGGCCACCGTCTCGTCTGCAAGATTCAGGAAAGTGTACTCGGCGTTCGGCGTCCAGTGGTCGTTCACGAGGTACGTGTACGCGGTGTCGGGCTCGAGCGTCTGGAACGCGTTTCCGACGCCGCGGGGAACGAAGATCGCTGTCGCGGGATCGATCTCGGTTGTGAAGACGGTGCCGAAGCCGTCGCCGGCACGAAGGTCGACCCAGGCCCCGAACACCCTCCCCGTGGCCACCGAGATGAACTTGTCCCACGGTTCCGCGTGGATGCCGCGCGTCGTCCCCACGCTGCGATTGAACGAGATGTTGTTCTGCACAGGGCCGAGGTCGGGAAGGCCGAGATCGAGCAGCTTCGCGCGCTGCCAGTTCTCCTTGAACCAGCCGCGGTTGTCGCCGTGGACGGGGATGTCGATCACGGTGAGCCCGGGGATCGGGGTGGCCCGCACGGCGAGCGTCTTTCCGTACTCCATGCTCGTCAGTGCCCCGTCACCGCGTACTTGGCTTCGGCTTCGGCCTTCTGGGGGCGCCACCAGGCCTCGTTCGCGCGGTACCACGCGACCGTGGCTGCGATCCCTGCGCGGAAGTCGCGGTATCGCGGTTCCCAGTCCAGCTCGTCGCGCAGCTTCGACCAGTCGATCGCGTAACGCTTGTCGTGGCCGGGACGGTCGACGACGAGGTCATACGCGTCGGTGGGCACGCCCATCTCTTCGAGGATGATCTCGACGACGTCGCGGTTCGACTTCTCACCGTCCGCGCCGATCAGATAGGTCTCGCCGATCCGGCCACGCTCGAGGATCCTCAGCACCGCCGAGGAGTGGTCGTCGGCGTGGATCCAGTCGCGGACGTTCCGTCCGTCGCCGTACAGCCGGGGTCGCACGCCGTCGATCACGTTCGTGATCTGCCGCGGGATGAATTTCTCGACATGCTGCCGCGGACCGTAGTTGTTCGAGCAGTTGCTGATCGTGGCGGCCACCCCGAACGAACGGACCCAGGCGCGCACCAGAAGGTCGGATCCCGCCTTCGTGGACGAATACGGGCTCGACGGGTTGTATGGCGTCGACTCGGTGAACCGATCGGGATCATCGAGTTCGAGGTCGCCGTAGACCTCGTCGGTGGAGATGTGATGAAGGCGCGTACCCGTGGCCCGCGCCGCTTCCAGAAGAGTGAAGGTGCCGACGAGGTTCGTCTGGACGAAGGGCGCGGGGCCGCTCAGCGAGTTGTCGTTGTGCGACTCCGCCGCGTAGTGGACGACGGCGTCGTGCGCCGCGAAGAGTTCGGTCACGAGCGACGCGTCGCAGATGTCTCCCTGGACGAACCGGAAGCGCTCGGCCGGGAGGCCTTCGAGGGAGGCGAGACTCCCGGCGTAGGTGAGCTTGTCGAGCACGGTCACCGACATGTCGGTGTTCTCGAGTACGTAGTGCACGAAGTCGGATCCGATGAATCCTGCGCCGCCGGTCACGAGGAGGTTGTCCATTCGATCGAGTTTACCCGCTGTCGCTCCGGCGCCCGTGGTGAAGGGAGTGGAGGGGAGGGGGCACAGGGCCCGGCGCGCGCGGGTGCCTCAATCACCTCTGTGACACACTGGTGTGCATGCGCGGCATCGTTCTCGCCGGGGGCACCGGCTCCCGCCTGCACCCGATCACGCTCGGAGTCTCCAAGCAACTCGTGCCGGTCTATGACAAGCCGATGATCTATTACCCGCTCTCGACGCTCATGCTCGCCGGCATCCGTGACATCCTCGTCATCACGACGCCGCACGACGCCGACCAGTTCGAGCGGCTCCTGGGTGACGGATCGCAGTTCGGCATCTCGTTGACGTACGCCCAGCAGCCGTCGCCGGACGGCCTGGCTCAGGCCTTCGTGATCGGCGAGGAGCACATCGGGAGCGACACGGCGGCGCTGGTCCTCGGCGACAACATCTTCTACGGACAGGGCATGGGCACGCGCCTGCGGCGGTACGAGTCGCTCACCGGTGCGGCCGTCTTCGGCTACTGGGTCGCGGATCCGAGCGCGTACGGCGTCGTGGAGTTCGATGCCAGCGGGAGGGCGCTCAGCCTCGAAGAGAAGCCGGCACAGCCGAAGAGCCACTTCGCGATCCCGGGCCTCTACTTCTATGACAACGACGTGGTCGAGATCGCGAAGAGTCTGCGCCCCTCGGCGCGGGGCGAGCTGGAGATCACGGACCTCAACCGGATCTATCTCGAGCGCGGTCAGCTCCAGGTGGAGGTGCTCCCGCGTGGCACGGCCTGGCTGGACACCGGGACGTTCGACTCGCTCAGCGAGGCTACGGAGTTCATCAGGACGGTGCAGAAGCGGCAGGGGCTGTCGATCGGAAGCCCGGAAGAGGTCGCCTGGCGCCTGGGGTTCCTCACCGACGACGAGCTTCGCGCCCGCGCCGAACCGCTCGTGAAGAGCGGCTACGGCACTTACCTGCTCGAGATCCTCGCTCAGGGGCGCCACAGCTAGGCGGGTAGAATCACGGGGGCCGGCGATCAGTACTGCCGCCGCCCATCAGCTTGCGCGGTGACCGTTCTGCCGCATCTAGGAGTCAGCCTTTGCATATGGAGCAACG
Organism: Microbacterium helvum; assembly: GCF_014779795.1. Lineage (GTDB taxonomy): Bacteria > Actinomycetota > Actinomycetes > Actinomycetales > Microbacteriaceae > Microbacterium > Microbacterium helvum. The sequence goes on from NZ_JACXZS010000005.1 coordinate 268,035, forward strand.
TGCCAACGCGGTCGAACCGGTCGCCTTCCCTGCCGACGGCCGCCGGATCGTCTTCTATCTTCTCCATGACAGCCGCGGCGACGTCGACGACTACGTCGTCTACAAGCTCCGCGAGCTGAGGCCGTTCGTCCAGCACATCTTCGTCGTCGTCAACGGCGAGCTCACCGACGAAGGCCGCTCGAGGCTGGACCAGGTCGCCGACACGGTGTGGGTCCGCGACAACGTCGGATTCGACGTGTGGGGATACAAGACCGCGATGGCGCGCTTCGGCGCCGACAGGCTCGCGGAGTTCGACGAGCTGATCTTGATGAACTACACGTGGTTCGGCCCCGTCGGGTCCTTCGCGCCCGTGTTCGACCGGATGAACGAGCAGCCGGTCGACTTCTGGGGGATGACCGACTACGGTGCAGAGACCCCCAATCCGTACACGCGCACGGGCGTGCTCCATCGTCATCTGCAGTCACACTGGATCGCCGTTCGCAGGAGCATGTTCACGAGCGATGAGTGGCGCGTGTACTGGGACGAGATGCCCGTGATCACCACGTACACGGAGTCGATCCTGACCCATGAGTCTCGGTTCACGCACCACTTCGAAGAGCTCGGCTTCACCTCGGCCGTAGCGTTCGCCGTCGACGACTACCCTTCTCAGCACCCGGCGCTGCTGAACGCGGACCTGCTGCTCGACGACGGGTGCCCGGTGCTGAAGCGCCGTGCGTTCTTCCACTACCCGCCGTATCTCGATCGCCACGCGGTCATCGGGCGCTGGACCATCGAGAAGGCGGCGTCCTACGGCTATCCGGTGGAGATGCTCTTCCAGAACCTCGTGAAGAACTCGCAGCCGAAGTCCCTGTACGCCGACGCCTCGATGATGGAGGTGCTCCCCGATGTCGACGTGTCGTACGACCCGGGGCACCCTCTGCGACTGGCCGCGGTCGCGCACATCTTCTATGAGGACATGACCGACGAGCTGCTCGACCGCCTGGTGATGCTGCCTTCCGCGTTCGATCTGTTCATCACGACCACCGACGACGAGAAGGCCGCGCACATCCAGGCCGTCCTGGATCAGCGCGCCGATGAGAAGGTCGCCCGCTCAGAGATCCGTGTGCTGCCCTCCAACCGGGGGCGCGACCTCAGCGCTTTCTTCATCGCGTGTCGTGACGTCCTGGAACCCGGCCGCTACGACCTGGTGGTGAAGATCCACTCGAAGAAGACCGTCCAGGACTCGTACAACGCGGGTCGCTACTTCAAGTACCAGCAGCTGGACAACGTGCTGAACTCGCCCGGGTATGCGGCGAACGCGGTCGCCCTCTTCCAGAAGGAGCCGGGGCTCGGCCTCGCGTTCCCTCCGATGATCCACGTCGGCTACCCCACGATGGGGCGCGGGTGGTACGCGAACCGTGCGCCCGCGGAAGCCCTGGCCAAGGACCTCGGCATCCGGGTCCCGTTCGACGACATCTCGCCGCTCGCGCCGTACGGGTGCTTCTGGTACGCGCGCCCGGAGGCGCTGAGGCTCCTGGTCGATCACGAGTGGACGTACGAGGAGTATGCCGCTCCGGATCAGCATCGCGACGGAAGCCTGGCGCACGTGCAGGAGCGGCTGATCTCGTACGCCGCCGCTGAGCTCGGGTACCACACACGCACGATCTCCGCCCTCGAGCACACGGCCATCAGCCATGTGGCCCTCGACTTCAAGCTCGATCAGATGGGCGCGACCATGCCCGGCTATCCGATCGACCAGATCCAGTTCCTCCACCGCGCGGGATGGCTCGGACACGGCGGGATCGTCGCTCTGACCCGGGTCTACCTCAAGCTGAACCACCCGAAGATCGCTGCGACGCTGCGCCCGCTGGAGCGACCGGCGCGCATCGCCCACGCTTGGCTGTGGCGGATGCGGCACCGTGCGGAGCTCAAGCGGAACCGCGAGGAGGTGGCCGGTGACCTCGCTGAAGGAGAGCTTCGATCCTCGCAATAACAGCATCGGGTTCCTCCGATGGCTGATGGCCTTCATGGTCATCTTCTCGCACGCCGGACCGCTGGGCGGCTTCTACGGTGGTCATGATCTGGGCACCCAGTGGAGTGACGAGCAATCACTCGGCGGCGTGGCCGTCGCGGGATTCTTCTTCCTGTCCGGCTTCCTCATCACCAAGAGCAAGATGGGTCGCGCCTCGACGCCGAGGTACTTCTGGCGACGGATCATGCGCATCTTCCCGGGGTGGTTCCTCATCCTGCTGGTGACCGCGTACGTGTTCGCTCCGATCGCATGGATGCAGGAGCACGGCTCGATGGACGGCTTCTGGAATGCGACCGTCGACTCTCCGTTCACGTACTTCTCGAACAACATGTGGCTGCCGCTGATGCAGCACAACATCGCCGGCATGGGGACGAGCATCCCCTTCTACACGCAGCACGGCGGCTTCGAGTGGAATGGCTCGGCATGGACGCTCGCGTTCGAGTTCGGCTGCTACATCCTGGTGGCGATCCTGGGAGTCATTGGCGCGCTGTCGCACCGCATGGTCGGCGGCATCATCGCGACGGGGATCATCCTCCTGGCGATGATGCAGTGGTTCGGCATCGGCAATCTCTCGGCTCTCACGCCGGCCTTCGGCGACTACCGCGTTCTGCTCCTCTACGCCCCGTTCGCCTTCGGCATCCTCTTCGCGCTGTTCGGCGACAGGATCCCGATCGACAATCGACTGGCGATCGCGTGCGTCCTCATCGCAGGGTTCACCTACGCCAAGGGCGGGTGGCTGATCGTCGGCCAGTACGCCTTCTGCTACATCCTCATGTGGTTCGCGATCAAGGCGACCAAGCTGAAGAACTGGGACAAGCACGGCGACTTCTCGTACGGGATCTACATCGTCGCCTGGCCGTTGATGCAGTTCAGCGCGTACTTCGGGCTGCAAGAGGCCGGCTGGCTGGTGTACCACCTCGTCATCGTCGTGGGATGCCATGTCTACGCCTACCTGAGCTGGCATCTCATCGAGCGTCCGGCTCTTCAGCTGAAGGACTGGACTCCGCGGTGGCTTGCCGCCGTGCTCGCACGCACCGAGCGACCGCGCCACGCCGCGCTGGACTGGCTGGACCCGGGACGTGCTGCACCGCGGACCGCGCCCGTGGTCCCCGGGACTACGGCACCGCAGGCGCTGACGCGGAGCCCTGATCCGGCACCGCTGACAGCAGGCGACGCGACGACGGAGTCGGTCGGAGCAGGACGGACGGAGCGCGCATGAGCGGTACCGGTGGCGCCGACATCGTCCACGGGTCTGGACTGCCCAGTCCCCGCTGGTGGCGTCGGTACAAGGACATCCCGCTCATCGTCCTGGCGATCCTGTCCCTCATCGCGGCGCTGATCGGCTGGGTCACGCAGTACCGGCTCGACGAGGCGGCTGCGCAGCCTGCTCCGGTCGCATCGGGGGACCCCGGCGACCCGTCCGTGGCGGCGGCCTGCAGGCCGCCGATCGCGACACCGGAGAGCGAGCCATGGATCGATGCCGACGGTGGCGGAGAGGCGACGTGGAAGGCGAACTCGGCTGAGCTGGAGGATCCGGTCGTCCTCGGGCGTGACGGCTGGGCGTTCTACAACGACCAGGTGGAAGAGAACTTCTCCCAGGCGGTCGGACGGAGGTACCTCACCGTCGCCGAGGCCGATGCGTGGCACGACTACTTCGCTTCGCTGCAGTCGGGTCTCGCCGAGCAGGGGATCGAGCTCTCGATCCAGGTCAGCCCGTCTGCCAGCAGCGTCTATCCGCAGCAGCTTCCGGAGTGGACCGACGGCATCTTGGGATCGACTCCGCTCGATCAGTTCCTCGCGGCCTCTCCTGATCTTCCCATCGTGGACTTCCGCAGTGCGCTGCGCGCAGCATCGGAGTCTGACACGGTCTACACCCCCGTGAACAGCCACTGGACGGATTGGGGCGGTTACGTGGCGTGGCAGGCCTACGCGGGGTGTCACGACTCGATGTACCCGGGCGAGGAGGCGCTGTGGGTGCCGGCGGTGTCCGGTGTCGAGAGCACCCGCATCTACAACGAGTACGCCCCTTACGGTGTTCCGGACACGGGGCCGGAGTGGACCGTGCCCGCGTTCGACGAGACCTTCGCGGATGTGGCGGTGACCGATTCGCAGGGCGTCACCGCCACGGTCAACGGTGAGGACCCTGTCGATCTCTCCAAGCTCCCCGCCGCGACGTCGACCGAGGGCGCGAAGACCGCGAAGACGGCACTCATCCTCCGGGACTCGATGGGCAACGCCCTGTCACCGTACTGGGGGCAGACGTTCGAGAAGACCTGGCAGATCCAGCATCGATACGACGACTGGTCGAACCCGCCCAACTTCCGCGCGCTCGTCGACCAGTATCACCCGGACGTGGTGATCGTGCAGCTCGCTGAGCGCCATCTCGCCAACGCGCCGGCAGTCGGGATCACGCCCGGCTACTGAGCGACGGTCGTGTCGCCTTCTCGCGCCATCACCTCGCGGATGATGGTGGCGTCGCCCCACACGCCGGGTGAGTCGTACGGCCGGTCGGGGAACGCCCCGTACTCGAGCGTCAATCCCAGGTCGTGCGCCGCGATGAAGTCCTCGACCTGCGCGGCCAGCGATTTCGGCGTTCCCGAGCAGCAGTTCACCGTGCCGACGACATCGTGCGCGTCGGTCAGCGCCGCGATCTGTCGACCGAGCTCGTCCACCGGGATGAAGTCGTACAGGTTGCGCCCCGTCGTGAAGGGGAACGCCGTCCGGCCTTGGTCGGCAGCATCCAGCAGCTTGCGGAAGATGGACTCGCTGCGCCGATCGTCGCCGTAGATGTAGTACGCGCGCACCCACGCCAGCGAGGCGGTCTCCGGCAGCGCCAGGGGAAGGGCTCGTCGCAGCGCGTCCTTCGCGATCCCATACTGCGACAGCGGCGACGTCGGCGTGTCGGCCTGGATGGGGCCCTCCCAGTAACCGACCTCGTGCATCGTGCCGAGAGCGACGATTCTCGCCACGCCGTTCTCAGCGAGCCTGGTCAGGAGCCGGAAGTGTGAGGACAGCTGTGACATGTGGGCGGGCGAATTGTGGCGGAACCCGTCCTTCCATGCGAGGTGCACGACGGCGTCGGGGAGCGGTCCCCAGATGTCCGGGTCGAAGTCGTCCTCGAGGATGTCGGCCTCGACGACGCGCGCACGCGGGTCGAGCTCGACCGCGCCCTGCCGGCGGACCGTCGCCACGACCTCGTTGCCTCGATCCAGGAGAGCGGTGACCACGTGAGGGCCGATGTATCCCCCGGCTCCGGTGACGACGACTCGTGACATTCCGATCCCTTCGCGCGACCGTCGGCGGTGGTCGCCGGTCGGTCCAGCGCGCCCGCTCCGGTGCTCTCACACGAGGATACCGGTGCCGAATGGTGTGGACCGGGCTGCCAGAATCCGCCGGGTATAGTTATGCAGTTCATCGACATAGGCGGAGCTTTTGGATACGACCGACCGGTTCGCGCGGATAGCGGCGACCCCGTTCACGTCATCGGACTCTCGCGGATTGAGGTTCCCCGGGCGCGGCGGCAAGCTGCGCGAGGTGTTCGGTCGCAGGGACCTGCTCGCGCTCCTGGTCAGGCGCGACCTTCAGGCCCGCTATCGGGACAGTGTGCTCGGCTTCCTGTGGACGCTGATCCGGCCCCTGGTCCAGTTCCTCATGTACTACCTGGTGCTGGGGCAGTTCCTTCGTGCTGCAGAGGGGATCCCCCAGTTCGCCGTGTTCCTGTTCGCGGGGCTCACGATCTACAGCTTCTTCGCGGAGATGGTGCAGGGCTCGACGTCGTCGATCCTCAGCAACGCCGGGCTCGTCAAGAAGATCTATCTGCCGCGTGAGATCTTCCCGCTCGCAAGCGTCGGTGCCGCAGGCTTCATGTTCCTCGTCCAGGTGCTCGTGCTGCTGGGCGGCGCGATCGTCTTCCAGGCACTGCCGGCACCGGTCGAGATGCTCTGGGTGCTCCCGTCGGTCCTTCTCATCCTCATCTACGGTCTCGCGTTCGGGATCCTGCTGTCCGCGCTGAATGTCTATCTTCGCGACGTCCAGTACGTGACCGATGTCGTGCTGATGCTCGCCATGTGGCTGTCTCCGATCGTCTACGCCTGGACGATGGTCGCGGACACCTTCGCGAAGCTCGGGCTTCCGTCGTGGGCCCTCGAGGCCTATACGAACAACCCGATCACCCTTGCCGTCCTCGGATTCAGAAAGGCCTTCTGGGGCGCCGGCACCGCTGCCGACTACCCCGACGACCTCCTGCTGAGGACTGCGGTGGCCGGCGTCATCGGCCTCGTGCTGCTGTTCATCTCGCACCGCGTCTTCACGCGGTTGCAGGGCAACTTCGCGCAGGAGATGTGATGCAGGCAACCATGCATGGCCCCGTCGTCGTGCGCGTCGAGGACGTCACGAAGCACTTCACCGTCCGCAAGGACAACAGCCTCAAGGAGCGCATCGTCCATGCGGGGCGGCGAGGTCGCGCGCACCGGCAGCAGTACACCGCCGTGGACCGTGTGAGCCTCGAGATCGAGGCCGGCACGACGGTCGGTCTCCTGGGGCCCAACGGGTCGGGTAAGAGCACGCTGCTCAAGCTCATCGGCGGAATCGTCTCGCCGACCTCCGGCGAGGTGCTCACGCGGGGAAGGATGGCAGCGCTGCTCGAACTCGGCGCCGGATTCCATCCGGATCTGAGCGGGCGCGAGAACGTGTATCTGAACGCGTCGATCATGGGACTCAGCCGGGCGGAGACCGACGCCAGATTCGACGAGATCCTCGAGTTCAGCGGCATCGGCGATTTCATCGACACCCAGGTGAAGTTCTACTCGTCGGGGATGTTTGTGCGACTCGCGTTCGCGGTCGCCGTGCACACCGACCCCGATGTCCTTCTGGTCGACGAGGTTCTTGCGGTGGGCGATGAGGCGTTCCAGCGCAAGTGCATGGACCGGATCGCCCGGTTCCGCAGCGAAGGCAGGACGATCGTCCTCGTCTCGCACTCTGCTTCGCAGGTGCAGGAGCTGTGCGACCGCGGTGTCGTGCTGCGCGACGGCGAGGTCGTCTTCGACGGCGACGTCAACGACGCGGTGTCCGCGCTTCGCGACGTGCTGGAGGGGCGACGCGTCGGCGAGGCGCCTCCGCCGGACGCCGGAAAGCCCATCGAGATCACCGGGATCGAGGTGCTCGACAGTGAGGGGCGCCAGCGCAAGACCACACCGGTCGGTTCGCAGATGAAGGTCCGTATCCACGTCCGCGCGCAGCACGCGATGCCGACCTGGAACATGGGTTTCAGCATCGACACGCCGACGGGGCAGATGGTCCTCGCATCGAACACCGAGCGCCTCGACGTCGCTCTTCCACCGATCCCGGCGGGGGATTCGAGCATGGAGTTCGAGATCGCGAGCGCGAACTTCGGACCCGGCCAGTATTTCGTGAACGCGAACGTGTGGCCGGTGCTGCCGGAAGACACGCACATCATGTGGCAGGGGGCCCGGTTCACGATGGAGAACGACGACCGCAGTATCGGCACCGTCGCCGCGACGATCTCCATCGCCTAGGCGCCGCTCGTGTCCGCTCTGTCGTCGGCGCCCCGAGTGTCCATCGTCGTTCCCGTGTACAACGCGGAACGGTATCTTCCGGCCTGCGTCTCGTCGATTCTGGAGCAGGACTACACGAACATCGAAGTCCTCCTCGTCGACGACGGCTCCACCGACCGTTCGGGTGCGATCTGCGACGAGTTCGCGGCATCCGACGAGCGTGTTGTCGTGCTGCATCGCGAGAACGGCGGGATCGCCGCCGCACAGAACACCGGACTGGATGCCGCCACCGGCGAGCTGGTGACGTTCTGCGACAACGATGACCTGATGAGTCCGCGCATGATCGGCCGTCTCGTCCACATCCTCGTCGAGGGTGACGCCGATATGAGCTGCTGCCGCTGGTACAACGTCGGCGCGAGCGCCGCGGCGCAGCTCCGAGCGAGCCACGCCGATGACGAAGCCGGTCGGGTGATCGTGTTCGAACGGCCCGGCATGTACTACCAGCGTGTCTTCAGTCTCGTCCTGCGCAGGCTCACCGGCAAGGAGCTCTACTACTTCAGCGAGGCGAACTGGGGCAAGCTCTATCGTCGGTCGCTGTTCGATGGCATCAGGTTCCCCGAGGACCGCTATGCGCAGGACGTCGCCGTCGCGATGGACCTCTACGGGCGGATGAGAGCCGTGGCGTCGTGCGACGACCGTCTCTACTACTGGCTCCAGCGGGCGGACAGTGTGTCGCACAGTCTGCGGTCGACGAAGTACTACCACGACATCGTGCGCGCCCACGGAAGATGCTTCGACCTCGCCCTCGCGGACGGCATCCTTCCGGCTCGCGCCTACTTCGGGCTGCAGGCGATCAGAACCGAGGCCCGGAGCATCGGCACGCGGGCCGATCAGGAGATGTATGAGGCGGACCGTCGCTACGTCGCGGACCGCATCGCCGCCCTGACGACGTGGCAGCGCGTCCAGTGCGTCGCGCTGCACTGGCTCCGGCTGCTCGAAGTCAAGGTCTACAACCGCACGGTCCACCGTCGGGCCTAGGCGTGGTTCACAAGGTATTCGCCTCACGAGTCGGAGGACGCTGATGGATCTTCTTGTTGTCGGGTCGGGGTTCTTCGGCCTCACCATCGCGGAGCGGGCTGCGGCATCCGGTCGCAAGGTCACCGTGATCGATCGCCGGTCGCATATCGGTGGGAACGCGTACAGTGCGGCGGAGCCGGAGACGGGGATCGAGGTGCATCGGTACGGTGCGCACCTGTTCCACACGTCGAATCCGGGGGTGTGGGAGTACGTGAACCGGTTCACGTCGTTCACGGATTATGTGCACCGGGTGTACACGAACCACAAGGGTGTGGTGTTCCCGCTGCCGATCAATCTGGGCACGATCAATCAGTTCTTCCAGGCGGCGTATACGCCGGATCAGGCGCGTGCGCTGGTGCATGAGCTGGCGGGGGAGTATGACGCGAAGGATGCCGTCAACCTGGAGGAGAAGGGGATCTCGCTGATCGGGCGGCCGTTGTATGAGGCGTTCATCCGCGATTACACGGCCAAGCAGTGGCAGACCGATCCGAAGGAGCTGCCGGCGGAGGTCATCAGCCGGCTGCCGGTGCGGTACAACTACGACAACCGGTACTTCAACGACACGTGGGAGGGTCTCCCGGTCGATGGGTACACGGCGTGGCTGGAGCGGATGGCCGATCATCCGAACATCGAGGTGAAGCTGGACACGGACTTCTTCGATGTGTCGCAGCCGCTGCACAAGCAGGCCACGGTCGGGCAGCTGCCGGTGGTGTACACCGGGCCGGTGGACCGGTACTTCGACTACGCGGAGGGCTCATTGTCGTGGCGGACGCTGGACTTCGAGCAGGAGGTGGTGCCGGTGGGTGATTTCCAGGGCACCCCGGTGATGAACTATGCCGACGCGGACGTCCCGTTCACCCGCATCCACGAGTTCAAGCATTTCCACCCCGAGCGTGCGGACCGGTACCCGACGGATCGGACCGTGATCATGCGGGAGTACTCGCGGTTCGCGGAGCGGGAGGACGAGCCGTACTACCCGGTGAACACGCCGGAGGACCGGGCCGGGCTGCTGGCGTACCGGGAGCTCGCGAAGGGCGAGAAGGACGTGCTGTTCGGCGGCCGGCTGGGCACTTACCAGTACCTCGACATGCACATGGCCATCGGCTCCGCCCTGTCCATGTGGAACAACCAACTCGCATGACGCGTCCGCCTAGGATCGATACGTGACCACAGCCGCCGTCGGCGCTCCCGGATCCGCCCGGCGCTACCTCCACTCCCTGTGGCTGCTCTCGGCTCGTGACCTCAAGGTCCGGTACGCGACCAGCGCGCTCGGCTATCTCTGGTCGGTGCTCGATCCGCTCGTGATGAGCGCGATCTACTGGTTCGTCTTCACGCAGATCTTCCAGCGCACGGTCGGCTACCCGCCGTACATCGTGTTCCTCATCACGGCGCTGCTGCCGTGGGTATGGTTCAACACGTCGGTCTCGGACTTCACGAAGGCCTTCCGCAAGGACGCGCGCCTGGTGCGCTCGACAGCGATCCCGCGGTCGATCTGGGTCAACCGGATCGTGCTCAGCAAGGGCGTCGAGTTCCTGTGCTCGTTCCCGGTGCTCGTGCTGTTCGTGGTCATCTCGCAGTTCACCACCGAACCGGCCCAGCTCAACTGGGGGCTCCTGTTGATCCCGGTGGCGATCGTGCTGCAGACCGTGCTGCTCGTGGGCATCGGGCTGCTGGTCGCGCCGCTGTGCGTGATCTGGGGCGATCTGGAGCGCACCACACGTCTGATCCTGCGAGCCCTCTTCTACGCGTCGCCGATCATCTACGGCGTCGAGGACCTGCCCGGCAACCTGTCTGCGGTCATGGCGTTCAACCCTCTCGCGGGCATCTTCGAGCTCTACCGCGTGGGATTCTTCCCCGGCGAGTGGAACCCCTGGGTGATCGGGGTCGGGGCGGTCATGTCGTTCCTGTTCCTGGGAGCCGGCATCCTCGTGTTCCGGCGCCTGGAGCGCCCCGTGCTGAAGGAGCTGTGATGGCGTCGGCAGAACCGGCGATCGAGGTCGCGGGACTTGGGGTGCGCTTCCGGCGCAACCGCCGGGGGCGACGCAGCATCAAGGATCTGTTCGCCGACTCGTCGCGCCGCTCCAAGCCCGGCGAGTTCTGGGCGCTGCGCGACGTCAGCTTCGACGTCATGCCAGGGGAGTCCATCGGCGTGGTCGGGCGCAACGGTCAGGGCAAGTCGACGCTTCTCAAGCTCGTCGCCGGTGTGCTCCTGGCCGACGAGGGCCGTGTGTCGGTCAACGGCGGCGTCGCCCCGCTCATCGAGATCACGGGTGGATTCGTCGGCGATCTCACGGTGCGCGAGAACGTGCGTCTGATCGCCGGCCTGCATGGGATGGCCAAGGCCGAGGTCGCCCGGCGCTTCGACGGGATCATCGACTTCGCCGAGATCGCCGAAGCGATCGAGACGCCGTACAAGCACCTCAGCAGCGGCATGAAGGTGCGCTTGGCGTTCTCGGTCGTGTCGCAGCTCGACGAGCCCATCCTCCTCGTCGACGAGGTGCTCGCAGTGGGCGACAAGGCATTCCGCGAGAAGTGCTACAACCGCATCGAGGAGCTGCAGGCCGAAGGGCGCACGCTGTTCTTCGTGTCGCACAACGAGCGCGACCTGCGTCGCTTCTGCACCCGCGGGCTGTACCTCGACAAGCACCGCCTCGCGATGGACGCGCCGATCGACGAGGTGCTCGACCGCTACGACGCCGACTATCCGGTGGCCTGACGCCTAGCTGTAGCCGCCGCGACGCGGGTGGAACACCCTGCTCATCGCCCGGCGAAGACTGGGGAACACCGAGTAGTGGTGTGCGTACTGAGCGATCATGGCCTCGAGGTGCTTCGTCTGCTCCTCGATCCGTTCGGTCACATGAGCTTCGACCTCCCGGGCGCGCAACCACGCCTCGTGCCGCGATTGCGCATAGAGCTCATCGGCGTAGCGTGCGATGTAGAGCAGTCCTCCGATGCCGTTGCGCTCGATGTACTCGCGGAGCGCGCGATCCCGGAGTTCGCGATCCGTCTGCCGGTGCAGGTCGAGATCTCCGATGACGCTGTTGGCGAGCGCTCCCTCGCTCTGCGGGCGCTGACGCCAGTAGGCCAGCGTCTCGCCGTCCAGATAGCCGATCTGACCGTCGACCGCCAGGCGCAGCATGAGATCCCAGTCGCCGAGCACCGAGAGGGTGGCGTCGAACCCTCCGGCGGACTCGATCGCGGATCGGCGGAAGAGGTACCCGATCGGCGGAACGTGGGCGGCGTGGACGAGATCGAACAGTGAGACGCGGGCGAACGGCGGGCGGATCGGCGTCTGCGACAGGATGATGACGCCGTCCTGATCGACGCGCTCCTGGATGATGTCTGTCTTCACCGCCACAGCGACGTGTTCGGGGTGGGTGTCCAGCCAGGAGACGGTGCGGGTCAGGAAGTCCGGTGCCCACGTGTCGTCGTCATCATGGATGGCGACGTACTCGGTGTCCGCGTCGGCGATGCCCAGTCCGATGATGGCGTCGCGTCCGATGGGGTGGTCCGAGTCAACGATGAGGCATTCGTGCGGGAAACGATCGGCGCGCGCCTTGACCACATCGTCCAGGGTGGCGCGGTCGCCGCGATGATTGATGATCACCATCTGCCACTCCTGATACGACTGCTCCACGATATCGTCCAGTGCGCGAGCGAGAAGCTGCGGACGGTCGTGGGTTCGTACGACGATGCGAACGCGTGGCGCTGAAGGGGGCGTTTCCAAGCTTCTTCCTCTCGTGCGATGTCGTTGCACGGATGCAGCGTGTCAAACCCTGCGACGGCACGTGGTTCCATCCTCGTCGATGAACCCGCGATCCCGCGTGCAGGAGATCGCGACGCCTGCCAGGCGGACCTGGCGCCATCCGGAAGGACCGCTGCCTCGAGCTGCAGGTTTCCCGTCGGATCCGATGGAATGCGCCGCTCCGATTACACTACATAACAGTGTTCTCATCGTCAGCTTCCGCTCCTCCGCCGCCTCGTATCGCCGATACCGCCGACGTGGCATCGGATGCAGTGATCGGCAGCGGCAGCTCCGTGTGGCACCTCGCGCAGATCCGTGAGGGGGCACATCTCGGCAGCGGCTGCGTCGTCGGCCGCGGCGCCTACGTGGGTGCAGGCGTCGTCATCGGGGACAACTGCAAGATCCAGAACTATGCACTCGTGTACGAGCCCGCGTCGCTCGCTGACGGGGTGTTCATCGGCCCGGCGGTGGTTCTGACGAACGACACGTATCCCCGCGCGGTGAATCCGGACGGCTCGCTGAAGAGTGCGCACGACTGGGAACCGGTCGGCGTGACGATCAAGCAGGGCGCATCGATCGGCGCACGCGCGACATGCGTGGCACCGGTCACCGTCGGAGCATGGGCCACGGTAGCCGCCGGCGCGGTGGTCGTGAAGGACGTGCCGGACCATGCTCTCGTCGTCGGCGTGCCCGCACGGCGCGTCGGCTGGGTGGGGCACGCGGGTGTTCCCCTCGTCGAAGCCGGCGATCGTCGCTGGCGCTGCCCGATGACCGACCGGGTGTACATCGAGGCCGACGGGCAACTTACAGAGGAGCAACAGTGACCGAGTTCATCCCCGCGGCGAAACCGCTCATCGGCGAAGAGGAGCGAGACGCCGTCGATCGGGTCCTGAGGAGCGGCATGGTCGCACAGGGGCCCGAGGTCGCGGCATTCGAGCAGGAGTTCTCTGCACACTTCGTGGACGGCCGCCCGGTCGTCGCCGTCAACTCGGGCACCTCGGGGCTGCATCTCGGCCTGCTGGCTGCGGGCGTCGGCGTCGGCGACGAGGTCATCGTGCCGTCCTTCACGTTCGCGGCCACCGCGAACTCGGTGGCCCTCACCGGGGCGACGCCGGTCTTCGCCGACATCGACCCCGTCACGTTCACGCTCGATCCGGCCGCTGTGTCGGCCGCGATCACCGAGCGCACCAAGGGCATCATGCCGGTGCACCTGTACGGACACCCTGCCCGGATGCACGCGCTCGCCGAGATCGCGGACGATCGCGGACTGGCGCTCTTCGAGGATGCGGCGCAGGCGCACGGCGCGGCCATCGACGGGCGGCCGGTCGGCACGTTCGGCGCCTTCGGGATGTTCTCGCTGTACCCGACGAAGAACATGACCAGCGGCGAAGGCGGGATGATCTCCGCTGCGGACGACGTGATCGCGCGCAACGCGCGTCTGCTGCGAAATCAGGGGATGGAACGTCAGTACGAGAACGAGGTGATCGGCTTCAACGCGCGCATGACCGACATCCACGCAGCGATCGGCCGCGTTCAACTGACGAAGGTCGACGCCTGGACCGAGGCCCGTCGCCGCAACGCGGCATTCCTCGACGCGCATCTCACGGGAGTCGTGACCCCTGTCGTCGACGAAGGCGCGCGGCACGTCTACCACCAGTACACCATCCGGGTGCCCGAGGACCGCGACGGCTTCGTGCGTGCACTGAAGGACGAGCACAGCATCGGCAGCGGCGTGTACTACCCCATTCCGAATCACCGCCTGCCGTCGCTGGCGCGGTTCGCGCCGGGCCTGGACCTGCCCGTCACCGAGAGCGCCGCACGCGAGGTCGTCTCGCTGCCCGTCCACCCCTCGCTGTCGGAGGGCGACCTCGAGCGCATCGCCGTCGCGGTGAACGCTCTCGCAGGGGCGGGCTCCTGATGGCCGCGCTGCGGGCGGGTCTGCTCGGTCTCGGGATGATGGGGCGTCACCACGCGCGCATCCTGCGGGACGTCGACGGCGTCGACCTTGTCGCCGTCGCCGACCCGGGCGGCGACCCTCATCGCGTCGCCACTGGTCTGGAGGTCCTTCCCGACGTTGCGTCGCTGATCGATGCCGGCATCGATCTGGCCGTCGTCGCCATTCCGACGCGCTTCCACGCCGATGCCGCGTTCGCGCTGGCCGACGCAGGTGTGCACACGCTCGTCGAGAAGCCGATCGCCGACGACGCCGAGACCGGACACCGTCTGGCCGCGGCGTTCGAGGCGCGCGGCCTGGTGGGAGCGGTCGGCCACGTGGAGCGATTCAACCCCGCGCTCCAGCAGCTGCGCTCGCGGTTGGCCCACGGCGACGCCGGTGACGTGTACCAGATCGCCACGCGTCGTCAGAGCAGCTTTCCGGGCCGCATCGGCGACGTCGGAGTCGCGAAGGACCTGGCGACGCATGACATCGACCTGACGGCGTGGGTCGCGCAGGCGACGTATGCCTCCGTATCGGCGCAGACAGCGCACAAGAGCGGCCGCGCTTTCGAAGACATGATCTCGATCACGGGCCGCCTGCGCAACGGGATCATCGCGAACCACATCATCAACTGGCTGAGTCCGATGAAGGAGCGCGTCACCGTCGTGACCGGCGAACGCGGCACGTTCATCGCCGACACCGCGACGGGCGATCTGACGTTCTTCGCGAACGGCACCGTTCCCCTGGAGTGGGAGACGGTGTCGTCGTTCCGGGGGGTCTCGGAGGGCGACGTCACGAGGTTCGCGTTCGCGAAGAAGGAACCGCTGCGCGCCGAGTTGGAAGCGTTCCGGGACGCGGTGCGAGGCGACGTCACCGAGCTGTCGTCGATGGCTGCCGCCGCGCACACCCTCGAAGTCGTGGAGTCGGCGCTCCAGTCGGCCGTGTCCGGCGGGGAGCTGCTCGCTACCGGTCGCGCGACGGACTGACCTCGCGGCCTGCCCCTTCGAAAGGCGAGTACGTCGGTGTCGACGGTGTCGCCTGAATGTCGAGCTGCAGCGCGCTGATGAGCATCTGCGTCCCGATCATCAGCGGGAGCGCGGCCAGCATGACGGTCGCAGCGGTGGCGATGACCGAGGCGGCGATCTGGAAGATCATCCAGATGCTGACCCCGATCCCGAAGATGAACAGGAACAGGCCCAGGAACAGCAGCAGCGCGATCGGCGAGAACGACCACAGCACGTAGCGGTACCAGATGCGGGACCAGAACCCGACCGTCAACCGGTTGATGAGCTCGGGAATCACCTTGCGCAGCTTGATGCTGGAGACCTCGTCGCCGTAGACAGCGGGGATCGGAACGTCGACCGCGGGTACCTGCAGGATGTTGAGATGCGTCAGCAGGTCGTTCTCGAAGCTGTAGCGCTTCGCGATGCGGTCGAGAGGGAGACGGCGCACGACCTCGGTGCGAACGGCCGTGTATCCGTTCTGCGGATCGAACAGGTTCCAGTAGCCCGACGTGAGCTTGGTCATGAACGACAGCACGATGTTCCCGAACACGCGATGGCGGGGCATGCCGTCGAAGGACTCGGGGGAGTAGAACCGGTTGGCCTTGGCGAACCCGTATCCCTCGTCGGTCACCTTGTCGAGCAGATTGGGAAGGTAATCGGGATCCATCTGGGCGTCGCCGGCCATGATCACGTTGACGTCGCTGCCCAGCTCGAGCGCTGTGCGGTGGCCGGTGATGATCGCGCCGCCGACGCCCTGGTTCACCTCGTGTCGGATGACGGTGACCCGCGGGTCGCCGATCTTCTTGGCCGCCCCGCTCGTGTCGTCCGGGCTGCAGTCGTCGACGATGACGATGTCATCGACGAACTCCGGCATCGTCTCGATGACGCGCCCGATCATGCGTTCCTCACGGAAAGCGGGGACGACGGCCGCGATGCGCGCACCCTTGTACATCAGTCATTCACCTTCCGGCTGTCGAACACCCAGTAACGATATGCGAAGTAGTTCCAGATGGTCGTCGCCACCACCGCGGCGACCTTGCCCACGATCCACGGCAGGCCCAGTGCATCGCCGGCCCACACGATCGCTGTCGTGGCGACCGTGTTCACCGCCACGAGGATCGCGTATCTGAGCACGCTCGGGGCGATGCCGTCTGCCGCGCGGAAGGCGACGGTCCGCTGCAGCGTGTACGTGACCGCGAAGCTGAGCAGGAACGCGACGGGGGTGGCGATCGCCAGAGCGACATGCAGCACATCGTGCAGCAGCCAGAGGACGCCGACATCGAAGAGGAAGCTGAAGCCGCCGACCACGAGGTACCTCACGGCACTCGAGGACCACACGCGGGCGATCAGCGACGTATGGGGAGCCGCAGGCATGTCGTCGATTGTCCCATGGTCGCGCGCCGCGGCCCGACGATGGCGGTCAGTCACGGGCGGCGCCGGTGGTCGCCGCCTCCAGCGGGGGCATCGGCTGCCATGATGCGTCCTTGGCGATCCTGCGGCCGTCGCGGAGTCCCCGGAAGAGGTTCGACGTCCCGCGCACGGTGCGCTCGACGAACACCAGGCGGATCAGCTCCTTGCCGAACGTGAGCGTGGTGCCCAGCGCGAACGGGACCGGCCGGTAGACGCCGAGCGAGCGGTAGTACTTCTTGATGTATGCCCGGTTGCGCATGATGTAGTAGCGGTAGGCGTTGCTCGACGCGTTCATGTGGCGGATGCCCATGTCCCACTGCTTGATCTCGCGCGTGCGGCGCAGCACGAACTCGTCGACGATCACCGACGGCGTCTTGCGGGATGCGAGCCAGCCGTACATCTGGTCGTCCCAGTAGATGAAGAAGCGCGGGTCGGGAAGGCCGATCTGCTGCACGATGTCGCGGTGGATGAACATGCCCTCGAAGCATCCCGAGTTCATCGGCTTGTAGCCGGACGCGTCGAACTCGGCCGGGGCGAAGGGGATGGGGATGCCGAGCGGCTCGGCGATCCGGTACTGCCAGTAGAAGGCGCTGCCGTCGTAGTCGTAGCGTCGGCCCTGGATGCTCTTGAACCGGGGCGCCCACTTGCCCATCTTCGCGAGGCCGTCGGGAAGCACCTCGACGTCGTCGTCCATCAGCCAGATCCACTCGGAGCCGAGCTCGTAGGCGACGCGCATGCCCTCGCTGAAGCCGCCCGAGCCGCCCGTGTTGGTCTCCATGCGGCGGTAGGCGATCTCGGCGGGCGCCACCGCTTCGCGGAACGACTCCACGACGTCGGCGGTGTCGTCGGTCGAGGCGTTGTCGATGATGACGACACGCCCCGGCTTGGGGTCCATCTCGCCGATGCTCGTCAGCAGGCGCGTGAGAAGGTTCGACCGGTTGTACGTGACGATCGCGATCGTCGCGGCCTGAGGGTCGAACGACGCGGCGGTCGGAACGTAGGTCACGGGCTGATCTCCGAAAGGATGGGGCGGGGCGCCGAGACGTCGGGCCGCAGAGAAGCCTACCCTGCGGGACTGTCCCGTCCCTGGGCGTGAGGCAGTCCCTGGCCGTCCGCGGTCGCAGGGCCGCCGGCATCCGCTCCGCTGTCGAGCCGCTCGCGCCACGAGCGCGACTGACCGGCCCGCACGGCGCAGAGCACGAGCATGAGCCAGCCGAGCCCGGTGAGGGTGAAGCTCTCGAACATCGAGTCGACGAGCAGCGCGACGAGGATCAGCGGGGTCCAGGCGTAGACCACCGAGCGCCGTTCGCCCGCCACGAGCCACGAGCGCGCCAGAGCGAGGGCGCCGAGCGCGACGAACAGCACGAGCCCCACCCAGCCGAGCTGCAGCGCGACGTCGAAGAAGGCGTTGAGGCCGGTCGCGTGCTGTTCGCCGAGCAGCGCGTTGATGGCGTTGAACGGGAACTCGTGCAGATCCCACGGTCCGAACCAGCCCCAGCCCTGCACAGGGCGGAAGCGGACGATGTCGACCATCTTGTTCCACAGGTCGACGCGCATCGAGAAGTCCGATCCGGCGCCGAGCAGCGCGATGATCGGATGCCGGGCGGCGTACCCGACGAATACACCGATGACCACGAGGGCGCCGAGCGACAGCTGCAGCGCGGCGCGGCGCTCGGGCGACGCGTGCCGGACCAGGGCCAGCGCGCCGACGGCGAGGCCGACGGCGACGGCGAGGACGACGACGGTGGGGGAGTCGGTGAGCACGGCCAGCGTGCCGCCCAGCACCACGGACGCGACGGAGAGCCCGGGACGCACGGACTGCGTGCGGTACTCGATCAGGAACGTGATGAGCGCGATCACCGCCACGAAGCCGAGCAGGTTGCGCGTGCCGAAGATGCCCTGGATCGGGCCGAACTCCGCGATGTCGCCCTGGACGTCGAGGAACGTGAACGGGATGTCGAGCAGGATGCCCGATAGGATCTCGACGATCAGCGAGACCGCGAGCAGAACCCGCAGCACGTCGCCGAGGGCGCGGACGGTCTGCAGGGTGTCGCGGACATGACCGATGACGACGGCGAGGAATCCGACGCCCAGCAGCGACACCCAGCTCCAGAACGACTTGCCCGAGTCCGCGCTCCAGAAGAAGCTGGCGAAGGCCCAGCCGACGAAGACGATCACACTGGTCGGCACGAGCCGCAGCAGCGAGATCTCGCGGCGGCGCACGATCATGACCGCGACGCCGATGAGGCACAGCGACGCCACGATGGTGACGTAGGTGACGTGGCCCGCGATGCGCTCGATGACGAAGGCCGAGAACACCGCGCCGAAGACGGCGAGCGTGTAGGCGCGTGCGAATGCCGCCGAGCCCAGCAGCGTGCGGAACCAGCCGGCTTCGTCGGGAGGCGCGTCGGTCACGCGCCGGACCCTGCCTGTCGCGGCCGCGACGGTGCCGGGCCCCCGAGCACCGGCGGCGCGTCGTCGCCCGTCGGGTCGGGCTCGACGCGGTCGCCGCGTTCGATCGCGGCCGTCTGCTCGGCAGGCCCGACACCCACGTGCGGCGACTGCTTGATCTTGCCCGCGAACATCACGACGAACATCCAGCCCCACAGCAGGAGCGGCCCCGACTCTGCCAGGCCCTGCACGAGGAGGATCGCCCCGACCAGGGTCGGCAGCAGGGTCACGGGGGAGTAGGGGCGGTCGGCCCGCAGGTCCCAGCGCGGGCGGTCGACGGCGAAGAACCAGGACCGCCATACGAACGCGAAGTACACCAGGGCGAGCAGCACGACGCCGATGATGCCGAGCTGCATCGACACGTCGATCCACATGTTGTGGGCCTGCATGACGGCCTGCCCGTGGTCGGTCACGTTCACGTCGAAGGCCGGGTCGCTCGTCATCCACGGAGTGGCGAAGCCCCAGCCGGTCCAGGGCCGCTCGGCCGAGTGGGCGAGGACCTCCTCCCAGATGCGTTCGCGACCGGTGAGGTCGGTGCTGCGTCCGAGCGCGGTGAAGACGGCGTCGCGCAGCAGCCACAGCGTGAGGGCGCCGCCGACCCCGATGACCGCGTACGCGACGTAGAACTTGGTGCGCGCTCCCGGCCTCTCGGCACGACGCATGAGCAGCACCGTGATGAGCACGACCGCGACCGCCGCGGCGGCCAGGTAGGCCGTGGCCGACGATGCGCGGACGAAGAGGAAGGCCGAGAGCAGCATCCATCCCCACAGCAGCACGCGGCGGGGCGCGCCGGAGGCGAGCCGGATCGCGAACACCACGATGGCGAGCAGGGCGACCGGGCCGAGCAGGTTGGCGTTGCCCATGATCCCCTGCAGGCGACCGCCGTCGAAGAGGTTGTCGCGCGACCAGTACTCGATCGGGTCGTCTGCCTTGCCGACGACGAAGCCCGGCAGGATCGGCTGCCCGATGAAGATGGACACCCACAGCTCGAACAGGATCGACAGCGCCATGACCCACTTGAGCGCCGACGCGATCGCCCGCACCAGCTCGCGCCAGGTCAGCACGCTGCCGACGAACAGCGCCTGCACCGTCGTGATGTACAGCAGCAGCAGGGTGATCGCCGTGGTCTGCGGCCAGGCCGACCACAGCAGCGACAGCGTCGCCCAGGCGACATAGGCGACAACGAACCACGGCAGACGGCGGTACTGCACGGGCGGGCGGACCACGGTCCAGAGGATGACGGAGAGGATGCCGCCGGCAATGGTGATGACGGCGGTCGCGAGTTCGCCGATCGCGTTGATCCAGGCGGTGCCCGACAGCGCCATGAACAGCACGAGGATGCACCAGCCGCGCAGCATCAGGTGGCCGGTCTTCTCACGGATCGGCGGGCTCGGCGGTGCCGACGCCGGGTGCTTCGAGTAGACGGCCATCGCTCACAGGGTACCGTGGCGATCCTTGGAAACAGGGTCGTGGCTAGGCTGGCGGGATGCTGATCCCCCTGGCGAACGACCCCCGCGACTACGCGTGGGGATCCACCACTCTGATCGCAGCGCTGGAGGGGCGTGAGCCTTCGGGCCGCGCCGAGGCCGAAGTGTGGTTCGGCGACCACCCCGGCGACCCCTCCGAGACGCCCGACGGGCGCACGCTGGACCGCTGGATCGCGGCCGACGGGCGGAGCGTCGGCATCGACGCGCCGCTGCCGTATCTGCTGAAGCTGCTGGCCGCGGCATCCGCCCTCTCGATCCAGGCGCACCCCTCGAAGACGCAGGCCGAAGCCGGCTTCGCACGCGAAGAGGCCGCGGGCATCCCGCGCGACGCGGCCGACCGGACCTACCGCGACGACAACCACAAGCCCGAGCTCGTGGTGGCGCTGAGCGAGGAGTTCCGTGCGCTGGCGGGGCTGCGCGAGCTCGCAGCCACGCGCCGGCTGGTCGAGGGGCTCGGCCCCGGCGCGGCGCCGCTCGCGAAGCGGCTGGCGGAGCCGGATGCCACGCTCTCGGCGGTCATCGGCTGGCTGCTGTCGGACGGCGCCGATGCCGCACGCGACGTGATCGCCGCGGCGGTCGCCGGCACGTCCGACGAGTTCGCCGCCGAACTGGACCTCGTGCGGACGCTGGATGCCGGCTTCCCCGGCGACCCGGGAATCGTGGTGGCGCTCCTCATGAATCTCGTGACGCTGCGCCGGGGCGAGGGGCTGTTCGTGCCCGCGGGCGTGCTGCACGCCTATCTGGAGGGCCTGGGCGTCGAGTTGATGGCGGCCAGCGACAACGTGCTGCGCGGGGGCCTCACCCCCAAGCACGTGGACGCCGCCGAGCTCGTCAGCGTGCTCGACCCGGAGCCGGGGCTGCCGCCGGTGATCCGTCCGCGCGATCTCGGCGACGGCATCCGCGCGTACGACGTGCCGATCGCGGACTTCGCGCTGTACGCCGTGACGCCGGGCGCGACGCCCGCGCGCGTGGCGCTGCACGGCCCGGCGATCGCGCTGGCGACCTCGGGCGCCCCCGAAGTCGCGGGCGAGGCATCCCTCACGCCTGCCGTGCTCGCACCCGGCGGAGCGGTCCTCGTGACGCCTGACGAAGGCGGTGTCCGCGTGACCGGCACCGGCGAGGTGTTCCTCGCACAGCCGGGTCGCTGAGGCCTCCGGAGGGAGCCGAGGGCCAGGACTGTTATCACAGTGCGACACGCCGTCGGCGCGTCGTGAAGGTTCAAGACGTCGTTGAGGCTTTAGTATCCGCGACTTGACCTCCGGGAACTACACGGGTGTAATTACACCTACACACGCACCAGCGTGGAGCAGGATCACGGGGGTGAGAACGACATGACGGTTTCGCAATTCCGTTCCGGCGTTCCCGACGACTGGTTCGTCGATCCGGTTCAACTGGGGGTTCCGGGGGTTCGCCGCAACATCGATGCGGAAGAGGACAACCCACTCGCCTGGCAGACCGACGCATTGTGTTCGCAGACCGACCCGGAGGCGTTCTTCCCCGAGAAGGGCGGCTCCACGCGTGATGCCAAGCGCATCTGCGGCTCGTGCGACGTGCGCGGCGAATGCCTCGAGTACGCGCTGCAGAACGACGAGCGCTTCGGCATCTGGGGCGGTCTGAGCGAACGCGAGCGCCGCAAGCTCAAGCGCCGCGCGAGCTGAACGATGCCGGTCGGCCGGTCCCATCCGGCCGAACCGGCGCGTTCGGCGCCTCCGGCGCGTTCAACAGAGGTCACGGACGCGCACACCTAGGCTGACCAGGACATGCCCGCTCGAGTTCACGCCCTGCTCGTCGTGCGTCCTGATGGTCGCACGCCGGCCGCGTTCCACCTGCGGCGCACGCTCGCGGCGCTCGACGAGCAGGTCCGTCCCGTCGACGCCCTCACCGTGGTCCTGTGCGGCGGCGACGCCCACCTCCGCGAGATCGTCGAGGCGTCCTCGGCCACCTCCGTGATGACGGCGGCCGCGTCGACGTCGTACGCCACCGCGACCGCACTCGCCGTCGCCGACGCGGCCTCGCGCGATGCGGACGGCCGGGCTGGGACCCCCGCGGCCGACGCCTGGTGGCTGCTCGCCCAGGACACCGCACCCGAGCCCGATGCGCTCGCGCAGCTGGCCGGTGCTCTCGAGCTCGCGCCGTCGGTCGCGTTCGTCGCGCCGAAGCTCGTGCGCTGGGACGACCGCGTCGAGATCGTGTCGCTCGGCGTGTCGATGACGCGCTTCGGACGAACCGTCGGCCTCGCGGACGGCGAGCTCGACCAGGGGCAGCACGACGCCCACGAAGACGTGCTCGGCGCGGACGTGCGCGGCATCCTCATCCGGACGTCCGCGTGGACGATGCTCGGAGGGCTCGACGGCGGCCTCGCCGGCGCGGACGAGGGCCTCGACCTCGGCGTGCGCGCCCGCCTCACCGGGGCTCGCATCTCGCTCGTCGCCGGCGCCCGCGTGGCTGTGGCGGGCGACGGCGTGGCGGGAGTCCCGCTGCCGCTCACCGCACAGCGTCGCCGTCGTGCTGTCTACGCCGAGCGCGTCGCGCAGCTGCACCGCCGGCTGGTGTACGCCCCCGCCCTCGCGGTGCCGCTGCACTGGCTGACCGTCCTGCCCCTGGCGCTGTGGCGCACGATCGTCGACCTGGTGCGCAAGCAGCCCGGGCGCATTCCGTCGGAATGGGCGGCGGGCGCCGTCGTGCTCGTCGCCGTCGCGCCGCTGTGGCGTGCTCGCCGCACGCTGACGCGGGCCCGCTCGGATGCGGGCGCCGACCGCGGTTCGTGGGCGCAGGTCGCGCCGCTGCGCACGACGCGCGCCGAAC
The DNA here is from genome assembly GCF_014779795.1 of Microbacterium helvum. Taxonomy (GTDB): domain Bacteria; phylum Actinomycetota; class Actinomycetes; order Actinomycetales; family Microbacteriaceae; genus Microbacterium; species Microbacterium helvum. The sequence goes on from NZ_JACXZS010000005.1 coordinate 291,474, forward strand.
TGCGGGAACGACTGGACGACGACCCCGAGGTGACGCTCGGGGGAGTGCGCCGCAGCGAGCTGCGCTTCTTCTCGGGCGGCGGCGCGTGGCTCGTGCTCGCGGCGATCGTCGTCTCCGTCGCGGCGTTCCCCGCGCTGCTCGCGTGGCCCGTCCTCGGCGGCGGCGCGCTGCAGCCGCTCGCCACGACCGTCGGACAGCTGTGGAACGACACCGCCTACGGGCAGCGCGTGCTCGGGCTCGACACCGTCGGTCCTGCAGATCCGTTCTCGGCCGTCGTCGCGCTGCTCGGGTCGCTGTGGCCGTGGGCGCCGTCGCGCGCGCTCGTGCTGCTCTGGATCGCCGCCGTACCGCTCGCGGCGCTCGGGGGCTGGTTCGCCGCCACACGGGTCACCGAGCGGGCGAGCCTGCGGATGCTCGGCGGTGCCGTGTGGGCGCTGTCGCCGACGCTCCTCGTCGCCCTGACGCAGGGTCGCCCGACAGGCGTGATCGCCCACCTGCTGCTGCCGTGGCTGTTCTTCGCCGGAGCGGTCGCTCACCGGTCCTGGGCGGGGGCCGGTGCCGCCTCGATCCTGCTGGCGGCCGTGCTGGCGACCTCACCCTCACTCGCGCCCGCCTTCGTCGTGGTGTGGGTGGGGATGATCGTCCTCGCCGTCGTGGTCCGCGCGGGCCGCGGTGTCACGCGTCTCATCTGGCTCGTCGTGCCGTCGGTCGCGCTGGCCGCGCCGCTGGTGTGGAACGCGGTGGTGAACGCGCGCGCGTGGGGACTCGTCGCCGACCCCGGCGTGCCCTGGGCGGGGCCTCAGGTCGCGGCCGACGCCGCGGGACGCGCACTGCTGGCTGCCGGCATCCCGACGTCCGATCTCGCGGGCTGGACGACGATCCTGCCCGACGGGCCGACCTGGTGGGTGCCGCTGCTGAGCGTGCCGCTCGCGCTGCTCGCCCTCATCGCCCCCCTCACGCAGCGCTGGGCGGCCGGCACCGTGCTGCTCGTGGTCACGGCGCTCGGGCTCGGCACGGCCTTCGCCGCGGTGGGCGTCTCGGTCTCGTTCGCGCAGTCGACCGCGGTGGCCGTGTGGCCGGGCGCCGGCCTCAGCCTCGCATGGCTCGGGGCGCTCGGCGGCGCGCTGGTGTCGCTCGACGCCGGACTCGCGCCCCGCGTCGCCTTCGTGCGCAGCGTGGCCGCAGCCCTCGTCCTCGCGGGTGCCGTCACGCTCGCGATCCCCGCGCTGACCTCGCTCACGCGGGGCACCGCGACCATCACGAACGGTCCGGCCAGCACTCTGCCCGCGTTCGTCGCCGCCGAGGGGCGCGATGATCTCGACGTCGGCACGATCGTCCTGACCCCGCAGCCCGACGAAGGCGTCGCCGCGCAGATCGTCTGGGGCGGCAGCGAGACGCTCGGCGGACAGACGACGCTGCTCTCCACCCGCACGCAGACCTCGCCGCAGGACGAGGCGGTCGCGGCGCTCGCCGCGGATCTGGTCACCCCGTCGGCCGACGACGTCGTCGCCGACCTCGCCCGTCACGGCGTCAGCTTCATTCTGCTCGCGCCGTCGACCGCGCCCGAGACCGACGCCGCCCGCACGACACGGCTGTCGGCGACCACCGCGCTCAGCCAGCGCGACACGCTGGTCGTCGTCGGCGACACCGCGAAGGGCGAGCTGTGGCGCGTCGTCGACGATGTCGCCGCGCGGCCCGCCGAGACCGCCGCGACGGCGACGACAGCCCGGTGGATCGGATTCGCGCAGCTCGCGACGTTCGGCGTCGCGCTGCTGCTCGCGGTGCCGACCGCCGCCACCCGGCGGGCCGCACGCCGCACGCCCCGCATCGTCGGGCCGCACTGGCAGGAGGGTCGATGAGCGATCGCCGTGTGTTCCGGTGGGCGACGACCAGCGCACGCCTGCTGATCGGCACAGCCGTGTCGGTCGGGGCCGTCATCGCGGTCGTCACCGCCGTCTCCCTTCCCTGGCCCACCATCACGCATGAGCCCGTGCAGATCGCCGCGACCCCGGCGCCGGCCGCGTCGATCATCACCTGCGACGGCGGGCTGCTGTCGATCGGGCGCGATTCCGCGGATGCCTCGTCGCTCGCGCTCGCGGCACGCCAGACCGTCGTCACCGGCGTGCCGGACGGCGCGGCGGCGCCGCAGGAGCAGACGCTGTACAACGAGGCTGTCGGAACCGGTCCCGCGAGCTACACCTCCCCGCCGCAGGACGGCCAGGCGATCGACCTCGCCGCCGCGGGCTGGTCGACTGCGCGAGCCGACGACCTGTCGGGCTTCGCCGCGTCGGCATGCCGCCCGCCGCTTCTGGAGTCGTGGCTCGTCGGCGGGTCGGGAGCCACCGGCGCCGCCGACCTCGTGGTGCTGTCGAACCCCGGCCCCGTCGCCGCGACCGTGCAGCTCACCGTGTACGGCGTGGGCGGACCGCAGACTCCGCCGGGCGGCTCCGACCTCGTGGTGCCGGCGGGCACGCAGAAGGTGGTGCCGCTGGCCGGCATCGCCCTCGGCGAAGAGACCCCGGTCGTGCAGGTGTCCGCGCTCGGAGCCCCGGTGCACGCGTCGCTGCAGACGAGCATCACGCGCACCCTCACGCCCGGCGGCGTCGACCAGGTCGGCCCCGCGGCCGCCCCTGAGGCCCTGCAGGTCATCGCCGGCGTCGCGGTCACGCGCGCTCCCGCCCAGGACGGCTCGGCGGGTGCCACGATGCTCCGGATGCTGTCGCCCTCGGTCGCGACGACCGCCGAGGTCACGGTGACCGCTGCCGGGCGCACCGAGCCCGCGCGTGCACCGCAGGAGGTCACGCTCGAGGCGGGACAGCCGCTCGAACTGGAGCTCGACGGGCTGGGCGCCGGCTCCTACACCGTGACCGTCGACGCGCAGTCACCCGTCCTGGCCGCCGTGTGGCAGACCACCGGGTTCGGCGAGGGCGACGACTTCGCCTGGTACACGCCGTCACCGCAGGTGGCGGCATCCACTCTGTTCGTGACGCCCGGCGGACCCGTACCCACCCTCACCCTCGTCAACACCGGCGCGGAGCCCGCCGCGGTGAGCGTCGCGGCGCGCGACGGCGACTTCCAGGTCGACCTCGCGGTGCCCGCCGGCGGATCGACGACCGTGCGGCTCTCGCCGCGCACCGTCTACGTCATCGATCCCGACGATCCGGTCCGCGCGGGGCTGTCGCTCACGGGTGACGGCGCTCTGGCCGGCATCCCGATCTGGCCGGCGGATGTCGGGGCGCACGAGATCGTGGTGTACCCGTAGGGGAGCGGGGGTGAGGGTGTGAGGGGGCGAGGTTTCGACTCGCTTCGCTCGCTCAACCTTGACCCGCGACGCGTCAACGCTCCTTCGTCGCATTGACCCGTCGCGCGTCAAAAGAACCGGAAGCGCTCGGGGCCGAGGTCCCACGGGTCGCGGTCGAGGTACTCGGCCGCGGCGCGGAACACGGAGCCCTCGATGAGCATGCGGTGGTGCAGCTCGTCGTCGCGGTGCAGGTGGCTGAGCCGTTCGATCGGCAGGCGGTACAGGATGATGCGGCGCTCGTCGCGCAGCACCGTCCAGCGAGGGATGCCGTCGTCGTCGGTCGCGGGCGGCATGTCGGCGACCTCGAATCGCACGTCGCGCAGCTCGGACCACGCCGAGCGCAGGAACTCCGCCGCCGTCCCGACGGAGAGGTCGAAACGGTCGACCCGCGTGTCGAGCGGGGGGAGCGGTGGCCGGACGACCGAGCTGCGGCCCTCCCGGCCGTGACGGCCGTGTCGCGCGGGGCGTCGCACCGCCGCGCGTTCGCTGGTCCGGGTCCGACGCCACGCCATGCGTCCATCCTAGGTCCGCGGCCGTGGCGCGTCCCCGCCGCGGTCGGCGCGGCGGCGGCGGGGTGTCGCAGGTTCGCGATACCGTCACGGTGATGCGCGCGAGAGTCTGCTCCAAGGTCGGCTGTGCCCGTGAGGCCGTGTCGACCCTCACGTACGACTACGCCGACCGGATGGCGGCTGTCGGCCCCCTCGGCGCGGCGGGCGACCCGCACGCGCACGACCTGTGCGCGATCCACACCGAGCGGCTCTCGGTGCCGCAGGGATGGGTGGTCGTGCGGCACGAGACGCTGCGCACCTGACGCGTTCCCTCGACGCGTCGGACCGGCGGGACGGCTCACGGACGCCACAGCGACCCCGCCGTGAAACAATGGGCGGATGCCGACACACACCGCCGTCGCCGCGCCCTCATCCGCCTCGGTCCCTGAGCCCGTCGAAGGGTTCGAGTACGAGGTGGCCGATCTGTCCCTCGCCGGAGCGGGTCGCCACCAGCTGCGTCTCGCCGAGAACGAGATGCCGGGCCTCATGGCGCTGCGCGAGGAGTTCGGGGCATCGCAGCCGCTCAAGGGTGCGCGCATCGCCGGCTCGCTGCACATGACCGTGCAGACGGCCGTGCTCATCGAGACCCTCGTCGCCCTCGGCGCGCAGGTGCGGTGGGCGAGCTGCAACATCTTCTCGACGCAGGACGAGGCGGCCGCGGCGGTCGTCGTGGGCCCGACCGGCACCGTCGACGCGCCGGCCGGCGTGCCCGTGTTCGCGTGGAAGGGCGAGACGCTCGAGGAGTACTGGCGCCTGGCCGACCGCATCTTCGACTGGACGGCCGAAGGCTTCGACGGCCCCAACATGATCCTCGACGACGGCGGCGACGCGACCCTGCTCGTGCACAAGGGCGTCGAGTTCGAGAAGGCCGGCGCCGTTCCGGATGCCGCAGCCGACGACTCCGCGGAGTATCGCATCGTGCTCGACACGCTGCGCGCCAGCCTCGCCCGCGACCCGCAGCGCTTCACCCGCATGGCCGCGGACCTGCTCGGTGTCACCGAAGAGACCACGACCGGCGTCCACCGCCTGTACGAGCTCGCCGCCGCCGGCGAGCTGCTCTTCCCGGCGATCAACGTCAACGACTCGGTCACGAAGTCCAAGTTCGACAACAAGTACGGCATCCGCCACTCGCTCCCGGACGGCATCAACCGCGCCACCGACGTCCTGATGGGCGGCAAGGTGGCGTTCGTGTGCGGCTACGGCGACGTCGGCAAGGGCGCCGCCGAGGCCCTGCGCGGCCAGGGCGCGCGCGTCATCGTCAGCGAGGTCGACCCCATCTGCGCGCTGCAGGCCGCGATGGACGGCTATCAGGTGGCGCGGCTCGCCGACGTCGCCGGACTCGTCGACATCGTGATCACCGGCACCGGCAACAAGGACGTCGTGACCGTCGACGATCTGCTGAAGCTCAAGCACCTCGCGATCGTCGGCAACGTCGGGCACTTCGACAACGAGATCGACATGGCCGCGCTCGAGGCCCTCGAAGGCGCCGAGCGGATCGAGATCAAGCCGCAGGTGCACGAGTGGCGCCTTCCGACCGGCCGCAGCGTGCTGGTGCTCAGCGAGGGCCGGCTGCTCAACCTCGGCAATGCGACGGGGCACCCCTCGTTCGTGATGAGCGCGTCGTTCACCAACCAGGTGCTCGCCCAGATCGAGCTCTACACGAAGCGCGACGAGTACCCGACAGCCGTGTACGTGCTGCCCAAGCACCTCGACGAGAAGGTCGCCCGACTGCACCTCGATGCGCTCGGCGTGCAGCTCACGACGCTGTCGGACGAGCAGGCCGCCTACATCGGGGTCCCGGTCGAGGGCCCCTACAAGCTGGACCACTACCGGTACTGAGCCGCCGGCTCAGCGCCGCACACAACATCGGATCCGCAGGTGCGGAGCCGACGGCGACACGCCGGCGTGCGGCATCCATTCTCCGGCGTGTCGCGTCACACGCCCGCAGGCGCGGATCCGATTCTGTGCACGAGGGCGAGGGCGTCGCGGGATCAGCGTTCCGGAAAGCCGCGCGGCGGCGCCGACACCGGCGCCGTGAGGGCGTCGACGCGCGCGGTCTCCAGGCGCAGCGCCCTGAGCTCCCGCTCGCGTCGCAGCGCGACGACGCCGATGAGGAACGTCTCGGGGTCGGCTGCGGGCACCGGCGACACGTAGCCTGCCGCTTCGCGGGCGAGGGATGCCGCCGCCCGGGCGCGTGCCGTCGGCTCCATGCTCGTCGCCGACCGGGCGAACTGGGCCAGGCGCCGCGACAGCGGTTCGGGAAGCCGGGCCACGTCGGCGACCGCAGCCCATTCCGCCAGAGCCGGGGGGATGCCGAGTCCCGGATCCGGCAGCCGCGGCGTGCGCGTGCGCTCGGAGTAGGTGCCGGCGAGCAGATCGCCCAGGCGCTGCGAGCGGGGCGTGAACGCGCCCACGAGAGCAGCGACCGCGCCGAGCGTGAACCACAGCTCGAACACGCCCGTGAGCGCCCGGATGAACGCGTGGCGGAAGCCCGCGGCTCCGCCGTCGGTGCGCACGATCCGGGCGCCGACCGCGAGTCGCCCGAGGCTGCGACCGTGGCTGACGGTCTCGACCACGGTCGGGATGACGACCATGACCAGCACGAGCATGACGATGGTGAGGATCGGCACGACGTTGCCGTCGAGGGCTCCGCTCGAGACCAGCCAGCCCGCGCCGAGCGCGAACAGCACCAGCATCACCATGCCGAGCAGCATGTCGATGATCACGCCCAGCGCGCGCATGAAGAAGCCTGTCGGCTGCACGTCGAGCGCGACCGCCTCGCCGGTGAGGACCTCGTCCTGGTGGATGTCGACGAGCGCGGGTCGGCCTTCGGGCATGGCTACAGTAAAGCGCATGGACCTCGACGCGCTCACGGCCGCCCGCCGGGACGAGTGGGCGCGCCTGGACGAGCTGAGCCGCACCCGTCACCTCTCGGGCGCGGAGGTCGACGAGCTGGTGATCCGCTATCGTGCGGCATCCGCGGATCTCGCCGAGGCGAAGACCACGGCGGGCCGCAGCGTGCAGAGCGACCACATCTCGACGATGCTCTCGCGGGCGCGGCTGCGCCTGACCGGCGCGCCAGAGAACGTGATGCGCCAGATCCCGCGGTTCTTCGTGCTTCAGCTGCCCGCGGCCCTGTACCGCGTGAGATGGACGACTCTCGCCATCGCCGTCGGGTTCGTGATCGTCGTGACCACCGTCGCGCTGTGGGTGTCGGGCGACCCCGCCCTCGTGGCGAGCCTCGGCAGCCGCGCGCAGCTGCAGGAGTATGCCGAGAACAGCTTCACCGACTACTACAGCGACAACCCCGCCGCGGTGTTCGCCGGCACGGTGTGGACGAACAACGCCTGGATCGCGGCGCAGTGCGTGCTGTTCGGCATCACCGGCGTGTGGCCGCTCATGGTGCTCGTGCAGAACGCCGTCGGCGTCGGCACGGCGGCCGCGGTGATGACCGCGTTCGACCGCGCAGACGTCTTCGTGCTTTTCATCCTGCCGCACGGACTGCTCGAACTCACCAGCATCTTCGTGGCGGGTGCGGCGGGGCTGCAGATCTTCTGGGCGTGGGTCGCCCCGGGTCCCAGGACGCGCGGAGCCGCGCTCGCCGCGGCCGGGCGCTCGCTCGCGACGATCGCGATCGGCCTGGTGATCGCGCTCGGCGTGTCGGGGATCATCGAGGGCTTCGTCACGCGGCAGCCGTGGCCGTGGCCGGCGAAGATCGGCATCGGCGCGGCCGCGCTCGCGCTGTTCCTGGTGTACATGCTGGTGGTCGGGCGCCGTGCCGCGAGACTGGGCGAGTCCGGCGACCTCACCGAGTTCGAGGCGGGCACCCCGACGCTGGTCGCCGGCTGAGCCGGCCTCGGGCCGGAGCCATACCACTGTTTTGAATGACTCAAAACAACGGTAGACTCGCCGTCATGACCGACACCGCCGCGATCGACGCCGCCGTGCGGCTGCGCGCGTCAGGGCTCCGCGTCACCGACTCGCGGCGCGCGGTCGTCGACGCTCTCGGCGAGCGGCCCCACGCGAGCGCTGACGAGCTCTACGAGATCGTGGCGCGCAGCCTCCCGGGCACCAGTCTGCAGTCGGTGTACAACGCCCTGGGCGACTTCGTCGACGCGGGCCTGGCACGGCGCATCGAGCCGGCCGGCCGGCCCGGACTGTTCGAGCTGCGGGTCGACGACAACCACCACCACCTCATCTGCCGTTCGTGCGGCGCCGTGGCGGACGTCGACTGCGTCGTCGGGCACGCGCCGTGTCTCACGCCGTCCGACACGCACGGCTTCGCCGTCGACACCGCCGAGGTCACCTTCTGGGGGCTGTGCGGCGCGTGCGCGGCATCCGGATCCCCAACCGAACCCGCTCAACAGGAAGGAAGAGCATGACCGACATCGATGGCGCCGTTCCCCCCATCGGGGAACAGACCGACGAGATCGACCAGTCCGTCACCGTCACCGACACCGACGAGGCGCGCGCCGAGGAGGCCGTGGGCTGCCCCGTCATCCACGCTCAGCCGCACCCGACGAACGGGTCGGCGAACGCCGTGTGGTGGCCGAACCAGCTGAACGTCAAGATCCTCGCGAAGAACTCGTCGCTGCGCGACCCGCTCGACGCGGACTTCGACTACAAGGCCGCGTTCGAGGCGCTCGACCTGGCCGCCGTCAAGGCCGACATCGCCGAGACGCTCACCACGTCGCAGGACTGGTGGCCGGCCGACTTCGGGCACTACGGTCCGCTCATCGTGCGCATGGCCTGGCACAGCGCCGGCACGTACCGCGTCACGGACGGGCGGGGCGGCGGCGGCGCCGGACAGCAGCGCTTCGCACCGCTCAACAGCTGGCCCGACAACGTGGGCCTCGACAAGGCCCGCCGGGTGCTGTGGCCGGTCAAGAAGAAGTACGGCCAGTCGCTGTCGTGGGCGGACCTCATGATCCTCGCCGGCAACGTCGCGCTGGAGACGATGGGCTTCAAGACCTTCGGCTTCGGCGGCGGACGCAAGGACGTCTGGGAGCCGGACGACGACGTGTACTGGGGCCCCGAGACCACGTGGCTCGGCGACCAGCGCTACACCGGCGACCGCGACCTCGAGCGTCCTCTCGCGGCGGTGCAGATGGGCCTCATCTACGTCAACCCCGAGGGCCCGAACGGCAACCCCGACCCGCTCGCCTCGGCGCGCGACATCCGCGAGACGTTCGGCCGCATGGCGATGAACGACGAAGAGACGGTCGCGCTGATCGCCGGCGGCCACACGTTCGGCAAGACGCACGGCGCTGCCCCCGACTCGAACCTCGAAGACAACCCCGAGGCCGCGGGGCTGGAGATGCAGGGACTCGGCTGGAAGAACAACTTCGGCTCGGGCAAGGGCGACGACCAGATCACCTCGGGCCTCGAGGTCACCTGGACGTACCACCCGACGCGCTGGGACAACGAGTTCTTCCACATCCTCTACGCCTACGAGTGGGAGCTCATGAAGAGCCCCGCCGGTGCGAACCAGTGGCGTCCGAAGAACGGCGCGGGTGCCGACATGGTCCCGCTCGCGCACTCGGACGGCCGTCGCGAGCCGCGCATGCTCACGAGCGACATCGCGCTGCGCGTCGACCCGGAGTACGCCAAGATCTCCAGCCGCTTCCGCGACGACCCCGAGGCCTTCGCCGACGCCTTCGCGCGGGCGTGGTTCAAGTTGACGCACCGTGACATGGGCCCGATCGAGCGGTACCTCGGCCCCGAGGTCCCCGCGGAGGAGCTCATCTGGCAGGACCGCGTCCCCGCGGTCGACCACGTCCTGATCGGCGACGCCGACGCGGCCGCGCTCAAGGCGCAGATCCTCGACTCGGGTCTGACCGTCGGCGAGCTCGTGTCGACGACGTGGGCGGCGGCGTCCTCGTTCCGCGGCAGCGACAAGCGCGGCGGCGTCAACGGCGCCCGCGTGCGTCTCGCGCCGCAGAAGGACTGGGAGGTCAACAACCCCGCCCAGCTCGCCAAGGTGATCTCCGTGCTCGAGGGCATCAAGGCCTCGTTCGACGAAGGCCGCACCGACGGCAAGAAGGTGTCGGTCGCCGACCTGATCGTGCTCGCGGGCAACGCGGCCGTCGAGAAGGCCGCGAAGGATGCCGGAGTCGAGGCCGTCGTGCCGTTCCACCCGGGACGCACGGACGCCACGCAGGAGCAGACCGACGTCGAGTCGTTCGCCTACCTGGAGCCGGCCGCCGACGGGTTCCGCAACTACCAGGGTCCGCTCGCGATGGCATCGGGTCTGCCGGCGGAGCACCTGCTGCTCGACAAGGCCAACCTGCTGACGCTGACCGCGCCGCAGACGACCGTCCTCGTGGGCGGCCTGCGCGTGCTGGGCGCCAACTGGGACGGCTCGGACTACGGCGTGTTCACGGATCGTCCGGGCGTGCTCACGAACGACTTCTTCGTGAACCTGCTCGACCTCGGCACGACCTGGAAGCAGCTCGACCCCGGTGCCCACGCGTTCGCGGGCACGAAGGACGGCTCGGGCGAGAAGGTGGGCGTGGGCACCCGCGTCGACCTGCTGTTCGGCTCGAACTCCGAGCTGCGCGCGATCGCCGAGGTGTACGCCTCGGACGACGCCCACGAGAAGTTCGTGCGCGACTTCGTCGCCGCGTGGGGCAAGGTCACCGAACTCGATCGCTTCGACCTGGTGTGAGGTGGATGCCGGCGGCCGTGGGCGCCGGCATCCACGACACGAAACGGCCCGTCCCGAGACCGGGGGCGGGCCGTTTCGGCTGTCGTCGTTACTTGACGCGCGCCTCTTCGGGCGCCGGCGGGAGCGAGCCCTTCGGCTCGAACAGCGCGCGGTGCAGAAGGCCCGCGATGAGGCCGCCGACGATCGGGAACACGATGAACACCCACAGCTGCGAGAGCGGGGCGGGTCCGCCGTAGATCGCCGCGGCGATCGAGCGGGCCGGGTTGACCGACGCGTTGTCGATCGGGATCAGGACCAGGTGGATGAGCGTCAGCGTGAGACCGATCGCGAGGGGCGCGAGCGCCGCCGTGCCGCGCGTCGCGTGCGTGACGCCCAGGATCACGAGGACGAAGAACGCCGTCAGGACGATCTCGGCGACGATCGCCGCGCCGAGGCCGAAGCCGCCCGGCGAGCCGAAGTCGCCGTCGCCGTAGCCGTTGGACGCGAAGCCGCCGTCCTGCGCGTTGGCGAGCCAGTTGTCGACGCCGAACAGGCCGATCAGCACGATGACGGTGGTGGCGAGGGCGCCGCCGACGATCTGCGCGATGATGTAGCCGATGGTGTCCTTCCAGGCGAAGCGGCCGGCGGCCGCGAGCCCGAGCGTGATCGCGGGGTTGAAGTGGCCGCCCGAGATCGGGCCCCACGCGTAGGCGCCGACGACGACGGTCAGACCGAACGCCAGGGCCACGCCGACGAAGCCGACTCCCAGGGGGTTGCCTTCCGACCCCGCAGGGAAGGTGGCCGCGAACAGCGCGGTGCCGACGCCGCCGAAGACGAGCAGAAACGTTCCCAGCGCTTCGGCGACCAGACGCGTCCCGGTGCTCGGCTGGGTGGTGGTATCCGACATGGCGGACTCCTTTCCTCGTTCGTGAGGCTAGCGGTCCGTTCAGGGGTTTCCCAGGCTAGACGACCGGAGTGTCCCCGCATTACGAGAGGTCGGCCCGAGCGGGCGGGCGTGTCTGATCAGGGGATTGTGAGGATGCCGGGGCTCAGGGCGCCTCGTCGTCACAGGCGGCCGGCGGCCTTGAGCGCGAGATAGCGGTCGGCGATCCGGGGCGGCAGGGCGTCGGGGGTGTCGGCGATCGCCTCGCCGCCCGCGCGCGCGATCGCAGCCCCGACGACGGCCGCATCGGCCGTCGCGCGCTCGATCGCCGCGGCCCGGTACACGTCGGAGGCGTCCGGTCGCTCCGGCAGCGGTTCGGCATCCCCGGTCACCGTGCCCACGAGCACATGCGTGCTGCGCGCCAGTGCGGGCAGCGAGCCGAGGAAGCCCCGGGCGGCCTCGGCGGCGTCCTGCGCCGTGAGCAGCACGACCAGCGAGGGGCGCGACGTCAGGGCGCGCACCTGGGCGAACGCGGCGTCCCAGTCGGTGTCGATGAGCTGGGGTTCGACGGGAGCCATGGCGTCGACGAGCGCGGGGAGAAGCCCCGGCCCGTCGACGCGCGAGACGCGTGCGCGGATCACGCGATCGAACATCAGCAGGTGGACGTGGTCGCCGGCCCGGGACGCGAGCGCCGAGAGCAGCAGCGCGGCCTCCATCGCGGCATCCATCCGCACGCCGTCGCCCACGCGCGCCGCGGCGGTGCGTCCGGTGTCGATCACGATGACGACGTGCCGGTCGCGCTCGGGGCGCCACGTGCGCAGCATGGTCGTGCTCGACCGGGCGGTCGCGCGCCAGTCGATCGAGCGCACATCGTCGCCGCGCACGTATTCGCGCAGGCTGTCGAACTCGGTGCCCTGGCCGCGCACCTGCACGCTCGTGCTCCCGTCGAGCTCGCGCAGGCGGGCGAGGCGCGAGGGCAGGTGGCGGCGGGCCGTGAAGGGCGGCAGCACCCGGATCGCCCCGGGCGCATCGAGGCGTGCCTGGCGGCCGGCGAGCCGCAGCGGGCCGTCGGAGCGGACGACGACGAAGGCCGAGCGCAGCTCGCCGCGACGACGGGGGAGGAGCGGGATGCCGACCGTGCGGGCCTCTCCGGCCGGGACGTCGATCCGCAGGCGCTCGGCCGGCGCGCCGGCAGTCGGCTGCCACGCGTCGCGCAGCCGTCCGCGCACCGCGCGGGGCCCGCCGTTGCGCACCACGAGCTCGGACAGCACCGGCTGCCCGAGCAGCACGCGGTGCGGCTGGCGGCGCTTCACCGTCAGGCGCCGCGGGTCGGGCGCCGCGGCCGCGTCGCCGAGCGCGGCCGCGACGCACAGCACGATCCACGTGCCAGCGGCCGCCCACGCGTCCACTCCCGCGAGCGAGAGCAGAACGACGGGCACCGCGCCGAGGGCGACGAGGAGCGGAAGGCGACCGGTCAGGTACATGCGCGTCAGATCGGGACGCGGGTCTGCTGCAGCACCGAGCCGAGCACCGCGTCGACCGACACGCCTTCGAGCTCGGCGTCCGGCCGCAGCCGGATGCGGTGGCGCCAGGTCGGCACGAGCATGGTCTGCACGTGGTCGGGCGTGATGGCCGGGTAGCCGCCGAGCCACGCCCACGCCTTCGCGGCGGCCAGCAGCGCGGTCGCGGCGCGCGGGCTCACGCCGAGCTGCACCGAGGGGCTGCGGCGTGTCGCCTGTGCGAGGTCGACCACGTAGCCGAGCACGTCGTCCGAGACGGTGACGGCCGCGGCGGCACGCTGCGCGGCGCGGATCTCGTCGGCCGTCGCCGCGCGCCGCAGGCCCGCTGCGCCGAGGTCGCGCGGGTCGAACCCGCCGGCGTGGCGGCGCAGCACTGCGAGCTCGGCGTCGCGCGCCGGGACCTCGACGATGAGCTTCAGCAGGAAGCGGTCGAGCTGCGCCTCGGGGAGCGTGTACGTGCCCTCGTGCTCGATGGGGTTCTGCGTGGCCGCGACGAGGAACGGGTCGGGCAGCGGCCGCGTGACGCCGTCGGTCGACACCTGGCGCTCCTCCATCGCCTCCAGCAGGGCCGCCTGCGTCTTCGGCGGCGTGCGGTTGATCTCGTCGGCCAGCACCACGTTCGTGAACACGGGGCCCTCGCGGAACTCGAACTCGCCCGTGCGCGCGTCGTACACGAGCGACCCCGACACGTCGCCCGGCATGAGGTCGGGCGTGAACTGGATGCGCTTGGTGTCGAGTCCGAGCGCCGTCGAGAACGCGCGCACGAGCAGGGTCTTCGCCACGCCCGGCACCCCCTCCAGCAGCACGTGCCCGCGCGCGAGCAGCGCGATGAGCAGGCCGGTCACGGTGCCGTCCTGCCCGACGACGGCCTTGCCCACCTCGACGCGCACGCGGTTCATGGCCTCACGCAGCGCCGTGTCGTCGAGCGGCGCGCCAGGGGTCGGGCCGGGTGTGAGCGCCGCCCCGTAGGGCAGCGCGCCGGGTTCGCCGAACGCGGTCGCGGTGTCGGAGCCTTCGGCCATGGGGTCGTCCGGCGTCGGGGGCGCAGGGGTGTCCGTCATCGGGTGCTCCTCTCGGGGCGGACGGCCGCGTGGACGGCGTCCTCCAGGTCTCGCAGTCTGGTGCTCAGGGCGACGAGTTCGACGTCGCTGCGGGGGATGTCGTCGATCAGGATGCCACGCACGGTCGCACGGTCGAGGCCGAGGCGCCCGGCCGCGGCGTCCGAGATGTCTCCGGCGGCGGCGTTCGCACCGAGTCCGAGCAGCGCCGCCAGGCGTCGCAGTGTGCCGATGCGCAGGCGGTCGGCCGCGTGCAGCGGATCGTTCGCCCGCGCGTACAGGCGCGCGCGGCCCTCGGTCGTCTCGGATGCCCGCACCGTCACCGGCAGCCGCTCCGCGACGAGCGGTCCGAAGCGGCGGCCCCGCCACACCCCCGCGGCGACGCCGGCGACCAGCAGCAGCACGATCACGGGGCTCACCCACGGCGGCGTGAGCTGGCCGAGCGACGGATCGGTGTCGGCGAGGTCGGTGTCGGCGGCGGTCGGGACGTACCAGATGACGAGTGGATGCCGCCCCATCAGGTTCGCGGCCAACGCGGCGTTGCCGTTCTCGGCGAGGTGCTCGTTCGTGAAGAGCGCCGGGCCGTCCACCGCCGCGATGCGGCGGTCGCCGTCGTCCTGCACGAGGAGTCCGGATCCGCCGTCGACGCCGTAGCAGCCCACGGCGTCCGGGCCGGGGGTGTACAGCGCCCCCGGGGCGACGGCGCCGGAGCGTTCCGCCTCTGCCACCTCGCAACCGGGATCCACGGCGGCGTCTGTTGCGACGCCCGCCGCGGCCGACCCGGGAAGCAGCAGGCCGAGGGTGCGCGATCGCGGTTCGATCATCACGACGTCGATGGCGGCATCCACGAGTTCCGAGACGGCGTCGTCCGACAGCGCGGGGGAGTCGGGCAGCACCAGCGTCGCCGGGGCGTCCGCGAGAGCGGCCGCCGCCGCGGTGCGAGAGCGCTCGATCCTGATGTCGACGCCATGGGAGCGGAGCACTTCGACGAGGGCGCGTGTGCCGGAGGGACCGGCCGACTCGGGGTCGAGGGCGTCGCGCGCGGCCCACTGGTTCGCAGCCGAGATGGCGCCGCCGATGCCGCCCACGACGAGCAGGGCGACGCCGATCGCGATCCAGGCGCCGATGCGGCGGCGGCGGGACGGCGCAGGGGTCCGGGCTTCGGGGGCTTCGAGGTTGCGCGCGGGGGCGTCGGGGATCGTCGAGGTCACGCGGTCACCGCCTCGATCGGCCTCGCGCCGGCCACCTCGTCATCCACCGAGGCCACGAGACGGTAGACCTCGGCGGTGCCCGGACGCCGCAGGTACCGCACGTCGTCGAACGCGGCGGCGGCGTCCTCGAGGCGTGCGGCCGACTGCGGGAACACGCGTCCGGCGACGCGCGCGAAGCCGTGGACGGTCGCTCCGGGCGGCGGGTCCACGACGCCGCGCTCGAAGCAGCCGCGCGCGAGGGCCCGGAAGCGCAGCACGATCGCGGCGTCCCAGTCCGCGGCGCCGGCGCGCTCGGCGGCGGCGGTGCGCAGGGCCTCGGCCGACCGGTGCTCCTGCTCGCCGAACAGCAGCGGCGGACGCGCGGCAGCCCGGCGCGTCACGCGCGGCATGCCCCAGATAAGGAACGCCGCGACGATCACGATGACGACCACCGCGGTCGCGACGATAGCCAGCACCGAACCCCAGCCGCCCGACACCTGCGGATCGAACAGCGACGCGATGAAGTCGCCGATCGCGCGCGCGATCCGATCGAACGGCGTCGGCTCGGCGATGTCGTAGACCGGCTTCGAGAGCTCGTCCTCGGCCCAGCGGCGTGCCTCGTCGCCGTCGGGCGTGAGGGGCGCCCCGTCGTCGGAGGCCGTGAGGACGGTGCTCAGTGCGCGGGTCACGACCACGGCGACTCGCGGTCGGCGTCGCCGTCGGCATCGGGGGCGCCGGGCGCCGCCCAGGCGGTGGGTGACGGTGCCGCGGCGTCCTCGACGTGGGTCGCCGCGGCGTCGGCGGCGGCCGGGGCCGCCTGCGCCTCCGGGGCCGGGCCGGGCTGCGGCTGCGCGGGGTACGCGCCCTGCGCGGGGTACGCGCCCTGCGCGGGATACGCGCCCTGCGCGGGGTACGCGCCCTGCGCGGGGTACGCGCCCTGCGCGGGATACGCGCCCTGCGCGGGGTACGCGCCCTGCGCGGGGTACGCGCCCTGTGCCGGGGACGCCGCCGGCCCAGGCTGCG
The DNA here is from genome assembly GCF_014779795.1 of Microbacterium helvum. Lineage (GTDB taxonomy): Bacteria > Actinomycetota > Actinomycetes > Actinomycetales > Microbacteriaceae > Microbacterium > Microbacterium helvum. Next base: position 307,643 of record NZ_JACXZS010000005.1, read on the forward strand.
TGCTGTACACCGGATAGGTGCCGGGCTGCGCGGTCGCCGCCTGAGCGGGATACGCCCCGCCCGGGTACGCTCCGCCCGGGTACGCCCCGCCGGGTTGCGGGCCCGCCTGCCCGGCGTACGGCGGATACGCCGGGTAGCCCGGCGCGTACGCGGGCGCATACCCGGGCGCGCCCGCCCAGCCGCGCGGGGCGATCTCGCGCCCGACGTGCTCGCGGTAGGGGTCGACGAGCGGGGCGGCTCCGGCATCCCTCCGCTCCACGTACGCGAGCAGATCGAGGTCGAGGCCTTCGCGGCGCATGCGGCAGTCGATGTAGATGAGGGCGGTGGCCGTGGACTGCACGACGACCGCGACGGATTGCAGCAGGAGCGTCACGACCTGGGTGAGCAGAGCCGTCACGATGAGGCCGATGATCGCGCTGGGCTCGTCGGCGCCCGTCGGCGCGATGATCGTCGTGAGCCCTGCCGAGAGGAAGCCGAACGGCAGGCTCACGACCTGGGCGACGGCGCCGAAGATGACGCTGATGACGACGATGATGCCGAGGGCCGGCCAGAACCGCCCACGCGTCAGGACCCACGAGCGCCGCAGAGCCTGCAGGATCGTCGCGTGCTCGACGATGATCGCCGAGGGCGCCAGCAGCAGCTTGATCATCAGCCACCAGGTCAGCGGGATCGCCGCGACGATGAGCAGGATGGTGAGCACGATGGCCGCGGGAGGGGCGATCACCGCGATCCCGACGATGCCGAGGACGACGACCGCGATGAGCGCGCCCACCGCGAGCACCACGAGCAGCGAGTAGCCGATGAGGCGCCACGCGACCGGCTTGAGCTGGCGCCACAGCGCGCCGAGGGTGAGCTTCTCGGCGACGGCGGCGTGGGTGACCTCGAGCACGACGATGCCCTGCACGATGACGCTCAGCGCGCCTGCGGCGAGGCCGAGCACGAATCCGGTGACCGCGACGAGCCCGATCGAGCCGGCGAGCACCGTGTTGTACTCGTCGGTGCCCTCGACGAGGGTGTCCAGACGCGAGAACGAGGCCCACATCACGCCCACCACCGCGACCAGCAGGACGAAGTAGGCGACCGTCTGCACGACGAGCGCGAACCCCAGCAGCACGCGCGGGTTCTGCCGCAGCGCCGCGAAGGACCGCCCGAGGATCGTTCCGAACGTCAGCGGGTGCAGCGGGATGATCCCGGGGCGAGACGCCGGTGTCCAGGCCGGATACGCGGTCACGAGGGTCCCCTTCCGTCGCCCGCCGCGGCGTCGTGCGCGGCGGTGCGGGTCGCTTGCCCCCCATCGTTCCACATCGGCGGATGCCGCATCCCGGCCGGTCGCGCGAGCTTCGGCCGCTCTCCAGCATGCGTCGACTACTCTGTGGGGAGCGCATGGGGAAGGCGAAGGCTCTGCCCGTGCCTGGAGAGAAGGAACGAACGCGCGCGATGACTTCACGCATCCTGGTGGTCGACGACGACACCGCCCTGGCCGAGATGATCGGCATCGTGCTGCGCACCGAGGGATTCGAGACGGTGTTCTGCGCGGACGGCGCCCAGGCCGTCGACGCCTGGCGCACCGAGCGACCCGACCTGATCCTGCTCGACCTGATGCTTCCGGGAATGGACGGGATCGAGATCTGCACGGTGATCCGCGCCGAGTCCGGCATCCCGATCATCATGCTCACCGCGCGCACCGACACCGCCGACGTGGTGAAGGGCCTGGAGTCCGGCGCCGACGACTACATCGTCAAGCCCTTCAATCCGAAAGAGCTCGTCGCCCGCATCCGCACGCGCCTGCGCCCGGCCGCCCAGCCGGCCGGAGACACGCTGCGCATCGGCGACCTCACGGTCGACGTCGCCGCGCACGAGGTGCGCCGCGGCGACGCGCCGATCGCGCTCACGCCGCTGGAGTTCGAGCTGCTGGTCGCGCTGGCCTCGAAGCCGCAGCAGGTGTTCTCGCGCGAGATGCTGCTCGAGCAGGTGTGGGGCTACCACTACAAGGCCGACACCCGCCTGGTGAACGTGCACGTGCAGCGGCTGCGCGCGAAGGTCGAGAAGGACCCCGACAACCCCAAGATCGTCACGACGGTGCGCGGCGTCGGGTACCGCGCCGGCGCCGTCGTCTGAGCTCCTCATGACAGCCCCGATCACGGGGGTGAACGCGACCCGCACGCCCCTCACCGGTTGGCGGCTGTGGCGCGCGTGGCCGGGCAACATCGCGGCGCTGTGGCGGCGCTCGCTGCGCTTCCGCACGCTGCTCGTCACGATCGGGCTGACGCTGCTGGCGGTGGCCGTGGCGTGCGTGTGGATGGCGCTGCAGATCCAGAACGACCTCTACAGCTCGCGCCAGGAGCAGGTGCTCTCTGACGCCGAGCAGGCCCGCGCCGCCGCGCAGCGCACGCTCGACGCCGCCGTGCAGTCCGACGCCGTGCAGCTGCAGAGCGTCATGACCCTGGCGTTCACGGCGCTGCGCGACCAGTCGTCGGCCAAGATGGTCGCCGCCTACCGGATCGGGCCGCCGGTGCCCAACGCCCCGCAGGACTTCTCGACGGCAGAGGGCGTCATCGACTCGCTGCTCACGCCGGCGATGCGCGAGCAGGTGCGCAGGACGCCGGAGCGCCAGATCTGGCAGCCGATCGCGCTGCCCGACAGCACCGGCGGGACCTCGCCCGGAATCATGGTGGGCCAGCAGCTGGAGATCGACGGCGTCGCGTCGTACGAGCTGTACCTCGCGTACGACCTCGCCAATGCTCCCCAGACCCTCGGGTTCGTGCAGAGCACGCTGTGGATCGTCGGCATCGGGCTGGTGCTGCTCATCAGCGGCATCGCCTGGTTCGTGCTGCGCTCGGTGACCTCGCCGATCAGCGAGGCCGCCGACACGAGTGCGCGCCTGGCCGCCGGTCAGCTCGACGTCCGGCTGGAGGTCCACGGCGAGGACGAGCTGGCCACCCTCGGCCGCTCGTTCAACGCGATGGCCGACAGCATGGAGTCGCAGATCAAAGAGCTCGCCGACCTCTCGCTCGTGCAGCAGCGCTTCGTGTCGGACGTCTCGCACGAGCTGCGCACCCCGCTGACCACCATCCGCCTCGCCGCCGACATGATCAACGACCAGCGCGAGGAGTTCGACCCGGCGACCGCGCGCGCCGCCGAGCTGCTGAATGCGCAGGTGCAGCGGTTCGAGGTGCTGCTCACCGACCTGCTCGAGATCAGCCGTTACGACGCCGGCTCGGTGCAGCTGGAGCGCGAGCCCACGAGCCTCGCGCACCTCGCCGAGGATGTGATCGGCTCGATGCAGCAGCTCGCCGAGCAGCACGGGTCGGACGTGCGGCTCGTCGCGCCCGGCGGATATTCCCCGGTCGACATGGACCCGCGCCGGGTGCGCCGCATCGTGCGCAACCTGCTCGGCAACGCGATCGAGCACGGCGAGGCGCGCCCGATCGTCGTCACGGTCGACAGCAACCAGCAGGCCGTGGCGATCGGCGTCCGCGACTACGGCATGGGCATGAAGCCGGGCGACGCCGAGCACGTGTTCGACAGGTTCTGGCGCGCCGATCCGTCGCGCAAGCGCACGATCGGCGGCACCGGCCTCGGACTGTCGATCGCGCTCGGCGACGCGAAGCTTCACGGCGGCGAGCTCGCGGTGTGGTCCGAGCTCGGCCGCGGCACGAACTTCGTGCTCACGCTGCCGCGTCACGGCACGCTCTCGGGTGCCCCGCCGATCCCCGTTGATCCCGGCGACGACGCCGGCCCGGGCCTTGAGGATCTGGGGCTGACCGAGCCGATCGAGCTGCCGCGCGCCGACACCGCGGCGCCGGATGCCGGCGGCCGAGGGGGGAAGACATGACCAGGGCCCGCGGCATCCTCGCTCTCATCCTCGCGTTCTGCGCGCTCGTCGTGACGGGCTGCGCCGGCTTTCCCGAGAGCGGGTCGCTGCAGTACGGATTCGCGACCGGCGAGGACACCGGCGGCTCGCAGAACCTCGTGTTCCTGCCGAACCGGCCGCAGCCCGGCGCCAGCCCGGAGCAGATCGTCGAGGGCTTCATCGACGCGGGATCCGGCCCCGGCGTGAAGGGGGCGTGGGCGGTCGCCAAGGAGTTCCTCGCGCCGGATCTGGCGGAGTCGTGGAACCCGCTGGCGACCGTCAGGGTCGACGAGCGCGCCGAGCGCGACTACACCACGTCCGACACCGACGACGGTGCCGTGACGTTCTCGTACGAGGCGGTCGCCGACGTCGACGACACCGGCTCGTACCACCGCGCTGAGCTGGCGTCGAACTCGCAGGAGTTCCGCCTGGCCAAGCAGGCCGACGGCGAGTGGCGCATCATCGCCGCGCCGGACGGCATCTGGCTCGACGAGGGCCAGTTCCCGCAGGTCTTCCACCGCTACTCGCTGATGTACTTCGACCCGACGTACCAGTACCTCGTTCCCGACGTGCGGTGGTTCCCGTACGTCAACGCGGCGACGACGATCGCCGTCGCGCTCGTGAACGATCCCATGAGCGAATGGCTCGCGGAGTCGGTGCAGTCGGCGTTCCCCGAGGGTGCTTCGGCGGTGGCCTCGGTGCCGGTCGATGAGAAGGGCGTCGCGGTCGTCGACTTCGACGACGACTCCCTGCTGAGTGCGAGCGCCACGGCGCTGGACCGCATGGAGACGCAGCTGCGCGAGAGCCTGCGCGCGGTCGGGGTGACCGACGTGGTGATGCGGGTCAACTCGACGCCGCTGGAGGCGTCCCCGGTCGCGGTCAGGTCCACCCGTGTGCCCGCCGCCCCGCTCGTGCTCACCGAGGACGGATTCGGCTTCCTCTCGGGCGACGAGATCGATCAGGTCCCGGGGTTGTCGCCCGTCGTCGTCGCCGCCGCGCCGACCACGGTGCAGGTCGGGGTCGAACGCGACGCGGCCGCGGTCACCCTGCCCGGGGGCCAGGTGGCGCGCCTCATCGCGACCGCCGCGGACCCCCAGGTGCTCGACACCCGCAGCGGGCTGATCGACCCCGCGATCGACGGGCTCGGGTACGTCTGGAGCGTGCCCAGCGACCAGCCCGCGGCGCTGCGCGTGTACGGCCCGCAGAGCGCGGACGGGATCGATGTCGCCGACGCGTGGCCCGATGCGACCGCGGTGAGCGCGATGGCGCTCTCGCGCGACGGCACCCGCATGGCCGCGACGGTCTTGTCGGGCGGCCGTACCGTGCTGTGGGTGGCCGGTGTCGTGCGCGACGGCGACGGGGTTCCGGTGAAGCTCGGCCCGCCGGTGCAGCTCGCCATCGTCGGCGGTCCGGCGGAGGGCGTGACGTGGATCGACGACGCCAGCATCGGCGTGCTGGCGAGAGGCGACGACGCCTCGATCGTCGTCGAGCAGCCCGTCGGGGGGCCGACCACGACCTCGTCGGCGACCGCCGGCATGACCTCGATCGCCGGAGGCACCGGAGTCTCCAGCTTGCGGCTGCGTGCCGACGACGGGACCCTCTTCGTCAAGCGCGGCACGTCGTGGCAGCCCACGGCGACGGGGGTCCTGGTGCTCGCGACCCAGCAGGGCGCCCCGCAGTAGCGTCCTCCCCAGGTCGCCGGTCGGCGGCATCCATCCACAGATCCGGTGAGGACGAGTGGATGCCGCCACCCGCCGCCGCAGGCTGGGCCCATGCCGTCTGCGCTCGTGCTCGTCACCCGCTCCGCCTGCGCGGACGCGCTGGCCCTGCTGCTGCCGGTGTCGTGCGCGGGGTGCGACGAACCCGATGTCGTGCTGTGCGAGCGGTGCGCCCTCGCGCTCGCCCCGGTGCCGCGACATCAGGTGATCGACGAGCCGGGTGGTCGCGTCCCGGTGTGGAGCGGGCTGGCGTTCGAGGGCGTCGCGGCGCGGGTCGTTCGCGCGGTCAAAGAGGACGGCCGCACCGGGCTGGTGCGGGCGCTGGCGCCCGCACTGCGCGCGGCGCTCGACCGACTGGACCCGGACGGGAAGGGGCCCGTGGTCCTCGTCCCGATGCCGACGTCGCGGGCCGCGTACCGGCGCCGCGGCTTCCGGGTGCCCGAGCTGCTGCTGCGACGCGCGGGGCTGCGGCCGGCCCGGCTGCTGCGTCACGCACGCCGCACCGGCGACCAGCGCGGCCTCGGACGCGACGCGCGGCGCCGCAACGTCGAGGGCAGTCTCGTCGCCCACGGCGATGTCTCAGGGCTGCGCGTCGTGCTCGTCGACGACGTCGTGACGACGGGCGCGAGCCTTGCCGAAGCGGCCCGCGCGCTGCGGGCGGCCGGTGCCGAAGTGGTCGGTGCGGCGACCGTCGGCGCCACGCCGCGGCGGCTCCCACATCTCGGTGAACGCCGACCGGACACCTTCGAAACTCACAGGTGACAGACCCGGAACGCCCGACTACGGTGGGGGGCACAAGGCGACTGAAGGTCCGCCCTTGACCGGGAGGACCGGAACAAGGAGGTCAGGGGATGGAAACCAGCATCGTCGGCGTGGGAGTGGGCATTTCGGATCGCTTCCGCTCGGTCGTCGAAGAGAAGGCCACCCGCATCGCGACCCTCGCGCCGCGCGCCCAGCGCGTGGACATCAAGGTCACCCACCGTGCCTATCGCAACGGGCGACCCGGTGACGAGACGGTGGAGCTCACCGTCGACGGCAAGGGGCCCGTCGTCCGGGCCGAGGCCACCGACGGCGACAAGTTCACCGCTCTCGACCTCGCCGTCGACAAGCTGTGCGAGCAGCTGCGGCGCGCGAAGGACAAGCGCGTCGACGCCCGCAACCACCCGCGCGGCGCCAAGTACGAGAAGGGCAGCGGTGCGATCCAGGGCATCGACCTGCAGCCCGCGTCCGCCGACGTCCTGCGTGCCGTCGCGACCGGAGAGATCCCGATCATCACCGGCAACGAGGACGAAGAGGGCTACTCGCCCGTCGTCATCCGCACCAAGGAGTTCCAGCCCGAGTGGATGGCCGTCGAAGAGGCCGTCGACCGCATGGAGCTGGTCGGCCACGACTTCTTCCTCTTCATCGACGTCCGCACCGATCACCCGAGCGTCGTCTACCGCCGCAAGGGGTGGGACTACGGCGTCATCTCGCTGACGACCCAGGCGCAGCCCGAAGAGCTCGCCTCCTGAGGATCCGTCCCGTCGGGCGCGGCCTCCGGGCCGCGCCCGACGCGTGTGCCCCGGCCTGACCTGTCGCATGCGGTGCGCTCCGAGCGCCGGTTGACGGGGAGCGGGAGGATGCCGGGGGTCAGGGCGTCGGCAGCGGCCCCAGTGCCTCCAGCGCGGGCACCCGACCGCGCTCGATGTGGGCGTAGGCGATCGCCGCGGCGAGGTCGGCGTTGCCCGCGGCGATCGCGTCGTGGAGGGCGCGATGCTCGCGCAGCTGGTCGGGCTCGCCGGCGTGGCTCGTGCGGCGGAAGATCCACTCCATGCGCCCGAGCATCGGCTGCAGGCTGCGCGCGAGGAGCGAGTTGCCCGACAGCTCCAGCACCTCGGCGTGGAAGCGCAGGTTGAGCGTGATGCCGTCGCGATCGTCGCCTTCGGCGAAGCTGGCCTCGGAGGCTGCGAGCACGTCGGCGAGTCTGGCCGCCGATCCGCCGGCCGCGACGCGCAGCGCCGCCTGCCGCGCGGCGAACGGCTCGATGCACAGGCGCGCGTCGAACAGCTCGTCGATGTCGGCTGTCGTCACCGGCGACACGACGGCGCCGCGCCGCGGCGACGCCCGCACGAACCCCTCTGACTCGAGTCGGTGCAGCGCCTGCCGCACGGGCACGCGCGAGACGCCGTAGCGCTCCGACAGCTCGCGCTCCTTGAGCCACGTGCCGGGTCGCAGCTCGTCGCCGACGATGTCGCGCAGCAGCGCGCCGTAGACGCTGTCGGCCAGCGCCTCCGCGCCCTCGCCGCCCTCCTCGGGGCCGGCGGGTGCGATGTCGGCCGGTGCGGCGACGGCGGGGTCGGTCATGCGCGCTCCTCGAAGGCGGCGGTGTCCGCGACGCGATACACCGGCGGGAACAGTTCGCCCGCGGTGCCACGGTAGTCGCGCTCGGCGTAGGCGGCGCGCATCGTGTCGAACAGCGCCTGCATGTCGCGATGCACCTCGGCGAGGTCGATGCCCGGGATCTCGCCGTCGCGCATGACGACGCGTCCGCCCACCATCGTGAGGCAGGCGTCGCGGGCCGTGCCGGCGAGCACGAGTGTGCGCAGCGGGTCGTCGACGGCGCCCATGCGCACGTCGTCGAGGCGGAACGCCGTGAGGTCGGCGGTCGCGCCGGGCGCGATGCGGCCGAGGTCGGGGCGGTGCAGGGCCGCCGCGCCGCCGAGGGTGGCGGCATCCACGTATGCGGCGACGTCGCCCGCACCGGTCGAACCGTGCTGCACCTTGGCGGCGGAGACCCCGGTGTCGATGCCTCGGATGAGGTCGGGCGGGAACGAGTCGGTGCCGAGCGCGAACACGATCCCGGCCTCGCGGTAGCGCGACAGCGTCACGAGCTCGGATCCGTAGCGCGCGTTCGTGAGCGGGCAGTGCACGATCGCGACCCCGGCCGCGGCGATCCGGGCGAGGTCGCCGCGGTCCTCGCCGTGCACGCGCGGATTGATGTCGATCACGGTGCCGTGCGGCACGATGACGCGGTCGTGAAGAAGGCCGTGGGCGGCGAGGTGCTCCAGCGGCGTGCGGCCGTACCTCGCCTGGATGGAGGTGCGCTCGAACTCTCCCTGCAGGGCGTGGATGCGCACGAGGGCGCCGCGCTCAGCGGCGGCGCGGGCGGTCGCCTCCATCAGCTCGGGCGTGAGGGTCTCGATGCGGCAGGGGAGGAACACACCCGTCAGCAGCGGGTCGTCGAGTGCCCGGATGCCGTCGACGAACCGGATCGCATCGTCGAGGCCGTCGCGCCCGGCCTGCTCGTCGAAGCGCACGTCGCGTCGGCCGTCCGCGGTGACCACGCCCACGCCCGACCGGTACGAGGGACCGAGGAACCCGCGCAGCCCGAGGCGGCTGGAGAACTCGGCCATCGCGAAGAAGTCGTCGGCGGACTCCGCCCACGCCGAGTGCACCTCCGAGGCGATCGGCATGTAGCTCGTGATGCCGTGCAGCGCGAGCTGCACGAGCGCGACCTCGCGCACGCGGCGGCGCTCGGCCTCGGTGAACACGTGCCGGCGCCGGTCGAAATAGTCCTCCGACCAGGCGAGCCGCTTCGCCTGCGCGGCATCGGACCACGAGTCCAGCAGCAGGTGGTCCACATCGGTCAGGGCGTCGAGGTCGATGAGGCCCGGCATCAGCACGGCGGCGCCGAGGTCGATCCGCTCGTCGACGCCGTCGAGCGGAGTGGATGCGGCAGGCCCGACCCACTCGATGCGATCGCGGCCGACGAGCACGGCACCGTCGCGCAGTTCGGTGTGGCCCGTCCCGTCGAAGGCGATGACGTGGTCGGCGGTGAGGAGGATGCGCATGGCGATGGGCTCCAGTGGTATCCCAGAACAGGGGATCGTGGGTGATCTTCGGTCACTCTATCGAGTTCATCCCTTGTTTGGTATACCATTGACGAGTTACGCCGCGCCAGGTTGCGGCATCCGTTCTCCGTCGAAAGGGATCAGACGTGCTCATTCGGAACGTGCGACCGTGGGGCGGCGAGGCCTCTGACATCGTGATCGACGGCGACCGCATCGCCGCGATCCGCCCGCACGACCCGGCCGCCGTGACGGGTGCCGGCGACGTCGACGGCCGAGGCCGTCTGGCGATCCCGTCGTTCAGTGACGTGCACGTTCACCTCGACTCCTCGCGCATCGGCTTGCCGTTCCGCCCGCACACCGGTGCGCCGGGTGTGTGGGGCATGATGCTCAACGACCGGAACAACTGGCGCAACACCGACGTGCCGCACGCCGACATCGTCGCCGGCACGCTCGAGCAGATGATCGCGAAGGGCACGACCCGCGTGCGCACCTACGCGCAGGTCGACGTCGACTGCAAGCTCGAGAAGTTCGACTCCGTGATGGCGGCGAAAGAGAAGTTCGCGGATCACGCCGACGTGCAGGTCATGACGTTCCCGCAGGCCGGCATCCTGCGCGAGGAGGGGACGGTCCAGTACCTCGAGGAGTCGCTCAGGCAGGGCGCCGACGTCATGGGCGGCATCGATCCCAGCCAGCTCGACCGCGACCCGGTCAAGCACCTCGACATCGTGTTCGGCCTCGCCGAGAAGTACCAGGTCGAGGTCGACATCCACCTGCACGAGCCCGGCGCCCTGGGTGTGTTCAGCACCGAGCTCGTGCTCGAGCGGACGCGCGCCCTCGGGATGCAGGGCAAGGTCGCGATGTCGCACGCGTACGACCTCGGATCGGTGTCGGAGGCCACCAGCCGCCGCCTCATCGACGAGTTCGCCGAGCTCGACATCGCCATGGCCACCATCGCGCCGTCGACCTCGAACCATCTTCGCCTGCTCGATCTCGCAGCCGCCGGCGTGCGCGTCGGCCTCGGCGAAGACGGCCAGCGCGACTACTGGAGCCCGTACGGCAACTGCGACATGCTCGACCGCACGTGGCAGCTCGCCTTCGTCAACGGCTTCCGCCGCGACGACCACATCGAGCTCGCGCTCGCGGTGGCGACGATGGGTGGGGCGTCGATCATGAGCCACTCCTCGCCGCGCGTCGCGGGGGTCGGCGACCGGCCCGGCGTGGCCGTGGGCGACCGCGCCGACCTCGTGCTCGTCGACGGCGAGACGCCGACGAGTGCCGTCATGGACCGCAGCGGCGACCGCACCGTGCTGCACGACGGCCACGTCGTGGCCGACGGCCTGCGCCTCCTCGGCCTCTGAGCGTGCGCGTGCTCGCGGTGCACGAGGCGCGGGCTGTCGAGACGCCGCCCGCCGTCGCGGCCGCCGGGACCGCGCGCGCCGCGCGCGCCCTGGGCCTTGCGGCGGTCGTCCTCGTCGGCGTGAACCTGCGCCCCGCGATCACGTCGGTCGCCGCTCTTCTCGGCGAGGTGTCGACGCAGTTCGCGCTCGATCCGCTCGCGGCCTCGGTCCTCGTCACGCTGCCTGTCATCGCCCTCGGTGCCAGTGCGCCGCTCGGCCCCTGGCTGGCGCGGCGCCTCGGCGTCGCCTGGGCGCTCACCGCGACGATGATCGCGCTCGCCGCCGCGCTGTCGCTGCGCGTGACGGGCGCCGCGCCCCTCCTCGTCGGCACGGTCGTCGCCGGGGCGGCCATCATGGCCGCGAGCACCCTCGTGCCGCAGTACCTCAAATCCCTGTCTGCCGGCGGGCTGTGGGTCGGCATCAGCACGATGTCGTTCGGCGCGGGCGCCGCCGCGGGGGCCGGGCTCACCGCGCCGCTGTATGCGTGGTTCGGCGCGGACGCGCGTCTCGCCATCGGCGCCTGGGCGGCCCTGGCCGCGGCGGCCGCGCTCGCGATGGCCGCGGCGGCACGCGGCTCCGGCCGCAGCGACGGCGGAGCGGCC
>NZ_JACXZS010000006.1:0-43679 GCF_014779795.1 Microbacterium helvum
AGTCGCTGCGCAAGATGATGCAGGCGATCAAGGACACCGACCAGGCTCTCGCCGGCAACTGACACTGTTCGGGTGGATGCCGGCGGCCGCGGCCGCCGGCATCCACCTCTCCATCTCAAGAGGGGCACGCGCAATGGCCGACGTCTACGTCAAGGTCGATCACCTCAACCGGCTGAACGGCTCGCTGAAGCAGATCATCGTGGAGTTCGAGGACGCCGCGAAGAACACCGATCTGCTGCAGTCGCTCATCGGGCACCCCGACGGGCGCGACGGGCTCTACAAGCGCACGCACGACTTCGAGGGCGGCTGGAACGACCGCCGCAAGCAGCTTCTCGAGAAGCTCACCAACATCCAGGCCTCCGTCGAGGCGACCTGCAAGGGGTGGGAGGACTTCGACCTCGAGCTCTCGCGCGATCTCGCCGTGCAGGAGTCCGACCCCGCCAACCTCCCCGTCCACTGAAGCCGCCGCGCCCCTTGAAAGAGACACGATGACGATCCACACCGACAAAGGACACCGCGTCCACGTGATCGAAGGCGACGCCCAGGGGATCATCAGCCGGGGCAACGAGATCTCGCGCCTCGGCGGGCAGATGATCGGCGCCGCCGGACTGCTCGAGGCCGTCGCCGACGGCGCCACCGAGGAACGCGGCCGGTCGATCACCCGCATCAAGGACGAAGTGGGCGACGCGCACAAGGATCTGCGCAAGGCCGGCGAACGGTACAAGCCCACCGGCACGGCCATGACGGCCTACGGCAACTCGCTGAGCGAGGTGCAGGCGAAGCTGCGCCCCCTCGTCGCCGAGATCGAAGAGGCCAAGCGCAGCCTCGACGCCAAGAACGAGGCGGCGCAGGAGGCCCAGCGCACCGCCGACCAGTCGGCCGACTACGACCCCGAGGACTCGGCGGCCAAGAGCACGGCCGACGCCGACCGCTGGGAGGCCCGCGAGGCCGGGATCGCGGCGGGGAACGCGTACACCTACCTGCACAACCTGCTCGACGACTTCGACGGTCAGTGGCAGGTCTGGGACGAGGCCTACGACAAGGCCCTCGGCGACGTCACCGACGCCACGCACGGCAACGTCAGCGACCGGTGGGTCGACGACATCGCCGACTTCGTCGAGATCGTCGTCGAGATCATCGGCTACGTCGGGATCGTCGTCGCGATCGCGGCGCTCGTCATCGGCGGTCCGATCGTCGCGCTCATCGGCACCGTGCTCGCGGTGATCGCGCTCGTCGGGACGGTGCTGCTGATGTTCGCCGATCGGGCGGACGGCGGCGATCTGGCGTGGGCCATCGTCGGCGTCCTGCCGTTCGGACGCCTCGGCCAGTTCTTCAAGGCGGGCTCCCGCGCGCAGGGCTTCAAGTTCCTCGCGGGCCCGATCTTCGAGATCACCGACTCGATCAGCGACATCCGGCGCCTGCGCGGCATCCGGGTCGCCGTCGAGGCCGTCGGCGAGGGTCGCGGGCTCGGCCAGGTCGCGCGTGCCGGGCTGGCCTCGCGCGTGGCCGACACGTTCTCGGGCTTCCGCTGGCGCGACCTCATGTCTCGCTCGACCTTCATCGAGAACGCGCGGCGTGGCGGCGGTGCGTGGACGATGAACATCGCCGACGAGTTCGCCGACTTCAGCCGCCACCACACCGACATCATCCGCGACGTGACCAACGTCGCTCACCTCGACGACTTCGTCGCCCGCGGCCAGGAGGTGTTCAACAAGGGCCAGTACGCGATGCACGGCCTCGACTTCGGCGCCAAGCTGACCACGCTGGGCCACGACATCGCGGGCGGCATCACGAGCCGCCTCGAGAAGCCGTACCAGCCGCCCGCCGAGCTCGACAGGTGGCGCGAGCAGCTCGCCGCGTAACGTGGAGTCGATGAATACCGCACCGCGCCCGGTCCCGGACTACCGTCTGCTGCTGCCCGACGGGTGGGAGGAGCTTCCTGCCGACCGCAGCGGCGTCGAGGAGCTCATCCGTCGCACCTCGGCGGTGTTCCGGTCGGCGCACCGGCCCGACCTCGACGGCCAGCTGCGGATCATGCTCGAGAGCGCGTACCGCAAGATGCAGCAGAGCGGGATCTTCGCCCTCTACCTGCAGACCACCGCGCGCGAGGTGCCGCTGCCGATGTCGATCGTCGCGTCGACCGCCACAGGCCAGCTCGGCGGCACTCTCGACCGCCAGGTGGCCAAGCTGTTCCGCGAGAACGACGCGCAGTTCCTCACCGACGACCGGTCGATCGTGCGGTGGGAGGCCACCGCGGGCGCGAACGCCGAGATCGACGGCACCACCGCGCACCTCGTCGACTACCTCATCCCTGTGCCGGGCACCGGCCGCCGCAAGGCACTGCAGTTCACGACGACCATCCCGCTGCCGCCGGACGCCGGTGACGACGCCCGCGTGGTGGTCGACGGCCTCATCCACCTGAGCGACCTGCTCATCAGCACCTTCACGTGGGAGCAGAGCCCGGAATGATCGCGTACCAGCTCGACTACGACGCGAAGGTCTGGCTGCCGGTGCCCGACGGCGCCGACGAATCGTGGGGCGACGATGTCGTCGCCCACTACGCCGAAGGCCTGGGCGGCATGTCGCCCGAGCTCGACGCCGCGCTGCGGCGCGTCGCGCTGACCGCGGCCGCCCTGCGCACCGACCTCACCGGCCAGCTGCTGCTGTTCTGCCCGCCTGCCCTGGCGCCGGTGATCGGCGTGGCAGGCATCCAGGTGCTCGAAGACACCGCGACAGATCTCGACGAAGCCGTCGCCGCCGACGTCACCGCCGTGCTGCTGCCCAATGTCGAGACGCTCGAGGACGCGTACTGGGGCGAGGGCCGCCGCGCTGCCGTGGTGACCGCGTCGGCCGAGCCCGGCATCGAGGGCGGGCGCTTCAACTACGCGTTCCGGCGCGGCGACACGCTGCTGGTCGCCACGGCGATCGCCGACAGGATCCCGTACGCGACGTCGATGCTCGCGTACAGCGACAAGCTGGTGACCTCGGTCCGGCTGGAGGAAGCATGAGTCTCGACCAACTCGCCGCCGATGCGGCCCGGACGGCGTCGATCGAGCCGACGACCCCGGTGCGCGAAGTCGCCAGGGCGGTGCAGGCCCCTCTCGTCGCCGCGCTCGACAGCGGCGCCGCTGACGCCATCGCCCGCGTCGACCGCGAGTTCGCCGCACGCGTGGAGCCGTGGGAGCGCCGTGGCGAACCGGAAGCGCCCCGCGTCCGCACGCTGACTCCGTGGCCGGACGTCGCGGCCTGGCTCGTGCTGGCATGGTCCATGGGTTCCGCAGCCGGCGCGGGGCGGCTGACCGGCGGCACGGCGATCAACAGCCTCGAGGTTGTGGCGCCCACGGTGCTCATCTGCTCGGTGATCGCCGCGGTGCTGCTCATCGTCGGCGCCGTCGCCGCGCAGCGTGAGCGCGAGGTGCTGCTCGCCCAGCGGGTGAACGCGTCGGCCGTGACGCGATCCGGCTCGCTGTGGATCAGCGTGATCCTCTCGGTCGTGGCGACCGTCGGCATGATCGTGCGCCTCGTGACCGACGAGGCGACCGGCATCGCGATCGCCGCGACGGTCGCGGCGGCGGCGGTCCTCGTGCTCTCGACCGTGCTCGCCATCGCCGGCAGCAAGCTCGCGAACGCCGGGGTGTCGGGCGGCAAGCTGATTCCCCGAACCCCCGGGACGACCAGCGGTGCGCAGCGGAACGAGGCCATCAGCGCGTCCGAAGACGCCCGCGATCAGGCCGCTGCGGCTCTCGAGGCGGTGCCGGCGGCGCTCCAGGACGAGATCGCCTCGGCGTACGCGTCGGGCGTCCGCGAGGTGACCGGACGCCGCATCCTTCCCCGCGCCGCCGAGAAGCGGCTGAAGCCGGCCGACTGGATCGCCGCCCGCTACGACGTCGAGCTCTGATCCGCGCCGGCGCCGTCACGCGCTGCCGGCGCGGTCCGGCGCTCGCGGCGCGGTCAGGCGCTCTCGGCGCGGATCGACTCGATGATGCCCGAGAAGTCGCGGCCTGCTCCTTCGCCTGCGGCGTAGTCCCGGTAGATCTGCCGCGCGAGCATGCCCATGCGCGCCTCGACACCCGTCGCGTCGATGGCGTGCTCGGCCAGCCCGAGGTCCTTGTTCATGAGCGCGCCCGCGAAGCCCGGCAGGTAGTCGCGGTTGGCGGGGCTCGTCGGCACCGGGCCCGGCACCGGGCAGTTCGTGGTGAGCGCCCAGCACTGCCCTGACGCGTTGGAGGCCACGTCGAACAGCGCCTGGTGCGACAGCCCCAGCCGCTCCCCCAGGACGAACGCCTCGGCGACGGCGATCTGCGAGACCGCGAGGATCATGTTGTTGCACACCTTGGCAGCCTGACCGAGCCCCGGCCCGCCGCAGTGCACGATGCGCCGGCCCATGGCCTGCAGCAGCGGTTCGGCCGCCGCGAAGTCGTCGTCCGAGCCGCCGACCATGAACGCGAGCGTCGCGTTCTCGGCTCCCACGACGCCGCCCGACACCGGCGCGTCGAGTGAGCGGTGACCGGCCGCGGCCGCGAGCGCGTGCGCGGCTCGGGCCTCGTCGACGGCGATGGTCGAGCAGTCGATGAACAGCGCAGTGGATGCCGCCACCTCGAGCAGTCCGGCAGCATCGGCGGTCCCGCGGTAGGCGTCGAGCACCTGCGCCCCGGTCTGGAACATCGTGATGACGACGTCGGCGGAGGTGGCGGCATCCACTCCCGATCCGGCGGTCGTGAGTCCGGCTTCTCCCGCGGCCGAGACGGCGGCGGGCGAGACGTCGAACCCGACGACGTCATGGCCGGAGGCGGCGAGGTTCTTCGCCATGGGCAGGCCCATGTGGCCGAGTCCCAGGAATGCGATCTTCATGTCGACCTTCTTCGTCGCTGAGTCCGTCGGTTCATCGCCCGTCCGCGTCAGCCGCCGAGCAGCTGGCGGCCGATGATCACACGCATGATCTCATTGGTGCCCTCGAGGATCTGGTGCACGCGCAGGTCGCGCACCACCTTCTCGATGCCGTAGTCGTGCAGGTAGCCGTAGCCGCCGTGCAGCTGCAGGGCCTGGTTGGCGACTGTGAAGCCGGCGTCGGTCGCGAAGCGCTTCGCCATCGCGCACTGCATGGATGCGTCGGGGCTCTTGGCGTCGAGCGCCGCCGCGGCATCGCGCACGAGGGCGCGGGCAGCCCGCAGCTCGGTGGCCATGTCGGCGAGCGCGAACACGACGGCCTGCTTCTCGGCGAGCGGCTCGCCGAATGTGAAACGCTCGTGCACGTAGGTCACGGCGCGGTCGAGCGCCCACTGCGCCCCGCCGAGCGAACAGGCGGCGATGTTGATCCGGCCGCCGTCGAGCGCCGACATCGCGATCTTGAAGCCCTGGCCCAACTCGCCCAGGATGCTCGAGGCGGGCACCCGCACCTCGTCGAGGATCACCTGACGGGTGGGCTGGGCGTTCCAGCCCATCTTGTGCTCGAGAGCGCCGAACGACAGCCCCTCTGCGTCGGCGGGAACGAGGAACGCCGTGATGCCGCGGGCGCCGGCGTCCGCATCGGTGCGCGCCATCACGATGTAGACCGCAGCCTCGCCGCCGCCCGAGATGAACTGCTTGACACCGGTCAGCACATAGTCGTCACCCGACCGGACGGCACCGGTGGCGATGGCGGCGGCATCCGATCCGGCGCCAGGCTCGGTCAGGCAGTAGCTGCCGAAGCCCGACATCGAGGTGAGCAGCGGCAGCCACGCGCCGCGCTGCGCCGCATTGCCGTAGATGTCGATCATCCACGCCACCATGTTGTGGATCGAGATGTATGCCGCGATCGCAGGGTCGCCCTGCGCGAGCTCCTCGAAGATGGCCGCCGCGTCCGACCGCGACAGCCCGGTGCCGCCGACGTCCTCCCGGACGTAGATCCCGCCGAGTCCGAGGTCCCCGGCGCGGCCCAGAGTCTCTCGCGGAAAGTGCGATTGCGCGTCCCACTCCAGCGCGTGCGGCGCGAGCTCGGTCTGCGCGAAGTCATGCACCGCCTCGAGGATCGCCGCGCGCTCCTCCGCGGTGAGGCTCGGCGTGCCGAGGGTCGGGGTCAGCGGAGAGATCGTGGTCACCATTGCTCCTTCTCGAGATCGGGATCCGCCTTTGTGAGGCATCCTGATCAACGCGATCGTGCCGACATTGGCACAGTGGTGATTTTACATGGACTTCCTTGTATCTGTTCGGAATTCCAGAGACTGGTGGATGCCGCATCCGTTCGCTCCGCGTTCACCCGGATGACACCCGACGTCGATAGTCACGGAGTGCGCGTCTTCCGCGCACCCGACCCCCTGTGCTCACTCGACTCCGACAAGGAACCCGATGCCTTCACGCGCCTCACGTCGCGCCGGCGCCGTCGCCGCCACCGCGGTGGCCGTCTGCGCCCTCACCCTCACGCCGCTCGCCGCCCAGGCGGCGATCGTGCCCGACCCGATCTCGTACTCCGCCGACGACGCCGCACTGTCGCTGGCCCCCATCGGCACATTCGAGACCGGAGCGTTCGATCAGTCGGCGTCCGAGATCGTCGCCGCGTACGGCGACCGCCTGTTCGTGGTCAACGCGCTGGCAAGCTCCGTCAGCGTCCTGGACTACTCCGACCCGTCCGCCATGGTCAAGGAGTTCGCACTGAGCTCGGACGGCGTCGCCAACTCCGTCGCCGTGCGCGCCGACGGCCTCGGTGTCGTCGCGTTCGAGTCGACGACGAAGACCGATGCCGGCCATCTCGTGTTCTTCGACGCGCGCGCGAAGGATGCCGCCGCCGCCGTGCTCGGGACGGTCCAGGTCGGCGCACTGCCCGACATGGTGACGATCACGCCCGACGGCAAGTACGCGCTCGTCGCCAACGAGGGTGAGCCCGCCGAGGACTTCTCGGTCGACCCCGAGGGCTCGGTCAGCGTCGTGAAGCTGCCGCAGAAGGTGGCCGCGGCATCCCAGAAGGACGTCAAGACGGCCGACTTCCACGCCTACGAGGCCGGCGGCGGCAAGGCGCTGCCGGACGGTGTGCGCGTGTTCGGCCCGACGCCGCACGGCGACGACCACCCGGTGAGCCGCAACCTCGAGCCCGAGTACATCGCCGTCGACGGCAACAACGCGTACGTCGCCCTGCAAGAGGCGAACGCCATCGCGGTCGTCCAGATCCCGAGCGCTCGCGCCACCGACATCCTGCCGCTCGGCGCGAAGGACCTCGGGCTCGCGCAGAACGCGCTCGACCCGAGCGACAAGGACAAGGCGTTCTCGCTGCGGACGTACGAGGGATTGAAGGGCCTGTTCATGCCCGACGGCATCCAGTCCTACACCGCCGGCGGCACGACCTACCTCGTCACCGCGAACGAGGGCGACGCCCGCGAGTGGGGCGACTACAGCGAGGTCTCGCGCGCGAAGTCGATCGCGAAGGACGGCTACGGGCCGGTGTGCGCCGACAGCCCGCTCGCGCCGTTCCTCGGTGACGCCGACCTCGGCCGCCTGAACGTCACGATCGAGAACGGCTTCGACGCCGCAGCAGGCTGCTACCGCGAGCTGTACGCCTTCGGCGGCCGTTCGTTCTCGATCTGGGGCACCGACGGCACGCTCGTGTTCGATTCGGGCTCGCAGTTCGAGGCGCTCACCGCCGCCGCGATCCCCGGCTTCGTCAACTCGAACCACACCGAGTCGAACCTCGAGGGCCGCAGCGACGACAAGGGCCCCGAGCCCGAGGGCGTCGCGCTCGGCGAGGTGGACGGCCGCACGTACGCGTTCGTCGGCTTCGAGCGCGTCGGCGGCATCGCGGTCTTCGACATCACCGACCCGACGGCATCCCGCTTCGTGACGTACGTCAACAACCGCGACTTCTCGGTGTCGGTCGAGGACGGCGGCGACCTCGCTGCGGCCGGCGACCTCGGTCCCGAGGGCGTCGCGTTCATCCCGGCAGCGCAGTCGACCACGGGCACGCCGCTGCTCGCGGTGGGCAACGAGGTGTCGGGCACGACCACGCTGTTCGAGATCACGGCGCTCGTCGGGCGCTGATCGTCATGCCGCGAGGCCCCGTCGGTGTCGGCCGGCGGGGCCCTTCGCATCCCGCATGCCGAGTCCGATGATCGAATCTGATCGGGGAGTAGACTAAATCCACTGAATTGAAATAGGCTCGTCGCGTGATCGCCGTCGATGCACCCCGTCCCGCCGACCCCCTCCATACCGCGGACCCGCTCTGCCTGGACGCCGCCCGCCGCGCGGGAGACGCGCGGTACGACCCCGATCTGGATCTGCTGCTGTCACCGGCGAAGCCCAACCCGATCCACACCCGGATCGTCACGGGATCTGCGCACCCGCCGCGCGAGAGCCTGTCGTACGCGCTCGCGCTGCTGGAACTCGATCGCGCCGGCGACCGCAGCATCGACGGTGAGTCCCGTGCCGCACGCGCCGCGCGCGTCATCGGCGCCGTCCTCGCACTGCAGGACACCGACCCGACGAGCGACACCTACGGGCTCTGGCCCTACTGGGCCGAAGAACCGCTCGCCGAGATGAGCCCGCCGGACTGGAACTGGGCCGACTTCCACGGCGAGGTGCTCTCGCTCATCCTGCTGCGTCACGCCGACCTGCTGGATGCGGACGCGCGCGAGCGCACCCGAGCGGGGCTGGGGCACGCGGCACGCTCGATCATCCGCCGCGACGTCGACCTCGACTACACGAACATCGCTGTCAAAGGCACCTTCGTCACGCTCGCGGCGGGCGCCCTGCTGGGCGATCCGGCCTTCGAGGAGTATGGCCGCGAACGACTGCGCCGGCTGCACGCTCGGCTGACCGCCGTCGGAAGCTTCGCCGAGTTCAACTCCCCGACCTATTGGCACGTCGTGATGCAGGCGCTCACCGCCACCCGTCAGTACTTCGACGACCCCGGCATCACGCCGCTCGCCGCCGACCTCGAGCGCCTCGCGTGGCAGCACTTCCTCGCGCGCTGGCACCCCGCCACCGGACAGCTCACCGGCCCGATGGCCCGCTGCTACGAGACCGATCTGCGAGGCACCCCGGGTGTGCTGCTGGTACTGCAGCGTGTCGCGCCCGAGACCTGGACGCGGCTCACCGCCGACACGCTGGCACCCAATGTCCACGTCGCACCGGACGCGGTCATCGACTACCGCATCCCCGACGACCTCCGTCCGCTCCTGGACGAGGTCGCTCCCCCGGCCACCGGGCACGAGACGTTCTCCGACACGCATTACATCGACGGGCAGGTTGCGGGGATCTCGGCGGCAGCGGCCGCCGGCATCCCCTCACTCGTCCTGCCGACCACGGGCACGAGCTGGCGGGACGGCGCCCTGACGCTGGGCACTGTGAACTTCGGCGATACCTGGCTGCAGCGCCGACCGCTGCTGGGCTTCTGGGCCGAACCCGGCGACGACCCGCTCGACCCCGCGACGCCCGCCCGGCATGTCGGCGTCGAGGTCCTGCGCGACGGCCACGGCTTCGCCGGCGGCTCGTTCAGCGCCGCTCAGAACGGCGGCGACGTGCTGTGGGCGGTGTCGCTCGCCACACCCTCGGGCGACGCGCACATCCACCTCGACGCGATCGCCGCCGGGGAGGCCGTGCCGACCCGCGAACTGCTCGTGCGGTTCTGGATCCGCGGGGTCGATCCCGCCGCGGTGCGGGTCGACGGCATCGCTCCCGGCGCGCCCTCGTCCTTCGATCGCGCACGCCGCGTCGAGGTGCGCACCGCGGGCGTCTGGATCGAATGGTCGCTCGCCGACGCCCGCTTCGACGGCCAGGAGCGCACCGCACGCGTCCGCGTGGGCGATTCCGGCATCGAGATCGAGGTGCTCTGGCTCGGCGTCGACGCCCCGCGTGCCCTCGTCGTCGACGCACTCGACACGACGTTGGCGGCCGGCCGGCTGCGCATGGCCGCCGAACCGCAGGAGGATGCCGCGACGACCGCATCCCTCTCGTCCGATGCCGTCGAACTCGCGACCGCCGGACTGCGCCTGATCGCGCCGGTGCTCCCGGGCTCACGCCTCGAGCACGCGCGCATCGCGAGGCGCAACCTCTCCCGCTGACACGACACCCCGCCGACCCCCGCACCCGCGCACACCGAAGGATCACGATGGCCCAGTTCGACATGCCTCTGGAAGACCTCGAGGCATACCGCCCTACCCCCGAAGAACCCGATGACTTCGACGCGTTCTGGCGCGAGACCCTCGAGTTCTCGCGCGGGCACGGCCAGGCCGTGTTCACGCGCGTGCCATCCCCGCTGACGCAGCTGATCGTCGAAGACGTCACGTTCCCTGGATTCGGCGGCCACCCGATCAAGGGCTGGTTCCTGCGGCACCCTGAGGTGGTGCGCGGCACGGTGGTGCAGTTCATCGGATACAGCGGCGGCCGCGGCCTGCCCGAGCAGTGGACGATGCTGCCGAGCGCCGGGTACGCCGTGCTGGTCATGGACAGCCGCGGTCAGGGCAACGGCGGCTCCGCCGCGGCGACGCCCGACCCGGTGGGCAGCGGCCCGTCGATCGCGGGGCGCATGAGCGCCGGCATCGAGGACCCGCACACCTATTACTACCGACGGCTGTTCACCGACGCGGCGTGCGCGGTCGACGCAGCCCGCAGCCACCCCGCTGTCGACCCCGCGAAAGTCGTGGTCGCGGGCGGCAGTCAGGGCGGCGGCATCGCGGTCGCCGCTGCGGGGCTCAGCGAGGGACTCGCGGGCGCGATGGTCGATGTGCCGTTCCTCAGCCACTTCCGCCGCGCGCTGCGCATCACCGACGCGATGCCGTACAACGAGCTCGCCCGCTACCTGCAGACCCGCCGGGGTGATGAGGAGGACGTCTTCCGCGTGCTCTCGTACTTCGACGGCGTCAATTTCGCGGCCCGCGCCACCGCACCCGCACTGTACTCGGTCGCGCTGTACGACAACGTGTGCCCGCCGTCGACCGTCTACGCGCAGTACAACCGCTACGCGGGAGACAAGCAGATCGCCGTCTACCCGTACAACGGGCACGAGGGCGGGCAGTGGACGCAGTCGCTGCGTCACCTCGCGTTCCTCGACGGGCTTTTCCCGGTGGATGCCGCTGCCCCGGCCGTCGCAGCTGCGGTCGTCGCAACGCCGTGAGGCTCGAGTGGTCGGCGGGCGATCTGACGCTCGCGTTCTCGTCGAGCCCGGACGCACCCGTCCAGCTCACTCGTCTCTCGGCCGGCGGCGGACCGTCGGCCGTGCGTGCGCACGCGCTCGTCGACGTCTTCACGGCGACCGAACAGCGGGCTCGCACGAGTCAGGCGTTCATACGCTCGGCCGTCGGCGAGCGCCTGCGGCGCGTCGATCACGAGATGGATGCCGCCTGTCTGCGCATCCGCCAGCACGATGTCACCGGCGGAGTAGAGGTCGTGACGACGCTGCGCGCTTTCGGCGCCGGTTCCGCCGTGCAGTGGACGCACACGGTGCGCAACCTCGGACCGCGCCCGCTCACGCTCACCGCTGTGAGCTCGCTGGTGCTCGAACTCGCCGACCGCTCCGACGTGCGAGTGCTGTGGGGCGAGAGCGAATGGCTCGCCGAGGGTCGCTGGCACGACCGGCGGCTGGCCGAGGTGCTGCCCGGCCTCGCGCTCGACGCGCACGGCCAGGACGGCCGCGGCCGCTTCGCGCGCTCGAGCCACGGCTCGTGGTCGAGCGGCGAGTTCCTGCCCACGGCGGCCCTCGTCCGCGAGGGCGGCCCGTCGCTGGCGTGGCAGCTCGAGACGAGCGCCGGGTGGAGCTGGGAGCTCGCGCAGACGCACGAGTCGGTGACGCTCAGCGCGAGCGGCCCCGGCGACTTCGAGCACCAGTTCGCCCAGCGCCTCGACCCCGGTGGCGCCTTCACCACGATCCCGGTGGGGCTGGCCGTCGCGAACGGCGGGATGGATGCCGTCATCGCCGCACTCTCGGGCTATCGCCGCGCGCTGCGCCACCGCCGGCCGATCGACGACGAACTGCCCGTCATCTACAACGACTACATGAACACGCTCATGGGTCAGCCGTCGACCGAGGCGCTGCTGCCGCTGATCGACGCCGCTGCGGACGCCGGTGCCGAGCTGTTCTGCATCGACGCGGGCTGGTTCACCGACGCGTCGGACTACTGGCGGGCGATCGGCGACTGGCGGGAGGCGCCGACACGGTTCACCGGCGGTCTGCGCGCGGTGATCGACGCCGTCCACACCCGCGGCATGCGCTCGGGACTGTGGCTCGAACCCGAGATCGTCGGCGTCGAGTCGCCTGTCGCCGACCTGCTCCCCGACGAGGCGTTCTTCCGCCGGTTCGGCGAACGCGTCGTCGAGGACCACCGCTTCCACCTCGACCTGCGGCATCCCGCCGCCCGCGCGCACCTGGACGAGACGGTCGACCGGCTGGTCGCCGAGTTCGGCGTCGGGTATTTCAAGCTCGACTACAACATCAACCCGGGCGTCGGAACCGAGGACGAGGCGGCCGCCGCCGGTGCGGGACTGCTCGGCCACACCCGCGCGCTGCGGGACTGGCTGCTCGGGGTGCAGGAGCGCCACCCCGAGGTCGTGTTCGAGAACTGCGCATCCGGCGCGATGCGCGCGGACTACGCGCTGCTCTCGGTCGCCCACCTGCAGTCGACGAGCGACCAGCAGGACTTCCGCCGCTACGCGCCGATCGCGGCGTCGGCGCCCGCGAACGTGCTGCCCGAACAGGCGGGCAACTGGGCCTACCCCACCGAGACGATGACCGACGCCGAGACGGCGTACACGCTTGTCAGTGGCCTGGCCGGACGCCTCATGCTGTCGGGCTTCCTGCCCGACCTGCGACCGGAGCAGCGTGAACTGGTGACCGAGGCCGTCGCGATGTATCGAGGCTGGCGGGACCGGCTGACGCTCGCCGTGCCGGCTTGGCCTCTCGGACTGCCCGGGTGGGACGACGACGTCGTCGCGCTGGCACTGCGCGCCCCGGAAGAGACGCTGGTGTGCGTGTGGTCCCGCGGCGACGGCGGCGAGATCGTCGTCCCCGGCCTCACGGTTCTCCCGCGCACGACGTTCCCTGAGACGGCTCAGGACTGGACGGCCTCGGCGTCACCCGCAGGACTGGCCCTCGGCATCCCGTCGGGCACCACCGCGCGCGCGTTCATCGTGCCCCACGCGGCCCGGCCCGACCGCTTCTGACCGTTCCGCCTTCCGACCGCATGCCCACCGCACCTCCCGACGCAGAATGAGACCCATGCCCACCGATTCGTCCGCCGCCGCCCCTGCCTCCGCACCCGGCCTCGACGCCGACGTGCTCGTCGTCGGCGGCGGTCCCGCGGGAGTGAGCGCCGCGGTTCAGGCCGCGCGCGCCGGCGCCCGCACGATCCTGCTCGAGAAGAACGGCATGCTCGGCGGCACCACCACGACCGCCGGCATCAACTTCCCGGGGCTGTTCCACGCGTGGGGCGAGCAGGTGATCGCCGGCATCGGCTGGGACATGGTGCGCGCGGCCGTCGAGCTCGAAGGCGCCGAGCTTCCGGACTTCTCGCGAACCGACCTGCCCCACTGGCGGCTGCAGATCCGCGTGAACGCGCCGCTGTATGCGGCGGTGCTGAGCGAGACGGTGGCGCAGTCCGGCGTCGAGCTGCGCCTGCACTCGATGCTCGCCGAGCTGGCGTGGCAGGGAGAGGAGTGGCACGCGACGATCGCCGGAAAGGAGGGTCTGCAGCGCGTACGGGTGGCGCGGGTGATCGACTGCTCCGGAGACGCGGATGCCGTCGGCCTCGCCGGTCTGGAGCGCCACCGCAACGAGGCACGGCAGCCGGGCACCTACGCGATCATGCTCGGCGGGTACGACCCCGACGCCCTCGACTACGACGCCCTGAACCTCGAGTTCGACCGGGCATTGGAAGAGGGCCGCATCCTGCCGTCCGACTTCGGAGCGCACGGCCGCGTGCTGGAGCCGTTCCTGCGCAAGCGCGGCGACAATGCGATCCACCTGGTGGGCGTGGACGGAGCGACTTCGAAGGGCCGGACCGATGCCGAGACGGCGGGCCGTGCTGCACTGCTGCGCATCTACCGCTTCCTGAAGCCGCTGCCCGGCCTGGAGGAGCTGACCGTGACGTACGGAGCCACCGAGGTCGGCGTGCGTGAGAGCTGCACGATCGAGGGCCTGCGCCGCCTCACCGGCGAGGATTACCTGAGCGGCCGCGTGTGGGACGACGCGGTGTGCTTCAGCTACTACCCCATCGACATCCACCGCCCCGACGGCAACGGCATCGCCAAGACCTATCTCGAGGAGGGGCGCGTGGCCACCATCCCGCTGTCGGCGATGATCCCCGCCGGAAACCGCCACTTGATCGTCGCGGGCCGGTGCATCGCCGGCGACCAGGAGGCCAACTCCGCCTACCGCGTGCAGGCGACGGCGATGGCGACCGGCCAGGCCGCCGGAGCCGCAGCCGCTCTGTCGGCTGCCCGCGGCACCGCGATCGACGACGTGCCGCTCGACGAGCTGCGCGCCCTGCTCCGCGAGCACGGCGCGATCGTCCCACAGCCCTGAGCCCACGGCGTGCGGCCACGGCGTCTGCCGGAGTCGCACGCCGCGATCGGGGTCAGGGGGTGACGACCTCGATCGTCACGACGCATTCGGCGGCGACATCCACCGTCGAGAGGTCCAGCGCGAAGGCGGTCGCCGGCTCGTCCTCGTGCGTGCGGTACTCCAGCGTGGCCAGGCGCGGCGTCCAGCGCGTCGCATCCCAGCTCAGCCGCACGGCCGACCGCTCGCCCAGGATGATCGCGCCGTCCGCCTCGAGCGCGATCGGGAACAGCGACACTAGGCGGTCGACGAACTCGAGCGGGGCGGATGCCGCGAACCGGTCCCGCACCTGCATCGTCGGGCCCCGGAATCGCAGTTCTCGCGTCAGCTCCTGCAGCTCCGGCACGTCGTACCCGGCCCGCAGGTCGAGCGTGAGCTCGGCGCCCTCCGGCGCGACCGACACCCGCTCCACGAGGGCACGTGCGTGCGGTCCGTGATGCTGACGCACTCCCCCGACGATGGGCACGCTGTGTCCGTGCGACCCGGCCGTGGGCACTCCGTAGCGATACTCCTCGAGGAAGTAGCGCCCGTCGTAGAGGCCCATGCCGAGCTCTGAGAGCAGCGGTTCGCCGGCAACAGCGAACACGAATGAGCCGAGATCGTTGTGGTTGTGCGGCTCGGCGTTGTTCCCGCCCTTCGCCGCGAACCCGACCTCGACGCTATCGCCGCCGATCTCGGCCATCCGCCGCGCGACGAGCCACTCGGCGTCAGCCAACCAGCGATCGGGGGCGAGCGGCAGATCGGCGTCGGGCGCGGCATCCCGCGCCCAGACGAACGTGCGCACCAGCAGACCCCAGTTGTGCGAGGTCTCGGGCTGCTCGGCCCACAGCTCCACGGGCGCGTGCGGCACCGTCGGATCGCGACGCTCGAGGAACGTCACCATCGCCGGCGACACGAGACCGAACGCGGCCGAGTCCGAGAACGCCGCCACCGCCCGGCCGCCGAGCGACACCTGCGCTGCGAAACCCGCGATGATCGCCGCCTTGTCGGCGCTCCATCGGTCGGTGCCCGCCCAGAGGTCGACCCCGCGGCTCTGGCGCAGCGCCTCGGCGTACATCACGAAGTGGCCGAAGCCGTAGCTCCAGTAGTTCAGGCCCTCGACGCACACGCCGTCGTCGCCGTAGCCGTCCATCATGGCGCCCATCGCGGCGGTGCAGCGGTCGAGGATCGCGTCGAGCCCTGACGCGTCGAGGTGCAGCGCCGCGATGCCAACGCCTGCGGCGCACACACCCGACCAGTTCGTCTCGACCGTCTCCCAGAACCACACGCGCTCGCGGAACGGCGTGAACACGCGCCGTTCGACCTCGCGCTCGATCCGGGCGCGCACCAGCGGGTGCAGGCGTCCCTCGAGCAGGTTCGCGATCTCGGCGAGGAAGAATGCGGTCTCAGCCGAGAACAGGTCGATGATCTCGTCGTGCGGCACCTCGGGGTGCGGCGCCGACAGCTCGGGGATGTGCGCCGGCAGCGCCCACGCGTACTCGTCGCAGATCGCCCAGATCGCGTCCTCGGCTTCACTGATCGGCACCTCATCGCTGAGCAGCGCGCCGATCGCTGCGGCATACAGCCGGCGCCGGCGGTCGAAGTATGCGTTCTGGAACGCCATCCGGTCGTCGTCGACGTCGAACCGCCGGTACAGCGCGAACCCGAGAGCCGGGATGGGCGTGTCGATCGCGTCGAGTGCGCGGCGCAGGATGCGGTCGGCGGATGCCGCCACCCGGGCGTTCGGGATCGGCCGGCGCCACAGCGCCGGGTCGCGACCCTCGGCGAAGACGGCGGCGGGGCCGGTGGGGGCGACGGCGGTGGCGGATGCGGCATCGGGGCCGGCGGGGGCGTTCATCGGTTCTCCTGCTCTACGGGGGGGGGTGATCTGCGCTACGGGGTGAGGGCCTCGCGGAAGACATGGCGTCCCGCCGCGACACGGTGCGCGGCGGTGCCGGACGGCAGCTGCACGACTGCGGTCACCCCGTCGGGGATGAGGGTGTCGAGCACGAACTCGCCGTCGGCGATCCGCCACGACACCTCGATGCGCCCGAACGGTGACACGTGCGCCGCGGCGGCGCGGGTGAGACCGCCGCCGGGGACCGGCGCAATACGCACCTCGCGCCACCCCGGCGCCGCCGGGGCGAGTCCCGCGACCCGACGGTGCAGCCAGTCCGCGACCGCACCGAGCGCATAGTGGTTGAACGACGTCATCTCGCCCGGGTTGATCGTGCCGTCCGGCAGCATCGAGTCCCAGCGCTCCCACACGGTCGTGGCGCCCATGGTGATCGGATAGAGCCACGACGGACACTCCCGCTGCTGCAGCATGCGGTAGGCGGAGTCGGCGTGCCCGGTATCGGTCAGGGCGTCGAGGATGAGAGGGGTGCCGACGAACCCGGTCGCGACGTGGAAGCCGGCTTCACGGACGAGCTCGTCGAGGCGATCGCCGGCGCGGCCGCGATGATCGGCAGGCAGCAGGTCCCATTGCAGGGCCAGGGCGTAGACGGTCTGAGCATCGCTGCGGATGCGGCCGCCGGCATCCACATACTCCCGCTGAAATGCCGCCACGGTCTCGGCGTGCAGCGCTCCGTATCGCTCGGCCTCGGCGTCACGGCCGAGCACCCGGGCGGACCGCGCGCAGATCCACGCCGAGCGCGCGAGATGAGCGGTGGCGATCACGCCGGGATCGGCTTTCGCAGCCTCGGGGTCATCGGGCGGCGCGGCGGGATCGAGCCAGTCGCCGAACTGCGGACTCCCCTCCCACAGCCGAGAGGGCCCGGCGAGGTCGGCCACCAGGTCGGTCCACGCCGTCATCGACGCGAACTGGCGCTCGAGGATCGCCGGGTCGCCGGAGGTCTCGTACAAGGTCCACGGCACGATGGTGGCGGCATCGCCCCAGGCGGCGCGTGGTTCGTGCCAGAACCGCAGTACGTCGGGCACCACGAGCGGGACGGTGCCGTCGGGCAGCTGCTCGGCGGCGAGGTCGGCCAGCCACGACGACAGGAATCCGGTCACGTCGCTGAGGAACGCGGCGGTGGGGCCGAAGACCTGGATGTCGCCCGTCCAGCCGAGCCGCTCGTCGCGCTGCGGGCAGTCCGTCGGGACATCGACGAAGTTGCCGCGCATGCTCCACACCACGTTCTCATGGAGGCGCTCGATCATCGGATCGTCGCACGAGAACCACCCGATGCGCTCCAGGTCGCTCGACACCACGGCCGCCGTGGCGTCGGCGGCGTCGAGCTCGTCGAGCCCGCTCATCTCGGCGTAGCGGAATCCGTGGAAGGTGAAGCGAGGCTCGAGCACGACCTCGTCGGCCGCCGCCAGCACGTACGAGTCGGTCGCCTTCGCCGAGCGCAGCGGACGCACGCCGAGCTCGCCGTCCTCGAGAATCTCAGCGTGACGGATCACGATCTCCTGCCCGTCTCGGGGCGCCCGCACGGTGAGCCGCACCCAGCCGACGAGATTCTGGCCGAAGTCGACGAGGAGCCTTCCGCTCGGCGAGCGGAACACCCGCTCGGCGGGCCGCTCCATGACTGTCCGGACCGGGGCGCTCCGGGGCGTCACGAGCCGGTCGAGCGGGTACTGGACGGGCGCCACCGGCACGGGGTCGCCGTCGGGACGGCGCAGGTCGCGGCGTTCGCCGTCGTAGAGGTCATCCGACAGGATGCCGGTGGCCCGTGCCGTCCAGGACTCGTCGGTCACGATGCGCTCCGTTACCCCGTCCGCGTACTCGAGGTCGAGCTGCGCGAGCAGCGCCAGCCGATCACCGTACAGATCGCGGCGCTGCTCCCATGTCAGCTTGCCGCGGTACCATCCGTTGCCGAGCACCCCGCGGATCGTGTTGCGCCCGGTGCGCAGCATCGCGGTGACGTCGTCGCTGTGGAACCGCAGCCGATGATCGTACGCCGTCCACCCCGGAGCGAGGATCCGGTCGCTGGACCGCACACCGTTGACGGTCAGGTCGTAGGCGCCGAGCGCGCTGACATGCAGGGTCGCGCGCACGAGCCCGTCGCGAACATCGACCTCGCGCGTGAGCGCCGGCGCCGGGTCGTCGAGGCCGTGTCCGACGGACGGACCGATGAACGCGGCATTGCTCACGAACGGATGGATGCCTGCCGCAGAGGTCGAAGGGATCGTCAGAGCGTCGGTGGTCATCATGGTCCTCAGAGGGGCGTCGTCAACAGTCAAACAGGTCAGGCGGTGATCGCGAACTGCTGTGCGGTGAGCGGATACCGCAGCGGCTCGCCCGCTGCCAGTCGCGCCACCTCGCCGATCGCCTCGGTTCCCAGGCGCGGCACCTCATTGCCGACCGAACCCGCCAGATGCGGGGTGAGCACGACGTTGGGCAGGTCCCAGAGCGGCGACTCCACCGGCAGCACATCGGGCTCGGTGACATCGAGCACGGCGTCGATGCGGCCGGTCTGCAGCTCGGCGACGAGCGCGTCCTGATCGACCAGTACGCCGCGGGCCGTGTTGATGAACACCGCACCGTCGCGCATCCGCCGCAGCTGCGCCGCGCCGATCATGCCCTCGGTCTCAGGAAGATGCGGAGCATGGAGCGAGACCACGTCGCACGTGGCGAACAGCTCGTCGAGCTCGACCTTGGTCGCTCCCAGCCGCGCGGCGTCGTCTGCGTCGAGGTACGGGTCGTAGACACGCACGTCGAAGTCGAAGGGCCGCAGCAGGTCGAGCAGCCGGCGCCCGATCTTCGACGCACCCACGATGCCGACTCGCGCGCCGAAGGCACCGCCCGTGAGCGAGTCGATCGGGAAGCCCGTCCGCGCCGCACGGTACTCGCGCTCGGCGCGGAACACCGTCTTCGCCGACAGCAGGATCATCGCCAGCGAGTACTCCGCCACGGGGCGCCCGTTCTGCTCGGCCTGCGACGACACGGCGATGCCCCGGGCGAACACGCTCTCGTCGACGAGGAAGCGGACGGTGCCCGCCGCGTGCACGATCGCGCGCAGCTCAGGCGCGTGCTCGACCCACGCCCCGCTCTGCGCGTACGTGCCCCAGCCGGTGAGTACGATGTCGGCGTCACGCAGCCGCTCGTGCGCGAGCGGAGTGTCGAGCACCCCGTCGGCGGGACTCACCGTGACATCGGCGAGGGCCAGCAGGTGCTGCCACGCGCTCTGGGTGAACAGCCGCTCCCGGAACCGAGGCGGGATCGCCACCAGGACGCGGGGACGCAGGGCGCCGGAATTGCTCATCGGGGTCGTGCCTATCCTCATCGATCTGTGTCCCGGAGCCGATCGTGATCGCACGGCGTCCCCGGTCCTGTCATTGTGAGCGCGGTGATCGCTTGCGACCAATGTTCCGTCGACAGATGGTCGAATTTGATCGCCTGTGACAGACTTCCGGCATTCGACAGACCGGCAACCGACAGAGAGGTCAGCCCGTGTTCAAGGACGCCCGCCACGCCGTCATCCTGCGTCAGCTCCGCCTGCGGGGGACCGTGACGACGGACCAGCTCGCCGACGAGCTCGGGGTCTCGGTGATCTCGATCCGCCGTGATCTGCGCGACCTGGAGCAGCAGGGTCAGCTGCGACGCGTGCATGGCGGCGCCACGGTGCCACGCCGGATCGTTCGTGAAGAGAGCCCGCTCGAGACCGCCGCGATCGGCCTGAACCCCGCCAGCTCACGCCCGGATGCCCCGCTCGCGGTCATCGGCCTCATCGTTCCCGGGTCGGAGTACTACTTCGGCGACATCATCAAGGGCGCCGCGCACGCAGCCAAGATCGCCGGCATCCGGCTGATCCTCGGCGTGACGCACTACTCGACCGAGAAGGAGCTCGGCATGGTGCGCCACCTCGCCGAGCTCGGCGCCGAGGCCATCATCTTCACGCCCTCGAACCACGACCTGACGGTGCCTGCGGTGCACGCGCTGCTGACCGATCCACCGGCACCGATCGTGCTGATGGAGCGGCGGAACGCCCGCACGGCCGACGCGCCAGCCCTCGACAGCGTGCGCACCGACCACGCCCTCGGGGCCGAGCTGGCCGTGCGGCACCTGCACAGCATGGGCAAGCGCCGCATCGCGCTGATGGCCTTCCCGAACGCGACCGCGCCGCACCTGCAGGAGGGCTACGCCGCGGCGATCGCGGATCTCGGCCTCGAGCCCGTCGAGGTCGATCTGCAGCTGAGCGAGAAGCAGGTCGGAGAGTGGGCGGCCGACCCCGACCGCTTCGCCGGCGCCTACCTCGACCTCGCCGAGGAGCAGGGCGTCGACGGGCTGCTCGTGAACCCCGACATGCACGCCGTGTCGCTCGCCCGCCTGCTCGTCAGCCGCGGCCGGGAGGTCCCCGGCGACGTCGCACTGGTGGCCTACGACGACGTCATCGCGGAGCTGTGCGAAGTGCCGATGTCGGCGGTCGCGCCGGCGAAGTTCGACCTCGGTGCGAACGCCGTGGGGCTCGCGCTGCAGCGCATCAAGGCACTGGCCGAGGGTCGCGCACTCGCGACGGTGCACTCCACTCTGGTGCCGAAGCTCAACGTCCGCGACGTCCACGAGGGTGCGCTGATCACCCTCGCGTGACCGCCAGATGATCGACCCTGATCGTTTGACGGGGTATTGACCGGATTCGTTTGACCGGGCATCGGGCGGGTTGCAGACTCGCGTCAGTCGGGCTGCGATCGTGTCGCATCCGACCGCACCCGCCCCTACGAAGGAGTAGAAGATGTCCACCCGATCCCTGCGCTCCGGCATCGTCTTGCTGGCTGTGGGCGCCGTCGCGCTGGCCGGCTGCGCCAGCTCCGCAGCCCCGCAGCCCGCCGCGACCTACGACCCCGACGCCGAGGTCACGATCTCGGTCGACGGGATGCCGGCGGCCGATCAGCCCGAGCAGCTCAAGGCTTTCAACGACCGCGTCGACAAGTTCGAGGCCGAGTACCCCAACATCACGATCGAAGGCAGCGAGAACGGCTGGAACACCTCGACGTTCGCCGCGCAGCTCGCCGGTGGCACGCTGCCGACGACCGTGGCCGTGCCGTACACCGAGATCGCCAACATCATCCGCAACGGGCAGGCGGCCGACATCACCGACTATCTCGACGACCAGTCGCTCGAGGTGGATCAGCTGAACCCGGCGCTCCTGACCATCGCGCAGGACGACGACGGCCGGACCTACGGCGTCCCCAAAGAGGCGTACTCGATGACCGTCTTCTATAACCGAGACCTCTATGAGCAGGCCGGCCTCGACCCCGAGACGCCCCCCACGACATGGGACGAGGTGCGCGAGAACGCCGAGAAGATCACCAAGGCGACCGGAGTCGCCGGGTTCTCGATCCCGACGACCGCCAACCACGGCGGCTGGATGCTCACCGCGATGAGCTACGGCATGGGCTCCACGCTCGAAGACCTCGACGGCAAGAAGGTCACGGCGACCGTCGACAACGACGCGACCGCCGAGGCGCTGCAGCTCATCAGCGACATGCAGTGGAAGGACGGCACCTTCGCCAAGAACTTCCTGCTGAAGTACGAAGAGGTCGCGGCGGAGTTCGCCGCCGGCAAGGTCGCGCAGTTCGTCGGCATGGGCAGTTCGTACACGTTCAACCAGTTCGTGCGGGTCAACGGCATGGACTCCGACGCGATCGGCATGGGCGTGCTCCCGCAGACCAAGGACGGCCTGGGCACGCTCGGCGGCGGCGCGATCCAGATCATCAGCCCGAAGGCGACACCCAACCAGATCGCCGCGGCTCTCAAGTGGATCAGCTTCACCACGTTCAATCAGTACTTCCACGAGGACGTCGCAGTCACCGGCGCCAAGGCCGCAGCGGCCGCGGGCAACGTCATCGGGGCGCCATCGACGCCGATCGTGTCGGACGAGGTCTACGACCAGTACCTCGGCTGGATCGGCGACTACATCAACATCGACCGCGACCACTTCCAGTCGTTCTTCGACGAGCGGGACGCGCAGCCCGTTCTGCCCGAGCCGAAGGTCGCCGCGCAGCAGATCTACGCGACGCTGGATGCCGCCATTCAGAGCGTGCTCACCGACGAGAACGCCGACATCGACGCGATCCTCAAGGATGCGCAGTCGCAGGCCGAGTCGCTGATCGCCTCGGAGGGATGACCCGGTCGGTGTGCGGGCGAGGGCTGCGCTCCTCGCCCGCACACCGGCGTGACAGAAAGGAATGGCCGTGGCATTGCTGACACTGCCCCCCGAGCAGCTCGAGCTGCCACCGGATCCGCCCCCGGCCCACCGGCGACGCACGTTCGCGGTCCGCGCACGCAACTGGTTCCGCGGCGGCGGCCTGTCGGCGGTCCTCTTCGCCGTGCCGACGCTCATCGCCTTCACCTACTTCGCATGGTGGCCGATCGCGCAGAGCGTGCTGATCAGCCTGCAGAAGACGAACCTCGTCACCGAGCCGATCTGGATCGGCTTCCAGAACTTCGAAGCCGTGCTCGCCGATCCGCTGCTGGGCACCGCGATCCGCAATACCAGCTGGTATGTGCTGCTCGCACTGGTGTTCGGGTTCGCCGTGCCCGTGATCTACGGCGTGCTGATCGCCGAGCTCGGACGCTGGCGTATGACGGCCAGCGTGCTCGCCTACATCCCCGTGATCATCCCGCCCGTCGTTGCCACGCTGCTGTGGAAGCAGTTCTACAGTGCGGAGCCGACCGGCGTTTTCAACACCATCGCCGGCTGGTTCGGCGCCGGCCCGTTCGCCTGGCTGCAGGACGCTGCCCTGGCGATGCCGAGCATCGTGCTCCAGACCACGTGGGCGGGCTTCGGCGGGACCACGCTCGTCTACATCGCCGCCATGGCGTCCGTGCCGCGCGAGCTGTACGAGGCGGCCGAGGTCGATGGTGCGGGCGTGCGCCGACGAATCTGGCACGTCACGCTGCCACACCTGCGCGGAGTCATGCTGCTCATGCTGCTGCTGCAGATCATCGGCACGTTCCAGCTGTTCACAGAGCCCTACGTGATGACCGGCGGTGGCCCGGCGAACAGCACCCTCACACTGCTGATGCTGATCTACCGCTACGCATTCGTGTACGCCGACTTCGGCAAGGCGACCGCACTCAGCCTGCTGCTGGCGGTCGCACTGTGCCTGCTCTCGGCCGTGTACCTCTGGGCGACTCGGAAATGGAGCAAGGTATGAGCGCCACGCAGACCCTCATCGCGCGTGCCGCCGAGCGTCGCGCGGAACGCAAGCGGGACGACGCCGGTCGTGGAATCGTCTCGACGCTCGATCTGCAGCGCACCCGCACCCGGGTCGGGCTGGTCGTCATCGCCGTGCTGGCGCTCGCCGTGCTGGCGATCGCATCGCTCGGTCCGCTGCTGTGGCTCGCCAAGTCCTCGGTGTCGACCACGCAGGACATCCTGACCGATCCCTTCGGCTGGTGGCCCAGCGGCATCCAGTGGCACAACCTCTCCGAGGCCTGGACCCGGCTCGGCATCGGCGGGTACTTCCTCAACACGATCTGGGTCGTGCTCGGCTGCTGGTTCTTCGGCCTGCTCGTCGCCCTCACGGGCGCCTACACGATCGCGATTCTCAAGCCCAAGTGGGCGCCGCTGCTCTCGGGCGCCGTCCTGGTCACGCTGTTCATCCCCGGCGTGGTGTCGCTCGTGGCCCTGTACGTGACGGTGCTCGACCTGCCGCTCGTGCACCTCAACCTCATCAACACGTTCTGGGCGGTGTGGCTGCCGAGCGCGGCGAACGCGTTCAACATCATGCTGCTCAGCCGCGTGTTCGCCGGGCTTCCGCAGGACATCTTCGAGGCCGCACGCATCGACGGCGCGAGCAATCTGCGGATCTTCTGGTCGATCCTGATCCCGATGGCGCGTCCGACGCTGGGCGTGGTGTCGCTGCTCACGGTGGTCGGCGCCTGGAAGGAGTTCCTCTGGCCTCTGCTGGTGCTGCCCGACCCGTCGCTCCAGCCGCTGTCGGTCGGGATCCAGAAAGTCGCCGGAACGAACGATCTCGCGCTGGTGCTCGCAGGAATGTTCATCTCGGTGATCCTGCCGCTGGTGATGTTCCTCTGCTTCCGCCGGCAGTTCCTCGACAACGCCGGGCTGGGCGGCGCGATCAAGGGATAGTCCCACCCCACGGCACCATCTCGTGTCCGCCCCTTCGGGTGGCTCGAGGTGGTGTCGTCGTGTCTGGGCTTCTTCCCCGTGACCGACTTTGATCTGCGGCGCGAAGACGTTCCCGGCGCGCAATACCGTCAAGATGATCGACCACGACGTCGTGGCAATCACAGGCACTTCCCGAAGACGAGGAACCTATGAAAACCGTTCGCAGCCGCCGAGTGACCGTTCTCGCGGTTACCGCCATCGTGGCGGCAATCCTGACCGTTCCTGTGTCCGCGGCCGCTGATGACGGACTCATCGCGGTCGAGGGGGAAGCGGCTGTATCGACCAACTTCCTCCCCGGTACCACTGCTTTGACCACGGCATCCAGCGGGGCCTATCTCAAGCTTTTCACCTCGACGGCAATGCCGTCAGGCGGCTATCGCGCAACGTATGAGGTGAACGTTCCGGCCGCCGGCGCGTACCAGATGGAGCTCGACTCTACCCCCGCGAACGTCGGGTGGGCATCGCCGTTCGACATCCAGGTGAACGACGCCCCGGCCACGCCAGCGGTGCTCACCCAGGTGTCGCAGGTGACGCCGGAGATCCGCAGACATGAGGTCGCCGGCGTCTTCAGCCTCAGCAGCGGGCTGAACCGGATCTCGTTCGTCGTGGACACCCCGCGCGAACTCGTCCCGCAGAACTACACGCTGTTCCTCGACGCGTTCCGACTCATCCCGGCTCAGGCCGCTATCGCGAGGATCGGATCGGCCGCGCCCCTCAATGTGTTCGAGTCGGGAGACGCTGTGACGCTCGATGTCACGATGGACTTCGCGACCGGAGCGGATGCGAGCATCGCCTACACCGTCACGGACTACTTCGACGCCGTGGTCGCACAGGGGACGGCGACCGCGGGAGCCTTCGACGGCATCGCGCATGCCTCGCTGGGCTCCCTCCCGATCGGCCACTACCGCATTTCGGCGCAGTACGCGGACGATGAGCCGTTCACTGAGGAGTTCTCGGTCGTCACCGCAGATTCGGAGCGCGAGCGCCTGACTGACTCACCCTTCGGCATCGACGTCGCCGCCGCGTGGATCGCACCCGCCGCGAAGTACGAGGAGCTCGCCGCCGGCCTCGCCCGCACGGGCGTCACCTGGCTCCGCGACCGGACTCATTGGAGCAACACCACCAACCCCGGCCGAGATCAGTTCAACCTCGACTCCGAGTCCGGTGCCAATGCCTTCTTCGCCGACGCGTCGGAGCAGGGTCTGCGCATCCTCAGCACATACCACAACGCTCCGTCATGGACGAGGAGCACCGGAGACCTGCTGCCAAGCGATCTGCTGGCTTCGTACGCCTTTGCGAAAGAAGCTGCGGACTTCTACTCCGACGAGGTCGACGGCTGGGAACTGTGGAACGAACCAGACCACAACTCGTTCACCGCCATCTCCGAGTCACCCGACCGATACGCCGCGTTCGTGAAGGCGGCAGCCATCGGCATGCTCGACTCAGGTCGGAAGCCGTTGACTGTGGCGGGTGCGTTCGCGAATCCGGTGACCGCGTATGCCACCGCTGTGGCAGCGAACGACGTCTACGACTACGTCGATGTGTACGGCTACCACGCCTACAGCCAGGTCGATGGGACGCCGATCCCCCAACCATGGTCGGCGGTACCCGGCCACGTCGCGCTGTCAGACGCCCATGGAACCGCCACCACCCGCAACTGGATGACCGAGTCCGGCACGTTCCCCGTGGTCGCGAATCCCGGTGATCGCCTCACGCCCGAGATGCAGCGCAAGCAGGCGCGCGGGTACATCAGCAACACTCTGCTCTCGCTCGCCGCGGGAACCGACAAACAGTTCCTGTTTGTCGCGCCGCCGTACTCCGAGAGCGGCGGGAAGTACTTCGGACTGCTGACTCCCGCCTTCACGCCGAACGCGGTGTTCACCGCGGAAGCCGCGCTCACGGCAGCCTTGGGCGAGGGCGCCTACGTCGGCGCGATCCCAGGGGTGCCGGCGGGAGTGAACGCGCTCGCGTTCGACGACGGTGACGACCAGGTCGTCGCGCTCTGGTCCGAGACAGCCGCGCAGGTGACTCTCGACCTCGGTTCTCCTCTCGTCACCTCGACGGACATCGTCGGTGCGGCGACGACGCTGCAGTCCGCGGATGGCATCTACTCGCTCACCGCAGGACCCGACGTCGTCTACCTCCGAATGCAGGGCCACCAGGTCATCACGGGCGGATCGTCGCTCCGTCCAAGCGCGGCGACGGTCACTGACGTGACGCTCAGCCCGGCACAGCGGGTCGTCGTAAACCAGCGCTATCCCGATGAGATCAGCGCGAACGCGAAGAACAACGGCTATTCACCGTCCATCGATGAGAGCACCGAGATCGTGATGGAGGTCACGAACCTCAACAGCACCGCGATGACGGGAACCGCACAGGTCACCGTCGATGGCGGATGGATCGCCACAGTCAGTAATCCTGGCCTCTCGTTGCCGGCGTGGAGCTCGATCGAGGTGCCGGTCGCGCTCGAGGCGGGGCCGACGGTGGCGGCGGGCTCCCGCTCGACGATCACGATGTCTGTGGACTTCGCCGACGAACAGACCTCCGTTTCGGTGGCCACGCTGACGGTCCCCGGGACGACGAGCACGGTGGCCCGGCACGTCAGCACTGACAGCGGGGGCGCCATTAGAGTCACCCGCACGAACGACTCCGACACAGCGGAGAGGATCACCGGCGCCACGCTCACCGTCCGCACAGACCCCGTTTCCGCCTCGGCCGTCGACCTCGACACGACCATTCCGCCCGGCGCGAGCGCCGACCTCACGGTTCCGCTGCCAGACCCGCTTCGCGACGCGACAGGCGACTACGACTACGTGGTCCGGCTCGACACCACTGCAGCCGACGACCGCCCCGTCGGAGGCGTGCTCAAGCTCCTGAGCGCCGATCAATTCGCAACCGTGTCGCCTGCCGAAACGATGTCGACCGGTGCGCCGACGGCCTCTCTTCCCGCGACCACCGGGCTGGGAGGAGACCTCTGGTTCGGCTGGACTGCTGACGCGCTCGTCGTGAAGGCTGAGATCGCCGACGACGTGCACTATCAACCGGCGAGTGGCGCGAACATCTGGCAGGCCGACAGCATCCAAGTGGCGATTGGAGCAGGTCTCCCCGGTGAATCTACGTCAGCGGGATCCGAGTACGGCGCCGCGCTGGGCACGAGTGGCGTCCAGGTCTTCCAGTGGCGTGGCATGGACGGAAAGTCGAATCCCCCGACGTCCGCGGTCGCGCAGGTGCGACGTGATGACAGCACGGCCACGACCAGTTATCAGCTCAGCATCCCGTGGTCCGAGCTTGCGCCGGTGAGCCGGGACGACGGCCTGCTCAGTCTGTCGGTCGCCGTCAACGACGCCGATGATGCGAACGGACGATCGTTCACGCTGTGGGGCGGCGGAATCACGGACGCGAAGGACTCGTCGAAGTTCCGCGCCGCGCGCATCGTGTCGTCGACGGGCGCGCGGGATGACACCCCGCCGACAATCACCGGGCTTCCCGAGGACGGCGCGGTGATCTCGGACTCCACGGTCTTCGACATCGCCGCGGTGGATCCCGAAAGCGGTGTGAGCTCGTTGTCGGTCCGAATCGATGGAGCTGAGGTCGCTGCAGAGCAACCCCTGTCGTTCACGGGTCGTCCGGGGCCGCACGTCATCAGCGTTCAGGCCGCAAACGCCGACGGGC
This sequence comes from Microbacterium helvum, assembly GCF_014779795.1. GTDB lineage: Bacteria > Actinomycetota > Actinomycetes > Actinomycetales > Microbacteriaceae > Microbacterium > Microbacterium helvum. Next base: position 28,249 of record NZ_JACXZS010000006.1, read on the forward strand.
TGACCTCGTCGGTCGAACTCTCGGTGCTGGTATACGCCGACGAAGGTTCAGGGTTCGCGCCTGCGAGTGCAGCTCTCTCGTCGGACAACGGCTGGGACACCGGTCTCGACGATGGCGATTACACCATCACGGTCGACCTGTGGTGGGGCGTGAATGCGTCGGCGATCATGCTCTTCGAGAATGGGGAGCGGAAGGACACCGTTCTGCTCACACCCCGCACACCGACTGCGCAGTCTGTGCCGTTCCACGTCAGCGGAAAGCACAACGGCGACTACGTCTACACGGCGGTGCTCGTAAACGAGAGCGGAGAGACCACATCCGCGCCGCTGACCGTGCACGTCACCGATGCCGCCCCTGGCGCTCCCGTGGTGAGGATCGACAACTCCGGCGGCGACGGGACGTACACGGTGACGGCCGATCTGTGGTGGGGTACGAACGCGACGACCTATCGCCTCTACGAGAACGACGTGCTGATCGACGAAGGCTCTCTCATCGCGGCGTCTCCGCGAGCACAGCACGCTGAGACGACTGTGGTCGATCGGGCGCCCGGCGTGTACAACTATCGAGCTGAGTTCGCGAACGACAGTGGCACCACGTCATCGTCGGTGGCGCAGACGACCGTGCATCGTTGACGCCGCCATCGACCGAGCCTGATCGGGCGGATGCCACGACCCGGCGCGCCTGGATAGCGTGCCGTCGCGGGTGGCCCACGCCGCCCCGAACTCGATGAAGAGGAGCCATCATGCACACTGCGGGCACACGAGTCCGCCGCCGGCTGGCGGCCGCGCTCGGCACCGCCGCCGTCGTCGCGGGAACGCTGGCCGGCCTGGCGCCGACCGCCGCCGTCGCAGCGGATCAGATCACGGTCGAAGGCGAGAGCCCGGCCACGAGCGACTTCACACCGGGGCTGACGGCGGCGGCCGCCGCGTCGGGCGGCAAGTTCTGGCGGCTGTACACCGGCACCGTAGCCCCCGCCGGCGGCTACCGCGCGAGCTACACAGTCGACGCGCCGGCCGCCGGGCTGTACACGTTCGATGCCGACACGACGCCGATGAGCATCTCATGGGCGTCGCCGTTCCGCGTCGAGGTCAACGGGCAGACCGCAGACCTGACCCCGGTGCAGTACGGCACCGTCACGGCCGAGATCAAGCAGTACCACTACGGCACGGTCCTGCTGCAGGCCGGGCCGAACACGGTGACGTTCGCCGTCGACACGCGACGCTCGAGCTCGCCGACCTACTACACGCTGTTCGTCGATCAGCTGCGGTTCGCGCCGACCACGCTGAAGCTGTCGTCGGTGTCGTCCGATGCGCCGCTCGACGTGTTCCAGGCGAACCAGCCGGTGTCGTTCGACCTGGGTCTCAACGGGCAGGCGCCGGGCGCGGCGTCCATCTCGTACACGGTGACCGACTACTGGGGTGCGACGGTGAAGTCCGGCGCCGCGGCCATCGCGACGGGCCAGAAGACGGCGGCCGCGGTGATCGGGACGCTGCCGATCGGGCACTATCGCATCGCCGCGTCGCTCGACGACGTCACGATCAGGCACGAGTTCGCCGTCGTCGCCGACCTGCAGGGCCGGGCCGAGCACGCCGACACCCCGTTCGCCTTCGACGTCGCGGGGGCGTGGCTCATCCCGACCGAAAGGTACGACGAGGTCGCCGCCGGGCTGCAGCTGTCCGGTGTCAGCTGGATCCGAGATCGCTCGCGGTGGAGCGACGCCGTTAACCCGTCAGCCGGCACGTTCGACTTCTCGGCCGAGGCGACCGCGAACGCGTTCTTCTCGAAGGTGAGCGACAAGGGCATCTCGGTGCTCTCGGCGTTTCACTCGGCACCGAGCTGGACGCGCACGGGCACCGACAAGCTGCCGGACGACCTCGCCGCCGCATACCGCTACGGCCTCTCCGCCGGGTCGTTCTACGGCACCGACGTCGCGGCGTGGGAGCTGTGGAACGAAGCCGACGCCCCGGGTACGAACGGCTTCTCGACCGCCGCCGAGTCGGCCGACCAGTACTCCGCTTTCCTCAAGGCCGCCGCGATCGGGTTCCACGACTCCCCCTCGAAGCCGCTGCTGGCCGATGCCGGCACCGCGGGGCAGCGACGTCCCTACACGGACCTCATGGCGCAGAACGGCGTGTTGGACTATGTCGACATCCACAGCTACCACCTCTATTCGAGCGACGACGGCACCGAGAACGCGCCGACGTGGCCAGGCGTTCCCGCTCACGTGTCGCTGGTGGACGAGTACGGCACCGATGCGACGCTGCGCTGGCTCACCGAGTCCGGCGTGACCGTCTCGTCGGTCGCGCCCGCGACGCTCACCGAGCGCCAGCAGCGCGTGCAGGCGCGCGGGCTCGTCGAGAACACGCTCGTCGCCCTCAGCCAGGGCACGGACAAGCAGTTCTCGTTCGTCCTGCCGCCGTACAACGAGTCGGATCGCTACTTCAGCCTGCTCGCACGCGATTACAGCCCGAACGCCGCGTTCACGGCTGAGACGGCGATGACGCAGGCGCTGGGCGAAGCGCGGTTCGCGGGCGCCGTTCCCGGCGTTCCCGCCGGCGTCACCGCCCTCGCGTTCGACGACGGCGCCGACCAGGTCATCGCGCTGTGGTCCGAGACGGCGAAGGCCGTGGCACTCGACCTCGGCGCGCCCAGCGTGCAGCGCACCGACATCGTCGGTCGCTCCGATGTGCTGGACGCGGCATCCGGGATCTACTCCCTCACCGCCGGCCCCGATGTCGTGTACCTTCGCATGACGGGCGACCGGGTCGTCGACACTGCGCCGACGAACCGGCCTGTCACCAGCGCGTCGTCGTCGATCACGCCGTCGCCCGCACAGCGCGTCGTCGCGTCGCAGCACTTCGCCGATGCGCAGACGGCCAACTCCAAGGCGACGGGCTATCAGCTCGCCGCGGATGCCCCGACCACGATGACGGTCCGATTCGACAACCTGAACAACCAGGCGATGACCGGGACGGCACAGGCATCGGCGACGAACGGCTGGAACGTCTCGATCGCGAACGCGGGGCTCAGCATCCCGGCGTGGTCTTCGGTCGATGTCGAGGTCACGATCGATCCCGGCACGACGGCTGTGCTGAATGCGCAGGCAGATCTCACCGTGACGGCCGACTTCGGCGGCGTGAAGACCTCTCCGTCGGTGTCCAAGATCATCGCGTCGTCGACTGCGCTCATGACGAGCCACACCAGCGACGACAAGGGGGCCGATCAGGTGACCGTGACCTACACGAACTCGACCGCGGCCGAGCAGATGATCAAGCGCGCGTCGATCGCCTTCGACGGCGCGAAGACCAAGACGGTGAACGTCAATCGCAAAGTGCCGGCGGGCACGACGATGTCAGTGCCGCTGCCCGCGGCGGGGCTCGCGAGCGGAACGCACACGTTCCACGCGGCGCTGCAGCTGAAGGATGCCGCGATCAACCCCACGGGCGGATCGCTGACCATCACCGACGCGATCGTCGACGCCGTGCCCGCCGACCGGCTCGCCGGCACTGACCCGACGGCCACGATCGGCGACGGCTCCGACCTCGCGGCTGACATCACCCTCGGCTGGAGCGCAGACGCTCTGATCGTGACCGCCGTGGTGACGGACGACGTGCAGTACCAGCCGTTCACCGGGCAGGACATGTGGCAGGGTGACGGCCTGCAGATCGCCGTGGCTCCCGGGCTCCCCGGCGAGAGCCTGTCGGCCGGCGCCGAGTTCGGTATCGGCCTGACCGCGACGGGAGCGCAGTCGGTGGTGTGGCGCACGATGGACCAGCGCACGGACGGCACCACGGCGGCGGTGCCGGCCGCGTCGCGCGACGACGCCGCGCGCTCCACGAGCTATCGGCTCGAGATCCCGTGGAGCGAGCTGGCCCCCATCACCCCTGCGCAGCGACTGCTGAGCGTGTCGGTGCTCGTGAACGACAACGACGGCGACGCGCGCGGGTTCCTGGGCTGGGGCGGCGGCATCTCGAGCGGGAAGGACTCGAGCAAGTACAACGCGGTGCGCCTCGTCGGCTAGGCTGCCGGCCCTGCGCCGATCACGCCCTCGCGCCCTGCCGGTACGCGAGGGCGTGATCTCGGCGCGTCCCGACCGTCGTCCGTGCCGACAGCCGCAGCCCGTCGCCGTCGACCGGCAGCGCCAGGTGTGCGACGTCGTGGTCGAGGCGCACCGAGACCGGATGGACGGCGGTGGCGGCATCCCGCTCGGCGATGCGCAGCGACCCGGCGGCGAACGCCGTCCCGAGGTCGCTCAGCACCAGGTCCTGAGGAGTGGATGCCGCCACCCACGCGATCTCGATCGTCACGGTGCCGTCGGCCCCGCGTTCGACGAGTGCGGTGCGGTCGTCGTCGTCGCCGCACGCGGCCGCGGCGAGCGCCCAGTCGATGCGCACCGCGTCGGTCGTGACGCGCAGCGTCGTGCCGTGGGTGCGGTCGCCCACGGCGAGGGACGTCCCGTCGACGTCGACCGTGGCAGCCGCCTCGATGCCCGTCAGTGTGAACCGCACCGACAGCCCTGTGGTCGGGCGCGCCTCGCCGGGCACGATGCCGTCGAGGTGGATGTGCTCATCGCCGCCGGGGCAGGCAAGGCCGAACGCCCACAGCACCGTGCCGTCGTGCTGGGCCGAGCTGAACGAGCCCGCCGCGAAGTCATGGCCGTCGCGCACGACCGTGGCCGAGACCGATCGCATCGGCGACGTCAGGTTGTGGATGTCGTCGCCGGGCTCTGCCCAGAAGCCGAGCAGCACGCGCCGCTGCGCCCACGTGTCGCTGTGCGCGATGGAGCCCAGGGTGGCGGCAGCTGACAGCCATGTCGTCCCGACCGCGGGCAGCACCACCGCGTCGCGACCGCGCACGTCGGCGGCCGACACGCCGGCGTACTCCTCGTCGAGGTGGTGGACCTGCGAGAAGGTCTCGACGACGGTGCGGGACCCCTCGCCGAGGTCCGACAAGAGCGGGCGCAGGTCGTCGGGCAGACGGTAGTCGACCACCGCGCTGTGCGCGAGTCCGATGGCGGGACGGATGCCGGCGGCGCCGGTGATCGTCCAGTGCTCGGGGTCCACGCGCTGCAGGATGAGCCGCACGCCCTGCGGCCGCAGCTCGCCCTTGTCGCGGCGCAGGTCGGTGTCGTAGCAGCGGGCCATCGGGCCGGAGAGCCGCCCGGTCTGCGGGTGCCACCGGCGGAGGAAGTGCTCCCACGCCAGGCGCTCGAGCTCTTCGGCGAAGGTGCGCGCCGTGGGGTCGGACACGTACTGCCGGATCTCGGTGAGCGCCTGCAGCACGACGACCCAGTATGTCGGGGAGTTGTATTCGGCGAACGTGCGCTGCTCGAGGAGGCGGTCGCGCAGGCGGCGGATGCGATCGGCGGCGGCCACGGCGATGACCGGGTCGCCGGTGAACTCGCCCGCGGCGAGCAGCACGAACGATCCCTTCGCGACGATGTTCGTGTAGTCGATGTCGACATTGCGGCGGATGATCGACTGGGCGGCGTGGCGGAGTCCGTCGCGGGCGTCGGCGGCGAGCTCGGGCGAGAGCCCGGCATCGTGGCGGTACAGCACGAGCGCGATGAGCTCGCCGATGAAGTCCGCCCAGTTCCAGTCCGGCGGCGACATCTCGCTGAGCGGCTCCTCGGCCCAGTACGGCCAGACGCCGTAGGTCGCGCTCGACGGGTCGCGGTCCTGCAGCCCGAGCACGGCGCGCAGCACCCGCTCGCCGCGCTCCCTCCTTCCGGCCTCGAACAGCGCCAGCGCGTAGGTCATGCCGTCGCGCACGAAGTGGGCCTCGCCGCTCACGATCCTGGTGTGGATCGGGTTGTACGGCGCGGGCACCAGCGGCAGGTCCCATTCCGGATCGAACGCGGCATCACCCGCCTCGAGCGCCCCGGCGATCATCGCCGCGGTGAGCTCGTCCACGGCCGGCTCTGCGGCATCCGTCACGGTGTCCATCGTCTCTCTTCTCCTCGGGCACCGGGGCGCCCGATCCATAGCTTCACGGCGAAGCCGGCGTCCATCCGAAAGGTCACGGCGTCGCCATCGCGCGCGGCCTGTACCGCGCCCCACTCATCGCCGCGGTGCTGCCGCACCTCCAACTCGGTTGCATCGGCAGCCACCGGGATCGTCAGGGTGGCGTCGGCGGTGGCGCTGCAACGGAAGTAGCCGTCGGCGGTGCATTCGAGGCACGCCGAGGCCGTCGCATCCAGTTCGATGCCGTGCCCGTCCGCGACGATCGTGCGCCCGGCGGCCACGTACAGGCTCACGAACCCATCGCGGTCTCGGGATGCCACACCGAAGCGCCCCGCGAAGCGCGTACCTGTCACCGGCTCGTGCGATACGTCATCGATGCTGCTGAAGACCTCGTCGACGCGACCACCGGCACTGCTGACGCGCAGCGCGACGAACCCGTCCGCGCTGCCCAGATCGTCCACGCCGGCGATGCGCGACTCGCGCTCGGGAGCCGACTCGAACACTGCGACGAACGGCGACCGCGCGGCGTTGCGGCCGGTCTGCCGGACGATCACCGTCGGCGTCGGCCGGTCGCCCGAGTTCACACCGCGGGGGGTGACGCCACCATCACGGCTGGTAGGCGGTGCGTCGACGGCGAACACCTCTCGCCCCTCGACGCCGGTCATCCACAGGTCCGTGATCAGCGCGACATCATCTGCGATGCCACGATCGACGCGCCACGTGGCACGCCACGATTCGTCGACGCGGGCCTTTCGAGAGCGCGTGAAGAACCGGTAGCCGCTGTCGCGCGCGCCCAGATCAGCAGTCGGCGCGAGGTCGACCAACGCGCCGCGTGAAATGACCAGCACCGAGTCCCCGAGGTTATGCCACAGGTAGTCCGCGTCGTCCTGGTCGGCCCGGAACACATCGACGACGAACCCCGACGACGGCGAAGTACGCACGATCGCAAGCTGACGCCGGTGCCCGGCCGCGGTGACGTCGACGATCGAATGGTTCGCCGACACGGCCGCCGTGTTCGTGAACTCTCCGGCAGAGACCGCAGGTTCGAGCACATTCACCGCGATCTCGCCGTGTGCGTACCCCGGCACCACGGTGTTGGCACCCGCCCGGCCCGCCGAGTACACGTAGTCGTCGCTCCAGTACGACTCGTAGGACTTCGCCTGCGGCCCGACTGCCCAGCCCTGCCCGTACAGCTGGGCCGAGAGTCCGCTGGGTGTCAGATGATGCTGCAGCGGATAGCCACCGTACACGGTCGCCATCAGCGCTGTCGCCGGGTCGTTGCCACTGCGCTGCACGATGTGGCGATGAAACCGCGAGTATGCGGTGCGCAGCGCGCGACCGGCATCCTCACTCCCGTCTGTGGGCGCGGCGAGCGGTGCCGCCGCGAGCAGCTCGCGGTACGAGAGCGATGACCGGAGATAGAGCCCCGCGGCTTCCGCGTGGCGGAGAATAGTGGACGCGGCCACCGCGCCGGAGGTGTCGCCGACACTCTGTGCGTGACGGTTGAGGTGCTCGAAGATCCGGTACGGCGGCGGCCCGCCGCGGCCATCGCCGAACACGACGACGTTGCCGCGTGCATCGATCCACGGCAACTGAGCCATGCCCGCGCGATACAAGGTCGGGCTGCCCTCGATCTCGTCTATCCCGGCATCGGCGAGGAGTGCGGCGTTGTCGAGCAGGGCCGCGACCGGACCGAAGGCGTAGTGCGGCGACTCCGGCCACAGCCCCGTCGCCGGGTCGAATTGGGCAAGGATCTCGGGCAGCGCGTCATGATGAGGCGTCGAGGCCGTCAGGTAGAGACGCAGGTAGTGCTCGCGGCCCTTGCCGCCGGCGCAGTGCTCGTCGGAGTCGAGCACCAGCACGATCGGGAGCACGTTCTGCCACGTGTACACGTTCCAGTTGCCGTTGCGGTTGCCGCGCACCATCGCGATGTCGAGGAACCGCCGAAGCACTGTCATCGACAAGTCCGTCACGCTGAGCCCGGTGACCGCGACCCGCGGGTCAGGGTGCGACAGGAGGTGGTCGTGCAGCAGGTCGTACACGACCGCGGCCTGTCCGCCCATTCGATCGTGGATGACCTCGAAGTCGTAGTACCCGCCGATGCCGCCTGCCTCGTAACCTCCGGGACCGCCCAGCGACTCATCCAGGTCGCGCGGGGGCTCGACGTAGAAGGTGCCGAGCAGCCACTGCCAGTAGATGTCGGCAGCGAACCGCGCATACCGCTCCTCACCGGTCAATCGGTACAGGAATGCCGCCTCTTCGGCGAGCCCCAGGATCTCCTCGTTGTTCGTGCGGACCATGTGGCCCGTCTGCGAGTACGGCACGATCGTGCCGCGGTCGTCGCGCATGGCGCCGTCGGCGCTGTAAGGCAGACGCTCTGCAAGCGGCGCATTGCGGTGCGCATTCCAGATACGCATCGCCGGGTATCGCACCGTCGGCACGGGCGCATCGCCGGTGCCGTACGCGAATCTCTCGCGACTGAGGTGCAGGTGCGTGTAGCGCTCGCCGGGGCGCCAGAACATCGCCATGCGCGACAGGACCCATGCGGGGTCGGTCCGATGGCGGTCGGCGAACGGGTCGATGCGTGCCGCGATGCGTCGAAGGGATGCCGCGCCCCACTGTTCCGCGAGCACTATTGCCAGCCGAGGCCGCGCGGTTTCGCTCAGGAACACGCACGGACGGTGTTCGGGCTTCGTCACGGGTCCATCGTCTCTCTACGCGGTCGGGCGGGGGCCCCGTGGGGTTGTGCCCGCCCGACCGACGTGCCGGCCGCGTCAGCAGGCGCCGGCATCCTTCCAGGGACTCTTCTTGCCGACGCCCGGCTCATCGCCGCGCGTCCACCACTTCGCGGTCCAGCGGTGGCCGTGGTGCACGACGGCCGCGCCGGTGTCGTACACCCCCGACGTCGTCCACGCGCGGGCGTCGCCGGCAGCGCACGCGGTGAGCGCGCCCTCCTCGGCCCAGGCGCCGGTCGCGTAGACGCCCGGCACTTCGCTCGCCGACGCGTACCACTGCGCGACGTACACGGCGCCTTCGTACGACACCCGGTCGCCGGCCGCGTAGGTGCGGTCGGCGCTCCAGGCCGCCGGCAGGACACGGATGATGTGGGATGCCGTCACACCGGGCGCCGCGGCGGCGGTCGCTGTCACCGCGACCGTGCCCTCGGCGATCGCGTGCACGGTGCCGTCGTCCGCGACGGCGGCGACGGCCGGATCGGACGACGACCATGCGACGCCCTGGTCGGCACCCTCGGGGGCGACTGCGGCGGTGAGCGCGAGGTCGCCGCCGACGACGACGGACTCGCCGCCGAACACCCGCACCGACTCTGCCTCGGGAGCCTCGGGAGCGGCCGTCGCGAACGTGAGCGGCAGGTGCTGCGTCACGTCCTTGGTCTTGCCGATGCCCGAGGCCCATTCGATGTAGCCCATCCGCACGCCGTTGGCCGCGTCGTTCACGAGGAACGAGTACGAGAACGATTCGGATGCCGCATCCACCCCGATCTGCGCCCACGTGAGTGGCACCGTGTACGTCGTGGTCTTGGCGGCTTCGTCGCGCACCACCTCGGTGCCCGGGAGGGTGACCGCGGCCGCCGGCGACGAGAACTTGTACGTCCCCACGCCCGAGTCCAGCAGGGCGACGCCGTATTCGACGCGCGGACCGTTCGCGGCGGGGAGCCCCGGGGCGAACGACAGCTGGATCGAGTCGCCGTTGTACAGCTGGGATGCGGCGCCGGCGGGGTCGTGCGCCGGATCGGTGATGGCGGCGTGCACGACGATGCCGGCGTCGGTGCGGCCGACCCACATGGTGCCGCCGACCGTGGGCCCGGGCTCGTTCGAGAGCTGGATGAAGGTGCCTGTGGCATCGAGATCGGCTGCCGAGTGCGCATCCCCCTCGAGCACGACCGGCGCGAACGTCGTCTTTCCCGAGACGGTGCGCTGGAAGCCGTCCGAGAAGGTCACGGTCGCCGCGTAGTCGTACGGCGTCCACAGCGCGTAGCCGGTCACGTCGAAGGTGAGCACCTGGGTCGAGCCTGGCGCCACGGTCACGCTCTCGGGGGCTTCTCCGGCGATGTCGCCGACGTTCCATGTGAGGCCGTCGATCACGAGCGGGGTCTCGACGCTGCGGTTGTCGATCGACACCGCGAGCTGCGCCGAGCCGTCGTCAGCCGAGAACAGCGGCTTGGCGGTGACCGTCGCCTGGTTGTCGACCACGTTCACCGGCACGTCGAGGTGCGCCACGGCGACACCACCGCGCACGACGTCGACGCCCACCTGCGTCTGGCCCGCGGCGTCGATCGCCGGTGCCGCCAGTGTCGCGGCGGTCACCTGTCCAGGCTTCGACGGCACCCGCACCTGTGTGCTCGCGGTGCGGAACGTGACGAGGTCGGTCGACGCGTTCGGGCGCGCCGTGTTGTCGACCGTCACCGTGACGCCGAAGCCCTCGGCGAGCGCGACCACCGCCGGAGCGGTGGCCGCATACGTCGCCGCGAGCGGCGAGGCCACGTCAGTGACCCCGCCACCCGACACGTAGACCGGCTGCGCGCCGAGGGTCAGCTCGACCGCGCCGTCCTCGGGGGTGTACGTGGTGCTCGCGCCGAACAGGTCGGTCACGATGACGTCGCTCGTCGAGGCGACGTGCACGGTCTTGGGCGTCGACGACCACAGCACCCAGGTGGCCGTGGCCGCGGCATCCGCGTACTCGTAGGCATACGCACCGGTCTCGACGTCGCCGGGACCGACGTAGGCGAGGCCGTCCAGCATCCGCGTCAGCACTGCGTAGGCGACATAACCCTGCTTGGGGGCGAGCGATGTGAGCCCGTCGCCGCCGTTGCGCAGCAGGCCGAACCGGTGCTCGCGGTTGGCCGCGTCGGTGCCGTCCTCGAGCAGGTCGTAGACGAACATCTTGTCCACGCCGGCCGCCTGCAGCAGCACCGAGCCGCGTGCCAGGTACTTCGCCTGCTCGGCGTCGGTATTGATGGCGGATGCCGTCGACCAGCCGTACTCCGTCATCCACAGCGGCTTGTCGGCGCCGTCGTTGTAGTCGCGGATCAGCTGGGCGAGCTGCTTCGCCTTGGCCTCGCCGCGGCCCTCGGGAGCGTTCGGATAGTCGTAGTTGTGGACCGAGACGACATCGAGGTAGTCGAGGCCGCCGAGCTCGAAGAGCCGCGTGAACCACGGCAGATCGATCCCCGCGATCGCCGGACCGACCACCGTCGCGCCGGGCACGGCCGCCTTGATGGCCGTGTAGGTCGGGGCGAGCACCTGCAGGTAGCAGTCGGCCGTCCGGCCGCAGCGGCCGTCGTTGAACCCGATGTTGTACTCGTTGTAGACCTCGTAGTCGACATCGGTGCCGTAATGCGCGGCGACCGCCGCCGCGTACGCGGCGAACCCGGCGATGCCCTCGGGCGTGCTGGGCGTGAGGTTGTCGTCGTAGAACTTGTTGCGGTAGTCGAGGATCAGCAGCGGCCGGGTCCCCTGGGCGATGATCGCGTCGATCTTGGCATCGCGCGCGGCATCGAACGTGTAGACGCCCTTCGTCTGCTCGACGCTCGACCAGCTGAGATCGAAACGCGCCCCCGAGGCGCCGAGGTCGCCGAAGACGTCAGCCTGCGCCGGCTTGGACTGAAGGTGATCCGAGACCCCGAACGCGGTGTCGTTGCTGCCATCGCGGTCGCCCAGGACGGCGAACGACGTGTTCCGGACCACGGTCCCGGCGTCGACCGAGATGCTCAGGCCGTAGTAGCCGAGCTCGAGCCCGCTGAAGCTCAGCGTCGCCGTGCCTGCGGTGGTGGCGGCATCCCCCTCGTCGAGGGTGGTGCCGGCGGCATCCGTCAGGGTCCACTGCACCGACGCGCGGTTGCTCGCGACCGACACCTGCGCGCCGGACGCGTCGAACAGCATGACCGGCGTGCGCACGCTCAGCGTCGGGTCGGTGGGCGTCGGGGTCGTCGTGTAGTCCTCGAAGCCGGGGTTTGCGATGAGATTCTCGGTCGTGCCCGACTTCGCCATCGTCAGGTCGTCGACCCAGTAGGTGCCGGTGTTCTGCTGGATGAGTCGGTAGTTCAGGGCGGTCTGCGTGTCTGTCGTCGTGTAGGTCCAGGTCGACTTCGTCCAGTCGTACGTGCCGCCGGGGAAGGTCTGGCGCACGGTCCAGTCCGGGCTCATCACGAACTGCAGCGGTCCCGATGACGGGACGTCCTGCGCCTTCGTCCAGGCCGTGAACTCGTACGTCGTCGATGGCGTGACGGTCACGGTCTGCACGACGCCGCCATAGACGTTCGCGGCCTTGGGCGTGGTGTCGACGAGTCTGAGGGCGGCGGATCCGCCGTGCCTGGTCGTCGTGTCGGCGGTGCTGGTGACGTCGGCGCCGCCGTTGATGTACGCCTTCCACGAGGCGAACGTGTGCGATTCGGCAAGGCCGGCGTGCGCCGGCAGCGGATTCAAGAGGGATGCCGCGAGCGCGGCGATCCCGATCAGGGCGGCCCAGACCGTGCGCGTTCTCGCGCGGGCAGCGGTGTGCTCCATGTGTACTCCCTCGTACAAAAAGTGGGGTGACGTGGTGAGTGCAGCTGTTGAGTCATGACGTTGATCCAACGCTTTCCCAACAGACGGTCACCGACGCTAGCACCGCTGATATGGAGGGAGCAAGCCTCTTTCGTATGAAATGCGAAACCGCTTGCTCAATCGGTGGCGATTCCGCTGGATTCCGCGTCAGGACACGTCAGAGCAGGTGATCGATGACGGCGAGCAGGTCGTCGGTCTTCGACCGCGTGGCGTCGTCATCGGGAGCCACCGTGGTGCGGCCCACGTAGAGCGTGGGGGTGATCGCGGAGGTGCCGGCACTGGTCGAGGAGGGGTCGATCAAGAACTCCGCCGCAGCACTGCCGAGCGCGCCGAGGTCGGGGTCGATCGTCGTCAGAAACTCGGTCCTGCGCCACTTGGGCTCCTGCAGGAAGTGGTCGTGACCGATGAGCGCGACGTCCTCCGGGACCCGCAGTCCGCGCGAGCGGAGGCCGGCGAACGCACCGTACGCGATCGGGTCGTTCGCGCAGAACACGGCGTCGAACGGTTCGCGCCCGTCGATCAGCTCGGTGGCCGCACGGTAGCCCCACTCCTTCGACCAGTCCCCCATCAGCGGTGCACCGGTCACCAGCTGCAGCCCCGCCGCGGCGATCGCGTCGGTGAACCCGCGCGAGCGCTGCGCCGAGCCGTACTCGGTGCCCTCGGTGATGTGTGCGATCCGGGTGCGGCCGATCGACAGCAGGTGCTCGGCCGCGACGCGCCCGGCGGCGTAGTCGTCGGGCAGGAACGAGCGATCGGTCGCGGCGTCCGACGTGCAGAACGCGTACGCGACGGGGCACGAGATCTCGTGGGTGATCGAGGGGTACGGGTAGTCCGGGCCCGAGCCGATCACGAGCACCGCGTCGACGCGTCGCGCGTCGAGAGCCCGCACCTGCTGGCTGCGCAGCCGGCGGTCCTCCTGGGAATCGAGCACCAGGGTGGCAAGACCCGCGGCCGCCAGTCGACGCTCGGCGCCCCGCAGAACCATGCTCGAGAACACCTCGGAGCCATCCTCGATGAGGATGCCGACCAGTTCGCTCTGGCCGTTGGCGAACGAGCGGGCGAGCGCATTGGGGCGGAAGTCCAGCCGCTCGGCGGTCTCGCGGATGCGCGCCCGGGTCTCGTCGGAGGCGCGCCCGGTGCCGTTGAGCACCTTCGATGCGGTCGACAGCGACACGCCGGCCGCAGCCGCCACGTCCGCGAGCGTCGTCGCCTTACGAACCATCACGGCCTCCCGAAAACCTCGTACGTCGGCAGTCTAACGGTTTCCCAGATCACTCCCGAAGAACGACGCGGAATGTCGGATCCATAGTTGACAAGCCGGATCTCGCTGTGCATCATGAGGTGGTCAAGCGGTTTCCCACTCCCGGAGAGACATCGCCTGATCGCACCAGCGACCCATACGAAGGAGTATCCATGTTGCAGCAGACCAAGCGCCTCTTCGCCGGCGTCGCCGCCGTCGGCCTGGCGGCGGTCGCCCTGACCGCCTGCTCGCCGGCATCGTCCGATGCAGGCTCGACGCCCGCCGCAGACGAGAAGGTCACCATCAGTGTCTCGGGCTACCCCGGCAGTGACAAGCCTGACAGCCGCAAGATCTGGGACGACCGCATCGCACTGTTCGAGGAGGCGAACCCGAACATCACGGTGGAGCCGACCGAGACGAAGTGGGACCCGACCACGTTCTCGGCGCTCGTCGCGGGCGGCACGCTGCCGACGGTGATCGGCGTGCCGTTCACCAACATCCGGCAGCTGGTGAGCAACGGCCAGGTGTACGACATCACCGACCTCATCAAGGGTGACGACGTCCTCGAGTCGCTCAATCCCGACGTGCAATCGCAAGCAGTCTTCGACGACAAGACCTACGGCATCGTGTCGGCCGCGTACACACTCGGCCTCATCTACAACCGTGCCCTGTACGAGCAGGCGGGGCTCGACCCCGATGCCGCGCCCACCACGTGGGATGAAGTCGCCGAGAACGCTCAGAAGATCACAGAGGCGACCGGGCAGACCGGGTTCTCGATCGCGACCACGCAGAACTCCGGCGGCTGGCTGCTGACCGGCATGAGCTACGGCTTCGGCAGCCTGATCCAGAACGAGGACGGCGACAAGGCCGAGGTCGACAGCAAGGGCCCGACGAGCGCCCTGGAGTTCCTCGACGAGGTGCGCTGGGACAAGAACGCCGCCGGGTCGAACTTCCTGATGACGCAGGACGACATGCGCACCGCCGTGGCGGCCGGGCAGATCGGCCAGACCGTGCTCGGGGCCGACGTGTACAACGATCTCGTCGGCAACCGCGGCATGAACGGCGCCGACCTCGGCATCGCCGGGCTGCCGCAGGCGTCCAAGGGCCTCGGCACCCTGGGCGGCGGCACGATCCAGGTGGTCTCGCCCAAGGCGACGGCGGCCGAGGCTGCGGCCGCCGTCGAGTGGATCAAGTTCATGTTCCTGCGCGCCTTCACCGACAAGGACTTCGCGATCGAGACCGCGAAGGCGCGTGCGGCCGAGAACCAGCCGGTGGGCGCCCCGCTCGTGCCTGTCGTCGACGAGGACCAGTACCAGACCTACCTCGGCTGGATCGCGGACTACGTCGACGTCGATCAGGAACAGTTCACGCAGTACTTCGACAGCCTGAAGGAACTCGCGATCGTGCCCGAACCGCTGACGGCGGCGCAGGAGACGTACGCCCTGCTCGACGCGGCCGTGCAGAAGGTGCTCACCGAGCAGGGGACCGACATCGCGGCCACCCTCGACGAGGCGAACACCCAGTCGCAGGCGCTCATCGACCAGGCGCAGTAGGCGCATCGGCACGATCCACGAAGCGGCGGGGGGGGGGCCCGCCCCCCCCCCCCCCCGTGCCGGGGCGGGGAGAAGAAGTCCGGGCAGGATGCCCCGCTGGTGCCGCACAACC
>NZ_JACXZS010000006.1:43689-299089 GCF_014779795.1 Microbacterium helvum
AACCCCCCGCCGCTGGCCCACCCCCCCCCGGCGCTGTGGGCCCAGCGCCACGGCCCCCGGGGGGGGGGGGGGGGCCCCCCCCCCCCGCCGCTCATGTCCCGAGGAGGGAAGAAGATGACGGTCCAGGATGCACGGCTGGTCGCGCACACCGCGCCCCCGCCGCCGGCGGCGGTCGCCAAGTGCGCCCGTCCCACGCGGACCCGCCCGGCCGGCACCGGCCCGCTCCGTCGCTGGGTGCGCAGGGACGGCCCCGGCATGCTGCTCTTCGCGCTGCCGATGATGATCTCGTTCGCCGTGTTCGGCTGGTGGCCGATCCTGCGCAGCCTCGTCCTCAGCGTCCAGCACACCAACTTCGTCGGGCCCGCCGAATGGGTCGGCCTCGACAACTTCGCCCGCGTACTCGCCGACCCGCAGCTGGGCACCGCGGTGCTCAACACCGCGTGGTACACGCTGCTCGCGATCGTCATCGGATTCCCGCTGCCGGTCCTGCTCGCCGTGTTCATCGCCGAACTGCGCCGCACGCGCACCATCGCGAGCGTCTTCGCCTACATCCCGGTGATCCTCCCGCCGGTGGTGTCGGTGCTTCTGTGGAAGCAGTTCTACGACCCCAGCGCGAACGGGCTCTTCAACACGATGCTGGGCTGGGTGGGCCTCGGCCCCGTCCCCTGGCTGCAGAACGCGCTCCTCGCGATGCCGTCCATTGTCGTGCAGGCGACCTGGGCGGGTTTCGGCGGCACCACGGTCATCTACCTCGCGGCGCTCATGGCCGTGCCTCCGGAGCTGTACGAGGCGGCCGAGGTCGACGGCGCACGCGTGCTCCGTCGCTTCTGGCACATCACGCTCCCCCAGCTGCGGACCGTGATCCTCTTCATGCTGCTGCTGCAGGTGATCGGCACGTTCCAGGTATTCACCGAGCCGTACGTCATGACCGGCGGCGGCCCCAACAACAGCACGACGACGATCCTCATGCTGATCTTCCGCTACGCGTTCGTCTCGGGCGACTACGGCAAGGCGACGGCGCTCAGCCTCATGCTCGCGGTGTTCCTGTGCCTCATGTCGGCGCTGTACCTCTGGCTGACCAGGAAGTGGGCCAAGTGATGTCCGAGACGCGCACCGTCGTCCTCTCCCCGCGGCCCACGAACGCGCACGACCGCCGTCGCGCGGCGCGCGTCGAGGCCCGCCGCCAGGCGAAGGCCGATCTCGACGAACGCACCCTGGTCTCGGCGACCGAACGCGCCCGTCCACGGACGAGGATCACCCTCGGCCTGCTGTCGGTGCTCGTGGTCGGCTTCCTGGCGATCATCGCGGTCGGGCCCGTGCTGTGGCTCGCGAAGTCCGCCGTCTCGACGACGTCCGACATCGTGACGCAGCCGTTCGCGCTGTGGCCGAGCGGCATCCAGTGGCAGAACCTCGTCGAGGCCTGGAACGGCATCGACATCGGCCAGTACCTGTTCAACACCGTGGTCATCGCCGGCGGCAACTGGTTCTTCGGACTGCTGGTGGCGCTCACCGGTGGCTACGTCCTCGCGATCCTGAAGCCCAAGTACGCGAAGTTCCTCGAGGGCGCGGTGCTCGCGACCCTGTTCATCCCGGGCGTCGTGTCGCTCGTCTCGCTCTACCTGACGATCCTCAGCCTCCCGATCATCCAGGTGAACCTCATCAACACGTACTGGGCCGTCTGGCTGCCGGCATCCGCGCACGCCTTCAGCGTGCTGCTCATGCGCAACTTCTTCGCGCAACTGCCTGCCGAGGTGTTCGAAGCGGCGAAGGTCGACGGCGCCGGGTCGTGGACCGTGTTCTGGCGGCTCGTGCTGCCCATGTCCCAGCCGGTCATCGGCGTCGTCTCGCTGCTCACCCTGGTGGGCGCTTGGAAGGAGTTCATGTGGCCGCTCCTGGTGCTGCCCGATCCCAAGCTGCAGCCGCTGTCGGTCGGCCTCTACAAGGTGTCGTCGAGCGCGGAGATCAGCATCCTCATGGCGGGCATGTTCATCTCGGTGATCATCCCGATCGTGCTGTTCCTGGTGTTCCAGCGGCAGTTCCTTCGCAGCGCGGGGCAGTCCGGGGCGATCAAGGGCTGACGACGCCACGGGTCTCGACGATGCTGGAGATCACCCCCGGCGGGGGCCCGCGGCGTACGCCTGCGTCCGGTCCTGGCCGAGGACTGACGGATGCCGCCGCCCTGCGCTACCGGCTGCTCGGCGCCGCACGGGGCGAGGTCTGCAGCGCATCGATCGTCGATGTGGATGTCGTCGTCGAGCAGGGGATGCTGCTGAGCTACGCGGTGTTCCCCGAGCTCCGCGGCGCCGCGGCCGATGTGCGCAGCGGCCGCGCCTTCGACGCGACCGCCGTCGCGCTCGAGCTCGTCTTCGACGACGGCGGCACCTCGGAACCCCTGGAGCTGGTCGATCAGGCCGGCTACGACGCGGACCCCGCAGGCCAGCATGCGTCCAACGCGCTCGTCGCCGATCAGTGGAACCTGCGTCGCATCGGCCTCGACGCCGCTGTCGGACGCCGGGTCCGAGGCATCCATCTGCGTATCCTGAGTCCCGCCGGCGAACCGCTCCCGGGCCTCCCGGCGCCGACGGGCTGGATCAGCGATGTGCGGATCCAACCGGATCACGCGCCGCGCGCGAGCCCCCTCGACCTCGTCGACACGCGTCGCGGCACGCACTCCGCGATGCTCGCCTCACGGGGCAACACCCTGCCGGCCGTCGCGGTGCCGCACGGCTTCAATCTCGGCATCCCGCTGACCGACGCAGGCACGCACTCGTGGCCGTATCGCTACCACTCCGGGTCGCGGCTCGAACTGCAGGGGCTCGCCGTCTCGCACGCGCCGAGCCCGTGGATCGGTGACCGCGGCGTCGTGCAGATCATGCCGACGCCGCTCGGCGCCGACGCGTCCGCGGACCGCGCCGTGCGCGCGCTCGGGTTCGCGCACGCCGACGAGATCGCGCGACCGCACGTGTGGTCCGCACTGCTCGAGGGCGGCCTGCGGGCCGAGCTCACCGCCACCGACCACGTCGTGGTCGCACGGATCGCACTGCCCGACGGCGGCGGATTCGTCATCGACCAGCTCGACGACCGGGGCCGCCTGTTCGTCGACGAGTCCGACGAAGATGCGCCGTTCACGGGGTACACGGACACGCACCACGAACCGGCCACCTCGCATGTGCCCCGCATGTACTTCGCGATCGGCGTCGACCGCCCGATCTCGCGGGTGCGCACCGGCACCGCGCCCGGGCGCGAGACGGTGTCGGCCTCGGTGACGGTCGCCGGCGCCGGAGCGGTCACGGTGCGCATCGCGACGTCGTTCATCGGCATCGCGCAGGCTCGCCGTGCGCTCGCACAGGAGACGCCGGCCGGCCGCGGCTTCGACGAACTGGTCGCGGCCGCCCGCGCCCGCTGGGAGCCCCTGCTCGATCTGGTCGCGATCGACGGCACCGTGGATCAGCGGGCCGGGATCGCCTCAGATCTGTACCGCATGTTCCTCTACCCGAACGACGCGAGCGAGAACGCCGGCGAGCCCGCGGCACCGCGATGGGTGCACGCGGATGCGACCGGCCTGCCCGTCGTCCCGCACGGTGACACGCACACGGGGTGCCGCGTGCGCGAGGGGCGCTCCTTCGTCAACAACGGCTTCTGGGACACCTACCGCACGGTGTGGCCGGCGTACTTCCTCCTCACGCCCGAGCGTGCGGCCGTCATGCTCGACGGCTTCCTCGAGCACTTCCGGGCGTCGGGGTGGATGGAGCGGTGGTCGGCCCCGGGCCCTGTCGACTCGATGGTGGGCACCAGCAGCGACATCGTGTTCGCGGATGCCGTGGCCGCCGGCATCCACGTCTCCGATCTCGAGACCGCCTACGACAGCGCGGTGCGCAACGCCGCGACCGCCTCACCGCGTCCCGAGGTCGGACGCGCCGACAGCACCCGGGCGCCGTTCCGCGGGTTCGTGTCGACGGCGACGCCTGAGGGCCTCAGCTGGACGCTCGAAGGCGCTGTCAACGACTTCGGCATCTCGGTGCTGGCGGCGCACCTGGCGGCGGATCCGACGCACCCGCGGCACGACGAGCTCGCGGCGGACGCCCGGTACTTCGCCGCGCGCGCGGGAGCGTTCGCGCACCTGTTCGACGACGTGACCGGGTTCTTCGTCGGCCGCGACGAGGACGGCCGGTTCCGCTCGCGCCGCGAGACGTTCGATCCGGCACTGTGGGGTGGCGACTACACCGAGACGAACGCGTGGGGCATGCGGTTCAGCGTGCCCCACGACGGCCACGCTCTGGCGTCGCTGCTCGGCGGCCGAGACGGTCTGGAGGCGGCGCTCGACGCCTACTTCGCGACCCCCGAGACGGGCGACGACGCGATCGCCGGCACGTACGGCGCGATCATCCACGAGATGACCGAGGCGCGCGACATCCGCCTCGGCATGTACGCGCTGTCGAACCAGCCGGCGCACCACATCCCCTTCATGTACGCCTTCACCGACGCTCCGCACAAGGCGCAGGCGATCGTGCGCGACAGCGTGCGGCGGCTGTTCCTCGGCGGCGAGATCGGCCAGGGGTTCCCCGGCGATGAGGACAACGGCGAGATGGCGGCGTGGCACCTGTTCGCGAGCATCGGCCTGTACCCCCTGACGCCAGGATCGGGCGAGCTGCTGCTGACGGCGCCGTCGGTGACGCGATCCGAGCTGCGGCTGGGCGGTGCCACAACGGTGATCACGGCGACAGGGCTCACGCACGAGAGCGTGTACATCCAGTCCGTGACCGTGAACGGGCGGCCCTGGACGCGCGCGGGCGTGCCCATCGCGCTGCTGCGCGAGGGTGCGCGGATCGAGATCGCGCTCGGCCCGACGCCGTCGCGCTGGGCGTCGCGGCCCGAGGATGGCCCGTTCTCCATGAGCGCTCCGGGTGCCCTGCCGCGGCTGCTGATGGATGCGGCACCGCCGCGCGCGGGGATCGCCTTCGACGACGACTCGACACACGGCGTCGCGCTGCTCCCCGGCGAGAGCGTCGAGTGCACCTTCGCCGCCCCGGTCGTCGTCGAGCTGTACACCGTGACACCGGGCGACCCCGGTCCTGCGGGCTGGCGCGTCGACGCGCTCGTCGACGGCGACTGGACGCTGCTCGATGAGCGTGGGGCCGAGACCTTCCGGTGGGACGCGCACACGCGCGCGTTCGCCCCGCGCCCGCTGCCCGCGGCGACGGCGGTGCGATTCACCGCGAAGACGCCGATCGACCTGAGACAGACGGAGTTCCTCCATGCCCGCTGAAGCCGCGACCGGATCCGACGGGGCCACGATCGGCCACGACACCGCCCGCGCGCTGCGGGCCGAGGTGCGGCGTCGCGCGTTCCGCCAGGTGCGCGATGCCGGCCGGTCCGACGACGGCGCCTGGATCAGCCCCCGGCTGGGCATCGCCGACCCCGGCCATAACGGCACCGCCGCGTTCTCGTGCGCGGCGGCGCTGCTGGCCGCCTGCGACGACCAGCCCTCGTCGGAACGCGCCGAACTCGCCGAGCGCGCCACCGCCGCGGTCCGGTTCGTGCTGCGGGCGCGCCGCGACTCGGGTCTGCTCGACCTCCCCGCGTGCAACCCCGACTCGGCGCCCGACACCGGGTTCGTGCTGCAGCAGCTCGCGGCGACCCTGCTCCTGCTGCGGCGGCACGGCGTCCCGCCCGAGCTCGAGCAGTGGGAGCGCGACACATGCGCGCTGCTCGAAGGCACCGCCGGCGCAATGCTCGCCGGCGGCTTCCACACCCCGAACCACCGGTGGGTGATCGCGTCGGCCGCCGCCCTGGCTGCTGCCGTGCTGCCCGAACACGCCGAGGAGTGGGAGCCGGGCATCCGGGCGATCCTCGACGAAGGCCTCGACATCGACGCTGACGGCTTCTTCCCCGAGCGCAGCGTCGGCGTGTACGACGCCGTGACCGATCGCGCACTGCTGTTCCTGCACCTGCTGCGCGGCACGCCGGGCGCGCTCGACGCGGCCGCGCACAACCTGCGGACGGACATGGTGCTGTTGGATGCCTCACTCCGCGCGGACTCGTCGCTGTCGAGTCGTCAGGACCGCGGCTCTCGTGCGGTGCCGGTGTCGCTCATCGACCTTTACCAGGCGGTGGGGACGCTCCGCGACGACTGCGAGCTGCTGTCGATGTCGATTGCGCTGGAGCGTGCCGCCGGGGCGGCGGAACTGCACGAGCTGTTCTGGCGCGCGTGGACGGACGCGTACTTCGGCGCCGCCGAGGGCACCGTCTCCGACCCCCGCCCGAGCCGCTGCTGGACCGTCTTCGCGGGGCAGGGCGCCGCCCGGTTCCGAGACGGCGACCTCACTGCGACCGTGCGGCGCGCACCGTCGTTCGTCGCCGTCGCGCATGGCGACGTCGGCATCCGGTCGGTCCAGTTCTTCCAGGCCGTGCACGGCGTCGGGCTGTTCGTGCCGCAGTCGGCGGAGTTCGGCGATCGGCGAGCCCTGCTGACCTCTGCCGGCGCCCCGGGCCGGCGACCGGGCTACGAGCTCCCGCTGGGCGAGCCGGTGCGACCGGACGGCTGGGATGCCTCCCTGGACCGCCGCGACGTGCGCCGGCTCCCGCCGCTCGAGGTCACCGCCGAGGTCGCATGCGAGCCCGCCGCCGTCGACGTGCGTCTCACGGCGCCGGGCATGGCGGGCACGCTCGGCGCGATCCTCATCGACGTGGATGCCGGACTCGTCGCCGACGGCGCCGGCCTCGCGTTCGTGCTGCGCGAGGGGCAGGAGCTGTTCCTCGCCGGCGAAGTCGTCCTCCGCGGCGAGACGCATGCGGTGCGCGTCACGGGCGGTGCCACCGCACATCGCGCGTGGGCGCTGCGCGATTCGCCGCCCCTCCACGACGGATACGCACGGATCGTGATCCCGGTGACCGGATCTGTGCGCCACCGCGTGCGGATCGAGACGCTGAACATGGGCTCGCACCTCTGAATCAGCCGCAAGCGCCATCCCTGACCCGACATCTCGAAGGAGAACTCCCATGTCATCCGGCATCCAGGTCGCCGACGTCCTGATCGTCGGCGGCGGTCTCGGCGGCATCGCCGCCGCGCAGAGCGCGGTCGCGCTCGGCCGCACCGCGGTCATCACCACGGAGGGTCCGTGGCTCGGCGGACAGCTGACCACACAGGCCGTCCCGCCCGACGAGAATCAGTGGATCGAGACTCTGGCCTCGACGACGTACGCGCGGTTGCGCGCGACGATCCGCGGAATCTACGCCGAGCAGTACCCCGTCTCGCCATATGGGAGGCGGCAGCGACCGTTCAACCCGGGCCTGGGCAACGTGTCGCGCATCACGCACGAGCCCCGGGTCGCGGCCGTCGCGATCGAGTCCGTGCTCTCGCCGTCATACGCCACCGGGCGGCTGACGGTGCTGCGGCATCGCACGCCGATCGCCGTCGAGCGCGAGGGCCGGCGCATACGCTCGGTGACCGTGCGCGATACGCGCACCGGCAACGAGCTGACGATCGATGCGCACGTGGTGATCGACGCGACCGAGCTGGGCGACCTGCTGGAGCTGGCCGCACTGGAGTTCGTCACAGGCGCCGAGGCGCAGCACGAGACCGGTGAACTGCATGCCCTCGAGGTCGCCGACCCACTCGACCAGCAGGCCGTGTCGTGGTGCTTCGCGATCGAGCACCGCCCCGGTGAGGACCACGTCATCGACCGGCCGGCATCGTACGCGCACTGGCGAGACACGCACGACCCGCGCTGGCCGGCACCGCAGCTGTCGTGGGAGGACCTCGAGCCGCCCACGCTCGCACGCCGCCACCGCGCGATCTTCTCGGGCGATCCCGCCGACGCCGTCGCGCCCGACGGCCGTGACTTCTGGCACTACCGGCGCGTGCTCGGCGCCGCCAACTTCGACGGGTCGATCCCTGACGTCACGCTCGTGAACTGGCCGCAGATCGACTACTGGGAGCAGCCGCTGGTCGGCCCCGGCATCGGTCCGGCCGAGCGCGCCGCCGCGGCCGTCGGCGCGCGCGGCCTTTCGGAGTCGCTTCTGTACTGGATGCAGACCGAGGCTCGCCGCCCGGACGGCGGCACCGGCTACCCGGGACTGCGGCTGCGCCCCGACGTCGTCGGCAGCGAGGACGGTTTCGCGCTGGAGCCCTACATCCGCGAGGCTCGCCGCATCCGGGCCGTCTTCACCGTCACCGAAGAGCACATCGGGTGCGAGATGCGCGACGGCCGGCCGGTCGAGCAGTTCGCCGACTCTGTGGGCATCGGCTCGTACCGCATCGACCTGCACCCGTCGACCGCGGGGCGCACGTACGTCGACATCGACTGCGACCCTTTCCAGATCCCGCTCGGCGCGCTCATCCCTCGCGACGCCGACAACCTGATCCCCGCCAACAAGAACATCGGCACGACGCACATCTCGAACGGCGCCTACCGCCTGCATCCCGTGGAGTGGGGCATCGGCGAGGCGGCCGGGGTGCTCGCGGCGACGATGCTCGCCACCGGCGA
The DNA here is from genome assembly GCF_014779795.1 of Microbacterium helvum. Taxonomy (GTDB): domain Bacteria; phylum Actinomycetota; class Actinomycetes; order Actinomycetales; family Microbacteriaceae; genus Microbacterium; species Microbacterium helvum. The sequence continues at coordinate 52,176 of NZ_JACXZS010000006.1, forward strand.
GTCGGCCGAGGGCGTCCGGGCACGGCATCTCGAGGACGTGCAGCGGACCATGCTGCAGCGTGGTGTGCCGATCGCGTGGCCGCGTCGGGTGCTCGACGAGCACGCCCTCTTCCTCAGCGCGCAGCGCTGACCCAGGGCCTCACAGCTCGACGGTCACCTCGCCGAGGCCGCGACTCACACAGAGCATCATCGCCCCGCCGGCGTCGCGCTCGGCCGCCGTGAGCACCTCGTCGCGGTGGTCGGGGTCGCCCGCGCGCACCGCGACCTCGCACGAGCCGCACCACCCCTGTTCGCACGACGAGGCCGCCGTGTGCCCGGCGCGGCGCACCGCGCTCAGCGCGGATTCGTCGGCGCCCACCGCGATCCGCTCGCCGCTGCCCGCGAGCACGAGATCGAACGGCTGCCCGCCGGGTCCCGTCGCGGGGCTGAACGCCTCGGCGTGGAGGGCGATCCCCGCCTGCGCCGCGAGCCGCCGGACGTCATCCATCAGCCCCTCGGGACCGCAGCAGTAGATGGCGGCGCCGTCCGGGAGCGCGGCGATGCGCGACGCGAGCTCAGGCCTGCCGTCGCGGCGGGACTCGACGATCTCGTGGCCGGCCAGCCGGCGTACGCGATCGCGGTACGCCATGGCGGCCGCGTCCACGCCGGCGTAGACGAAAGCGCTCGGCGTGCTCCCCCGCCCCGCCGCCTCGGCCAGCGGCAGCAGCGGCGTGACGCCGATGCCGCCCGCGACGAAGAGAAACGCGGATGCCGCGACCAGCGGCATCCGGTTCCTCACCGTCACCAGCTCGAGCTCGGCGCCTTCGGCGAGCGCGTGCAGCTCGGTGGAGCCTCCGCGGCCGTCGGGCTCGTGCCGCACGGCGATCGTGTACGCGTCGCGCTCGCGCGGGTCGCCGCACAGCGAGTAGTGGCGTACGAGGCCGCTGGGCAGCCGCAGCTCGGCGTGCGCCCCGGGCGCCCAGGCGGGAAGGCGTGCGCCGTCACGGGCGCGCAGCCGCAGCTCGACGACCCGGTCGGCGAGCGTCGTGCGGGCCTCGACGCACAGCGCGATCGCCGCCTCGGCGCCCGATCGCCGGGGGTAGACGCGGCCGTCGCGCACCTCGACGCCGAAGCCGCGCAGGCGGGCGTTCGATCCGGCGGCCAGGTGCGCCCCGTCGCGCAGGTCGAACTCCCACCCGTGCCACGGGCACCGCACAACCTCCTGGTGGCGGCCGTACTTGTACTCGTGCACCGCCGATTCCAGCCGCGTGCCCGCGATCGGCCCGCGGCATACCGGTGCCGCCTCGTGCGGGCACACGTTGCGCCACGCCACGATGCCTTCGCCGACGCGATACAGGCCGATCTCGACGCCGTCGACCTCGCACGTGAGCGGCCCGGAGCCCTGCGCGGGGACGTCGACGAGGTCGGCGAGCACCCCACCGCCCAGTGCCGCACCACCCACTGAGGCCGCGCTCATTCGACGGGCTCCAGCCACCGCGTCGCGGACTCTGGACCGGGGCCAGCCGGCCCCGCGTCCACCACCGAGGCACCCACCGGCAGATGCGCGGGCAGCTGCTCACGCGCGGGCCGGACGGTGAGCCCGTACACCTCGGCGGCGGTCCCGCCCATGATGCGGTCGCGCATCGCCGGGTCGATCGCTCGCAGGATCACGTCCCGGTTGTCGAAGTCCCAGTGCGGGTAGTCCGACGAGAACATGAGCGTGCGGCCGGCCTCGATCATCGCGAAGATCTGCTCGAGCTCACCCGGATGCCGCGGCTCTTCGAGCGGCTGCGTCGTGAGCAGCACGTGGTCGAGGATGTACTCCGACGGCAGTCGCCGGAGCCAGGGGGTCGTGTCGCGCAGTGCCTTGTAGTTCTTGTCCATGCGCCACATGAGGTGCGGCAGCCAGGCGGTGCCGCCCTCGATCGCGACGAACCGGAGGGTCGGGAACATCTCGAACACCCCCTCGGTGACGAGGCTGTTGATCTGCGCCATGTACCCGATGGGCAGGATGTTGTGCCACTCCATGTAGCGCGACGGCCAGCCCACGGGCGTCGGCGGCCCGGCCGTGCCGGCGCCCTCGGTGCCGGGGTGCACCGCGATCGGCAGGCCCGCCTCGACGGCGGCCTCGTAGATCGGGTGGTACTGCCGCTGGCCGAGCGGACGCCGCGTCGCCGACGACATGATGACCTGCGCGAAGCGGCGATCGACCGCGCACCGCCGGATCTCGCGCACCGCACCCTCGGGTTCGTCGCCGTTGACCAGGATCGAGCCGCGGAAGCGATCCGACACCGGCAGCCAGTAGTCCATGGTGCAGTCGTTGTGCGCGACGGCGAGCGCGTTCAGGTAGTCGGGGTCGGTGCCCAGCGCCAGCAGGTGCGGCCCGGTCAGGATGCCGTAGTCGATGTCGTAGCGGTCCAGATGGTCGCTGATCAGGAAGTAGGGGTCGCTCGCCGGGGGTCCTCCGTTGGGCGGCGTGACGTCGTGGCGCGCGACCCCGCCGCGCGGGTTGATGTACTGTCCCGGCGGCAGACCTTGGTGGCGCCACGCCTCGCGCCACGCCATCGGCAGGTACGCGGTGAGGTCGGGCAGGGCGTTGTGCACGTCGGTGTCGACGACGAGGCTCATCGGCGGATCGCTTTCGTCAGAGAATCCAGCAGGGTGGCGAAGTCGAGCTGCGGATGCCGCGGCTCGGGCCCGCCGAGCGCCCGGGACAGCCCGTCCGAGGCCCGCCACAGGTGCTCGAGCGCGGCGTCGTCGAACAGGTCGGCTGCGAGAGTGGCCGGGCTGTAGCATCCGATCGCACACACGACCACGCCGCCCGTCCCGATGACCGGCACGGCGAGGCTGACCGCGCCACGGGGGTCGTCGGTGAGCTTGACGGCGACCGAGGCGGCGCGGATGCGGGCGAACTCCTGCTCCCACTCGAGCACCGACCAGCGTGGCGCGACATCGGACGCGGCATCGAAGAACGCGGGCCACGACGCGCGGGGCGCGTACGCCACAAGGACGCGGCCGGTCGCGAGCCCGAGCGGATCGCGCAGGTCTTCTCGGTCGGTGCGGACCGTCACAGCGCCGGGGCCGACCGCCGACGCGATGAGGTGCGCCTCGCGCCCGGCCAGGACCGTCGCCGTGGTGGCGAGTCCGGTATGCAGGCTCAGCGTGCCCAGCACGGGTTCGACGATGGGCGTCAGGATGCGGGCGGCGCCCGACAGTGCGCCGAGCGTGGCGACGGCCGGACCGAGCCGGTACCCGCCCGGCACCCGCTGCAGATAGTGGCGGTCGGAGAGCGTCCGCATCAGCCCGTGAACGGTCGATGTCGACAGCTGCAGGCGTTCGGCGGCGGCCGTGACCCCCAGCACCTGCGCCCGCGCGGTGGCCTCGAGCACGTCCAGCGCGCGGTGCACGGACTGCACTCCGGCGCGCGGTTCCGTTTCGGTCATTCCGGCAGGCTACGAGCTCCCGCCAGGACGGACCACCCTGCTTTCGGCATCGTCGGATTCTCGGGCTGATCGGGTGGCGTCATCCATCGATCCGAGCTCGAGCCGGGCCGCGAACACCGCGGACGAACCGTCGGCGCGCTCGGCGCTCCAGGTGACGAGCAGGTCATCGCCGACGAACGCGAGGGCGGGGACGCCGGACTCTGACGCACCGGCGACCGGCGCCTCCAGCGCCTGCGCCAGCTCATGGCGGGTCCACCCCGCCACGCCGCGCGCGTCGAACGCCGCGCGCGTGCCGAGCCACAGCGACACCTCGCCCGTCGTGAACCGCTCCCCCAGCGCGGCGGCGAACACGTCGCCGCGCACCGCGACGGGCAGCGGGCTGTACAGCACCGTGTCGGGCGCGGGCCAGCGGGCGAACCCGGTGCCGTCGGGGCGCAGCTCGAAGAACTGCGTCGGGATGCCGGCGGCCTGGCTGCGCAGTCCGCCGACGATGCGAGCGGCTGAGGCATCCCACGCGATCGTCGGCTCGCAGTGCCCGCAGATCGGGCCGCCGTCGGGCACGACATCGACGGCCTCGAACGTGCCGACCGGGTCGGACGGGTCGAAGAACATGAAGCCGAGCCGGGACGAATCCGCGAAGTGGTAGCCCGAGACCATCCGGCCACCGGCGAGGCAGAGGTCGTGGAACAGCTCCGGCACGAAGCCGTCCTGTTCCACCGGCAGTTCGAGCCGGCGCGACCACGAGAGGCCGGCGTCGGCAGACGACCACAGCGTGTGCGCGGTGTCGCCGACCGCGCTGGTCGCGCCGCGGCCGCGCACGATCGCCCACAGCACGTCGTCTGCATCGACGCCGAGCGCCCAGCAGTCCGTTCCGCGCGCGTGCGGCTCGACGGTGCCGATCGTCAGCGGCTCGGACCATGTCGCGCCGGCGTCGTCACTCCACGTCAGGACCGGCGCCTTGTCTGCCGAGACGTGCGCGCTGCCGCGGTTGAAACCCTGGAACACACGCCCCGCGGTCGTGACGCACAGCTTGCCCTGCGGCCACGCGCTCGTCGCGACGCCGTCGTCGGGCGACACGCGCACAAGGCGTACGGACGCCGTCGCCGGGGCCGTCATCGGATGACCGGCAGCCCGGCCTCGACCAGCAGCCCGCGAATGCGGGCGACCTCGGCGTCGTCGAGCGGGAGGAACGGTGCGAACGTGCGCGGCGACGCGATCACGCCGCGCAGGTGCAGCGCGGCCTTGAACGCGCCGAGCGCCCCCGCGGTGAACCCGATGCGGGTGCGGTCGGCGACGTCGACGATCTGGAACAGCTCGATGAGGCGCAGCTGCTCGGCCGCCGCGGCCGCGTGATCGCCGGCCTCGACCGCCCGCTGGATGCGGACGTACCCGTCGGGGTCCACGTTGCCGAGGCCCGGCACCATGCCCGTCGCACCTGCCTGCAGCGCCAGGTCGGCGAACACCTCCGACCCGGTCAGCAGACCGATGCCGGTGTGCGCCACACGTTCCACCGCGACGCGGAACCTCCCGAGGTCGCCACTGGAGTCCTTGAGCGCGACGATCGTGCCCTCCTCTGCGAGCGCCTGCAGCGCCGGCAGCGGCAGCGGCACGTGTGTCGCCGACGGGATGTCGTACGCGATGACGGGGATGTCGACCGCGGCCGCGACGGCACGGTAGTGCGCGACGATCTCGTCGGGATGCGGCGCCACGTAGAACGGCGGCGTGACGACGACACCCGCGGCTCCGGCATCCTGAGCCCGACGCGCGTGCTCGACGACCCGGGCCGTCCCGGTGTCGATGGCTCCCGCGAGCACCGGCAGGCCACCGGCGGCGGCCACCGCGACCTGCAGCGTGCGCACGCGGACGTCGTCGGTCTGCAGTGCGACCTCGCCGCTCGAGCCGCCGACGAACAGCCCGTCGACACCCGCGTCGGCGAGGTGGCCGACGAGCCGTTCGAGGGATGCCGAATCCAGCTCGCCCTCGTCGGTCAAGGGGGTGACCAGCGGCGGGATCACGCCGCGCAACGCAACGGTCATGCGGTCATCCCTTGATCGCGCCGGCCTGGCCGGCGCTCTTGAGGAACTGCTTCTGGAAGATGAGGAACAGCACGATCGGCAGGATCACCGAGATGAACATGCCCGCCATGAGCAGTGCCAGGTCCGCGCTCGCGGTCACCTTGTAGAGGCCGACCGACAGGGGCTGCAGATCGGGGCTCGGCAGCACCAGCAGGGGCCACAGGAACTCCTTCCACGCGCCGATGATCGTGATCAGCGAGGTCACGCCGATGATCGGCTTCGACATCGGCAGCACGATGCGCCAGAAGACCTGGAACGGGCCGGCGCCGTCGATCTTCGCGGCCTCGAACACGTCCTTGGGCAGCGAGTCGAAGAACCGCGTGATGAGCAGCACGTTGAACGCGCTCGCGGCCGCCGGCAGCCACACCGCCCAGAACGTGTTGATGAGGTTCCAGTGCAGCAGCGGCATGTCGAGCACCGTCACGTACTGCGCGATGAGCGACACGACACCCGGGATGAACAGGGTCGCCAGCACGCCGGCATTGACGACCTTGGCGTACGACGGGCGCAGGATCGATATGCCGTAGGCGCCGGTCAGGGCCACCAGCATCCCGAAGAACCACACCCCCGCCGCCAGCCACACCGTGTTCAGCAGGTACTTGCCGATGTCGATCTTGACCCACGCGTCGACGAGGTTGTGCCACTGGACGCCGCTCGGCCACCATGCGAAGGGCTCGCGCAGGATGTCCTGCGTGGTCGAGACCGCGGCCTTCGCGAGCCACAGCAGCGGACCCGCCGAGATCACGAGCAGCACCGCGATCAGCACGATGTTCAGGATGAGCAGGCCGATGCGCATCCGCCTGCTCTTGCGGTCGAGATCGGAGATGTTGGTGCGGTCCTGCGCTTCGACCGCCTTGCGGCGTCGGGCGCGGCGCCGCTGGGGCGCGGGATCGGTCGGCAGACCGGTGATGAGCACCTCGTCGGTGGGCGCGGTGAGGGTGTCGGTCATGACTTGCTCCAGCTCCGGGTGAGCCGCAGATACACCGCGGAGACGATCGTGAGGACGACGGCCAGCAGCAGGCTGAGGGCGGTCGCCTTGCCGTAGTCGCCCTGCTGGAACGCGTAGTTGTAGATGAGCATGAGCACCGTCGTGGTCTTGTTGACGGGGCCGCCGCCGGTCATGACGAACGGCTCGGTGAACACCTGCATCGTGCCGATGATCTGCAGCAGGAGCAGCAGCAGCATGATGCCACGCATCTGCGGCAGCGTGATGTGCCAGAACCGGCGGAAGATGCGCGCGCCGTCCATCTCGGCCGCCTCGTACAGGTCGGACTGGATCGACATCAGCGCGGCGAGGTAGATGATCGTCGCCTGTCCGAAGCTCGCCCACGTCGCCTGCACGACGATCGACGGCATGGCCATCACGGGGCTCTGCAGCCACGGCAGGGGGCCGATGCCGAACACCCCCAGGATCTCGTTGAAGACGCCGCTGGGGGACGGGTCGTAGAACTGCTTCCACAGCAGCACCGCGACGACCGGCGGGATGATCACCGGGAGGCAGACGAGCACACTCGCGATCTGGCGCGTGCGGCGCAGCTCGGCCATGAACGTCGCCATCAGGATCGGGATCGGGAATCCGATGATGAGCGCGAGCGTCGCGAACCACAGGGTGTTGACCACCGCGGTGGCCAGCAGCGGATCGGCGAGCACGCGCTGGAAGTTGTCGAAGCCGACCCACGTGGGCTCGGTGACGAGGTTGGTCTTCTGCATCGCGAGGAGGAGGCTGCGCAGGATCGGCCACCACGCGAAGTAGCCGAAGGTGAACAGCAGCGGCACGAAGAAGAGGAAGGTCGTGATGCCGCCGCCGCGCACCCACCTGGTGAGGCGCTGCAGCGGCGGCTGGGCGCGACGCCGCTGCGCTGCGGTGGTGACCTGGGTCATGCGTCGTCCTGTCGGGTCGGGGTCTGGGGGGATGGTGTCCCGGCGCGGCCCGTAGCGGGGCCGCGCCGGGAGGGGGGATCAGCCGGCGTCGACGATCGCCTGCACGGCGGTCTCGGCATCGGCCAGCAGCTGGTCGATGTCGGCATTCTCGTCGGTCAGCACGGCCTGCGCGATCGGGTCGAGGGCCGCGTACAGCTCCTGCGCCTTGATCGCGGGCTCGGGCACGACCGCGAGGTCGGACGTCAGGTACGCCTCGTAGATGCTCCGGTCGACGTTGATGTAGGGCTCGATCCAGCCGAGGTACGTCTCGTACGCCTCGGCGTTGACGATCGGCAGCTCCGGTGCGCCGACGGGGCGGCCGTCGTCGGCCTGCGACTTCGCGAGCGCGACGGCCGCGTCCTCGTCGACGTACTTGTTGAGCCAGTAGAACTCGGTCCACAGGGTCGCCGCGCCGATCTCGTCGGCCGTCGCCTTCGGGTTGAACCACTGGATCGTGCCGCCGCCGAGGGCGCCCAGGCCCTTGTCGCCCTGCGGCATCGGCGCGATGCCGATGTCGGTGCCGGTCATGCCGCGGTTGATGACCATGTCGTTGTAGATCGACCCGCCGTTGACGGTCTGGCCGACGCTGCCCGCGGCGAACTCGCTGCGGATGTCGTCGGGTCCGAGCAGGAAGTTCGCGCCCGCGGCATCCCCTTCCCACCGCACGTCGTGCAGCAGCTGGAGCGAGTCCTTCATGCCGTCGGTGTCGACCGTGACGGTGACCTTGTCGCCGTCGACCTTCTGGACGAGCGACCCGTTCGAGTACGACATCGTCGTCAGCAGCCAGCCGCCGTTGTTGTTCGTCGTCGGGATGATGAAGCCCGTCTGGCCGGTCTTCTCGGTGATCGTCTTGGCGTTCTTGAGCACGCCGTCCCAGTCCGTGGGCGCGTCGTCGGGGTCGAGGCCCGCCTCTTCGTACAGCGCGCGGTTGTAGATGAGGGCCATCGTGTACGCCTGACGCACGACGCCGTACTGACGGTCGCCCGATTGCACGACCTTGTCGAGCGTCGGGTTCAGGCTCGACAGGATGTCGCTGTCGGCCACGTATTCGGTGATGTCGGCGGCCTGGCCGCGCTCGATCAGGGACTGCATGTCGGTGAACGGGATGCCGACCGTCGTCGGCGCCGTGCCGCCCACGAGCAGCGCGTTGAACGTCGACGGGTCGTACTTCGTCTCTTCGCCCTTGACCGTGATGTTCGGGTGGAGCTCTTCGAACGCGGCCACGCGCTCGTCGAACGTCTCCAGCGACGCGGCCTGATCGGCGGTGGGCATCTCGCCGACGGTGATCGTGACCTTCGCGTCCGGGTCGTACGCGGCTCCCGAGTCGGTCGGGCCGGCGCTCGGGGTGCCTGCGCACCCGGCGAGGGTGAGCCCGGCCGCGAGGGCGACCGCCGGGATGGCGAGTCTGCGGGTGTTGCGTGGATACATGACTGCTACTCCTTCGTAGAGGGCGCGATGCGCCTGGGGCTGAACTTCTCTCTTGGTCATCCGCGGCCGGCTGGGCAGGCGGCCGCGGCTCTCACTCCGCCGCTGCGGCCGTGACCTCCCGCCGGATGCGGAGGGTGATGAGCTGGAAGGGGCGCAGCACGAGCTGTGCCCGCTCGGCGGTCAGTACGCTGCCCGCCGGTGCGTCGAGCTCGCGCTCGAGCAGGTCCACGACGGCCGTGGCTGTGGCACCGTCGATGTCGAACGCGACGTCGACGGACGCCCGTGCGCCCTCGGACTCGTAGAGGCGCACGACGACGTCGCCGCTGCGGTCCTCGGCGAGCTTGACCGACTCGACCCGCACCGCCGGGTGCGACACCCGCACCAGCGGGGCGACGTCGCGCCCGCCGCGCACGGTGCGCTCGGCCAGGTTAAGGCGGTAGCCCTCGTCGATGGCGTCTCGGATGCCGGCGCCCGGCCGGATCGAGACGGTGAGGTCGTGGTGGCCCTGGTCTGCCTCGGGGTCGGGGAACACTGGCGCCCGCAACAGCGAGACGCGGACGGTGGTCGTGGTGCCGCCGTCGGTGCGTGTGTCGCGCGTGACGTCGTGGCCGTAGCTGGACTCGTTGGCGATGGCGACGCCGTAACCCGGCTCGGCGACGTGGATCCAGCGGTGGGCGCAGATCTCGAACCGTGCGGCATCCCACGACGTGTTGGTGTGGGTCGGGCGGAAGACGTGCCCGAACTGGGTCTCGGCGGCCGACCGGTCGGCGTGCACGTCGAGAGGGAAGGCGAGCTTGAGCAGGCGCCGCGTCTCGTGCCAGTCGACGTCCTGGTGCAGCTCGAGCGCCTCGGCGCCGCGCCGAAGCCGCAGCGTCTGGACGATTCGGGACGCCCCGAACGAACGCTCGACGACGACCGCAGCCTCGTCGCCGTCGGCGACGACCGAGATCGCGTCGGCGTGGTCGAGGTCCTCGACGACGCGGCGGTAGTGCTCATCGATGTCCCAGGCGTCCCACTTGTTGGGGATGTCGCGGTGCAGCTGCAGCAGGTTGCCGGCGGCGCCGGGTGCGATCGCATCGCGACCCGTGCGGGTGTCGACAAGCGACACCAGCAGGCCCCGCTCGTCGACGACGGCGCGAACCTGCCCGTTGTCGAGCACCACGACCCCGTCGTGCTCGACGGCGGTCGCCGGCGCGGCGGCGGCATCCAGTCCGCCGATCGAGAGCGCGGAGACCCCGGCGGCGGACTGCGGCCGGGCGTTGAGGACGAGCGTGCGGTCGCCCTCGCCGACGAGCGCGGTCGCCGACGCGGTGACGATGCGCTCGAGGCGCTCGGTGAGCGCGGCGTTCTCGCGCGCGACGTCTTCGAACACCCACGCGATCGAGCAGCCCGGCAGCACGTCGTGGAACTGGTTGAGCAGCAGCGTGTGCCAGCTGGTCTCGAGTTCGTCGTACGGGTAGGCGACGCCCTCGCGCACGGCGGCCGTGGCCGACCACAGCTCGGCCTCGCGCAGCAGGTGCTCGCCGCGGCGGTTGCCCTGCTTGGTGTGGTGCTGCGAGGTCAGCGACCCACGATGAAGTTCGAGGTACAGCTCGCCCGACCACACCGGCGGCTCGGGGTACTCGTCCTCGACGCGCTCGAAGAAGCGCTGCGGCGAGTCGATCGTGACGGTCGGCGATCCCTCCAGCGAACGCAGGCGGGCGGCGGCGGCGATCATCTCGCGTGTGGGTCCGCCGCCGCCGTCGCCCCACCCGAACGGCACGAGCGAAACCGTCGAGGCGCCGGCCTCGCGGAAGCTGCGCTCGGCGTGGGCGAGCTCTGCGCCCGACAGCTCGGAGATGTAGGTGTCGGCCGAGGGGAAGTGGGTGAGCACCCGCGTGCCGTCGATGCCCTCCCACAGGAAGGTGTGGTGCGGCATCTGGTTGGTCTGGTTCCACGAGATCTTCTGCGTCACGAACCACTTCGAGCCGCTCGCGGCGATGATCTGCGGCAGCGCGGCGGAGTAGCCGAACGTGTCAGGCACCCACACCTCCTGCGTGTCGACGCCGAACTCCTCGAGGAAGAACCGCTTGCCCGCCACGAACTGGCGCGCCATGGCCTCGCCGCCCGGCATGTTGATGTCGGGCTCGACCCACATGCCGCCGACCGGGATGAACTGGCCGCTCGCGACCTTCTCCTTGATCCGCACGTACAGCGCCGGGTAGTGGTCCTTCATCCACTTCAGCTGCTGCGCCGACGAGCACGCGAAGCGGAACTCGGGGTACTCGTCCATCAGGGCGATCACGTTCGAGAACGTGCGCGCGCACTTTCGGATGGTCTCGCGGAACGGCCACAGCCACGCCGAGTCGATGTGCGCGTGCCCGATCGCGACGACGTCGTGGGCGGTCGCGTGGGCGGGGCTCGCGAGGAGTGGAGCGAGGATGCCGCGCGCAGCGATCGCGGTGCCGGCGAGGTCGAGCGGGTCGGCGATGTCGAGCATGCGCTCGAAGCCGCGCAGGATCGCGGCGCGGCGGGGGCTCTCGACGCTGAGCTCGCGCATGAGCCCGTCGAGCGTCCACACGTCGCGGGCGAGCTCCCACACGTTCTCGTCGAGGAGCGCGACGGCGAACTGCTTCGCGGTGTACAGCGGGGCGTCGCCGGCGGTGGCCTTGAGCCCCAGCGGCGTCGGGAGGAAGTCGTAGTCGCCCGCGACGTCCGGGTTGGCAGCGGCCTCGACGTACACGTCGACGGCGGTGCCGGCATCCCCCGCCCACGGCAGGTACGAGGCGCGCGGCGAGACGGCCTTGATGATCGAGCCGTCGGCGCGGTAGGCGAGGCCTTCAGCCTGGAAGCCGGGACGGTCGCCGAAGAAGCCGAGGTCGACGACCACCTCGAGACGGGTCGCCTCGGGCAGGCGGCCCTGCTCATCGAACCAGTCGACTGGCACGACGCCGGTGGCGTGGAACCACACGGTCCCCCACGGGCGTCCCCACGCGTACGGCAGGGCGATCGGCGCGTATTCGGCGGCGAAGGCGACGGCCGCCGCGACCGGCTCGTCGGGCACCTCCCAGGCCTCGACCCGCAGCGGGCTGACCCGCCGGTAGACCGCCGGAGTGAGGAACTCGGCGATGAAGCGCTCGAGGCGCCCCTCGACGATGAGCCGGTTGTCGTGCACTGCGATCCTCTTCGTTGAAGCTGCGGCGTCTGGTACGCCCGGGTCGAGGTCTTCCTCGTGATCGATACGATAAATCAACTTGATAGACTTAGTCAAGCCCGAGCGCCGAGGCGCCCTGAGCCGGCTCACACGCCCGGGGGAAAGGCCCTCAGCGCGACGACCATCGTCGTGGTCGCGCCGTTCGTCGCCTCGACGACGACCCGCAGCGCATTCGCGCGCACGGGCTCCTCCAGCCGATGCACTCGCCGTCGCAGGTGGTTGCCCTCGACGCGGACGAGTGGATGCCACTCCCCCGCGCTCGCGGTCTCCACGCGGTAGTCGCGCACGAGCTCGGGCATCACGAGGAACGGCGTGCGGTGATGGTGCAGATTCACGAGATCCTCGTCGACGTCGTCGTTGAAGACGAGCTCGACACTGCCGATCTCGTGCTCCTCGGGCCACGCGAGCTGCACCCACTCCTCCCCCGAGACCTGGCCGGACGACCACAGGTTCGGGCCGTCGAACGGGCGCGCGAGACCTCCGGCCACCTGCGACGGGCGGTACGCGTCGGTGTCGGGCTCGACGGCGAACCGCGGTGTGCGGCGGCGCAGCTCCACGGCCGACCACGCGTTCGTCTGCGCCTGGCCCGTCGTCAGCCCGGGCTCGCGGCTGAGCAGGCCGAGCACCCCAAACGGCGGCAGCTCGTCGGCGATTCGCACCGCCAGGTGCGGGTCGCGCCGGATCACCACCACGACACTGCACGGGGCATCGGGCACGTACGCGAATTCGGCCCGCAGCTCCGAACGCCCGGCCCGCACCGCGACTTCGCGGCGGTCGATGACATCGACGGGCACGTGGTTCATGCCGTTGCGGGTGCTCCACAGCTCGACCACGGCGGTCGTGGCACGCTCGGCCTCGATGTCGATGGACACGGCGTCCAGACGCGGGTCGACCGGGAGCAGCACCCCGAAGTCGCGGTCTGCAAGCGACACACGCTCTTCAGCACCAGCGTCGGAGCGCGGGGCAGCGAGCCGCCGCAATTGCGACGATGCCGACACGTCGGCGGCCAACGCCAGGTCGCGAGCGTCATGCCAAGGAACACCCGCGATGGCGGCATCCTGTCGCAGCAGCGTCTGCTGCACCTCGTCGCGACGCTCGGCCAGCAGCGTGCGTGGCGAGACGGCGTAGCGCGCGGCGAGCGCGGCGCCCGCGCCGGCGGCCTCGCCCGTGACGGCGCACGTCGCCATCACACGCGTCGTGCCGAAGGCGACGTGACTCGCCGAGATGTCACGGCCCGCCATGAGCAGGTTCGACACGTTCACCGAGTACAGCGACCGGAACGGGATCTCGTACAGCCCCGGACCGTGCAGATGCATCGAGCCGGCGGCATCCGAGTAGACCCCTCCCGGAGGGTGCAGATCGATCGACCAGCCGCCGAAGCCGATGTTGTCGTCGAAGCGGGTCTGATCGAGCACGTCCTGCTGCGTCAGCACGTGGTCTCCGACGAACCGGCGGTACTCGCGCTTGCCGGGCATCGTGCCGACCCATTCCAGCGTGAGGGTGTCGGCGTCGAACTCACCCGAGTTCTTGATGTGGTCCCAGATGCCGAAGACGACGCCCCACAGCTCGTCGCGGATGCGCTCGTTGTCGTGGACCGCGTCGAGCTCGCCGCCCCACTCGATCCACCAGTAGTCGCAGCCGTTCATCGCCGTGTCGATGTGGCGATGGATCGGGATGCCGGCAGCGACGATGTCTTTCGTCACCCCCGGAGGCACGAATCTCACGGGCTCCCCCGCGTCCTTCGTGTAGAAGAGGATGGTGCTGCCGAGCATGTCGTCGTCGGCGACCTCGGGCGCCCACGGCTCGCCGTGCGCGGCGCGGTCCTCGCGTCCCGACATGAACCGCGCGCCCGCGAGGAACCCGACGAGCCCGTCGCCGGTGCAGTCGACGAAGATCGGCGACTCGAACGTGATCAGCTTCTCCGACCCCGATTGCCACCCGGTCACGGAATGGATGCTGCGGTCCTCGGCCGGGCCGTCGGCCTCGACGTCGCGCACCTCGGTGTTGAGGAACAGCGTGATGTTCGGCTCGGCGCGCACGAGGTCGAGCACGACGTGATCCCACAGGATCGGGTTGCCCTGCGGGTTGCGCCACTGGTTCTCGAGGAACAGCTCGCCCATGATCCCGGTCTCGCGCGCGAACTTCTGCGCGCCGTGCGCGGTTCCGCCGACGACCCACACCCTCACCTCGCTCGACGAGTTGCCGCCGAGCACTGGGCGGTTGTTGACGAGCGCGACGCGGGCGCCGTTGCGTGCGGCCGAGATCGCAGCGGCGACCCCTGCCAGCCCGCCTCCGACGACCGTGACGTCCGAGCGATGGGTGAGTTCCTGCACGAGTTCTTCCTCCTGAGGCGACGGGGTGGCCCGACGACACTAGTTAACGATTATCGATCCGTCTAGCGACCGATCAGGACCGGTCAGCCCGCGCCCCGCGGATCCACGCCGACGATCGCGGCGCCGCGGCGGACGACGGCGCCGGCGGCATCCCGCTCGACGAGGTTGAACACGACGGCACGGCCGTCCGGAGTGAACGACGGATGCGGGTGGTACGGGTGCGCGATGAACCCTGCCTCGGCAAGCGTGCGGCGCTCCCCCGTCGCGGCGTCGATCAGCACGAGCGAGCTCGCCGTGCCGGCATCCTGCCAGCCGCGGCCCGGCGCATCCGCGGGCCCGGTCGTGTCGACGACGAGCCGCCGCCCGTCACGCGAGATGCCGACGTGCCAGTCCCGCTCCCCCGCCGACACCAGGCGCGGTGGGCGGCCGTCGACGAACACCTCGTAGATGCCCCTCGGACCCGCGGGGCTTTCGCCGTACGCCACGACGACGGCGCCGAGGTCGTGGAACATCCAGCGCTCGTGACCGAGAGCGACCGCCGAGGGCGGGTCGTCCGACAGCGCGTGCTGGTCGACGACCGACCGGCCGGCCGGAGCCCCGCTGGGGTTCCACCCCCACACCCGGTCGTCGACGGCGGTCGCCGGCCCCTCGTGCGCGTAGCCGATCCACGACGGATCGGCCGGTGCGAAGTGAACGTGGTTCGCGTGCCACTGATGTCGCAGGATTTCGCGCGACGACCCGTCGCGCAGGTCGACAAGCAGCGCGCGATGGACGCCCTCGCGCTCCTCGGCGACCACTGCGGTCCGCCCGCCGGGGGCGACGCCCGCCAGTCCGTCGAGCGTCCAGCCGTCCTGCGAGCGATACGCCACGCGCGGGCAGCGGGTGCTGGCGGCGAGCTCGACAGCGATCAGCGCGCCGCCGCGGGCGCACACCAGGGTCTGCGAGCGCAGCGCGACGTCGAACCACGGCACCGACCGCGTGGGCTCCTCGGGACTCCAGGCCGGGCCGTCGAGTCCTGACGCCTCGGCCAGGAACGCGGCGGACACGAGCGCCTCGGGCTCACCGCCGCCGGCGCCCGAGGCATCCCACTCCACCCCGACGATCTCGTCGACGCCGTCGGCACGCCCGAGAGCGACCCACCGCCCGCCGTCGCCGTAGTAGGCGTTGGCATGCGGATAGGTCGCGTACGCGTTCTCGAGCAGGAGCCGCGGCGCTTCGCGGGTGCGCGGGGACATGTTCCTCTTTTCTGGTGATGGTGCGCGGACGCGCCGGACGGCGGGGAGGCTGAGACCTCCCCGCCGTCCGCGTTCAGTCCAGTCCCAACACCTGGACGGACTTGAACAGCGCCGGGTTCTTCGGTGCGGTTCCCACACCTGAGCCCCATTCGAGGAATCCGGCACGCGCGTCGGCACCAGCCACGCCGCCGTCGGCGTCGTTGGCGAGGAACGACAAGCCCCACACCCCGGCGGGCGGACCGTCGAAGCCGAGGGACGACCACGGCACCGACAGGTCGTAGGTCGTCGTCTTGGCGGCCTCGTCGCGCACGATGTCGGCGGTCGCTCCCGGCGTGAGCCCGGTGGGCAGTCCCGCCGGGGCCGCGAACGTGTAGACGACGGGGCCCGAGCCGGACAGCGCCGCGCCGATCTCGACCCGTTCGCCGCCCAGCACGGTCGGGAACAGGTCGTACGTGCTGAACTGGACCGAGTCGACCTGCCAGCTGAGCGACGGGTCGGTGCGGTCGGCGAGGTGCACGTCGTCGGTGATCGCCGCATGCAGCACGAGCGCGTCAGGTGTGGCGGTGAACCGGACCGCACCGCCGAGGTCGGCTGCGCCGGTGCGCGTGCCGCCGCGGATCGACGTCCATGTGCCGAGCGTGTTGAGATCGACCGCCGGCAGCGTGGTCGCACCGTCGTTCTCCACGGGCGAGAAGCTCAGCGATCCGGCGGTCGACCGGGCGAGGGCGCCGGAGTGCGCCGTGATCGCGTACTTCTGCGTGGCGAACACCTTCGGGTCCGACACCGGCACCGAGACCGTGCGGGATTCGCCGCCCGGGATCGTGACGGCGTCCGTCACCGTCCCCTTCTGGGTGCCCAGCGTCCAGTCGATGCGGTCGACGTCGACGCCCAGGTCGGGGGCGTTGTTGGTCACGGTGACGTCGAGCGCGTAGGCGTAGCCGTCGGTGCCCTGCGTGATCGACGGCCGCGCCGACACGACGTACGGGTCGACCACGTCCGTGGCGCCGCGCACCTGGGCGATGAGACGCCCCTTCGTGTCGGACACGGTCACCGTGACCTCACGCTCGCCGAGCCGGTCGACGCCCGGGAGCGTCAGCGTGACAGGGCCGTCCTTCTTCAGCTTGATCGTCTGCTCGACGCCGTCGGCCGACACGACGAGCGTCGCACCGCTGGCATCCGCCCCGGGGACCGCCGCGACCGTGACGGGCAGGTCGTGCGTGAGCACCGAGGACCGCGGTACATCGACCGTGAACTGCGGCGCCGTCGTCGAGACCGCGACGTCGCCCTTCACGAAGACCGGCGAACCGGTCAGCTGCAGCGACACCGAGTCCTTGCTGACCTGCTGCACCTTGCCGAACTGGTCGGTGAGCGTGAACCCGGCGGCCGAGGTGACCGTGACGGTGTCGGTGCCCGTGCTCCACAGCACGCGCACGGTGTCCGCCGCGTTCGCTCCGGTGTAGCGCAGGCTGTACGCCGACGCCGAGCCGAGGTCGTCGCGGCCGGCGAGGTCGCGGCCGATCGTCTGGCGGATTGCGACCGCCTGCGACACGAACCCGGGCTTCGGACTGATGCCATGCACGGCACCGTACGTGTAGTTGTCGCCCGGGCACTTCCACAGGAAGCACGCGGTGTCGTCCGCACGGTTGATGAGGCCGAAGCGGTCCTCGTTCACGCCGGCGTTGAACCCGTCGTCGTACAGGTCGTACCAGAGGTACTCGTCGGCGCCGGCGAGCTGAGCGAGCAGCGGTCCGCGGATCGCGTAGTCGGCCTGCTGCGCCAGGGTCGACCCGGCGATGTGCGTCGGCCAGCCGTTCTCGGTGATGCGCACCGGGATGTCGCGGTCGCGGTCGGCCTGGTCGATCATCTGCGTCAGCTGCCGCAGGTTGGCGAGCTCCGTGGCCTGCTCGGGCGGGGTGCCCGCGCCGTTCTGCGAGTAGCCGTAGTAGTTCGTCGCATACGTGTCGAGGTGGTCGAGGCCGCCCTGCGCGATGAAGTCCTGCGTCCACGCCAGCTGCACGCCCGCGCTGATCGGCGCGATGACGTTCGCATCGGCGTCCGCGGCATGCGCCGCAGCGTACGTCGGTTCGAGGATGTCGAGATAGCAGGCCGCCGTCAGACCGCACGTGCCGTTGTTGAAGCCCGCGGAGTTGTACTCGTTCAGGATGCCGACGTCATGTGAGTCGCCCTGCCCGCTGTAGTGCGCGGCCGTCGCCCCGACGTACGCCGCGAACGCGTCGATCGCCTCGGCGCCGGCCGGAGTGCGGTTGTCGTCGTACAGCGGACTCGCGAGCCCCGCGTTCCACATCACCTGCTGGCCGCGGTCGGCGAGCTCGCCTACGACCCGCTGTCCTTCGCCGGTGAACTCGTACACGCCCTTCTGCTTCTCGACCTCGCCCCACGTCGTCTCGATGCGGCTCATGCCGTAGCCGGCCAGCACCATGGCGTCCATGAGCGCCTCGGTCTCACCGGCGGACTGGTGGCCGCGATGGAGCTGCGTGCCGAAGAACGCGTCGTCGCCGTTCCACCCCGCGGGCGGGTCGTCCAGCACGGCCAGCGAGGTCGTGCGCGTGACCGGCGCGCCGACGTCAGCGGTGACCTCGAGCGTGTAGTAGCCGAACGGCAGATCGGTGAGATCGATCGCTCCTTCGCCGTCGGTCACCGCGGTCGTTCCGGTGCGCAGCGCCACGTCGTTCGCGTCGCCGAGGCGCCAGGTGACCTCGTCGGCCGGCGTCGCGACGTCGACCGACGCCGCCCCCTCGGCGAAGATGAGCGACGGGCTCATGATCGCAAGGGAGTCGAGCGCCGCGACGGGCTTGTCGGTGAAGCTGACCTCGATCTTCGAGAAGCACACCGGCGGCATCGAGCCCTCCAGCGCCTTGACGTTCAGCCGGAAGTCGGCGCCGTTGGAACGGTTCTTGAAGTTGATGCCCGTCAGCTCGAACGCCGTCGTCTGCCAGGTCCCGGTGTCGGTGAGCTGCTGGTTGCGAGACCCCGTCCAGGGTCCGGCCTTCGCGTCGTAGTGGATGTCGAAGCCCGCCGTGCCGACGTCGAAGTACGACACCCGCACGATGGCGCGCGTCGCACCGGTCGGGATGACGGCATCCGCGACGTCGACGTACACGTACCGGACGTACGGATCGTCGCGCATCTGCCAGCACTCGACGCCGTCGACGGTGGTCGTGATGACGGCCGGGTCCTTTCCGGCGTCACCCGGGCGCACCTTGTCGACGCCGCTCAGCTGCGGCGTCGCACCCAGCACGACGGACGCATCGGGTGCCGCCGCGACGGCGGCAGTCGGGGCGAGCGCCCCGAGCGCGGCCGTCAGCAGGGCGGCGGCGAGGCCGCCCGCGAGCAGCTTCCGTGATCTCTCACGCGCTCTCATGTCAGTCCTCTCAGAAGCCCGCGCACTGGCCGGTGGCCGCGCCCGTGATCGTGTTGGCCACGCCGCCGTTCGTGGGGGCGGGGTCGTTCCCTGAGCAGGTGAGCGCGCCCGAGACGGTGTTTCCCGACACGGTCACGCCCCCGGTGCTGCCGGTGAACGAGCCGATGCCGGCGATGGTCGAGCCCTCGACGAGCACCGCACCGGTCGCGCCCTGCACCGAGAGCGCGCCGCGCACCTCGGAGCCGGTCACGGTCACCGCATCGGCACCCTGTGCGAGGACGATGCCCTTCACGACCGAGTCGGTGATGGTGACGGACGCACCGCCGGTGACGGTGACCGGTCCTGACACCGTCACGCCGGTGATGCAGGTCAGACCCTCGGTGAGCGTGAGCGAGCCACGCACGTCCTGGTCGACGGTCGCGTCGCACACGGGTGCGGGAGGCGCGGGTTCGAGGACGAACGGCAGGTACAGCGCGTTGTCCTTCGAGCGGGCGATGCCGCTGCCCACCTCGATCCAGCCTGTGCGGCCGGCGCCGTCGTCGTCGTTCACGACGAACGACATGCTGACCAGTCGCGTCGCCGGGTCGGCTGGAGCGACGGCGCTCCACGGCAGCGTGAGGTCGTAGGTCGTGGTCGCGGCGGCGTCGTCTCGGACGATGGATGCCTCCGCCCCCGCGACCTCGCCGGTCTCACCCGATCCCGCGACCCACTTCCACACCACCGGTCCGGTGGCGGTCAGCGCGATGCCGATCTCGTCCCACGGCTTCGTCTCGCCCGGCATGCCGGCCTGGACGGTGAACTGGATGGAGTCGCCCGCCCAGATCTGCTCGCCGCTGTTGGGCTGAGCCTGCACGTCGTCGGCGATCGTCGCGTGCAGGTGCAGGCCCTCCGCGTCCCACGTCGGCTGGATCGTTCCGCTCAGGTCGGCTTCGCCCTCCCACCCGGTGACGGCGTTGGTGCCGTCGGCGGTGAGATCGAGCGGTGCGGCGTCGGATGCCGTCACCTGGTGCGCGAGGACGCGCTGGGCTGCGGCATCCACCATCACCGTCGTCGTCGACGAGGTCGCCGCCGGGAGCCCGTCGATCTCGTACGAGACCGACGTGGGATAGGTGCCGGGCGCGAGGCCCGCGAGCGGGACGTCGACGACGACGCCGCCGTCGGCGGGCACCTCGGGCACGGCGGCCGTGCCCGAGGTGGTGCCCATCGTGTACGCGATCTCGTCGGCGGGGACGGCGCCGACCGAGGCATTGGAAACGGTCACCTCGAGCACGTCGCCGGAGTCGCGCAGGGCGTGCCGGGCGGTGACGCCGATCCGGTTCTTCACGGTGACGGTGCCCTCGACGGTCGCCACCAGGGCGCCGCCGACGCGCAGCTCGCCGCGGTAGCTGCGCGCGCCGAGGTCTCGCCCGGCGGTCAGCGACACCGGGAACTCCGCGGTGGCGCCGGCGGCCACCTCGACCGCGACGGTCTGGCCGTCGAGCGTGAACTCGCCCGACAGCGGGGCCGTGCCGTCGCTGTTGTCGACGCCCAGCGTCGCGGTGAAGGTGTCGTCGATCGCGACCGAGGCCGGCAGGGTCAGCGACAGCCGCGACGAGGTGACACCGGTGACCGCGCCGGCGATGTACACCGGCGTGGCGCCGACGGTGAGTTCGACGGCGCCGTTCGCCGGCTGCAGCGTCGTCTCACGGCCCTGCTGGTCGGTGACCGTCACCGGACCCGTGGCGGCGAGCGCGACAGTGCTCGGCGTGGTCGACCAGACCACACGCTTGTCGGCGCCGCCCTCGTCGAACACGTAGCACGACACGCCTGCCGGGGCGGTCTCGACACGGTCGAAGTCCGCGGCCTGCAGCTGGTCGGTGAGGGTCGAATAGGCCACGTAGGCAGGCTTGGCCGTCCACTTGCCGAGCTGGTCGGCGGTGTTGCGCACGATGCCGAAGCGGTTCTCGACGTTGCCGGCGTCGGTGCCGTCGTCCATGAAGTCGTACCAGAAGTACCGCTGGACGCCCTTCGCGAAGGCGCGCACGTGCGCCTGGACGATGTAGTCCGCCTGCGTCTGCTCCGAGACCGCCCGGGCGTTGGTACCCGTGACCCAGCCCTGCTCGGTGATCCAGATCGGGATGGTCTGGCCGTTGTTGTACTTCTTGACGAGCGCGTTCACCTGGTCGATGAGCGTGTCCAGGCCCGCGGGCGAACCCGGGTAGAGGTACGGGTGGATCGAGAGGGCGTCCATGTACTGCAGGCCGCCGAGCTGGAACAGGGTCTCGAGCCACGCGAGGGGCACTCCGGCGGTCGCACCGCCCACGACCGTGCGGTCAGGATCGACGGCCTTGATGTCTTCGTACGCCTTCTTCAGGAGCGGGTAGTAGTACTCCGCCTTGGCGTCGGCCGGGCCGTCGCCGCGGTCTCCGAAGCCCGGCAGGTTGAACTCGTTGTAGATCTCGACGGCGGTGCTGTCGTAATGGTCGGTGAGAGCGACGGCGAAGTCCCCGTAGGCGGAGCGACCCTCGTCGGTGTACGGGGTGGCATTGCCGTCGTAGAACGCGTTCGTATAGGCCGGGATCGGCAGCCAGTCGATGCCGGCGGCATCCAGCTTCGCCACCATTCCGTCGTACCGGACGTAGGAGTACGAGCCCGGCGCGGTCTCGACCGATGCCCACGACGCGTCGTCGCGCACGTGCGCGACACCCGCGTCGGCGAGCAGGTCGGTGAGGGTGAAGTCCGGGGCGTCCCACCGGGTCATGTGCGCGGCCATGCCGAACGGCGAATCGACCGGACTGGCACCGTGCTCGACGAGGAGCGCGATGACCGTGCTCGCAGTGCCGATCACGGTTCCGGAGGACGACGCGGTTGCACTGAGCGTGTAGTACCCGAGGTCGAGACCCGCGAAGCTGAGTCGCTCGACGGGCGACGCCATGCTGACGGTGCCGCTGTCGACCGCGACGCCGTCGAGTCCGGTGAGAGTCCACGCGACCGCATCGCCGCTGGATTGGATATCGACCGCGGGCGTCTCACCCTCGACGAACACGTTGCCTTCGGCGACCTGGTCGAGGGCGAGTGTCGACGGCGCTTTGGTGGCCACGACGTCGTCGACCAGGATCGAGCCCGTCTTCGCCCCGCCGAAGCTGTTCTCGTCGACAAGGATCGAGAACGTCTTCGACGGGCCGTGCCACACGCCGTCATTGGCGCCGCCGAAGTGCGAGTACCCGCTGCCGGCGGCGAAGTCGGTGACGACGAGGTGCTGCCAGTCCGTTCCCGGCGTGAGCGAGATGCGCTGCTGGTGGGTCTGCCCGGTGCTGTCGACGGCACGCAGCGCGAGACGGGTTCCGGTGGTGGACTTGACCCAGAAGCTCAGCGACACGACGTCGATCGCAGCGTTCTTCGACATCGCGACGTACTTGCCACCGGCGGTGAAGTCGGCGCTGAGGCGGGCGGATGCCGCACCCGAGTGCGCGTCGGGGTCGGCGGCGATGCCGCCGGTGGCGCCGGGGAACTCAGAGCCGTTGCTGAACGACCAGAGGGAGCCGTTCTCGAAGTCCCCCACCACGGTGTCGAGGCTGTCAGCCGAGGCCGTGGACGGGACGAGGACTGCGGAGAGGACGAGGGCCGCGGTGACGGCCAGGGAGAAGAGCGATCTGCGCGTATGCATTGGGGACTCCAGTTCGGACGACCTTGTCGGAATACGGGATCTTCGAGGTGCGCAGCGGGGCTGTGCGACTTACTTCCTCAAATGTATGGATTAACATAGAGGCAGGGACTCGCCGATGGCAAGGGCCCTCCGTACATGGCCGACCGGCCGTGTACGGTAACAGCAGACTCCCGGCACGGATGCGGCCGGACGCACGGGACCGGATTCAGCGAGGAGCACGTATGGAGCGTTCCTGGTCCCCCGGCGCACGGGGTTCCACCGGCGGCACGAACCTCCCCCGGGTCGCCGACTTCAACGAGACAGTCGTGCTCAATGCCATCCGGCGCGCCGAGGGCGGCTGCAGCCGCGTCGAGCTGACGACCGAGACCGGCCTGTCGGCCCAGACCGTGTCGAACATCTGCCGGCGGCTCATCGACCAGGGCTACGTGCTCGAGACCGGCAAGCAGCCCGTCGCGTACGGCAAGCCCCGCACGATGCTCGAGCTCGATCCGACCGGCTGCTACGCCGTCGGGGTGCATATCGACCCGGCCGTCATCACCTACGTGCTGCTCGACTTCACGGGGCGCGTCGTCGTCGATGCGAGCCATCCCACCCCCGATGTGCGCGACCCCGAGTCGGTGCTCACGCTGATCAGCGAGCACATCGAGCAGCTCATCGAAGGCGCGCCCATCGACCGCGCCCGCATCCTGGGCGTGGGGATCGCCTCCCCCGGACCGGTCGACGTGCAGAAGGGCCTCGTGCTCGATCCGCCGCACCTGCCCGGCTGGCACCAAGTGCCGCTGCGCGACCACCTGCGCGAGGCGACCGGTCTGCCGGTGCTGCTCGACAAGGACGTCATCGCCGGCGCCGTCGCCGAGCAGTGGGCCGACCGCGGCGCCGGGGAGTCGCGCAACTTCGTGTTCCTGTACTTGGGGACCGGCATCGGCATGGGCTTCGTCATCGACGACGTGGTGATCCGCGGCATGTCGAGCAATGCAGGGGACGTCGGGCGCATGCCCGTCTCGTCCGAGGAGTACGGCGACCGTTACACCGACCGCTTCCACGCGTTCTGGCAGGTGGGATCGCCGCGCGAGCTCGCCGCGCAGGGCGTCGAACTGGGCGTGCTTCCCGCCGACACTGATCTCGACAGCCCCGCGGCGGCCAACGTCGCGTTCGCCGCCCTGTGCGAGCTCGCGGACGACGGCGACGAGCACGCCGGCGCCATCATCGACCGGGCCGGCCGGTTCGCGGCATCCGCGGTCCTCACCGCAACCAACATGCTCGACGTCGACCGCGTCGTGATCGGCGGGGCGATGTGGGAACGGGTCGCCGAGCGCTATCTGCAGATGATCCCGCCGGTGATCGCCGCCGAGTCCGTCTCACGAGACCTGCACGGAATCACGATCACCGGCACGCAGCTCGGCTCGGACGTCGCGGCCATCGGCGCCGCCTGCCTCGTGCTCGACAACAAATTCTCACCCAAGCCGTCGACCCTGCTGCTCGCGGGCTGAGCGGAAGGCGAAAGGGCGGCCCCGTGTCAAGCCGCGGCTGACCCTTCGACCGTTCCAGCTGATCACGCTGCGGGTATCGCGCGGCGAGAAGAGGAGATCCGGATGACACAGGGCATGACCGCCGCGCCGCCGCTCGACGAGTTCACCGCAGGGACGTGGGAGCAGACGCGAAGCGGTTGGATCGAGCTCCTGGCTGACCACGTCTATGGCCGCACCCCGCGGCCGGGCTGGACCGAGACAGCGCGTGAGGTCGGAGAACCCGCCGAGGTCTGCGACGGGCTCGGCGTGCGACGGCTCTTCGAGGTGACGGTCTCGGACGGCGAGGCAGTCCGGGTGTTGGACGTCCTCGTCGTGCTCCCCCGCGCCGGGTCCTCCGTTCCGGTCATCGCCGCGCTCAACTTCGGCGGCAACCACACCGTCTCGGACGACCCGGGGGTGCCTTTGCACCGCAGCTGGGTGCGGCCGGGCGGAAACGTGCCGACCGATGGCGACCGTGCATCCGCGGCCGGCCGCGGCGCCGCCGCGAGCAGATGGCCCCTCGAGCTCGTGCTCCGCGCCGGATTCGGCTTCGCGACCGTCTACGCGGGCGACATCGAGCCGGACGATCCCGAACACGTCAGCGACGGCATCCGCGGGCTGTCGCACCGTCCGGCAGCCGATCCATGGGGAACGATCGGCGCATGGGCGTGGGGGCTCTCCTGCCTCCGCCGCCTGCTCGTTCGGATCGACAGGGTGGATCCGGACGCGATCGTCGCGCTCGGTCACTCGCGCCTGGGCAAGGCGGCTCTCTGGGCCGCGGCGCAGGACGAGGGATTCGCGGGCGTCGTCTCGAACGCATCGGGATGCGCCGGCGCGGCGCTCACCCGGCACCTGGCGGGCGAGTCCATCGAGGAGATCAACCATGCGGTTCCCCGCGTGGTTCACGCCGCGGTTCGCGACGTATGCGAGCCGAGAGGACGATCTGCCCATCGATCAGCATCACCTGCTGGCGGCCCTGGCTCCTCGTTCGCTCTACGTCGCGAGCGCCACGGAGGACGACTGGGCCGACCCGGTCGGCGAATACCTCGCCACGTCGGCCGCGCTCTCCGCGCATCGTGTTCTCGCGAATGCGCGGGTCGGGTACCACCTGCGTCCCGGAGGCCACTCCCTCGGCGAGGAGGACTGGGAGCACATCCTGACGTTCCTCGCACGACACGTGAAGGACGACGGAGGGTCACGGACATGCTGAGGCCGCGGATCACATCCACTCGTGAACTCCTCGCCCTCGACGGCCTGTGGGACTTCGCCGTCGACGACGACACCCTTCTCACCCCGTGGGCCGGTCCGCTCGCTCCCGCCCTGCAGGCACCCGTGCCGGCGAGCTACAACGACATCTTCACCGACCCATCGATCCGCGATCACGTCGGCTGGGTCTGGTACCAGCGCATCGTGCGAGTCCCGCGCGGCTGGACGGACGAGCGTGTCATCGTGCGGGTGGATGCGGCGACCCACCACAGTGTCGTCTATGTCGGGGATGTGCTCGTCGCCGAGCACGAGGGCGGCTACCTCCCGTTCGAAGCCGATGTCACCGATCGCGTGGCGGCAGGGGCGGAGTTCCTGCTCACCATCGGCGTCGACAATCGCCTCACCCCCGATACGATCCCGCCGGGCACGGTCACCGCGCGCCCCGATGGCCGCCTCGTCCAGGACTACTCCCACGACTTCTACAACTACGCCGGTCTCCACCGCTCCGTGTGGCTGGCCAGCAGGCCCGCGGTGCACGTCTGCGACGTCACGGTGGTGACGGACATCGACGGCACGACCGGGCTCGTGGACTACACCGTCGAGGTGTCCGGCGAGGCATCCGTCCGCGTGCGGCTGGTCGATGAGGCTGGCGCCGTCGTCTCCGCTGGCGAGGGTCGGGCCGGCGTGCTGCGCGTCGCCGATGCGCGGCTGTGGCGACCGGGATCCGCGTACCTGTACCGACTGGTCATCGAAG
Organism: Microbacterium helvum; assembly: GCF_014779795.1. Taxonomy (GTDB): domain Bacteria; phylum Actinomycetota; class Actinomycetes; order Actinomycetales; family Microbacteriaceae; genus Microbacterium; species Microbacterium helvum. The sequence goes on from NZ_JACXZS010000006.1 coordinate 78,278, forward strand.
CCATAGTCGGTCACGTCGTGGTCGACGAGTATCCGCTGTCGGTCGGCATCCGCACCGTCGCCGTCGACGGCGCACGCTTCCCCATCAACGGCGAACCCTTCTACTTCACCGGCTTCGGCAAGCACGAGGACACGGCCGTACGGGGCAAGGGGCACGACAACGCCTACCTCGTGCACGATTTCCAGCTGATGGACTGGATCGGGGCGAACTCGTTCCGCACCTCCCACTATCCGTATGCCGAGGAGGTCCTCGACTTCGCCGACCGCAACGGCATCGTCGTCATCGATGAGACGGCCGCCGTCGGCCTCAACAAGAGGATCGAGGGCGGTATCGCCGTCGCCGGCGGCGCGGAGCACAACACCTTCACCAGCGGTTTCGGCCCGTCCATCCAGGATGCGCACAAGCGCGAGATCCGCGAGCTCATCGCTCGCGACAAGAATCACCCGTGCGTCGTCATGTGGTCGATCGCCAACGAACCCGACTCGATGATCGAGGGAGCCGACGAGTACTTCGAGCCGCTGTTCGCGCTCGCGCGCGAACTCGATCCGACGCGTCCGGTGACCTTCGTCAACCTCATCGCGGCGTCGCCGACGATGTGCCGGGCCTCGCAGTTCGCCGACGTGCTCTGCCTGAACCGCTACTACGGATGGTACGAGGACGCGGGCGACCTCGTGCTGGCTGAAGCGGGGCTGGAGGCGGAGCTGCGCGAGTGGGAGCACCGGTACCGCCGCCCCATCATCGTCACGGAGTATGGGGCCGACACGATCGCCGGCTTCCACTCCGTCTGGGACCAGCCGTGGACCGAGGAGTACCAGGTCGGCATGCTCGACGTGTACCACAGCGTGTTCGACCGCGTACCCGCGGTCGTCGGCGAGCAGGTGTGGAACTTCGCCGACTTCCAGACGAAGTCGGGGTACTTCCGCGTCGACGGCAATAAGAAGGGTGTCTTCACGCGGGACCGCAAGCCCAAGGCGGCGGCTCACGCCCTGCGCACGCGCTGGCGCGAGATCGGCCGCGCCAAGCCCGGCACCGACGACTGACGGCCCGGGCTCACTCCTCGACGCAGAATCGGAGCCTGGCGCGCAGCTCCCGCGGCCGCAGCGCGAACTCCGGACGCACGTCGGGGCCGCAGGCCCGGGTTCCGACGCCGTGCATGCCGAGTTCGATGCTCAGGTGTGCAGCCGTCGGCAGCGGGAGTTCGTGCGGATGGGCGACCCCCGTCGTCTGCAGCGGGCTCCACCGGCGGAGGGAGAAACCGGGTGAGCCCTCGAGCACCTCGATCCGGAGCGCGGGACGGCTCCGCGCGGCAAGCCGCAGCCAGCGGACTCCGGAGCGGTGCCCCGATTCCTGCGGGCGCGCGACGTCCGGGGCGAGACCATCGATCCCCGAACGCCAGAGGCCCAGCCGCACACCGGCCATGAGGTCGGGATACGACTCGCCGGGACCGTACCCGTACCACTCGACGTCCCATTCCTCTGCCGGCAGCTCCAGACGCCACGCCACCCGCGGCCAGATGCCGTTGAGCCGCGGATCGGCGGGCCTGACGGCGAGATCACACACGGCGTCGCCGCGCTCGGCGGACCACGTGAAGGATGCGTCCACGCCCTCGCTCGTCCCTGCCGGCATCCATCGGTCGACGTTGTGCAGCAAGGCATCCGATCGTTCGCGGACGACGATGCGTCGCCGCAGCCGATGCAGGCCGCGCCGCCGCCAGCGGTCGGCTGCCGACGTGCCGCCGATGCCGGATCCCTCGCCCACGTTCGCGGGCGTCGGCGGCTCGGCCTCGTAGTCGAGCGGGTTGCGTCCGAGGTCGTTGTCGGTCGGCGCCCGCCAGAGATCGATCGCGGCGGATCCGATCGGGATCCCGCCGATGCCGCGGAGGTCGCCGGATGCTTCGTCGAAGACGGCCGGTCCGACACGCAGGCCGGCTTCACCGCTCTCGACGCCCGCCGGCTCCGTCACCGGCTCACGCCGGCTGCGCGGACGGACGAGGTGCGCAGCCCCCGACACCACGTGCCCGGCGGGAGCCCACGTCGTCTCGTGCGCGAGGACGACCTGCACGAGGACGACCGTCTCGCCGCCGACCGCAGCCACGGCGAGCGCACGCCCGAGCTCGGCGGGCGGCTCGATCATCACGTGTCCGCCGGGGCCGACGGGCGCGAACTCCAGCGCTGCCCCGGCGTACTCCACACCGTCGGACAGCACTGCCCAGCGCAGTCGAAGATCGGACGTGTCGACGAAGGTGCGATGCGACTCGACCAGGATCCCGGCATCCGTCCACCGCGCAGTCACGGGGGCTGAGAGCTGCGCCCACGCCGTCAGGCCGGCGCGCGGACTGCCGTCGGCGGCGACGAGTCCGTCGGCGCAGAAGTTCCCGTCGTGCACCTCCTCGCCGAAATCGCCGCCGTACGCGAGGAACGGGGTGCCGTCCGCGGTCGTTGCGCGGAGCGTGTGATCCTTCCACTCCCAGAGGAAGCTGCCCGCGATGCGCGGATCCGACATGATCCGGGCGGCATAGCCGTCCAGACCCCCCGGGCCGGTTCCCATCGCGTGGGCATACTCGACAAGCAAGTACGGCAGACTGCGAGCGCGCCGGGCTTGCTCCGGGGTGACGTGGGATGCCGGATGCGAGGCGACCCCGATCGGCCCGTCGTCCGCGAGGAACGCGTCGATCTCCTCGAGCGTGGGATACATGCGGCAGTACACGTCGGTATAGTCGGCCGTGTAGTCGCCTTCGTAGATGACGGGGCGACCCGGATCCCGCTGTTTCACCCACGCCGACATGGCCGCGAGCCCCGAGCCCATTCCGCTCTCATTGGCGATGGACCACATGATGATGCTCGGATGATTCTTGTCCCGCTCGACGGTGCGCATGACGCGGTCGAGGAGCGCAGGCCCCCATGCGGGGTCGTCCGCAGGATTGCCCCGCCAGTGCGGCTCCTGATCGAGGAATCCGCTGGTCTCAAGGTCGCACTCCAGCACGACCCAGAATCCGAGCTCGTCGGCGAGATCCAGCAGGCGAGGGTGCGGCGGGTAGTGCGCGGTGCGGATGCCGTCGACGTTGTGCTGCTTCATCAGGATGAGGTCGCGCCGCGCTTCCTCCTCGTCGAAGACCCGTCCGCGCTCGGCGTCGATCTCGTGCCGGTTCATGCCGCGGATCTTGATCGGACGGCCGTTCACCTGCAGGACCCCGTCCCGGATCGCGATGCTGCGGAAGCCGACACGCATCGACACGGTCTCCCCCGCGGCGACGAGTTGTACGTCATAGAGGTCGGGGCGTTCGGCGGACCACGGCTGCACCGCGGGGATCCGGATCTCTGACACCGAGTCGCGATCGGCCCACGTCATCCGCACACCGAGCGCGGGGATCTCGAGCGTCACCGGCCAGGCCGCCGCGTGCGCGGCGATCTCCGGTACGACCGTGCCGCTGCCGTCGAGATGGTCGTATTCGCACCGCAGCCACACGTCGTCGATGCTCCCGGCGGGGCGGTGGAGCAGCACGACCTCGCGGAAGATCCCGGGCATCCACCACTGATCCTGGTCCTCCAGGTAGGTGCCGGCGGACCACTGCCGCACCCGGATCGTGATGACGTTCTCACCGGGGTGCACGGCGTCGGTGGCGTCGAAGTCCTGAACGAGCCGGGAGCCGTTCCGGGTCCCCAGCTCGATCCCGTTGACCCAGATGGTGGCCTCGGACTCGATGCCCTCGGTGCGCAGCACGACCGTGCCGTCCAGCCATCCGTCGGCGAGTTCGAAGGTGCGCCGATAGGTGCCGGTCGGATTGAGATCGGGCGCGTGAGGCGGGTCGAGCGGGATCGGCAGTGTCACGTTCGTGTACTGGGGGCGGCCGTATCGCCCATCGCCCTCGAGGACCCAATGAGAGGGCACGCGAATGCGGTCCCAAAGGGTGTCGTCGAACGGTGGCTGCAGCGCGCCCTCCGGGCTTCGCCCATCCACGCTGTAGTGGAACGCCCACAGTCCGCTCAGATCGAGCCGTGCGGTGTCGGTCGCCACGCCCGCCCGCGCCGGAAGCCGACGGCCCTCCTCGCGGTGTCCGATGCTCATCACAGCTTCGGCGGGCGTTGTGGTCTCACGAACCATCTCGATCCTCCCGGGGCCTCGGTCACCGCAGTCTAACGGTTTCCCTTTCTTCGTCCGGAGCAGTCACGCTGTTCCTCTTGATCCCAGTCGACACGCAGACAGAAGTCCTGCCCCGCAATTTGCTCAAGCGCTTGCTCAACAAACGCGGACCCATTCCGCGAAAGGGCGCGCTCCCGTCGGTCACGACGGGAGCGCGCCCTTTCTCGATGAGTGGATGCCGCGGCTCAGGCCCCCGCGCGCCCCGCGCCGTCGGGCCAGACCATGAACGGGCGCAGCTCCAGCTGCCCGTTGCGGGCCATCGGATGCCGTGACGCGATCTCGATCGCCTCGTCGAGGCTGTCGACTTCGAGGATGTCGAAGCCGCAGATGACCTCGGCGGTCTCGACGAAGGGTCCGCGTGTGGTGAGCACCTTGCCGCCGCGCACCTTGACGACCGTGGACTCGCCCTGCGGGGCGAGCACCTCGCCGATGACGCGCTTGCCGCTGGCGTCGAGCGGGTCGACCCACAGGGCGACGTCGGACTCGTCGACCTCGGCGTCGGGCTCGAGCGAGGTGACGACGAACATCATGTACTTCATGTCAGATCCTTCCGGTGCGGGCGGGCAGGCACCCGCCTCACTGGGGTCGTCGCGCGGCGTCCGCACACATCGACAATTCCCTGGATTTCTTTTTTCTGATTGGATGCCGCCGCCAGGGGCGTCAACCCTGCTGCTCGCTCAGCCGCCAGACCTGGGGCAGCATCATGCCCTCGGGCGCCTCGCCGTCGAGGACAAAATGGTCCACATGCTCGCCGATGCGCGCCTGCCACGCGGCGTCTGCCGGATCGTCCTCCAGCGCCCGCATCGCCGCCGCGAAGTCGTCGCAGTCGACGACGTGGAACAGGTGCGATCCCGACCGCCAGATCGTCCAGTCGCGGATGCCGATCCGCGCGAAGCTGGCTGCCAGGTCGTCGGGGATGCGTTCGTGCTCGCGGTCGTAGGAGCTCTCATGACCGTCCTTGACGATCGAGTGCAGGGCGACTCTCATGGTCGGGCCTCCGGGACGGCGGGTGCGAACGGGCTCCACCGTAGCCCATGCGGCCGCGCCGGAATCATCCGAGAGGTGGACCCGGATGAGACCACGGGTGGACGCACGGCGGGACGGCGCTCCGTAGCGTCGAAGTCATGGCCACCACCACGTCCTCGGTCCGCATCGCCCGTCATCGAGAGCTCTCTCCGGTCGCGGCTGCTCTGCTGACGATCGGCGGCAACATCCTGGTCCTCGCGATCGCGGGCTTCGCGGTCGCGGGCGTCGGCCTCGCCGCGGTCGCGGTGTTCGGCGCGCAGCTGCTCGGCTCGCTCTGACCCCTGCCGCCGCGTCCGCGGGACACGCTAACCTGCGGGGATGACCGAGCGGGCCGTCCCCATCCTCCTCAGCCGCGACCTGCGAGAGACGCTCGAGTTCTACGAGCGGCTCGGGTTCGAGAACCGCGGCGCACCGCCCGAGGAATGGCAGTACCTCATCATCGGCCGCGGCGAGGCCGAGCTGCACTTCACCGAGTCGCCCGACGTCGACCCGTTCACCACGGCGTCGATGTGCTACCTGTTCGTCGACGACGCGCGGGGCCTGTACGAGCTCTGGGCGGGACTCGTCGAGCCGGATCCGTCGACCGGCAGCCGCATCACGGCGCCGGTCGACACCGACTACGGCATGCGCGAATTCGCCGTCGTCGACCGCAACGGCAACCTGGTGCGGGTCGGCAGCGCGATCTGAGCTGTCGAAGGCACCCGCCGGACCGCTAGGCTCGCGCCATGACGGACGTCGCGACGAAGCCGCGCCCCACGAGGCCCGGCACCAGCTTGCGCGGGTTCTCCGCGCCCCTCGTACTCGTGCTGGGGCTGGTGATCGTGCCGATCGCGCTCGCGCTGATGACGCTGCCGCAGGGCGCTCCCACCGACGAGGACTACGTGCGCATGGCGTTCGCGAGCGTCGCGGGCTGCACTATCGGCATCGTGAGCGTCGTCGGACTGCTCGTCGACCGGATCGTGCGGCGGGCAAGAGCATCGACGATCGTCCTGTTCACGGTCATCGCGCTGGTAGTCGTGCCGTGGCAGCTGAGCGGGATCGGCCGCGCCGCCGACCAGCTGCTCGTGAACCTCAGCCTCTGACGGACATCGCCCGCTCGCCCGAAGGGCGAGCGGGCGATGTCATGCCGGGATGCCGGCGTCAGCGCTTCTGCGCCTCCACCAGAACCACGGCGGTGCGGGCGGGGACGGTCACCGTGCCGGTGGCGGCATCCCACGTCGTCGTCTTGACGACCGGGTCGGAGCCCTTCGCGAGCGCCGGCGTCAGCGCGAACGAGCGGCCCTTCAACGCCGACACCGTCTGCGAGACGGGCTCGGTGCCGGCGTTGAACACCACCAGCGCTCCCTTGAGCTTCGGGTCCACGTCCTTGCCGACCAGGTCGTCGATGAGCATCACGACCACGCCGGGTGCGGCATCCGGTCCGCTGTTCGGGAACGTGACCTTCTGCTCGATGAGCTCGGCAGACCCGAGGCGCAGCAGCCCCACCTCGTCGCGCACGCGCAGCAGGTCGAGGGCGGATGCCTCGGCCGTGGCGATGTCGGACGCCTGCGGCTTGTTGGCGGGGTTCGCCAGCAGCGGCTGCATGATGCCCCAGTTGTCGTCGTTGTCGGCCGCCATCGGCAGACCCGAGCCGAACGTCGACTGCTGGCCGGTCCAGTCGATGCGGTTGAACCAGTCGCCCGAGTTGTAGCTGTTGCGATCCAGCGACTTCGAGCGCAGCAGCTCGGTGCCCGCGTGCCAGAACGATGGCGTCTGCGCGTAGGTCGTGGTCGCGAGCTCCAGCGTGTTCATGCGCACACGGTCGGCCATCGTGGTGTCGGCCGGGAGCTTCAGCATCGACAGGTCGAACAGCGTCTCGTTGTCGTGCGCATCGACGTACGTGATGATCTCGTCGGGCTGGTCGGCGTAGCCGGCCGGCGCACCGCGGTAGTCGAGCTCGTCGCCCGCCTTCAGGGCACCCGTGTGATCGGTCAGCGTGTAGTCGCGCAGGTTGCCCGCGAGGCCGAGCTTCACCAGGTCGGTCTGGTGCGCGAGGTCGGCGAGCGCCTCTTCGGTCGTGCCGTTGATGGGCGCGCCGTTGGGGTCGGTGCCCAGGCCCGTGCCGAAGCCCTGCTGCTGAATGGTCTCGCCGGCCACCGGGCTGCCACCGTGCACGGCGTCGCGCAGCCGGTCGCTGAACGTGCCGATGCCGGTGCCGCCGAGCTGTCCCTGCGTGGCCTGCTCGAAGAGGGCGTTGTTCGCGACCTCGCCGAAGTTCCACCCCTCGCCGTACAGGTAGATGGCCTTGCCGTCGACGCCGTCCTTCTTCAGCGTGAGCTCGTCGAGCGCGGCGCGGATCTCGAGCATGTTCTGCTTCGAGTGGTGGCCCATCAGGTCGAAGCGGAAGCCGTCGACCTTGTACTCGCGCGCCCACATCACGACAGAGTCGACCATCAGCTTCTGCGCGACCTCGTGTTCGGTGGCCACGTTCTGGCAGCACGTCGAGGTCTCGACATTGCCGGCGGCATTGAGTCGCTGGTAGTACCCGGGCACCACCTGGTCGAGCACCGACGTCGCGTTCTGCCCCGACGCCGAGGTGTGGTTGAACACCTGGTCGAGCACGACCTGCAGGCCCATGCCGTGCAGGGCTCCGACCATCTCACGGAACTCCGACACGCGTGCGCCGCCTTCGGGATCCACGGCGTACGAGCCCTCGGGCACCGAGTAGTGGTACGGGTCGTAGCCCCAGTTGAAGCCGTCGGTCGCCGAGACGGCGGCCACGCACGCCTGCTGCTGGTCGCTGTCGGCCGGCATCGATGCGAGGTCGCAGTCGGGTGCCTGCTGCTTCGAACGGTCCTCTTCGATCGTGGCGATGTCGAACGTCGGCAGCAGGTGCACGGTGTTGATGCCGGCGGCCGACAACTGGCGCAGCTGCTTCGTGCCCGCGCTGTCGCGCGTGAACGCCTTGTAGGTGCCGCGCTCGGCCTCGGGAACGCTGGTGTCGCCGATCGAGAAGTCGCGCACGTGCAGCTCGTAGATCGCTCGGTCGACAGGGCGCGCGATCTCGGGGGCCTTCGTCTTCTCCCACGCCTTCGGGCGCCACTGCTTATCGTCGAGGTCGATCGCGACCGACCGCTCCGAGTTCGTCGTCAGCGCGACCGAGTACGGGTCGGTGACGTCGTTCGTCTCGATCCTGCCGGTGGTCGGGGCGTAGACCACGACCTCCCACAGGTACTCGTCGCCGGCGAGCTTCTTGTCGCCCTTCACGGTCCAGATTCCGGATGCCGCATCCCAGGTCGCCTCGTGACGCGCAGGATCACCGTCTGTGCCAGCGTCCCACGTCAGCAGCGTCGCCGTCTGCGCGGTCGGCGCCCACAGCCGGAACGTCGGCTTGCCGTTCTTCGCGAACGTCACGCCGAGGTCGGCGTCGTCGACGGCATCCGCGTACAGGTCGTCCAGCACGCCGGGGATCTGCACTCCGGTGAACGCCGTGAGCGCACCCGCCGCGCCGCGCTGGGCGACCATGAGCTGGCCCTTGAGCAGATCGGCAGCCGCCTCGCGGTCGACGTCGACGCGGAGCGCGACGTAGCCGGCGAGCGCGGGGAACCGCTCCTTCTGGTCGTCGGTGAGACCGCCGTCGATGCGCGTCAGCGCGATCGGGTCGGTGCCCCCGGCGACTTCGCGGTCGGCGGTGACGCCGAGTGCGGCATCCCGGGATCCGTAGAGCTGCCACGCGGTGTCGGCCGTCACCGTCCCGAGGTCGGCGGGCCAGGCGAGGGTCTCGGCATCGATCCAGTGCGCGCGCAGCTCACCGGTGCCGGCGAGCGGCGGGTCGCTCGCCTTGACGGTCAGAACGTGGGTCTCGAGCGTGTACCGGAACGTCACGACCTTGCCGGCGGTCGCGCTGAATGTGATGTTCGCGCCGCCCGGAGCGCCGCCGGCGCCGTAGTTCTCGGTCCATGAGCGGCCGTGCGCGACCTTCACCTCGTACGAGCCGGTGGGCAGGTCGTCGGTCGTGAACTGGAACACGCCGTCGCCGTCACGGTCGAACATCATGGTCGCCAGGCAGTCCGGCATCCAGTCGCCCGCGCAGCCGAGCTCGCTCTGCAGCGAGCCGGGCAGCGTGATGACGGGGCCGTCATCCGTCGTGCGGATGTTCTTCGTGCGCGGGTCGAAGAAGAACTCGACCGGCCCGCCGGCGTGGACCAGGGTGATGTTGCCGCCGTTCTGCACGCCGCCGGCGCCGTAGTTCTCGTCCCACTTCTTCTCCGTGGCGACCTTGAACTCGTAGCTGCCCGCCTTCAGGTCGCCCAGCGCGAGATGCCAGATGCCGTCGACCTTGGTCATCTGCACGGCGTCGCAGTCGGGCTGCCAGTCGCCCGGGCAGCCGGCCGCGGCGTTGAAGCTGCCGGGGACGCTCACGGCGCCATACTCGGTCGGCGTCTGAGGCTCTTCTTCGACCGGCTCCTCGGGCGTCTCGTCGATGCCCGTGCTGACCTTGTTGCCGACGGAGGCGTAGGTCGAGGCTGCGGCGTGGTTGCCCGCGGCGTCGGTCGTCACAGCACGGTACTCGACAAGCGTGCCGGTCGCGAGACCGCCGACGGTGTGGAAGACCCCGGGATCGGTGTCTTCGGCCGTGCCGAGCGCGTGCCACTCGTCCGACCCGACGACGCGCCAGGCGAAGCTCGTCTCCTGCCAGGTGGTGTCGTCGACGTCCGCGGTCACGGCAGCGGTACCGCTCAGGCCGGCGCCGGCCGCAGGGACCGTCACGGTGACGGGTGTCACGGCGGAGGGCGCCGTGACGGTCGTGCCGGCGCGGTAGACGACGGCCGAGAGCGCCGGGACGTTCACGGACGTCGCGGAGGCGGCATCCGTCGAGATCGCGGTCGAAGTCCCGTAGACCGGGGCGTACGACGCGTTCGCGGTCAGGGTCGTGAGGTTCACGGCCTTGTCGGCGGTGGTGTTGTTGAGGGCGACCAGGTACTCGACCTTCTCGTCGCGGTCGACGCGCGAGAAGGCGTACACGCCTGCGCCGTTGTCGGCGTAGCGCTCGATCTGCGCGCCGGTGACGAGGGCCGGGTTCGCCTCCCGCAGCGCCGCCAACTCAGCGATGCGGGCGTACACGGGCGCCGACATGTCGTACCGGTCGACCGAGCCGGCGCTCTCACCGGTGATCAGGTTCTGGTTCTGGTACGAGGGCACTTGGCTCGCGAACAGCGACTGGCGGGCGTCCTTGTCGCCGCCGGTGCCGACGAAGCCCTGCTCGTCGCCGTAGTACACGACCGGCTGGCCGCGACCGAGGAACATCAGATCGTGGGCGAGCAGGTCGCGCTGCAGCGCGTTGTCCGCGTCCTTCAGGAAGTAGCCGACGCGGCCCATGTCGTGGTTGCCGAGGAAGGTCGGCAGCGCGGTCGCCGACGAATCGGGCGTCGTGTAGCGGTCGTCGCCCGCGTACAGGTTCTGCAGGCTCTTCGCGTTGCCGCCGCCGGCGAAGCTCACCGCCGAGGACTGGAAGGTGAAGTCGAGCACGCTGGACATGTCGGTGTCGCGCACGTACGGCGAGAGCTTGGCCGGGTCGGCGTCATAGACCTCGCCGAACATGAAGAAGTCGGGCTTGCCCTGTGCGTGCGCGTAGTCGAGCACGCGGGTCGTCCACTGCTGCCAGAACTCGAAGTTGACGTGCTTGGCGGTGTCGATGCGGAAGCCGTCGATGCCGAGGTCGATCCAGTTCTCGTACACGTCGACGAAGCCGTCCACGACCGTCGGGCTCTCGGTCATGATGTCGTCGAGACCGTCGAAGTCGCCGTACGTGACCGACTCGCCCGACCAGGTCGAGTTGCCGCGGTTGTGGTACAGCGTGGGATCGTTGAGCCACGCCGGAACCTTGAGGTCTTTGTCGGCGTCCGCGATCACCGGTGTGTACGGGAACGACGTCGCGGGGTCGAGCGCCGGGAACGTATCGGTGCCCGCGTACGTGTGCGGGTCGAACGCGACGCCGTTCGCGTCGGTGTACGGCGACGAGTTCTGGTCGATGTAGCCGTACTGCTTCTCGGCGTAGTCGATGACGTCGGCGGTGTGGTTGGCGATGATGTCGAAGTAGACCTTGATGCCCTTGGCGTGCGCCTCGCCGATCAGCGCCTGCAGCTCGGCGTTGGTGCCGAGGTGCGGGTCGATCTGGGTGAAGTCGGTGATCCAGTACCCGTGGTAGCCGGCGCTGGCGTTCGCTCCGGTGCCCTGCACCGGCTTGTTCTTGAAGCTCGGCGTGAGCCAGATGGCGGTGGTGCCGAGGCCGTCGATGTAGTCGAGATTCTGGCGGAGCCCCGCGATGTCGCCGCCGTTGTAGAAGCCCTTGTCGGTCGGGTCGAACCCGCTGGTCAGCCGGTCGCCGCTGAGCCCGCCCTCATCGTTCGACGTGTCGCCGTCGGCGAACCGGTCGGTCATCACGAAGTAGAACTGCTCCTGGCTGCCGGGCTCGCGCACCGGCGGCGCGACCAGCGCGTCGTCGTCGGCGGTGTAGCCGGTGCGCAGGCTCCTCGCCTCGACGCCCACGCGCTTGGTGTTGTCGTCGAACACGAAGCGCAGCGTGGACGGCCCCGCGATCGTGAGCGGGATGTTGTCGTTGCCGCCGTTCAATCCGTACGACTCGCCCCACGCGTCGTTCACCGCGACCTTGTACTCGTACGAGCCGGCGGGAACGTCGAACTCGGCGGCGTACACGCCGGCGGTGCCGGTGGCGGCGAGGTCGGTCGCCGCGCAGTCGGGCTGCCAGTCGGCCGAGCAGCCGAGCTCGGACTGCACGCTGCCGACGAGTGCGAACGTGCGCTCCGCGGCGGCGGCCGGGGCGATGGCGACCACTCCCCCGGTGAGGATGAGTGCGGCGGCCGTGAGCGTCGCGGTGAACGCGCGCGTCCGGAGAGGTGTCGGCTGTGACATCAGGGCTCCTGGATGGGGAGAAGGCACGACGACGTGCCGGTGAGCTGTCCGCCGACACTAACAGCGGATTCACAAGAATTGCAAGCGCTTACAGAGTGAGAACCGTTTCATGGACCGGATGCTGCGGCCGCCGGCATCCACTCTCCCGATGTTTTCGCAACCGCTTGCAGTGACCCACGTCCGTTCGCAGGGCGAGTCGCGATGCCGCTGGACTAGCGTGGGAACGTTGCACGCGCGAGGGGAGACGGTGTGGTCACGGGTCCGCTGAAGGGGCAGGTCGACAAGGTCTGGGATGCGTTCTGGTCGGGCGGCATCGCCAACCCGGTCGAGGTCATCGAGCAGATCACCTACCTGCTGTTCATCAAGCGACTCGACGAGCTGCACACCAAGGCGGAGCAGAAGGCTGCACGGTTCGGAGACCCGATCGAGAACCCCGTCTTCCCCGACGGATACGACAGCGACCTCCCGGGCCGGCGCCCGTATCGCGACCTGCGGTGGAGCGTCTTCACGGGCTATGCGCCGGCCGAGATGTTCGAGGTCGTGTCCGAGCACGTGTTCCCGTGGCTGCGGCAGCTCGGCTCCGAAGGCTCCAGCTATGCCCGCAACATGCGCGACGCGCGCTTCACGATCCCGACGCCTGCGCTGCTGACCAAGGTGGTCGACCTGCTCGCCGACATCCCGATGGAGGACCGCGACACCAAGGGCGACATCTACGAGTACATGCTGTCGAAGCTCGCGACGAGCGGCACCAACGGCCAGTTCCGTACCGCGCGGCACATCATCCAGCTCATGGTCGACATGCAGCAGCCGCGCCCCGACGACCGCATCATCGACCCTGCGGTGGGCACGGCCGGGTTCCTGGTCGCGGCCGAGGAGTATGTGCGCGCGCATCATCCCGAGATCTGGACGGATGCCGCCACCCGGGCGCACTTCAATGGCCCGATGTTCACCGGGTACGACTCCGATGCCTCGATGGCCCGCATTGCGAGCATGAACATGCTGCTGCACGGCGTCGAGAACCCGACGATCGAGCGTGCGGATTCGCTGTCGGAGGGGCATCCCGGACTCGACGAGTACACGCTCGTGCTCGCCAATCCGCCGTTCGCCGGCTCGCTCGACGATGAGACGGTGTCGAAGGATCTGCAGAAGGTCGTGAAGACCCGCAAGACCGAGCTTCTCTTCTTGGTCTTGATGATCCGGATGCTGCGAAACGGCGGCCGCGCGGCGGTCATCGTTCCCGAGGGCGTGCTGTTCGGTTCGTCGAACGCCCACAAGGCGGTGCGCAGGCTGCTCGTCGACGACCACAAGCTCGATGCGGTGATCAAGCTCCCGTCGGGAACCTTCAAGCCGTACACCGGGGTGTCGACCGCGATCCTGCTGTTCACGAAGACCTCGTCGGGCGGCACGGATCACGTCTGGTTCTACGACGTGCGGGCCGACGGCATGACCCTCGACGACAAGCGGACGCCGATCGAGGCGAACGACCTGCCGGATGTGCTGGCGAGGTGGCACTCATTCACCACGTCCCCGATCGACAGCTCCCTGCTCGTTGAGCGAGCGAAGCGAGACGAAACGCCCCGACCGGACGGACAACTCGAATCCGAGTACGCCCGCCCCCGCACGGCGCAGTCGTTCATGGTTCCGCGCCAGGAGATCGTCGACAACGGCTACGACCTGAGCCTCAACCGGTACAAAGAGATCGAGGTCGAGGAGGTCGAGCACCGGAGTCCGCTGGAGATCCTCGACGAGCTCGATGCGCTAGAGGTCGAGATCCAGGACGGGCTGGCGCGGCTGCGGGAGATGCTCGCGTGACCTGGGAGACGGTGCCACTGGGTGAGGTCGCCAAGTACGTCCGCGGTGTGACCTACAAGCCCGCCGATGTCGTCGGCGAAGGCGAGGGCGGGGTCGCCTGCCTTCGTACGAAGAACATCCAGTCCACGCTCGATCTCGGGGATCTCGTGTATGTGCGCGGCGATCTGCGTCATCGCGCCCAACAGCAGGTCCAGGCGAATGACGTCCTTGTTTCATCTGCAAATAGCTGGCACCTTGTGGGTCGGGCCGTCCTTGCCGACGCCCAGGCCACGGGCATGCTCATCGGCGGATTCATCGGTGGACTTCGCTTCGACCCGCGGATGGTTGACCCGCGCTTCGGTTTCCGTTGGTTCTCGTCACCATCGATCCAGCAAACGGTGCGCGGCTTTGGCCAGCAGACGACCAACATCTCAAATCTCAATGTCGATCGGACGCTGCGTCTCCGGTTCCCGCTCCCGCCTCTCCCCGAGCAGCGCCGCATCGCGGCGATCCTCGACGAGGCCGATGCGGTCCGAGCGTCTCGCGCACGAGACCGCCAGCTGATGAATCACGCGGTGGACAACCGGATCAGCTCACTCATCGACGGTGCAGTCGAACACCGACCGTTCGGAACGCTCATAAACGAACCCTTAAGGAACGGCATCTCGCCCTCTCGAAGCGGCAACGTGGAAGGCGACGTGCTGACGCTTTCGGCGATCACGCGTGGCTCATTCGACGCCCACTTTCGAAAAAGGGACACGTTCACCTCGCCCCATTCGGCGGACAAGCTCGTTACGGCCGGTCTGCATCTAATCTGCCGAGGCAACGGCAATGCCGACCTGGTCGGCGTCATGGCTTCGGCACCTGAAACGCTCGAGGGCGTCGCGTTCCCTGACACAATGATCGCTACTCGCCCTTCATCCGCGGTGACTTCAGCGACGCTCCTGGCCGCCTGGCGTCACGAATACGTGCGCGAGCAAATTCGGCGCGGTGCACGCACCACCAACGGCACATACAAGGTCAACCAACAGTTGCTCGCATCTGTTGTCGTTCCCGTCCCCAGCATCGAAGCGCAGCGGCAGATCGACGAACTGGAAGCCGAGCGTGCGATCGTCGATTCCACCATGCGTTCGGCAGCGACAAAAATGGACGCGCTCTTCGTCTCCCTCCAGTACCGCGCGTTCCGAGGAGAACTATGAGCGACCCCGCAGCCCGGGCATCCATTCCGAAGTGGCACGAGTTCATCGATCCCGTGTTCCGTGTTCTCGCCGACGAGCCGTCGCTCACCCTGCAGCAGATCTACGACCGCGTCGCCGACCGCGTCGGCCTCAGCGACGCCGCCAAGGCTGAAGTGACTCCGTCGGCGCGGCAACCCGTGTACTGGAACCGCATCGGGTGGGCGGTGTCGCGCTCGAAGGGCGCGGGCTTGCTGGAACAACCAGCGCGGGCAGTTTACTCGCTGACGGTCGAGGGCCGCAGCCGAGCACGGGCTGACGAAAGAGTCGACGAGTCGACACTGCGGCAGTACCCCGCCTACATCGAGTGGATCGCCAGTTTCCGCAAAGACCGCAGGGCGGCAGCGTCCGATTCCGTGAGCCCGGGCGACGTCGTCGAAGCGCTCGACGACGAGCGCACGCCCGAGGATCAGATCGAGGACGCGGTCAAGCTCCTCACTCGCCAGCTCGAGGAGCAGGTGTACGAGCTGCTGCACCAGGTCCAGAACCCGTATTACTTCGAGGATCTGGTGACGCGGTTCATCGCTGCGCTTGGATACGGCGACGACTACGAGGTGACCGCACGGTCGGGCGATCTCGGCATCGACGGCGTCGTCTGGCGCGACAAGCTCGGACTCGAACGCGTCTATATCCAGGCCAAGCGCTACGCCGAGGGCAACACGGTGAGCGCGGAGGCGGTCCGCGCGTTCATCGGCAGCCTGGGTCTGCATCGCGCATCGGTCGGAGTGATGATCACGACGTCGACGTTCCCGAAGACCTCACATGAAGAGGTCGCTCGCACCCACAGCACAAATGTGCGGCTGATCGAGGGTCGCGAGCTCGCGAAGCTTATGGTCAAGCATGGCGTGGGAGTGACGGTGGAGCGCCAGATCCCGATCCGCCGCATCGATACCGACGTGTTCATCGGAGACCCGCTGATGCTGTGATTGATACGAGTGGCTGCGCAGTCAGTTTCCGTGTGGCTGCAGGTCACGCAAGAGACGGTGTGCGCAAGAAAAGACCCAGCCCCTCCGCTAGGGAGAGAACTGGGTGGTGTGTCTCCATAAAAGCACAACTCGCCGACACCGAGCTCACCAGCCCACAGGTTTGTCGAAACCTCCAACTGATTCCGCAAACTGATGTGCCCGATAGTCATCGGGCCCGAGCTTTACCCACCAGTGGCCGCCAACGCCGTCTGCGGGAAGACCCTTCAGCATCTGCGACAGGGGCCGAGCGGTCGGATTGACGAGACCGACGGGGACGTGCTGCCGGACGACTCGGAGCGGCAGACTGAGGTCGCCGTCATTCGACACGACGATCGCTGCATCGACACGACGCTCGAGGACGTCGGTGAGCAGCCGAGTCGCGACATTGACGTCGGAACCCTTCTCCTCGAAGGACGAATAGTGCACGAAGAGATTCGTGTCCCCCTCGGGCCCGATGGTCTCTTCGGCAGGCAGCCAGGCAGGGATCTCCGCTACCCCTGGCGAGATGACCCGTTGATATCGGCGTCGCCGTGCTGAGCTGGGAGCGAGCAGTACGCCCTTACCGGTTTTGACGTTGTACTGCCCGAACTCGACGCGTACACGCCCGTCCAGCTGCAGAGCATTGAGATAGACGAGCTGATCGCGGACCGACGAGGGATCGCCCTCCTTCTCGCGAAGCGCGGTGCAGTAGGCCAATCCAACGATGGCCGCCCTCGGCCCGAACCGGGCTTCGGCCAGACTCGAGCTCAAGCTCAGCAGATCAAGCCATCGCCATCCCGCAGAACCACGCCCGCATTGCCCGCGTGCTCCGTAGTAGACATTGAAGGCGTCGACGTAGACACCGACCCTCATCGCGCGTCGGCGCCGGAATCGCATTCATTCATCGTGGCAGACAAGAGGGACATCGAACGGGCGGCCGCCGCCGAAGCGACGGCCACCCCGACACGGCTCAGTAGCCCACCGCCGCGAGACCGAACTGGATCTCGGCGTCGGCGAAGCCCTCGTACGCCAGCTGGTCGTACAGTCCCTGACGCGAGAACGACGAGAACTCCAGGTAGGACGCGGCCTTCTCGGCGCACTCGGCGTTCCAGTCGGCCCCCGCGTTGTCGGCGCCGAACGTGGCGTCTTCGGTGGAGTAGCCCTCGTATTCGAGCTGGTCGATCAGGCCTACGCGCGAGAACCCGGCGAACGAGAGGTAGGACTGCGCCTTGCCGATCGCATTCTGCTGCGCCAGCGTGTAGACCGGCTTGGGAGCCTCGGCCGTGATGAACACGGCGGTGCCGGCATCCGCCTGGCGTCCCTCGCTGATCGTCTGCGTCAGCACCACCCAGTCGTCGCCGATGTCGACGGGCATCTCGATCACGAACCCGGCGGCCTCGACCGCGGCACGCGCCTCCGCCACGGTGTGCCCGACCAGGCCCGGCATCTTCTCGCGATCATCGACAGGCTGAGCCGCGGGCGCTTCGACCTCACGCACGGGCGCGGGCGCGGTCGAGGCCGACTTCGCCGGCGTGACCGCGGCCTGGTCACGGCCGCCGCCGATGCTGCCCACGATGATGCTCACGAGCATGAGGGCTCCGAACGCCACGAGCGCCCACTGCCACCACTTCAGCGTCGGCAGCCCGCGCTTGACCGGAGCCGCGATCGTGACGCCGGTTGCGACCGAAGCCGGCGCGGAGAGGCCAGCACCGGGAGTCCCGGTCACTCCCGGTGCGCCGGCGTCGGGCTGCCCCGCGGCCGGTGCTGCGTTCCCGTCGGTCTCCGGCGCGGCCACGTGCTCGGTCCACTGCGCGCCGTCCCAGTAGCGCTGCCCGCCGGCCCTGTGCGGGTCGGGATACCACCCCGCGACCGGCAGCGACGAAGACGAGTTGTTGTTGATTCCAGACATGACGAACCTTCTGGTCGTTCGAGGCGCAGACCCCCAGGTGCGCGCCACCGGCCGACGGCCAGTAGAACAGGACACACCAGACCTCCGACATTGCGTTGGCGGCGTCGGTCGGTCGCGCGTGGATCACATCCGCAACGGGAGTTGGTTCTGTCGCCGGATCGGGGATTTCGTCGCCGGCCGCCAGGCACGCTCGGCGTCCCACCAGTACGGACCCCTCACGTGCGGGGTGCCGTCGACCATGCGGATCTGCCAGCCGCCGGTCTCGATCGTGCGATGGTGGAACCAGCACAACAAGACCCCGTTGTCAGTGTGCGTCGGCCCACCCCGCGAGTGTTCCTGCACGTGGTGGATCTCGCACCACTGCGGAGGCACGTCGCACCCCGGGATCACGCATCCGCCGTCGCGGAGGGTGATCGCCCGCCGCTGATGATGCGAGAACACCCGGTCCAACGTGGTGAGCGACACGATCCGGCCACCCTCGCCGAGCACCACCCGCTCCACCACACCCGCGCACGCGACCTGCCGGGCCACCCCGATCGAGATCGGCTCGTCATACCCGGGCAGATGCGCCCACCCGCGTCCGGCGGAAAGATCGTCCTCCCGCACCTGCACCACCAACGTGGGTGCGGCACCGCCGAGCATCGGCAACTCCCCGGATGCCGCGGCCGCGGCCAGCAGGATCGCCAGCGCGTCATGCCGCTTCTGCCCCGCCGTCCGCGTATCCGCCGCATCCTCGAACGGACCGTCACCGTCATCGGTCTCGACGAAACGAGGCCCCGACACGTCGACCTTCGGGTTCAGCACACTGTCCAGCCCGAGCTGCAGCTGCGCAGCGACCTCTGGCAGGAGCCCACCCCGCACCGGCACCAGCCCGTCCGACCCGCGCCTCCCCACCGTGAGCCCACGCTTGCGCAACGCCCGCGTGTCGACCGGCTCGGACCCGTCCGGATCGAGGAACACCGCCCACACCCGCGCCATCGCCCGCAGCTCATCCGCCGACACCGACCCGCCTGCATCCGCCGCACGTCCTTGCGCGACCGCAGCCAACTCCTCATCCGCAGCGAGGATCCCCGCCCGCCCGCCCAGCGAACCCCGGAACACCCCCGACACTGCGACCACCCCGTCAAGGCCCGCATCCCCGGACAGCAACGCGTCCCGCATCCCCGGGAACTCGGCCGGCAGCACCTCGCCCGACGACGGCGCCACCGACCGCCGCACCGCCTGGGCCGCCGCCACCACGTCCCCCGCCGTCCGGCCCGACACCCGAGTCACCCGCTGCACCAACTCGGCCGTGCTGCGACATCCGTACCGGGTCGTCGCACGATCCGCATGCGACACCGCCTCGTCGCGCTCCACGATCACCGCGACCGCCTCGACCATCGCCGCGTCGACCAGGCGCCGCACCCTGCCCGCCGCCGCCAACACCCCCAGCACGTCTGCATCCGTCGCGACCCGCAACCCCTCCACCACGTCGGCCACCACGTTCGCCAACACATCATCAACCCCCGCGAGAGCGTCGATGAAGTTCGTCATACCCCCATCATGCCGAGGGGTTCCGACATCCAAACACCCTGATCCAGGGCGATTTCACGCCTGTGGATAACCCCGCTCCACACCCCCAAGCCCTGCACCTGTGGAGGACGCGATGGATGTCCGACGCTCGCCCTACGGTGCGACCATGACAGACAACGAAACCATCGTCGAGGGCGAACCCGCTCGGCTGATCATCGAAGCATTCGAGGTCATCATGGCGAACAGCCACGAGCACGACGGCATGCTCGAGTTCGAGGGCACGATCGGCGGCGACGCCGGAGCCGCCCTCGTGCACGCGCTCGGTCGTGTGACGGCCGAACTGCACGCCGAAGACATGAGGAGCTTTCTTCCCGGAGGCACGCGAAACAACCGAACAGCCGATCAGCGCAGCCACGACGCATTCATGCTCCTCATGGAACGCGTCGCGGCGGCCTTGGAGGCTGCGACACCACCCGCGCCCGTCCCGCGTGCGTAGCTGCAGCGCGGTGGATGCCGCACGACCCCGCCGCCGGACCACCGACGACGCCTCGCCACCGCGCGGAGCGCCCACGCGCTCACGCGCTCACCGCGACCAGATCGACACCGAACGCCTGATGTCGGCACCTTTCGCTAGCATGGCGCGAGAGCAGGGGCCGAGCCTGCCGCCGGGAGCCGTTCGTGGGGAACTTCGACTTCGTCCGGGATCGCTGGCCGAAAGTGTGGGAGGCCGCATCCCGCGCAGAGTCGTACCTGCGCAGCGACCCGCGTGCGTCCGCCACCTACTCCCGCCGGGCGGGCGAGATGTTCACCGAGTGGATCTACGCCGCCGAGAAGCTGACGCGGCCCTACGACGACTCGTTCGCCAACCTGACCGCGCAGCAGGCGTTTCGCCAGGCCGTCGGCGTCAACGTCGACGGCGGGCTGCGCCTCGTGCGACGCGTCGGCAACGATGCCGTGCACAAGGACTCGGCGATGCCCCTCGATCGCGCGCGCGGCTCGCTCGAGCAGCTGCATACAATCTGCCGCTGGCTCGACCACTGCTACGGCGATCCCGACGGCGTGGATGCGCCGCCGTTCGACTTCGCAAAGGTCCCGCCGGCGCCGGCTGCGGTCGTCCAGCGGGCGCGTGCGGAACTCGAGCGCACTCAGGCGGAGTTCGACGAGGCGCGTCGCGCTCTGGCCGCAGAGCAGGAGCGCAGCACAGCGCTGCAGGCGCAGCTCGATGCCCTCCACGCCGAGGCGACGGCGGCCAGAGCCGCGAACGACGCAGCCAACGCGTCCCGCGGCACGCCCGACCCGACCCTCGCGACCGAAGCCGAGACCCGGCGCGACCTCATCGACCTCTACCTGCGCGAGGCAGGATGGGCACTTGCCGACAGCCGCGATCGGGAATGGCCGGTCACCGGCATCCCTTCGCCGTCAGGAACCGGCAAGGTCGACTACGTGCTGTGGGGCGACGACGGCAAGCCGCTCGCCGTCGTGGAGGCCAAGCGCACCACGAAGAGTGCGAAAGAGGGGCGGTTGCAGGCCGAGCTCTACGCCGATGCCCTGGAACGGGACTTCGGCCAGCGCCCCCTGATCTATTACACGAACGGCTTCGAGACCTGGCTGTGGGACGACCGTCGTTATCCGCCCCGCATGGTCGCCGGATTCATGACGAAGGATCAGCTCGCCCTGGCCATCGAACGGCGCCGCACCCTCCGTCCGCTCGCCATCGTGCCGATCGACCGCAGCATCGTGGAGCGGACGTATCAGCTCCGGGCCATCCGTGCCGTGAGCGAGGCCTTCGAGCAGAAGCGTCGGCGGGCGCTGCTCGTGATGGCCACCGGAACCGGCAAGACCCGCACCGTCATCGCGCTCGTCGACATTCTGCAGAAAGCGAACTGGGTCAAACGCGTCCTGTTCCTGGCCGACCGGACTGCCCTCGTCAATCAGGCCGTCGGGGCGTTCAAGGCGCATCTTCCGGACAGTGCGCCGGTCAACCTCGTCACCGACGCCGACAGCGAGGGCCGAGTCTTCGTCTCGACCTACCAGACGGTGATGGGGCTCATCGACTCCGGTGAGGACGCGCAGCGGCGTTTCGGCCCCGGTTACTTCGATCTCATCGTGGTCGACGAGGCACACCGGTCGATCTACAACCGGTACGGCGAGATCTTCGACTACTTCGACGCCCTCGTCGTCGGCCTCACCGCCACGCCGCGCGCGGACGTCGATCACAACACTTACCGGCTGTTCGAACTGGACGACGGTGTGCCCACAGACGCGTTCGAGCTCGACGACGCGATCGCCGGCGGCTTTCTCGTGCCTCCCGTCGCACGGCCGATCGACCTCGGGTTCATGACGCGCGGGATCCGCTACGCCGACCTCCCCGCGCACGAACGCGAGCAGTGGGACGAACTGGAATGGCAGGACGGCGAGATCCCGGATGCCGTGGACGCGGCATCCATGAACCGCTGGCTGTTCAACGCCGATACCGTCGACAAGGTGCTCGAGGTGCTCGTCACCGAGGGTCGTCGCGTCGGCGGCGGAGACGTGCTCGGCAAGACGATCGTGTTCGCGAAGAACCAACGGCATGCCGAGTTCATCGAGCAGCGCCTCGATGCGCAGTTCCCCGAGAGGCGCGGAAAGCTCGCCCGCGTGATCACGTACGCCTCAGGACCATACGCCCAGACGCTCATCAACGACTTCTCGACGCCGGGCAAGAACCCGCAGATCGCCATCTCGGTCGACATGCTCGACACCGGCATCGACATCCCCGACGTCGTCAACCTCGTCTTCTTCAAGCCCGTGAACTCGCACACCAAGTTCTGGCAGATGGTGGGGCGTGGCACGCGGCTGCGGCCCGACCTCTACGGCCCCGGCGACGACAAGCGCGACTTCGTCATCTTCGATGTGTGCGGCAACCTCGATTTCTTCAACGAGGAGCTGCCCGAGGCATCCATCTCTCACTCGCCTTCGCTCTCGGAACGCACGTTCCGGCTGCGTACGCAGCTGCTCGCGGCGCTGCACGGGGTCACGGATCCGGATGCCGCCGCGCTGCGCTCGGCGCTCGCAGGCCGCCTGCATGCCACGGTGACGGGCATGAACCGCGACAACTTCCTGGTACGAGCGCGTCTGCGCACGGTGGAGCGGTTCGCGACGGCTGACGCGTGGCAGACGCTCACGGCCGCAGACGTGGATGCCGCTGCCGAACTGGCCGGGCTTCCGTCGGCCGCCGAGCAAGACAACGACGAGGCCGCCAAACGGTTCGACGCGCTCGTACTGGACGCCCAGGTCGCCGTCGCCGCGAGCGATCCGATGCCTGCCGGAATCGTGTCGCGCATCATCGGCATCGCCCAGGCGCTCAGTGACCAACGCGCGATTCCCGCCGTCGCCGCCCAGACAGTCCTGCTGGATGCGATCGTCGACCCCGAATGGTGGCAGGGCGTGGACGTCGTCCTCCTCGAGCGAGTCCGCGTGAAGCTGCGCGACCTCGTGCGTCTGATCGGTCGCGAAAGCCAGGCGATCGTGTACACGGACTTCGAAGACACGCTCGAAGGCGTCCGCGACGTCGACCTCGCACGGGTCGTTCCCGGCCTCAACCGGCGAGCGTTCCGCGAGAAGCTGCTCGGCTTTCTCGAGGGACGGTCTGATGTCGCACTGCACAAGCTGCGTACGGGCCGCACCCTCACGGATGTGGACCTAGCCCAGCTCGAAGAGCTGCTCACCACAGCGGGAGGAGTGGATGCCGCACAGCTTCACGACGCTTCCGCCGATGTCGGCGGGCTCGGGAGGCTCGTGCGGTCGATCGTCGGCATGGAGCGATCCGCGATCGAGGAGGCACTGGCGGACTTCGTCGCAGCGCCGGGATTCACGCACCGCCAGCACGCGTTCGTCGATCTCGTCGTGCAGCAGCTCACGATCACGGGCTACCTCGACCCGCGTCGTCTGTACTCCGACCCGTTCGACGGCGTGGCTCCCGAAGGTCCCGATGAGCTGTTCACCGACGCGCAGGTGACCGACCTCATCAACCGGATCGAGCGCGTCGACGCCAGTGCCGACCCGGTGCCGAGCCAGGCGACGGCGTAGCCTCGGCCGCCGGCATCCACTCTCCCGATGTTTGCGCAACCGCTTGCAGTCAGCGCTCGGTGAACAGCGGAACCACCACGCCGTCCACGATGTCGAGCAGCACCGCGTCGTCGATCGGGGCGCCGGCGAACAGGAACCGCTGGCGCAGCAGCGAATGCGCGACCTCGAGCCGGATGCGCGTCACGGCAGCCGGGTGCACCTCGCCACGCGCCACGGCGCGCCGGGCGATCTCGGCCATGGCTGTCGTCCCGGAGCCCTGCGAGCCCGCCCGAAGCGCGCGCATGCGCTGCTCGTCGGCCATCGCGTCGCCGAGCAGGCCGCGCAGGGCCTGACCTGCGGGGCCGGCCAGCGCGTCGGCGTTCTCGCGCAGGCACGCGAGCACGTCGTTGCGGAACGATCCGGTGTCGCGCGGGGCGGCGGGATCGGGCATCGCGTGGCGCACGGCGTCGAGGGTGAGTTCCATGCGCGTCGGCCAGCGCCGGTACAGCGACGCTTTGCCGGTGCCCGCGCGCTCGGCGACACCCTCCATCGTGAGCGCCGCGTACCCGTCCTCGGCCAGGAGCTCGAACGCGGCGGCGAGGATCGCGGACCGCAGTGCCTCACCGCGACGACGAGGTCGCGTGCGATGATCCGGCGCGTTCCGTCCGCGGCCTTCGCGAGCAGCGGATGCCGCATCCCGGTGCGGCGGCGCGGTCCCCTCGCTCACCGCGCAGCCGCCGTATCGTCCGCCGCGGTGACCCGGCCGGTGTCGCCGTCGACCGTGACGAGCTGCCCGTCGCGGAGCGTCGACGATCCGACGGCCGTGCCCATGACCGCCGGGATGCCGTACTCCCGCGCGACGATGGCGGCGTGCGAGGCGATGCCGCCCGAGTCCACCACGACCGCCACGGCGCGCTGGAACAGCGGCGTCCACGACGGGTTGGTGTACGGGCAGACCAGCACCTCGCCGGGCTGGAGGCGCCCGAACTCCGCGGGACCCGTGATGATGCGCGCGGGCCCGGTCGCCCGGCCGGTGCCCGCGGGTTCGCCGGCGACGAGGGCATCGCCGGAGTCGCGGTGCGGGAACACGACGCGCGGATCGATGAGCCTCGTGCCAGCGAGCTCGTCGCGCCGCGCGGAGCGCGCCCGCACACGCGCCCGCAGGCTCGCGGCCGCGGGCGCACCCGGAGCGGGAAGACCCTCCACCTCTTCCAGACGCAGGTGCCAGATGTCGTCGGCGTCATCCAGGACACCGGCGGCGGCGAGGCGACGACCGAGCTCGAGGAGCGCCGCGCGCAGGATCGGCAGCGGTCGCGTGAACTCGTAGTGAGAGTCCTCGCGGAACGCCGTGGCGACCCGTGCTCTCTCGATCCGACGCTGCAGCCGCGGGCTCAGCGCCTCGATCCGTGGCCGCTCCCGCGACGCGTGCCGGCGAGCCGGATCCTCCCCGCCCCCATCCGGTGCCGCCACCAGAACCTTCACCAGACCGACCACGATCTCGGGTGCTTCTCCCCACGTCGGCGACGTCGCGAGCAGGGGCGACGCCGATTCGCGGTGCCCGTGCTCCGCGAGCAGCGCGGTGAACTGCGGGATCCGCTGCATCGCCGGCACCAGGTCGCGGGGCTCTTCGGCGGCGAACCGCCGTGCCAGGCCGGGATCGGCGCGGACGAGCGCGGCGAGCGCCTCGAGGTCGCGGTTCGCGCGCTCGGTCGCGCTCCGGCCGTCGAGCAGCAGATCGCTCACCGCGAGCCCAGTGCGAGCGAGCTTGAGTGCGACGATGAGCCGCACGAAGGCGACGCCCGACGCGGGCAGGTAGTCGATGCGCAGGTCGGCGACCGGTTCGACGAGCGCCAGCGCGTGGCGCGGCATCCCCACCAGTTCGTTCCACTCCAGCTCCGCGACGTCGACGGCCGCGAGCTCGCGCACCCGGTCGCGATATCGGACGTATCGGGGGTCGGCCTCCCAGCGCGCCGGATCGTGGCGGCGGGCCCGCGAGGCGATCAGGAAAGGGGCGAGCACGATGCGCGGCGTGGGATGCGGACGCGGTGGCACGAGCTGCGTGACGACGCCGTCGCGTTCACGAAGGAACCCCTCGAATGCGCCGCGCAGGCCGATGCTCTCGGTGACCTTCGCCATGAGCCCCGCGGGCCCGTGGGGCACCCACGTCGACATGTCCATCGGGTAGGGCCGCCAGGGCAGGAACTCGAGCAGCGTGCCTGCGAGCCTGCGCCGCAGCGGGTTCAGGTGTCCGCGGACCGGCGGCGGTGGCAGCGCCGTCATCGGCCGCGCCTGCAGCAGCCAGATGCGCCCCGCCGCGATCGCCCACTCGATGTCCTGCGGACGCCCGAACAGCGCGGCGACTTCGGCCGCGCGCCGCGCGAGTTCGGCCAGCTGCGGTCTCGGGAGTTCGAGGACGGGGATGGATGCCGCATCCCCGCCGGTCTCGTGCACGAGCCCGCCCCCGGCTGCTGGCCGCACCACGACCTCGCTGCGGCCGGGCGTGAACTGCTGCACCGCGCCGTCGCGCGACAGCACGTAGCGATCCGGCGTGACCAGACCCGAGACGACCGCCTCGCCGAGCCCGGCACCGGCCTCGACGACGATCCGGTCACGGTCGCCGGTCACCGGATCGGCGGTGAACATGACGCCTGCGACGTCCGCGTCCACCATCCGCTGCACGACCACTGCGATGCGCACCTCTTCGGGGGCGATGCCGAGCCGGTCGCGATACGCCACGGCACGGTCCGTCCAGAGCGACCCCCAGCAGCGGCGGACGGCATCGCGCAGCTCGGCGTGACCGACCACGTTCAGGTAGGTGTCCTGCTGGCCGGCGAAGGCGGCGCCCGGCAGGTCCTCGGCGGTCGCACTCGAGCGCACCGCGACCGCGCCCTCGCCGAGCGCACGGTAGGCATCGGCGAGCGCGCGCTCGAGTGCCGCCGGAAGCTCCGCGCGCTCGTAGCTCGCGCGGTCGCGATCGGGCACCCGGATCGCGGCGTACGCGTCGGTCGTGACGACGAACCCGTCCGGCACGGGCATCCCGGCGCGGATCAGCTCGCCGAGATTGGCGCCTTTGCCGCCCGCGCGGGCAAGGTCCTCCCGCCCGAAGTCGGTGAGCGGGGCGACCATTGGTGCGGCATCCATCCGAACTCCTTAGTGAACGGTTCGTTCTCTAAGCGTACGTCCGCGGCCCTCGTCGGGGAAGACGGAGTGATGCACGGATGCCGGCGCCTCACGCCGCGGGAACGCCCGACGTCGCGCCATCGGGCCGCCGCCTCATGCGGCGGACGCGCCAGGGCGCCGGCATCCCTTCTCCGCTCTCAGCCGAGGCGCCGCACTCGTGCGCGAGACGCCGCACGCTGGCGACCGCGTTGCGGCACCTCGTGCAACTGTGGGGCGCGTCACGAAACCGGCACGCGCCGCGGAGACCGGTGTCCACGCACACCCGGGCCGGGCAGACGTGGCCGAGCGACACCATCCCCCGCCGCATCCCGGGCTACTGCGCCGTGCCGGCCTCGCGGGCCTGGCGCCGGGTGAGCGGGGCCGCCTCGGCGGGCACCCGGATGCCGCCGGTGTCGACCTCGACCGGAGCACCGGCCTCATTCGCCGCGCGCTGGGCCGACAGCGCCGCGTCATCGTCGACCGCCTCTTGCAGCGCCGACTTGGCGCGCAGCGGCGGTGTCTTGAAGAACAGCGACAGCACGAAGGCGATGATGACCACCCACATCGCGACCCAGTAGACCGCGACCGCCGAATCGTTGAACGCCACCAGCATCGGCTTGCTCAACCGCGGGTCGGCGCCGACGAGGAACGACGTGTCGTCGACGGTGCTGTCGTCGATCTGCGAGTCCCCGCCGTCATCGGCGAAACGGTCGAGAAGCGTGGGCACCAGCGTGTCGACGAACGCGGAACGCTCGTCGGCATCAGAGAGGTCGAGGGTCACGGTGCCCTCGTCCGACAGTCGAGCAGCCGGCACCTGCTTCTGGATCTCGACGAGCGCCGCCTGCTGCGCCTGGGCGACGGCCGCAGCCGTCGCGGCCGCTTGCTGCGAGGCCGGGAGCTGCCCCGCCTCTACCTGCGCCGCGACCGCGTCCGTGGCCGCGGCGGTCGCCTGGTCGACGCCCTGCTGCAGCTTCTCGGTCGTCGCGTCGGTCGCCTGGGTGACGATCGGGGTGTAGATCTTCGCCATGATGTCGGCGTTCTCGGGCGCGGTCGCGACCTCGGGATCGAAGGCCGCGTCGAGCGCGCTCGTGAGAGTGGCTTCGTCGGCGAACGACGCCTGGATGTTCTGCGGCATGAGGGTGAACATCAGCGACAGCAGCACGGCGGTGCCGAGCGTCCCGCCGATCTGCCGGAAGAACGTCGAGGCGCTCGTCGCGACGCCCATGTCGCGCAGCCCGACGGAGTTCTGGCTCGCGATCGTCAGCGTCTGCATGAGCTGCCCGAGCCCGAGACCGATGAGCAGCATGCCGCCGGCCATGAACCAGTACGAGGTGTCGTACTGCAGGCGGGTCAGCCAGAAGAAGCCGATCGAGAGGAACGCGGTGCCGAGGATCGGGAAGATCCGGTACCGCCCGGTGCGGGCGATGATCTGGCCGCTGCCGATCGAGGCGATCATCATGCCGAGGATCATCGGCAGCATCTGCAGCCCGCTCTCGGTGGGGGTCGCGCCCATCACGAGCTGCAGGTACAGCGGGATCGTGAGCATCGCGCCGAACATGCCGAAGCCCACGAACACGCCGATCACGGTCGCCATCGAGAACGTCGACGATCGGAACAGCTTGAGCGGGATGAGCGCGTCGTCCTTCATGAGCGTCTCGACGATGACGAACGCGATCACGCCGAGGCCGCCGACGATGTAGCACCCGAGTGCGAGCGGGGAGTCCCATCCCCACTCGCGGCCCTGCTCGGCCACCAGCAGCAACGGCACGAGCGCGATGATCACGGTGGTCGCGCCCCACCAGTCGATGCGGACGGAGTGGATCGGATGCCGCGGGATGTGCAGGAACCGCAGCACGATGCCGAGCGCCACCAGGCCGATCGGCACGTTGATGAGGAACACCCAGCGCCAGCCGGCGATGCCGAGGATCTGGTCGGCACCCGCGAACAGGCCGCCGATCAGCGGTCCGAGCAGGCTGGAGACACCGAACACGGCGAGGAAGTAGCCCTGGTATTTCGCACGCTCGCGGGGCGCGAGGATGTCGCCCATGATCGCGAGCGGCATCGACATCAGGCCGCCGGCACCCAGGCCCTGGATCGCGCGGAACGCCGCGAGCTGCAGCATCGACGTCGAGAACGACGCGAGGATCGAGCCGATCACGAACACGACGATCGCGAAGATGAACAGCGGCCGCCTGCCGAAGATGTCGGACAGCTTGCCGTAGATCGGCGTCGAGATGGTCGAGACGATGAGGTACGCGGTCGTCACCCACGCCTGCTCGCTGAGGCCGTGCAGGTCGTCGCCGATCGTGCGGATCGCGGTGCCGACGACGGTCTGGTCCAGGGCGGAGAGGAACATGCCCGCCATCAGGCCGAAGATGACGAACAGGATCATCCGGTGGGTCATCACCGGCGCGGCGACGGCCGCGGGCGCCTCGGGCGACGTGCGGGTCTCAGACATGACTACCCCCGAACTGCAGATCAGCGGATGCGATCGGGCGACTCCGTCGTCGTCAGGTCTGCGCCCATCGTAGACCGCGCGTGTCAGAGCCGCTCGACCTCAGAGCCGCTCGATGATCGTCGCGTTCGCCATGCCGCCGCCCTCGCACATCGTCTGCAGTCCGTAGCGACCGCCGGTGGCCTCGAGATGCGCGACGAGCGTCCCGAGCAGGCGCGTGCCCGAGGCACCGACGGCGTGGCCGAGGGCGATCGCCCCGCCCCACGGGTTCAGCTTCGCCGGGTCGGCGTCGAGCTCGCGCTGCCAGGCGAGCGGCACCGACGCGAACGCCTCGTTGACCTCGTACGCGTCGAGGTCGTCGATCGACAAGCCGCTGCGCTCGAGGATGCGCCGCGTCGCCGGGATCGGCCCGGTGAGCATCATGATGGGGTCGTCGCCGACCACCGAGAACGCGTGGAACCGGGCGCGCGGCGTGAGCCCGAGCTCGCGCGCCTTCTCTTCGCTCATGATGAGCGCCGCGGACGCGGCATCCGTGAGCGGCGAGGAGTTGCCGGCGGTGATGCGCCAGTCGAGCTCCGGGAATCGCCCGGTCAGCGCCTCTGTGCGGAACGCGGGCGCGAGACCGGCCAGACCTTCGACCGTGGTGCCCGGGCGGACGGTCTCGTCGAACGCGACGGCATCCTCACCCCCGCCGAGGACCGGGATCACCTGCGAATCGAACCGGCCGCGAGTCCACGCATCCGCCGCCCGTCGGTGCGACTCGGCCGAGAAGGCATCGAGCTCTTCGCGGGTGAAGCCCCAGCGCTGCGCGATGAGCTCGGCCGACACGCCCTGGTTCACGAGGCCGTCGGGGTAGCGCCGCGCAACACCCTGCGACACGGTGCCGCCATGGGCCGCCGAGCCGAGCGGCACGCGGCTCATCGACTCGACGCCGGCAGCGATCACGATGTCATAGGCGCCGGCGATCACGCCCTGCGCCGCGAAGTGCGCGGCCTGCTGGCTCGACCCGCACTGCCGGTCGATCGTCGCCGCCGGCACCGTCTCGGCGAAGCCCGCGGCGAGCACGGCCTGGCGCGCGATGTTGAGGGACTGGTCTGCGACCTGGCTCACGCATCCCATGAGCACGTCGTCGACCTGCGTGGACTCGAGCCCGCTGCGCTCGAGCAGGGCGGTGAGCACGTCGGCGGCGAGATCGACCGGGTGGACGGCGCTCAGCGCGCCCCCGGGCTTGCCCCGCCCGGACGGGGTTCGGACGACGTCGACGATGACCGCGCTGCGCATGAGATGCCTCCTGATTCGAGCCTAGGACGATGACGGATGCCGGGGGTCGCGGCGTCCACTCCTCCACAGCCGCCCAGCGGCAGCGATTGTGCACAGCGCCTTGACGTGCGCGTCTCGCGACGCAGAGCCCCTGGCATTGTGGAACCCGCCACCGCACAATGAAGGGATGAGCCTCATGAACGACCCGCAGGTGTGGACGCTGATCGGCGTGTTCACGACGATCATGCTCGGCGGCATGACGCTCATGACGACGATGATCAACCGCGCGACCACGAGCGCCATCGATGGACTGCGTGGAGAGATGAACGCCCGGTTCGACACCGTCAACACGAAGATCGAGCACCTCGACCGCGACGTGAATCTCCTCATGCGGCGCGCCTGGGGCGAGCCGTCCGGCGAATGAACCGGGCGTTCAGCTGCGGCGTCGCTCGCAGCTCCGCTACCGCGGCGCGGCGAGCGGGATGAACCGGCGGTCGCCGGTGGCCGCGACGGAGTCCAGGAACGCGCCCGCGAAGCGGAGCGTGCGCGCGGCCCGCGCATCACCCTGCGCGGTGGCCAGGGCGGGGCCCAGCGCACGCGCGAACGCGGTCAGCGCCGGCAGCGGGCGCATGGCGAGCGCCAGGCGCGCGATGCGGCCGTCGGGCGCCAGCTCGAGGTGCTGGAACTCTTCCACCTGCGTACCCGCGACGGAGAACGTCGCCGTCAGGAACACGTGCTCGTCGGCGTGGGCCTCGGCGACGTAGCGGTAGTCGTCGATGACCGCGAGCACGGTGCGCAGGAGCGGCTCGATCTCGTCGCGTCCGCGGAACCGGAATCTCTCGGTGAGTGGCGAGATGAGCTCCGCATCGGGAGTCAGGGCGGCGACCGCTGTTGCCGCATCCCCCGCCTCGCCCGACCGCTTCCACGCCTCGATCGCGTCGATCATCGTGCGCTCTCCTCTGCTTCCCCCGCCGCGAGCCGCTCCGCGACCACGATCGTTCCTTCGGCGCAACGGCCGCCCGGCCCTGGCAACGCCGTCACGGACGCGGCATCCACTTCCTCGCCGCACGCATCGCAGCGCAGCCTCATCGCCGCGATCTCGCCGCAGTCGTGGCGGAACACGATCGGCGGCCCCTCGGGCGCCCGCCAGCGATCGCCCCAGCGGGTGATCGCGATGAGCACGGGCACGAGTTCCTGCCCGGACTCGGTGAGCCGGTACCGGTGACGCACGGGGCGCTCGCGGTAGACCTCTGCCGACACCACGCGTCAGCCGCGGTCGTCCGGCGTCGCGTAGGTGCTGCGCTGCTCGATGACCGCCAGCGTGCAGCGCGAGATGCACACCAGGCGGGAGGCATCGTCGACGATGCGGATCTCCCACACGTGCGCGCGGCGCCCGATGTTGGCGGGGGTCACGGTCGCCATCACCCAGCCCGACGAGATCGGGCGGATGTGGTTGGCGTTGATCTCCTGCCCGACCACGTGGAACCGCTCGCGGTCGACAGCGAGGTAGCCCGCCCACGACGCGAGGGTCTCGGCCAGCGCCACCGACGCTCCGCCGTGGAGCACGCCCGCCGGCTGCACGGTGCGCCGGTCGACCGGCATCCGTCCCACCAGCGCATCCTCGCGGATCTCGACGATCTCGATGCCGAGGTTCTCGATGAGCGTGCCGCCGGCCATCGCCGTGAGGTCGACGGCGGCGACGTCGCCGAACCAGAGCGTCATCCGGCCGCTTCTTCTGCCCGGTCGGCGACGGCGAGCGCCGCGGTGTCGGCGACGTAGCCGTCGATGTGGCGCTCGTCGGGGCCGTTGTACTCCGACAGCGGGCGGATGAGCGCGTTCGAGGCGAGCTGTTCCATGATGTGCGCCGTCCAGCCGGTCACGCGTGCCGCGACGAACAGCGGCGTGAAGGTCTCGGTGTCGAAGCCGATGAGGTTGTACGCGGGACCCGACGGGTAGTCGAGGTTCGGGTAGATGCCCTTGCGCGCCACGAACTCGGACTCGAGGGTGTCGTACAGGGCCGCGACGTCGGGGCGGTCGTAGTGCTCGACGAGGGTGTCGAGCGCAGCCTTCATCGTCGGCACGCGCGAGTCGCCGCGCTTGTACACACGGTGCCCGAAGCCCATGATCTTGCGCTTCTCGGCGAGGGCCTGGTCGAGCCAGGGGCCGACGTTGTCCGCCGTGCCGATCTCGTCGAAGATGTGCAGCACCGCCTCGTTCGCGCCGCCGTGCAGCGGGCCCTTGAGCGCGCCGATGGCGCCGACGACGGCCGAGTACAGGTCGCTGAGCGTCGAGGTGATGACGCGCGCGGTGAACGTCGACGCGTTGAACGAGTGCTCGCCGTAGAGGATCATCGAGCGGTTGAAGGCGTCGACGACGACCTCGTCGGCCTCTTCGCCGAACGTCATCCAGAGGAAGTTGGCGGCGTAGTCCAGGTCGTCGCGCGGCGCGACCGGCGGCAGTCCCCGGCGGCGGCGCTGGCCGTAGGCGACGATCGCGGGCAGCACGGCGAACAGGCGGATGCTGCGCTCGAGGTTCTGCTCGGCGCTGCCGCTCGCGTCGAGCACCGAGCCGGTGCCGGCGAGGTCGCGGGCGCCGATGAGGCTCACCGCGGTGCGCACCTCGTCCATCGGGTGCGCATCCAGCGGCACGAGGTCGATCGTGGTGCGCACGTCGTCGGGGATCGCGCGGTGCGCGCGCTCGGTCAGCCGCAGCTGCGCGAGCTGCTCGGCGTCGGGCAGCTCGCCGTTCCACAGCAGGTAGGCGACCGCCTCGAACGGCTGCGTGGCCGCGAGCTCCTGCACCGGGTACCCGCGGTACAGCAGCGAGTTCGTCTCGGGGTTGACCTTCGAGATCGCCGTGTAGTCGACGACGACGCCGGCGAGGCCCTTCTTGATGTCGGGTTCGGTCATGTCAGTCCTTCGTGATGGTGAAGTTGAACACCGAGGTGTCGAAGTGGTTGTACTGCTCGTAGTCGATGAGGTCGTAGAGGTCGGCGCGGTGCTGCATCTCGCCGAGCTTCGACGTCAGGTGGCCGTCCTCGACGAGCGTATCGAGTGCGCGGGATGCCGCCCCCATCGCGATCCGCAGCAACGAGACCGGCCAGATCACGATGTTGACCCCGACATCCCGCAGCTGCTCGACGCTGAAGAGCTCGGACTTGCCGAATTCGGTCATGTTGGCGAGGATCGGCACGTCCACGGCCTTGCGGACAGCCTCGAACTCGTCGAGCGTGCGCATCGCCTCGGGGAAGATCGCATCCGCCCCGGCGTCGACGAGCGCCTGCGCGCGCCGGATGGCGGCATCCAATCCCTCCACGGCGCGGATGTCGGTCCGCGCCATGATGAGGAAGTTCGGGTCCCGCCGTGCGTCGGCGGCTGCCCGGATCCGCTTGATCGCGGTGTCCTCGTCCACGACGGCCTTGCCGTCGAGGTGCCCGCACCGCTTCGGGTTGATCTGGTCCTCGATGTGCGTGCCGGCAAGACCGGCGTCTTCGAGGGTCTGGATCGTGCGGGCGACGTTCATCGGCTCGCCGAAGCCGGTGTCGGCGTCGATGATCGCCGGCAGGTCGGTCATGCGCGCGATCTGCTGCCCGCGCGCGGCCACCTCGGTGAGCGTCGTGAGGCCGATGTCGGGCAGGCCGAGGTCGGCCGACAGCACGGCGCCCGAGATGTACACGCCCTCGAAGCCCTTGCGCTCGATGAGCCGGGCGCTCAGCGGGTTGAACGCTCCCGGGAAGCGCAGCAGCTCGCCGCTTGCGAGCCTCTCCCGGAACAGCCGGCGCTTCTCGTGCGCGGGACTGGTGGAGTACAGCATCAGAACAGCCCCTTCGGCGCCGGCGCACCGGCGAGCACCCCGAGCTTCGCGACGATCGTGAGCTGCTGCACCTCTTCGGGGGTGAGCTCGGGCAGTCGCTGGGCGAGGTCGAGGAACCGCTCGATCTCGGCCTCTTCGAGCACGGGCTCCGCCAGCAGCCGGAACTTGCGCACGTAGTCCTCGCGTGCGAACGGCCGGGCGCCGAGCGGGTGCGCGTCGGCGACGGCGATCTCGTCCTCGATGACGGTGCCATCGGTCAGGCGGATCTCGACGCGACCGCCGAACGCCTTCTCGTTCGGGTCCTCGGAGTGGTACCGGCGCGTCCACTCCGCATCCTCGGCCGTCGTGATCTTGTGCCAGAGCGCCACTGTGTCCTCCCGCCCCGCACGCTCCGGAGTGTAGGAGTCCACGTGGTGCCAGCCGCCGTCCTGCAGCGCGACCGCGAAGATGTACGGGATCGAGTGGTCGAGGGTCTCGCGCGAGGCCGTCGGGTCGTACTTCTGCGGATCGTTCGCACCCGAGCCGATGACGTAGTGCGTGTGGTGCGAGGTATGCAGCACGATCGACTCGACATCTGCCGTGTCGAACGACGCCTCGTTGTGCAGCTTGCGTGCCAGGTCGATCCAGGCCTGCGCCTGGTACTCGGCCGAGTGCTCCTTCGTGTACGAGTCGAGGATGCCGCGCTTGGACTCGCCGGCGGCGGGCAGCGGCACCTCGTACGTGGCTTCGGGGCCGTCGAGCAGCCACGCGATGACGCCGTCCTCGCCCTCGTAGATCGGCGACGGCGAGGTCTCGCCGCGCATCGCGCGGTCGACGGCCTCGATCGCCATCTTGCCCGCGAACGCAGGGGCGTGCGCCTTCCACGTCGAGATCTCGCCCTTGCGCGACTGGCGCGTCGCGGTGGTCGTGTGCAGCGCCTGGCCGATGGCCTGGTAGATCGTCTCGACCGGGAGGCCCAGGAGGGTGCCGATCCCGGCCGCGGCCGACGGGCCGAGGTGCGCGACGTGATCGATCTTGTGCTTGTGCAGGCTGATGGCGCGCACCAGGTCGATCTGGATCTCATAGCCCGTCGCGAGGCCGCGCACGAGGGCGTGGCCGTCGGCGCCGACGTGCTGGGCGACCGCGAGGATCGGCGGGATGTTGTCTCCCGGGTGCGAGTACTCGGCCGCGAGGAACGTGTCGTGGTAGTCCAGCTCGCGCACGGCCACGCCGTTGGCCCACGCGGCCCACTCCGGGCTGGTCTTGCGGTCGAGCGCGCAGCCGAACACGGTCGCGCCGGATCCGCCCACCGACACCGCGTGGTCCAGAGCCTGCTGGCGCGCGGCGCTCACGGGCGCGCGAGTGAGGGATGCCGCCGCCACCGCCGCGTTGTCGATCACGCGGTTGATGATCATGTCGACGACGTCGGCGTCGACCTCGACCGGGTCGGCGGCGATCTCGGCGAGGTGCCAGGCGAGCTGCCCCTCGCGCGCGAGGTTCTCATCGCTGCGGTGCACGCGGAGGTGATGGGTGACGGTCATGATCGGCCTTTCGTGATGATTCCCTTCGACACGCTCAGAGACCGGAGGGCGAGAGAACGCGAGGCCCGGTCGCTGAGTCCGTCGAAGCGTCGAGGGCGCCGAGGATGCTCTCGAGCGCGTTGTGAAGGTGGACGTGGGTGGCGTGCGCGGCGAGGTCGGCGTCGCGTGCGGCGATGGCCGCCGCGATGAGCCGGTGCTCCGCGATGGATGCCGCCAGCCGGCCGGGATTGTCGCGTGCGAGCCGGCGCACCCGGACGAGGTGGGTGCGCACCGTGCGCAGCGCGGCGGTGAGGTAGTCGTTCGCGACCGACGCGTCCAGCATCGCGTCGAACCGTGCGATGAGCGCGTAGTAGCCGTCGGCACCGTCGGCGGTGTCGAGATCGACGCGCGCGAAGTCGTGTGCCAGGTCGGCGAAGGCTGCGGCATCCCCCCGCTCCGCAGCGAGGCGGGCCGCAGATTCTTCGAGAGCCCGGCGCACTTCGAAGATCTCGCGGATGTCGCCCGCGTCGATCGCGGTGACGACCGTCACGCGCGGCGACTGCTGCGCGACGAGGCCGTCGGCGGCGAGGCGGCCGAGCGCCTCACGCAGCGGTGTGCGGCTGACCCCGAGCCGGGCGGCCTGATCGACCTCGCCGAGCACGGTGCCGGGGCTGAGGACTCCGGACTGGATCTCGTCGAGAAGAGTCGCGTACGCGCGATCGCTGGCACGCATCTCGCATCACCCCCTCACCACACGCCTCGGTCAGTGTATACATAAACCGGCACAACGAGATAGTCCGTCGCGAATCCGGCGATCATCGTATACAAGAGCGCGAAGGCCGTATGGAAAGCGTGAGGAATATTCACGAATTTGTGAAGTCGGCGTAGCGTCAGCCGCATGTCCACAGTCATCCGCACCAGCGGCCTCACCAAGCACTACGGCCGCGTCCACGCCCTCGACGGTCTCGATCTGACCGTCGACCAGGGCCAGATCCACGGGTTCCTCGGACCCAACGGAGCCGGCAAGTCCACGACGATCCGCATTCTGCTCGGGCTCGCCCGCGGAACGGGCGGCGAGGCGAGCGTCTTCGGCCGGGATCCGTGGAACGACAGCGTCGAGCTGCACCGGCGCATCGCGTACGTGCCGGGCGACGTCAGCGTGTGGCCGAATCTCTCGGGCGGCGAGGCGATCGACTTCCTGTCGCGCCTGCGCGGTGTCGGCAAGCGCGACCGCGCATACCGCGCCGAGCGCCAGCGCCTCATGGAGGCCTTCCAGTTCGATCCGCGCAAGAAGGGCCGGTCGTACTCGAAGGGCAACCGGCAGAAGGTCGCACTCATCGCGGCGTTCGCCGTGCCCGCCGACCTCTACATCCTCGACGAGCCGACGAGCGGCCTCGACCCGCTCATGGAGGTCATGTTCCGCCGCGAGATCGCGCGGGTGAGGGATGCCGGCGCCACCGTGCTGCTGTCGAGCCACATCCTCTCGGAGGTCGAGCAGCTGTGCGACCGCGTGTCGATCATCCGCGCCGGCCGCGTCGTCGAGTCCGGCACGCTGGCCGAGCTGCGCCACCTCACCCGCACCGAGATCTCGTTCGAGGGGACGGACGCCTCGGCCGCGGCCGGCATCCCCGCAGCCCACGACGTGACGGTGGAGGAGGGACGTGTGAAGTTCACCGTCGACAGCGACGCCGTGGCATCCACCCTTCCCTCGCTGGCCCAGCGCAACGCCGCGGGCCTGCGGATCGCGCCGCCCTCGCTGGAGGAGCTGTTCCTGCGCCACTACGGTGACGAGCTCGCCGCCGACGAGGCCGCCCAGGACGGGACGGGCACCACCGGCGACCGCGAGACCGCGGGGGCGTCACGATGACCGTTCCCGCACTGCTGCGCCAGCGGATGCGCCGCGACTGGCTGCAGCTGACGCTGTGGATCCTCGGCACCGCAGCGCTTGCGGCATCGGCCGTGAGCGGCGTCGAGCAGTCGTACGGCACGCTGCAGGACCGGCAGGAGGTGCTCGTCGCAGTGGCGGCGAACCCCGTCATCATGCTGTTCCGCGGCCTGCCGTCGGGCGCCGAGCGTGAGGCGTTCACGCTGTTCCTGATCCTGCCGTTCCTCGCGATGATGGCGGCATTCATGTCGTCGTTCCTGGCGGTGCGCCACACGCGCGCCGAAGAGGAGCTCGGGCGCGCCGAGCTCGTCTCGGCGACTCCGGCCGCCCGCACGGCGCCGACGATCGCGACGATCCTTCACGGCGTGATCGCGAACGCGATCCTCGCCGTGCTCGTGATCGCGGTGTATGCGGGCTCGGGCTTCGACACCGCAGGCTCGGTGATCGCCGGCGTCGCCGCCGGCGCCGTCGGCATCGTGTTCCTCGGCGTCGCGCTCGTCGCGGCGCAGCTCATGCGCACCTCGCGCGGCGCCAACTCGCTGTCGGTCTGGGTGCTCATCATCACGTTCCTGCTGTCGGGGATCGGCAACGCCCTCGGCACGCCGTCGGACGACCTGCAGCGCATCGAGAGCTCGTGGCTGACGTGGCTGTCGCCGTTCGGGTGGGCCGAGAACTCGCGTCCGTTCGCCGACGACGCGTGGTGGCCCGTGCTGCTGTGCCTGGGCACGGGCGTCGTGCTCACGGTGCTCGCCCTCGTGCTGCAGCCGCTGCGCGACGTCGGCGAGAGCTTCATCGCCCAGCGTCCCGGCCGCCTGTACGCCCACGCGTCGCTCTCGGCCCCGATCGGCCTGGTGTGGCGGCTGAGCCGCGGCTCGCTCGTCGGCTGGTGCGTGGGGGGCCTGCTCACCGGCCTGCTCTCGACGAGCCTCGCCTCGGTGGTCAGCGATCTCGGCACCGACATCCCGGCGCTGCAGAACGTGCTGTCGGCGCTCTCCGACAACGGCAGCCTGGCAGCCGGCATGGTCGTGATCTTCTTCCTCATCGTCGGCGTGCTCGCCGCCTGTGCGGCGGTGCAGACGGTGTCGCGCGCCCGGCAGGAGGAAGCGCACGGCACCGCCGAACTCGTGCCCTCTCAGCCCGTCGGCCGGGTGCGCTGGCTGGGCGGCTACCTCGTGATCGCCTTCGCCGGCGTGCTCGCGGTGTGCGCCTTCGGCGTGCTCGGCGCGTGGCTCGGCTCTCTCAGAGAGGGCGATGCCGACCTCGTCGGCGACGCACTGCTGGCCGGCTTCGGGCAGGCGGTCGCGGCATCCGTCTTCCTCGCGATCACGGCGTTCGTGTTCGTGGTCGCACCGCGCCTGACCATCGCGCTCGCCTGGATCCTCGTGCTCGGCGGGCTGATGCTCGGCCTCTTCGGGGCCCTGTTCGGATTGCCGGATGCCGTCGTCAACCTGTCGCCGTTCACCTCGGCTCCGACGGTCGACGCCGGCGACCTCGACATGAAGGGCGGCTGGTGGCTGCTCGGCGCCACGGTGGTGCTCGCGGGCGGGGCGCTCGTGCTCATGCGGCGGCGGCAGCTGGCGACCAACGGATAGCCTCGACGGAGGGGGTGCGCATGTCAGCGGAGCACGCGGGAGTCGAGGCGGCCGAGCAGTCCGCCGCGATGCTCGCGGCCGTGGGCATGCCCCGCATGCCGGCGCGCGTCATGATGGCGCTCGCCGGCGCCCCCGACGACGGCTACACCGCCGCCGATCTCGCCGAGCGCCTCGGCGTCTCGGCGGCCGCGGTGTCGGGCGCGGTGCGCTACCTCGTGTCGCTGCGGCTCATCCATCGCCGGTCGCGGCCGGGCGACCGCCGCGATCGCTACGACCTCACCGAGGACGCCTGGACCGGCATGATCGCCGCGAACGCCCCGCTGTACGCGAACCTCGCCGGGTACCTCGACCGCATCGCCGACGAGAATCCCGCCCCGGCGTCCGCCGCACGGGCGCACGAGATCGCCGACTTCCTGCGCTACCTCGCCGAGCGGATGCCGCTGCTCGCGGCCGAGTGGCGCGCCGGACGCGACGGGGCCGGAGCCGGGGCCGGGGCCGGGGCCGGAGCCGGGGCCGGAGCCGGGGCCGGAGCCGGGGCCGGGGCCGGGGCCGGGGCCGGGGCCGGGGCCGACTCGGCCTGACCGTCCGTCGACGGCAGCGGCCGCCGGCATCCATCCATCTTCACGCGCTGTCGAAACCGGCATCCGCTGTCGAACCCGGCACACCCGATTCGGTCGCGCTGTCGAAACCGGCACACGCTGTCGAACAAGACAGGCGCGGGTGCCGATCTCGACAGCGCGAAGCATCCCGGGTCCGATGCGACAGCCTTCCGGGGGGGGAACCGGCCGACCGCACCGCCGCGGCCGGGTAGCCTTGCCCGAGTGACAGACGCGCCCCGCTACATCGTTGCCACCGACGGAGCCTGCAAGGGCAACCCCGGCCCGACCGGGTGGGCGTGGGTCGGTGAGGACGGGCACTGGGCGGCCGGCTCGATCCCCGTCGGCACCAACAACATCGGAGAGCTGACCGGACTGCTGAAGGCCATCGAGGACCACGCCGACGTCGCACAGCTGACTGTCCAGGCGGACTCGAAGTACGCGATCGACACCTACACGAAGTGGATGGATGGCCACCGCCGCCGCGGCTGGAAGACCTCGACGGGCGCGCCGACCAAGAACGTCGACATCCTCGAGCAGCTCATCGCGGCCCGCGACGCCCGCCGCGCCGCGGGCCTGCCCGACGTCGTGCTCGAGCACGTGCGCGGACACTCCGGCCACGTGCTCAACGCATGGGCCGACGAACGCGCCGTCCGTGCGTCCGAGCACGCCGCCAAGGGCGTCGCGAGCGCGTGGTCGTCGCTCGGCGCGCAGGACCGCATCGACGTCTCGACGCGTCCCAAGAACGGGCGCTGAGCAGTCCCCGCGCACCGCGGCCGTCTCGCACATCCGCTCCCCAGCCGCTTTCTGCGACCGCCGCGGCACGCGGATCACTGAAGCTGCCTGCGGAACAGGCGTGAGGCATCGCTTCAGAGCTGTGCGCGGTACTCGCGCCAGGCCTCGCCGAGGCGCCGCATGCCTTCGTGCAGCACGGGTTCGGGCGCGGTGTACGGCAGCCGGATGTGATCGTCGTAGGTGATGGATGCTGTGAACTCGGTGCCGCCGGCGACCGAGACGCCGTGCATCGCGGCGACCCGTGCGAACGCCGTCGCCGATCCGATCGGCAGCCGCGCCCACATCGCGAGCCCGCCGCGCGGCGGTGTCGCCTGCCACCCGGGCAGGTGCTCGTCGATCGCCGCCGCCACCTGGGCCGCCGCGATCGCATGCGTCTCGCTGACGGCGAGCCGCAGCGCGCGAGCCTGGTCGACGAGGTCGAGCGCGAGCAGCTGCGCGGGAACGCTGGTCGACTGGTCGACGAGCTGACGCACACTGCGCAGGCGCCGCACGAGCACGGGATCCGCCCGCAGCCACCCGACGCGCAGCCCCGACCAGCACCACTTCGACAGCGAGTCCACCACGATCACGGGGGCATCGGGCCGCAGGGCTGCGAGCGTGGGCGGCACGACGCCGTCGAACGAGATGTGCGCCAGCACGCGGTCTTCGAGGACGGGCACGCCGTACTCCGCCGAGAGGTCGGCGACGCGCTGACGACCCGCGGCGGGGAGCCGCGTGCCGGTCGGGTTGTGATGGTGCGGGTTCACCGCGATGAGCACGGGCCGCAGCGCGACGATCGCGGCTTCGAGCTCGTCGACGTCGATGCCGTCGGGGCCGATCGTGATCCCGTGCACGCGCCCGCCGCGCCGTCGCACCGAATCGGCGAGCCCCGGCCACGTCACCGACTCGGTCAGCACGATGTCGCCCGGCGAGACGAGCTCGTCGACCACCAGGCTGATGGCCTGCTGCGCACCGTGGGTGACGAGGATCTGCGCGGCGGTCGCCGCCGTCCCCTCCTCTTCGAACAGCGCGGCGACACGGGTGCGCAGCATCGGCAGTCCCGCGGGATCGGTCTCGGCGAGCGTCACCGGGTCGAGCACCGGCGCATGCGCGCGCACCACGTCGAGCGCCGGCTGCGGCATCGCCGGCACCGCTCGCAGCAGGTCGATCCCCGACGGCAGCGCAGAGAACAGCCCCTCGCCGCGCGCGGTGCGCTCGCGAGCCGGCAGCGCGGCCGTGTGATGCCCGGCGATGCGGGTGCCGCTCCCCTGTCGACGTTCGACGAGGTCGTCCTCGGCGAGCAGCGCGTATGCGGCGACGACGGTGCCGCGCGAGACCGAGATCGCGGTCGCGAGGCCGCGCTCCGGCGGCAGGCGGTCGCCCGGGCGCAGCTCGCCGCCTTCGACGAGCGCCGCGATCGCCTGCGCCAGCCGAACGGTCAGCGTGCCGTCGCCGTGGGCCCATCGTCCGAGCCGTGCGGCGAGCCGAGCTGCGTCCACGGTGCCGCCGAGGGCCACCCGATGGTCCACCAGCCGCTCATTGGCCCTGTCCACGGTCGTCATGACACCGCATTCTGGTCCAATGTTCCGCACTCACACCAGCGTTCCCGCTCAGCTCGGTCCAGTTTCAGCCGATTGGACCATTCACGAACTGCTGACGTGGATCGCGGCCGACGACGCCCGCTGCCATGACGAGGCGCTGCGTCCGCTGCTCAGCGCGATCGACGCGTCGCTCGCGGGAATGCGGGGCGACAGCGTGCGTCCGGCATCGGTCGTCCCGCTCGTACGATCGATCGCCGGCCGTCTGCGTCTGCACCCGTCTGCGGGTGATCAGCACGTGAGCGACTTCGGGGTGCTGCCGCCGGCGGCCGACTTGCCCGTCGCCCCGGAACGCGCGGCGAACGGCCGGCGTGCGGCATCCACTCTCGCCGCTCTCGGCTGAGTCCCCGGGGCTCGCCCTGCCGACGAGTCTTGACCCGGTCGGCTGGTCGAGACCGGAGTCTGTCAGCCGGCGTCGGTGACGCCCTCGTACAGCGCGATGGTGTTGCCGTCGAGGTCTTCGATCACCGCCCACCAGCTCGTCGGCGAGATCTCGCTCTTCTCTCTCACCACCTTGCCGCCGGCATCCTTCGCCTTCGCGAGCGTCTCATCGATCGAGTCCACTTCGACGTAGGACCGGGGCTGCGTGAAGCCCTCGTCCCGGGGCGCGAGCCCGCCGCCCGAGATCTTGTTGGGCGCCTGCCACATGGGGTAGCCCTCGTAGCCCGGGATCTCTGCGATCTGCCAGCCGAACAGGCCGGAGTAGAACTCGGTGGCCTTCGCGAAGTCGCTGACCGGGATGTCGATGTGGGTGATGTCGCCGTGAGCCATGATGGGTCCTCTCG
Organism: Microbacterium helvum; assembly: GCF_014779795.1. Taxonomy (GTDB): domain Bacteria; phylum Actinomycetota; class Actinomycetes; order Actinomycetales; family Microbacteriaceae; genus Microbacterium; species Microbacterium helvum. Next base: position 121,210 of record NZ_JACXZS010000006.1, read on the forward strand.
TGCGGATTCGACCCGGTCAGTCTCACCCCGCACTCACAGCCGCGCAAGGCTTTCGGTGAGACAAAGCCCCCCGTGACGTCGCCCGTGCCGCGTCACTCCTGCGGAGGGGTGGATGCTGCCGCCACATGTGCCGCGAGGGCATCGAGTGCGGGGCGCTGGCCTTTCACGAGGCGTTCGCGCGCGGCATCGATCGCCGTCCACTCGACGCGGTCGACCTCCGGGAAGCGGGCCGTGCGCCCGGAGCGGGGCGGCCACTCCAGCTCGAACTCGCCGAACTGCAGGCCGTCGAGCGACAGCCCCGACCCGTCGGCGACGAACACGGTCACGCGCTTGCCGGACGAATACGCGAACGTGCCGAGCTCGGCGTACGGCGGCTCGGGCGCGTCGATGCCGAGCTCTTCGCGGAACTCGCGCCTCGCGGCATCCAGCGCGCTCTCTTCGCCCTCGTCGTACTCGCCCTTGGGCACCGACCAGGCGCCGGCGTCCTTGCTCGCCCAGAACGGCCCGCCCATGTGCGCGATGAGCACTTCGAGGTCGGGCGCGAGCCGGTACAGCAGGACGCCGGCGCTGGTCGTGACCACGGTCAGACCAGTCGGGCCTTCGGCGACACCGTGTAGGTGTCCTCCGCGTCGCGGAAGACCACGTCGCCCAGGGCCGTGTCGATGGCGGCGAGCGTGTCTGCGTCGAGCACGACACCCGAGGCCTTCACGGTCTCGGCCAGCTGCTCGGGGCGGGATGCCCCTACCAGCGCCGACGCCACGTTCTGGTTCTGCAGCACCCATGCGATCGCCAGCTGGGGCATCGACAGGCCCGCCTGCTCGGCGATCGGCTTCAGTCGCTGCACGGCCTCGAGCACCTCGTCGCGCAGGAACGACTTGATGAAGTTCGCGCCGCTCTTCTCGTCGGTCGCCCGCGACCCGTCCGGCAGCGACTGGCCGGGAAGGTACTTGCCCGACAGGACGCCCTGCGCCATCGGCGACCAGACGATCTGCGAGATGCCCAGCTCTTCAGAGGCCGGGACGACCTTGCCCTCGATGACCCGCCACAGCGCCGAGTACTGCGGCTGGTTCGAGATGAGCTGCACGCCGTAGCTCTTGGCGAGCGCGTGGCCCTCGCGCAGCTGCTCGGCCGTCCACTCCGAGACGCCGATGTAGAGCGCTTTGCCCTGGCGGACCACGTCGGCGAAGGCCTGGAACGTCTCTTCGAGCGGCGTCTCGTAGTCGAAGCGGTGCGCCTGGTAGAGGTCGACGTAGTCGGTGCCGAGCCGCTTCAGCGACCCGTTGATCGACTCGAAGATGTGCTTGCGGCTCAGACCGGTGTCGTTCGGGCCCTTCGGGCCGGTCGGGAAGTACACCTTCGTGAAGATCTCGAGCGACTCGCGGCGATGACCGGCGAGCGCCTTGCCGAGCACGACCTCTGCCGCGGTGTTGGCGTAGGTGTCGGCGGTGTCGAACGTGGTGATGCCGGCGTCGAGCGCCGCGTGGACGGTCGCGATCGCGGCGGAGTCGTCGACCTGCGAGCCGTGGGTGACCCAGTTGCCGTACGTGATCTCACTGACCTTGAGACCGCTGTTTCCGAGATATCGGTAGTTGACCATGAGAAAACGCTACCCGCCCCGGCGGACATGCCGGGGCGGGCAGACGTTCGACGACACGGACGATCAGACGACCGGGGTGGTCTCTCCCTCGTCGGCGCCCGTGCTCGGCGCGTCGACCGGGCCGGACTCGCCGACCCCCGCCGCCTCGGCCAGCAGCCGCGCCTCTTCGTCCAGGTCGGCGGCGGCCTGTTCGAACTGCGAGTTGTACAGGCGGAAGTACGCACCCTGAGCCGCGATGAGCTCGTCGTGCGTGCCCTGCTCCACGATGCCGCCGTTCTCCATCACCAGGATGAGATCGGCGTCGCGGATCGTCGAGAGCCGGTGCGCGATGACGAAGGACGTGCGGCCTTCGCGCAGCGCCGCCATCGCGTGCTGCAGCAGCAGCTCGGTGCGGGTGTCGACCGACGAGGTCGCCTCGTCGAGGATCAGCACCGAGGGCTGCGCGACGAAGGCGCGCGCGATCGTGATGAGCTGCTTCTCGCCGGCCGAGATGTTCGACGCGTCCTCGTCGAGGATCGTGTCGTACCCGTCGGGCAGCGAATGCACGAACCGGTCGACGTAGGTCGCCCGCGCGGCGGCGAGGATCTCGTCGTCGGTGGCGTCGGCGCGGCCGTAGCGGATGTTCTCGCGGATCGATCCGGCGAACAGCCACGGGTCCTGCAGCACCATGCCCGTCTTGGCGCGGATGTCGCGGCGGGTGAGCTCGGCGATATTCTGCCCGTTGAGCAGGATCCGCCCGCCGTCGAGCTCGTAGAACCTCATGATCAGATTGACGAGCGTCGTCTTGCCGGCCCCCGTCGGACCGACGATCGCGACCGTCTGGCCGGGCTCGACGCGGAACGACAGATCGTGGATCAGCGGACGGTCGGGCGAGTACGAGAACGCGACGTCCTGGAACTCGATCGTGCCGTCGCCGTCGACCGGCGCGGGCGCGTCCGATGCGTCGGGCTCCTGCTCGTCCTCGTCGAGCAGCTCGAACACGCGCTCTGCCGACGCGGTGCCGGACTGCACGACCGCGGCCATGCCGCCCAGCTCCGACAGCGGCTGGGTGAACTGCTGCGAGTACTGGATGAACGCCTGCACGTCGCCGAGGCGCAGCTGGCCGCCGGCGACCATGAGGGCGCCGAACACGGCGATGCCGACGTACGTCAGGTTCCCGATGAACATCATCGCCGGCATCATGATGTTGGCCAGGAACTGGGCCTTGAACGAGGCCTGGTAGAGCTCTTCGTTCTCGGCGTGGAACGCCTCTCGCGCCGACTGCTCGCGGCCGAAGACACGCACGAGCGCGTGGCCCGAGAACGACTCCTCGACGCGGGCGTTGAGCCGGCCGACCTTGCGCCACTGGATGCCGAACGCCTTCTGCGAGCGCGGCCCGATGACGCCGAAGAGCACGCCCATGAGCGGGAAGCTCACCAGCACGACGAGCGTCAGCTGCCACGAGATCGACAGCATCATGATGAGCACGCCGATCACGGTCAGCACACTGGTGAGCGCCTGCGACAGCGACTGCTGCATCATCTGCGTGATGTTGTCGATGTCGTTCGTGACGCGCGAGATCAGCTCGCCTCGCTGCACGCGGTCGAAGTAGCGCAGCGGCAGGCGGTTGATCTTCGCCTCGACGTCTTCGCGCAGCCGCCACAGGACGCGCATCATGATGACGTTGATCACGTAGCCCTGCAGCCACATCAGGATCGACGACGCGAAGTACAGCGCGAGCACGAACAGCAGCACCCGGCTGAGCGCCATGAAGTCGACACCGGCGCCCGGCGTGAAGTTGTTCATCGCCGCGACGATGTTGGCGAGGTCCTGCTGACCGGCCGCGACGAGGCCGTCGACGACCTGCTGCTGGGTCGCGCCTGCCGGGGCCATCGACGAGACCACGCCCTCGAAGAGGATGTTCGTCGCTTCGCCGAGCACCTTCGGCGAGAGCACGGCCAGCACGACGCCGACCGCGCCGAGGAGGGACACGAAGACGAAGGGCACCGCGTGAGGCTTCAGCAGCCCGATGAGGCGCTTGAAGGTCGGGCCGAACCGCGCCGCCTTGCCGGGGGCGACGCCGCCGCTCCAGTCGTCGGCGGCGATGCGCGCCTTCTCGCCGAGCTCGATCTCGGCCAGCTCTTCGGCGCTGAGCACGGCTTCCGCCCGCTTGCCGCGCCGGGGCTTGTCGGCCTTGGTGGTGTTGTCGGCGCTCATCGGGCCGCCTCCGCTCCGAGCTGGGATTCGACGATCTCGCGGTAGGTCTGGCTCGTCTCGAGCAGCTGCTCGTGCGTGCCGAGGCCCACGATGCCGCCGTCGTCGAGCACGACGATGCGGTCGGCTTCGGTGATGGTCGAGATGCGCTGCGCGACGACGATCTTGGTGACGTCGGGCAGTTCGCGCCACAGCGCCTGCCTGAGCCTGGCATCCGTGGCGAGGTCGAGCGCCGAGAACGAGTCGTCGAACACGAGCACATGGGGGTTGTGCACGATCGCGCGGGCGATCGCGAGGCGCTGCCGCTGCCCGCCCGACACGTTGGTGCCGCCCTGCGAGATGGCGGCGTCGAGGCCGCCGTCCATCTGGCTGACGAAGTCGCTGCCCTGCGCGATCTCGAGTGCGTGCCAGAGCTCGGCGTCGGTGGCGTCCTCACGTCCGAACCTCAGGTTCGACGCGACGGTGCCCGAGAACAGGAACGGCCGCTGCGGCACGATCCCGATCGTGCGCCAGAGCGCGTCGAGGTCTGCGCGCCGCACGTCGACACCGCCGACGAGGACCGTGCCCTCGGTCACGTCGAACAGGCGCGGGATCAGCGACACGAGGGTGGTCTTGCCTGCACCGGTCGAACCGACGATCGCGACGGTCTCGCCGGGGGCCGCGCCGAAGGTGATGTCCGAGAGGATCGGATGCTCGGCGCCCGGGTAGGTGAACGTCACGTTCTGGAAGGCCACCGATCCGGGCGTCGGGAACTCCGTGACGCCGTCCACGGGCGGGACGAGCGTCGAGTGCGTGTCGAGCACCTCGCCGACGCGATCGGCCGACACCGCGGCGCGCGGGATCATCAGCGTCATGAAGCTCGCCATCATGACGCCCGACAGGATGATCATGACGTACTGCATGAAGGCGAACAGCGTGCCGATCTGCACCTCGCCCGCGTCGACCTTGATGCCGCCGAACCAGATCACGCCGATCACCGTGACGTTGAGGATCAGCATCACGGCGGGGAAGAGCAGCACGAACAGCGACCCCACCTTGCGGCCGACGATCATGATGTCGGTGTTCGCCTCGCGGAAGCGCTCCTCTTCGATCGGCTCGCGCACGAACGCGCGGATGACGCGGATGCCGGTGAGCTGCTCCCGCATGATGCGGTTGACGTTGTCGAGCTTGCCCTGCCAGCTGCGGAACAGCGGCACCATGCGAGAGATGATGATGATCGCGACGATCAGCAGCACGGGCACGGCGACCGCGATGATCCACGCGAGGTTCGCGCTCTGCTGGATCGCCAGGATGATGCCCCCGACCGCGAGCAGCGGCGCGGTCACGAGGAACGTCGCCCCCATCATCGCGAGCATCTGCACCTGCTGCACGTCGTTCGTGTTGCGGGTGATGAGCGAGCCGGCGCCGAAGTCGGTGACCTCGCGCTCGGAGAACCCGGACACGCGCTCGAAGATGTCGTCGCGGATATCGCGACCGAGCTTCATCGCGGCCCGCGCCGCGAAGTAGGTGGCGATGATGGACGCCACGATCTGCCCGAGCGACACCGTCAGCATGAACAGGCCGGTGCGCCAGATGTAGTCGGTGTCGCCCTTGGTCAGGCCGTTGTCGATGATGTCGGCGTTGAGGCTGGGCAGGTAGAGCGAGGCGACGGCGGAGGCCGCTTGGAACACGAGCACGCCGAGCAGCAGCCAGCCGGACGGTTTCAGATATCGGACGAGGAGTTTTGCCAGCACGAGGATCCCCTGGGGCGCGTAAAGGCACGCGGACGAGCGCGCGAAAGGTGGTGTGTGTCCCACCCTCGCACGGGGCGCCGACATCGCGGCAGACCCGTTCGCGGAGGGCGGACTGTGGACGCGGGATGCCGTGGCCGCCGGCATCCGCCCGTCACTGTAACACGATATATCGTGTCGGGTGAAGAGCCGGGAACGCAGGATGCCGCGCCTCCGGCCCGTCCGCAGACCGGCGGTGCAGCATCCTCTCCCCGCGTCAGCGCGCGAGGAGCCACTCCTTGTACGTGACGGTGTCGACCGTCGCCTCGCCGGCCGGCACCAGGCTCGTCTCGCCGACGACGCGACCGAAGTACCCGGCGGCGGGGTCGACGACGACCCGGCGCGCATCGCCGCGGACCGCGAGATCGCGCCGGAGGAACTCGGCCAGCGGCGCCCGTTCAGGCCCGGCGACGTCGACCGCGCCGCCGACGGGCGCCTCGGCGGCGTCGGCGAGGGCGAGAGCGACGGCGTCGGCCGCCACCGGCTGCAGCAGCGCCGTGCCGACGCGCACCGCGCCGTCGACGGTGCTCGCGTCGGCGATCTGCGGGAGGAACTCGAAGAACTGCGTCGCCCGCACGATCGTCGAGGGCACCGGGCTCCCGGTGACGAGGCGCTCCTGCACGACCTTGCCGGCGAGGTACCCGCGCGCCTCGGGGTTGCGGTCGATGCCGACGATCGACAGCGCGACATGGTGCGCGACGCCCGCGCGCTGTTCGGCGGCGAGAACGTTGCCCGTTGCCGTCGTGAAGAACTCGATCACGCCCGCTTCGTCCCACGCCGAGGACTCGGTGGCGTCGACGACGACGTCCGCGCCGGCGAAGGCGTCATCCAGCCCGGTCCCCGCGACGGCGTCCACGCCGGTCGAGCGCGAGGCCGCCACCACCTCGTGCCCACGCTCCGTCAGGAGCGCCGCCACTCGCGCGCCGATGCGTCCCGTTCCACCCAGCACCACGATCTTCATGAGTCACTCCAACCCGGATTGATGTTGTCCGGGTTCAATCTACCCGGACAAGACCTGTCCGAGTCAAGTAGTGTGTCGGACATGAAGCTGTCGGGCGGGGTCGAGTGGGCCGTGCACTGCTGCGTCGCGCTCACCGGCGTGACCGAGCCCGTCCCGGCGGCGACGCTCGCACGCCTGAACGACGTCTCGATGACGTATCTCGCCAAGCAGATGCAGTCGCTCGCCCGGGCGGGCCTGGTGCACTCCGTGCAGGGCAAGGCCGGCGGCTACGTCCTCGCGCGTCCAGCCGACAGCATCTCGGTGCTCGACATCGTCCTCGCGATCGAAGGCACCGAACCGCAGTTCACCTGCACCGAGGTCCGCCAGCGGGGTCCGCTTGCGGCATCCCCCGAGCAATGCCTGCAGGCGTGCGCCGTCCACCGCGCGATGCTCGCCGCCGAGCAGGCCTGGCGCGCCTCGCTGCGCGGCGTCTCCGTCGCCGACCTCGTCGCGACGGTCGACCGCGACTCCGGCCCCGACGTTCTGTCGCGGGTGCGCGGCTGGCTCGCCTCCCCCACACCCTGACCGGCGCCCACGGCGAGAGGGAGAAGGAGGATGCTCCCCGCGCCCGGCATCCCCTCCCTCGCGCGTCAGCGGGTCAGGCCTCGCCGCCCTGCGCGATGTCGGCGCGCTCACGCCAGCTGCGCGCGGTGACGCGGTCGAGCGCCACCTGCTTGCGCAGTGCGTCGGCCTGCTCGTAGAGGGTCGGGTCGCCGTAGCTGGTGAGCACCTTCACGAGCACCGGCAGCAGCTCGATCATGAAGAACAGGCCCGCGATGAGCCAGTGCGCCCACATCAGCGTCGGCTCGCGCTGCGACAGGCGCTCCAGTCCGCTGATCTGGCTGAGCAGCCCCGTCGCCTGGGCGTTGCCGCCGGCGATCTCGGCGGCGCGCGCGTTGTAGGCGGCCAACGCGGCCTGATACTGCTCGCGGGCGGCGGGCAGCTCGTCCTTGGCCTGCTTCTTGTTCGTCGCCTCGGATGCTCCGGCGTCGGCCGTGCCGGCCGCCTGGGCGTCGGCGAGATCGGCCTGCGCGGTGCGCAGCTTCGCGGCCAGGTCGTCGTATGACGCCTGCGCGGCGGCCAGCTGGTCCTTCGCGGCGGTCGAGCTCGCCCCCTCGCCCGCCACGCCGGTGCAGCCGGCGACCTCGCCGGCGCCCTGCCCGGTGAGCTCGCACTGGTAGATCGCGCGCGCCTGGTCGATCACGGTCTGCTGCGCGGCGAGCTTGGCTGTCAGGTCGTCGACGGTCGCCTGCGCCGAGGCGGTCGCCGCCGACGTCGTATCGGCACCGGCGACCACGCCGCTGGCCGCCTGACTCTCGAGCGCCGAGACGCGTTCGCCGGCAGCATCCAGCGCCTTCTTCTCGGGGCCGGAGCTCACGGCGTCCTGATCGGACTGGGCCTGCACGAGGTTGGTGGCGTTGACCTCGCGGGCGATGTCGCTGTGGAACACCTGCAGCACGAGCGGCTCCGCCACGACCATGCCGATGATGGCAGCCATGATCACACGCGGGATCGCCATCCCGATGAGCTTCCAGACGTTGCGCGTCGAGCGCATCGTCGAGGTGAGGAAGCGGTCGAGGTTGAAGATGATGAGCGCCCACACGACCGCGAGCGGGATCGCGAACCACACCGCGACGCGCACACCGGTCATGAGGGCGAACATCATCGAGATCGCCGAGACGAGGGCGGTGCCGGCGAGCACGAAGAACATCTGCACGAAGCGCGGCGTCTCGGTCGGCACCTGGTCGAGCACGGTGCCGTCGGCGCCGCCCAGGACCGCCAGGCGCCGCCAGCCCGATCCCGGCACGCGTTCGCGCTTGACGCGCGGCTGCCTCGGGGGCTTCGAAGGCTTCGCGGGCTCGGCCGGCTCGGCGGGTTCGGCGGGTTCGATCGGGAGGGTGGATGCCTCGTCCGCCGGCACCTCGTCGGCCTCGGCGATGGCGCCCCAGGCGGCGGTGGCTTGCTCGGGGGCCACCGCGACCGGCTGGGTCGGGTTCATCGCGAGGGCGTCGGTGAGGAGGTCCTGCGTGACGGGGTACGGGTCCTCGGGACCGTCGTCCGCGGCCGCGGTCACGGCAGGCGCGTCGGGAGTCTCGGCGTCGGCGTCCTGCGCGGCGCGGGCCTGCGCGGCGCGGACGTCGTCGACGTACAAGTCCTCGGGCTCGGAGCCCGGCGTCTCGAACTCGATACGGCCGTCGGAGCCGAACCGCCCGGGCCGGTGTGCGGAGTAAGACATCCGAACACCGTACGAGGGTCACCTGGACGGCAGGTGCATGAATGCCCAGCGCTGACCGGCGCCCCTCGGACCCGGCCACGCGCGCGAGCGGATTACGACTCAGACCTCGAGCGGGGTGACGGCGGCGACCGCCTCGTCCTCCTCGGTGGCCACGAGCTGGCCGCACGCGCCGTCGATCTCTTTGCCGCGGGTGTCGCGGAGGGTCGTCGGTATGCCGGCCTCGTTGAGGCGGCGCACGAACTCGTTCTGCACCGAGACCTCGGAAGCCGTCCAGATCGAGCCGGGCGTCGGGTTCAGCGGGATCGGGTTGACGTGCACCCAGCCGCGGCCGCGGTCGTTGAGCTTCTTCGCCAGCAGGTCGGCCCGCCAGGCGTGGTCGTTCATGTCCTTGATGAGCGCGTACTCGATCGAGACGCGGCGGCCGGTCTTGTCGAAGTACGCGCGCGCGGCGTCGAGGGCCTCGTCGACCTTCCACCGGGAATTCACCGGGATGAGCTCGTCGCGCAGCGTGTCGTCCGGCGCGTGCAGCGACAGCGCGAAGGTCACCGGGATGTCTTCGTTCGCGAGCTTCGTGATCGCCGGCACGAGACCGACGGTCGACACCGTGATGCCGCGCGCGCTCATGCCCAGGCCGTGGGTCTTGTCGGTCATCACGCGGACGGCCTGCATGACCCGGGCGTAGTTGGCCAGCGGCTCGCCCATGCCCATGAACACGATGTTCGAGACGCGCTCGGCGGAGTGGTCGTCCTTCTTCTTGCCGCCGAGGCCGCCCTCGGCGATGAGGCGGTTGGCCCGCACGATCTGCTCGATGATCTCGGCGGCAGACATGTTGCGGGTGAGGCCGGCCTGCCCGGTCGCGCAGAACGGGCAGTTCATGCCGCAGCCTGCCTGCGACGAGACGCACAGCGTGATGCGGCCCGGGTAGCGCATGAGCACGGACTCGACGAGGGCGCCGTCGTGCAGCTTCCACAGGAACTTGATCGTGTCGCCGCGGTCGGTCTCCAGGCGCCGCACCTCGGTGAGGAGCGGCGGCAGCATGCCGTGCACGAGCTGCTCGCGCCCCTCGGCCGGCAGGTCGGTCATGTCGGCAGGGTCGTGCGTCCAGTGCTGGAAGTAGTGCTTCTCGAGCTGCTTCGCACGGAAGCCGGGGAGCCCCAGCTCCTTGACCTTCTCGACGCGCTGCTCGGGCGTGAGGTCGGCGAGGTGCACGGGCGGCTTGCCGCGCTTGGGACTCGCGAACTGCAGCAGCGGGCGCCCTTCGGCGTCCTTCTGCTGGGTCCATCCCTCGGTCGCCGGGCGTACCTGCTTGGGCTTCGTGGTGCGCACGGGCGAAGACTCGGTCATGCCTTCCAGGGTACGCGGGCCCGGCTGGACGGAAGCGGCATGGATCACGTGGATGCCGGCGGCCGAGGCATCCACTCATCACCGGACCTGCGCCCCTCGATACTGCACTCGACAGCCTCTGGTGCGAGGAGCGAGTTGGTGCCATTCTTGCCCCAGAGGTCCGCCGGGGGCGGCCGTCTGGGGAGACGGCGGGGACCAGACTGGGGAAGGGGAACCGCACTGGGCGCGCACGTGACGGCGGCGGCGCTGACGCCGCGGCTGCTCCACGGTCTGGGCGACCTCGAGCAGCGGATCCTGCGCGTCGACGGCACGGCCGTCGTGGTCGACATCTCAGGCTTCACGACGCTGTCGGAGCAGTTGGCCGCAGCGGGCCGCGAAGGCACCGAGCAGCTCATCGCCACGCTGTCGCGCATCTTCACGGTGCTGCTGCCGGCGACCGACGACGGCGGCGACGTCGTCAAGTTCGCGGGCGACGCGCTGTTCGTGCTCTTCACCGGCGCCGATCACGCCCGCCATGCGGCGCATGCGGCGTGGAACATGAACCGCGTGCTGACGGCGGTCGGCGACATCCACCTGCCCTTCGCGCGCACACGGCTGCGCATGTCGGTCGGCGTCCACTCCGGCGTGTTCGTCTTCTTCCTCACCGGCGAGGGGTCGGTGAGCGTCGTGCTCGCCGGTCGCGATACGAGCCGGGTGCTCGAACTGCAGTCCGCCGCCCAGCCCGGGCAGATCCTCGTGAGCGATGGGACCGCAGCGCTCCTTCCCGCCTCGCTCGTGGCCGCAGCGACCGTCGACGCGCCGGGTGCGCGGCGCCTGGTGAAGGGCGGATCGGTGGCCGCGGCATCCCTTCTCTCTCTTCACGCCGGACGCGGCGAGGCGGCCGAGCACTTCCTGCCGCGGGCGTTCGCGCAGCGGCCCGATCTGCTCGGCGCCGACCCCGACCACAGATGGGCCGCGATCGCGTTCGTGCAGGTGTCGGGAGTACCGGACGATCCGGATGCCGCCGACCTGGCGCGGATGGACCGTCTCACCCGCCTCGTGGACGATGCCTGCGCCGACACCGGCGCGACGCTGCTCGACGTCGATCCGGCGCCGGGCGGGTACCGCTACTTCCTCACCGCGGGCGCGCCGACCACCCTCGAAGACCCCGAGGGGCGCCTCGTGACGGCGGCGCTGCGCATCGTGCAGGAGGGCGCGGGCGACTACGCCGTGCGCGCCGGCGTCACGAGCGGCCGCGTGTTCGCCGGGTTCGTCGGCGCCCTGTACCGGCAGACGTACACCGTCATGGGCGATCCGACCAACCTCGCGGCCCGGCTCGCGGCACGCGCGCAGCCAGGAACGGTGCTGGTCGCCCGGTCGGTGCTGGAGCGCACCGCACGCCCGTTCGCGTCGGACGACGCGGGAGTCATGACCGTCAAGGGCAAGACGGCCGAGATCCCGGTTGCGGTGGTGACCTCGACGGAGGGCGGCACGCCGCTCTCCGAGCAGGCGGCACCGTTCACGGGTCGCGCCGCGGAACTGGCACGGCTGCGAGCGCTGCTGACGGATGCCGCACACGGGGTCGGCGGCGTCGTCACGGTGACGGGACCGGCGGGCATCGGCAAGACCCGCCTCGTGGAGCACGCGCTGGCCGAGACCCCGCTGCCGGTGTGGCGCTCGCGCGGCGACCGGTACGGCGCCTCCACACCGTACCGAACGACGCAGTCGCTGCTGCGGCCGCTGCTGGGCATCCCTCCGGCTGCGACCCCGGCAGAGGCCGCACAGGTGCTGATCGACGCGGTCGCGCAGCACGCACCCGCCCTCGCGTCGTGGGCGCCGCTGCTCGGCGCCGCGGTCGGGGCCGACGTGCCCGAGACGCCTGAGACGACTGCCCTGGACGACGGGTTCCGCGCCGAACGGCTCGCGGGGGCCGTGCGCGAGTTCCTCGGCGCGCTGCTGCCCGATCCGGTGTGCCTCGCCGTGGACGACGCGCAGTGGGTCGACCCGGCCTCGGCCGCCGTGCTGACGGAGATCACGACGCATGACCTCCGGCATGCCGTCGTGCTCGCCCGGCGGCCCGACCAGGGCGGACTCGAGGCGCAGGGCGACCACCTGGAGTTGGAAGGGCTGCCCGACGACGACATCCGCGATCTCATCGAAGCGGTCGCCGGGCGGACGCTGCTGCCTGCGGATGCGCGCCCCGTCGTCCAGCGTGCCGCCGGCAATCCGCTGTACGCGATCGAGCTGGCGGTGGGACTGGCGACCGGCGACGACGCCCTCGGGATCGAGCAACTGGTGGGCGAGCGCATCGACGCCCTGAGCGAAGCCGACCGCACGTCGCTCCGGCGCGCCGCCGTCCTCGGCATGCGCATCCCGATCGGACTGTATGTCACGTGCGTCGGCTCTCCCCTCATCGACGGCGACTTGGGTGCGTTCCTCGAACTCGGCGCGGATGCGGTGTCGTTCCGCAGCGAGCTGTTCCGCGATGTCGCCTACGGCCAGCTGACCTTCCAGGCGCGCCGCGAGCTCCATCGGGCTGCGGCACGTGTGCTCGAGGCCCAGCCCGCGCTCGGCGGGACTTCGCGGGCCGTCATGCTCGCCGCGCACTACACGGCCGCCGAGGACTGGGAAGCCGCGCGCGTCGCTGCGCGCGACGCCGCCGAACAGGCCGCCAAGTCCTTCGCGCTGGAGGAGGCGGTCCACAGCTATCGGCTGGCCGTCGACGCCGCGCAGCGCTCGAAGGACGCCGGGCTCGCCGACCTGCTCGAGGCGCTGGGCCGCGTCAGCGTGGCCGGAGGCTGGGCCAAAGAAGGCCTCGACGCCTTCTCGGCGGCACGCAAGCTCATCTCGGACGCCGTCACGCGCGCCCGGATCGATCAGGAGCGCGCCTACGCACTGGCGATCCTCGGACGCCAGGACGAGTCGGTGCGCGTGCTGCGTGCGGCCCGTCGTGCGCTCGTCGGCATCGGCGAAGACGGGCGCAGCCTGCTGGCGGCCGTGGACGTGACCGAGGCGGGTCTGCGGCTGCGGCAATCGCGGTGGCATGAGGCCCGCGCGCTCGCGGAGGGCGCCGCCGGGCTCATCGACGAGAGCAGCGCGGACGACACCGAACTGCGCGTGCTCGCCGACGCGCTGCGCTACAGCGACATCGCCTCGGGTGAGATCGACGGGGACGCGGGGATGCATCACCTGCCGCGTGCGCTCGAGCTCTACGGCCGGGCCGGCGACGAGCTGTCGAAGTCGAAGGTGTACAACGTGCTGGGGGCGCGCGCCTACTACCGCGGGGATTGGACAACGGCGGCTGCACTGTACGAGCAGGCGGGTGCCGCCGCCGAAGCGGCCGGCGATGTCGTCGGCGCGGCGATCGAGCGCGCGAACGCCGCCGAGGTGCTGATCGACCAGGGTCGTCTCGACGAGGCGCGGCCGCTCGTGACGGATTCGCTGCGCGTCTTCACGGCCTCCGACAACCCGTACCTCGTGGCGTTCGTGACCGGCTTCGCCGGCCGGATCGCCCATCGCAGCGGCGACCTCGACAGCGCACGGGACTGCTTCCGCGCCGCCGCCGACGGGTTCGCCGCATTGGGCGAGACGGATGCCGCGACCGACGCCGGCGTGCGACTGCTCGAGACCACGATCGATGCGGGCGACGCGGCGCGGGCCGACGAGCTCGCGGCCGGCTTGGCGGGTGCGTCGGGCGGCCCTCGCCTGATCCGGCAGCGGGCTCGGCTGGCGGCTCGCGACGGCTCGGACGCGGAGGCGCTGCGACTGTGCCTGGAGGCCGTCGAGGATCCCGACGCCGTCCCTCTCGAACGAGCGCTCTCGCTCGCGCAGCTCGCGCACCTCGTCCCCGACCCCGCCGCGGCCCGCGCCGAGGCAGCGCGGCTGCTCGCCGAGCTGGGCATCGTCGACATCGAGCGCATCACCGACTCCTCCCCCTTCGGTGCGGCCGGCGCCGCGTCCTCCATCCCAGCCCACGAAGGCGAGGCTCCCTCATGACCGCACACGCCCGACTGCCCCTCGAGGTCGCCGCCGTCGTCGCGATAGGCGCGTTCGTCGTGAGCATGGTGCCCTCGCTCACGGCGCCGGCGCCCGCCCGGGCCGCCGTCGACCCCGCGCCGACTCCGACGGCGTATACCGTCTCGGCGCCGGCGGACGCGGCATCCAGCGATCCCCAGATCAGCGCCGACGGGCAGCACGTCGCCTTCGTCTCGACGGCCGCGCTCGTGCCCGAAGACACGAACGGCCTCGCCGACGTGTACGTCGCCACGGCGATCGCGGGATCGGACGACCCGTTCTCGGGGGCCCCGGCCCTGGTCAGCACCCCCGGCCCCGCGCTCGTATCCGACGGCGCCAGCGCCCACCCGGCGATCAGCGCCGACGGGCGGTACGTCGTGTTCGACAGCGTCGCGAAGAACCTGGTGCCCGGCGCGCCCTCATCGGGCACGCGACAGGTCTACGTGCACGACACCGTGCTGCAGAGCACGACGATGATCGCGGCCGGAGGCGTGGAGCCGAACGGCGCCACGAGCCTGCCCGACATCAGCGCCAACGGCCGGTGGATCGTCGTCGCCTCGGTGGCCGGCAATCTGGCCCCCATCGACACCGACGGCCTCTCCGACATCTTCGTGGTCGACCGCGACGCCGACACCGACGGCTCGTACACGACGATGACCGTCACCCAGCAGACCCCGCTCGCCGACGCCGCCGATTACACCCGGCCGCGGATCAGCGGCAACGGACAGTACCTGCTCTACAGCGAAGCCCGCACCGGCGACAGTCAGCGCCCCGGCAGCGACATGTATCGCGCCCAGGTGGGCGACGTCCTGAGCGGGTTCAACGGGACCGTCTTCGACCGCTTCAGCCGTGACGCCGACCTCGATTTCACCGGCACGACAGTCGCCGACATCTCGCTGTCGAGCGTGTGCGGCGCCGGCGAGTCGCTCGTCGTCTACCAGTTCGTCGATCCGCAATGGCTGGCGGTGACGGTGGGGTCGCGCAATATCGACAGGTCGAGCGGCAGCATCTCAGACGTGGCGATCTCGGCCGACGGCACCGTGGTCGCGTGGTCGTCGAACCAGCCGGGTATCGACGCGGGCGGTGTGCCGGTGCCGGTGCCGGGATCGGTGATCCGCACCGAGCACCCGTCGTTCGAGGACGCGTGGGCGCTGTCTGCCCAGAACGTCCTCTGTGCGCCCGAGCACGCGCAGCAGCCCGTCACGCTCGCCGAGGGCACGGCCGTGTCGCTGTCGGTGAGCGGTCGCACCGTCGCCTACTCCGACCGACCGGAGGATGCCGCGACGAACGCCGTCCGCGCGATCGACACCCGCTCCGGCAACGGGCTGGCGGTGACGACCACCCAGGGCGTGATGCTGGCACCCGTCTACATGACGCAGATCAGCACGGTATCGATCCCGACCGCCGCGATCCACGACTACGGCGCCGCATTCGCCGGCGCGCCGATCTACCGCCTGCCGATCTACCGGCTCCCGATCTACCGGCTGCCGATTTACCGCCTGCCGATCTACCGGCTCCCGATCTACCGCCTGCCGATCTACCGACTCCCGATCTACCGGCTCGACCTGCCGGGCGGATGGACGCAGGCCCTCGTCGACACCCCGTTCGAAGGCCAGTCGGACGTCTCGCTGACGCTCGCGCAGGTGCTCGAGTGGGCGGCCGCCACGCTCGACAGCGAGACGGCGACGGACGCCGAGAAGGCGGCAGCCCGCCTCATCCGCAGTCTCACGCTGGACGACATGGATCTCGCCGGCAGCGGCATCGACGCCCTCAGCCTCGGCGCGCTGATCCTCGGGGCGGCTCCGCTCCCCCAGGTTCCCATCGGCGGGATCGGATCCACGACCGAGCGCTGGCAGTCGGTCGTCGACGACCAGGGCGTCGACGCCACTGTCGACGACGCCACGGTGCTGGCCGATCTCGACTACGCGGGCGTGGAGGTCTCACGCACCGGCGTCGACGCCGTGCCGCTGAACGCGCTGCCGATCGCGCAGACGATGCTGGACGCGTTCCCGATCGCATCCACACCCGGCAGCGTCGGACTGCTGGTGCAGCGCACCGCCATCGGCGAGCTCGACGTGTCGCAGCTGTCGGACCCGAGCCGCATCTTCGCCACACCTGTCACCGGCACGATCGCGGCCAACCTCGCCGCGGTGAAGCCCGGGGCCACCGCGGCGGACCTCGCCGCCGTGGCGCCGGCATCCATCACCTTCGGGGACCTGCTCGCAACGCTCCTCGACAACGCCAGCTACCCGTGGGAGCAGATCGCCCCGACCGCTCTCAACCCGCAGGCGGCGAGCGCCATCTCCAACTACTACTGCACCGGATTCTCGCGCTGCGTGCGCGACGCCTGGTACTCGTTCTCGTTCGATCCGGGTCCTGGCGAGTCCACCGTCTTCCGTCAGTCCACGGCAGAAGTGGTGCTGCCGGCCGGGTCGGTGCCGCTGGAGACCGACATGGCCGCCGCAGGACCGCTCGTCGGTCTGGGCAGCACGCCCACCGAGCCGACATCCTCATCGAAAGAGACCGCCCGCTTCGCCTTCGGCGACGTCGCGGCAGGCACGGTGATGACCTACTTCGTGCAGTATCAGATCTCGGCGCTGCCCGGCGACGGCGTCTCCACCGGAACGCTGACCTCGGGCGAACTCACCGCGCAGCTGCAGCGACCGTATTCGCGACCCGCGTCGGAGTATCGCGAGACCGCCGAGCACATGTCGCAGCCCCTGCTCGAGAACTCGATCTACTACGGCTGGCTGTCACCGTCCTACACCGATGTCGACGGTGTGTCGGTGCCCGGCCCGTCGACGCAGGTCGACCTGTGGCTGGCGAATCCCGCGCCCGTCGGCAAGCGGCTCATCGTGTCGACGAACGCGACCGACGGTCAGCTGTCGATCTCGCTGTATCGCCCCGAGTCCGACACGACCGGGCTGGGTGTGGCTTCGGTCGGCGCTGCGCCCGGCACGGCTTCGGGAGAGGGGTCAGCCGGGACGGCCGGCGCGCCGGCCCAAGCGGGGGCGGATGCCGGCACCGCCGTGGCCGGCAGCGTGCTGCTCGATCAGTCCACGGTCACAGGCTCCGGCGCGGCGACCGTCGAGGCTGCCGGGATCGAGACGACGCCCGGCCAGCCGCTGACGATCCGGGTGACCAGCAGCGACGGCCAGCCGAGCAGGGCGCTGTACTCGCTGCGGGTGCAGTATGTCGATGAGCCCGGCGGGCCGATGTGCGCGCCGTGGCAGGCGCCGCAGACCGCGGACCCCGGCGTGGTGGGCACCAGCGACGACATCACCGCCGAGACCGACACCGTCTATGTCACCGACACGCAGCGCTTCGGCGACCTGTGGACAGCGCAGGGCGCCAACGACGTGCGCGCCGCGCTCGGCTCGCTCGACGGGACCGGTGCGACACCGGTGCACGGCGCGGTGCTCTCGGTCGACGCGTCACCGGAGGTCCGCGCGGCGCGAACCCAGCTCGACCAGGACCCGTGCGACATGAGCGCGCGCGCCGCGCTCGTGAAGGCGATCAACACGTACCTGAACGCGCAGATCGGCGACGACCGTTCGCACATCACGTCGATCGTGCTGATCGGAGGCGACGACGTCATCCCGTTCGCGCCCGTCGCCGAGCACACCGACCAGTTCACCGAGCAGTCGCACGCCGACGATCTGCGCCGCCCCACGGCGCCGGACGGCTCGCCGTGCCCCGCGCCCGCGGCGGGCGCCGTCGACGTCTGCGCGACGCCGCTGCAGGCCGCCGCAGCGACCGGGCATCTGCTGACCGATGACCCGTACGGCCTGGCGATGGCGTACGACACCCTCGGCGGTACGCTCTACGTCCCCTCGGTCGGGCTCGGACGTCTGGTCGAGACGCCCGCGCAGATCGAGGACGCCGTCGCCCGGTTCGCCTCGAGCAGCGGCGTGCTGCGGGCCGACTCGACGGTCACGGCGGGCTACGGCGCGTGGAGCGAGCTTCCGCAGGACGTCACCGACGCCCTCCAGTGGCGCACCGGATCGCCCACCGCCCCGCTGGCCGCGCCGTGGACGAAGGCGGACGTGCTCGCCGACGTGTTCCCCGGCGACGGCGAGAGCGCGCGCGTCGTCTCGCTGAACGCCCATTTCTCCGAGACCGAGATGCTGCCCGGTGTCGACGGCGCCGAGGACGGCGTGTTCACCGACGAGGATCTGCTGTCGGCGGCATCCATCACCGACGCACAGGCCGTCAGCGGCGCGCTCGTGTTCACGATCGGCTGCCACGCGGCGAACAATCTGCCGACGTCGTACTACGGCGACAGTCCCGACTGGGTGGACGTGTTCCAGAACGCCGGCGCCTACATCGGCAACACCGGGTACGGGCTCGCGAGCAGCACCTCGAACGCCCTCGGCGAGCGCCTGCTCACGCTGTATGCCGACTGGATCGGCGTGACCGCGGGCGGCCGCACCATGACGGCGGCCGATGCGCTGACACAGGCGAAGCGCGCGTACCTCAGCGGGCTCGGGCTCTACTCCGGCTATGACGAGAAGGTGCTGATGGAAGCCGTCTACTACGGGCTGCCGATGTACACCTTCGCGGGCTCGACCAAGAACATGCCGCTGCCCGAGCTGCCTGCCGGCCTGACTCCGGCCACGACCGTCGGGTCGCTGACGGCGGCCTCGCTCACACTGCACCCCGACTTCTCGGTGAAGCCGGGGCCGGACGGCACGACGTACCTGACCGCCGACGGCGAAGCGCCGGTGGCGGTGTCAGGTCAGCCGGTGCTCCCGAAGACCACCGCGCGGCTCGCCGCCGCCCCCGAGGGGATGAAGGCGCGTGGAGCGCTCATCCGGGGAATGACGTCCGAGAGCAGCGAGACCATCGCGCCGTCGATCGCCGAGAACACCGTGGGCGTCGACGCCGTCGACGATGCGACACGCTCGGCGGTGGCGTTCCCGTCGTCGTTCGCGCACGTCACCACGCAGCAGACGCCGACCGGTCCCGTGGATCTGCTGGTCGTCACGCCGGCGCGGGTGCAGGCACCGGTGGGCGGCACCGGCATCGTCGAGCGGTTCAGCGACATGAGCATCGATGTCGAGTACGGCCCGGCCTCGTCCGACGACGACGTCGAGCCCCTCATCACCGCCGCGCACCTGACGAGCGCCGACGGCGTCACCACGATGCACGCCACCGCTGACGGCACCGGCAGCGCCGTCACGGCGCTGGTGCTGCTCGTCCAGCCGCGCGGCGGTTCGCGGTGGGAGTCCGTCGAGCTCACCGAGTCGGACGGCGTGTGGTCGGGGGCGGTGCCCGTCGACGGACCGTTCCGCTGGTTCCTGCAGGCCGTCGACGCCGCGGGCAACGTGGGTGTCGACACGGGTCGCGGGCACCTCGACGTCGGCGGGGTGACCGCCCCCGAGCTCGGCGACCCGGGACCCGAGATGAAGGTGCCGCTCGGCGGCCGGGTCACGCGCAGCATCGTCGTCACCGATGCCGAGCCCGGCGAACGCCTCACCGGCTCGTTCGTCCTCTCCGGCGAGGGCGGAGGCACGTTCGCCGCCGGCGCCGCCGTGGTCGCCACCGGCGCAGACGGGGTGACCCGCGCCGTGGTCGAGACGAATGCCGCCGTCACCGGCCGTTCCTCGGTCACGGTCACGGTGTGCCGGACCGACAAGTGCGACGAGGCGACGTTCGCGGTGCTCGTGCCTGCGGCGGATCGGCCGCCGACAGCGACCGTGCGGCTGTCGTCCGACGGCCTGGCCTCACCCGACGCCGTGCTGAGCGCGGACGCGTCGGGCGAAGACCCGGACGGCGATCCGGTCGCGCTCGCCTACGCGTGGTCGCGCAACGGCGTCCCACTCGACGGGCGCACCGACAGCACGCTCGACCTCGCCGGCTGGGCCGTCGCGGGCGACGTGATCACGGTCGAGGTCACGCCGACGGCGAACGGCGTCGCCGGCGGCGCTGCACGCGATTCGGCGACCGTCGTCGAACGGGTCGCCGTCGGCCCGCAGATCTCGGCGATCGCCACGGCGGGTGGCGTGGACTACGAGCCGGGCGACTGGAGCGCGGCGCCGGTCACCGTGACGTTCGAGTGCTCCTCGGGAGCGGCGATCGCGTCGTGTCCCACCCCGGTCACCGTCGACGCCGACACCGGCCCCGAGGGCCGCACCGTCTCGGGCACCATGACCGATGTCCTCGGCCGCACCGCGACCGCAGAGGTGGTGGTCAAGCTCGACACTGTCGCCCCGGCGCTCGCTCCGACGGTGACGCCGAACCCGGTGACGCTCGGCGCCGCCGCGACGGCCGCGCCGAACGCGACCGACGAGGGCTCCGGAGTGGCGTCCCAGTCCTGCGGCACTCCCGACAGCGCTGCGGTCGGCGAGAAGACCGTCGCGTGCGAGGCGACCGACAACGCGGGCAACCGCGCCACGGCGGTCGCCGCGTTCACGGTGGAACCGCCGCGCTGCGCGGGCCAGCTCGACCGGACCGCGCTCGACCCGGTGAACCTCGACGGCACGAGCGTGTTCCCCCGGCCGTCGGGCGTGACGGTGCGGTTCGCCGCCTGCGACGCCGCGGGCACGCCGGTCGGCACGAAGAATCTCGTGAAGGCGGTCACGCAGGTGTCGAAGACCGCGCTGCCGGCCGGGGCCGCGGTGAACGAGATCTTCGTGCCGCCGGTGTCGGGCAGCGCCGACAAGTTCACGTACGCGAAGGACACCGGCGCCTGGTCGGGCACCGTCCAGACGTCCAAGCTCGCGAGCGGCTACCGCTATGTGTTCCGCGTCGACCTGCGCGACGGCACGTCGTTCACGGTCACGTTCGGGGTGCGCTGATGTCCGAAGACGGCCTCACCCGCGACACCGCCGCGCTCGCAGCCGACATGCTCACCGAGGTGCGCGACGAGATCGACCGCGCCGACCAGAAGGCGTCGCTGCTCATCGGGTCGCTCGGCATCGCGTTCACGATCCTGCTGAGCGGAATGATCGGCGGCGACTGGACGCCGGTCGCGCTCAGCGCCTTCGGGGCGACCGTGTGGCTGCTCGGCGTCGTCACGGCCGGCGCCTCGGTCGTCGCCGCTGCGGCCGCGGTCTGGCCCCGCCTGAGTCGCGGACCGGGTCCGGGCGCGATCACGTACTGGGGGCAGATCCGCGGGCTCGGCTCGCCCGCCGAGGTCGAGCGAGCACTCACCGAACGCGGGCTGCATCCGCCCGAGCGCACGTTCCAGCAGCTGCTCGTGCTCTCGGCGGTGGTGCAGCGCAAGTACCGGGCGATCCGGCTGTCGATGGCCCTCGCCGGCGTCGGCGTCGCGCTCATCGTCGTCGGCTTCCTGCTCACCGGCTGACGCTGCCGGCTCGTCTCCCCGGTGGGGTGGGGGATGCCGGCGGCCGGGCGCGCGTCGTCCGCCCCGGCTACGCTCGACTCGTGGTGCCTGTCGAGAACCTGCTGGCGTTCACGCTGGCCGCCCTGGTGCTCATCGTGATCCCCGGCCCGAGCGTGCTGTTCACGATCGGCCGCGCCCTCGCGCTCGGCCGCATCGGCGGTCTGCTGAGCGTCCTGGGCAACGCCCTCGGACTGCTGCCGGTCATCGGACTGGTGGCGCTCGGCGTCGGCGGCATCGTGGCGCAGTCCGTCGTGCTGTTCACGATCCTCAAGGTCGCCGGCGCGCTGTACCTGATGTACCTCGGCGTGCAGGCGATCCGGCACCGCCGGCGCGCGGCCGCCGACGCGGCGAGCGCCACCGTGGTCGCGAAATCGGCCTGGCGGCAGCTCGGCGAGGGGTTCGTCGTCGGCGTGACCAACCCCAAGACGATCGCGTTCTTCGTCGCGGTGCTGCCGCAGTTCGTCGACCTCGATTCGGGCTCGGTCCCGCTGCAGATGGTCGAGCTCGGGCTCGTGTTCTTCGTGATCGCCCTGCTGTCGGACGGCGCATGGGCGCTCGTCGCGGCGGCGGCACGGTCCTGGTTCGGCCGCTCGCCCAAGCGCATCGCCACGCTGTCGGCGACCGGCGGCGGCCTCATGATCGGCCTCGGCGGCATCCTGCTCCTCACCGGCAACAAGCACTGAAGGACGACCCATGGCCACCGCATCCCGTCGCCGCATCGTCTTCATCGACGTCGACGGCACGATCCTCGAGCACGGCTCGCACATCGCGCCCGGAACGCCCGACGCGATCCGCGCCGCCCGCGCGGCGGGGCACCTCGTGTACCTCGCGACCGGGCGCTCGGCCTCCGACATCCATCCGCGGGTGGCCGAGATCGGGTTCGACGGCGCGGTGACCAACTCGGGAGCGCTCGTCACCTCGGGCGGCGAGATCGTCATCGACCGCCCGCTCACGCGTGAGCACGCCGACCGTCTGGTCGCGGCGCTCAAGGCACGAGGCATCCGATACTTCCTCCAGACCCGCGACGGCGTCTACGCGTCCGACGACATGGCCGAGCTCATGCGCCGGTACGCGGCCGCGCTCGAGGCGCGGGAAGCGGCGGGTGAAGAGGTACGGCCCGAGGACTCGCTCGTGGGCCTCGCCCAGCGCACGTTCCCGAGCGTCGACGAGGCGGACCTCGACCGCATCGACAAGGCGGTGTTCGTCAGCGATCATGCCGAGGGCATCGACGAGCTCCGCGCCGACCTCGGCGACGAGTTCCTCATCGTGCCGGGCAGCATGCCGCTGCCCGGTGGATCCAACGGCGAGATCAACGAGGCCGGCACGACGAAGGGCTCGGCGATCGAGCTGCTGCTGGCACAGCTGGGGATCGACGCGGCCGACGCCATCGCGATCGGCGACAGCTGGAACGACATCGAGATGTTCGAGGTGTGCGGCGTCGCCGTCGCGATGGGCAACGCGCACCCCGAGCTCAAGGAGCTCGCCGACTTCGTCACGACCGACGTGCTCGACGACGGCATCGCGAACGCCTTCCGCCGGCTCGGGCTGGCCTGACGACCGTCAGGTCTCGTCCGGCGCGACTCCGGCTGCGCCGGCCTCGGCCCCCAGGTTCACCAGGTTGCCGCTCGGGTCCCGCACCTGCGCGACGCGCTCGCCCCACGGCATGTCGGCCGGCGGCTGCTCGGCGCGGCCTCCGGCCGCGAGCCACGCCGCGTACGTCGCATCCACGTCGTCGACGTAGAACCACAGGGCGGCCCGGTCGCCGACCGACGGCGGCAGCGCATCGATGTCGTGACCGATGCCGAGCGACATCTCCCCCAGCTGCAGCGACACGTACTCGTCGACGCCGCCGTCGCCGAACCGGTACGCCACGGTCGCGTCGAGCGCGCCCTCGTAGAACCGCACGAGGGCAGGAAGGTCCCGCGTCAGGAGGATGGGGAACAGGCTCCGTACCGCCATGGCCCCACCCTACGACGGCCGGATCAGTCGAGGAAGATGTCGGGGAACAGCTCCGAATCCGGCGTGCCGGGCACCGCGGCGTAGCCCGAGAAGTCGGTGACGCCGGCCGCTTCGAGCACATCCTCGACGATGAGTGTCTGCCCGGTGTACTCGCGCGACGGCTTCGTGAAGATCTCGTACGCGGCGTCGGCGTACACCTCCGGCGTGCGGCTGACCTTCATCATGCGGTCGCCGCCGAGGGCGAACTGCACGGCGGCCGTCGCGATCGTGGTGCGGGGCCACAGCGTGTTGGCGGCGATGCCGTCCTTCGCGAACTCTGCCGCGAGCCCGAGCGTCGCCATCGTCATGCCGTACTTCGCGAGCGTGTAGCCGGTGTGCCCGCCGAGCCACTTCGGCGAGAGGTTCAGCGGCGGCGACAGCGACAGGATGTGCGGGTTCGGGGAGTCCTTCAGGATCGGCACGGCGGCCCGCGAGAGCATGAACGTGCCGCGCACGTTGACGTCCTGCATGAGGTCGTACTTCTTCGCATCGAGGTCGAGCGAGCGCGACAGGTCGATCACCGAAGCGTTGTTGACGACGATGTCGATGCCGCCGAACTCTCCCTCGGTCTTCAGCACCGCTTCGGTGATGTCGTCGTCGTTGCGCACGTCGCCGACGATCGGCAGGGCCCGGCCGCCGGCATCCCGGATCGCCTCCGCGGCGGAGTGCACGGTGCCCTCGAGCTTGGGATGCGGGGTGTCGGTCTTGGCGAGCAGCGCGATGTTGGCGCCGTCGCGGGCGGCGCGCAGGGCGATGGCGAGGCCGATGCCGCGGCTGCCGCCCGACATCAGGATGGTCTTGCCGGCGAGGGGCTTGTCGGTCATCTCGGGTCCTTCCAGGTGTCGAGATCGTGGTTTCTCGCCGAGATCACATGTTGTTCGCGTCGACGAGGTGGTCGCTCGGCGAGAACGCGGTCTCTCGACGTCAGGCGGGTCAGGTTCGGGAACGGGATGCCGCGGCGAAGGCCCGCACGCGGGCCCGGGCCTCGTCGGTGTCGAAGCGGGCGCCGATCGAGGCGGCCTCGTCGTCGAGGTTGTCGGCGAAGGAACGACCGGCGCCGGTGCGGACGAGCCGCTTGGCCTGTCCGAAGGCCGCCGTCGCGTTGTCGAGCCAGAACCGGGCGACCGTCTCGGCCCGCGCGGCGACGTCGGCGGCCGGCACCACCTCGGTCACGAGGCCCCAGTCCAGGGCCGTGGCGGCGTCGATCGTGACGTCCTGCAGCAGCAGCTGCAGCGCGCGCCGCTGTCCGACGGCCGCGGGCAGCAGCGTCGAGACGCCGAGGTCGGGCGTCAGGCCGATGTTGGCGTAGCGGCTCACGAACTTCGACTGCTCCGAGGCGACGATGTAGTCCGCCGTGAGCATGAGCCCCAGTCCCCCGCCGGCGACCGCGCCCTGCACGGCCGCGACGATGGGCGTGGCTGATTCGACGAAGGTGCGGATGCCGTCGTGGATCGTGTGCGCGGCGCCCGTGACGTCGGCGCCCGAGGCCCCCGACGTCGCCATCTCGATGACGTCGCCGCCGGCGCAGAACGCCGGGCCGGCGGCATCCAGGATGATCGCGCCGACGGAGTCGTCGCAGGTGAGCTCGTGCGCGATGTCGCGCCAGCGCCGGCCCATCTCGAAGCCCATCGCGTTGAGGCTCGCGGGGCGGTTGAAGGTCACGCGCGCGAGGGCGCCGTCGCGCGTGACGAGGATCGAGTCGCTCATGTGGTCTGCATTCCTTACTTCGGAGCCATCCGAATAGCACCGTCGAGGCGGATGGTCTCGCCGTTCAGGTAGCCGTTGTCGACGATCGACATCACCAGGCGCGCGTACTCGTCGGGCTTGCCGAGGCGCTGCGGGTACGGTACCTGCTGGCCGAGACTCTCCTGCGCGGCCTCGGGAAGCCCGGCGAGCATCGGGGTCTCCATGATGCCGGGCGCGATGGTGACGACGCGGATGCCGTAGCGGGCGAGCTCGCGCGCGATCGGCAGCGTCATGGCGTGCACGCCGCCCTTGCTGGCCGAGTAGGCGGGCTGCCCGATCTGCCCGTCGAACGCCGCGACGCTCGCGGTGCTGACGATGACGCCGCGGTCCCCCGACTCCGTGGGCTGGGTCTTCGCGATCGCGGCCGAGGACTGGGCGATGACGTTGTACGTGCCGATCAGGTTGACGCGGATGATGCGCTCGAACGCGTCGAGCGGCGACGGGTTGCCCTCGCGGTCCAGCACCTTCGCGGGCGGTGCGATCCCCGCGCAGTTCACGACCACGCGGAGGGGACGGGATGCCGCGGCCACCGCGACGGCCGCTGCCACCTGCTCCGGGTCGGTGACGTCGGCGGGTGCGAACGCGCCGCCGAGCTCCGCGGCGACGTCGGCGCCGGCCGAGGTCGCGAGATCGACGATCGTCACCGTCGCGCCCGCTGCCGCCAGACGCCGCGCAGTGGCGAGTCCGAGACCGCTCGCACCTCCGGTGACGAGGGCCGAGGCGTCCGTCAGTTCCATGCGTTCTCCTTCGAACTTGGTATCGGGTCCCACATTACGCGGTACTGCGTTCCAGCGCGCATCCTTCGTCGGACGCAGTGTCCACGCTACCCACCTGTCTCGCCGCGGTGTTGGATGAGGGGCATGGAGCTCCGCATCAAGCGCGTGTACGACGACCCGTCACCGGAGGACGGGTTCCGGGTGCTGGTGGACCGGCTGTGGCCGCGCGGACTGTCGAAGGAGCGCGCCGCCCTGGACCTGTGGGCGAAGGAGGTGGCGCCGTCGACCGAGCTGCGCACCGCGTTCCACCACGACGGCCTGTCATGGCCGGACTTCGAGGCCGCGTACCGCGCCGAGCTCGCCGGCCCGACGAAGCCCGCGCTGGACGCCCTGCGCGCCGAGCTCGCGCCGCACCCCGTCGTGACCCTGCTGCACTCGGTGCACGACCCGGAGCAGAACCATGCCGTGCTGCTGAAGGCGGCGCTCCCGTCCTGAATCACCCGGCAGGATGGACGCATGTCGATCCCGACCTCCGACATCGTCGTCCCCGCGAAGGTGCGCGAGCTCGCGCGCGGTGCCGCGCTGGTGCCGGTGTGGCACAACGAGGACGGCGGCCTGACCTTCCGCACCGATGACGGCCGGTACATCAAGCACACACCGCGCACGCTCGAGACGTCGTTCGCCGCGGAGGCCGAGCGCCTGGAATGGGCGGCCGCGTACATCGCGGTCCCCCGCGTCCTCGACATCGGCGGCGATGACACTCATGAGTGGATCGTGACCGCGTCGATCGCGGGGCGCTCCGCCGTCGATCCGGCGTTCCGCGAGGATGCCGCCACCGCGGTCCGCGCCGTCGGCGAGGGCCTGCGGGCGCTGCACGAGGCGCTGCCGGTCTCGGAGTGCCCGTTCGAGTGGACGGTGCCCCGACGGATCGCGAATGCGGCTCGTCGCGGCATCCGCATCCCGGACGCGCTGCGCGAGCCCCCGCCCGTGGACCGGCTCGTGGTGTGCCACGGCGACGCCTGCATGCCGAACACGCTGATCGGCGAGGGCGGCCGGTGGAGCGGGCACGTCGACCTCGGCGCCCTGGGCGTCGGCGACCGGTGGGCCGACATCGCCGTCGCGTCGATGTCCACCCTCTGGAACTACGGCGAAGGCTGGGAGGACGCGCTCATCGCCGCGTACGGCGTCGAGCCCGACCGCGAGCGCCTCGCCTACTACCGGGACCTCTGGAACGCGACCTGACCCCCGTCACGACCAGACGAAGCGGAACGTCCCCAGCGCCACGGCCGCCCCGATGGCGAGGGCCATGATGACCACGCCGCCGAGCAGCGCGACGGCGTCGCGCGCGTGCAGTCGCGACGGCCGCGACCAGGTCCGCGGGATGCCGGAGCCGAAGCCGCGGGCCTCCATCGCGGTGGCGAGCTTCGTGCCGCGGCGCACCGCGAACACGAGCAGCACGAACGCCATCGAGAAGAAGCGGCGCACCGCACCGGTGTCGCCCACACCCCGTGCGCGGCGGGCGAGTCCCATGCTGCGCCAGTCGTCGAGGAACAGGCCGAGCGTGCGGGTGCCGGCCAGCACGCCGAGCACGAACCGCGACGGCAGCCGGGCGACCTGCGCCAGCGCGTCGGCGAGCTCGGTCGGGTCGGTGCGGCCGAACAGCAGGATCGTCGGGAGCCCCAGCGCGATGACGCGCAGGCACACCGCGATCGCGAGCGCGATCGAGTCGTCGCTGACGGTCGCGTACCAGAACGACCAGTAGACGCGGCCGCCCGGCTCGGCATACAGCAGCATGCTGACGCCCGCGACCGGGGCGAAGACCACGATCGGCAGCATCCGCTTCAGAAGGGTCGCGACGCGCAGTCCGGTGAGCGGCAGGCACGCGAGCTGCAGCACGATCGCGGCCAGCGCGCTCGTGATGTCGATCGAGGCGAACAGCGGCACCGACAGCAGCAGGGCCAGCACCACCTTGGTGACGGGGTTGACGCCGTCGAGCCACGCGGCGCGGGTGTCGGCCGCCGGGGCGTCGGCGACGAGCGCGGTCATGACGCCCCCAGGTCGATGCGGTGGGCGCCGAGGTGCCGCAGCACGTCGTCGTCGTGGGTGACCGCGACCACCGTCGTGCCGGCCGCGATCTCGGACTGCAGCAGCGCGACGAGCTCGACCCATCCGCGACGGTCCTGCCCGAACGTCGGCTCGTCGAGCACGATGACCGGCGGCGCGTCGGCGAGCACGGTCGCGACCGACAGCCGCCGCTTCTGCCCGCCCGAGAGCGTGAAGGGGTTGGCGAGGGCCAGCGGCGCCAGGTGCAGACGCTCGAGCAGCTCGTCGACGATCGTGTCGACGGCGGCCGCGGGCACGCCGCGCGACCGCGGCCCGATCGCGAGCTCGTCGCGCACGGTCGAGGCGAGGAACTGGTGCTCGGGCTCCTGGAACACCGTGCCGATCCGCGTCAGCAGCTCGCGCGACGTCCAGCGCGACGGTCGACGCCCCGACCGCCCCGCGAGCTCCGGAGCCGCGCGCACCTCGCCGGACGCCTCGGGCAGCAGACCCGCCAGCGTGAGCGCGAGCGTCGATTTGCCCGCGCCGTTGGGTCCGACGATGCCGGTGGCCGCCCCACGGGGCACGTGCAGGTCGAGCCCGGCGCGCACGATCGCGCGTCCGTCGCGCGAGATCGAGAGAGCGGATGCCGCCAGCGCGGCATTCGGCGGGTCCGGGGCGGGGGCGACCATCGGCAGGTCGATAGGGTGGCCCGGCACCCACACCCCGGCGTCGGCGAGCTCGCGGCCGACGCGGGCGAACACGTCGTCGGGTCGGCCGTCGGCGATCAGGCCGCCGTCGGCGCCCACGACGATGACGCGGTCCATGAGGTCGGCCCACACCGCGGTGCGGTGCTCGATCACGACGAGCGTGGCGCCGCTGGAGGCGACGACGTGCTCGACGGCCGCGCGCACCTCGAGCACCCCCTCGGGGTCGAGGTTGGCGGTGGGCTCGTCGAGCAGCAGCACCCCGGGCCGCATCGCGAGGACGCCGGCCAGCGCCAGTCGCTGCTTCTGCCCGCCCGAGAGCGCCTTGGTCGCACGGCCCAGCGGCACGTCGAGCCCGACGGCTTCGAGCGCCTCGGCAACCCGCGCCGGGATGTCGGCGACGGGGACGCCGAGGTTCTCGCACCCGAAGGCGACGTCGTCACCCACCTTCGACAGCACGACGCCGGCGTCGGGGTCCTGCAGCACGAGGCCGACGCGGCCGCGCTGCTGCTCGGGGCGGACGCCGTCGATCAGCAGCGTGCCGGTCTGGTCGCCCTCGTCGGCGCCGCCGAGCAGCCCCGCGATGCCGGCGAGCAGCGTCGACTTGCCCGCGCCCGAGGCGCCGAGCAGCAGCACCCGCTGCCCGGGCTCGATCGTGAACGACACGTCTCGCACGGCGGGCGCCCGGCGGCCGGCGTAGCGCCAGCCCCACCCCTCGGCCGTGATGCGGCCGGGCCGGGCGGGAGCGGCGGACGCCGACCGTGCGGTCCCGGCGGACGGCACCGCCGACACGTCAGACCTCGCGTCGCGCTTCGCGTCCGGCGGCGAAGCGGCTGAGCGCGCCCGTCGCGGCCAGCGCACGCACGGCGAGCCACCCGACGAGACCGGCGAGGAGGGCGCCCGACACGATGAGCGAGACGAGGTAGATGACGTTGAACTCGACGGTCTTCAGGATGTTGGGCGAGCTGCCGTAGAAGAGCTCGAACACCCACGCGCCGACGCCGGCGCCGACCCCGGCGAGCATCGCGACCGGCAGCGTGAAGCGCCGGTACAGGAACGCGGCGAACACGATCTCGGCCCCCAGGCCCTGCACCAGCCCCGACAGGACGGTCGAGACGCCCCAGACGTTGCCGATGAGCATCGACACGAGCGCGGCGATGACCTCGACCAGCAGGGCGGCGCCGGGCTTGCGGATCACGAGCCCGCCGATGACTCCGCCGATGAGCCAGATGCCGACGGCGATGCCGCCGAGGCCGGGGGTGAGGCCGTCCATCGCGACGAACCAGGTGCCGCCGATGGTGTTCCAGGCCCAGAAGACCAGGCCGACCGCGACGCCGAGGACGGCGGCGACGACGATGTCGACGACACGCCAGCGAAGGCTGCGCGAGCCTGCGGCTGCCGCCGCGACCGATGCGGAAGCGGATGTGGACGCGTGCATGTGTACTCCTCCCTGCGCCGGCATGATCCGGATCAGGTTCGACGGTCGAAGCGTGGGTCGCTTCCTCTCAGCCCGGCTCACCGGACTCCCGTGGTTGTGCCGAAGAGTATACCGCCGGCCGGTCAAGGTATCGTTGGCGGGTGACTCCGGACGACGCCCCTGCGCCCTCGCGCCGTGAGCGTCGCGTGCGCACGGGCGAGGTGATGACGGCCCCCGAGGGCGCGCTCACCGCGCCGTCCGCCGGTGCGGCGGCGTCTGCCCCGCGCACCACCAGCACCGTGCCCGTCGACACGGCCGCCGTTCCGACCTCGATCGCCACAGCGCCGCTCGGGGAGGCGACGGCCTCGTCCGCCCTGCCGATGTTCGCACCGCCGGCAGCGACGACGGATGCGGCGCCCGGTGCAGCATCCCCCGTTCCCGCTGCCACACCCGACGCAGCCGAGGACGGGCTCGCGGGCGAGACCGTCCCGCTGGACGATCTGGATCTCGGCCCCGTCGACACCGACGCCCTGCTCGTCACCGCGCCGGACGCAGCATCGGCTCCCGTGGCACCGCTCCCCTCGGACGGCACGGCGCTGTCGTGGGTGGACCCCGCGACCGTCGGTCGCGTGGGCGCCCCGGGGGATCTCGCGGCTGCGGCGACGCCGTACATCGCGGTGGAGACCGATCTGCTGGCCGACGCCCCCCGCCGCTCGCCGCTGCGCGCGGGTGTGATCGTGCCGACGCTCGCGATCGCGGGCGTGCTCGCGGCGTACGCGGGCACCACGCTGCTGTGGCCGTTGAACGCCGTCGAGCCGACCATCACCCCGATCCAGGCGCAGCCGGTCGCCGCGCCCGCCGCCGTGCCGGCGTGGCCCGCCGAGGGCAGCGCGGCCGAGGCCGTCGAAGGCATCGGGACGCTGGCCTCGACGCCGGACGCCGACGCGATCGCGAGCATCACCAAGGTCGTCACCGCGCTCGTCGTGCTCGACGAGCTGCCCCTCGCCGTGGGCGAGCAGGGCCCGTCGTACCGCTTCACGTCGGCCGACAGCAGCGCATACTGGCAGTACCTGCGCAACGGCGAGTCGGCGCTCGATGTGCCGGTGGGCGGCTCGCTCAGCGAGTACCAGATGCTGCAGGGCATGCTGATCGGCTCGGCCGGCAACTACGCCGACCGTCTCGCGCAGGATCTGTTCCCGTCCGACGCGGTCTACGCGTCCGCGGCGAACAAGTGGCTCACCGACCACGGCGTCCCCGGCATCACGCTCTACGAGCCCACCGGCATCGACAAGCGCAACCGGGCGAGCGCGGAATCACTCATCCCGCTGGCGCAGAAGGCGCTCGAGAACCCGGTGATCGCCGAGATCGTCGCGCAGAAGTCCGTCGTCCTGCCCGGCGCCGGGACGGTCGAGAACACGAACGAGCTGCTCGCCGACCCCGGTGTCGTCGGCATCAAGACCGGCACGCTCGACGCCTGGAACCTGCTCTCGGCCAAGGACGTCACGATCGGCGACACCACCGTGCGGCTGTACGCGTCCGTGCTCGGCCAGCCCGACGACGACGCGCGTCTGGCCGCCTCGCGCGCCATCTACGCACAGCTCGAGCAGGAGCTGCAGCTCAGACCCTCGGTCGCGGCGGGAACCGTCGCCGGCATCGTCGAGACCCGCTGGGGCGACAAGGTCGACGTCGTCTCGTCGGGCGACGCGTCGGTGATCCTCTGGAACGGCGGCGTCGGCACCGCCACGACGACCTTCGACCTCGGCGATGCCCGCGCCGAAGGCGACACCGTCGGCAGGCTGCAGGTCACCGGCTCCCTCGACGACACGACGGTGGACCTCACGCTCGCGGCCGACGTCTCGGACCCGTCGCCGTGGTGGCGCCTGACCCACCCGCTCGATCTCTTCGGCCTCAACGACTGACCGGATGCCGGGCGCCCGGCATCCTCTCCCTCCCCTTCTCTCTGGTTCATTCGTCACAGATGTACGCCGGGAGGCGGTTCTCGCGTACATCTGTGACGGATGAACTGCAAAGAGGTGGGGTCGGGATGCCGGGGGTCAGCGGATCAGGGCCTCCGCGGCCAGCTCGACCCAAAGGGCCTCGGGGATGTCGACGGCCATGAGCTCGGCGTTGCGGCGCAGCTGCTCGGGGCGGCTGCCGCCGACCACGACCGAGCGCACCGCCGGCTCGCGCAGCGTGAACTGCACCGCGGCGGCGGGCAGCGCGACGCCGTGGGCACGGCAGACCGCGACGATGCGCTCCAGGCGCTCCCACAGTTCGTCGGGGATCCGTCCGTACTCGTAGCGGTCGTCACGCGACGGCTCGTCCTTCGCGAGCAGCCCGGAATTGAAGATGGATGCCGTCACGACCCCGGTCCCGTGCGCACGGCAGGCCGGCAGCACCTCGTCGGTCGCCGACTGCTCCAGCAGCGTGTACCGCCCCGCGACCATGATGAGGTCGAGGTCGGCGCTGTCGACGGCCGCCGCAAGCGCCGACGACACCATCGAGCCGATGCCGACGGCATCCACTGCTCCGTCCTCGCGCAGCTGCTGCAGCGCGGGGAACCCCTCGCGCAGGGCCAGGTCGAGATCGTGCCGCTCGGGATCGTGCAGGTACAGGATGTCGACGCGGTCGAGTCCCAGTCGATCGAGCGACTCGTCGAGGCTCGCGCGGATGCCGGCGGCCGAGAAGTCCCACTCGCGACGCAGGGTCGTCGGCACATGGAAGTCGGCGGCGAGGTCCAGCCCGCCGTCGTGGTCGGGGTTCGGTCGCAGCAGGCGGCCGGCCTTCGTCGAGATCACGAACTCGTCGCGGGGCTTGGTCTGCAGGAACGCGCCCAGGCGTCGCTCCGACAGACCCAGCCCGTAGTGCGGCGCGGTGTCGAAGTACCGGATGCCGGCGTCCCAGGCCGCATCGAGGATCGCCCACGCCTGATCGTCCGTGAGCTCGCGGAACAGGTTGCCGACGTTCGCGGCACCGTACCCCAGGCGTGTCAGCGCGGGCAGCGGGCGATGGACAGGCTCAGAGTGCAGCATCCATCGCTCCGAAGGTGTACGCGACGCGGCTCTCGGCCTTCATCTCCATGCCCGCTCCCGGCGCGAGCGGCGGCAGGTAGACGCCGCCGCGCACCTCGGTCGGCACGACGAAGTGCTCGTGCAGGTGATCGACGTACTCGATCATGCGGCCCTCGCGGCTGCCGCTGACCGCCACGAAGTCGAACATCGACAGGTGCTGCACGGCCTCGCACAGCCCCACTCCCCCGGCATGCGGGCACACCGGCACGCCGAACTTCGCGGCCAGCAGCAGGTTGGCGATGTTCTCGTTCACCCCGCCCACGCGCGCGGCGTCGATCTGCATGACGTCGATCGCGCCGGCCTGCAGCAGCTGCTTGAAGATCACGCGGTTCTGCGCGTGCTCGCCGGTCGCGACGCGCACCGGCGAGACTCCGCGCGCGATCGCGGCATGACCGAGCACGTCGTCGGGGCTCGTGGGCTCCTCGATCCACGCGAGGTCGAACCCGGCGAGCGCGGTGACCCAGGCGATCGCGTCAGGGACGTCCCAGCGCTGGTTCGCGTCGATCGCGATCGGGAACCCCTCGCCGCACGTCTCGCGGGCGATGCGCAGTCGGCGGATGTCGTCGTCGAGGTCGGCGCCGACCTTGAGCTTGATCTGCCCGAAGCCGTCGGCGATGGCCTCGCGGCACAGCCGTGCGAGCTTCTCGTCGGAGTAGCCGAGCCAGCCCGGGCTCGTCGTGTACGCCGGGTATCCGGTCGCCAGCAGCTCCTCCTCGCGCTGCGCACGACCGGGCTCGGCCGCGCGCAGGATCGCGAGGGCGTCGTCGGGCGTCAGCGCGTCGGTGAGGTAGCGGAAGTCGACGAGGGCCACGAGCTGCTCGGGCGTCATGCGCGACAGCAGCTGCCACAGCGGCAGTCCCGCGCGCTTGGCCTTGAGGTCCCACAGGGCGTTGACGACGGCACCGATCGCCATGTGCATCACGCCCTTCTCGGGGCCGAGCCAGCGCAGCTGCGAGTCGCCGATGAGCTCCCGGTTGGTCGCACCCAGGTCGTCGAGCAGCGCCTCGACCTCGCGCCCGACGAGATGCGCCGAGAGCGCGTCGAGCGCCGCCACCTGCACATCGTTGCCGCGCCCGATGGTGAACACGAAGGCGTGGCCGTCGATGGCGTCGTCGGCGTCGGTCACGATCCGCAGGTATGCGGCCGAGTAGTCGGGATCGGGGTTCATCGCGTCGGAGCCGTCCAGGCTCAGCGATGTCGGGAATCGGATGTCTGTCGTCTCGAACGCGACGATTCGGCTCACGATGGGGTCTCCTGCAGGGGTTTCGGGTCCGAGATTCGAACTCCCGCAGTTAAACATCGGATGTCTATACTGTCAATCACGCCCCTTGCCCCGCCCGCGGTCACGACCTCCACGCTCGCGTCCGCCCCGGAACCACCAGGAGACCAATGAAGTTCGCGCGCCTCGGCGACCCCGGTCACGAGATCCCCGTCGTCCTCGACGGGGACCGCTGCCTCGACCTGCGCCCCCTCACCGCCGACATCGACGGCGACTTCCTCGCCGGCGACCCCATCGGCCGCACCGCCGCCGCTCTCGCGGCCGGCGAGCTGCCCGAGCTCGCGGAGGCCGACGGGCTGCGCATCGGCGCCCCCATCGCGCGGCCGAGCGCGGTCGTGTGCATCGGCATGAACTACGCCGCGCACGCCGCCGAGTCGGGCTCCGCCCCGCCGCCCGTGCCCGTCATGTTCCTGAAGACCCCCAACACGGTCGTCGGGCCGAACGACACCGTCACGATCCCCCGCGGCAGCGAGAAGACCGACTGGGAGGTCGAGCTCGGCGTCGTGATCGGCCGCCGGGCGTCGTACCTCGACTCGCCCGCGGACGCCGCCGCGCATATCGCCGGATACGTCACCGCGAACGATCTGTCGGAGCGCACGTTCCAGCTCGAGGTGTCGGGGGGCCAGTGGTCCAAGGGCAAGTGCGCCCCCGGCTTCAATCCGACGGGCCCCTGGCTGGTGACGCCCGACGAGGTGGATCCGCAGGCGCTGCGGCTGCGCAGCCACGTCAACGGCGAGCCCCGGCAGGACTCGTCGACGGCCGACATGATCTTCCCCGTCGACCACATCGTGTGGCACCTGTCGCAGTTCCTCACGCTCGAGCCGGGCGACCTCGTGCTGACCGGCACCCCGCAGGGGGTCGCGCTGTCGGGCCGCTTCCCGTACCTGTCGCCGGGCGATGTCGTCGACATCGAGATCGAAGGGCTCGGCGCACAGCGCCAGGAGTTCGTCGCATGGGAGGCCTCGCGATGACCGCGCAGCTGGACGGACTCGTCGCCGTCGTCACGGGCGGCGCCTCGGGCATCGGCGCGGCCGTCGCCCATGCCCTCGCCGACGAGGGCGCGCAGGTCGCCGTGCTCGACCGCGACCCGTCGGGGGCCGACCCGCGCTTCGCCGCGTTCCCTGCGGACGTCTCGTCGCGGGAACAGGTGGATGCCGCCGTCACAGCGGTCGCGGAGCGCTTCGGCCGCATCGACATCCTCGTGAACAACGCCGGCATCGGCGCGCAGGGCGACATCGCCGCGAACGACGACGACGAGTGGGCCCGCGTGCTGTCGATCAACGTGACGGGCATCGCCCGTGTGACCGCGGCCGCGCTGCCGTGGCTGCGGCGGTCGCCCGCGGCGGCCATCTGCAACACGTCGTCGATCGCCGCGACGGCGGGTCTTCCGCAGCGGGCGCTGTATAGCGCGTCGAAGGGCGCGGTGCTGTCGCTGACCCGCGCGATGGCCGCCGACCACCTGCGCGAGGGCATCCGCGTCAACGCCGTCAACCCGGGGACCGCCGACACCCCGTGGGTCGGGCGCCTGCTGGATTCCGCCCCGGACCCCGCCGCCGAGCGCGCCGCGCTCGAGGCCCGTCAGCCCCACGGCCGCCTGGTGTCGCCCGACGAGGTCGCGGGTGCCGTCCTGTACCTCGTCAGCCCGCGATCGGGTTCGACGACGGGCACCTTCATCGAGGTCGACGGCGGCATGGCCGCCCTGCGGCTCCGCCCCCTGGGCAGCTGACCCCAGACGTCCGCATACCGGGTTCTCGAGAGCGGCTCACCACGTTTCGTCTTCGCTCGTTCCTCGCTCCGCTCAACGACCAAGAATTGGTCGTTGAGCGAGCGGAGCGAGACGAAACGCCGCAACCCGCCCATCGGACCCTGCCACGCGACGAGCTGCGCGTGCGGCGTCAGCGCAGGCCGTACACGCGCTCGGCGTTCGTGGCCATCACAGCCTCGGTAGCGCCCAGGCGGTCGACGGCCCACGTCGACACCGCCTCGGCCCAGCGGCCGTACGGACCGGAGACCGGCCAGTCGCCGCCGAACAGCAGACGGTCCGGCCCGAAGGCCTGCAGCGCCACGTCGAGGAACGGCCGCAGCTGCTCCTCAGACCACCCGCCCGCCGACTCGGCGGGCAGCCCCGACAGCTTGCACACGACGTTCGGCCGCTCGGCGAGGGCCGTGAGCTGCGCGGCCCACGGCGTTCCCGCGGCGGAGGCTGCGGCATCCCTCGTCCCCACAGCGGGCTTGCCGAGATGATCGAGCACGACCCTGAGCTCGGGCACGGCATCGGCGAGCGCGATCACGTCCTGCAGCTGGTGTGCGCGGACGCACGCGTCGAACGCCAGTCCGGTCGCCGCCACGGCGGCCGCCGACGCGCGGAACCCGGGAGCGGCCGAGAAGCCGTCGGGCTCGGATTGCAGCAGCCGCCGCACCCCGACCGTGAGCGGGCGCTCGGCGTAGGCGGCGAGGTGGGTGTCGGTGGCGGCGGGATCCTCCAGCGGCGCGTGCGCCACGATTCCGCGCACTCCGACACGCGATGCCTGCGAGAGAACCCAGTCGACCTCGGCGATCGACTGATCCGGCGCGCAGTCGGCCTGGACGAACACGAAGCCGTACTCGGCATCGGGGGCGGCGGCGAGCGCGCCGTCGAGCTCGGACGGCCCGAAAGATCGGAGCAGCGCGCCTTCGAGCCACCCGTAGTCGAGGAGCTCAGGGTCCCACAGGTGCAGGTGACTGTCGACGACACGCATGCGCACCATCATGACATCGGATGTCTGCGGCGGTGATGTCTACGATGGGGTCGTGGCCGTCACCGACGAAGCGATCTCGAAGATCAAGGACATGATCGTCCGGGGCGAACTGACCCCGGGCTCGCGACTGCCTCCCGAGAAGGAGCTCGCCGAACGCCTCGGGCTCTCGCGCAGCTCGATGCGCGAGGCCGTCAAGGCCCTCGAAGTGATCCGCGTGCTCGACGTGCGCCGCGGTGACGGCACCTATGTCACCAGCCTGGAGCCGAAGCTGCTGCTCGAGGCGATCTCGTTCGTCGTCGATCTGCACGACGACGACTCGCTGCTGGAGATCTTCGCCGTCCGCCGCGTGCTCGAGTCGCACGCGACCGGGCTCGCCGCCCAGCGAGCCGAGCTCGCCGACGTGGCGGCTCTCGAGGCCGAACTCACGACGGCCGCGCTCGAGACCGACATCGACGCGCTCGTCGCGCATGACGTGCGATTCCACGCCGCGATCGCGCGCCTCGGCGGCAACGGCTACCTCGCCGGCCTGCTCGAGAGCCTCACCAGCCAGACGGTGCGGGCGCGGGCGTGGCGCGGACTGACGCAGGCCGGGGCGACCGAGCGCACGCTCGCCGAGCATCAGGCGATCCTCGATGCGATCGCCGACCATGACGTCGAACTCGCGACCGCCGCCGCGCAGGTGCACATCTCGGGCATCGAGCGCTGGCTGCGACAGGCCCGCGACCGCGCCTGACCCGGCTACGCGAAGCGCACGGTCTGCTGCAGGCGCGTCCGCACGTCGAAGACCTCGTTGCCGCCGATGTCGCGTGCGCCGGTGACGCCGCGGCGCAGCACGGTCGCGAGTGCGCTGCGAGACACGACCGCGACGCGCAGGCCGCGCACCTTGCCGATCTCGTCGATCGGCTGCAGCACGTCCTCGTCGGGCAGCACGACGATCGCGCCGCTGAACCGCACGCCGGCCGCCCGGGCGATCGTGCGCATATTGGCGAGCAGCTCGGCGATCGGGGCGCCGGGCACACCGTCGCCGGTGAACTCGCCTCGGCGCAGGCGCACCGGGCCGCCGAAGTCCTCCGACAGCACGCCGTAGAGACCGCTCGGGCCGAGCACGATGTGGTCGATCTTCGCGTCGGAACCGCCGCGGCCGCCGGCGGCGACGTCGTGCCACACGGTGTACCCCATGCCGAGGTCGGCGACGATGCGCGCGGTCGCCTCTTCGGCGAGCGCGTCGGCCAGGAGCCGCCGCAGCGCCACCGGCGCCGAGCGCACCAGCGCGGGATCGTAGGGGTCGTCGAGGGTGACGCCGCGGCCCGCCCACTCCCGGATCAGCGCGAGGTACCGCTCGCGCCGCCAGCCGCCGGGCTGCCCGAGCGACCGGGCCCGTGGGCGCGTGTCGGTGCGGGCCGCGGGCGGGCGCCAGCCCGCCCCCGAACCGGCCGAGTAGTCCGGCGCGGCCGTCTCGCCGAAGCCGTGCCCGCGGTCGTACGCGGCGCGAGCCTCGGGGGTTCCCACGAGTTCCCACGCGCGCTGCACCTGGATGAACACCGCCGCGTCGCCGCCGGTGTCGGGGTGGGTCTGGCGCAGACGCAGCCGATACGCCTTGCGCAGCGTCTCGTCATCGGCACCGGGGTCGACGATGAGCACCTCGTAGGCAGACGCCGAGAGCGGACTGTCGAACACGGATCCTCCCCCGGACCTCCTGACCGCACCTCATCCGCGGCCGTCTCAGGCTACGTCACCCGTCCGGCGTGCGCCTCGCTCCGCAGTCACAATCCGCGCGCGCCGGGCTCGGGACCCGCGAAGCCTGACTGCGGAGCCTGCATGCCCGCGGCTCAGCGCGCCTCGTTGCGCCGCGCGTACGCGGAGGCGCTGCGGCTCGACAGCGCGAGCAGCACCAGGATGTCGAGCGCGAGCGACGCGAACGTCTCGTCCACGCGGATCTCCTGCCCTTGCACCCACCACGCGAAGAACGCGGCCGAGATCGACAGCACCGAGATGACCATCACCGCGATGCGGGCCGCGTTGCTGCCGCGCAGCACGAACACGGCGAAGACGACGTCGAGCAGGATCGACAGGCCGGCGATGCCGAGCACGATCCACAGCGCGATCTGTCGCGCATCGGCGCTGCCGACGTCGACCCCGTCGAGGGCGAGCTCCACGTCGGGGTCGCCGAGGATCTCCTGCCACGCGACCGCGATCGCACCGCCGACGAGGAGCCCCGCCATCGCCCGCAACAGCACGAGCACCGCTCCCGCGAC
Organism: Microbacterium helvum; assembly: GCF_014779795.1. Classification (GTDB taxonomy): domain Bacteria; phylum Actinomycetota; class Actinomycetes; order Actinomycetales; family Microbacteriaceae; genus Microbacterium; species Microbacterium helvum. The sequence goes on from NZ_JACXZS010000006.1 coordinate 160,657, forward strand.
GGTCGACGCCGGGCGCTTCATGCCGGGGTCGTGCGGCACCGGTCGCAGCAGCCTCGCCGCCGGCTCGTACGCCGGGCGCTTCTGCGGCTCGGCCCCGGCCGCCGGCATCCTCTCCTCACTCATGCCGCGCCCCGTCCGCGGCTCCCGCGTCCACGTCGCCCGCGGGCACCGCGCGCACGTCGACGATCGGCAGGTCGCCGTCGGTGCGGATGCTGTCGCCGCCGCCGTTTCGGGCGTGGTACCCCGTGGCGAAGTCGGCGATGACGTCGACGTCGACGCGCGGGTCGGCGGTCCGCACGGTGCTCACGATGTGGTCGCGCTCGACATCGGTGTCGGCGTCGATCTTGTGGGTGACCTGCAGGGTGAACAGCGACAGCCCGACCCGCGTGTCGAAGGTGCCGGCCGCGAGCCAGTCGACGCGTCGCCCGCCGGGCAGCAGCCAGCCGTCGGGGCAGCGCCAGAATCGCACGTGATGCCGTTGCGCAGGGTTGCCGGCGACCTCCTGCTGGTAGGCGAAGTCCTGCTGCCGGCCGAACAGGAACAGCGGGCTCACCGGGGCCTCGTCGTAACTGCGGCGGGTGAGCGTGGACGCGATGATCCGCCACGACGAGCCGAGCGTCACCGGGTCGGCGCGCGTCCATCCGGCCGCGGCGAGCGCGGCCTGGATCTGCTCGCCGGTGCCGAGGAACGCGAGGTTGACGGGATCGCCCAGCAGCCCGTCGCTGGTGCGCGTGCGGCCGATGAAGTAGTCGGGCACGTAGATCGTGGTGAGGATCCGATGCAGCCGCGGCAGCACCAGGTACGCCAGCAGCGCCCAGAACGCGATGAAGAACGGGATGCCCCACCACCCCACGTGGAAGGTCTCGGTGAGGCTCAGGTACGCCAGCCACAGTGCCGCGGCGCCCGCGAAGACGAAGAAGAACCAGTCGACGGCGACCCCGATCGAGTACGTGCGGCGCCGGCTGGTCACGATCGTCCCCCGTCAGCCCCAGAGGGGGATCGCGGGGCGGTAGCGGAGAGCGGATGCCGCGAGCTCCGGCGGCAGGTCCGCCAGGGTCGGCGGGGTCCAGCGAGGGCTGCGGTCCTTGTCGATCACCTGCGCGCGGATGCCCTCCGCCAGGTCGGGCTGGCTGGTGGCGAACCACATCACGAGCCCGTACTCCTGCTCCAGCGCCGCGCGGAGGCCGGGCAGCTCGCGCGCGCTGCGGACGGCGGCGAGCGTGACGGCCAGGCCCGTGGGCGAGAGCTCGCCGAGCAGCTCGGCGGTGGCGGCGGCCTCGGGCTCGGGGCGGGCCCGCAGCCGCTCCACGATCTCCGGCACGGTGTCGGCGTCGAATGCGTCGTCGATCCACGCGCGGGCGTCTTCGAGCTTCGAGCGGGGCGGGGTCTCGTCGAACAGGAACACGAGCTCGGCCAGCGAGGGGTCGGCGCGCGTCTCGAGCGCATCGCGGAAGCCGTCGAGATTCTCGTGCGGAACGAAGTGGTCGGCGAACCCGGCGTAGATCGCGTCGGCCGCGTCCATGACGGCACCGGTGAGACCGAGGTACTCGCCGAGACGGCCGGGCGCGTGGGCGAGCAGCCACGTGCCGCCGACGTCGGGGGTGAAGCCGATGCGCGTCTCGGGCATGGCGAGCTGCGAGCGCTCGGTCACGACGCGGATCGACGCGTGCCCGGCGACGCCGATGCCGCCGCCCATGGTGATGCCGTCGGCGAAGGCGACGAACGGCTTGGGGTATTCGGCGATCCGCGCGTTGAGCGCGTACTCCTCCCGGAAGAACACGCCGGCGTCCTCGGCGCGCCCGCTCGTGACCTGTTCGGCGAGGCCGCGCACGTCACCGCCCGCGCACAGTCCGCGCTCGCCGGCGCCGTCCAGCAGCACCGCGTCGACGTCGGGGTCGTGCTCCCACGCGTCCAGCGCGCGGTGCATCCGCTGCACCATGCCGAGGTCGAGCGCGTTGATGGCGCGCGGTCGATTGAGCGTCAGCCGGCCCAGGCCCGCGCGGGCACGGACGAGGACGGTGGGCTCGGCGGCGGCAGCGGGGTCGGTCACGAGCGCAACGTTACCGGGCGCCACAACTTCCCTCACGGTGACGCCGGATTTCCGCCAGGATGGGACGGAGTGCCGCGATGCGGCGGCCTCGCGCCCACACGACGAGAGGGTTCGGCATGCCAGACGGCCAGTCGCTGGAGTTCTCAGGTGTCACCAAGCGCTTCGGCGCGGTCACCGCGGTGGCGGATCTCTCCGCCCGCGTCGAGCCAGGCCGCGTCACCGGATTCCTCGGGCCCAACGGCGCCGGCAAGACCACGACGCTGCGCATCCTGCTCGGGCTCGTCCGCGCGTCGGGCGGTCACGCGACGATCGGCGGGCGGCGCTACGCCGAGCTCGATCGGCCGCTGCAGACGGTCGGAGCGGTGCTGGAGGCATCCAGCTTCCACCCGGGTCGCACCGGCGCCGCTCACCTGACGATCTACGCGCAGGCGGCCGGGATCCCGCGCGGGCGCGTCGACGAGGTTCTCGGGCTGGTGGGACTGGGGGATGCCGGCGGCCGCAAGGTCGCCGGGTACTCGCTGGGCATGCGGCAGCGTCTGGGCCTGGCCTACGCGCTGCTGGGCGACCCGGGCGTGCTGGTGCTCGACGAGCCGGCGAACGGCCTGGATCCCGAGGGCATCCGCTGGATGCGCGGATTCCTGCGACAGCTCGCCGCCGAGGGACGCACCGTGCTCATCTCGTCGCACCTGCTCGCCGAGGTGCAGCAGACCGTCGACGCGCTGCTCATCCTCTCTCGCGGCCGGCTCGTGTTCGAGGGGTCGATCGACGACCTCGCCGACCCGTCCGAGTTCGCGACCGTCGTCGACGCACCCGACCGGGACGCCCTCACCGCCGCGCTCACCGCCGCCGAGCTGCCGTTCGAGGTGCTCCGCTCGGGCCTCACCGTCCGCGGCGCCGATCCTGTCGCCGTCGGCGCCGCCGCGGCTGCCGCCGGCGTCGCGCTGTCGTCGCTGCAGCGCCGCGGGCCCGCGCTCGAAGAGGTGTTCCTCGACCTGGTGAACGGCACGCGCGTGCACGCCTCCGCCGCCGGCGGGGTGGTCGCGATGGCGCCTGTCGTCACGACGGACGAAGAGCCGATGGATGCCGCCGACGCACCTGATCCCTCCGTCGAGGCCGACGAGTCTGACGAGCAGCCGCATGCCGAGGCCCTCGCCGCGGAGGCCGCGCCCGCTGCGGCGGGAGTGGCGCTCGCCGCAGGCGGTACGGTCCCCCTCCAGGACGACGACGCCGAGCCGCATGCCGAGGCAGAGGATCAGGAGGCCGACGACCGTGAAGCCGGCGAGTCCGCCCTCTCCGCTGCCGAGCTCGACGCCGAAGCCACCGGCGCACCCGGTGCCGCGGCGGCCCTGGGCGCCGCCGCCGGAGCCACCTGGGCCGCCGAGCGCGACGCAGAGCCGGAGGATCCCGACGACGCCGAAACCATCGCCGAGCCCGCCGAGCCTGCCGAGCCCACAGCGTCCGACGCGGCATCCGAGCCGGCGGTGACGACCGGCGCGGGGTTCGCGGTGGCGAGCACGGGTGTGATCGACATCGTCCCGCCGGCTGCGGCAGAGGCGGTGCCCCCCGACCAAGCGGCCACGGATGCCCCCGAGGACTCCGACCCCGATGTCGAAGAGCTCGGCACGATCGACGACGAGCTGTCGGCTCCCGAGCCTCCCGACGCGGACGACGACCGCCCGTGGGAGAACTACGTGAAGACCGAGGCCGATGTCGAGGCCGACGCGTTCTTCTCGTCGTTCGACACCGGCGAGTCCGGTGACGGCTCCGAACCGGAACACGAGCCGACCGGTCCTGGGCCGGCCGACAGCACAGACGTTTCGTCCTCGGGCACCGGAGCGCCCTCCGCTCAACGACCAGGAGAAGAAGAAGACACCGCCGGGTCGTTGAGCGAGCGGAGCGACATGAAACGCCCTGACGAGACGACCGACCCCGGTCCGGACGACCCCGGCCCCGACGAAGAACCGGGGGCTGCGGCATCCACCCCTCCCGCTGACCGCGCCGACGAAGGGGGCGGACGATGAGCCTCACCGCGGCGACCCGCGCCGAGACGACGAAGCTGTTCTCGACGAGCATCTGGTGGATCCTCGCGATCGTGCTGTTCGCATACATCGCGTTCACCGCGGGGGTGCTCGGATTCGTGTTCGCGCTGTCGGCGACCGGCGGGCTGCCGGGCGAGGCCACCGGCGCTCCGGCGCTGCCCGAAGACGTGCTGCCGGCGACGCTCTACAGCACCGCCACCGCCGTCGGGTACGTGTTCCCGCTGCTGATGGGCACGCTCATGGTGACTGCGGAGTTCCGCCACAAGACGCTGACGCCGACGTTCCTCGCGACGCCGCGGCGCGGTCGTGTGCTCGTCGCGAAGCTGGCGGTCGGCATCGTGCTCGGCGCGCTGCTGGGCGTGATCGGCGTGCTGGCGTCGGTCGGGGTGTCGGCGGCGATCCTCGCCGGGTTCGGGCTCGACACGCAGCTCGCGTCGTCCGACACGTGGGCGATGGTCGGACGGATGCTGCTGGCCTACGTGCTCTGGGCGCTCATCGGCATCGGGGTCGGGGCGCTCGTGCGCAACCAGGTGGGCGCGATCGTCGGGGTGCTGGTGTTCACGCAGTTCCTCGAGCCCATCGGCCGCACGGCCGCCGCGTTCGTGGACGGGCTCTCGGATGCGACGCGGTTCCTGCCCGGAGCGGCGAGCGACGCCCTGGTGGGATCGAGCGTCTTCACGATCGCCGCGACCGGCAGCGGGTCCTCGGACGCGCTCGAGTGGTGGGCGGGCGGTCTCGTGCTGCTGGGCTACGCCATCGTGTTCGTCGTGCTCGGGCACCTCGTCAGCTGGCGCCGCGACATCAGCTGACCGGGTCCCTGAGCCTGTCGAAGGGCCGGTCCCTGAGCCTGTCGAAGGGTCAGACCGCCGGCGCCGCGGCGGGCGCCTTGCGCTTGCGCGGCTTCTTCTCGGGCACCGGCGTGCTGCCGGTCTCGGCCGCGATCTCGACGACGTCCACGGGCTCTTCGGCGACCTCGACGCGCAGCGCCTGAACAAGCGCCAGCCCGTGCCGGGTCGTGAGGATCACCCGCTGGAACTCGGCGTGACCGTCGAGGTCGATCACGACGCTCGGGCGGTGCCGCCGGATGACGGCGAAGTCCTCGCCGCCGGCGGAGCGCCACGTGCCCATCGCGATGACGCCGCGCACGTGCGTACCCGGGCTCGGGATGCCGCGCAGCCACGTCCAGGCGTCGTCGGTGAGCTGCACCTTCGTGATCGTCGAGCGATCGATGACGACATTCCCCTTGCGGAATGACAGGGCGCGCTCCGACACCGACAGCACGACCTCGAGCTGCGTCGAGTCGAGCAGCAGTGTCACCATGTGCCTAGTCTGCCAGCGCCTCCCCCGTGATCCGGGCTGATTTTGCTTACGGGAGAGCAACGATCCCGGGCCACGACCCCCGGACCGGGTGCGAGACTGGATCAGTGACCGTCGCGTCCCCCATCGTCGTCTCCCCGTCGGCCGCCGAGGTCGACCTCGTGCTCGAGCGCGCCGCCGCGGGCGCGCGCGTGGACGCCGCCGACGCCGAGATCCTGCTCGGCGCGACGGGCGAGCAGTTCGAACGCCTGCTCGCGCTGGCTTCGGAGATGAGGGATGCCGGGCTTGCGGCATCCGGTCGTCCCGGGGTGATCACGTACTCGCGCAAGGTCTTCGTCCCGCTCACGACGCTGTGCCGCGACCGCTGCCACTACTGCGTGTTCGTCGACACTCCCGGGCAGCTGCTGAAGAAGCACAAGCCCGCCTACATGTCGCCCGAGCAGGTGCTCGCGGTCGTGCGGCAGGGCCAGGCGCTCGGCTGCAAGGAGGTGCTGCTCACCCTCGGCGACCGGCCCGAGGAGCGGTGGCCCGAGGCCCGCGCGTGGCTCGACGAGCACGGCTTCGCGTCGACGATCGAGTACGTCGCGCACGTCGCACGTCTCGTCACCGCCGAGACCGGGCTGCTCGCTCACGCGAATCCGGGCGTCATGTCGGCCGACGAGCTCGCGCTGCTGCGCCCGGTCGCGCCGTCGATGGGCATGATGCTCGAGACGACGTCGCGACGGCTGTACGAGGAGCCCGGGCAGGTGCACTTCGGCTCGCCCGACAAGGATCCGGCCGTGCGCCTGGCTGTGATCGAGGATGCCGGGCGTCAGCGCATCCCGTTCACGACGGGCATCCTCGTCGGCATCGGCGAGACCGTGCGCGATCGCGCCGAGTCGCTCGTCGCGATCCGCGACGCGCACGAGCGGCATCAGGTCGACGGGCCCTCCCCGGACCAGAAGCAGGGCCACGTGCAGGAGGTCATCGTCCAGAACTTCCGCGCCAAGCCGCGCACCGCGATGCAGGGCGCGCCCGACGCCGACCTGCTCGAGTACGTCGCGGCGGTCGCCGTCGCACGGCTGGTGATGGGCCCGCGGATGCGCATCCAGGTTCCGCCGAACCTGTCGGATTCCGCCGAGTTCGGCCTGCTCGTGCGCGCCGGCGCCGACGACTGGGGCGGCGTCTCGCCGCTCACCGCCGACCACGTCAACCCCGAGCGCCCGTGGCCGCACCTGTCGGACCTCGACCGCATGACCGCCGAGCTCGGCTTCGAGCTGCGCGAGCGCCTGACGGCCCAGCCCGAGTTCGTGCAGGACGCGGCGACGTGGATCGACCCCGCGCTGCAGCCCGCAGTCGCCGCGCTGGCCGATCCCGAGACGGGCCTCGCGGCGCTTGCGCCTGCAGCATCCACCCTCGCCATCTCTGCTCCGCAGTCACAACCCGCGGATTCCGCCCCTGGGCGCACGCAGGAAGTGACTGCGGAACCAGGGGTCGACTCTGCTCCGCAGTCACTTTCGGTGCTTGGCGCCACCGGCGCAGCGGAGAACGTGACTGCGGAACAGAGGGGGCGACTGCCCGCCGGCGCGGAGGTGCGACGCCTGGCGAAGGCCGCCGCGGCCGACCCGCTCGCGCTCGACGACGCCGAATGGGTCGCGCTGCTCGAAGCGACCGGCGACGACCTCGACGCGCTCGCGGCGACGGCCGACGACGTGCGCCGTTACACCGTCGGCGAGGCGGTCACGCTCGTGGTGAACCGCAACCTCACGTCGTCCGGGCTCGGCACGGTCTTCACCCTCGACGACGCCGCGGCCATCGCGGCCGACGCGGCGGAGCTCGGTGCGAGCGAGATCTGCGTGCAGGGGATGCTGCCGCCCGAGGCCGACCCGTCGGGCTATGTCGACCTCGCCCGTGCCGTGAAGGCCGGCGCCGCCGGCACTCGTGCGGAGCGAGGAACGGGACGAGGCATCCACCTTCACGCGTATCGTCCGCAGGACGTCTGGGACCTCGCCGACCGCGGCGGGCTGGGACTCGACGGCGCGCTCGCGGCGCTGCGCGACGCGGGAGTCGACACCGTGCCGGGAACCGGCGTCAAGGTGCTGAGCGAGCGCGTGCGCGGGCTCGTCGCACCGGGCGATCTGGAGATCGACCGCTGGGTCGAGGGGATCTCTGCGGCGCACCGCGCCGGCTTCCGCTCGACGAGCGTGCTGTTCTACGGTCACGTCGAGACCGCCGCCGAGCGCATCGCGCACCTGCGGCAGCTGCGGCGGATCCAGCAAGAGACGGGCGGGTTCTCGGAGTTCGTTCCGATCCCGCTGCCCGGCCCCGTAGGCGGTGCGCCGCTCGTGCCCGGCCGCATGCCCCTCGACGAGCACCGGGCCATGGTGGCGGTGTCGCGTCTGCTGCTGTCGGGCAGCATTCCGCACGTGCAGATCCCGTGGACCCGCGTCGGCCGCGAGGCCTCGGTCGTGCTGCTGCAGTCCGGCGGCGACGACCTCGGCGGCACGCTGCTCGACGGGCGCGTGAAGCCCGAGGCGGGCATCGAGTTCGGCCAGGAGCTGCCGGTGAAGGATGCCGCCGCCATGGTGGCGCGGCTGTTCCGGCCGTTCCGGCTGCGCACGACGGACTACGGGCAGGTCGACACATGACCCGTGTCGAGGTCGCGATCGTCGGCGCCGGGTTCGCCGGGATCGGCATGGCGATGGCGCTGCGGCGCGCCGGCATCGACGAGTTCGTGCTGCTGGAGCGGGCCGCCTCCGTCGGCGGCACGTGGCGCGACAACACGTACCCCGGCATCGCGTGCGATGTGCCCTCGCACCTGTACGGGTTCGCGGCGCACCCCAACCCGTCGTGGTCGGGGACCTACGCGCGCGGGCACGAGATCCACGAGTACCTGGAGCACGTCGTCGACGCCGAGGGCCTCCGCGACCGGATCCGTCTGCGCACGACGATGCAGGGCGCGCACTGGGATGCCGGGCACGGGGTGTGGCGCCTCGACACGACGACGAGCAGCGACCCGGTCCTCGGCACGGCGTCGGAACAGATCACGGCCGCGGCCCTCGTGCTGGCCTGCGGGCGACTGACCGAGCCCGCGATCCCCCAGCTTCCGGGCCTCGAGACCTTCACGGGCCCGATGTTCCACTCGGCGCGATGGGACCACGACGCCCCGCTCGCCGGACGCCGGGTGGGGGTCGTCGGCACCGGTGCCAGCGCGGTGCAGATCGTGCCCGAACTCGCACGCACCGCCGCCCACGTGACGCTGTTCCAGCGGACCCCGGCCTGGATCGTGCCGCGAGGCGGCGACGCGTACTCCGATTCCGATCGCGACCGCTTCGCCGCCGATCCCGAAGCCCTCGAAGCGCTGCGCGCCGACCTGTACGCCGAGGGCGAGGCCCGCTTCGCCTCGCGCTCGGGCGACTCGACGGCCGCGGCCGAGGCGGAGGCGATCGCCCGGGCGCACCTGGAGTCCCAGGTCGCCGACCCGGCGCTGCGCGCCCTGCTCACCCCCGACTACGCGTTCGGGTGCAAGCGCGTGCTGCTCTCCGACGACTTCTACCCCGCGGTCGCCTCCGACGCCGTCACCCTCGTGCCCTCGCCGCTGGAGCGGGTCGAGGGCTCGGCGATCGTCGCCGCCGACGGTTCGCGGCATGAGCTCGACGCGCTCGTGCTGGCGACCGGGTTCGCGTCGACCCGTCAGCCCTACGCCGACCTCGTCGTGGGCGAGGAGCAGACCCTCGCCGAGCACTGGTCCGGCGGCATGACCTCGTTCGCCTCGACCGTCGTCGCCGGGTTCCCCAACCTCTTCGTCCTCAACGGCCCCAACGCGTCGCTCGGCCACTCGTCGTCGGTGCTCATGATCGAGGAGCAGGCCGGCTATGCCGCCCGCGTCCTGCGTCAGCGCGCCGGACGGGTGCTGCGCCTGGACCCCGACGCCGAGCGGGCCTACACCGACGAGATCGCGGCGGCCGCGGCATCCACCCGCTGGATGACGGGAGGGTGCCGCAACTGGTACGTCGATGAGCGCTCGGGGCAGCTCACCCTGCTGTGGCCCGGCACCGTCGACGCGTTCCGAGCCCGGCTCGCCCGCGCCGACGGGACGGAGTTCCTGCCCGAACCCGCACTCACATCCACCCTCGAGGGGAGACCCGCATGATCCCGCTGCGTTTCGGTTACAAGGCGTCGGCCGAGCAGTTCGGCCCGGGAGAGCTGCTGGACTATGCCGTCCAGGCCGAGGAGGCCGGGTTCGACTCGGTCTTCATCTCGGACCACCTGCAGCCCTGGCTGCACGAGGGCGGGCACGCTCCGGCATCCATCCCCTGGCTCGGCGCGCTCGGCGCCCGCACGTCGCGCGTGCTGATCGGCACGTCCGTGCTGACCCCGACGTTCCGCTACAACCCGACCGTGGTCGCGCAGGACTTCGCGACGCTCGGCGTGCTGTACCCGGGGCGCGTGATCCTGGGCGTCGGCACGGGCGAGGCGCTCAACGAGGCCAACCTCGGCATCACGTGGCCCGACCCGCCGGAGCGGTTCCAGCGGCTCAAAGAGGCGATCGGCCTCATCCGCCGCCTGTGGTCCGAAGACCGGGTGACCTTCGACGGCACGTATTACCACGCGCACAACGTCACGATCTACGACAAGCTGCCCGAGCAGGTGCCGATCTACATCGGCGCCGCCGGTCCCGCCGCGACCCGCCTGGCCGGACGCATCGCCGACGGCTTCATCACCACGTCGGGCAAGAAGCGCGAGCTCTACACCGACACGCTGCTGCCCGCGCTGCACGAGGGGCTCGAGAAGGCCGGACGGCCCGCCGATGCCATCGACACGCTCATCGAGGTGAAGGTCTCGCTGGCGCCCACCATCGACGAGGCGCGCGAGAAGACGCGGTTCTGGGCACCGCTGGCGCTCACGCCGGAGGAGAAGATGGGCGTCGACGACCCGATCGAGATGCAGCGCCTCGGCGAGGAGCTGCCGATCGAGCGCACCGCGTCGCGCTTCATCGTGTCGGACGACCCCGACGAGCACGTCGAGCGCATCGGCTGGTACATCGATCTCGGCTTCCGCCACCTGGTGTTCCACGACCCCGGCCACGACCAGGGCGCGTTCCTGCGCATGTACGGCGAAGAGATCCTCCCGCGCCTGCGCGCGAAGTACGGCGCGTGAGCCCGCTGTTCCGGCGCCGCGGCCGTGAGTCCCCGGAGCCCGCACCGGTGGCGCCGCGCAGCATTCAGTCGTCGCCGGCCACAGCCGACGCGCAGACTGAATTGCGAACACCGCGGTGGATCGTCGTGGTGCCGGTCAAGCCGTCGGCGCACGGCAAGTCCCGGCTCGACGTGCCCGGCGTCGCCCGCAAGGACCTCGCCCGCGCGATCGCCCTGGACACCCTCGAGGCCGCGACCGCGTGCGACGCCGTCGCCCAGGTCGTCGTGGTCACCGACGACCCCGCGCTCGCGCGTGAGGCGGCTGTGATTCCGGCGCTGCGGTTCGTTCCCGAGGGCGACGCTGGCGGGCTCGACGCCGCGGTGGCGGTTGGCATGGCCGCCATCGACCCGGGCGGACGGATGCCGCGCGCCGCGCTCCTGGGCGACCTCCCCTCGTTGCGGCCGGGCGATCTGGGCGAGGCACTTGAGGCTGCGGCATCCCTCCCCCGCGCCGTGGTGTCCGACGCCGAGGGAACCGGCTCGACCCTCGTGACCGCCGGCGCCGGTGCGGAGTGGGCATCGTCGTTCGGCGACGGCTCGTTCGCGCGTCACGTCGCGCTGGGCTGCGAGGCGTTGGAGATCCCGGATGCCTCGACCCTGCGCCGCGACGTCGACACCGCCGAGCAGCTCGAGGCCGCCCGCGCCCGGGGTCTCGGCCCCCGCACGGCCGCCCTGCTGGCAGCGTCGGCGGTCTGAGCAGCCGCGCTCAGGTGGCGGAAACGGCCGCTTCGACCCCCGCGTCACAGCATTGCGCGCCACCCGAACGATCGTGCGCCGCGCTCAGGTGGCGCAAACGGCCGCATCGGCCCCCGCGTCACAGCATTGCGCGCCACCTGAAGGTCGCGCGCGGAGGCCAATGAGCCGGGTCAGCCGCCGGGGCAGTCGCATTCGCTGCCGCTGTAGCAGGCGCACGGCGGCGGACCGGGGTCGACCTGTTCGGCCGGGGTGATCGGAGCCACCACTGATCGCACGTTCGGGAAGAGCCCGACGGCGAAGAAGGCGCACGCCGCGGCGATGAGCACCGCGAGCACGAGGGCGACCCAGCGGCGGGCGACGGCGGCCACGACGGCGGTGACCGTGAGTCCGACCGCGAGGCCGACGAAGGTCCCCCACACCCCGACCTGCTCGTCGATGGACGGCGACCCGCCGAGAGCCTGCCCCAGCGCCAAGGCGAGCAGATGCCAGAAGTTCATGAGCCCGGCGGCGAAGCCGGCGACGACCGCGGCCCAGGCGCCCAGTGCCGCCCAGAAGCGCCAGCCGGGCTGCGTGGCAGCGACCGTCGGCGTCGCGACCGTGGGCGACATCGTCTGGTTCGTACCGGGTGTGGACGACATCCCGCGAGGTTAGCGGCGGCCTCTTCGTGTGCGCGGATTCTTTGTGCACGTTCCACAGACAGGGCCGCACCACGCGCCGATAGCCTGGCCCGATGAGCGACTACCAGGTGCTGGAGATGGGCGGCCTCGACGAGTGGCGTGGGCACTACGGCGGGTTCACGCCCGAGAAGTCGCGCGACGGCAGGCGCGTCGTCGACCATGAGCTGACGATGCAGTACATCGGCATGACGGCCAACGCCTTCGAGCCCGGCGAAGAGGCCGGGTACTGGCACGTGCACGAGCGCATCGAAGAGGTCTACGTGTTCCTCGCCGGGCGCGGCCAGATGGCGCTCGACGACCACATCGTCGAGGTCGGCCCCGGCACCGTCGTGCGGGTCGGGCAGGGTGTGTTCCGCACGTGGCGCGCACTCCCCGACAGCCCCGAGCAGCTGCGCTGGCTGTGTCTGCGCGCCGGGGGCCAGGAGCTTCCGGAGTTCCCCGACGACAGCCGGCGCGCACCCGAACGCCCGTCGCCGTGGTCGTGAACGACGAGGGCGCGAACCCGCAGGACGCGACCCTCGCCGCGTACGAGCACGGCGCGCGTGAGTACGCCGAGCGCAACGCCGGCACGCCGTCGCCGCAGGTCGGCGATCTCGTCACCAGGGTGACCCGCGGCGCCCGCGTCCTCGAGCTCGGCAGTGGACCGGGAAGGGATGCCGCGGCCCTCGAATCCGCCGGCCTCACCGTCGATCGCACCGACGGGGCGGCGGCGTTCGTGGACGCTCTGCATGCGGCGGGCCACGAGGCCCGCGTGCTCGACGTGCGCGCCGACGACTTCGGCGGACCGTACGACGCCGTCTTCGCCAACGCCGTGCTCCTGCACGTGCCGCGTGCGGACCTGCCCGGCGTGCTCGCCACCGCGCTGCGCGCCTGCCGGCCCGGCGGCGTGCTCGTCGCGAGCTTCAAGAAAGGCGACGGCGAAGCCTGGACGCAGGCGTACCTCGACGACCCGCGTCACTTCACCTACTGGGACGAGGACGGCCTGACCGCCGCGCTCACGACCGCCGGCTGGGTCCCCGAGCACGTTTTCGAGTCGACCCGCCCCGAGTCGGTCGAGCGGTGGATCACGGCGATCGCGCGGACCCCGGCATCCCCTCACCCGTACCGGAGAAGCGGATGACGGATCGAGAGCACACCTCGTCCCCGCTGCGCCGGGCGGCGTGGATCGCGGGCGCGGTCGTCGTCGCGTCGGTGCTGTTCGCCCCGCTCAGCTTCGGCGGGTTCTGTGCGGATGCGCCCACGGCGGACGCGTCGTACTGTGTGACGACCTTGCGATCCCTGGTCGGCCTCGACACGAGTCTGTGGCTGTGGCTCGGCGCTGTCGTCGTGCTCGCGGGCTTCGCGTGGTGGTTCAGTGCGAGGCGCGGCCGCCGTCGCTGATGCGCGCGGTCACCGAGGACGCACCGGATCGACTGCACGGAGACTGGGGTGTTCCAAGAGGCCGGCCTCGCCCCTGAACGATCGCGACGATGAGGAGCACGACGGGCCCGACGAACGCTGCGGCGATGAGCCCCAGCACCGCCAACGCCATACCGACCGCGACGTCCGCGCCGGGGTCCGTGCCGTTCGCGAGCGCCGATGAGGCGGAACCGCATGCGAAGAACACCAGTGGCGCCAGAAGCAGCGGGATCACCCATCCGGAACGGCATGCCAGACGTGAACCGCCACACTCGGACGCGAGACGCCACATTCCGGCGCCCACCGTGCGGCGTCTCGTGCGCGACTGTGGCGTCTCACCCGACGACCCCAGCGCCGCCGCTCAGACCACCAGCAGGTACACCGCGCCGACGATCGTGAACGCGATCACGAGCTTCTCGAACACGGACTGCGGCATGCGGTCGGCGAGCCAGCGGCCTGCGAACGCGGCGACGACGACGAGGGGCACGAGCACCAGGTCGATCAGCAGGCCGGGCGCGGTGATGATCCCGATGCCGATCGAGAACGGCACCTTGAACAGGTTGACGATCGCGAAGAACCATGCCGCGGTGCCGAGGAAGGCCTTCACCTCGAACCGCGCGGCGAGGAAGTACATCGACATCACGGGTCCCGCGGCGTTGGCGACCATCGTGGTGAACCCGCCGAGCGTGCCGTAGGTCGCTGCCGCCACCCGGTGCGATCCGCCGGCGACGGTCCCGCTGACTCGCCGCCGCCACAGCGTCAGGGCGATCACCGCGAGCAGGATGACGCCGATCGTGCGCTTCACCCAGAGGTCGTCGGCGAACCACAGGAAGACGACACCCACCAGGACGCCCGCGACGACCGCGGGCGCCAGGCGCAGCAGCGTCTTCCAGTCCGCGTGCCGCCGGTACATCGTGACGGCGAAGACATCGGCGACGATGAGCAGCAGCAGGAGCACGCCCGTCGACTGCTTGGCCGGCAGCACCGCGGCGAAGATCGCGACGGCGATCGTCCCCGCGCCGGGCACCGCGGTCTTCGACAACCCGACCACGACGGCGGCGACGCCGAGCAGAGCCCACGCCCACCAGGCCAGCTCGGGCAGCATCAGACGTCTGCCGCGGCGAGAGCCGCTTCGGCGAGCGCGGTGGAGCGGGCGGCATCCGTCATCCACAGCGGGCGGACGAGCGCAGGGATGCCGCGACCGGCCACCTCGGACGCCAGGTGCTCATCCTCCTCAGCGATGAGCCAGGCGTCGAGCAGCCCACCGTCCGCGCGCGCGCCGTAGAGACCGGCGACGGCGGCGGCCGAGGTCTCGACACCGATCGCGATGAGGCACACGTCGGCCATGCCGCGCACGACCTTGCCGCCGATGACCGGTGAGACACCGACCACGCGTGCGGCGCTGTCGCGCAGCGCCACGCGCATCCCCGGCACGGCGAGGATCGGTCCGATCGAGACGACGGGGTTCGAGGGCGCCAGCAGCACGACGTCCGCGTCGGCGATGGCCTCGACGACGCCGGGTGCGGGAGTGGATGCCGCCACCCCGGGATTCTCGAAGGCCGCGGGCGCGAGCGTCGCGCGGTGACGGGTCCACCACTCCTGGAAGTGCAGGCGGCTGCCGTCGTGCAGCACGACGATGGTGTCGACCTCGGTGTCGGTCATCGGCAGCAGACGGGCGCCGAGCGGCCAGCGGTGCGACATGCGCTCCAGCACCTGCGTCGGCGTGAGGCCTTCGCGCAGCCAGCCGGTGCGGGCGAGGTGGGTGCCGAGGTCGAGGTCGCCGAGCGTGAACCACGGCCAGCCCGCGCCCCACTCCTGCAGCTCGTGGTTGACGCGCTCGGTGTCTCCCTGGCGACCCCAGCCGCGCTCGGTGTCGTTGACGCCCGCGAGCGCGTAGGTGATCGAGTCGACGTCGGGCTGCAGGCGCACGCCCGACAGCCACAGGTCGTCGCCGGTGTTGACGACGACGGTGAGCGCCGACGCGGTGTCATCGAGGCCCCGCGCGCGGAGGGCGCCGCGCACACCGAGCACGAACCGGGAGCCGCCGACGCCGCCCGCGAGCACGACGATGCGAGGCGCGCGCGTCACGTGCCGTCAGCCCTGGTGCTTGGCGTGCAGCTGCGGGAGGACGCCCGTCTTGGGAGCGAACTCATCGGTCGCGTGCGGCAGCGGGAACTTCGCGACCGCATCGATCAGCGCGTCGACGGTCTGGGCCTCGGCGACGATGTCGACATCGAGGCCGGCGCGACGCGCGTCCTTCGCAGTGCGCGGGCCGATGGCGGCGACGAGGGTGGTATCGGGAAGGTCGGGGAACTGCTCGTGCACCTGCTGAGCGACAGAGCCGCTGGTCACGAGGATGGCGTTGATGCGGCCGGAGTGGACGTCCTCGGCGATGCGGTCGGTGACCGGGACGCCGACGGTGCGGTACGCGACCACGCTGCGCACGCGGTGACCGGCCTCGGTCAGCATGCGGGTGAGCACCGGCTTGGCGATCTCGCTGCGGAGCGTGAGGATGTCGCGGGCCTCGGGCTCGAGCCCGATGAGCTGCTCGGCCATTCCTGCCGCGGAGTTGTCCTTCTCAGGAACGAGGTCGACACGGTAGCCGACCGCGAGAAGAGCGGCTGCCGTGGTCTCGCCGACGGCGGCGACCTTCGTGGTCGCCGGCACGACGGCCCGATACGCGTAGAGCACGTCGACCGTCGTGGCACTGGTGACGGTGAGCCAATCGAAAGCGCCGGCGGCGAGGTCGGCGAGCGACTGCTCGAGCGCGGCCTGGTCGTTCGTCGGCGCGAAGTTGATCAGGGGGGCGATGACCGGGGTCGCGCCCTGCCGTCGCAGGTTCGCTGCCACACCGTCGCCCCAGGGGCCCCCTCGGGGCACGAGGACGCGCCAACCGGTCAGGGGCTTGACGGGCTGGTGCGATGCTGCGGCTGTGTTCATAAAGGGGGGTCGACTCTCGCTGGTGCTCAGTCGGCCGCCCATGACGTTCGAGCAGCCGACGCGCGATTGGAATCGGGTTCGCGCGAGCGGCAGCATACGCACCATTGCACTGCCTCGACCTCCGAGCATACCCCTCGTTCCTGAACGGACGGACCCCGTTCGCGGCGAGGGTGCTGAAGGCGTCAGCGGGTGTAGAGCCGGACTGCTCCCCACACTGCGGCGCCGATCGCCACAGCACTCACGACCACGACGACCGCGGCCATCGCCGGGTTGCGCCGGTTGAATGCCCGGGCCTGGGCGACGCGCTCGTCCACGACGCGACCGACGCGGCGCGGAACGTTCGCCTTCTCTTCGATCGCCGCGAGCGCGGCCTTGAGTTCGGCGCGAGCCTGTTCCACGGGGTCGGTGATGCCGAGCGGCACCGCGGTGCGGGGCAGGGGGACGGGCGCGTCAGAGCTCATCGCGCACCTCCTTCACGTCCTGGGCGATCGATTGGACCGGATTCTGCCGCGCGCCGATCTTGCGGAAACGCAGGATGCCGAGAAGAGCCAGCACCGCGGTCACGATCAGCATCGCGAAGAACACGACGAGGGCCGACAGCCACACCGGCCACCACGACGAGAGCCCCGCGATGATGAACGTGCCGAGCACGGGCACCGACCAGAACAGCACGAACAGCGCCGCGAAGACCCACAGCGCGCCCCATCCGCCGTCCTTGGCCGTGCGCGCCAGCCACGCCTTGGCGGCGTCGATCTCGGCGACGACCAGGTTGCGGACGAGCTCCGGAACCTCGCCGAGAAGAGTCAGCAGGCTGTCGTCCGCGCGGTCGCGGAATCCGCGTCTGCGCGTCTCCACGTCAGGCCCCGCCCTGGCCGGTGGCGTCGTCGATCGCGTCGTCGACGGCATCCTTCACAGCGCGGGCAGACGTCTGCGCGGCGCGTCCGACATCATCCTGCGAGTCCTTGCCCACCTTGATGGCCGCGTCGAGCTTCTGCCCGGGCGTGCCCTTCGAGCCGGCCGCCTGCACGACCTTGACGCCGGCATCCCACAGCGTCGACGGCAGCGCCATCGCCTGCGACTTCGCGAAGTCCTTGACCTTGCCGACCTGCTCCTGCACCGGGTCCAGGTTCCACACCTTCAGCCACTGCGCTTTGATCTGCTCATAGCGCTCGCGCCCCGCGCGAGTGCCCAGGACGTACCCGATGGCGAGTCCGATGACGAGTCCAGCCTTGCCCCTCATGGGGTCTCCTCACACTCGGTGTGCACCTGACGACCCTCCCCAGGGTAGCCCTGTATGCCGATTCCGGCATCCACTTGACAATGGGCGTCACGCGTGGGGATCTTCACCCCACAGCGCCCCTCGGCGCATGCGATCGGCCTCGGTCTGCGCATCGGCGACGACCTGCGCGAGCCCGCTCCCCGCCAGCCATGCCCCGACGGCGGCGAGGCCGTGCGCTTTCGCGACGGCGGCCCGCGCCGTCGTCGCGCGCTCGCGCTGACCGGTCGCCGACGCCGGCGGCACGAGGGTGAACCGGTCGCGGTGTGCGGCCACGATGCGCTCGACAGGCACGCCGAGAAGAGTGGATGCCTCACGCGCCGCCATCGTGAAGGCCGCGGTGTCATCGAGCCCGGCGGTGGCAGGCTGGGCGCCCGGTGCGCCGAACGCGACCCGGAGCACATGGCGGCCGGGACCCGCGTCCCGCGCGAGCCACTCCCACCGCGCCGTCTCGTGCACGAGTCCGGTCGCCGTGCCCGAACCCGGGACGGCGTGCACGTGCGCTCCGCGCGGCGCCCCGTCGAGCGCGGGGGCGTCGACGACGAGCGTGACGACCTCGCGCGCGATGCCGGCGGGCTCGGTCGAGGCGAACGCAGGGTCGTCGACCGCCGATCTGAGGAGCGCGCGAGCGGTGTCCTCGTCGGTCGCGACGATCACGGCATCGGCGGTCAGCTCGGCAGGGAAGGGCTCGGAGTCGGCCGTCGGCACAGGCGTTTCGTCTCGCTCCGCTCGCTCAACGACCGGGACCTCGGTGCCGACGCCTTCCGGAGCGCTCGCGAGCACGACCGTCCACCGCTTCCCGTCGCGGACGAGACCGGTCGCCCGCGCGCCGGTGTGCACCACAGCCGCGCGATCGGCGAGACGCGCGTGCAGCGCGGCGATGAGCTGCGGCATCCCGCCGTCGAGTCCTTCGACCGACGGACCGGGAGCATCCGCGACAAGCTCGGCGACGGCGCCGCCGAGCGAGCCGGTGCGCGTGAGGGCCGGGTTGAGGGCCGGCGCGACGACCTCGACGTCGACGTCGTCGGGGTCGAGGCCGAAGCGGTCGACGCTGAGCGGCGCGACCAGGCGGTCGCGCACGGTCGGGCCCATGCGGCCCGCGACCAGGCGCCCCAGACTCCGTTCGGAGCCGATCGTGAGCGGCGGGCGCAGCCGGTCGAGGTACGCGCGCCACGTGCCGCCCCACCCGATGATGCGGCGGACGCCCTCGTCCCACGGGTTGGCCGGGATGCCCAGGAACGTCTCGGGCGGGAGCGGCGCCGCCGCACCCTTGGGCAGGCCGGCGATCCAGGCACTGTCGTCCCGCGGGCGCACGATGACGGCGTCC
Source organism: Microbacterium helvum (assembly GCF_014779795.1). GTDB lineage: Bacteria > Actinomycetota > Actinomycetes > Actinomycetales > Microbacteriaceae > Microbacterium > Microbacterium helvum. Next base: position 179,554 of record NZ_JACXZS010000006.1, read on the forward strand.
GGCAGCACCTCGTCCACGAGCCGCCGCACCGCTCCGCCCCGCGTGGACCAGCAGGTCGCGCCGACATCCAGCCTCAGGCCCGAGGCCTCGGCCGTGCCGATCACGCCGCCGAGACGGGTGGATGCCTCCACCACCGTGACCGCCATGCCGACCTTGGCGCACTCCCAGGCCGCCACGAGCCCCGCGATGCCGCCGCCGATCACGACCACACGGGTGTCCCGGGCGTGGGCGACGAGTTCCTGGAGCGGTTCGGTCACGGCATCCATCCTCGCATCGCCGTGGAGCCGGTCCCCCGCTCGCTCTCGAGAACGAAGCACCGCGCAACCGTCGTGGGGCTGGCCGGGTCCGAAGGGCGGCTCGCGGCGTTTCGTCTCGCTGGCGCTCGCTCAACGAGCGGGTGGCGGAGTTCCCGCTCGTTGAGCGGAGCGAGGAACGAGCGAAGACGAAACGCGGTGGGCCGCTCTCGAGAAGCCCGCACCCCGCAACCGTCCCGAGGGGGCCGGGTCCAATCGGCGGCTCGCGGCGTTTCGTCTCGCTGGCGCTCGCTCAACGAACGGGTGGCGGGGTTCCGGTCATCGAGCCGAGACCGCTCTGCCTCAGTGACCCTCGCGCTGCTCGCGGGCCTCGGCGCGCGTGCGTGGCGCGTGCGGCTCCTCGGGGACGGGCTCCTCCGCCTCGGAGGTCCTGGAGACCGGGGCCGAGGCATCCATCGACTTCTCCGTCACCGAGGTGACGCGGCCGTCGTGCAGCTCGATGACCCGGTCGGCGCGCTGCACGAGCAGCGGGTCGTGGGTCGAGACGACGGCGGCGAGGCCCTGGGAGTGCACGAGGTCGCCGATGAGGTCCATGACGGTCGCGGCGGTGCGCGAGTCGAGCTGGCCGGTCGGCTCGTCGGCGATCAGCACGTGCGGGCGCGCGGCGATCGCGCGGGCGATGCCGACGCGCTGCTGCTGTCCGCCCGACAGCTCGGTGGGCCGCTGCGCGGCGTGGTCGGCGAGGCCCACGAGCTTCAGCGCCTCGGCCACGCGGGCGTCGCGCTCGGCGGGCGGGGTCTTCGCGATGCGCAGCGGCAGCTCGACGTTCTCGGCCGCCGACAGGATGGGGATGAGCCCGAACGACTGGAACACGAAGCCCAGCCGCTCGCGCCGCAGCGCGGCGAGGGCGTCCTCGTCGAGGGCGGTGGCCTCGATGTCGCCGAGCCAGACCTTGCCCGACGTCGGGGTGTCGAGACCGCCCAGCAGGTTCAGCAGCGTGGTCTTCCCGGCGCCGGACGCGCCGCGCACCACGACGAGCTCGCCCGCGGCGACCTCGATGTCGATGTCGACGCACGCGTGCACGTCGCCCGCCGCCGACGAGAACGTGCGGCTGAGCTTCTCGCCGCGCAGCGCGAGGGTCATGACGGGTCCTCCGAGTCTTCGGCGGGAGTGGTGGATGCCGCAGCCCGCGCCTGCTGCCCGGGCCACACGCCGACGTGGTCGGGCTCGAGGGCGAGCCGCACGCGGTCTCGCAGATCGAGCGCAGTGACGAACTCGTCGGGCAGCTGCAGCCGGCCCACGCGGTCGAGCACGGCGTACTCCTCGGCGACGTGCTGCTCGGCGCCGTGCTCGTCGAGCCGCGTCGAACGCAGCACCTCGGTCGAGGTGCGACCGTCGCGGATCTGCACCGTGCGGGCGACATGCTCCGACACGGCGGGGTCGTGCGTCACGATGAGCGTCGTCACACCCAGCTCGCGGTTGACGGATCGCATCGCCTCGAGCACGTGCGCGCTGGCGGTGTCGTCGAGCTCGCCGGTGGGCTCGTCGGCCAGCAGCACGCGCGGCTCGTTCGCGATGCCGACGGCGATCGCGACCCGCTGCTGCTCACCGCCCGACATCTCGCCCGGACGGCGCTCGGCGCAGTGCGACACCTCGAGCAGATCCAGCAGCTCGGCCACGCGTGCCTGTCGGGCTCCGGCGCCGCGCACGCGGCCGGGGATCGCCAGGGCAGCGGCCACGTTCTCGCTCGCCGACAGGTACGGCAGGAGGTTGCGCGAGGTCTGCTGCCACACGAAGCCAACGCTGTGACGGCGGAAGACCACCCGCTCCTTCTCGGTCATCGTGAGCAGGTCGTGGCCGGCGACCCACGCCACACCGGCGGTGGGCTGATCGAGGCTCGACAGGATCGACAGCAGGGTGGACTTGCCCGACCCCGAGGCGCCGACGACGGCGACCAGCTCGCCCGGGTCGATCCGCAGGTTCAGGCCCTGCAGCGCCTGCACCTCGACTCCCGGCCCGCCTGCTGAGGCGACCTTGAAGATGCGCACGAGGTCGACGCAGAGGATGTCGGCATCCGGCGCGCCGATGCGGGTGGGAGCGCCGACGCGCGCCGTGGTCGCTGAGTCGCCCCGCGCGGGGGCGGATGCCTGCTTGGCCGCCATGGTCCTATCCTTCCTCCACGGTGCGCAGGGCGCCCGCGGCCCGGATGCGCCGAGACACGAACAGCGCGATCGCGGTGAGCAGCACGGCGAGCGCGAGGAACCCGCCGAGGGTGAGCAGCAGGATGCCGGGGTCGACCTGGTAGGCCGGCGCCACGGACGATCCGGTGAACGGTCGCAGGTCGACGGCCGCCAGCACGACGAGCGGCACGACCAGTCCGAACAGGGTGCCGGCGACGACCGCCGCGACGGCGGGCGGTCCGATCTCCCAGAGGGCGAGCGAGGTGGCCGCACGACGCGGGGCACCCAGCGTGCGCAGCAGCGCCAGCACCCGGGCGCGCGGACCCGCCGCGAGCGCGAGCGTCATGACGATCGCGAGAGCGCTGAGCAGCGCGGCGATCGCGGTCGCTGCCAGCAGCGCCCACCGCACGCCCTGCACCGCCGGGCCGGACTGGATGTCGGCCGCGATCTGGCCGGGCGTCGCGAACGTCACCGCGTCCCCGAGCACCGCGGTGAGATCGTCCCGCACGTCGGCGAGCACGACGCCTTCGTCAAGCCGCACCAGCACCGTGCGGTCGCTCGGATCGCGCCCCAGCACATCCTCGGCGTACGTCGAGTCCAGCGCCACCCAGTTCTCGCGGACCCCGGTCGGCACCGGCCCGCGCGTGACACCCACGACGACGGCATCCACTCCGCCCACGTCGATCTTCTCGGTGTCGCCGATCATGTCGGCCGTGGCGCCCGCCACCACGATCGGCATCCTGCCGTCGGCGGGCTCGAGCGAGACGCCGGGTGGCAGCATCCCGAGGCCATCGCCCTGCACCGCACTCAGCTCGGCCGCATCGACGACGTAGACCGAGGTCGCACGCTTCACGCCGTCGATGTCGATGGTCGCCGGGTCGGCGCCCGAGATGCCCGTCGCCGCGGCCACGCCCTCGACGCCGCCGAGCTGGTCGAGCTGCTCACGGGTGAACGTGCCGCCCGTGATCCGCACATCGCCGCCCACCTGCGCCTGGGCGCTGTCGGCGATACCGCTCTGCAGCGCCGAAAGCAGGATGCCCGACGACACCGCCACGGAGACCCCCACGACGAGGGCGAGCACGGGAGTGAGACCGATCGACGGCTCGCGCAGCGCCCGGGCCGCGCCGAGGAACGCGTCGGAACCGGCCGACGCACGTGCCCGTGCGAGCACCGCACGCAGCGGCAGCGGGTAGGCGCGCAGCGTCACCAGGCAGGCGACGAGGGCGAGCAGCAGCGGCGTCGCTGCGATCAGGAGATCCACGCCGTCGCTGTACCCCCGGATGAACAGCAGCGCGAGGGCGACAGCGGCGAGCCCGGCGATCACGCCTTCGACGATCAGACGCAGTCGCGATCCTCTCGCGCCGAGGTCGGCGCGCGTCTGGCGTTCCGCCGCGGAGGGCGCCAGCACGATGAGGATGACGATGGGGGCGAGGGCGAGCAGCAGAGCCGCCACGATGCCGAGCGCCGTCGGCGTCGCGCCGAACAGCAGCCCACCGGCGACGGTCACTGCGATCGCACCGACGATGGCCGGCACCGCACCGGCGATGGCGCCCTCGATGGCGAGCAGGCCACGCAGCTGGCCGGTCGAGGCACCGCGGGCCGACAGCAGGCGCAGGCTCGGTCGGCGTCCTTCGAGGATGAGCCGGCAGCCGAGCACGAGCACTGCGACCGCGACCCCCACGGGCCCCGCGACGAGCATCACGAGAACGGCGGCGGTCGATCGCTGCTGGGCGACGGCGAGTTCGATCTCGCCCGTGATGTCGGCGTCGAAAGAGACGCTCAGGATGCCGATGCCGTCGCTGCTGGATGAGATGGGGTGCGACACCGCGGTGAGCTTGTTCAGGGCCGCGACGGTCTGCTCGGCATTGCCGCCGTCGATGCCATCGGTGTCGGTCGGGTACCAGACCAATGTGCTGTAGCGCCCGATCAGTCCTTGTGCGACCAACGATGCCGGGTGGGCGTACGCCGTGCCCGTCACCTTCCGCGGACGGTTGCCGTCGTCGAAGATCTTCGGCGTGAGCACCGACGTCGCATACTGCCAATAGGCGCCGTCGGGGTCCACGGGTGCGAAGAGCCCCACCAGCACGAGCTCGACCGGCTGCTGCCGCGTGCCGACCGTGCGCGTCTGGCCGACCTCCCACTCCATCTCGGCCGCAGTGTCTTGCGACAGCACGACCTCGATGCGGCTCAGCAGCACCGGCTCGTCCTCCCCGACCGGAGTCGACGGCGGGGGCTCGTACGCCGGCGCGGCCGCCGGCATCCGCCCCTCGACGATCTCGACCTCACGTTCGTAGTCGGGATCGTAGGCGACGGTGACCGCCTGCTCGGCTGCGGCATCCATCACCGGATTGTCGGTGTTGGTGGTCACCATGCGCGCTGCACCCAGCACGTCCGGCAAGGGCGCGTCCGCACCGGCACGGATCGACTCCACAGCCGACTCGAACGGGCCCCACACCTCTTCGGTGGTGAACGGCCCCGCGGAGTTCCCCCGGGTGAGCTCACTCGGCAGCTGCGGGAATCCGCCGGGGTTCTGCGACACCACGTCGCGGGCGGTCGCGGGCAGCGCGTCGAGGCGATCGCGCAGTGCAGCGTCCGCCACGATCCCCAGCGCGATCGGCGCGGCCGTCGCGAGCACCGTCAGCACCAGCACGAGCGCCGCGACGATGCCCGATCCGCCCGCGCGCGAACGCAGGTGGTGGGCGACGAGCGCGCGGGTCGTCACACGACGGGTCATCGCGACTCCTCCCCGACGGTGGCGGTGCGGGCGGCGCGGTGCACGCCCGCCGCCGCGACGCCGACGATGGCGGCGAGGCCGACGACGAGCCCGACGACAGCGATGCCCAGGGGCGGCCACGAGATCTCGACGCCGCCCGCGAGGGGGAGGATGCCGGGCGTCACGGCCCGCACGAGCGACGGCACGATCAGCACCGACACCAGCACGCCGGCGGCGCCGCCCAGCACGACGGCGGCGCCGAACACGACGGCGAGCTCGGCGGCGCGCATGCGCGCCTGGCGGCCGGCGGTCACTCCGGCAGCACGCAGCACTCCCAGTTCGCGGCGGCGGGCGAGGGCGAGGGTCTGCACGATCGCGAGCGCGGCGACCAGCGACAGCAGGGCCGACCCCGCGGTGGCGATCCACCAGCCGGGCACGAGGGCCCCGACGATGCTCGCGGTGACCCCGGGCGCGGCGGTGGCGACCGGACGGTCGCCGAGCGCGGCGCTGAAGCCGTCGGCAGAGGCGGTGTCGCCCGCGGCCCAGACCGAGTCCGGCACCACGATCGACGTGCCCCGCTGCAGCTGCGACGTCAGCAGCGTCTGCATCGGGACGAACAGCGCGAGGGTGGCCGCCGTTCCCGGTACGGCATCGACGAGCGAGGCGATCGTGGCGGTGCCGCGACGACCCACACCCTCGTACCGGAACTCGAGCTGGTCGCCGAGACCGATGCCCAGGCGTGCGGCGAGCGCGGTCGTCACGGCCGCGGCGACCGGTGGCGCATCCTCGCCCGCGCCGGCTTCGCCGCCGTCCGCAAGCCACAGCACCGCCTCGCGGGTCTGATTGGTCAGCGACGCCGTGCCCTCGAGTTCGAGCGCGTCGCCGCCGACGGCCTCGGCCGACACGATCGACACCGAGACCTGCGGCGGCACCGGGGTGAGCGGCGTGCCGAGCAGCAGCGCGAGCAGACGCCACGGTGCGGTGCCGTCCGGCAGCTCGCCCTGCGCGGTGTACGACACGAGCCCCTGGCCCGTGGGTGGGGCTTCGCCCGTCAGCGTGACGACCGCGGGCGTGCCGGTGGCGTCGAGCAGCACGGCCGACAGCAGCACCGGGATCGCGTTCGTCCCGTTCTGCCCCGCGATCTCGACCGTCACACGGACGGCGGTGGCGGCATCCCCGAGTTCCACCGGCTCTGAGGCGACAGCGCCGTCGGCGTCCGCGGCGAGCGCGTCGGGATCGACGAGCCCGCCCGCCGTCGTCACGACGGTGTCGAGCGCGGTCTCGGGCACGGCGACGAGCTGCGCGTCGAGCTCGCCGATCTCGACGCCGGTCACGAGCGCGCCGGTCGCCGCGTCGATGCCGGGCACGGCTGCGGCCTCGGCGACGAGTGCGGTGGTCGCGGTCTGCGGCGTCAGGTCGACGCGCAGGTCGGCCCCCGCGCGCACGGCGGCCGAATCGGTGGTCATCGCCGTCCAGGTGGCGCCGTATGCGGCGGTGAACACGCTCTGCGCGACGGTGAGCGCGACCAGCAGCACGGCTACGGCGAAGATCGGGATGCGGCGCGCGACCTGCCGGGCAGGGTAGCCGGGTTCCAGCCCCGGAGCGGATGCCGCCGGCCGTGCCCACGCGACGGCCACGGCTCCGAAGACCGCGAGCGCGACGACCGCGCCCGCGGACAGCACGACGGCCGGCGCCGCCGCGACGATCGGATCGAAGCCCTCACTGCGCGAGAGCGGCAGCTGCCACACGACAAGACCTGTCGCGAGCAGCAGCACTCCGACGACGGCAGCGGTCGTCGCGCGCGTGGTGCGCGCCGAGGAGCGGCGCCCTTCGCCTCGGCGCAGCGCGACGGCGAACACGACGGTCAGCAGCACGGCGAGCGCGAGTGCCCACGGCCAGGGGGCGAGCCCCGCGAGCGCTCCCGCTCCGGCGACCGCGGATGCGCCGGCGGCGACGACCAGCCCGACCACGGTGCCGGCGAGCGCGACGACAGCACCCTCAGCGACATCGGTCGTCCACGCCTGTGCGCGTGAGAAGCCACGGGCCCGGACGGTGGCGGTCTCGTGCTCGCGCGCCGCGGCCACCAGGCGGGCCAGCTGCGCCACGGCGGTGCCGGCGAGCAGCGCGACGAGCACGACGAGGGCAGGCGAGGCCGAGGCGAGCGCCGCCGCGCCCGCGGCGACCTGGTCGGCGACCTCGTCGGGGTCGACGCCGGGCGGCGGCGGGTCGCCCGCGACCGAGACCGCTCGCGAGAGCCAGGCCAGCACGAGGCATACCGTCGCGACCGCGACTGCCACGGTGGCGGCGGCACTCGCCAGCAGACCGGTCCGCGCCGACGAGCGCCGCAGCAGCAGCCGCGCCGCGGACGCCGCAGCGGGCGCACTCGGCACGCGACGATCGGGCATCAGGCTCGGTCCTCCGCGGGTCGGGTCGTTCGACGTGACGACGTCGTTGTTCACGTGGGGTTGCGCCGCCGGAATGGCGCAGGTCATGCCAACCTAACGCGCTCGGCGACATCCTGCCCGTCCCCTGTGGAAGACGGTGGTGGAAGACTGGGCGCATGGCCCTTCACATCACCGGAGACACCGCCGCCGACACGCTGCTCACCGACGACCCGCTGGCCCTGCTCATCGGCATGCTGCTCGACCAGCAGGTGGCGATGGAGACCGCGTTCGCCGGCCCGCTCAAGATCTCGGAACGCGCCGGGACGCTGGATGCCGCGGCCATCGCGACCTTCGACCCCGACGCGTTCGCCGAGCTGTTCAAGGCGACGCCGGCGGTGCACCGGTTCCCGGGCTCGATGGCGGCACGCGTCCAGGCGCTGTGCGCCGCCGTCCAGCAGGACTGGAACGACGACGCGGCCGCGATCTGGACGACGCCGGCCGCCGGGGGTGCCGAAGCGCCGGACGGGGCGACCGTCCTCACGCGCCTGAAGGCGCTGCCGGGCTTCGGCGAGCAGAAGGCGAAGATCTTCCTCGCTCTGCTCGGCAAGCAGTACGGGTACACGGGCGAAGGCTGGCGTGAGGCATCCGCTCCCTACGGCGAGGACGGATCCTTCCGCAGCGTGGCCGACATCGTCTCGCCCGACTCGCTCGCGAAGGTGCGCGAGCACAAGCGCGCGATGAAGGTTGCCGCGGGAGGGGCAATGCGACGAAGGAGCGTTGACGCGTCCCGGGGCAAGGTTGAGCAGGCGAGGGACGAGCCGTGTCGAAACCCAGGCGAAGGGCTGAACCCATGAGCGCCGAGGTCGACGAGTTCCTCGCAGGGGTCACGCCCGCGGTACGGCAGCGCGACGCGCACGCGCTCGTCGACCTGATGCGCCGCGCCACCGGCCAGGAGCCGGTGCTGCAGCATCCGGGCATCGTCGCGTTCGGGCAGTACCACTACGAGTACGCGTCGGGGCGGTCCGGCGACTCGGCTGCGGCGGGGTTCGCGCCGCGCAAGAGCGCGACCGTCGTGTACCTGTCCGACGGGACGGCGGCCCACGCCGACGCGCTGTCTCGGCTCGGCCCGCATACGACGGGGGTGGGATGCCTCTACCTCAAGAGCCTCGACGGCATCGACCTCGAGGTGCTCGAGGCCGTGGTGCGCCGCTCGTACGAGACGCTCACGGCGGGGACGTTCGGTCAGCGCGCCCGCGAGGCCGCGGACTGACCGGCCGGGCCGCCCCGCAACGGGCCCTGAGGCGGGGCGCGCCCTAAGGTGGAGCCCGTGCGACTGCGGTTCTTCGGCGGCCTCTCGATCGCCGACGGCGACCGGGCCCTCGACGTCCGCGGGCGCGGGCAGCAGGCGCTGCTCTTCCGCCTCGCCCTCGACGCCGGCACCACGGTCGCCTACCGGGCGCTCGCCGAGGACGTCTGGCCCGACGACCCGCCGGAGGATCCGCGGGCCTCGCTGCAGTCTCTCGCCTCGCGCCTGCGCCGTGAGCTGCCGCCCGGCACGCTGGAGGCCGTCCCCGGCGGATACCGCCTGGGCATCGACCGCGCAGATGTCGACGTCGTCCGCTTCACCGACCTGGTCGAGCGTGCGCGCCGGTCCGAGGATCCCTCGGCCGCCGCCGCCGACGCGCGCGCCGCTCTCGCCCTGTGGATCGGCGACCCGTGGACGCCCGGCGGGGGCTTCGACTGGGTCGTGCGCGATCTGCTGGAGGATCGCGCACACGCCGAGCGGCTGGCATCGCCGGCTCCCCCGTCCGCGGTCGGCCTCGCGGCCGCCGACCCGTCGGCGACCGACGCCGCGCCGATCCCCGCCGCACTCACGCCGCTCATCGGCCGGCAGGACGAGCTCGCGCTCATCGACGAGCAGCTCAGGGCCGAACGGCTCGTCACGCTCATCGGCCCCGGCGGTGCCGGCAAGACCACGCTGGCGTTCGAGACCGCGCGCCGACGCCCGGGTGCCGTCGTCGTCGAACTCGCCCCGGCAGCGCCCGGCGAGGTGTGGGCGGCCGTCGCGGGCGCGGTGGGGCGCAGCATCCGCGTCGGCGAGCTGGTGTCGACGAGCGCCCGAGACCGAGTGCTCGAGGCGCTGACCGGCCGGACCGCTCTGATCGTGCTCGACAACTGCGAGCACGTGTCGGCCGAGGCCGCCGCGGTCGCTCTGGACCTGCTGCGCGGCGCTCCCGGCACGCGCATCCTCGCGACCAGTCGCGAGCCGCTCGGGCTCGCGGGCGAGGCGTTCGTCGACCTCGGTCCGCTGCCGGACGACGACGCGCGCGAGCTCTTCTCCCGCCGGGTGCGGGCCGCGCGCGGCACCTCGCCTTCGCTCGAGGACACCGACGCCGTCGCGCGCATCGTGACCCGGCTGGACGGTCTGCCGCTTGCGCTGGAGCTCGCGGCGGCCAAGGCCCGAACCCTCACGATCGGCGAGATCGACTCGGGACTCGACGACCGCTTCGCCCTGCTGGCCACCGGCCCGCGCGCGATCGAGGCGCGGCATCAGACGCTGCGCGCGCTGATCGACTGGAGCTGGGAGACCCTGACCGAGGCCGAGCGCGCGTCCCTGCTCGCCGCTGCCGTGTTCCCCGACGGCATCGGTGCGCGGGACGTCGCCGTGGTCGCGCGAGCTTTCGACGTGGATGCCGCGTCGTTCGACGCTCTCGTCGACAAGTCGCTGCTGCACCGCTCCGAGCGCCGGCTGCGCATGCTCGAGACGGTGCGCGAGTACGGCATCGATCGCCTGCGCAGAGAGGGACGCGAAGCCGAGTTCCGCGGCATCCAGGCTCACGCCATGGCGGACCTCGCGGCGCGGGAGGACGCGCGGCTGCGCGGGCCGGGCGTCCGCGAGGGACTCGCGTGGTTCGACGCCGACGACGAGAACCTCAGCGCCGCGCTGCGCACCTGCGCCGAGCAGCCCGACCTGGCCGAGGTGGGCGTGCGCCTGGTGCGCGCGAACCTGTGGACATGGCTCATGCGGGAGCGGTTCGAGGAGCTCGCGGCCGGCATCACCCGCTTCTTCGACACGGCGGGCGCGCTCGACTCCGAGCCCGCGGTGGTCGTGCGCGGCGTCGGGCTGCTGGCGCGCGCCTTCGACATCAGCCGCCGAGAGAGCGACCGACGAGAGGCCGTGCCACCGGCCGAGTCGCGCAGCGGCCTGGTCGCCGACACTGCCGCGCCGAGTGCCGCACTGGATCTGCTGGAGCGGGAGTCGCCCGCGGTGATCGCGGCCGCCGCGGTGCATCGCAGCGAGCTGTCGGCGGTGATCGGTCCACTGCTGCGCGGCGTGGCGATGACAGCGCGCGACACCCCGCCCGGGCGTCCGTGGCCGCGGACCACCGTCATCGACGACACCGGCCTCGCGGACGCACCGGAGTGGTCGCGGGCTTTCGTCAGCATGATGCGGTCGGCGATCGCGCAGAACAGCGGCGACACGGCGACCCTCGGCATCGAGAGCGAGAAGTCGCTCGCGAGCTTCCTGCGGCTCGGCGACGTGTGGGGCACAGCCTTCGCGAGCCAGATGCGCTCGGAATGGCTGCAGCTGGCCGGCAGGCTCGACGAGGCGCTCGAGGTGGCCGATACCTCCACCGAAGCCCTCACGGGACTCACGTCGACGGCCGACCTCGTGCAGCAGCGGGCGCAGAGCATCGGGCTGCTGCTGCGGCTCGGGCGCATCGACGAGGCGCGCGAGCGCCTCGTCCAGACGGCAGAGCTCGCCCGCGAGAAGGAGTCGCCGCAGGGCATCGCACAGGCCGCGATGAGCGCCGCGACCATCGAGATCGCCGTCGGGGACGGCGATGCCGCCCTCCGTCACCTGGATGAGGTGGATGTCGGCGCGATGCCGTCGTTCCCCGACCAGCTCGTCGCGTGGGCGCGGTCGAAGCGCGCGCAGGCGCTGGTGCTGCTGGGCCGCAACGACGACGCGGCGGCCGCGCTGAGGGCCGCGCTGCCGGCGGCCATCGGCAGCGGCGACCACCCGATCGTGTCGGACGTGGCGGTCTCGATCGCCGGGTGGCTGGCCGCAGAGCGGCGCGATGCCGATGCCGCGCGCGCCCTCACCGCGGCCGCCCGCATCCGCGGCGGCGTCGATGCGCAGGAGCCGTTCCTGCGCGTGCTGCGCGAGCGCCTGGGCACCGACGCGCTCGACCCGACCGCAGCCGCCCCACCTGGCGCGATGTCCGATCCCGGAGAATCCGTGGCGCGGCCCGACGGCGCGTCACGTGCCGAGGACGCGACCGCCGAAGCGGAGCGCGAGGTCGCGGCGCTCAGCGCCCTGCTCGGCTCACCCCTCGGTGCCTGACGCTCCCCAGTGCTGCATGGCCGCGCGCAGGTGCGCCGGCGCGAGCATGAACATCGGCTCCAGCTCTTCCCACCCGGGCTCCTTCACACGTCGGCTGTAGGCGGCATGGGCAGCGTCCACCGGGTTCGACTCGTCGAGCCCGGCACCGCCCTCACCCATCAGCGCGAGGTGGTAGATCCACAGCGAACCATCTGCCTCTCGATGCCGGAACGTGGCCTCGAACACCGCCCGTTCCGCGGGCAGCGTGGCCACGCACTCGTCGTAACGCTCGGTGAGCATCGTCATCCACTCGGTGAGCTCGTTCTCGTGGCCGGCGAGGACGCGCGCGCGGCTCAGCTCGAGCCGCAACCCGGGCGGAACCGTCGGCGGCATGGGGAAGCCCGCGAAATCACGCGGGACAGGACGGAACGGGATCTGCGGAACCTCATCTTCGGCCATGCGCACACCTTGCCACGCCGGCGCGGAACAACCACAAGACGGCCGCGGCCGCAGCTATGGGCGCGGCCGCGAAACGCGGCATCGACCCGCGGGCTGGCTTGCCGCACCGCGAAAGCAGCGGCATCCGGGGCGGCGAAGAATCTCGACCTCACATCGCGTCCTTCGTGGTTCCGCTGCGCAGCTCGCAAGCCGGGTCACGGGTCAGAAGGGGGCATCACCGGCGTAGCGCACCGAGAGCAGCCGGGTGAACACCGATGAGGGCACGAACTGGACTGTCGCGGGCGGTTTGTCGAGGTAGTGGCGGCGGGTGGGGCTGGTCCACTCGAGTACTCCGCTGCCGCGTTGGCGGACGCGCCACGCGGAGGCGTGCTTGAGGGTGTGGTGTCGGGGACAGAAGTGAGCCAGGTTTCCGTCCTCGGTGCGGCCGCCTTTCGCGTGGTCGTGCGTATGGTCGATGTCGCAGCGGATCGGCGAACGCGTGCAGCCCGGGAAGCGGCACCGTTCATCGCGTGCTCGAAGAAATCTCTGAAGGTGCGCGGTCGGGCGGTACCGGTCCACTGCGAGCGGCAGCCCCGAGTACGGGTGGTACATCACCCGGTCCCATCCGGGCGCGTCCGCCGCGAGCCTGCGCGCGGTCTCCGCGTCGATGGGACCGTGCCCGGCGAGCAGGGCGGGCTCGTCGCCCACGCGGGCGGCGGTGAGCACGGGGATCGTGATCTGCACCTGTGCGCGGATCGCGGCGAGCGTGTCGCCGTCGCCGTGCGCGGCCGGCGCGCCGGTGAGCACGAGGTCGGCGAACAGGTCGGCCCGCAGCTCATCGAGCGATCGCTGCTCCCCGCACGGCCCGGTCGACAGATCAGGCCGTGGGATGCCGGAACCGGCCGAACCGTCAGCAACGTCGTCAGCAGCAGCTGCGCGGTCAGCAGCGGCAGCGTCGCCGCCCCCGGCAGCACCGTCAGCGGCAGCCCTTTCGGCCGCGGCCCCGGCTCCGGCGCCGGCCCCGGTCCCGGCTCCGGCTCCGGCTCCGGTCCCGGGCTCACCCTTCGCCGCGGCATCCACCGGTTCTTGCTCCGCGGTAGCGTCGCGCTGGGCGGCCTGCTCGATCTGCGCCATCTGCGTCAGCCGATCGAAGATCGCGTACGCAAGCACAGCGGGCAGGTCGGCGAGCAGCCGCGCCATGCCATCCCCCAGATCGACCACGCGGACCCTGCGCTCCCCCGCAGCACGCTGCTGCAGTTCGGCCGCCATCTCGGGGTCGATACGCGCCGCCACCACGCGGGCGATCGCCCGCAGCCGCGGCGGTGTCTCGAACACGGCCGCCTCAAGCAGGATCCGCTCATACTCGGCGCGGACCGCATCGTCGAGCAACCCCGTCCCACACTCCACGATCGCCGCCGCATGCGCCTGATCGATCCGCCCCTCAGCGAACGCCCGATGCGTCTCAGCGAACCCGCCGACCAGACGACTGGAGGCCGACATCCGCGCCTGCACCGACCGGTCGCTCAGCCGCATCGCGGCACCCAGCTCGCTCGACACCTCCCGCAACGCCAGATCATGCACGACACTGCGCCCCATCACACGCCGTTCGCCTTCGCGGGCACGCACGATATCGGCGGCATCCGCCAGCAGCCGAGCCTCTTCCGCCTGCAACCGTGCGATCCGCTCGCGCGTCGCCTGCACCCCCGAGACCACACGCTCCAGCGCACCCCAGGTGCTCCCGCCGGTGCCGATCTGGTGCCCCACCCTGTCTCCCATCGAAACGCGCGTCAACGCGACGAAGGATCAAACGAAACGTGGGCACGAGTTCGATCTCACCCCAGCATAGAACACAACTACGACACTGGCAAGGAAGATCTCGGCTGGTCTTGCCGTTGATCCCCCGAGCCGCCAGGCTCACGATATGAGGATCGCCGGAGTCCTGCCGCCCGATGCCCCGAACCCGATGGACGGGCTGCGCGACCGCGTCCACGCGCTGCCGTTCCCGGTGATGGGTCTGGTCGCGCAGCCCTCGATCGAGGACTTCGGCGGGTTCGGCCTCGCCGAGGGTGGCGGCCCGGGCGGAACCTCGAGCATCACCGTCAGCGTGACCTACATGCTGTGGCGCAACCCCGACGACCGCGACGACCCGGTCAACCTCGCCGAGCTCGACGACGCCACGCGGGCCGCACTCGACATGATTCCGCCCTGGCCCCGCCCGGCCTGGCTGATCGAGTCCGCTCAGCGACTGCGGTACCCGCACCTCATCGAGGTGGTGCGGACCACGTGGGACCGCGACGCCTCCGAGTACACGACGCTCGCCCATCACCTCGTGGACCACGTCAACCACATCCTGATGAACTGCTTCCGCGAAGAGCTCGGCCTGCCCAGCGGACCGCCGCCCCCAGGCTACGACCCGTTCGGAGGCGACTGGCGGGCCACCCCCTCCGCTGTCAACCCGACGGTCACGCTCGTCGTCGACGGCGCCGAGCTGACAGCATCCGAGATCGACACCGACCCCTTCGTCTACGCGATCGGCGCCCGCCTCGCGCCCGACCGCATCGCGACCGTGGTCATCCCGCGCCACGATCTGCCGTACGTCCGCCTCGCGCTGGCCACCGTCGTCGCGCCGCCCGCGTCGGGCTGAGTCGCCGTTCGTCCAGCGGGAGGACGGATGCCGGCGGCCCCTGCCATCGCGGGGCCCCGCGTTCTCGGGCAAGGCGTCAGACCTTCTCGCCGACGTGCCGGCCGCTCAACCGCCCCGCGCGCGACCTCATGCGCACGCCGAAGGGCCGAGCTCGATCGGAATCGACCTCGGCCCTTCGCACGTGCCGCGCGTGGCGGCATCCACTCACGCCTTGCGCATGTACGCGCGCACCGTGAGCGGCGCGAACACCGCGACGATGACGGCCGCGCCCAGCAGGGCGACGAACGCGTCGCCGGTCACCACGCCGTCGTTCACGATGGAGCGCACCGCCGTCACCAGATGCGAGACCGGGTTGATGTTCACGAACCACTGCAGCCAGTCGGGCATGGTGTCGGCGGGCACGAAGGCGTTCGAGAGGAACGTCAGCGGGAACAGGATCAGCATCGAGATGCCCTGCACGCTCGACGCCGTGCGTGCGATGACGCCGAAGAACGCGAAGATCCAGCTCATCGCCCACGAGCACGCGATCACCAGCAGGCCGGCCACGACCACGCCGCCGAACCCGCCGCCCGGACGGTAGCCCATGAGGAAGCCCATCGCGAACGTGATGGTCGTGGCGATCGTGTAGCGCAGCGTGTCGGCCAGGAGCGCTCCCGACAGCGGTGCGATGCGCGCGATCGGCAGCGAGCGGAAGCGGTCGAACACGCCCTTGTCCATGTCTTCGCGCAGCTGCGTGCCGGTGACCACCGAGGTCGTGATGACGGTCTGCACGAGGATGCCGGGGATGATGATCGGCAGGTAGCTCGCGACATCGCCCGCGATCGCACCGCCGAAGATGTACGTGAACATCAGCGTGAAGATGATCGGCTGGACGGTCACGTCGACGAGCTGCTCGGGCGTGCGACGGATCTTGAGGATGCCGCGCCAGGCCATGGTGAGGGTGTTCTGCACCGTGAGCGACAAGCTCGTGCGGTTGGACAGCTGCCGGTCGGCGACCGGCGTGATGGGGGTCGCGACAGCGGTCATGCGCGGACTCCTTCCAGTTCGTCGGCCGTCGCGTGGGCGGCCTCGTCGTCTTCGGGAACGCCCTTGCCGGTCAGGGCGAGGAACACCTCGTCGAGAGTCGGCTGCTGGACGCTCAGCTCTTCGAGGTGCAGGTCGGCCGCACGGAACGCGACCAGCAGGTCGGCCACCCGGTCGGGATCGCTCATCGGGACGGTGAGGCGCGCAGCCTCGGGCGAGACGATCGCGGTGACGCCCAGCACTCGGGCGATCTCGCGCTGCGCCTCGACGATGTCGGAGCCCGCGCGCAGCCGCAGCAGCAGCGACGCCTGGCCGACCGACGCCTTGAGCTCGAGGGCGGTGCCCTCGGCGACGACGGTGCCGCGGTCGATGACGGCGATGCGGTCGGCGAGCTGGTCGGCCTCGTCGAGGTACTGGGTCGTCAGCACGACCGTCGAGCCGGTCGCGACGAGTCTGCGGATGGTGTTCCACATCTGCCCTCGCGTGCGGGGGTCGAGGCCCGTCGTCGGCTCGTCGAGGAAGATGAGCGGAGGCTGGGCGATGAGGGATGCCGCGAGGTCGAGGCGACGGCGCATGCCGCCCGAGAACTTCGCGAGCGGCCGAGTGGCGGCCTCGGTGAGCGAGAACTCCTCGAGCAGCTCAGCCGCCTTGCGCTTCGCGTCGGTGCGCGAGAGGCCCAGCAGACGGGCGAAGATGACGAGGTTCTCGGTAGCGGACAGCGTCTCATCGACGGACGCGAACTGTCCGGTGAGGCCGATCAGCTGGCGCACGATCTGCGGTTCGCGCGCGACGTCGTAGCCGAAGATCTCGGCCCGGCCGGCGTCGGGACGCAGCAGCGTCGACAGCATGCTGATGGTGGTGGTCTTGCCCGCGCCGTTGGGCCCGAGCACGCCGTAGACGGTGCCGGCCTCGACGGTCAGATCGACGCCGTCGACCGCGCGATTGCTGCCGAAGGTCTTCACGAGCCCCTCGGCGCGGACCGCGGGGGTGCGGGATGCGGAACTGGTGTTGGTCATGGCATCCACAGTGCTCCGGGGTCGCTGTCGCACCGCTGTCGCGGCGTCACGGTCGCTGTCGACGCACTGTCACGGCCCTGTCAGCATGCCGCGGACCCGAAACCCACGACGTGCACCGATTCGAGGCCGCCCCACCCGAGGCCGCCGCTCACGGGCGAGGACGCGTCGACGCTCGACGGGACTTCGCCGATGCGAGCTACGCGTGGGACGGCTACGCGGTGTCGCCCGCTTCCGCCATCGTGGCGGCAGGCACGCCGTCATCTGCGAACCCATACGCAGCACGCAGAGCTTGCGGAATCCGCAACTCCGCCGCGGCGGCCGCCTCCGTCACATACCCGCCGACTTGGTCGTAGCCGCGCTCCCGCACGACCTGAGACATCCCGGCATGAAGCAGCTTCTGCAGAACGACTCGAGTCACGATCGCGCCATCGGGAACATCGTCTCGGTCACCGTGACGTCCTCGACTTCAGATGGATCCACGAGCGCAGTCCACCCGTCGTTCTGGCTGCCGGTCAGCCCCGCAGCGATCGCCTCAGCCGGCAGAATGCCCTCATAGCGGATGACGGCCGACCCCCGCCGCAAGCCGCGCCGCACGATCGATTCCACAGCCACACGAACTCCATTCCATCGTCCGAACACCTCCCGCCGATACACCGCATCGAACACGGACTTCGGCAGCATCACCCACGGATCGCCCGGATCGGAACCCATCTCCAGTGCGTCGGGGAACCGCTCGAGCGTGGGTTCCCCGTCGACGTCCACGCGCACCCAGGTGTCGCCCCCGGAACGGTAGCGAAGCCTGCCTCCCCGATACTCCAGGAACGTCGCGAAGGTCTGAATCTCGGTCATCAATTGCCCTGTGGAAACCACTCGTTATTGCGAAGCACTGCATAGAGCCGCTGGGTGCCGTCATCGAGCACTTCCCATACCTCGGCGCCCTCGCGCATCGCGACTCTGGACGCACGGTACTCGGGGAGGATGTCGTCTGCTGCGCAGTCTGCGCATCCATCACCTCAGCCAAGATTGGTCACCATCGATCCGATCCGTGCACGTCCCCCAACGGGCAGGCGTCGTCTGTCTGCCTCAGTTCAGACTGCGAGGAGCTGGCGTGCGACGACGTCTTCGAAGTCCGCGAACGGTGCGGACAGCTCGTACACGCCCGCATCGGTCTTCTCCAGCCCAGCACGCTCTGCCTCGTCGGCATCGCGACCGAGATACACCGCACGCGCGGTCATCGTGTCGCCCTCGAGATACCGCCGGACGATCTGGAAGGCCAGACCCCGCCACGTCCCGGTGACCACGAGCGCATGGAGATCAGCCACGTCGCTCGGCTCGACGACGCCGGCCCACACTCCCCGCTCGGTCTGCCGCAACGCATCCCATGGGCTCTCAGACGCGACCACGACCCGTCCATTCGGGAGAGCATCGGCCAATACCTGCTGTCCATTCCACGTCGCGAACACCCCGACGACGTCGGAGGAACCGATCCGGCCCGCAGGCCGAGGCAACCATCCGGACGCGACGTGGTCATAGTGCGCCAGAACTTCCTCGCGCCCATCCGCATGCACCCGCCACAACTCCGACCCGGCCGGCACCCGACACGGATCCAGCCACCACAACGGGACCGGATCGGTCGTCGCGGGAGTCGCCGCGAACCCCGTGCCCGTGAACGGCGGGCGATCGACGAACCCGTTCACCGGGTCCAACTCACGGCCCACGGCAGGCACCAGACGCAGATACGGGGTCGCCGGGAACCGCAACACGTCGATGAACGGCGCGTCTCGTCGCAACGGCGAGCCCGGGAACCCGACACCCATCGCATCGAACAGTTCTCCCGCAGTACGCGCCCACGCCACATCCGCCGCCCGCACCACGAAGCCGACAAGCAGGTCATCATCGAACTGCGCCCAGCTGCGCTCTCGCGCCGGCAGCACGATCTTCTGCATGATCACGACCACGACGCCGTCCCCGTCCGCCACTGCACGACTTCTTCATAACTCGGCAGATCACACAAACGCCGACGCAGCAACACGCCACCGTTGCTCGCGCGATCATCGAAACGGACCGCATCCGGGAACCGCGCCGCCACCTCACGCTCACCCCGGCCCCAGTACCACAACTCCAACCAGCGATCACACCGCGACGACGACACCGCCTCCCGCACCGGCGTGCCGTCCTCCGTCACGATCAACCCGCCCGAGAACACCACGTCCTCCACCACCACCCGCGTCGCGACGTACTCACTCGCCACCACATCCGCCGGCGTCAACGTGATCTCGCCACCGCGGCTGTCGTCCACAGCGAAAGACGGCCACCCCAGATACGATTCCGGATCGTCAGGGCGGTGAGGCGAGGAATGCCACCCGAACCGGCTAAGCACCCACCAGCCCTCGTTGCGCACCATCACCGCAGGCGACAGCGTCACAGTCCGACCCACCTCCCCCGCAGACGGACCGCAACCAGCACTTCTTCACCGGTCGGTGTGATCTTCCACACTTCGGCGTTATCACCGATCTTCGCCGGAGAAGCGAGATGGTACTCAGGGATGAGTTCCTTGTCTCCTGTCCCCACGAACCCGTTGCCATGGTACGGATTGTCCGACCCGAGCGAGCCCATCCCGTGAGGATGGTAGTACGGTTCGCCGTTCGCGTCGAACAGGTACCCGGCATCGGCGCCGGCATCGGCCGCGGGGACGTGGAGGTCCATCGTGCCGTCGTTCGCGAACCGGATCGCGTACAGCTCGCCGACGTCCCCGTGCGCGTCGAGGAACTCAGGGGTCGACCGGTTCGGCCCGTAGTCCAACCCGAACCCGTGATAGTAGTCGTCCGATGTGATCAGCTTCTGACTGTCAGCGCCACGGCCGACGAAGCCCTGCACCGTGTCCCAGCGCTGCTGCAGGTACCGCTGCCAGGTGTCTGCGCTCACCACCTTCTGCATGATCTCGCCCTGCTGCGGCATCGGAATGCTCTCGCGGATGTCGAGGAGGACCTGCGTCTCGTGCATGTCCAGCGGGGCGCCCGTCTCGTGCCTACGGATCATCCCGTGCACGTCCGACACCGTCAGGCCGTGTTCGGCAGCGACCTGCGTGATGATCGGCTCGGAATCCGCAACCTGCGCGAGGTGATACCGCGAGGTCCACGGCGAGTAGGACGAGCCATCCGGCAGGGTGACCGAAGCCGGAGGCTGCGCCCCGGAACCTGCGGCAGCGGAGCCGGCCGAGCCGGTCCCGCCCGTATCACCAGAACCCGTGCCCGCACCGTCGCCCGCGCCGGCGTCACGGCTTGTGCCGCTCCCCCCGGCCGTGTCTGCGTCACCACCTGCGTAAGCACCGCCGCCGGTGCCGGCGTCTCCGCCGCCGTGGCCCGCACCGCCCGAGCCCGTCGTGGTCCCCGTTTCCGGCTCGCGCACGACCGTGGACTCGCCCGTCCCGGCCGTGTCGGTGCGGACCGGGCTGTCGTGGACGATCGAGTCCACCACACCCGGCGTCGCGGTCTCTGCACGACCCCCGCCGGCGAGCACCAGCTCCGGCTCTCGCACCGGCGCCGGAACGTCGGCCGAACCGCCGGGCACGTCGAACGTGCCGCCGGGAACCTCGATCTCACCACCCGGGAACGAGAACACCCCCGACCCGTCCGCGTTCACCCGCGTGGTGACGTCGTTCAGGTCCACGCCCCACTCGTCGAGCTTGTTCAGAGCGGATGCCGCATCCGTCGCCGCGTGCGTCTCGATGCGCGGCGTCTCGAACCGCGACAGATCGTCCAACCGGCCCAGCAGGTTGTCGATGCTGCTCAGTCCCAAGCGGCCCGCACCGGCCACACCGCGGAACGCCAGCGACGCCGGATCGACCAGGTCCACCACCGTCGCGGCCTTCGACGCCACTCGGGCCGCCAGCGACGCACCCTTGACGCCCGACACCGCCGCACCTGCGGGGATGAAGATCGTGCCGATGTTGAACAGCGCCGACCCCGCCGCCGTACCCGGATCGTCCTGCCACTGATCCCAGGCGATGAGCGACTTGCCCGTGTTCAGCAGCGCCTCTTCGGCGGAATCGACGAAGTCGCCGACCGGACCGGTGATGAACCCTTCACCCCCGGTCACCCCCTCGACGATGTTGTCGGCGATCGTCACGGGCCCGAGAGTGGCAAGACCTGCCACCAGCATCCCCAGACCGCCCCAGGCGGCCCCGTACGCATCGCCCTGGAACCATTCGCCCGTGGTCTGGTCATAGCCCAGGACCAGCGTGCCCAGACCCTGGATCGTCCCCCAGACACCGCCGACGGCGATGCCCTCCCACAGGAAGTCCTTGAACACGAAGTTCACGGCGGCCTCGCCGCAGCCCTCCGTGCGCTCCACCTCGGCACCCCAGGGCATGTCGGTGCCGTCGGGGATCTCGTCGACGCCGTACCCGAGGGCATCCGTCTCGGACTCATACCCGGAGTGCAGCGGCGCCATGCACGCGATCGCCCGGATCTTGTTCGCGCAGGTGCGCTCCGCCTCCCACAGCAGCACCTGCTGCGCGTTCACCTGCGAGATCAGATCGTTGTTGCGATCGACAGCATCCTGATCCTCATGCCACTCCCGATGCACCGTCCGGTACTTGTCCGGCTCGGAGTCCGACGCACCGGACGAGGATCCGTAGCCGTAGGAGCTGTAGCCGTAAGAACCGTAGCCGCCGTAGCCGTAGCCATAGCCGTACATCGACACCCACGCGGGATTGAGCTCCTCGACATAGACGCCGTTCGCGACCGTCGTGTCGACGAACGTCTGCGCCTCGACGCGCAGCGCGTCCAGGCGCTGCTTGATCGGCCGCACGTCCTCGGCGAAGGCGGACAGAGCGGATGCCACCACGCCGAGGTTCTCGCCGGTCGACGACGCCGCCTCGCTCACCGGCTGCATCAGCCCCAGCAGCGTCCCCGACTCCGGTGCGGAGTACACGCCGGCCATCCCCTGCCAGCGCGACTGCACCTGCAGCCCGTTGTCGGCGACCGACCCGCCGATCGACGAGATCGACTTCGCCTGCCGCTCGATCTCGTCCGGATCGATCCCCTTGCCGGGAATGGCACCCGGATCAATCGCCGAAGTCATCAGTACCCGCCCTCGACGCCCGGCATCGACGGATACACCGCGGCGATGTTCGCCTGCTGCTGCGTCGCGGCCATTTCGAGATCCCCCTGGATATACGCCTCGGTCGCCGACAGCACACCGCCGACGGCGGATTGGATGCGCGTGCTCATCGACTGGATGCGCGGCCCCTCGAGCACTTCGAAGTAGCCCGAGACCGCCTCAGAGATGGCGGGCGACTGCGTCGCGTTCACCGCGGCAGAGATCACACCCGACAGGCTGTTCAACGACGCGCCCAGCGCCTCGGAGTACGGGCTCACGTCCGTGAGCACGCGCGCGACCCCCGTGGGGTCGATGCTCCACGACGTCATCGGCGTCAGCCGACGGCGTCGACCGCGGACTTCGCCTTGCGCAGCGTGGCGTGCGCGGTCTCGTCGTTGGCGGCCAGCGACGAGCGCAGCGTCGTGATGATCGTGCGCACCTCGCCCGCGGCGTTCTTCCAGCGGGTCTCTTTGGCCCGGTACTCCTCCGACACGCCGTCGGCGGCGTAGTCGGACATCGCCTGGTTCACGTCGCGGTCGTGCTGGTCGATGAGCGCTTCGAGCTGCGCGGCCACCTGGTTGAAGTTGTCCTGCGCGGACTGCGAGGCCGCGACGTCGTAATCGCGACGGTCACTCTGGTTCGCCATGGTCGGTCTTCCTCTCTCAGGCCTGACGTCCGCCGAAACGGGCGGCGTCGAACGCCGATCCCGACTCCAGCGACGTGGTCGAATCGGACATCTCGCTCTCACCCTCGAGGAACGCACGGTTCATCCCCGTGATGCCGCCGAGCACGGCCGCGAGCGAAGCGTTGAGCTCGGCCGAGATCTCGTCGGTGCGACCCTTGAACCGGTCGAACTGCGCGCGCGCGGCGCCCTGGAAGCGCCCCTCGAGCGGTTCGGCCGCCTCGAACAGTCGTCGGACGAGAACGGACATGTCTTCGTTCGAACCCGACGTCGACTTGGTCAGCACGCCCAGCGTGTCTGCACCCATCGCAAACTTCATACGGCACCTCCGGAATGAACAGGACTGTCGACTACAACACCCGAAAAGGCGGGCCGACGCAATGGGGACAATGACCCATCCTCGCGACGGCCGACCGTGTCGGTCGAGCCGTGACCACGCTATCCGCCGAACGCGGAAACACCACATCGGGAGGTGATTCCGGAGCGGGTTCCCAGCCTGTCGCGCGAGCGTGTCCCCCGAAAGGGGGACACGGAGCCGGCGATCGCACCCGGATACACTTGCCATGCCCGACACGGTTCCGGAGACGACATGACATCGCACGCGCAAGCCGGGCGGACGGTGACGGTCGACGTCCTCGTCCTCACCGCTTCGGCTCGTCCGGGCCAGCACGTCGCCGCGCTGGCCATCGACGCCGCCATCGTCCTGATCCCGGGGCTCGCGGCCGTCGTCGCCTTCGTCGCGGGCGCGACGGCGTTCGGCTGGATGCTGGCGGCCGGCGCCGCAGTGGCCGCCATCGCGCTCACGGTCGCGCTGGCGCGCACCGGACGCACCCCGGGACGCCTCGCCGCGGGGACCCGCACGGTCGCGCTGGAGTCCGCCGCGCCGGCGGGACGCCGCCTGCTCGCCGATGCCCTGACCGGACGCCTTCGCACCTTCGACCTCGTACGCGGCCGCGATCCGATCTCGGCCGCGCTCGCTCCCTATTCGTTCCCGCCGGAGGCGCTCGCGCCGGCCAAGACGACCGTGCCGCATTACGGCTTCACAAGGCCCGCCGTCGTGGAGCTCGACACGGGCGAACGGCTTCAGCTTGCGGCATCCCTCATCCTCGGACGCGACCCCGTCGCGCCCGCCGACGCGCCCGCCGCCGTGCATCGCTGGTCGGACCTCTCGCGCACTCTGTCGAAGTCGCACGCCCGCCTGGAGTGGGATGGACAGCAGGCATGGGTGGTCGACCTCGGCTCGACGAACGGCACCGCCGTCGTGCGCGCCGGTGCGGAGCACCCGCTGATCCCGTTCCAGCGCACCCCGCTCCCCGACGGCACGCGCCTGCGCCTCGGCGACCGCCACCTGACCGTGAGGACGACGTCGTGACCGGCGACGCCAGCGCACCCCGCACCGCGGACCACCCGCTCATCGACGGCGCGGGCCCGGGTTGGGTCGCCACCGAGACCCGCGCGCCCGTCGTGGCGCTGACGACAGGGATGGCGGATCTGCTGCACCGCACCGCGACCGCCGGCATCCGCACGGTCGTGGTCACCGGCCCGCACAGCCGGATGACGCAGCCGATGTGGCACGCGCTGCAGGCCGTCCGCGGCGGGTGGGTCGTCCGCACCGACGACGGCTTCTACGACGCAGCCGGCGGAGCACGTCTCGCCGGCGCTGCCGACGCACTGCAGGCGCCCCGGATCGGCGACGACGGCCCGCACCCGGCGTTCCTGCGACGGCCGCTCACGACCCGGCTGCAGCTCGTCGTCACCGCGTCGTCGCGTCATCGGGTGTCGCGCCCGGTGCTGCTCGGAGGATCGGCCGAGGCGGTCGCGCTCGCGATGACCGACGCCCCGCCGGCGGCCTGGGGTGCGACCGAGCCCCTCACCGCGGGGTGGGATCGCGCCGACCTCACGGCACGGTCGCAGCGCCGGATGCCCGCCGACAGCATGTGGAGCTTCGTCGGCGCACGCGTCGGCGCCTCCGCTCCGGCCTCGCTGATCGGCACCATCGACGTGGCGCGCACCAGCGAGGGCCTCGAAGAGACCACGCGGATGTGGGCCGACGTCGGGGGCCCGGCGAGCGGATCCAGCGCCGGCATCGCGACCCGGGCGCGCGGCATCCTGTCGTCGATCGCGGGGAGCGGGATGCCGCTGCTCGCACTCGCGATGGCGCACATCGGCACCCCCGACCTGACCCGTGGCCCGCTGATGCCGGTGCCGCCCGAGCCGCTCGCTCTGCTCGTCGGCCCGCCGGCCGTGCGGGCGAGCGGGATGGCTCCCGCCGCATGGGCGGACGAGTTCGGCGCCGCGCTCGTGGGCAGCCCTCGGCTCCCCAGCGCGCTGGTGGCCCTCGGATCGCCGGCCGGCGGCGGATGGGAGCGCCTGCAGACCCTGATCACCCGGCTCGGCGTCGACCGGATGCGCGAGCTGCTCGCGCTGTCGCGGCCCGTCGGCGCGCAGCTGCGGCGGGATCCGGCGGCAGGCGGCCACCTCGACGAAGGAGGATCGAATGGCTGAAGAGCAGGATCGCGTCCTCGTCGAAGGCGCTCGGATCCAGCGCATGCGGCTGGCCGCAGCGCTGCTGTTCGGACGCATCGATGAACGCAGGACCGTCAACGACAACATGCGCCGGCTGATGGGGTCGCTCATCGTCGCCGCGATCGTCTGCGCCGGCTGCGTCGGGGTGTCGTACGTCTCGAAGGTGCTCGCCGACCAGGCAGCGCAGTCATCGTCCGTCGGATCCGCGCCCGCGACGGGCCGGCAGGAGGCATCGTGACCGACTTCACCCGCCTGAGCGTGACGGGCACGTCGCGTCGCACCGACATCGTGGTCCCCAGCGACGAACCCGTCGGCACGATCCTGCCCAGCCTGCTGCGGCTGCTGGGCGAGCCCACCGGCACGGTCGACCGCCCCCTCGCGCTGGTCCACGCCGACGGCGAGCCGGTCGACCTGGCGAGGTCGGCACGCGGCTCGGACCTGCTCGACGGCACGTCCCTGCGGCTGGTGCGCCTGGACGCGGCGCCGCCGCCGCCGGTCGTGATCGACGTGACGGACGCGGCCGCAGAAGCCTACGCCGCGCGCGCCGACCGCTGGTCCGCGGACGCCCGACTGGCGACCGGTGCCGTCGGTCTCGGCCTCGCGACCGCGCTCGGCGGGCTGCTGCTGCCGCGCACCGCACCCGGCGGGGCGCTCTGGTGGCTGGTCGGCGCGCTCGTGCTGCTGCTGGCGCTCGCCGTCCCGATCGGCCGGCGGTCCGCACGGCCGCTCTCGCGCGCCGGCACCGCCCCCGAGGCCGTCGGAGTCCCGCGGCGCCTCGCACTGTGCGCCACAGCCGCCGCGGCGGGGCTGGTCGTTCCGATCGGCGTCGACGCGGCCGCGCTGGCCGCCGAGCCGCTGCCTGGCACTGCCGTCCTGCTCGGGGTGAGCGCCGCCGCGCTCGGGGCGGCACTCGTCGTCCTCGCGGCCGGCTGGGCGCTGCGCCGAGCGGGGGCCGTCGCCGGCGGCGTCATCGGCGTCGTCCTGTGGGGGCTGCTGCTCGTGCTGCTGTGGACGGGCGTCGGCTCCGTCGCGGCGGCCGCGATCGCCGGCACCGTCGCCGCGTTCGCGACCGGACTGCTGCCCTGGGCGGCGCTGTCGTCGGCGCAGCTCACCGTGCTCGACCAGCGGGTGTCGGACGGTGACCGCGTGGACCGCGCGACCGCGGCCGGTTCGATCGACGAGGCATACCGTGCTCTCACCTGGAGCGTCGCCGCGGTCGCGACCCTGCTCGCCGCCGCCGGGATCGTGCTCGTGGCGACCCGGCAGCCCTGGCCGTCGCTGCTGGCCCTCGCCTTCGCGCTGACGGCGGCGCTGCGCACCCGGTCGTTCCCGCTGCGCGTCCAGGTCCGCCTGCTGTGGGCGGCGGTGGCGGCGCCTGCCGCGGTCGCGATGGTCGTCTGGTTCGCCGGTCAGGCGACCGGCGTCTGGATCTGCGCGGGAGCGGCCGTCCTGCTCGGCGTCGCCGCACTCGTCGACCCGCGCCCGGCGGCACGCGCGCGGCTGCGCGGCATCGGCAACGTCCTGGAGACGCTCGCCGCGGTCTCGCTGCTGCCGCTGCTGCTCGGCGCGCTGGGCGTCTATGACGAGCTGCTCGGGATGTTCTCGTGACCGTCATCGATCTGGCCGGCGTGCCCCGTGCGCTGTTCGGCGCGGGCGCGGGACTGCGGGAGCGATATGCGGGATGGGATGCCGCGATCCGCGCGCGTCCGGCCACCGGGCGCCGGATCGGGTTCGCGCATGTCGCGCACGGCGTTGGCGCGACGGCCCTCGCCGTGGCGACAGCGCGCGTGCTCGCGGCCCGGCGCGCCCTTCCGGTGCTCGCGGTCGACGTCTCGTCCGGAGGCACGGGCCTCGGAGCACGACTCGGCGTGCCGGCGACGGCCGCGAACGCGACCCGCGCAGGGGCCCGCACGAGCGCCGAGGCGATGACCGGCCTCGCCACGGCGGCGGGCGGGCTGCGCGTCCTGCGTCCGGCGCCCGGCGACGGCATCGCCTCGTGGCTGAGCGACGCGGCACCGATCACGCGGTTCTTCGACGTCACCGTCACCGACCTCGGCGTGCGGCATCCCGCCGCCGACCTCGCCCCCGCCGCCGCACTGTGCGACGCCGTGTGCCTGGTCTCGCTCGCCGATCGCGGCGCCGCCGAGCAGTCGGTGTCTCTGGCCGCGGCGATCCGGGCGCTCCCCGAAGCTCCGGACGTGGTGCTCGCGCTCGTCGATCTCACCCGCCAGGGGCCGGCGGCCGCCGACGCCGTCAGCGGGCACGCCGGCGTGCCCGTGGTGCGCGTCCCGTTCGAGCGGCGCTGGGAGACGCAGTCGGGCGGGGCGCTGTCACTGGCCGCGCGCACCGCACTGCTCCAGCTGACTGCCGTCCTCGTCGACCCGTCCGCGGACGGAGTGCTGCCGTGACCCAGCGCATCGTCCATCGTCCCGCCCGCGTGACCGAGCCGACGGGCGCACTCGAGGAGCACGTCCTCGCGCCGCCTCCCGCGATCGGCGAGCACAGCAGCGGATTCCCGCTGCAGTCGCTGCTGCCGATCGTGGGAAGCCTCTCGTCGATCACGATGATCGTGCTGCTGCGCAGCAACCCGGTCATGGTGGTCGTGGGCGCCGTGATCCTCGTGGTGGCTCTGGTCGGCGGGATCGGCATGGCGTTCACCCAGCGAGGCAACGCGGCGCGGCAGCGGCGTTCGCAGCGCGAGCGCTACCTCGACTACCTCGAGAAGACCCGCGGCGAGCTGCGCGCACGCACCGACGCGTACCGCGACGCCGTGCGTGCGCAGCATCCCGACCCGTCGACGCTGCTCGAAGTGGGACAGAGCCCCGCACGGCGCTGGGAGCGTCGGCAGGGCGACGCCGACTTCCTGCGGGTGCGGGTCGGCACGGCGGCCGTGCGCGCGCTGCCCGTGACGCTGCCTCCCGAGCAGAATCCGGTGCAGCCGTTCGACCCCATCATGCGCACCGCCGCGGAACGGCTCGTGCGCCTGTCGGGCGTCGCGGCCGACATCCCCGCGACCGTGGACCTCTCGCGCGGCGGCCACGTGTCGATCGTCGGGGACCGCGAGGGCGCGCTCACCGCGGCGCGGGCGATCGCCGCCCAGCTGGCCGCGCTGCACTCCCCCGACGACGTGCAGCTGGCGGCCGTCGTGCCCGCCGCAGCGCTCCGCGACTGGCGCGGATTCGATCTGCTGCCGCATGCGTCGTCGACGACGCTCGCACCGGGCGCCGCCACCGCGCGCCGCATCGCGCCGTCGCTGCCCGAGCTCATGACCGTGATCGGCCCGGAGCTGCGCGACCGCGTGGCGTCGACGTCGGCCGCACGCCGGGCCGGGCGCAAGACGACACCGGGACGCCTGGTGATCTTCATCGACGAGGGCGACGGCACGGCGACCTCGCTGCCCCGGCTGGACTCGTCGCTGGACCTCGCGGACCTCGGCATCACGGTCGTCCACGTCGTCGACGACCGGCTGAAGGAGCCGTCCGCCGTCTCCGCCCGCGTCACCGTGACGCGGCACGCCGAAGCCGGCGCCGCGCCGCGGTTCGACGCCGTGGTCGAGAACCCGGGCAGCGGAGAGGCCGCGGTCGGCGGCATCCATCTCGACGACGTCGACCCTGCCCTCTTCGAGACCGTCGCCCGTCCGCTCGCTCCGCTGCGGCTCACCCGCACCAGCGCGGTCGACGCGCAGACGGCGCCGGCCCCCGACGTCACCGAGCTGCTCGGGATGGGCGCCGTCGACCTGCTCGATCCGCGCGACGCGTGGCGTCCGCGGACGCCGGGCGACTTCCTGCGCGTGCCGATCGGCATCGACGACCAGGGCTCGGCCGTGCTGCTCGACCTCAAGGAGTCCGCGCAGCTCGGCATGGGCCCGCACGGGATCTGCATCGGCGCCACCGGATCAGGCAAGTCCGAGCTGCTGCGCACGCTCATCCTCGGCCTCGCGATGACCCACTCGCCCGAAGACCTGAGCATGATCCTCGTCGACTACAAGGGCGGCGCCGCCTTCGCGCCGTTCGCGAGGCTGCCGCACGTCGCCGGCATCATCGACAACCTCGCCGACGACCCCCAGCTGACCGAGCGCGCACGCGCGAGCATCAACGGCGAGGTCGTGCGCAGGCAGCGGATGCTGAAGGATGCCGACAACTCGGCCTCGATCGGGCACTATCGCCAGCTGCGCCAGGAGCGGCCGGAGCTGCCGCCGATGCCGCACCTGTTCCTCGTGATCGACGAGTTCGGCGAGCTGCTGACCGCGGAACCGGACTTCGTCGAGCTGCTGCTCACGATCGGGCGCATCGGCCGCTCGATCGGCGTGCACCTGCTGCTGTCGAGCCAGCGCATCGAGGGGGGCCGGCTGCGCGGCCTCGACACCTACCTCTCGTACCGCATCGGCCTGCGCACGTTCTCGGAGGCGGAATCGGCGGTCGTGCTCGACTCGCCCGACGCCTTCCACCTTCCGGCGATCCCCGGGTACGGGTACCTCAAGGTGGACACGTCGGTCTACACGCGCTTCCGCGCGGGCTACGTGTCGGGCCCGCTGCCCGAGACCTCGGACGAGATCCGCATCGTGGACGCACCGACCGTGGTCGAACTGCAGCCCTACGACCTGCCGGCGTCGGTCGGCGCCGACGACGAGGAGCCCGTCCTCGCACTCGCGGAGCCGCCGCGCCCGGCGACCGGGCGCACGCTCGTGCAGACCGCCGTCGACCGGCTGACCCAGGGGGCCGGGCGCACGCGTCCGGTCTGGCTTCCGCCGCTGCCGACCGCCATCACGCTCGGCGGCGTGCTGCCGAGCTCGGAGCACACCGACCGGCGCACCGCGCTGCGTCCGCCGATCGGCCTGCTGGACGATCCCGCGCGCCAGCGGCAGGAGCCGTGGCTGCTCGACCTCACGCGCTCGGGCGGCCACATCACGGTCATGGGAGCGCCGCAGTCGGGCCGGTCGACATTCCTGCGGACGCTCGCGGCATCGCTGGCGTTCACCCACACGCCCCGCGAGGTCAGCATCTACGGCATGGACCTCACCGGCGGGGGCCTGGCGCGCATCGAGCCGTTCCCGCACGTCGGCGGCGTCGCCACGCGAGGCCACCGCGAGCGCCTGCGACGGCTGCTCGAAGAGCTGAGCGGAATGCTCGCCGCCCGCGAGGCCGCGTTCCGCAGCCACGGCCTGGATTCGCTCGCCGACATGCGCCGCCAGCACGCCGAGGGGCGTCTTCCCACGCTCCCCTCGGCGGACGTGGTGCTGCTCGTCGACGGCTACGGCGCCGTCCGCGGCGACTTCGAAGAGCTCGACGAACCGCTCGCCCAGCTGCTGGAGCGCGGCGGCGGGTTCGGCATCCACGTCGTCGCCACCGTCACGCGCTGGAACGAGCTGCGGATGAATCTGCAGAGCCTCATCGGCACGCGGCTCGAGCTGAAGCTGAACGACGCCGGCGACTCGCAGATCGCCCGCAAGCTCTCGGCCACGCTGCGTGCCGACGAGCCGGGCCGGGTGCTCACCGATGAGAAGCTGTTCGCCCAGATCGCGCTGCCGCTGCTCGAAGAGGTCGACGGCGCCGACATCGGCGACGCGCTCGAAGAGCTGGCGCGCGCCACCGCCCAGCGGTGGAGCGGTCCCGAGGCGGCGCCGATCCGGCTGCTGCCCGAAGAGCTGTCGCCGGCCGCTCTACCCGACGCGCTCGACGAGCCTGACGCCGTCCCGATCGGCCTGCGGCAGGACTCGATGCAGCCCGAGATGCTCGACCTCGTGGGCCGCGACTCGCACCTCATCGTCTTCGGCGACAGCGGCTGCGGCAAGACGACGCTGCTGCGCGGCATCGTTCAGGGCGCTCTCGACCGTCATTCGCCCGAAGAGCTCGTCATCGGGCTGATGGACACGCGCGGCGGACTGGCCTCCGACATCCCCGACGCCTACCTCGGCGGGCACGCCACGTCCGGACGCCAGGCTCGCGCGCTCGCCGAGTCGATCGCGATCGAGCTCGAGAAGCGGCA
Source organism: Microbacterium helvum (assembly GCF_014779795.1). Lineage (GTDB taxonomy): Bacteria > Actinomycetota > Actinomycetes > Actinomycetales > Microbacteriaceae > Microbacterium > Microbacterium helvum. Next base: position 210,829 of record NZ_JACXZS010000006.1, read on the forward strand.
GGCCGACCGCGACTCCGGCCCGCGCATCCTCGTCGTCGCGGACGATCTGGACGTGCTCGCGGCCGGTGGCGCCGAACCGCTGCGGCCGCTGCTGCCGTACCTGGCCTCGGCGCGCGATCTTCGGCTCAACGTGGTCGCGGCGCGGCCCGTGGGCGGCGCCTCGCGCGCGATGTTCGACGTGACGCTGCAGGCACTGCGCGACACCGGCGGCACCGCGCTGATCATGTCCGGCGACCGGTCCGAGGGCCAGCTTCTGCCGAAGGTCTACGCCGAGCCCATGATCGCCGGGCGCGGACGCTTGGTGCGGCGCGCCACGCGCCCCGCACTCGTGCAGATCGCGCATTTCGCTCCGTCGCCTGCGGCGGCGGTGCCGGCGACCGGCACTGCCGAGAAGCCGGACGAATCCACGCACACCCGCGCCGAGAGGAGAGTGGATGCCGCGCAGCAGCATCGTCCTGAGTCCTGAGCCGATCGACCGCGACGCCGTCGCCGCGGCGCTGCGCACCCCCGTCTTCGCGCCCGCGCACGACGCCGGGGAGTTCGAGCTGCGGACGATGGACGACGACGCCGTGCTGCAGGTGCTGGTGCAGCACGTCGTGGTGCTCTCGCTGCTCCGCCCCCGCCTGCTGCCGGGTCTCGACGAGGTCGCGCGGCTGCTCCCGGGCGTCGACGCGCCGACGGCGACGCGCTGGTGGGCCGAGGCCTACACGCCGTGGCGACCCGAGGGCGCCATCGGCATGGCGATCCTCGACGCGGCGGCTGCGGCATCCTCTGCTCTCGTCGTGCACCAGGGGATCCCGCCGGCGGCAGGTCCGCACGCGGGGGCCGCGGGCAGCCGGTAGCGGCCGGGTTCTCCACACCCGCCGCGAGCGGTTGCGGCAGGGCCGATATGGTGGGGGGACCCGCCCGCCTCCCCTGCCACGGAGACTCCATGCTGCCCTTCCTGATCGTCGGAGGCGTCGGCCTCGCCGTCCTGCTGATCTCGCTGCTGATCGGCGACATCTTCGACCACTTCGACATCGGCGACGGCGCGATCTCGGGCACCGCGCTCGGCATCGCCGCCGTCGTGTTCGGCGCGTCGGGGGCGATCACGTACACCTCGGGCCTCGACACGGTGTGGGCCTATGTGCTCGCCGCCGTGCTGGCCGTGCTCGCCTACCTCGTCGCCGTGGTGCTCGTGAAGCGCCTGACCAAGAGCTCGGACGGCGTGCCCACGTCGGCCGTGGGCCTGTCGGGCGTCTCGCGCTCCGACATCACGCCCGCCGGCGGCGAGGTCAGCCTGGACGGGCCCGCCGAGGTCGAGCGCCGCCTCGCCTACTCGGACGCGCCGATCCCCGAGGGCGTGCGCGTCCGCGTGATCGAGCACTCCGGCACACGCGTCAAGGTCATCGCCGAATAGGCGCCCCGTCCCATCCACCCCGCACCGAAGGAACCCATGCTCGACTCGACCCTCATCCAGGTCATCGCCGTCATCGCGCTCGTCGTCGCGGTGCTCGGCCTCATCACGTTCATCGCGCGGCGCATCCGCCGAGTGCCCCCGAACGAGGCGCTCGTGATCGTCGGCCGCGGCGCCGGCAAGCCTGCGCCCGGCGAGTCCGGCACCGGTCAGCGCGTCGTCATCGGCGGCCGCACCTTCGTGTGGCCGATCCTGCAGCAGGGCTTCGCGATCTCGCTCGAGCAGCGCCAGATCGGGATCACGGTCGAAGGCGTCGACAAGAACCGCATCAAGATCGCCATCAAGGCGTCGATCAACTTCAAGGTGTCGGGCACCGAAGAGGGCGTGCGCCGTGCCGCGCAGCGGTTCCTGTCGCAGCAGGAGGCGCTGACCGACATCATCAAGGAGTCTCTGGAGGGGTCGCTGCGCTCCATCGTCGGCGACATGACGATCGAGCAGATCATCTCCGACCGCAAGAGCCTGTCCGACCGCGTCGTCGCCGAGACCAAGACCGACCTCGTCGAGCAGGGCCTGCAGGTCGACCTGCTGAACATCAGCGACATCTCGACGCCGGGCAGCGACTACCTCGCGAACCTCGGTCGCGCCGAGGCCGCGCGCGCACGTCAGGTCGCCGAGATCAGCGAGGCCGAGGCATCCCGAGCCAGCGAGTTCGCCCGCATCGAGGCGGCCGAGCAGATCGCCGAGCGCCAGAAGGCACTCGCCCTCAAGCAGGCCGGCATCAAGGCCGAGACCGACCGCGCCAATGCCGAGGCGCAGGCCGCCGGTCAGCTCGCGACCGCCGAGCAGGACAAGCTGGTCGCCGTGCAGGAGCGCGAGGCGCTCACCGAGCAGGCGCTCGTGACGCAGGAGCGTCTCGACATCGAGATCCGCAAGCCCGCCGAGGCGCAGGCCTACGCCGAGGTGCAGCGCGCGACCGCGCAGCGCGACGCGGCGAACGCCGCCACCGAGGCGGACGCCTTCAAGCGCACCAAGATCGCCGAGGCCAACAAGGTCGCCGCCGTGCAGGACGCCGAGGCCTCGGCCACGGCGGTGCGCGTCGCCGGTGAGGCCGAGCGCGACAAGCAGGTCGCACTGGCCGCCGGCATCAAGGCCGAGGGTGAGGCCCGAGCGTCCGCGATTCAGGCAGAGGGTCTGGCCGAAGCTGCCGCGACCGACGCCAAGGCGCTCGCGCTGCAGAAGTACGGCGAGGCGGCGCTCGCGCAGGAGATCATCTCGCGCCTGCCCGACATCGTGCGCGCTGCCGCCGAGCCGATCGCGTCGATCGACAAGCTCACGGTCGTCTCGACCGACGGCGCGTCCGAGGTCACGAAGACGGTCGGGAAGGTCCTCAGCGAGGGCACCGAGGTGGTGAAGGGTCTCACCGGCCTCGACCTCAACACGATCCTGCAGGCGTACGCGATCAAGAGCGCGGGTTCCGACGCGGCGGCGGCGCTGAACACCGCCGCAGGTGCGGGCGCCAAGGCCGCGGCCTCCGTGGCCGACGCCGTACGCTGAGGCCGACACGCTGAAGACAGAGGATGCCGCCACCCGGCCGGGTGGCGGCATCCTCTCGTCAGGCCCAGGGACCGGTGGGGTCAGGGAGCGGTGGGATCAGGCGCGGATGAAGGGGATCGCGAACGGCACCCGCATGATCTTGCCCTGCGCGGCACGGACGGTGCCGACGATCACCAGCACGACGTGCAGCAGACCCACCGCGAAGTACAGCGTGATGATGGTGCCGAACGGGTAGAAGCCCGCACTCCCACCGCCGCCGAAGAGCACGCCCAGCAGCAGGAAGTGCATCACGATCAGCACCGTGCTGACGATGCCGTACGTGATGCCCCAGTTCGCGGCCGAGCGGGCGTTCTCGGCCGCGACTCCGCCGTGGCGGGCGGTCGACGAGTACGCCGCGGGCATCGCGATCGCGGCCGCGATCGCGCCGACGAACGGGATGGGGATGAACACCAGGAACCCGAGCGCCCACGGCAGCACGCCCGTCTTCGGCTTCGCGGGGGCGTACGGATACGGCGCGGGCTGGGCGTACGGACCCGGCTGGGCGTACGGGCCCGGCTGGGCGTACGGACCCGGCTGGGCGTACGGGCCCGGCTGGGCGTACGGGCCCGGCTGGGGCGCCGGGTAGGCGGGCGGCGGCGCGGCGTACTCCGGAGGCTGCGCCGGAGGAACCGGAGGCTGCGCCGGAGGCACCGGAGGCTGGGCGTTCGGGCGGGTGGGGTCCGTCATCGTTCGCGTCCTCTGTGTCAGGCTCCGCGCAGGCGCTCGGCCAGATACGCGTGCAGGCCCTCGAGCGGCACGCGCTCCTGCCCCATGGTGTCGCGGTCGCGCACGGTCACCGCGCGGTCGTCGAGCGAGTCGAAGTCGACCGTGATGCAGAACGGCGTGCCGATCTCGTCCTGACGGCGGTAGCGGCGGCCGATGGCGCCGGCGTCGTCGAAGTCGATGTTCCAGTCGCCGCGCAGGCTCTCGGCCACCTCGCGGGCGATCGGCGACAGCTGCTCGTTGCGGCTGAGCGGCAGCACGGCCGCCTTGACGGGCGCCAGGCGCGGGTCGAGCTTCAGCACGGTGCGGGTGTCGGTGCCGCCCTTCGCGTTCGGCGCCTCTTCTTCGTGGTACGCGTCGACGAGGAACGCCATCATGGCGCGCGTGAGACCGAACGACGGCTCGATGACGTACGGCGTGTACGTCGAGCCCGATGCCTGGTCGAAGTACTGCAGCTTCGCCCCCGAGGCCTCGGTGTGCGAGCCGAGGTCGTAGTCGGTGCGGTTGGCGACGCCCATCAGCTCGCCCCACTCCTTGCCGGCGAAGCCGAAGCGGTACTCGACGTCGATCGTGCCGTCGGAGTAGTGCGCGCGGTCCTCTTCGGGAACGTCGAAGCGGCGCATGTTGTCGGGGTCGATGCCGAGGTCGACGAACCAGTCCCAGCACGCCTCGACCCAGTGGTCGAACCACTCCTGCGCCTCGGCGGGCGGCACGAAGTACTCGATCTCCATCTGCTCGAACTCGCGCGTGCGGAAGATGAAGTTGCCCGGCGTGATCTCGTTGCGGAACGCCTTGCCGACCTGGCCGATGCCGAACGGCGGCTTCTTGCGGCTCGCGGTGAGCACGTTCGAGAAGTTCACGAAGATGCCCTGCGCGGTCTCGGGACGCAGGAAGTACAGGCCGGACTCGTCGTCGACGACGCCGAGGTAGGTCTTCACGAGGCCCGAGAACGCCTTCGGCTCGGTGTACTGGCCCTTGGTGCCGCAGTTGGGGCACGGCACGTCGGCCAGCCCGTTCTCGGCCTTGCGGCCCTTGCGCGCCTCGAAGTCCTCGATGAGGTTGTCGGCGCGGAAGCGCTTGTGGCATTGCAGGCACTCGACCAGCGGGTCGGTGAACGTCGCGACGTGACCCGAGGCCTCCCAGACGCGCTTGGGCAGGATGATCGACGAGTCGAGGCCGACCATGTCGCCGCGGCCGCGCACGAACGTCTGCCACCACTGGCGGCGGATGTTCTCCTTCAGCTCGGTGCCGAGGGGGCCGTAGTCCCAGGCCGACCGGGACCCGCCGTAGATCTCACCCGCTTGGAACACGAACCCGCGGTGACGGGCGAGGGCGATGACTTTGTCGAGGCGAGACTGCTCGGCCACGGTGGCTCCAATGGTCGGGAGGGGGATGCACGAGGGTGCCGGATGCCGCGAACGCGGCATCCATCGATTCTAGATGCCGCGCGACCCGACGCCGGTGGCCTCGCGCTCAGCCGAGGAGACGCGACCCGATGGGGATTCCTCCCCATACCCGCCGCGCCGCCGCACCCGACCTAGCCTGGACGAGTCGATCGGACCTGGACGAGTCGATCGGAGGAGCGAGGACGATGCACCCCCTATCACGCGGCGGGCGCATCGCGGCGACAGCGGCGGCACTCGCAGTGATCACCGCGGTCGCTCTCGCCGGCTGCACGGACGGGCAGCCCTCCGACGACGAGTTCTACGCGGCTGCGCGGCAGCAGAACCTGCTGTTCAAAGAGACCGTCGCGGCGGTGCAGGTGCGTCTCTACGACGGCGACTGGTAGGTGCAGGAGTACGGTGACCTGCCCGTCGACTGCGATACGGGCTATGCGTTCTCGCTGAGCCGCACCACTCCCGAGGGGTGGACCCTCGACGGCGATGCCGACGCCGATGGCCCGACGCTCGGGGCGCGCACGGTGGAGTGGCTCGCGAACCGCGAATGGACGACGCAGCCTGTCGGCACCTCGGACGACGGCACGACCACGGTGCAGGCGCGGAACGAAGCCCTGCACGTCGGCAGCCTGACGATCGAGATCCGCGACGGTGCGGCATCCGCGGATTCGCTGGCGGTCCGCGCGACGACGAACTGCTACCCGGGCGACCCCGACGAGTTGACCGCGATCCTCATCCCGGGCTGGCCGGAGGACCCGGTGGCGCACGAGACACCGGTCTCGGAACCGGCGGGCGCGACGCCGATCTTCGGGTTCACCGAGGACGGCGCCGCGCGATGACGCACCGTCTCAGCTGAGGAACGGGATCGTCAGCGGGTACTTGTACCACTCGCCGCGGTTCGCCTTCACGGCGGCGATGATGCTGAACACGATGTTCAGGACGTAGGCGGCGATCAGCACGAAGATGCCGATGATCACGATGCTGAGGATGCTGCCGACGATGTACGCGATCAGCAGGGTCAGCTGGAAGTTCAGCGCGGTCGCGGTGTGGGCGCGCACGAAGGGGCCACGGTCCTTGAGGACGAGGTAGCCGATCAGCGCGGGAAGAGGGCCGAAGAAGATGCCGCCCACGTGAACGAGCGTCGCCCACAGCTTCTCGTCGGCGGGACTCATCGGCTGCGGCTGCGACGCGGCGTACGGGTACTGGGGAGGAGGAGTGGTCACCGCCCCAGACTAGGGGCAGCGCGGGCGCCTCACACCTCGCGCAGCGCGTGACGATCGATCTCGGCGATGGAGGTCAGACCCGCGAGTCCCAGCGTGATGTCGAGCTCGGCGAGCACGTTGCGCACCGCCTCGGCGGCCCCGGCCTCGCCGGCCACACCCAGTCCGTAGGCGTACGGACGGCCGAGGGCCACGGCGGTCGCCCCGAGTCCGAGCGCGATGAACACGTCCGACCCCTGCCGCACGCCCGAGTCGAACACGATCGGCACCCGTCCGGCGACCCGCTCGGCGATCGTCGGCAGCACCTCGAGCGTCGGCACCGACTGGTCGATCTGCCGCCCGCCGTGGTTCGAGATCCAGATGCCGTCGACGCCGGCGTCGAGCGCGCGGATCGCGTCGTCGGGATGCACGATGCCCTTGAGGATGATGGGCAGCGTCGTCCACTGCCGCGCCTTCGCGAGGTCTGCCCACGTCAGCGCCGGCGTCGAGAAGACGTCGAGGAACGTCTCGACGGCCGCACGCGGCAGCGGCGAGCGCAGGTTCTCGCGCACGCTGGACGAGCCGGTGATCGCGGACCCCTTGCGGGCGATGCGCACGCCCGCGGCAACAGCCCTGGGCGTGATCCGGACCGGCGGGGCAGGCTCGGCCGCATCGCCCGAGGCCGGCACCGCGGAGTCGCTCGATGCACGGACGCGCTCGCGCACGAGCTGCTGGAACACCGGGTCGCTCGTGTACTGCGCGATGCCCATCGCCCGCGTGAACGGCAGGTACGCCAGGTCGAGATCGCGGGTGCGCCAGCCGAGCAGGTGCGTGTCGAGCGTCACGACGATCGCTTCGCAGCCAGATGCCTCGGCCCGCCGCAGCAGCGAGGCGTTGAGCTCGTCCGACGCCGACCAGTAGAGCTGGAACAGACGGGAGCCGGCGGGCGCGGCATCCCTCACCTCCTCCATCGCGGCGGAAGCCTGGTTCGAGAGCGTGTACGGGACGCCGAGGGATGCCGCCGCCCGCGCGACCGCGAGGTCGGCGTCGTGGTGCGCCATCTCCATGACGCCGAGCGGCGCGAGCAGCAGGGGCGTCGGCCGGCGGGCACCGAGGAAGTCGATCGACAGGTCGCGGCTCGACACGTCGCGCAGCGGGCGCGGCCACACCTGCCACCGGCCGAAGGCGGCACGGTTGGCGGCGACGGTGCGCTCGGCGCCCGCTCCGCCGGCGATGTACGCGAACGCCTCGGCGCTCAGGGCCTTCGCCGCGGCCGCCTCGAGCGCGTCGACGTCGACCGGCACCCGCGGACGGGTGCCGCTGATGCCGGCGCGGTAGATGTCGGACTGCGTCCGGCGCGAGATGCCGCGCGAGGAGGCGGCGGGGTCGTGGGGAGCGTCGATGCTCTGAGCCATGCGGCCCAGCCTACGCACGCGCGTTCTCGGCGACTCGCCAGAAGGTGGGGACAGCGGCCGCCGCCAACGGGCTCGGGGGCCCGCCGCCGGTGCGGTCCGTATTCGCGCCGACGGCGGGGGAATGGGAAAGCGTTCGCCGGTGACGATAGACCACGGCTGGGACCGCGCACAAGCCGAAGGCAGGCGATCACAAAAACGTTTCATGATTTTGCTTGCCCCGATCGCCCCCGCCATGCCAGACTGCCAGGCGAGCTTACGGAATACGCTTTCCGTCTGCTCGCCGGACAGGGCTCGAGTCCGTACGCGCCCGGTTCACGACGACCCTCCCCCGCGACGCCGCGACGGGCGGCCCTCGTCATCCTTTGCCGATGCTGACAACAGGAGGAACCGTGCCCCACGTGTCCGCACGCGCCCACGGCGCGACGCGACCCGCAGAACACGCCCCCGCATCCCGCGCCTCGCGCGGGCTGCGTCTGACCGCGATCGCCGGCGCCACCGCCGTGGTCGCCGCGCTCATCACCGCCACGCCCGCCGCCGCGCTGCTCACGCCCGCCGGCGACGGGGCGTGGCGCTTCGACTTCGGCACGGCGACCGGCGCCGTCGCCGAGGGGTACCAGCAGGTGCTCACGAGCTCGCGCTACACCGCCGAGACCGGCTGGGGCATCACCGTCGCCGACGGCGTGACACTCTTCGATCGGGACCGCAGCACCGACGGCTCCCCGGCCGGCGCCATGGAGGACGACTTCGTGGCGGGAACGAACTGGGGATTCCAGCTCGACGGTGTGCCCGCCGGCGCGTACTCGGTCGCCGTGACCATCGGCGACGGCCTCAGCTCGGCATCCGGAACCAACGCGACCGTGACCCTCGAAGGCGTCGCGCAGACCCGCCTCACCTCGGGCAAGGGCGTCAACGCGACGGCGACCTACACGACCGTCGTCACCGACGGCCAGCTCACCGTGGGCTTCACCGGCTCCGGCCTCGGCGCTTACATCAACGGTCTCGTGGTCGCGCCGGCGCTGCCCGCGACCCCGGCGGATCTCGCGGCCGCGCGCGTGGCGTGGAACGGCGTCGACCTCGCCTGGTCGGCCGTCGACGGCGCCACCGCGTACCGCGTCCTGCGGGCCGACGTGACCGGCGACACGACCGGAGAGTTCACGCAGCTCGCCGAGGTGACCGACCCCGCGTACACCGACACGGCCGTGACCGAGGGCGACGAGTACGCGTACGCCGTCACCGCGATCGACGCGTACGGCGGCGTCTCACCGCAGTCGGCCGAGGTGCGCTCGGGCGTGATCCCCGCACTGGTCGCCCCCGCCGCACCCGATGACCTCGCCGTGGCGCAGGTGACGCGGGACGCCGTGGTGCTGTCGTGGTCGGCGGTCCGGAACGGCGACGAGTACGTCGTCGAGCGCGCCGGTTCCGACGGGCAGTTCGCCGAGGTCGCGACCGTCACGACTCCCGGGTACACGGATGCCGCCGACACGGCGCACGCGTGGACCTACCGCGTGACGGCCCGCAACCAGGCGGGCGCCTCTGCCCCGTCGACCGCGGTCACCTCAGCCGTGTACACCGCACCCGCGCCGCTGCCCGAGGGCGACGTCGTCACCTTCGACTTCGGCCCCGGCCAGGTCGCCGACGGCGCCGTGTCGGTCACGAGCGCTACCGCGTACAACCCGGAGTGGGGCTACGGCTTCTCGACCGCGCCGACCGCGGCCACGCCCGACGTCGACCGCGGCGGCGACGACGCGCTGCGCGGCGACTTCGTCGCGGCGGAGGGCTCGACGTTCGAGGTCGACCTCGGCGCCGGCGACTACTCCGTGCGCCTCGTGTCGGGCGACGCCACGCAGGCGACGACCACCACGATCACCGCCGAGAGCATCGCTAAGGTGACCGAGAACCCGCAGACCGCGGGCGCGTACCTCGACATGACCTTCACGATCGCGCTCGTCGACGGCACACTGACGCTGGTCTTCGGCGGCGACGTGCCGGTCGTCAACGCGCTCACGATCACCCGCCTGCCCGACCGCGTCGCCGGGGCCATCCCGACGGCCTACATCGCGGGCGACTCGACGGTGCAGACCTACGACCCGATCGCCTACGCCCCGCAGGCCGGCTGGGGCCAGATGATCGACCGGTTCTTCGCGTCCGACGTCGCGTTCTCGAACCAGGCCATCGGCGGCCGCTCGTCGAAGAACTTCATCAGCCAGGGTCGCCTCGACGACATCCTGCGTGCGGTTCGACCGGGCGACTACCTCATGGTGCAGTTCGGGCACAACGACGCCACGCAGGGTGTGGACGACCGTTACGCGAGCCCCGCGGACTACAAGGAGTACCTGCGGGTCTACGTCGAGGGCGCCCGCCAGCGCGGCGCGACCCCGATCCTCGTGACCCCCGTCTCACGCCGCAGCTTCAACGCCGACACCGGGCTGTTCAACGTGAGCTTCCCGGAGTACGTCGACAAGATGAAGGAGCTCGCGGCCGAAGAGGACGTGCTGCTCGTCGATCTGTCGGCCTCCAGCCGCGCGTACCTCGACCAGATCGGGCCGGAAGCCGCGAAGGCGGTGTTCCTCTACGCCGACCCGGGCGTCTTCCCGCAGCGGCCCGCCGGCATCGCCGACGACACGCATTTCCAGGAGTACGGCGCGATCCAGATGGCCCGCCTCGTCGCGCAGGACGTCAAGGCGCTCGACGACCCGCTCGCCGCGAAGGTGACGGACGTCGAACCGCCCGCCGACGTTCCGGTCGCTCCGCAGAACGTCGTGGCCGGTGCGATCAGCAACGGCGGCGCGACGCTGCAGTGGGATGCCTCGCCGACGGCCGACATCTACAAGATCTACCGGCAGGCCGTTTCCGACCCCGAGCCCACGTGGACGCTCGTCGGCATGGTGACACAGACCAGCTCGATCGTGCAGGGTCTCAGCGAGGGCACCGGCTACCGGTACCAGGTGGTCGCCGTCAACGGACGCGGCGAGTCGGCGCCGAGCGCGGTCGTGACCTTCACGACCAAGCAGGCGCTGTACAAGTACGACTTCCAGCTGGCGGGCAACCCGCTGATGGCGGGCTACACCGAGGTGACCCCCGACACCGCCTATACGGCCGAGCGCGGCTACGGCTTCCTCAACACGCTGCCGGCGAACGCCGGCCGTGACCGCGGTGCCGCCGACGGGTCGAACGACCTGGTGCGCGACTTCGTGCTCCCCGGCGACAGCTCGACCTTCGCCCTCGACGTGCCCGACGGCACGTACTCGGTGAAGACGTACTCGGGCGACTGGATCGGCTCGAGCAAGACGAGCTTCCGCATCGAGGGCAAGGAGGCAGGGTCGGGCAACGCCGGCAAGGGCTCGGTCAACGAGACCCTGCGCGGCCCGTACCTCGTCACCGACGGCCAGCTGAATATCGAGGCCTACGGCGCCGCGGCGGGCTCGCGTCTGAACGGCCTGGAGATCACGCCGATCCTGCTCGGCCCGGTGGGGCTGAAGGTCACCGACGTCAACGCCGATCCGGCGGCGCCGAGTGTGGCGCTGGAGTGGACGGGTGAGGCGGGGCTGACGTGGAACGTCTACCGCCAGTCGCCGTTCGACGCGAAGCCCGTGCTCGTGGCATCCGTCGACCAGCCGTCCTTCCTCGACACGACCGCCCGCGTCGGACTCGACTACGCGTACCACGTGACCGCGGTCGACCAGACGAAGCTCGAGTCGGTGCCGTCGAAGACGGTGGACGTGTCGTTCGTGGATGCCTCGATCACTCCACCTGCGGCCCCCACGAGCCTTGCGGTCGACAGCATCGACAAGGGCTCGCTCGACCTGTCGTGGGCGCAGCCTCTGAACGCGCTGTACTACCTGGTGTTCCGCTCCGAGGTGGCCGGTGACCGCGGCGAGCTGATCGGTCTGTCCGACGCGAACCGCTACACCGATTCCACGGTGCTGACGACGATCCCGTACTTCTACACGGTGGTCGCGGTCAACGCCGGCGGTGCGGGTGTTGCCTCTGAGCAGCTGAAGACCGAAGCGGTCACGGTGCTGCAGCGGCAGGCCGAGTACCTCGACCGGGCTCCGGCGGCCGTGTCGACCGACGAGGGCACGCTGGTGTCGTGGCGGATGCTGGGCACCGACCCCGACAGCGTCGCCTTCCACGTCTACCGTGACGGCAAGCGCCTGACGACGGCGCCGATCACGGACTCGACGAACTACCTCGACACCACCGGGTCGGCGGCATCCACGTACTTCGTCACCAAGGTGCTGGACGGCGTCGAGACCACCGAGACCGACTCGTTCGGCGTGCAGGACGGGTCGTACCTGAGCGTCCCGCTCGACAAGCCCGCCGACGGCTACACGAAGGACGGCCAGCCCTACACCTACTCGGCGAACGACACGAGCGTCGGCGACGTGGACGGCGACGGCCAGTACGAGCTGATCGTCAAGTGGGACGCCCGCTCGCACGACAACTCGCAGGCCGGCTACAACGGCAACGTGCTGCTGGACGCCTACCGCCTCGACGGCACGCGGCTGTGGCGGATCGACATGGGCGTGAACATCCGGGCCGGCGCGCACTACACGCAGTTCCAGGTGTTCGACTACGACGGCGACGGCCGCGCCGAGGTCATGATGAAGACCGCGGACGGCACCATCGACGGCGTCGGCCAGCCGATCGGCAACGCGAGCGCCGACTACCGCAACAGCTCGGGCTATATCCTGAGCGGACCGGAGTACCTGACGGTGTTCAACGGCCTCACCGGTGCCGCGATCGACACGATCGACTACGTGCCGCCGCGCGGCGACGTCGGGGCGTGGGGCGACACGTACGGCAACCGGGTCGACCGGTTCCTCGCGGCGACCGCCTACCTCGACGGCGAGCACCCGAGCGCGATCTTCAGCCGCGGGTACTACACCCGCGCGGTGATGGCCGCGTACGACTTCGACGGCTCGAAGCTGCACCAGCGCTGGGTGCTCGACTCGAACGACGAGGGCAACGAGGGCTTCTACGGGATGGGCAACCACAACCTGTCGGTGGCCGACGTGGACGGCGACGCCAAGGACGAGATCGTCTACGGCTCGGCCACGGTCGACGACGACGGCTCGCTGCTCTACTCGACCGGTCTCGGCCACGGTGACGCGATCCACGTGTCGGACCTCGTGCCGTCGAACCCCGGCCTGGAGGTGTTCGCCGCGCACGAAGAGATGAACGCCTCGGGCAACCGCGGCGCCACGATGCGCGACGCGCGCACCGGTGTGGTGCTGTGGTCCATCCCGGCGACGAAGGACACCGGGCGCGCCGCAGCCGCCGACATCGACCCTCGCTACGAAGGCGCCGAGGGCTGGGCGATCGGCGGCGACGCCGCGTGGAACTCCCCCGTCGGGCAGCTGAAGTCCTCCACCGGCGAGCTCATCAGCGAGAAGATCCCGGCGGCGAACTTCCTCGCCTGGTTCGACGGCGACCCGCTGCGCGAGATCGTCGACCACGACTTCGACACGACGACGCGCCTCGGCGTGCCGACGGTGTCGAAGTGGAACTGGCAGACCGAGTCCTCGGACGTCATCCTGCGCGCCGACGGCGCCCTGTCGAACAACGACACCAAGGGCACTCCGAACCTGCAGGCCGACCTGTTCGGCGACTGGCGTGAAGAGATCGCGTGGCGTTCGGCGGGCTCGACCGAGCTGCGGATCTACTCCACCACCGACGAGACGTCGATCCGGCTGCGCACCCTCATGCACGACCCGGTCTACCGGCTCTCGGTCGCGTGGCAGAACACCGGCTACAACCAGCCCCCGCAGACGAGCTTCTTCCTCGGCGACGGGTTCACGCAGCCGGCGGCCCCCCGCATCGCCGTCACCGGCGACCCGGGCGGAGCGGTGGATGCCTCGGCCCCGACACTCTCGGGCGTCCCGGCCGACGGCACCCTGCTGCCCTCGACCGGCACGTTCACCGTGGACGTGACGGCGGAGGACCCCGAGTCGGGCGTGCGCAACCTCGACATCGCGTTCGACGGCGAGCCCGTCGCACCCGGCGCCGAGATCGCACTGAAGGGCAAGGTCGGCGTCCACACGCTCACCGTCAACGCCGTCAACCACGACGGACTGGTCGCCCAGGCATCGGTGCAGCTGCTGGTGTTCGACGACGAGGGCGCCACCAAGGCGCCCGGTCGCGGCATCCTCTCCTCCGATTCCGGATGGGAGGACGGGTTGAGCGACGGCCGCTACACCGTGTCGATGAACCTGTGGTCGGGGGTCAACGGCGCCGTCTACAAGCTGTACGAGAACGGCACCCTGATCGCCACGAAGCTGCTCGACGCGAACTCGCCGAAGGCGCAGCTGGCGACCGTCGACGTGACCGGCAAGCCCAACGGCACCTACGTGTACACGGGCGAGCTGATCAACGCCGTCGGCACGACCGCGACGTCGTCGGTGACCGTGAAGGTGACCGACGCCGCACCCGGCATCCCCGTCCTGTCGCACGACAACTACGACAAAGACGGCGACTACACCGTCACCGCCAACCTGTGGTGGGGCACCAACGCCACCACATACCGCCTCTACGAGAACGGGACACTGATCGACGAGCAGACCCTCGCCGCAGCATCCCCCAATGCACAACAGGCCGCCACCACCGTGACCGGCCGCGCACCCGGCACGTACACCTACACCGCCGAGTTCGCCAACACCGCAGGAACCACCACATCCAAGGCCATCACCGTGACCGTCAAGAAGTAGCGGCGAGCGCCCCACCTCGGCGGCCGACCACCCATCAGCGGGGGGTCGGCCGCCGATGTTTTGCGCCTGCGATGAGGCATTTTGTCCCCCGAAAGGGGGACAGCGGCGGCGGCCCCCACCGGACTACTGTCGGGTCTCGGAGGGGTCACCGACCGGAGACTGGCACCGTGCTCGGGAGGCTGCCCTCCACCGGGGGTACGACAATGAAGCGGTCTCTGTTCGCCGCGGCCACCGCCGCGCTCGCCATCGTCATCGGGACCGCGGGCTACGCAGCCCCCGCCTCGGCTGCTCCACCGACCGACCCGTGAAGCGGCGCGGCCGGAGGCGATGTCGCCTCGGTCACGGCCGAGGCCGTCGGGCTGAACGTCGCCGACCTGGGCGTCGCGATCAGCTCCGCAGAGGTGGACTCGCAGGCGACGCCGCGCGCGGTCTCGAGCTCGAGCAACGTCTCGGCCGACGTCGCAGGGATCGGGCTGGGCGTCAGCACCAACTCGGTGTCGGCACCGCCATCGGCCGGACCTGAGACCGGCGGCATCGCTGCCACCGTCACGGGACTGATCGACGTCGGCGCGATCACGACGACCAACGAAGCGCACTGGGGTCTCGACACGGCGTGCGTCACGACCGGCGTGCTGTCCTCCGCGACGACGCAGGCCGCCGGGCTCGGCGTGCTGCCGGCGGTCAGCGGCGGCGTGGTGAGCCTCGGTGTGTCAGAGACCACCGGCACGACCAGCCTCGTGCAGAACACCGGCCTCAACTACGGGGCGCAGAGCGTCGGCTCGGGCACGATCTCGGGGCTCAGCATCCTGGGCGGCCTTGTGACCGTGGGGGTCGCCGGCGAGACGACGCTCACGGCGACGGCCACCGGGGAAGCCACGGCCACCGTCGACTACGCGCCCGCGACCGTGACGGTGACGTCGGCCACGATCGGCACCGTCACCCTGACGCCCGCGGCGCCCTCCGTCACGATCAACCTCGTTGGCCTCGGTTCCGTCACCGTCGGTCTGAACACACCGACGTCGTCGACGACCGCCACGTCGGCCACCGCCTCCGTCGCTCTGCTCACCGTCGACGTGCGCCTGCCGGCCGCCCCGCTTCCCGCAGTCACAGACGTGTCGGTGGACGTGCTGCCGCTGCACGCGGAGGCGACCGTCCCGACCGACGGCATCGACTGCCCGCCGGCACCTCCGGTCGTCACGCAGCCGACCGAGGGTTCGACCACGAATGCGACGCCGGTGATCCAGGGCACCTCCGAACCGAACGCGACCGTCGAGGTGTTCGTGGACGGCGACTCGATCGGCACCACCACCGCGAGCGCGGGCGGCACCTGGGAGGTCCCGGTGACGAACGCGCTCGACGAGGGCGCCCACACGGTCTCGGCGATCCAGACCGTCGGCGGGACGGCATCCGAGGAATCCACGGTCGTGAACTTCACGGTCGACGCGACACCGCCCGACGCTCCAGTGATCGAGACGCCCGCCACCGGCGACGTCGTCGGCACGGCGACGCCGCCGATCTCGGGGACGGCCGAGGCGAACTCGACGGTCACCGTCACGATCGACGGGTTGGATGCCGGTACGACCACGGCGTCCCCGACCGGCGAGTGGACGTTCACGCCGGCTTCTCCCCTCGACGACGGTGACCACACTGTCGTCGCCACCGCCACCGACGCGGCCGGCAACGTGAGCCCCGACTCCGACGAGGTCACGTTCACGGTCGACACCGAGGCGCCGGCGGCACCGATCATCGAGCAGCCGCTCGACAACGCCGTGCTCGACACCGCGACCCCCGTCATCTCGGGCACGGCCGAGGCGAACTCCACCGTGACCGTCATCATCGACGGCGCCGAAGCCGGCACGACGACGGCATCCCCCACCGGAGAATGGAGCTTCACGCCCTCGACCGCGCTCGACGAGGGAGAGCACACCGTCGTCGCGACCGCCACCGACGAGGCGGGCAATGTGAGCCCCGACTCCAACACGGTGAACTTCACCGTCGACACCGAGGCCCCCGAGGCACCCGTCATCGAGCAGCCGCTCGACAACGCCGTGCTCGACACCGCGACCCCCGTCATCTCGGGCACGGCCGAGGCGGACTCCACCGTGACCGTCATCATCGACGGCGCCGAAGCCGGCACGACGACGGCATCCCCCACCGGAGAATGGAGCTTCACGCCCTCGACCGCGCTCGACGAAGGTGCGCACACGGCCGTCGCGACCGCCACTGACGCGCTCGGCCACGTCAGCGTCGAGTCGAACGAGGTGACCTTCACGGTCGACACCGAGGTCCCCGAGCCGCCGGTCATCGAGTCGCCCGCGACCGGCGATGTCGTCGACACCGCGACGCCGCCGATCAGCGGCACCGCCGAGGCGAACGCCACCGTCACGGTGACGATCGACGGACTCGAGGCGGGTACCACGACCGCCTCGCCGACCGGCGAGTGGACCTTCACCCCGACGACTCCGCTCGACGACGGGGCACACACGGCGGTCGCGACCGCGACGGACGCCGCGGGCAACGTGAGCGACGACTCGAACGAAGTCACCTTCACGGTCGACACCGAGGCGCCCGAGGCACCGGTCATCGAGTCGCCCGCCACGGGTGACGTCGTCGACACCGCGACCCCGCCGATCACCGGCACGGCCGAGGCGAACGCAACGGTCACCGTCACCATCGACGGCGCCGAGGCAGGCACCACCACCGCCGACGACACCGGGGCGTGGACCTTCACCCCGACAACCCCGCTCGATGAGGGCGACCACACCGTCGTCGCGACGGCCACCGACGACGCGGGCAACGTCAGCCCTGACTCGAACACGGTCACCTTCACCGTCGACACCGAAGCCCCCGAGGCACCGGTCATCGAGTCACCGGCGACCGGCGACGTCGTCGACACCGCGACCCCGCCGATCACCGGCACGGCTGAGGCGAACGCGACGGTGACCGTCAGCATCGACAGCGCCGAGGCAGGAACCACCACCGCCTCACCCACCGGCGAGTGGACCTTCACTCCCGCCGCACCCCTCGACGAGGGCGACCACACCGTCGTCGCGACGGCCACCGACGAAGCCGGCAACGTCAGCCCTGACTCGAACACCGTCACCTTTACCGTCGACACCGAGGCCCCCGAGGCACCGGTCATCGAGTCGCCCGCCACGGGTGACGTCGTCGACACGGCAACCCCGCCGATCACCGGCACGGCCGAAGCGAACGCCACCGTCACAGTGACGATCGACGGTGCCGAGGCAGGCACCACCACCGCCGACGACACCGGGGCGTGGACCTTCACCCCGACCACACCCCTCGAGGACGGCGAGCACACCGTCGTCGCGACGGCTACGGATGCGGCCGGGCACGAGAGCCCGGAGTCGAACACGGTCACCTTCACGGTCGACACCGAGGCACCGGCAGCCCCGGTGATCGAGTCGCCCGCCACCGGCGATGTCGTCGACACCGCCACACCCCCGATCACCGGCACCGCCGAGGCGAACTCGACCGTCACGGTCACCATCGACGGCGCTGAGGCAGGCACCACCACGGCCGACGACACCGGGGCGTGGACCTTCACCCCGACCACACCCCTCGATGAGGGCGACCACACGGTGGTGGCGACGGCCACCGACGAAGCCGGCAACGTCAGCCCCGACTCGAACGAGGTCGCCTTCACGGTCAACACCGCGGCCCCCGACGCGCCGGTGATCGAGGCCCCGTCCGACGGTGCAGTCGTGGAGGACTCGACGCCCGACATCTCGGGCACCGCCGAGCCCGGCTCGACGGTCACGGTGAGCATCGACGGGGTCGACGCAGGAACCACCCCCGCCGACGACACCGGGGCGTGGACCTTCACCCCGACCACACCCCTCGAGGACGGCGAGCACACCGTCGTCGCCACGGCCACCGACGACGCGGGCAACGTCAGCCCGGAGTCGGAAGAAGTCGCCTTCACCGTCGATACGTCGCTCATCGGCGCCCCGCAGGCGCCCGTGATCACGTCGCCCGCCGACGGCGATGTGCTCGCCTCGCCGACGCCGCCCATCACCGGCACCGCCGAAGCGAACTCCACGGTGACCGTGATCATCGACGGCGCGGAGGCCGGCACGACGACGGCATCCCCCACCGGTGACTGGACCTTCACCCCGACCACGCCGCTCGAGGACGGCGAGCACACGGTGGTGGTGACGTCCACCGACGGCGCCGGCAACGTGAGCCCGCCATCGAACGAGGTCACGTTCACCGTGGATGCGTCGGCACCCGAGGCACCCGTGATCACCGGCCCCGCCGACGGTGAGGTGCTCGCCACGCCGACGCCGGCCATCACCGGCACGGCGGAGCCCGGCAGCACCGTCACCGTCATCATCGACGGCGAGGAGGCCGGTACCACCATCGCCGACGGCAACGGCGACTGGACGTTCACGCCCACGACCCCGCTCGACGACGGCGACCACACGGTGACGGCCACGGCCACCGACGCCGCCGGCAACACCGGCCCCGAGTCCGAGCCGGTCACGTTCACGGTCGACACCACGCCCCCCGCGGCGCCCGTGATCACGAGCCCGACCGACGGCTCGTCCACCGACGACACCACGCCGGCCGTCAGTGGGACGGCTGAACCCGGGTCGACGGTGAACGTCGTCATCGACGGGGTTCTCGCAGGCAGCACGACGGCCGACGAGAACGGCGAGTGGACGTTCACCCCCACCAGCCCGCTGGCGCCCGGCGAGCACACGATCACAGCGACGGCGACGGACGCCGCGGGCAACGTCGGGCCTGCCTCGGCACCGGTGACGGTCACGGTCCAGGCCGCGACGACCACGCCGCCCCCGCCGCCCGTGAGCGGCGGGCTGCCCGCCACGGGCCTCGACAGCCCGTGGGGAGCGCTCGTCCTCGCGACGATGCTCATCGCTCTGGGCGTGGTCACGATGCGGCTGCGACGCCGGGTCGGCTGACCCGACCGCGGACGGCCGGTCGCCTCCGGGCGGCCGGCCGTCCTTCGCGTCGGGGACGACCGTCACGTCAGGGGTCGGCCGCCACGTCAGGGGACGACGGCAGCGTCAGGGGACGGCGGCAGCGTCAGCCCGAACCGCCGAAGCCGCACCACTGGCCGACCCACGTGAGGATGCGGCCGCGGAGCTCCTCACCCACGAAGAGCTCGATCTCGCCAGGCTGCCCGTCGAGCACGACCTGCACGTCGAAGATCGTGCCGCGCTTGTCCTCCTGCACCGCGTGCGGGTCGCAGCGGAACGGGATGATCGGCACCGCGACGACGGTCGGCGTCGCCTGGTCCGCCGAGGCCTCGAGGTCGAGCGGGTACACGTCGTCGTCACCGGGCACGGCGAAGTCGATCAGGTTCGTGCGTTCGATCCCCGTGACCGCGGCCTCCCCCGAGCCGGTCGGGGTGACTGTCAGCTCCAGCGTCGCCGCCTCGCCGGGCGCCGAGGCGGTGAATCCCGTGAAGGCGAAGCCCGCGGCGTCCGCGACGCGCTCTTCGAGGCATTCGCGCGCGTGCAGCGGAGCGACGAATCCGACCGGATCGGGAGCGGATACCTCCACCTCGGTCGTGCCGGCATCCCCCACGATC
Source organism: Microbacterium helvum (assembly GCF_014779795.1). Taxonomy (GTDB): domain Bacteria; phylum Actinomycetota; class Actinomycetes; order Actinomycetales; family Microbacteriaceae; genus Microbacterium; species Microbacterium helvum. The sequence goes on from NZ_JACXZS010000006.1 coordinate 230,837, forward strand.
TGCAGCACGACCCGCGCGTCGCCGTCGTCGGGCACGTCGCACGCGACAGGAGCGAGCTGGACGCGGATATCGACCGCGCCGCCCGCGGGAACACTGCTGACCCTGTCGGCGATCACGCGTACCGACGGACCCTCGAATCGCGCGTCCTCGATGCGCACCTCCCCGATCGTGATCGCGGCGTCCGAGCCGTTGGTCACGTGCACCTCCGCCTGGCGCGACGACACGTCCGACCGCAGCTGCTGCAGCTCGACGCTCACCCCCGACGGCAGCGCCGGCTCGCGTTCCGGTGCGGCCGAGCATCCCGCGAGCAGCAGCATCCCCACCGCCGTCAGCGCGATCATCCGTTCCGAACGCAGGACGGACGCGTCCCCGCGCCTCGTGACTGCGGACGGTGCGACGCGGGCCATGACCGTCAGCGCATCAGAGTCTCGCGGGCGACGGTGAACTCGTCGAGCGCCACCGGGTCGATCTGCACTCCCAGACCCGGGCTGGTGGGCACGCGGACGTGCCCGTGCTCGAGCACCGCGGGCTCGGTCACGATGTCGCGCGTGTAGAACCGGTCGGACGCCGAGACATCGCCCGGAAGGGTGAACCCGGGCAGCGCGGCGAGCGCGGCGTTGGCCGCACGGCCGATCCCGGTCTCGAGCATGCCGCCGCACCACACCGGCACTCCCGCGGCGAGGCAGCGGTCGTGGATGCGCAGCGCTTCGAGGTACCCGCCGACGCGTCCGGCCTTGATGTTGATGATGGATGCCGCGCCCAGCGCGAGCGCGTCTCCCGCGGCCTTGTCGGACACGATGGATTCGTCCAGGCACACCGGCGTGCGCAGACGTCGCGCCAGTGTCGCGTGGTCGACGAGGTCGTCCTCCTGCAGCGGCTGCTCGATGAGCAGCAGGTCGAACCGGTCGAGCTCTGCGAGGGTGTCGGCGTCCGCCAGGGTGTACGCCGAGTTCGCGTCGATCTGCAGCGGGATCGTGCCGAACGCCTCGCGCACCGCGGCGGTGTCGCCGACATCGCGCCCCGGGCGGATCTTGATCTTGATGCGCACGTAGCCCTCGTCGAGATAGCCCGCGACGGCATCGACGAGAGCAGCCGGATCGCGCTGGATGCCGACCGACACGCCGCTCGGCACCCGGTCGTGCACGGCGCCGAGGTATTCGCCGAGCGGACGCCCCTGCGCACGCAGCGCCGCGTCGAGCACGGCGAGCTCGATCCCCGCCTTCGACATGCGGTGCCCCTTGAACGGCTCGAGCACACCCGCGACCTCTTCGGGGGCGATCGTGCGGCGGTCCAGCAGCGCCGGCGCGAAGAAGCGCAGCACGACGTCCCATGCGCCCTGCGTGTACTCGCTCGAGTACAGCGGGTCCGCACCGGTGACGATCTCTCCCCACCCGTCGCCGTCGGCGGTGAGCGCCCGCACCAGGATCACCTCGCGCACGGTCTCGGTGCCGAACGACGTGGTGAACGGCGACACGAGCGGCAGGTGCAGCACGCGCAGCTCGAAGCCTTCGAGGGTGACGGATCCAGCGGGCCTGGCGACGGGCATGCGCTCAGCGTACGCCGCGGCCCCTCCCGCCACCGAGGATCAGTGCACGAGGTGCAGCGTCGCGGCCGCGCGCTGGACCGGGATGTACGTCGAGCGCGCCGCACGCGGACGACGGCGACGGGGCTCGGTCTCGGTCAGGCGTCGCTCGGCGCGGCGCAGTGCCGCGCTCGCGGCGATGATCAGGGTCTCGATGTGCTCGTGCATGGCTGCTCCTTCCCCTCGGAAGAGCAGGGTCCGCCCGCCCTGATACGTCGCGTCGGCGGGCGCGTCGCGCATCCACGTGCGGGGATGCCGTCGCGGGCTCAGACGGGGAGCTCGGCGAACGCCCGCACCGGGAAGGTGCCGAAGCCCTCTACCGCGGGCGGGGCCGCCGTGAACCTCGCGCCGCGGGGCGGGAGCGCGACGAGGTGGGTGAGGTGCTCGACGACGTGCACACCGGCGGCCAGCAGCAGGGAATGCGCAGGGCGCTCGCCCCCTCCTGAGTCCGTCGAAGGGTCGGTGTCGTCGATGTTCACCGAGTCGATGCCGACGAGCACCGCCCCCGCGTCGATCAGCCACTGCGCCGCCTCGCCGGTGAGGAACGGCGCTCCCACGCCGTACTCCGGCTCACCGAACCATCGGTCCCACCCGGTGTGCAGCAGGACGGCCGCGCCGCGGACGTCGCGGTCGGCGAGCGTCTCGGCACGGATGCCGCGGCGCCCGGCATCCCAGGAATCCTCGAGATGGAAGACCTCGGCCCGCAAACCGACCAGCGTCGACAGCTCGAGCCCGGCGAGGTCGGGACCGTCGGCGTAGCGATGGAACGGCGAGTCGAGATAGGTGCCGGTGTTGCCGATCATGTGGATGACGTCCATCGCGAACTCGGTGCCCGGCGCGTAGCGGGCGCGGGATTCCTCGCGTGTGAGGTGGGGCGTGATGGTCGGCGCAGGCAGCCCCGGATAGGTCACGAGCCCGGCCCGGATCGGGTGACTGAGGTCGACCACCCGCGTCTCGGATCGGGATGCCGTCACCTCGACGCCGCGGCTGCCCCGGTGCGGCTCCTCGACGATCTGCACGCCGCGCAGCTCGACCTCATCGACGAGCGCCAGGCCGAGATGGGCGACGAGCAGGCGCCCGAGCTCGTCCTCCGCGATGTCGGCCGAGGGCAGGTCGAGCCGGAACCCGGTACCCGAGAGGCCGCCGCCGTTGGCGAAGCGGATGTCGAAGTCGAAGTGTGCGCGATGCTCAGGCATGCCGCGAGCCTAGGAGCGAGGCATCCATCCCGTCTGCCAGAGTCCGTCGGATTCCGGACGCGTGGCCGTGCCTTGTCACGCCTCGGGACGCGCCCGCACCAGCAGATAGCCGCGCTCGTCGTCGAAGCCGCCGATCACGAGGCCCTCGGCCAGGTGCGGCACCAGCGCATCACGCACGCGCAGGCGCCAGGCCGCGGCATCCATCGGCGACTCGCGGCGCAGCGTCTCGATGTCGTGAGGGATCGCGACCGACGCGACCACCGCGTCAGCGGGAGGAGTGGGCACCGGCGGCGCGGCGAGCGCCCACGACACCATGATGCGGTCGGTCTCGTCGCCGCGGTTCACGCCGTCATCCATCGGCCCGTAGTGGTTCACGAGGTACTCGGTCACGCGCGTGCCGAGCACCCGCAGGTTGAAGTGCGCATTGCGGGCCACGAGCGGGTCGAACGTCCACGTGATGTGCCCGACCTCGCGAGCGAGCGCCCATTCGCGCTGGTGCTGCTTGAGCAGTCGTCCGAGCCCGTGCGCCTGATGCGAAGGCAGCACGCCGGTGATGTGACTGTGCATCGAGCGGGCAGCCGGCGCGGCGAAGAACGCGACGGAGGCGCCGACCATCTGCTCGCCGTCGTACAGCCCGACCGCGTAATTGCCGGAGTGCGCGAGCGCCCGCAGCAGGTTCGGCGGCATGCCCCCGCGGTCTCCGCCCCACACCTCGGCGAGCACCGCGGACGCGCGATGCACCTCGTCGACCGTGTCGAGCGGGCGGATGTCGACGCCTGGCGGCGTGGCGGTCTCAGCCATGTGCTCACGGTACTCCGCCCATCATGCCGTTTCGCCGCGACCCCGTCCGCTACGCGCCGAGCATGCCCGTTTCGCGCCGACCTTGCCCATTCGGCGCCGACCTTGCCCGTTCGGCGCCGACCTCGCCCGTTTCGCACCGACCTCGCCCGGGCACGGTCGGGAACGACGGGGCACGGTCGCGGACGAAAGGGCACGGTCGCGGACGAAAGGGCACGGTCGCGGAGCCGGCCATCCGGCGCGCCGATAGCCTGAAGGGATGGGCACGGGTGAGGACGACGAGAGAAGACGACTGACCCGGATGCCCCGCCAGGGCGCCATCGTGGCCGTCCTGGCGATCGCCGGACTCGCCTCGTCGTTCATGTTCACGCTGGTGGTCCCGATCCAGTCGAAGCTCCCCGAGCTGCTCGACGCGAGCCGCGAAGACACCGCGTGGGTCGTCACGTCGACGCTGCTGGCGGCGGCGGTCATGACGCCGATCGCCGGACGACTCGGCGACATGTACGGCAAGCGGCGCATCGTGCTGGTGCTGCTGGCGGTCATGGTGCTCGGCTCCGTCATCGCCGCGGCATCCCCCGGCATCGTGGGCGTGATCATCGGACGCACGCTGCAGGGCGCGGTGACCGGCGTGATCCCGCTGGGCATCTCGATCCTGCGCGACGTGCTGCACGAGGACCGCGTCGACGCCGCCATCGCGCTCATCAGCGCCACCCTGGGGGTCGGCGGCGCGCTCGGCCTGCCGATCAGCGCTCTCATCACCGAGCGCAGCGACTGGCACGTCCTTTTCTGGGTCGCCGCGGCGCTCGGCGCCATCGTGTTCGTCCTCGTGCTGTGGATCGTCCCGGTGAGCGCGCTGCGCACCGGCGGGCGGTTCGACTACGTCGGCACCGCGGGACTGGCGCTGGGCCTCATCGGAGTGCTGCTCGCCGTCTCACGCGGCAACGAATGGGGCTGGGGCTCGCCCGCGGTGCTCGTGTGCGGACTCGGGGGCGTCGTCGTGCTGCTGGTGTGGGGCTGGTACGAGCTGCGCACTCCCGACCCGCTGCTCGATCTGCGCGTCGCGGCCCGCCGGCCGGTGCTGCTGACCAACCTCGCCTCGATCGCGTTCGGCTTCTCGCTGTTCGCGTCGAACGTGATGTATCCGCAGCTGCTCGAACTGCCCGTGTCGGTGGGCGGCTTCGGGCTGTCGCTCGTCGCGGCGAGCCTGGTCGTCATGCCCGCCGGTCTCGTCATGATGGTGCTCTCGCCGTTCTCAGGCCGGCTCGCCCGCACCGTCGGCCCCAAGCTGCTGCTCGTGCTCGGCGCGATCGCCCTCGTCATCACGTACGGCTTCACCCTGCTCTTCTCCACCGAGGTGTGGCAGATCCTGGTGGCGAACATCGGCATCGGGTTCGGCATCGGGTTCGGATACGCAGCCATGCCGATGCTGATCATGCGCTCGGTGCCGCAGTCCGAGACGGGCGCCTCGAACGGCCTGAACGCGCTGTTCCGCTCGCTCGGCACGAGCACCGCGGCCGCGGTCGTCGGCGCCGTGCTGGCGACCTTCGTCGTCGACCTCGACGGCACCCCGGTGCCGGGGCCGGCGGCGTTCCAGGTGTCGTTCCTGCTCGGCGGCGGCGCCGCGGTGATCGCGCTGCTCGTGGCGCTGTTCATCCCGCGCCGGCATGCCCCCGAGGAGCGGCATCCCTCTCTCCCGGAGTGACCCCCTACTGCCGTGAACGTCGCCCGCCCGCTAGCCTGACGTCATCCGGGGGGCGACGGGAGCGAACGCATGGACGGGCGTGATCAGGGATTTCAGGGTGACGAGGACGACCCCAGGGCCCAATCGGCCGGGCGGGTCCCCGAGCAGGACCCCGTCGGACCGCCCGACGGCGCGGCAGCGGCGGCTGCGCCGGTCTCGGCCGCCGCCTCGGCCGCCACGTCGCTCGCGGCGGACGACGGCGCCGACCACGACACCCGGTTCTTCGGTCAGCCGTGGGCCCTGGCGCACATCTTCGGCGTCGAGATGTGGGAGCGCTTCAGCTTCTACGGCATGCAGGGCATCCTGCTCATCTACATGTACTACTCGGTCGCCCAGGGCGGCCTCGGCATCGACCAGGCCACGGCGACGGGCATCGTCGGGGCGTACGGCGGCACCGTGTACCTGTCGACGATCCTCGGAGCGTGGGTGGCGGACCGGCTCCTCGGCTCGGAGCGGGTGCTGTTCATCAGCGCGTGGATCATCATGGCCGGCCACATCGCCCTCGCCCTGCTGCCGAACCTCGCCGGACTCGGCGTCGGCCTGATCCTCGTCGCGGTCGGCTCGGGCGGGCTCAAGGCCAACGCGACCGCCGTCGTCGGCACGCTGTACACGCCGAAGGACGCCCGCCGCGACGCCGGCTTCTCGCTGTTCTACCTAGGCATCAACCTCGGCGCGTTCCTCGGGCCGATCGTCACCGGCTTCCTGCAGACGAACGTCGGGTTCCACTGGGGTTTCGGCGCGGCGGCCATCGGCATGGCGCTCGGCCTCATCCAGTACTCGTTCGGCCGCAAGCAGCTGCCGGCCTCGTCGCGCGTGGTCGCCAACCCGCTCCCCGCGAACCGTCGTGGCGTGATGATCGGCATCGCCGCGGCCGGCCTCGTGCTGATCGTGGTGCTGGTGCTCACCGGCGTCATCCGCGCCGACAACCTGTCGAGCGTCGTGATCCTCGTCACGCTCGTCGCGGCGGTGGCGTACTTCGCGGTCATCATCTCGTCCCGGCAGATCAGCGGCGACGACCGTTCGCGGGTGATCGGCTTCATCCCCCTCTTCATCGTGAACGTCGGCTTCTGGTCGCTGTATCAGCAGCAGTTCACGGTGCTGACGATCTACTCGGACCAGCGCCTGAACCGCAACATCCTCGGGTGGGAGATGCCGGTCTCGTGGGTCAACTCGATCAACCCGATCTTCGTCATCATCCTGTCGGGCGTCTTCGCGTGGATCTGGACCAAGCTCGGCGACCGCGCCCCCTCGGCGCCGGTGAAGTTCTCGCTCGGCGCGATGATCATGGGCCTCGCCTTCCTGCTGTTCCTGCCGTGGGCGAACGGCGCACCCAACTCCACGCCGCTGCTGGCGATCGTGCTGATCCTGTTCGTGTTCACGGTGGCCGAGCTGTTCATCTCGCCCCCCGGCCTGTCGGTGACCACCAAGCTCGCCCCCGAGCGCTTCCACACGCAGATGGTGGCGCTGTACTTCCTGTCGATCGCGCTCGGCACCGCGATCGCCGGCTGGCTCGCGCAGTTCTACAACCCGAAGGACGAGGTCCCCTACTTCACGATCCTCGGCGTGATCGCGATCGTTCTGGGCCTGGCGCTGCTGGCCGCGGTGAAGCCCGTGCTGAAGCTCATGCGCGGGGTGCGCTGATTCCTTACTCTTGAGCTGATTCCTTTCTCGAGTGATGATCGTAAGGTCATCAGGAAATGGAAAGGATGCCTCGCCATGTCCATCGCGACGCTGACGAGCAAGGGCCAGATCACCATCCCGAAAGAGATCCGTGACGAGCTCGGGCTCGTCGCAGGGTCGAAGGTGATGTTCGTGACGCTCCTCAGTGGAGAAGTGCGCATGGTCAGGCGCACGGGCAGCATCGAAGATCTGGCGGGACTGCTCCACGATCCGAACCGGCCCGCCATGACTATCGAAGAGATCAATGAGGCGATCGCCGAGGGCGGTGCCGCAAGCGGCATGCGGGGCCTCCGATGATCGGGATGTCCGGGGTCGAGCTCGTCGGCATCGACACGAACGTGCTCCTGCGGTACATCGTCCGCGACGACGAGGAGCAGTATCAGGCGGCGAGGCGGCTGCTCGAGTCGCTCACCGTCGAACGTCCCGGGTTCATCGCTCAGGTGACGCTCGCCGAACTGGCCTGGGTGCTCGGCCGCGTCCACAAGCTCACGAGGACTGACTGCCTGCTGGTCATCCATCGACTCGTCCAGACCGAGGTGCTCGAGTTCGACGACGGTGAGAGCGTCGTCCGTGCGCTCGCCCTCGCCGATGAAGGCGCAGACTTCGCAGACGCGCTCATCGAGGGCATCATGAACCTCTTCGGCGCGACCGAGACGGTGACCTTCGACCGCCACGCCGCCGAGAAGCTGGGCTGGCGACTTCTGGAGTGAACTGGATGCCTGGGCCTCCGGATCCCTTCGCTCGCGGACGTCTCACCCACGGTGGGGACCACTGCGGCCGGGCAGAAAGTGCACTGGCGTCCTGGGAACCCGGCGCGGTCGACTGCGTGATGCGGCACCAGCCGCCTCACGGAAGGAAGAAGCCATGACCACGACCGTCGACGCCGACGTCGCTGCGGCACGTCGCACCCGCCGCATCACCGTCGCCCTCGCGTGGACCCTCGCCGTCGCGTGGGTCGTGCTCCCCACCTTGCGAGCCGTGTTCGTACTCGTGAACGGCGCAGAAGGAATGGACTACCCCACAGCGGCGGACGTACCGGCGCTCGAAGTGCAGTCAGTGTTCGGAGGTGCGACGTTCCTCGCCCTCGGCATTCTGACCATCGCGCTCGCCGTCGCCGTCCGCCGCCTGCAGCCGGCGTCGTCCGGGCCGGGCACCGGGGCGCTCATCGCCGGCGCGACCGCCGGGATCGGACTCGTATTCGCCGGCGTTCAGGGCCGGACGATGTACAGCTGGATCTCGGCTAACCTCGGCGAGGCGGCGTCGGATCACGACGTACAGGCGGCGGCGTTCTGGGTGCTGAACATCGTGTCGAGCACGGGGCTGTTCGTCGCCGCGGTGGCGACTGCGGCCTGGACGCTCCTGACGACGATCGACGGCAGGGCGTTGGCCCGCGGCTGGGGCTGGGCGGCGAGCGTCGTGGCGATCGTGTTCGCGGGAGCCGCATGGGGGCTGGTGCTGCCGGCCGCTCAGTACCTGTGCGGGCCGTTGTTCGTGCTGGTCGCGATCGGACTCACCCGCTCGCGTCGGCGTTGACGCGCTGGTGCCGCGCGTCCTGCTGCCCGAGACTTCTCGCAAATGCCTGACCTGGGGGTTCTCATCGTCGACGTGGGCGTCACGGCCGTCGCCGCGGCGCTGGCCGTCGCGCTCGTCGTCCATGTGATGCGCGCACCGCGGACGGCGCTTGCCACCGTGGGTGTGATGTGCCTCGCGCTCGCGATGCTCGCGGCGGTGTGGCAGCCGGCGGATTCAGCATGGGATGCCGCGCTCAACACGATCGGGTTCACCTTGGTGTTCACGTCCTACCCCGACGGGCACCTGCAGCCCCGGTGGCTCGCGGCGCCCGTCGCCGTGTTCGCCCTCGTGGCGGGGATCGACCTGTTCGGCGGAGCGGCACTGGTCGCATCGCCATGGTGGCAGCTCGTCCACCTGCTGGAGGCCGGGCTGATCGTCGTCACCGTGCACCGCTACCGCCGCCGGCTGTCGACGCCCGAGCGCGAGAGCGTGCGCTGGGCGATCCTCGGGGCCGCGATCACCTTCGTCGGGATGCCGGTGCTGGTGGTGACGGCATCCCTCTCGGGACGCACCGTGGCACAGCTCGGCCCATGGGGTGAGGCGGGTGCCGCGGTGTTGGTCGCGGCTACGCCGGTCGCGCTCACGATCGGGCTCGTCGCACCGTCACGCCCGCGCCGCTCGCGGCACCGGCGTGACGGCATCCACTCGTCTCATACGACCGCGCCGACGTCAGGGGGCCGGCTGACCAGTCCGTGACGGAACGCGTACGCGGTCGCCTCGGCACGGCCGCGCACGTCGAGCTTGCGGTAGATCGACCCGGTGTGGTGCATCGTCGTCTTGGTCGTGATGTGCAGCCGTGCGGCGATCTCTTTGTTCGTCAGTCCGTCGGCGAGCAGTTCCAGCACCTCGCGCTCGCGCGTCGTGAGCACGGCATCGTCGCGCACGGCGTCGCTCTCGGTCTCGGCGCGGCGCCGCAGCCACGGCACGGCCTCGGCCGCCGCCTCGGCGAGCGACAGCATGCCGCCGCCCGCGATCGCCGCGGCCGCATGCCGCGCCCCGAGCCGCTCGGCGATCAGCACCCGCGCCCGATCGAGCTCGCCGCGTGATGCCGGGGCCATCGAGCGCAGCACCCGCTCGCGATCGGCCTCGACCGCGCCGAGGATGCGTCCGGCGAACGCGAAGTCGCCGAACGCCACCGCGATGAAGACGGAGTGGATGAGCGAGACCGCCGACAGGTACGACCAGCCGCGCTGCGCGCCGGCCGACAGCCGGGATGCGCACCAGCGTGCGGCGATCCCGGGCCGCCCGGCGGCCAGCTCGACGCGCGTCATCACGCCGAGCAGGAACCACTCCCTGACGGCATCCCGTTCCGCCTGAGCCAACCGCAGCACCTCGGCCGGCGACGGCACCGCTGCGCCGGCCGGCACGCTGCCCGCGGGCACCGTGTGAAGGAGGATGGATGCCGCCACGATCGCGTGCGGGTCAGCCACCCGCTCCGCGTGTCGCAGCGCCTCCAGCGCCAGCTCGACCGCCCCGGGAATGTCGCCGGTCGCGTGGCGGCCGGCGGCGATCCACACGTCGAACCGCGCCGCCCACGTGCCCCGCGCGTGGGCGATCGCGATGCGACGACCCTCCGACGCGGACGACATCGTGTTGCGCATGTCGCCGGTCGTGATGCCGACCAGCACCGAGATCATGAGCGCCTGCAGCGCGAGCTCCGGGTCCTCGTCCGGCTCGACCAGGGCGAACCCGCGCGACCAGCGCTCGTCGATGACCGCGGCGAGCGACACGCCGTCCGGCGTCAGGGCCAGCGCGTACGCCGACCACAGCCACACGCGCGCCTGCTGCGCCACGCTCAGCGCGGCGACAGCGTTGCTCGCGATCAGGCGCTCCAGCTGGGCGCCGACGAGCGCCCCCTCCGGCTCGCTCTCCAGCACGGCGGCGCAGCCGACGAGCCAATCCGCCGCACGGTCGTCGTCGGACGCCACGAGGCGCTCGGCCTCGGCGGCGAGGTCGCGTCGCAGCACGTGCGCCAGCGCACACGTCGAGGGCCGATCGGCTCGCGCCTGCGCAGCAGCGGCGTCGGCGAGCACCTCGCCGAGATGGCGCCGGTAAGCGTCGCGGACGGCGGGCCGCACACCCCGCTCGGCGATGAACCGCCGCAGGATGGGCAGCATCGTGAACACCGGTTCGTCGCGCACGGAGCCCGCGGCCTCGAGCAGCCGCAGGTCCTGAAGCCGCTCCAGCGCGTCGGCGACATCGCCGGCGGGGCGGCCGCTCACCGCCGTTGCCGACGCGAACGCAAACGGCCCCGAGAAGCTCGACAACGATTCCAGCAGCGTGCGATCCCGTGCGTCGAGCGCGCCGACCGTCCCGGCAAGGGCCTCGCGCATTCCTCCGCGCGCCGCGTCCGCTCGTGCGCTCAGCATGTCGAGCGCGCCCTCGCCGAAGTCGAGTTCTCGTGCCAGCCTCGGCAGCGAGAGCGTGCGGACTCGGGCCGCAGCGAGCTCCAGCGCGAGCGGCAGGCCGCCGACCAGCCGGCAGATGCGGACGACATCGTCGACGCTGCGCTCGTCGAGGCGGAAATGCACGTCGCCACCCGTCGCCCGGTCGACGAAGAGCCGCACGGCCGCGCTCGAGAGAGCTTCGTCGACCGTGGCGCCCTCGTCGGGCACATCCAGCGGCAGCAGCGCGACCTGGCCGTCGACGCCCTCCACCGATGTGGTGTGCGCGACGACGACGCGCAGCCTCGGGCACCGGGCCAGCAGCAGTCCGACCTCGTCGGCGACGAGCGGGCCCCCGTCCGCGTGATCGAGGACGAGCACGCGTGAGCTGCCGCCGATGACGCGAGCGAGCCGCTCAGCGGGAGCACCTCGGCCGTCGCGGGCAGACTCGCCGCCGATGCCGAGGCGCCCGGCGACATCCGCGAACAGCCCCGAGGTCGCCGGCACGCCGTCCAGGTCGACCCGCCACACGTCCGCGGCGGCGAGCAGCGACGGCGAGCGCGAGAACGAGGTCAGCAGCGCCGTCTTGCCGACGCCGGGGCGCCCGGTGACCGCGACGAACCGCCGGCCGTCGTCGAGCAGGTCGCGCAGGCGGGACTGCTCGCGTTCACGCCCCAGCAGCTCCACGCCCGTCACCGCCCGTACGACGCCGGCCCGCCGGGCGGCATCCCGTTTCCCCAGTCGAAGATCGGGCATTTGCCCGATGCGCTCAGCGTACGACAGCGCTTCGCTCGACGGGAGGCCACCGGCACGGCGGCCGGAGCGCGTGGACGGGCGGTCCGTCCGCCGAGGCGGGAGGAAATCATGAAGCGCAGATGGGCGGCCGGACTGGCCGCGGTGGCGGCGGCGGTGGTCCTGGCCGCGGGTGCGGCGACGCCGGCATCCGCCGATGACGACGTCTGGGTCCGAGGTCCCGCGTCGGCGTACGTCGCGTTCGACAGCGGAGCGGCGACCGTCGGGATCCCTGCCGACGAGGTCGAGCACGTCACGTTCTACGGTGCTCGCTGCTGGACTCCGTGGGAGGAGCTCGGGGACTGGGTGGGCGGGGGCGTGGTCGTCACGACCGACTACGCCGACACCGACGCGGTGTCGTGCACCGTCGAGGCGATCGTCGACTACTGCTACTGGGAGGTCTTCTTCCACCGGTGCGACGGGGTGAGATTCATCGAGCTCCATGCGACGGGTGGCCCGTTCCATGTCGACTCGGTCTCGCCGACCGCGTACGCGGCGCACCCTGTCGGCACCTACGCCAACGCATCCGGCTGGTATCGCTCGCCGGGAAGCATCCAATGGGTGGGATCCGACTCGATCTCCGGCATCGCCGAGTGCACGACGACCGGGCTCGGCGGCCCCGACACCGCCGGGCGCACCGTCTTCGGCGGCTGCACCGATCTCGCCGGCAACCGCTCGGGGTCGTTCGCCTTCGCGTACAAGTACGACGCGACGCCGCCCGTGCTGGCGCCGTCGGTCGCCTCACCGCTCGCACTCGGCGCAACCGCCGCTGCCGACCCCGGCGCCACCGACGCGACCTCGGGTGTCGCGACGTCGTCGTGCAACGGCGGTGCCCCGCTCGACACCTCCGCAGCGGGGACGCACACCGTCGCCTGCACCGCGACCGATGTCGCCGGCAACACCGCCACCGCCCCGGCGACGTATCTCGTGGGGTACGGGTTCTCGGGCTTCGGCGACCCGGTCCGCGCCGACGAGGTCAATCAGGTCAAGGCCGGCAGGGCCGTCCCGCTGACGTTCCACGTCACGTCGGACGCCGCCGGCACGCCCGCCGCCGACCTCGACGCGGCGAAGGTCACGGTTCGCGCGACGAGCCTCTCGTGCGACCTCGGTGACACGCCGAACCTCATCACCGAGACGGCGACCGGCGCGAGCGGTCTGCAGAACCTCGGCGGCGGCGACTACCGGTTCGTGTGGTCGAGCCCGAAGTCGTACGCCGGGTCGTGCAAGCTGCTCACCGTCGACCTCGGGGACGGCATCGCCCATACGGCGCAGTTCGCGTTCACGCGCTGAGCCGAAGAGGGGGTGGATGCCGGCGGCCGCGCCCGTCGGCATCCCCTGCTCCCCTGACAGGGCAGAATCGAACAATGGCCGCCGAACAGCTCAAGCCCGATCACGTCTGCCTCATCGTGCACGGCAGCGACCAGCCGGGGATCGTCGCGGCCGTGTCGGCCATGATCACGCGCATCGGCGGCAACATCGTCGCCTTCGACCAGTACTCCGACGACCCGACGGGCGGCGCGTACTTCCAGCGGGTCGTGTTCCACCGCCCGGGCTTCGCGGCCGACCGGCCGGTGATCGAGGCCGAGATCGCACAGACCCTCGAGGGCTTCGAGCTGGAGTGGTCGCTGACCGACCAGTCGGTGCCCAAGCGCATGGCGATCCTGTCGTCGAAGCAGGACCACTGCCTGCTCGACCTGCTGTGGCGCCACCGCCGCGGCGACCTGCCGGTCACGGTCCCGATGGTGATCTCGAACCACACCGCCTCGGCCGAGGACGTGCGCTCGTTCGGCGTGCCGTTCTTCCATGTGCCCGGCGTGCCGGGGCCCGACAAGTCGGCCTCTGAGGCGAAGATCCTCGAGCTGCTCAAGGGCAACGTCGACTTCGTGGTCCTGGCGCGCTACATGCAGATCCTGTCGGGCGACTTCCTCGCCGAGCTGGGCGTGCCGGTCATCAACATCCACCACTCGTTCCTGCCGGCCTTCATCGGCGCCGAGCCGTACAAGAAGGCCAAGGAGCGCGGCGTCAAGCTCATCGGCGCGACCTCGCACTACGTCACCGACGACCTCGACGAGGGGCCGATCATCGAGCAGGACACGGTGCGCGTGACGCATGCGGACTCGGCCGCCGAGCTCGCCCGCCGCGGTGCCGACGTCGAGCGCCAGGTGCTCTCGCGCGCCGTGCTGTGGCATGCGCAGGACCGCGTGCTGCGCCACGGCAACCACACGATCATCTTCTGAGGGACCTCAGCGTCGCGCGTCGCGGACCCACGTCTCGCCGAGGCCGAGCAGCACCGCGTCGGACGTCAGCAGGTCGAGCGACTCGACCTTCGCCTGGGCGAGCAGCATCCGATCGAACGGGTCGTGGCGGGCGAGCGCCGGGAAGGCGGCGAGAGCGGCCGCATGCCGTGAGGTGAACGGCAGCTCGACGAGCCCCGACTCGTCGAAGACGCGCGGGTACGCCGCTCCACCGGGCAGCTCGATCCGCCCGAGCAGATTCTTCACGGTGATCTCGAGGATCGACGCCGACGAGTAGTGCACGCGGCCCGACGTGTCGATCGCATGGCGCGCCGCCGGACCGAGGTCGGCGGCATCCCGATACAGCCACAGCAGCGCGTTCGTGTCGAGCAGGATCACGAGCGTTCGCCGTAGAACAGCTCGGCGACCTCGTCGTCGATCCCGTCGAACAGCGTCGGATCGTGCGCGGGCTCGGACCGACCGAGCCCGTAGACGACCGAGATGTCGCGGTGCGGGATGATGTCGACGACCGGGACCCCGGCCCGCGCGATCGTGATCTCTTCGCCCGCGAGCACGCGCGCGATGAGCGCCGACAGCTGCGATTTGGCCTCATGGACGTTGACTTGCGTCACGCCTTCAGGATAGGCACGCAGCTTGGCTAAGTCTAGCTAAACCAGGCGCAGCTCCGCGTCGATCTCGACTGCCGTGCGCTGCAGCGGCGGCAGGTACTGCTCGACGACGTGCTCGACACTGTCGCGCGTCGCGCTGGTCGAGACGTTGACGGCGGCCACGACGTCGCCCCGTCGGTCGTGCAGCGGCACGGCGACCGATCGCAGGCCCGGTTCCAGCTCGCCGTCCACGAGCGCCCACCCCTGCGCGCGGACGCGGTCCAACGCCGCCCGCAGGGCGGCGGCGTCGGTCACGGTGCGCTCGGTGAGGGAGGGCAGAGCGGATGCCGCCAGCACGGCGCCGGCCACGGCATCCGGCATCCCCGCCAGCAGCACGCGACCCATCGACGTCGCGAACGCCGGGAAGCGGGTGCCGATCGTGATGCGGACGCTCATGATGCGCCGCGTCGGCACGCGGGCGACGTACACGATGTCGCCGCCGTCGAGCACGGCTGCCGAGACGCTCTCATCCACCTCGCGAGAGAGGCGTTCGAGGTGAGGCTGCACGATCTCGGGAATCGACAGCGCCGACAGGTAGCTGAACCCGAGCTCGAGCACGCGCGGCGTGAGCGAGAAGAGCCGCTCGCCGCTGCGGACGTAGCCGAGCTGCTCCAGCGTGCGCAGGAATCGGCCGGCCGCAGCGCGCGTGATGTCGGCACGACGGGCGACCTCGCTCAACGTCAGCTCGGGGTGCTCGCCGTCGAAGGCCCGGATGACCGCGAGCCCGCGCTCGAGCGACTGGACTGTACTGTTCGAGCGGGCCGCGGCGCTACTGTTCGAGCGGGCCGCGGCGCTACTGTTCGAGCGGGCCGCGGCGCTACTGTTCGAGCGGGCCGCGGCGCTATCGTTCGAGCGGGCCGAGGCGGCGGCATCCGTCATTCGCCGTACTCCTCGAGAGCGGAGCGGATGTCGGTGTGCGAGAAGTCGTCGCCGATGTACAGCAGCGGCTCGTCGGCCACATGAGCGAGAGCATAGCTGTAGGAATCGCCGAGGTTCAGCTTCGCGGGGTGGCCCGACCCACGCCCGAAGTCCCGATACGCGACGGTCGCCACGTCGGCCTGGATCTCGTCGAAGGGGACGACAGTGAGCCCGGTCTTGGCGACCAGCGCATCGAGTCGGCGCAGTCCGGTCGGACCGCCGCGCCCGAGTGCCACCACGCGGGCTTCGACGAGGGTTGCGGCCGAGATCTGTCCGCCGAGACCGGCCAGGAGCATTCCGATGTCGTCCGCCTCGGCCTCTTGCTCGAGCACGGCGATCAGCGCCGACGTATCGACGATCACTTCGGCAGGCCGAACTCGTCGTAGAGCCAGTCGGCGTGGTTGCGCATGGCCTCTCGCTGCTCTGGTGTCGTCTCGGCGACGAAGGCGGCCGAGATGCGTTTGATGGCCGCGATGCGGCGTTCCACCTCTTCGGGTGGATATTTCGGAGCGGGACGCCCACCCCGGGCGCCGGCATCCGTCTGCAACTCCTTCAGCCGCCGCCGCACGGCGTCTTCTACCGCGCTCGTCTGGCTCATGCCGGTCAGCTCTGCCAGCTCACGCACCAGTGCGTGGGTGCGCTCATTCTTGATGTTGAGGCTCACGGTCGCAGTCTACCCAGGTAGAAGAGGCAGTGGTAGACGTCTACCGTTCGAGCACGACGGCCAGGCCCTGGCCCACGCCGATGCAGATCGCGGCGACCGCGATGCCCCCGCCGCGACGGGCGAGTTCGTGCGCCGCGTGGCCGATGATCCGGCCGCCGGACGCCCCCAGCGGGTGGCCGATCGCCAGCGCCCCGCCGTGGATGTTGAGCTTGTCGGGATCGAGGTCGGGCCAGCCGGCCAGGCACGCGAGCGACTGCGATGCGAAGGCCTCGTTGAGCTCGACCAGGTCGACGTCGGCCCAGGTGCGACCCGCGCGCGCGAGCGCCTTGTTCGCGGCCTCGATGGGGGCGATCGGGAACTGGTCCGGGTCCACACCATGCGCCGCACGGCCGGTGATGCGCGCGAGCGGCTCGCCGTCCAGCGCGCCCTCGCGCGCCAGCAGCACGGCCGACGCACCGTCGTTGATGGGCGAGGAGTTGCCGGCCGTGACCGACCCAGACCCGTCGGAGGCGAACAGCGCGCGCAGCCCGGCGAGCTTCTCGACCGAAGTGTCGTCGCGGATGCCCTCGTCGCGTGCCAGCTCGGCACCCGGTACCTGCACGGTCTCGCCGTCGTACACGCCGGCGGCCCAGGCCTCGGCGGCGAGTCGGTGCGAGCGCACCGCGAACTCGTCCTGCGCCTCGCGCGAGATGCCCCACTCGCGGGCGATCAGCTCGGCGGACTCGCCGTTCGAGATCGTCCAGTTCTTCGGCAGCGCGGGGTTGGTCATGCGCCACCCGATGGACGTGTTCCACAGCGTCTGGTTGCCGACGCTCGGCCACGGCCTCGGCGACTTCTCGACGACGAACGGCGCCCGGCTCATCGACTCGACCCCGCCCGCCAGCACGATGTCGGCATCGCCCGCGTCGATCGCGCGCGACCCCTGGATCACCGCCTCGACGCTCGAGGCGCACAGCCGGTTGACGGTGACCCCGGTCACCGAGGTCGGGAACCCCGCGAGCAGCGCGCCCATGCGCGCCACGTTGCGGTTGTCCTCCCCCGCCTGGTTGGCATCGCCGAAGATCACGTCGTCGATGCGCGCGGGGTCGAGTCCGGTGCGCTCGACCGTCGCCCGCAGGACCACCGCCGCGAGGTCGTCGGGGCGCACGCCCGACAGGGCGCCGCCGGCTCGGCCGAAGGGGGTGCGGACCGCGTCGTAGATGTAGGTGGCCATCTCATTCGCCTTCCTGGATGCCGGAGGTCGAGGCATCCTGCAATTCCAGACCTGTCAGCGAGACCAGCGAGGCGACGGTGTTGTCGCCGAACGCCTCGCGCACCGCGAACCCCTCGGCGGTGACGTCGAACACGGCATGGTCGGTGTAGACGCGGGTGACGCAGCCGACGCCGGTGAGCGGGTACGTGCACGCCTCGACGAGCTTGGACTCGCCGGTCTTGGTCAGGAGGTCGGTCATCACGTACACGTTCTTGGCGCCGATGGCGAGGTCCATGGCGCCGCCGACGGCCGGGATCGCGCCGGGTGCGCCCGTCGACCAGTTCGCGAGGTCTCCCCCCTGCGACACCTGGAACGCCCCGAGCACGCACACGTCGAGATGCCCGCCGCGCATCATGCCGAACGAGTCCGCGTGGTGGAAGTAGGCGGCGCCGGCGAGGGCCGTCACGGGCTGCTTGCCGGCGTTGATGAGGTCGGGGTCGACGCGCCCTGCCTCGGGTGAGGGGCCCATGCCGAGCATGCCGTTCTCGGTGTGGAGGATGATCTCCTGGTCGGCGGGGAGGTAGTCGGCGACCAGCGTCGGCGCGCCGATGCCGAGGTTCACGTACGAGCCCTCGGGGATGTCCTGCGCGATGCGGGCCGCGAGCTGCTCGCGGGTGATGCGGGTGCTCACTGGTCGACCTCGATTCCGGGTGCCTCGTCCCGGCCGAGCGGGCGTCCCTCGATGTCGACCCCGCCGACGAACTCGCCGTCACGCAGCCAGGCTCGCTCGCCGACGGCGACGACGCGGTCGACGAAGATCCCCGGGGTGACGACGGACTCGGGGTCGAGCGACCCGAGGGGGACGACCTCGTCCACCTGCACGACGGTGGTCGTCGCGGCGGACGCCATGATCGGGCCGAAGTTGCGGGCCGTCTCGCGGTAGACGAGGTTGCCCCACCGGTCGGCGCGGTAGGCGCTGATCAGCGCGTAGTCGGCGCGGATGGGGTACTCCAGCGCGTAGGTGCGACCGTCGATCTCACGGGTCTCTTTGCCCTCGGCGAGCTGCGTGCCCACGCCGGTGGGCGTGTAGAACGCGCCGATGCCGGCGCCCGCCGCGCGGATCCGCTCGGCGAGGTTGCCCTGCGGGACGAGCTCGAGCTCGATCTCGCCGGCGCGGTACAGCCCGTCGAACACCCACGAGTCGTGCTGGCGCGGGAACGAGCACAGGATCCTGCGCACCCGCTTCTTCGCCAGCAGCGCTGCCAGGCCGACGTCGCCGTTGCCCGCGTTGTTGTTGATGATCGTCAGGTCCCCGGCGCCCTGGGCGATGAGCGCGTCGATGAGCTCGACGGGCTGACCGGCGCGCCCGAACCCGCCGATCATGACGGTCGCGCCGTCGGGGATGCCGGCCACGGCCTCCGCGGCGGAGGGAACGGTCTTGTCGATCACGGATCGTCCTCGCTTGTTCGCTGTGCGAACGCGTGTGCGTTCTGCGACCATCGTACCGCGCATCCCTCGGCCTGACCAGCGTCGCCGGGCCGCCGGCATCCCTCCCCATGACGCGAACCGTCGCAGACGATCGCCGCACCGGAGTGCGGGACCGTCTGCGACGGTTCGAGAGGGCCGGCGGTCAGCGGTCGCCGAGGAACTCGCCGGGCTTGGTCTGCACGAAAGCGGTGCCGCTGTCGTCGAGGGATGCCGCGAGCGCGTTCATGCGGTCCGCCGACTGGCCGACCAGACCCCAGTTGCCGGTCTCGACGCGCGACTGCAGCGCGGCGATGCCCGCGGCGATCTCGGCCGACGTGAAGTTGCAGTGCCCCACGCTGTCGACGCGGAACTGGCGCAGCAGGTCGTTGCGGTGCGCATCACGGACGTCTTCGGCGTACTCCTGCTCGACCTGGACCGGCGCGAGCACGTCGTCGAGCGTGTGGAGCGTCAGCACCGGCATCTGCAGCTCGCCGGTGAGTCCCGACGAGGCGCGCAGCGTTTCGACCGAGCCCGGGTCGGCGGCGACGTCCGCGGTGGCCGTCAGGGTCGCCAGGTCGGCGCGCAGATCGAGACCGGCCTGCGCGTAGAGCTGCTCGACGAGAGCACGGTCCGCCGACTTCGCGAACAGCTTCGTGTAGTCGACGCCGACGTTCCAGGTCGCGTTGCCGCCGGCCGTGGACTCGATGTCGAACCGACCCGGAGTGACGAACCCGATGGTGCCGAGAAGCTGGTCGTACAGCGACTTCTGCGCCACGGCGGGATCGGTCGGGGCGTCCGCGGCGCGCACGCCGTCGGACAGGTGGTACAGCGCGGCGGCGAGCGCGACGCGGGCGCGACCCTCGGGCGTCTGCTGACCGGCCTGCACGGCCGCCTGCAGCGCGCCGGACGCCGCGAACGCCTCGCCGAGCGTGCTGTATCCCTCGATGTCGAGGTCCTGGCCGGGGGCGAGCAGCACGTCGATCGCGTGCGCGCCGTCGAGCTGGTAGTTGCTCAGGTCGACGCCGCCCTCCATGAGACCGCAGGTGGGCATCGCCCCGTCGATCACGTCGCCGGCCAGCTCGGCGATGCGGCCCGTCACGAGCCCGCCCATCGACGTGCCGTAGGCGAGGATGTGCTCGGGCTGCAGGCCGGTCTCGTCGAGCATCGCGTCCAGCGACTGCAGCTGGTCGTCGACGGCGCCGGGCACCGCCCACCCGTTGGATCGGTACGACGACCCGACCAGCGCGTAGCCCTCTTCCAGCAGGAGCGCCTTGGTGCCGTCGTCGGGGGCAACGGATGCCCAGTTGCCGCCGGCGAACGACGGGGTGTAGCCGTGGCTGTACAGCAGTACGGTGCCGTTCCAGTCCGAGGGCACCGACGCCAGCCATGTGGTGCCGTTCGAGAGCGAGCCGGAGTACTCGCCGCCGGTGTCGGCGGCGGCGGGCGCGGCGATCACTCCCGCGGTGAGCAGGGCGCCGGCCGTGGCCGCGGCGACCGTGAGGGCGCGCCTGCGAAGGTGTGTGGACATTGGGGGGGTCCTTCCGTCGTCGTCGACAAGGCCCCCGTCGTCGTCGACGGGGTCAGGACCAATTATCAAGTTTCTTGGGTTTCAGTCAACCGTCCGCGGCGCATCCTCCAGCGCACGACGGGCGTCCTGCAGCCATTCGCTCAGGGTGTCGCGGTCCGCGCCGCTGAGCCCGCCGAAGGCCTCCGCCTCGATGCGGTCGACGTCGTCTCGGCAGTCCGCGAGCAGGGCGGTGCCGCCCGGCGTGAGCGAGATCGTCATGCGCCGCCGGTTTCCAGGGTCGCGCGTCCGCTCGATCAGACCGGCGTCGCCGAGGGCACGGACGATGCCGTCCATCGCCTGCGCCGACACGAACGTGTGCCGGGCGAGCTGCGCGGCGCTCATGCCCGGATGCTGCTCGAGCACCGTGAGAGCGGTGTACTGCGTGACGGTGATGCCGTGCGGCCGCAGCACGGTGTCGAGCCGGCCGCGGACCGCCAGCTCGACCTGCTTGACCAGGTACAGGATCCGCGGCGGATGCGCAGCCGTCATGCCGCCACCGAGCCCGTCATGCGATGAAGCCTACGGGCGTCAGGGCTCCTCGGCGAACACCTCGCTCGCGATGCGGAAGGCGGTGTTCGCGGCGGGCACCCCGCAGTACAGGCCGGCCTGCAGGATGACCTCCTTCACCTCGTCTGCGGTCAGCCCGTTGCGCAGCGCCGCGCGCAGATGCATGGCCAGCTCTTCGTGGTGGCCGAGGGCGATCAGCGCCGTGAGGACCGCGACCGACCGGGAGCGGCGATCCAGTCCCGGCCGCGACCAGATGTCGCCCCAGGCGACGCGGGTGATGAAGTCCTGGAAGTCCGCGGTCAGGCCGGTCGTGTTCGCGACGGCGCGGTCGACGTGGGCATCCGACAGCACCTCGCGGCGCACCGTCATGCCCTGGTCGTAGCGCTCCTCATCGGTGAGTCCCTCGCCGTCCGGCCTGGTCATCGCGCCCCGGTCCGTTCCGTCTGCTCCGCCCCGACCGCGTCGAAGAAGGCGATCAATGCCGCCGCCGTCTCGGCCGGTGCATCCGCCGGTGCCAGGTGCGAGGCATCCGGGATCCCCACCGCGGTGCCCCGCTGGACGCCCTCGGCGATCTCGAGAGCGGATGCCGCCGGCGTGACGCCGTCGTGATCGCCCCACACGGCGAGCACCGGCGTGGTGATCTCGTGCAGCCGGTCTCGAACGTCGAAGCCGGCGAGGGCTTCGCAGCACCACGCGTAGCTCGCGTCGTCGGCGTCCTGCAGCGCGTGCAGGAGCCGGCCGGTCAGATCCGGGTCGCGCGCGATCGTGCCGGCCGCGAACCAGCGCTGCGCCGAGCCGATGATGAGGCTCGACGTGCTCTGTGTCCTCACCTGGGCGGCGCGCTCGTGCCAGCCCTCCGGACTGCCGATCGCGGCCCCCGAGCAGAGGATCGCGGCGGCGTCGACGCGGTCGCCGTGCCGCAGCAGCAGCTCGAGCCCGACCGAGCCGCCGAGCGAGACCCCGGCGTACAGGAACGGCCCGTCGACCGAGGCGGCCACGGCGTCGGCCAGCTCGGCGACCGAGAACGGCGCGGCCGCCGAGGGCGCGGCGCCGTGGCCCGGAAGGTCCCACGCGACGACGCGCCAGCGCTCGGCCAGCGCCGGAAGGACGCGGTCCCAGAGCAGTGTCGAGGTGCCCAGCGACGGGCCGAGCACCAGCAGCGGCGCGTCGGTGCCTGAGCTCGTCGAAGGGCCCACCGGGTCGGTCAGGGCGATGGGGGGCATGGTCACGGCTGATCCTCCGTCTGCGTCAGGGAGTGGGGCGGGTCCGCGATCGCGACGGCGTCGTCGACAAGGTTCCCGGCCAGGCCCGTGTAGCGCGCGGGGTCGAGCAGATCGACGACCACCTCCGGGACCGGGACTCCGCGCTCGGCGGCGAGCGCGGCGACCTCGGGCAGGTCCGCGAGTCGGTCCGGCAGCGATCCGCCGGAGGCGACGAGTTCGGCCGCGCGCGCCGAGCCGAGCACGAGCGACAGCCGCTCCGCCACGATCAGTCCGTCCGTGGCGGCGAGGTTGCGCGCCACGGCGTCGGTGTCGAAGTGCAGCCCCGCCACGAGATCGGCCGCGTGGGCGGACGCGCCGAGTGCGAGACGCAACAGTTCGCGCAACGTGGGCCACTCGGCGTGCCAGGCGCCGTCGGGTCGCTCGTCGACCGCCAGCGCCGACGCCAGATGCAGCGTCGCGCCGAGCTGCGGTGCGCGCAGCGCCGCCGAGCGGATGAGGACGGATGCCGCGGGGTTCCGCTTCTGCGGCATCGCCGACGATCCCCCGCCGGCGCCCTCGGCGAGCTCGCCGATCTCGGTGCGGCTGAGCGTCGCGACGTCGCCCGCGATCTTGCCGACGGCGTCGATCACCTGTACGAGCGCGTCGCCGAGTTCCGTGACCGGCCAGCGCTCGGTGTGCCATGGCGCGTCGGGAGCGGCCAGGCCCAGTTCGGCGGCGAACCGGCCAGGAAGCTCGGCTGCGGCATCCTCTCCCGCGATCTCGGCGAACGACGCGAGCGTCCCTGCGGCTCCGCCGAGCTGTGCGGGAAGCCGCCGCCGCACCTCGTCGAGATGAGCCCGGGCTCGGGCGACGCCGCGCAGCCAGCCGGCCGCGCGAAGGCCCACCGTGGTGGGCACCGCGTGCTGCGTGAGGGTCCGCGCCGCCGCGACCTCGTCGCGGCGGGAGCGGGCCAGCGAGCGAAGGGACACCTCGGCGTGGGCGAGGGAGGCGACGACGCGGCTCGCGGCGTCTCTCGCGACGAGCATGAGCGCCGTGTCGAGGATATCCTGACTGGTCGCGCCGCGGTGCAGCCAGACGCGTGCGTCCCGCGGCAGTCGCTCGCGCAGCATCGCGACGAGCGGGATCACCGGGTTGCCGCCGGCCACGGCCGCCGCGGCCAGGGCCGACGGATCGACGCCGTGCTCGCGGCATCCACGGACCGTTCCCTGCCAGCCGAACTCGGTCTCGATCTCGTCCACCGCGTCGCCGGGCGCCACGCCGAGCTCGCGGTAGGCGCGGGCGAGCGCGACCTCCGCCGTCACCAGCGCATCGAGGTACGCGGCGTCGGCGACCGTTCCGTCGTGACCGGCCGTCGCGGGCGAGAGCAGACCCCCGTCGGCGAAGGCTCCGTCGTCGGGCGTCCGGTCACGGTCAGAAGGCAAGGAACACGGTCTCCTTCTCGCCCTGCAGGTGGATGTCGTGGTGCAGGCTTCCGTCCGGCAGACGCGTCGCGATGAGCGTAGCGCGCTCGCCCTCGTCGAGCGAGGACAGCAGCGCGTCGGCCGCCAGAAGCTCCTCGTGCTCGGGCAGGTAGATGCGGGTCACGAGCTTGTCGGGAAGCCCGCGCGCGAACACGATGACCGAGTAGAACGGCGCACGGCCTTCGACCGGACCGGGGTTGCGCGTCCAGAACTCGTACCTTCCGACGTCCGTGGTCGCGGCGCGGCCGAATCCGGTGAACGAGTGGTCGTCGCGATGGAAGGCGCCGTGCGCGCGCGGGATGGCGCCGTTCTCGTCGGCGCTCCAGATCTCGACGACGGCATCGGGGACGGGGTTGCCGGCACCGTCGAACACGGTGCCGCCCAGCACGATCGCACCCGGGCTGTGCGGGAACACGACCTCGTGCTTCTTCGGGTAGTCCAGGCCGAACGCGAAGAACGGCCCGACGGTCTGCCCGCCGGTGGGCTCGTGGGTCTTGGGTCCGAGGTCGCGCTTGGTGCGGGGTGCGGCGGCCATCAGTGCTCTCCTTCTTCGGGCTCGAACCACGTGGCGTCGGGGCCGTCCACCACGATGTCGAACCGGTAGCCCATCGAGAACTCGGGCACCGACAGGTCGTGGTCGTACAGCCCGATCAGCCGGTCGCGGTCCTTCTGACGCCAGATCGTGTTGTAGATGGGATCCAGCGGGAACAGCGGGTCGCCGGGGAAGTACATCTGCGTCACGAGACGCTGCGTGAAGCCCGTGCCGAAGATCGAGAAGTGGATGTGCGCGGGCCGCCACGCGTTCACGTGGTTCTTCCACGGGTAGGCGCCCGGCTTGATCGTCGTGAACTTGTAGTAGCCGTCGTCGTCGGTGACGGTGCGCCCGGCGCCGGTGAAGTTGGAGTCGAGCGGCGCGGGGTGCTGGTCGCGCTGGTGGATGTAGCGGCCGGCGGCGTTGGCCTGCCAGATCTCCACGAGCTGGTTCGCCAGCGGACGCCCCCACGAGTCGAGCAGACGCCCCTCCACTGTCATGCGCTCGCCCTGCGGCTCGCCGATGTGCTGCAGCGTCAGGTCGGACTCGATGGCGGCGACGTCACGCTGCCCGAACGCGGGCGACCACAGCTCGATGGTCTCGGGGTCGACCAGCTTGGGATTCTTCGTGGGGTGGCGCAGCAGGCTCGACCGGTACGGCGGGAAGTCGTGCAGGCTCATGTTGAGCTTCTCGCCCGCGGCCTCGCGGCGAGCCGCGGCGGCGTGGTAGTCGACGATCTCCTGCGTGATCTCGTTCTGCGTCAGCTGGTCGGGCGAGGCCAGCAGCGACTCCGGCGCCGCCACGGTCTGCTCCAGCACCACCGACGACGAGAACGCCTCTTGACCGCCGGGATCGGGCTGCGTCGCACTCATCAAGGTCTCCTTCGACGACTCGGGTCGTCCCAGAGTCGCACCGCCTCGTCGTGACGGCGGCTTGGATTCCCATCCAGTGGGAATCGTGGATGCCGGCGGCCCGGGCTCGCCGTCGGTCAGGCCGAGCGCAGATCCTGGTGGAGATCCTTGGCGGCCTGCACGACCAGCGGACCCAGTCGACGCTCGTCCGCCCGCTCCAGATGGACCACGAGCCCCAGGGCCACCGGCGGCAGTCCTTCGACGCGAGGCAGCGCGGCGGCGACCGAGATGTTGCCCAATGTCATCTCTTCGCGCGTCGTGGCGTAGCCGAGCGCCCGCGTGCGGGCGAGATCGGCGCGCAGGCCGGCCTCGGTCGTGATGGAGTTGACGGTCTCGCGCTCCAGCGGCGCCTCGAAGTACTGCCGGAGCCACCCCTCGTCGCGTGTCGCGAGCAGCGCCTTGCCGACCCCTGTGGTGTGCAGCGGTCCGCGTCCGCCCATGCGGCTGAGCGTCGGGATCGACTGGCGGCCGGTGAGGCGTCCGACGTAGAGGGCGGTCGAGGTCGCGGGCGTCGCACCGTCGAGCACGGCGAGGTGCACGTTCTCGCCTGTCGCCTCGTACAGGCGCACCATGTGCGGCAGCGCGGTCTCTCGCAGCCGCAGCGACAGCGGCGAGAGCTCGCCGAGCTCCCACAGGCGCGGGCCGATCGCGTACGTGTGACCGGGCGCGCGGGTGAGCAGTCCCTCGGCGACGAGGGTCGCCAGCAGCCGATGGAGGGTCGAGGTCGCCAGCCCCGTACGCGCGGCGAGCGTGGTCGCGGTGACCGCGGGCTCGTCGTCGGTGAAGCAGCCGAGCACGCGCAGCGTCCGCTCCAGCACGCCCTCGCCGTCGGCCATGGATCCTCCCGCTGCGACGTTACCCCGACCGTGCACGGTGGCAGAGTGGGCGCATGGCCAATTCGCCGTCCGGCGACTCGATGACCGACCGCATCGTGCGCGTGCTCGAGACCTTCACCGTCGAGCGGTCGATGCAGTCGGCGTCCGAGATCGGCCGCCGCGCCGGGCTGCCGTCATCGACCGCGCACCGGATCGTGGACGAGCTGGTCGACGCGGGGCTGCTCGAGCGCGACGAGGATCGCCGCGTGCACCTCGGGCTGCGACTGTGGGAGCTCGCCCTGCGCGGGTCCACCGCGCTGCGCCTGCGGCAGGCCGCCCTTCCGCACATGGAGACCGTGCAGGCGCGCATCCGCGAGCACACGCAGCTGGCGGTGCTCGAGCAGGACGAGGCGCTGTTCCTCGAGCGGCTGTCGCACCCCGCCGCCGGGGCGAACATCACCCGCGTCGCCGGGCGGCTGCCGCTGCACGCCTCGTCGTCGGGGCTGGTGCTGCTGGCGTCCGCCCCGGCGGCGCTGCGCGATCGCGTGCTCGCCGGCCCGCTGCGCGCCGTCTCGCCCGAGACGGTGACGGATGCCGCACGCCTGCGCCGGCTGCTGACCGAGGTGCGCCGCACCGGGGTGGTGGTCGCCCCCGGTTCGATCGAAGCCGTGTCGACGGGTGTGGCCGTGCCGATCCGCGATGCGGGCGCCGTGGTCGCCGCATTGTCGGTCGTGCTTCCTCGCGAGACGGCGCCGGAGCCTGCGATCGCCGCGCTGCGGGAGGCTGCGGCATCCATCGAGGCGGCACTCCGGGCCGATCGGCGCTGACTCGCCGACACAACCTCGGATCCGCAGGTGCGGAGGCGTCACGCGACACGCCGTCCTGGCGGCGCCGGCACCGGCGTGTCGCGCTGCGCGTCCGCAGGCGCGGATCCGATTCTGTGCACGACCGCCCCGGCTGCGCACGAGATCTGAGAGGACCGATTCCTGCCCGATGAACGGGAATCATGCCGCACTGTCAACCGAGACGGGCACACTGGGCCGAGGCATCCATTCGTCGAAGGAGACGCTCATGACCACGATCCGCACCCGCGTCGCCATCGTCGGCGCCGGACCCGCCGGCCTGCTGCTGTCGCACCTGCTCGGGATCGCCGGCATCGAGTCCGTCGTCATCGACCAGCGCTCGCGCGAAGAGATCGAGACGACCATCCGCGCCGGCATCCTGGAGCAGGGCACGGTCGAGATCCTCGATTCGTCCGGCGCGTCCAGCCGCGTCCGCACGGTCGGCAACCGCCACGACGGCATCGAGCTCCGCTTCGCGGGCGCCGGGCACCGCATCGACTTCGCGGACCTCGTCGGCCGCGGCGTCTGGCTCTACCCGCAGCACGAGGTGCTCAAGGACCTCATCGCGGTGCGCCTCGGCAAGGGCCAGGATCTGCGCTTCGGCGTGACCGCCGTACGGGTCGAGGATGCGGCATCCACCCGTCCCCGGGTCATCGCGACCGACGCCGACGGCCAGGCGCTCGAGATCGAGGCCGACTTCGTCGTCGGCGCCGACGGCTCGCGCAGCGTCGTGCGCGAAGCGGTGACGGGCTCGTCGACGGGCGGGTACTTCCGCGAGTATCCGTTCGCCTGGTTCGGCATCCTGTGCGAGGCGCCGCCGAGCGCCGAAGAGCTGATCTACAGCAACTCGCCGAACGGCTTCGCGCTCATCAGCCAGCGCAGCGCGACCGTGCAGCGGATGTACTTCCAGTGCGACCCCGAGGCCGACCCGAACGCGCTGTCGCAGGAGCAGCTGTGGGACGAGCTGCAGAAGCGCGTGCCGGGCACGACCCTCAAGGAGGGCCCGATCTTCCAGCGCGACGTGCTGCGGTTCCGCAGCTTCGTGGCGCACGAGCTGCGGAAGGGGCGGGTCGCCCTCATCGGCGACGCCGCGCACACCGTGCCGCCCACCGGCGCGAAGGGGATGAACCTCGCCGTCGCCGACGTGCTCGTGCTGGAGCGCGCGCTGCGAGCGCTGCTCCAGGGCGGCGACGAGCGCCTGCTCGACGCGTTCCCCGAGACGGCGCTGCACCGCATCTGGAAGGCGCAGCACTTCTCGTGGTGGATGACGAGCATGCTGCACGTCGCGCCCGATGCGTCGGACTTCGACCGGCTGCGCCAGCTGGGCGAGTTGCGCTCGGTCGTCGAGTCCGAGGCGGGCCGGCGCTTCCTCGCCGAGGCGTACACCGGCTGGCCGCTCGAGGGGCTCGCCTGATCGGCGGCACACGACTGCCACTGAACGGGAGTGAGAGGATGCCGCAGCCGCCGTCTCGGCTATAGTCCGGTGCCCATGGCCTCACCGTCGCGGACCTCACGCCCATCGTCGGGCGCGGGACCCTCGCGCACGGGATCGGCGGTCATGCTGCTGGTTGCGGTGTGCCTGGTTGCCGCCAACATGCGCCCCGCCATCACCGGACTCGGGCCGCTGCTCGACCAGATCGGCGCCGACACCGGGATGACGCCGACGACGCTCGGGGTCCTGGCAGCCGTGCCGCTGGCGGCCTGGGCCGTGTTCTCGCCCCTCGCGCACGACCTCAGCCGGCGCTTCGGCCAGCCGCGCGTGCTGCTGTGGTCGCTGCTCGTGCTGCTCGCGGGAACGCTCGTGCGCTCGCTCACCGACCCCGTGGCGGGTCTGTGGATCGGCACCGCGGTGATCGGCATCGGCATCGCCGTCATCAACGTGCTGATGCCCGCCGTGGTGAAGCGGGAGTTCGCCGGGCACGTCGCCGCGGTCACCGCCGTGTACACGGCACTGCTGGCCGGGCTCGGCGCCGTGTCGTCGGGGGTCGTCGTGCCGATCTCGCACGTCGAGGTCGGCGGCGAGCCGGCGGGCTGGCAGATCGCACTGCTGGTCACCGGCGCCGCCCTGCTGCCGTTCGCGATCGCGGGGTGGTGGTGGGCGCACCGCGGCGCGAGGCGCACGCACGACCGCGAGGGCGCACCGCGGGGCCGCACGGGCATCTGGACCGACCCGGTCGCATGGCTCGTCGCCGTCTACATGGGGCTGCAGGCATCCATGTTCTACATGTTCGTGACGTGGCTGGCGCCGCTGTCGATGTCTATCGGCCGCTCCGAGGTCGTCGCCGGCGTCGACGTCATGGTCTACCAGCTGTTCTCGCTCGCCGGCTGCCTGCTGCTGCCGCTCATCCTGCGCGGCCCGCTGGAACGGTGGGCACCGGCGCTCATCCCATCGCTCGCCATCGTCGGCGTGGCGGGGCTCATGCTCGCCCCCGGCGCGGTGCTCGTGTGGGGGTGCCTCATCGGGCTCACCGGTGGCGCGACGCTGGCGATGTCGCTCACCCTGATGGCGCAGCGCGCCCGCGACCACGACACCTCGGCCGCGCTGTCGGGCATGTCGCAGTCGGTCGGCTACGTCATCGCCGCCCTCGGCCCGGTCGCGTTCGGGGCGCTGCACAGCCTCACCGGCGGGTGGACGCTCTCGCTGGGCCTCGTGCTGGCCGTGCTGGTGGCGCTCACGATCGTGGGCGTGTTCGCGGGCCGCGACCGTTACGTGCTCGAGCATCGGTGAGGGGATGCCGCGGCTCGTCGCCGCAGCGGCGGCCGGGCTTCGCGGCGATCGGGTTTCGCGGCGATGGGGCGGCGGGCGCGCGGATGTCGCGCGCCCGGTCGTCCGGTGCTCAGTCGTCCGGGAAGGCGAGTGCCCGCAGCAGCGCGGCGAGCGTCGCGCGGTCACTCGCGGTGAGCTGGGCGTGCACGCGCTCCTCGGCGTTCCGGGCGGAGTCGCGGGCGGCGGCGGCGAGCGCACGGCCGGCCTCCGTCGCGACGACGACGTTCGCCCGCCGGTCCGAGGGATCGGGGAGCCGCTCGACGAGATCGCGGGACTGGAGCTCGTCGACCAGGCTCACGACCTGGCTCGGGTCGAGACGCAGGAACTCCGCGAGCTCGCGCTGCGAGGGGCGCGCGTCGCCCGAGGTCAGGACGAGCACCGAGTACGAGCGCGCCTTGAGCCCGTGGGCGGAGAGCGCGGCATTGCCGGCGCCGAGTGCGATGGCGTTGGCGCGCGCGAGCAGGAAGCTCAGGTCGTCGGTCAGCGCCGACGCCCGCAGCCCTGCGGGTGCGACGGCGTCGGCAGGCTTCGGCATGCCCCGATCGTAGTCCACTTCGTGGATGAACGGAATGATTGACTTTTTCAACAGTTGGGTCTTCAATGGATCCGACACGAAGGAGTCTCACGTATGTCTTCGCTCTCCCCTCTCGACGGCAAGGTCGCCATCGTCACCGGTTCGGGCCGCGGCCTCGGCCTCGCGTACGCGCAGGAGCTCGCTCGCCAGGGCGCCGCCGTCGTCATCAACGACATCGATCAGGCCACAGCGGCGGAGGCCGTCGCCACGATCGAGGCCGAGGGCGGCCGCGCCGTGGCCGTCGCCGCTCCGGTCGGCCCGACCGAGACCGCGCAGCTGCTCGTCCGCACCGCCGTCGAGACCTTCGGGCGCCTCGACATCCTCGTCACCAACGCCGGCGTGCTCCGCGACACCGTGCTGTGGAAGATGAGCGACGACGACTTCGACACCGTCATCAACGTCCACCTGCGCGGCACGTTCACCTGCGTGCGCGAGGCGGCGTCCTGGATGCGTGCGAACGAGGTCGCCGGGCGCATCATCTGCATCGGCTCCCCCACCGGCCAGCGCGGCAACTTCGGCCAGACGAACTACGCCGCGGCGAAGGCCGGCATCGTGGGCATGGTGCGCACGTGGGCGCTCGAGCTCAAGAAGGCCGGGATCACCGCCAACGCCGTCATCCCCGTCGCCGCGACCGCGATGACCGCGACCGTGCCCTACTTCGCCGCCGCCGTCGAGGCAGACGCCGCCGGCGAGCCCATGCCAGCCTTCTTCCGGCATGACCTCGGATTCGGCACCTCCGACGACGTCGCCGGACTCATCGCCTATCTCGCCTCCGACGACGCCGCCGGTGTCACCGGCCAGGCGATCGGCATCGGCGGCGACCGCCTGCAGGTGTGGTCGCACCCCGAGCCCGTCGTCACCGCGTACCACGACGGCGGCTGGTCCTTCGACGATCTCGCGGCGGACTTCACCGAGGTCACCGACAACCTCCAGTCGGTCGGCGAGAAGTTCCCGCCGCTGCCCGACGAGCTGCAGCGGCCCTGACGCGCTGACGCGTCTCGCTTCGCCCGCTCAACGACCGGAAGGTGCGGCATGACCCGCTACGAACCCGCGATCGACCTCGACGCGATCACCGCGATCGACGTGCACGTGCACATCGAGGTCGATCACCACGGGCATTCATCGCTGCCCGACGACCTCCGCGATGCGGCCGCGAAGTACTTCAGCGCCGACGGCCCGAATCCCGATCTCGACGGCGTCGCCGCGTACTACCGCGAACGCCGGATGGCCGCCGTGGTCTTCACCGTCGACGCCCGCACGAACTTCGGGCACGCGCCCCTCTCGAGTGCCGAGATCGCGGAAGGCGCAGCGCGCAACAACGACGTGCTCATCCCCTTCGGCTCGGTCGACCCGCTGTCGGCGACCGCCGTCGACGAGGCCCGTCGTCTCATCGAGGATCACGGCGTGCGGGGCTTCAAGTTCCACCCCACGGTGCAGGGCTTCGACCCCTCCGATCCGGTGCACTCGCCGCTGTACGAGACGCTTCAGCAGGCGGGCGTCGTCGCCCTGTTCCACACCGGGCAGACGGGGATCGGCGCGGGGCTTCCCGGCGGGCGGGGGCTGCTGCTGGGGCTGTCGAACCCGATGCTGCTCGACCCGGTCGCCGCACGGTTCCCCGAGCTGCAGATCATCATGGCGCACCCGTCGGCGCCGTGGCAGGACGAAGCCCTGTCGGTCGCCACCCACAAGCACAACACGTGGATCGACCTCTCCGGCTGGAGCCCGAAGTACTTCCCCGAGTCGCTCGTGCGCGCCGCGAACTCGTACCTGAAGAGCCGCGTGCTCTTCGGCTCGGACTTCCCCCTGCTGACCCCCGACCGCTGGATGCGGGATGCCGGGACCGCCGGGCATTTCAAGCCCGAGGTGATGCCCGGCATCCTCAAGGACAACGCGGCGCGCCTGCTCGGGCTCGGCGGCTGACGTGCCCGCGCTCGAGGCGGACGCGACGTTCGGGTTCGACCCGTACGCCATCGCCGACGCACGGCTGACCCCGGCCGCGCGCGCCGCGCTCGCGCGGCTGCAGCAGGCGCTCGACCGCGACGTCCGTCCGCTCCTCGCCGAGGCCTGGGAGACGGCGACCATGCCCGACGCGGTGCTGGACGCGCTCGTCCCGCTCGATATCATGCAGCCGGAGGGAGTGGATGCCGCCGAGGCTGCGTCCTCGATGTTCTCGGGGTTCCGCAACTACGTGCTGGCCCGCACCGACGTGTCTGTGGCCACGCTCTACAACGCGCAGTCGGGACTCTTCCGCACCGCGGTCGCGCTCGGCGGCTCGGCAGCCCAGGCGGCGGAGCTCGATCCGCGCGTGCGCAGCTTCCAGCTGCGCGGGGCCTTCGCGCTCACCGAACCCGATCACGGCTCCGACATCGCGGGCGGGCTCGCCACCGCTGCGCGCCGGCACGGCGACGGCTGGGTGATCGACGGTCGCAAGAAGTGGATCGGCGGGGCGGCGGCATCCGATGTGCTCGTCGTGTTCGCCCGCGACGTGGACGATCAGGCCGTCAAGGCGTTCCTGGTGCCGACCGACGCGGACGGCGTGCGGCTTGAGCCGATCGCGGGCAAGGTCTCGCTGCGGCCGATGCAGAACGCGCTCATCACGCTCGACGGCGTGCGCGTGACCGAGACAGATCGCCTGCAGAACGTGAACGGGTGGCGCGACGTCGCGCGGATCCTGCGCGCGATGCGCTCCGACGTGGCCTGGATCGCTGCAGGCCTGCAGGCCGGCGTCCTCGATGCGGCCGTGCACTACGTGCGCGAGCGGCATCAATTCGATCGCCCGATCGGCGGCTTCCAGCTCGTGCAGGAGAAGCTCGCCCGCATGCTGGGCAACACGGTCGCCTCGCTCTCGCTCGTCGTGCAGCTGTCGGCCCGTCAGGACGGTTCGACGGGGCTCACCGCGGGCGCCTCGACGGGGCTCGGCGGCGAGTTCGCCGACGAGAACTCCGCGCTCGCGAAGATGCAGACTGCGCGCCTCGCACGCGAGACGGCGGCGCTCGGGCGCGAAGTGCTCGGCGGCAACGGCATCCTGCTCGAGCATGACGCGGCCAGGTTCTTCGCCGACGCCGAGGCCGTCTACTCCTACGAGGGCACGCACGAGATCAACGCCCTCATCATCGGCCGCGCGCTGACCGGCGCGTCCGCCTTCCTCTGATCCATCCCACCGAAGGAGAACCATGACCACCACCGTCGACTACGCCGACGTCCCCGGCCTCGCCGGCACCGACCTCGGCTGGACCGAGTGGCTCGAGGTGACGCAGGACCGCGTGAACCTCTTCGCGGACGCGACCGACGACCACCAGTGGATCCACGTCGATCCCGAGCGTGCCGCCGAAGGACCGTTCGGCGCCCCCATCGCCCACGGCTTCCTCACGCTGTCGCTCACCGTGAAGTTCTGGTCCGAGCTGTTCGACGTGACCGGTGTGGGCACCCGTGTCAACTACGGCCTCGACAAGGTGCGGTTCGTGTCGCCGGTCAAGGTGGGCGCGCGCGTCCGCATGAACGCGGTGATCGCCGAGGTGACCGAGGTGCGCGGCGGATACCAGTTCGCCGTAGACCAGACCATCGAGATCGAGGGCGCCGACAAGCCCGCGGTCGTCGCCCGGGGCCTGTACCGCTTCTACGCCTGACCGGCCGCCCGCCGGACGCTTCCTCGAAGGAGAGGACACCGCAACGATGCACAAGGGAATCGGGTTCTGGCTCGCCAAACGGCGCCTGAAGGATCCGGACAAGACCGCCGTGGTCTTCGGCGAGGACACGCTCACCTATCGTGAGCTGGCGGATGCCGCGGACCGCGTGGCCTCGGTGCTGTGGCACCGGGGCATCCGCCGCGGCGACGCGGTCGCCTACATCGGCGAGAACAGTCCGCAGTTCCTGCAGGTGATGTTCGGCGCCGCGCAGCTGGGCGCGGTGTTCGTACCGGTGAACACGCGGCTGGCGGGCCCCGAGGTGCAGCACGTCCTGGTCGACTCCGGAGCCCGCGCGGTGGTGCTCGACGCGGAGTTCCTGGGGCGCGCGATGCCGGGCATCGAGGCCGGGCGGATCGCGCAGGTCATCGTGACCGGCGACGGACTGCCCGAGCATCCCGGTCTCGCCCGCCTCATCGCCGAGGCGCCCGGAGGGCACACCATCGCGGACGTCTCGCTCGACGACCCGGCGGCGATCATCTACACCTCGGGTACGACGGGCAGGCCGAAGGGCGCCGTGCTCAGCCACGGCAACCTCACCTGGGTGGCCCTCAACTGCGTGGTGGACTACGACGTGGTCTCCGGCGACGTGTCGCTCATGATCTCGCCCCTGTTCCACGTGGCTTCGCTCGGCATGGGGGCCCTCCCCGTGCTGCTCAAGGGCGCGACCCTCGTGCTCGAGAAGGGCTTCGAAGCCGGCCGGGCGCTCGCGCTCATCGAGAGTCACGGGATCACGATGCTGAGCGGCGTCCCCACGACGTACCAGCTGATGGCCGACCACCCGGCGTGGGCGTCTACGGACCTGTCGAGTCTGCGCAAACTCACCTGCGGCGGCTCGGCCGTGCCCACCCGCATCCTCAACGCATACGAGGAGCGGGGGCTGTCGTTCTCGCAGGGCTACGGCATGACCGAGACCTCGCCCGGCGCGACCTCTCTCGCGCCGTCGATGACCCGCGAGAAGCAGGGCAGCGTGGGGCTGCCGCACTTCTTCACCGAGGTGCGGATCACCGACGAGCACGGCGAGGTGGTGCCGCGCGGAACGGTCGGCGAGATCGAGGTCGCCGGCCCCAACGTGTTCCTCGGCTACCACGGGCTTCCCGAGGCGACCGCCGCGGCGTTCACCGAGGACGGCTGGTACCGCTCCGGAGACCTCGGCTATCTCGACCCCGACGGCTACCTCTACATCTCGGACCGCCTGAAGGACATGATCATCTCGGGCGGCGAGAACATCTACCCGGCCGAGGTCGAGAACCTCATCGCCGACATCGAGGGCATCTCCGGCGTCGCCGTCGTGGGCGTGCCCGACGAACGATGGGGTGAGGTGCCGTGGGCGGTCGTCACGCTGCGCGAAGGCGCCGACGTCGACACCGACAAGGTCCGCGCGCACCTGGACGGCCTGGTCGCCCGCTACAAGCTCCCCAAGAACGTCGTCGTCGTCGAGGACCTGCCGCGCACCGCCTCCGGCAAGATCCGCAAGGCCGACCTGCGCGACCGGTTCGGCGGGCGCTGATGAAGCACGAACCACCGGTGCCGTCCCTCGAGCGCGCGTTCGAGGTCGTGGCCGACCTGGGGCCGCTCGAGGACCACGGCATGACGCGGGCGGGGCACCGCCGCATCATCCCGGTGGTCGGTGGCACGATCACCGGCGCCTTCACGGGCGCGATCCTGTCGGGCGGCGCCGACTGGCAGACGGTGCGCGCCGACGGCTCGATCGAGGTCGACGGCCGCTACAGCGCCCGCGGCGTCGACGGGTCCCTCCTCTACATCCGCGCGCAGGGTGTGCGCAGCGGTGACCCCGCCGTGCTCGAGGCCCTGCTCCGCGGCGTCGACGTCGATCCGGCCGACTATTATTTCCGCGCGGCGCTCACGCTCGAGTGCGCCGCGCATCCTGAGCTGGAGCGCGCGGTGTACCTGGCTTCGTACATCCGTGAGGCCAACCGCGTGCGCTACGTCGCCTACCGCGTGACCTGAGCAGCGGCCCCGGTCTTCCGCGAAGGGATGCCGGGGCCGCTGTCCGTCCGCCGTCACCCGGAGTAGGTCCCCCAGTCGTCGACGTCCCACATCCGCGCGGGCGTGCCGCCGTGGCCGGCCGTGCCGAATCGCACCGCCCCGAGCTCCAGGGCCGATCCGGCCTCGATGCTCGCCGCGCGCTCCGAGAGGGCACGCGGCGATGTCGCCGGCCAGGTGCCGTCGGCGAGGCGCGCGAACATCGTCTCGAACACGGCCGCCTCCTCGGCGCCGGTGAAGGTGCAGTGGCCCTCCGCCCGGACGAACGCCTGACGCAGCTGCGACTGCTCGCCCGCCTCGCGCACGGTGATGCGGTACGCCTCGTCGTCCTGCGTGGAGCCGGCCCCGTCCCCGGTGGTGCTGAGCGAGAGCACGGGCACCGTCAGTTCGCCGGTGAAGGATGCCGTCCTCTCGACGAACTCCACGGTCTCGGTGTCGGCGGCAAGCCGCTCGGCGTCGGCGAGGGTGCGCAGGTCGCCCTCGAGAGAGAGCCCCGCCTGGCGATAGGCGGCGTCGACCTCTGACCAGCGCCCCGACTCGCGGAGTGCGCGCGCGTAGTCGACACCGGTGTTCCACGAGAAGACCCCGCCGGCGGTGGCCTCATAGCCGGCACGCACGTGTGAGCCGGCGGCGAACGGCAGGGCGGTGAGGTAGCCGTCGATCCTGGCATCCAGGTCGTGGACGTCCTCCCCCGTGGCGCGGTCGACGACCGGGATCTTGCTCATCGCCGCGGCGAACGCGGCGCGCGCCCGCCCCTGGGCGGTCGAGCCCGCTGTCGCGACGAGCTTCTGCAGGGCGGCGACCTCTGCGGCGACGTCGCGGAGCACCAGGAATGCGCTGCGCGAACGGCTGCGCGACGCGCGGTTCGGCAGCCGTCACGACGGGCTCTGGGTGCGCCCGGGCGACCATCGCGCCGAGGTCGAGGCGATGGTGGCAGAGCTCCCGGCCGCGCCCACCGAGGATCAGCTGACCGTCTTCGTGGGCGCTCGGCTGTCGGAGCAGGAGGGACCGCGGATCGTCCGCGACGCCTTCGGCCTCGACGAGCTGGCCGCGGCCTACCGTCGCTTCGCCGAGGAGTGGGAACCGGTCGCCCAGCGGCTGCGCGATGCCGCGTCCGGACGACGCGGTCGCGGCGCGGCGTCTGTCGTCGACGAGAACGAGGCGCTGCGGCTTCGCACGTCGATCATGCGGGAGTGGCGCGAGCTCCGGCACGCGGATCCGATGCTCCCCCAGGAGCTGCTCGGATCCGGCTTCCCGTTCGAGCGGGCGCTGTCGGTCTGCGCGGCGATCTACGACTCCACCGGCGCCGCGGCCGAGGCCGCGTTCCGCCGCATCCTCGCCCCGCACGCGCCCGAGCTGACGTCCTCGACGTCGCACCACACCTTCGCCGCGTACGCCGGCGAGGGCTCCGCGCACACGCGCTGACGCGTCAGCTCACCTGCGCCGCGAAGTCGCGCACCGCGGGGAAGGCGAACTCTCGGTGGCGCCGGGTGAACAGCTCGAAGGAGCGGTCGGCGGGCCAGTCGTCGCCCATGTACTGCCGCGGCAGGCGGGGATCGGCGCGCAGCAGGGCCAGCCAGTCGGCCACGAGCAGCGTCCGCGCGGTGAGCGGAGGAAGATCGGATGCCGCATCCTCTCGTTCCCAGTGCGCGATGAACTCGTGATGGGCGTCGCGGATGCGCTCGACGTCCCACGCCACGCGCACAGCCTCGGCCATCGGGAACCCGTCGAGCTCGGTCGCCGAGAACGCGGTCACCGAGCCCGGCGGCAGGTCGGGGATGATCGCATCGAGCGCCGCAGCGAGGTCGACGACGCCGGGCGCGATCCACAGCCCGTCGCGCAGCACGGCGAACCCCGACCAGGTCAGTGCGGCCCGAAGGCGATGCCGGAGGTCGCGCAGGTGCTCGGGGACGCTGAACGTCACGAGCGTCCACCCCTCGCCCTGCGGCTCGAACGGCGCCGGGCCGTTCACGCGGCCCGACGCCTCGCGCAGCACCTCGCTGCCGTGCGGGGTGAGCTCGAACCCGATCTCGCGTCCGAGCCGCCGCCGCTCCAGCACTCCGCTGTCGACCATGCGGTCGAGGTTGGTGCGCACCGCGGACGCGGCCACCCCCGCGCTCTCCAGCGTGCCGATCAGCACGCTGGCGCGCAGCGGCTCGAAGTAGCGGTCGCACACGAACTCGCCGAAGAAGGCCAGCAGCAGCTGACGCGGCTTGCGGGTGAGCACCGATGCTTCCGCCGGGGCGACGCTCACGCGGCCTCCGGACGGACGGCCTCGCCGCGCTTGGCTCGCTGGATCTGCTCGTACACGTGCGTACGCAGCTCGGTGAAGCGCGGCAGAGCCCGCGTCGTGATCTGGTCCCGGTCCGGGGCGAGGTCGATCGCGAGGTCCTCCTGCACCCACGTCGGCGACTTCGACAGCACGATCACGCGCTCACCGAGGTACACCGACTCGTCGATGTCGTGCGTCACGAACAGGATCGACATGCCGCGCTCACGGTGCAGCGTCCGCACGAGGTCCTCCAGGTCGGCGCGCGTCTGCGCGTCGACGGCGGCGAACGGCTCGTCCATGATGAGCACCTCGGGCTGGTACGCGACCGCGCGCGCGATCGCCACGCGCTGCTGCATGCCGCCCGACAGCTGCCAGGGGTAGCTTCCCTTCGCGTGATCGAGGCCCACGGCTGCAAGCGCGTCGTCGACCAGCCTGTCGCGCTCGTCACGCGACAGCTTCTTGTGCTTGAGCGGCAGCTCGACGTTGCCGCGCACGGTGAGCCACGGGTACAGGCTGCGACCGTACTCCTGGAACACCAGGGCCATGTTCGGCGGCGGGGCCGTCACCCGGCGCCCGCCCAGCTCCACGACGCCCGAGGTGGGCTTGAGCAGACCCGCGATGCATTTGAGCAGCGTCGTCTTGCCGCATCCCGACGGGCCGACGATGCACACCAGCTCACCGGCATCCATCCGGAATCCGATGTCGCCGATGGCCTCGACGTTCCCGGTCGACGACTCGTAGACCTTGCGCAGGTGCTCGACGTTCAGCAGCGGCTCTGCCTTCTTAGCGGATTCAACCACGCTCCACCTCCTTGATTCCGTGGTACCAGCGAAGCACGCGCCGTTCGACGATTCCGAAGATCGCCGCGAGCAGGATGCCGATCAGGCCGAGCAGCACGATGCCGCTCCACATCTCGGCGATGAGGTAGTTCCGCTGGAAGTAGACGATCTGGTATCCGAGGCCCGATGACGAGAAGAACATCTCCGAGATCACCATGAGGATCAGGGCGATCGACAGGCACTGGCGGACGCCCGCCATGATCCGCGGGCTCGCCGCGGGAAGCACGAGATACCGGAGGCGCTCCCCCGAGGTCAGCGCGAACGACCGCGCCGTCTCGGTCATCACCGAGTCGGTCGCGCGGACGCCCTCGATCGTGTTCAGCAGCACCGGCCACACCGCACCGGTGACGATCACCACGAGCTTCATGGTGTCGTTCGCGCCGACGAGCACCGCGACGATGGGGATGAGCACCGGGGGCGGCACGGCGCGGAAGAACTCGAAGATCGGCTCGAGCAGCTCGCGCAGCCACCGCACCAGGCCGATGACGGTGCCGGCCACGATGCCGAGCGCGACGGCCAGCACGATGCCGATCGCCAGTCGTCCGAGGCTCGGCAGCACATCGGTGAAGAACGCGGGCCCCACCCAGGTGTCGACGAAGGCCTGGAAGATCACGAGCGGGCTGGGGAAGAAGGGCTCCGGCGAGATGGATGCCCAGACGCCCCAGATGACGAGCAGGAGGAACGGCAGGCCGAGCGCGTAGGCGGTGCTCTCGCCGAACTTCGCCCACGCGCGGGATCGGCTGCGAGGGGTGACGACGGTGCTGGTGTAGAGCGTCACAGGACCTCCTCCCCTCGCACGGACTGATGCCACGCGAGCGAGCGGCGTTCGACGGCACGGAAGACCAGGTTCACCAGCAGGCCGAGTATGCCGGTGACGACCACGAGCGCATATACGGTGGTCCACGCACCAGCCGCCTGGGCGAGCATGATCGCCCTGCCGAGGCCGGGGTTGCCGATGAACATCTCGGCCGTGATCGCGAGGATCAGCGCCACCGTCGCTGCCAGCCGCAGCCCGGTCATCAGGTAGGGCAGCGCGGTGGGCAGTACGAGGTTCACGATGCGCGAGCCGCGCGACAGTCCGAAGCTGCGCGCCGTGTCGCGGGCGACGGCATCCACGTCGGCGACGCCGTAGAGCACCTGGATGAACACCTGCCAGAAGCTCGCGTACACGATGATGAGGAGCGCCGCTTCGATCCGCAGGCCGAACATCAGGACCGCGAGCGGGATCAGCGCGACCGAGGGGATGGGCCGCAGGAACTCGACCGTCGTGTGGGTCGCCCGCCGCAGGAACGGCACGAGCCCGATGACGGTGCCGAGTACGACGGCCAACGCCGTCGCGATCAGCAGGCCGATGCCCCACGCGGTCAGCGTGCGGCCGACGTTGCGCCAGAACTCCAGGTCGCGCATCTGTTCGCCGAGGGCCGCGAGAGTGGCTGTCGCGGTCGGGAAGTACGCGGGATTCACGACACCGAGCGTCGGCAGGAGCTGCCAGGTGACGAGGAAGCCGGCGATACCGGCGACGCCGAGCGCGACCTTGCGCAGGGTGCGCAGTCGTCTTCCGCTGCGAGCGTCGCGCGGGCGCGGCGGCGATGCGACGATCATCGGTGCATCGGCGGTGGCCATGAGGGGTCCGTTCGGGTGGGACGGCTGGGGGTGGGCACAGGCGGAGGGAGTGGATGCCGGCGGCCGCGGCCGACAGCATCCACCTCCTCCTCTTGCCGCTACTGCTGCTGGATCAGGCGGTCGTAGTCGGGCTCGGCGTCGATGTAGTCGAACTCGACGGCGAGTGCGCCCAGGTCCTCGATGCCCGCGTCGGCCAGGTCCCATGTGAACGTCGGGAGCGTGATGCCCGCAGCGGCCTCCGCGGGGATCTTGAGGTTCGTGGCGATCGCGGCGCGCACGGCGTCCTCGTTGTCGGCGGCCCAGTCCAGCGCCTCCGACATCGCCTCGGAGTAGGACTTCACGAGATCGGGGTCCTCGTCGAGCAGCTTCTGCGTCGTGATGTTGGTCAGCACCGACAGCCCCGGGATCGTGGCCTGGTACGGCGCCACCACCGAGGTGCCGCCGGCGCCGACGATCTGGGCGCGGAACGGGTCGGGCGCCCATGCGGCGTCCATCGTGCCGGCCTCGAGCTGCGCGGGGACGTCGGGGAACGCGACCTCGACGAACTCGATGGTCGAGGGGTCGCCGCCGTCGTCCTGCACGGCCTTGCGGATCGTGAGGTCGCCCGCGGCGCCGATCGTGTTCACCGACACCTTCTTGCCGGCCAGGTCGGCGGGGCGGGTGATGCCGGAGTCGCCGAGCGCGACCACCGCGTTGACGTCGGTGCCCTCGGTGAGGCTGTTCGCGTAGTTGCCGACGATCGTGACGCCGAGGTCCTGCAGGTCTGCGCGGATCGGGCCGAACGGCTGGCCGATGGCGAACTGGATGTCGCCGCTGAGCAGCGCGGGGATGGCGTTGGCGCCGCCCTGTGCGGGAACGACCTCGATCTCGAGGCCGTGCTCCTCGAAGATGCCCTCGTCGATCGCCGCCCACAGCGCGCCGGTCTCGGCGATGGGCAGGGCGGCGACGCGGACCTTCGTGACCTCGCCCGACGCGGCGTCATCGGTCGGGGTCGAGGAGGAGGACGGAGCGGCGGAATCGGTGCAGCCGCTCAGGGCGAGCGCGGCTGCGGCGAGCACGCCGATGGTGGCAAGACTCTTCTTCATTGACGGGCCTCTCGTGGACTGTGCAGGGGGTGTGCGCGTCCGGGGTGCGTCCGGCGGCAGCCGGGGGTCGGCACCTCGGCGTGCCGGACACAGTCATCGTCGGTCAGCACATCGCGATTGTCAAGTGTTTTGTGACGCCCGTCACGACTTGCATGAACAACCGATGCCGCCCGCCGGCACCGGGTCCGTTCAGCGGAACCGACGCTCTTCCATACCGCTCACGCGATCGAGGATGGGCGCGGGCACGATCGTGTGCCTATTGCCATTACCTATGGACATAGTTATTGTGTGGATACCGCGGTGCGACGACGCCCGCGGCAGAGGAAAGGACCTCGTCAGTGACCCACCCGAACTCGTCGCCGCAGGCGGCCGCGCTCGTCGACGGCTTCTCACTGGAGATGACCGGCAAGGACGTGCCCGGGCTTGAGGAGGCCCGCGACGCCATCCCCCAGGGGACGAAGATCAACGTGACGTTCCTCGGCAACGAGGACCTCGAGATGCGCGTCGCCGCCGCGAAGGCGGTGAAGGACATGGGCTTCGTCCCGGTCCCCCACATCTCGGCGCGACGCCTGGAGTCCGAGGCGCAGCTCGTCGAGTTCCTGACCCGTCTCCAGGACGTCGGCGCCACCGAGCACGTGTTCGCGGTCGGCGGCGACCCGGCCGAGCCGGCCGGACCGTACCCCGACTCGCTGTCGGTCATCCGATCCGGGCTGCTGCAGCAGCACGGCGTGCGTGAGGTCTCGATCGCCGGCTACCCCGAAGGCCACCCCGACATCGCCGACGACGTGCTGTGGCGCCACCTCGACGAGAAGGCGCTGACCCTCGCCCAGCAGGGACTGGATGCCGTCGTCCTGACCCAATTCGCCTTCGACACCGATCCGGTCATGTCGTGGATCGGCGCGGTGCGCGAGCGCGGCATCGACGCGCAGATCCGCATCGGCACGCCGGGACCTGCCGGCATCAAGCGCCTGCTCGGCTTCGCGCGGCGCTTCGGGATCGGCGCGAACGCGATGATCGTGAAGAAGTACGGCTTCTCGCTGACGAACCTCATGGGCACGGCGGGCCCGGACCGCTTCGTGTCCGACCTCGCCGAGCGGTTGGTGAGCCCGTCGAACCACGCCGCGCGCGACTCGGGCGACGTGAAGCTGCACTTCTACACGTTCGGCGGCCTGCTCGCGACGTCGCAGTGGGCCCGCGAGTTCGTCGCCGCGCAGTCCTCGGGTGCGCGGCGATGACGACGCATCTCGACGCGCGACGCGACCACGCGTGCCTCATCGTGCACGGCCCCGACCGCCCGGGGATCGTCGCGGCGGTCACGGCGCTGGTCGCACGCAATCTCGGCAACATCGTGACGCTCGACCAGTATTCCGACAATCCCGTCGGCGGCGAGTTCTTCCAGCGCGTCGTGTTCCACCGCCCCGACCTGCCGGCGGCCCTGCCCGCCATCGCGGCAGACCTCGATGAGACGCTGGGGCCGCTCGATCTGGAGTGGCGGCTGACCGACCAGTCCGTGCCGAAGCGGATGGCGATCCTCGCCTCGACGAGCGACCACTGCCTGCTCGAGCTGCTGTGGCGTCATCGCCGCGGCGAACTGCCGGTCACCATTCCGATGGTCATCTCGAACCACACCAACACCGCCGAGGATGTCCGCAGCTTCGGCATCCCGTTCTTCCACGTGCCCTCGCAGGGTCCCGACAAGTCCGCCGCCGAGGCGAAGATCGTCGAACTGCTCAAAGACAACGTCGACTTCGTCGTGCTCGCGCGGTACATGCAGATCCTGTCGGACTCGTTCCTCGACGAGCTCGGCGTGCCGGTCATCAACATCCACCACTCGTTCCTGCCCGCGTTCATCGGCGCCGCACCGTACCGCAAGGCGAAGGAGCGCGGGGTGAAGCTGATCGGCGCGACCAGCCACTACGTGACCGCCGACCTCGACGAGGGGCCCATCATCGAGCAGGACGTGGCGCGCGTCACCCACGCGATGACCGCCGCCGATCTGCAGGCCCGCGGGGCCTACGTCGAGCGGGCGGTGCTCTCTCGCGCGGTCGAGTGGCACGCCGAGGATCGCGTGATCCGGCACGGCAACCACACCATCGTCTTCACCTGATCCACCCCCATCCCGACCCCTACCCACGAACAGAGAGGTTCCCCATGGCGAAGAATCTGCAGGAGCTGATCGACGGACGCAACGCCGTCGAGATGCTGCGCAACTCGCAGATCGGCTCGTACATCTACCCGGTCGTCCCCGCGGACTTCCAGAACTGGATCAAAGAGCAGAAGGCCTGGCGCGACACCGCGGTGCTCTACGACCAGTCGCACCACATGGACAATGTGTTCCTGAAGGGCTCGGACGCGATCCGGCTCATCTCGGACACGGCCATCAACTCGGTCGCGACGTTCCCGGTGAACCGCGCCAAGCAGTATGTGCCGACCACCGCGTCGGGGCATGTCATCGGCGACGGCATCCTCTTCCACGAGGCCGAGGACGAGTACGTGTACGTCGGCCGCGCGCCGGCGTCGAACTGGCTGCTGTACCACGGCGAGACCGGCGGCTACGCGAACCTCGACATCAGCGTCGACCGCCGCTCGCCCTCGCGCCCCTACGGCGACGCCGTGAGCCGCCGCTACTACCGCTTCCAGATCCAGGGACCGGCGGCGTGGAACGTCATCGAGAAGCTCAACGGCGGACCTCTCGAGCAGCTGAAGTTCTTCAGCATGTCCGAGATGCAGATCGGCGGCGTGAACGTGCGCACGCTCCGCCACGGCATGGCCGGAGCCCCCGGCCTCGAAGTGTGGGGACCCTACGAGGACCACCACCGCGTCCGCGACCTCATCGTCGAGGCGGGCGCCGAGTTCGGCCTCGTCCCGGTCGGATCGCGCGCCTACCCCTCGAACACGCTGGAGTCGGGCTGGATCCCGTCGCCGCTGCCCGCGATCTACTCGGGCGAGGCCGAGCGGGGCTACCGCGAGTGGCTCGGCATCGACAGCTACGAGGCGACCGGCACGCTCGCAGGGTCGTTCGTATCGGACGACATCTCGGACTACTACCTCACCCCGTGGGAGCTGGGCTACGGCTCGTTCGTGAAGTTCGACCACGACTTCATCGGCCGCGATGCGCTCGAGAAGATCGACCCCGCGACGCAGCGCCGCAAGGTCACGCTGGCGTGGAACGCCGAGGACGTCACGAAGATCTTCGCGTCGCTGTTCGACACCGAGGGCGAGAGCTACAAGTTCTTCGATCTGCCGCTGGCCAACTACGGATC
The DNA here is from genome assembly GCF_014779795.1 of Microbacterium helvum. Taxonomy (GTDB): domain Bacteria; phylum Actinomycetota; class Actinomycetes; order Actinomycetales; family Microbacteriaceae; genus Microbacterium; species Microbacterium helvum. Next base: position 275,695 of record NZ_JACXZS010000006.1, read on the forward strand.
GGCCAACTACGACGCGGTGACGGATGCCGGCGGTGACGTCGTGGGCTTCTCGATGTTCACCGGCTACAGCGCCAACGAGAAGCGCGCGCTGTCGCTGGCGACGGTGAACCCCGACGTGCCCGAGGGCGCCGAGGTCACTGTCGTGTGGGGCGAGCCGGACGGCGGCACCACGAAGGCCTCCGTCGAGCCGCACAAGCAGCTCGAGGTCCGCGCGGTCGTCTCGCCCGTGCCGTACTCGACAGTCGCCCGTCAGACCTACCACGGCGGATGGCGCACGGGGTACAAGGCCTCGGCCTGACGCGTATCGCACCACCGCGGCCCGGTCCCTGAGCTTGTCGAAGGGCCGGGCCGCGGCGTTCCCGCTACCCTCGGGCGAGGAAGGAGAGCATCGATGAGTCTGCGGTACGCGCTGCTGGCGATCCTGCGGGTCGGCCCGCTGTCGGGCTACGACCTGCAGAAGCAGTTCCACCAGTCGGTCGGGCACGTCTGGCACGCCCCCGATTCCCAGATCTACCCCGAGCTTCGCAAGATGGAGCAGCTCGGTCTCATCGAAGGCGAGGAGCAGACGCGCGGCGAGCGCGGCACGCGACGCATGTACCACGTGACCGAGGCCGGCGACCGCGCGTTCGTGGAATGGATGGATGCGCCGCTGGACTACCAGCGGGTGCGCGATCCCGCCCACCTGCGGGCTGCCTATCTCGAGGCGACGACACCCGACTCCGCCCGCGCCTTCCTGCAGCGTCACATCGCCCAGTGGGAGAGCGAGCTCTCGCAGTGGGAGGGCGAGCTGGATCGCATCGACGCCGTCGCCAACCCGATGCTCGTCCGGCGCCTCGCGGTGACCGCGGATGCCGACCGCGAGCGCACGATCGCCTACAAGAGGTTCGCGTACGAGGGTCTGGTCGAGCGCGCCCAGGCCGAGATCGCGTGGGCCCGCCGCGGGCTGGCCCTCGTCGACCGCCTCGACGCCTGACCCTGACTCCTGAGGCGTGCCATCGAACAGCGCACACAGCCCCGACCTTTTGAGGGGCCGGGGCTGTGTGCGTCTGCCGAGTGCTCCGCAGCCGCTGCGTTACTTCGTGGCCGCCGAGCGCTTCTTGATTCGCATATACCAGACAGCGAGCAGACTCGCGATCACCATCTGCACGAGGAAGACCCACGCATACTGACCAGTCGCGATTCCTGCGATCAGGCCGAGGGCGACGCTCAGAACCGCAACTGCCGCGACAGCGATGTAGAAGCTCCGAAACTCATGTCCTCTTGACATCGTCCTCCCCACTCTCCTTAGTAGCAGTCACGCCCGCTGTGTACGAACGGGTTCCATCCCATGTAAGGCGGGATACCCCAGAAAGACAACCCGACGCACATTCCGTTGTCTTTCGCGTAGGTGGCGGTGGCCCCGATCGCTGCAGCAGCGAGCCCGCATGCGGCCACTCCGGCTGGTCCGGCTACACTACACGCCGTGGCAGCGCCACCAAGCGCGATGAAGCCGGCGCTAGCGATCTGCCGCGTCTCCCACCGGTTGAACAGGATCGACTTCCAGCCGACGCCCTGGTCGAACCGTGGGTCGGCGACGACCGGGTAAGCGAAGTCGGCGTTGTGATCCACCACCTGGACCAGCCTCGTGCCATTCACCTCGTAATGCGTGGGAACCGACGTGCCGTTGGCGTCCACCGCCCAGGGCGCATCAGCCCTGAGAAGAACTTCTCCACGAGCGGAGAGCACGAGCGCTGAGCCGTCAGTCGCAGACACCACTTGCCCGCCATCTGAGATCGTGATGTCGTAAGCGAACGACGTCGGGGCGTCAGGCGACGAGATCGTCGTCAGCAGTTGGAGCCCACCGTCGAGCGGCACGACGGCGTTCGCAACTCCGTTGTCCGACGGGTAGGCGATCGCACCGGAGGCGAGCGCGACCGCATCCGACGCCTGGTCGACAGCCGGGAGGTTGATCGAGATCGACGTCGTCTCCAGCGACACCTTGACGCCGTCGGTCGGGTCACGCGGAATGGCGACAGCCGCTTGGCCGTCTGTCACGGCCGCATCCGCGGTCGTTGTCTTGGCATCCACCGCCTCTGCGACCAGGGGCGCCGCAGCCCCAGTCAGCGCGGCTTCGACCGTTGCCGCGGACACATCCGACGAGTCTTCAACTGCGTTGGCGGGGGGGGACGAACGCGGCCAGGGGCAGGAGCACTGCGAAGCCCATGGCAGCTGCGGAGAGCTTCTTGCGGTAAGAGTTCGTCATCACTGACCTTTCTATTGGAAGATCCTCCCTTGGCATCAAGCTGTCAGCCGGGCAAGTGGCTTGTCTGTAGGCATTTCGGACTACAGAAGGCTCCGCAGAAAGCTGTTAGGATCAGCGACTTCTTCGTGAACCCGTGCCTATTGACAGGCAGAATCCCGGGCTCTGGGGCACCTCAGTGGCGGTGAACCGCTCCACGCCCCCGATGGGCAGCCTGGTGCGGGCCGAGGTCCCCATCGCCGTCTCGCCTATGCCAGCGCACCTGCTGTGTCTCTGCGGTCGTGATCGTGCCTCCAGCGTGCCCCTGTCTCCACGTGAATCAAGATTGTCGACGATTTTCACGCAGATTTCGTCTGAGATTCCTCGCGACGACGCGGTCGTCGCGAGATAGTGTCAGTGCACGGACGAAGGGGCCGAAGGGGGTTGGCGGAGATGACGGATGCCGCAGTGCTGAGTGACGACGAGGCGACGGGTCGCCCCGACCTGACGCAGGTGATCCGCGAGGCGATCCTCGACGCCCAGTTCGCGCCGCACCAGCGGCTGATCGAGGCCGACCTGAGCGAGCGCTACGGCGCATCCCGCGCCGCTGTCCGCACCGCGCTGCTCAATCTCGCCGGCGAGGGCCTCGTCGAGCGCCTGCCGAACCGGGGCGCCCGGGTGCGGGCGATCACCGTCGACGAAGCCATCGAGATCGTCGAGGTGCGCATCGGACTCGAGACGCTGTGCGCGCGCAAGGCCGCCGAGAACCTCACTCCGGCCGACGCGACCGCGCTGCGGGCGCTGCGCGCCGAGATCGAGTCGGCCATCGCGGCCGGCGACCTGATGGCGTACTCGCGCCTGAACCAGGAGCTCGACCGCCGCATCCGCGAGCTCAGCCACCACGGCACCGCCACGCAGCTGCTGGAGCGCCTGCGCGCGCAGTCGGCGCGGCACCAGTTCCGTCTCGCGTTCCACCCGGGGCGGGCAGCGACCTCCGCCCCCGAGCACATCGCGATCATCGACGCGATCCTCGCGAAAGACCCCGACGCCGCCGAGGCCGCGACCCGCGCCCACCTCTCTGGCATCGTCGAGGTGCTGCACGGCATGGAGTGACGGGTGAGGGATGCCGGCGGCCGCGGCCGCCGGCATCCCTCACTTCTTCCGAGCGGGGCTCAGCTCACTGGTCCCAGGACTCGACCGGGGCGTAGCCCTTGCCGTTGTACTTCTGCACCTGCACGGTCGAGACCGCGGGCTGGCCGTCCTCGGTGGTGTCCACTGAGGAGCCCTCGAGCATCAGCGGCGCGACGTAGTCCTTGATGCTGCGCAGCTGCGTCATGAAGTCGTCCCGCGTGGGCTCGGTCATCTTCGCGAAGACCTGCTCCAGCGTCGCGCCGACCTGGTACGACCAGACGCAGTGCGGGAACGCGGGGACGTCCGAGTAGTCGGCGTACTCCTTGAGCGCGTCGAGGAACGGGCCGCCGTCCTCGCTGTCCGCGAACGTCGGCGCGGCCGCCGCCTGGGCGAACGCGACGGTGTAGACGCCCGGGAACGCCGCAGCGCCGCCCGGCTCGAGGATCGCCGACGGGCTGGACGTGTTCGAGGGCAGGAACCACGAGGGCAGCCAGCCGAGCTCCTGCGTCTTCTGCAGCGACGAGATGACGAGCGGGGTGATCGACATCGCGTTGAAGAAGACGTCTGCGCCCGAGCCCGCGAGCTCCGTCAGCTGCGCGTCGACCGAGGTGTCGGTGGCCTCGTAGGTGAGCTCCTTGACGATCTCGATGTTGTCGGCGCCCTCGATGCCCGCCTTGAACCCCTCGACGTACCCCTCGCCGTAGTCGTCGTTCTGCGACAGGATGGCGACCTTGTGGTCCTCGCTCGAGCTCGCCAGCAGCTCGCCGAACGCCTGACCCTCGTTCTGGTAGATCGGCACGAAGCCGAGCGACCACGGGCTCTCCTGCTGGTCGCTGAAGATCGGGTCGCCCGACATGATCAGCGCCTGCGGCATCTCGTCGGCGGTCGCCGCCTCGCGCCACGCCCGGTTGGTGGGCGTGCCGAGGCCGGCCGTCATCGCGAAGACGCTGCTCTTCAGCTGGTCGTAGTTGGCCTTCGCCTTCTGCGGGTCGTACTCGTCGTCCAGCGCCTCGATCTCGACCTTGCGGGTCTTGCCGTCGCCGAACTCGACACCGCCGTCGGCGTTCTTGGCACCGAAGTAGGCGGTGATGCCGGCGACGGTGCACGTGCCCGGACCGGCGGTGGGGCCTGACAGCGGCGTGGTGATGCCGAGCGTGATCGACGTGTCGGTGATGCCGGGGCTCGCCTCGCCACCGCCGCCGTCCTCGGTGCTGTTCGGCGTGCCGCCGCCGCGCGAGCAGCCCGTGGCGAGGAGGGCGACGATGCCGATCCCCGCGACGACCGAGGCGACGCGCATCTTCCTGCGGTTCGTGCTCATTGGTCCTGCCTCTCTGTGTGGTTCTTGGCTGTGCCGGTGGCTGAGCCGCCGCGACGGCGCCACAGGCGGGGAAGCGAGACGAGCCCGCCCGGGAGGATGAAGAGCACGATCAGGAGGATCGCGCCCTGGAGCATCGCCGTGATGTTCGGGTCGATGAGGTTCGTGATCTGGGGCAGCAGCACGTACCAGATGCCGCCCAGCAGCGAGCCGATGATGCTGCCGGCACCGCCGATGACCATCGACGCCAGCAGCTCGATCGAGTGACCGAAGTGCAGCGTCTCGGGCGACGTGTACTGGATCACCACCATGTAGAGGAAGCCGCTCACGCCGCCGATGAGCGAGGCGATCGTGAAGGCCAGCACCTTGTACCGGTACGGCGAGACGCCCATCGATGACGCGACGGCCTCGTTGCCCTTCACGATCGCGAACGCGCGACCGTACTTGCCGCGGACGAGATTGCGCGTGAGCAGGAAGGTGATGCCGCCGACGAGGAGGACGATGTACAGCTGCCACTGGTCGTCGTACAGGCCGGTCCACTCGGGGGCGTCCGAGAAGCGCGCGGACGTGCCCTGCGATCCCCCGGTGAAGTCCGACAGGCGTTTGGCGAGCGGCAGCCCCACGAGGGGCAGCGCGATCGTCACCATCGCGATAGCGAGACCGCCCAGGCGTGCCGCGGCGAGCGCCACGAGCAGGCCGAGCACCGCGGGCAGCAGGCAGGCGGCGAGGAAGACCAGCACGATGTTCCAGCCGGCGTTGACGCCGAACGCGGTCGCGTAGGCGCCGACCCCGACGAAGAAGATCTGCCCCAGCGAGACCTGCCCGGTGTAGCCCATCACGACGTTGAGGCCCAGGACCGCGACCGCGAAGACGCCGATGCGGGCGATCGTCTGGTTGGCGAACTCGGGAAGCATCAGGGGCACGACGACGAGCAGCACGACGACGAGGGCGACACCCGCCCACTTCACCCAGGGCCGGGTCCAGAAGCTCACGGTCGAGGCCATCAGACGCGCACCACCGCTTTCCGGCCGAACAGGCCCTGAGGCCGCACGACGAGCACGACGAAGATGAGGATGAAGGGCACCGCGATCTTGAGGTCGTGCCCGATGAAGGGGATGTAGACGGCGGCGAGGTTCTCGAGCACGCCGATGAGCCAGGCGGCGACGACCACGCCGATGGGACTTGACAGGCCACCGAGGATGCACGCGGCGAGCGCGTAGACCAGGGCGGAGTCCATCATCCCGGGGGTCAGGGTCAGCTGCGGCGCGACGAGCACGCCGGCGACCGCTCCGAGCACGGCGGCGAGGCTCCAGCCGACCATCAGGCTGCGGCCGACGTTGATGCCCGAGAACGCGGAAGAGGCCGGATTGATCGCCACGGCCCGCAGCGCCAGCCCCAGCTTCGTGCCGAGGAACAGCGCCTGCATCAGGATCATGATCGCGACGATGACGAGGATCGTCCCGAGCGAGCGGACGCTGATCACCGCTCCGGCGACCTTGATGGTCTCCAGGGGGAACAGCGAGGGGAAGAGCCGGTTGTTATAGGTCCAGATCCACGCGCACACGCCCGTGATGAGCGTGAGCAGGCCGATGGTCACGACCACCGCGGTGTCGGGATCGCCGCGTTCGAAGCGCCGGATGAGGTAGCGCTCGATGAGGGCCCCGAGGAAGAACGACGCGATGACCGCCATGACGATCGCCAGCACGAGCGGCACCCCGACGCCGTTCAGCGCCCAGGCGATGTAGGCCGACAGCACAGCCATCCCGCCCTGGGCGAAGTTGATGAGGCCGGTCGCCTGGTTCACCAGCACGATCGCCAGGGCGAGGGCGGCATAGATCGACCCCGTCGACAGTCCGTCGATCACGAGCTGGATGAAGGTGCCCACCCGTCAGCCTCCCAGGTACGCGCGGCGGATCTCGTCCATGCCGCGAAGCTCCGCCGTGGAACCGGTGAGGGCGTTGCGGCCGGTCTCGAGCACGGTGGCGCTGTCGACGAGGGTGAAGGCGAGGTTGGCGTTCTGCTCGACCACGAGCATCGCGATGCCCGATTCGCTGCGCAGCCGCCCGATGGCCTGGTACACGGTCTTGGCGGTGCCGGGCGCGAGACCGAGGGATGCCTCGTCCAGCAGCAGCAGCCGCGGCCTGGCCATGATCGCCCGGGCGATGGCGAGCATCTGCTGCTCGCCGCCCGACAGCGCCGAGGCGTTCGACCGGATGCGGTCCTTCAGCTGCGGGAACAGCTCGAGGCAGTAGTCGACGTCGGCGCGAACGGCCTTCGCGTCCTTGCGGCGGTAGGCGCCGACCCGCAGGTTCTCGCGGACGGTGAGATCGCCGAGCGTGCCGCGCCCCTCGGGCACGTGGGCGATGCCGAGCGCCGCCACCTGGTCGGGGCGGAGGCCGCGGAGGTCCTTGCCGTCGAAGCGGATCGTGCCCGTCGAACGCACGGTGCCGGAGATCGCCCGCAGCGTCGTCGTCTTGCCCGCGCCGTTGGCGCCCAGGATGCCGACCGCGCCGCCCTCGGGGACGGTGAGCGAGACGCCCTCGAGCACCTGCACCCTGCCGTAGAACGCCCGCACGTCCGCGAGCTCAAGCAGCGTCATCGGCCGCGTCCTTTCCGAGATACGCCTCGATGACGCGGGGGTCGGCCTGCGCCTCGACGGCCGATCCCTCCATGAGCTTGCGGCCGTGGTCGAGCACCACGACGCGATCGGTGAGAGCGGAGATGAGGCCCATGTTGTGCTCGACGATCACGACGGTGATGTCGTCGTCGCGCACGCGGCGAACGGTCTCGATGAGCTGCTCGACCTCCGAGTGCGGCAGGCCGGCGGCGGGTTCGTCCAGCAGCAGCAGGCGCGGCTTCATGAGAAGCGCGCGGCACAGCTCGACGCCCTTGTGCAGACCGTGCGAGAGCTCGTCCGCCCGCGTCCGTGCGGCCCACGCCAGGCCGTGGCCGTCCAGCAGCTCGAGCGCCTCCTGGCGCAGCGCCTTCTCGCTGCGCCCGGTCCTCGGCAGCCGCAGCGACCATTCGACCGGGCCGCCGGGCAGTCGGCTGTGCGCCCCGAGCAGGACGTTCTCGAGCACCGTCGCGTGCAGCTGCAGGGCCGGATGCTGGAACGTGCGGGCGAGCCCATGGCGTGCGAGTGTCGCCGGGGGTGAGCCGAGCACCTCGTCGTCATCGATCGTGATGGACCCCGAGCTGGGGCGGTAGTGCCCGCTCACGCAGTTGAACAGCGAGGTCTTGCCGGCTCCGTTCGGTCCGACGAGGCCGAAGATCTGGCCCGCCTCGACCGTGAACGACACGTCCTCCAGCACCTTGACGCCGCCGAACTGAAGGCTGACGTCGCGGACTGCGAGCCGAGCGCCCATCGCTCCACCTTTCGCGTCGTCGCGTCGTCGCGGTCGAACCGGGAGTCGAGTCCTCCCTGCTGGGAAAACTACGGACCCTCGGCAGGATTGTCAACGATTTTGGTGTGAAGATTCGCTACCGTGATGTTGAGAATCGATGCTGTCGCACGCGACGTCGGCGTGCGGCATCCGATTCCGCTCAACGGAAGAGCGCGGAGCGCAGGCGACGAAGCGGCTCCTACGCTGACGGACGCCGACGCGGCCCACCGCGGCCGACGGCGAACGACCGCAATCGAAGAGGAGGGTCGACGATGACCGAGACATTGGCGCAGGCGATCGAGCGCGCAGGAAGCCCCGTCGAGCTGCTGCGCAACCAGAACTGGCCGGCGTTCACCTTTCCGGTGGCGCCCGAGTTCACCAACTGGCGCGACGAGCAGCGGGCCTGGAACACCTCCGTCGCGCTGATGGACCAGTCGCACCACATGACGCAGCTGTTCCTGGACGGTGCAGACCTCATCGCGCTCTTGAGCTCGATCTCGCCCAACACCTTCGCCACGTTCCGGCCCGGCGTCGCGAAGCAGCTGATCTCGGTCAACCGCGACGGCTACCTCATCGGCGACGGCATCCTGTTCTACAACGCCGACGGCCCGGAGGGCCTGGTGCTCATCGGCCACCACATCCTCATCGACTGGGTGCGGTTCAACGTCGAGCGCGCGCGGGCCGCAGGCAAGGACGTCAACGCCCGGCTGGAGCCGAACTCGCACATGCGCCAGGGCCCGCCCACGTTCTACCGGTACGAGCTGCAGGGCCCCCACGCCGATGCCGTCATGGAGAAGGTGTTCGGCGGGCCGGTGCCCGAGATCAAGTTCTTCCACATCGGCGACGTCGAGATCGCCGGCCGGCCCGTCAAGGCGCTCCGCCACGGCATGGCCGGTCAGCCCGGATTCGAGTTCTACGGACCGTGGGCCGACAACGAGATCGTGCTGGACGCGCTCATGACCGCCGGCGAGGAGCACGGCATCCGCCGCGTCGGGGCCAAGGCGTACTCGTCGTCGCCGCTCGAGTCCGGGTGGGTGCCGACGCCGTTCCCGGCGGTCTTCGACGACGACTTCGCCGAGTACCGCGAATGGCTGCCGGCGGCGCGCATCGGCTCGGTCGGCGGTTCGCTGTATTCGACCGACATCCACGACTACTACATGACGCCCTTCGACATCGGCCTCGGCCGCTCGGTGCGCTTCGACCACGACTTCCACGGCCGCGCAGCGCTCGAGAAGCACGCCGAGAACCAGGGCCGCCGCAAGGTCACGCTCATCTGGAACGCCGACGACGTCGCCGGGGTGGTGCGCTCGCAGCTCGAGCCGGGGACGCCCGCGAAGTACCTCGACTTCCCCAAGGCCCGGTACGGGCTGTACCAGATGGACGAGGTGCTCCAGGACGGCCGCCGGGCCGGGATCTCGACGGATGCCGGCTACGTCGCGTACGACCAGCTCTACATGTCGCTGGCGACACTGGACGCCCGCATCCGCGACGGCGAGCAGGTCGAGGTGGTGTGGGGCGAGGACCCGATCTCTCGCAAGGACTCGGTCGAGGCGGAGCATCGGCAGGTGCGCATCCGCGCGACGGTCGCGCCCGCGCCGTATCACGACTACGCGCGGACGGTGTACCGCCAGAACGCCTGAGCGCCCGCGCGATCGGGCTAGCATGGCGGGCGTCGTCGAGGAGGATGCCGTGGCACGAGGATCGGCAGGAGAGTCGGTGCTTCACCGTCACCTGCGCGTGCTCGAGAGCTTCGACGCGTGGCACCCCTTCCTCACGCTCAGCGAGATCGCCGAGGCCGCCGGCATCCCTCGCTCCAGCGCGCACCGGCTGATCGCGGAGCTCGAGCACGAGGGGCTGCTCGAACGGCTGCCGGATCGCACCTACCGGCTCGGGGTGAGGCTGTGGGAGTTCGCCAGCCGCACCCCGGGCGCGGTCGGGCTGCGCGAGATCGCCCGGCCCTGGCTCGGCGCCGTCCACGAGCGCGTCCGGCAGCACGCGCAGCTGGGCGTGCTGAGCGGGCGGGACGTGCTGTTCATCGACCGGATGTCGACGCGCGACGCCGTGGTCAACGCGACGCTCATCGGCGGACGCATCCCGCTGCACGCCTCGTCGAGCGGTCTCGTGCTGCTCGCGCACGCGGAACCGGCGCTGGTCGCTGAGGTCATCGCCGGCGGGCTGCGCGCCTACACCGCCCTCACGATCCACACCGGCGCGGAGCTGCGCGCCCGGCTGCGGCGGGTCCGCGACGAGGGCTACGCGGTGACCGAGGGGCACATCCACCCCGAGTCCCGCGGCATCGCCGTCCCGGTCGTCGGCCCGGGCGGTGGCGTGTACGCGGCGATCGGAGTCGTCGTGCCCAACGACGGCGGATCGATCCACGGTCACGCCGAGCTGCTCCGGCGCGCGGCAGACGGCATCGCCCGCGACCTCGCGTCGGCCTACCGGCCCGACGTCGACGAGCGCACGCACGGCATCCGCTCGCTGATGAGCGGGTCGCGCCGATCGCTGGAGTACCTCGAGAGCCTCGACGCCGACCCGCACGATGCCGCGACGGCGCCCGCCCGCGGGACCTCCGAGGTGGCTTGAGGTCTGCCGCATGACCACGATCGCGATCCTGGGCCTCGGCGAGGCGGGCCGCAGGTATGCCCGCGGGCTCGCCCGCGCCGGCGCGACGGTGCGGGGGTACGATCCCGCGCACGAGCTCGATGATCCGGAGGTGACGCAGTCCTCGACGTTCGCCGCCGCACTCGCCGGAGCGGACGTCGCGCTGAGTCTCGTCACGGGGCAGGCGGCGGAATCCGTGGCACGCGAGGCGCTGCCGCACCTCGCCGACGGCGCGGTGTACGCCGATCTGAACACCGCCGCCCCCGAGGTGAAGGAGCGCATCGCGGGTCTCGCCGCAGACCGCGGCCTGGCCATGGCGGACGTCGCCGTCCTCGCCCCGGTCGTCCGCGCCGGCCACCGCACGCCGCTGCTGGCGAGCGGCCCGGGAGCCTCCGCGTTCGCCCGCCGCGTCGGTCCGCTCGGAGTTCCGGTCGAGGTCATCGACGGCGCGGCCGGCGAGGCCGCGCGGCTGCGGCTGCTGCGGAGCGTCTTCATGAAGGGCCTCGCCGCGCTCGTGCTGGAGGGCCTCGGCGCAGCGCACGCCGTCGGCGCGGAGGACTGGCTCCGCGGCCAGATGGCGCAGGAGCTCGGTCCCGACGGCGCCGCGCTCATCGACCGCCTTGTCGAGGGCAGCGTGCGTCATGCGGCCCGCCGCGAGCACGAGGTGCGCGCCGCACTCGCCGCGCTCGACGACTCAGGCCAGCCCGCCGACATGACGCGCGCGACCCTGGCGTGGTTCGAGCGCCTCGTCGCCGAGCACGACCCCGACTGACGCGCCGCGAGCGGCGCGTCAGTCGCGAGCTCTACGCCACCCCGGCCGTGCGCCAGCCGCCGTGGTACTCCTGGCGCGCGGTCACCGCATACGGCACCGGGCTCACGACGGCCCGCACCGCGAGCTGCTCGTGGGGCTCGACGGTGGTCTTGCGCGAGCCTCCGTCGGGCTCGCCCCACACCACGCGCACCTCTGCGCCGATGGGCACGTCGCGGTCGACGGTCGCGAGCGACAGCCCTCGCTTCTCGTTCGCGGTGACACCGGTGAACAGCGACAGTCCCACGGTGTTGCCGTCGGCGTCGATCACCGAGTCGTAGTTCGAGGAGCCGTAGTTCGCGTTCGGCAGGTCGAAGAACTGGTATCCGGGGCCCTCGCGGTCGAGCACGCTCGTGAGGATCCGGCCGAGGTCCTCGTCGTTCCACGCGAGCGTGACCTTCTTGCGCTGCGACTGCGGCTCGACCTGCTCCAGCGCCTCGCGGCCGATGAAGTCGTGGTCGAACTTCACGAACGAGCCGTAGCCGAGGTCCCACGGGTTCAGGTAGTAGTCCTCGATGTCGTCCGACACGAACGATCCGGCGAGCGCGTTGATCGCCTCGTAGCTGTTCGCGGGCAGCCACTCGCGGTAGCGGCGCTCGATGTCGCCGCCGGTGTAGATCGCCGGAAGCGGCGAGGGGATCCAGCCCGACTCGAGCGTGTTCGACGAGTACGCCCGCGACCCGCACGGCTCGAGTCCGAACTCGCGCCCCGCCTCGAGCACGGCGTCCCGGATCCTGCCGTGCTGGGCGTACGGCCCCCAGATCTCCAGACCGGGCGCCCCGGCCATGCCGTGACGCAGGGTCCGCACCCGCTCCCCCGCGATCTCGAGCTCGCCCATGTGGAAGAACCGCACCTGCTCCACCTCGTGCCCGGCGAGCTTCTCGATGATGGGCCACGCGTTCGGGCCCTGGATCTGGAACCGATAGAACTCGCGGGTGACCGCCTCGCCATAGGGCCGGGACGGTGAGCGGTCGTCGTAGCGGGTCTCGACGTCGTAGCCGCCGGTCTCGGCGTGGAACTGCAGCCAGTTGGCGCCCGGCGCGCGCCCCACGTACACGTACTCGTCGTCCGCGAGATGGAAGAGGATGCCGTCGCCGATGACGCCGCCGGTCGACGAGGTCGGCACGAACTGCTTGGCCGTGTTCACCGGGAAGTTCGCGAAGGAGTTGATGCCGGTGTCCGAGAGCAGCTTCAGCGCATCCGTGCCGGTCATGAAGAAGTTCACCATGTGGTGCGTCTGGTCGTAGAGCACCGCCGTCTCGCGCCACGCCTTCTGCTCGCGGCGCCAGTTCGTAAACTCCGCGGGTACGACGGGGTAGATGTACGCACCCAGCTGCGAGTTGCGCAGCATGTCGACCACGTTGCCCCGCTCGGTGATGAGCTCTTGCAGATTGCTCGCCATGTGTCCCTCGACTTCTTCGTCCGGTTCGTGCTGACGGGTACCTACATCCAGAGGTACTTGGTCGCCACGATTGTAGACAATTTGTTGACCATTTCGCCAGCGGTGTGCTTCGCTGGGCACATGACCGACACCGCCGAGACGCTCCTGGTCGTCAGCGCCCACGCGGGCGACTTCGTGTGGCGCGCCGGTGGCGCGATCGCCTCCGCCACGCTGCGCGGCGAACGCGCCGTCGTGGCGTGCCTGTCGTACGGCGAGCGCGGCGAGTCGGCCAGTCAGTGGCTGGCCGGCAAGAAGATCGACGAGATCAAGCGCATCCGCCGCGACGAGGCGCAGGCTGCGGCATCCGCTCTCGGCGCCGAGATCGAGTTCCTCGACCTCGGGGACTACCCCCTCGTCGAGTCCCGCGAGGCCGTCTCACGGATCGTCGACCTGTACCGGCGCGTGCAGCCCACCGTCGTGCTCACGCACACGCTCCGCGACCCGTACAACGGCGATCACCCGGCCGCAGCGCGCATGGCCCTCGAGGCGCGCGTGCTCGCGCAGGCGATCGGCGTCGCGAACTCCGACGGCTCGTACCCGGGCGAGGACGACATCATCGGCGCACCGCCCGTCTTCTTCTTCGAGCCGCACCAGCCGGAGCAGTGCGACTTCACCCCCGACGTCCTCCTCGACATCACCGAGGCGTTCCCGCGCAAACGCGCCGCGATGGAGTGCCTGCCCGCGCAGAAGCACATGTGGTCGTACTACACCGATCTCGCGGTCCGGCGCGGCGTGCAGCTCAAGCGCAACGCCGGCCCCAACCTGGGCCTGCCGCACGAGACGATGGGCGAGGCGTACATGCGCCACTTCCCCCAGGTCACGGCGGTGCTCTCGTGAGCGAGCATGCTCGCTGGGGCGGAGGGATGCCGCGGTGACGGGCCCGATCGTCGTCACCGACATCGCGCGGACGCCGGCCGCGATCGCCGACGCACTCGGTGCGCACGGCGTGGCGACGGTGCACGAGGCGATGGGACGCACGGGGCTCGTCGGTCCCGGCATCCGCCCGATCCAGGACGGCGTCCGGCTCTCGGGGACCGCGGTGACGGTGCTGTGCCATCCGGGCGACAACCTGATGATCCACGCCGCGGTGGAGCAGTGCCGCGCGGGAGACGTGCTCGTGGTCACCACGACGTCCCCGTCGGTCGACGGCGCGTTCGGCGAGCTGTTCGCCACCGCCCTGCAGGCCCGCGGCGCACGCGGGCTGGTGACCACCACAGGCGTCCGCGACGTCGCCGAGCTGCGCGCGATGGGCTTCGCGGTGTGGTCGGCGGCCGTCTTCGCGCAGGGCACCGTCAAGGCCACGCCGGGATCGGTCAACGTGCCGATCACGGTGGGCGCCGTCACCGTGGCGCCCGGCGACGTCGTCGTCGCCGACGACGACGGAGTGCTGCGCGTGCCTCGCCGGGAGGCGTCGGCCGCGCTCACCGCCGCCGACGCCCGCGTCGCGAAAGAGGAGGCCGACCGCGCCGCGTACCGCTCCGGCGAGCTCAGCCTCGACCGCAAGGGACTGCGGCCGCTCCTGGCCGAGCTCGGCGTCGAGTACATCACCCAGGCCGACCTCGAGGCGAGGAACGATGAGCGCGCCTGATCCGGTGCGTGACGGCATCCCCTGCCTGCTCATGCGCGGGGGCACGTCGAAAGGCGCCTACTTCCTCGCCGACGATCTGCCCGCCGACCCGGCCGAACGTGACGAGCTGCTGCTGCGCGTGATGGGATCGCCCGACCCGCGCCAGATCGACGGCATCGGCGGCGCCCACCCGCTCACCAGCAAGGTCGCGGTCGTGGCGCCGTCGACGGCGCCGGGCTTCGACATCGACTATCTGTTCCTGCAGGTCGGCGTCGACACGGCGACGGTCGGCGATGCCCAGACCTGCGGCAATCTGCTCGCCGGCATCGGGCCGTTCGCCGTCGAGCGCGGTCTCGTCGCCGCGGCCGGCGCCCTGACATCGGTGCGGATCCGGCTGCTGAACACCGGGGATGCCGCCACCGCCGTGTTCGCGACGGCCGACGGTCTGCCCGACTACGCCGGCGACGCCGCCATCGACGGTGTGCCGGGGACGGCTTCGGCGATCTCGCTCGAGGTCGGGGGCGGTGACGACAAGCCGCTGCTGCCGACCGGCAACCTGATCGACGAGATCGACGGTCACACCGTCACGCTCATCGACAACGGGATGCCGGTGGTGCTGCTGCGCGGCGACGAGTTCGGCATCGACGGCGGCGAGGAGCCCGCGCAGCTCGAGGCCGACGCAGAGCTCGTCGCTCGCGTCGAGCGCATCCGGCTCGCCGCCGGTCCGCTCCTGGGCCTGGGCGATGTCACGCACCAGACCGTGCCGAAGATGATCCTGCTGTCGCCGCCGCGCACAGGCGGCGCGGTCTCGACCCGCGCGTTCATCCCCGCGCGCGTGCACACGGCGATCGGCGTGCTGATGGCGGCCTCCGTCGCGGCGGCGGTGCGGATCCCCGGCACCGTCGCGCACGAGATCGCGGGGCCGTCCGGTGCCGACGCCGGTGCCGACGCGGGCGACACGGTGATCGAGCACCCGAGCGGGTCGTTCCCGTCGCGCGTGCGCGTCACCCGCGACGCCGACGGCACGTGGCGCGCGACCTCGTTCTCGCTGCGCACCGCACGCAAGCTCTTCGACGGCCGGGTGTTCCCCCGGCCTCGACTGTGACCCCCGGACCCGTCAGAGAGGACGCCCCATGACCGCGTACACGTCGTTCGACGTCGCCCACCTCGCCCACGTCGAGCTGCTCACCGCGAAGCCCGCCGAGAGCCGCTGGTTCTTCGAGGAGCTGCTCGCCATGCGGGTCGTCGGCGAGAAGGGCGGCTCCGTCTATCTGCGCACCTGGGACGAGTACCAGCTCTACACGATCAAGCTGACGGCGTCGGATGCCGCGGGCGTGGGCCGCACGTCGTTCCGGGCGTCGTCACCCGAGGCGCTCGAGCGCCGTGTCGCCGCGATCGAGGCGACCGGCCTCGGGACCGGCTGGGTCGACGGCGACCTCGGCTGCGGGCCGACGTACGAGTTCACCGACCCGGACGGGCACGCGATGGGGATCTTCTACGAGGCGGAGCGGTACGCCGCGACCGACGACGCGCCGTCGCTGAAGAACCAGGCGTCGCGCTTCCCCGGCCGTGGTGTCAACGCCCGCCGGCTGGACCACATCAACTACCTCGCGAAGGACGTCGAGGCGAACGGCGAGTTCCTGCGCGACGCGCTGGGCATGCGCGAGTCGGAGCGCATCCGGCTCGACAACGGCAGGTTCGCGGCGTGGTGGTTCCACTTCTCGCTCAAGTCGTACGACGTCGTCTACTCCGACGACTGGACCAAGCACGGCAACCGGCTGCACCACATCGCCTTCGCGCCCGATACGCGTGAGGACATCCTGAAGGCGGCCGACATCTTCCTCGAGAACGGCATCCACATCGAGTCAGGCCCGCACAAGCACGCCATCAACCAGACGTTCTTCCTCTACGTGTGGGAGCCGGGAGGCAACCGCATCGAGTTCGCGAACGCCGGCGCCCGCCTGCTGCTCGACCCCGACCAGCCCGTCGTGGAATGGTCGGAGGCCGAGCGTCGCAAGGGTCAGGCGTGGGGGATGAAGACGATCGAGACGTTCCACACCCACGGCACGCCCGTGGTGTGACGCGGGCGAAGCACGGCCCGTCGCCCCTTGAGGTTCAGGTGGCGCGAAAGGCCGAATCGCGAAGAGGTATGCCGCACACAGCGCCACCCGAACGCCCGAGGCAGCGCCGGCCGCTCCGCTCACGTGGCGCAAGTGGCCGCATCACGATGAGGGATGCCGCACTTTCCGACACCCGAACGCGCATGGCAGCGCAGACCTCGTCGCACAGGTGGCATAAATTGCCGCATCGCGTAGAGGGATGCCGCACGCAGCGCCACCTCAACATCCGAGGGGCTTGGGTCAGCGCCAGACGTCGGCCGCGATGTCGACGACCTCGCGCACCTTTGCCCACTGCTCGTCCTCGGTGAGGACGTTGCCCTCTTCGGTCGAGGCGAAGCCGCACTGCGGGCTCAGCGCCAGCTGCTCGAGCGGCGCGAACGCGGCGGCCTCGTCGATGCGCGTCTTCACGGCATCCACATCCTCCAGCTCGCCCGTCTTGGACGTGATGAGTCCGAGCACGACCGTCTTGTCGCCCTCGGGCAGGAAGCGCAGCGGCTCGAACCCGCCGGCGCGCTCGCTGTCGTACTCCAGGAAGTAGCCGTCGTAGGCGGTGTTGCCCAGCAGCTGCTCGGCGACCGGCTCGTACCCGCCCGACGAGATCCACGTCGAGCGGAAGTTGCCGCGGCACACGTGCGTCGTCACGACCAGGTCGTCCGGCTTGCCGTCGAGGATGCGGTTGAGGATGCCGGCGTAGCGCTCGGCGATGCCGTCGGTGTGGATGCCGCGCTCGCGCGCCTTGGCCAGCTCTTCGTCCGAGCACAGGTACGCCCACGCGGTGTCGTCGAACTGCAGGTAGCGGGCGCCCGCGTCGTAGAACGCCGACAGGGCGTCGCGGTACGTCTGCACAAGGTCGTCGACGATGTCGTCGCGGCCGTCGTACCCCGAGCCCTCCAGGTGCCCCGGCTCGAGCCGGAAATCGAGCACGGTGGGGGCGGGGATGCTGAACTTCGGCACCGCGCCGGTGGTGCGCTCGAGCAGGCTCTTGAGCGAGCGGAAGTGGTCGAGGAACGGGTGCGCGTCCGAGAAGCCGATCTTGCCGGTGACCTCGATGCCGCGCGGCTTGGTCTGCACGCCCTGGAACTGGATGCCGTGGTCGAGCTCGACGATCTCGACGCCGTCGAGCAGGCCGAAGAAGTCGAAGTGCCACCACGAGCGGCGGAACTCGCCGTCGGTCGCGAGCTTCAGGCCGGCGTCGGCCTCGCGGACGACCAGCTCGGCGATCGCGGTCTCTTCCGCGACACGCAGCGCATCGGCGTCGATGTCGCCCGCGGCGAATCGGCGGCGCGCCTCGGCGAGTGCGGCGGGACGGAGGAAGCTGCCGACGATGTCGGCGCGGAACGGCGGTGTTGACACCCTGGTGAGCGTAGTCGATCCCTCCCGGCATAGGGAAACGCTCTGTCGCCCCGGTTCATCGACCGACGGCGTCAGAGCACCGCGGGGTCGCAGCCGCACGAGGCGAGCCGCCGCAGCGACGGCTCGAGCACGAGGTGCGCGGGCGCCGTCGAGCAGTACGAGCGGGATGCCGGCGGCCGCGATCTCGTGGACGTCAGGGGCCGCGGCGGCGCTGATGAGCACGACGCCGTCGACCTGCCGATCCAGGAAGCCGGGTCCCGAGAGCGCAGGAGGGCGGACCGCCGTCACGGCGGTCCGCCCTCTCGTCAGATCCGTGGATCCCTCAGCCGCGGCGCGGGTGCGCGGCGAAGAAGTCCCACATGATCTCGGAGGCCGAGATCTCCGTCGTCATCGAGCCCAGGCCGAACCCGTTCATGTCGATGGCGGCGCCCGGCCATGTGTGGCCGCCGCCCGCCACCTCGTACACGACGACGTCGCCGTGGCCGTCGCAGTGCGTCCACGAGGTCGCGGTGACGGAAGGGCTGACGGCCGACGCCACCGGACCGGCGGCGCACTCGTTGATGCCTGCCCAGGTCTGGGCCGCCACCGTGGTGGAGTAGCCCCAGCGCGCGTCGGCCGTGTTGCCCTCCCACGGGTTGACGAAGTCCGCGGTGCCATGGAACGTGACGACCGCGACCGGGTTCGCAGGCTCGCAGGTGCCGGCCTCGGGGCGCGTGAGGTCGGCCGGGTCCGGGCGTCCCGCCCGCAGGCCGCTGACAGGTGCGATCGCGGCGAACAAGTCCGAGGCCTCGCACGCGAGCGCCGATGCCATCCGCCCGCCGCCCGAGTAGCCCGTCGCGTACACGCGTCGGTCGTCGACGCAGCCGGCGGCGTCGAGCTCGTCGACCACGGCACGCAGGAACGCGACGTCGTCGCGAGCGTCGGCCCCCGGATACACCCCGGAGGTCAGCGGCACACCGGGCACATTCCACGCCCAGTTGCCGCCCGGCAGCGTCGCCGGGAAGGCGAGGTCGCCGGTCGGCTCGGCCACGATGAAGCCCTCGCGGTCGGCGACCGCGGCGAGACCGGAGACCTGCGCCTGCAGCCCGCCGTTGTTGTTCGAGCCGTGCAGGTCGAGCACGAGCGGCAGGGCTTTGGCCGCGGGAGCCTGCGGCACGTGCACGAGGACGTCGTAGGACGCGCCGTCGAAGTCGACGGCGACCGTCGACGTGCCGGCCGCCAGCGTCCGCGTGCACGGGTGCTCGCCGGACTGGCCGGGGCTCGCGGGCGGGGCGGCGGTCGCGGGAACGGCGATGGCGAGGCTTGCGCCGAGCGTCGAAGCCGCGAGGGCGGCGAGGGCGATGCGGCGCATGCGGGAGCGTGCAGTCACGGGAACTCCTTCGGTCTGACCGTGGCAGGGATGAGATAAAACCGAACAACATTCGGTTTCAAGATCCCATTGTACGCGGCACCCGACACCGGTCCCGCACGGGGGCGCGTGAACCGGGCTCGCGAAGGCAGGCCGGCGCGACGAGACAGCTGCGGGAGCGCGGGTGCGCCACGGTCCCCCTGACAGGGGGACGGGATGCCGCGGGTGGCGGCATCCCGTCAGAACACGTACTCCATGAGGTCGGTGCCGAGGATCCGGAAGGCCTCGTGCGCCCGCAAGCGGTGCGAGATCGACAGATCGTCGAAGCACACGATGAGCGCGTATGAGACGCCGGCGCGAGGACCGGCGAGCACGCCCGCCTCGACGCGGATGCCGGCATCCCGGCCAGTCTTGTTGATGAAGAGCAGTCCATGCTCGTCGTTCTCGTGCGAGAACGGGTCGAGCCCCGTCGCCGAGGCGACGAGCGACAGGTCGTGGTTGAGGCTCAGCCACTCCGCCACCTGCGCGCTGACGCCGGGCGAGACGACCTGCGAGTTGACCAGGGCGGCGAACACCTCGGCGAGCTCACGGGCCGAGCCCAGCGCGAAGTGCGGAGCGTCGTCGGGGCCCCGCTCGTCGCGGAAGCGATCGAGCAGCGCCGACCGTGAGAGCCCCAACTGCTCGATGCGCGCCCGCACCGCCGGCAGCCCCACGCGGGCCAGCAGCGCGTTCGCGGCCAGCGCGTCACCCGTCGACGCCGTCAGCACCGCGAGGTCCACGAGCGGCAGCGCGGGCGCCTTGAGGTGCTGCCACACGCCGCCGACGCCGACCGCCTCGTGATGCGCGCGGTCGATGATCTCGAGCGGCTCCAGGCGTCCGGACTCGAACGCCGCCGCCACCTCGATCAGCAGCGGCACGACTCCGAGGCCCGCCACGGGCAGGGTCACGAAATCGTCGCCCGAGAGCACGGCTGTGCCCCGGTCGAGGTCGGTGATCCGCACCGAGATCTTGGCGCCGGACGCGGCGAGGTCGTCCAGCGCCTTCAGCGTCGACGCGAACGAACGACGGCCGACGGCTGCGCGCTTCGGCAGCCGCTTTCCGGAGCTTCGTCGCGCCCCCCGCAGCGACTCGGCATCCTTTCGGGGCTCCATGCCCACGGAGCGTCCTTCCCCAGTTCTCGGTGTGATGCGGTGGCGACGACCGTGCGGACGCGCCGGGGGTGGAGGATCGGCGGTCACCAGATGGTGACGCGCTGGTCCTCGTCGAGCCAGAGCGCGTCCGACTCGGTGACACCGAATGCGTCGTAGAACGCGTCGATGTTGCGGACGATCTGGTTGCAGCGGAACTCGTTCGGCGAGTGCGGGTCGATCGTCAGCAGGCGGATGGTCTCGGCGTCACGGCCTTTCTGCTGCCAGATCTGCCCCCAGCTGAGCAGAAGGCGCTGGATGCCGGTGAACCCGTCGATCTCGGGCGCCTGCGCCTGCACGCCCTCCTCATCGGTGCCGAGCGACAGCGCGTACGCCCGGATCGCGATGCCGAGGCCGCCGAGGTCGCCGATGTTCTCGCCGATCGTGAGGGCGCCGTTGACGTGGTGCTCATCCGCGAGCCCCTGCGGCACGAGCGCGTCGTACTGCGCGATGAGGTTCTTGGTGCGCTCTTCGAACGCGGCGCGGTCGTCGTCGGTCCACCAGTCGCGCAGCGACCCGTCGCCGTCGAAGCGGCTGCCCTGGTCGTCGAAGCCGTGGCCGATCTCGTGGCCGATGACCGCGCCGATGCCGCCGTAGTTGGCGGCCGCGTCGCGCTCGGCGTCGAAGAACGGGTACTGCAGGATCGCCGCGGGGAACACGATCTCGTTCATGAGCGGGTTGTAGTACGCGTTGACGGTCTGGGGCGTCATGAGCCACTCGTCGCGGTCGATCGGCTGGCCGACCTTGGCGAGCTGGCGGTCGTGCTCCCACACGTGCGCGCGGCGCACGTTGCCGACGACGTCCTCGGCATCGATCTCGAGCGTGGAGTAGTCCTTCCACGCCACCGGGTAGCCGATCTTCGGCGTGAACGCGTCGAGCTTGGCGAGCGCGCGCTCGCGGGTCTCTGGGCTCATCCACTCCAGGTCGGTGATGGACTGGCGGTACGCCTCGATGAGGTTGCCGACGAGCTCGTCCATCGCGACCTTCGCCGCAGGCGGGAAGTGGCGCTCGACGTAGACGCGGCCGATCGCCTCGCCCATCGCCGCCTCGGTGAGGCTGACGCCGCGCTTCCAGCGCTCGCGGTTGACGGGGACCCCGGTGAGCTGCGTGCCGTAGAAGCCGAAGTTCTCGGCGACGAACTCCTCCGAGAGGAACGGAGCGGCCGAGTGCACGACCGCGAAGCGCAGCCAGGCCTTCCAGTCCTCGAGGCGGTCCTCGACGAACAGCGCCCCCAGGCCTTCGAAGAAGCTCGGCTGGTAGACGTTGACCTCGGCGAACGCTTCTGCGTGCTCCGGGGCCACGCCCTCGCGCCACGGCGTGAGGTCGACGCCGACGAGTGCCTGCACTTCGTCCCACGTCTTCAGGTTGTAGGTCTTGACGGCATCCCGGCTGGCCACGTTGTCCCAGTGGTGGGTGGCCAGCTCGGTCTCGAGCGCCACGATGCGGTCTGCGGATGCCTCGGCCTCGGCCACGCCGGCCAGCTCCAGGATGCGGTGCACGTGCGTGCGGAACGCGATGCGCGTCTCTTGGAAGTTCTCGAGCCGGTAGTAGCTCTCGTCGGGCAGCGACAGCCCGCCCTGCAGGAAGAACGGCACGTACCGCTGCGGGTTGCCGGGATCGGGCTCGATGTAGAGGTGGATGAGCGCCGCGACGCCGTCGCGCTCGAACTCGCCGATCGTGCGCAGGAAACCGGGGATGTCGGCGATCGCCTCGACGCGGGCCAGAGTGTCGGCCAGCGGCGCTGCGCCCTGCTCCTGGATGCGCTCGGTGTCCATGAAGCTCGTGTAGAGATCGCCGATCTTGCGCGCCTCGGTGCCGGGCTCGGCCTGCTGCGACTCCTCGACGATCGCGTGGACGTCCTTCTCGGCCTGCTCCGCGATCAGGTGGAACGACCCCCAGCGCGCCTTGTCTTCGGGGATCTCGGTCCGTTCGATCCAGGCGCCGTTGACGTGGCGGAACAGATCATCCTGAGGGCGGATCTCGGCGCTGAGTTCCTCGAGCGCGAGACCGGAGCGGGGGGCGTCGGTCATGCGTTCCAGGTTAGCCGCCCGGCCGACGACGGGAAGCCGCCCGCCGACACCGTAGCGCGGTCGTTACCGTCCGGTCCGGTGCGGGCGAATTCAGCCGCGACCGGCTCTCGCCCGCGAAGGGTCCTCGGTCCACTGGAGCAGTCAGGTCACCTATTCATTGTCGGTTCGAAGCACTTCCTGACGTCCATGCGGCTCTCCTCAACCTGTGCCAGGACCGTGTCGGCGTCCTTGCCCGGCTCGATGCCCATCTCGGTCAGGCACTCGCGGTACCTGATGAATGTCTCGGACTCGTATGAATGGGCGATCTGCCATTGGAAGGAGACCGGTGCGAAGTCGACATAGCACTTGTCGTACACAGGCATGTGCTGCGCCAGGAAGGCGAAGTCATACACGCTGCCGACGACACGCACGCCCGTGAGCGGGGCGCCGCCTTCGTTCATGCACGCTTCGAACTTCGCAAAGGCGTCATCGTACACCTGCTGGGTTACGACGGTGACACCCTCAGGCAGGGGCCCTGCCTCGGGGTTGGTAGGTGCTCCGCCGGATGCAGCCAAGCCCCCCACCGTCACCATGCCGGCTGCGGCAACGAGCGCACCGACAATGATCGTTCGCTTCTTCATCACGGCTCCTTACGAGTTCACCGAGGCGATCTGGACTCCGCTGCCGTTATAGGCCTTGTGATACCCGTTCCAGGTTCCACCCTGAATCTTGCTGACGTGATCCCCCTGGACCACGAGCAGAGGTGAGACGTAGTAAGGGCCACCGGGGTAGGACTGGTAGTAGAACTGGATTCCGACGTTGGCGCCACAGCCTAGGTCCGCCCAGGTGTGGGGGGGGGGGGGGGGGGGGGGGGGGGGGGGGGGGGGGGGGGGGGGGGGGGGGGGGGGGGG
>NZ_JACXZS010000007.1 GCF_014779795.1 Microbacterium helvum
CAACCAGGATCGGGAAAAACGATCACCAGCCAGCGAGTTCAACCATGACCAAAAACGAATATCAAACTGACATCCATGAATTGATCCAAAAACCCCCACCAACCGTTAAACACGGTCGACAGAGAAAATAATTGGCATTTGACAAGTGCACGCTGTTGAGTTCTCAAAGATCGGACGCACCAACCAGCAACAGACCACCAGGCCCGCCACCCCGACTGGGCAACTTCTCCATCTTACACACCCCGTCTCGCTTGTCAAATCGGCATGTCGACGAGCCGAAGCCGCCGACACGATCGACCAACGATCCGAAGGAGTGGAAGACACCCATCCTAGACCGGAACCGGACGACCCGCCAGGAGCGGGATCGGATGGGTTGTTCACTGCTTGAGGGGAGCCGGACCGCCAGGCCCTTCGCTCTACCCTTTGGGGCGAACTCGAATTACTTTACGTGCGCCGGAGGGGTCCGTCCAAACAGTGCCGGAGCCCGGGCGTGTCGCGCCCGGACCGCCCGCGATGACGCGGGACCGGCATCCCTTCAGGTCCCGCGCTAGCGTTGACACATGACCGAAGAACGCTGGGTGTGGGGCGCGGGCCTCGCCACGATCGCCGAAGACGGAACCGTGCTCGACACATGGTTCCCCTCCCCCGTCGCAGGACGCATCCCGCTCGGGTACGACCCGCAGCTGCCGCCCGACGAGATCGATCGCCTCGCCGTCCCGGACCCGCGTCGTGCCGTCGAGGTCGAGATCGTCACGATCGAGGTCGACCTCGACGCCGCACCGATCTCGACCTCCGACGCCTATCTGCGCCTGCACGCTCTGTCGCACCGGCTCGCCGAGCCGAACACCGTCAATCTCGACGGCGTCTTCGCCTTCCTGCCCAACGTCGCATGGACCACGGCCGGCCCTGTCCACCCCGACGCGCTCACGCGACTGCGCCCTTTCCTCGCGCGCGAGGGGATCCAGGTGCAGGGGCTCGACAAGTTCCCCCGCCTGCTCGATTACGTCACGCCGCCCGGAGTCCGGATCGCGGACGCTTCGCGCGTGCGCCTGGGCGCGTACCTGTCGCCCGGGACGACCGTCATGCACGAAGGCTTCGTCAACTTCAACGCGGGCACCCTCGGCGCGAGCATGGTGGAAGGACGCATCTCGCAGGGTGTCGTCGTCGGCGACGGCAGCGACATCGGCGGTGGGGCGTCGATCATGGGGACGCTCTCCGGCGGCGGGACGCACCAGGTGTCGGTCGGCGCGCGAACGCTCCTCGGTGCGAACGCCGGGATCGGCATCTCGCTCGGCGACGACTGCGTCGTCGAGGCCGGGCTCTACGTCACGGCGGGCACGAAGGTCGTCCTCGTGAACGAGCCTCGCCGCGCGGACGGCTCGCCG
The DNA here is from genome assembly GCF_014779795.1 of Microbacterium helvum. GTDB lineage: Bacteria > Actinomycetota > Actinomycetes > Actinomycetales > Microbacteriaceae > Microbacterium > Microbacterium helvum. The sequence continues at coordinate 1,386 of NZ_JACXZS010000007.1, forward strand.
ACGACAGCGAAGGGCGCCGACCTCTCAGGTCGGGACGGCCTGCTCTTCCGCCGCAACTCGCTGACCGGCGCGGTCGAAGCGGTGCGCCGGGTGGGGGTGGGCGTGACCCTCAACGAGGCTCTGCACGCCTGACTTCGCACCACTACGAGGGCCGCCGGCAGCAGCCGGCGGCCCTCGTCGCTCAACGGCGGATCGCGTTGATCGCGAGATCCTGGTCGGCATGTCGAGCGTGGGCTTCGCCGCGGGGGCGATCGCGCGCGTCATCCCCCTGCGGGTGATGATGGCGATCGGGGGCCTGCTCATGGCCGGCGGCGTCGTGCTGGCGGTCATCGAGCACAGCACACTCGTCGCGCTCGCGATCTCAGGCGGGGTCTTCGGCGTCGGCATCGGCCTGGCATACGCCTCGGCCGCGAGCATCATCGTCGAGAGCGTCCCGGCCGACCGCACCGGCATCGCCACAGGTGTCAACGCCAACCTTCGCACGATCGGCTCGGCGATCGGATCCGCGTTCACGACGGCGGTCGTCTTCGGGTCCGTCGCGACCGGAGACTCCCCCGCATTCGACCGGTACGCGGTGGCGTGGCTGAGCATCGCGGGTGCCGCGGTCGTGGCAGCGGTCATCGTGCTCGCGGTCAGGCCTCGGCGGGGGGATGCTGCCGCCGAGCGCCCGTCCGAGACGTCCGAGGAGTCACCGGTCTTCGCGGAAGCCGCCTGAGGCGCACCGCGGCGGCCGCAGAGATGAAGGATGCCGCACCCCTCGGGGCGCGGCATCCTTCATCTCTTCCTCAGCCGAGGCCGGGATACGTGCGCTCGGGAGCGCCGACGTACAGCTGCTGCGGCCGGCCGATCTTGGTCTGCGGGTCGCTCGCCGCCTCACGCCACTGCGCGAGCCAGCCGGGAAGCCGGCCGATCGCGAACAGCACCGTGAACATGCGCGTCGGGAATCCCATCGCCTTGTAGATCACGCCGGTGTAGAAGTCGACGTTGGGGTACAGGCGGCGGTCCTGGAAGTACGCGTCGTTGAGCGCGATCTCTTCGAGCTCCTTCGCGAGATCCAGCAGCGGGTCGCTGACGCCGAGGGCCGACAGCACCTCGTCGGCCGACTCCTTGACGAGCTTCGCGCGCGGGTCATAGTTCTTGTAAACGCGATGGCCGAAACCCATCAGCTTGACGCCGTCTTCTTTGTTCTTCACCCGCTCGACGAAGCGCTGCACGCTCTCGCCCGAGTCGCGGATCCGGGCCAGCATGTCGAGCACAGCCTCGTTGGCGCCGCCGTGCAACGGGCCGTAGAGAGCGTTGATGCCGGCCGAGATCGACGAGAACTGGTTGGCGCCCGTCGAGCCGACCAGCCGCACGGTCGACGTCGAGGCGTTCTGCTCGTGGTCCTCGTGCAGGATCAGCAGGCGCTCGAGCGCGCGCGACATGACCGGGTCGACGTCGTAGACCTCGGACAGCACGCCGAAGTTGAGCTTGAGGAAGTTGTCGACGAAGCCGAGCGAGTTGTCGGGGTACAGGAAGGCCTGCCCGATGCTCTTCTTGTGCGCGTACGCCGCGATCACCGGCAGCTTCGCGAGCATGCGGATCGTGTTGAGCTCGACGTGCTCGGGATTGTTCGGGTCGGACTGGTGCTCGTAGTAGGTCGACAGCGCTGAGACCGCCGACGAGAGCACGGACATCGGGTGCGCCGTGTGCGGCAGCGCCGAGAAGAACCGCTTCAGGTCCTCGTGCAGCAGGGTGTGCCGGCGGATCTTCTCATCGAACTCGGCCAGCTCGTCGGCCGTCGGCAGCTCGCCGTAGATGAGCAGCCACGCGACTTCGAGGTACGTGCTGTTCTTGGCCAGCTGCTCGATCGGGTACCCGCGGTAGCGCAGGATGCCCTGGTCGCCGTCGATGTAGGTGATCGCCGACTTGGTCGCGGCGGTGTTCACGAAGCCGTAGTCGAGAGCGGTGTGGCCGGTCTGGCGGGTGAAGGTGGAGAAGTCCACGCTCGGCGTCCCGTCGGTCCCCCGCAGCAGCGGGAACTCGGCGGTGGTGTCACCGATCGTGAGGGTGGCCTTCTCCTGCTGGGTGCCCGCGTCGTTCACGGCGCCTCCTCGCGATTTCTGGTCGTGCCGGGGGTGTCGTCCTGTTCTGGGCGATGCCGTGACGGCTACTGCCTCAGAACGGAGATGCGGGACGGGAGATGCCGCGTCGCCGCGTTCTTACAGCCTAGTCCGCTGCCGCGCCTACTGCTGACACAGCCAAAGGGACGAGGCATCCGATGGAGGAATCGTCAGTCCTCGAGCACCGAGACGGCGCGCAATCGCTCCGCCGCCGCCGCGATGCGTTCATCGGTGGCCGTCAGCGACAGTCGGACGTGCTGCGGGAAGTGCGTGCCGTAGAAGTGCCCGGGGCCCGCCAGGATCCCGAGGTCGGCGAGGCGGCCGAGGCTGTCCCACGCGTCGCGGCCCTCGGTCGCCCACAGATACAGCCCGCCCTCGCTGCCGTCGACATGGAAGCCGGCAGCCTCCACCGCGGGCTTGAGCACCGCGCGCCGGCGACGATAGAGCTCGCGCTGCGCGGCGACGTGCGCGTCGTCGTCGAGCGCCGCCGTCATGGCCGCCTGGACGGGCAGCGGCAGCATCAGGCCGAGGTGCTTGCGCACCGTCAGCAGTCGCGCGACGATCGCCGGATCGCCGGCGAGGAAGGCGGCACGGTAACCCGCGAGGTTCGACTGCTTGCTGAGCGAGTAGATCGAGAGGATGCCGCGCACGTCGCCCTCCGTCACCCGCGGATCCAGCGCCGAGGGGACGGGGTGCACGTCCCACGGAGCGTCCCAGCCGAGCTCCGCGTAGCACTCGTCGGATGCGAGCACGGCGCCGAGCTCCCGCGCACGCGCCGCGGCAGTGCGAAGCGAGGCGACATCGAGCACGCGACCGTCGGGATTGCCCGGGGAGTTCACCCACACCAGTCGCGTCTGCGCCGGCCACTCCGCGGGATCGTCCGAGGCGAGCGGCGTCGCCCCGACCAGCCGTGCGCCCACCTCGTAGGTCGGGTAGGCCGCGCGGGGATGCACGACGACGTCGCCGGGGCCGAGGCCGAGCAGCAGCGGCAACAGGGCCACGAGCTCCTTCGAGCCCACCGTCGGCAGCACGTGAGCCGGCGTCAGGCCCGCCACGCCGCGACGACGCTCGTACCAGCGCACGATCGCCTCGCGCAGCGCGGGCGTGCCGACGGTCTGCGGATACGCGTGGGCGTCGGTGGCCGCACGCAGCGCGTCCGCCACGACAGCGGGCGTCGGGTCCACGGGCGATCCGATCGACAGATCGACCAGTCCGTCGGGGTGGGAACGGGCGCGCTCCGCGTACGGCGCCACTGCATCCCAGGGGTAGTCGGCAAGGTCCGCGACACCCACGTCAGTGTTCCTGCGGGGGCAGCGCCTCGATGATCGGGTGGTCCTTGTGGATCACGCCGACCTTGGCAGCGCCGCCGGGCGAGCCGATGTCGTCGAAGAACTCCACGTTGGCCTTGTAGTAGTCCTGCCACTCGTCGGGCAGGTCGTCCTCGTAGTAGATCGCCTCGACGGGGCACACCGGCTCGCAGGCGCCGCAGTCGACGCACTCGTCCGGGTGGATGTACAGCGACCGGTCGCCCTCGTAGATGCAGTCCACCGGACACTCGTCGATGCAGGCGCGGTCCTTGACGTCCACGCAGGGAAGGGCGATCACGTACGTCACACGGTCAGTCTAGCCGCGGCACCGACGGCCGGTCCGCCGTGCGTCGTCACCCGGGCGGGTCAGCCCTCTTCGGGAGCGTCCCACTCGAGCGCCGCCATGCGCGGCAGGGAGTCGGGCCACGCGATGACGACGGTCGCGGCGAGCGGCACGATGATCGTCCAGAGGATGCCGGGGTTGAACTCGCCCGCCGGCGCCTGCGGCACCACGACCGAGCCCCCCGGCCCCGCGCCCGAGAACACGAGCGTCGCGATCATCACGCCCAGGCCGGTCGCCAGCGCCGCCCACCGGTCTGCGGTCAGCAGCCGCACGGCGATCAGCAGCGCGATCACGCCGACGAGAGCGAGCACCAGTCCGAGTGGGAACCACCCGAGCCGATACGCCTGGGCGACCGTCCCGGCGACGCCGTAGACGGCGCCGACGACGAATGCGACCACCCACGTGCCGAACCGGGACCAGGAGAACCTCACTGGGCAAGTCTAGGTCTCACGCCGCCCAGCCCCACAGTCGCAGCAGCGCCGCCACGACGGCCGCGGCGACCACGACGACCAGGAACGGCGCGCGCAGCAGCAGCAGGCCCGCGGCGACGAGCACGGCCGGCACGCGGGCGTCGACGACGACGCCCTGCCCTGCACCGAGGGTCTGCACCGCGACGAGGGCGGCCAGCAGCGCCACCGTGAGCAGATCGGCGATCCGCATCGGCCGCGGCGCCTCGACCCAGCGGGGTGGGATCAGATAGCCGACGGTCTTGAGGGCTACGCAGACGATGGATGCCACGAGCACCGCGGTCCACATGGTCACGGCAGACCCTCCCTCTCCGCCACGTCGTCGGGTTCCGGGGCGGTGCGGTCGTCACGGCCCAGCCAGTTCGTCCACCCCACCAGGATCGCCACGAGCGCGGCGACGATCACCGGCAGCCCGGGCATGAGCACGGGAGTGAGCACGGTCGCGATCACCGCGGCCGCGACGCCGACGACGATGGGCTGACGGGCACGCAGTCGAGGCCACAGCAACGCGAGGAACGCGGCGGCGGCTGCGGCATCCAATCCGTACGCACGCGGATCGCCCAGCACGTCGCCGAGGAGCGCCCCGGCGAGTGTCGAAAGGTTCCAGCCGACGTAGATGCCGATTCCGGTCACCCAGAAGCCGAGCGTGCGCGCCCGCTGCGTCGACTGCGCGAGCGACACGGCGGTCGACTCGTCGATCGTGAACTGGGCCGCTGCGGCGCGCTTGAAGAAGCCGGCGCCGATCACGGGCGACATGCGGATGCCGTACGCGATGTTGCGCACGCCCAGCAGCGCCGCCGACGCGATCGCGGACGGGACGGCTGCGAGCCCGCCCGCGCCGATGATGCCCACGAACGCGTACTGCGATCCGCCCGTGAACATCGCGAGGCTCAGCACGCAGGTCTGCCAGACGTCGAGCCCGGCCGCGACGGCGAGGGCGCCGAACGAGATGCCGTAGGCGCTCGTCGCCAGCGCGACGCCGAGCGCCTCGCGCACCGCCCGACGCGCCTGGGCCGCCCCGTGTGCTTCGTCGAAGTGGGGGTCGAGAGTCACGAGGTCGATCGTAGCGACGGACTTCCCCAACGCTCGCGCTCCACCGGGCGGCGAGCGGACCGCGCGATCGCTGCTTGCGCTCGGCACCGATCCCCAGCATGCTGGGGTGCACCGCAGAAAACGCTTCCTCGCTTGTGGGTGCCGGTGCGCCCGTTCTCATCACGGATTCTGCCGAGGACGAAGGAGTCCCATGAGAACGCCGTTGCCCCTGCCTGCCCGCCGACAGCCGCGAGGCCGCTGTCTCGTCGCGATCGTCGCCGCCGCGGCGATCGCGGTCGCGCCGATGACGGCCGCCGCCGCGTCGGCGGCCCCTCCCCCTGCCGCAGCCGACTCCGGCGCGACGGACCTCGGTGTCGAGGTCCTCCCCGCCGGCGATGGCTGGGCCTCGTGGACGGGGACGACGTCTCCCGAACGCGTGCCGCGCGAGGCGGAACCGGTCACCGGCGGAGCGTCCGCCGCTCCCGCCGACGTGTACGTCGTCGACACCTGGCAGGAGCTGCGCGACGCGCTCGCGGGCGCCCCGGGCGGTTCCCAGAACGACGCCCGCTACAACCAGGTGCCGCGGATCGTGTACGTCACCGGCACGATCGACCCGTGGCTGCGCAGCGACGGCACCCGGATCACCTGCGAGGCCATCGCGTCGCAGGTGACCGTGCCGGGTGCCGGAACGCCGTTCTCGATGGACGACTACATCGCCGCCTTCGGGCCGGGCGTCGACCCGTCCGGTCCGCTCGAGCAGGCCCGCGTCGCGGCCGCGGCACTGCAGGCGACGATGACGCTGCAGCACATCGGATCCAACGTGACGCTCGTCGGCGTGGGCGACGACGCGCGGGTGGTCGGCGCATCCCTGCGGATCCGCGACGCGCACAACGTGATCGTGCGCAACCTCACGCTCTCCGACGCGTACGACTGCTTCCCGCAGTGGGATGCCGGGGATGCCGGCGGCAACTGGAACTCCGCCTACGACAACCTCTCGGTGTGGACCTCCACCAGCGTGTGGGTCGACCACAGCACGTTCGACGACGGGGACCACGCCGCGGAGAGTCTTCCGACCGTCTACGGTCGCCCGTTCGAGGTGCACGACGGCCTGCTCGACATCACACACGGCTCCGACCTCGTGACGATGTCGTGGAACTGGTTCCAGCACCACGACAAGACCGACATCATCGGCTCGTCGGACTCACGCACCCAGGACCGCGGACAGCACCGCGTCACGCAGCATCACAACCGCTGGACCGACATCGGTCAGCGCGGCCCGCGCGTGCGCTTCGGCGACGTCCACGTCTACAACAACCTGTACGAGCAGACCGCGGCGACCACCGCGGCCTCCACCGGGGAGCACCCGTTCTTCCAGTACTTCTGGGGCGCGGGCAAGGAGAGCAGCATCGTCGCCGAGTCGAATGCGATCGAGCTCGTCGACCCGGCGAGCGTGTCACGGGTCATCGCCGGCTGGGGCGGCACAGAGCTGCGTGCCACGGACACGCTCGTGGACGGCGAACAGGTCGACGTGCTCGCCGCGTACAACGCGACAGCCTCCGTCCCGCTGTCGTCGGCGGTGAGGTGGCACCCGGCTGCCGCCTACCCGTACACGCTCGACCTCGTGCAGGATGTGGCCGCGATCGTCCGCGCGGGAGCGGGCGCCGGCATCCTCGAATCGGGAACTCCGGGAGCCGCCCGCGCACCGGGGGCGTTCACCGTCTCTGACGACGACGGGCGCGACACCGGACTGCGGGACGGCACGTACCGGATCCTCGCCGATCTGTGGTGGGGGCAGAACGCGACCGTGGTGAAGCTGTACGAGAACGGCACGCTGATCGCCGCGCAGCGGCTCGACGCGGCGACGCCCACGGCACAGCACGTCGCCTTCGACATCGCCGGGCGCGGCGACGGCACGTACGACTACCGGGTCGTCGCGCTCAACCCGTACGGCGAGAGCGTCTCACGCACGCACACGGTCCGGGTCACCGACGCCGCACCGGGACGCGGCGTGCTCTCGGCCACAGGGGTGCGCACCGGTGACCTCACCGTCACCGCCGACCTCTGGTGGGGCACCAACGCGACGGAGTACGTCCTGTACCAGGACGGGGTCGAGATCGACCGGCAGTCGCTGATCGCCGCGACGCCCGACGCGCAGCATGTGGTGACCCGGATCGGAACGCTTCCGCCCGGCACCTATACGTTCAGCGCGGTGCTGTCCAACGCGGCCGGGTCGACGGCGGCGGCACCGGTGACCGTCACGATCCGTTGAGAAAGTGGATGCCGCGACCCTGGGCCTTGGACAGGCCCGGGGTCGCGGCATCCATTCGATTCTTCTCAGGCGTTGGCGTCCTGGCGCTTCAGACGCGAGGCTGCGCGACCGCGCTCGGTGGCGTCGAGGACGACCTTGCGGATGCGCACCTTCTCGGGCGTCACCTCGACGCATTCGTCGTCACGCGCGAACTCGAGGCTCTCTTCCAGCGACAGCTGGCGCGGCGGAGTCAGACGCTCGAGCTCGTCGGCCGTCGACGAGCGCATGTTGGTGAGCTTCTTCTCCTTGGTGATGTTGACGTCCATGTCGTCGGCGCGCGTGTTCTCGCCCACGACCATGCCCTCGTACACCTCTTCGGTGGGCTGGATGAAGAAGCTCATGCGCTCCTGCAGCGCCATCATTGCGAACGGCGTCGCCACGCCCGCGCGGTCGGCGACGATCGAGCCGTTCTGACGCGCCACGATGTGCCCGGCCCAGTCGTCGTAGCCGTGCGAGATCGCGTTGGCGATGCCGGTGCCGCGCGTGGTCGAGAGGAACTCGGTGCGGAAGCCGATGAGACCGCGCGAGGGTACGACGAACTCCATGCGCACCCAGCCGGTGCCGTGGTTCGTCATGGTCTCCATACGGCCCTTGCGGGCGGCCAGCAGCTGCGTGATCGCACCGAGGTACTCCTCGGGCGCGTCGATCGTCAGGTGCTCGTACGGCTCCTTGACCTTGCCGTCCTCGCCCTTGCGCGTGACGACCTGCGGCTTGCCGACGGTCAGCTCGAAGCCCTCGCGGCGCATGTTCTCGACGAGGATCGCGAGAGCCAGCTCGCCGCGGCCCTGCACCTCCCATGCGTCGGGGCGGCCGATGTCGACGACCTTGAGCGACACGTTGCCGATGAGCTCGCGGTCGAGGCGGTCCTTGACCATGCGCGCGGTGACCTTGTGGCCCTTGACCTTGCCGACCAGCGGGGAGGTGTTGGTGCCGATGGTCATCGAGATGGCGGGGTCGTCGACCGTGATCGCCGGGAGCGGGCGGACGTCCTCGGGGTCGGCGATGGTCTCGCCGATCGTGATCTCTTCGATGCCGGCGATGGCGACGATGTCGCCCGGGCCGGCCTCTTCGGCCGGGTAGCGCTCGAGCGCGCGGGTCTTCAGCAGCTCGGTGATGCGTGCGTTCGAGTGCGAGCCGTCGTGGCGCACCCACGCGACTGTCTGCCCCTTCTTCAGCGTGCCGTTGAAGACGCGCAGCAGCGCGAGGCGGCCGAGGAAGGGGCTGGAGTCGAGGTTCGTCACCCACGCCTGCAGCGGAGCCTCGTCGTCGAACGACGGCGCCGGGACGTGCTCGAGGATCGCCTCGAACAGGGGCTCGAGGTCGGCGTTGTCGGGAAGCTCGCCGTTGGCGGGACGCGTGCGCGACGCGGCACCGGCACGACCCGACGCGTACACGACGGGCACATCGAGCAGCGCGTCGACGTCGAGGTCGGGGACGTCCTCGTGCAGGTCGGACGCGAGGCCGAGGAGCAGGTCGTGCGCCTCTTCTTCGACCTCGGCGATGCGGGCGTCGGGGCGGTCGGTCTTGTTGACCAGGAGGATCACGGGGAGCTTGGCCTCGAGCGCCTTGCGCAGCACGAAGCGGGTCTGCGGCAGCGGGCCCTCGCTGGCGTCGACGAGCAGGACGACACCGTCGACCATGGACAGGCCGCGCTCGACCTCGCCGCCGAAGTCGGCGTGGCCGGGCGTGTCGATCACGTTGATCGTCACCGGCACGTCGGTGTGCGCGCCGTTGTAGGTGATCGCCGTGTTCTTGGCGAGGATCGTGATGCCCTTCTCGCGCTCGAGGTCGTTCGAGTCCATCGCCCGCTCCTCGACGTGAGCGTGCTCTCCGAACGAGCCGGTCTGGCGGAGCATCGCATCCACGAGAGTGGTCTTGCCGTGGTCGACGTGGGCGACGATCGCGACGTTGCGGAGGTCCGGACGGAGGGCGCGCGCCATGAGGGAATCCTTGAAAGAGAAGGGGGATGCCGGAATGCCGGCATCCCCCATTCTATCGGGCGCACCTGGACATCTCCTTCCGGAGGCGTCCAGGCGGGCTCGGATCAGCTCTCGGCACCGCCCGTCGCGGCGAGCAGCGCGGCGCGCGCCTCAGGGCCTTTCCGACAGCAATAGATCAACAGTCCCACGGTGACACGAATACACAACGCAATAAGTCAGCCACACTCACCTAATCCGAGAGCCATTGACGCGCGCCGAAAAGATGGCGTGAAGATGCGCGCACTAAACCCACCCGTTAGCCATTGCGACTCAATTGAGAAACACGACAGGACAAACAAGTCGACACCCTGACAACTCCTTCACTAGTTGGTGTCGAGCTCGCCGCTGCTTAGATATGTCCGGGACGGACCGGCGCGGGACACATTTCGGCACTTCGTTACCTTTTTGTTACCCGTCGTGCGGCTCTGCCAGCAACAGCGGTCCTCGGCCCCGCTCGGTGACGTGTATACCTCCCTGCCCCGCACCCGCATCCGCATCCGTAGTGGACGCCATCGTCTGAACGACCAGGTTGGGAGAAGCCCGCCTGCACCGCTTTGTCGACATTGCCTTCCTGCATCTCAGACGAAAACAAGATGCCTGGCGTGGCGGAAGGTTACACGCGTCCCAGCGCCACGCTACTCGAAATGCGTGCGCGAGAATGATCTCAAAAATATCCGCCATTTGAGCTTTACATCTGATCCGAGCGCGAGTTACTCTCACTCCTATGAAATCCCCTCTGAAGAAAAATCAGTCGCCCAAACGTCGTACGATCGCAGGTATCGCGGTGGCACTTGGAATTGCAGCGGCGAGTGTCGCACCCGTCGGAGCTGCCAACGCCAGCGGATGGTGGTCCCCCGTGCACGTCACGTGCCCCGCGGGCAAGTTCGCACAGGTGAAGTTCACTGTTTCCGTGGATCAGGCGATTATCGGCTACGGCGCGACCAAGGAACAGGCGATGTACGGGAACTACATCACGATCAACCCGGGAACGTCGTACACGCTCAACTTCGGGCTGAACGACGCCTGGTGGCAGAAGTGGAACGACCCGGGAAGCGAAGTCGTGAACGTCACCACGCAATGCGTGAGCTGGGGTTGATTTCCTCGTAGCAGGCCAAGAAGGGCCCTGCTTGACCAAGTGGTCGAGCAGGGCCCTTTCGTGAGTCGGCCTCAGCTCTCAGCGCCACCCGTCGCCGCGAGCAGCGCGGCGCGCGCCTCGCGGCGCACACGCTGCTCTTCGGGGTTCGGCACCGGCACGGCGGCGATCAGACGCTGCGTGTAGGGGTCGGTCGCGCCGCGCAGGATCTGGTCGCGCGTGCCGGTCTCGACGAGCTTGCCGTGGTGCATCACCGCGATGCGGTGCGACAGGATGTCGACGACGGCGAGGTCGTGGCTGATGAACAGGCACGCGAACTGCAGCTGCTGCTGCAGCTCCTGCAGCAGGTCGAGGAAGCGGGCCTGCACCGACACGTCGAGAGCCGAGGTCGGCTCGTCGGCGACCAGCAGCTCGGGCGCGAGCGCCAGGGCGCGCGCGATGCCGACACGCTGCCGCTGACCGCCCGAGAGCTCGTGCGGGAAGCGGTTGCGGTACGAACGGGGCAGCTCGACCTGGCTCAGCAGCTCTTCGACGCGCTTGTCGAGGTCCTTGCCCTTGGCGACGCCGGCCAGCAGGATCGGCTCGCCGATGGACTCGCCGATCGGCATGCGCGGGTTCAGCGACGACGCCGGGTCCTGGAACACGATGCCGGTGCGACGGCGGATCGCGAAGAGGTCCTTCTGGCTCGGCTTCGAGATGTCGGTGCCGACCGCGGTGAGCTTGCCCTCCGCGATGGGCAGCAGGCCGATCGCAGCGCGGCCCAGCGTCGTCTTGCCCGATCCCGACTCGCCCACGAGGCCGACGATCTCGCCCGGGTAGATCGCGAGATCGATGTGCTCCGCGGCGCGGAAGGCCGGGATGCGGCCGCGCTTGGGGTAGTCGATCGCGACGTCTTCGAACGCCAGCACCGGGGTGCGGGTCTCGATGATCTCGTCGGCGACCTCGGTCGCGCGCTCGCGGATCGCCGAGACGGACGGCACCGCCGACGTCTCGGTGACGACCTCATCGGCGACGGTGGCCTCCGTCTCGAGCACGCCGAGACCCAGGTGCGGCACGGAGGCCAGCAGCTGCTGCGTGTACGGGTGCTTGGGGTCGTGGAAGATCTGCTCGACCGAGCCCGACTCGACCACGACGCCGTTCTTCATCACCATGATGCGGTCGGCGAGGTCCGCCACCACGCCCATGTCGTGCGTGATGAGGATGATCGCGGAGTCGAGGCGCTTGTGAAGGTTGCGCAGCAGGTCGAGTACCTCGGCCTGCACCGTCACGTCGAGGGCGGTGGTGGGCTCGTCGGCGATCAGCAGCAGCGGGTCGCACGAGATCGACTGCGCGATCATCGCACGCTGGCGCTGACCGCCGGACAGCTGGTGCGGGTACTTGTTGAACGACTGCTCGGGGTTGGGCATCTCGACCATGCGCAGCAGGTCGATCGCCTTCTCTTTCGCGACGCTCGGGGCGAGCCCGCGGTCGTGCGAGCGCAGCGACTCCATGATCTGGAAGCCGATCGTGTAGACCGGGTTCAGCGCGGTCATCGGCTCCTGGAAGATCACGGCGATCTCGTTGCCGCGCAGCGACCTCAGCGTCACCGGGTCGGCGCCGCGCAGCTCGCGGCCGAGGAGCTTGATCGAGCCGGTGACGCGCGCGTTCTCGGGCAGCAGGCCCAGCAGCGACATCGAGCTGGTGCTCTTGCCGGAGCCGGACTCTCCGACGATGGCGAGCACCTCGCCGCGTCGCACTTCGTAGTTCATGTCGATGGCGGCGGGGTAGAACTCGCCTTCGACCCAGAACTCGACGCCCAGGTTCTCTACCTTGAGGATCGTCTCAGGGAGGGCCTCGTGCGAAGCCGTGGTTTCGGCCTCGACGCCCGTGGTGTCAGTCATTCGGTGGTGTCCCATCTGCAAAGCTTGAAGTCATGTCTTTCCAGGAGGTCTTCTATCGGCCGGTCTTCGGCCGCATCCTCGCTGTCGTGACCATCGTGGTGTGCGCCCTCGGCGCCATCGGGCTGGTGTGGTCGGATCCCGCGACCGCGCTGCGATACGTGTGGCCGATCATGCTCGGCGCCGTCGTGGCCTGGGCGCTGTTCTGGCGTCCGAGCCTGCGGGTGCAGGAGCACGGCATCACGGTCGAGAACGTGCTGCGCACGCACTTCGTCCCGTGGCCGTCGATCGTCGCGATCGACACGCGCTTCTCGCTCACACTCCACACCGCCCAGGGGCGCGTGGCGGTGTGGGCCGCCCCGTCGCCGGGGCGTCACCGCACGCTCGGTCTCGCCCCGAAGGACTTCGACGGAGTGAGCGGATCCGCCCGCGGCGAGTCGGGAGGCCTGCGGCCCGCCGATGCGATCTCGGTGCCGACCGGCAATCTCGCCCAGCTGATCCGCGGCCACTGGGAGCGGCTGCGCGATGCCGGTGCGTTCGCCAGCGGCGTCGACCCGGAAGCCGCCACCGTGACGTGGCACTGGGCGACGATCGCGGTCGTCGCGGCGCTGGCCGCGGCGACCACGATCGGTCTGCTGGTCTAGCACCACGTCGTCACCGCTCCGGGTTGAGCGGTTCGTCCGTCGGGTCGCCGGGGTGCTCGGGTCGGATGTCGTGATAGCTCACGATGTCTTCACTCGTGTACACCGCCGCCCCCATGACCGTGACCGACGGAGCGTCCGTCGCGGGCGTGGTGTCGACGGCCGGAGCCAGCGGTCCGCTCGCGCGGCCGGCGCGTGCCATCGCCCGCTCGCTCGGCATCTTCTTCTGGCGCGGGTCGAACGCGTCGCGCAGACCGTCGCCGATGAAGTTGACGCACAGCGCGATCGCGATGATGAACAGACCCGGCCACCAGAAGAGCCACGGGCGCGTGGAGAACGCGGCCTGGTTCTCGGAGATGATCTTGCCAAGCGAGGTGTCGGGTGGAAGCACTCCAAACCCGAGGAAGCTCAGCGCCGACTCGAGCAGGATCGCGCCCGCCATCAGAAGGGTTGCGTTCACGACGATGACGCCAACTGCATTCGGCAGGATATGGCGGAAGATGATCCGGCGGTCGCGTGCACCCGACACCCGCGCGGCGTCGACGAACTCGCGCTCGCGCAGGCTGAGGAACTCGCCGCGCACCAATCGAGCCATCGTCGTCCACGCAAACAGGCCGATCACCACGCCCAACACGGCAGCACCGAGGCTACCAAGCGCGTTTCCCAGCACGGAGCCGATCACGATCAGGGGGATCGTGATGATGATGTCTGTGAAGCGCATCAGCACCGAATCGGTCCACTTGCCGTAATAGCCCGCGACAGCACCAATCACGACGCCGATGACAGTAGCGACCACGCCCGCGATCACCATCACCATGATGGATTGCTGGGTGCCGCGCATGACGACCGCGAAGATGTCACGGCCTACTTCGTCCTGGCCGAACGGGTGGTCGCCGAACTGCAGAGGCCACAAAGTCATGGTCGGCTCGCCGTTGTTCACCTTTGGCGGGATCTCCTCCCACGAGTACTGCCACCATCCGGGAATGCGGATCCCCCACAGCGCCACACCTACAGACGTGAACGCCAGCACAATGATGAAGGCAAGAACGATGATCGAGATCATCGCTGCGCGGTGCCGGAAGAATCGCCGCCGGACAATCTGCCCCTGGCTGAGACCCTCGGTCTCTTTCTGCTCGATCGAGATCTCGGCCAGCGCCTGCGTCTCGGTCCCGGGCTCTTCGGTGATGGAAGTGTTCATGTCAGCCCACCTTGATTCTCGGGTCCAGCGCCGCGTACACCAGGTCCGCGATGAGGTTGAAAATAACTGCGAGCGTGCCCGTCACCACGAAGAACGCCATGACCGGGTTGGGGTCGTGGGCATCAAGGGCGGTGACGAACAATCTCCCCATACCGACCCAGCCGAACACCGTCTCAGTGATGACCGCGCCGCCGATGAGCGCGCCGACATCGAACGCGATGATCGTGGTGATGGGGATGAGGGCGTTGCGGAACGCGTGACGGACGACGACCGTGCGCTCGGTGAGACCCTTGGAGCGCGCGGTGCGGATGTAGTCCTGGTTCATGACCTCGAGCAGGCTCGCCCGCGAGTAGCGGGTGTAGCTCGCGAACGAGATCAAGATGATCGCGATCGTGGGCAGCAGCAGGTGGGTATACAGGTCAATGCCCTGCACCCAGAAGTTGCCGCCGAGGCCCGGTGTCGACGAGCCGACGGTCGCGATCGGACGACCGCGCACGCGGCTCGAGTTCGCGTACGCCTGCCAGTACGACATGTACTTGTCGAGCGCGATGAAAGCGGCAACCAAAAATCCGACGATCGCCGTCGTGCGCACGACTGGCCCGCGGTCGGGGGCGCCCATGAACCAGCCGATGGCCCCGCTCACCACGACCGCGAGAACCGCCAGCAGCAGGAAGAACCACAGCGTCATCCCGTTGAGGATGTAGTTCATCATCGGGAAGTAGAGCGCGATGCCGATCACCGCGACGATGAGCGACGCGTACAGCGCCTTGCGGTTGCGCAAGCCCGTCGAGATCGCGGTGACGCCGACGGCGATGCCGAAGGCGAGGAACGCGTAAACCACGATGCCGATGCTCGGATCGGCAAACCACTCCGTCACCGACAAGAAGGTAAGGACCGCGCCCGTGGCCACCGTCGAGGTGACAAACACGATGAGTCGACGCTTCCAGCGACCGCCGAGAAGTGACATCCAGAGCAGGCCCGCGATTAGAGCAAGCCCGATTATTACTGGAACGGCGATCGTCGGTGATGCCAGCCAGTTGTTCAGCTGGATGGCACCGTACTGCTTGAGAAGGACGGCGACCCAGAAGATCGGGAGCGAGAAGAAAAGAAACGCCATGAGGGTGACGCTGTAGTCAAACCCGGTGTACTGACGGAGCGCCGAAACGATGCCGACGGTGATCCCGAGGACGATCGCGACCACCGTAGCGGTGGTCACCAACGTCAGCGTTGCGGTGATCGCATTCCCCAGAAGCGCGTTCACGGGTTGGTTCTGGATCGAGATTCCGAAGTCGCCGCGGAAGAGACCGCCGAGCCAGAGGAAGTAGCGCAGCGGTGGGGGGACGTCGAGGTTGAGGAGCTTGGTGCGCGCCTCGATGAGTTGCGCCTTGTTCGGAGCGTTGCTCTGCCGCAGGTCGTCTAGGGGGTCTCCCGAGTACGACACCAGCAGATACATCAGGAATGTCGCGGCGAAGAGCACGAAGATCGATGCGATCAACCGCCGGATGATGAATGAAGCCATGTTGTGGCCGCCTGCCAATCGATGAATCAGCGCAGGCGAGAGGTCGGCGTGCTGCCGACCTCATGCCCGCCGCTGAGAGGAGTGTAACGCGGCGAGGTGCAGGTCCCCCAGGGGGACCTGCACCCCACCTCGGTGGTCAGTGCCGTAGCACGCTGACTACCGTGTGACGATCACTCTCCCGAGTCGGTGACGGCCCAGTCCCACGCGTTCCAGAAGATCGTGGGGGCGAGGATCGACGGGTCGATGCCCTCCACACGGTCGCTGAAGGCGGTGACGCCCGGGAACTGGAAGATGGTCACGCCGTAGAAGTCGCCCCACAGCAGCTTGTCCATCTCGAGCTGCAGTTCGATCTGCTTGTCGGCGTCGAACTCCACGTTCAGCTGAGCGACGAGGTCGTCGACCTCAGCGTTCGAGTAGAAGTTCAAGTTGTTGATCGCACCGGTCTGGAAGGTCGGCAGCGAGTTGGTCACACCGAGGCTGGTCGACTGCCACCCGAAGAGCGACGCGTCGTATGCACCGGCGGTGCCCAGGAGGCCGCCCCACTTCTCGGAACCGCAGTCCGTGACGTTGAAGCCGGCCTGCGCAGCGGACTGCTGGATCAGCGCGAACTCGTTGACACGACGCGGGTTGTTCGACGCGTAGAGGATGCAGACCGAGGTGTCGGTGATGCCCGACTCGGCCAGCAGCGCCTTCGCGCCCTCGATGTCGACCTCGGCGTAGGCGTCAGAACCGTTGGTCTTGACGGCCTCGTCGTAGCCCTCGGCGCCCGGGACGAACAGCTGCGAGCTGCGCAGGAGCGCGTCGTCGCCGGCGATCGGCTTGATCAGCGTGTCGAGGATCTCCTGGCGGGGGATCGTCTTGAGGAACGCCTCGCGAGCCTTCGCGTTCGAGAAGATGTTCTGGCTGTTCTTGCCCTGGTCGAACTGCAGGTCGACGTGCTCGTACGTGCCCTCGACACCGGTCTTGACGGTGATTCCGTCGACCGCGTCGAGCGCCGTCTTGATGTCGGCCGTGGCCTGGGGCGAGATGACGTCGACCTCACCGTTCTGCAGCGCCTGGACCGCAGCGAGCGGGTCCGGGATGAAGCGGATGGTGATCTCTTCGATGTTCGGCGTGTTCTCACCCGTGTACTCGGGGTTCGCCTTGAGCGTCACGAACTGGTCGGCGACGAAGTCCGTGATCATGTACGGGCCGCTCGCGGTGACGAGCTCGGCGTCGTCGGGCATCTCGGTGAAGTTGAAGCCCGAGTTCCAGAACGACGAGATCGGCGCGAGGGCCGCGGCGTCGTTGTCCTGGATCGCCGAGACGACGGCATCCTTGGCTTCCTGAGCGTCGTCGAGGTTGAGGGCCTTCTCACCGATGACGTGCGCGGGGAGCGGGCTCGGGAACGAGAGCTCCCAGTCGACGAACGGAGCGTCGTACACGAGGGTGATCGACTTGTTGTCGTCGCTGACCTCAGGCGTCTGCGAGACGAGACCGAGGCCGGCGTCCGGCGTGGCGCCCGAGTCGAAGTAGACGACGTCCGTGGGGAGGTCGCCGGTGAACT
This sequence comes from Microbacterium helvum, assembly GCF_014779795.1. Lineage (GTDB taxonomy): Bacteria > Actinomycetota > Actinomycetes > Actinomycetales > Microbacteriaceae > Microbacterium > Microbacterium helvum. Next base: position 18,798 of record NZ_JACXZS010000007.1, read on the forward strand.
CACCGGTCTCGGCGTCCTGGTACTGCGTGGGGTCGAAGTCCGGCGTGTCGAGGGCGCGCGACAGTGCGGCCCAGTTCAGCAGGAGGTCGGACGCGTCCACGTCCACACCGTCGGACCACTTGACGCCGTCGGCGATCGTGTACTTGATCGTCAGCGGGTCGTCCGACAGCTTCTCGTACGAACCGAACGACTTGTCCTCGATGAGCTTCGGGGTGTTGTCGTAGTAGTTGAAGCCGCCGAGGACGAGGTAGTTGATGTTGTTGTTCGCCGTGGCGTTGCCGAACGACGTGTTGCCGTTCATCGAGTAGAACGCCTGGTTCCACGCCGCCGTGATCGACGAGCCCTCGACGAGACCGGAGTCGTCGCCCGAGCTGTTGTCGCCACCGTTGCCGGCGGCGCAACCCGAGATCGCCAGTGCGCCGACTGCGGTGAGCGCCACCGCAGCCGAGATGCGCTTCATTCTCACTGTTCCTCCTGTGCAGGGTTTGTGCGCGCGCGTCTAGCGAAGCCGGACGGGCGCGCGGATGGGAAAACGATAAGCATCGCTGGTGAGATGGTCAAAACGATCGGCCAAAACGTTACAGAGCCTTAACTCAATCGACGCGAAGTGTGACAATCTGACAAGATGACCCCCTCTTTCCCGCCCGTTGATGGTGTGGTATCGAGTACCCTGCCCTCCAGCACTCGGTATCAGCGGCGCCGTCTCACGTGGGAGATCTGGATCGTCCTGGCCGTCACCGTGGGCCAGTCCGCGCTGTACTCGGTGCTGTCGCTCGTGCGCAGGCTGCTGGCTCCCGTGCCGCTGGGCTCGCAGCAGGCGCAGGTGAACCCCTCGCGCGACGCGCAGGCGGTGTGGGACGTCGTCTACCAGCTGCTCTCGGTGTTCTTCGCGCTCGCGCTGGTGGCTCTGGTCGTCTACCTGCTGTGGGAGCCCGGCAGCAACGCGCTGCGGCGCATCGGCCTGGACTTCACGCGCTTCGGCGGCGACCTCGGGCGCGGCATCCTGCTGGCGGCCGTGATCGGCCTGCCCGGCCTGGCGCTGTACGCCGCCGGCCGCGCACTCGGCATCACCGTCGCGGTCGTGGCCTCTCCCCTGGATGCCGCCTGGTGGACGATCCCGCTGCTCGTGCTGTCGGCGCTGCGCGCCGGGCTCACCGAAGAGGTCATCTTCATCGGCTACCTGTTCGACCGGCTGCGCAGGCTCGGATGGAACGACTGGACGATCATCCTGACGTCGGCGGCGCTGCGCGGCGCGTATCACGCCTACCAGGGCTTCGGCGCGATCGTCGGCAACGTCGTGATGGGTCTCGTGTTCGGCTGGTGCTACCGCCGGTGGGGACGCGTCATGCCCCTCGTCATCGCCCACACGATCCTCGACATCGTCGCGTTCGTCGGCTACCCCCTCGCCGCCGCGCTGTGGCCCGGCGTGTTCGCGCCCGCCCCCACCCCGACGCCGAGCACCACGCCGACCCCGAGCAGCTGAGAGCGACGGGATGCCGGGGGCTCCGGCATCCCGTCCCTGCCTGCCCCGTCCCTGCCTGCCCGCGCACTCTCCAGCGAGACCGATGTGGGGCGACGAGACCGTGGGCGAACCCCAAGGTCTCGTCCCCCGGGTACGGTCTCACCGGGGCGCGGAGGTTCCTCCACAGGGGCGGCGCGGCTCGGACCGTCCACAACCGAGCCGGGTGGCATCGCCTGACGGGCAAGGGTCGGCCAGTGTCGAAGGATGCCGTTGCTCGCATTGCCGATACAGGCCCGGCCGTCGCCGGTGATGCTCCTCCGCTCCGACGAGGTGCCGCATCCGGAACGAGCCGTCGCGCGCGGCGACCTCGTGAAGGTGCAACGGGGTGTGTACGCCCCGTTCGAGAAGTGGCACGCACTCGCACCCTGGACCCGGTACCTCGCACGCGTGCATGCCACGTTGCTGGCGCGCCCGGACGCCATTCCTTCCCACGAGTCAGCTGCCGCACTATTGGGTGGGCCCGTGTTCGGCGACCCGGTGATCGTCCACGTCCTCGCGCCCGCATCGGGTGAGTCGGGGTTGGTGTCCGGCGTCCGGACGCACACCACCCGCGATGACCGCGGACTGCTCATGGCGGGCAGTATCGCGGTGACCTCACCCGCAGAGACCGCGGTCGACCTCGCGCGGTCCCGGCATCCGGCGATCGGGTTGGCTGTCGCCGACGCGATGCTGCGGCTGGACGCGGACCTGTCGAGCGACGTGCTGACCGAGATGAACGAAAAGCGATCAAGCCGTCGTGGCCGCGACATCGCGCGCTGGGCGCTCAGCCGGGCGACGGCGCTCGCCGAGTCGTCGATCGAGTCGGTCAGCCGCGCGGTCATCGAGTGGCTCGGCCTTCCGGCACCCGAGCTGCAGGTGTCGTTCCGAGCCTCTACCGGCGAGATCGACCGGGGCGACTTCGTCTGGGAGCGCTACTCGCTCGGCGGCGAGGCGGACGGCGACCTGAAATTCGACGGGCGATACGGCGACCCGGCCGCTGCGCTGAAGAATCAGCGAGCGCGGGACGCCCGGCTGCGCGAGAACCTGGACGCGATCGCGCACTGGGGGTGGACCGACGCCACCACCTTCACGCCGCTGCGCAGCCTTCTGCACGGAATGGGGCTGCCCGTGATCGCCCCCGAGAACGTCAGTGCCCTGACATCGATGCGGCGCGCACTCATGGCACGCCCGCCGCACGCGACGCGCAAGCCCGACTGATCCCGCGCCGCCGCCCTCCCGCCCCGCGCACACAGCTGCGTCCCGGTGAGACCGTAGCCCATGGACGAGACCGTGGGTGAACCCCGCGGTCTCGTCCACGCGGTCCGGTCTCACAGACAGGCTCTGATCCGCACGACGGAGAGCGACGGGATGCCGGGGGCTCCGGCATCCCGTCGTCAGAGGTCGCTCAGGCGAAGGCCTCGATCGGCGGGCACGCGCAGACGAGGTTGCGGTCGCCGTACGCCTGGTCGATGCGGCGCACCGGCGGCCAGTACTTCGTCCGCACGAGGGCGTGCACGGGGTATACCGCGGTCTCGCGCGAGTACGGGTGCTCCCACTCGCCCGCGACGACCGACTCGGCCGTGTGCGGGGCGTTCACCAGCGGGTTGTCCGCCTGCGGCCACTCCCCCGCCGCGACGCGGTCCGCCTCGGCCTTGATCGCGATCATGGCCTCGATGAACCGCTCGATCTCACCGAGGTCCTCGGACTCGGTCGGCTCGACCATGAGCGTGCCCGCGACCGGGAACGACATCGTCGGCGCGTGGAACCCGTAGTCGATGAGACGCTTGGCCACGTCGTCGACCGTGACACCGGTCGCGTCGCGCAGCGGGCGCAGATCGAGGATGCACTCGTGCGCGACGAGCCCGGCCTCGCCCGCGTACAGCACCGGGAAGTGGTCACGGAGCCGGAATGCGATGTAGTTGGCCGACAGCACCGCCGCCGCGGTGGCGCGACGGAGGCCCTCAGCGCCCATCATGCGCACGTACGCCCACGAGATCGGCAGGATGCCCGCCGAACCGTGCGGCGCGGCCGAGATCGGCCCGCCGTCGAACACCCCGCCCGGGTGGTCACGACGCTGCGAGAAGGGGTGCGAGGGCAGATAGGGCGCGAGGTGCGCCTTGGCCGCGACCGGGCCGACACCGGGCCCGCCGCCGCCGTGCGGGATCGCGAACGTCTTGTGCAGGTTGAGATGCGACACATCGCCGCCCAGGTCGCCGAAACGCGCGTAGCCGAGCAGGGCGTTGAGGTTCGCGCCGTCGACGTAGACCTGCCCGCCGGCGTCGTGCACGGCCTGCGTGATCTCGAGCACGTCGTGCTCGTACACGCCGTGCGTCGACGGGTAGGTGATCATGAGCGCCGCGAGCTCGTCGGCGTGGGTCGCGATCTTGGCACGAAGATCGTCGAGATCCACGTTGCCGGCGTCGTCGCACGCGACCACGACGACGCGCATGCCGGCGAGCACGGCCGACGCCGCGTTCGTGCCGTGCGCCGACGACGGGATGAGGCAGACGGTGCGTGCGAGGTCGCCGTTGGCGCGGTGGTAGCCGCGGATCGCCATGAGACCCGCGAGCTCACCCTGCGAGCCGGCGTTCGGCTGCAGCGACACCGCGTCGTACCCCGTGACCTCGGCGAGCCACACCTCGAGCTGCTCGATCATCGCGAGGTAGCCGTGCACATCCTCTTCGGGCGCGAACGGGTGCACGCGCGAGAACTCGGGCCACGACACCGCTGCCATCTCGGTGGCCGCGTTGAGCTTCATGGTGCACGAGCCGAGCGGGATCATGCCCCGGTCGAGAGCGTAGTCGCGGTCCGACAGCTGCTTGAGGTAGCGCATCATCGCCGTCTCGGAGCGGTGCGAGTTGAACACCGGGTGCGTGAGGAACTCTTCGAGCCGGTGCAGCTCGGCCGGCACCGCGGCAAGCGGTGCGGCATCCCCGAACGGAAGCTCGCGCTCGCCCTGCGCGCCGGCACCGGCGAACTCGCCCTCGGGCAGGCCGAAGGCCCACGCGACGGCGGCGAGGTCGTCGGCGGTCGTCGTCTCGTCGACCGAGACGCCGACGGTCGCGTCGTCGATCCACGCCAGCTGATAGCCGCGCTCGCGCGCACGCTCGATCACCCGGCGCGACGGCCCGGGCGTCGCCACCCGGATGGTGTCGAAGAAGGAGTCCGTCCGCAGCGAGAGCCCGTACGAGCGAAGCCGCTCCGCCAGTGCCTCGGCCTTCTTCGCGACGTCGGTGGCGATCGCCCGCAGCCCGTCGGGGCCGTGGTAGACGGCGTACATCGACGCCATCACCGCGAGGAGCACCTGCGACGTGCAGATGTTCGACGTCGCCTTCTCGCGGCGGATGTGCTGCTCGCGCGTCTGCAGCGCGAGACGGTACGCGGGGTGGCCGGCGGCGTCCTGCGAGACGCCGACCAGACGCCCGGGCAGCTGGCGCTCCAGCCCCTGGCGCACCGCCATGTAGCCGGCGTGGGGTCCGCCGAAGCCGAGCGGCACGCCGAAGCGCTGAGTGGTGCCCACGGCGACGTCGGCGCCCAGCGAGCCGGGCGAGCGCAGCAGCGTGAGGGCCAGGAGGTCGGCCGCGACCACGACCAGCGCGCCGGCGACGTGTGCGGCATCCACGACTCCAGCGGGATCCCACACGCGACCCGACGCGCCCGGATACTGCACCAGGACGCCGAAGCACTCGTCAGGCAGGGTCGCACCGTGGGCGAGGTCGAGCTCGACGAGCTCGATGCCGACGGCGGCAGCGCGATGCGCGAGCAGGGCGCGGGTCTGCGGCAGCGCGTCGGCGTCGACCACGAACACGTTCGAGGCCGACTTCGAGCCGCGGCGGGCGACCAGCATGCCCTCGACGACCGCGGTCGCCTCGTCGAGCATCGACGCGTTGGCCGTCGCGAGACCGGTGAGGTCGGTCACCATCGTCTGGAAGTTGATGAGCGCCTCCAGGCGCCCCTGCGAGATCTCGGGCTGATACGGCGTGTACGCGGTGTACCAGGACGGGTTCTCGAGCACGTTGCGCGCGATGACCGAGGGCGTGAACGTGTCGGAGTACCCGAGGCCGATCATCGGGCGGGCGACGCGGTTCTGCGAGGCCAGCGCGCGCAGCTCGGCGAGCGCCTCGGCCTCGGTGGCGGCGGGTGGGATGTCGCTCGTGGAGCGGGGCTTCGCGTGGATGGATGCCGGCACCGCTGCCTCGACGAGAGCATCGACGCTGTCGTAGCCCAGGGCGTCGAGCATCGTGCGCTGGGCTGCGGCATCCGTGCCGATGTGGCGGTCGGCGAACGCCCCGGCACGCTCTGCGCGACGCATACCCGTCATTCGGCGCCGCCCGTGAGCGAGATGTACGCGTCGCGGTCGAGGAGGCCCTCGACGGCGGCAGGATCCACGGTGATCTTCACGAGCCAGCCGGCGCCGAACGGGTCGGCGTTCACGAGCGACGGGTCGTCGACGACGGCGTCGTTGACCGCGACGACCTCGCCCGTCAGCGGTGCGTAGAGCTCGCCGACCGACTTGGTCGACTCGATCTCGCCGACGACCGTCGCCGCGGTCACGGCGGTGCCGACGGCGGGCAGCTCGACGAACACGACGTCTCCGAGCTTGTCGGCGGCGTACTCGGTGATGCCGACGGTCGCGGTGTCGCCGTCCAGGGTGACCCACTCGTGCTCGGCGGTGTACTTGAGGGCGGTCAGATCGGTCATGGGGTTCCTCCGGTGCGTGTTCAGCGGGCTCGCTGGTAGAACGGCAGTGCGGTCACGATCGCGGGGATGCGGGTGCCGCGGACATCGATGAAGAGCTGGGTGTCGAGCGCGCTCGACGTCGGGGTGACGAAGGCCATGGCGATGGGATGACCCAGCGTCGGGCTCAGCGCGCCGCTGGTGATCTCGCCCACCGTCTCGCCGGCCTCGTCGAGCACGACGTATCCCGCGCGTCCGGCGCGGCGGCCCTCGGCGACGAGGCCGACGAGGACGGGCGCGTCCGGAGCCACGACGGCGGCGAGCGCGCGCTTGCCGACGAACTCCGGCTTGTCGGCGGCGACCACGCGGCCGAGGCCTGCCTGGGCGGGGACGATGTCGAGCGACAGCTCGTGTCCGTACAGCGGCATGCCCGCCTCCAGGCGCAGCGTGTCGCGAGCGGCAAGTCCTGCGGGCACGAGTCCCCGCGGCGCGCCGGCGGCGAGGAGGGCATCCCACAGCTCAGGAGCGGCCGATGCGCGGATGTAGAGCTCGAAGCCGTCCTCGCCGGTGTAGCCGGTGCGTCCGATGTGCATCGGCACCGCGTCCTCGCCCGCGGGGGTGAAATCGGCATGGGTCATGCGGTAGTACTTCAGCTCGTCGTACGGCGTGCGCGGTGCACCGATCTGAGGCGTCGCCTCCAAGATCGCCTGCGAAGCCGGGCCCTGCACGGCGATCAGCGCGATGCGATCGGTCGCATCGTCGATCGTCACGTCGTATCCGGCGGAGCGATCGGTGAACGCCGCGGCGACAGCATCCCGGTTCCCCGCGTTCGCGACCACCATCAGCCGGTCGGCATGGTGCCGATACACGATCACGTCATCGACGATGCCGCCGTCGGCGTCGAGCAGCAGGGAGTACTTGGCCTGGTCGTCGACGAGCGCGGACAGCCGTCCGGCCAGGGCGTAGTCGAGGAAGGCGCCGGCATCCGGCCCTTCCACGAGGAACTCGGCCATGTGCGAGATGTCGAACAAGCCCGCCGCGGTGCGCACCGCGTGGTGCTCGGCGAGGTCGGACGTGTAGCGCACCGGCATGAGCCAGCCGCCGAAGTCGGTGAACGAGGCGCCGAGCGCCTCATGTCGGTCGTGCAGGGCGGTGGTGCGAAGTTCTGTCATCGAGTTCTCCCGGTCGTGGGCGGGCAGGCGCCTGGCGACGCCTGTGAACTCCCCCTCTGTCATGAGCCTGAGAGCTTCGCCCGACCCGAAGGGCGGACTTTCACCGTCGGCGGATCCGCGGTGCGCGAATCACTTTTCAGAGTCGGCCTGCCCGAGCGGTACGCGTACCTGAGAGATTGGCGGGGAGGCTTGCTCCTTCGGTGCTCGGCGATCGCGCTGCCGAGGCTCTCCCGCCCGGGTTGTGGCCGTGTTGACTTGCCGTGCCAGCATACCGGGCGCGGACCGGTCCACACGGCAGGGTGCGCGGTGCCCCGCAGGCGCCGTCAGTCGACGCAGTGTCCTGACGAGACGCGGTCGGTGAAGGACGCCGCCTGTGCCGCGACCGGCGTGAGCTCGGCCATCGTCATCGCGTACCCGAGCTGGGGGTCGTTCTCGGCGCGTGCGAACACGACACCGGCCACCGAACCGTCGGCGGTCAGCAGCGGTCCACCCGAGTTGCCGGGGCGGACCTCGGCGTCGAGCGCATAGATTTCGCGGGGGTTCCACGACGCGTCGTACACGTCCGGCACGTTGGCGGTGCCCACCGAGCGCACGCCCGCCGTCACCATCGTGAACGGGCCGCCGTACGGGTAGCCCTGCACGACCGCCGCGTCGCCTGCCGCGAGCGTGGGCGAGAACGGCAGCGGACGCGCGTCGAGGTCGTCCACCGCGATCACCGCGAGGTCGTCGGTCGGGTCGAAGTAGACGACCCGCCCCTCGCGCGCGGGCACGCCCGGCAGCTCCACGATGGGTGTGTCGACGCCCGCGACGACGTGCGCGTTGGTGACGACGCGATCGGCGGCGATGACGAAACCGCTGCCGCTGGACCCGCGCCCGCACGCGTAGGCGTTGCCCGACACGCGGGCGACCGACGCTGCGGCGGTCTGCAGTGCGGGATCGTCGAGCGCGACAGGCGGCGCGGGGTCGACCGTCCCCGGCGCGAGAAGCGTGCCGAGTCCCGGAAGGCCGTCGTCGAGCACCGCGCCGCGCAGTTCGGCCAGCGCCGCGGCCACGGGATCCGGCGTCGCCGCCTCGATCCCGCGCAGCACGTTCGACGACGCGACGGCCGACGACACCACCGGAATGCCCGCCACCGCGATCGCCGGGCCGACGAGGGCGAGGGCGAGTCCGGCTGCCACCACCGACGCCACGCCGCCCAGGGCGCGTTCCAGCCCGCCGAGCTTCAGACGGTCCGCGCCCGACCTCAGCACGGCGCCCAGTGCGGCACCTGCGGCGGCGCCGAGCGCGACCAGGCCGATCGCGGTGACCAGCACCGCCGGCCCGCGCCAGAGCGGCGACGGCACCCAGGCGCTCACCAGCGGCGTGAGCCAGAACGCCGCGACCGCGCCCGCTGCGAGACCCGCGAGCGTGCCGATGCTCGCGAAGAAGCCGCGATGGATGCCGGCGATCAAGGCGCCGACGAGGATCAGGATGATCAGCACGTCGACGACGATCATTGCCCATCCCTTTCCACGCGTCCGGAGCGTCTCGCCAGGCTACGCACCGAGCCTGGGAGACGACCGCGACGCGCGGCTCAGGGCTGCCGGCCGGCGAGCTCCCTGCGCACCTCGTCTCGCAGCATCCCCTGGTTCTCGGGATCAGGCGCCGCACCCAGCAGGGTGCGTGTGTAGTCGTGCTGAGGGTCGAGGATGACCCGATCGGCCGGGCCGCGCTCCACGATGTCGCCGTGGTACATCACGAGGATCTCGTCGGAGAAGTGGCGCGCGGTGGCCAGATCGTGGGTGATGTAGAGGACGCCGAGATGGTCTTCGCGCTGGAGCTGCGCGAGAAGGTTGAGCACACCCAGCCGGATCGACACGTCGAGCATCGAGACCGGTTCGTCGGCGATGATGAACTGCGCTCCCGGCGCCAGGGCGCGGGCGATCGCGACCCGCTGCCGCTGCCCGCCCGACAGCTCGTGCGGACGGCGCTCGGCCATCCGGTCACTGGGCACCAGCCGCACCCGGTCGAGCAGCTCCAGCACCCGCCGGCGCAGCTCGACCCGCCCGATGCCCGGGTTGTGGATCTTGAGCGGCCTCTCCAAGTGATGCGCGATGGAGTGGAACGGGTTCAGCGACGCGAACGGGTCCTGGAACACCATCTGCACGTCGCCTCGGTACCGCGCCGTCTCGCGTCCGCCCTTCCCCGCCGGCTTGCCGTCCAGCAGGATCTGCCCGCTCGTGGGCGTCTCCAGACGGGCGAGCATCCTCGCGATCGTCGACTTGCCCGAGCCCGACTCGCCGACCAGCGCGATCGTGCGCCCGGCTTCGAGCGTGAACGAGACGTCCTTCACGGCGTGCAGGGTCGAGAACTTCAGCCCGCTGCGCAGCCGGAAGTCCTTCACCAGATTGCGTGCCTCCAGCGTGCGTGACGCGAGCGCGGTGGGTTCGGCGCTCATGCGGCACCTCCTTCGGGAACGGATGCCGCACCGAGTGTCGCGGACACCGACTGAGAACCCGTGCGGACGAAGTCGCCCCGCTCGCCCCGCAGGCTCGGGAAGCTCGACAGCAGCCTCTTGGTGTACTCGTGCTGCGGGTTCCGGTAGACCTCGGTGGCCGTCCCCAGCTCCACGATCTCTCCTTGCAGCATCACCGCGATGCGGTCGCTGATCTCGATCAGCATCGGCAGGTCATGGGTGATGAAGATGACGGCGAACCCGAGCTTCTCGCGCAGCCGCATGATCTCCCGGATGATGCCCCGCTGCACGACGACGTCCAGCGCCGTCGTCGGCTCGTCCATGATCATCACCTGCGGGTCGAGCGCCAGCGCCATCGCGATCATGACGCGCTGGCGCATCCCGCCCGACAGCTCATGCGGGAAACTCGACAGACGCTTCGGGTCGACGCCCACGAGCTCCAGCAGCTCCTCGCTGCGCGCCTGCTTCTGCCGCTTCGACATGTCGGGCCGGTGCGTCGTGAACACGTCGAACAGCTGCGCACGGATGTTGATCACCGGGTTCAGCGAGTTCATCGCCCCCTGGAACACCATCGACACCTTGTCCCACCGGAATTGCCGCAGCTCCTCGTCGGCGAGCGCGACCACGTCGATGTCCACCCCGGACCGGTCGTGGAAAACGACCTCGCCCGCGGTCATCAGCGCCGGCGGCTTGAGCAGCCGGTTCATGCCGTATGCGAGTGTCGTCTTGCCGCATCCCGATTCCCCCGCCAGCCCCAGGATCTCGCCCCGGTTCAGCGTCAACGACACGTTGCGCACCGCCTTCACCGGCGGATCGACCTCGTACTCGATCGACACATCGGTCGCCGTCAGAACGGCCTCGCCGGTCATGCCTCTGCTCCGTTCGGGGTGTGCGCGGCCTCGACGCCTCGGCCCGCGCGCTTGGCCTGACGCACCCGGCGGGCGTTCTGCGGCGCCAGCCGCAGCTTCGGGTTGATGATCTCGTCGATCGAGAAGTTGATGAGCGACAGTCCGGCGCCGAGCAGCGCGATCATGAGGCCGGGCGGCACGAACCACCACCACGCCCCCGTGCCGAGCGCCTGCCCGCTCTGCGCGTCGTTGAGCATGGTGCCCCACGTGATCGATCCGGTCGGCCCCAGGCCCAGGTACGAGAGGCCCGCCTCGCCGAGGATCGCGAAGATGATGGCGAAGAGGAACTGCGCGGTCAGCAGCGGCAGCAGGTTGGGAAGGATCTCGACCGTGATGATGCGGCCGGTCTTCTCCCCCGCGACGCGGCTCGCCGCGACGTAGTCGCGCGAGCGCAGCGAGCGTGACTGCGCCCGCAGCACGACCGCGGAGCCGGCCCACCCGGTGATGCCGAGGACGAGCGCGATGAACAGCCAGCTGCGCACGGGCATATAGCTCGAGATCACCATGACGAGCGGGAGTCCGGGGATCACGAGCATGATGTTCGTGAACAGCGACAGGATCTCATCCCACCAGCCGCCCTTGTAGCCGGCGACGATTCCGAAGATCAGCGACAGCACGAGCGCGATGAGGCCGGCGATGAACCCGACCATGAGCGACCCCTGCGCGCCCGTGGCGAGCTGCGCGAAGACGTCGTAGCCGAGCTTCGTCGTGCCGAGGATGTGCTCCGGGCTGGGCGGCTGCAGGGCCGGGTTGTCGGAGTCGCGGGGGTCCTGTGCGAAGATCGGCGCGATGATCGCGAACAGCACGATGCCGACGACGATCACGAGGCCGATCGCCAGCTTGAGCGACATGCGCGGCAGGAGCTGACGAATGCCGCGGCGCGCAGCGCGGGCCTCGTCGCGGGCGGTGACGATGTCGACCGTCGCCGGCGGCGTCATGATGGCGCCGGGCGCGATGATGGCCGGATCGATGGTGCGGTCCGACAGCGTCTGGGGCTCGTCGACGGCGGTGCGCGGGTCGGTCACTTCGGTTTTCTCAGACATTGTGGCGCGCCCTCGGGTCGATGAAGCCGTAGACGAGGTCCATGATGAAGTTCGCCGCGAGCACCGCGACGGTGATCACGAGGAACACGCCCTGCATGAGTGCGTAATCGCTGTTCTGCACGGACTGGATCATCAGCTTGCCGACGCCGGGGTACGTGAACACCTGCTCCATGACGATCGAGCCGGCGACCACGAAGCCGAGCGAGATGCTGAAGCCGGCGATCGAGGGGATGGCGGCGTTGCGGGTGGCGTACGTGCGGAGGATGCGCATGGGCTTCAGCCCCTTCGCCTCGGCGGTGACGATGTAATCCTCCGAGACGGTCGACACCATCATGTTGCGCATGCCCAGCAGCCAGCCGCCGACCGAGCTGATCACGATCGTGAGCGCCGGCAGGAAGCCGTGGTAGATGGCATTGCCGATGAACGACCAGCTCCACTCAGGACCATCGGGATACTCGAACACGTCGTAGCCGCCGATGATCGGGAACCACCCCAGCGCCACCGAGAAGACCGCGACCAGCACGAGCGCGAGCCAGAAGTAGGGGATGGACTGCAGCACCGTCGTGAAGGGCACCAGGTGGTCGACCCAGGTGCCGCGGCGCCAGCCGACCCACGCGCCGATTCCGATGCCCAGCACGAAGGAGATGACGGTGGCGAGCCCGACGAGGATCACCGTCCACGGCAGCGCCGCGGAGATGAGGTCCACCACGGGCGTGGGGTACTTCGTGATGGAGATGCCGAGATCCCCCTGAAGCAGCCGACTCCAGTAGTTGATGTACTGCTCCCACATCGACTGATCAGTGCCCCCGAGCAGGGCCTTGATGTTGCGGATCTGGGTCTCGCTGATCTCGCCGCCGGCACGCTGCATCTTGGCGATCATGATGTCGGCGGGGTCGCCGGGCAGAAGCCTCGGCAGGAGGAAGTTGAGGGAGATCGTCGCCCACAGTGTCACCACATAGAACGCGATCCGCCGCGCATAGAACTTCATTGCGGCCTGCTCCTCCGTGCCGCGGCTTCTGCCCGGTTCTGCATTACTTCACCGGCTCCAGGTGCTGGAGGATATAGCCGGCCGCCACCGAGCCCCACGCGGGCGGGAAGGCGTACAGGTCGTCCTCGGTCGGCCAGCCCGTGAAGTCCTTCGAGTTGTAGAACGTCTGGGTGGCGTTGATGACCAGCGGGATGTAGGGCAGGTCGCGCACGATCTCGGTCTGGACCTTGGCGTACGCCTCCTTCTTGACGGCCTCGTCGTTGGTGGCGGCGGCAGCGGCCACGGCCTCGTTGACGACGGGGTTGTCGTAGCGGCTGAAGTTCCAGCGCCCGGTCGGGACCTCCTCGCCGACCTGCGAGGTCGACTCACCGGTGAACCAGTCCTTGTAGATCTGGAACGGGTCGGCCACCGAGGTGCCGATGACGCCGCCCATGATCAGCTGGTACTGACCGGTCTGACGGGCGTCCGAGAACTCCTGCCACTGCACAGTCGAGGCGGTGACCTTGATGCCGGCCTCGGCGGCCTCCTCGGCGATGAGCTTCGCGGCGTCGTTGTAGTCGGTCCAGCCGTCCACCGAGATGAGGCTCAGCTCGATCGGCGTGCCGTCCTTGCCGTAGAAGCCGTCGCCGCCCTTGGTGTAGCCCGCGGCCTCGAGGATCTCTCCTGCGGCGGCTGCATCGGGCGACTGCGGGCTCGTCTCGTTGGCCGGGTCGGCCAGCCACTTGGCGTCACGCGGCATCAGCGTGAAGGCGGGCGAGATGTCGCCGGTGAGGCCGACGAACGCCTTCTCTTTGATGGTGCCGCGGTCGATCGCGACGTTGAGCGCCTGGCGGACGGCGACGTCGGTCTGCGGGCCGGTGCAGCCGAGCTCGGCGTTCGAGCACGTGTACAGGACCGTCGGGTCCTGCGGCGTGTTGATCATGCTGATGACGCCCTTGTCGGTGACCGACTCGGGGTTGGGCACGAACATGCCGGTCCAGTCGAGCTTGCCGGCCGTCAGCAGGTCCTGCGCCGACTGGTTCGCGTCGATGCCGATGTACTGCACCTTCTTGATGGCGGGCACGCCCTCATCGCGGAAGTTCTCGTTCGCGACGACGGTGTAGGACGCGTCCGTCACGTTCTCGACCACGTAGGGGCCGGTGCCGACCGGGTCCTCGTCGGTGAACGTCGAGTAGTCGTCGACGTCCTTCCAGATGTGCTCCGGCAGGATCCAGGTGGTGCCGAGAATCTGGAACTCGTTCGTGTACTGCGGGGTCGAGTACGTCAGGACGAGCGTGGTGTCGTCCGGCGCCTCGGCCGAGACGAGGCCGTCGCGGTGGTTGGGCTCGTAGTTGAACGTGAACGCGGCGTCTTCGGCCGAGAAGTCCTCGCCGTCGCTCCACTTCACGCCGTCCTTGAGCTTGACGGTGATGACGGTGCCATCCTCGTTGTACTCGAAGCTCTCGCCGAGCATGGGCGACGGCGCGTCGTCGGCGGTCTTGTTGTAGAAGAAGAGCGGCTCGTAGATGGGGCCAAGAGCGGCGTGGAGCACCGTCGGCGAGAACGGGTTGAAGTTCGCCTCGATCGGAGTCTGGCTTCCTGCCCAGACCCGCAGCGTGCGTCCTTCGGAGGAGGAGGAGTCGTTGCCCCCGCCTCCACCGGCACAGCCCGACAGGCCGAGACCGAGGATCGCTGCCCCGGCGACGGCGAGAAGCGCGGCGCGGCGCTTCGCGTTTCGAATCATCATTGGTTCTTTCTCTCGTGCGGCATTGCAGGGAGGAGTGCAGGGCACCCGGACGTTCATTAGTTCTGTTCCCTAACAAACGTTTGAACGTAAACCTAACAAACATTCATCGGCGACGCATCTCGGATTCGTCACGTCTTGGCAACGGTTCGCATCCGGTGATGCCGCCTGAAATCATGACGCCGCGGGTTTGGCTTCTGGTCACTCTGACACTATGATCGGACCTAGTTAGAGTCACCATGACCAGAACAGCCGCCAGCATCCCGTCCCCCACCGAAGCCGCCCCGGTTCCGGTCGATGCCACACGCGTCGCCGTCTCGACCGTGATCTTCGCCCTGCGCCGCCTCGACGGCGGCGATGCCGCACGCGTCGCCATCCCGCTCGTCCGCCGCACCCGTGACCCGCACGAAGGCCAGTGGGCACTGCCCGGCGGATGGCTCGACGTCGAGGAGAGCCTCGACGCCGCGGCATCCCGCACCCTCGCCGAGACGACCGGGCTGGCACCGAGCTATCTCGAGCAGCTGTACGCGTTCGGCGCCGTCGACCGCTCTCCCACCCGCGTCGTGTCGATCGTCTACTGGGCTCTCATCCGGGCCGACGAGATCTCGGAGGATGCCGTCGAGCCGCTGTTCGCGACCGAGAACGTGCAGTGGTTCGACGCCGCCGCGCTCCCCAAGCTGGCGTTCGACCACAACGAGATCGTCGACTACGCACTGTGGCGCCTGCGCAACAAGGTGGGCTACAGCCGCATCGCGCACGGCCTGCTCGCCGACGAGTTCACGCTCGCCGACCTTCGCGAGGTCTACGAGGCCATCCTGGGACGCCGGCTCGACCCCGCGAACTTCCGTCGCCAGGTCGAGAACTCCGGCACCCTCATCCCGACCGACCGCTTCCGCACCGGCAGCCACCGCCCAGCGCGACTGTACCGCTACAACCAGGACGTCGAGCTCGCCGACCGCGGCCCGCTCGACATCGCCCACTGACCCACCCCGAACGGAGCGCCGACATGCCCGCCGTCAACATCACCCTCCAGCCCCGGCCCGAACTCGATCCCTCTGTGGACCACGAGATCCAGGCGATCGTCTCGGGCGCGCTGCAGGGCGAGACCTGCAACACCGACCTCGCCGCCGGCCCATGGGACTTCGACACCCGCCCGGGCTACGGCCCCGGCTCGTCGATGGGCGACGTCATCCCGACCGGGTCGCCGCGCCAGGGCGAGCTGCCGCGCGAGTACCGCGAGGCGTCCGAGGCCGAGCTCGCCGAGCGCGTCCGTGCCGCCAAGGCGACGCTCGGCGACCGTGTCGTCGTGCTCGGCCACTTCTACCAGCGCGAAGAGGTCGTCGTGCACGCCGACTACGTGGGCGACTCGTTCCAGCTCGCGAACGCCGCTCTCGAGCACCCCGACGCCGAGGCGATCGTCTTCTGCGGCGTCCACTTCATGGCCGAGACCGCCGACCTGCTGTCGCGTCCCGAGCAGGCCGTGATCCTCCCCAACCTCGCCGCGGGCTGCTCGATGGCCGACATGGCCGACATCGACCAGGTCGAAGAGGCGTGGGAGCAGCTCGCCGACATCTACGGCGACATGGACGCGAAGGACGCCGAAGGCCTGGTGCCGGTCGTGCCGGTGACGTACATGAACTCCAGCGCCACCATCAAGGGGTTCGTGGGGCGCCACGGCGGCATCGTCTGCACGTCGTCCAACGCGCGCACCGTCCTGGAGTGGGCGTTCGAGCGCGGTCGCCGGGTGCTCTTCTTCCCCGACCAGCACCTCGGCCGCAACACCGCCAAGGCGATGGGCGTGCCGCTGGAGCAGATGCCGATGTGGAACCCGCGCAAGCCGTACGGCGGCTCGTCCGCCGAGACCCTGGAAGACGCCCGCGTGATCCTCTGGCACGGCTTCTGCTCGGTGCACCGCCGCTTCTCGGTCGACCAGATCGAGAAGGCGCGTGCCGAGCACGCCGGTGTGCGCGTCATCGTGCACCCGGAGTGCCCGATGGAGGTCGTGGATGCCGCCGACGAGTCGGGCTCGACCGACTACATCCGCAAGGCGATCGAGGCCGCCACCGAGCCGACCACGTTCGCGATCGGCACCGAGGTGAACCTCGTGCAGCGCCTCGCCGCCGAGCACCCGCAGCACACGATCTTCTGCCTCGACCCGGTCGTATGCCCCTGCTCGACCATGTACCGCATCCACCCCGGCTACCTCGCGTGGGTGCTCGAGGGTCTCGTGGCCGGCGAGGTGCGCAACCGCATCTCGGTCCCCGCGTCGGTGGCGGACCCGGCGCGTCTCGCCCTGGAGCGGATGCTGGCGGCCAAGCCGCCGGCAGCACCCGCGGCCGATTGGGAGCACGCCTCATGACAACGGATGCGCCCCACGCGATCGTCGTCGGCTCCGGCATCGCGGGGCTGCTGACCGCGCTGCACGCCGTGGAGCACGGCTGCCGGGTGACGCTCGTGACCAAGGACGTGCTCGAGCACGCCAACACGCGGTTCGCGCAGGGCGGCATCGCGGGGGTCATGTTCGACGACGACCGCGCAGAGGACCACGTGCGCGACACGCTCGTGGCGGGAGCGGGGCTCAGCGACGAGGACGCCGTGCGCGTGCTCGTCGACGAGGGCCCCGAACGCATCCGCGAACTCGTCGCACTGGGCGTCGCGTTCGACCGCGACGCCGGCGGCGGTTTCGTGAAGGGGCTGGAGGCGGCGCACTCCTACCCGCGCATCCTCCATGCCGGCGGCGATGCCACGGGCACAGCGATCGAGAAGGCGCTCGTGGCGCGCCTGCGTGCGAGCGCGGTCGAGGTCGTCGAGCACGCGTTCCTCGTCGACCTCATCGTGTCGGGCGGCCGCGTCGCCGGCGTCGAACTCATCGTCGGCGAGTCCGACACCGCCCCCGGACGACGTGAGTCGCTCGCGGCCGACGCCGTGGTCCTCGCGACCGGCGGCGCCGGGGAGCTCTACGCGCACTCCACGAACCCCGAGGTGGCCACCGGCGACGGCATCGCCGGCGCGATCCGCGCGGGCGCGGCGGTACGCGACCTCGAGTTCTACCAATTCCACCCGACGGTCCTCGCGGCGGGCGACTCGTTCCTGGTGTCGGAGGCGGTCCGAGGCGAGGGCGCGACGCTCGTCGACGAGCACGGCCGCCGCTTCGCCTTCGATGCCCACCCTGACGGCGAACTCGCTCCGCGCGACATCGTGGCCCGGGCGATCGCCCACCAGATGGAGGCGCAGGACGGACGTCCTGTCTTCCTCGACGCCACTCACCTGCACTCCTCCGACCCCGCCGAGCGCGCCGCCTTCCTCTCGCGGCGGT
Source organism: Microbacterium helvum (assembly GCF_014779795.1). Classification (GTDB taxonomy): domain Bacteria; phylum Actinomycetota; class Actinomycetes; order Actinomycetales; family Microbacteriaceae; genus Microbacterium; species Microbacterium helvum. The sequence goes on from NZ_JACXZS010000007.1 coordinate 36,581, forward strand.
TCCCGACGATCGACGCGGTCATCCGCGAGCGCGGACTCGACTGGGCGCGCGAGCCGATCCCCGTGAAGCCGGCGGCGCACTTCCTCATGGGAGGTGTCGCCACCGACCTGTTCGGCCGCACCACCCTTCCCGGTCTGTACGCCGTCGGCGAGTCCGCCCGCACCGGCGTGCACGGCGCCAACCGTCTCGCCTCGAACTCGCTGCTGGAGGGCGCGGTGTTCGGCGCGCGCGCGGGCGACGCGATCGCTGCGGACGCGGCATCCGGCACCTGGCCGACCGCCGCTGCTGCTCCGCAGTCGCGAGCGGCGTCCGCAGAGTCTCGCGCCGCGCACGATGTGACTGCGGAACCAGGCAGATCGGGGCGCGTCGGGACTGCGGGGGAAGCGCCGGCGCCCTTCTCGCGCACCGCGCTGCAGGAGCTCATGTGGGAGGACGCGGGACTCGTGCGCGACGAGCCGGGCCTCGGCCACGCGGCATCCCTCATCGCGTCCTGGCGGGCGCAATCACGCACGCCGCGCACCGAACACGACTTCGAGGACGAGAACCTGCTTCTCGTCGCCGAGCGCGCCGTCGCGGCCGCGCGCGCCCGCCGCAGCTCGGTCGGTGCCCACTACCGCAGCGACGACGCCCCCGCGCCCGTCGCCCCGCCCGAGAAGGAGGCCGTCGCATGCTGACACGAGCCGTGATCGACCGCGCGGTGGCAGCCGCCCTCGACGAGGACGCACCGTGGGGCGACCTCACCAGCGAGGCGCTGATCCCCGAGACCGCGGTCGCCCGCGCCGAACTGGTCGCTCGCGAGAGGGGCGTGTTCTCGGGCGGCGAGGTGTTCGAGGCGGCGTTCCGCCTCACCGACCCCCGCATCGCCGTCGACCTCGTGGTCGAAGACGGAGAGTGGTTCGAACCGGGCGCCGTCCTCGCGGTCGTGACCGGCCCCGCGCGCGGCGTGCTCACGGCCGAGCGCATCGGGCTCAATTTCGCGCAGCGCATGTCGGGCATCGCGACCCTCACCGGCGCGTACGTCGCCGAGGTCGCACACACCGGCGCCCGCATCGTCGACACCCGCAAGACCACGCCGGGACTGCGCGCGTTCGAGCGCAAAGCGGTGCGCGACGGCGGCGGCCGCAACCACCGTCACTCGCTCTCGGACGCGGTGATGGCCAAGGACAACCACCTCGCCGTGCTCGCGCAGAAGGGGGTCTCGACCACGGACGCACTGCTCGCGGCGAAGGACTTCCTCCCCCACACGACGCACATCGAGGTCGAGGTGGACCGCCTCGACCAGATCGAGCCGGTGCTCGCGGCCGGGATCGGCACGATCATGCTCGACAACTTCACGCTCGACGACCTGCGCACCGGTGTCGCCCGGGTGGCCGGCCGTGCGACGGTGGAGGCCTCGGGCGGCGTCTCGCTCGAGACGGTCCGCGCCATCGCCGAGACCGGCGTCGACGTCATCTCGGTCGGCGCCCTCACGCATTCGGCGCGAGCGCTCGATCTCGGCCTCGACGTCCGGATCGACGCGGCCTGACCGCCGGTCGGCCCTGAGGAGCCCCGATGAGCCTGCTCTACCTCGACAACGCGGCGACCACACCGGTCCGGCCCGAGGTGCTCGAAGCGATGATGCCCTACCTCACGCGCTGGTACGGCAACCCCTCGAGCCACCACACTGTGGGCGAGGCGGCGGCCGACGCCCTGGCCGACGCGCGGGCGCGCGTGGCACGGGTGCTCGGGCTGCGCGCCGGCGACGTCGTCTTCACGAGCGGCGGCACCGAGGCGAACAACCTGGCGATCAAGGGCATCGCGATCGCCGCCGCGCTCGCCCGGGGCGGCGGCGGTCACGTCGTCACCACGCCGATCGAGCACGAGTCGGTGCTGGAGTCGGTCGACTACCTGCGGCGGGTGCACGGGTTCGAGGTGGCGCTCGTGCCCGTCGACGGGTTCGGCCGGGTGGGGGTGGATGCCGTCGCCGCAAGCCTGCGCGATGACACCGCGCTCGTCTCCGTCGGCTACGCCAACAACGAGATCGGGACGATCCAGGATGCCGCGGCTCTCGCTGCGACCGTGCACGAGCGCGGCATCCCCTTCCATCTCGATGCCGTCCAGGCGGCGGGCTGGCTTCCGCTGTCGGCCGATGTGCTCGGCCACGACGCGATCTCGCTGGCCGGCCACAAGATCGGCGCCCCGAAGGGCACCGGCGTGCTCGGCGTGCGAGGTCGCATCCCGCTCGAGCCGCTGCTCCACGGCGGCGGTCAGGAACGGGGACGCCGCAGCGGCACCGAGGATGTCGCCGGCGCCGTGGGCCTGGCCACCGCGCTCGAGCTCGCCGAGGCCGAACGGGACGAGGCATCCACGCGGGTCACCGCGATCCGCGACAGGTTCGTCGCGCGTGTGCTCGAGCGCGTGCCGTCGGCGCGGCTCACCGGCGACCCCGTGCACCGGCTCCCCGGCACCGCGAGCTTCACGTTCGCGGGGACGAGCGGCGAGGCCGTCCTGCTCGAGCTCGAGCGGCGCGGTGTGGTGTCGTCGAGCGGATCGGCGTGCGCCGCCGGCAGCGACGAGCCGTCGCACGTGCTGGTCGCGATGGGCGTGGCGCCCGAGGTCGCGCAGACCGCCGTGCGCTTCACGTTCCCGCGCTGGCTGAACGCCTCGCTGGATGCCGTCGCCGATGCCGTCGAGGAGTCGGTCGCCGCCGTCGGCGGATGACGCCAGCGCGCCGCCGCCCTCGGATCGCCGCATAGGATCGGGGACGTGCAGACCCCTGTCGTCACCGTCATCGTTCCCGGCTACGACGTGGGGCTCTACGCCGCCGAGGCGCTCGAGTCGCTGCGGGCACAGACTCTGACCGACTGGGCCGCGATCCTGGTCGATGACGCCTCGAGCGACGACACCGGCGCCCTCTTCGACGACGCTGCGGCCGCCGACGACCGCTTCCAGGTCGTGCACCACCGCGAGCGCGGCGGCTTGAGCGCGGCCCGCAACACCGGGCTCGACCTGGTCCGCACGCCGCTGCTCGGGTTCCTCGACGCCGACGACCGCTACACGCCCCGCGCGCTGGAACGGCTCGTCGGCACCGTCACCGCCAGCGGGAGCGACTTCGCGCTGGGCGCCTATGTGCGGCTGCGCCCCGAGGGCGACGGCCACTACGTCGCCGGATCCGTGCAGCCGTGGGTCGCCGCCGCCACCGACCCCGCACGCACCGGCACCACGCTCGACGCGCACCCCGACGCCTCGGGCAACATCGTCGCCTGGTCCAAGGTGAGCCGCACCGAGCTGTGGCGGCGCACCGGCCTGCGCTTCCCCGTGGGCAAGGCCTACGAGGATCAGATCGTCGCCCAGCAGCTCTACACGCGCGCCCGCGCGTTCGATGTGATCCCCGATGTCGTCGTCGAGTGGCGCGAGCGCGCCGACGGGTCATCGATCACGCAGCACAAGGACGAGCTTCCCGTGCTGCGGGACTACCTCGAGGCGCTCGCGGGCGGGATCGAGGTGCTGGATGCCGCCGGTCAGCCCCGCGCGGCAGCCTCGCGCGTGCGACTCATCCTGGCGATGGATCTGCCGCCGCTCGTCGAGCTCGCGCGCGATCACGCCGATCCCCGCTACCGGCGGGAGCTCGGCGCGTTCGTCCGCACCCTGTGGGCGCGCGCCGACGGGACCGAGCTCGCCGATCCGGCCGCCATGGCGATCACGGCCGCACGGCTCTGGTGACGCCGCCACGGGGCGGGATGCGCGCGGTCAGTCCTCGCTCTCGAGCGCCTCTTCGGCCTCGAGGATGCGAGAAGACGCCAGCTGCTGCGCCGCGAGCTCGGCGTAGAGGCCGCCGGCGGCGATCAGCTCCGCGTGCGTCCCGGATTCGGCGATGCGTCCCGCCTCGACCACGTGGATGACGTCTGCGCCGATCACGGTGGACAGGCGGTGCGCGATCGTGAGCGTCGTACGGCCGCGGGCGGCGGCATCCAGAGCCTCTTGCACGACGCGCTCCGACACCGTGTCGAGCGCGGACGTCGCCTCGTCGAGCAGCAGCACCGGCGGGTCCTTGAGCAGCACACGGGCGATCGCGATGCGCTGCTTCTCGCCGCCGGACAGCCGGTAGCCCCGTTCGCCGACCACGGTGTCGTAGCCCTTCTCGAATCCGGCGATCACGTGATGGATGTTCGCCGCGCGGCACGCGGCCTCGAGCTCGGCGTCGGTCGCGTCCGGCTTGGCGTAGCGCAGATTCTCGCGGATCGTGGCGTGGAAGAGGTAGGTCTCCTGCGAGACGATCCCGACGCTGTCGATGATCGACTCCTGCCGGAGGCGTCGCACATCCTCCCCGGCGAAGAGCACCGTCCCTCCCGAGGCCTCGTAGAGCCGCGGGGTCAGGTACAGGACCGTCGTCTTGCCGGCCCCGGACGGTCCGACGAACGCGACGTGCTGACCCGGCTCGGCCGTGAACGAGACCCCGCGCAGCGTCGGACGGGCGTCGGGTGCGGCATCCGGATATCGGAAGACCACGTCGCGGAACTCGATCCGCCCCTGCGGGCCCGGCGCCTGCGCGGCGTCGATCGCGTCGGGCGCGTCGGTGATCGCCGGCACCAGGTCGAGGTACTCGAAGATGCGCGCGAACAGCGCCGACGAGGTCTGCAGGTCGAGCGAGACGCGCATGAGCCCCATGAGAGGCATGAGCAGCCGCGCCTGCACCGTCGTGAAGGCGACGATCGTGCCCGCGGTGACCGTGTCGGAGCCGTCCGAGATGAAGTAGCCCGACACCAGGTAGATGATCGCCGGGACGCTCGCCATCAGCACCTGCACGACCGCGAAGAAGCCCTGGCCGCTCATCGCCCGGCGCACCTGCAGCCGCACCTGGTTGCGGTTCTCGTCGGCATAGCGGGCGGACTCGGTGCGCTGGCGGTTGAACGACTTCGAGAGCAGGATCCCCGACACGCTCAGCGTCTCCTGCGTGATCGACGTCAGCTCCGACAGCGACTCCTGGGTCTCGCCGGCGATGCGCGCGCGCACCTGGCCGACGCGGCGCTGCACGATCACGAGGAACGGCATCAGCACGACCGCGATGATCGTGAGGCGCCAGTCGATGATGATCATCGCGACGAGCGACGCGACGACGGTCACGGCGTTGCCGAGGATGCTGGTGACGGTGTTGGTCAGCACGCCCGAGACGCCGCCGACGTCGTTCTGCAGGCGCGACTGGATGACACCCGTCTTGGTGCGCGTGAAGAACGCTAGTTCCATGGACTGCAGGTGGTCGAACAGCTTCGTGCGCAGGTCGCCCGTGACCCGGTTGCCGACCGTCGAGGTCAGCCACGTCTGCACCACGCCGACGGCCGCTCCGAGGAGGAACAGCGCGATCATGCCGAGCACGAGACACCACAGCAGCCGCAGATCGGGGGCCGATCCGTCGACCGGGAACAGCGCGTCGTCGAACACGCGCTGCACCAGCAGGGGCGGGATCACCGCGATGCCGGCACCGGCGACGACGAGCACGCCCGTGACGACGATCGACCACAGGTAGGGGCGGAACAGCGCGACCACGCGCCCGCCGAGGTTCTCGATGCGCGGCGCGGAGGCGTTCGCCCGCCGCTGCGCCTCGGTGTCGACCGGCCGGAAGCCGGGATGCCCTCCCCCGCCACCGCCGCGCATGCTCACCCCGTCAGCCTACTGAGCGCCTCGACATCGGCGGCCGCGCCGCTAGGCTCGCGGTATGACCTCGACTCCTGACGCACCCGAGCACGACGGCAGCGACCTCGCGGAGCTCCGCGCAGAGATCGACGAGCTGAAGGCGATCCCGCACGAAGAGATCGTGAACCCGCTGCCCCACAGCCTCGAAGAGCGCGAGCCCGTGGCCGAGCCGACCGACGCGATCGGCTCGGAGGACTGGGACGCGCCGGAAGAGCACCCCGCCGACAGCTGACCGCGGCAGCTCCGCCGAGATCGCATTCCCCGGATCGGGAATGCGATGTCGGACCCCGCGGTTACGTTGGAGGCTTGCCATCCTCGGATGGCACATTGCTGTCCATCCGAGCCGCGAGGAGACGACCCATGGCCGCCATCGAGACGACACCCGGAACCGGCAGCATCCCCGCTGCCCCCGTCACCGGCGCCGCGCCCGCGCTGCGCCCCGAAGAGAGCCGCGTCGTGTGGCTGCTGCTCGCAGCCGCCTTCGTCGCCATCCTCAACGAGACGACGATGGGTGTGGCGATCCCGCACCTCATCACCGACCTCGGCATCACCGCGCTCGCCGCGCAGTGGCTGACGACCGCGTTCATGCTGACCATGGCGGTGGTCATCCCGATCACCGGCTTCCTGCTGCGCCGCTTCACGACCCGCACGATGTTCGTCGCGGCCATGGGGCTGTTCTCGGTGGGCACGCTCATCGCGTTCCTGTCGCCGGGCTTCACGATGCTGCTCGTCGCGCGCGTCGTGCAGGCATCGGGCACCGCCATCATGATGCCGCTGCTCATGACGACGCTGATGACGGTCGTGCCGCCCGCGATCCGCGGCCGCATGATGGGCCGCGTCAGCATCGTGATGTCACTCGCTCCGGCGATCGGCCCCACCCTCGCCGGCGCGCTGCTGAACAGCTTCGAATGGCGCTGGATCTTCGGCGTCGTGCTGCCGATCGCCGTCGTCGCGCTGGTCGTCGGCGCCCGGTGGATCCACAACCTCGGCGAGACCACCCACGCGCCGATCGACGTGCTGTCGGTCATCCTGTCGGCCCTCGGATTCGGCGGCCTGGTGTTCGGCCTGAGCCAGCTCGGAGCGGGCGGCCACGGCAGCGGTGCGGATGCCGCAGCCGCGAGCGCCGCGTCCACCACGACGCTCATCGTGGCCCTCGTCGTCGGCGTCGTGTCGCTCGGCCTGTTCGGCTGGCGCCAGGTCGTGCTGCAGCGCAAGGACGACGCGCTGCTCGACCTGCGGGTCTTCACGAGTGCGAACTTCTCGCTGTCGATCGCGCAGATGGCCGTCATGTCGATGGCGTTCTTCGGCGCGATCACGGTGGTGCCGCTCTACGTCCAGGACGTGCTGGGCGTCGACCCGCTCACGACGGGCCTCGTCGTGCTGCCGGGCGCGCTCGCCATGGGCCTCGCCGGTCCACTGATCGGCCGCGTCTACGACCGTTGGGGCACGCGCATCCTGCTCGTCCCGGGCGCCGTGATCACGAGTGCCATGCTGTGGTTCTACACGACCTTCACCGCGACCACCCCGGTGTGGGTGCTCGCCGTCGCTCAGACCGTGCTGTCGATCGGACTCGCGTTCTCGTTCACGCCGCTGTTCACGGCGTCGCTCGGCTCGCTGCAGCCGAAGTTCTACTCGTACGGATCGGCCGTCCTCGGCACCGTGCAGCAGGTCGCCGGCGCTGCGGGGATCGCGCTGATGTTCGGCGTGATGGCGGCCGCCACCGCCGGCGCGACCGAGGCGGGAGCCGACACGGTGACCGCGGGCGCCGCGGGGACGCACGCGGCCTTCCTCACGGCGGCGATCCTGTCGCTGCCGCTGCTGGTCGGCGCGTTCCTCATCCGCAAGCCGGCGGACCAGCCCGAAGGCGTGCCCGCGGGCCACTGACCCCCGCCGACGTATCTCACGGATGCCCCGCTCCCTCGACAGGAGGCGGGGCATCCGTGATTCTGGATGCACCCGACTCACGTGCTGGAGGCATCCATGATCGTCACCACCCCTGCCCTCGACACCGCAACGGGCCACGTCGCCGACATGTACTCGGCGGATCTGCGCGAGGACGGCCTCGTTTACGGCCACACCAGAGCCATGGCGGTCAATCCCGAGGCCCATCAGGCGTTCGAGACGCTGGTCCGCGCCATCGTGCCGTCGATCGGTCTGCGCACCTACGAACTCGCCACCTTGGGGGCGGCGCGCGCGATCGGCTCACAGCACTGTCTGCTCGCCCACGGACGCAAGACTCTGCGAGCCGGGCTCTTCGACGAGGACGAACTGGCGCACCTGGTGCGGGACGAGCCCGGCAGCGGGCTGGACGACGCGGACCTCGCCGTCCTCGAGTTCGCCGAGAAGCTCTCGACGGATGCTGCCGCCATGACGGACGCCGACGCACAGCGTCTGCGCGACGCGGGGTTCAGCGACCGGCAGATCGTCGACATCGCCCTCGCCGCGGGCGTGCGCAACTACTTCAGCCGCGCGCTGCAGGCATTGGCGGTGCCGGTGGACGATGTGCCGGGGCTGAGTCCGGCGATCGCGACGGCGCTGCGCGAAGCTGCACAGCGGACGACGCCGCCCGTGGGCGACATCAGTGGTGGATGAACGCCTTCAGGCCGATCAGGATCACGCCGAAGCCGGCGGTGATGAGGGCGCTCAGCAGACGCGGCCAGAAGCGGCTCGTCCAGCGGGCGACGGCGATCCACCCGAACACTCCCAGCAGGATCGCGTTGACCACGAGCGCCGTCCAGATCGAGAGCATGTCGTCGATGAGGTCGGTCGTGCCCAGCAGGAGGATCACGAGCGGAGCGATCGAGGCCAGCAGCATGCCCACCGAATGACGCGCGGCCTCGCGGATGCTCGTACCCAGCTCAGCGCCGCCCTCCGTGGCGGCAAGGCGACCGAGCGTGCCCGCGTAGACGTGCGCGAGGTAGAAGACCACGACGGTGATCGCGACCGTCGCCAGAGCGTTGCCCGACGTGCCGACCAATGTGCCGCTGACCACGATCATGCCGGACACGAGGATGAGGCCGTAGACGGCCTCTTCCGACATCAGGACGCGTGTGACGGCCTTCGGGATGTGCAGTTGCTCGTCGGTCATCACGACCTCGACCGGCGATTCACGAAGAAGCGCTCAGCACTCAGCCGATGCTGCAGCTGCCGCCGCCGCAGCACGAGTCGCCGGCCTCGACGACGGTGAGGAGGTTCTTGTCGTCCGGCACGGGCGCGAGGGTGATGGTGGCCGGCTGCTGCGGAGTGGTCATGCTCCCCATGCTACCCGCGGACGAGATGCCGGGGCCGGTCACAGCAGTGCTCCGCCGGTCTGGCAGGTCGGGCAGTACTGCGCGGTCGTGCTCGCGAAGGAGAAGTCGCGGATCGTGTCGCCGCACACCGGGCATGACTCACCCGCGCGCCCGTGCACGCGCATCGACGCGACCTTGCGCGCCTTGAGCTGGTCGATCGGGATGCCCCGCTGCGCGTCGATCGCACCTCGGATCGTCGAGACCGTGGCCTGGTACAGCCGGTCGGCGCCGACGTCGTCGAGGGCGGACGCGTGCACGACCGGCGACACCCGAGCGAGATGCAGGATCTCGTCCGAGTAGGCGTTGCCGATGCCTGCGAGGGACTCCTGCTCTTGGAGGATCGCCTTCACCTGCTTGCGGCGCCCGCCGAGTGCGTGATCGAAGTCGGCGCGCGTGAACGCCGGGTCGGCGGGGTCCGGCCCGAGCTTCGCGATCGCGGACACATCCTGTGCGCCGCCGACCACGTGGAGTCCGAGAGACACCCAGTTGCCGGCGTCCGTCGCCTGCAGCGTCGCGTCGCCGGAGAGCGCGAACGTCGCGAGAGCCGGCGGCTGCTCGGGACCGGGCTCGGGCTCGCCGGCGTCGAGCCATCGCATCCACCCATGACGACCGAGCGACACGATGAGGCTGGCGCCGTCGAGCAGCAGTTCGACGTGCTTGCCGTGACGGGCCGCACCCGTGACCGTTCGACCTTCGAGGGTCGTCGGCGGCATGGCGCGGGTCTTGACGGTGCGGAACTCCAACACGTCGACACCGAGGATCTCGCGACCGGATGCCGTGTCGGCGAGGAACTGCGACAGCGCCTCGACTTCTGGTGACTCAGGCATGCGCCCATCCTGCCACCGGGCGCCGACACGCCGTCACGCGTGCGCGGGAGGCCGATGCGGGATGGGCGACGGCTTGAACGGCCCGAAGCTGACCGACTGCTCGAGGAGCCGCAGGGCAGCGCGGAACAGCGATTCGAGCGTCAGGAAGCGGGCAGAGCCGATGCCCACCGACACCCACACCACCTCGTACACGCCGTCATCGTGCAGCTCGACATACGCCACGACGCTCGTCGCGTCGGTCCCCGCGACGCTGCTGTCGCAGAGGCGCCATGAGCGATCGGCGAGCGGCGTGAGTTCGAGGCGGTGGATGTCGTCACTGTGCATGCTCCGACCACACCCCATGGTCGACCGTGGCGGGAGGGGGTTGACGCCGCGTCGCGCCCGTGCGTCGGGCTTCGCTGCCCGAAGTAGCATCGATCCGATGACTGAGACAGCGGACGGGACGAAACGACGTCGCGACACGTTCGCGCCCGCTGTCTTCGTGTTCATGGCGGTCGTCACGGCGCTGACGGCGTGGTTGGTGACGCGGAACTGGCTCGACCTCTTCGCCCAATGGGACCAGGAGGTCTATCTGCCCGGACGAGGCGGCGGCGGGTTCGTCCCCGCGCCTGTCGCGGTCGCCGTGACCACGCCGATACTCCTGTTCTTCATGTGGATGACCCTCCTGACCCTGCGCCCGGCTCTGCCGAAGGTGAAGCATCTCGTGAGCTTCGGCGCGACGCTGAGCACGTTCGTCGTCTGCGCACTCATCGTGATCGGCGCGCTCATGCTGGCTCCACCGGACACATCGGCCATGGTCTGCGCGATCGTCGGCACCGCCGGCATCCTCTCGCTCGTGGCGTTCTTCGCGATCCGCAGCGCGACACGCGATCCCGGCGAACACTGACCCGACCCGAGGCGCCGACGCGGCAGCGTGGGCGCCGAGGCTCAGCGGGTCGGAACGGCGTCGAGCGGTTCACGCTCCCGCGATCTGCGCTGCTCCCAGCCCACCCCCGCGATCACCAGCGCCCCCAGGATGGCGACCGCGCCCACGATCGCGAGGGCTGTGGTCCAGCCCCACAGCACGGTCGCCTCGACCGGGTCATAGTCCACGTAGTCGGTGACCTGCGCGATGACTCCCCACACCATGTAGGCGAGCACGAACGCGAAACCGGCGACCGCCAGCAGCGTGATCTGGAACGGGTTGCGCATCAGCGGAATCCTCTCTCAAGGGACTCCTCGAAGGATGCCGCACCAAGGGCACGCGGCGCCAGCCTCATCATCACGGCCGGTGGGGCCTGCGCTCGTTGCCGTGCTTGTACTGACCGGTGACTCGGGCCATCACGTGCTGCGGGTCGGCCGTCTCGACATCGGCGAGGAACTTCTGCGCCGTGCCGCCTCGGAGCGTCGCCGCGCGGCGGCCGTGATGGCGCACCTCGACCCGGTCGCCGAAGACCGTGAACTCGAACCCGCCGGGTGTGCCCGCCATCCCTGACTATTCCGCCTCGATCGATTCGTCATACAAGCGCCTCAGATACTTCGGCGCCTGCACGCGCCACGCCTCCGTCACGAGCTCGGCGAAGTGCTCGGAGTCGATGCCGGCCATGCGGAACGCGATCTTCGGCTCGCCCCAGCGCGTCGTGGACCGCAGGAACACCTGGGGTTCCATCTCGCGCAGGGCGAGCGCGTCGTCGGAATCGGCGACCTTCACGCCGACGACGAGTTCCCATGCCACGATCGCCCGCATGTCGTCGGGGATGCTGGGCCACGGGTGACACTCCCACGCATAGAGCTTGTTGCGGACGAACCACGCAGCGCCGCCCGTGGTCGCGCGTTCCTCGCTGCCGGGGAGGCTCGCCGCGACAGCGCGCAGATCGTCGAGCGTGGCCATGCCACAGAGCGTACGCGGCACCACCGACACGGCCGGTGCGTCACGGCGACCGTCATGTGACCGCATCCCATTGACCTGCGTCCCGAGTACTGCTCTGATGAGCCCATGGAGACGGAAGTCGATGTCGACTACGTCGTCGTCGGCGCGGGGGCCATGGGGATGGCGTTCGTCGACGCGCTCGTCGGAGCCCATGCGGACGCGACGGTCGCACTCGTCGACCGTCGCCTGGGAGCAGGCGGGCATTGGCTCGATGCGTATGGATTCGTCCGGCTGCACCAGGCCTCGGCGTTCTACGGTGTGGCCTCGACGCTGCTCGGGTGCGGCCGCGTGCAGAGCACCGGACCCGAGCGCGGACTGCATGAGCGGGCCGGCGTCGCCGAGGTATGCGACTACTACGCCCGAGTGCTCGATCGCCTGCTCGCGACAGGACGCGTCGTGTTCCACGGGCGCACCGAGTACCTGGGCGACAGGCGCTTCCGATCCGCGCTCAGCGGCGAACGTTTCCACGCGCCTCGTGCCCGCGTGGTCGACGCGCGATACCTGTCGCCCGACATCCCCTCCACGACGCCTCCCCCGTTCGCGGTCGAGGACGGCGCGCGCGTCGTCGCCGTCAACGATCTGGCTTCGACGGACGCCGCGCCGTCCCGATACGTCGTCGTGGGCGCGGGCAAGACCGCCATCGACACGTGCGTGTGGCTGCTCCAGGGCGGCGTCTCGTCCAGTGCAATCACCTGGGTGCGCCCGAGGGATCCGTGGCTGCTCAACCGCGCTGTCGTCCAGCCGGATCCGGCGATCTTCCTGGGGATGGGTGCTCAGACGATGGCTGCGGCCGCCGCGTCCCGCGACCCGGACGATGTGTTTCTGCGGCTCGAGGACGCCGGGATCATGCTCCGAATCGATACCGGCGTCATCCCCGCGATGGCCAAGACGCCGACGCTCGCCGCGTGGGAGCTCGATCTGGTGCGGACGATCGACGACGTCGTACGTCGCGGGCACCTTCGGGCTGCCGCACCCGGCCGCCTGCGCTTCGACAGCGGCGACGTGCGCACGCCGGCCGATGCGCTCGTCGTCCACTGTGCTGCGGAGGGCCTGAAGTACCCCGGCCTGCGGCCCATCTGGAGGCCCGAGGCCATCACCCCTCAGCCCGTGCGTGTGGGGTTCCCCTGCTTCGGAGCCGCCCTCGTCGGCTACGTCGAGGCGACGCGCGACGACGATGCCGAGAAGAACCGGATCTGCCGCCCTTCCCCGTACGCCGACACGCCGAAGGACTGGGCCGCCATGCAGGTCATCGGCGGGGATGCCTCGCAGGCGATGTCGAAGGAGGCCGATCTGCGGGGGTGGGCGAACCGGACGACTCTCAATCCCGCTCGTATCCCCGAGGACCGCGCCGACGACCCCGAGGTTCTCAGAGCCGTGGCGCGCGTGCGGGAGCACATCGGCGGGGGCCGTGCGCGACTGGCCGAGTTCGCCGCGCGCTGACCGTGGACCACGCGTTCACGCGACCGTCGCCGTCGCCACGTCCGCGGGGACTCGCACGTCAGTCCCAGTCGAGGTAGTCCTCGATCGGCCACGACGTCGCACCGACGTGCGTCACAGGAAAGAGGTGCCCGCCGCCCTCGACCGCGACGACGCTCACGCGGTCGGGAGCCGATGCCTGCAGCCGTTCGCCGTTCGCGACGGGGGTGAGCGTGTCTTCGGTGCCCTGGATCACCAGGACCGGCACGGCCGGCGCCAATGTCGACCACTCGACGTCGGGCGTGGCATCCTGAGCCGCCCGCTGCATCGCGTCGACCTCGACGTCGCGCGCACCCTCGGGAATCTGGGCGCCGTCGGCGTTCAGCTCGTCGGTCTGCTCAGCCCCCTCGACGCCGAGCAGCAGCACGCCGCCGACGCGACTCCCGTGATCGAGCGAGACGGTGCGGGCCACCGAGCCGCCGAAGGCATGGCCGCCGACCCAGGCGTGGCCGAGGCCGATGTGGTCCATGACGTCGACGACGTCCTGCGCGAGGTCGTGCATCGACACCGCCGCGTCGGCCGCCGACGACGGGTGCCGCGGGCCGATGCGCACGATCCGGAAGTCCTCGTCGGTCAGGGCGTGGGCCAGCGGGCCCAGATAGCTGATGTTCAGACCGCGTCCCGGGATCAGCACCACCGCGGGCCCGCTGTGGGTGCCCTCGTCGACGAAGGGGATGGCGCGGCCGTCGGGTTCGAAGATCTGGGTGTCGGCCAAGGTGTGGTTCCTCTCGCGTGGGTGTTTCTGGGGCGCCCGGACTCGCCGAGCGCGGGAAGGTCAGACGTTGAAGCGGAACTCCACGACGTCGCCGTCCTGCATGACGTAGTCCTTGCCCTCGAGGCGTGCCTTGCCCTTCGAGCGGGCCTCGACCACCGACCCCGTCTCGACGAGGTCCTCGAACGAGATGACCTCGGCCTTGATGAAGCCCTTCTCGAAGTCGGTGTGGATGACGCCGGCGGCCTGCGGCGCCTTCCAGCCCTTGCCGATCGTCCAGGCGCGGGCCTCTTTGGGGCCGGCGGTGAGGTAGGTCTGCAGGCCGAGCGTGTCGAACCCGATCCGCGCCAGCTGGTCCAGCCCCGACTCGTCCTGGCCGGTCGACGCGAGCAGCTCCGCGGCCTCCTCGGGGTCGAGGTCGATGAGCTCGGACTCGATCTTCGCGTCGAGGAAGACGGCCGTGGCGGGAGCGACCAGGGCCTCGAGCTCTGCCTTGCGTGCGGCATCCGTGAGCACCGCCTCGTCGACGTTGAACACGAAGATGAAAGGCTTGGCGGTGAGCAGGCCGAGCTCCTTGATCGGGGCGAGGTCGATCTTCGACGCCGACAGCAGCTCACCGCGCTGCAGCGCGTCGCGCGCCTCGACAGCCGTCTGGAGGACCACGGGGTCCAGCTTCTTGCCGCGCACTTCCTTCTCGTACCGGGTGATCGCCTTCTCGAGCGTCTCGAGGTCGGCCAGCTGCAGCTCGGCGTTGATGGTCTCCATGTCGCTCTGCGGGTTCACCGCCCCGTCGACGTGCACGACATCGTCGTCGGCGAAGCCGCGCACCACCTGGGCGATCGCGTCGGCCTCGCGGATGTTCGCGAGGAACTTGTTCCCCAGCCCCTCGCCTTCCGAGGCTCCGCGCACGATGCCCGCGATGTCGACGAACGACACGGCCGCGGGAAGGATCCGCTCCGAGCCGAAGATCTCGGCGAGCTTGTCGAGCCGCGGGTCGGGCAGGTTGACCACACCGATGTTGGGCTCGATCGTCGCGAACGGGTAGTTCGCCGCGAGCACCTGGTTCTTGGTCAGGGCGTTGAAGAGGGTCGACTTGCCGACGTTCGGGAGTCCGACGATTCCGATGGTGAGAGCCACGGGCACCCAGTCTAGTTGGCGAGGGATGCCTCACCCTTCGTCGCGGCCGCGTCAGGGTCCCGCACGCATCGCGTCGAGCACCTCGAGCGACTCTTCGTAGAGCTCGAACGACTCGGCCTCGATCTCGGCGTGCAGCGCCATGGCGAGACTCGGGGCCGCGGCATCCACCACTCCCGCGTCGGCGACCCGCCTCACGACGCCGTCGACGAGATCGTCGCGCAGCAGGGTGCCGTCGAGGTCGAAACAAGCCGCCCGGATCGCCGTCACGATCATGCGCCGTCGGTGTCGGACGCCTCGCTCGCGGTGCGGATGTTCCAGCGGTGCCCGAAGGGATCGGTGAGCCAGCCCGACCGTGCCCCGCTTCCGTCGACCGCGACGGGACGGTCGGGGGCTGCTCCCGCATCGACGGCAGCGGCATATGTCGCGTCCGGATCCGGCACGCCGAGAACGACCGCGACGGTGGAGCCGCCGAGCGTCCGCGGCGATAGGGCGCCGAGTTCGGCGAACTCGTCGGAGACGAACAGCCTTGCCCCGCCGATCACCAGCGTGGCGTGAGCGATGCGATTCCGGTCGTCGTACCGCTCCCGGACCGCCGCTCCGAACGCCTGCTGATAGAACTCGAGCGCAGCGGCACCGTCGTGGACAGTCAGGTAGGGAATCGCAGTGTGCGCACTCATCACGCCACGGTACGCCCCGCCACCGATACGCGGTACCGGCACGTCGTCGGTGCCGTGCGAACGCACCCCGAGCGAGCGGCAGCCTCATCAGGGACGGATGCTTCGGTACGCCCGCGTGAGATAAGGCAGGCTGATGGTCTCAGCAGAAGCCTCGGCGCGGGCACGCTCATCGAACAGGTCCGCGACGCCGGCGAGGATCTCGGCTCGCTCGGCGTCGGTCGCGGTGATGATGTAACTGCGGGATGCCACCATGTCGAGCAGCGCGGGCTTCGTGAGAGTGCGCGTCCACGCCCACCGCCGCTCCTCGAGCCCGTGGAAGGGCGCGGCCACCCGCGGTCCGTCGCCGGCGAGCATCTCTTCGGCGTGGCTGCCGTGCATCGCGGCGGTGAGTCGTGCCACCCAGGGGTCGGACTCGTCGCGGATGTTCCACACGAGGCCCAGCACGCCACCGGCGCGAAGCACACGCCCCGTCTCGGCCGACGCGGCCTCGACGTCGACCCAGTGCCACGCCTGGCCGAGCAGCACCGCGTCGACCGATGCGTCGGGAAGCGGCAGCCGCTCCGCCGTCCCCACGAAGGTCGGGACGCCGTGGACGTTCTCGCGCAGCGTGATGAGCATCTCAGGATCGGGCTCGATCGCGACGACCTCGGCCCCGGCCTCGACGATCGTGCGGGTGAGCTTTCCCGTGCCGGCGCCCACATCGGCCACGCGCAGCGCACGGTCGAGCTCGCGCACAGGCTCCAGCATCCAGTCCACCGCTTCGCGCGGGTAGTCGGGCCGCCCCGACTCGTAGGCGCTCGCGGCGGCGCCGAACGACAAGGACATCTCTTCGCGACTGGCCATGCTCCGACCCTATGACGATGCCCGCGCGCGGCGCGCCTCCCCGGGTTGATGACGACGCCGGGTGAGTCTGAGGGAGTGGCACTGGATTTCACCGCGATCGACTTCGAGACGGCGAACTCCAGCAATGCGTCGGCGTGTGCCGTCGGACTCGTGAGGGTGCGGGACGGCGAGGTCGTCGACAAGACGGGATGGCTCATCCGCCCGCCCGCCGGTCACGACGTGTTCTTCGACCTGAACGTGCGCATCCACGGGATCCAGCCCGAGGACGTCGTGGACGCCGCAGGCTGGAGCGAGCAGCTCGCCGACCTCGTCGCCTTCACCGGCGACGACGTCCTCGTCGCCCACAACGCCGGCTTCGACATGGCCGTGATCAAGCGCGCGTGCGACGCCACCGGCGACGAGTGCCCGCCCTACAGGTACGCGTGCAGTCTGCAGGTCGCGCGGAAGGTGTACCGCCTCGACTCGTACCGGCTGCCGTTCGTCGCCGCCGAGGCCGGGTTCGCCGACTTCCCCCATCACAACGCGACCGCCGACGCGCTCGCGTGCGCCCACGTGATGATGGATGCCGCACACCGCGTCGGCGCCGGCACGATCACCGAGCTCGCCGAGGCGGTCGGAGTGCGCGTTTCGCAGATCGCGACGGCCGACGCCCCGCCCGTGTCGTTCGCGGCCGCGTAGCCGGGCTGCTGTCCGCACGGCACGGCGGCGCCGCACGTTCCGGCGCGCCGGCGCTCCGGCGCGCCGGCGCTCCGGCGCGCCGGCAGTCCCGCATTCCCCTCGCTCCGAATATCGGACAATCGCGCTGTTTCCGGACTCCTCGACGCCTCCGTTCCGGAAGAGGGGTGATAGTCCGATATTCGGAGTGGGGCGAGTGGATGCCGCACCGCAGGTCGGCACGATGTCGGAGCCCTCGGGCACGATGTGGGCATGGACGCAGTCGTGGTCAGTGTCGTGGTGATCGTCGCCCTCGTGCTCGGCGCCGTCGCCGGATGGGCGATGGGCCTCGCCAGGGGTGCCGCGCGGAGCGCGCGCGAGCAGGCCGACCTTGTGGCACGCCTGGCAGCCGCGGAGGCCTCGCGACAGGGCGTGCAGGCGCAACTCGAGCACCAGCAGCTGCTGTATCGCGAGCTCGCGGGGCAGGCGCGGCACGACCAGGCGCAGCGAGAGGAGCGAGAGCGACGCGAGCAATCGGTGCTGCGCGCCCTGGCGCCGGTGCAAGAGACGCTCGCGGCCATGCACGCCAAGGTCGATGACCTCGAGCGAGACCGGCACACCCAGTTCGGCACGCTCGCCGAGCAGTTGCGCCGCGCCCACGAGTCCGACGAAGCGCTGCGCGCGACGACCGAGTCGCTCGCCGGCGCGCTGCGCTCGGGAAGCACGCGCGGTGTGTGGGGCGAGACCCAGCTGCGCCGGGTCGTCGAGGCGGCGGGGCTCACGCGCCATGTCGACTTCGACCTGCAGGCGTCGATCACGACGGATGCCGGCGCCGGGCGGCCCGACATGGTGATCCGGCTCCCGGGAGACAAGGCGATCGCCGTCGACGCCAAGGTCCCGCTGGATGCCTACCTCGAAGCCAGCGCGATCCCGCTGACCGCGCAGGGCGCCGAGGGCGCGCGACGCCAGAGCCTGCTCGGCAAGCACGTCAAAGCGGTGCGCGCGCACGTGGACGCCCTCGCGCGCAAGACGTACTGGGCCGGCCTGTCATCGAGCCCTGAGTTCGTGGTGTGCTTCGTCCCCAGCGAGTCGCTGCTCGCGGCGGCGCTCGAAGAGGATCCGGCACTCCTGGACTACGCCTTCGGCAAACGGGTCGCGCTCGCGTCTCCGGTGAATCTGTGGGCGGTGCTCAAGACCGTCGCCTACACCTGGACGCAGCAGGACGTGTCGCAAGAGGCGCGTGCCCTGTTCGATCTCGGCAACCAGCTGTACGAGCGACTCGGCTCGCTCGCGTCGCACGCCGACGACCTGCGCCGTGCGATCGAGCGCACCGTCGACAGCTACAACCGGTTCGCCGGCTCGCTCGAGACACGCGTGCTCGTGAGTGCCCGCAAGTTTCCGGGCATCGACGCCACGAAGCTCGACGCGGTGGGCGAGCCCACGACGATCGAGAAGAGCCCCCGACGCCTCACGGCGCCGGAACTGCTCGACGGGACGCTGCCCGGGCTGGAGTCATCCGTCGCGGTGGCCGGCTCCCCTGCCGCCACGGCCGAACTCGGAGAGGTGCGCGACCGCATCGCCGCGCACGACGACTGAGCGCGCCTACGACGGGACGACTGAACTCGCCAAGACGACTGAACTCGACGGGACGACCGACCTCGACGGGGCGACCGACCTCGACGGGGCGACCGACCGCGACGGGACGACCGACCGCGACGGGAGGACTGACCGCGACGGGAGGACTGACCGCGAGCGGGCGCTCATCGCCTTCACAGCGGCCAGCGCACGAGCGGTCCGGTCAGGCGCCGCCGGGAACGAAGCTCAGCAGCAGGATCACGGCGGCCGAGACGCCGACGAAGGCGCCGATCATCCACCAGGCGCTGATCTCGTGCCCCTCGTCCCGCCGGACACGCAGCAGGACGTCAGGGCGACGGGCGGGGTCGATCGCGTTCGCGACCACGGCGTGCGCGCCCGTCTGGGGCTGCGATGAGTCACCGGACTGCGCAGACATCGTCAACTCCTTGCGTCAGGAACACTTCGTGTCCCCCTCGACACCATGTCGATTCTGCCAGAGTTCCCCGGAACCGGGATCACGAAACCGTCACAGCAGCATCACGTGTCACATGCGCACCACGGGACACAGCACCCTCATCACAGCCACTTGGAGACGAGGTGCTCCGACGAGATGCGGCGCAGCGTGCCCGACGCACCGCGCAGCACCACGCTCTCGGTGTACACGTACCCGCCTTCGCGGCGGACGCCGGCGACGAGCGCGCCGTCCGTGACACCCGTGGCGACGAAGATCGTGTTGTTGCCCTTGACCAGGTCGTCGGCCTCGTAGACGTACCCGTCGAGCTTGAGGCCGGCGTCGAGCCCGCGCTGCTTCTCGTCGTCGTCGCGCGCCCACAGCCGGCCCTGGATGTGGCCGCCGAGGGCCTTGATCGCGCACGCGGTGACGATGCCCTCGGGGCTGCCGCCGATGCCGACGCACATGTCGGTGCGGGCGTTGTGGCGTGCGGCGTTGATGCCGCCGGCAACATCGCCGTCACTCATCAGTCGGGTGCCGGCGCCGGCGGCGCGGATCTCGTCGATCAGCTGCTCGTGGCGGGGGCGGTGCAGCACCGAGACGACGATCTCATCGACGGGCTTGCCCAGTGCCTTGGCGAGCAGCCGGATGTTCTCGCCGATCGGCAGACGGATGTCGACGACGCCGACGCCGGCGGGGCCGGTCACGAGCTTGTCCATGTAGAAGACGCTGGAGGCGTCGAGCATCGTGCCGTGGTCCGACACCGCGATGACCGACAGCGCGTTGTTGCGGCCGGCGGCGGTCAGCGAGGTGCCGTCGATCGGGTCCACCGCGACGTCCGCCTGCGGGCCGCGGCCGTTGCCGACGCGTTCCCCGTTGTAGAGCATGGGCGCCTCGTCCTTCTCGCCCTCGCCGATCACGATCGTGCCGTCGAAGTTGACCGTGGTGAAGAACGCGCGCATCGCGTCGACGGCCGCACCGTCGGCGGCCTCCTTGGCGCCACGGCCGATGAACGGCACCGCGCGGATCGCCGCCGCCTCGGTTGCCCGCACCAGTTCCAGTGCGAGGTTTCGGTCGGGGTGCAGAGGACTCATATCCGCGGTCAGGCTCACCATGCGGTCAGCCTAGCCAGCGGACGGCGCCTTCCGGCGGACTTTCGAGCCCCTGCGAGCGAAGGAATCGCGTTTCTTTCACCGGAGGCAGGGACGCGGTTTTCCCCGTCACCACCCGGCGCCGGCATCCGACTCACGAATTTCGCCTTCGGTAGGATTCCCTCTGACGCCCGCATCTACAAAGGGAGCACTCATGCCCGTCGCCACCCCAGAGCAGTACGCCGACATGCTGGACCGCGCGAAGGCCGGTGGCTTCGCGTATCCCGCCATCAACGCCGCCAGCTCGCAGTCGGTCAACGCCGTCCTCCAGGGCCTCACCGAGGCCGGTTCGGACGGCATCCTCCAGGTCACGACGGGCGGCGCGGACTACTTCGCCGGCCACACCGTGAAGGCCCGTGCCACCGGCGCCCTCGCGTTCGCCGCCTACGTCCACGAGGTCGCCAAGAGCTACCCGATCACCGTCGCCCTGCACACCGACCACTGCCCGAAGCCGGCGCTCGAGGACTTCGTGCTTCCGCTCATCAAGGCGTCCGAGCAGGTCGTGGCCGACGGCGGCAACCCCATCTTCCAGTCGCACATGTGGGACGGCTCGGCCGTGCCGCTGGCCGAGAACATCGAGATCGCCAAGGAGCTGCTCCCCCGCATCAAGGCGATCAACGCGATCCTCGAGGTCGAGATCGGCGTCGTCGGCGGCGAAGAGGACGGCGTCAAGCACGAGGGCACGAACGACGCCCTCTACACCACGACGGGCGACGTCGCGCAGGTCGTCGAGGCGCTCGGCCTCGGCGAGCAGGGCCGCTGGATCGCCGCCCTGACCTTCGGCAACGTGCACGGCGTCTACAAGCCCGGCAACGTGAAGCTCAAGCCCGAGCTCCTCGGCGAGATCCAGGCGGGCATCGCCTCGCAGTTCGGCACCGGCGCGAAGCCCCTCGACCTGGTCTTCCACGGCGGCAGCGGCTCGACCGACGCCGAGATCGCCGAAGCCGTCGCGAACGGCGTCGTGAAGATGAACATCGACACCGACACGCAGTACGCGTTCACCCGTTCGGTGGCCGGCTTCATGTTCCAGAACTACGACGGCGTCCTCAAGGTCGACGGCGAGGTGGGCAACAAGAAGGCCTACGACCCGCGCGCGTGGGGCAAGATCGCCGAGTCGGCGATGGCCGCCCGCGTGGTCGAGGCGACCCAGCAGCTCGGCTCGGCCGGCAAGAGCCTGGGCGCGTAACGCTCCTCTGATCGGATGCCTCGGCTTCGACCCCGCGCGGGGTCAGGGCCGGGGCATCCTCCGTTTGCGGAGGCGTCCTGCCCGCCTGGTCACTCCGGATCGATGTAGCGGTCCAGAAGGCCTGGGGCGCCGTCCGGCCGGTGGACGACGACGATCTCGTCCCCGGCCTGCACGTGGCCGCCCTGCACGACGCGCAGGTAAGGTCCGAGCCGGCGCTCGTTCGAGAAGCGCTTGACCCATCCGCGGGCGTCACCGCCGCCCACCCATCGGGCGAACGTCTGGCACGGCGTGCGGGGCATGGTGACCTCTACCTCGACGCGATCGCCGATGCGCCAGCGCTCGCCGATGCGCGCGGCGTTGACATCGAGGCCTTCGACACGGAGATTCTCGCCGAACCATCCCGGCGGCAGTTCCCGGCCGAGCTCAGACTCCCAGAACGCCGCGTCCTCGGCGGCGTACGCATACAGGGCCTTGTCGAGCCCTCCGTGATGCTTGCGATCGGCCTGGACGTCCGCACGCACGCCGTACGCCCCGACGCGGATCGGACCGTCGACGGGGCCCTTGTCGATCGCGGTGACGCCGACCGATCCGGCATCGGGACGCAGCCGTCGGACCACGCAGACGGCGACGAGTCGAGGCATCCGCCCATCGTAGCGAGCGGCAGCGGTCGCGGACCGGTCAGGGCTCTCCGCGCGCCAGCACCTTGCCGTCGGCGACGGCGCGCACCTCGATCGTCGCGATCTCATCCGGGTCGAGTGCGGTGCCCGCCTGCAGCCGCGACGTCGACCCCGGGCCCGCGCGCCACGAAGACAGCTCGCTCGACGTGCCGTCGGTCGAGGTGACCACGAGCACATACGGCCACTCCTCGGCGGAGGCGTACGGGTCGTCGCTGTCGCCGTAACTGCAGGTCATGTCGATGCGCGTCCCCCATGCGACGTCGGTGAGCCGCACACTCGCGGTGAGCGGAACCGCAGTGACCGGCTGCAGCGCGATCGTCTCGGCCGGGCGCACCGCGGGAGCGACCGCGGCCGTGATGCCGAACCCGACCACCACGGCGATCACGGCCGCCGCAGCGAGCGCGCCACCCCACACGACGATGCGCCGACGCCGCAGTTCGCGGGCCCCGACGGCGACGAGCCGCGCCCTCGCCGTGGGATCCGGACCGCGACCGCTGTCGCCTTCCGACGGGGTGCCGTCCAGGAGGGCCTCGGCGCGGTCAGGCGACACGCGGGCGAGCAGCCCGAGCGTCGGCGCGAGCTCGGCCAGTGCCTCGCGGCACTGCGGGCACTCGTCGAGGTGGCCTTCGTACAGCCGGCGGTCCGCAGCGCTCAGCGCTCCGACCACGTACGCGGCGTCCCAGTCGGCGAACACGGGGTGATCGGGGGTCATCGCGTCACCCCCTTCTCCTGCAGGGCGAGACGCAGCGCCCGCAGACCGTAGTGCAACCGGGATTTGACCGTGCCCGGCGGGATCTCGAGGTCGTCCGCCATCTCGGCGACCGACAGCCCGCGGTAGTACGCCCGCACGACGACGGCACGGTGCTCGGCCGTGAGCGCGGCCAGGGCCTCCTCGACGAGGATCGCCTCGAACAGTGCGTCGGTGCGGTCGCCGGCGACGCGTTCCGGGACCTCGGCGACATCGATCTCACGACGCCGATGCGCGCTGCGGGCTTCGTCGATCACGAGGTGGCGCGCCACGGTGAACATCCAGGACCGCGTCGCCGACGGGTCGTCGTCGAGGATCCTCGGCGTGCGCCAGGCCCGAAGCAGCGTCTCCTGCACGATGTCGTCCGCGCCGGCCCGATCCCCGGTCAGGTGCACGACGTAGCGCCACAGCGGCGCCGCGTGCGCGTCGTACAGCGCCTCCAGCCGCACAGCGTCGCGTCGCGTCGCTCTGCCGCCGTCGGCCGCCGACCCGCCGTCGAACCTGGTTCGCGGCATCCGTCACCTCCGCTGAGGACACGAGACGCACGGCCGGGCGGTTCAACCGGACGCACGCTTCGTCCCCCCGAGTATCGCGCGCGGGGGTGCCTGCCGGGGCTCAGGCGCCGGCGGAGCCCATCAGGGCGTCGAGCACGGCCGGGTCGCTCATCAGCGGGATCGCGAGGAGGATGCCGGTCACGAACGTGAACAGGATGCCCGCCGACAGCGGGATCCACCAGGTCAGCCGGCCTCGTCTCATGCTCCACAGCGACACCAGGGCCGTCGCGAGCCACCCCGCCGCGAGCACCACGGCCGCGGCGATGCCGTAGGGCCGGCCGGCGGCGGGATCCGACAGCGTGACGTCGAGGCCCAGCACCGTGAACATCGTGTCGGCGTAGGCGGCGTAGTCGAGGAACGACGGGATCGAGGTGACCACGTTGAACAGCCCGTACACGAGCAGGGCGATCGTCACGACACGGTCCACCGTGCGCGGGCGCGGTGCCGCGCCGACGACGCGTTCGGCGCGGGGCGCGGCCGAGGGGATGCCGGCGTCCGCGGCATCGGTGACGACCGGGGTCGGCGGCGTCACGGGCTGCTGCCACTCCGGCGCCGGCTGCTGGATGCGGGCGCGCTGCTCCTCTGGACTGGCGTACTCGCCGTATTGAGGCCTGGGTCGCGATGACTCCGTACCGTGCGAGCCGGGTCGGGCCGCTGCGTCGTCGTCGCTCATGCGCGGCTCCGTCCGCCCAGGGCGCGGTCGTCGCGCTTGCCGGCGGCATCCTGTCGCAGTTCTTTCGGCAGCGAGAACATGAGGTCCTCTTCGGCGGTGCGCACCTGCTCGACGTCGCGGTACCCGGCGGCGGCGAGGTCGTCGAGAACCTGCTGCACGAGCACCTCCGGCACCGAGGCGCCGCTGGTGACGCCGACGGTCTCGACGCCGTCGAGCCACGCCTGCTCGACCTCGTCGGCGTAGTCGACACGGTAAGCGGCCTTGGCGCCGTGCTCGAGCGCGACCTCGACGAGACGCACGCTGTTGGACGAGTTGGCGGAGCCGACGACGATCACGAGGTCGGCGTCCTTCGCCACCTTCTTGATGGCGACCTGCCGGTTCTGAGTGGCGTAGCAGATGTCGTCCGACGGCGGATCCTGCAGCTGGGGGAACCTCGCGCGCAGCCGGCGGACGGTCTCCATCGTCTCGTCGACCGACAGGGTCGTCTGCGACAGCCACACGACCTTCGACGGGTCGCGCACCTCGATGGCGTCGGCCTCCTCGGGCGAGTTCACGATCGTGACGTGCTCCGGCGCCTCGCCGGCGGTGCCCTCGACCTCTTCGTGGCCCTCGTGGCCGATGAGGAGGATCTCGAAGTCGTCGCGCGCGAACCGCACGGCCTCGCGGTGCACCTTGGTCACGAGCGGACACGTCGCGTCGATGGCACGGAGTCCTCGATCGGATGCCGCGTTCACGACCGCCGGCGAGACCCCGTGCGCGCTGAACACGACGTGTGCGCCCTCGGGCACTTCGTCGACCTCGTCGACGAAGATCGCGCCCTGCTTCTCGAGCTCGGTGACGACATGGATGTTGTGCACGATCTGCTTGCGCACGTACACCGGTGCGCCGAAGCGCTCGAGCGCCTTCTCGACGGCGATGACGGCGCGGTCCACGCCGGCGCAGTACCCGCGAGGCGAGGCGAGGAGGACCCGCTTGCGTCCGGGGCCCGCGACGTCCTGGAGCGGCTCACGACGCCGCGGGACGCGCGGGACGGGCATGCTCACGGTGCTGCTGCTCACCCTTCGAGTCTAAGGGCGCGGCCTGGACGCGAGCCCGGCGGCCGGGCGGGCCCGGTGTCGCCGGCGTGCGCTAGCGTGACCGGGTGGAATCCCCCACCTGTCTTCGCTCCGCGGTGCACGCGCCATGACCGCGTTCCAGCCCGCGGCCGTCCCCGGCCAGCCGCCGCCCGCCGACTCGGTGCGGCCCCGCGAATCGACGTCGGAGGCGCCGACCTCGGTCGCCCGGCTCAACGACACGATCCGCGGATTCGTGCAGACGTGGGGCTCGGTATGGGTCGAGGGCGAGATCACCGCGTTCAATCTGCGCGGCGGCAACGTCTTCGGGCGGTTGAAAGACCTCGTCACCGACGCCACGATCTCGTTCCGCATCTGGTCGTCGACGCGCGACCGACTGCCCGGCGACCTCAAGGTGGGCGATCACGTCGTCGCGTGCGTCAAGGCCGACTACTACGTCAAGAGCGGCGACTTCGGCTTCTCGGTGTCGGCGATGCGCCACCTGGGCCTGGGCGACCAGCTGGAGCGCCTCGAACGTCTGCGCGCGCAGCTGCGCGCCGAAGGGCTCTTCGATCCGGCACGCAAGAAGGCGCTCCCCTTCCTTCCTCACCTCATCGGGCTCATCACGGGTGAGAACTCCGATGCCGAGAAGGACGTCCACCGGAACGCCGAGCTGCGCTGGCCGCAGGTGCGGTTCCGCACGAAGTACGCGGCGGTACAGGGTGATCGGTGCGTTCCCGAGACGATCGCGGCGCTCAAGGCGCTCGATGCCGATCCCGAGGTGGACGTGATCGTCATCGCACGCGGAGGCGGCGACCCGCAGACTCTTCTCGGCTTCAGTGACGAGCGGATGCTGCGTGCCGTGGCCGCGGCGTCCACTCCGGTCGTGAGCGCCATCGGTCACGAGAACGACCATCCCCTGCTGGACGACGTCGCCGATCTGCGGGCGTCGACTCCGACCGACGCCGCCAAGCGCGTCGTGCCGGACGTCGCCGAGCAGCGCGCTCTGGTGGGTCAGCTGCGCGCTCGGCTGACCATGCGGCTCACCCAGCGCGTCGGCCACGACATCGCCCAGCTCGAGCAGCTGCGGTCGCGCCCGGTGCTGCGGACCCCCGACGCGATGCTCACGACGCGTGCCCACGAGATCGAGCTGCTCGCCGCCCGCGGACGCGACCGGGTCGACCGCGCTCTGCAGCAGCATGAACGGCGCACGGCCGAACTGCGTGCGACGCTCCGCGCGCTCTCTCCCGCCTCGACGCTGGCCCGCGGTTACGCGATCGCCCACCTCGGCGACGGGACCATCGTGCGCGATGCGGCACAGGCTCCGGCATCCACTCCCCTCGTCGTCACGGTGGGGCGCGGCTCGTTCGCGGCTCACTCGGAGGGCGAGGTCGCGGAGGCGACCCCGCAGCCCGAACGAAGGGTGTCGGAGCCGCAACTAGACTGGGAGTCATGACCGCGTCGACCGAAGCACCCTCCGACGTGGCGTCGCTCTCGTTCGAGCAGGCGCGGGACGAGCTCGTCCGCGTCGTGGCCGAGCTCGAGCAGGGTGCTCCCACGCTCGAGCACTCGCTGGCCCTGTGGGAGCGAGGCGAGGCGCTCGCCGCGCGCTGCGAGGAGTGGCTGCTCGGTGCGAAGCGCCGGCTCGACGCCGCGCGCGCTTCCGCCGACGGCGCCGCCCGCGCCGACCAGGAAGAGACGCGCTGATGGCACGGGAGCCCCGCGTCGTCGCCGAGCTCGGTCGCCCCGAGACGCCGGACGAGACCGCAGCGCGCAAGGCGGAGTCCTCGCGCGTCTACCGGTCCAGTCAGAACGTCCGCAACCTCGTCGCGGCGCTGCTGGCGACCCTCGCGGTGGTCGCCGTCGTCGTCTTCGCCGTCCCCCGCGGGTCGGCTCCGGAGCGGCCCGCGATCGACGTCGCCGCCGCCGCGGAGGACGTCTCGACGGCTGAGGGCCGCACCGTGATCGTTCCCGCGATGTCGAAGGACTGGGTCGTCAACCTCGCGGGCGCCGAACGAGAGAGCCGGGTGCAGGTCTTCAACGTCGTCTACGCGCCGGTCGACGAGAACGAGCGCGGATTCGTCAACGTCGCCCAGGGCTTCGACGCGGACGAGTCGTGGGTCGCGAGAATGCTGTCCGGCTCCGCGCCGACGGACACCGTGACGATCGACGGCGTCACCTGGGACCGCTACTCGCTCGACCCCGAGCGCACCGGCAACATCACGGTCGCACTCGCGACCGACGCCGGCACCGACACCGTGCTCATCTACGGCGCGACCACGAAGGACGCGCTGGAAGAGACCGCGCGCTCTGTGACCGATCAGATCACCGCACTTCGCCAGGAGGCCCCGTGAGCGACGCCCCGACCCCTTCGAAGGTCTGGAACGAGATGCTGCGCGGCAACGCCCGCTTCGTCGCCGGCCAGCCGAACCACCCCCGGCAGGACGTCGACCGACGCGCCGAGACGGCAGCGGTGCAGCACCCGCGTGCGGTGCTGTTCGGCTGCTCGGACTCGCGCCTGGCGGCGGAGATCATCTTCGACAAGGGCCTCGGCGATCTGTTCGTCGTCCGCAACGCCGGTCAGGTCGTGGGCGAGTCGATCGTCGCGAGCATCGAGTATGCCGTCGCCATCCTGGAAGTGCCGCTCGTCGTGGTCCTCGCCCACGACGGCTGCGGAGCCGTGCGCGCCGCGATCGACGGCACCGCGATCGACGCCGCACCGCTGCCGCCGCACATCTGGCGGCTGATCGCGCCGATCGTGCCCGCCGCTCGTCACGTCGCCGTCGAGACCGGCGCCGCCCGTGCGGACGACATCGACGCCGAGCTCGTGGGTCGTGAGCACCTGCGCAACACGGTCGCCGACATCCTGCGTTCGTCGGAGCTCATCAGCAGCGCCGTCGCCGAAGGCCGCGTCGGCATCGTCGGCGCCAATTACCGACTCGCCGAGGGCGCCGTCGTGCCCATCGTGACCGTGGGGCTCGACGCCGACGCCCCGACCCCGTCTCACCTGGAGGAGCAGCAGTGACCGACACCGAGTACCGCATCGAGCACGACACGATGGGCGAGGTGCGCGTGCCCAAGGACGCGCTCTACGCCGCGCAGACCCAGCGCGCCGTCGAGAACTTCCCGATCTCGGGCGACCGCCTCGAGCCGGCACAGATCGTCGCGCTCGCCCGCATCAAGAAGGCCGCCGCGCTCGCCAACAAAGAGCTGGGCACGCTCGACGGCGAGATCGCCGATGCCATCTCGGGCGCCGCCGACCGCATCATCGCCGGCGAGTTCGCCGACCAGTTCCCGATCGACGTCTACCAGACCGGCAGCGGCACGTCGTCGAACATGAACATGAACGAGGTGCTCGCGACACTGGCGACGCAGGCCCTCGGCGCGACGGTGCACCCGAACGACCACGTCAACGCCTCGCAGTCCTCCAACGACGTCTTCCCGACGTCGGTGCACATCGCCGTCACGCAAGAGATCATCGACGACCTCATCCCGGCGCTCGACCACCTCGCCGTCGCGCTCGAAGCGAAGGCCGAGGCGTGGAAAGAGGTCGTGAAGTCGGGTCGCACGCACCTCATGGATGCCACCCCCGTCACGCTCGGCCAGGAGTTCGGCGGCTACGCACGCCAGATCCGCCTGGGCATCGAGCGCGTGCAGGCGGTCATCCCCCGTGTCGCGGAGGTCCCGCTCGGCGGCACGGCCGTCGGCACCGGGATCAACACGCCTCTCGGCTTCCCGCAGCGCGTGATCGAGCTCATCGTCGCCGACACCGAGCTGCCGATCACCGAGGCGAAGGACCACTTCGAGGCCCAGGCCAACCGCGACGGGCTGGTGGAGGCCTCCGGAGCCCTGCGCACCATCGCGGTCTCGCTCACGAAGATCAACAACGACCTGCGCTGGATGGGCTCGGGCCCGAACACGGGTCTCGGCGAACTGCACATCCCCGACCTGCAGCCCGGCTCGTCGATCATGCCCGGCAAGGTCAACCCGGTCGTCCCCGAGGCGACGCTGATGGTGTGCGCCCGCGTGATCGGCAACGATGCGACCGTAGCCTGGGCCGGGGCGTCCGGCGCCTTCGAGCTGAACGTGGCGATCCCCATCATGGGCAGCGCGGTGCTCGAGTCGATCGAGCTGCTCGCCAACGTGTCGCGCGTCCTCGCGGACAAGACGATCACCGGCCTGGAGGCCAACGTCGAGCGCGCGGCGGCCTACGCGGGCATGTCGCCCTCGATCGTGACGCCGCTCAACAAGCTCATCGGGTACGAGGCGGCCGCCAAGATCGCCAAGCACTCGGTCGCGAAGGGCATCACGGTGCGCGAGGCCGTCCTCGACCTCGGCTACGTCGAGCGCGGCGAGCTGACGCTGGAGCAGCTCGACGAGAAGCTCGACCTGCTGTCGATGACGCACCCGGGCTGAATCGTCCCCTATGCCGCCAGTCCTGCTGCAGCGGGATAATCGGGACATGTCCCGGTCGACCCGCCCGATCCCCGCGCGCGTCAGGATCCTTTCGGCGATCCTCGCTGTGGCCTGCGTGGGGCTCGCGATCGTCGGCAGCGTGACGTTCCTGGTGCAGCGCGGTCAGGCGATCAAGGCCGTCGACAATCGCCTGGTGACACAGGTCAAGTCGCTGCAGGACGTGGCAGAGGACACGACCGCGGCCGATGCGCGGGACGGCGCCTCGGAGGCCTCCGACGGGCTGGATATCGGCAACTTCGACTCGATCGACGAGTACCTCAACGCTGTCGTCGCCCGTCTCGTCCCCGCCACGAACGAGGCGTCGCTGGCCTTGGTGGACGGCGTGCCGCGCTGGGTGCCGTCGACGCTGACGGGCTTCCAGATCGACCACAATCAGGAGCTGATCGATCGCGCGATCGCCGACACCGCCGAGGGCGAGACGAAGCAGGGCACCATCGTGACGGACGGCGAGACCCTGCGGTACATCGCGATCCCGGTGTCGATGCACGGCGATCCGCATCAGGGACTGTACATCCGCGCGATCAACCTCGGTGACGAACTGCAGCCGATCATGTTCGCGATGACGACGTACCTGATCGCCGCGCTGGCCGTCCTGGCGGCGATCGGCGTGGTCGGCTGGTTCGTCACCGGCCGCCTGCTGTCGCCCATCCGACATCTGCGCGAGACCGCCGATGCGATCTCGATCACCGACCTGTCAGCCCGCCTGGAACCGCACGGCAACGACGACATCGCCGACCTGTCGCGCACGGTCAACTCCATGCTCGACAGGCTCGAAGGGTCGGTCGACGTGCAGCGGCAGCTGCTCGACGACGTCCGCCACGAGCTCAAGACGCCCATCACCATCGTCCGCGGTCATCTCGAGCTCATGAACCCCCGCGATGCCGTGGACGTCGCGTCCGCACGCGACATCGGCATCTCGGAGCTCGACCGTCTCGCGCGGCTCGTCGAGGACATCGACCTGCTCGCGGCCGCAGAAGCCGACTCGTACACGACGACAGACGTCGATCTCGCGGCCCTCACGGCCCGCGTGGGCGAACTCGTCGCGGTGATCCCCGGCCACACCTGGACCGTCGAGTCGCACGCCACGGGCACGGCCACCGGTGACAGCGACCGCCTGCTGCAGGCCTGGCTGCAGCTCGCCGACAACGCGGCCAAGTACACTCCTGTCGGCAGCCCGATCGAGATCGGAAGCTCGATCGGCCCCGACGGCGCACGACTCTGGGTGCGCGACCATGGCGCAGGCATCCCGCCCGCGGCGCGGGCCCGCATCTTCCGGCGCTTCGACCGGGCCCACGTGCATCGCACCGTGGGCGGCTCGGGGCTCGGGCTCGCGATCGTGGACGCGATCGCCAAGGGCCACGGTGGCCACTGCGCCGTCACCGACACCGCCGGCGGCGGGGCCACCTTCACCATTCATCTGCCTTTGTCGGAAGCCGAGCTGCCGGCACCCGTGCGTGCGGGCGACGTCGTGCTGCAGCGGGAGGCATCGGGATGACGCGGATCCTCATCGTCGAGGACGAGCCGCGGATCGCCGCGTTCGTCAGTCGCGGGCTCGAATCGGCGGGCTACGAGACCATGATCGTCGACGACGGCCCCGAAGCCCTCGACGCCACCCTGCGCGGGGACGCCGACCTCGTACTGCTCGATGTCGGGCTTCCCACCATGGACGGGTTCGAGGTGCTGCGCGCCCTTCGAGCGCGCGGCTCCACCGTGCCCGTGATCATGCTGACGGCTCGTTCGAGCACGCGCGACACGGTTGCAGGATTGGATGCCGGCGCCAATGACTACGTCCCCAAGCCCTTCACCTTCGAAGAGCTGCTGGCCCGAGTGCGGTCGCGCCTGCGCGAGAGCCTGCCGCAGCAGGGGGTGTCGGTCGCACACGGAGACGTCGTGCTCGACATCCTCGCGCGGCGGGCGACGGTCGCCGATCGCGAGGTCGACCTGTCTGCACGTGAGTTCGCACTCGCGGAGCAGTTCCTGCGCAACCCCGGGCGGGTCCTCAGCCGCGAACTGCTGCTCAGCCGGGTGTGGGGACTGGATTTCGACCCGGGATCGAACGTCGTCGACGTCTACGTGCGCTACCTGCGCGGCAAGCTGGGCCCCGACCACATCGTGACCGTGCGAGGCGCCGGCTACCGCTGGGAGTGATCGGCGCGGCGCTTCGCCGCCCCCGCAGGCACGAAGAAGCCCCCGGCGCTGGGGGACGCCGGGGGCTGTGAAGGGCCGGACTGGGGGATCCGACCGCGGTCAGTCGCGCCTATCTGGGGAATTGCGCGACTGGTCTTTCTTCGGTGTCGGGACGGCGTCGTCGCCGCGCCCGTTCGAACCCGCTTTCGCGGGGTGCTCTGTGGTGGTCGTGAGACGGCTGCCGCTCTGATCCTGCGGCTGAAGCTCGGCCGTCGCTCCTCCGGTGCGATCAGCCGTACCGCTCTGCTTCTGCGCGGGCGGGGTGTCGTCGTGACCCTGCGTGAGATCGAGACGCTCGTTGTCGTCGCCGCGTGAGAGGCGCTCGATGAGTGCGTCGATGCGCCCGGTCGACCACCCGTGGCGCTCGGCCCACGACCGCAGCGACTCCCACGTGCCGGTCGCGCGCGCGGCCTCGATCGCCGAGTCGACGTCAGCCGGGCCCTCGGCGGGTGCGGGGACCACAGGCTCGACCGGGGCGGCAGGCGCCGGGTCGACGTGCGAGGGGACGACGGTCTCGGTGACCGGAGTCGTGGTGGTGCTCGGCTCGACCTCGGTCGGGTCGGGCGCTGCGACGACCTCGGCCTGCGTCGTCTGCTCGGGCGTCACGACCGCCTGCGCGGTCGGCGTCGTCTTCGGAGCCGAGGTGGGTGATGCGGCGGGTACGAGGATCTTGGCCGCCGCGACAGTTGTGGCGGGTGAGTCCTTCAGCGCGGCAGTGTTGGCCATGGCGACGACGCAGACGACAGCGACGCTCGCCGCGACAGCGGTCATGCCGCCGATCACGAGCCCCGTACGTGCGTCCACAGTCTGTTCCCCAGTCCTCTGCTCTCGCAGTTCCTCCCCTCCATGGTGACAGACGCCCAGGGCCCACAGCACCGGTTCGTGATGAGACTCTTCTCATGCGCGGAACGGGCGATGGACCGGGAGACGAACCGGGACGAGGCATCCCGGTCCGTCTCCTCCTGTGTCGATGCCGACGCGACGGATGCTCAGGCCAGCTCGCCGGCCTCCAGCAGATCGGTCACCAATGCCGCGATCGCGGAGCGCTCCGACCGCACCAGCGTGACGTGGCCGAACAGACCGTGCCCCTTGAGCGTCTCGATCACCGACGCGACGCCATCGTGACGGCCGACGCGGAGGTTGTCGCGCTGGCCGACGTCGTGGGTGAGGACGACGCGCGAGTTCTGGCCGATGCGGCTCAGCACCGTGAGCAGCACGTTGCGCTCGAGCGACTGCGCCTCGTCCACGATCACGAAGGCGTCGTGCAGGGAGCGTCCGCGGATGTGGGTGAGCGGCAGCACCTCGAGGAGCCCCCGCTCGACGACCTCATCGAGGACGTTGCCCGAGACGACCGAGCCGAGCGTGTCGTAGACCGCCTGCCCCCACGGGTTCATCTTCTCTTGCTGGTCGCCGGGGAGGTAGCCGAGTTCCTGTCCGCCCACCGCGAAGAGCGGCCGGAACACGATGATCCTGCGCTGCTGCTGCCGTTCGAGCACTGCTTCCAGTCCCGCACACAGCGCGAGCGCCGACTTGCCGGTGCCCGCGCGGCCGCCGAGCGACACGATGCCGACCTCGGGGTCGAGCAGCAGGTCGATGGCGATGCGCTGCTCGGCCGATCGGCCGTGCAGACCGAACACCTCCCGGTCGCCGCGCACGAGCCGGTACTCCCCGTCGCCCACCACACGCCCGAGGGCGGAGCCGCGCTCCGAGTGGATGATCAGGCCGGTGTTGACCGGCAGGCCCTTGACGTCGTCCCCGGTGGCGACCTCACTCTCGTACAGGTCGCTGATGTCGTCGCCCGACACGTCGATCTCGGCGATGCCGGTCCAGCCCGAGTCCACGGCCTGCTCGGCCAGGTACTCCTCCGCGCTGACGCCGAGGGAGGCGGCCTTCACCCGCATCGGCAGGTCCTTGGACACGACCGTGACCTCTTGCCCGTCCTGTGCGAGGTGCATCGCGACCGCCAGGATGCGGCTGTCGTTGTCGCCGAGGCGCATGCCCGAGGGCAGGACGGACGAGTCGGTGTTGTTGAGCTCCACCCGCAGGGTGCCGCCCTGGCCGACCGGAACCGGGAAGTCGAGACGGCCGTGCTCGACGCGCAGCTCGTCGAGGTGTCGCAGCGCCTGCCGGGCGAAGTAGCCGATCTCGGGGTCGTGGCGCTTGCCTTCGAGCTCGGTGACCACGACCACCGGGATCACGACGTTGTGCTCGGCGAAGCGGAAGAAGGCCCGCGGATCGCTCAGCAGCACCGACGTGTCGAGGACGTAGGTGCGCAGGTCCTGATCGGGAAGATCCCGATCAGACAGGGCGTCCTGCCCGAGATCCTGACCGCGCTGCTCGTGTGGTGCTCGTGTGGTCACAACCCACTCCCGCCCCGGGTGGTTCACCCGGCAGTCACGAGTCGACCGGTGAGTCACGAGTCGCGATCCTGAGGCCGACTCGACCGGGCTCCTTGCCCGATGCGATCAAAGTACGACGAGCCTGCGACATCGCGCACCGTCGACACGCACGAATCCGGTTAAGAGCAGGTTAATTCGAGAGGGGATGCCGGCGGCCCCGGCCGCCGGCATCCCTCACCACACCCGGGTCGAGGCGAACGCCGCCAGCGCGTCCCCGAACAGTCGCAGCGTGTCCGCGCCGGTGCCCACGTGGGGCGCGACGCGCAGTCTGCCGGCGCGCGTGGTGACCGTGAGGCCATGGTTGGCGAGGGATGCCGCCAGCGGTGCGGCGTCCTGCGGAGCCGGCTCCAGCGTCACGATGCCGGCGCGGCGCTCGGGCGCGCGAGGGGTGACGACGGGGACCTCGTAGCGGTCTGCGAAGAACATCACGTCGGACGCGCGCGCCGTCAGCTCGGCCTCGATGGCGGCCACGCCGACGTCGACGACCTCTCTCAGCGCCGTCGCCAGGCGCGCGGCGGCCAGCGTGTCGGCGCCCGAGATCGAGAACGCCTGCGCCGAGTCCGCCGGGCCGGGCACGGCGTCGAGAGGCAGGTCGCCGTCGACGCCGCGGAAGCCCGACAGCACCGGGGCGATTCGTTCCAGCGCGCGATCACTGAACCAGGCGAAGCCGGTGCCGCGCCCGGCGCGCAGCCACTTGTAGCCGTGGCCGCACACCACGTCCGCCGCGAGATAGTCGACGTCCACCATGCCGAAGCCCTGCACCGCGTCGACGATCAGCAGGCGGTCGCCGATCACGTCGCGGAGCGCCTCGAGGTCTGTCCGGTAGCCGGTGCGGAAATCGACGAGGCTCACGGCGACGGCTCGAGTGTCGTCGGTGAGCGCATCGCGCACGAGGTCGGGGGTGATGAGGCCGTCGGCCGGGTCGAGCCACTGCAGCTGCAGCGAGCCGAGCGCCTCGGCCGCGCGGGAGGCCGCAACGGTGAGGCTCGGGAACTCGCCGCGCCCGAGCATCAGCCCGCCCGCGAGTCCATAGATCGCGTGCATCAGGCCGTACGTCGTCGACGGCTGCAGCACGACCTGCGAGACATCCCCACCGATCAGCTCCGCGACGAGTTCGCGGGCCTCGCGCACGTGATCGGCGACGAGGTCGATGCTGGTGCGGCGTCCCGATCCCAGCAGCTCGGTGTCGCCCTGCGCCTCGCTGCGCACCGCGGGTGAGAGGGGACCGAACGCGGCCCAGTCGAGATAGCCCGGCTCGCCGTCGAACGACGCGAGATACGACTCCAGATCCGTCACGCCGATCATTCTGGCAGAGCGGGCGAGCACCCGCGCACGCGGATTCCGTGACTGCTCGGCCGGGCTGTCAGCCGCCGTACCGGCGGTCGCGCGACGTGAAGTCCCGGATCGCGCGCAGGAAGTCGACTTCGCGCAGATCCGGGCCCAGCGCCTCGACGAAGTAGAACTCGCTGTGCGCGGACTGCCACAGCAGGAAGTCGCTCAGCCTCTGCTCGCCGGATGTGCGGATGACGAGGTCGGGGTCCGGCTGACCGCCCGTGTAGAGGTGCTCGCCGATCTGCTCGGGAGTGAGGCTCGCGGCGAGGTCTTCGAGCGAGCCGCCCTCCTGCTGGTGCTGCGCGATGATGCTGCGCACCGCGTCGACGATCTCTCCTCGGCCGCCGTAGCCGACGGCGAGGTTGACGTGCATGCCGGGGTTGCCCTTCGTGCGCTCCTCGACGTCGGCGAGCACACGCGCGAGATCGGCCGGCAGCGCGTCGGCGCGGCCGACGTGCTTCACGCGCCAGTCGCGCTCGTGCGAGAGCTCGTCGGCCAGCTGCGCGATGATCTCGATGAGGTCGGACAGCTCGCGCGAGTCCCGCTTGCGCAGGTTGTCGTTGGACAGGAGGTACAGCGAGACGACGCGGATGCCGACGTCGTCGCACCAGCGCAGGAACTCCTTCATCTTCGCGGCGCCGGCACGGTGGCCGTGCGCGGCGGAGTCGTAGCCGAGCTGCTTGGCCCAGCGACGGTTGCCGTCGATCATCATCGCGACATGGCGCGGAGCGGATGCCGGATCCAGCCGCCGGCGCAGACGGTTGATGTAGAGGCGGTACAGGGGCCCCCTGCCCTCGTTCGTCTCGCCGCGCGCCACACGCCTACGCTACCCCGCACGAGGGCCTGTCCCTAGCGTGGCACCGAGTCCCGGCATCCCTGAGACCGAGTATGTTCCCCGCGCGGCATGCACCGGGTCCTACGCTGGGAGCATGAGCCGCCGTCGCCGCCTTCCCCAGGCCCCCGAGGTCCCCGTGCTGCCGCTCATGGACGCGGCCGCCGTGGATGCGGCAGCGCCCGAGATCAAACCCAGCTGGCGCGGCTGGATCCACGCGGGCACCTTCCCGGTCGCGATCGCGGCCGGCATCGTGCTGATCGTGCTCGCGCAGGGTGCGCCGGCGAAGTGGGCCTCGGCCGTCTTCATGGCGACCTCGCTGCTGCTGTTCGGCAACTCGGCGCTCTACCACCGCTTCAACTGGAAGCCGAAGACCAAGGCGATCCTCAAGCGGATCGACCACGCCAACATCCTGCTGCTGATCGCCGGAACGTACACGCCGATCGCGACGCTCGCGCTCCCGCCGCAGAAGGGGGCATTGCTGCTCATCCTGGTGTGGACGGGCGCCCTCCTCGGCATCCTGTTCCGCGTCTTCTGGATCAACGCGCCACGCTGGCTCTACGTCGCCCTGTACCTCGTGCTGGGCTGGGCGGCGGTCATGTACATCGTCGACCTGTTCCAGGCGAACGCGGCCATGATGATCCTCGTCATCATCGGCGGACTGCTCTACACCGGCGGCGCGGTTGTCTACGCGCTCAAGCGGCCCAATCCCTGGCCCGGCCACTTCGGATTCCACGAGATCTTCCACGTGTGCACCGTGCTGGCGTTCCTGTGCCACTGGACGGCGTGCCTGCTGATCGCGCTCGAACCGCTGTCGCCTTCGCTCGGGCTGCCCGGCTGAGCGCAGCCGATCCGGCGTGCGGAGGCGGGATGCCGCACGCTTAGCCGCGCGGTCGCTTCGGGTCCTCGCCCACGTCGTCGCCGGCAGCGTCGATCTGGTCGTCGTCGGTCTCGGTGGCCGCTGCGGCACGAGCAGCCTGCTGCTCGGCATCCAGCTCCTCACGGATGTCGGCGCGGACGCGGCCCCGACGGATGCGCCGCATCATGTCCCAGACGAGCAGGATCACGGCGATGGCGACGAACGCTGTCGCGAGGAATCCGACCACGCCGGGTGTCACCAGGTCCGGGTCGACCGGTGCGGTCGGGCTCGGCGTGGGCGTCGGACTCGCCGCCGCACCGACCAGCGCGGTGCTGACGAAGGCGGCGATCGCGTGATGCATGAGGGTCCTCGCTCCGCCCGCTCGCACGGGCACGGTCATCGGCGATGCCCGGAAGCGCATAGCCTGGAGTTCCAGCCTAATCTTCCGGCCGATCCGCGACGGACGGCCGCGGCGACGAGAGGAGCGGCATGACCACCCAGGACATGCTCGACGACCGCTACGGCCGTCGTCGCTCCCCCGCCCGTCGCTGGCTGATCGGCGGCGGCATCGCCCTGGCCGTGGCCGTCGTGGGCCTCTTCGGCTGGTTCACCGTGAGCGGCGCGCTCGATGACGTCGACTCGGACACGACCGCGTTCGAGGTCGTCGACCAGCACTCGGTCTCGCTCGGGTTCCAGATCACCTCGCCGCCCGGATCCGCGGTCGCGTGCGCCATCGAGGCGCAGGACCAGGAGCACGGCATCGTGGGGTGGCGGGTCGTCGAGATCCCCGCCTCCGAACAGCACTCCAGGGCATTCCGAGAGGTCATCCCCACGACAGACCTCGCGACGACCGGATTCGTCAACTCCTGCTGGGTGATCCCGAGCTGACATCCTCCACCGTGCGGCGCGACGTTTTGCCTGGCCGCGCCGGGTGACGTAGTCTGGCGTCAGACATCGAACAATCGCGCCCTGGCCGTGAGCCGGGGCGTTCGGTTTATCCCCCGGACCCCAAGGAGTCAGCCGTGTCCAACGATGCACCCGTGACGTTCCTCACGCAGGACGCATACGACCGTCTGGCCGCCGAGCTCGAGCAGCTCTCGACGACCGGTCGCGAAGAGATCGCCAAGCGCATCGAGGCCGCCCGCGAAGAGGGCGACCTGAAAGAGAACGGCGGCTACCACGCCGCCAAGGACGAGCAGGGCAAGCAGGAGGCGCGCATCCGCACCCTCCAGCAGCTCCTGAAGACCGCCACCGTGAGCGAGGCGCCTGAGAGCAACGGCGTCGTGGAGCCCGGCACCGTCATCACCGCGATCGTCGCCGGCGGCGAAGAGGTCTTCCTGCTCGGCAACCGCGAGATCGCCGTCGGCTCGGAGCTCGACGTCTACAGCGAGGCCTCGCCGCTCGGCACCGCGATCCTCGGCCGCAAAGAGGGCGAGAAGACGTCCTACACCGCCCCCAACGGTCGCGAGATCGCGGTCGAGATCGTCAAGGTCGAGACCTACAACGGCCAGTGACACGTCCGGCCGGCGGGTGAGCACCGCTCAGCCGCCGGCCGTTCCTTCGGCTAATCCAGCACGACGGTCGGGCTGAACCCGGCCTCTTCGAGCACCGAGATGACGTGGGCGCGGTGCTCCTCGCCGCGCGTCTCGACGCTCAGCTGCAGGATCACCTCACTGATCTGCAGGCCCTGGCCGTGGCGCGTGTGCAGCACCTCGATGACGTTCGCCCCGGCGATCGCCAGCAGGTCCGAAACGCGCGCGAGCTGCCCCGGGCGGTCCGGCAGCGGGATCCGCAGCGTCATATACCGACCGGATGCCGCCAACCCGTGTGCGACGACGCGCTGCAGCAGCAGCGGGTCGATGTTGCCGCCCGACAGCACGGTCACGGTGGGCCCGGTCGCGACGACCTTGCCGGCGAGGATCGCGGCCACGCCGACGGCGCCCGCCGGCTCGACGACCTGCTTCGCGCGCTCCAGCAGCACGAGCAGGGCGCGCGCGATGTCGTCCTCCGACACCGTGACGATCTCGTCGACGAGGTCGCGGATCATCTCGAACGGCAGATCGCCCGGACGCGCCACCGCGATGCCGTCGGCGATCGTCGGAGTCGTGGGCACGTCGACGGGGTGTCCTGCCACCAGCGAGGGCGGGTAGGCGGCCGAGTTCTCGGCCTGCACGCCGATGATCCGCACCGTGCGCCCCTCAGCCGCCGCGCGGGCCTTGGCGGCCGCAGCGACGCCCGCGATCAGCCCGCCGCCGCCGATGCCCAGCACGATCGTGTCGAGATCGGGCACCTCGTCCATCAGCTCGAGACCGAGGGTGCCCTGCCCGGCGATCACGTCCGGGTGGTCGAAGGGGTGGATGAACACGGCCCCGGTGCGCTCGGCGAACTCGGCTGCCAGGCGCAGGGGGGTCTCGACGGTGGCACCCTCGAGCACGACGTCTGCGCCGTAGCCCCGGGTCGCGAGCAGCTTCGGCACGGGCACGCCCAGCGGCATGAAGATCGTCGCGGGGATCCCGAGCGCTTTCGCCGCGA
The DNA here is from genome assembly GCF_014779795.1 of Microbacterium helvum. GTDB lineage: Bacteria > Actinomycetota > Actinomycetes > Actinomycetales > Microbacteriaceae > Microbacterium > Microbacterium helvum. The sequence goes on from NZ_JACXZS010000007.1 coordinate 76,460, forward strand.
GGGCGACGCCCTGCGCGTGATTGCCGGCAGAGGCGGCGACGACACCGCGCTCACGCTCTTCGGGGGTCAGGCGCGAGAGCCGGTACGTCGCACCGCGGATCTTGAACGAGCCGGTGCGCTGCAGGTTCTCGAGCTTCAGGTGCACCGGCACCCCCAGCAGATCGGACAGGTGCTGCGATTCGTCGATCGGCGTGTGGGTGATCACGCCTTCGAGGGTGGTTGCGGCATCCTCGAAATCCGCCAGAGTGGGACGATGTGCGACGGACGAGGGGGGCGTGCTCACGAACGGGTTCTCCTGGGTCGGGGGACGGTGCTCCAGATGAAGTCGCCGGTGGGTCTCTGGCCGGTCAGCCACGAGCGTTCGCCGATGTACACCGCCACGACGTTGACGAAGGCGGCGAGAGGGACGGCGAAGAGGGCTCCCGGGATGCCGGCGATCATCGCTCCCCCGGCGACCACCAGCACGACCGCCAGCGGGTGGACCTTGACGGCCGATCCCATCAGGAGGGGCTGCAGGACGTGTCCTTCCAGCTGCTGCACGCCGAGCACGACCACGAGCATCCACAGGGCGATCCAGGGACCGTTGTAGACGAGCGCGAGGAAGACGGCCACGGTGCCCGTGACCACGGCCCCGACGATCGGCACGAACGCGCCGAGGAACACCAGCACGGCGACCGGGATGGCCAGCGGCACCCCCAGCAGCGCCGCGCCCAGGCCGATGCCGACGGCGTCGATGGTGGCGACCAGCAGCTGCGTCCGGGCGTAGTTGACCACGGTGATCCAGCCCGCACGCCCGGCGCCGTCGGCCGCGGGACGCGCCTTCTTCGGGAAGAGACGGAGCGTCCAGCGCCAGATGCCGCCGCCGTCGGCGAGGAGGCACAGCAGGATGAACAGCGCGAGCACGGCGCCCGTGGCGACGTGGCCGATCGTCGTGCCGATCGCGAGGGCGCCGGACCACAGCAGCTCGGCCTGCTCCCGCAGGAACGCACCAGCCGCCGTCAGCCAGTCATTGATGTCCTTCTCGGAGATGTCGAACGGCCCGCTCAGCAGATACTGCCGGAACTGCTCGACCGCGGCCTCGGTGCTCGCCTGCACCGAGTCCCACTGCGTCACGATCTGCCACACCACGAGCCACAGGAGCCCGGTGACGATGGCGAGCGTGCCGACGACAGAGATGACGATCGCGAGCCAGCGCGGGACGTGATGGCGCAGCAGCCAGGCGAAAGCAGGCCACAGCAGGGCGGTGATGAGGATCGCGACGAGGAGCGGGATGACCAGCAGCTTCAGCTGGATGACGAGCCACACGGCCACGCCGATCGCCGCGGCCAGCACCAGGAAGCGCCACGCGTAGGCGGTGGCGACCCTCAGGCCGTGGGGTACCGCCTCGGAGGTCTCGGTCGAGACGACCCTGCTGCGATCGCGGATCGCGTCGAACAGCGAGCCTCTGGGCTTGTCATCGGAGCCGCTCATTCGCACCTTCTCCTCATCCGCCCAGTCTAGGCGCGTCACATTCCGCGGCGGCCATGAACCCCCGCCCGGAAGGGCGGCGCGCCCGAGTCCCCGCCGTGCGATGCGCTGAGCCTGCCGAAGTGCGATGCGCTGAGCCTGCCGAAGTGCGATGCGCTGAGCCTGCCGAAGTGCGATGCGCTGAGCCTGCCGAAGTGTCGGAGGTCACGACTACTGTGGCGCCCGTGAGGTCCACACTCAGCGCCGCAGAAGCCCGGCGGGTCGCGCTCGCCGCCCAGGGGTTCGCCCGGCCGCGCCCCGACGTCGCCGGCACCCGTCAGCTCAACGCCGCGCTCATGCGCATGGCGACGCTGCAGATCGATTCCGTCAACGTCTTCGCGCGCTCGCACTACATGCCGCTGTTCGCCCGAGTGGGCGCGTACGACCCCCGGGCCCTCGACCGCCTGCTGTTCGCCCGGCGCGCGCCGTACGTCGAGTACTGGGCGCACGTGGCGGCCTTCATCCCGGCAGCGGACTGGGGCCTCTTCCGCTTCCGCATGGACGCGCTGCGCGACAAGTACGGCAGCAAGCCCGGCGGGTGGTTCGACACGAACCGCGACATCGTCGACTGGGTGCGTGCAGAGCTCGCAGATCGCGGCCCGCTGCGGCCCGCGCAGATCGAGCACGATGCGAAGAAGGGCGCCCGCGGCCCGTGGTGGGACTGGGACGTGGTCAAGCACGCACTGGAGCACCTGTGGCTCTTCGGCGAGGTCGCCATCGCCGGACGGCGCGGCTTCGAACGACGCTACGCGCTGGCCGGGCAGGTCATCCCGGAGGAGGCCCTCAACGCCGACATCGCGCGCGAGGACGCCGTGCGCGAGCTCGTCTCCCGCGCCGCACGCGCGTACGGCGTCTCGACGGCCGCAGACCTCGCCGACTACTGGCGCATCGCCGACCGCAAGGCCGTGCTGGCGGCCGTCGGCGATCTCGTCGACGCCGGCGAGCTTCAGCCGGTCACGGTAGAAGGGTGGACGAGCGCCGGGCGCCCGTCGCCGGCGTGGATGCACCGCGACGCGACGGTGCCGCGGCGCATCGACGCGGCGGCGATCCTCACGCCCTTCGACCCGGTCGTGTGGTTCCGCGACCGGGCTGAACGACTGTTCGACTTCGAGTACCGCATCGAGATCTACACGCCCGCACCCAAGCGGCGGTACGGGTACTACTCGCTGCCCGTCCTCATCGGCGACGACATCGTCGGCCGCGTCGATCTGAAAGCCGATCGAGCCGCCTCGACTCTGCGGGTGCAGTCGGCATGGTGGGAGCCCTCGCGCCCTCAGGAGGCGGCGACGCTCCTCGCGGATCAGCTGCGGCTGGCGGCCTCCTGGCAGGGGCTGGAGCAGATCTCGGTCTCGCAGTGGGGCGACGCGACAGCAGATCTCGCGCTCGTGCTCCCCGAGGCGACGAGGCATGAGGCCGGGCCGTCGGCACCCGTCCCGCTCGCCGACGACGAGCCCGACGCCGGCGAGCTCGCCGCCGAGGAACTCACGGGTTAACGTTGCAGGCGTGAAGCGCAGCGTGATCGTCGGAGGCGTTCTCGCCGGCGCGGTGGTGCTCGTGCTCGCCGGCGTCGCCTGGTGGCTGGTGTCGGCGGACCAGCCCAGGCCCGCCGCACCCACGACCGCCGCGTCGTCGACCGTCACGCCGTCCGCCCAGCCCGCTGTCGACCTCCCGACGGCCGTGGAGCGCCAGCTCCACGCGTACGCGGACGCCTGCACGCAGCCTGCGACCACGGTGCCGGACCACTGCGGCATCGTCATCCCGTGGGCGGCCGACCTCGCGGAGCTCACCGGAGTCGCCTTTCGCATCGAGCAGCGTCCGACCGTCGCGATCTCGCCCGACAGCAGCTCGTTCGACGCGACCGGAGGGGTGCTCGTCGCCACGGTCACCGGTACGACACGCGATGGCGCGACGGCCACGTTCACCTATCGCACCGACACCTGGACGCTGCGTGGCGACATCGACGATGAGGACGGCCGGATCGTCGTCAGCGTGCGTTAGGCACGATCAGCCGAAACCCACACCAACCGGCGCGAGCTCGAGCCAGCGGGCGAGGTCCCGGATCTCGTCCTCGACGGCGGAGCGGGTCGTGTCGTCGAACGGTTCGTCCTCGTGGACGGCGAAGACGCGCAGCACACCGGCCTTGCGGTCTGCTTTCGCGTCGAGCTTTCCGACGAAGCGGTCGCCGTGCAGGATCGGCAGCGCGAAGTATCCCCACCGCCGCTTCGCGGCCGGCTTGTACATCTCGAGGATGTACTCGTAGCCGAACAGCTCTTCGAGGCGGCGGCGGTCGAACACCGCCCGGTCGAGCGGCGAAAGCAACGCCGTGCGCGGCGGGAAGGCGTCGACATGCTCGAGCGCCTCCGGGTCCACGCGCCAGACGCCGTCGAGCCCCTCCACCACCGCCTCCTCTCCCAGCTCGCCCGCTCCGATGGGCTCGATCGGCTGGGCGAGCCCCTTGGCACGCGCGATGCCGAGCGAGGCCAGGCGCCGCTCCCCGCGCTCACGGGCGGCATCCTCGTCGGAGAGCTGCGGAACGTCCGCCGGATAGACACGATCCGCGACGTCGTACAGCCGACCGGCGGCGTCTCTCGACGAGACCGCGACGTCACCGCACAGCGCGAGCATCTCCATGAGCTGCTGGCTGTTGCGATTGTCGGTCCAGCCGGACGATCGCCACGACACCTGTGCGGTATCGGGGATGTCGGAGGGATGCAGCGGCCCCTCGGCGCGAAGTCTCGCCAGGGCTTCACGGCGAAACGAGTCGTTCGCCGCGAGCCATTCTCGGGCGCGGACGGACTCGGGCCGACGCCGCATCTCGGGCAGCAGCAGCGGCAGGTCGGTCATCGCTCGATAGAAGCCGCCCCACTCGAACACGGCGCGGTCCTCTTCGAACAGGCGCACGAGGTCGGCGGGCGAATAGGGCCAGCCGAGCCGGCTCCACAGGATGAGATCGACGCTCGGCGCGATCGCCGAGGTCGGATCGATCGGCAGGATCGTCAGGGCATCGATCGTCTCGACGATCCCCGAGGGACGCTCAGAGGTCAGCAGCTGGCCGTCGAGGGCGATGCGGCGGGCCTGTTCTCGCGTCAGCCGATGCACCATGGCTCGACGCTAGCGCTCAGAGCCGACATGCCCGACTGAGAGGCTTCGACTCGCTTCGCTCGCTCAACCCTGACCCGGCTCGCATCAACGCTCGCTGGCGCTCGCATTGATCGGAGCCGCGTCAGAACTGCACGCGGGGCGGCTCCGAGATCGCGGCTCCGTCGATGACCTCGAAGAACTCGCGCTCGTGGAAGCCCAGGTTGCGCGCGAACATGTTGTTCGGGAACACCTTGATCTTGGTGTTGAGCTCGCGTACGCCGCCGTTGTAGAAGCGGCGTGAAGCCTGGATCTTGTCTTCGGTGTCGACGATCGACTGCTGGAGCTGCAGGAAGTTCTGGCTGGCCTGCAGCTGCGGGTAGGCCTCGGCGACGGCGAACAGCGACTTCAGCGCCTGCTGCATGTGACCTTCGGCCACACCCGCGTCGGCAGGACCGGCTGCCGACAGGGTCTCGGCGCGCGCACGGGTGACGTTCTCGAACACGGCCTTCTCGTGGGCGGCGTAGCCCTTCACGGCCTCGATGAGGTTCGGCAGCAGGTCGGCCCGGCGCTTCAGCTGCACCGTGATGTCGCTCCACGCCTCATCGACGCGCACGTTCAGCTGGACGAGGGAGTTGTACGTCGCCCAGAGGTAGATGCCGGCGATGACGATCAGCGCCACCACGATGAGGACTGGAATCAGCCATTCCATTGCCGAGTCTCCGTTCGATAGTGCCCTCATCCTATCGACGCACACGCACCCCGACTGAGCCGCGATGCGTACTCTCAGCCGTTACCCACCGAGGACGCGGTCGAGATACGCGTTGCGGAACAGACGCTCCGGGTCGAGCCGATCCCTCAGCGCCGTGAAATCGTCGAACCGCGGGTATCGTTCGCGGAGCGCGTCCGCGCCGAGCGTGTGCATCTTGCCCCAGTGGGGTCGCCCGCCGAAGCCGAGCATGATCTGCTCGACCGCTGCGAAGTACTCGGTGGGATCGTCCCGCCAGTAGCGGTGCACCGCGATGTAGCCTGACGCACGCCCGTGTGCCGTCGACAGCCAGCGGTCGTCCGGTGCCGCGAATCGCACCTCGACGGGAAAGCCGATGCGCCAGCCGCGGTCCGAGATCAGTGCCCGGACGGCGTCGAACGCCGGCCGCACGTTCTCGACGGGCAGCGCGTACTCCATCTCCCGGAACCGCACGGACCTGCTCGTGGCGAACACGCGAGCAGAGGCATCCGTGAACTCGCGGTCGCCCCAGACCTTCGCCGACAGCCGGTTGATGGGCGGGACCAGCGCAGGAACGAGCGTGCCCGCCGTGCACGCGACCTGGTGCAGCCCACTCCCGACGAGCGTGTCGTCCACCCACTTGCCCACGGGCGAGAGCGGGTGGCGCGGCGCCGATTCCGGGAGCCGCGTGTTGGTCTTCGTCATCGCGCGGTCGGTGTGCGGGAACCAGTAGAACTCGAAGTGGTCGGCGGCCGCGACACGGTCGTCGAGCCCTGACAGCACGGTGTCGAGGGCCTCCGGCTGCTCCACGGCATGGATCACGAATGCCGGCACGCACTGCAATGTGACCTCGACGAGGATGCCGAGCGCGCCCAGGCCGAGCGACACGGCCGGGAGCAGCTCGCGGTTCTCGTGCTCGTCGATCCGCAGCAGATCCCCTGACGCCGTCACCAGCGCCGCGCCGACGACCTGCGCTGCGATCCCGCCGAATCTCGCGCCCGTTCCGTGCGTGCCGGTCGAGATCGCGCCGGCGATCGACTGACGGTCGATGTCGCCGAGGTTCTCCATCGCTAGCCCGTGCGGCGCCAGCAGCGCCGGCACCTGATGCAGACGCGTCCCCGCCAGCAGGGTCACGCGACCGCGCTCGCGATCGACCGACACGAGCCCGGTGAGATCCCTCAGCTCCAGCAGCACTCCCGGTGCCACGGCGATGCCGGTGAAGCTGTGCCCGGCGCCCACTGCCTTGATCGGCATCCGTCGCGCCGCCGCGGCCGTCACAGCCCGCTGCACGGCCTCGACCGTGCGCGGGAATTCGATCCGCTGCGGCCTGACAGATTCCGAGCGCCCCCAGTTGCGCCACACTCCGCCTGGACGGGTCACAGAAATGCCTTCCCTTCGCCGCGATACGTCGCGATCGTCCCCACAAGACTGCTGCCGTCGACCACGTGGTACCGATCGACGCGTTCGGCGAGCTCGCCGCTCTTCGAGTGGCGGAACCACACCCGGTCGCCTACCTTCAGCGCCCGCGAAGCGTCGCCGCGCAGCGGCGTCTGCACTTCGCCCGCACCTTCTCGGGGAGCCATGCGCAGCCCTTCGGGCCACACGGCGCGCGGCTGCCGCGACTCGAGGGCGGGCCCCGATGCGATCCATCCGCCGCCGAGGACGGTGGCGATGTCGGGCGACGGCTTGCGGACGACCTCCAGCGCGAACGCCGCAGCCGGCGCGGGGTCGAAGGCGCGGTAGCCGTCGAAGAGATGGCCCGCCAGCAGCCCGCTGCCGGCCGTCAGCTCGGTGACGGATTGATCGGATGCCGTCAGCTCGAGGGATCCCGTGCCGCCGCCGTTGACGAACTCGAGGGGGGCGATGTCCCGCAGGGCCGACACGATGGCCGCACGGCGGTCCAGAAGCTCCGCCCCGGAGCGCCGCTGCATCCATCGGATCATGGCGTCGCCCGATCCCGTGGCGTCGCCCTGCCCAGCGATCTGCGCCTCGTACATCATGAGCCCGACCAGCCGGAAGCCGTCGCGAGCCGCGATCGAGCGGGCGAGCGCCGCGACCTCGGACGCCTCGTGCACCGGCGAGCGGAAGACGCCGATGTGGCCGAGCCCGGGCGCGCGCCACGAGGCGTCGGCATCGATGGCCACGCGGATCTCGGGGCGCGTCCCCGGGGCGGCGACCGCGTCCACGAGGTCGAGCTGTGCGAGGTCGTCGACCATGAGCGTGATGCGCGAGGAGGCGACCTCGTCGGCTGCGAGTGCCGCGATCGCGGCTCGGTCGACGGTCGGATAGCCGAGGACGATGTCGTCGATCCCGCGTACTCCGTCGCGGTCCTGTGCGAGCCACAGAGCCTCGGGCAGCGTGAACGCGAGAATGCCGTGGTAGCCGGGCAGCGCCAGCACGGCGTCGAGCACCTCCCGCACGCGGACGGACTTGCTGGCGACGCGGATCGGCACGCCGCCGGCACGGACGACGAGATCGAGGGCGTTGTAGCGGAGGGCCTCGAGATTGATCGCGGCGACGGGGCCGCTCACCTCATCGACGGCACGGCTCATGGCGCCCCAGTAGGACGCGGATTCGGTCCACGGCTTCGTCGCCGTGGGCATGGACAGCAGATCGAGACTCATACGGCTCGCTTCGGGTGCGCGCGCATTGCTCTAGCGTAGGGCCACCGCGCGCCCTCTCCTGACGCGTTCCGCGGCGGACGGTGACACCCGCGCCGCGGGCACGTGTTCAGTCGGCCGACCGTGCCGCGCGCTCTGCCTCGATCTCTTCTTCGGCGCCGTAGACGGCGAGCGGCGGTGCGCCCAGCATGAGCGCCGTGAACTTCCACAACCAGCCGCTCTTGCGAGGCTCCCGGGGCGGAGCGGTCTGGGGGGCCGCGTTCTGCTCGGTCATATCAGGCTCCTTCGCCGATTTCACGAAGTTTATCGCTGATCACATGAGAGATCGAGAGGGACCACGGGTGCCCCCGCTGGGACTCGAACCCAGACTGAAGCGATTTTAAGTCGCCTGCCTCTGCCATTGGGCTACGGGGGCCGACGCCGTCCGCGCAGACGCGAATGCCGCAGGCTCATCTTCTCAGACGAGCCTGCGGTACCCGTGCGACTTTACTTCGCGGCGACCTTCTCGGCCTCCGCCGCCTCCGCCGCCTTCTGCGCAGCGGTCTTGCGGGGCGCACGGACCGGCGCCTTCTTGGCCGGCGCGGCCGGCTCGGCCGGAGCCTCGACGGGCGGGACCGGACGCGGACGTGCGGCGAACTCCTCGAAGACGTAGCGAGGATTCTGCACCGTCGACAGGTTGACGAGGTCGCGACCCAGCCAGAAGTTGTTCCACCAGCCCCACAGGACGCGCCACTTGCGCTCCCAGGACGGCATGGCCAGGCCGTGGTAGCCGCGGTGGGCGAGCCACGCGATCCAGCCCTTCAGCGCCAGGTTGCCGGACTGGAAGACGCCGACCCACAGACCGAGTCCTGCGACCGCGCCGAGGTTCTTGTGGAAGTACTGACGCGGAAGCTCGCCGCGGAGCACCGCGACCAGGTTCTTCGCGAGGAGCTTCGCCTGGCGGACGGCGTGCTGCGCGTTGGGCACGCAGTACCCGCCGACGCCGCCGCCCGACAGATCGGGCACAGCCGAGACGTCACCGGCAGCCCAGGCGCCCTCGACGAACTCGTCCTCGGTGCCCACGCGCAGGTCGGCGCGGGTGCGGATGCGGCCACGCTCCTCGACGGGCAGGTCGCCGCCGCGGACCACGGTCGGGTTGGCCATGACACCGGCCGTCCAGATGATCAGGTCGGTCGGGATGACCTCGCCGGTGGACAGCTGGATGTTGCCGTCGACCGCACCCTGCACCTGCGTGTCGAGGTGGACCGACGCCCCGCGCTTGGCGAGGTTCTTCAGCACCCACTCGCTCGTCTTGAGCGAGACCTCGGGCATGATCCGGCCCATCGCCTCGATCAGGTGGAAGTGCGTGTCTTCGAACGTGATCTGCGGGTAGCTCTTGACCAGCGACGACGCGAGCGAGCGCAGCTCGGCGAACACCTCGATGCCGGCGAAGCCGCCGCCGACCACGACGACCGTCAGCAGGCGGTCGCGCTCGGGCCCGGGGGGAAGCGTCGACGCCTTGTCGAAGTTCGACATGAGCTTGTCGCGGATCGCGACCGCCTCTTCGATCGTCTTCAGGCCGATCGCGTTGTCGGCGATGCCCGGGATCGGGAAGGTGCGCGACACGGCGCCGGCGGTGACGACGATCTGGTCGTACTCGAACTCGTAGGGCTCGCCCGCGATCGGGGTGATGGTCGCCGTCTTGTGAGCGTGGTCGATGCCGGTCACCTTCGCGGCGACGACATGCGTGCGCTTGAGGTGGCGACGCAGCGCCACGACCGCGTGGCGCGCCTCGATCGAGCCGGCAGCGACCTCGGGGAGGAACGGCTGATAGGTCATGTAGGGCAGCGGATCGACGATCGTCACGTCCGCCTCGCCCTTGCGCAGGTGCTTCTCAAGCTTCCAGGCCGTGTAGAAGCCTGCGTATCCGCCACCGACGATGAGGATCTTGGGCACGGTGTTGGTCACGGTTTGGAGTACTCCTCCTGTGTCAGCGGCTCGGCGTGCGGGACGCCAATCGGATGCGTCGGACAGCAGCGGTGACGCCGAGCGCCACCAGTATAGCGGCCGCCGTGAGCAAGGTGAGCGGCAGGGTCCCGTAGAGGACGGTGTCGCGGTCCGGCAGGAGCGGCGATGACGCGCGTGTGACGGTGTCGGCCTTCGGCAGCGGCGGCACCTCGACGGATGCCGCCGATTCGGTCGGCTGCGGCTGCGACTGCGCCCGGCGGTACAGGCGCACCCAGTCCTTGAGGCTCCCCATCGGATTGGCGTCGACACGCGCGACATCCGCTGACACGGCGGCTGCGGCATCCACCAGTCCGAAGCCGTACAGCAGCTTGTCGGCGGGATCGGCGCCCACCGGATGCGCGGTCTTGACGATCCGGTTGATGACGTTGTCGGCGTCGAGATCGGGATGCGCGGCACGCACGAGCGCGGCGATGCCCGCCACGATGGGCGCGGCGCCGCTGGTGCCGTCCCACGAGACCACCGTGCCGTCGGGCGAGACGCCGACGAGCTCTTCGCTCGGCGCGGTGACGCCGATCGTGATGCCCTGGGTCGAGGCGTCGACGCTCGCCTTGCCGGCTCGGTCGACACCCCCGACCGTCAAGACCCCCGGAATGGTCGCCGGTGCGCCCACGCGGGTCGTGCCGCTCCCCCGGTTGCCGGCTGCGACGACGACCACGACGTCGTGGTCGAACGCGTACTGGAACGCCTCGTCCCAGCTCTCGGGCCAGTCCGGCACGTTCGTGGTGAGCGACATGTTGATGACGTCGGCGCCGTGGTCGACCGACCAGTGGATCGCGTCGACGATCTGGTCGGCGAACGAACGGGTCGCCGACGAGCCGAATCCGACCGACACCGCCAGCAGCTGAGCCTCGGGCGCCACGCCGATCACGCCGGTCTCGGGGCCGGTGCCGCGTCCCGCGGCGAGCGAGGCGACCCAGCTGCCGTGGTCGGCGTCGACCGCGCCGACCGGGGTGCGGCCGTCCGACGAGCCGACGCCCGACACGTCGGTGCCGGCGGCGACGGCGCCGTCGAACTCGGCCGGGGCGCGGCCGATGCCGGTGTCGATGATCGCGATCTTGACGCCCTCGCCACGCGTGGTCTGCCACGCCTCGGCGATGCCGTAGTCATCGAGCCAGTACTGCGCCTTGCGCACCTCGTCCTCGCCGGAGCTCGAGGGGGGCGTGGGGTTCGGCGTCACCGCCTGGGCCATCGCCGGAACGCCCACGACGAGGGTCGTCGCGACGGCGGCCGAGGCGAGAGCTGCCAGGAGGCGACGCGTCATCCGGCCGTACCCGGCTGGGCGCACACGCAGCGCTCGGGCGACCACGACGACAGCTGGAGCGCCCGGTCGCCGATGGGGTTCACCCCGGGGCCGGCCGCCAGCGCGTGCCCGGCCAGCGCGTGCAGGCACTTGACGCGGGTGGGCATGCCGCCCGCCGAGATGCCGTCGATCTCTTCGACCTCGCCGTATGCGGCCCGGTCGCGCAGGTAGGCCTCGTGCGCGCGGAGGTAGGCCGCGGCGACCTCTTCATCGGCGAGCTCGTCCGAGAGCTCGCGCATCACGTGGTCGGCTTCGAGCGTCGACATCGCCGCGGTCGCGGCGGGGTGCGTGAGGTAGTAGAACGTGGGGAACGGCGACCCGTCGGGCAGCCGCGGAGACGTCGCCACCACGGTGGGATTGCCGCAGACGCAGCGCGCGGCGATGCCGAGGACCCCGCGGGCGGGCCGGCCCAGCTGCTCGCGAAGCACGGCGAGGTCGGCGTCGCTGACAGGGGGGAAGGGCGGAGTCGTCACGATCCCAGGCTATCGGGGCCGCCTGGGACGAGCCTGGACCGTGACACCCCGCAACAGCGTCTCACCCGCGATTCACGGCGTCGGCGCGTCTCCGGACGTGTCCGTCGGGGCGGGGCCCGTCGGCGTGTCGGTGGGCGTGCCGTCGGGGACGCCGAACCCGAGCGGGGCGACGGTCTGCGCCAAGCCCGCCTCGGTCACCGAGCGCACCAGCCGCGACATCCAGTCGGTGTGCGCCGCCTCGACCTGGTCGCTGACCGGCGCCTGCTCCTGCGGCTCGAGCTCGGGCGGCAGATCGTTGTCGACGAGGTACACCACCTCGCCGGGCTTGACGTAGTACAGACGCTCGCGTGCCTGCGTGGTGATGTACGCCGGGTCCTGCCAGCGATCCCGCTGCGCCTCGAGATCGGCCACCTCATCGCGGCTGAGCTCGACGGCGGCCTCGAGCGCCGCGATCTGCTGCCGCTGGTCGACGTAGGTGCCGATCGTCGGCACGAGCACGAACGCCGCGAGGACGACGAGCCCCAGCATGATCACCATGAAGCCGGACAGCCGGATGCCGCCGAGCCAGCCGCGCACGTCGACGGGGCGCCGACCGGCCACCGGGCGTCGGCGGTCAACGGTCCGCGGGGACGCCGGCGATCCGGAGGGACGGGAAGGGGGAGCCGCCGGTCTCTTGGCCACGGCTCCCCCTCCCGTTCGCAGACCGCTTCGCGGTGCGGTCGTCAACTGCAGTCGTGCTGCGCGTCAGCCCTTGAACCGGGGGAACGCTCCGCGACCCGCGAAGACCGCGGCGTCGCCGAGCTCTTCCTCGATGCGCAGAAGCTGATTGTATTTCGCGACACGCTCGCTGCGAGCGGGCGCGCCGGTCTTGATCTGACCGCAGTTCACGGCGACGGCGAGGTCGGCGATGGTCGTGTCCTCGGTCTCACCCGAGCGGTGCGACAGCATCGAGCGGTAGCCGTTCTGAGTCGCCAGGGCCACCGCGTCGAGCGTCTCGGTGAGGGTGCCGATCTGGTTCACCTTGACCAGCAGCGCGTTGGCGACGCCCAGGTCGATGCCGCGCTGCAGACGCTCGGGGTTGGTGACGAACAGGTCGTCGCCGACGAGCTGGACCTTCTTGCCGAGCTTGTCGGTGAGGGCCTTCCACGCGTCCCAGTCGTCCTCGGCGAGGGCGTCCTCGATCGTGACGATCGGGTAGTTGTCGACGAGGTCCGAGAAGTAGTCGGTCAGCTTCTCGGCCGACCAGGCCTGGCCCTCGACCGTGTACACGCCGTCCTTGAAGAACTCCGTGGCGGCGACGTCGAGGCCGACGGCCACGTCGGTGCCCGGCGTGAAGCCGGCCTTCTCGATCGCCTTGATGAGGAAGTCGAGGCCCTCGCGGTTGCTGGGGAGGTCGGGGGCGAAGCCGCCCTCGTCACCGAGGCCCGTCGCGTAGCCGGCGGCCTTCAGCTCGCCCTTGAGGACGTGGTAGACCTCGGTGCCCCAGCGCAGGGACTCGCGGTACGTCTCGGCGCCGATGGGGGCCAGGAAGAACTCCTGGAAGTCGATGCCGTTGTCGGCGTGCTCGCCGCCGTTGATGACGTTGAACAGCGGCACGGGCAGGACGTGCGCGTTGGGCCCGCCGAGGTAGCGGAACAGCGGCAGGTCGGCCGCATCGGCGGCGGCCTTGGCGACCGCGAGCGAGACCCCGAGGATCGCGTTCGCGCCGGTGCGCTCCTTGTTGGAGGTGCCGTCGGTCTCGTTGAGGATCTCGTCCACGATGCGCTGCTCGCTCGCGTCGACGCCCTCGATGGCGGGGCCGAGCTCGTCGATGACGGCGTCGATCGCCTTCAGGACGCCCTTGCCGCCGTAACGGCCCTTGTCGCCGTCGCGCAGCTCGTACGCCTCGAATGCGCCGGTCGACGCGCCGGAGGGGACGGCCGCGCGCTGGACGGTCCCGTCGTCGAGCAGCACCTCCACCTCGACGGTCGGGTTTCCGCGCGAGTCGAGGATCTCGCGCGCGCCTACAGCCTCGATCAGTGCCACAGGGGTCTCCTTGTTCGTGGAGGATGAATCGTCGGAGCTTCGTCGGTCCGGTCCCAGCCTACTGAACCGGCACGTCTCGTGACGGGGATGCCGGCGGCCGAGGCATCCATCGTCACCACGTGGGTCACACGACCAGTGCCAGCGCGATCCCGTCGTAGCCCTTGGCGTCGAGCGTCTGCAGAGCCGTCGCGTCGAATCGGGGATCGCGGCCGAGCATCTCGAGCCCGCGCTGCACGCCGATGATCTGCGGATTCTCGGTCGCGGGGTTGGCGATCTCGCCGCCGCGCACCGCGTTGTCGACCATCACCACGGTGCCCGGTCGGCCGAGCCGCGCCGCCCAGTCGAGGTAGATCGTGTTGGATTCCTTGTCGGCGTCGATGAAGACGAGGTCGAACGGCTCGCCGCCCTCGAGCGTCGGCAGCACGTCGGCGCCGCGCCCCAGCCGGATCTCGACCTTGCCGCCGACGCCGGCGCGGTCGAGGTTCGCGCGGGCGATCTCGGCGTTGCGGGGTTCGGCCTCGATCGTCACGACGCGCCCATCCTCGGGGACGGCGCGCGCGAGCCAGATCGTCGAATAGGCGCCGAGCGTGCCGATCTCGAGCACGCGCCGCGCACCCGACATGCGGGCGAGCAGGTGCAGCAGCTTGCCGTTGACCGGCGCGACCTCGATCGCCGGCAGCCCCGCGTCGTTCTGGTCTTCGACCGCGCGCTCCAGGCCGGGATCGTGCCCCACGAGAAGCTCGGTCAGGTAGGCGTCGACGCGGCGCCAGGTGTCAGGGGTCGGGTCAGCCATGCCCCCAGCAAAACCGGCGCCGCGGCGGGCGTCAAGACCTCGCGGCGCTCCGCTGCACGAGGGCCTCCAGCAGCGCCGCGGCCGTCGCGGCGTCGTCGACCGTCACGACGAACCGGCGGCCGTTGCGCCGCGTGACCTCGAGCGCCTCGCCAGTGCGCAGCACGATCCCGAAGCGGCGGCCCTGCGGCGCGATCCGCATGCCCCACCCGCCGAACTCCCCCATCGGGTTGACGAGCACATGGGCGGCCGAGTCGACGTCGCCGAGTGGCACGCGGAACCGCGGGAAGCCGAGGACCGACACGACCTGAAGACCGCTGTCGTCGACGCGCACGTGGAAGGCGAGCGTCGTCGCCGCGAAGAAGACCAGGATCACGGCGACACCGGTGAGCAGCCACGCGATCGCGGGCTCCGCGCCGGTCACCCACGCCACCACGGCGCCGACCGCGACCAGCAGCACGGCCGCGACGATCAGCACGGCGGCGCCCGTCGTCATCGCGATCGTCCTCATCCAGAGGACGCGCTCGTGCGGACCGAGGGCGAGCGGCGCGACCGGGCGGGTGGCGGCATCCATCGATTCCGTCCTCGGCTGCAGGAACCAGGCGACCACGCCCACGACGGCCGCCACGACCAGCGACGCGACGAGCGGAGCCCACACCGTGGGCGCCTGCGACGCGTCGTCCAGCCCGACCTGCATCACGAGGGTCCCGGTGAGGGCGACGGTGACCAGCGCCGACACCGCGGCAGCGCTCGCGCCCATCAGGCGATACGTCGGCCCGCGATCGCCGCGTCGCAGACCGCCGAGCGACGTGAATGCCATGAGAAGAGGCAGACCGAGGCCGAACAGCACCGTCATGAGGGGCTGAGTCCAGGCCGGCGCGAAGCCGTCCGCCTCGCCGGCGGCGTTCCAGTGCACCGCGACGGTCGCCGGCAGCTGCGGGAGCGCGATCAGCTGGACGACCACGCCCGCGGCGACGAGCACGACGGGAAGCCATACCCCCGCGAGCAGGAAGCGTCGGACGGGGAGGTCGGAGCGGGTCATCGGGGTTCTCCTTCGGTGGGAGTGACGGCGGGCGTGCGCGGCGCGGCGAGCGCCCCGGGACGGAACTGGCGGATGAGGACGATGACGCCCACCACGACCGCGAGCACGGCCCATGAGGCGACGCCCAGCGGGCCCACGAGCCCGAGGTCCGGCGTGGTGCCGGCGGCCACGAGGACGAAGACGATCCCGCCGACCGCGTTGAGCGAGCCGTGCGCGAGCACCGCGGGCCAGAGCGATGCGCTGCGCAGCCGCAGCCACCCGAAGAGCACGCCCCAGGCCACGCATCCGCCGACCATGAGCAGCACGCCGACGACGTCGGGACGCGCGAAGTTGTACCCGAGCAGGATCACCGGCGCGTGCCACAGGCCCCAGACCACGCCCGTGAGGAGAAGAGCCGGCCACGTGCCGAGCGGCAGCAGCGCGGTCTGCAGCCAGCCGCGCCAGCCGAGCTCCTCCCCCAGTGCCAGCACGCTGTTGACGACGGCGCCCATCGGCAGCGCGACGAACTGCAGCGCGACGAGCAGCGCCACCGGTGGCAGCGCCGAGCCGGCGGGAACGCTCGCGGCGAGCTGCGCGGCGTAGCCGGAGAATCCCACGAGGTCGAGACGGACGAGGCCGAGCGCGCCGGCGAGCAATGCGGTGGCGACCACGACCAGGACGGGCACCACGAGAGCGAGAGCGAGGAACAGGACGAACCGCCCGGCAGGCCGCAGCGGCCACAGTCCGAGGAACCGCGCGCGACCGCGCGCCGGGACGCGGAACGCGAAGACCACGACGAGGGCCGCCGCGGCGGGTGTGAGCATCATGGCGGGGAGCACAAGACCGGCGAACGGCGAGCGCAGCCCCTCGCCCAGCCACAGCGGGAGCGCGACGGCCCACGCGAGACCGCAGGCCAGCAGCACGAACGCGATGACGGCCGGCCAACGCACCGCCGTGTCAGGGGCCGGACTCGGAGCGGCGGTGGCGGCGGGCTCGGCGCTCACGGCGTCGTCGACGCCGGTTCGCGAGTCGGGTTCAGCGGTCATCGGTGCTCCTTGTGTTCGTCGCGGCCGGCTTCTCGCACCAGGGCGGCGAGGGCGTCGGGCGACAGCCCTGCCCCCCTCGCCCGGGCGACGAGATCGCGGATGTCGTGGTGGAGCGACTGCAGCGCCTCGGCCTGCGCGGTCACGACCGCACCCCTCCCCCGGCGAAGCTCGACGAGGCCTTCGTCGCGGAGGTCCTGGTAGGCGTGGAGCACGGTGTGGACGTTGACGCCGAGCGCGGCGGCGATGTCGCGGGCTGCGGGAAGACGATCGCCCGCGCGCAGTCGGCCCGCCGCCGCGTCCGCCCTCACCGAGGCCGCGATCTGCGCGAACAGCGGCGCATCGCTCTCCGTATCGATTCGCACCAGCACACACTTATTCTATGACAAGTAGAACAATTGTGCACAGTCGCCAATCGACTGGGACCACACGGAGGGCGTCGGCCATGCTGGGGCCCATGCGCGTCACTCCCCGCCGCCTCGCCGTCGGCATGAGCCTGTGGATCCCCAACCTGTTCAGCGGCATCCGCGTGAGGCGCTTCTCGGCGGACTGGACGAGCGCCACCGTCGAGCTGCACGTCAACCTGTTCACCCGCAACTACGTGAAGACCGCGTTCGGCGGGTCGATGTCGGCGATGACGGACCCCTACTACTTCATGCTCGTGATGCACCAGCTCGGGCGGGACTATGTGGTGTGGGACACCCGCGGCGAGATCGAGTTCGTCAAGCCGGGCCGCGGCGTGCTCACGGCACGCTTCGAGGTGCCGCGCGAGAAGGCCGACGAGCTGCGCGAGCGCGCCCGCGGCGGCGCGAAGGTGCTGGAGTGGTTCGAGACCGACATCACCGACGCGGCGGGCGATGTCGTGGCCCGCGTCCGCCGAGAGGTCTACGTGCGCGAGAAGAAGCGGGTGACCGCGGCCGCCGCAGTGTGACGGTCAGCGCTCGCCGCGATAGTCGGACGGCGTGAACCCCAGCATCCTGCGGAAGTCGTTCGCGAGGTGCGCCTGGTCGGCATAGCCGAGGTCCGCGGCGATCGCGGCGAGAGAGGCCGACGGATCGTCACGCACGCGCTGCGCCGCCTCCTGCAGGCGCCGACGGCGGATCATGGCCGCCGGCGACAGCCCCACGGTGCGATGCGCGAGCCGCTGCAGCGTGCGCGCCGATACGCGCAGACGCTCGGCGGCATCGTCCAGGCGCAGCGTCGTCGGGTCCGTCATCAGCAGCTCGGCCATCGCGTTGGCGAGCCGCGCCTCGGGCGTGACGACGCCCACCCGCGCGACGAGCCACGCCTCGACGATGGCGACCGCCGCCTGCACGTCCGGCATCGCGGCGACGACGGCCGACTGCAGCGCCGGCTCGTCGAGCACGATGTGCTGGTCCGCCAGCGACGCCGGGGCCGCCGTGAGCTGCGCGAGCGCGGCCGGCCTCAGCAGCGCCCCCACCGCCCAACCGCTCCCCCGCAGCACACGCTCGCCCGCGCGCGTCGTGACTCCCCACAGCGTCACGCCGTCGGGTTCGACGGCGAGGTTCGCCGCCGGGTACGACAGCACCGCCTGCCGCGACTCGACGCCCTCGGGCAGGTCCCACTGCGGGATCCAGTACCACTCCACGAGATCAGATGCCGCCTCCCCGGGCGGCAGCCGCGTGAAGTGCGGAAGGCGGTCGGGGTAGAGCACACCGCGGTTGGGGTCGGTCACGCGGCAACGCTAGCGGGGTGCTCGGACAGGCCTCGGTCGCGGCAGCAGAGGTTGTCGCGAATCTGCAAGCCGCGGCATCCCTCCCTCCGCGACGATCGGAGCATGACCGCAGACAGCACCACCGGCGCGACCGGTGTCCACACGACCGACGGCCGCCCGAACGGGGCGACCACCCTCACCCCCTTCCTCGCGATCCGCCGCGCGAAGGAGGCCATCGACTTCTACCGCGACGTGTTCGGCGCGCGGGTGACGGACGTCACCGAGGTCGGCGGCCTCGTCGTCCACGCGGGGCTGGACTTCGGACTCGGCATCCTGCAGCTCGGCGAGCCCTCGCCGGAGTACGGGCTGGTGCCCGCGCCCGAGGGCGATGAGGACTGCTACTCCATCGGCATCTACGTGCCCGACGTCGACACCGTGACGCAGCGGGCCGTCGCCGCCGGAGCCACCGTGCGCGAAGCGCCGTCCACGTTCGTCTCGGGCGACCGGTTCGCGAGCGTGCGCGACCCCTTCGGGGTGCGCTGGTCGATCATGACCCGGGTCGAGGACCTGTCCGAGCAGGAGAGCGCCGCCCGCGTCGCGGAGTGGGCGGCCTCGTACGCGAGCTGACGCACGGACCCGGCGGCGACTCCCGTTCGACAGGCGGGAGTCGCTGCTCACCCGTCGCCGTCGGTCAGTGCCGCGATCACCGCGGGCAGCAGCGCCTCGGCGGTGCGCCGGTAGCCGAGGGCGCTCGGGTGGAAGCGGTCGAGGCTGAACATCTCGTCGGGCTGCGTCACGAAGAACGGGCCCACCGCACGGCGCAGCGACACGGGGTGCGCGTCGTGCCGCTGCGCGGCCTGGGCCTGGGCGGCGGCGAGCTGTCGCGAGAGCCGCCCGCCCAGCGCCCGCAGCGGCTGCGGCACGGGGCGCAGCGCCGACAGGTCAGGACACGTGCCCACGACCACGGCAGCGCCTCGCGCCTGCAGCCGCACGATCGCCTCTTCGAGCTGCGCGACCGAGGCCGAGACGGGAACACGGTGCGTGACGTCGTTGCCGCCGACGACGATCACCGCGACATCGGGGCGGTAGCCGGGCGGCAGGGCGTCGATCTGGGGCGCCAGCATCGACGTCTCGGCGCCGACCACCGCCGCCGTCCGCAGCCGCACCGGCCGACGCTCGGCACGGGCGAGACCCTTGGCCAATCGGGCACCCAGGGTGTCCTTGCAGCGCTCGGCGCCGAGACCCGCGGCGATCGAGTCGCCCAGCACGACGAGCTCGCGCGGCGGTCCGTCGAAGCGGCCGCCCCACACGCGGTCGGCGTCGAGGGCGTCCTCGCCGAGAGGCTTGCCGATGCGGCGGCGGGCGACCGCGGCCTGGCGGGTCAGCACCGCACGGCCGCCCAGCACGACCAGCCCGGCCCCGATCGCGATCCCCGCGGCGCCCGCCAGGACGGGGCGCGGCACGACCTCCCGTGAGCGAGCCATGCGGCCATGCCACCGCACCCGGATGAACGGATGCCGTCACGCCGGTGACGGGACGGTGCGCCCGGCCGCCGGCATCCGTCGTCAGGACGCGGCGAGCCCCTCGACGGCGGCGGCGACGCGGCGCTCGCGGGTATCGGGCCGCTTGGCCTCGGCGACGCCGCGCGCCAGCTCCTTGCGGCGCGAGAACGACAGCGCGTCGAACCTCGCCCGTACCCCGGCAGCCTCCAGCGCGGCGGCGAGGTCGTCCGGCACGTCCACCTCGCGCTCGGCCGTGTCGAGCGCGACCGTGGCGTCGATCTCGTCGCCGATGTCGACGCCGAGCTGGGCGCGAACGGCCTTCGAGAGGCCGATGACGTTCTTGCCGTCCATCACGGCGAGGCGCACCCGCGCGGTGCTGTCGCCCACGGCGACGACGACCGCGGCGCGCTTGCCGCCGCCCAGCTCGTCGACCTGGGCATCGCTCAGCTCGATCGCGGTCGCGGGGCCGAACGGCACGAGAACGGTGTGGATCTGCAGCGTCGTCATGCGCCCATCCTGGCCAATCCGCGCCGGCCGCGCGAGAGCAGCTCCGACCGTTCCCCTCGGCGCGCTAGGGTTCGGCCCGTGACACCTCCCGCACTCCAGCGCCGGCTCGGCCTCGGCGACGCCGTCTTCATCGGCCTCGGCTCGATGGTCGGCGCCGGCGTGTTCGCCGTCTGGGCTCCGGCTGCGGATGCCGCCGGCACGGGTCTGCTCGTCGGCCTTGCCATCGCCGCGGTCGTCGCGTTCGGAAACGCCACCTCATCGGCGCAGCTCGCCGCCGCCCACCCGACCTCGGGAGGAGCGTACGCCTATGGACGCGCGGAGCTCGGTCCGTGGTGGGGATTCATCGCGGGCTGGGGCTTCGTCGTCGGCAAGACCGCGAGCTGCGCGGCCATGGCGCTGACGTTCGCGGCGTACGCCGCACCCGCCGGCTGGGAGCGCCCGGTCGCGATCGGCGCGGTCGTCGCGCTCACCGCCGTGAACTGGTTCGGCGTCACCCGCACAGCGGGCGCCGCGCGCGTGATCGTCGTGATCACCCTGGGCGCCCTCGGGGCCGCGGTCACCGCGGCATTCTCAGGCGGCGCCTTCTCGGACGGGTCCGCCCCCGGGTCGCTGTGGACCGGGGGCGCGTACGGCGTCCTGCAGTCCGCGGGGCTGCTGTTCTTCGCCTTCGCCGGCTACGCGCGCATCGCCACGATGGGCGAAGAGGTGCGCGAGCCGCGGCGCGTGATCCCGCGTGCGATCGTGATCGCGTTCGTCGTCGCGCTCGCCGTGTACGCCGTCGTCGCCGTCGCGGTGCTCGGGGCGCTCGGACCAGCCGGGGTCGCGGCATCCACCGAGCCTGTCGCCGACGCGGCCGCGCGCTCGGGCTGGGAGTGGATCGGCGTCGTCGTGCGCGTCGGAGCGGCCGCGGGCTCTCTGGGCGCCCTGCTCGCCCTCATCGCCGGCGTCAGCCGCACCGCTTTCGCGATGGCGCGCGAGCGCGACCTGCCGGCGTACCTCGACCGCGTGCACCCTCGCTGGCATGTTCCGCACCGCGCCGAGCTCACCGCCGGCGCCCTCGTCGTCGCGTTGGTCGCGCTCGTCGACCTGCGCGGCGCGATCGGCTTCTCGTCGTTCGGCGTGCTGCTGTACTACTTCGTCGCGAACGTCGCCGCCTTCCGGCAGCGCGGCGACGCGCGGCGGTACCCGGTGGCGCTGCAGGTGATCGGAGGGATCGGATGCCTCGTCCTGGCCGCGACCCTGCCGTGGCAGTCCGTAGCGGCCGGGGTCGCCGTGGTCGCGGTCGGCGTGGCCTACCGCGCCATCCGGATCAGGCGAGCGGCTTGACCTCGAGCGCGTCGGCCGTGGTGCCGGCCGACACCGTCGCGAACGCGGAGTAGCCGTCGGCGGCGGCGCGCTCCAGCAGGGCCTTGAGGTTCTTCGTGCGGTGCTCCAGCCGCACGCGGGACCCCTGTCGCACGAGCGCGGCCTTGAGCGCGAGCAGCTCCCCCTCGGTCACGTCGCGGTCGTGGACCAGCACGACGGCCTCGGCGCCGGCATCCGCACGACCCGCGACGAGGTCGACGATCCTCTCGAAGCCGATCGAGAAGCCGACCGCGGGCACGTCCTGACCGAGGAATCGGCCGATCATGCCGTCGTAGCGGCCGCCGCCGCCCAGCGAGTAGTCGACCGAGGGGTGGGCGAGCTCGAAGATCGTGCCGGTGTAGTAGCCCATGCCGCGCACGAGGAACGGGTCGAACACGAGCGGGATGTCGCCGAGCGGGCTGTCGACGCCGCGCGCGGCCGCCACCGCCGCGCCGATTCCGACGAGGTGCGCGACGATGTCATCGGGTGCGCCCTCGGGCAGGGCTTTGCGGATCTGGCGCTCGCCGTACGGGTTGTACTCCAGCGTCTGCGGGCGGCGCAGGAAGGCGTCGAACGCGTCGACCGCCGACGCCGACGCGTCGCGCTCACGCAGTTCGGCCACGATGCCGTCAGGACCGATCTTGTCGAGCTTGTCGATCGTGATGAGGACGCCGGGGCGCTCGTCGGCGCCGAAGCCGAAGTCATCCAGCATCCAATCCAGCAGTCGTCTGTCGTTGATGCGGATGCTGCCGCCCTCGAGGCCGAGCGCATCCAGCGTGTCGAGCGTCGCGACGGCGAGCTCGGCCTCGGCGCGCGCCGACGCGTCGCCGATGATGTCGATGTCGCACTGCACGAACTGCCGGTAGCGGCCCTTCTGGGGGCGTTCGGCACGCCACACCGGCGCGATCTGGATCGACCGGAAGACCGACGGCAGCTGTCCGCGGTTGCTCGCGTAGAACCGCGCGAGAGGGACGGTGAGGTCGTAGCGCAGGCCGAGGTCGGTGAGCGCTGCCGGGTCGTCGGCCGCGGCCCGGATCGCATCGGCGTCGAGACCGCGCTTGAGCACGTTGTACGCGAGCTTCTCGTTGTCGCCGCCGATGCCGGCGTGCAGCCGCGCGTGCTCCTCCATGACCGGCGTCTCGATCTCGTCGAAGCCGTGCGCGCGGTAGCGCTCACGGATGACGGCGAGGACGCCCTCGCGGCGGGCCTTGTCAGCGGGGAGGAAGTCGCGCATGCCGCGCGGCGGGTTCACGGATGCCACGCATCCATTCTGCTGGCTGGGCCTCGCTTGCCGAAAACAGGAGATCTCGCGTACGCAGGTCGTTCGTTGCGAAATCGTCCTGTCTCAGCGAGATCTCCTGATCTGGGTGAGGGCTCAGGCGCCCTCGGACGCGCGGATCTCGGACTGCAGCGCGCGCAGTCGCTCGCGGAGCGCCCGCTCGGCGTCCCACCCGTTCGCCCGCGCGGTCGCGACGAGGGCGAGCAGTGCGTCGCCGAGCTCGGCCTCGGATGCCGGCGGCTCGCGGGACGGCACCGCCGGCACGACACCGGCCTGGGACGCCTTCGACAGGAGCTTCTGCGCGAGCGCCAGGCTCGGCATCCGCTCACTGACCCCGTCGAGCACGCTCGTCCGTGCGCTCTTCTCGGCCGCCTTCGCGGCGTTCCAATGCACCAGCACCTCTTCGGGCGTGGTCGCGATCGCGTCGCCGAAGACGTGAGGATGCCGCCGCACCATCTTGTCGGTGAGCCCGCGCGCGACGTCGTCGATGTCGAACGGGTCTTCGGGGTCGCGCGAGGCGATCTCGGAGTGGAACAGCACCTGCCACAGCAGGTCGCCGAGCTCTTCGCGCAGCTCGTCCCGTGACCCCTCCTCGACGGCGTCGATGAGCTCGGCGCTCTCTTCCACGAGGTACGGCACGAGGGCGCGGTGGTCGATCTGCTGCGTCCAGACGCACCGGTCGCGCACGGCGTGCATGACGAGCGCTGCCTCCCGGAGCGCGTCGGGGTCGGTGGGGACTACGCGGGCTTCTGGGCGGTCGCCGTCAGGCGTCGATGGTGCCATGCCCGCCACGATACGAGCCCCGCGGCCAGGAGGAGCGAAACGACCGACCCTGCCAGCACGCCGAGCGTCGCCTGGTCGCGCAGCGGCGGCGCGTCGGCGAACGCGAGCTCGGACAGCAGCAGCGACACCGTGAAGCCGATGCCGCCGAGGGCTCCGGCGGCCAGCAGGTCCGCGAAGGCCAAGGGAGGCGGTCCCCCGCGGTGCGCGACGCGCAGCGACACCCAACCGAACAGCGAGATACCCACGAGCTTGCCGACCGGCAGCGCCACCAGCACGCCCCAGAACGCCGGCGACAGCTGTGACAGCGGCACCGACGGGATCGCGACGAGCGCCGCCGAGAACGCGAACACGGGCAGCACGATGACGTTCACCCACGGCTCCAGCTCGTGCCGCACGCGCAGCGCAGGTCGCTGCGCCATTGCGAGCCCGAGCACGACGCCCGCGATCGTCGCGTGCACGCCCGAGAGGTACACGAGCACCCAGGCCGCGATCGCGAGCACGACGAGCATGATCGCGATAGGCACACGTGCCCGCGTGTCGAGCTGACGGCTCAGGATGCCGAACGCGACCACCGCGACGGCGGCCCCGGCGAGCGCGCCGAAGTTCACGTCGGACGTGAAGAGCACGGCGATGAAGACGATGCCGACGATGTCGTCGAGGATCGCCAGGGCGAGCAGGAACACCCGCAGCGCCGACGGCAGCCCCTTCCCGAACACCGCCAGCACGCCGAGCGCGAACGCGATATCGGTGGCGGTGGGGATCGGCCAGCCGTCGACCGCGTCCGATCCCCAGGCGATGACGGCGTAGAGGACGATCGGCAGCACCACGCCGCCGGCGGCGGCGATCGCCGGCTGCAGCGCCTTGCGCGCAGAGTTCAGCTGGCCGCTGGTGAGCTCGTACTGCAGCTCGACGGCGACCACGAAGAAGAAGATCGCCAGCAGGCCGTCCTTGATCCAGTGCGACACGCTGAGCTCGAAGACGCCCGGGATTCCGAGGTACGAATGCATGACGGCATCCACCGGTCCGGCGGCGGGCGAATTGGCGACCACCAGCCCAAGGGCTGCGGCCACGAGCAGGACGATGGCGGGGAATCTGGCGGAGCGAAGAAGCGACATCGGGCCTCCGTGAGGGCGTTCGCGGGTCGACGCGAAGGGTCGACAGGGACGTGCCGACCAGACTTCCCGGCGCTCCGCGGGCCAGTCTAGCGAGGGCACCTGTGGAGCGGTCGTCACACAGCGTCCGCCGTGACAACGACGAAACGATGCACCGTTAGCCTGGATGGATGCGCGAACTCACCAACACCGAAGCGATCGACCTCGTCGGGCGATTCGAGGCCGAGCAGGGTATTCCCGAGAGCATGCGCGGCGACGTGCGCCTCTTGGGCACGCTCCTCGGTCAGGTGCTGCGTGAGAGCGGCTCCCCCGGGCTGTACGAGGACGTCGAGCGCCTGCGCACCGCGACCATCCAGGCCTACACCGACGAGACGCCCGAGGCGTTCGCCCGTGCCGCAGCGATCGCCGACTCGTTCACGATCGCCCGCGCCGACGAGGTCGCCCGGGCCTTCACCGCCTATTTCCACCTCGTCAACCTCGCCGAGGAGCATCAGCGCGTGCGCGTGCTGCGCGAGCGAAACGGGCACCCCGAGTCCGGCGGTCAGGCCGACACCGTGGCGTCCGCGTACGCCAAGCTCGCCGACGAGGTCGGCGCGGACGCCGCCCTGGAGCACCTGCAGAGCATGCGCTTCCACCCCGTCTTCACCGCGCATCCGACCGAGGCCCGCCGCCGCGCCGTGTCGACCAGCATCCGCCGCCTCGCGTCGCTCCTCGGCGAGCACGACCTCGCGCAGTCCGGGGGCGCCGATGAGCGCCGCGCCCAGCGCCGCATGCTCGAAGAGATCGACACGCTCTGGCGCACCGCGCCGCTGCGCCCCGAGAAGCCGTCGCCCACCGACGAGGTGCGCGCCGTCATGGCCGTCTTCGACGACACGCTCTACACCGCCGTCCCGCACGTCTACCGCCGCATCGACGACGCCCTGCAGGGTGTGGATGCCGGCGGCAAGGCGCCCATCGTGCGCCCCTTCGTGCGTGTGGGCTCATGGGTCGGCGGCGACCGGGACGGCAACCCCTTCGTGACGGCATCCGTCACCCGCAAGGCGTCCGCGATCGCGAGCGAGCACGTCCTGCTCGGTCTGGAGCACACCGCCAGCCGCATCGGCCGCACCCTCACCCTCGATGCCGCGACGACGCCGCCGAGCGACGCGCTGATCGCGCTGTGGCAGCGTCTGCGTGCCGCCGACGAGGACGCCGCGAAAGACATCGCCAAGCGCTCCCCCGACGAGCCGCACCGCCGCATCATGCTGCTCATCGCGCGCAAGATCGACGCGACGCGCAAGCGCAACGCCGACCTCGCGTACCGCGACCCCGAGCACCTGCTCGCCGACCTGCGCACCGTGCAGGACTCGCTCGTGCAGGCGGGTGCGCCGCGTCAGGCGTACGGGCACCTGCAGCAGCTGCTGTGGCAGGTCGAGACGTACGGCTTCCACCTGACCGAGCTCGAGGTCCGTCAGCACTCCGCCGTGCACGCCAAGGTGCTCGCCGAGCTCGAGTCGGGAGCGCCCCGCAGCGAGCTGGCCGAAGAGGTGCTCGACGTCATCCGCACGATCGCGTTCCTGCAGGAGCGCTACGGGCCGCGCGCCGCAGGCCGGTACATCGTGTCGTTCACGCAGTCGGCCGACGACCTCGCCAACGTCCACAAGCTGGCACGCTTCGCCGTCGGGCCCGACGGCACCCCGCCCGTGCTCGACGTCATTCCGCTGTTCGAGACGTTCGCCGATCTGCAGGCGGCGCCGCGCATCCTCGCCGAGATCGTGGATCACCCCGAGTTCGCCGCGCGCCTGGACGCGACCGGCCGCCGGCTGGAGGTCATGCTCGGCTATTCGGACTCGTCGAAGGACGTCGGCCCCGTCGCCGCCAACCTCGCGCTGTACCAGGCGCAGGCCGAGATCGCGGCCTGGGCCGACGAGAACCGCATCGAGCTGACGCTCTTCCACGGCCGCGGCGGCGCCCTCGGTCGCGGCGGCGGTCCCGCCAACTCCGCCATCCTCGCCCAGCCGCCGCACTCGGTGGACGGCCGGTTCAAGCTCACCGAGCAGGGCGAGGTCATCTTCGCCCGCTACGGCGACCCGGCCATCGCCATCCGCCACATCGACCAGGTCGCCGCCGCCATCCTGCTCGCCTCCGCTCCCTCGAACGAGGAGCGCAACCGCGCGGCCGCCGATCGCTATGCGGACGTCGCCGCCACGATGGATGCGGCATCCCGCGAGCGCTTCTTCTCGCTCGTCAAGGCGCCCGGCTTCGCACCCTGGTTCGCCCGCGTCACCCCGATGGAAGAGATCGGCCTGCTCGCTCTCGGCTCGCGGCCTGCCCGCCGCGGCCTGTCGGTCGAGTCGCTCGAAGACCTGCGTGCCATCCCCTGGGTGTTCGCGTGGACGCAGGCACGCATCAACCTGGCGGGCTGGTTCGGCCTGGGCACCGCGCTGCAGACCGTCGGCGACGAGCCGCTGCTGCAGCGCGCCTACCAGGAGTGGCCGCTCTTCCGCACCCTGATCGACAACGTCGCCATGAGCCTCGCGAAGACCGACGACCGCATCGCCCGGCACTACCTCGAGCTCGGCGACCGAGACGACCTGGCCGCCCTCGTGCGCGACGAGATGCACCTCACGCGCGACTGGGTGATCCGCGTGACCGGCGGCACCGAGCTGCTCGGAAACAAGCCGGTGCTGCAGCGGGCCGTCAAGATGCGCAGCCCCTACGTCGATGCGCTGTCGCTGCTGCAGCTGCGGGCGCTGCGCGCCCTGCGCGAAGCGCCGCAGGATGCTCCTGTCGATCCCGAGCTGCAGCGCCTGCTGCTGCTCTCGGTCTCGGGCGTCGCGGCCGGTCTGCAGAACACCGGGTGAGCCGGTGGCCACGGAGCCCGGGCTCTCGGTCCGGCTGGTGCTGGTGCTCCCGGGCGGCACGCCGCTCGGAGTGACCGCGCCGTTCACGGTCGCGCCCGATCCCGGCTCCGAGCCGGAGTGGGACTGGCGTGAAGTTCCCGCCGTGCTCGGCGCCGCAGGAGCCACCCTCGGGATCACGCCGACGCTGCTGCGCCTCGCCCGGGTGACGCCGCGCGAGGGGGATCGCGCCGAAGAGGTCGTGTACGTCGCCGAGGTTTCGGAGCGGCCGGATCTCCCCCTCTACGACGGGGAGGCCTCGCTCATCGCCGACGCGCCGCTGCGCATGGCGTGGGCGAAGCCCGGTGGACCGGACGGGTACCTGCTGTGGGCGCAGGCGGCGCTCGCCGCGCAGGGCATCGCGGTCACCGGTGAGCCTGAGCAGATCCGCACCTGGAACCTGTCTGCGCTGTGGCGCCTCGCCGCCGATTCCGGCATCGTGTGGCTCAAGGCCGTGCCGCCGTTCTTCTCGCACGAGGGCGCGGTGCTCGAGCGCCTGCAGGCGTACGCCGTGCCGCGGCTCCTCGCCCGCGCCGACGACGCGGTGCTGCTGGCAGACGTGCCCGGCGACGACCGCTACGGTGCCGGCCCCGACACCGCGCGGCGCATGATCGACCTGCTCGTCGGCATCCAGTCGTCCGTCGATCCCGCGACGCTGCCGCCGATGCCGCGGTGGACGCCGACGTCGCTCGCACCGATGGCCGAGCGCACTCTCGCCCTCGCCGACGACGTCGACGCGGACGATCGCACCGCGGTGGCGAGCCTCATCGCGCGCCTCCCCCGGCTCGAGGCCGACCTCGCGATGTGCGGGCTGCCCGACACCCTCGTCCACGGCGACTTCCACCCGGGCAATCTGCGCGGCGACGACGACCACCTCGTGCTGCTGGACTGGGGCGACAGCGGCATCGGCCACCCGCTGCTGGACCACGCGGCCTTCATGGAGCGGATGCCGGCGGCCGCGGCATCCCGGCTCACGACGCACTGGACCTCCGCGTGGCGCACGGCCGTCCCGGGGTCTGACCCCGCGCGGGCGCTGGAGCTGCTCGCACCCTACGGCGCGCTGCGCCAGGCGACCCTCTACCGCGGCTTCCTCGACCGCATCGAGGCGTCCGAGCAGATCTACCACGCGGCCGATCCGGCCAGCTGGCTGCGACGCACCGCGGCGCTCGAGCGCGGCTGAGGCCAGGCGTCGAGAGGCTCAGTCCAGTCGTCGGTCGTCGGCGTGCCGGGCGAGGCTGCGGCCGTAGCGCTCGGTGAGCTGCACCATCAGATCAGGGGTCTCGCGGTCGAGCCCGAACACGTAGCCCGGGAAGTCGAGCTCGCGCTGCGCCGCCCAGATCTCTTCGTGGCGGTCCGGCGGCAGCACCTGCAGCGGATCGCCGACCGCGACCCAGCCGATCGGCACGGTCGTCTCGGCGGGCAGCGTCGTCCGCAGGTGCACCACGGCGTTGATGCGCACCTCGCTGCGGGCGCCGATGCGGGCGCCGTTGAAGACGCGGGTACCGGTGGCCAGGAACACCTCTTCCTCGATCACCGCGCCCGACACGCTCGCCATCGGGCCGACCAGCACGTGGTCGGCGATGTGCACCGGGTTCGTCGAGGTCGCACGGATGAGCGCGTTCTCCATCACGATGACGTTCGCACCGAGGGTGATCGCGCCGCCCTCGGCGGTGATCACCGCGCCGTGCAGGATCTGGCAGTCCGGCCCGATCGCGACGTCGCCGCTGATCACCGCGGTCGCCGCGACGACCGCCGTCGGATGGATGCGGGGCTCAGCCCCGAGGTGCTCGAAACGCATCGTCGCCGTCTCCCGCCGTCGTGGATCGGATCAGGGCAAGCGTAGCCGCCGCACAGGGCGTCACACGTGCGAGCCCGGCCCGCACGGTATGTAGGGTGAAAAGGCGCCGACGACGTCGCCCTTTCTGCTGGCCTTCCGAAAGCACCACCCCATGTCCTCAGTGACCACCCTGACCTCCAACGACACCATCCGGCTCGTCCTGGACACTGTCGAAGCCCGCAACCCCCACGAGCCCGAGTTCCTCCAGGCCGTCCACGAAGTGCTCGAGTCGATCGCACCGGTGCTCGACACCCACCCCGAGTTCGTCGACGGCGGCATCCTCGAACGGATCGTCGAGCCCGAGCGGCAGATCATGTTCCGGGTGCCGTGGGTCGACGACGCCGGGCGCCTGCAGGTCAACCGCGGCTACCGCATCCAGTTCTCGTCGGTGCTCGGCCCGTACAAGGGCGGCCTGCGGTTCCACCCCTCGGTGAACCTCTCGATCATCAAGTTCCTCGGCTTCGAGCAGATCTTCAAGAACGCGCTCACCGGGCAGGGCATCGGCGGCGCGAAGGGCGGCAGCGACTTCGACCCCCACGGCCGGTCCGACGCCGAGATCATGCGCTTCTGCCAGTCGTTCATGAGCGAGCTCTACCGTCACCTCGGCGAGCACACCGACGTCCCCGCGGGCGACATCGGCGTGGGCGCCCGCGAGATCGGGTACCTGTTCGGCCAGTACCGCAAGATCACCAACCGCCACGAGTCGGGCATGTTCACCGGCAAGGGTGTGCAGTGGGGCGGCGCAGAGGTGCGCACCGAGGCGACCGGCTACGGCGCGGTGTTCTTCGTCGAAGAGATGCTCGCCGTCCACGGCGAGACGCTGCACGGCAAGCGCGTCGGCGTGTCGGGCTCGGGCAACGTCGCGATCTACGCGATCGAGAAGGCCCACCAGCTCGGCGCCACTGCGGTGACCGCGTCGGACTCGTCGGGCTACGTCCTCGACGAGGCCGGCATCGACGTCGACCTGCTGCGCCAGATCAAAGAGGTCGAGCGCGGCCGCATCTCGGAGTACGCGGCGCGGCGCCCGGGCGCGACCTACGTCGAGGGCGAGCGCCCGTGGCGGGTCCCGGTCGACGTGGCCGTGCCGTCGGCGACCCAGAACGAGCTCGATGCCGATGACGCCCGCGCGCTCGTCGCGAACGGCGTGCGCGCCGTCGCCGAGGGCGCCAACATGCCCTCGACCCCCGAGGCCGTCGAGGTGCTGCAGGGCGCCGGAGTGCTGTTCGCGCCGGGCAAGGCGGCCAACGCCGGCGGCGTCGCCACCTCGGCACTCGAGATGAGCCAGAACGCCGCCCGCCAGCGCTGGAACTTCGACGACAGCGAGGCGAAGCTCCGCGGCATCATGGCGAACGTGCACCACGCCGCCTTCACCGCCGCCGAGAAGTACGGCCGTCCGGGCGACTACGTCGCCGGCGCCAACTGCGCGGGCTTCGAGCGCGTCGCGCACGCCATGCTCGCCCAGGGCGTCATCTGACGCCAGAGCGCTTCACAGACGGGGAACCGGATGCCGCGGCATCCGGTTCCCCGTCTTCATGCGCCCCGCGACCGCGACCGTCTGGTAGCGTCGCCGCCGTGAAGATCGGGATGGTGCCGGACGCGCTGCGCGGCACGACAAGGAGAGGCGACCCGACCGGCTCGTGATCGGCCCATCCTTCTTCGCCCCGACAGCGAGAGGGGGTGGATGCATGAGCGAGCAGACCATCGCCGCCGGTGACGTGGTCACCGCGACAGTGACGAAGGTCGTGCCGTTCGGCGTTCTCGTGGAGTGCGCCGGCGTGCCCGGCCTGGTGCGCGGCACGGCGGCCGATCCGGGCGTCGAGCTGCGCGTGCGCGTCGTCGAGTACGACGCCGCGCAGCAGCGGTTCTCAGCGACCCGCGCGTGAGGCGGATGTGACGCGGCGCGGGGCGTCCGGTGGGGCGCCCCGCACCGTGTCAGCGGCTCACGAGTCCGCGGCCGCCGCCTCGGGCTTCTTCTCGGGCCACAGCTGATCGAGCAGCTGACCGACCCACGCGATCAGTTCGGTGTCGCCCAGCGACTCTCCGCCGGCCGTCGGCAGCGGCACGACCATCGCCTCGCCGTTCGCGACGAGCTTCGCCTTCGGGTACAGGCGCTGCAGCCGCACGCGCATCGAATCGGGCAGATTCGCCGGCGCCACCCGCAGGTTCGGCCCCATCGCGACGACGTCCGCGAGGCCGGCCTGCGCGGCGCGGCGGCGCAGACGCGCGATCGCGAGCAGCCCCTCGACCTCGGAGGGCGGTTCGCCGTAGCGGTCGGTGAGCTCTTCGATCACGAGGTCGATCGCGTCGTCCTTGGCGGTGAGGGATGCCGCGGCCGACAGCTTCTGGTAGGCCTCCAGCCGCAGGCGCTCGCTGTCGATGTACGACTCGGGGATGCGGGCCTGCACGGGCAGCTCGAGGCGCAGCTCGGTCGGTCCCTCGGTCTCTTCGCCGCGGAACGTCGCGACGGCCTCGCCGATCATGCGCAGGTACAGGTCGAAGCCGACGCCCGCGATGTGACCGGCCTGCTCGGCGCCCAGCAGATTGCCGGCGCCGCGGATCTCGAGGTCCTTGAGCGCCACCTGCATGCCCGAGCCGAGGTCATTGTTGACGGCGATCGTCTCGAGACGGTCGGCCGCGGTCTCGCTGAGCGGCTTCATGTCGTCGTAGAGGAAGTACGCGTACGCGCGCTCCCGGGCACGGCCGACGCGGCCGCGCAGCTGGTGCAGCTGGCTGAGGCCGTACTTGTCGGCGCGGTCGATGATGATCGTGTTCGCGTTCGAGATGTCGAGGCCGGTCTCGATGATCGTCGTCGACACGAGCACGTCCGCCTTGCGCTCCCAGAAGTCGTCGACGACCTGCTCCAGCATGTGCTCGCCCATCTGCCCGTGGGCCACGGCGATGCGAGCCTCGGGCACGAGCTCGGCGAGCTCGGACGCGACGCGCTGGATCGACTGCACGCGGTTGTGGACGTAGAACACCTGGCCCTCGCGCAGCAGCTCGCGCCGGATCGCCGCGGCGATCTGCTTGTCGTTGCGCGGGCCGACGTACGACAGGATGGGATGCCGGTCCTCGGGCGGGGTCTGCAGCGTCGACATCTCACGGATGCCGGTCACGGCCATCTCGAGCGTGCGCGGGATGGGCGTGGCGCTCATCGCGAGGATGTCGACGTTGGTCTTGAGCTTCTTCAGCTGGTCCTTGTGCTCGACCCCGAAGCGCTGCTCCTCGTCGATGATCATGAGCCCGAGGTCCTTGAAGATCACCTTCTCGGTGAGGATGCGGTGCGTGCCGATCACCATGTCGACCGTCCCGTCGGTGAGACCCGCGAGGGTCTCGCGCGCCTGCTTGTCGGTCTGGAACCGCGACAGCGGACGCACCTTGACCGGGAACCCGGCGAAGCGCTCGGTGAACGTCTCCATGTGCTGCTTGACGAGCAGGGTCGTCGGCACGAGCATCGCGACCTGCTTGCCGTCCTGGATCGCCTTGAAGGCGGCGCGCACCGCAACCTCGGTCTTGCCGAATCCGACGTCGCCCGAGAGCAGCCGGTCCATCGGGATCGGCTTCTCCATGTCGGCCTTGATCTCGTCGATCGTCTGGAGCTGGTCGGGGGTCTCGGCGAACGGGAACGCCTCTTCGAGCTCGCGCTGCCACGGCGTGTCGGGCCCGAACGCGTGGCCCTTGGACGCCATGCGCGCCGAGTACAGCTTGACGAGCTCGACGGCGATGTCGCGGACGGCCTTGCGTGCCTTGCTCTTTGCCTGCGCCCAGTCGCTGCCGCCCATCTTCGACAGGCTCGGCGCCTCGCCGCCGACGTACCGCGACAGCAGATCGAGCTGATCGGTCGGGACGAACAGCTTGTCGCCGGGATACCCGCGCTTGGACGGCGCGTATTCGAGCACGAGGTACTCGCGCACGCTCTTGACGGCATTGCGCCCGCCGCTGGAGACCTCGCGCTGCGTGAGCTCGACGAACTTGCCGATGCCGTGCGTGGCATGCACGACGTAGTCGCCCGCCTTCAGCTGCAGCGGGTCGACGACCGCCTTTCGGCGGGACGCGAGCTTCTTGACGACGCGCGTGTCGCCGCCGATCGTGCGGCCGTAGAACTCGGACTCGGTGAGCACGGCGAGCTTCGCGTCGGGCGACTCGAACCCCCGCTCGAGCACACTCACGACGACATGCGCGACGCCGGGCTCGGGGGCGTGGAGCACCTCGTCCACCTTGCGCGCCGCGATCCCCCGGTCGGCGAGCACGTCGCGTGCGCGCTCGACGAGCCCGGTTCCGGATGCCGCGACCACGACCCGCCAGCCGTCCGCGAGCAGCGCGCCCACGTGGTCGGTGGCGCCCTCGACGTTGCCCTGGAACGACGGGACCGCCGTCCCGGGGACGCGGATGGCGGCCGACGCTTCGAGCGCGACATCGATGTCGGTGCTGATCGGGCCGTCGTAATCCTGTCCCTGAGCCTGTCGAAGGGCGGCTGCGGCATCCGCCTCTCCTGAATCGAACGCGCTCAACGTCCACCACACGCCGCTTCGGGCGTGCGTGGCCTCGCGCAGCTCGGGCAGCGACAGGAAGTCGCCCGCGCCGAGGTCGACGGGCGTCTTCGCGCCCGCCGTGGCCGCGCTCCAGGCCGCGTCGAGGAACTCGCGGTTCGTCTCGCCGAGCGTGATCGCGCGCGTGACGGCGCGCTCGGGATCGACCAGCGCGACTCCGGCGCCTTCGGGCAGGTAGTCCACGAGGGTGACGATGCTGTCGACCACGGCCGGCAGCAGCGATTCCATGCCCTCGACCGGGATGCCCTCGGCCATCTTCTCGAGCATGCCCGTGAGGCCGGGGAACTCGTCCTTCAGCTGACGCGCACGCCCGCGCACGCCGTCGGTCAGCAGCAGCTCCCGACTGGCCATGAGGGAGATCTCGCGCACCTCGCCCGGGAGCGACCGCTGATCGGCCACCGAGAACGCGCGCATCTCGTCGACCTCGTCGCCGAAGAACTCCACCCGGTAGGGGTGCGGCGCCGTCGGCGGGAACACGTCGAGGATGCCGCCGCGGACGGCGAACTCCCCGCGGCGCGACACCATGTCGACGCGGTGGTACGCGAGCTCCACAAGACGCGTCACGACATCGCCGAGCTCCTGGCCGCGCCCGCCACGGACGAGCCCGACGGGAGCGACAGCAGTCAGCCCGCCTGCCAGCGGCTGCAGCGCGCCGCGCACAGAGGCCGTGATCACGAGAGGGGTCGCGGCATCCCATCGCGCGACGCGCGTCAGGACCTCCAGCCGCGCGCCGACCGTCTCGGTGCTGGGGCTCAGGCGCTCGTGCGGGAGCGTCTCCCACGCGGGGAAGTGCAGCACCTCGGCGCCCGGCAGCAGCGCACCCAGCGCGGGGCCGAGCGACTCGGCGCGACGACCGGTCGGCGCGATCAGCAGCAAGAGAGGCGGGCGGCCCGCGGCACGCCGCTTCTCGATCAGCGCCGCCAGCAACGGGGCGTCGAGCCCTTCGACGAGTGAGAAGTCGGCATCGACGGATGCCGCGGCCACCGCGTCCCGGAAGGCTTCCGCCTGTTCGAGGGCGCGCACGATCCCGGGAACTGTCACCGGACGAGTCTACGGCGCGGCGCCGACATCGCGGCGCGAACGGGACCCCGGCGCCGTCGCGCTCCTAAGATCGGGGGCGTGACGACGCCAGATGCGCCCCAGAACCCGCCCGCTGCTCCGGGTGGATGGGCACCGCCGGGTGCTCCCCCGTTCGGGACGCCGTCCGGCGCGGCGCCGGCTTCGTCGGGCGCGTACGCCCCGCCCGCCGGCTACGCGGCACCGCAGGGATTCGGGATGCCGGCGGCCCCGGCCGCACCGTCACGTCCACCGGCACCGTCCCGTCACGGCAGCGGTCTCGGGCTGACGGCGCTCGTGCTGGCCCTCGTGGCCACGCTGGGCGCGACGGTCGGCGGGGCCATCGCGGGCTTCAACATCGGTCTCGGGGCGGGCAAGGGGCTCGCGTACCTGCCCATGGACGGAAGCTGGGACTGGTCCATCCTGACGCCGGTGCGGGACTGGGTGCTGCTGGGCGAGGTGTCGTTCTGGTTCGGCACGGTCCTCGGAGTGTGGGCGCTGGTGCAGGGCATCGTCGCCACCGTCAGCCGGCGCGGCCGCGGCCTCGGCATCGCCGCGATCGTCGTCGCAGCGATCGGGCCCATCGTGTTCGGCGGTGTCGTGCAGGGCGTGCTGATGTCGGGTCTCGCCGCGGGCACCGGCATCGGCGGCTGACCCGGGAGTCGTCTCGCCAGACCGCCGTTGTCACACGCGCGGCGCGTGGTGCTTCTGCTGCGCGGCCAGAAGGCCTTCGTCGACCAGCTGCTCGACGGCGTCGGCGGCGTCGCCGACGAGGATCGGGAGGTTCTTGCGCTCGGTGGCCCCGAACGGGTCGAGCACCCAGTCGGCCGGATCCTGCCGCCCCGACGGGCGGCCGATGCCCACCCGCACCCGCGGGAACTCGGGCGTGTTCAGCGCCTTGGCGATGTCGCGAACGCCGTTGTGGCCGCCGTGGCCGCCGCCGATCTTCAACTTGATGGTGTCGAACGGGATGTCGAGTTCGTCGTGCACGACGACGACGTGCGACGGATCGATGCCGTAGAACTTCGCGAGCCCCGCGACCGGCCCGCCCGACACGTTCATGAAGGTGTTGGCCTTCGCGAGCACGAGCTTCGGCCCGCCCGGCCGCAGCCAGGTCTCGACGACGCGCGCGTTCGCCTTGTGCGCCTTGAAGGTCTCGCTGCGGCGGCCGGCGAGCTCGTCGACGACGAGCTGGCCGACATTGTGCCGGGTCAGCTCGTAGCGGGGGCCGGGGTTTCCGAGCCCGACGACGAGCCACGTGTTCTCGGCCATGCCGGCCTCCTCTCCGGCCCGCGCGGACGGCCGCGAGCCCCCACGAGCGTACCCGTTCGGCATGCGGCGGACGCTCGCCGCTTCCCGCGGCGTTGCGCCCGCGGCGGTATGCCGTGGGAATGACGAAGGCCCGCCAGGACCGGACGGTCGTGGCGGGCCTTCGTGACGGGATTACTCCGCGGCGGCTTCTTCCGCAGCCTCGGCCTGCTCGGCAGCGGCCTCGGCGTCGGCCTCGGCGATCTCGTCCTCGGCGGCGATGGTCGCGGCCGGGACCGAGATGGCGACGACGAGCAGCTCGGCGTCGGCGACGAGCGCGGCGCCCTTCGGCAGCTTGAGGTCACCGGCGGTGATGTGAGCGCCCTCTTCGAGGCCCTCGACATCGACCTCGATGTGCTCGGGGATGTGGGTCGCCTCGACCTCGAGCGCGACGGTCTGCGCGTCGAGGTTCGCGATGGTGCCGGCGAACGACTCGCCCACGACGACGACGGGGACGTCGACCTGGATCTTCTCGCCCTTCTTCACGACGAGGAGGTCGATGTGCTCGATGATCTGGTGCACCGGGTCCTTCTGGACGTCCTTGACCAGCGTCAGCTGCGACTTGCCGTCGAGGTCGAGCTCGAGCACCGCGTTGGCGCGACGGATGAGCAGCGACACCTGGTGGCCCGGAAGGGCGACGTGCACGGGGTCGGTGCCGTGACCGTAGATGACGGCGGGGATCTTGCCGGCGGCGCGGAGGCGGCGGGCGTAGCCCTTGCCGAAGTTCTCGCGGAACTCGGCCAGGACCTTGGTGTCGGTCTCAGTCGACATGGGTTCTCCTTGCGGGGGCGCGACGGCCCCGTTCTCTGCGGGCCTGCGCGAAGCGGGCCTGGGTATGTGGGCGGCAGGGACTGCCTGTGATTCGACTCGAACGCGCGCGCGTGAGGAAAGCCCTGAGGCCGGCTTCACCGCGTCGATCACGGATGCCGCAGCCCACCGCGGACGGCAGGCGCGAGGAATCCCTCGCCGAAGTTCGCCATGAGTCTACCAGCGCCCCCGCTACGATGAGGAACGCACTTGCTTCCCGCTCCCACGGAGGAACCCCATGGACTACGGCTTCTGGTCACACGCCCTGCTCTGGCTGATCGGCGCGATGGCCGTGGTCGGCGCCGTCGGCACGGTCCTCGCGTTCTGGGGCCTCGGCCGTTCGGGCTACCGCAAGGACTGATACCGGCCCAGCGCCTCGACGGCCGAGGCGACGACCTCGGCCATCGGCACGTCGCCGGCGATGACGATCCCGGGCTCATCGCGCTCAAGATGCTCCAGCGTCTGCAGCTGCGAGATCAGCAGCGACGGCGGCATGAAGTGCTCCCGCGAGTTCATGCGACGCGACAGCTCCGCCTGCGGAACCCGCAGCTCGACGAACACGACGTCCGGCGCCGCGGCGAGGATGCGGTCGCGGTAGCGCCGTGCGAGCGCGGAGCACGCCATCACCGCTCCCCCGGGCGCGTCGTGCAGCGTGGCTCCGACGACATCGAGCCACGGCATCCGATCGTCGTCATCGAGCGGCGTGCCCGTCATCATCTTCGCGACGTTCGCCGCGGGATGCAGGTCGTCGGCGTCGAAGAAGGGCACGCCCAGCGCAGCAGCGAGCTCGCCGCCGGCCGCCGATTTTCCGGAGCCGCTCGGGCCCATCACCACGATCCGGAATGCCGTCGTCACGCGCCCACGCTATCGGACCGGCCGGTGCTCCCCACGCCGACTAGGCTCGTCTCGTCAGCCCCGAGCGCGTGCTGCTCACGACGGCCCCCGGGACGACGTGAGCCCCCGGCCATCTCGTGTAACACGGACAGGCCAGACTCTAGGCTGGATCACGGAATGACGACAGGAGCTGGAGTGTCCGAGAACGCAGCGAACATCGGCGTGGTGGGTCTTGCGGTGATGGGGTCGAACCTCGCCCGCAACCTGGCCTCGCGCGAGGGCAACACGGTCGCGGTGTACAACCGCAGCCGTGCGAAGACCGACGAACTGGTCGCCGAGCACCCCGAGGCGGGCTTCGTCCCCGCCTTCTCTTACGAGGAGTTCGCCGCGTCGCTGCAGAAGCCGCGCACCGCGATCATCATGGTCAAGGCCGGAGGCCCCACCGACGCGGTCATCGACTCCCTGCTGGAGGTCTTCGAGCCCGGCGACATCATCGTCGACGGCGGCAACGCGCTGTTCACCGACACGATCCGCCGCGAGAAGGCCGTCCGCGAGACCGGTGTGAACTTCGTCGGCATGGGCGTCTCCGGCGGCGAGGAGGGCGCGCTGCTCGGCCCGTCCCTCATGCCCGGCGGCTCGGACGAGTCGTGGGTCACGCTCGGTCCGATCCTGCGCTCGATCGCGGCTGTCGCCGAAGGCGAGCCGTGCGTGACACACGTCGGCCACGACGGCGCCGGCCACTTCGTGAAGATGGTCCACAACGGCATCGAGTACGCCGACATGCAGCTCATCGCCGAGGCGTACGACCTGATCCGCCGCGGCACGGGCAAGTCGCCCGCCGAGATCGCCGAGGTCTTCGCCGAGTGGAACCGCGGCGAGCTCGAGTCCTACCTCATCGAGATCACCGCCGAGGTGCTCCGCCAGGTCGACGGCGAGACGGGCAAGCCGCTCGTCGACGTGATCCTCGACCAGGCCGGCGCCAAGGGCACCGGCGCCTGGACCGTGCAGACCGCGCTGTCACTCGGCGTCCCCGTGTCGGGCATCGCCGAAGCCACCTTCGCCCGGTCGCTGTCGAGCCACCCCGAGCAGCGAGAGATCTCGCGCGACCTTCCCGGCCCCAACGAGGGGTTCACGGCCGACGACGCCGACGCGTTCATCGAGCAGGTGCGCCTCGCGCTCTACGCGTCGAAGATCGTCGCCTACTCGCAGGGCTTCGACGAGATCCGCGCCGGTGCCGCGGAGTACGGCTGGAACATCGATCTCGGCAAGATCGCCGCGATCTGGCGCGGCGGCTGCATCATCCGCGCCCGCTTCCTCAACCGCATCACCGATGCCTACGTCGAGACGCCGGACCTGTCGGTGCTGCTCACGGCGCCGTTCTTCGTCGACGTGTTCACCCGCGCGCAGGACGCGTGGCGTGAGGTCGTCGCGACGTCGGCGAAGGTCGGCATCCCGGCACCCGCGTTCTCGTCGTCGCTCGCGTACTACGACGGTCTGCGCGCCGAGCGCCTGCCGGCCGCCCTCATCCAGGGGCAGCGCGACTTCTTCGGTGCGCACACCTACAAGCGCATCGACAAGCCGGGCACCTTCCACACGCTGTGGTCGGCCGACCGCTCCGAGATCGAGGCCGAGGACACGCACTGACGATTCCGTCCACAATGCCTGAGGGCGGGTCCCCGAGCGGGGACCCGCCCTCAGGCGTTTCAGCCGATCGGCGTCACGGCCGGACGTTGTGGTTGCGGCAGAAGACGTTGCCCGGATCCCACTGGCGCTTGACGGCGGCGAGGCGCTCCATCGTCGCGGGCGGATACATGCGCGCCACGACAGACGGGTCGGCGGACGCGATGAAGTTGCCGTACACGCCCGAGCCCTTCGCCTCGATGGCACCCCACACGGCGACGGCACGCTCTCGCGCGTCGGCGTCGAGCATGCCGGGCACGTCGAATGCCCCGGCCATCGCGAACCACGTCGCGTCCCGAGCCGGGAAGGGCGTGGCGTCCTGCGCGACGTCGCCGTAGGCGCCGCCGAGCGAGCGCAGCAGCACGACCGACGCCGGATTCTGCGCGCGGAATCCGATGAGCTGAGCGATGGTGTCGTCGTCGAGCACCGCCAGCAGCGTGTTGCCGCCCACGAATCCGGGCATCGGATGCTCGGGGTCGAACTCGGGCGCCTCCATCAGCACGTCGGGGTACTCCTGCACCCCGAACTCGCGCTCGGTCACCCCGGAAGCGTTCGCGAATGCGGCGAGCGCCGCGCGTGCGGCGGTCTCGTCGGTGCCCGCCCATACGGCGGTGAGCGCGGCACCGGCCGGAGCGCTCGGGTCCATCGGCGGCACGTCCATATACGTCACGGTGAGCTCGCGCGGCGCATCGGCGAGCAGGTCGCGCACCACGCCGAGGGTCGCGGCGACGTCGCCGTCGATCCCGTAGACCCCGACGACGACCCCGTCGAGCGGGTGCGCCTCGAAATCGAACCGGGTGACGACCCCGAAATTGCCGCCGCCGCCGCGCAGCGCCC
Source organism: Microbacterium helvum (assembly GCF_014779795.1). Classification (GTDB taxonomy): domain Bacteria; phylum Actinomycetota; class Actinomycetes; order Actinomycetales; family Microbacteriaceae; genus Microbacterium; species Microbacterium helvum. Next base: position 117,038 of record NZ_JACXZS010000007.1, read on the forward strand.
ACATCAGTTCGGGGTGCGTGGCATCGGACACCTCGACCACGTCGCCGTTCGCGGCGACCAGCTCGGCGCCGACCAGCTGGTCGGACGCGAGGCCCCAGGCGCGGACCATCCAGCCGATGCCGCCACCCAGCGTCAGGCCGCCGACGCCGACGGAGGCGGTGTCGCCTGAGCTCAGGCCGAGGCCGTGCGCCGCGAGCGCGTGCGCCACGGCACCCCACTGGGCGCCGCCGCCGACCCGCACGCGGGTGCCGTCGACGGCGATGTCGTCGAGGGCCGAGATGTCGAGCGTCAGGCCGCCCGGTACCCCGCCCCACGCGCTGTGCCCGCCTCCGCGGATCATGACTTCGAGCCGCTCGGCGGAGGCATAGCGCAGCGCGCCCCGCACATCGTCGACCGAGGTGGCACGGATGATGGCAGCGGGCTCCCCGATGCCGGAGTGGAATCTGCGGGCCGACTCCCAGTCGGAATCGCCCGGACGGATGACGGCAGTGCTGACGTTGGACTCGTCGATGCTCATGGGGGTCAGAGTAGGACCTGCCGCCGACATCGATCCAGGGTGTTCGCTCTCCGCGAGGTGCGAGGCCGGTGCAGGCCCCCGGTGTCACCGCCGGCGGCTAGGCTCGCCAGCGTGACGAGCATCCTCTACATCGGCGGCACCGGGACCATCAGCGCGGCATGCGTGCGCCGCTCCGTCGACCTCGGGCACGAGGTCACCGTCCTCAACCGCGGCACTGCGCGACGGCCGCTGCCGCCCCAGGTGCGCGTCGTCCAGGCGGACATCCGCGATGCCGCATCCGTGCGCGCCGCGCTCGACGGCGAGCGCTACGACGTCGTGGCCGAGTTCCTGGCGTTCACGCCCGAGCACATCGCCACCGACCTCGACCTGTTCGAGGGGCGGACGGGGCAGTACGTGTTCATCAGCTCGGCGTCCGCGTACGAGAAGCCGCCGCGGCGGCTGCCGGTGACCGAGTCGACGCCGCTGCGCAACCCGTTCTGGCAGTACTCGCGCGACAAGATCGCCTGCGAGGACGTCCTGGTCGCGGCCCACCGCGAGCGCGGGCTGCCGGTCACGATCATCCGCCCGTCGCACACCTACGACGAGCGGCTGCTGCCGACGCTCGGCCACTGGACCGACATCGCGCGCATGCGCGAGGGGCGCCCTGTCATCGTGCACGGCGACGGCACGAGCCTGTGGACCATCACGCACAGCGACGACTTCGCGGTCGCGTTCACCGGGCTGCTCGGCAACCCCGCCGCGATCGGCGAGGCATTCACGATCACCGGCACCCACGCGCCGAGCTGGAACCAGATCTACGGGTGGCTCGCCGCCGCGGCGGGTGCGGCATCCCTCGACCTCGTCCATGTCGCCTCCGAGACGATCGCGGCGTTCGAGCCCGAGCTCGGACCGACGCTCATCGGCGACAAGGCGCACTCGATGGTGTTCGACGTGTCGAAGGTGCAGCAGCTCGTCCCCGAGTTCCGCACCACGATCACGTTCGACGAGGGCGCACGCCGCATCCTCGCGTACTTCGACGCCCATCCCGAGGCGCAGCAGATCGACGAAGGCCGCGACGCGCTCTTCGATCGCATCGCGGCCTTCGCCCGCTCGGCCGGCTGAGAGCCGGCCCGGCTCAGCGCGTGATGTCGCGCACCGCGCCCTTGTCCAGACGCAGTCGGCGCCGCGCCCGCCGGGCGACGGCGGAGTCGTGCGTCACGACGATGAGAGTGAGACCCTCGTCGTTGAGCTTCTGCAGGACCGCGAGGATCTCATCCCGCATGCTCTCGTCGAGGTTGCCCGTCGGCTCGTCGGCCAGCAGCACGCGCGGGCGCTTGACGATCGCGCGCGCGATCGCGACGCGCTGCTGCTGACCGCCCGACAGCTCCCCGGGTCGGTGGTCGCCGCGCTCGGCGAGCCCGACGTGCGCGAGCGCCTCGGTCACACGGGCAGTCCGCTCGTCCTTCGAGAGACCGAGCGGTTCGAGCGCCATGTCGACGTTCTCATGCGCAGTGAGCGTCGGAATGAGGTTGAACCCCTGGAAGACGAACCCGATCTCGTGCGCGCGGATGCGGCCGAGCTCGCGGCCAGTCGCCGTCGCGATGTCGAGGTCGCCCAGGTGCACGGCGCCGGTCGTCGGCCGGTCGAGCGCGCCCAGCAACTGCAGCAGCGTCGACTTGCCGCCACCGGTGGGGCCCTGGATGGTCACGAAGTCGCCCGCCTCGATCTCGAGGTCCACGCCGACGAGGGCCTTCACGACGCGGCCCTTCTGGGTGTACGTGCGCGTGACGCCTTCGAGGCGGTAGATGGCGTGCGGCGCGGCAGCCGGGTCCGCGGCCGGCTGGGTGTCGGTCATGGTCATGTCGTCGTCTCCCGGTTCGGTAGGGGAAGGGGTGGATGCCGCATCGCAGCGTGTCGTGTCGGTCACGGCCGTCTCAGCCGACCGATCGGAGTGCTTCGGCGGGGCTCAGCCGCGCGGCGCGCCAGCCGCCGAACGCGCCGGCGACGAGTCCGCCGAGGACGGCGATGCCGACCGCCGCCACGACGACCCACACGGTGATCGGCGCGCTCAGCACGATGTCGGTCGTCGTCTGCTGCACGGCGCCCATGAAGCCGCCGCCCGGTCCGCCCATCTGTGGCCCGCCGCCGTCGCCGAGCGACGGCGAGGAGGGCGCCGCCGAGATGGTCGGCGAGACGAGGTTGATCGCGATGATGCCGGCGAAGCCGATGGCGAGACCGATGATGCCGCCGATGAGCCCCTGGACCACCGACTCCCCCGCGACCTGCCCCACGACGCGACCGTTCGACCAGCCGATCGCCTTGAGCGTGCCGAACTCCCGCGTGCGCCGCGAGACGCCCGAGATCGTGAACAGCACGGCGAGCACGAGCGCGACCGCGAGAACGATGATCGACAGCCACGTGCCGAGGTTGGTGATGAGCGACGTGGCACTGGACAGAGAGCTCGACACGGTCGAGGCGAGGTCATCCTGCGAGCTGACGGTGGCGTCCGGGAGGGCCGCTTCGAGCGAGGTCTGCACCGAGCTGATCTGGTCCGAAGACGCGGCCTGCACGTAGACGGTCGAGATGACGTCGCCGGCACCCGACAGCTCCTGCGCGACGTCGAGAGGGATGTAGACGTTCGACGCCGTGTCGGCCGAGTCCGACGTGGAGGTGACGATTCCCACGATCTCGAAGTCGGTGCCGCCGACATCGATGCTGTCGCCCACCGCGAGGTCGGAGGTGGTGGCGTACGTCGAGTCGAGCACGGCGACGTAGGCACCCTCGTCCGACGCCTCCAGGCCGCGTCCGTCCGTGAGTTCGACGGCCGAGAGCGGGCCGACCGCGTCCGCCGACGGGTCGATGCCGAGCACGGTGAACGAATCGACATCGAAGGAGCCGCCGCCGAAGCCGCCGCCGCCCTCGCCCTGCTGCGGCGGGCCCTGCACGGCGTCGGTGGATCCGTCGCCCGAGTCCGTCGGGCGCTGCGGCAGCTCGCCGTTGAAGGTCGTGTTGGTGAGGCTGAGCGCCGCGGAGGCCCCCGAGACGCCGTCGATCCCCGTCACCGTGTCGAGCGTCGACGCGTCGAGCGTGCCGCGCATGAAGTCCGTCATCAGCCGGGACTGGCTGAGCTCGGTGGTGCCGTCGTCGCCGGTGGTGCCGCCGTCCTCGCCGAAGTCGAAGCGCTGGCCGCCGCCCTGCCCGGGCTCGGCCTGCGCGCCCGTCACCGTCAGGTCGGTGCCGATTCCGTATACCGACTGGAGCGCCTGCGCCTGCGCGGCGCTGACCCCCGCGGCGAGCGAGTTGACGATCATCACGAGGGCGATCGCGATCGCGAGGCCGGCCGCCACGATGATCGTCTGCTTCTTGCGGCCGGCAAGCTCCCGCCGCAGATAGGTCATGAACATAGCTGTCTAGGGGTCTCCTCCCGGCGGGCAGGATGCCGGCCGTCGTGAGGACGCTACGGACAGCGCTCATGCGCACTTCCAGCGCGAGCTATGAGGAACTGATGAATGACGGCATCCATCCCGGTTCGAATCGCGCACTCGGCGCCCGACCGAGGGCAAACACTGCAAAGTGCGCGATTCGAAACGTGGGTGAGGTTCACAGCCGGAACATAGCCCGCTCCATAGCAACCACATAGGAAGCCGTTCACAATGGACGCATGACGACCCCCGCTCCCGCCCTTCTGCGTCCCGACGGCTCGAACCTCCGCGTGCTCGTGGTGGACGACGAGCAGATGCTCACCGACCTGCTGTCGATGGCGCTGCGCATGGAGGGGTGGGAGGTGCGCACCGCCGGCTCCGGCTTCGAGGCGCTGCAGACCGCGCGCGAGTTCGAGCCCGACGCCATGGTGCTCGACATCATGATGCCCGACCTCGACGGCATGGCGGTGCTGCAGCGGCTGCGCCAGTCGGGCGACGACGTCCCCGTGCTGTTCCTGACCGCGAAGGACGCGGTCACCGACCGGGTCGCCGGCCTCACCGCGGGCGGCGACGACTACGTGACCAAGCCGTTCAGCCTGGAGGAGGTCGTCGCCCGGCTGCGCGGCCTCATGCGCCGCGCCGGCACCGCCCACGCGGCCGGCGCCGAGCCCATCCTCCGCGTCGCAGACCTCACCCTCAACGAGGACAGCCACGAGGTCGAGCGAGCAGGCACCGAGATCGAGCTGACCGCGACGGAGTTCGAGCTGCTGCGCTACCTCATGCGCAACCAGCGTCGCGTCGTGTCGAAGGCGCAGATCCTCGACCGCGTGTGGAACTACGACTTCGGCGGACGCTCCAGCGTCGTCGAGCTATACATCTCGTATCTGCGCAAGAAGATCGACGCGGGCCACGAGCCCCTCATCCACACCGTGCGAGGCGTGGGGTACATGATCAAGGCGCCGCAGTGACCGACACCTCTCCCACGCCTCCGGCGGAGGATCGGGATGCCGCCACCGCCGCGACGCCGGCGGTGGCGGCATCCGCTCCCCCGCGCGCGGGCGACGAGGCGACCTCCGCGAAGAAGGAGCGTCTGCGCCGGCCGTGGACGCTGCAGCGCAAGCTCATCGCGACGGTCGTGTCGATCACGTCGTTCATCCTGGTGCTCGTCGCGGTGGCGACCAGCGCGATCCTCGCGGGGGTGCTGGAGGCGCAGCTGGATTCAGACGTGAAGGCCGCGCGGCAGAGCGTGGATTTCGTCCGCGGGTACATCGTGCTCGGTCAGTCGGCCGAAGAGATCCTGCAGCAGCAGCAGCCCCGGCGACCCGGCTACTTCCTCGCCGTCGGCACCTCGACGACCGACCCGTCGGCCGCCGTGGTCGACGAGGACGGCGACGTGGTCCCGCTCACGGCGGCGCAGATCGAAGAGATCGACAAGAGCCTCTCGACGCAGCACGGCCAGTTCGTCGTCACGGTCGAGGACCTCGGGACGTACCGGATCGAGGGAGTCCCCGTCGGCGGCAACGCCTTCGCGATCGTCGGGCTGTCGCGTGCGGGCGTCTCCGCCACCATGACGCGCATGCTCACCACGATCGCCCTGCTCACCGTCGGCGGCCTGATCCTGCTCACCGTCGCCACGGCCTGGACGATCCGCGTCGGGCTCGCGCCGCTGCGCGCCGTCGCCGACACGGCCGATCGCGTCTCGAACCTCAAGCTCGACCAGGGCGCCGTGTCGATCACCGAGCGCGTGCCCGACGCAGAGGCCGATCCGCGCACCGAAGTGGGGCGGGTGGGGGCGGCGCTCAACAGCCTGCTCGACCACGTCGACGAGTCGCTCACGGCCCGCCAGCGCAACGAGGAGCGCATGCGCGCCTTCGTGGCCGACGCGAGCCACGAGCTGCGGACGCCGCTGGCTTCGATCCGCGGCTACTCCGAGCTCTCGCTCAAGGCGCTCGGCCGCGCCCTTCGACAGGCTGAGACGCCGGACGCCGGCACCATCGAGACGACCGAGTCGTCGCTGGAGCGCATCCAGGCGCAGTCGCTGCGGATGACCTCGCTCGTCGAGGACCTGCTGCTGCTCGCGCGCCTCGACGAGGGTCAAGAGCTCGTCTACGGCAGCGTCGACCTGACCCGTCTCGCCATCGACGCCGTCGGCGACATCCGCACGACCGCCGCCGAGCACGACTGGGTGCTCGAGGTCGGCGAGGAGCCCGTGACGATCGCCGGCGACGCCGGGCGGCTGCAGCAGGTCATCACGAACCTGCTCGCCAACGCCCGCACGCACACCCCGGCCGGCACGGTCGTGACCGTGCGCGTCGCCCGCGAGGGCAGCAACGCCGTCCTCATCGTCCACGACGACGGACCGGGCGTGGACCCCGCGATCAAGGACGAGCTGTTCGAACGCTTCTCGCGCGCCGATCGCTCACGCGCCCGCCAGACGGGTGGCACCGGCCTCGGGCTCTCGATCGCCCGGGCCATCGTCGACGCGCACGGCGGCAGCATCCACGTCGACAGCGCCCCCGGCGACACGACGTTCGAGGTGCGCCTGCCCGCGCGCCCCACCGACGCCGCGTGACCTCTCCGCCCGACCCGACCCGATCCGCGACGAGCCGCGATGGGCCGGGGCTGGCCGGGGCTGGCCGGGGCGGACGGTTCAGTACCCGCTGAAGGCGTCGGTCGTGATCGACCGGGCCCGCTCCAGCGCAGGCGCGAGATCGGCGATGAGGGCCGCAGGACCCGAGATGTATGCGTGCCGCGAGGCGATGTCGGGCACGACGCGCATGAGGCCGTCCGCGTCGAGCCGCACACCCTGGGCCCACTCCCAGTGGGCGGGGAGGTCGGCCGGGCGGTCGCGCGTGAAGACCACGACGCGGGCGCCGGACGCGGCGATGTCTTCGCGGTACGCGAGCTCGGACGAGTCCGACGCGACGTAGACGAGCACGACGTCACGCTCGCTTCCCGCGGCCGTCGCCTGCCGCAGCTGCGACACGAACGGCGTGACCCCGATGCCGGCGGCGACCATGAGGATCGGCGCGGTGTCACGCTTGGGCAGCAGGAAGTCGCCCCACACACCGGTGATCGCCAGCGCGTCGCCGGGCTGCACCTGCGCGAGCGCCTGCTTGTACGAGCTCAGCGACGTCGCGCTCTTGCCCTCCTTGAACGCGACCTTCACGAGCGGAAGGTCGGCGGGCGCCGAGGCGATGCTGAACTCGCGCCGCGTGCCGCGGGCATCGGGGTGACGGTGCGGCACCTCGAGCTCCAGGTACTGGCCGGGCAGGAATGCCAGCCGGTCGTGCACGCGGAACGTGAGCTCCTGCACGGTCGGGGTGGGTTCCGTGCGCGACACCAGGGTCAGCCGGACGGCGGTGCGCAGGGCGAACGCGAAGGCGACGAGGTTGCCCACCATCAGCGCCCGCTCCTGGCCCAGGGTGATCTCGCCGATCGGGATGGGCCAGCCGCACAGCACGCCGACCACGGCGGCGACCGTGAACTGCTGCCAGCGCCGAGGCGGGAGCGTCAGCGGCTCGGACAGCATGAAGGCGCCGAGGAACAGGAAGGGTGAGGACCACAGCACGGGCCACAGGACATCGAAGGTGTCGACCTCGACCCCGGCCGACTGAGACATCGCCGCGGTGCGGATCACCGCGACGGCCACCGCGATCACGAGGAAGACCGAGATCACGCGCACCTTCTCGGTGCGCACCAGCACCGCCAGCCCGAGCAGGATCACCGGTGCGGCGAGCGCGGGGGTGCCCACCCACCACGACGAGGCGCCGAGATCGGGCCACGCCAGGCTCAGCAGCGTCAGCACCGTCGCGCCGACGGCTGCCGGGTTGAAGATGTGCCGGCCTCGCCAGGCGAGCACGTACTTCGAGAGCGAGGCCACCGCAGCGGCGATCACGATGCCGACCAGGCCCAGGAGCTCGAGTGTCGGACGCAGCACGAACAGCAGGATGTGCGCGGTGATGAGCGACGACTCGAGACGCCAGGGAAGGTTCAGCATTCGCTGGGCGGCGGCATCCACCCCCACGCAGACCGCCGACAGCACCACGAGCGTGACGATCAGCTGCCAGGGGTCGGGTCCGACGAGGCCGAAGAACGACAGCAGCAGCGCCACGACGGCCAGTGCCGCCAGCGCGAAGTACACGAGGCGGTACATCGACAGCTTGCCGAGCACCGCGTAGACGCGGTTCCAGAGCGCGGTGAGGTTGCCCATCGGGTCACACCGGCTGCAGGGGCTCGTGACGGCCGGCCGGCGCAGTGACGCGGATGCCGTCGCCCGGCCGGACTGTGCCCCCGGTGAGGACGACCGACATGACGCCCGCGAGGCGCACGGTGTCGCCCGCGTCGTCGACATAGACCAGCTCTTTCATGAGTCCTTCCGAGATGCCGTTGATCTGGGCGCACGGGTTGCGCAGGCCGGTGATCTCGATCACCGCCTCGTCGCCGAGGTGCAGGCGCGTGCCGCGAGACAGCCCCAGCAGGTCGACGCCCGTCGTCGTGATGTTCTCGCCCAGGGCGCCGGGCGTCACGACGTGTCCGCGCGCGGCCATGTCGTCGAACAGCTCGGCGTGGATGAGGTGCACCTGCCGCAGGTTCGGCGTCGTCGGGTCCCGTCTGACGCGCGAGAGGTGCTGCACGGTGACGCCGGCGTGGGCATCCCCCTCGACGCCGAGCCCGGCGATCAGGGTGATGCTCTCGCGCGTGGGCTTGCTGAAGCGATGCGCGTCGTCGCGCGAGACCGCGACGACGTGTCCGGAGGAGGGCTCGGTCACCGTTCCAGGCTATTCGGTCGCGGAGCGGGCACGGTCCGTCGGGCACCGCGGTCCGCACCGACGAACAGGTCGGCCCGGCAGCCGGGCGACCACTCGACGCGGCCGTCGGTCGTCATGCGCACCCATTCGGCGCCCCACTCGTGCGCGAGCCGGGGCCCGCCGTCGAAGAACAGCGCGGTGGCCACGGCGTCCGCCGTCATCGCGTCGGCGGCCACCGCCCAGGTCGCGGCATACGTCCGCACCGGCTGACCGGTGCGCGCATCGATCACGTGATGAAGCGTGCCGCCCGACGCCGAGGGCCAGGAACGCCGGCCCGTCGCCGAGGCGCACAGTGCGGCATCCTTCACCTCCCACACGCCGATGGCGCGCCGGGGGTCGAACGGATGCTCCAGCCCGACGCGCTCGGCACGCCCGCGCACGGCGAGATCGCCACTCGCGTCGACGACGACATCGCCGTCGACGGCGTCGCGGACGACATCGAGCACGAGGTCCACGAGTCGTCCCTTGCCGAGGGCTCCCACGTCGATCGTCGCCGGCAGGGCGAGCGCGAGGGTGTCGTCGGTCCACGTGACCAGCTCACGCCACGCCGCGGGGGCGGCGAGCGCGCCGCGGTCGCGGAGCGAATACGCCGCGTCGTAGCCGAGTGAGTCGAGGGATGCCGCGACCAGCGGATTGACCGCCCCGTCGGTGGCCTCGTCCAGCGTCACGAAGGCGTCGAGCATGAGCGCGGCGTCCGGCGGGGCCGGCACAGAGCCTCCGCCGCGCGCGAGAGCGCACACGACAGAATCGGCCCGGAACCGCGACCATCCCCGGTCGAAGCCGTCGATCACGGCGCACACCGCGTCTCGGGTCGCGTCTCGGAGGGGTTCGGCGGTCGCGATCTCCCACGTCGTGCCGATCGCGTCGAAGCGCCACGGCGCCGACGCGGCCATGATCAGCTCGCCGCCTCGGACTTGATGGTCTCGATCGCCTTGTTGAAGCCGTCGCTGGTGAGCGACGAACCGGCTACGCGGCTCACCTGCAGCTCGTCGATGTCCTGCCCGACGACCACCGCGGCGATGCCGCCGATGAACTTGCCCTGGTACTCCTCGGACTCCCGCTTCTGCGGGTTGCCGGTGACCTCGACGTCGGTGACGACGTCACCCTGCAGCGTCACGGTGACCGAGATCGTCTCGACCGACTCCGGCGTCGCGTACGTGCCCTCGGCGGTGTAGGTGCCGTCTGCGTACGACCCGGTCGACCCCGTCGAGCCGGTGCCGGTCGAGCCGTCGCCCGCGGTGTCGCCGGTGTCGCTCGTGTCGCCGGACGAGGTCGCGCCCGTCGCAGGCTCTTCGGCCTCGGACGCCGCCGGCGCGCAGCCCGCGAGCAGGACGATGCCTGCGGCCGCACCGAAGGCGGCGGTGACGCGGACGGGATGTGAAGCGAGTGCGGTGCGGATCATGGTGGTCCTCCTGGCTCGTGAGCGTCCGGGCGAGATGTATGCGCCCGCAGGCATCCTCGCAACCGGTCCTATGAGCCGCCTTTGAGCGCACCCGCAGAAGCAGATGAACGCCGCCGCACCGCCTTGAGCGCCTCGACCGCGAAGAAGATCGCGATCGACACGGCGAGGGGAAGGATCCAGGATGCCGCCGGCAGGGGCCGCGAGTCGAACAGCAGGTTCATGAACGGGGCGTACGTGTAGATCAGCTGCAGTACGACGAGGGCGAGCGCCGACCACCACACGACGCGGTTGCCGCGCAGCACGTCGACGGTGAGGCTGGAGCGCGTCAGGAACCGGCAGTTGAACAGATAGGCCAGCTGTCCGAAGGCGAGCATCAGGACGGCCTCGGTGCGGGCGGTCGCCACGTCCACTCCGGCGGCGGTGACGCCGTAGAAGACGCCCATCGTCGCTCCGCCGATCAGCAGAGACACCACGATCACGAAGCCGAGCTCGCCGCGGTCGACGATCGGGCCGCCGCTCGCGCGCGGCGGCCGCCGCATGATGCCCCGCTCGGCGGGCTCGTACGCGAGGGCGAGCGACAGGGTCACAGCGGTGATCATGTTGACCCACAGCACCTGCACGCTCGTGACCGGCAGTGCGAGGCCGAACACGACGGCGACGAGGATCACCAGGGACTGCGCCCCGTTGGTGGGCAGCAGGAAGACGATCGACTTGCGCAGGTTGTCGTAGATGCGCCGCCCCTCGGCGATCGCGCTGCGGATCGTCGCGAAGTTGTCGTCGGCGAGGACGAACTCCGCGGCCTCCTTGGTCGCCTCGGTGCCCTTGATGCCCATCGCGATGCCGACGTCCGCACGCGTGAGCGCAGGCGCGTCGTTGACGCCGTCGCCGGTCATCGCGACGACTTCGCCGTGCGACTGCAGCGCCCGGACGATGCGGATCTTGTGCTCGGGACTGGTGCGCGCGTACACGTCGACCTCGCGCACGACCTCGCGCAGCTGCTCCTGGCTGAGCGCTTCGAGCTCGGCTCCGGTGAGCACCGTCGCATCGGGGCCGGCGAGCCCCATCTCGTTCGCGATGGCCAGCGCGGTGCCGGCGTGGTCGCCCGTGATCATCTTCACGCCGATACCGGCCGCGTGGCAGTCCGCGATCGCCTCGATCGCCTCCGGGCGCGGCGGATCGACGATTCCCCAGAGGCCGAGGAACTCCAGGTCCACGAGGTCGTCGAGCGCGAACTCGTCGGTGGTGGCGCGCACGGGCTTGCGCGCCGCCGCGAGGACTCGCAGCCCCTGCCCGCTGAGCTCGGTGAGCACCGCGTCCCACCGCGCGAGATCGAGCGGTTCCGACCCGTCGGCGCCGCGCTGCGTGAGCGAGCGTTCCAGCAGCCGGTCGGGTGCGCCCTTGACGAGGATCGCGCGCGACACCTCCCCGTCGGCGCCGCCGGTGCGCGCCGCCTCGTTGAGCGTCGCCATGAGCTTGTGCGCCGAGTCGAACGGGATCACGGCGACGCGGCGGCCGCCGGCCGAGCCCACCCCGCCCTTCATCGCCGCCACCTTGAGGGCGCCCTCGGTCGGCTCGCCGACGAGTGTCCAGGCTCCGCCGTCGTCCTGCACGATGTGCGCGTCGTTGCACAGCGTCGCGACCGACAGGATCGCGGCGAGGTCGCCGGTGCCGCGCGCGACGTCGGCTCCGCCGGTCGCGCGGATCGCGCCGTCCGGCGAGTACCCGAGGCCCGACACCTCGTACGCGGCGACCGGAGTCACGATGCTGCGCACGGTCATCTCGTTCTTCGTCAGCGTGCCGGTCTTGTCGGAGCACACGGTGGTCACCGATCCGAGCGCCTCGACGGCGGGGAGCTTGCGCGTGATCGCATTGCGGCGCGCCATCTGCTGCACGCCGATCGCGAGCGTGATCGTGACGAGAGCAGGAAGGCCCTCGGGGATCGCCGCGACCGCGAAGCCGATGGCCGCCGAGATCAGCTCGTCGTACGGCATCCCGTGAAGGAAGCGTCCGATCATCAGCATGACGGCCGCCATCCCGAGGATCACGACGGTGAGCACCCGGCCGAAGCCGTCGAGCTGACGCGTGAGCGGCGTGGCGAGCGACCCCGCTTCGTCGGAGAGGGCCTGGATGCGGCCGATCTCGGTCGTGACGCCGGTCGCGGTGACGACACCCTGCCCCTGGCCGGCGCTCACGATCGTGCCCGAGAACGCCATCGAGCCGCGGTCGCCGACGCCCGCCTCGACGGGCACCGGACCGACCTCCTTCGACGAGGGAACCGACTCGCCCGTGAGCGCCGCCTCGTCGATGCGCAGTCGCGACGCCTGCATCAGCCGCAGGTCGGCGGGCACCTTGTCGCCCGGCATGAGTCGTACCACGTCGCCGGGGACGAGGTCGGCGGAGGGCACCGTGACCCACGCGCCGTCGCGGCGCACCGTGGCATCTGACGACAGCATCCCGCGGATCCCGGCGAGCGCCTTCTCGGCCCTGCCCTCCTGGATGAAGCCGATCACCGCATTGATGATCGCGACCGCCATGATGACCCAGAAGTCGAGCCAGTCCCCCATCAGCGCCTTGATGACCGCGGCGGCCAGCAGGATGTAGATGAGCGTGTCGTTGAAGTGCGCCAGGAACCGCACGACCGCGGGCTTGCGCTCGGGCTCGGGCAGCTCGTTCGGCCCGGCGACCGCCAGGCGGGCCGCGGCATCGGCCGCGTCGAGGCCGCGCGCACCGGTCGCGAGGTGCGACAGCACGGCTCCCGTCTCCAGCGCCCACGGGCGAGGCACGGTCAGGCGCGCCTCGGTCAGCGGTGCCCCGTCAGTTCGTGCAGAGTCCAGCGGCTGCGACATCGATGCTCCATCCGTGTGTCGCCGCCGGTCGTCACCCGTTCCGCAGTGGCCTCAGGCGGCCCCGTCGAACATGCTGGTGACGGAGCCGTCCTCGAACACCTCGTGGATCGCGCGGGCGAGCAAGGGGGCGATAGGCAGAATCGTAAGCGTCGGGAAGCGCTTCTCGTCGGGGATCGGCACCGTGTCGGTCACGACGACCTCGTCGATGGCGGGGCTCTGCAGTCGCGTGGCAGCGGGATCGCTGAAGATCGCGTGCGTCGCCGCCACGATCACCTTGACGGCGCCGTTGGCCTTGAGCGCCTCTGCGGCCTTCACGATCGTGCCGCCCGTGTCGATCATGTCGTCGACGAGCAGGCAGACGCGGCCGTCGACGGCGCCGACGATCTCGTTCACCGTGACCTGGTTCGCGACGTTCGGGTCGCGGCGCTTGTGGATGATCGCGAGCGGCGCGCCCAGGCTGTCGGACCACTGGTCGGCGACGCGCACGCGGCCAGTGTCGGGCGACACGACGGTGAGGCGCGCGCGGTCCTCGGCGCTGAGCGTGTTCTCGAAGTACTCCAGCAGCACCGGCTTCGCGAACAGGTGGTCGACGGGGCCGTCGAAGAAGCCCTGGATCTGCGCGGCGTGCAGGTCGACGCTCATGACGCGGTCGGCACCGGCGGTCTTGAAGAGATCGGCGACCAGGCGCGCGCTGATGGGCTCGCGGCCGCGGCCCTTCTTGTCCTGACGCGAGTACGGGAAGTACGGGGCGACGACGGTGATCCGCTTGGCCGACGCGCGCTTGGCGGCGTCGAGCATGATGAGCGTCTCCATCATCCACTCGTTGACCGGCGGCCCGAAGCTCTGGATCAGGAACAGGTCGCACCCGCGGATCGAGACCTCGAACCGCGTGAGGATCTCTCCCGACGCGAACGTGCGGTACTCGGTCGGGACCAGCTCGGTGCTCAGCTGCTCGGCGACCTGCGCCGCGAGCTCGGGATGAGAGCTGCCGCGTGCCACGACGAGGCGCTTCTTGGTCTTCGCGACCAATCCGGGGGCGATGTCATTCGCCCGGTCGAGCTCAACGGTCTTCTTCTTGCGCGCCATCGTCCGCCTTCTGTGCGCTGCGGGCCTTGGCGGCGACATCCGCCGCCCCGGTACCCGGTCTGTTCTTCTCGACCCACCCCTCGACGTTGCGCTGAGGGGCGACGCTGAGAGCGAGTGCACCGGCGGGCACATCCTTGCGGATGACCGCCCCGGCCCCGGTCTTCGCGCCGTCTCCGATCCTAACGGGCGCCACGAAGACGTTGTGCGACCCGGAGTGGACCTCGTCGCCGATCTCGGTGCGGTGCTTGGTCAGGTCGTCGTAGTTCGCCGTGATGGCGCCGGCGCCGAGGTTGACGTGACGGCCGATCGTGGTGTCTCCGATGTACGACAGGTGCGGCACCTTGCTGCTCTCGCCGATGGTCGAGTTCTTGATCTCGACAAAGGTGCCGATCTTGCCCTTGTCGCCCAGGTACGTGCCCGGCCGCACGTACGCGAACGGGCCGACGGTGGCCTTCGCGCCGAACACGGCGAGCGTCGCGTCGGTGCGCGTGATCGTCGCATCCTCGCCCACCTCGCAGTCGACGAGACTCGTATCGGGCCCGACGACCGCGCCCGTGGCGATCGTGGTCGCCCGCAGGATGTGCGTGTTGGGCAGCACCGTCACGTCGGGGGCGAGCGTCGCGTCCACGTCGATCCACGTCGTGGCGGGGTCGAGCACGGTCACGCCCTCCAGCTGCCAGTGGCGCACGGTGCGGGCGTTGAGCAGACGGGCGACCTCGGCCAGCTGCACGCGGTCGTTGACCCCGAAGGTGACGGTGACGTCGTCGACGATGGATGCTGCCACCCGCCCGCCCTCCTGCCGGACGAGCCCCGCGACGTCGGTGAGGTACTTCTCGGCCTGCGCGTTGTCGGTGCCGATCGCGGGCAGGTGGGTGCGGAGCGTCTCGGCGCGGAACACGTACATGCCCGCGTTGATCTCGCGGACGGCGCGCTCGGCCTCGTCGGCGTCCTTCTGCTCGACGATGCGCGCGACGGCGCCGCCCTCGTCGCGGATGATCCGGCCGTAGCCGTTCGCGTCGTCGACGACGGCGGTCATGAGCGTCACCGCGGCGTCGGCCGCGCGGTGGGCGTCGACGAGCGACGCCAGCGTGACGGCATCCACCAGCGGAGTGTCGCCCGAGAGCACCAGCACGTCGCCCTCGAACCCGGCGAGCCGATCCAGCGCGACTTCGACCGCGCGTCCGGTGCCGGGGATCTCGTCCTGGTCGACGATGTCGGCCTCGGGAGCGATCTCGGCGACGGCATCGGCCACCAGGTCGCGCTCGTGGCGCACCACGACGAGCGTGCGCTCGGGGGTGAGCAGGGCCGCAGCGGTCAGCACGTGGCCCACGAGCGGTCGGCCGCCGATGCGATGGAGCATCTTGGGCAGCGACGACTTCATGCGCGTGCCCTGGCCTGCGGCGAGGACGATGACGGCGAGCGACGGATCGCGGGTCGTGTCTGTCATGCTCCGCCGCCAGGATTCGAACCTGAACCTCACAGCTCCAAAGGCTGTCGTGCTGCCGTTACACTACGGCGGAACGCGGCCCCCGGTCGCCGGAGCCCACCCGTCAAGTCTGCCAGACACGCGGGCCGCGGCATCCGCTCGCGACGTGCCCGCCCCCACCCTCGCCGCCCCGCCCTCGCCCCCGCCCCTCCGCCGACCTCGGCCTCTCCCCACCTGGAGCGTCGACATCGCGGTTTCTCGTCGAGGAGCCCCGTTGTCGACGGCGACAGCGGGGTGTCTCGGCGAGAAACCGCGTTGTCGACAGAATCGGGAAGGGGGGTGTGGCCGGGGCTCGCGATAATGGGGGGATGACGGCGCAGAGCGACGAGGTGGATCGCATCGTGGAGGCCTGGGTCGCCCAGCGCCCCGATCTCGACTTCTCGCCGCTGGGCGTGCTGTCTCGGGTCGACCGGCTCTCGCGGCACCTCGACCGTGCGCGGCGCGACGCGTTCCGCCGGAGCGACCTCGAGCCGTGGGAGTGGGATGTGCTGTCGGCGCTGCGTCGCGCCGGCGAGCCCTTCCAGCTGAGCCCGAAGCAGCTGC
Organism: Microbacterium helvum; assembly: GCF_014779795.1. GTDB lineage: Bacteria > Actinomycetota > Actinomycetes > Actinomycetales > Microbacteriaceae > Microbacterium > Microbacterium helvum. Next base: position 133,130 of record NZ_JACXZS010000007.1, read on the forward strand.
TGCAGCAGACGCTCGTCTCCAGCGGCACGATGACCAACCGGATCGACCGGCTGGTGGGCCGCCGGCTCGTGCGCCGCGAGGCCGATCCCGCCGACGGCCGCAGCGTGCTGGTGACGCTCACCGACGAGGGGCAGATCAGAGTGGATGCCGCGATCACGCGTCTCGTCGACGCCGAGGCGATGCTTCTCGAGTCGCTGTCGCGCGCCGACCGCGACCGGCTGGCAGCCCTGCTGCGAAAACTGAGCCTCGGCTTCGACGCGGCCGGCGCCTGAGCCCTCGGAACCGCCGGCTCAGGCCGCGCGGCTCTCGGCGAGCGCCGCGAGCGCCTCGGTCACGGCACCCCAGCCGTCGAAGAATCCGAGCTCCTCATGACGGTCGCGCGTCCCAGGGTCGGCATGCCGCACGACGACCCGGTAGTCCGTGCCGTCGGGATGCTCGGCGAACACGATCTCGGCGGTCAGCGCGACAGGCGCAGGCGAGGCGGGGTGCCAGCTGCTGTCGATCGCATTCGTGAACACCAGCCGGGCACCGTCGTCGACGACGAGGAATACGCCGTCGGTGTGCGGTACGAACTCCTCACCGTCGTCGCTCATGCTCGTGACGAAGGCGCCGCCGGGGCGGACGTCCAGCTGCTCGACGCGGGCGATCGTCGGCGCCGGCACCCACCACTGCGCCACCTGGGCCGGGTCGGTCCAGGCTTGCCACACGACGTCGCGCGGCGCACGGATCACGCGGTCGAGGGTGAGATCGAGACGGGGATCGATGTCGGTCATGACTGCTCCTGCGGGTCGGTGACGAAGGCGGACAGACGGTCGGTGCGGCCCTCCCACACGCGTCGCTGCTCGTCGAGCCACCCGTCCACGACGGCGAGCCGTTCGCGGTCTAGGATGCACATGCGCACGCGACCCGATTTCGCGGTACGCACCAACCCGGACGACTCCAGCATCCGCACGTGCTTGAGGAACGATGGCAGGGCGATCGCGAAGGGCCGGGCCAGCTCGCTCACGCTCGCCGGCCCCTCGCCGAGACGGCGGATCACCGCGCGTCTGGTCGGATCGGCGAGCGCCACGAACACCGCGTCGAGCGCCTCATGCTTAGCCATACGGATAAGTATGCGACGTTGGAACAGTTAGCGCAATGGCTAAGCGTTGGTCACGTCAGCGTCGCCCTCAGCCATCGACCACGGTCAGCAGCTCACCGAGGGCGCCGATCCGCACCCGCGCCGAGCCGTGCGGCAGCGCCTGGTGGCCATTGTCGAAGTGCACGAAGCGCGCGCCGAGCTCGTCGGCGATCTCGTGGTCGTGGTTGGTGTCGCCGATGAGCAGCACCTCCTCGGCGTCGTAGCGCGAGTCCGCAAGCCACGTCGCGATGACGTCCCGCTTCGAGGCTTGATAGGCATCGGTGATGCTGAGGACGGCGTCGAACGAGTGCGCGATGTCGTGCGGCCGCAGCTGCGCCGCCAGCAGCGGTGCGCGGGTGGCCGATGCGAGCACCTGAGCGATCCCGCGGGCGCGGAGCGCGTCGATCGTCGCCTGAGCGTCCGCATGAAGCGCCACATCGGTCGCGTCCGCCTCGAGCAGCTCGAGATACCGCCCGGCTGCGGAACGATACTGCGACGCCTCTATGCCGACGTCGGCATAGAACCTGTCCAGCGGAAAGCGGAACACCGCGCGGTACGCGTCGACATCGGCGATCACCGGCCGCCCGAACTCTGCGAGCACCGCGTTCATCACGCGCAGGCACCGTTCGACATCGTCGAGCAGCGTGCCGTTCCAGTCCCAGCACACGACGCGCACGGCCACGTGCGAATCAGCCGATCTGCTCGGTGAGCTCGAACCAGCGCTCTTCGACGCCGTCGCGCTCCTTCTCCAGCTCGGCGATGCGCGACATCTCCGCGCCCAGGCCGACGTAGTCGGACTGATCGTGGTCGGCGAGCGCGGTGCGCGCGGCATCGATCTGCGACTCCAGCTTCTCCAGCCGTCGCTCGAGGGCGCCCACCTCCTTCTGCGCAGCGCGCAGCTCGGCGCCCGACAGCGAAGGCGCGGGGGATGCCGGGCGCCCGGCATCCCCGTTCGCCTCGCTCGACGACCCCGCCGTCTTGTCCGCCAGCGACCTCGCCCGCAGTCGCAGGTACTCGTCGACACCGCCGGGAAGATGGCGCAGGTGCCCGTCAAGGATCGCGTACTGCTGATCGGTGACGCGCTCGATGAAGTACCGGTCGTGCGAGACGACGAGCAGGGTGCCCGGCCAGGAGTCGAGCAGGTCCTCGATGGCGGCGAGCATGTCGGTGTCGAGATCGTTCGTGGGCTCGTCGAGGATCAGCACGTTGGGCTGCTCGAGGAGGATCAGCAGCAGCTGCAGGCGGCGCTTCTGACCGCCGGAGAGGTCCTTCACCGGTGTCGAGAGCTGGGCGCTCTGGAAGCCCATGCTCTCCAGCAGCTGCCCGGGCGTGAGCTCCTGCGCCTTCGAGCCGCTGCCGAACGTGTACGTGGTGCGCAGCCGCGAGATGACGACGCGCACCGGGTCGTCGAGGTGCTCTTCGAGCTCGTCGAGGCGCTGCGTGAGCGTGGCGACCTTGACGGTCTTGCCACGCTTGACGCGGCCCGCGGTGGGTTCCACATCGCCCGACACCAGTCCCAGGAGGGTGGACTTGCCGGCGCCGTTGACGCCGAGGATCCCGGTGCGCTCCCCCGGCGCGATGCGCCATTCCACGGGGTGCAGCACCTCACGGTCGCCGTATGAGACGGCGGCGTCGAGCAGGTCGACGACGTCCTTGCCGAGTCGGGACACCGCGAGCGAGCGCAATTCGGTCGCGTTGCGGATCTCGGGTACGTCGGCGATCAGCACATTGGCGGCGTCGATGCGGAACTTGGGCTTCGACGTGCGGGCCGGCGCGCCGCGGCGCAGCCAGGCGAGCTCTTTGCGGGCGAGGTTCTGCCGGCGCTGCTCGATGACGGCCGCCTGACGGTCGCGCTCGACGCGCTGCAGGATGTACGCCGCGTAGCCGCCCTCGAAGGGCTCGACGATGCGGTCGTGGACCTCCCACGTGGTGTTGCACACCTCGTCGAGGAACCACCGGTCGTGCGTCACCACGAGCAGGCCGCCCTGGTTCGCGGGCCACCGCCGCTTGACGTGTTCGGCGAGCCACGCGATCGCCTCGACGTCGAGATGGTTGGTCGGCTCGTCGAGGAACAGCACCTCGTGATCGCCGACCAGCAGCGCGGCGAGCGACACGCGTCGGCGCTGGCCGCCGGACAGGCCCGCGACCGGCCCGTCCCAGTCGAGGTCGGCGAGCAGGCCGGCGATGACGTCGCGCGTGCGCGCATCGCCCGCCCACTCATGCTCGGGGCGGTCGCCCACGACGGCTTCGCGGATGGTCAGCGTGTCATCGAGGGTGTCGGCCTGATCGAGCACGCCGACACGGACGCCGCCGCGGACCGTCACGCGCCCGCTGTCGGGCTCGAGCCTTCCGGCCAGCATCGCCAGCAGGCTCGACTTGCCGTCGCCGTTGCGGCCGACGACGCCGATGCGGTCGCCCTCGTCGATGCCGAGCGAGACCCGGTCGAAGACGACCTTGGTCGGGAACTCCAGGTGCAGGGCCTCGGCCCCCAGAAGATGTGCCATGTCGCCTCCAGGCTAGGCGACGTAGCGGCGCCGACCCGGCCGCGATTTGATCGTCGATACCCCCTGGGGTATGGTCGAGCCTGCACCCCGATACCCCCGGGGGTACCTGAAGGAGCGATATGAGGATCGTGATCGTGGGCGGAGTGGCCGCCGGAATGAGCGCGGCGGCACGAGCCCGCCGTCATGACGAGACCGCCGAGATCGTCGTGCTCGAACGCGGAGACGAGGTGTCGTTCGCCAACTGCGGCCTGCCGTATCACGTCAGCGGCGAGATCGCGGATGCGTCGTCGCTCCTGCTGCACACGCCGGAGTCGCTGCGCGCCGCCCTCAACCTCGACGTCCGCACCCGCCACGAGGTGCTCGCCGTCGATGCCGACGCGCGGACGGTGACCGTGCAGGCGCCCGACGGGATCGGCACGCTGTCGTACGACGCACTGGTGCTCGCACCGGGCACCGCCGCGCTGCGGCCGCCGATCCAGGGGATCGACTCGCCGCGCGTGCACACCCTGCGCACCGTCGGTGACGCCGTGGCCCTGCGCGAGCGGGTCACGGCGGGCGATCGCCGCGCCGTCGTGCTCGGCGCGGGGTTCATCGGGCTCGAGGCGGCCGAAGCGCTGCGCGATGCCGGACTGGACGTCGCCGTCGTGGAACTCGCGGCGCACGTGCTGCCCCCGCTCGAGCGCGAGCTCGCGACCCTCGTGCGCGACGAGCTCGTGGGACTCGGGATCGGCGTGCACGACGGCGCCGCCGCCGAGCGCATCGAGGACGGGAGGGATGCCGCAGCCGTCGTGCTCTCGGACGGCACCGCGATCGACGCCGACCTCGTCGTGCTCTCGGTCGGCGTCCGCCCCGACACCGCGTTCGCCGCAGCCGCCGGCATCGCGACGGTCCGAGGTGCGATCGTCGTCGACGCGCACGGCCGGACCTCGGCGGACGGCATCTGGGCCGCAGGCGACGCGACGCTCTCGACCGACGCCGTCACCGGCGCCGCACGCCCCGTCGCGCTCGCGGGACCGGCCAACCGCGCCGGACGGCTCATCGCGGACGACATCTTCGGCATGAGCGGTGCCCGCTCCATCCCGACCGCGGCGAGCACCGCGATCATCCGCATCGGTGGACTGACGGCCGCGATGACGGGCGCGAACCGCGCGGCCCTGGACGCCTCGGGCATCGCGTACCGCACACTCCATCTGCACCCGAACCAGCACGCGGGCTACTTCCCGGGCGCCGAGCCGCTGCACCTCGTCGTGCACGTCGACGCGGCCGACGGCCGGCTGCTGGGCGCACAGGCGGTGGGCGCCGACGGCGTCGACAAGCGCATCGACGTGCTCGCGACGGCGATGCGCGGCGGGATGACGGCGCCCGATCTCATCGACCTGGACCTGGCCTACTCGCCGGTCTACGGCCAGGCCAAGGACGCCGTGAACCTCGTCGGCATGGTCGCCGAGAACGTCCTGAACGGCCGCCTGCGCCTGTGGTACGCCGCCGATCTGGAGCAGATCGCGTCAGACAGCCTCGTGCTCGACGTGCGTTCGGCGGCGGAGTTCGCCAGCGGGCACATCCCCGACGCGCTCAACATCCCGCACACCCAGTTGCGCGAGCGACTCGACGAGGTGCGCGCGGCCGCCGCAGGCCGACCGGTCCGGGTGCTGTGCGCCGCGGGCGTGCGCTCGAACATCGCCCACCGGATCCTCGTCGCAGGCGGCTTCGACTCGGCGTCGCTGTCCGGCGGCATCCAGACCCTGCGTCAGTGGTTCGGCGCAGACCTCGACCGCGTCCTCACCGCAGAAGGAGTCCTCGCATGATGATCACCGGCACCCCCGAAGAACAGGCGGCGACCCGCAAGCGCATCGCCAACCGGCTCAAGCGCGCTCACGGCCAGCTGGCCGGTGTGATCGCCGCGGTCGAATCCGATGCGTCCTGCCGCGACGTCGTCACGCAGCTGGCCGCTGTCACGAGCGCCCTGGACCGCGCCGGCTTCGCGATCGTCTCGACGGCGATGCGCGACTGCGTCGCCGACCCCGAAGGTGCCGCGAACGCCGAAGGGCTCACCACCGACGAGCTCGAGAAGCTCTTCCTCGCGCTGGCCTGACGGCCGCGAGAGACCCGACCGAGAGGAAACATCATGTGCAGACAGGTCACGTGCTCCACGTGCGGCAAGGCGACGTGGGCGGGCTGCGGCCAGCACGTCGAAGAGGCTCTGGCCGGCGTCCCGGCCTCGCGCCGCTGCCCCGGCCACGAGGCCGAGGCAGCGGGCGGCGGTCTGTTCGGCTTCTTGCGCCGACGCTGAGACCCGTTCAGTACCAGATGCTGAGTCGCGGCGCCGTGTGCCAGCCGAGCACGCTGCTCGCAGTCGCCACGGCCTCGGACCGCGTGGATGCCGCACCGCCGGCATCCCGCACGTCCACGCGTCCCGCGGCCGCCAGCGTCGCCACCGACACCCCGCCGAGGTAGGTCGCCGACAGCTCGGCGATCCCGAGCGACAGGACGACGGCATCCACCGACTCGCCCTCGTCGACGCGGCGCACGCGCCCGGCGCCCGAGGCGTCGACGTCAAGGACGTAAGTGCCCGTGGCGAAGCCGAGCGGGTCGGACACCTCCAGCACCAGACGTCCGGCGGCGCCGTAGCGACGCGTCTCGAGCGCGGCCGCGACGTCGATGATCCGCACGTACTGGTGGTCGCGCACAGTGATCCTGGCCGCACGCTGATCGGCGATCATCCACAGCAGCGGCTCGTCGAGCGACAGGTTCTGCGCCTGCACCTCGGCGACGAGGTCGAGCTCGAGCAGGAAGCGCCACAGCGCGGCGTACGCGTCATCGGTCTCTGCCACGAGGTGGTGCACGCTGACGGTGCCCTTCGTGAAGTCGGACTCGTTCTCGCGGACGGCGTAGACGGCGGCGCCACGGACCTCACCGGACGCATCGGCGTACTGGATCGCGCGCTTCTCACCCGTCCGCTCGGCAGCGGGATTCGTGCCGGCGAACATGTCCCAGAAGCTGCCCGCGATGTCGATCTCGCCCGCCGTGCGATGCCGGACGCGCTCGTGCAGCACCGGCATGAGCTCGCGGACGCGGTCACGGGGGATGAAGTCCACCCGCCCGGCCGGACGAGGACCGATCCAGGCCGCCCGCTTCGTCTCGATCGTCCACGCCGTCGCCGACGCAGCGGGGGCGAAGCCGTAGCGGCCGTACAGCGGCGACTCGCTGACCGTGAGCATCGCCACGGGCACGCCCGCGTCGCGGGTGGCACGCAGCTCGCCCTCGAGCATCGCGCGGGCGATGCCCCGGCGCCGGTGCGTCGGCGAGACGGTGACCGACGAGATCGCGCACGACGGGATCACCGCCGCGCCGGGAACCGTGAGATCGCCGATCCACGACGCGATCGTCGCGACAGGCGCCTGCGCCACGGGGGCCAGCGGGTCGTAGACGCCCGTCACGCGGCGGTAGCCACTGCGCTCGCGCGAGGCGGCCACCTGCTCAGGCGACCGTTCGCCGTCCTGGAAGCCGCGCGCGGCGGACTGGAGCCAGTCGGCGTAATCGTCGCCGTCCACGGCGACACGGCGATACTCCAGGCCGTTCGCGGCCAGTCGCTCGCGCGACTCCTCGTCGACGGGCCCGGCGCGGAACGAGGCGCGGTCGGACTCTCCCGCGGCGACGGGCGCGATCTCAGACGTCGTCATGCGTGTTCCTCTCAGGACCGGAAGATGGATGCCGGCGCTCAGGCCGGCACCACACGTGCGCCGGCGACGGGTCCGTGCACATGCAGTGCCTCGTAGCCCGCCGCCGACAGGGTGATCTGCAGCTCCAGCGCCGACTCGGGGTCGATCGCCAGGAACGCCAGTGTAGGACCGGACCCCGACACCATGCCCGCGAGCGCCCCCGACTCCTCGCCGAGCTCGAGCACCGAGCGCAGTTCAGGACGCAGCGACAGGGCGGCGACCTGCAGGTCGTTGCGCGCGTGCTCGGCGAGCGCGATGGGGTCGCCGGCCCGCAGCGCGTGCAGCACCGGGGCGGCCACCTCGGGCACCCCCGTCGACGCGCCGATGTCAGGGTGCGTGCGCAGCTCGTCGAGGTGCGCGTACACCTCGGGCGTCGACAGACCGGCGTCGGACGGCACGACAACCCAGTCGAAGCGCCCCTTCGCGAGCGCCGGACTGAGCTGATCGCCTCGTCCCGTGCCGATCGCCGTCCCGCCCATCAGCGCGAAGGGCACATCGGCCCCGAGCCGCGCCGCGAGCTTGGTCAGCTCGACGCTGCCGAGCTCGGCCCCCCACAGCGCGTCGCACGCGACCAGGGCGGCTGCGGCATCCGCGGATCCCCCGCCCATGCCGCCCGCGACAGGGACGTGCTTGACGATGTCGAGATGCACGCCGCCGGTGTACCCGATGCGCTGGGCGACGAGCCTCGCGGCGCGCACGGCGAGATTGCGGTCGTCCGCGGGCACCCCCGACACGTCCACGGTGCCCGAGATCGACACCGTGAACTCGTCGGACGGCGTCGCCCACACGTCCTCGAAGAGCGACACGGCCTGGTAGGCCGAGGCGACGTCGTGGTAGCCGTCGTCCTGCACGCCGCCGACCTCGAAGAAGAGGTTGAGCTTGCCCGGCGCCCGCACGCGGACGCCGTCGGCGGCGAGGGCCTGGCTCACCGGTTCGCCGATTCCGCCCAGAGGTCGACGTCGATGCCGTCCGACAGCGCGTCGATGCGCTCCTGCTCCTCGGTCGTGAACGCCGGTCCCTCGAGGGCCTTGAGGTTCTCGTCGAGCTGGGCGGGACGCGAAGCGCCGATGAGAGCCGAGGCGACCACCGGGTCGCGCAGCACCCACTGGATCGCCATCTGCGCGAGGGTCTGCCCGCGCTCCTTGGCGATCACGTCCAGTCCGCGGAGGGTCGCGAGGCCCCTCTCGCTCAGCGGGCCCTTCGGGAGCGAGCCCCGCTGCTGTGCCCGCTCGGCGGAGCCGCCCGACAGGTACTTGTCGGTCAGCAGGCCCTGCGCGAGGGGTGTGAACGCGATCGCGCCCATGCCCTCCTGCTTCAGCACTCCGGTCAGGCCGTCTTCGACCCAGCGGTTGAGGATCGAGTACGCGGGCTGGTGGATCACGAGCGGTGTGCCGAGGGAACGGGCGACCGCCGCCGCGGCGGCGGTGCGCTCGGCGCTGTAAGACGAGATGCCGACATACAGCGCCTTGCCCTGGCGCACCAGCGTGTCGAGGGCGCCGACGGTCTCTTCGACGGGCACATCGGGGTCGACACGGTGCGAGTAGAAGATGTCGACGTAGTCGATGCTCATGCGCGTGAGAGACTGCTCGGCGCTGGCGATGAGGTACTTGCGCGAACCGCCGTTGCCGTACGGGCCGTGCCACATGTCGTAGCCCGCCTTGGACGAGATGATGAGCTCGTCGCGGTAGGGCGCGAAGTCCTCCCGCATCATGCGCCCGAAGTTGGTCTCGGCCGTGCCGTAGGGCGGGCCGTAGTTGTTCGCCAGGTCGAAGTGCGTGATCCCACGGTCGAACGCGTGGCGCAGCAGCGCGCGCTGGTTGTCGAACGGGATGTTGTCGCCGAAGTTCCACCACAGGCCCAGCGACACGGGCGGCAGCGTCAGTCCGGACGAGCCGACCCGGCGATACTGTGCCGGTCCTTCAGGGAAGCCGACGTAGCGGTCGTCGGCGGCGGTGTAGGGGCGGTGGAGGTCTCCGCCGCGGGACAGGTAGCGGTCGTCTGCGGTCACCGGTCCAGGCTATCGGCGTCGGCCCGCACGGCGCAGGAGTGCCGCTGCGATGTTCGCCCGCGCGCCACCCACAACAGCGCCCCGCTTGTCAAGGGACTCTCCCCGAAATCTCATCGCAACGCAGTCTCCGTATCGTGACGGTTGCGACGACGCGCACCACGCGCCGCCGGCGCCTGAAGATGGGGAGGAACGCATGACGCTACTGTCTGCACTGTCGGACACCGCCGAGCCCTCGAGCGTGCTCCTCGACCGCGGCGACATCTTCGTCGACCGGGGGATCCTGCACCTGGTGCACGACGACACCGCGCCCTTCGAGGCGCGGGAGGCCGATCTTCTGCTGATCGCCGACACGCTGGAGGCAGCCGGCATCGATCTGCTGCTGATCCGCCACGACCGCTCCACTCCGGCACTCGTCGTCGACGTGCGCCTGCGCGATGCGGCACTGGCGGCGCTGGCGGCCGTCTGCACGCGCGATCCGCTGTACCTCAAGGCCAAGGGGCGGGCGCCCGTCCTGGCGTGCGATGCGCGGCTCCCGGGTGCCGAGCCGTCGTGGGTGCGCCTCTACCGCCCACGGGTGACCAGCTCGGGATCGCTCCGCTACGGGCCGTCTCTCGGCGTCCCGCTGGAGTTCTGGCGCTTCGGCGCGAAGACGGTCCGCGCGCCGCGGGACAACGACTTCACCCGCCGCGAGACGCCCGTCGAAGACCTCGCCTTCACGTCCGTCGAGCGACACGGCCGCACGTGGCGCACGATCGCCGGCATGTTCGACCCGCACCCCCTGGAGTTCACCGAGGACGTCGACATCGTCTTCTCCTGGGTGGACGGATCGTCGACCGACTTCCGCCGCCAGCGCGCCGCACAGCTGTCGGAGTACGTGGTCGGCGAGGGCGATGACGGACCGGCGCGCTACCGCCACGTCGACGAACTGCGCTACGCGCTGCGCAGCGTGCACATGCACGCGCCGTGGGTGCGCCGCATCTTCATCGCGACCGACTCCCCCGCGCCCGCCTGGCTGCTGGATCACCCGAAGGTCACCATCGTGCGCAGCGAGGAGTTCTTCGCCGACCCGTCGGTCCTGCCGACGCACAACTCGCACGCCGTCGAGGCGCAGCTGCACCGCATCCCGGGACTCGCGGAGCACTTCCTGTACTCGAACGACGACATGTTCTTCGGACGCGCGGTCGAGCCGGAGATGTTCTTCACCCCGGGCGGGGTGACGAAGTTCGTCGAGTGCGAGGTCCGGATCGGCGCAGGAGAGCCCGCTCTGCACCGCAGCGGCCACGACAACGGACTGCGTGTGAACCGCTCCCTCCTGCGTGGGAGGTTCGGACGCACCATCGTGCGCGACCTCGAGCACTGCGCTGCACCGCTGCGCAAAAGCGTCATGACCGAGCTCGAGCAGGCCTTCCCGGACGATTTCGCGCGGACGGCGGCATCCCGCTTCCGCTCCGCCACCGACATCTCGGTGACCAACAGCCTGTACCACTACTACGCCCTGCTGACCGGGCGTGCGATCGCGACCCGGGTGCCTCGCGTGCGCTACGCGCAGACGACGCTCGCCGGCGGAGTGCGCCGCATGGAGCGGCTCGCCGAACGGTGCGACGTCGACATGTTCTGCCTCAACGACGGCGGGGAGTCCGAGGTGCCGGAAGAGATCCGCGTGCGCGCGATCCGCAGCGTGCTGGAGCGCATGTTCCCGGTGCGCGCACCGTGGGAGCGCGACGAGCTCAGCGCAGCACGGGAATCGGCGCGGTCGGCTCATCCCTCCGTGCGGCACTGAGCGGGAGGACGCCGGCTGCCCGCAGACGGAGCTGCGCCTCGGCAGGATCGATGTGCTCGAGCGGACGCGGCGCGTCGACGGGAACGATCGAGTGCACCACCGTGTCGTCGTACACGTGGATGAGGTTGAACGCCTGCGCGCCGTCCTGCGGCCGCGTGCCGCCGACGGGAACGGTGAGGTCCTGCGCGTAGCACGTGGACGAGGCGACCGACACGGGGATTCCGGCGAACGTCGCGAACGTCGAGTAGTGAAGGTGCCCGCCGATGATGGCCCGCACGTCGGTTCCCCGGAGCACCCCCGCCAGCCGCCGCTGATCCCGCAGCTCGACGCTCGCCGCCAGCGGCAGCACCGCGGGCACCGGCGGGTGGTGCATGGCGAGGATCGTCCCCAGCGGTGACGGGGTGGCGAGCACGTCGGCGAGCCAGGCGAGCTGCTCGTCGCCGAGCGCTCCGTAGTGGTGTCCGGGCACGGACGTGTCGAGCGTCACGATCCGCAGGCCGTCCAGTTCGTCCACGCGATCGACCGGACGCAGCGCGTCGGCCGGTTCTTCCGCGTCCTGCCCGTACAGGCCGGCGCGGAACGCGGCGGGGTCGTCGTGGTTGCCCATGACCCACAGCACGCGCGCGCCGACGCGGGCCGCGACCGGCTCGACGAGGGCGCGCAGGTCGGCGTACGCTCCGGGCTCGCCCAGGTCGGCGAGGTCGCCGGTGAAGACGACGGCGTCCGGCCTGAGGCCGCTCTCTTCGATGGCCGCGAGCGCGCGGGCCAGCGTCTCGGCGCCGTCGACCGTGCCGAACAGGCGCGGGGTGTGGGCGGCGCGCAGGTGGGTGTCGCTGAGGTGGAGCAGCACGCGTTCGGGAGCAGGGTGCTCGGCGGTGCGCTGTTCGGGTCGCATGGGATCACTCCGGTCCGCCGCGAGGCGAGCTGCCCGTGGAACGGGACGGCGGACGCACAAATGTTACCGGCATGTTTCGGAGCCTCCGCTGTGCACACGGCGTCTGCGCGCACACCGGCCTGGCGATCGGCGTGTCAGACCAGGCGGGCGATGCGCACGTAGTCGTCGACGGTGAGCTGCTCGCCGCGGGCGGTGGGCGCGACCCCGGCGCGCTCCAGGACGACCGACGCCTCTGCCGCCGAGCCGCCGAGGACGCCCGCGAGCGCCTGGCGCAGCATCTTGCGCCGCTGCTGGAACGCCGCGTCGACGATGCGGAACGTCTTCACACGCAGCTCTTCGTCGCCGCGAGGCTCGGCGTCGCGGCGGAACCCCACCAGCACGCTGTCGACGTTCGGCACCGGCCAGAACACCTGGCGCGACACGGTGCCGGCCAGACGCCACGGGCCGTACCACGCGGCCTTGACGCTCGGCGCGCCGTACGTCTTCGACCCGGGCGCCGCCGCGAGCCGCTCGCCGACCTCGGCCTGCACCATCACCACGCCGCGCTCCAGGCCCGGGAATGTCTCGAGGAAGTGCAGCAGCACCGGCACGCTCACGTTGTACGGCAGGTTCGCCACGAGCACCGTCGGGTCGCCGGGCAGCTCGGTGACCCGCAGCGCGTCCGCGTCGACCACGGTCAAGGCGCCGTCCCCGACACCGTGGGCCGCGGCGGTGACGGGCAGCCGCTCGGCGAGCCGGTGGTCGATCTCGACCGCCGTCACCGACGCGCCCGCCTCGAGGATCGCGAGCGTCAGCGACCCGAGTCCCGGTCCCACTTCGACCACGCGGTCGCCCGGCTGCACCTCGGCGACATGCACGATCTTGCGGACGGTGTTGGCGTCCACGACGAAGTTCTGCCCGAGCTTCTTGGTCGGAGTGACGTCGAGGTCGGCGGCGAGCGCGCGGATCTCGGCCGCGCCCAGCAGTGTCACGGGCATGCGTCCACAGTACCGACGGGATGCCGGTGGCCGCGGCTTCCGTCCATCCGACGATCCGCACTGACACATGCCGACTCGCGCACGCAAGGCCTCGCACCGGCTCCGACCGACCGCTAGCGTGACGGACATGAACACGACCGGCTCGATCCCGGCGGACGCCTTCTCGCTCCGCAGCCCCTACGGCCGTCGCGCGATCGGCCTGTCGGTGGCCGCCGCCGTCGGCGGATTCCTGTTCGGTTTCGACTCGTCGGTGATCAACGGCGCCGTCGACTCGATCTCGCAGGATTTCGCGCTCAACGACGTCATCACCGGCTTCGTCGTCGCGATCGCGCTGCTGGGCTGCGCGGTGGGCGCGATCATCGCCGGCAACCTGTCCGACCGCTGGGGGCGCCTCCGGGTGATGTTCCTCGGCGCGATCATGTTCTTCGTCTCGTCGATCGGCGCCGGTCTCGCGTTCTCGCCGTGGGACCTCGCACTGTGGCGCGTCGTCGGCGGCCTCGGCATCGGCATCGCGTCTGTCGTCGCGCCCGCCTACATCGCCGAGATCGCGCCGCGCCAGATCCGCGGCGGCCTGGCCTCGCTGCAGCAGCTCGCGATCACGATCGGCATCTTCGCGGCGCTGCTGTCGGACGCGCTGCTCGCGAACGCCGCCGGCGGTGCCGACAACGTGCTGTGGTTCGGCCTCGAGGCCTGGCGGTGGATGTTCCTCGTCGGGGTGATCCCGTCGGCCGTGTACGGCATCCTGTCGTTCACGGTGCCGGAGTCGCCCCGCTACCTGCTCTCCAAGGGCCGTCGTGACGAGGCGCGCGAGATCTTCTCGCGGCTCATGCCGCCCGCCGACCTCGACCAGACCATCCGCGAGCTGCAGAACGCCATCGAAGCCGACCGCAAGAACGCCGGCGTGTCGATCCGCGGCCCGGTGCTGGGTCTCCAGCGCATCGTATGGGTCGGCATCATCCTGTCGGTGTTCCAGCAGTTCGTCGGCATCAACGTGATCTTCTACTACTCGACGAGCCTGTGGCAGTCGGTCGGTTTCGACGAGAGCGACTCGTTCACGATCAGCGTCGTCACCTCGATCACGAACGTGCTGGTCACCCTGATCGCGATCTTCCTGGTGGACCGCGTCGGCCGAAAGCCCATCCTGCTCACCGGCTCGGTGATGATGACCGTGTCGCTCGGGCTGATGGCGCTGTGCTTCGTGTTCTCCGAGACCAACGCCGACGGCGCGGTCACGCTGCCTGCGCCGTGGGGTCCGATCGCCCTCGTGGCGGCGAACGTCTTCGTCGTCGGGTTCGGCGCCTCGTGGGGGCCGCTGGTCTGGGTGCTGCTCGGCGAGATCTTCCCGAGCCGCATCCGCGGCAAGGCGCTCGGCGTCGCGGCGGGAGCGCAGTGGATCGCGAACTTCCTCATCACGATCTCGTTCCCGGCCATGTCCTCGTGGTCGCTGCCGCTCACGTACGGCATGTACGCGCTGTTCGCCGCCCTGTCGTTCGTCTATGTCGCCTGGCGCGTGCCCGAGACGAAGGGCATGGACATCGAGCAGACCGAGACGCTGTTCGTCCACCGCAAGGACGCCCCGGCCACGAGCTGACGGGAGCCGGCGCGTGGCGGCATCCCGGCTCGCCTAGGATGCTGGGATGCCCTCGCTCGGCGAACTGATCGCACCACGCCGCCTGGGCAGGGATTTCCGGTGGCTGCTGGCGTCGTCGTGGACCAGCAATCTCGGCGACGGCATCGCCCTGTCGGCGGCGCCGCTGCTCATCGCCTCGATGACCTCGTCGCCGGTGCTCGTCGCCTCCGGCGCCATGATGCAGTTCCTCCCCTGGCTGCTGTTCGGCCTGCTCGCCGGGTCCGTCGCGGACCATCACGACCGGCGCCGCCTCGTGATGCTCGCGAACGGGATGCGCGCGGTCATCGTCGGGGTGCTCGTGGTGTTCCTCATCACCGGGAACGCGACCGTGTGGATCGTGCTCGCGACGGCGTTCCTCTACGGCACCGCCGAGGTGTTCGCCGACTCGGCGGGCAGCACGCTGCTGCCCATGATGGTGCGGCCCGCCGACCTCGGCATCGGCAATGCCCGCATGCAGGCCGGCTACCTCGTCGCCAACCAGCTCGCCGGTCCCCCGCTGGGCGCGTTCCTCTTCGCGATCGGGTCGTTCTGGCCGTTCCTGCTGCAGATCCTGTGCGTCGCCCTCGCGGTGGTGCTGATCTCGCGCATCTCGCACACCCCGGTTCCGGAGAGGGATGCCGCGGTCACGGGTGCCGCGACGGTGAGCGCCGACGGCACGCCGGTGAAGCCGCATCCGATCCGCGAAGGCTTGCGCTGGCTGCGCCACAACCCGCCGGTGCGCACGCTCGTGCTCATCATCCTGGTGTTCAACGTGACGTGGGCGGCGCCGTGGAGCGTGCTCGTGCTCTACGCGACCGAGCACCTCGGCATGGGAGCGATCGGCTACGGCGCCCTGACGACGGCATCTGCGCTCGGCGGCATGGTGGCGGTCTTCAGTTTCGGCTGGCTCGAGAAGCACGTCTCGTTCTCGACGCTGATGCGGGTGTGCCTGTCGCTCGAGGTGCTCATGCACCTCTCGTTCGCCGTCACGACCAACGGCGTGGTGGCGCTGGTCATCATGTTCGGGTTCGGGCTGTACGCGTTCGTGTGGGGCACCATCTCGACGACGGTCCGCCAGCGGCTCGTGCCCCTGTCGCTGCAGGGACGGATCGCGTCGGTCAACATGGTGGGCGTGTTCGGCGGACTCGTGATCGGGCAGCTGCTGGGCGGACTCATCGCCCAGACATGGGGCCTCACGGCGCCGTGGTGGTTCGCCTTCGCCGGCTCGGCGCTCACGCTGGCGCTGGTGTGGCGCCCGATCCGCAACATCGCCGCCGCGAAGCCCGTGCTGGACGACCCGGCGGCCGACGGCGACGCCGTCGGCGAGGCGGCGTAGCCCCGGTCGGGCGGTACCCCCGCCGCGGCGCACGGCTCGCGGAACCCACTGTTCCGCCGAGCCAGGGGATACTCGCCGAGACACCGGGCGACGTCCCCGGTCTCGGCGCGAATCCCTTGGCTCGGCGCAGGACGAGGAGCGGGGTGGATGCCGGCGGCCGCGGCCGCCGGCATCCATCCCTCACTCGCACGGCCACAATCCTGAGACGCCGCCCGTCGACACGTGCGCTAACGCAGATCTCGGTCGCGGCACCGACGTGACACGGCGGCCGTCGCCGGGCATGGTGGGTACCGCGGGCGGGGCGTCTTGTCGCACCTCGGGTGCTGACCAGCCATGCTTTCAGCCTCTGGCACCGCCCTGCCCGCGCCCTCCGCGTATCGTCGCCGCCGGCTGGCGGATGGGTCCCATCCCCCGCGACCGACGCGCACGGCTGGCGCGCGGCCCACCGCGGCGCATCAGTCCCGATCGCGCCGATCCGCCGCGCTGCGAGGTGCGCGGGAGCGCCGTCAGACGTGCCCCGCGAGATCCGCGCGCATCAGCAGACCGACGCCGCCGTCGAACTCGACGCCCATCAGGCGGGGAGCGCGCAGCACCTCGGTGAAGCCCCAGCGCCGGTGCAGGTCGATCGACGCGCGGTTCTGGACGTTCACGACATATAACGCCGTCGCGGCACGCGCCGCGATCCACTGCAGCCTCGCATCCGTGAGCGCCGCCGCGACCCCGCGCCGACGCCATGACGGGTCGACGGTGATGCCGCCGAGGTAATGCCCCGGTGGGGCAGGGTCGACCGCCTCCACGTGGTGGTGCGTCTTGGCCCACCCGATGACGAAGCGGCGATCCGCCTCCGTCGTCTCAGCGACCACCACGCACCGGCGAGGATCGGCGATCGCGCGACGGTAGCCCTCCGCGCTGCCGACCGAGCCGGCCGCGCGCCCCGACACGACCTCGATGCGCAGGATCGCCTCGACATCGCCCTTCGTCGCCGGTCGCAGCGAGACCTGCGCAGGCGGGTGACCGCCGGCATCCGGGGAGTACGCCGCGAAGGCCGTCACCGCGTCGCCGCGCCTGCGCGCACCGCAGCCGTCAGAGCGGGCCACAGCTCGTCGAACCGGGCCACCCACGGCGCCGCGAACACGCCCGCGCGGTAGCGCTCGCGCACCTCGTCCATCGTCACCCACTCCGAATCAGCCACCTCAGCGGGGTCGAGCTGCACCGTCGCGGGGTCGATGTCGTGTGCGACGTACACGTCGAACAGCGCCGTAGCCTCGATCCGTCGCCCGACGAACACGAGCGCGTCCGCGGCGGCGATCAGCCCGGTCTCTTCCCGCAGCTCGCGCGCCGCCGCCTCTCGGCTCGTCTCACCCGCGAGCGCGCTGCCCGCCGCGAACTCCCAGTCCAGGGCGAAGTCCTTCACCGCGGCGCGCTGCGAGATCAGGACGCGCCCGTCCTCTCGCACCGCGCACACCGACGACACGATGTGATAGCTCCCGGCCGGAAGGTCCGGATCGCCGCGGCGATGCGTGATCCCGAGCGGACGACCGGCGGCATCCACCAGGTCCCACAGCTCTGCGTCCACAGACCGAACCTAACCCTCGAACGCGCCGTACACCTCGAGGGTGTTGGCGGCCAGCTGCGCGCACAGCTCGTCGACGTCGATCCCGAGCTCCGCGGCCATGAAGCGCACGGTCACCGGGATCAGGTACGGCGCGTTCGGGCGACCCCGGTGCGGGGTGGGCGTGAGGAACGGGGCATCCGTCTCGACGAGGATGCGCTCACGCGGGATCACCGCAAGCGCGTCGCGCAGGTTCTGCGCGTTCTTGAACGTCACATTGCCCGCGAACGAGAGCCAGTACCCGCGCTCGCGCGCAACGGCAGCCATGTCGGCGTCGCCCGAGAAGCAGTGGAACACCGTGCGCTCGGGGGCACCCACTCGCTGAAGCGTCTCGAGCACGGCCTCGTGGGCGTCGCGGTCGTGGATCTGCATGGCGATGCCGTGCTTCTTCGCGAGCGCGATGTGCGCCTCGAAGCTCTCGAACTGCGCCGGCCGGCCGTCGTCGTCGGTGCGGAAGAAGTCCAGCCCGGTCTCGCCGATCGCGCGCACGCGCGGCTGCGCGGCGAGCTCGTCGATGACGCCGAGGGCCTCGTCGAGACGTCCGGCCGCGGCGTACGCGGGTGCTTCGTTCGGGTGGATCGCGACGGCCGCGAGGACGCGGGGATGGGATGCCGCGGCCCACGCCGACCAGCGGCTCGACTCGATGTCGCCACCGGCCTGTACGACGCCGATCACGCCGACCTCGCCGGCGCGCGTCAGCTGCTCGTCGAGCGACAGGCCCACACCGTCCTCGATCTCGAGGTGCGCGTGGTTGTCGTACACCGGCACCGCGAGGGGCTCGGGGGCGTCGGGGTATGAGACGTCGCGCGAGCCCTTCTCGCGCACGCGCACGTACTGCGACGGGTCGGTCGATGCCGACATCACACTCCCCTTTCGTGAGCGGCGCCAGAATCCTGTTGGGGCGCACCAGATCCGTTGCGCCCCGACAGGATTCTGGCGCCCTTGCGCGTCCTACGCCGTCTGCTCGACGCGCGGGAACAGCGGCGCCAGGCCGTTCACCGACGAACCAGGACGAAGCACGCCCCACGCCCCCGCCTCACGCAGCGGCTGGTCCTGCAGGCGTCCGATCGACTCGGCGGCGCCGAGCGCGATCCACAGCTTCTCGGTCGACTCGGGCATCACCGGCGACAGCAGCACGGCAAGGGCGCGCAGTCCCTCGGCGGCTGTGTAGAGCACGGTGCCCAGGCGCGCACGCTGGGCCTCGTCCTTGGCGAGCGCCCATGGCTCGTTCTCGGTGATGTAGAGGTTGAGCGCGTCGACGATGGTCCAGATCGACGAGATGGCCTCGTCGATGCGGAAGCGCTCGATCGCCGCGTCGGCGGCGGTCGCGGCATCCGCCACCGTCTTCTGGATCGCGACATCCCGCGGTTCGTACGCCGCAGCAGGCGGCACGACGCCCTCGAAGTACTTCTCGATCATCGCGGTCGTGCGCGACGCGAGGTTGCCGAAGCCGTTGGCGAGCTCTGCCTGGTACCGGGCCGACAGGTCCTCCCACGAGAACGAGCCGTCCTGGCCGAACGCGATCGCCGACAGGAAGTAGAAGCGGTACGCGTCCGAGCCGAACACGTCGGTGATCTCGGTGGGCGCGATGCCGGTGAGCTTCGACTTCGACATCTTCTCGCCGCCGACGAGCAGCCAGCCGTGCGCGAACACGCCGCGCGGCACCTCGAGTCCCGCCGCCATCAGCATCGCCGGCCAGATGACGGCGTGGAAGCGCAGGATGTCCTTGCCGACCACGTGGTACGCGGGCCAGCGGCGTGCGAACTCCTCGGGGTCGGTGCCGTAGCCGATGGCCGTGGCGTAGTTCAGCAGCGCGTCGACCCACACGTAGATGACGTGCTGCTCGTCCCAGGGCACCGTGATGCCCCAGTCGAACGCCGAGCGCGAGATCGACAGGTCCTTCAGCCCGTTCTTGACGAAGGACACGACCTCGTTGCGCGCCGAGTCGGGGCGCACGAAGTCGGGCACGGTGGCGTAGAGCTCGAGCAGCTTGTCCTGGAACTCGCTCAGCTTGAAGAAGTAGTTCTTCTCCTGCAGCAGCTCCAGCGGCTTCGAGTGGATCGCGCAGACCTTCAGACCCTCGAACGCCCCGGTGCCGTCCACGATCTCGGACTCGGGCTTGAACTCCTCGCAGCCCACGCAGTACAGCGCCTCGTACTCGCCCGCGTAGATGTAGCCGCGGTCGTAGATCGCCTGCACGAACTGCTGCACGCGCTCCTCGTGGCGCGGCTGAGTGGTGCGGATGAAGTCGTCGTTGGCGACATCGAGGGTCTTCAGCAGCGGGAACCACGCCTCGGTGACGAGCTTGTCGACCCATTCCTGCGGAGTGACGTTGTTCGCCGACGCCGCCCGCAGCATCTTCTGGCCGTGCTCGTCGGTGCCCGTGAGCATCCAGGTGTCGTCGCCCGCCTGGCGGTGCCAGCGCGCGAGGGTGTCGACCGCCACGGTCGTGTAGCCGTGGCCGATGTGCGGCACGTCGCTCGGATAGTAGATCGGCGTCGTGATGTAGAAGGACTGGCGGCCGGAAGTCACCAGGAGAGTCTAGTTCGAGTGGATGCCGCACCCGGCGCTGTGACCGACGGGCCGGTCGTGCGGGCGCCGAGGCCGGGAAACGTAACACTCACGCGACGCGCACGCGTCGCGCACCGCGCACGGCGAGAGCCGTCCGCATCACGCACTGTCGCGGACCACGAGCGTCGTCGGCAGAGTGATGGGCTGCGGGTGCCCGCCGGCGATCACGTCGAGCAGCAGCGAGACCATCTCTTCGCTGAGCCGCTCCCACGGCTGGCGCATGGTGGTCAACGGCGGCTCGTGCGTGGCGGCGAGCCCCGAGTCGTCGAACCCTGCGACCGCGATGTCTTCGGGCACGCGCAGCCCGGCCTTGCGCAGCGCGGCGATGGCGCCGGCGGCCATGAGGTCGCTCGCGGCGAAGACGGCGTCGATGTCGGTCGCGCGTTCGAGCAGGCGGGTCATGGCGACGGCGCCGGACTCCTGGCTGTAGTCGCCCTCTTCCACGAGTGCGCGGTCGAAGTCGGCACCCATCTCTTCTTCGAATCCGACCAGTCGGAAGCGGCCGCCGGGGGTGTCGTGGGGACCGGCGATCATCGCGATGCGGCGATGGCCCTGCGCACGCAGGTAGCGCGTCATCTCGCGGGCCGACCCGATCTCGTCGACCGAGACGGTGGGGACGTTCGCCTCATGGCCGAGCGGGATGCCGCAGCACACGGTGGGCACGCCGGCTTCGAGCAGCTGCTCGACGAGGGGATCGGCCTCGTGCGACGAGATCAGCAGCACGCCGTCCACGTGGCCCGCTCCGACGAAGGTGGCGACGCCCGCGCGTTCGGCCGGCGTCCCGGCCACCAGCAGCACGAGCGTCATGGAGCGCTGCGCGAGCGCCTCGGCCGCCCCGCGCAGCAGCAGAGCGAACGTGGGGTCCTGGAAGAGCAGGTGCTGCGGCTCGGTGAGCAGGAACGCGAGCGAGCCCGACCGCCCCGTCGCGAGGCTGCGGGCGGCGTGGTTCGCCGTGTAGCCGGTGCGCCGGATCGCGTCCTCCACGGCCGACCGCGCGTCGGGCGACACCCAGTGTCCACCGTTGATCACGCGCGAGACCGTGCCGCGCGAGACCCCGGCCGCTGCTGCGACATCGCGGATCGTCGGCTTGCGCCGCACCGTCGTCTCGTCCACGACCAGCGACTCTACCCCGCGAACGGGCCGAATCGGCGCCCGACACAGCGAGAGCTGTGACCGGTCACAGTTGGGTAACGGTTGCGGGCGGGATCATGCGGTGCGGCATCCACTCGAGCAAGACTGTGACCGGTCACAGTCGTCGATCGACGAGAGACCGCTGCGGCAGCCCGCCGTGACCCCGTGAACCGACCCGATGGAGCGTCCATGACCTCGTCCGACCGCTGGCCCGAGATCCGGGGAATCGCCTATGGCGGCGACTACACCCCCGAGCAGTGGCCGAAAGAGGTCTGGCGCGAAGACGTCGCGCTCATGCGAGAGGCCGGGGTCAACCTGGTCAGCGTCGGCATCTTCGCGTGGGCCCTGATCGAGACCGCGGAGGGCGTCTTCGACTTCGCGTGGCTCGACGAGCTGCTCGACCTGCTTCACGAGAACGGCATCTCGGTCGACCTCGGAACCCCCACCGCGTCTCCCCCGGCGTGGTTCTTCGCCGACCATCCCGACGCCCGCGTCGTCACGCGCGACGGCGTCACGATGGGCTTCGGCGCCCGCGGCATGGCGTCCCACGCCTCTCCCGCGTACCGCGAGGCGATCGTCCGCATCGCCTCGACCCTCGCCGAGCGCTACGGCTCCCACCCGGCGGTCGTGCTGTGGCACGTGCACAACGAGTACGGCGTACCGGTCGGCGAGGACTACTCCGAGCAGTCGGTGCGCGCCTTCCGCGGCTGGCTGCGCGACAAGTACGGAAGCCTCGACGGGCTCAACGCCGCGTGGGGCACCGCGTTCTGGGGCCAGCACTACGGGTCGTGGGATCACGTCGGCGCACCCGCCGCCGCGCCCTCGGTGGTCAACCCCGCGCAGCGTCTCGACTTCGCCCGCTTCACCGACCATCAGCTGCGGGCGTGCTTCATCGCCGAGCGCGACGCGATCCGCGCACACGCGTCGCAGCCCATCACCACGAACTTCATGGCGAACCAGAGCTGGACCACCGACATGTGGGCATGGGCGCGCGAGGTCGACATCGTCTCGGACGACCACTATCTGGTCGCCGCGGATCCGGAGGGCGAGATCGGCCTCGCGATCGCTGCAGATCTCTCGCGCTCGGTCGGCGGCGGCAAGCCGTGGATCCTCATGGAGCACTCCACGTCGGCGGTCAATTGGCAGCCGCGCAACGTGGCCAAGCGTCCCGGAGAGCTCGCACGCAACTCGCTCACGCACCTCGCGCGCGGCGCCGACGCGATCCTGTTCTTCCAGTGGCGCGCGTCACGCTCCGGCGCCGAGAAGTTCCACTCCGCGATGATCCCGCACGCCGGCACGTCTTCCCGCGTGTGGCGCGAAGTCGTGGAGTTCGGCGATGTGCTGGCGCGTCTCGAGGAGGTGCGCGGCTCTCGCGTCGCCGCCGACGTGGCGATCCTGTGGGACTTCGAGTCGTTCTGGGCGCAGGACCTCGAATGGCGCCCGTCGGTGGACGTGTCGCACGCCGAGCGCATCCGTTCCTTCTACGAGCGGCTGTGGCGCGACGGCATCACGGCGGACTTCGCCCTGCCCGGCCAGGACCTCTCCGGCTACAAGCTCGTGGTCGCGCCCGCGCAGTACATGCTGAGCGCCGCCGACGCCGCGAACCTCACCCGCTACGTCGAGTCGGGCGGCACGCTCGTCGTCTCGTTCTTCTCCGCCGTCGTCGACGAGAACGACGCGGTGCCCGCGGGTGGTTTCGTCGCCCCGCTGCGCGACGCGCTCGGGCTGGTGGTCGAGGAGTTCCTGCCGCTGCGCGAGGGCGCCCGCCATGCCGTGCGATGGCGCGGTGCGGCATCCCTCTCCGCCGACGCCTGGCAGGAGGACATCGTCCTCGAGGGCGCCGAGGCGGTCGGCACCTACCTCGACGGCCCCGGCGCCGGGGGCGCGGCGATCACCCGGCACGTGCACGGCTCCGGCGTGGGCTGGTACCTCAGCACGCGATTGGATGCCGAGGGCCTCCGCACCGTCATGACCGAGGTGTACGCCGACGCCGGCGTCACGCCCGCCGCGCACCCCGAGGGTCTCGAAGTCGTGCTGCGCCGCGGCGACGATGCGGAGTTCGCCGTGGCGATCAACCATCGCGACGAACCGGCGACCTTCCCGGCGACCGGCGTGGAGCTCATCTCCGGCGCGGCCGTCGACGGCACCCTCACCGTCCCCGCCGGCGGCCTCGCCGTCGTCCGGCTCACTCCGGCGCACCGCGCCGCACCCTGACCCGCACCTCTGCACACACCACCACCGAAAGGAAAACCATGCGCAAGCAGATCGCATTCGGAGCGCTGGCGCTCACGGCAGCGGTCGTCCTCGCCGGCTGCTCCGGCAGCACGAACGACGACAGCAGCAGCGACGGCTCGGGCGACAGCAGCAGCGCCGAGCTCGTCATCTGGACCGACGAGGAGCGCCAGGGCGCCGTCAAGGACGCCGCGAAGGCGTTCGAGGACGAGACCGGCGCGACCGTGAAGATCGTCAAGAAGAACTTCGAGGATCTTCGCAACGACTTCATCGCCCAGGTCCCGACCGGCAAGGGTCCCGACATCACCGTCGGCGCGCACGACTGGCTCGGCGCGCTCGTCGCTGCGGGCGTCGTCGACACGATCGACCTCGGCGACAAGGCGTCCGAGTTCGAGCCGGTCGCGCTGGAGGCGATGACCTACGACGGCCAGCTGTACGCCCTGCCGTACTCGCTCGAGACGATCGCGCTCGTGCAGAACGCCGACCTGGTCGGCAGCGAGGCGCCGGCGACCTGGGACGAGATGATCCAGAAGGGTCTCGCGGCCGGCACCGAGCGTCCGTTCGTCATCAACACCAACGGCGAGACCGGCGACGGCTACACGATGTACGGCTTCCAGACGTCCTTCGGCGCCCCGGTGTTCGTCCAGGACGCGTCGGGCTCGTACACGACCGAGGTCGGGATGGGCGGCGCCGCGGGTGAGGCGTTCGCACAGTGGCTCGGCGCCAACGGCACCAGCGGCACCGGCTACATCTCGACGACCGTCGACTACGACATCAACAACGAGCTCTTCAACACGGGCAAGGCGCCGTACACGATCCAGGGACCCTGGGCGATCAGCGCCTACCCGGACGTCAAGAACATCGTCGTGAGCCCCATCCCGTCCGCCGGCGGGCAGCCCGCGGCGCCGTTCGTCGGCGTGCAGGGCTTCTACCTGAGCTCGCAGTCCAAGAACAAGCTGCTCGCGCAGTCGTTCCTCGTCGACTACCTCGGCACCGAAGAGGCGCAGCGCGCGCTCTACGAGGCCGACCCGCGCATCCCCGCGTGGTCGACGCTGGCCACCGAGGTCGCCTCCGACCCGATCATCGCGGGCTTCCTCGCCTCGGCGCAGAACGGCGTGCCGATGCCGAGCATCCCCGAGATGGGCTCGGTGTGGGACCTCTGGAACGCCGCGCAGTCGCAGATCATCAACGGCGCCGACCCCGTGCCGACGTGGAACAAGATGGTCACCGACGTCGAGGCCGCGGTCAAGGGCTGAGCCCGCTGACCTTCGGTCCCTGAGCGTGTCGAAGGGCGCTTCGACACGCTCGGCGACCGATCCCTGACTCCGGGAGGCGGGCGAGTGCCTCTCCCCGCCTCCCGGACTCCACCCACCTCGCCTCCCGCGCCGACGCGGGAGTCAGACCCTCAGGAGCACACGCATGACGGTGGATGCACCTCCCTCGCCGCCGGCGACCCCCTCGCCCTCGTCGAGTGCCGCCCCCAGGCCTCGCGAATCGCACGCCCGCCGCTGGCGCGGCCCGGGCTGGGGGTTCCTCGTCAAGCTCGCGCTGATGGCGCTCGTGAACGCCTTCGGCGTGATGACGCTGCTGAGCGCCTTCCGCGCCGAATCGTGGATCGTGTTCGGCGGGATGCTGGTGCTCGTGCTGGCGGCAGACGTCGTGTACTTCACCCGGCGCGCGCTGCCGCTGAAGTACCTGTTGCCCGGCCTCGTGTTCCTGCTCGTCTTCCAGGTGTTCATCTTCGGATACACCGCGTACATCGCCTTCACGAACTACGGCACCGGGCATGCCGGCACGCAGCAGCAGGCGGTCGAGGCGGCGCTGATCCAGGGCGAGCGACGCGTCGAGGACTCCCCCACGTACCCCCTGTCGGTGCTCCAGCGCGGCGATCAGCTCGGCTTCGCGATCGTCGACGACGGTGACGTCCTGGCCGGCACCGCCGAGGAGCCGCTGGGCGAGGTGCCCGGTGCGAAGGTCGGCCAGGCGGGCACGCCCACCGAGGTGCCGGGCTGGACGGTCATCCCCAAGGCGACGGTCATCACCGACGCCGAGCTGCAGGCGCAGATCGCAGCACTGCGCGTGCCCGTCTCAGACGACCCCAACGACGGCTCCATCCGCACGCGCGACGGCTCCACCGGCGCCGTCTACGAATCGACGCTGGTGTGGGATGCCGCCGCCCAGACGATCACCGACACCACCACCGGCACCGTCTACACCGCGAACGACAGCGGCTCGTTCGTCGCGGAGGACGGCTCCACGCTGCCGGCAGGCTGGTACGTCAATGTCGGCTTCGACAACTTCCTGCGGATCTTCACCGATCCCGCCCTCGCGAGCACCCTCCTGTCGGTCACCGTGTGGACCTTCGTGTTCGCGACGCTGTCGGTGCTGCTGCCGTTCGCCCTCGGACTCATCCTCGCGCTCATCTACAACGACGCGCGGATCAAGGGACGCCGGTTCCTGCGGACCCTGTACATCCTCCCGTACGCGTTCCCGGCCTTCATGTCGGCGCTGCTGTTCCGCGGCATGTTCAATGCCGAGTTCGGCGTCATCAACGACCTCTTCTTCGGAGCGCACATCAACTGGCTGGGTGATCCATGGCTCGCCCGCGCCGCGGTCATCTGGGTCAACCTGTGGCTCACTTATCCGTACTACTTCCTGGTCTGCACCGGGGCGCTGCAGGCGCTGCCGCAGGATACCCTCGAGGCGGCATCGATCGACGGCGCCGGGCGCACCCGGCAGCTGCGGTCGATCATCCTGCCGCTCGTGCTCGTGGCGACCGCACCGCTGCTGATCTCGTCGTTCGCGTTCAGCTTCAACAACTTCACGGTCATCTACATGTTCAACAACGGCGGCCCGTCGATCCCCGGCGCGCCGTATGCCTTGGGCGCCACCGACATCCTGATCTCGGCCATCTACGACATCTCGGGAGTGTCCGGCGGCGCAGCCGACTACGGCCTCGCGAGCGCGTTGTCGATCCTCGTGTTCGCGGTCGTCGGCGGCATCTCGGCGATCGCGTTCCGGCAGACCCGCAAGCTCGAGGAGTTCCAGTGATGTCCACTGCAACGACTGTCCCGGCCTCCCCCGCCTCGTCCCGCGATCCGCGCCGCGGCGCGCGCCGCCGACGCTGGCTGCTCGACGTCGGCTGGAAGTACCTCCTCGCGGTCGTGGTGATCTTCTATGCGGTGTTCCCGCTGGTCTACGTGCTGTCGGCATCGCTCAATCCGCACGGCACGCTCGCGGCGAGCAACGCGCTGTTCAGCGTCGTCGACCTGTCGAACTTCTTCGCGCTCGGCCAGACCCAGTTCTGGACGTGGGCGGGCAACACGCTGCTGATCGGCGGCGTCTCGTCGGTCGGCGCGGTGCTGATGGGGGCGGCTGCCGCGTACGCGTTCTCGCGCTTCCGCTTCTCGGGCCGCCGGGCGGGCCTCACCGGGCTGCTCATCATCCAGATGTTCCCGCAGGCGCTCGCGTTCGTCGCGATCTTCCTCATGCTGCTGACACTCGGCGAAGTCGTCCCGGCGCTCGGCCTCAACTCCAAGATCGCGCTCATCTGCGTGTACCTCGGCGGCGCGCTGGGCGTCAACACGTTCCTCATGTACGGCTTCTTCAACACCGTGCCGATCGAGATCGACGAGTCGGCCAAGATCGACGGCGCCACGCACGCGCAGATCTTCTGGCGGCTCATCATGCCGCTCGTGACGCCCATCCTCGCGGTGGTCGCGCTGCTCGCCTTCATCGCCGCGTTCGGCGACTACATCATCGCCAAGATCGTCCTGGTCTCCGAGGAGAACTGGACGCTCGCGGTGGGCATGTACCAGTGGGTCTCGAACCAGCTGGCGTCGAACTGGGGCCTGTTCGCCGCCGGTGCGGTGATCGCCGCGATCCCGGTCCTCGTCCTGTTCCTGTCGCTGCAGCGCTACATCGTCGGCGGCCTCACCGCGGGTTCCGTCAAGGGCTGAATCCGCCGCGCCGGTGCGCCCGGCATCCATCACCGTCGGCCACGCCGACGACAGCCGCAGCGTCGCGGGACCGTTCGGCGACGCTGCCTCAGGAGAGGAATGCGAACGTGCAGAGCTGGACATCGAGAACCCGGAAGGCGGTGCTCGGCGGAGCGCTCGCGGCGACTCTCGTCGCGGGTGCCGCGGCACCGGCCGCGTGGGCGGCCACGGTGGAAGACCCCGTGGACGCCGGAATCTTCGTCGACAGGGTGGACGGACTCGCCGACGACTTCGCGATGGGGGTCGACGTCTCGACCGTCCTGTCGCTCGAGTCGAGCGGTGTGGTGTTCCGGGATGCGGCCGGTGCCCCCGCCGACATCTTCGAGGTACTCGCCGACAACGGCGTGAACTCGGTGCGCATCCGGGTCTGGAACGACCCGTACGACGCCTCGGGCCGCGGCTACGGCGGCGGCACCGTCGACGTCGACCGCGCCGTCGCCATCGGAGGACGCGCGACCGCCGCGGGACTGGACGTGCTGGTCGACTTCCACTACTCCGACTTCTGGGCGGACCCCGCGCGTCAGCTGGCGCCGAAGGCGTGGGCAGGCCTCGACGACGCCGCCACCGCGACCGCGCTGCACGATTTCACCGCGGACGCGCTGCAGCGCTTCGAGGACGCGGGTGTGGACGTGCGCATGGTGCAGATCGGCAACGAGACGAACAACGCGATCGCCGGCCACACGCGGGCCGGGCGGGCGATCGACGCGCAGTTCGCCGCGCTGGTGTCGGCGGGCAGCGCCGCGGTGCGCGAGGTGCTGCCCGACGCACTGGTGGCCGTCCACTTCACGAACCCCGAGACGCCCGGCCGCTACGCCGAGTACGCGGCGGGGCTCGCGCAGTACGGCGTGGACTACGACGTCTTCGCGAGCTCGTATTACCCGTACTGGCACGGCACGCTCGACAACCTGACGGCGGTGCTGTCGCAGGTCGCCACGACGTACGACAAGAAGGTCATGGTCGCCGAGACCAGCTGGGCCCGCACGCTCGAGGACGGCGACGGCTACCCGAATGTGATCGGCGCGAGCGGCACCACGAGCCAGTACCCGGTGAGCGTCCAGGGGCAGGCGTTCGAGCTGCGGGACGTGATCGCAGCGGTCGCCGCCGTCGGTGATGCCGGCGTGGGCGTGTACTACTGGGAGCCCGCGTGGCTTCCGGTCGGTCCGGCCGACCAGGTCGAGGCGAACCGCGTGCTGTGGGAGCAGTTCGGCTCGGGCTGGGCCTCCAGCGCCGCGAGCGGCTACGACCCCCTTCATGTCGGCGACTCGTACGGCGGGTCGGCGTGGGACAACCAGTCGCTCTTCGCCTGGGACGGCACACCGCTGGAGTCCCTGCGCACCTTCGCGTACGTCCGCACCGGCGCCGTCGCGCCGCGAGAGGTCGTGTCGGTCCAGGACGTGTCGCTGACCGTCGTCGACGGCTCGCCCGTCGAGCTGCCCGCCACGGTCGCGGTCGCGTACAACGACCGCACCAGCGAGCAGCAGTTCGTGACCTGGAGCGCCGCCGTCCGGTGGATCCGCGGCCCTGGGCACTACGCGATCCCCGGGCGCACGGCATCCGGCCTCGCGCTCACCGCGGACGTCACCGTCGAGGCGGCGAACCACGTCGTCAACGGCGGTTTCGAGAGCGCCGACATGAGCGCGTGGCGCCTCACCGATCCCGCGGCGCGTCAAGAGACCGCGGACGCTGCGGTCGGCGACCATGCGGTCACGTTCTGGAGCGGCTGGGCGTATCGGACGTCGGCGTCGCAGACCGTGACCGGAGTGCCGGCCGGCACCTACGTGCTGCAGGCGACGACCCAGGGCACGAACAGCCCGGCGACCGACACGCGGACGCTGACTGCCCGCACCTCCGAGGGCACCTGGAGCGCACCGATGGAGTTCACGGTGTGGAATGACTTCCACACCGCCACGGTGCCCGGCGTCGTCGTCGGCGCGGACGGCGTGGTCGAGATCTCGGCGGACTTCTCCCTCTCGGCCGGCGCCTGGGGCGTGCTGGACGACGTGCGTCTCGTCGACGCCGCGTCGGCGGGTGGCGGTACACCGGTCGACAAGACCGCCGTCGTGGACGCGCTGTCAGCCGCGGCGGCCGTGGAGCGGACACGTTACACGGCCGCATCACTCGCACAGCTGGACGAGGCGACGGCGATCGGCGACGTCGTCGTCGCGGCGTCGCAGGCGTCGGCACGCGAGGTGAAGGACGCCGCCAAGCTCGTGCAGAAGGCCGTCCACCAGCTGAAGGTCGCCAAGACGAAGGGCTGATGGATGCCGATCCCCGGCGCCGTCCGCGGCGCCGGGGACCCTGTCACCCGAGGCGGGTGAATGTGGCGAAATGACACCTCCGTGACTCTCACCCCCTCCCCTCGGGCCGATGGCTTCCGCTATGGTCTGGATCACGACGCGTGCTGGTCCACGGGTGGGGGACGTGCGCACGCCGCCTGGAGGGATGTCGATGCGCAGGATCCAGTTCGTCTCACTTGTCGTCATCGGCGCGCTGGTCGGCGCGCTGGCCACTCCTTTCGGTATCGCAGGAGCCGCCACGGCCGCGACTCTGCAGCCGTCAGGCCTCGCGACGGGGTTCGAGATCGACGGCAACAAGACGGGCGGCACACCGCCGAACACCTTCGACTGGAACTCGTTCCTGACGCCTCTCGCCGCCGACGGGAGCTACACCTTCACGCCGACCGGCGCCTACGTCACGTCGCAGGGCAACCGCTCCTCCGGCATCCTCGACGCCAGCATGGAGTGGGACAACGTAAGCCTCGCCGCGGCATGCGAGTCGACCACGCTCGATCCGACCGGCTCCCCGGGCAGTCAGACGCCGAACACGAACCCGTGGGCCCCCGGACCACAGAACACCAATGCGAAGGGCGACCTGTGCAGCATGGCCTCCGCGTACGAGGTGGTCGTCGACGCGCAGGGCGGGCGCCACGTGGTGCTGTACTCCTATTGGACCCGCGCCGTCGGCAACGGCAGTCTCAGCGTGCTCCAGCTGCTGGAGGGTCCGCAGCCGGGACGCTGCGATGACCTCATGATGGTGTTCGAGTACAACTCGAGCGTCAGCACCGCCACGATGCACACCCGCACCTGGGTGCCCACCGCCGGCGACGCGTGCGCGAACCCGAACGGGACCGGCCAGTGGCTGAACACGGGCAAGGTCATCCAGACGGCGTGGGCGGTGGGCGTCCGCACCGAAGGGCCGCCGATCGGCAACCAGCCGCAGGCGACCTTCGGCGAGTTCGCCGTCGACCTCTCGGCGGCCGGGCTCATCAGCCCCGCCACGTGCTCGACGTTCCGGGCCTCGACCGCGCTGAGCCGGACCGGCACGGACTTCACCGCCCAGACGCAGGACTACTTCGTGGCGCAGGATCCGCTCGTGATCGCCAACTGCGGCACGCTCACCGTCACGAAGGACGCGGCGCCCGCGGACTACGCCGGCGCTGATCAGTTCGGCTATCAGGTCTCACGCGGAGGCGGCGTCGTCGTCCCGGCGACGGGCGCCACCGAGATCTCGGACACGATCGGCATCCGAGAGAAGCACACCTTCGAGGGCGTCCTGGGCAGCACCGACTATCAGCTGTCCGAGACCTCGCTGCCGCCGGGTTGGGTGCAGCAGTCACTGGTCTGCACGACAACACAGCCCGGCACGGGCGCGACGCTGACCTTCGTCCTCGACGACCCCGCCGACACGTTCAGCGTCTTCCCGCTGACCACCACGGACTGCGTCATCACGAACGCGACCTCGACGGTCACCGTGACGAAACAGACGCTGCCCGACGGGTCCGATCAGTCGTTCGCGTTCGACGTCGCCGGGACCCCCGTCACCCTGACCGACGGCCAGAGTCAGACGTTCTCGTTCCCGCCGGGCACGACCGTCCCGATCGGCGAGACGATCCCCGACGGATGGATGACGAGTCCCGACATCACGTGCACCAGTGCCGGCGCCGTCATCAATGAATCCGACGCTTTCGCCGAGGTCACGACGGTCGCGGGCGCTGATGTCGCGTGCACGTTCACCAACTCCCAGCTCGGCAGCATCCGCATCAGCAAAGAGGCGATCGGGACCGACCCGAACACCGCGTTCGAGTTCACCGGCACGTGGCCGGGGGGCGAGAGCTTCTCGATCAACACCGAGGTCGGCGACGGCACGAACTACTACCAGGACTTCACGGGCATCCCGCCGGGGCATTACTCGGTGTCCGAGATCGGTGATCGCCACGGCACCGAGATCGGCTCGCTCATCTGCACCATCGGCGGCGTCGACACCGTCTTCCCCGCCGGATCGACGAGCGCGGAGTTCGACCTCGCACCGGGCGACACGGTGAGCTGTTATTTCGTCAACGTCGTCCCCGGCCACATCCTCGTCGTGAAAGAGACCGACCCGTTCGAGTACGACCAGGACTTCCTGTTCGACTTCGGCCCCAGCGGCGAGGACCCGACCGAGCAGTTCACCCTGAACCCGCGGCCCGGATTCGCCACGTGGGACAGCCCCAGCCTGGAGGCTGGCAGCTATGACATCACCGAGCTGCTGAGCGACCTGCCCGACTGGGACCTGACCGACATCACGTGCGACGTGTCCGACGGCGGCGGATCGACGATCGACCTCGAGACGCTCACGGCGACGGTCGATCTGCCGGATCAGGGCATCGCCCAGTGCGTCTTCCACAACACCGCGGCGCTCGGCACGTTGAACCTCTCGAAGACGGTCGCGGGACTCGCCGACGGCACGCCGTGGTCGTTCGACTTCGCCCTGACCGGCGACGACGGTTCGTCGCAGTTCGTGACCGTCTCGTCGGACGACCCGTCGGTGTCATTCGCCGAGCTCGTCCCGGGGGTCACGTACTCCCTGGATGAGACTCTGCCGGCCGGGTGGGACGGCACGTTGACGTGTGGCCTCGCGGATGCCGCCGGCACGATCGGATGGCAGTTCACGCTTGCACCCGGCGATGAGATCACCTGCACCGCCGAGAACACGGCGGCGCCGGCATCCCTCTCGCTCACGAAGACCGTGACCGACGTGACGGACGACCTCCCGTGGGAGTTCGGCTTCACCCTGACACCGCCGGACGGCGTGCTTCCGGACGGCGGCGCGCAGACGATCTCGGGCACCGGCCCGACCTCGCAGACGGCGACGTGGACGAACCTCCTGCCGGGACGGACGTACACGATCGCCGAGCAGGCCGCGCCGGGGTGGGCCGCAGGTGAGCTGACCTGCACCGGAATCGAGGATGCCGACGTCGACCCGCTGACGGTCACCTTCGTCGCCCAACCCGATCAGGCGCTCGACTGCGCCATCACGAACCAGCCCGAGTCGATCGACGTCAGCATCACGAAGACGGCACTCGAGGGCGACGGGACGTTCCAGTTCATCCTGACGCCGCTGGACCCGGTGGCACCCGCCATCGTCTCGTCCGTGGTCACCGCGGATGGCACCGGCGTCGCCACCTTCACCGGTCTCGCGCCGCGCGGCCTGTACTCGCTGGTCGAGCGCGAGATCCCGGGCTGGGTCCAGGGAGAGCTGGCGTGCACCGTGACCCACGCCGACAGCACCTCCGAGTCGCTCGACGTCAGCGGATTCCGGGTCGCTCCCGGCGATCAGATCGCCTGCGACATCGACAACACTGCGACGCCGGCGACGCTGTCGGTCACGAAGATCGTCACCGACGTCCCGGAGGGCTTCGAGTGGTCGTTCCCGTTCGCGCTGACGCCGGCCGACGGGGTCACCCCGGACGGCGGCGCGCAGACCATCTCGGGATCCGGCGCGTCCTCGCAGACGGCCACCTGGACCGGCCTTCGTCCCGGCCGCACGTACACGATCTCGGAGCAGCCGGTGCCCGGCTGGCAGCCGAGCCCGTTCGTCTGCGAGGGCGTCGAGGACTCGGACGACGACCCCGCCAGCGTCACGTTCATCGCCGAGGCCGGCACGACGTTCGACTGCGTGATCGCGAACGCGCCGCAGCCCGTCGGCGTCACAATCACGAAGTCGACGGTCGGGGGCGACGGCACGTTCGACTTCGTACTGACCCCGACCGATCCGGCCGGAGAGCCGATCGACACGCAGGTCACGACGGTCGACGGCACCGGCACCACCACCCTCGACGCGGTACCGCCCGGGAAGTACGCGCTCACCGAGAGCGATGCCGACGGCTGGGTCGCCGGTGAGTTCGAGTGCACGGTGACGCGTGCCGGACAGACCACCCCGGCCGACGCCGCGGACCTCGATCTGCAGCCCGGCGACGCCGTCGCCTGCGGGATCGAGAACGCCGCCGCCGGGCGCATCGTGGTCGTCAAGGACGTCGACGGCGACGACGGCACGTTCGACTTCACGGGGACCTGGCGCGACCCCGGGGCCTTCTCGATCACGACGGTCGACGGCACCGGCTCCGAGACCTTCGAGGACGTGGCGCCCGGGTCGTACGAGGTGAGCGAGACCACGCCCACCGGCTTCGACAACACCGACCTCGTCTGCGCCGACGGCGATGCCGACGGCACGGCCTCGACCGTCGAGGATCTGGTCGGCACGGTGAACGTCGACCCGGGCGAGACCGTCGTCTGCACCTTCACGAACACGCAGTGGGGCACGCTCCTCGTCGACAAGACCACGCTTCCCGCGGGCGCGACGCAGGAGTTCGACTTCGAGTGGGGACCGCAGGGCGCGGAGTTCTCGCTGACGGATGCCGCCGACCCGTACTCGACCGGACCGATCGCCCCCGGCACCTACACCGTGACCGAGCTCACCGCGCTGACGGACTGGCAGCTCGCCGGGATCGAATGCACGGGCTCGGACGCGGACCCCATCGTCGACGGGTCGTCGGTCACCGTGGGCGTCCCGTTGCGGGGCACGGTGTTCTGCTCGTTCGTCAACGCGTCTCGCGCGCCGCTCGAGATCGAGAAGACGGTCGCCTCCGGGCCGACGCAGCAGGACGACGGCTCGTTCGTCATCGCCTACACGATCACGGTCACCAACCCGGGCGGCATGGCCGACACCTACGACCTCAGTGACGGGCCGCGCTTCGGCGAAGGGGTCACCGTTCAGTCGGCGACCGTCACCTCGGACGACGTGGCCGTCGACCCCGCCTGGAACGGGGCCGACGTCAGGCTCATCACCTCCGGGGCGGTGATCCCGCCCGGGGCGGTCCACACCTTCACCGTGACCGCGACGGTGACCGTGTCGTCCACGATCACGCCCGAGCAGGCCGACTGCATCGTGACGTCCGACACCGAGGGGTCCGGCCTGCTCAACAGCGTCACGGTCACGGGGACGACGAGCACCGCGTCGACGACCGCGTGCGCGCCGGTGCCTCCGCTCGAACCGCCGGTACCCCCCGAGCCTCCGGTGCCTCCGACGCCTCCTGTGCCGCCTGTTCCGCCGCTGCCGCCGACCGGCATGACGCTCGACGCGCTATGGCTGGGACTCGCGCTGCTCGCCAGCGGCGTGGCGGTCGTGATCGTGCGACGGAAGCGTCAGCCGCGCACGGCGAGCGACGCCTGATACAGCTCGCGGCTGGAGTGTCCGGTGAGCCCGGACACTTCGGCCGCGGCATCCTTCAGACGCATTCCGTCGCGCACCAGCTCGAGCACCTGGGTGACCGCGTCGGGGAACGCGACGCCGCGCGCGGGCGCGCCGGCAACGACGATCACGAGCTCGCCGCGCACGCCACCCTCGGCCCACGACACCAGCTCGTCGAGCGTGCCCCGCGCGACCTCCTCGTGCAGCTTGGTCAGTTCGCGACAGACCGCCGCCCGCCGGTCGGCCCCGAACTCGGCTGCCATGTCGGAGAGTGTGGATGCCACCCGCGAAGGCGCCTCGAAGAACACCATCGTGCGGGGCTCCGCGGCGAGCGCCCGCAGGGTCGACGTCCGCTCCCCCGCCTTGCGGGGCACGAATCCTTCGAAGCTGAAGCGGTCGGTCGGCAGGCCTGAGACAGCGAGCGCGGTCACGACGGCGCTCGGGCCAGGGATCGCGGTCACGATCACTCCCGCCTCGGCGGCCGCGGCGACGACGCCGTAACCCGGGTCGCTGACGGTCGGCATCCCGGCGTCGCTCAGCACGAGGACGTCCCCGTCGCGGGCGAGCTCCACGATCTCGGGCGCGCGATCCTTCTCGTTGTGGTCGTGAAGGGCGATGAGGCGGGGCCGGTTGGCGATCCCGAGCGCCGCGAGCAGGCGCTGCGTCGTGCGCGTGTCTTCGGCGGCGACCACGGTGGCCGACTCCAGCGCTTCGACGAGCCGGCGGGACGCGTCCCCGAGATTGCCGATGGGGGTGGCCGCGAGGATGATCACGCCCTCAGCCTAGACTCGGGCGTTCCAGGTCGCCCCGGGGTGCGCCGCCTAGGATGGCCGGGTGACGGATGCCCCGCGGCCGACTGTGGACCAGCACAGTGCCGACCAGCACAGTGCCGACGAGCCTGCGGCGCCCCTGCTGCCGCCCCCGCGCCCGACCCTCTACGACCGGTTCGCGATGAGCGTGGCCGCGAGCCCGCGGGCGCAGCGCCTGTACCGCTGGCTGGGCCCCGCGCTCGTCGTCGTGCTCGCCGGCGTCCTGCGGCTGTGGAACCTCGGCGCCGCGCACGACCTCATGAACCAGTTCGACGAGACGTACTACGTCAAGGACGCCTGGTCGATGCTGCA
This sequence comes from Microbacterium helvum, assembly GCF_014779795.1. GTDB lineage: Bacteria > Actinomycetota > Actinomycetes > Actinomycetales > Microbacteriaceae > Microbacterium > Microbacterium helvum. The sequence continues at coordinate 169,249 of NZ_JACXZS010000007.1, forward strand.
CCTCGGCTACGAGGGCTCGTGGCCGTCCGACGGCAACGCGAGCTTCCTCGCCGGCGACCCGAACGTCTTCACATCGAACCCGTCGTTCGTCGTGCACCCGCCGCTGGGCAAGTGGATCATCGGACTGGGCATGCTCGTGCTGGGCCCGGACTCGGGCTGGGGCTGGCGCATCACGACCGCGCTGCTGGGCACCGCCTCGGTACTGCTGCTGATGCTGATCGCCAAGCGACTGACGCGCTCCACGACGTTCGCGGTCGTGGCGGGCCTGCTGATGGCCGTGGACGGCCTGGCGATCTCGATGAGCCGCATCGCCCTGCTCGACACGTCGCTGACGTTCTTCGTGCTGCTGGCGTTCCTGTTCGTGATCCGCGACCGCGAGCGCACGATGACGCGCATCGCGACGACCGTCGCCGCCCGCTACGACGGCGACGAGCCGCCGTCCTGGGGACCGATCCTGTGGAACCGCCCATGCCTCATCGCCGCCGGGGCGGCGCTCGGCGCGGCGAGCGCGGTCAAGTGGTCCGGAGCGTGGGTGCTCGCGGGTCTCGGCGTGTACCTCGTGGTCACCGACGCGCTCGCGCGCCGCCGCGCCGGTGTGCTGTTCTGGCCGACGGATGCCGTGCGCCAGGGCCTGGCGACCTTCGTGCTGTTCGTGCCCGTCGCCGTCGGCGTCTACCTCGCCTCATGGACCGGCTGGCTCGTCACCGACGGAGGGTACGACCGTCACTCGGGCAGCAACGCGCTGCAGAGCCTGTGGCTGTATCACGAGGCGATGTACCGGTCGACGTCGCAGATCACCTCGGGCCACACCTACGCGAGTCCGGCCTGGCAGTGGCCGCTGCTGCTGCGCCCGACCGGCGTGTACTGGCATCACGATGCGTACGGCGTCAACGGCTGCGAGGCTGCGAACGGCTGCGCCGAGGTCATCTCGACCATCCCGAACCCGCTCATCTGGTACGCCGGTGTCGCGGCGGTGCTGTACCTCGCGTACCGGTTCGTCGTCGCGCGGGACTGGCGATACGCCCTCGTGCTCACGGGCGTCGCGGTGACCTACCTTCCCTGGCTCTTCCTGCCCGCCCGCACCGTGTTCCAGTTCTACACGGTGCTGATCCTGCCGTTCATGCTGCTGGCGCTCACGTTCGCGCTGAGGGACATCGCCGGGCCGCCCGGCGCGACCGCGTATCGGCGCACCACGGGTCAGCGACTCGTGCTCGTGTTCCTCGTCGTGGCGCTGGCGCTGTCGGCGTTCTGGTACCCGGTGATCTCGGCCATGAACGTGTCGTACGACTTCTGGCACATGCACGCCTGGATGACCGGCTGGATCTAGTCGGCGAGCTCGGACGGATCCGTGACCGGCAGCCGGCAGACGAAGCCACGGCAGTCGTACGCGGTAGCGAGCCCTTCTCGCAGACTCTTCTCGGCGAAGAGCCCGAACCCTGCGGCCGCCCACGCTTCGGCGCCCGCCGGCGTGACCACGGTGAACAGATCGGCAGGGATGCCGCGTGCCGCGGTTACGAGGTCGGCCCCGGTGTCGGGCGTCACGACGACGACCTGCCGGGGCGCGACGGCGAGGACCGACGCGACCCGCAGCATCGCACCGTAGGCGAGGGGCTGCGCGAGCGCGGCACCGGCGTGCGCGGCCACGAGGTCCTCCGCGCGCTCGCGATAGCCTTCGGCCCGGTTCTCATCGGCCCGGATTTCATCAGCGCCGAGCAGCCACAGCGCTACGGCCGCCCCCGCGAGCGACGCGGCGCCGGACGGCTCGTCGGCGTCGGATGCGGCATCCGGCGCGCCGATGCCCTGCTGCGCGAGCACCGGGTCCCCGCCGCCGGGGGCCGCAGGGCGCCCGTCGGCGAAGCAGGCGTCGACCAGCTGCCGGGCGCGCACGGCGTACGCGACCTCACCCGTGGCGACAGCAAGCGAGATCAGCCCGGCCGCGAACTGCCCATGGTCGGCGAGCGTGGCAGGCGACCGCGACGGGACCTCGTCGAGCGACGCCCGGACGAAGCGGCCATCGGAGCCGGTGTTGGCCTGCAGCACGGCGTCGGCCGCCCAGCGCGCCGCCTCGATCCACGCCGGTTCGTCTTCGCGCGCGCCCGCGCGCGCGAGGGCGCCGATCGCCAGCCCGTTCCAGCCGGTCACGACCTTGCCGTCCACGGCCGGGGCGTCGAGGTCCGCGCGGCCGCCGGCATCTCTCGCGTAATACCCGCCCTCGCTGCGTGCGCCGTCGATCCACGACTCGGAGTCCTGCGCGGCGCCGAAGCCGCCGGCGGGCTGCTGCAGCACGTCGACCAGGAAGGCGGCGATCCCGCGCGCGACATCCGGCTGCGGGGTGACGGCGTCGAGTGCGACATCCAGCAGCTGCGCGTTGTCGGTGAGCATGCGCTCGTAATGCGGCACCGTCCAGTCCGGTCGTGTCGCGTACCGGAAGAACCCGCCCTCGACCGGATCACGTAACGGCGAGGCCGCCATCGCCGCGAGCGCCCGGTCGGCGACCGCGGCCGCCGCGGGCGCCCTCTCGCGGACGAGCGGCGCCTGCAGGAAGCGCAGCGCGGTGGCGACCGGGAACTTGGGCGCCGGCACGGCCGGGTCGCCGAAGCCGCCGTGCCGGGGATCCTCTCGCGCGGCGAGCATGTCGGCCGCGGCGACGAGCTCGTCCGCGGTCGGCGTCGCCGACCCGCGCGGCGCGGACGTCCGCGCCTCCGCGAGAGCGTCGGCGATCGCGTCAGCGGTCCGGTCGATCTCGTCGCGGCGCTGCGTCCACGCCTCGTCCACGGCGGCGAGCACCTGCCGGAACGCGGGGATGCCCGCGCGCGGGGTGGGAGGGAAGTACGTGCCCGCGTAGAACGGGCGTCCCCCCGGCGTGACGAAGACGGTGAGCGGCCAGCCGAGGTTCGGGGTGAAGGCGGACGCCGCGGCCATGTAGGCGGCGTCGACCTCCGGGTGCTCCTCGCGGTCGACCTTGACCGACACGAAGCCGTCGTTCAGCTGGGCGGCGGTCACGGCATCCTCGAACGATTCCCGTGCCATCACATGGCACCAGTGGCAGGTCGAATAGCCGATCGACACCATGACGGGCACGTCCCGCCGACGGGCCTCGGCGAACGCCTCCTCGCCCCACGGATACCACGCGACCGGATTGCCCGCGTGGGCTCTCAGGTACGGGCTCGTGGCATCCGCGAGGCGAGGGTTCACGGCATCCGCTTCCGCCAGGACGCGGTCAGTTGACCTCGTCGGGGTGCGCGCTCACGCGGCCCGAGCCATCACCCGGGTCCATCGCGTCGATCGCGGCGATCTCGTCGGCGGTGAGCTCGAAGTCGAACACATCGAGGTTCTCTTCGAGGCGCTCGCGACGCACGGACTTCGGGAAGACGATGAAGCCCTTCTGCAGGTGCCAGCGCAGGACGGCCTGAGCGGGCGTCTTGCCGTGCGCGGCGGCGGCCGCGGCGACGGGCTCGGCGCCGAACAGGTCGTACTTGCCCTGTCCGAGGGGGCCCCACGACTCGATCTTCACGTCGTGGGCGGCCGCCCAGTCGGTGATGTCGCGCTGCTGGTAGGCGGGGTGCAGCTCGATCTGGTTCACCGCGGGGACGACGCCGGTCGCCGAGACGATCTTCTCCAGGTGCGGCACGAGGTGGTTCGACACGCCGATGCTGCGGGTCAGGCCCTTGCCGCGCAGCTCGATGAGCTTCTCCCATGCGTGCAGGTAGTTGTCGTGGGCGGGGGTCGGCCAGTGCACGAGGTACAGGTCGAGCTGCTCGAGGCGGAGCTTGTCGAGACTCTCGGCGATGGCGGCGTCCGGCTCGTCGCCGTCGTGACGGTCGTTCCAGAGCTTGGTGGTGATGAACAGCTCGTCGCGGGCGAGGCCGCTGGCGGCGATCGCCGCACCCACGCCCTCTTCGTTGCCGTAGATCGCGGCGGTGTCGATGTGCCGGTAGCCGACCTCGAGGGCTTCGCTCACGGCACGCTCCGTGTCGGCCGGCGGCACCCGGAACACGCCGTAGCCGAGCTGCGGGATCTTGTTGCCGTCGTTCAGGGTCACGCTGGGGACTGTCATGCCTCCAGCCTACGGCGGCCCCCGTGGTCCGGATCCAGCAGGTCCGCGACGGCGTCGTAGCCGAGGTCGATCGGCATGCGCCAGGGCGGAATGTCGTCCGGCGACGGGTGGATGTCGAAGGTCGTCTGAGTGCCCCGCAACCCGGGCCGTCGCGTTCGCCCGGGACCCTTGAAAGGCACTCCCACGAGCGCCCGAAGCGGATCGCGCTTCTGCCGTTCGTCCGCATCCCACCCGATGGCGCTGTCGACCTTCGCGCGGAGATCTGCCACGGCGTGCTCGAGCGCCTCGAACCCCGTCTTGTCGAGCCGGTACCATCGCCAGTTCTCCTCGGCGCGGACATCGACGCAGCCCGCATCGCGCAGCAGCCGCAGGTGCTTCGAGCCGGCGGTGCGACTGATGCGGAACTCGTAGCCGACGACGTCAGCGAGCTGGCCTGACGTGTGCTCACCGCCCAGGAAGTTCCACCACGCCGAGTGAACAGGAAGTTCCACCGTGCCGTGCGAACAGGAAGTTCCACCACGCCTTGTGAACGGGAAGTTCAACGCCGAAAAGCGTGGTGCGCCGGTTCGCTGCTGGCCTCGTGCGAGACGGGATACGATCGAAGGCTATGTCTGCGCCCGCACCTGTCATCTCGTACCCGCCGGAGCTTCCGGTCAGCGCCGCGCGCGACGAGATCGCCCGCGCGATCACCGAACACCAGGTCGTCATCGTCGCCGGCGCCACGGGTTCGGGCAAGACGACGCAGCTGCCCAAGATCGCGCTCGAGCTCGGCCGCACGCGCATCGCGCACACCCAGCCCCGCCGCCTGGCCGCCCGCACGATCGCCGAGCGCGTCGCCGAAGAGCTGCGGGTGCCACTGGGCACGACCGTCGGCTACAAGGTGCGCTTCACCGACAAGGTGTCGGCCGACACGAGCATCGCGCTCATGACCGACGGCATCCTGCTCAACGAGATCCACCGCGACCGGCTGCTGCGCCGCTACGACACGATCATCGTCGACGAGGCGCACGAGCGGTCGCTCAACGTGGACTTCCTCCTGGGATATCTGCGCCGCATCCTCACGAAGCGGCCGGACCTCAAGGTCATCATCACGAGCGCCACGATCGACCCCGAGAGCTTCGCGAAGCACTTCGCCGAGCCCGACGGGACCCCCGCGCCCATCATCGAGGTCTCCGGTCGCACGTATCCCGTCGAGATCCGCTACCGCGCGCCGGAGAAGCCCGCGAAGGGCGATGACGAGTCCGACGACGTCGACGGCATCACGTCGGCCCTGCGCGAGCTCGACCGCGAGCCCGCCGGCGACGTGCTGGTGTTCCTGCCCGGCGAGGCCGAGATCCGGGATGCCGCCGACGCCGTCCGCGGTCTGTACACGAAGGATGCCGCCCCCACCGAGGTGCTGCCGCTGTACGGGCGGCTCTCGGCCGCCGAGCAACACCGCGTCTTCGAGCCGTCGCAGGTCGCCGGCGTGCGTCGCCGCGTCATCCTGGCGACGAACGTCGCCGAGACGAGCCTCACCGTGCCCGGCATCCGCTACGTGGTCGACACCGGCACCGCGCGCATCTCGCGCTACAGCAACCGCAGCAAGGTGCAGCGCCTGCCGATCGAGCCGGTCTCGCAGGCGTCGGCCCAGCAGCGCTCGGGGCGCGCCGGCCGCACGAGCCCGGGCGTGGCGATCCGCCTGTACGCCGAGGACGACTTCACCGCGCGTCCCGAGTTCACCGAACCCGAGATCCTGCGCACGAGCCTCGCCTCGGTGATCCTGCAGATGCTGTCGCTCGGCTTCGGCGACATCACGTCGTTCCCGTTCCTCACCCCTCCGGACTCGCGGGGCGTCAAGGCCGCGTTCGACCTGCTCGTCGAGCTCGGAGCCGTGAAGCCGGCACGCGACCACCACACGCTCACCGACCTCGGCCGCGAGATCTCGCGCCTGCCGATCGACCCGCGGTTCGCGCGCATGCTGATCGAGGCGAAGCGCACGGGCGTGCTGCGCGACGTCCTGGCCATCGTCGCGGGACTGTCGATCCAGGACGTCCGCGAGCGACCCGAGGAACGGCGCGAGGAGGCCGACCGGTTCCACGCGCGGTTCACCGATCCGACCAGCGACTTCCTGAGCCTGCTGAACCTGTGGAACCACCTGCAGGAGAAGCAGGCCGAACTCGGCTCCAGCGCGTTCCGCCGCCTGTGCCGCGCCGAGCACCTCAACTACGTGCGCGTGCGGGAGTGGGCCGACGTGCACCGCCAGCTGAGCGCGCTGGTCGGTGCGCCGCGGCACTCGTCGCGCACGGTCGCGGAGGGCTCCACCGCCGATCCCGACGACGTGCACAAGGCGATCCTCGCGGGCCTGCTGTCGCAGCTCGGAGTGCTCGACCAGCGCTCCGCCGCGCGCACTGCGACCCGCGGCGCCGTCGACCGCGGCGGCGACAAGCGCCGCACCCCGCCCGCGGAGTACCTCGGCTCCCGGGGAACGCGCTTCGCGATCTTCCCGGGCTCGGGTCTGCGAAAGCAGCGTCCGCAGGCGGTGATGGCCGCGGAGGTCGTCGAGACGAGCCGCCTGTTCGCCCGCACCGTCGCCGCGATCGACCCGGAGTGGGCCGAGCCGCTGGCCGGCGATCTCGTGAAGCGCTCGCTGAGCGAGCCGCACTGGTCCAAAGCGTCCGGGGCAGCATCCGCCTACGAGAAGGTGACTCTTTTCGGCGTCGAGATCGTGCCCAGACGCCGCGTGCAGCTGGCCCGCTTCGACCGGCCGTACGCGCGCGAGCTGTTCGTGCGCCATGCGCTGGTCGAGGGCGACTGGGACTTGTCGCACCTCGACAAGCGCCTCACCGCGTTCGAACGCCGCAACCTCGAGCTGCGCCGGCGCCTCGAGAAGATCGAGGAGCGCGAACGCCGCCGCGACATCCTCGTCGGCGACGAGGCGGTGTTCCGGTTCTACGACGCGAGACTCCCGCAGGACGTCTTCGACGCGCGCTCGTTCGAGTCGTGGTGGAAGGATGCCGCCACCCGCACGCCGCGGCTGCTCGACATGACCGAGGCAGACCTCGTCGACGAGGCCTCGCGGGGCGACGAACGGGACTTCCCCGCCCGCTGGCAGCAGGGCGATCAGGTGCTCTCGCTCGCCTACCGGTTCGAGCCGGGCGCGCCCGACGACGGCGTGACCGCGGTGGTGCCGCTCGCCCTGCTCGCGCAGCTGCGGCCCGACGGCTTCGACTGGCAGGTTCCGGGCATGCGCGACGAGCTCATCACGGCGCTGCTGCGGGCGCTGCCGAAGGCCATCCGTCGGCACGTCGTGCCCGCGGCGGACTGGGCGGCGACCTTCGCTGCGGACCTCGCCGGCCTGGGGCCGGAGTCGCACGACGGGCTTCCTCCCACGCCGCTGCGAGATGCCCTCGCCGCGCGCATCCAGCGGGTCGCCAACCAGCCGGTGACCGCGGCCGACTTCGAGATGGAGCGGGTCTCCGGGCACCTGCAGATCTCGTTCCGTGCGGTCGACGAGCGCGGCCGCGCCGTCGGCTCCGACCGCGACCTCTCGGCGCTGCAGTCCCGGCTGTCGGATCGGGCGCGAGCGTCGGTGTCGCGCTCGCTCAACGCGCCGCCCCGCGTCGCACGCGGCCCGGCAGCCCCCGCAAAGCCCGCCCCTGGCGCCGCGCCGTCCGGCCCGGCGTTCGCCGAGCGCACGGGACTCACCGAGTGGACCTTCGGCGACCTGCCCGATGTCGTCGACACCCGCGTGGCCGGCGGCGTCGTGCGCGGCTACCCCGCGATCGTCGACGAGGGCGCCTCGGTCGCTCTGCGCATCGAGGCGACGCCCGAAGCCGCCGCGCGTGCGACGCGCGCCGGGGTCCGACGCCTCGTGCTGCTGGCCGTGCCCTCACCCACCGCCTACGTGCTCGACCACCTGACGTCGCCCGAGAAGCTCGCGCTGGCGGCATCCCCGTATCCGTCGGCCAAGGCGCTCGTCGAGGACTGCCGGGTCGCGGTCGCGGATGCCGTCATCGCGCGCGTCTCGCCCGCTGCCGCGCAACCGGGCGTCGTGCGGACGCAGGCGGGATTCGAGACCGCGCGCGACGCGCTGTCGGCAGTGATCGTCGACGAGCTGTTCCAGACGGTGTCGCTCACCGCCCGCATCCTCACCGCCGCACGCGACGTCGAACGCCGCATGCGCGACGCGAACTCGCTCACGCTGCTGGGCGCGCTCGGCGACGTCAAGGCGCAGCTGGCGGGGCTCGTGTTCCCCGGCTTCGTCTCGCGCACCGGGACCGCACGGCTGGCGCAGCTTCCCCGCTACCTGCGCGGCGCGCTGGAGCGGGTCACGGCGCTCGCCGACAACCCGGGGCGCGACCGGCAGCGCATGACCGAGTTCGAGCGGGCGAGCGCGCTGTACACCGAAGCCGGCGGCACCATCCCGCCGACTTCGGACGCGCCGCCGTCGATCGTGCACACGCGGTGGCTGCTCGAGGAGTATCGGGTGAGCCTGTTCGCGCAGGCGCTCGGCACGGCCGAGCCGGTGTCGCTGCAGCGGATCGGCAAGGCGCTGCGCGAATAGCCCGCACGCGACACGGAGCGTCACACGGGAATGACCCACGAACCGGAAGGGATTCACGACGATATGACCAGAGCGATCGCGTACACCGAATTCGGGGGCCCTGAGGTCCTGCACGAGATCACGGCGCCCGGCGCCGTGGCCCGAGAGGGCGAGCTCCTGATCCGCGTCGAGGCCGCGGGTGTGAACCCCATCGACGCCAAGCTGCGCGCAGGGCTGCGGCCGTCAGCGGCGATCGTCGAGCCCCGGCGGGTCGGTGCGGACGGCGCCGGCGTCGTGTCCGCCGTCGGCGAGGGCGTCGACGGGTTCCGCGTGGGCGACTCCGTGGTGTTCGGCGGGGCGCATGGCGCCTATGCCGACGAGGTCGTGGTGCGCGCCGCACACGTGCACGCGCGTCCCGCGAACGTCAGCGCCGCCGAAGGAGCCGCGCTCGGCATCCCGGTCGGCACGGCGTACCAGACCGTGCGCTCGCTCGCCGTCGGCGCCGGCGACACGCTCCTGGTCCACGGCGGGTCCGGCGCGGTCGGTCAGGCCATCGTCCAGTTCGCGGTGCTCTGGGGCGCCACGGTCGTCGCGACCGCGTCGCCCGCACGGTTCGACAGGCTCCGTGAGCTCGGCGCGGTCCCGGTCGCCTACGGCGACGGCCTCGCCGACCGCGTGCGCGAGGCGGCTCCCCAGGGTGTGACCGTCGCGATCGACGCGGCAGGCAGCGACGAAGCCCTCGACACGTCGCTCGAGCTCGTGGCCGACCGCGAACGCATCGCCACGATCGTGCGGGGGGCGGATGCCGGCGGCCTGGGGATCCGCGCGTTCTCGGGCGGTTCGCCCGAACCGCTCACCGCGCAGCAGCAGACCTGGCGGGCCGAAGCGGTGCCGGTGGTGCTCGCACTGCTGGCGGCAGGGGCCTTCTCGGTCGAGCTCGGCCCGGAGTTCCCGCTGGCCGAGGCTGCCGCTGCGCACCGCGCGCTCGCCGAAGGCGCGAACGGCAAGATCACGCTCGTCCCCTGAGACGGCGGGCGACGGCAGGTCGGCGGGCTCAGACGGTGCCGGTGACCTCGGCGGGGAAGGCACCGGTGGCGACCGGCCGGCCGGGCGTGTTCGACCACTGGCTCCACGAGCCCGGGTAGAGCGCCAGCCCCAGGCCGGCGAGCTCCGCGGCGAACACCGCCTGCGCCGCGGTGACGCCCGAACCGCAGTAGGCCGCTGCGTCGGCACCTCGGACGACGCCCACCGAGGCGAACAGGTCTGCGAGGGCCGCGGCATCCCGGAATCGCTCGCCATCCATGTAGGCGTTCGTCGGGAGGTTCACGGCGCCAGGGATGTGTCCGGCGACGGGGTCGATGGGTTCGACCTCGCCGCGATACCGCTCAGCGGCGCGCACGTCGACGAGCACCCCGTTCGCCGGCAGGGCCGCCGCATCGTCGATCGAGAGCACGGGCTCGGCGATCTCGCGCACCACCGCGTCGCCGGGCTCTGGCGTCACGGTGCCGGTCTCCACCGCGAATCCCGCCTCGATCCATCCGCGCAGACCACCGTCGAGCAGGCGCACATCGGCGATGCCCGCGCGGGTCAGCAGCCACCAGGCACGTGAGGCGCCGAGAGCGCGCGCGTCGTCGTACACGACCACCGTGTCGCCCGCGCGGAGTCCCCAACGGCGGACGGCCGCCTGAAGGTCGGCGAAGGCGGGAAGCGGATGCCGCCCCTCGTCCGGCCGGCCATGACGCGACAGCTCGGACTCCAGGTCGACGTAGACGGCGCCAGGCACGTGGCCGGCCTCGTGGTCGTCGCGCCCTTCGGGCTTGTCGAGTCGATAGCGGACATCGAGCACGCGCACCGGGGCCTCGGCACGAAGCAGGGAGCGGAGGTCTGCGGGGGTGATGAGCTGCGCCACCCCACCATTGTCCGCCAGCGCTCCCGACCTCTCCTCCACGTGCGCGCGTACCCCGTCCACGGCGGCGCCGGCCCGGGCGCGCAACAGTACGACACACGGAGAGGACGCATCCAGGCGCGGGCCCGACAATGGTTCCCATGCCTGAAGAGACTCGTCACGCCGCCACCCGCTCCTTCGCGACGGCGCAGGTGCAGGCCGGATTCGTGTCGGGCCTCGCCGAGAACACCGCGGTGCCCTCGATCCACCAGTCGAACGGCTTCGAGTTCGCCTCGCTCAGCGAGGCGCGCGACCTGTTCGCCCTCCGCAAGGACGGCAACATCTACAGCCGCGCCGCCAACCCCACGGTGCTCGTGTTCGAACGACGCGTCGCCGAGCTCGAGGGCGGCATCGGCGCGGCGGGCGTGGCGTCGGGCCAGGCGGCCGTCGCGGTGGCGCTGCTCGCGCTCGCCAAGCAGGGCGAGCACATCGTCGCGGCGCGCCAGCTGTACGGCGGCACCGTCGACCTGCTGCAGGACACGTTCGCCGATTGGGGCATCGAGGTCACCTTCGTCGACCAGGACGACCTCGCCGCATGGCAGGCGGCTGTCCGCCCCACCACCCGCGCCCTGTTCGCGGAATCCATCTCGAACCCCATCGCGCAGGTGCTCGACCTCGGAGCCGTCGCCGCCGTCGCCAAGAGCGCGGGCGTGCCGCTCGTGATCGACAACACCGTCGCGACGCCGTACCTGCAGCGCGCAAAGGACTTCGGCGCCGACATCGTCGTGCACTCCGCGACGAAGTTCCTCGGCGGCCACGGCACGTCGCTGGGCGGTGTCGTCGTCGACCTCGGCACCTTCGACTTCACGGCCGAGCCCGAGCGCTGGCCGCAGCTGACGCAGACCTACGCGCGCGTGCCCGACGGCAGCCTCGTCGAGCGCTTCGGCGAGACCGGCTCGCCCTACATCGCCCTCGTCAAGACCAAGTACGTCCACGACCTCGGGCCGTCGCTGTCGGCGTTCAACGCCTTCCAGCTGCTGCAGGGGCTGGAGACGCTCGACCTGCGCATGGAGCGCCACACTGCGACCGCGCTCACGGTCGCGCAGTTCCTCGAGCAGCACCCCGCCGTCGCCCACGTGCACCACCCCGGTCTGGAGTCCAGCCCGTGGCGGGCGAACGCCGCGACGTACCTGCCGGACGGCGCGAGCTCGGTCTTCGCGTTCGACGTGAACGCCACGGGTGACGCCGAGGCCGACTTCCGCCTGGTCGAAGACCTCATCTCGCGGCTGCAGGTGGTCCGCCTCGTGGCCAACATCGGCGATGCGCGCAGCCTCGTGGCCCACCCGGCATCGATGACGCACAGCCACATGTCGCCGGCGCAGCTCGCCGAGGCGTACATCTCGCCGACCACGGTGCGCTTGTCGATCGGCCTGGAAGACCCCCGCGACATCGTCGACGACCTGCGACGCGCGCTCGACGGCGTCGCCGCGGCGACCACGATCGACACGGGTCGGCAGCTCGCCGAGATCAACGCCCCGTAGAACCGCCCGCGAGCAGGGACGGGCCGCTAGCCTCGGTCTCATGACTTCTCAGGCATCCCTCCGCTGGGGCATCCTCGGCCCCGGCGGCATCGCCCGCGCCTTCACGAGCGACCTGCGCACGGCGGGGCTCGACGTGGCGGCGGTGGGCTCGCGCCGTCTCGAATCCGCCCAGGCGTTCGCAGCCGAGTACGACATCCCGCGCGCGCACGGCTCCTACGAGGACCTCGTCGCCGATCCGGAGGTCGACATCGTCTACGTCGCCACGCCGCATCCGATGCATGCCGCGAACGCGCTCCTCGCCCTCGAAGCCGGCAAGCACGTCCTCGTCGAGAAGCCGTTCACGCTGAACGCCGCCGAGGCCGCGGCCGTGCGGGACGCGGCCGCGGAGCGCGGACTGCTCGCGATGGAGGCGATGTGGACGCGGTACCTGCCGCACATGTTGCGCATCCGAGAGATCGTCGCTTCGGGAGTGCTCGGCGAGATCCGCGCGGTCACCGCCGACCACACGCAGCGCGTCACGAGCGATCCGGCCCACCGGCTGAACGCGATGGAGCTCGGCGGCGGGGCCCTGCTCGACCTCGGCATCTATCCGATCTCGTTCGCGTGGGACATCCTGGGCGAGCCGCTCACGGTCGTCGCCTCGGCGCGGCTCGGCGAGACGGGCGCCGACACCGAGATCGCCACGATCATGGCGCATGCCAACGGCGCCCTGTCGACCACCCTGACCTCGTCGCGCTCGGCAGGCCCCAACGCCGCCTCGATCGTCGGCACCGATGCCCGCATCGACATCGACCGCGTCTGGTACACCCCGACGTCGTTCCGCGTCGTCACGCCCGACGGCAGCGTGCTCGAGGAGTACCGCTCCGAGATCGAGGGCCGCGGCATGCAGTACCAGGCGCTCGCGGCCGAGCGCATCGTCGCGGCCGGTGCCACGGACTCCGATGAGCTCCCGATCGACGAGACCGTCGCGATCATGGCGACGCTCGACGAGATCCGTGAGCTCGTCGGCGTGCGGTATCCCGGAGAGGACTGACATGCCCGATCTGCAGGGTGCCCGCGTCGCCGTCTACCTCGACTTCGACAACATCGTGATGTCGTGGTACGACCGCGTCCACGGCAAGAACTCGTACTCGCGCGACCGCCAGAAGATCGCCGCCGATCCCACCGACCCCGCGATCGCCGAGCGCCTGGCGACCGCCACGATCGACGTCGGCGCGATCATCGACTACGCGACCTCCTTCGGCACGCTCGTGCTCACGCGGGCGTATGCGGACTGGTCCTCTCCCGTGAATGCCGAGTACCGGTCGCAGCTCGTGGCCCGCGCCGTCGACCTCGTGCAGCTGTTCCCCGCGGCGGCGTACGCGAAGAACGGGGCCGACATCCGCCTCGCTGTCGACGCGGTCGAAGACATGTTCCGCCTGCCCGATCTCACGCACGTCGTGATCGTCGCCGGCGACTCGGACTACGTCCCGCTCGCCCAGCGCTGCAAGCGTCTCGGCCGCTTCGTCGTGGGCGTCGGGGTCGCCGGCTCCACGGCCAAGTCGCTCGCCGCCGCGTGCGACCAGTTCGATTCGTACGACGCGCTCCCCGGCGTCGCCGCCCCGCCGACGGGGAAGAAGGATGCCGCCCCCACCGGCTCCTCGAAGGGCGGGCGCCGCGCGAAGAAGGCGTCGGCCGACCCCGTCGAGAGCCTGCTCGAGCGCGCGCTGCGGCTGGAGAGCGACAAAGAGGGCGTGGAGTGGCAGCACGCCTCGGCGGTCAAGAGCCTCATCAAGCGGCTGGACCCGTCGTTCAGTGAGAAGGGTCTCGGGCACAAGAGCTTCTCGGAGTTCGTGAAGGCGCACCCCGACGTCGCGGAGGTCGACGAGTCGGGCAACATCGTCCTCATCCGGCTGGCGCCGTCCCGACGGTGACGCAGGTCACGGTTCGCCGCCGATCGGGCCGCAGAAACACGCCCTCGGGTACAGTGTGACCCGTGGCACGCCGTAACGCCCCGCCGGGCTCGCAGACCTCGCTGCGCGAGGCCAATCGCGCGCGCGTCGTCGAGTCTCTGAAGCGCCACGGCCGTCTCACCCAGATCGAGCTCGCCGGAAGCACGGGGCTGTCGCCGGCGACGGTGTCGAACATCGTCAAAGAGCTCACGGCCTCCGGCCTGCTGCACACGTCGTTCACCACGAGCAGCGGGCGCCGAGCGACCCTCGTGTCACTCGCCCGGCGGCTCGGTCTCGTCGCCGGGGTGCACTACAGCTCGCGCCACCTGCACATCGCGATCGCCGACACCGCGCGCACGATCGTCACGCAGTCGTCGCTGCCACTCCCGCTCGACCACCGTCACGACTCCGAGCTCGACCGTCTCGCGCTGCTGCTCGGCGACATGATGGAGTCGATCGGCGGATCGCTCTCGGATCTGCTGGCGGTCGGCCTCGCCCTTCCGGCTCCCATCGACCCGCGCACCGGCCGCGTGTCGACGCCCGGCCTGCTGCGCGGCTGGGAGGGCGTCGATGTCGCCGAGTCGCTGTCGATCCGCATCGGCCGGCCGGTCTACGTCGACAGCGAGGCCAACCTCGGCGGCCTCGCCGAAGCGCGCGAGGGGAACGGCCGGGCTGCGGCATCCACCGTCTTCATCCGCGTCGGCCACACGATCAGCGCGGGACTCGTCGTCGACGGCGACCTCTTCCGGGGCGTCAACGGCAAGGCCGGGCAGATCGGGCACGTGACCCTCGACGAGAACGGGCCGATCTGCCGCTGCAGCAACCGCGGATGCCTCGAGACCTACGCGGGCGGGCCGGCGCTGCTGTCGCTGTTCCCCCCGAGTGAGGGCATGCACCGGCTGGGTGACCTGCTGCAGGCGGCCGAGGCGGGCGACGGCAGCGCCCGTCGCGTGATCGCCGATGCCGGACGTCACATCGGCATCGCCGCGGCGAGCCTGTGCAACCTGTTCGACCCGGAGCTGATCGTCGTCGGCGGAGAGCTCGGTCAGGCGGGCGAGATCCTGATGGCCCCGATGCGTCACTCGCTGGAGCGCACCGCCCTGCCCTCGGGCGACGGGCTGCCCGAGATCGTCGGCGCCTCGTTCGGCGAATGGGCCGAGACCCGCGGCGCCATCGCGATCGCCCTCGACCACGTGACGGTGCTGGACGCCGGTGCCGGGCTCGATGCCGGTGCCGGCCCCGACGGGCTGTCGGGCACCGGCCCGGGTGCGTCCTCTCTGCCGATCACGGCTTAGGCTCTTGCGATGCCCTTCACGCGACTGCTCAGGCCGCGACGGCGCCCGACGCCCTCGCACGGTGGCCTGTCGCGCGCTGTGGCGGCATCCACTCTGCTCGTCGGGGTGGCGATGCTCGCCGCGTGCACCGCGACACCCGCGCCGAAGGGCACGCCCGACGACTCCACGATCGCGCTGCTGCTGCCCGACGCCAAGACCGCACGCTACGAGACCTTCGACCGGCCGCTGTTCGAAGAGCGCGTCGGCGAACTCGGCGACTACAAGGTGCTGTACGCGAACGCCGACCAGGACGCGGCGAAGCAGCAGCAGCAGGCCGAGTCGGCACTCACCGCCGGCGCCGGGGTGCTGGTGCTCGATCCCGTGGACGCCAACGCGGCGGTCAGCATCGTGACCTCGGCGAACTCCCGCGGCGTGCCGGTGATCTCGTACGACCGCCTCATCGCGGGCGGCGACCTCGCCTACTACGTGTCGTTCGACAACGAGAAGGTCGGCGTGCTGCAGGCCGCCGCGTTCGTCGAGGGCATGCGCGACAGCACCGACGAAGCTGCCGAGGGCAGCGGCATCCTGATGGTCAACGGCTCGCCCACCGACAGCAACGCGGCCCTCTTCAAAGAGGGCGCGCACAGCATCATCGACGACAGCGGGCTGCACGTCCTGGCCGAGTACGACACGCCCGGCTGGAACCCCGAGAAGGCGCAGGAGTGGGTGTCGGGGCAGATCGCGCAGCACCGCGGGCAGATCGCCGGCGTGTACGCCGCCAACGACGCCACCGCGGGCGGGGCGGTCGCGGCGCTGCGGGTCGCGAACGTCGACCCGTGGCCGATCGTCACGGGTCAGGACGCCGAGCTCTCGGCGATCCAGCGGCTGTTGACCGGCGACCAGTACATGACGGTGTACAAGGCGATCAAGCCGCAGGCGCGGCTCGCCGCCGAGGTCGCGGTCAAGCTGCTGCACGGCGAGACGGTGACCGCGCCGCTGCAGATCCAGGGCACGCCGTCGACGCTGCTCGACCCCGTCGCCGTCACCGTCGACAACATCATGCAGACCGTCGTCGCCGACGGATTCTGGACCGTGGACGACATCTGCACACCGGCGTATGCGGATGCGTGCGCAGCCGCGGGCATCGAGTAGGGTCGCGAGGATGTCGATGACGCACCCCCGGACCGGACGACCACGCGAGCGCGTGCTCACGATGCACGGCATCGGCAAGCGCTTCGGCGCCGTCCGAGCGCTCACCGACGTGGACTTCTGGGTCAACGAGGGCGAGGTCGTCGCGCTCGTCGGCGACAACGGCGCGGGCAAGTCCACGCTCGTCAAGGTGCTCGCCGGGGTGCATCCGCCGGATGCCGGCACGATCGAGTTCGACGGCGAGCCCGTCGAGATCGACTCCCCCGCCGACGCGCAGGACCTCGGGATCGAGACGATCTTCCAGGACCTCGCCCTGTGCGACAACCTCGACGTCGTGGCCAACCTGTGGTTGGGCCGCGAGCTGCGCGACGGCGCGACGCTCGACGAGGTCGACATGGAGCAGCGCACGTGGACGCTGCTGCGCGAGCTCTCGGCGAAGATCCCCTCGGTGCGGGTGCCCGTCGCCTCGCTGTCGGGCGGACAGCGCCAGACCGTGGCGATCGCCCGGTCGCTCATCGGCGAGCCGCGCGTCGTGATCCTCGACGAGCCGACGGCGGCGCTCGGCGTCGCGCAGACGGCCGAGGTGCTGAACCTCATCGAGCGGCTTCGCGAGCGCGGGCACGGCGTCATCCTCATCAGCCACAACATGGCCGACGTGCTCGCGGTCGCCGATCGCGTCGTCGTGCTGCGCCTGGGCCGCAACAACGGCGTGTACAACGTGGCCGACGTCACCAGCGAGACGCTCATCGCCGCCATCACGGGTGCGGTCGACCATTCGGGCGCACGGTGGACGGCGTCCGGCGCGACGCCTCCAGCGGCCGCGGCCCCCGGGGCGCCGGCGACGCCCGCCCGGCCCGGCCGTGTCCGTCCTCCCGGCCCGGCGGTCGCCGACCCGGCGGCCGCAGACCCGGCGGCCGCAGACCCGGCGGCCGCTGACGAGGCGCCGCTCGACGAGGACACCGGAGGCACCGTCATCCGGATGCCGAGCACCGGCTCCCGTCGGCGCCCCAGAGAGGACGGTCGCCGGTGAGCGCGCGCGGCGACGAGCGGCTCGTCGACCAGATCCCGGACGAGCGGCTGCTCAGCGGCAGCAGCATCCGCGGACTGCTCGAGGGCTTTGTGGCGCGCATCCGCGGCGGCGACCTCGGCGCGCTGCCGGTCGTCCTCGGCATCGTCGTCATCTGGACGGTCTTCGAGGCGCTCAACCCGGCGTTCCTCTCCAGCGAGAACCTCGTCAACCTCACGATGCAGTGTGCCGCGATCGGCACCATCGCCCTGGGCGTGGTGGTCGTGCTGCTCGTCGGTGAGATCGACCTGTCGGTCGGATCGGTGTCGGGGCTCGCGGCCGCGGTGCTCGCGGTCACCTTCGTGCAGCTGCAGTGGAACCTCGTGCTCTCGCTCGTCGCCGCCCTGGCGATCGGGTGCCTGGTCGGGCTCCTCTACGGCTATCTGTTCACCCGATTCGGGCTGCCGAGCTTCGTCATCACGCTGGCCGGGCTGCTCGGGTTCCTCGGGCTGCAGCTGTGGGTGCTCGGCAGGACGGGGTCGATCGCGATCCCGTTCGACTCCTGGATCGTGCAGTTCGCGCAGCAGCTGTTCCTGCCGCCCTGGGCGGCGTACGCCCTCGCCGTGGTCTCCGTCGGCGTGTACGCGTGGTCCCGTGTGCGACACGCCCAGCGGCGGGCGGCAGCCAACCTCGTGAGCCAGGGCTACGCGTCGATCGCGGTGCGCAGCGGCCTGCTGCTGCTGTTCGTGGTGGCGGCGATCTGGTATCTCTCGCTGGACCGTGGGGTCGGCGTGATGTTCCTGTTCTTCCTGGCTCTCGTGGTCGTCATGAACTTCCTGCTCACGCGCACGCGGTGGGGGCGCTCCGTCTACGCCGTCGGCGGCTCCGTCGAGGCGGCCCGCCGTGCGGGCATCCGTGTCGATCGCATCTACCTCTCGGTGTTCGCCCTGTGCTCGACGCTCGCGGCGGTGGGCGGCATCCTGGCGGCCGCGCGGCTCGCCTCGGCCAATCAGAGCTCGGGCACCGGCGACGTAAACCTCAACGCGATCGCCGCGGCCGTGATCGGCGGCACGAGCCTGTTCGGCGGTCGCGGATCGGCCTTCTCGGCCCTCGTCGGCATCGTCGTGATCCAGTCCATCTCGTCGGGTCTGACGCTGCTCAACCTCGACTCGTCGGTGCAGTTCATGGTCACCGGCGTGGTGCTCGTGCTCGCCGTCATCGTCGACTCGCTGTCACGCCGCACCCGCGCGGCGACCGGACGCGCCTGAATCGTGCGACCCGCCGCTGCCTTCACTTGACGAACACGGGCGGTGGCGGCATCCATCGACGCTCTCTTTGCGCTGCGCAGAAATGACTGCTTGGATGCCGCACGCTGTGCAATCTGCACGGTAAGCGCTCTCTGCGCAATCTCGCGCCCGGCGACATCGCTCCGTATCCCTGTGCGTTGCCAAAGCGTTACGTTCAAGACTTGACGACAAGAATCGTCATCGTCAATGATCGCTTCAGCGATGAACACAGGGACGCTCCTGGATCACCCGCTCGCTTCAATGACGAAAGGCAAAAGATGAAGAAGTCTTCACTCCTGGCCGTCGCCGCCCTCACGGGTGTCGCGGCCATGGCGCTCGCCGGCTGTTCCAGCAGCAGCAACTCCGGCGACGACAACGGCAGCACCGACGCCGGTGCCGACACCGCAGGTCGCGCGTGTGTCATCCTGCCTGACGCGGCTTCGTCGCCGCGCTGGGAGAACTTCGACCACAAGTACCTCGAGGAGGGCCTGAAGGACGCCGGCTTCGACGCCGACATCCAGAACGCTCAGGGCGACGTCAACAAGTACTCGACGATCGCCGACCAGCAGCTCACCAAGGGCTGCGGCGTCATGCTCCTCGTCGACTACCAGGGCGCGGCCGAGGCCGTCGCCGAGAAGGCGAAGGCCGAGGGCATCCCCGTGATCGCCTACGACCGCCCCTTCACCGGCGCCGACTACTACGTCTCGTTCGACAACGTGAAGGTCGGAGAGATGGAGGGCCAGACGGTCCTCGACGGCCTCAAGACCGCCGGCAAGGACCCGGCGACCGCCGTCGTCGTGTACATGGGCGGCGACCCGACCGACGGCAACGCCGCCATGTTCCACGACGGCGCCGTGTCGGTCATGGAGGCCGCGGGCATCAAGCCGGCCGCCGAGCCGACCGGTGTGTGGGACCAGGCCAAGTCGCAGACCAACTTCGAGCAGGCGCTCACCTCGCTCGGCGGCAAGGTCGACGGCGTGTGGGTCGCCAACGACACCAACGCGGCCGGCGTCATCAAGGTCCTGCAGGACAACAACCTGACCGGCGTGGCCGTGTCGGGTCAGGACGCGAACGTCGCGGGCCTGCAGAACATCCTGCTCGGCTGGCAGACCGCCACGGTGTACAAGCCGGTCAAGGACGAGGCGACCGCCGCGGTCGAGACCGCCGTGTCGCTGCTGAACGGTGACAAGCCCTCCACGAGCGCCAAGCTCGACGACGGCACGCCGTACATCCAGGTCACCCCGCAGCTCGTCGGACCCGACCAGGTCAAGGACGTCGTCGCCGCCGGCGACGCGTCGTACGACGACGTCTGCACCGCCGACGTCATGGCGGCGTGCGACCAGTACGGGGTCACCAAGTAAGGTCCCGTCCGCACAGCGAGGGTGTCGCGTCGACAGGCGCGGCGCCCTCGCATGCACCGTGAACCCGGACCCGAACCCCGCAAGGAAGCGAGCATGTCAGACACCATTTCCCCGCCCATCGTCCATGCCTCCGTCGGCAGCGACGCGGAGCCGATCATCCAGCTGGTCGGCATCAAGAAGTCCTTCGGCCCGGTGAGCGTCCTCAAGGGCGTCGACCTCGTCGTGCGCCCCGGCAAGGTGACCGCCCTCGTCGGCGACAACGGCGCCGGCAAGTCCACGCTCATCAAGGGCCTCGCGGGCGTCCAGCCCTACGACGAGGGCGAAGTCCTCATCGACGGGCAGCACCGCGACCTGCACGCCCCGCGCGATGCCGCGGGTCTCGGCATCGAGGTCGTCTACCAGGACCTCGCACTGTGCGACAACCTCGACATCGTGCAGAACATGTTCCTCGGTCGCGAGGAGCTCTCGTTCGGCACCTTCGACGAGGGCCGCATGGAGAAAGAGGCGTCCGACACGCTCCGCTCGCTGTCGGTGCGCACGGTCAAGTCCGTCCGCCAGAAGGTCTCGAGCCTGTCGGGAGGTCAGCGCCAGACGGTCGCGATCGCCCGCGCCGTGCTCAAGAAGGCCCGCGTGGTCATCCTCGACGAGCCGACCGCCGCCCTGGGCGTCGCCCAGACCGAGCAGGTGCTCAACCTCGTGAAGCGGCTCTCCGAGCAGGGCGTCGCCGTCGTGCTCATCAGCCACAACCTCGCCGACGTGTTCGCCGTCGCCGACGACATCGCGGTCCTCTACCTCGGGCAGATGGTCGCGCAGATCCCGACCGCCGAGACCACCCGCGACGACATCGTCGGCTACATCACGGGCACGAAGTCGCCGCAGAGCGGCGTCGGCATCATCGACACGTCCACGATTCGCACCGAAGGAGGCGCGGAATGACCAGCAGCGTGACCCGGACTGAGGCCTCGCCCGATCCCGTCGCCGGCGACCTCATCGGCAGCGGCGTGGAGGGCGGCCTCTCGGACCAGCTCTCGGCATGGTGGCAGCGCGTGCGCGGCGGCGACATGGGGGCGCTCCCCGCGGTCGGCGGCCTTGTCGTGCTCGGCATCCTGTTCTCGATCCTGAGCCCCTACTTCCTCACCGAGCGCAACTTCGCGAACCTCATGAACCAGGCGGCGACGCTCGTGGTGCTGGGCATCGCTCTCGTCTTCGTCCTCCTGCTCGGCGAGATCGACCTGTCAGCGGGTGTAACCGGCGGTGTCGGCATGGCCCTGTTCGTGGTGCTGAACGCACAGTTCCACGTGCCGTGGCCGCTCGCGCTGCTCATCGGCTTCGGCTTCGGCTTCGCGACCGGCGCCCTGATCGGCTTCTTCGTGGCACGGGTGGGCATCCCCTCGTTCGTCGTCACGCTGGGTCTGTTCCTCGGGTTCCAGGGCCTGGCCCTCGTCGTCATCGGCTCGGGCGGCCAGTTCCGTCTCGAAGTGCCCGAGCTGATCGCGCTGCAGAACGGCAACCTGCCGGTCTGGGGCGGCTGGGTGATGCTGGTCATCATGCTGCTGATCTCCGGCGGCACCGCGTTCTGGGACCGCGCGCGCCGCAGGCGCGCCGGAGTGCCGAACCGTGCGCTGTCGCTGGTGTTCATCAAGCTCGCGGCGATCGCGGTCGGCGGAGGGGTGGTCGTCTACTTCCTCAACGAGAACCGTGGCCAGGGTCTCGTCGAGGTCGCCGGGGTGCCGATCGTGGTTCCCATCGTGCTGACCCTGCTGTGGCTGGGCACGTTCCTGCTCGACCGCACCAAGTTCGGCCGCTACCTCTACGCGATCGGCGGCAACGCCGAGGCCGCGCGCCGCTCGGGCGTCAAGGTCCGCTGGATCAAGTGGTGGGCGTTCGTGATCTGCTCGGCGCTCGCGGTGTTCTCAGGTCTGCTCAGCGTCGCCCGCGTCGGCGCCGTCGACGCCACCGTCGGACGCGACATCGTGCTGTCGGGTGTCGCGGCGGCCGTGGTCGGCGGCGTCAGCCTCTTCGGCGGGCGCGGTCGCCTGGTCCACGCAGCCATCGGCGCACTGGTGATCGCGACGATCACCAATGGGCTCGGCCTGCTCAACCTGCCCGCCGGCATCAACCTGCTGGTGACCGGTGGCGTGCTGATCCTCGCGGCGACCGTCGATGCGCTGTCGCGGGTGAGGTCCGGCGGCATGCGCATGTGACGCGCGGCTCGTGATCGAGGGCGCCGGGTGGATGCTTCCACCCGGCGCCCTCGGTCTGCCGGGGTCGTTCACGCCCGCGCCGCGAGCACCTCATCCACCCACGCCGGGACGAGCTCCCCCGCCCGCCCCGCACGCGCGTCATCGAATGGCACAGCCGGATCAGTCGGCTCGAGGTTGAGCTCCACGGTCCGCGCTCCGAATGCGGCGGCCAGCGCGATGTAGCCCGCCGCGGGGTAGACCTCACCCGAGGTCCCGATCGATACGAACACCTCGCACGCGACCACCGCCTGCTCGATGCGATCGAGGTCGTACGGCATCTCGCCGAACCACACGACATCGGGTCGCAGCATCCGTTCTCCGCACCCGGGGCACGCGGGCCGGTCGATCAGGTCGGCGTCCCATGCCGGCCTCGCCCCGCACGCCGGACACCGGGCACGGCGCAGCTCTCCGTGCATGTGAACGAGATTTCGGGTGCCCGCGCGTTCGTGCAGGTCGTCGACGTTCTGCGTCACGACGAGCAGATCGTCGCCGATCGCACCCTCCAGCCGCGCGAGCGCACGGTGAGCGGCGCCCGGCGCCACGCCCGCCAACGCGCGGCGCCGGGCGTCGTAGAACGCGAGCACCGTGTCGGGGTCGGCAGCGTAGCCTTCGGGCGTCGCGACGTCCTCGACGCGGTGGCCCTCCCACAGTCCGTCGGGGCCGCGGAACGTGGGTATCCCGCTCTCGGCCGAGATGCCGGCACCGGTGAGCACGACGATGCGCATGACGCCATCATGCCCGAACCGCTTCGGTGGGCAGTGCGAGAGGCATCGGGATGCCGCGTCCCGATGCCTCTCGCGTGTGCGCGGTCTACTTCAGCTTGAACAGGGCGCTGATGCTCGATCCGTCGAGCGTGGTCATCGTGACCTTGTAGCACGAACCCGGCGACTTGGGCGTCTGCCAGTTCTGGATGAACTGTCCGGCCGTCGCGTCGTAACGCAGGCTCGTGCCGCCCGTCGTCGTCAGCTCGATGTCATCGGTCGCGGTGCCGCTGCCCGGGCACGCGACGCCCTTGACCGTGAACCCCTGGACCGCGGTGACGGAGGTCAGCTCGGTCGAGCCGGCGAACGCCTCGAACTTGAGCGGCACCGTGGCGCCGCCCTTCACCGAGTTCCAGGTGCCGTTCACGTCGACAGGCTGGAAGAAGCCGCCGAGGGTCCACGCGGCGATCGTGTAGTGGCGCTGCGCGGCCGCGGCGTTGCCGTGTGCATCGACCGCAGTCGCGGTGAGCGTGTGCGCGCCGGTGGCGGGACCGCTGTCTCCGACCGCGCACGCCACAGCACCGTCGACGAGGTCGACCGCCGTGCACGAGCCGGCCGGCGGCACGCTGCCGTACACGTACGTCGCTCCGTCGACGGGTCCACCCACCCACGTGATGGTCGGCGGCTTCGTGTCGACGACGCGGACCACGAAGGCGAGCACCGCCGTGTTGCCCGCGTGATCGGCGGCAGAACAGCTCACGGCCGTCTCGCCCAGGGCGAAGGTCGACCCCGAGACCGAGTCGCACACGACCTCGACCTGGGCGTCGACGAGGTCCGTCGCGGTGGGTTCGTAGCTCGCCGGTGCGCCGAGCGGGCCGGTCGCTTCGACCTCGAGGTCCGCCTGCGGCGCGAACACCGGCGCCGTCGTGTCGACGACCGAGATGACGAAGCTCGCTTCGCCGACGTTGCCCGCCGCATCCTCGGCTGTGCACGTCACGGTCGTCGCGCCGAGTGCGAAGGTGTCGCCGGATGCCGCGTCACAGGTCACCGGAAGCGCGCCGTCGACGGTGTCGAAGGCCGTCGACGTGAAGCTCGCCGGGGCGCCGCCTGGTCCGGTGGCCTCGATCGGGTCGAGAGCCGGAACGGTGACGACCGGCGGGGTGGTGTCCACGATCCGGATCTCGAAGCGGCCCACGGCGATGGTGCCCGCCGCATCGGCGGCGCTGCACTCGACCGAGGTGACCCCGACTGCGAACACCGTGCCCGATGCGGGCACGCAGTGGACCGGCAGTGCACCGTCGACGAGATCCAGCGCGGTCGCCGTGAAGGCGACCTGCGTGCCCAGCGGCCCGTCGGCCTCGCGCTGGATGTCACCGGGAACGACGATGCTCGGGGCCGTGGTGTCCGACACCGTCACGGTGAAGCTCGTCGAGCCGGTGTTGTGCGCCGCGTCGGTGGCGGCGCAGGTGACGGTCGTGGTCCCGACGGGGAAGATCGCTCCCGACGCCGGCAGGCAGTCAGCGCTCAGTCCGTCGGACACAGCGTCGAAGACGGCCGGCGCATCCCACGTCACGAGGGTGCCTGCGCCCGTGGCCTCGATGCCGATGTCCGTGACCGGGCCGACGACTGGAGCCGTCGTGTCGACGACATGGACGAAGAACGACGCCGTCGCGGTGTGGTTCGCGGCGTCGGTGGCCGAACAGTCGACCTTCGTGTCGCCGAGCGCGAACACCGATCCCGAGGCGGGCGTGCAGCTCACCTCCGGCGCGGCGGGCGCCGTCTCGTCCGTCGCAGAGGCCACGAAGGTCACGACCGCGCCCGCGGAACCTGTCGCCTCGGCGGTGACCCCGGAGGGAACCGTCACCACCGGCGGCGTGCTGTCCAGGATGCACTTCTGCGGTGCACCCCAGCTCACGGAGACGTCTTTCGTCTGCGTGTGGTTTTGGCCATCGGACACGCGTGGACCGGTGGCTCGGAAGGTCACCGCGCCGCCACCTGCCGCAGTCTGGGCAGGCAGTGTGATGCTCGCGGCGATGTAGTCCGTTGACAGGGTGCCGTTCGTCCGCGTCTGCCAGTTGCTGAGCACGGTGATCGTGGGATCCTCGGGCAGAGCCACCGTCATGGACGCGTCCGCGGAGTCGACGGACACCGTGACCGTGCTTCCGTTCGCGAAGGTGACGTTGTCTCCCCCGTTCCGCCGCGCCGCGATGAGCACCGTGAAGGTGACGGGCTGGTCGGTGCAGGCGGCGACCTCCGCGGCCTGGCCGTCGGGCCCCAGTACGGGAGCGAGCCCGTCCCCGTCGATGACGAGCTGATCGGCGAACGCCGCAGTCGCCCCTCCTCCGATCAGCAGCAGCGCTGCGGCCGGTCCTGCGAGCACGCGAAATGGGCGCGTTCGAGCCATGGTGGTGTTCCCCTTCCCCAGCCGGCCGCAGCATCGATGCGCGGCGCGGTCTTTCCCCGAGCCGCATCGTAGCCAGCGGTCGATCGCATGCACCAGCATCGATTCGACCGACCGCGACGGCGACGCGGCGGGCACCGCGCCGAGGCGGTTCAGCCCCGCAGCAGCGCGCGCAGGGCTTGGATCGTGTCGGCCTCGTCGGGACGCTTGTCGGGGCGGTAGCCCTTGACACGGGCGAACCGCAGCGCGACCCCGCCGGGGTAGCGCGCCGAGCGCTGCACGCCGTCGATCGCGATCTCGACGACGGTGACGGGCTGCACGTGCAGGGCGTAGGCGGAACGGTGCGTCTCGATCGTGGGGAAGTGCTCGGTCTGCCAGCGCAGGGTGGCGTCGGTCAGGCCCTTGAACGTCTTGCCCACCATGACGAATCCGCCCGGTTCGCCGAACTCCCCCGTCGGATCGAGCGCGCCCAGGTGCAGATTCGACAGCATCCCGGTGCGGCGTCCCGAGCCGGGCTCGACGGCGAGCACCACGAGATCGTAGGTGAGCACGGGCTTCACTTTGAGCCAGCCCTTTCCGCGGCGCCCGGCAGCGTACGGCGCGTCGAGAGTCTTGACCATCACGCCCTCGTGCCCGGCGGCCAGCGCTTCGCGCGAGAATTCCTCAGCCACCGCCGGATCGTCGGTGATGATGCCGGGCATCCGCGCCTCACCGGCGACGCGGGCGAGCGCGTCGAGCCGCGTCGAGAGCGGCGCGTCGATGAGGTCGTCGCCGTCGAGGTGCAGGATGTCGAAGAACCACGGCCGCAGCACGGCCGCCGCTTCGGTCTCGGAGCCGAACCGCGCCATCGTGTCCTGGAAAGGGCGCGGTGCACCGTCTTCGTCGAGAGTGAGCGTCTCGCCGTCGAGGATCACGCGCTCGGCAGGGAGTTCGCGCACGGCGTCGACGATCTCGGGGACGCGGTGGGTGATCTCCGCCAGGCTGCGCGTGTAGACGTGCACCTCGTCGCCGTCGCGGTGCACCTGGATGCGGGCACCGTCGAGCTTGTACTCGATGGATGCCGCCACGCGGTCGCCGCCCGCGGCCAGCCCATCCAGGGCGTCGGCGATGCTGCCGGCTGTCGACGCGAGCATCGGCATGACGGGACGGCCGACGCGGAGTCCGACGGCGTCGAGTCCGTCGGCGGTGCCGGTGAGCGCGAGCAGTGCGGTCTCGCCCAGGTCACCCGACAGCATGGCCGCGCGCCGCACAGCGGCCGGTGTGCGGTCGGAGGCCTTCGCGACCGCATCGAGCAGGACGCCCTCGAGCGCGCCCGTGCGCAGTTCGCCGAGCATGATGCGTGCGAGCAGGTCCCACTCCCCTGCCGTGGCGCGGCGTGCGAGCCGCTCCAGCTCGGCGGAGCGCGCGGCGACCGATCCGGGTCCGTCGGTGCCGGCGAGCGCGTCGAGGGCGGCATCCACTTCATTCAGGGTGAGGGACGGGTTCTGCGCATGAGGCACGTCGAGGTTCGTGACGCTTCGCCATCCGACGCCCAGGCGACCCTGCCGCGGCGAGGCGAGCAGGAACCCGACGGCGGGTACGATCTCCGCACGGTCGAGCCTGCGCAGCACGTCGGCGAGCGCGGCGACCTTGGCCAGACGGGACGAGGTCGCGACGACGGCATCCGTGACCGTCACGAGCTCCTGCAGCAGCATGAGGGGATTCTCGCACCGGCCGCCGACACGCTCACAGAACGGCGGCAGCCGCAGCGACGAAGGACAGGTAGGCGTCGACCGTGTCGTCGGCGACGATCGCGCGCAGCACGACCTCGTCGACGGCCTCGCGATACGCCGCAATGCTGTCCGCGATGTCGTCAGGGCGCATCACCGTGTCGCCCGCGGCGATCCCCAGCCGCTCGAAGTTCGCCGCGTACGCCGGGTAGCCTGCGTAGCGGTCGGCCTCGTCATCCAGCCGCGAGATCGCTGCCGCATCCGTCGCGGCGCGGACGTACAGCGCGACGTGGCCGCCCGGCGCGAGATCGTGCGCTTCACGGGCCTGCGAGCGGGCGGCATGCGGCGTGAGCCAGCTCAGCAGCACGCCGTCGGCGGCCGTCACCGCGAGCCGCCGCATCCGGGGACCGAGGGCGCCGACGACGATGCGGGCCTGCGACTGCACCTCCAGCGCGGCTGCCGCCTCGGTCACGCGCGCGAGAGCCCCCGCCGGCCGCGTGCCCGAGCCGATGCCCAGCACGAGGCGATGCTGCGGCAGACCCAGGTGAGCGACGCGGTCGAGGATCTCATCGGTGCCGCGTCGGTCCACCGGCAGCACGCCGGTGGCGAGCACCAGGCGGTCTGTCACGCTCGCGGCTGCCGCGAGCACGCCCAGCGCGTCGGCACCCGGCGTGTCGTTGACCCACAGCCCGTGGAAGCCTGCCTGCTCGACCGCCGGCGCGAGGTGCGCGGCGACATCGGCGCCGGCAGCCGCGGCGATGCCGAGCGAGACGACCGCGCTCATGCGCCCACCACGATGCGGGCCACCTCGCCGGCTGCGGCGTAGAACTCGGCGATGTCGCCGCGCGACGCCGGAAGCAGCACGACGTCGTCTACGCCGGCGTCGAAGTAACGTCGGGCACCCGCGGCGACCTGCGCCGGGTCCCCCCACAGCGCGCGCTCGGCCGGGTCGGGCTTGTCGCCCACGTCCGCGATCGCGCGTGCCTCGGAGTCCGCGCCGAATGCCGTGACCACATAGGCGACGACGTCGTGGCCGTCGCCCCGACTGGCCTCGGCACGGGCGCCGCGGATCGCCGCGACGGCGGTCTGATACTCCGCGGCGGTGTGACCGCTGTCGAGCACCGTGCCGTCGGCGACCTCGCCGCTCAGGCGCAGCGTCTTCGGCCCCTCGGCAGCGGCGTACACCGGCGGCGGCGTGACCGGCGGGTGGTTCAGCTGCACCGCGTCGAGCGTGACGTAGCGTCCCGTCGTCGTGACCTGCTCACCGGCGACCAGCCCGCGCAGTGCGGGGACGTACTCGCGCATCAGGGTCAGCGGCGACGCCACGCGCGCACCCGCCTGCCCCATCCACTCGAGCACGCCATGGCCGACGCCCGGCAGCAGACGCCCGGGAAAAAGCCTCTCGATGCTCGCGATCTCCATCGCCGTGGCGGCGACGTTGCGCAGCGGCATGGGGGCGATGCCGATCCCGATGCGCAGCGACTCCGTCCAGGCGAGGGCGGCACCCGCCGTCGCGAACGCCGACTGCCGGAAGCAGTCCTCCCAGATCCACAGTTCCGGCAGGCGCGCCCGCTCCGCCGCGGTCACGGCGTCGTGGAACTCGTCCGGGGTGTGGGTGTACGGGTTGAAGATCGCACCGATGCGGGTCATGCTCCCACTCTGGCAGGAGCCGCCGACACCCGCGATGCGGACATCGCGGGTGTCGGACGCGGATCAGGCAGCGGTCGCGAACGGCGCGGCCGCGAGGACCGTCAAGGCGTCGGCTGCGGCATCCACCGTCACCGTCCCGCCGTCGACCAGCGCGCCGGTCACGAACAGATCGGCGATGCGGTCGTCGACCTCGCGCTGGATCAGCCGGCGCAGCGGCCGGGCGCCGTACTCCGGCTCGTACCCGTGCTCAGCGAGCCAGGCGACGGCCTCGTCGGTGACGACCAGACCCACGTCGCGCTTGGCGAGGCGGGAATCGGAAGCCGCCAGCAGCAGCCGCACGATGCTCTGCAGCTGCGGCTTCTCGAGCTTGCGGAACAGCACGATCTCGTCGATGCGGTTGAGGAACTCGGGCCGCATCGCCTCGCGGAGCTTCGCGAACACGCGGTCGCGCAGGTCCTTCTCCGAGCCGAAGCCCGTCGAGCCGCCGCCGTCGGCGAGGAAGCCGATGGCGCCGCCGCGCGAGGCGAGGAACTCCGACCCGAGGTTCGAGGTCATGACGACCACCGTGTTGCGGAAGTCGACCGTGCGGCCCTGCCCGTCGGTGAGGCGCCCGTCGTCGAGCACCTGCAGCAACAGGTTGAACACGTCGGGGTGCGCCTTCTCGATCTCGTCGAACAGCACGATCGAGTACGGGTTGCGCCGCACGCGCTCGGTGAGCTGGCCGGCCTCGTCGTACCCGACGTATCCGGGAGGGGCTCCGACGAGACGCGACACCGTGTGGCGCTCGCCGAACTCGCTCATGTCGAAGCGGACGACGGCGGTCTCGTCGTCGAAGAGACTCGCCGCGAGCGCCTTGGCCAGCTCGGTCTTGCCGACGCCGGTGGGGCCGAGGAACAGGAACGAGCCCACCGGGCGGCGGGCATCGCCCATGCCGGTGCGGTTGCGGCGCACGGCCTTGGCGACCGCCGTCACAGCGTCGTCCTGCCCGATCACGCGATCGTGCAGCTCGTCCTCGAGCGAGGCGAGACGCTCGCGCTCGGTCTCGGTGAGGCGGTTGACCGGGATGCCGGTGGCCCGGCTGATCACGGCCGCGATCTCGGGCTCGTCGACGATCGCGGCGGTGGTGGTCGCGGCGCCGGCGGCGGTGGCGCGCTCGAGGCGCTCCTGCACCTCGGCGATCTGGTCGCGGATCTGCGAGGCCTCTTCGTAGTGCTCGGCCGAGACGGCGGCGTTCTTGTCGGCCTCCAGCGTCGCGAGGCGCTCCACGAGCGCGCTCACGTCCACCTTCGATCCGAGGCTCAGCCGCAGGCGCGCGCCGGCCTGGTCGATGAGGTCGATGGCCTTGTCGGGCAGCACGCGCTCGCTCAGGTACCGGTCGCTCAGTTCGACGGCGGCGCGCAGCGCCTCGTCGGTGTAGACGATGCCGTGGTGCTCCTCGTACGCGGGCTTGAGACCGCGCAGGATCAGGACGGCGTCCTCGATCGACGGCTCGCCGACGCGCACCGGCTGGAAGCGCCGCTCCAGCGCCGGGTCCTTCTCGATGACGCGGTACTCCTTGAGCGTCGTGGCGCCCACGAGGTGCAGCTCACCACGTGCCAGACGCGGCTTGAGGATGTTGCCGGCGTCCATGCCGCCGTCGCCCGCACCACCGGCGCCCACCACGGTGTGCACCTCGTCGATGAACACGATGAGCTCGCCCTTGCGGGCGGAGATCTCGTCCATCGTCTTGGTGAGGCGCTCCTCGAAGTCGCCGCGGTAGCGGGTGCCGGCGAGCATGGCCGGCAGGTCGAGGGCGACGACGCGCTTGCCGAGCAACTGCTCGGGGACGGCGCCGTCGACGATCGCCTGCGCCAGGCCCTCGACGATCGCGGTCTTGCCGACGCCCGCCTCGCCGACGAGCACCGGGTTGTTCTTGGTGCGGCGGCTGAGGATCTCGATCGTCTGCTCGATCTCGTCGGCGCGGCCGATCACGGGGTCGAGCTCGCCCGCGAGTGCGCGTGCGGTCAGGTCGGTGCCGTAGGTGTCGAGCATCGGAGAGGCGGATGCCGCGGCATCCTGCTCTCCGTCGGTCGACGTCGTCCCCGACGGCGTCACCGTCTCGCGCGCCCCCTGCGTGAGCGCCTCGGCGGTGACGCCGGCACGCGCCAGCACCTGGCCGGCGGGCGTGTCCTGCGCGAGCACGAGGGCGAAGAAGAGGTGCTCGGGGTCGACGTACGTCGAACCCGACGAACGCGCCACCTGGAACGAGTGGAACAGCGCACGCTGCACGGACGGCGTGATCACGGCGCCGTCGACGTCGGCTGGGGCGGATGCTGCCGGCAGACGCTCCTCGGTGGCCCGGACGATCGCGTCGGGGTCGGCGCCGATGCCACGGATCGCCTCGCGCGCGGGCGCCTCGGCGGCGAGGATGCGGAGCACGTGCAGGGCGTCGAGCTCGCGCTGGCCGCGGTCGAGCGCATACTTGCCGGCGCGCTGCAGCAGCTCCTGCGTGCGTGCGCCGAGGAAGCGGCTGAGGTCGATCGAGCGCTCCGCTCGGGCGCGCTCCCCCGCGAGGTAGCGCGCCAGGAAGTCGTCGAACGCGCTGCCGTCACCGGGCTGGGAGTTGAAGTCTTCGGGCATTCCCGCTCTCCTGAAACTTGAGTGGACAGGTATCAAGTTATGAACTTGACACAGGCGATGTCAAGTTCAACGGGAGAGATCTGCAGGTATTCCCCAGCGGGCGAAACAGTTCGACACCGCGTGGATGTCGGCGACCGGGCGTAGCGTCAGGCTCGGAGGGGACCCGTTCAGCAAGAAGAGGGAGAACCATGGACTGGAAGATCGAGCTCATCTTCGTGCCGGTCACGGATGTCGACCGCGCCAAGGAGTTCTACGAACGGATCGGCTGGAACGTCGACCACGACCAGACCCCGTTCGACGGTCTGCGCTTCGTGCAGGTGACGCCACCCGGTTCTGCCTGCTCGATCGCGTTCGGGACGGGTCTCGGCATCGATCTGGAGCCCGGCAGGCAGAAGACGGTGCAGCTCGTGGTCGCCGACGCCGACGAGGCTCTGGCACATCTGAAGGGCGTCGACGTCGACGCCCGCGGGGTGGACGAGCAGGCGTGGGGACGGTTCGTGCAGTTCGACGACCCCGACGGCAACACCTGGACGCTGCAGCAGCTGCCGCCCCGCTGAGCCGGTCACACCCGAGTCAGTCGCGTCCGCCGGGCGGTCCGATGATGAGCAGCACGGCGAACAGCGCCACTACGGCGAGGGCGATGAGGACGCCGAGCACCCAGGGCCGGCGCAGGAACCAGCGCATCAGCCGGTCGTACCAGCGTCCGTCTCGCGGGTCGTCGGTCGCTTCGAGGCGCCACGCGCCCGCGAGCCGGCCGGTGCGCTGCAGCCAGATCTCGGCGGGAATGGTCGCGTACGGGACGATGGCGCTCACGAGCGCGACGACGGTGGGCCCTACGCGCCAGCGGTTGTTGAGGGCGACCAGGATCACGGTCGCGCCGTATGACAGGAAGATGAAGCCGTGGATGCCGCCGCCGATCGTGACGCCGAGCGCCCAGTCGGTCGTGGCCCGGACGATCAGTCCGACGATGAGGAGCGTCCACGAGATCGCCTCGGCGATCGCGAGGGCACGGAAGAGGGTGTGAGGGGTTCGGAACACACCTTCAGCCTAACTGAAAGTGCTTCAGGCTTTCTGAAGGTCAGCCGTGCGCCTCGCCCGCGAGGCCGATCGGCTCCTCGTGCAGTCCCCGCAGCGCCGCCGCCAGGTCCGGCGCCCCGGCGGCCAGCCCGGCGTCGAGCGCGGCGAGCCGCTGCTCGGCGGCCTGCAGCACCTCGCCTCCGCGCGCGGTCACGCGCAGGTCCGACGCGGCCCCCGCATGCGCGGTGGCGTCCGCGACGAGCCCGTCACCGACGAGCGCCTGCACCGCCGTGTGGGCGGACTGGACCGTCACCTGCGAGCGACGCGCCAGCTCACTGAACGAGATGCCCGGCGTCGAGCGGATGTGGGCGAGCAGACCGTACTTGCGCGTGGTGAGCCCGAGGTCTCGCAGCTGAGCGCCGAGGTGCGCGTCCCATACGCTCGCCACGGTGAGCAGCGAGATGACAGGACTGAAGGGACGCTCGGACGACACGGGGTAAATGCTAGCCCGCTACCGTGGAGCGGTGACGTTCTCGCTCGACAGCCTGCGCCGCCGGCCCGATGTCGAGGCACCCGATCTCGTCGCGGTGGATGCCGCCGACCGGCTGATCCTCGACGAATCCGCCGCCGCGCGTGCCGAGGCGGACGATGGTCGGCTGGTGGTGATCGGCGACGCCTATGGTGCGCTCACGCTCGGCTCTGCCGCGGCCGGCGCACGCGGCATCCGCGTCCACCAGGACCCGCTCACCGGCGAGCGGGCGCTGCACGCGAACGCGAACGCGTCCGGGTTGGACGGGACGTTCGCATCCCGCGCGCTCGACGCGGATCTCGTGCGCGATGCGCGTGTCGTGCTGCTCCGTCTGCCGCGCTCGCTCGACGCGCTCCGCGACATCGCCGGCCTGCTCGCCGCGCACGCGTCACGCGATGTCGTCGTGTTCGCAGGAGGCCGAGTCAAGCACATGACACTCGTGATGAACGATGTGCTGCGCGCCGACTTCGCACACCTGGACGTCACCCTCGCCCGCCAGAAGTCCCGCGTCCTCATCGCGCGCGACCCGGGGGCCGGCCGCGACCCGGCTCCGGCCTGCGCGACCCACGACGGGCTGGTCGTGTGCGCTTTCGGCGGAGCCTTCGCAGGCACCGCCGTCGACATCGGCACCCGGTTCCTGCTGGACCATCTTCCGGCCCGCCTCCCGGCCGACGGCAGCGTCATCGACCTCGCGTGCGGGACCGGCGTCATCGCCACGACGCTGGCTCTGCGGCATCCTTCGCTCAAGGTGATCGGGTGCGACCAGTCGGCCGTCGCCGTGGCCTCGGCGCGCGCCACCGCGGCGGCGAACGGGGTCGCCGAGCGCGTCTCGATCGTCCGCGACGACATGCTGGGCGCGCAAGCCGACGGATCCGCGGCGTTCATCGCGCTCAACCCGCCGTTCCATTCCGGCGCCGCCGTGCACGAGGGCATCGCGCCGCGGATGTTCGCCGAGGCGGCACGCGCGCTGCGCGTCGGCGGCGAACTGTGGACGGTGTGGAACTCGGGGCTGCAGTACCGGCCGGCACTCGAGCGCCTCGTCGGACCGACGCGGCAGATCGCGCGCAACGCGAAGTTCACGATCACGGCGTCGGCGCGACGCTGACGGGTGGTCCAGGGCTGAGTTGACCGGGGGGCCGACGCGAGATGCCGGCTCCCCCGGTAGCCACGGGCTCGGGACCCGCGGCCGGGGCGCCGGACCGGGGCTCCGGCAGTCTCCCCCGCCCTAGAGACGACGATCTGGCGTGGTTATTACGCGGCTCGGTCGAATCTCACTGAATTCCACGATGTGGATACGCAATTCTTCCTTGTGGAATTCCTGGCTTCGTTCTTACACTTATCGGGCGCCGCGACATCGACGTCGCGCGGAATCGATGGAGAACCCCGTGTCGGAACAGCTGACGAACGAGCACGTCGCCCACACCGCGATCTCGATGACCGGAACGGTCCACGAGATCCCCGAGTCGACGAGCCCCCGTCTGTACAACCGCGACCTCGCCCCCCAGCAAGCGCGCGGGCCGCAGCTGGAGCGCCTACAGCATCTTCACGCTGTGGGCCAACGACGTGCACAGCCTCGGCAATTACGCCTTCGCGATCGGGCTCTTCGCGCTGGGACTGGGTGGCTGGCAGCTGCTCGCCGCCCTCGCGATCGGGGCGGTGTTCCTCTTCCTGCTGCTGACGCTCTCGGGCTTCATGGGTGAGAAGACTGGCGTGCCCTTCCCCGTCATGAGCCGCATCTCGTTCGGCATCTACGGCGCGCAGATCCCCGCCCTGGTCCGCGGCGGCGTGGCGATCGCATGGTTCGGCGTGCAGACCTTCCTCGCCTCGCTCGTGCTGCGCGTCGCGCTCATCGCCGTCTTCCCTGGCCTCCAGCCGCTCGACGAGAACAGCATCCTGGGCCTGTCGACTCTCGGCTGGATCACGTTCGTCGCGCTGTGGATCGTGCAGGTCATCATCGTCAGCTACGGCATGGAGATGATCCGCAAGTACGAGGCCTTCGCGGGGCCGATCATCCTCATCACCTTCCTCGCTCTCGCGATCTGGATGCTCGCCGAGGCCGGCTTCACGATCTCGTGGCAGACCGAGGGCGCCTTCACGGGCGCCGAGATGTGGGGCCACATCTTCGGCGGCGCCGCGCTGTGGATCGCGATCTACGGCACGTTCGTCCTCAACTTCTGCGACTTCACGCGCGGCGCCACGTCCAAGAAGGCGATCGTCCGCGGCAACTTCTGGGGCATCCCGGCCAACATGCTGCTGTTCGGCGCCATCGTCGTCACGCTCGCCGGCGCACAGTACGCGATCGACGGCCGCATCATCGAATCGCCCGCCGACATCGTGGCGGCGATCCCCCACACCGCGCTGCTCGTGCTCGCCTCGCTCGCGCTCATCGTCCTGACGGTCGCGGTGAACCTCATGGCCAACTTCGTGGCGCCGACGTACGCGCTGACGAACCTGTTCCCGAAGCACCTGAACTTCCGTCGCGCCGCGCTCATCTCGGCGGTCATCGGCCTCGTGATCCTGCCGTGGAACCTGTACAACTCGCCCGTGGTGATCGTGTACTTCCTCGGCGGGCTCGGCGCGCTGCTCGGTCCGCTGTTCGGCATCATCATGGTCGACGCCCTGGTGACCGATGCGCCGGAGCTTCCCGGCCTCGACGGGCGCAAGATGTCGAAGAGCTACGGCAACGCCATCGCTCTCGGCATGACCGAAGACGAGACCGCCGCTGCCATCCGCCGCGCCCGCACCGACTCCGACCGCGAAATCGCCTACGACCCCGAGAACCGTCCCGGGGTCGCCGGCCTGCTCGCCACCGCGGCCCTCGTCCAGGGCCGCACGCCGCACGAGGTCGCCGCCGAGATCGGGGCGGCCGGAAGCGGCGCCCTCAAGCGGCTCACCACCGAGGCGGTCAACGAGTACCTGCGCCCGCACCGCGAGAGACGGGCCGCGCTGTCGTCCGCCGACGCCGCTGCCGTGCTCCGAGAGGGCAACGCACGGGCCAACGCCGTCGCCGACCACACGCTCGACGAGGTGCGCGCCGCGATGGGCATGGTCTACTGAGATGGTGGATGCCGGGCGCCCGGCATCCACCATCTCAAAGGTCGATCAGAACGAGGTGGTCAGAAGTCCCAGTCCTCGTCCTCGGTGGCCTCGGCCTTGCCGATGACATACGACGAGCCCGATCCCGAGAAGAAGTCGTGGTTCTCATCGGCGTTCGGCGACAGGGCCGACAGGATCGCCGGGTTCACGTCGGTGACCGTCGAGGGGAACATCGCCTCGTAGCCCAGGTTCATGAGCGCCTTGTTGGCGTTGTAGTGCAGGAACTTCTTGACGTCCTCGGTGAGGCCGACGCCGTCGTAGAGGTCCTGCGTGTACTGCACCTCGTTGTCGTAGAGCTCGTAGAGCAGCGAGAACGTGTAGTCCTTGATCTCGTCGC
The DNA here is from genome assembly GCF_014779795.1 of Microbacterium helvum. Lineage (GTDB taxonomy): Bacteria > Actinomycetota > Actinomycetes > Actinomycetales > Microbacteriaceae > Microbacterium > Microbacterium helvum. The sequence continues at coordinate 205,563 of NZ_JACXZS010000007.1, forward strand.
GCTTGGCCTGGTCGATCGTCTCGAGCCCACGCTGGAATTTGTAGCCGATGTAGTACCCGTGCACGGCCTCGTCGCGGATGATGAGGCGGATGAGGTCGGCCGTGTTCGTCAGCTTCGCGCGGCTCGACCAGTGCATCGGCAGGTAGAAGCCCGAATAGAACAGGAACGACTCCAGCAGGGTCGAGGCGACCTTGCGCTTGAGGGGCTCGTCGCCGCGGTAGTACTCCATGACGATCTGAGCCTTCTTCTGAAGGTTCGGGTTCTCGACCGACCAGCGGAACGCCTCGTCGATCTCTTTCGTCGAGCACAGCGTCGAGAAGATCGACGAGTACGACTTCGCGTGCACCGACTCCATGAACGCGATGTTCGTGTACACGGCCTCTTCGTGCGGCGTGATCGCGTCCGGGATCAGCGACACCGCGCCCACCGTGCCCTGGATCGTGTCGAGCAGGGTGAGCCCCGTGAACACCCGCATCGTGAGGGTCTGCTCGTCGGGCGTCAGCGTGTTCCACGACTGGATGTCGTTCGACAGCGGCACCTTCTCGGGCAGCCAGAAGTTGTTCACGAGGCGGTTCCACACCTCGAGGTCCTTGTCGTCCTGGATGCGGTTCCAGTTGATCGCCTGAACGTGGTTCAGGAGCTGGAGCTTCTCGCTCATCTTTCCTTCTTCTCCAAAAAATCCCTGGTCAGAGCATCAAAGCGTGCACGAGACGCACTCGGTCATGTCCGTACCCTCCAGCGCCATCTGGCGGAGGCGGATGTAGTAGATCGTCTTAATGCCCTTGCGCCAGGCGTAGATCTGAGCCTTGTTGATGTCGCGCGTGGTGGCGGTGTCCTTGAAGAACAGCGTCAGCGACAGGCCCTGGTCGACGTGCTGGGTGGCGGCGGCGTACGTGTCGATGACCTTCTCGTAGCCGATCTCGTAGGCGTCCTGGTAGTACTCCAGGTTGTCGTTCGTCATGAACGCCGCCGGATAGTAGACGCGACCGAGCTTGCCTTCCTTGCGGATCTCGATCTTCGCCGCGATCGGGTGGATCGACGACGTCGAGTTGTTGATGTACGAGATCGAGCCGGTCGGCGGAACCGCCTGCAGGTTCTGGTTGTAGATGCCGTGCTGCTGGATCGAGGCCTTCAGCGCGCGCCAGTCGTCCTGCGTCGGGATGTGGTGCCCGGCGAACATCTCCTTGACCTTCTCGGTCGCGGGCGCCCACTCCTGCTCGAGGTACTTGTCGAAGAACTCGCCGGTGGCGTACTTCGAGTCCCAGAACCCGTCGAACACCTCGCCGCGCTCGATCGCGATCTTGTTGGACGCGGTGAGCGCGTGGAACAGCACCGAGTAGAAGTAGATGTTCGTGAAGTCGACGCCCTCTTCCGAGCCGTAGTACACGTGCTCACGGGCGAGGTAGCCGTGCAGGTTCATCTGGCCGAGGCCGATGGCGTGCGAGCGGTCGTTGCCGTCCTCGATCGAGCGGACGGAGGCGATGTGGCTCTGCTGGCTGACCGCGGTGAGTGCGCGGATGCTGGTCTCCACGGTCTTGGCCAGGTCTCCGCCGTCCATCGCCAGCGCGATGTTGAGCGAGCCCAGGTTGCACGAGATGTCCTTGCCGATCTGGTCGTACGACAGGTCCTCGTTGAACGTGGTGGGCGTGTTGACCTGCAGGATCTCGGAGCACAGGTTGGACATGTTGATCCGGCCCTTGATCGGGTTGGCCTTGTTCACCGTGTCTTCGAACATGATGTACGGGTAACCCGACTCGAACTGGATCTCGGCGAGGGTCTGGAAGAACTCGCGCGCGTTGATCTTCGTCTTCTTGATGCGCGGGTCGTCGACCATCTCGCGGTACTTCTCGGTGACCGAGATGTCGCCGAACGGCACGCCGTAGACGCGCTCGACGTCGTACGGCGAGAACAGGTACATGTCTTCGCCGTTCTTGGCGAGCTCGAACGTGATGTCGGGCACGACGACACCCAGCGAGAGCGTCTTGATGCGGATCTTCTCGTCGGCGTTCTCGCGCTTGGTGTCGAGGAACCGCATGATGTCGGGGTGGTGCGCGTTGAGGTAGACCGCGCCGGCGCCCTGACGCGCACCGAGCTGGTTGGCGTACGAGAAGGAGTCTTCGAGCAGCTTCATCACGGGGATGATGCCGCTCGACTGGTTCTCGATCTGCTTGATCGGGGCGCCCGACTCGCGGATGTTCGACAGCAGCAGCGCCACGCCGCCGCCGCGCTTGGACAGCTGCAGCGCGGAGTTGATGCCGCGCGCGATCGACTCCATGTTGTCTTCGATGCGCAGCAGGAAGCACGAGACGAGCTCGCCGCGCTGCGCCTTGCCGGCGTTGAGGAACGTCGGGGTGGCCGGCTGGAAGCGGCCCGAGATGATCTCTTCGACGAGGCCGACGGCGAGCCGCTCGTCGCCGTCCGCGAGTGCCAGCGCGGTCATCACGACGCGGTCCTCGAACCGCTCCAGGTACCGCTTTCCGTCAAAGGTCTTGAGCGTGTAGCTCGTGTAGTACTTGAACGCCCCGAGGAAGGTCTCGAAGCGGAACTTCTTGGAGTAGGCCAGGTCGTTGAGCTTCTGGATGAACTCGAACGAGTACTTGTCGAGGACCGCGCCCTCGTAGTACTCCTTCTCGACCAGGTAGTCCAGACGCTCTTTGAGCGAGTGGAAGAACACCGTGTTCTGGTTCACGTGCTGCAGGAAGTACTCCCGCGCCGCGCGCTTGTCGGCGTCGAACTGGATCTGCCCGTTCGCGTCGTACAGGTTGAGCATCGCGTTGAGGGCGTGATAGTCCATGCCCTCGAAGCGCGCCTCCGTCTTGAAGTCGGCCTGCGTCAGAGTTCCCACCATCGTTCCAATCCCGCGGTCACGCGTTCCACATCTTCAGGCGTGCCGAATACCTCTAGCCGGTACAAGTGCGGCACGTGACACTTGCGGCTGATGATGTCGCCGGCGATGCAGAAGTGCTCGCCGAAGTTGGTGTTCCCTGCGGAGATCACTCCGCGGATCAGGCTGCGGTTTCGCTCGTCGTTGAGGAACCGGATGACCTGCTTGGGAACGGCGCCCTTCTCGACTCCCCGCCCTTGGCCTCCGCCATAGGTGGGTGTCACCAGGACGTACGGCTCGTCGACCACGAGCGCCGGATCCGTCGAATGGAGCGGGATCCGGACTGCTCGTGCGCCGAGCTTCTCGATGAACCGCGCGGTGTTGCCCGACACGCTCGAGAAGTAGACCAGCAGCGGTGCGCTCGTCGCGACAATGCTCATGCCTGCCCCCTTTCGACGAGACAGACCTGAGGGCGGTGGTTGAGCGCCGCCGAAACCTCAGGCCAGACGCGCGGCGAGCTCGTCGATCTTGTCGGGACGGAAGCCCGACCAGTGGTCCTCATCGGTGATGACGACCGGCGCCTGGAGGTACCCCAGCGCCTTGACCTGCTCGAGGGCCGTGGGGTCCTCGGAGAGGTCGTGGACTTCGTACTCGATGCCCTTCGAGTCGAGGGCTCGGTAGGTCGCCGTGCACTGCACGCATGCGGGCTTCGTGTAGACCGTGATCGCCATGTCGATTCTGCTCCCGTCGTTACTTCTCCGGCAGTCCCCCCGCCGGGAGACCAATACTACATATGGGTACCGACATCCGTAAGCACCACAAGGGCTAGTAGTTACATCGGTGTGATTTTCCACCGTTCTCCCCATGTACAACACAGGTTCTCCACGGATTCATCCACAGCCCTGGGGCTCTCGAAACCGCCGGGATCACGGGGCTTTCAGGAGCCACGGCCGCTTCCCTCCACAGCCCCGACGGTAGACGCGGGGTCCGACATCGGATTCGGCTGTGGAATGCGTCCCCGGCGTGTCGCGCACCTGGTCGGCGTGTCGTCGGCGTGTCGTGGTGCGACGGCCGTGGCGTAACGTTGTCTGGTGGCCGGCTACGGGGATCTTCTGCGCACTCCTGGCGTCCTCCGCATGATCTCGGCCCAGCTGGTCGCGCGGTTCCCCAACGGCATGATCAGCCTGGTGATCCTCCTCCACATCGAGGGCATCACCGGCTCGTACGGCGCCGCGGGAGTCGTCCTCGCGGCCGTGTCGATCGGCCAGGCGATCGCGGGCCCCGTGACCAGCCGGTGGATGGGCCGCTGGGGCATGCGGCGGGTCCTGACGCTCACGACGCTCGTGTCGGCGGCATCCCTCCTCTCCATCGCGTTCCTCATCGCGCCGGTGCCGGTGTACGTCGTGCTGGGGTTCGTCGCGGGGATGTCGACGCCGCCGATCGTGTCGGCCGTGCGCACCATCTACCCCAAGCTCGTCAACTCGAAGCAGCTCACGGGGCTGTACTCGCTGGACGCGTCGCTCCAGGAGATCATCTGGATCCTCGCGCCCGTGCTGATCACCTTCGTCGCCACGCAGGCCGGCACGGTCGTCGGCCTCGTGCTGGTCGTGGTCATCCTGCTGTCGGGGTGCGCGTGGTTCATCCTCTCGCCCGAGGTCGGCCGCGTGCGCATCCCGCGCAGCAAGCGGTCGCTGGGCAAGGTGCTCACACGTCCGCCGATCCTCCTCGCCACGGTCATCGGCTTCCTGTTCATCGGCTCGTTCTCGGCCGTCGAGGCGAGCGTCGTGGCGACGTTCTCGCACGGCGGCGTCGAGGCCGGTCTCGTGCTCGCGGTGTTCTCGGTCGGCAGCCTCGCAGGCGGGCTCGCGTTCGGCCATCTGCCGATGGGGCGCTGGGCGATGGTGCGCCGGCTGGCAGTGGTGACCTTCGGCCTCGTGCTCACGACCCTGTGGCTGAACGTGTGGTGGATCGGCGCGACCCTGTTCGTGGCGGGCATCGGCATCGCACCGGCTCTGGGCGTGCTGTCGGCCATGACGACCGCGAGCGTCAAGTTCAGCGACACGGCCGAGGCGTTCGGCTGGGTCGGCACCGGGCAGCTGATCGGCGCCGCGGTCGGCTCCGCGGTGGCCGGCTTCCTCATCGACGGTCCGGGCGGCGTCACGGCGGCGTACGTGGCGGCGGCCTCGTTCTGTGCGCTCGCCCTGGTCGTGGCGCTCGTCTTCGTGCGGCATCAGCCCGATCTGCGCGAGCGGGGCGCGAGCCCCATCCCCGACACCGAGCCGGTGCCGACGATCGGCTGACCGCGCCCGTCGGTCGCTTCGGCCGCGAGGCATCCCAGATCAGGAGATCTCGCGAAGACAGGACGGTCTGCGACGAAACGGCCTGCGTCCGCGAGATCTCCTGATTTCGGGAAGTGGATGCCGCCCCCGCCGGCTCAGGCGAGACGTCGCAGCAGCTCCAACAGTGCGAGGGCGTAGGCGTCGGCGGGTTCGGGGTGCTCGAAGACCTTGCGGTCCCCCGCGACGACGATCTCGACCTCGTGCGTGTCGGGCAGCCGCGTGAGCGACCGGAACGCGCCGCGCAGCAGCTCGCGCAGCTGGTGCTCGTGCGGCAGCCACAGCGCGTCTTCCAGTGCGACGGAGTCGAGTGCCCATTCGGTGGTGCCGTTGAAGGCCAGGATGCGGCCGGTCGGGTACTCCCGCGGCTCGATCGTCATCTCGCTGACCGTGAAGACGTCGGCCTCGAACTCGGGCTCGTCGAGCTGGAAGCGGTCGCCCGAGTGCGGGTGCCACACCAGTCCCGCGTCGCGCAGGGCCATCGCCAGTTCCGTCGAGATCACGCCAACCTCCGCCTCCATCCTGCCGTGCGTGACGCCGGGTGGCGCGCAGGGCAGGGTGTCTCGCGCTCTGCTCCTAGGCTGAGCGCATGTCTGCGCCCCTCTCGCTCCCCCGCCTGTCGTGGGGCTCGGCCGCCGCCGAGCGCCGCGCGCTGCTCGTGCACGGACTGGGTTCCACCGGCGCCCTGATGTGGCGCTACGGTGTGGCGCTCGCCGATGCCGGCTGGCGCGCCGACGCCGTGGATCTGCGCGGACACGGCGCCGCCCCGCGCGCGCTGGATTACACACTTGCCGCCTACGGGAGCGATGTCGCGGCCGCCCGGCCCGCCGACGGCGGACCCTGGGACCTCGTCATCGGCCACTCGCTGGGCGGGGCGGCCTCCGTCCTCGCGGCGGCGGGCGACCCCGCTTGGACCCGCAGGCTGCTGCTCATCGACCCCGCGATCGCGCTCGGGACCGACGATCGTGCCGGGATCGGCGCGGGGCTCGCCGCCGCGTTCGACGACCCGACGCAAGAGGCGGTTCGCCGCGCGCACCCGCACTGGCACCCGCAGGACATCGAGCTGAAGGCGCTCGCCTCGCAGCAGACGAGCCGGTGGGCCGTCGAGCAGACGACTGCCCAGAACCCGACGTGGGACGTGACGGATGCCGCACGGGAGGTGGCGGTCCCGGTCGACGTGATCGCCGCCGGCACGGGCTCGATCTTCCGCGACACGCCGGTCGAGGCGGCGGTCGCCGCCAACGCCCATTTCTCGCCCGCCGTCGTGATCGACGGCGCCGGACACTCGCCGCACCGCGACCGCCCCGAGGCGACGATCGAGGCGGTCCTCGCGCTGCTGCGCTGAGGCACCTCCTCGCCGAACCGCGCAGGCGGGGGAAGAATGGCGGGGTGACGCTCTTCGATCCGACACGGTTCCTGCCCGATGACCTACTCGAGCGCTTCCGCGCCCGCGCCGCCGTCCACGACCGCGAGAACACCTTCCCGGACGACGACCTCGCCGACCTGAAGGCGGCCGGGTACCTCGCGATCCTCGTGCCGGAGGCGCTCGGGGGCTCGGGACTGGGCCTGGCCGAGGCATCCATCCTTCAGCAGCGTCTTGCGGGTGCGGCGCCGGCCACCGCCCTCGCGATCAACATGCATCTGGTGTGGACCGGCGTCGCCAAAGTGCTCGCCGACCGCGGCAGCGACGACCTGCGCTTCGTGCAGGAGGGCGCGGCGGACGGCGAGGTGTTCGCGTTCGGGATCAGCGAGGCCGGCAACGATCTCGTCCTGTTCGGGAGCGGGACGGATGCCGCACCGCTCCCCGACGGCGGCTACTCGTTCACCGGCACGAAGATCTTCACGTCGCTCTCGCCGGTGTGGACGCAGCTGGGCCTGCACGGCCTCGACACGTCGTCGGACGACGCGCCGCGGATGGTGTACGCGTTCGTGCCGCGCTCGGAGGTGCGGACCGGCCGCGTCGTCGTCCGCGACGACTGGGACACGCTCGGCATGCGCGGCACGCAGTCGCGCACGACCGAGCTCCACGATGCGGTCGCTCCCGCGGACCGGGTGGTGCGACGTCTGGCGCCGGGGCCGAACCCCGACCCGCTCGTGTTCGGCATCTTCAGCGTCTTCGAGCTGCTGCTCGCCTCCGTGTACACCGGCATCGCGCGGCGTGCGCTCGAGCTCGCCGTCGCCACCGCCGCCAAGCGCACCTCGAAGCGCACCGGCAAGGCCTACAGCCAGGACCCCGACATCCGCTGGCGCATCGCCGACATGGCTCTCGCGTACGACGCGCTGCCGCCGCAGATCGATTCGCTCGCCCGCGACGTGGACGAGCTCGCCGATCGCGGATCCCAGTGGTTCGCGCTGCTCGCCGGCGTCAAGCACCGAGCAGTGACAGCCGCCAAGGCCGTCGTCGACGAGGCGGTGCTGGTCGCGGGCGGGTCCTCGTACTTCTCGGGCAACGAACTCGGCCGCTTGTACCGGGATGTGCTGGCGGGACTCTTCCACCCGTCCGACCCCGAGTCGGCGCACTCCACCGTCGCGACCGCCTGGCTCGGTCCGGTCGAGGACTGACGTGTCCGGCACCGCGACGGCGACCTCGCCCGTCGGCCTGAGCCCGGCCGATCAGGAGCGCCGCCGCGCTCTGCGGCGCATGAAGGGAGTGGCGCTCGGAGCGCTGCTGTTCATGGCGGCGCTGTTCGCGGTGTCGTTCGCCTTCCAGCAGGAGGTGCCGGCGCTGGCGTACCTGCGTGCCGCGGGCGAGGGCGGCATGGTCGGCGCGCTGGCGGACTGGTTCGCGGTCACGGCGCTGTTCCGGCATCCGCTGGGCATCCCGATCCCGCACACCGCGATCATCCCGAGCCGCAAGGACGAGATCGGCCGCACACTCGGGGAGTTCGTCGAGACGGAGTTCCTGCGCGGCGACGTGGTGCGCACGAAGCTCGTCGAGACGCCCATCGCGGCGCGGCTCGGCGAGTGGCTGGGCACGCCCGTGCATGCCGAGCGCGTGGCCGCCGAGGCGTCGGTGATGGCGTCCAGCGTGCTGCAGGCGCTCAGCGACGACGACGTGCGCGACGTGATCGAAGAGCTCGCACGCGAGCACCTCATCGCCCCGGAGTGGGGCCCGCCGCTGGGCGAATGGCTGCAGCGCATCGTGGATGCCGGCGCGCACCGCGGCGCCGTCGACCTCGCAGCCGACAGCATCGCCGCATGGCTCGCCGCCAACCACCGCGCCTTCACCGGTCTCGTCTCGCGGCGCCTGCCGTCGTGGGTGCCGTCGGTGGCGCACCGGCTCGTCGACGACACCGTCTACAACGAGGCGGTCAAGTTCGTCGGAGCGGTGCAGCGCGACCCCCGGCATCCCGCCCGTCTCGCGATCGACGGCTATCTCGAGCGTCTCGCCTCCAACCTGCAGCACGACCCCGCGACCATCGGGCGCTTCGAGGATGCCAAGCTCGCCGTGTTCGACAGCCCGCGGGTGCGCGAGCTCGCGGCCGAAGCCTGGGCGACGGCCAAGGCGGGTCTGCTGCGCTCGCTCGCCGATCCCGAGAGCGGACTGCGGCGACGCGCCGTGGCGGCGCTCGTTGAGGTCGGCGAGCGGATGACGACGGATCCCGCGCTGCAGCGCCGAGTGGACTCGTGGGTCACCGACGCCGCGGTGTTCCTCGTCGACCGCTACCGGCACGACATCGCCTCGATCATCACCGACACCGTCGAGCGGTGGGACCCGGCCGAGACCACCGAGAAGATCGAGCTCATGGTCGGCCGCGACCTGCAGTACATCCGCCTCAACGGCACGATCGTGGGGGCGCTCGCGGGCGTCGCGATCTTCACGGTCGCGCACGCCCTGCTCGGGTAGCGTTCAGTCGTGGCGCTCTCTCACGACGAACTCTGGCCGCGCGCCGGCGCGTGGCCGCGCATCGACTCCGGCGGGGGGTGGGATGCCGTCCTGCTGGGCGTCCCGGCGCACCGCACCTCGATCTCGCCCACCGGGGCGCACGCGACCCCGGGCGCGATCCGCGAGGCGCTGCGCCGGTACAGCCCCACCCTCCTCGGGCCACCGCCGGTCGACCTGAACGAGGTGCTGCGCATCGCTGACGCGGGCGACGTCGACGAACCGGACGGGCCCGCGGGCGAGGCATCCGTCCGCGCCGCGGTGGGGGCACTGCGCGGGCGGGCCGATCTCGTGATTGCGCTCGGCGGCGACAACTCCCTCACTTACGCCGTGACGCAGGGCGCCGCCGCAGACGGCCTCATCACGATCGACGCGCACTTCGACCTGCGCGACGGCGTGTCGAATGGGTCCCCCGTGCGGCGGCTCGTCGAGGACGGGCTCGACGGACGCCGCGTCGTGCAACTCGGCATCGCCGACTTCGCGAACTCGGCCGCCTACGCGCGCCGCGCCGCCGACCTCGGAATCACGGTCATCACCATGGACGAGGTGCGCCGCCGGGGCGCCGCTTCTGTCATGGACGAAGCTGTGCAGATCGCCGGCGCCGGAGGCGGCGCGATCCACCTGGACATCGACGTCGACGTGTGCGACCGCTCCGTGGCGCCGGGCTGCCCCGCGTCTGTGCCCGGCGGGCTGGCGGCGTGGGAGCTGCGGGCGCTCGTGCGGGCGGCGGCCGCCGATCCGCGCCTGCACAGCGCGGACATCGCCGAGGTCGACGCCACCGCCGACGCCCCGGACGGGCGCACCGTGCGCCTCGCCGCGCTGTGCGTCCTCGAGCTGCTCGCCGGCCTCGCGGCGCGCCGGAGTGCCGCATGATCCGCCTGGCGCTGGTGCGCCACGCCAAGTCGGACTGGGGCGACCCGGACCTCGCCGATCACGACCGTCCCCTCAACGACCGCGGCATGCGGGATGCCCCGGTGATGGCGGCCCGGCTGGCGGCATCCGGATTCCGCCCCGACGTCATCCTCACCAGCACCGCGCTGCGCGCCCGCACGACGGCGGAGGCGTTCGCTGCCGAGCTCGGCGTCGCGGTCTCGCGCGATCCGGCGCTGTACGGGGCGCCGGCCGCGACGCTGCTGGCCGCCGCGGCCGCCGCGGGGATGCCGTCGATCATGGTCGTCGCGCACGACCCGGGCATGACCGTGCTCGCCGGGCGGCTGTCGGGCGACGGCATCGCCCACATGCCCACATGCGCCGTTGCGACGTTCACGTGGCAGGAGGACGATTGGGACGTCGCGACCGCGCTCGACCCTGACGACTGGACCTTCGACACGCCTCGCTGACGCGGCCCGGGGCGAGAGGACGCTCGGCGATGGTGAGGATCCGACCGCTCGCGGAGCAGGACGTCTCGGCCGTGGACGCCCTGTGGGACGGTGATGCGGTGCCCTTCGGGGGCGCGGCGACCCAGCTCAGCGTGTTCTCGTCGGTTCCGGGCCGCGTGGTCGTCGCCGAGGACGACCATGGCGCGATCCTCGGCCACGCGAGCCTGCTCCGTCGCGCGGCGTGGCGCGGTGCCTACGCGCCGTTCCGGGTGCGGGTCACCCCGACCGCCCGCGGCGCGGGGATCGGCCGGGCCCTGTGGGAGGCGCTCGCCCCGGAGCGCGAGGCGTGGGAGTCCGGTCGATTCGTGACGTCCGTCGACAGGGACGACCCCGAGAGCCGCCGCACCGCCGCCCGCCACGGCGGCGCCGAAGTCGGCCTGCACATCGTGAGCCGTCTTGATCTCACGGCATCGCCGCCGGCGACCCAGCCTCCCGATCCGCGTGCGAGGGTGCACCATCCCGACCTCGCGGACCGCGCCGAGCGCGACCGCCTATACCGGTTCCTCACCGAGCGCGGCGAGGACGCGCCCGACGCCGGGCCGGGCGTCGTGCTGCTGCAGCGCGAGATGTTCGACGCGTGGTTCACACAGGACTGGCAGGCCGTGGTGCTGCGCATCGCCGACGAGGACGTCGCACTCACGACGGCGATGGGCGACGGCGATGCCGCCCACATCGTGTTCACGGGCGTCGTCCCCGCTCACCGCGGGCGCGGGCTGGCGACCTGGGTCAAGCAGGTGCACGCCGACGAGATGCGCCGCCGCGGGTTCCGGACGCTGCGCACCGAGAACATGGCCGACAACGCCGCGATCCTCGCCGTGAACGCGCGTGCGGGCTTCCACCCCGTCGCGGGTTACGTGGACATCGCCTTCGATCCCGCCTGAGCCGGAGCCACCGCCTGAGGGCTCTCCGCCCGGGGCTGCGGTGTCAGAGCGGGGTGCCGCCGAGCCACACCGTGTGGACGAGCGGGACGCCGGGGCGATACGCGAGGTGCACACGGGTGGGGGCGTCGAGCATCACGAGATCGGCGCGCGCACCGGGCCGCACCACGCCGACGTCGGTGCGTCGCAGCGCCTGGGCGCCACCGGCGGTCGCCGCCCACACCGCCTCGGCGGGCGTCATTCCCATCTCGCGCACGGCGAGGGCGATCATGAGCGGCATCGAGCTGGTGAAGCTCGAGCCGGGGTTGCAGTCGCTGGCGAGCGCAACGGTGACGCCGGCGTCGAGGAGGCGGCGGGCGTCGGGGTACGGCTGGCGCGTCGAGAACTCCACCCCCGGCAGCAGCGTCGCGACGGTCGACGAGCCCGCGAGGGCCGCGACGTCGTCGTCCGACAGGTACGTGCAGTGGTCGACGGAAGCCGCTCCCATCGCCACGGCCAGTCGCACACCCTCGCCGGGGCCGAGCTGGTTGCCGTGCACGCGCGGCAGCAGGCCGTGGGCCATCCCGGCGGCGAGGACGCGGCGGGACTCCTCGGGCGTGAAGGCGCCGCGCTCGCAGAACACGTCCACCCACCGGGCGTGCGGTGCGCACGCGCGCAGCATCTCGTCGCACACGAGGTCGACGTACTCGTCGCGCCGCTCGGAGTACTCCGCAGGCACGACGTGCGCGCCCAGGTAGGTGACCTCGGGCGTGACCTCGGCCGCGAGCCGCGCCAGGCGCGCTTCGTCGTCGACGGTGAGCCCGTAGCCCGTCTTGACCTCGAACGTCGTCGTCCCCTGCGCGTGCAGCTCGCGCGTGAACCCCTTCAGGCGCCGGCGCAGCTCCTCGTCGCTCGCGGCCCGCGTCGCGGCGACCGTCCGCCGTATGCCACCGGCCGCATACGGCGTGCCGGTCATGCGCGCCTCGAACTCGTCGGCCCGGTCGCCGCCGAACACGACGTGCGTGTGGCTGTCGACGAAGCCCGGCATGACCGCCCGGCCGCCGGCATCCACTGTTCCCAGCGCGTCGGCGTGCGGTGCGTCGGACGCCGCGCCCGCCCAGGCGATGCGGTCGCCCTCGAGCAGCACCGCCGCCTCGTGCAGCGTCCCGAGGGCGTCACCGGGCCGTGCGACGTTGGTCGTCAGCTCGCCGATGTTGGTGATGAGTGTCGCGGTCATGTCACCCTCTCTCTTTCGTGTCCCGAAGTTCGCCGCGCCGCGGGGCCTGAGGGCGGTGAACTTCGGGACATGGATGCCGCCGTCAGGCGTCCAGCATCGGCACCTGCAGGCCGCGCTCGACCGCCACCTCGCGAGCCCGGTCATACCCGGCGTCCACGTGACGCATCACACCGGTGCCGGGGTCGTTCGTCAGCACGCGCTCGAGCTTCTCGGCGGCGAGCGCCGTGCCGTCGGCGACCGTGACCTGCCCGGCATGGATGCTGCGCCCGATGCCCACACCGCCGCCGTGATGGATCGACACCCACGCCGCTCCGGACGCGGTGTTGAGCAGGGCGTTCAGCAGCGGCCAGTCGGCGATCGCGTCGGAGCCGTCGGCCATCGCCTCGGTCTCGCGGTACGGGCTCGCGACCGAGCCGGCGTCGAGGTGGTCGCGGCCGATCACGATCGGCCCGGACAGCTCTCCCGAGGCGACCATCTCGTTGAACTTCAGTCCGGCGAGGTGGCGCTCCTTGTAGCCGAGCCAGCAGATGCGGGCGGGCAGCCCCTCGAAGTGCACGGCGTCGCCGGCCTTGTCGAGCCAGCGCACCAGCCCGGCGTTGTCGGGGAACAGCGCCTTGACCGCCTCGTCGGTCTTGCGGATGTCTTCGGGGTCTCCCGACAGCGCCACCCAGCGGAACGGTCCGCGGCCCTCGGCGAACTGCGGGCGGATGTACGCCGGCACGAACCCGGGGAACGCGAACGCCCGGTCGAAGCCGCCCAGCTGCGCCTCGGCGCGGATCGAGTTGCCGTAGTCGAAGACCTCGGCCCCGGCATCCTGGAATCCCACCATGGCGGCGACGTGCTTGGCCATCGAGCCGCGGGCGCGGGCGGTGAAGCCCTCGGGATCGCGGGATGCCTCGGCCTTCCAGTCCTCGAACGCGATGCCGACCGGCAGGTACGCCAGGGGGTCGTGGGCGCTGGTCTGGTCGGTGACGATGTCGACCGTGAGCTCGCCGGCGCGCTGGCGCAGCAGCACATCGCCGAACACCTCGGCTGCGTTGCCGACGACACCCACGCTGAGCGCTTCGCCGGCCTGCTTCGCGGCGACGACGCGGGCGAGAGCCGAGTCGAGGTCGGTCGTGTACTCGTCGAGGTAGCCGTGCTCGACGCGGCGGGCCAGGCGCGACTCGTCGACGTCGACGATGAGCACCGCTCCCCCGTTGAGCGTGACGGCGAGCGGCTGCGCGCCGCCCATGCCGCCGGCGCCGCCGGTGAGGGTGAGCGTGCCCGACAGGTCGTCGCGGCCCAGCGACCGGGCGACGGCGGCGAACGTCTCGTACGTGCCCTGGAGGATCCCCTGCGTGCCGATGTAGATCCACGAGCCCGCGGTCATCTGGCCGTACATCGTGAGGCCCAGCGCCTCGAGACGACGGAACTCGGGCCACGTCGCCCAGTCCCCCACGAGGTTCGAGTTGGCGATCAGCACGCGCGGCGCCCACTCGTGCGTGCGGAACACGCCGACCGGCTTGCCCGACTGCACCAGCAGGGTCTCGTCGGGCTCGAGCTCGTCGAGCGTGCGCACGATGGCGTCGAACGCCTGCCAGCTGCGTGCGGCACGGCCAGTGCCGCCGTACACGACGAGATCCTCGGGGTGCTCGGCGACCTCGGGGTCGAGGTTGTTCATGAGCATGCGCTTCGCGGCCTCGGCGCCCCAGCTCTTCGCGGTGCGCTCGGCGCCGCGCGGGGCGCGGACGGTGCGCGCCCCCGCTTCGGTGGTCGAGCTTGTCGAAACAGTCATCGTCACTCCTTCGTGGTGGTCGAGTAGGCCGCACGGGCGACGGCGCCGGACGCGACGAGCGCGGTCACCGCCTCCATCTCGGGCGACAGGAAGCGGTCGGGTCCGGGGCCGCCGGCGACCGTGCGGACGAGATCGCGGACGGCGCCGGTGGCGGCACCAGGCTGCAGCGGTGCCCGCAGGTCGAGCGCACGGGAAGCGGTGAGAATCTCGATCGCGAGCACGCGGGCGAGGCCGTCGAGCGCGCGGCGCAGCTTGCGGGCCGCCGCCCAGCCCATCGACACATGGTCCTCCTGCATCGCCGACGACGGGATGGAGTCGACGGACGCCGGCACGGCCAGGCGCTTGAGCTCCGACACGATGCCCGCGGCCGCGTACTGCGCGATCATGAGGCCGGAGTCGACGCCCACCTCGTCGGCGAGGAACGGCGGCAGTCCGTTGCTGCGTGCGCGGTCCAGCGCACGGTCGGTGCGGCGCTCCGAGATCGAGGCGACGTCGGCGACGGCGATCGCGAGGAAGTCCAGCACGTACGCGACGGGCGCGCCGTGGAAGTTGCCGTTGGACTCGACGCGCCCGTCGTCGGTGATGACCGGGTTGTCGACGGCGGCGGCGAGCTCGCGCGACGCGATCAGCGCGGCGTGGTCGACGGTGTCGCGGGCGGCACCGTGCACCTGCGGCGAGCAGCGCAGCGAGTACGCGTCCTGCACCCGCGTGCACACGGCGGGGTCGCGGTGCGAAGCGACGATCGGCGATCCGGCGAGCACGGCGCGAAGGTTCGCGGCCGACACGGCCTGACCCACCTGCGGACGCAGCGCCTGCAGGTCGGCGGCGAAGACCGCGTCGGTGCCCAGCTGCGACTCGACCGACATGCCGGCGGCGACGTCGGCGGTGTCGAGCAGCATCGACAGGTCGTGCAGCGCGAGCAGCAGCATCCCGAGCATGCCGTCGGTGCCGTTGATGAGGGCGAGCCCCTCCTTCTCGCGGAGCACGAGCGGAGCGAGGGATGCCGCACCCAGCGCGTCGGCGGCATCCCTCTCGATCCCCTCGGCGTCGCGCACGCGTCCCTCGCCCATCGCGGCGAGGGCCACATGCGACAACGGGGCGAGGTCGCCCGAGCAGCCGAGCGAGCCGTACTCCCGCACGATCGGGGTGATGCCGGCGTTCAGCATGGCGGCATACGTCTCGACGACCACCGGGCGCACGCCGGTGTGGCCGGTGGCGAGCGTCTGCAGGCGCAGCAGCATCAGGGCACGGACCACCTCGCGCTCGACCTCGGGTCCGGTGCCCGCGGCGTGCGAGCGGATGAGGCTCGCCTGCAGCTGCAGGCGGCGCTCCGGGGCGATGAACGTCGTGGCGAGCGCGCCGAAGCCTGTCGAGATGCCGTAATGCGGTTCGGGATCGTCGGCGAGACCCTCCACGAGCGTGCGGGCGGCGGCGACGCGCGCCAGCGCCTCCGGGGCGATCTCGACCCGCGCACCGTGGCGGGCGACGGCGACGACGTCCTCGGGGCGCAGGGGTGTCGCGCCGACGGTGACGGAGAGCTCAGCAGTCATGCCTCGATTCCACACCGGGCGGGTGCCGCGCGACAGCGGGTCGTGGGATCCTGTGTCTGTGATCCCAGACGCGGCGCCATCGCCCGACCGGCCGCAGGTGCCGGCGGCCGACCACACGCTGCGGATCCTGTCGTTCCTGGCCCGGCAGCGCGGGCCCACCCCCGCGCGCACGATCGCGACCGCGCTCGGCATCCCGCGATCGACCGTGTACCACCTGCTCGCGACCCTCCAGGAGCACCAGTTCGTCGTGCACCTGCCCGAGGATCGCCGGTGGGGTCTCGGGATCGCTGCCTTCGAGCTCGCCGGCGGCTACTCGCGTCAGGAGCCGCTCGCGCGCCTCGGCCGTCCCGTGCTCGCCGACCTCGCAGACCGGGCCGGAGAGAGCGCGCACCTCGCCGTCATGCACGGTCGCGATGTGCTGTACATCGTCGAGGAGCGCGCACCCCGGCGGCCCGCGCTCGTGACCGACGTGGGCGTGCGTCTTCCCGCGCACCTGACCGCCACCGGCCGGGCGATGCTCGCAGCACTGCCTCGCGAGCAGGTGCGGGCGCTGTTCCCGGATGCCGCCGCCTTCGCCGACCGCACGGGCCGCGGTCCCCGACGGCCGAGAGAGCTGCGCGAGCTGCTGCGCGAGGTGCGCACGCGGGGGTTCGCCGAAGAGGACGGCGAGGTCACCCTGGGCATGCGCTCGGTCGGTGTCGCCGTGCGCGAGACGTCGGACTGGCCGGTGGCGGCGATCGCGCTCACGTGGCCTGCGGACGACGCCGATGCGCGCGCCGACGAGCTCGCGGCGCGCGCCGAGGCGGCCGCCGTCGAGCTCGAGCGCCGCATCGGTCGCGCCAGGCGGGCGTAGCTCCTCGCCGCGGCTACAGGTGTGCGTCGAGGAGCGCCACGATCTCGTCGTAGCCGCGGCTCGCGGCGAGCTCGCGCGGGGTGACGCCGTCGCCGTCGGCGAGGGCCGGGTCGGCCCCGCCGTCGAGGAGCAGCTCGACGATGCGCTGGTGCGCGGGGCCGCCGTCGCTCAGCACGATCGCCTCGATGAGTGCCGTCCAGCCGAGGTTGTTGACATGGTCCAGGTTCGCGCCCGCCTCGATCAGCAGCGCGACGGTCGAGACGTGCCCGCGCTCGCTGGCGGGGATCACGGCGATGCCGCCGTACCGGTTCGTGACGGCGAGGTCGCCGCCGGCGGCGAGCGCCGCTCGCACGACGTCGTCGTAACCGTTCGCCCCGGCGTACAGCAGCACCGAGTCGAGCCGGTCGTCGCGCACGTTGACGTCGGCTCCGGCCGCGATCAGCGCCAGCGCCGAGTCGGTGTCGCCGCGCTTGAGGGCTGCGACCGCTTGCAGACCCCGGGCCCGCGCGTCCGCCCCCATCAGTCGACCTTCGACACCGTACCGCCGGTGAGGCGCACCAGCTCGTCGTAGGTCAGCGGAAACACCGTGTGCGGCGTGCCGCCGGCCGCCCAGATCTCGGGATACTGCGCAAGGTCCTCGTCGACGACCGTCGTGAGCGGCGCGGGGTGCCCGGTGGGCGCGACACCCCCGATGGCCTGGCCTGTGGCCTCGCGGACCTGATCCGGGTTCGCACGCTGGATCCTCCCGCGTCCGAGCCGCTCGGCGAGCGCCGCCGTGTCCACGCGGTGCGCGCCGCTGGTCATCACGAGCAGCGGCTCGCCGTCGCTCATGAACACCAGGCTGTTGGCGATGGCGCCGACCTCGACACCCAGCGCCTCGGCGGCGAGGACTGCGGTCGATGCGGCATCCGGAAGCACGACGATGTCGCCGGCGATCCCGGCGGCACGGAGGGCGTCGTGGACGAGCAGGCTGCGAGTGGGAAGCACGGTCACGGCGACAGCCTAATGAGCAGCGCACTGTGCCGCGGCCTGTACACGAGATGCGCGCACGACCTTTCAATCTGCGCAATCGCCACGCGAACGGTTGAACAATCCGCCGCCCCGGTGTGGAATGAGAGTGGATGCCGCGACGCAGCGTCGTCCGCTGCGACGCGCCACCCGCACCCGCAGCACCACCCAGCGGCCCACGAAGCCCGCCGAAGGAAGCACGCAATGACGCACACCACCCTGCCCCTGCCTGATTTCGCGCATGAACGGGTGGAGGTGATCACCGGACGACGCAGCGGACTGTTCATCGCCGTGGCGCTGCATTCCTCGGTGCTGGGCTCCGCGCTCGGCGGGGCACGGCTGTGGACGTACCCGCACTGGAGCGACGCGCTCGGCGACGCGCTGCGGCTGTCGGCGGCCATGACGCTCAAGAACGCGGCGGCGGGCCTCGACGCGGGCGGCGGCAAGTCGGTCATCGCGCTGCCACCCGGGACCGTGCTCGACACGGAGCGCCGGCGGGCAGCGTTCCTCGACCTCGGCGACGCGGTCGAGTCGCTGCACGGCCTGTACCGCACGGCCGAGGATGTCGGCTCGACCACCGAAGACATGCTGGTCGTGAGTGAGCGCACCGAGCACGTCGTCGGCCTGCCCGACGCGGTCGGTGGCTCGGGCGAGCCGGCCGGCCCGACGAGCCTCGGCGTGTACGAGTCGCTGCGAGCCACGCTGGAGCGCGTCACCGGCACAGCCGATGTCGACGGCCGACGCATCACGATCTCGGGCCTCGGTCAGGTGGGAAGCCGCCTGGCCGTCCGCCTGTCGGCGGAGGGCGCCCGGCTCACCGTGACCGATGTCAACCCTGCCAAGCGCGACCTCGCCATCGAGCTCGGTGCCGCCTGGGCGGAGCCGGGAGCGGAGCACCTGGTGCCCGCCGACGTGTTCGTCCCGGCCGGGATCGGCGGCCTGCTCACCGACGAGATCATCGACGCGCTCGACGCCAAGGCGGTGTGCGGGCCCGCGAACAACCCGTTGGCCGACCACAGCGGAGCGTCGCGACTGGCCGGGCGCGGCATCCTCTACGCCCCCGACTTCGTCGTCAACGCGGGCGGTGTGATCTACCTGGACCTCGAGGCCAAGCAGCTGGGCACGCGCGCCGAGATCATGAGCCGCGTCGGGCGCATCGGCGACACCGTGCGCCGGATCTTCGACGAGGCAGAGGCTCGGGGCGTGACGCCGCTCGAGGCGGCCGAGGGTCTCGCCGCCGAGCGTCTCGCCGCCGGAGGACGGCAGGCCGTACTGGCCTGAGACCGCGTTCCACAGGCAGCGGAATCCGGTTCCACATCCTCGGTGCGAGGTGGCATGATGGGCGCAACCCGCGCTACGCGACCCCGACCGATCAAAGGAGATCCGGTGTTCACCAGTACCCACCCCGATGTCGAGATCCCCGAACTCAGCGTCTACGACTACCTGTTCGCGACGCTGACGGACGAGGACCTCGGCCGTGTCGCCCTCGTCGACCCCGCCACCGGGGCCGAGACGAGCTACGGCGCACTGCGCGCGCAGATCGATCTGTTCGCCGGTGCGCTCGCGGCGCGCGGGGTGGGTCTGGACACCGTGGTCGGCGTGCTGTGCCCGAACGTTCCGGCGTTCGCGACGGTGTTCCACGGCATCCTGCGCGCCGGAGCGACGGTCACCACGATCAACTCGCTCTACACCGCGGGAGAGATCGAGAAGCAGTTGAAGGATGCCGGGGCCACCTGGCTCGTGACGGTCAGTCCCCTGCTGCCCCAGGCCGTCGCCGCAGCCGAGGCCGTCGGCATTCCCCACGAACGCGTCATCGTGCTGGACGGCGCTGCCGGCCACCCGAACCTGCGCGAACTGCTGGGCGAGGGTGCGCCGGCACCGGAGGTGTCGTTCGACCCGGCCACGCACGTCGCGGTGCTGCCGTACTCGTCGGGCACGACCGGGATCCCGAAGGGCGTCATGCTCTCGCACCGCAACCTGGTCGCGAACGTGGCCCAGTGCGTGCCGAACATGAACCTGACCTCGGAAGACCGCGTGCTCGCGGTGCTGCCGTTCTTCCACATCTACGGCATGACGGTGCTGCTGAACCTCGCGCTGCGCAAGCGCGCGAGCCTGGTGACGATGCCGAAGTTCGACCTGGTCGAGTTCCTCACGAACATCCAGAAGTACCAGTGCACGTACCTGTACATCGCGCCGCCGATCGCCGTCGCGCTCGCGAAGCACCCGATCGTCGATCAGTTCGACATCTCGAGCGTGCACACCGTGTTCTCGGGAGCGGCGCCGCTGGACGGCGAGACCGCCGAGGTCGCCGGGCGCCGCATCCACGCCCGCTTCCTGCAGGGGTACGGCATGAGCGAGCTGAGCCCGGTGTCGCACGCGATGTACTACGCCCGCGATGACGAACCGGTCAGCTCGGTCGGCGGCATGCTGCCCAACACGCTCAACAAGCTCGTCGACACCGAGACCGGTGAAGAGATCACCGAGATCGGCCCCGACGGCATGACGAGGCCGGGCGAGCTGTGGGTCAAGGGCCCGAACGTCATGCTGGGCTACCTCAACAAGCCCGAGGCGACGGCCGAGACGCTCGACGCCGACGGCTTCCTCCACACCGGCGACGTCGCGGTGTACCACGAGGGCGGCTACTTCTCGATCGTCGACCGGGTGAAAGAGCTCATCAAGTACAAGGGCTACCAGATCGCCCCCGCGGAGCTCGAGGCTCTGCTGCTGAGCCACCCGAAGGTGATGGATGCCGCCGTCATCGGCGTCCTCGACGACGACAGGCAAGAGATCCCGAAGGCCTTCATCGTCGCCGCGCCCGACTCGGGTCTCACCGCCGACGAGGTCATGGCGTTCGTGGCGGACCAGGTCGCGCCGCACAAGAAGATCCGCCGCGTCGAGTTCATCGACGCGATCCCGAAGTCCAGCGCCGGAAAGATCCTCCGCAAGGATCTGCGGACGCGCGAGGCTGCGAAGGTCTGACGCGCGACGATCGACAGGATGCCCCGGCGACGCGTTTCGCCGGGGCATCCTGTCTTGGCGCCACTAGGTTGGCGCCATGGATGGGCTCTGGCTCGCCGCGCTGAGCGGCATCATCGGTGGCAGCACGCTGCTCGTCGGCGCCGGTGTCGCGTGGTTCATCGACATCCCGCAGCGGGTCGTCGCCGGAATCATGGCGCTCGGCGCGGGCGTGCTGATCTCGACCCTCGCCTTCGAGCTCGTCGAAGAGGCGGCCGCTGACGGCGGGCTGGTGCCGACGACCGTGGGGTTCCTCGGCGGCGCGATCCTGTACATCGTCGCCGACCAGCTCGTCTCGAGGCCGAAGAAGCGCAAGCCCGTCGCCGGCGTGGACGGCGACGGCAGCGCGAGCATCGTCGCGCGGCGCGCCGGCGCCGCCGGCGCGGCCAGCGGGGCGGGGCTCGTGATCGCCATCGGAGCGCTCATCGACGGCATCCCGGAGTCGATCGTCATGGGCCTGTCGGTGCTGCAGGGCGGGATCAGCATCCCGATCGTGGCGGCGATCGCGATCAGCAACATCCCCGAGGGACTGGGGTCGACGGCCGCCTTGAAGCGCGGCGGCAGCACCGGGCGGTTCGTCGCGCTGCTGTGGGTCGGCATCGCCCTCATCACCGTGGCGGCCGCGATGCTCGGGTTCGCGGCGTTCCAGGCCGCACCGCCGAACCTCGTCGCGCTCATCACGACGATCGCGGCGGGCGGCCTGCTCGCGATGGTGTGCAACACGATGATCCCCGAGGCCTTCGACGAGCAGCACGCGCTGACCGGGCTGTGGGCGACGATCGGGTTCCTCGGCGCGTTCCTCCTGCACGAGCTGGCGGGCTGACCCCGCCGCACCTGCTGTGCCAGGGTGTGAGGCATGAGGTTCCTCCGCTGGTTCGTGCGATTCCCCATCGTGTGGCTCACGATCGTCGTCCTCATCGTGGTGCTGGCGCTCGGTGCAGCCGGGTACGAGCGCACCACGAAGTGGATCGCGGTCGTCTACGTCAGCCTGATCATCGCGTGGACGCTCGTCGGAATGATCCGCGACGTGATGCGCGGGCATGTCGGGCTCGACGTGCTGGCGGTCGTGGCGATGATCGCGACGCTGGCCGTCGGCGAGTATGTGGCATCGCTCGTGATCGTGCTGATGCTCTCGGGCGGCGAGGCGCTCGAGGACTACGCCAGCCGTCGCGCCAAGCGCGAGCTGACGTCGTTGCTGGACCGTTCGCCGCAGGTCGCGCACGTGCTCGTGCACCCGCAGTCCGACAGTGACGAGGTGCAGGACGCGGATGCCGCCGACGTGCGCGTCGGCGACGTCCTGCTCGTGCGACCCGCCGAGATCGTGCCGGTCGACGGCACGCTGCTGAGCGACGACGGCTCGTTCGACGAGTCGTCGCTCACCGGTGAGAGCCTGCCGGTGAGTCGCTCGGCTGGTGACGAGGTGCTCTCGGGGTCGGTGAACGGGTCGCGCGCGGTGCGCATCCGCGCCCTGCGTCGCAGTGCCGACAGCCAGTACCAGCAGATCGTCGAGCTCGTGAAGCAGGCGCAGGAGGATCGCGCGCCCACGGTGCGGCTGGCCGACCGGTTCGCGATCCCCTTCACGGCGGTGTCGCTCGTGATCGCGGGGGCGGCGTGGGCGATCTCGGGCGATCCCACCCGGTTCGCCGAGGTGCTGGTGCTCGCGACGCCGTGCCCGCTGCTGATCGCCGCGCCCGTGGCGTTCCTCGGCGGCCTGTCGAGAGCGGCCAAGGCGGGCATCATCGTCAAGGGCGGCGCGGTGATCGAGCAGCTGGCGCGCGTCCGGTCCGCCGCC
Source organism: Microbacterium helvum (assembly GCF_014779795.1). Lineage (GTDB taxonomy): Bacteria > Actinomycetota > Actinomycetes > Actinomycetales > Microbacteriaceae > Microbacterium > Microbacterium helvum. The sequence continues at coordinate 228,074 of NZ_JACXZS010000007.1, forward strand.
TTCGACAAGACGGGCACGCTCACCGAGGGCCGGCCCGATCTGGTCGCGGTCGTCCCGGCGGCCGGTTTCGCCGAGGACGAGCTGCTCACGCTCGCGGCCTCGGCCGAGCAGTACTCCAGCCATGTGCTCGCAGACGGGATCCGCCGCGCGGCGGCGGCCCGCGGCATCCACCTGCTTCCCGCCGTCGAGGCGCATGAGGTGGCGACGAACGGCGTCACGGCGCAGATCGGCGGGAGGACGGTGGTCGTCGGCAAGCCCGCGTACGTGGCCTCGCTCGCGCCTGACACGGTACGGCGTGGCATCCGCGAGGGCGAAGCGGCCGCGTATGTTGCGGTCGACGGACGCTTCGCAGGCACGCTTGTGCTCGCGGACGATCCGCGCCCCGAGTCCGCCGCTGTCGTCGCCTGGCTGCGCGACACCGGCGTCGAGCGGATCGCGATGCTCACCGGCGACGCCCAGGCGACGGCGGATGCCGTGGCTCGAGGCGTCGGGATCACCGACGTCCACGCCGAGCTGCTGCCGCCCGAGAAGGTGCATCTGGCGGCGCAGATGCGGCCGCGTCCGGTGATGATGGTGGGCGACGGCGTCAATGACGCGCCGGTGCTCGCGGCGGCCGACATCGGCATCGCGATGGGCGCGAAGGGGTCGACCGCCGCCGGTGAGGCGGCGGACGCCGTCGTGCTGAAGGACTCGCTCGCCGGCATCGCCGACGCGGTCTCGATCGGGCGCCACACGCTGCGCGTCGCGTACACGGCGATCTGGATCGGCATCTCGCTGAGCATCGCCCTCATGCTCATCGCGACGACGGGCGTGATCCCCGCAGTCGCCGGTGCACTGATCCAGGAGGGCGTCGATCTCGCGACGATCCTGTACGCCCTGCGCGCCCTGACAGGTCCGGCGACCGGGCTGGTCATCCCCACCGCGAAGCCGCACGAGCGCGAGCCGGTCGCCGAGGCCGCGTAGGCCCCGGTTGCGGAAGCGAGGGATGCCGCCACCCGGCCGGGTGGCGGCATCCCCTGGTTCCTCAGGCCACGGCGGGCAGCACCGGCGCCGTCCGACGGGCCAGCAGGGCGGTCGCTGCGCCGAGGACGACGGCGACGACCGAGACCCAGATCAGCACCCGGAAGTCGACGACCGCCAGCAGACCTGCGCCGAGCACCGACGCGAGCGTCTGCGGCAGGTTGATGACGACGTTGCCGGCGGCTCCGGTGCGGCCCTGCAGCGCGTCGGGCGTGAGACGCTGGCGCAGCGTCGCGAAGGCGACCACGGTCGGCGGGATTCCGAGCCCCAGCACGAACATGCCGATGCCGCCGGCGATCACCGAGCCGAAGGCGAACGGCACACTGCCTGCCGCGACCAGCAGCAGACCGAGCGCGGCGGTGCGCCCTTCGCCCCAGCGCGTCACGAGAGTGGCCGACAGCAGGCCGCCGATCACGGCGCCCGCTCCCTGGATCGGCACCAGGACGCCGATCGCGGCAGGGTCGGCCTGCATCGCGTCCAGTGCCGGGAAGACCACGATGTTGAGCAGCCCGGTGGCGCCGAAGCCGATCGCCACCGCGATCGTGACCACGCGCAGGCTCTGCGGCGCGAACAGCTGCTCGAATCCGGCCGCCAGCTCGCGGAAGTATCCGCGCCCGGGCTCGCGCTCGGGCTTCGCCGCCCCGACCGGCAGTCCGGCGACGACGACCGCAGCGACGGCGAAGCATGCCGCCGTCAGCACGATGACCGCCGGAGCGCCGAGCCACACGTACAGGGCGGTGCCGATGAGGGGCGACACCAGTCGCAGGGCGTTGTCGATCGTCGACAGCATGCCGTTGCCCGAGGCCAGCTGGTCGTCGCGCAGCATCGCCCGGATGATGCCGGACTGCGCAGAGGCGGTCACATACCCGGCCGCACTGTAGATGACGACCACCGCGTAGACGAGCCACAGCTGACCCGGACCCGACACGAGCAGCAGTGTCAGCAGCACCGGCACCAGCGTGGCATTGTTGATCACGAGCAGCCGGCGGCGCGGCATCCGGTCGGCCATCATGCCGATGAACGGCGCGAGGATCGCGGGAACCCCGAGCGCGACGAACACGAACCCGGCCGCGACGTCCGACCCGGTGAGCTCTTTCACCCACACGGCGATCATGAGGTACAGCGCACTGTCGCCGAGGTTCGTGGCCACCCAGGCGCCGGCCAGCCGCGGGAACCCGGGGGCCGACCACGCGACCGGAAGACGGAGTCGGCCGGTCATCGGTCACGCTCCTCGTTCGCGTCACCCAGGGGCTCAGGGTTGACCACCGCGAAGAACTTCGAGAACCTCGCTCCCTCCGGACGCTTCGACGGGTCGGCGTGCCGGCCGGCGAACCGATCGGTGAGGTCCTGCACGTCACGGCTCAGCTGTGCCAGCTCTTCGGCGGTCGCCCAGAACGAGGAGCGCGTGAACGTCGTCGCCTGCACCCATTCGTCGCTCTCACGGTCGATGCGCGAGAACCAGTCCATCGCGCGCAGGAACTCCGACTCCAGACCGACCGACGCGACCGCCTGCACGGCGTGCAGCGACCCGGCGACGTCGGGATCAGGGCGCATGTCGAAGTCCGCCGAACGCACCCGCCACGGCTTCTCGCGTCCGCGGCGCTCCGCCCGCTCGATGTACCCGTACTTCTCCAGCGTGCGCAGGTGGAACGAGCAGCTCGCCGGCGACTCCCCCAGCGCTTCGGCGCACTCGGTGGCGGTCGCCTCGGTCACATCGCTCAGGTAGTCGAGCAGCGCGATTCGGACGGGATGCGCGAGGGCACGGATCCGCTCCGGATCGGTGATCCGCTCACGTCGTTCAGCTGTCATGCCGACCAGATTAGATTCTAAAGAAGTCTTTCGCAAGAGTTCTTTAGGATTGTGTGCACGCGAAGGGATGCCGCCAGCCGGCCGGGTGGCGGCATCCCTTCACTCCTCACACGACGCGGATCACGGCCACGGCGACGGGGCCGGCGGTGCGACCACAGGCGGACGGTCGTCGCACGTGATGGTGTTGGGCAGCTCCCACGACGCCATCCACGGACCGGTCGTCCCCCCGCCGTCGTTGCCGCCGAGGTCTGCCACCGAGAACTCCGAGCCGGTGGGCGGGAACCCGAACGAGCCGCAGTTGTTGATGCCGACGGCGCCGACACCCCGGGCGTCCACGTTCTGGAAAGACGCCCCGCCCTTGACTCGGGCGCTCAGCACCGATGTCCCGGCGCCATCGACCCGCACGTCGGCGAACGACACGTCGGTCATCGAGTAGAGGTCCTTCACGCCCCACTCCGAGACCAGCATGATCGCGTTGTACGTGCTGTCGAGGTAGTGGTCGCCGGTCACGTGGATGCCTGAGATCGATCCTTCGAGGGCGTACACCCACAGCGAGCCGAGCCCGATGTTCCAGTTGAGCTCACGGGTGCCCGCGCGCACGGTCGTGTTGTCGCGGAACGTCAGCGCGCCCGCGAACGGGTGTGCCCCGAACCGCGATCCGGCGTGCAGCGCACTCCCTTCGCGGATCGTGTCGGCCACGAGGTTGCCCGCCACGGCGTTGTCGGTGCCGCCGTAGACGGCGATGCCGTTGGCGAGGTTCGGCGTCTGCACGGTGTTGCGCTCGAACGTGTTGCGCGCGTTCGTGAGCGTCGTGCCGCCCTTCGCCTCTGCCCACATCGCGAGACCGTCGTCGCCCGAATTGCGCACGAAGTTATGGCGCGCGACCGAGTCGGTGACGCCGATGTGGAAGTTCAGCGCGTCGGCGATCTGGTCGACGATGATGTTGCGCTCGACGGTGACGTTCGACATCGGCCCGTCGAACCACATCCCCACCTTGGTGTGCTGGATGTACAGGTCTGAGAACGACGAGTCGTGGAAGGCACCGCCGATCGCGTTGACCTGGTCGGTGTCGATGCGCTCGCGCACATCGCCCACGATCGAGAAGCCCGACAGATGGACGTCCGAGCTGCCGCCCTCGGCGGCATCCTTCCCGTAGAAGCCGACGCCGGTGTGCGTCGAGCCGTCCGCGGCCGGCTCGGCGAGCGCGACCTCGGAGCCGAACACCTTCGTGTACCAGTTGCCCGCGCCCTGGATCGTGACGCTGTCGACGACGATGTGTCGCTCGACCCGGAACTCGCCCTGCGGCAGGTAGACGACCTTGCCGCTGCGCTGCGCGACGGCGATCGCCGCATCGAACGCGTCGGCGGAATCGCGGCGCCCCGTCGGGTCGGCGCCGAAGTCGACGACGTTCACCGCCTTCTTCAGGACGACGGGCTTGCCGACCAGCTCGGTGTCGACGAGGTCGATGACGGTCCACGGCACGTCCGGCGCCGCCGTCAGCCGCACCTTGTCGCCCGCCTTATACGTCTTGTGCAGCAGCAGTCGCTGCTCGTCGTAGAACTTCATGGGCCGGAACGGCGCGGACGGCTCGAAGGCCGGCGGCGTCGCCGCGGGCACACACGCGCATTCGGCGAGCCACCAGTCGGGGTGCAGCAGCCCCGCGTCCGGGTCGTTCGTGAAGGGGTACTGGTTGTAGAGATACGAGTACTGCGAGGTCAGCTGCATCGTGGTCGCGTGCGGACCCGCCTGCACGGTGAGCGGTGCCGTCAGCCCGCCGCCGTCGGGCGCGTCGGGGATGCTGTAGCGCACCGTCAGCGCGTTGGCCGCGGCGGGCAGCGTGAACTCGACATACTGCCCCGGCGTCAGGCGGACCGCAGACCGGCCCGATGCCTCGGCCTCGATCGTGTACGCCTCGCGGCCCGGCCCGATCACCGTGCCGTTCGTGACGGCATTCTCGGCCTCCTGCTCCAGGAACGCGACGTCGGCTCCGCGTCCGGCGACGAGCGCCGGGTCCAGCGCGGCTCGCGTGACGACCGGAGCGGGCATGTTCCAGCCCGGAGGGGCCGCGACGGCGGTCTGGGTCGTCACCGCCATGCCGACGGTGAGGGATGCCGCGGCCACAGCCGCGACGAGGGTACGGGGTCGTGTCGTCATCGACTCGCTTCATCCGGGGCGGGCCTCGATGCCCGTTCGCGCCCAATCTAGAGGCGAGACGCGAGACTTCTCAAGCGATTGTCAGAGTATTGCGTGAATCTGCGGCATCTTTGCGTAAATTGCGCCCGCTTGCGCTGTCGTGGCATCCCTCCGCCACCCTCGCCGATCCGAATATCGGACTTTCCCCGACTTTCCGGACCCACAGCGCCGAATCCTCCGGAAACTGCGCGATTCTCCGATATTCGGAGCGGCACAGGAAGGGGAATGGATGCCGTCACGCCGCGGCCGACCCACGACCCGCGCGCGGCGACCGCACGCTGCAGCAGCCACACCGCAGCCCGGGCCGGCAGCATCCCATGCCGCGGCGGCCGCACCGCGTCGGCCCGTCGTCGGCGGAATTACGCGGTGGCCCAGAGCTCGTCGTCGTCGTCGATCGCCGCGTTCGGGGCGTCGATCGACAGGCCGTGCAGCAGCTCCAGCGCGCCGTGGACGTCGTCCAGGCGACCCTCGACGGCGAGCTCGCGCATGCGCACCGACGGCTTGTGCAGCAGCACTCCCGCCAGATGCCGGAGCGCCGCCTCGACATCATCGCCGGCTCCGCGCGCACGGGCACGGGCGATCTCGTCGTCGACGACCCTCAGCACCTCGCCGCGCAGCGCGGTGATCGCGGGGCCCACCTCACGGTCGGCCGCGAACTCGGTCGCGGCGTCGCCCACGATCGCGCGGGCGTCGGCGTGGGCGCTGAACTCCTCGAGCGGGGCGTGCAACCGGATCGTCTCCAGGTCGAGCAGCTCGACACCGCCGACCTCGCCGACGGCGGGGTCGACGTTGCGCGGCAGACCGAGGTCGATGACGAGCACGCGCCGGCCGGGGACGAAGGCGTCGGCGTGCACGACCGCGTCGGCCGTGCAGGTGATGACGACGTCGGCCTGAGCGGCCGCGGCGGCGAAGTCGGTCACCGGCAGCAGACCGCGCTGCACGGCGAAGCCCTCGGCACGGCCGGAGGGCGAGAAGACGTGGATGTCGCCGGCACCGCGAGCACGCAGCGCGTCGACGGTGCGGGCGGCATAGCGACCGGTGCCGACCAGGACGATGCGCGCGGCCGACCAGTCGGCGACGCGGCTCGAGGCGAGCTCCAGCGCGAGGCGCACGAGCGAACGGTGCGCGCCGCGCAGCTGAGTGCGGTTGCGCACGCCGCGGCTCGTGTGCGTGGCCTTCTGGAACAGCCGCTCCAGCTCGCCGCTGGTCAGCCCGTCCGCGCGGGCCGCATCCAGGGCCCGGCGCACCTGACCCGAGATCTCGTCCTCACCGACGACGACGGACTCCAGACCGCTCGTGACGGCGAAGAGGTGCGCGGCCGCCGCTGCCCCCTGGTGCACGGCGACGGATGCGCGGAGCAGGTCGGGGTTCACGTCGGAGGCCTCGGCCATCGCCTCGACGACGGACTCGACCGCGACGGCCTCGCCACCGGTGAGCGGCTCGTCGATGTCGAGGTAGGCCTCGAAGCGGCTGCACGTGGCGAGCACGACGGCACCCGAGACGAACAGCTCGCGCTCGACGAGCGCACGCGTCGCGGTGGGCGCCCCCACCGAGAGACGCTCCAGGATGTCGAGGCTCGCGTTCCGATGGTTCGCGGTCAGACAGAGGAGCACGTGCCTAATCTTAACGTGTGACGTTGCATGACTCTCACCCTTCCGTCGTTCAGAGAAACGATCCCCCCGCGCTGATACGCGCACTGCGCGGTGATCGGCCGGCCACGACGCCGGTCTGGTTCATGCGGCAGGCCGGGCGTTCTCTGCCGGAGTACCGAGAGCTGCGCGTGGGCACCGACATGCTGGACGCGTGCCTGAACCCCGAGCTGGCCAGTGAGATCACGCTGCAGCCGGTGCGCCGTCACGGCGTGGACGCGGGCATCTTCTTCAGCGACATCGTGATCCCGGTGCGCCTGTCGGGCGTCGACGTCCGCATCGTCGCAGGACGCGGTCCCGTGCTCGACGACCCGGTCCGCACCGCCGCCGACGTCGCCGCGCTGCCGCCGCTCGACCCGGCGGCCCTCGCGCCGATCCGCGAGGCCGTCGCTCTCACCGTGGCGCAGCTCGGCGCCACTCCGCTCATCGGCTTCGCGGGCGCCCCCTACACGCTCGCCTCCTACCTCGTCGAGGGCGGCCCCTCGAAGGAGCAGCTCAAGACCCGCGCGCTCATGCACTCCGATCCCGAGACGTGGACCGCGCTGCTGACGTGGTGCGCGGGCATCACCGGCGCCTTCCTCGCCGCCCAGATCGAGGCGGGCGCGTCGGCGGGCCAGCTGTTCGACTCGTGGGCAGGCTCGCTCAGCCTGGCCGACTACACCGCACATGTGGCGCCGTTCTCGACGCTCGCGCTCGACGCCGTGCGAGAGCTCGACGTGCCGCTCATCCACTTCGGCGTCGGCACCGGCGAGCTGCTCGCGGCGATGCGCGACGTCGGCGTCGACGCGGTCGGCGTCGACTGGCGCCTGCCGCTAGACGAAGCCGTGCGCCGTGTGGGACCCGACGTCACCGTGCAGGGCAACATCGATCCCGCGCTGCTGCGCGCGCCGTGGCCGGTGCTCGAAGCTCACCTCGTCGACGTGCTGCGGCGCGGTCAGGCTGCGCGAGCGCACGTGCTGAACCTCGGCCATGGCGTGCCGCCCGACACCGACCCGACCGTCCTCACCCGCATCGTGGAGTTCGTGCACGCGCATGCCTGACCACTCCGGCCGCTTCTCGATCGTCGGCGGCGGCGTGGGCGGCCTCGTCGTGGCTCGTCGACTGGCGGCATCGGGCGCCGAGGTGACGGTGTTCGAGGCATCCGATCGTCTCGGCGGCACCGTCGCCCGTCACGAGGTCGCCGGGATCGGACTGGATGCCGCCGCCGAGAGCTTCGCCGTCCGCGGCGGCGTCGTGGCGGCCCTGCTCGAGGAGCTCGGCCTGCAGGACGACATCGTGGCGCCGGCGCCGGGACCGGCCTGGCTGCAGCCGATGTCGGGAGACCCGCTGCCGCTGCCGGCGACGGCGCTGTTGGGCATCCCCGCCGATCCGCTGGCGGACGACGTCGTGCGCGTCGTCGGCGGCACCGCGGCCGCGCGCGCCGTCGAACTCGACGCGCGCGCCGTCGAGGGCGTGCCGGGCACCCTCGGCGCGCTCGTGCGGGCGCGGTACGGCGACGCGGTGCTCGATCGCCTCGTCGCCCCCGTCGTCCACGGCGTGCACTCGCAGCACCCCGACGAGCTGCCCGTCGCCCGAGCCCACCCGGGTCTCGCCGACGCCGTGCGCGAAGCCGGTTCGCTGGGCGCCGCCGTCGCCCGGCTTCGCGCGGCCGCTCCCCCGGGCGCGGCTGTGGCGGGCATCCGCGGCGGCCTCCACCGGATCGTGCCGGCCCTCGCCGACGACCTCGCCCGACGGGGCGGGGACGTGCGGTTCAACGCGCACATCGACGACCTGTCGCGCCTGGACGGCACCGTGGTCGTCGCGGCGCCCGGAGTGGCCGCGCCCGCCCCGCCCGGTCGCCGCATCGACCTCATCACGCTCGTCGTCGAACAGGACGAACTGGATGCCGCCCCCCGCGGCACCGGCCTGCTCGTGGCCGCGGGCGCACCGCTGGGCGCCCGCGCGCTCACGCACGCCACGGCGAAATGGGAATGGCTGCGCCAAGCGGCCGGCGGGCGCCACGTGATCCGGCTCTCGTACGACCGGACGCCGTCCGACCCGGTGGCCGCGGCACGCGCCGATGCCGAGACGCTGCTGGGCGTCCGGCTGCCGACCGTGGTCGGCGCGGCGCACGTCTGGTGGATGCGGCCGGGTGCGGCCTCCATTCCTCCCCCGGGCGTGACGCTCGTCGGCGAGACGGTCGCGGGCTCGGGGCTCGCGGGCATCGTGGCGCATGCCGAGCGGACGGCGTCGGACCTGCTCCGACCCCACCTGGTCGTTGAGCGAGCGGAGCGAGACGAAACGCAGTGAGCCGCCCGTCGGACGCACCACGCGCGCGACTCGGCGAAGCGAGTTCTCGAGAGCGGCTCACCGCGTTTCGTCTTCGCTCGTTCCTCGCTCCGCTCAACGACCGGGATAGATAGAGGCCTCCGCGGGCCACGGGAGGGGTAAGCGCCCCGCGGTGCGACAGGGATGGATGCGGGCTCCCTGGGCGGGGAGCGCGCCCAGCCACGCGTGAAAAGATGGAGGCATGACGGACGCCCCGGCCCAGACCTCCCCTGACACCCTCGGCTACACCCTGTGGGCCGTGTTCCGGCGAGACCCTGCGCGTCCGGCGCCGGCAGGCGATCTGGCCGCCGCGGTGGCCGAGGTCGAGGCCTCGGGGGTCGTCGTGCGCGGGTTCTACGACGTATCGGGTCTGCGCGCCGACGCCGACCTGATGATCTGGCTCGCCGGCGTGGGCGTCGCCCCCGAGGTGCTGCAGGCGGCGCTGCGGACGCTCCGCCGCGCCGAGCCGCTCGCGAGCCTGCTGCCGGTGTGGAACGTCATGGGCGTGCACCGCGACGCCGAGTTCACCGCCAGCCACCTGCCCGCGTTCATGCGCGACAAGGACCCCGAGGCGTGGCTGACCGTCTACCCGTTCGTGCGCTCGTACGACTGGTACATCCTGCCCGACGACGAGCGCCGGCAGATGCTCGCCGACCACGGTCGCAAGGGCGCCGCTCACCGGTCGGTGCTGAGCAACACCGTTGCGTCGTTCGCGCTCGGCGACTACGAGTGGATCCTCGCCCTGGAGGCCCCCGAGCTCGTCGACCTCGTCGACCTGATGCGCGACCTGCGCCAGACCGAGGCCCGCCGCCACGTGCGCGAAGAGGTGCCGTTCTTCACCGGACGCCGTATCGGCCTCGACGAGATCGCCGAGGTGCTGGCGTGACCACGCTGCGCATCGGCACCCGCGGCAGCAAGCTCGCGCTCGCCCAGACCGGCATGTTCGCCGACGACCTCGCCGACGCCACCGGCGTCACGACCGAGATCGTGACGATCACCACCGACGGTGACCGCTCGAACGAGCCGCTGTCGCGCGCCGGCGGCACCGGACTGTTCACCGGCGCACTGCGCGACGCGCTCGAGGCCGACGAGTGCGATGTGATCGTCCACTCGCTGAAGGACCTGCCCACCGCGCCCCACGAGCGACTCGTCGTGGCCGCGATCCCGGCGCGCGAAGACCCGCGCGACGCGCTCGTCGCCCGTGACGGACTCACCCTCGATCAGCTGCCGGACGGCGCCCGCGTGGGCACCGGCTCGCCCCGTCGCATGGCGCAGCTGCGCGCACGTCGCCCCGGCCTCGAGGTCGTCGACATCCGCGGCAACGTCGACACCCGGCTCGGCAAGGTCACGAGCGGAGAGCTGGATGCCGTCATCCTGGCGGCCGCCGGCCTGCGCCGTCTCGGTCGCGCCGAGGTCGTGACCGAGTTCCTCGACGCCGACGCGTGGCCCACGGCCCCCGGCCAGGGCGCCCTCGCGATCGAGGTGCGCCGCGGCGACGAAGACCTCGTCCACGCCCTCGACCACGCCGAGACCCGTGCCGCAGTGGAGGCTGAGCGGGAGGTGCTCGCCCTGCTCGAAGCCGGCTGCTCGGCACCCGTCGGCGCCCGTGCGGTCGTCGATGCCGGGCTCCTGCTCCTGTCGGCGAGCGTCTACAGCCTCGACGGCACCACCATCCTCACGTCGTCGCACGCCGCCGCATGGCCCGACGCCGATGCCCCGCGCGACGTCGCGGGCGCGGTCGCGCGCGAGCTGCTCGCCGCCGGCGCCGCCGGCCTCACCGGAGAACGCCCGTGATCGATCGATCCCTTTCTGCGGGGGCCGGCCCCCTCACCCCCCGGCCTCGACGCCTGCGCGCGACACCTGCCATGCGACGCCTCGTCGCCGAGACCCGGCTGCACGCCGCCGAGCTGATCCTCCCCGTCTTCGTGCGCGAGGGCAGCGGGGCTCCGGTCCCGATCTCGTCGATGCCCGGTGTCGTGCAGCACACCACGGACTCGCTCAAGGGAGTGGTGGCGGATGCCGCGGCCGCCGGCATCGGCGGCATCATGCTGTTCGGCGTTCCCGAGCACAAGGACGCCGTGGGCTCCGGCGCGACCGATCCGGACGGCATCCTGAACGTCGCGACCCGCATCGCGGTCGCCGAGGCGGGCGACGCGCTCGTCGTGCAGACCGACCTGTGCCTCGACGAGTTCACCGATCACGGCCACTGCGGCGTGCTCGACGCGAACGGCTACGTCGACAACGACGCCACCCTGGAGCGCTACCGCGAGATGGGCGTGGCGCAGGCAGAGGCGGGCTCGCACCTGCTGGGCCTGTCGGGCATGATGGACGGTCAGGTCGCCGCGGTGCGCGACGCGCTCGACGACGCCGGCTTCGCGAACACCCCGATCCTGGCGTATGCCGCGAAGTACGCGTCCGCCTTCTACGGCCCGTTCCGCGAGGCCGTGCAGTCCTCGCTCGTGGGCGATCGCCGCACCTACCAGCAGGACCCGGCGAACCGCCGCGAGGGCGCGCGCGAGCTCGATCTCGATCTCGCCGAGGGCGCCGACATCGTCATGGTCAAGCCCGCGATGAGCTATCTGGACGTGCTGGCGGATGCTGCGGCATCCAGTCCCGTCCCGGTGTGGGCGTACCAGGTGTCGGGCGAGTACGCCATGATCGAGGCCGCCGCCGCGCACGGCTGGATCGACCGCCGCCGTGCGATCGAGGAATCGGTGGTGAGCATCCGCCGGGCCGGTGCCGACGCCGTGCTGACGTACTGGGCCCTGGAGCTAGCGGAGTGGATCCGATGACGACGAATCAGCAGGAGTTCGACCGCGCCCGCGGTGCGATGCCCGGAGGAGTGAACTCGCCGGTGCGCGCGTTCGGCTCGGTCGCCGAGACGCCGCGGTTCTTCGTGTCGGCGTCGGGCCCGTACGTCACCGACGTCGAAGGGCGCGAGTACGTCGACCTCGTCGGGTCGTGGGGCCCGGCGATCCTCGGCCACGCGCACCCCGCCGTCGTGAAGGCGGTTCAGGATGCCGCCGGCCGAGGTCTCGGCTTCGGTGCCAGCACTCCGGGCGAGACCGAGCTGGCCGAGCTCATCGCCGCCCGCGTCACCCGCGATGGCTCACACCCCGTCGAGCGTGTCCGGCTGGTGTCGACCGGCACCGAGGCGACGATGACCGCCATCCGCCTCGCGCGGGGCGCGACCGGCCGTGACCTCGTCGTGAAGTTCGCCGGGCACTACCACGGCCACTCCGACGGACTGCTGGCAGAGGCGGGTTCGGGCGTCGCGACCCTGGCGATGCCAGGCTCCGCCGGTGTTCCCGCGGCCATCGCAGCGCAGACGCTCGTCATCCCCTACAACGACCTCGGGGCGGTTCGCGAGGTGTTCGCGGCGCGCGGCGACGAGATCGCCGCGGTGATCGTCGAGGCCGCACCGGCCAACATGGGCATCGTGCCGCCCGCGCACGGCTTCAACGCCGCTCTCGCCGACATCGCGCACGCACACGGCGCACTGCTGATCCTCGACGAGGTGCTCACCGGCTTCCGCGTCGGGCCCGCAGGCTGGTACGGCATCGATCCCGTGCCGTTCGCCCCCGATCTGATCACGTTCGGCAAGGTGGTCGGAGGCGGGCTGCCGCTCGCCGCGATCGGCGGTCCGGCCGCGCTCATGGAGCTGCTGGCTCCGCTCGGACCGGTGTACCAGGCCGGCACGCTGAGCGGCAACCCGCTCGCCGTCGCCGCCGGGCGCGCGACGCTCGATCACCTCGACTCCGCCGCCTATGCCCGCCTCGACGCCGCGTCGACGGCGATCGCGGAGGCCGCAGCATCCGCCCTCTCCGCAGCGGGCGTCACCCATGTGCTGCAGCGCTCGGGCAACCTCTTCTCGATCCAGTTCGCGGCCGAGGCGCCGACGGACTACGACACCGTGAAGGCACAGCAGGCGTTCCGCTACCCGCCGTTCTTCCGCTCGATGCTCGCGCAGGGCGTATCGCTGCCGCCGTCGGTGTTCGAGGCGTGGTTCGTGTCGGCGTCGCACGACGACGAGGCCGTGTCGCGCATCGTCGCGGCGCTGCCGGCCGCCGCCCGTGCCGCCGCGGAGGCGACCCCGGGCTGAGCCCGGATCATCCGCGAGGATGACGGCGACAGGGCGGGATCACTCTCTCGCCGGACGCGCCACGGCGGTGCCGCACGGCACCGTGGAGGCATGAGTTCTTTCGTGATCGAGGCCACCGGCCTCGAGAAGTCGTTCGGCACCACGCGCGCGCTGGCGGGGGTCTCGCTCGCGGTGCGGGCCGGCGAGTCGGTCGCCATCATGGGCGCGTCGGGTTCGGGCAAGACGACACTGCTGCACTGCCTCGCCGGCATCACCCTCCCCGACGCGGGGACGGTGACGTTCCAGGGCCGTGCCGGGCGCGTCCAGGTGAACGCGCTGAGCGAGCGGGATCGCTCGCAGCTGCGCCGGGAGGAGTTCGGGTTCGTGTTCCAGCAGGGGCTGCTGATCCCCGAGCTCACGGCCATCGAGAACGTCGCCCTCGCGCTCATGCTGAACGGCATGTCGCGCCGCGAGGCGACATCGCACGCGGCGGGCTGGCTCGACGCGCTGGGCCTGGGCGGGATGCACGACCGCCGCATCGGACAGCTCTCCGGCGGCCAGGCGCAGCGCGTGGCGATCGCCCGCGCGCAGGTGACGGGTGCCGCCGTCGTCTTCGCGGACGAGCCGACGGGCGCGCTGGACTCCACGACCTCGGCCGAGGTGATCGGCGCACTGCTGCACTCCACGACCGGTCAGGGCCGCACCCTCGTCATGGTCACCCACGACGCCGACGTCGCCGGCCGCTGCTCGCGCATCATCGAGGTGCGCGACGGGCGCATCGTCGGCGAGCGCGTCGGAGCGGCGGCATGATCGCGCGCGTCGCGTGGCTGCTCGCCCGGCCCGGCGCGTCGGGCACGGCGACTCTGGTGCTGCCCGCCACCGCGTTCGCGATCGTGACGGCGCTGCTGCTCACGGTGCTCGGCGGCGCCCAGTCGTTCTGGACCTGGAGCGACGACATCGCGTTCAGCTACCAGCTGCTCGCCGTCGTCGCGCTCGTGCTGCTCGTGGTGCCCCTGGCCTCGCTGGGAGGCGCGGCGGCGCGGCTGTCGGCGCGACGTCGCGACGACCGGCTCGCGACGCTGCGCCTGCTCGGCGCCACCCCGGCGACGGTCTCGGCGCTGGCCGTGCTCGAATCGACTGTGCTCGCGCTCGGCGGAGCGATCGCAGGGGTCGCCGGCTACTTCGCGATCGTGCCGGCTCTCGCCCTCGTGCCGTTCCGAGGCGAACCGCTCGGCATCGACGGGGTCGTGCTCGGGCTGCCGGTGATCGCGGCCGTCGTGATCGGCATCGCGATGCTCGCCGCCATGAGCGCGGTGCTCGGCCTGCGGCAGGTCGTCATCTCGCCCCTGGGCGTGCGCACCCGCCAGGACGCGCCGAAGCTGTCGTGGGTGCGTGCGGGCATCGCCGTGGCGGTGGTCGTCGTGTCGTTCGGCCTCATGAGCGTGCTGCAGGTCGCCGGCAGCGCGATGGTGATCATCGCGTTCCTCGCCGCGGCGTTCGGCGGGACCCTCGCGGTGCTGAACCTCGTAGGCCCGTGGGTCCTCCGCCTGGTCGCGCAGCGGCAGGCGCGGCGGGCCGCGCGCCCCGCGAAGCTGCTCGCCGCCCGCGCCGTCCTGGAGTCGCCGAAAGCGGCCTGGCGGCAGGTGTCAGGGGTTGCGATGACGAGCTTCATGGCCGTGTTCGCGGGCGTCGGGGTCGCGCTCGTGGACCTCACGACCGGGAGCGGCGGACTGGACCCCGAGGGCGCGCAGCTGTTCGCCGACATCCGCACCGGGGTGCTCATCACGGTGGTCGGCTCGTTCCTGATGGTGGCGTGCTCGGTGGGAGTCAACCAGGCAGCAGGAATCCTCGACCGGCGGGATCTGTACCGCTCGCTCGACATGCTCGGAATGCCGGAGCGCACGATGGATGCCGCACGCCGGCGCGCGGTCATGTCGCCGCTGCGGATCACCGCGATCGGCTCAGCGGTGATCGCGGCCATCGTGATGCTGCCGCTCACCGGCGTCACCCTGCTCGTCCAGCCGCTCGCGCTCATCGTGATCGCCGCGGTGCTCGCGGCGGGAATCGGCGTGGTGGCGCTGGGGCTCGTCCTGACCAGGCCGTTGCTGCACCGCGCCGCAACGGAGGTCTGAGCGTCGCGCAGCCGGGCTCGGCACGGCTCATTAGGGTGAAGCCATGCGCATCCTCGATTCCATCGACGACGAGCTGATCGGGCAGCTGCGACGCGACCACGAGTTCTTCTGGTTCGATGCGACCGACCTCGCGCCCGACGACATCAAGCGGCTCGGCGCGCTGCTGGATCTGCATCCCCTCGCCGTCGAAGACAGCATCGCGTTCGGGCAGCGCCCGAAGCTCGACACCTACGGCGACACGGCGCTCCTCGTGCTGGAGGGCGCCGTGTCGTCGCAGCCCGAGGACCGCAACTCGCACCCGCTCGAAGAGATCCACTGCCATCTGAGCGGCGATTTCATCGTGACGCTGCACCGCCACCCGTACGCGGAACTCGGGCGGGTCGCCCCGCTGTTCTCGACCGCCAAGACGCCCAAGAGCGAGCAATACCACGTCTACAAGATCATCGACGTGATCGTGGACAGCTACTTCCCGATGCTCGCCGACCTCGACGAGCAGATCAACGACCTCGAAGACGCGATCGCGTCCGGCGGCGGTCGTCGCGAGCTCGAAGAGACGTTCCGCCTCAAGCGCCTGCTGCTGCGGCTGCGCAAGGCGGTCGTGCCGATGCGCGACGTGTTCGCGCGCGAGATCGAGGTGATCGCCGACCTCGCCGGGCTGGAGGCCGACAGCCACGACTACTTCCGCGACATCTACGACCACCTGATCCGCATCACCGACGAGCTCGACTCGTACCACGAGATGGTCACGGGTTGCACCGACCTGTACCTCTCCACCGTCGCCAACCGGCAGGGCGAGACGTCCAAGCAGCTCGCGATCATCGCATCGATCTTCCTGCCGCTGAGCTTTCTCACCGGGTTCTTCGGCATGAACTTCGGCTGGGCCGTGACCCACGTCTTCGCCGGCCCCTGGGCGTTCTTCTTCCTGGGGCTGGGCACGATGGCGATCTCGGCCGGGGGCATGTGGCTGTTCTTCCGCCGCAAGGGCTGGACGGGCAACGACGGTTGAACGGCGGCCCTACGCGTCCGCGTGCTGGTCACGGGGCGGCAGCAGTGCCAGCGAGACCAGCGGTGTGAGCGCCACCAGCCCGAACGCGAGCGGGTAGCCGGCCACCGTGATCAGGGCCCCGACGACCGGCCCCACGGCCGAGGCGCTGAGGAACTGGCCGGTGTTCTGGATGCCGAGAGCCCGGCCCGACCAGCGGGAGCCGGCGGCTTCGGCCACGGACGTGTAGGCCAGCCCGTTGTCGGCGACGCTGATGGTCGCCGCGATCACGAAGAGCGCGGCCGCCACGGCGTCCCAGTGCGCCCAGCCCGCGAGGCCCAGGGCGACCATCGCGACCACCCCGGCGATCGCGACCCACCGCAGCACGCCGACACGAGTGCCGAAGCGGTCGCTCAGGTGCCCGATGACGATGCGGCCCAGCGCTCCCACGAACTGCGACCCCGCCACGACGAGACCGGCGGTCGCGGCATCCCACCCCATCCCGGCCGTCAGCCACACCAGGCCGAAGGTCGACAGCGTGAACTGCGGAAAGACCAACAGCGCCGACACGAGGTGGATGCGCAGCAGGAACCCGTCGCGCGCGTACGGATTCGCGGATGCCTGGTCTGCGGCACCGGCGGGCGCGCCCGGACGGGGCGGATTGCGGATTCCCCACGCGCAGAGCGCCGCGAGGACGAGCGCAGCCGCCCCTGACAGCACGAACGGGGCGGTGAGACCGTAGCCCGATGCGAGCGCGGGGACAGTCACCGCCGCGACGGCGACGCCCAGCGGCTGCGACATCTGCCGGATGCCCATCGCGAGACCGCGCCGATGGCGCGGGAACCATCCGACGACCACCCGACCGCTGGCGGCGTTCGTGCTCGCCGATGCGGCGCCACCCAGCATCAGCACCACGGCGAGCCAGACGTAGCCGTCCGCGGGCAGCGCCGCGAAGGCGAACAGCCCCGTCAGGGCGAGACCGCCGGCGATGACCCACCGCTCTCCGAAGCGGTCGGCCAGCGCGCCCCACGCGACGAGGGTGAGCACCATGCCGAAGGTGGGAGCCGAGGCGAGCAGGCCCGCCTGAGCAAGCGGCATCCCCTCGGCATGCAGCAGCGGGATGAGGTAGGCGGGCGTCGAGACGAGCATCGTGCCCGCGGCCTGGGCGGCGACGCCCAGCGCGAGCATGACCCATGCTCTGGACGGAGTCCTCACCTGCTGTGTCGCCACCTGATTCGACATGGGCCTTCTTTCCTCCGCGGCGGTCGAGTACCATTACGGTATACCACTCTGGTGAACCAGGAGATCTTCATGAACGCAGCAGGCGACGGCGGCCTGGCCGACCGGCTTCGCACGGCGATCCTGTCGCTGGAGCTGATGCCCGGCGAAGGATTGAGCGAACGCGGACTGGAGTCCCTGCTCGGCGCCTCGCGGACCCCGATCCGCGCCGCACTGATGCGGCTCGAGAACGAGGGGCTGACGCGCCGCGAAGGCCGCGGCTGGCAGGTGACACCCATCGACCTCGCCGAGATCCGGGCGGTGATGGAGTATCGCGAAGCCGTCGAGGCGGCCGTCGTGGAGCATGCCGTCGAGCGCGCCGAAGACGCCGAGCTGACCGCGCTGGGCGCCCTTGCCCAGGTCCACCACCACCACGACGACGAAGAGGTCGGGCTGCAGGACGGCAGCGACTTCCACCTCGCGCTGGCACGGTTGTCTCGCAACCCGTTCCTCACCGAGGCGATGGCGGGCGCGCTGACCCGATTGAGCCGCACCCGCTGGCTGGAAGTCCGCACGCCCGAGTCGCGCGCCCAGGCGCGCACCGAGCACATGCAGATCGCTGCCGCCGTCGCCGATCGCGACGCGCCCGCGGCGCGACAGCTCGTCGTGCAGCACAGCCGGGGCACGCGCGACCGCCTGCTGGCCTCACTCGAAGCGGAGCGCCGGCGCCTGCGCGGCCGCGGGCTCTCGATCATCGAGTCGTCGGCTGCTCCCCCGTCGCTCAGGGCGGTCTGACCCGCCGGAGCACCGGACGCGCCGAAGCCTCGGTACGGTCAGGCCGCCAGCGCGGCGAGCACGGTCTCGCTCACGAGACGCGGTGCCTCGTCCGCCGTGATCTCGCCCTGATGCACAGCCGTCGACGCCCCGTGCAGCACCGCCTGCGTCACGCTCAGCTGCCAGGCGATCGGCACATCGCGCCGGAACTCCCCCGCCGCGCGCCCGCGCTCGAGCAGCCGCCGCACTCGTGCGGCCGGCTCGTCATGGGCGCGCCGCACCTGCTCCGCCGAGAGCACCTGCGCGGTCGCCACGACGAGCGCGCCGAACCTGTGGGTCAGGTGCCACGTCGCCTGCAGCAGCGCACCGAGAGCCTCGCGGGGGTCGCCGGAGACGTCGACGCGCGCGAGCTCCTGCTCGGTCTGCCCGATCGCACGCTCGGCCACCTCGCCGAGCAGCGCCGCGCGCGAGTCGAAGTGTCCGTACAGCGTGATGCGGCCGACACCGGCCGCGCGTGCGATCTCAGCGAGACTCGCCTCGGGATCGGCCGCCAGCATCCGCGTCGCCGCCTCGACGATCGCCTGCCGGTTGCGCACCGCGTCCGCCCGCTGCGCGCGGACCGGGGTGCTCGCACCACTCGCGGTCACAGCATCCACCCTTCCCTTAACTTGAACACCAGCGTACAGTTTCTGCTATCTCGTACACCAGTGTTCAAGAAAGGATGCCGCCATGCGCGCGACCACCAGCCCAGACCGGACGCAGCAGAGCGCCGCGAACGAGACCCCGGCGCGTGCCGGATGGCGTGTCTTCTGGCCTGCCGCGCTCGGCGTGGCCGTCGCCGCCGGAACGGCCTACGGCCTCAGCGACGGCCGTGACGTCGCCCCGATGGTGGCCGCTTCGGGATTCGTGTACCTCGCCGCAGCCGCGACCGGCCGCCGCAGCGCGGCCTGGTTCGCGTTCGCGGCGACCTTCGTGCTGATCGCACTGCACAAGCTGGTCGGACTCGATGCGACCCTGTTCATGCTCGTCCTCGCGGTCGGCCTCGTCGCCTTCGGCCTTGCGACCCACCACACGCGGCCGTGGTGGTCGCTGACGCTGCAGACGGTCGCGATGTTCGTGCTCGGTGCGGCATCGCTGATCGCCGTCAGCCTGGACCCGCTCGCGGGTGGGCTGCTCGTCGCCGCGGCCCTGCTCGCGCACGCCGCGTGGGACGTCCACCATCACCGCACCGGGCGCGTCGTGGACCGCTCGCTGGCCGAGTTCTGCGCCGTGCTCGACGTCATCGTCGCCGTGGTCGTCGCTGTCATGGCGTTGACCGCCTGAGTCGGCCGGACGCAGAAGAGCCCGCCGGATCCGGCGGGCTCTTCGGTGTTCTGGTGGACCTGAGGGGAATCGAACCCCTGACCTCCTCGATGCGAACGAGGCGCGCTACCAACTGCGCTACAGGCCCGTGAACCTCGAAAACACTATCACGGCTCGAGGTGTGCTCCGAATCGATCGAGGAGCCCGGGCGCGCCTCACGCGCCCGCCGCGCGACGGGTCAGCAGATCGCGCACGTGGGCCTCGATCTCGGCATCGTCGACGTACCCCATGCGGGCGTAGTCGGTGCCCGACGACGCCGTCCGCGCCGTGCGGGCGGTGTCGATCGACGGCGGCCGCTGCTCGTCGGCGCGCACCCGCATCGCCTCTTCGAGCGCCGCCTGGCGCAGCGCCGCGCGAGCGGCCTGCGCGTCGAGCACGGCCGCCGCACGCGAGCCGGCCGAGGCCGTGAGCGGCTGCGGCAGCGTCCGCGGCTCCCATGCCCGCTGCTCCGCCTCGAGCTCGACGTCCTGCACCGCCGCGGTGCGTCGCGGTGCGGCATCCACCGTCTGGGCGACCGCCCTCGCCGCCACCCGCGAGAGCCGATGAAGGATGAGAAGGGATGCCGCGGCCAGCCCGACTCCCGTCCACAGCAGGGTCTGCACGCCGCTGGTGACGGTCTCGTAGGCGCCCCACGCGGCGAGTCCGAGTCCGAGCACCCCGACGAACGTCGAGGCCAGCCGGAACCGGCGACGGACGCGAGCGCGGCGGGCGGCGGGGAGCGAACGCGCCGCCGCGACCTGGGCACGGGCGACGGCTTCGGCCGAGGCTCGCTCGGCGCGGGTGCGCTCGAGGTCCACCCGAGCCGCCGCCTCCGCGGCGGCCCTCTCGGTGCGGGCGCGTTCGAGGTCGGCCTTCGCGCCGTGCAGTGCGGCCTGCTCACGTTCGGCGAGAGCGCGCTTGGCGAGCTTCTGCTGGGCGGCCGCGGTGCGGGCGTTGAGCTCCAGCCGCACCTCTTCGGGGGTCTCACTCGTCTCGGCGAGCACGCGCAGCGCCTGGTTCAGGCGGACGGCGTTGCGCTCAGCGGCGTCGTACTGGCGCCTGCTGTGCCACGTCGGCAGCAGATACACCAGCCACAACGCCGCCGCGACGAGGACGACGACACCTCCGCCCAGCACCTGCCCGCCCATGCAGACCACGGTAACCCGACCGGACGCCCGCCACGCTCGCATCTCGTCGCGTGTCGCGCGATGAGTGGGCGACCGGGGACCCGGGTCCTTCAGGCGTGCAGGCGGTCCGTCGGAGGGACCATCGCGGCGTCCTGCGGCGCACGACCGGACACCCAGCGCTGCAGGACGCCCTCGGGGACGTCCTCGCGCACGAGCGCGAACGCGTAGTGATCGCGCCAGTCGCCGTCGATGTGGATGAACCGCCGCCGCAGTCCTTCGTAGCGGAAGCCGAGTTTCTCGACCACGCGCAGGCTCGCGCGGTTCTCGGGGCGGATGCAGATCTCCATGCGGTGCAGCCGCATCTCGCCGAAGCAGATGTCGGTCGCGAGCGCCACGGCCGTCGGGGTGATGCCGCGCCCGGCGAACCGCTCGCTGACCCAGTAGCCGATCGTCGCCGACGCCAGGGAGCCCCGGGCGATGCCCCAGACGTTCAGCTGGCCGGCGAGCTCACCGTCGTACTCCATGACGAACGGCACGCCCACACCGTCGCGGTACTGCTGCAGCAGCCGCCGCACGCCCACGCGCATGTCGAACGACACCGGCCCGTCGGGGCTGGTCGCCTCCCACGGACGCAGCCAGCCGCGGTTGGCGAGCAGCTCGTTCTGCAGCCCGCGCGCGTCGCGCTGCTTCACGAGCCGGATCGCCACCGGGCCATGACTGCGGGGAGCCGTCAGATCCATGAGACCCCCTCGAACGGGCGGCGTCAGAGATTCGCCGCGAAATCCTTGAACCAGGGACGCAGGTCGGGGCCGAGATCGTCACGATCGACCGCCAGCTGCACGATGGCTTTGATGTAGTCCACCCTATCGCCGGTGTCGTAGCGACGGCCACGGAAGACGACGCCGTAAACGCCGGGTCCGTCCGGGTCGGCGGCGAGCTCCTGCAAGGCGTCGGTGAGCTGGATCTCGCCACCCTTGCCGGGTTCGGTGCGCTCGAGGATCTCGAACACCGAGGGGCTGAGGACGTAGCGTCCGATGATCGCGAGGTTCGAGGGCGCTTCTTCGGCCTTGGGCTTCTCGACCAGACCGCTGACCTTGACGACGCCGTCCTGCTCGGTGGGCTCGGCCGACGCGACCCCGTACAGGTGGATGTGCGACGGGTCGACCTCCATGAGGGCGATGATCGCCGCACCGGTGCGCTCGTGCTCGGCGATCATCGTGGTCAGAAGCTCGTCGCGCTCGTCGATGAGGTCGTCACCGAGCATGACGGCGAACGACGAGTCGCCGACGTGCGCCTTGGCCCGCAGCACCGCGTGGCCGAGGCCCTTCGGCTCGCCCTGGCGCACGAAATGGATGTCGGCGAGGTCGCTGGATTCCAGAACGCGGTGCAGACGGTCGAGGTCGCCCTTGTCTTTCAGCTTCTCCTCCAGCTCGGGCACCGAGTCGAAGTGGTTCGAGATCGCGTTCTTGTTGCGGCCGATGATCACGAGGATGTCATCGATGCCCGCCTGCGCGGCCTCTTCGACGACGTACTGGATCGCCGGCTTGTCGACGACCGGCAGCATCTCTTTCGGCATCGCCTTCGTTGCCGGGAGGAAGCGGGTACCGAGACCTGCGGCCGGGATCACGGCCTTGATCGGGGGATGAGGCATTGTCCGAGTCTATGGCGTCGGGCGGCGATCCCCCGACTCGCGGCCGGACGCCCTGTGGGATGCGCCCCGTAGACTCGACGGCATGTCCGACGCCATCGCCGATGCGAAGCGCGCCCTGCGCGCGGAGCTGCGCGAGCGACGCCAGCTGATCTCGGAGTCCGCACGCGAAGCCGCCGAGGCAGGTGTCCATGCCCAGCTCGACGCGCTCGTCGCCGAGCACGACGCCCGATCGATCTCATGCTTCCTGTCGACCACGACCGAGCCCGGGACGCGTTCCTTCGTCGCGGATGCCGCCGGCCGGGGCATCCGCGTCCTGCTCCCCGTCACCCGCACCGACGGCCTGCTCGACTGGGCCGTCGCGACGCCCGACGGCGAGATCGCCGAAGGCCTGTTCGGCCTGCCCGAGCCGGTCGGCGAGCTGCTCGGCCCCATCGCGCTGAACGACGTCGATCTGCTGATCGTGCCGGCGGCTGCGGTGGACCGCTCGGGCATGCGCCTGGGCTGGGGCCGCGGCTTCTACGACAAGACCCTCGGGTCGATGGAGCGCTGCCCACCGGTGTACGCCGTCGTGTACGACTCCGAACTCGTCGACGAGGTGCCCAGCGACATCCACGACCAGCGCGTGACCGGCGTCGTCACCCCCACGCAGACCATCACCCTCGCGCCCACGCGGCGCTGAACCCGAACCGACCGAATCCCGCGAGAGAATCCATGCCCACCTACGCCTACGCCTGCAAGCAGTGCGGTCACCGCTTCGACGCGGTGCAGTCCTTCGCCGACCCCACCCTCACCGAGTGCCCCGAGTGCGGCGGACCGCTCCGCAAGGAGTACGGCTCGATCGGCGTCACGTTCAACGGCTCGGGCTTCTACCGCACGGATTCCCGCTCAGCGGATTCGGGATCGCGCGCAGGCGCGAAGACGTCGGGATCGGATGCCTCGGGTGGCGCCTCCTCGCCGACTTCGACATCATCGAAGTCCGAGGCGAAGGCCTCGCCCGCGTCGTCCGGAGCCTGATCCAGAGCCCCACGACGCGGGACGACACCCAGTCGACACACCCAGGGGGGTACCCGTGATCAAGGGCTTCAAGGAATTCATCGTCCGAGGCAACGTCATCGACCTGGCGGTCGCTGTCGTCATCGGCGCCGCGTTCACCGCGGTCGTGAACGCGATCGTGGCGAGCGTGGTCAATCCCATCATCGCGCTCTTCTGGAAGCCGGACGAGGACGGCACGATCGGCTTCACGGTGCAGGGTCTGTGGGGGCCGGTCACCTTCCCGATCCAGGACCTCATCAACGCCGTCATCGCATTCCTCGCCGTGGCGATCGTCGTCTACTTCGTCTTCGTCGCACCGATGAACCACTTCAAGGAGCGCGCGGCGGCCAAGCAGGGCGTGCCCGAAGAGCCCGAGGCACTGCCGAGCGAGGCCGAACTGCTCGTGCAGATCCGCGACCTGCTGCAGAAGCCGCAGTCCTGAGGGACCGCCCGTCAGTAGTGGGGCGGGACGTCACGCCGCATGCGCTCGTCGTTCGGCCCTGAGGAATCGGTGGATGCCGCGCCGGCTGCGGCCGCGGCATCCACCTCCTCATCGGCTGGCGTCGGCTCGGCGGTCGTCCCGGGCGCGGGCGTCAGCTTCGCCCGGCGTGAGCCCTTCACCCGCTCGATGCGCTGACGGTCACTCGACGACATCGATGGGCTGCGTCTCGTTGTCGACACGCGGCGCGTCCGGCGGCACGCCGAGCATCGCCGCGATGCGCTGGGCGACGTCGGCCGGGTCGCGGTACAGATCGAAGGAGTGAACGCGCACATAGTGCCATCCGAGGCGCCGCAGCACCTGCGGGCGCAGGCGCAGCGACTCGCGCAGGGATTCGCCGACGGTCTCGGGGTCGCTCTCGACCACGACGGCCTTGCCGTCGTACTGGGCGACCAGCGGCAGCAGGCCGCGGTAGTGCACGTCCACCGACAGCCCGGCCCGGCGCAGCTCGCGGGCGAGCGCCCGCGTGAGCGGGTCGGCGAGATCCTCGAGCCGCGCCTCGCGGGCGCGCGCGGCGATGCCGCCGAGGATCGACATCAAGGTCGCGGCGCCGTACTCCAGGCGACCGTCGTCGAACGCCGACGGCCGGATCGACGACACGATCACCATCGACCTGCGCGCGCGCGTCATGCCGACCGTCAGCAGCCGCTCGCCGTCCGGCGTCGACAGGTCGCCGAAGTCGCTCAGCACGCGGCCGTGCTTGGTGAGACCGAAGCCCAGTGAGAAGATGACGCGATCCCGGCTCTCGGCCACCGACTCCTCGAGGGTCAGCACCGCGAACGGCTCGGCGGTGTCGCGAGAGACGAAGTCGGCGACGTCGGAGCGGCCGACGAAAGCCGCTTCGACGGCGCCGCGGATCCGCTCGGCGTGGCGGGCGCTGGCCGTGACGACCATGAGCGACTCCGAGCCGCGGTTGACCGCGTGCTCCACGACGAGCGTGACGACCCGCGCCACCTCCGAGTCGGGACTCTCGACCGCGCCGGTCACCGGGTCGGGTGCGCCATGGCCGCCCTCGACGTAGTCCACGGCGAGGCTGCCCCGGCCGAGGTAGGAGCCGGCCCACGGCAGCGACACGAGCTCCCCGCCGTAGAACGCCTCGTTGACGAGCGCCGCGAGGTCCTCGCCGCCGGCACGGTAGCTGCGCGTGAGCGTCTCGACCGGGAAGAGCTCGGCCAGTCGCTCGAACACGCTGGTCTCGTCGAACGGCACCGGCTCGTCCGCGTCTTCGCCCACCGGGGTAGCCGTCGGGAGCGCGGGGGCTCCGGCGGCCACGACGAACGGCGTCGGCTTCTGCGTCACGGGATCGCCGAACGCGACGACCTGCGATGCGCGGCGCAGCGCGGGAGCGGCCTCCGCCAGGCACAGAGCTCCGGCATCCGCCAAGACGACGACATCGAACGGGGACGACGCGGGGATCCGCGGCACCTCGTACGGGGACGCGAGCCACACCGGCGCGAGCGTGCGCGAGAGCGTCGGCGCGACCGCGGTGAGCTCGGCGGGCGTCACCGCACCGCGCTTCAGCGCCTGCTTGAGCGCGCTCGCCTCGTCGGCGTGGTCGACGATCCCGATGCGCCACTGCGTCGCGAGCTGCGCGGCGAGAAGAGGCCCGGATGCCGCGGCGTGCGCCTCGTCCACCAGGCGGAAGTCCCGTTCGAGGCGGTCGACGACGGCCGTGTTGGCGCCCAGCACGGCACGGTCGGTGCGCAGCACCAGCTCCAGCGCGGACTGCCACCACGCGAACTCGAGCTCGGCCGCGACCTGCTCCTCGGGCACGTGCCGCACCGAGAGCTCGAGCAGCAGCGGCTCCAGGCCGAGCGCGGCGAGCTCGGAGCGCAGCGTCGCCCGCTCCTTGAGATTGTCGAACACATCGGAGTCCGCGGCGAGGCCCGCCAGCGTGCGCACGAGCTGCTTGACCGGCAGCGCCGCGAGGCGGTCGGGGCCGGTGCGGCCGAGGACAGCATCGAGCTCGCCGAGCTCCGACTCCACGCGATGCCACGCGACCTGCACGTCGCCGAGGCCCAGCGGCACCTCGGGGGTGACCCCCGCCTCGACGTAACGCTGCCACTCGGTGCGCTGGTGGTGGATGCGCACCAGCGCCTCGTACATGTCGGGGACGTGCACGCCCGGCCGCAGGTACTCTCGCGACAGCCGGCGCAGGCGACGGCGATTGGCGCCGGTCATCTCGGGGGCGTCGCGGCGCGCGGCGTGCGCCTGGATCAACTCGCCGAGCGGTCGCTCGAACACGGTCATGCTGAACTTGTCGAGCGAGTCGCGGATCCCCTGCATGAGGCGCAGGTAGACCCCGAGCTCGTCCACGGTCTGGAACGGCCGCATGCGCGTCTGCCCCACGAGCTCGTACCCGCGCTCCAGCAGGGTCGGCAGATCGCTGCGCTGCAGCTTGCCCGCGAGCGCATGCGCCGCTCGCGCCTGCTCGACCGTCGCGAAGGTGACGCCGTACCAGGGCGAGTCGTCAGGCCCGAACCGGAACTCCCCCAGTCGCGCAGCGGCCGCGAGCTTCGCCGCGGCCTCGGGGCGCGTCGTCGCGAGGCTCTCGAGCGCGTCCTCGTCGAAGCGCGCCTCGGTCGCCGGTGCGGCGCCCGAGTCGGCCAGGGTGGCCAGGGCCCGCAGGATGTCGAGCACCGAGACGCCGAGGGAGGGATGCCGGTCGGTCACGGCCGCACGGTAGTCGCCGAGCACGCCGCGCAGGCGGACGAGGGCGTCGTCGATGTCGGCGACCTTGGGCGCCTCGGCCTTCTCGTTCCGCCCGATCGCCCGGATGAGGTCGCGCTGCAGCCGATCCGGCGACACCGCCAGCCCGGGCAGCCCGATGCCTGCGAGGCGATGCCGCACGCCGTCGAGCGTGGAGCGCCGCGCGCTGACCACCAGCACGCTCTTGCCGTCGCGCACCAGCTGGCCCACCGTGTTGATGACGGTCTGGGTGCCGCCGGTGCCCGGCAGGGTGTGCACGACGATCGACTGGCCGTCGGCGATGCGGGCGAGCACGCGCTCCTGCTCGGAGTCGGCGTCCAGCAGCAGATTGTCGGAGGCGGGAGGACGGTGATCGGGGCTCGTCGGCACCGGTCCGTCTCGTCGGATCGTGAGCGCCTCGCGATCCGACACGTGGCCGGCGAGCGCGTTGAGCACGGGGTGGTCGAGGTCCGAGGCGTCGGCGGCCATGCGTCCGCCCACGTCCGCGAAGCTCGACACGAGCAGGCGGGGCTTCACGGCGTAGCTGTCGATCGAGGCCGTCAGCGCACGCAGATGGTCGATGACCGGCTGCGGTTTGAACACGCCTCCCTCGTACGCGAGGGCGGCGAGGCCCCCGGCGTCGATCGCGATGCCGTAGTGACGGCGCATCGCCCGCACCAGCTCGGGGTTGACCGAGAACGTGCCGTGCAGCTTGAGTTCGAAGTCGCCGTGGTGCCGCCGGATCGCGAGCGGTCGCAGCAGCACCGGCGCGCTGCACACGAGCCCGCCGATGCGCCAGTTCGCGAGGCCCACCGCGAGACGCACGGTGTCGAGGCCGCGGGTCGTGCGCAGCTCGAGATCCTTCGACGTGATCCGCTCGGCCGCGATCCGGGCGCCGCGCAGCGCCACCTCGTCGCGGAAGAGGTTCGACAGCAGCGTCGAGCGCCCGGTGATGAACTGCGGCAGGCTTCCGGGATGCGCCTTGGTGATCTCGATCGCCGCGTCCTGGCCGTCGACGAAGTGCTGCAGCGTCGAGCGGCCGCCGAGCTCGGCCGACTGCACCCGCAGCCGCTCGCGCTCAGGTTCGGCCACGTGCATGACGGTGACGTCGGGTTCGGCGAGACCGAGGTCGCCGGGGGTCACGATCGACCCGCGTTCGGCGTCCTCTGCGCCCAACACGGCGCTCCGCTCTGCTCGCCACACACGAGTTACCCTAAGCGCCGTGCCCGCGGGGTACTTGCAATGGACCTGAGTTTCGCGGTATTGGACACGTGACCGGGCGCGCCCTTCCTCCCCAGAAGGTCCGCGCGCCATGCCGTCCGCCGGTTGTCCCCGATCGGCGAGGTCCACCCCTCACAGCGTCGGGAGGCCGCGCCAGGATGGTCGCATGACCCCGACGGAACCGCCCCGCTACCGCGTCCACCCGTCGCCCATCGGCGACGTCCTGATCGTCGTCACCGACGACGGCATCGTGACGCTCCATCCGTTCGACGGCCCGCTGCACGGCGAGATCGAACGGGTCGCTCTGCAGCTGCACGCCCTCCCCGTCCCCGACGAAGACGCGGATGCCGCAGCCTCACCCTCCCCCGGCACCGCCGCCGCGGTGTTCGAGGCCGCGCAGTCCCAGCTCGACGAGTACTTCGCCGGGGAGCGCCGCGCGTTCGACCTGCCGCTGGACTGGCGGCTCGTGCGCGGCGGCTTCGCACGTGCCGCGCTGCAGGCGGTGTGCGACATCCCCTACGGCGAGACCGCCGGCTACGGCGAGGTGGCGATCGCCGCCGGCATCGCGCGTGCCGCCCGCGCTGTGGGCACCGCGTGCGCGACCACGCCCTTCTCGATCGTGGTGCCGGTGCACCGGGTGGTGCGCGCCGACGGCTCGCTCGGCGAGTACGGCGGGCGACCCGACGTCAAGCGCTACCTCATCGACCTCGAGCAGGGACCGAGCATCCCGCCCGCGCCCGCCGGGGCGCGCGAGGCCCGGACCGCGGGCGTGTAGGCCGCCCGCGCAGCGGGGTCCGGGAACCGACCCGGACCCCGCACACCCCTCCCCTGAATGGGCCGGTGCCTCTGAATGGGCCCGATGCCGCCGAATCGGCCCGATGCCGCTGAATCCGCCCGATGATAGTGTCGACGCTACAAAAGGCGGCGAGGACGCCGTCATCGCCGGAAGCAGGTAGTCGTGGGCGCGTCCCTTCCCCACCACGCACCGGTCCCCGAGCGTTCATCGTCAGGGGTCCGTGCTGCCGTCGGCGCACCCGACGAGCTGAGCGACGCACAGGCCCTCGACCATGCCGTCGCCGAGCTCGTGCGGCGCACCCGCTTTCCCGTCGCCTTCGGCGGGCTCGTGCTCGACGGCGCGATCCACGTCACCTCCATCCACGGCGCTCGCACGCACAGCCTCGACGGCCTCGTCGTCGAGCAGGCGAGGGGACTCGGCGGCCGGGCGCTCATCGAGAAGCGGCCGCGCCTCGCGATCGACTACCGCTCCGCGCGGAGCATCACGCACGACTACGACCGGGCCGTGCTGGGCGAGGGCATCGCGACCCTGTTCGCCGTGCCGATCCTCGTCTCGGGCCGCGCCCGCGGCGTCATCTACTGCGGGTCGTGGGCCGAGGCCCCCGTCGGCGACGTCGTCGCGCGCCCCGCCTTCGCCGTCGCCGACGAGCTGTCGAGCGAGCTGCGGATCCGCGACGAGGTGCAGCGCCGCCTGGCGCTCGCGCGGGCCATGCCGGGGGTGTCGCCGGCGCTTCCCGCCGCGGCGCAGGAGGGACTGCGCGAGACCTACGCCGAGCTGCGCAGCATCTCGGCGCTGGTGTCGGACCCGGCCATCCGCGCGCGACTCGACCGCCTGGAGCAGCGCGTGGCTGCGCTGTCGTCCGACGCGGTCGAGCCGCTCGCCGAACTCGATGTGCGCCTGTCGCCGCGCGAGGTGGACGTGCTGGCGTGCGCCGCGCTCGGCTCGACCAACGCCGAGATCGCCGCGACCCTGGATCTCAAAGAGGGCACGGTCAAGTCGTATCTGCAGTCGGCGATGGCGAAACTGGATGCCTCCACCCGCCATGCAGCGGTCGTCATGGCCCGCCGCGCGGGAATTCTGCCCTGAGACAATTCCGACACCATTCACGGCGTGGCGAGAGCCATTCCTTGATCGCGGCGAATTCCCGTCGCTAATGTCGACATCATGGCCCGTAAAATCATCCACCAACTCGTCGACGACATCGACGGGACCGTCCTGGAAGTCGGCGACGGCGAGACCATCCTTTTCTCGCTCGACGGCACCGCATACGAGATCGACCTCTCGGCAGAGAACGCGAATGCGCTCCGCGCCGCACTCGGTCCGTACACCGAGGCAGGCCGACGCGTCTCGTCCGGTCGTTCGGCCGCCCCTTCCCCGGCGTCGGGTGGCCGGCGCCGCGCCGGACAGCGCGACCTCGGCGTGGTGCGCGAATGGGCCAAGGCGAACGGCTTCAAGGTGTCGGAACGGGGCCGGGTTCCGGCATCCATCCTCGAGGCATACGACGCGGCTCACTGAACCTCACCGCACGCTCGGCCCTCGCCGCGATCCCGGATCGCCGCGAGGGCCCTTCTCATTTCATGTCACGGCACCGTAATTCGTGAGAGCTCGATGAGAATCTCGTCGACTCTCTCTTTTGCGTCTCCGAAGAGCATCTGGGCGTTCTCGCGGTAGAACAGCGGATTCGCGACGCCCGCATACCCCGACGCCATCGAGCGTTTGAACACGATCACATTCGACGCCTCCCACACGCGCAGCACCGGCATACCCGCGATCGGGCTTGACGGATCCTCGGCGGCGGCGGGATTGACGGTGTCGTTCGCTCCGATCACCAGGACGACATCGGTGCGCGATAAGTCGTCGTTGATCTCGTCCATCTCGAGCACGATGTCGTACGGCACCTTGGCCTCGGCCAGCAGCACATTCATGTGCCCCGGCAGACGCCCGGCGACCGGGTGGATGCCGAACCGCACCTCGACGCCGCGCTCGCGCAGCTTCTGCACCAGGTCGGCGACACCATGCTGCGCCTGCGCGACAGCCATGCCGTAACCCGGGGTGATGACGACGCTCCCCGCACCGGCGAGCATCTCGGCGGCGCCCGCGGCGTCGATCTCGCGGTGCTCGCCGTGGTCCTCGTCGCCGCCGCGCGGCGCCTCGATGCCGAACCCGCCGGCGATCACCGACAGGAACGACCGGTTCATCGCCTTGCACATGATGTAGCTGAGGTAGGCACCCGACGATCCGACGAGCGCGCCGGTGACGATCAGCAGGTCGTTGTTGAGCAGGAAGCCGGCCGCGGCCGCCGCCCAACCCGAGTAGCTGTTGAGCATCGAGACGACCACCGGCATGTCGCCACCGCCGATCGACGCCACCAGGTGCCACCCGAGCGCGAGCGCGAGCACCGTGACGAGGATCAGCAGCCACAGTTCGGGGGTGATCACGTACCAGACAGTGAGAGCGATGAAGGCGACGAGCGCACCGATGTTGAGCGCGTTCTTGCCCGGCAGCATGAGCGGGCGCGAAGAGATCCGCGCCGACAGCTTCAGGAACGCCACGATCGAGCCGGTGAAGGTCACACCGCCGATGAAGACGCCGATGAACACCTCGGCGTGATGGATGTCGGCGAGCGCCCCGGTGAGCCCGGTGTCGTACAGGGCGCCGTTCCACCCGACGAGAACGGCGGCGAGCCCGACGAAGGAGTGCAGGAGCGCGATGAGCTCAGGCATCCCGGTCATCTCCACGATGCGCGCCCGCCACAGCCCGATCGAGCCGCCGACGACGACGGCGATCACGAGCAGCACGAGGCCCGTCGTGCCCGACGGTGTGCCCCACGCGCCTGCGACGGTCAGCCAGACCGTCGCGATCAGCGCGACCACCATGCCGACGATGCCGTACGTGACGCCGCGACGGCTCGTCTCGTGCTTGCTGAGGCCTGCCAGGCTCAGGACGAACAGCAGGGCGGCGACGACGTAGGCCGCCCCCGCGACGGCTCCGGCGACCGGGATCATCGGGCGTCGCCCTTCTGGAACATCGCGAGCATGCGGCGGGTGACCGCGAAGCCGCCGAAGATGTTGATGCTCGCCAGCAGCACGGCGATCGCCGCGAGGATCTGCACGGTGAGATCGGGCACCGTGATCTGCACCATGGCGCCGACCACGATGATGCCCGAGATCGCGTTCGTCACGCTCATCAGCGGTGTGTGCAGCGCGTGCGCGACGTGGCCGATGACGTAGAAGCCGACGACCACCGCGAGCGTCAGCACCAGGAAGTGCTGCGGCAGCGGCGGCGGGGCGAACGCGCACACCGCGAACAGCGCGGCGATCCCCACGAAGACGAGCGCCGTGCGCGACCCGGCCGACATCGGCGCGCGGGCCGAGGCCGAGGAGGTGGCCGCCGTGGCGGGGACGGGCGCGGCGGCGGGGGCGGCCGAGACCTGGACGGGCGGCGGCGGCCACGTCACCTCGCCGTCTCGCACGACGGTGACGGTGCGCTGCACGACATCGTCGAAGTCGAGCGCGAGCACGCCGTCCTTCGCGGGGGTGAGGAGCTTCACCAGGTTGACGAGGTTGGTCGAGAACAGCTGCGACGCCTGCTGCGGCAGCCGGCCCGCCAGGTCGGTGTAGCCGAGGATCACGACGCCGTTCGCCGTGACGGTCCGCTCCCCCGCCACCGAGCCCTCGACGTTGCCACCCTGGCCCGCCGCCATGTCGACGATGACGCTGCCCGGCTTCATGCTCGCGACGTCGGCGGCCGTGATGAGCCGCGGCGCCGGACGGCCCGGGATGAGCGCCGTCGTGATGATGATGTCCACGTCGGCGGCCTGCTCGGAGTAGATCTCCGCCGCGCGGCGGTCGTAGGCCTCGCTCGTCGCCTTCGCGTACCCGTCGGCCGAGACCTCCTTCGCCTCGTCGGGCACCACGACCTCGAGGTACTGCCCGCCGATCGAAGCCACCTGGTCGGCGACCTCGGGACGCGGGTCTGTCGCGCGCACGATGGCGCCGAGGCTCGACGCCGCACCGATCGCGGCGAGTCCGGCGACCCCGGCACCGGCGACGAGCACCTTGGCGGGCGGCACCTTGCCGGCCGCCGTGACCTGGCCGGTGAAGAACCGGCCGAACTCGTGCGCCGCCTCGACGACCGCCCGGTAGCCGGCGATGTTCGCCATCGAGCTCAGCACGTCCATCGACTGCGCCCGCGAGATGCGGGGCACCGCGTCCAGGGCGATCGCGGTGATGCCACGTGTCGCGAGCGCCGCCACCAGGTCCGGCCGCAGCGACGGGCTCAGCGTCGCGACGAGGATCGCGCCGTCCGCGAGCAGGTCGATCTCGGACGGCGTCGGCGCAGTGACCTTCAGCACGACCGGCGACGCCCACGCCGTGTCGGCATCGACCACGACCGCGCCGGATGCTGCGTACGCGGCATCCGGAAAGGACGAAGCCGACCCCGCGCCGGACTCGACGACGACGTCGTAGCCGAGGGTGAGGAGTCTGGGGACGGTGGTCGGAGTCGCGGCCACCCGGTTCTCGCCGGGTGCTTCGGCGACGATGCCAATGCGGGTCATGCGTGCCACGATGTCAGACCGCCGCGCCGGAACGCCATGCGTGTCGCCCGATCCGGCGATAAGAACCACCGAAGTTTCATAGGGCACAGGGATTCGTCGCCGAGCCGGTTCATCGCCGACGGCAAGCCTCGCCGTAAGCGGCGCCCGTACCCGTGGATCATGGACACGACAGGCACCGACACGCGACGCACGAAGCGGCGCACCCGCAACCTTCTCATCGCCTCCGGCCTGGTGGTGGCCCTGAGCGCCGGCGGCGGCGCCGTCTGGGCCGCCGAGCGCTTCCTGGTCGAGCACGTCGAGATCGCCGACGTGTCGGAGTACGAGGCGCAGAACTCCACCGCGACCACGGACTCGGCCTCTGATCCGGCGGAGGCCGCCGATTCCACGGTCGCGGACGCCACCGTGACCGACACCACGTACTCCGACGGCTCGACCTCGATCACGGTCTCGACGGTGACGGAGGGGTCAGGCTCCGACACGGTGACGTACTACGTCGCCGACGTGACGCTGTCGGACGCGACGACGGTGCGCAGCGCGTTCGCGAAGGACCAGTTCGGCCAGAACATCACGGAGCTGACGAGTGAGATCGCCGCCGACAACGGCGCGATCTTCGCCATCAACGGCGACTACTACGGGTTCCGTGACACCGGAATCGTGATCCGCAACGGCGTGGTCTTCCGTGACGAGCCGGCGCGGCAGGGCCTCGCCTTCTACACCGACGGTCGTGTCGAGGTCTACGACGAGACGACGACCAGTGCCGCCGAGCTCCTCGCCGACGGCGCCTGGAACACCCTGAGCTTCGGTCCGGTGATCGTCGAGGACGGCGCCGCGGTCGACGGCATCGAGGACGTCGAGGTCGACACCAACTTCGGCAACCACTCCATCCAGGGCGACCAGCCGCGCACGGCCGTCGGCGTCATCGACGAGAACCATCTGGTCTTCATCGTGGTCGACGGTCGGCAGTCGGGGT
Source organism: Microbacterium helvum (assembly GCF_014779795.1). Taxonomy (GTDB): domain Bacteria; phylum Actinomycetota; class Actinomycetes; order Actinomycetales; family Microbacteriaceae; genus Microbacterium; species Microbacterium helvum. Next base: position 262,122 of record NZ_JACXZS010000007.1, read on the forward strand.
ACAGCGAGGGCGTCACGCTCACCGAGCTCGCCGACATCATGATCGATCTCGGCGCCACCACCGCGTACAACCTCGACGGCGGCGGCTCGTCGACCATGTACTTCAACGGCGAGGTCGTCAACCAGCCGTCCAACGGCGGCGAGCGCGGCACGAGCGACATCCTCTACATCGCCGACGCGTCCGGCACGGAGTGATCCCGTGATCGTCGTCATCCCCGCGTACGAGCCCGGCCCGCGATTGGCGGGCGTGGTCGCCGGGCTGTTCGCCGCCGATCCCGACATCGAGATCGTCGTGGTCGACGACGGCAGCGGTGAGGGCTTCGCCACCGTGTTCGCCATGGTCGAGGGTCTCGGCGCCACGGTGCTGCGCCACGCGGCCAACCGCGGCAAGGCTGCCGCGCTGCGCACCGGGTTCGACCGGGTGCTCGCCGTCCATGCCGGCGACGACGTCGTGACCGCGGACGCCGACGGGCAGCACACCGTGATGGACATCCTGCGCGTGGCGGACGCGCTGCGCGCCGACGCGGCGGCGGGTGCGCCGACGCTGGTGCTCGGGTGCCGCGCGTTCAGCGGTCGCGTGCCGCTGCGGTCGCGGGCGGGCAACACGGTCGCCCGCGGCGTCTTCCGGCTCGCGGCCGGATGGAGCCTGAGCGACACGCAGACCGGGTTGCGCGGCATCCCGTCACAACTCCTCGAGTGGGTGAGGGACCAGCCCGGCGAGCGCTTCGCGTACGAGCAGAACGTGCTGCTGCGCTGCCGGCGCGCGGGCGTGCGGACCCGCGAGGTGCCGATCGAGACGGTCTACCTCGACGGCAACGCGTCGAGCCACTTCCGCCCGATCGTCGACTCCGTGCGCATCATGCTGCCGCTGCTGCTGTTCGCGGGGTCGTCGCTTATCGCGTTCGCGGTCGACACGGTGATGCTGCTCGCGCTCACCGCGCTCACCGGCGCGCTGGTGCCGTCGATCCTGGCCGCACGGGTCGTGAGCGCATCGGTCAACTTCGCGGTGAATCGTCGCGTGGTCTTCCGTGCGCGAAGGCGAGGGATGCCGCGCCAGCTCATCCGGTACGCCGTGCTGGCCGCCGCGCTGCTGGCCTCGAACATCGTCTGGCTGGACGCGCTCACGCGGTACGGCATGCCCCTCGTGCTCGCCAAGGTCGTGACCGAGGCGGTGCTGTTCGCCACCAGCTACGGCGTGCAGCGCAGCTTCGTGTTCGGCAGCCCACCCGGCGCACAGCAGGGTCGTACCGAACTCGAACCAGGGCCTTCGGCTCGTCATAGCAACCCCATAGCGGCCACGGCTCGAATGGATGCGAACGAACACCACATCGGGAGGAACCCATGACCCCCAGCGCACTGATCCTGATCGGCATCGATCTGGCCGCCGCCCTCATCCTGAGCCTCGGGCTCTACTACCGCCGGCACCACCGCCGCGACCTCGTCGTCGCGTTCCTGGGGGTCAACGTCGGGGTCATGGCCGTCGCTGCGGTGCTCGGCACCGCCGAGGTCGCCATGGGCCTGGGGCTGGGCCTCTTCGGCGTGCTGTCGATCATCCGGCTGCGTTCGTCCGAGATCACGCAGCGCGAAGTGGCCTACTACTTCGCCGCACTCGCGATCGGACTGGTCACGGGCCTGCCGCAGACCGACCCATGGCCGGTCGCCGCGCTCGTCGCGCTCATCCTCGTGGTGCTGTGGGCCGCCGATCACCCGGCATTCCTCGCCCGCACCCGCCACCAGGTGGTGCGTCTGGACCGCGCGGTGTCGGACGACGACGAACTGCGCGCCGAGCTCGAGGCGCGTCTGGGCGGCACGGTCAGCTCCACGACCATCCAGGAGCTCGATCTCGTGAACGACACGACCCTCGTCGATGTCAGGTACCGGATGCCGCGTCCCGGCGCCCGCTCGACGGCCCGGGTCGCCTCGGCGCACGCCGGCACGTCGCTGGGTTCAGGCGCGACGACCGGAGCGGACCGATGACGGCGCTGGACAGATTCGACGCCGTGACGCTGGAGGAGCTCGTGGCCGAGGCATCCCTTCTCACACGCGTCGACCGCAAATACGTCGTGCCGTGCGCCGGCCTCGACGCGGTCATCGCCGCACTCGACCCCGCCACGCGCGTGCTCGAGATCGACGGCGGCCGCGCGTTCGCCTACGAGTCGGTGTACTTCGACACGCCCGACCTGCTGAGCTTCCGCATGGCAGCGCAGCCGCGGCGTCGCCGGTTCAAGCTGCGCACCCGCAGCTACCTCGACACCGGCGCGTCGTACCTCGAGATCAAGACGCGGGGCGCACGCGGCACCACGGTGAAGGATCGCGGAGAGTACGACCCGCGGCACCGCGACCGGCTGACCGACGACGCGCGCGACGACGTCGCCGACGCGTTCACCACGATCGGCGTCGCAGCCGAGCGCGCCGACGAGCTCGGGGCGACGCTCATGACCCGCTACCGCCGCGCGACGCTGCTCGCACCGGACGGCTCCGGCCGCGCCACGGTCGACACCGCGCTGGAGTGGATCGAGCCCGACGGCCGCGGCTTCGCACTGCCGCAGGTGGCGATCGTCGAGACCAAGTCCGGCGCCCGCCCGTCAGGCGTCGACCGTGCGCTGTGGCGGGCAGGGCACCGCCCCGCGACCGTCAGCAAGTACGCCACCGGGCTGGCGGCGCTGCACCCAGAGCTGCCGCGCAACCGCTGGTCGCGGCTGCTGCGCGGCCCCTTCGACGATGCGCACCGCGCCGTGCCGCAGACCCGATCCGTCCCTACGAATCCCGTACCCACGAACCCCGCATCCACGAACGAGGAGGACTCGTCATGCCCCGCCCCCACTTTCGCCGCCGCCTGATCCTGGCCGCCGCGCCGCTGACCCTCGCCGGTGTCGTTCTCGCCGGCTGCGCCGCCCAGACCGCCGTGACCTCGCGCTCTGCCACACCCGCCGGATCGACGGGCGACACGTCCGACGGCGAGACCGCGGTCGTGGTCGACTCCGACCTGACCGCAGCCGCGGTCCTCGCCGCGAACCACGACGTCACCACGGTGAACGACGACGAGTGGAGCGAATCGGATGCCGCCGACATCACGCTCAGCGGGTCCACTGCGTCCTCCGACTCCGACGAGGCGACCGTCGACGGCTCGACCGTCACCATCACGGCGGCGGGCGTCTTCCGGCTGTCGGGTTCGCTCGACGGCCAGGTGGTCGTGGCCGCACCGGACGACGCGCAGGTCGTGCTCATCCTGGACGACGCCGACATCGCGGCATCCGACTCCCCCGCGATCACCGTGACCGGGGCCGACGACGTGGCCCTGTACCTCGCCGACGGCAGCTCCAACTCGGTGGCCGACGCGGCCGCGTACACCGACGACGCGGAGGCGAACGCCGCGATCTACAGCACGGCCGACCTGACGATCTCGGGCTCCGGATCGCTCGACGTCTCTGGCAACGGCAACGACGGCATCACCTCGACCGACGACCTCGTCGTCCTGTCGGGCGACATCACCGTCGACGCGGCGGACGACGGCCTGCGCGGCAAGGACTCGCTCACCGTCGAGGGAGGCACGATCGCGGTCACCGCGGGCGGCGACGCCCTCAAGAGCGACCAGGACTCGGACGCCACACAGGGCTTCGTCGCCATCACGGGCGGCGCCGTCGACCTCACCAGCGGCGACGACGGCATCGCCGTCGCCACCGACGCCGTGATCACCGGCGGCACGGTCACGATCAGCGCGGGAGCCGACGCCGCGAGCGCCTCGGACGGCGCGAAGGGCATCACCGCCGGCGCCGTCGTCGCGATCGACGGCGGCGAGGTGGCCGTGGATGCTGCCGACGACGCGATCCACTCCAACGGCTCGGTGGGCATCGGCGGCGGCACGGTGACGGTGACCACCGGCGACGACGGCATCCACGCAGATCTGCGTCTGGAGATCCGCGACGGCGACGTCACCGTCACCGACTCGTATGAGGGGCTGGAGGGCACCGACATCGCGATCTCGGGCGGCACGGTCGACGTGACCGCGAGCGACGATGGCGTCAATGGCGCCGGCGCGAGCTCGGGCGGCGAGCAGGACACCGGCGAGACCATCACGATCTCGGGCGGCTCGGTGGCCGTCGTCTCGGGCGGCGACAGCCTCGACTCGAACGGCACGATCGCGATCACGGGTGGCACTACGGTGCTCAGCGGCCCGAGCGACGCGGGCGGACAGGGCGCCCTCGACGCCAACGGCGCGATCACGATCGACGGCGGCGAGGTGCTCGTGGCGGGCACCGCGCTGGTCGATCCGACCGGAGCGCAGCAGTGGCTGGCGGCGAGCGCCTCGGGTTCGGCGGGCGACACCGTCACCGTGATGGATGCCTCCGGCACCGTGATCGCCACGTTCGAGGCCGGACGCGACTTCACCGCCGTGTTCTACAGCGGCCCCACCGTGACAGACGGCGGCGCGTACAGCGTGGCCGTGAACGGCACGACCGCGGCGACCGTCACCGAGGGGTCGAACGTCGCCGGCGGCATGGGCGGCCCCGGCGGGATGGGCGGCGCTCCCGGCGGCGGCCAGCGCCCGTGACGCACCCGGCCTTCCCCGGTCGTCGAGCGAGCGAAACGAGCCAAGCGCCCCCTCCTGCTCGTTGAGCGAGCGCAGCGAGTCGAAACGCCGCAAGCCGACCTCGGAAACCACACCGCAGTACTCACCCCCGAACGTGGGAGGTTCCTCCGAATGCCCCGTATCCGGCGCGTACGGGTTGCGCACCGCCGGGGTTCTCGGAATCGTGGCCCGTCCACAGCCGAAACGGAAAGGAAAAGCATGCTCACGCTGACCCAGACCGCCGCCGAGGCCGTCAAAGAGATCGTCGCGCGGGTGCCCGCCGTCCAGGACGGAGGAGTCCGCATCCGCGACACGGGAGGCACCGGCGGATTCGAACTGAGCGTCGCACCCGACCCTCAGCCGGCCGACACGATCGTCGTCACCGACGGCGCCCGCGTCTTCCTCGATGAGACCGCCGCGATCGCGCTCGAGGACCGCGTCCTCGACGCGGAACTGTCCGACGACGGCGGCGTGCGCTTCGCGCTCGCAGCCCAGGGCTGACCTCGCGCCTCTGGCCCCGGCATCCATCTCCCGCGGTTTTCGGGGAGGGATGCCGGGGCCTTCACTGTGCGCGCGGCATGGCGTCGCCGCACAGCGCGAAGACATAGGCGTCGTCATCGGGGCCGACGAGATCTCGGTCGCGGAGCACGAGGGACGCGGGAGCGGCGGGGTCGGCGCACGCGGCGGCGAAGTCGAGGCTCGTGTCGGAGTATTCGACCGCGATCACGTGGTCGCCGTAGACCTCGGTGTAGAGGGCGCACTCGTCGTACACGGCACATTCCTCGGCGACCGCGAAGTCGAAGCCGGCGGTGGCGTGGAGCACAGCCGCGTCCTCGGCGGCGTTCTTCTGCCCGGCGGCCAGTCCGACGCCGTGGGCCGCATCGACCAGCAGCGTCGCGAGCGCGAGGTTGTGGTCGAGCGTCAGCGCGCCGCCACTTCGCTCGTACGTGTCGAGGTTGTCGAACTCGACGGCGTCGAATCCCACGTCGGCGCAGCCGCGGATCCACGGGGTGACGACGTCGGCGATCCGCGCGCGCTTCGCTGCGGACGATGTGTCGAGCAGCGCCTCGTCGGGCCAGTCCGGATCGAACACCACGTCGCCGTCGGGATCCGTCAGTACGGCCTCTTCGGGCCAGTCACCCAGTTCGCCCGGCTGCGTCTGGAAGCCGTTGACGTAGCAGATGGAGTACACGTCAGGCGCGGGTTCCGCGGTGCGATCCCGCGCGACGACCTGCACCCCGGCCGGCGGGTCGTACGCCGCGCCCAGCTGATAGTCCGGGACGGCGCCCGCGGGCGGCAGGGCGATCCTGGCGGCGGGGGTCGGCGTGGTGTCGTCGGTCGGTGCGGTGGGGACCTCGGCGGCGCAGCCTGCGAGGATCGCGGAGAGCGCGATGACGGCGACGATGAGAGCCGGGCGGCGCGTCTGTCGGCTCACGATCACCCAGCGAGGGTACACGGCGCGGGTGTTTCGGCCGGGTAGACTCATGCGGCCAGCCTCTGTAGCTCAATGGAAGAGCAGTTCCGTCCTAAGGAAACGGTTGGGGGTTCGAGTCCCTCCAGGGGCACAGTCTTTTTTTGCCTCTGACCAGGTATTTCTTATGTGGTCAGACCACTCAGAATGCATTTTTGCCCGCTTTTTGCCCGCATTCTGAAAATTCGGTGAGCCGAAATCGGCCGTCTACAACGGCCCGCGCGCGACACCTGAGAGCGCCAAATTCGAGCGTTTCGGGCGAAATCTGCCTCGTCGGAAAACTGAGCAATCTGCTCTCTGGTGTCATGACGGTCAAACGATCGACGATCGAACCTTCGACACGAGGTTCTCTGCAACCTGGAGCATGGCATACTGCCGCTCAACTGGCGGGAGCGAGATGTCGACGGACAACAAACGCACCCGCACCTCCCCCACGGTCACCTCATCGTAGGGTGGCGGCTCCGGATAAATCAGCCACACCTCTGTGAGCCGGTACCGCGTCGCGTACGCGACCGCTTGATAGACGTCACCGGTACTCAGAGCCCCTGTGCGCTTGTTCTTGAGATCGGCGACAGCAACCACATCGCTCCCGTCGAAGACGACAACGTCGGGGCGAATATCAATGCGTTTCTCGTAGTCGAGATGGCCACGGTGCTGCAGGTCGACAGTCAAGCCCCTCGGCGACAGCGCTCGGTCGATGCCGCGGCCCACGACATCTTCGAACACCCGATCCATATTCACGAGCAACGTTGATCCGCGCGACGATCCTTCGCCTTCGAAGTCGAAGGCCGTGCTCTGCAGGATGAGTCGGGCTAATGTGACGGCGGTTCGATAGCGCACATTCAGCCTCGTCCAACGCACCTCCGCGGGTGAGGCGGATGGACGCGCCGGGGTGATGTCGACGAGTTGGAACTCAAGACGACGCAACCTGCGGGTCAAGGCGGGGGTGAGCATTCCAAGTCTAAGAAGCACTCGCCCCGCACCCGCGAGCAGCTGATTCTCAAGCACGTCGGTCGTGTAGTCGTCGTAGGTCACCGCCACCGGCAACGGCAGCTCCCGTGGTCTTCCGGAGAGGCGGCCGAAGTCGATCCGGCCGCGCACCGAGTAGAGGTCGTCGGTGACCGTGACGTAGCCCTGCAGCATCCCGCCTCGCAACGCGCGCTCGGCGTTGTCGAGAAAGGATGCCGCAATCACCGAGATGAGGTCGTCAGATTCTTCCCAGTCCGCTGCCTCTGACCGCCACTCGACAAGGTGCATCGTGTGGGTGAGGAGTTCGAAGAGCCTATGCACCGGGATCTTCGGCGCCACGCGGATCACGTGCCCGCCGATGGCGGCAACGCCTACATAGCGAGTCGCGGAAACACGCCATCTCCCCGCGACTTCGCGATCTGGCGCAATCTCGAATTGCTTGGCATTGGCGAGCGCTCTGACGGCATCGGCCCCGAGTTCGAGGTTGCCCTTCGCACCCCACTCCTTCAGCTCGATCGTCATGTGCCCGAGCGTTGAATCGCCGCCCGGATGCTATCGAGCGAAAACTGCGTCAGTTCATCGCGACTGCCGTAGAAGCGCTCTTCAAGCAGAGGCATGATGCCGTGTGTCCAGATGCGTTCGAGGCGACCCGGCTTCAGGATGTGCTCAGTCATCAAGTACGACGGACCGATCGCCGCATCCGGATCGCCGAGGCGCGAGTTCAGCTCGGTCAGCAAGCGCGCTGGCTCGTCTGACATTCCCCGAGCTGAGAGCCAACGACTGAGCATCTCGCTCACGGGCGCCACCGCGGGTGACATTTCCACGAAGTAGAACCGGCGGCGCATGGCGGCGTCGACAAGCGCGATCGAGCGGTCAGCCGTGTTCATCGTCCCGATGATGTAGAGGTTCTCGGGGAGTGTGAACTCCATGTCGGAGTACTGCAGACTGATCGGCTGCTCGCGATACTCGAGCAAGAAGTACAGCTCGCCGAAGACCTTCGCGAGGTTGGCGCGGTTGATCTCATCGATGATCAGAACATGAGGGATGCTGGGGGCCGCCGCCGCAGCATCCGCTATCCGCCGTAGCGGGCCCGACTTGATAGCGAAGTCGACCTTGCCGGCACCGCCAAGCACAGGACGATATCCCTCGAAGAAGTCCTCGTATGTAAAGGAGGGGTGGAACTGCACGATCTCGAAGCTGCCGACGCCGTCGGCGAGATGCTCAGCCAAAGCTTGGGCGAGGTACGTCTTTCCGGTGCCAGGGGGGCCGTAGAGGATGATCTGACGCTTCTCTTCGAGTAGCTCGATGACCTCGTCGAGCCACAGCTTATCGAGGAGGAGATCCTGCGTTAGTTTCGCGGTGGCAAGAGGAAGCTTCACTTGCGCGGAATCGACGGCTGCCGACTGGAGCCTCTCTCCGCTCACCCAGCGTTCGAGTTCGTCGATCTCGGGGGTGATCAGCGTCAGCGTGAGCAGCGTCTTCATCTTGGACTGGAGGCTTTTCGCGATGTCGCGTCGCTGGATCGGAGCGTCAGCATTCAGCCACTCAACCGCCCGAACTGTTTCTTTTCGTGTTCGAGCGAGAACGTCTCGCGGACCGGAGTCAACAACGCCTAGGTAGACGTTCTGCCCGTTGACGGTAACCACGTAGTCGCCGATCTCCATCTTGTTCACGAATCGCCAGACCTGGCCGAGCTCGTGGTTGAATCCGCCAGCAGTCGTGTCGGTGCCTGCTTCGTCTGCCAGCGCTCTGAGCTCGTCGCGACTGACACCCGGCACGAGCTCAAACGGAAATGTGTCGGCGAATCCAATCCCGCACGTGCCGTCTGCCAGCCAGTCTGGAACGCGCTCGCCGCCGGACCCGCGGATCAGCCATGCGCCGCGAACTTGTGGCTCGTTCGGCCCGATCGACTCCGCGTGGGCGGGCTCGGCAGTCATCGGTTCGACTGTCGGCTCAGGCTCGGGGTCCCACAACTCACGCACCTCGGACTGATAGAACGAGAAACCGTCACCGTAGGTCTTCGCTAAGCGTTCGCGGACGCGCGCGATAGTCGCGTCGTCGTTCTCGCTATCCTCGGAGGCATGTGCGAGGGAAGCCATCTTCCGCTTGTGGTACTGGCTGACGGTATCTTCGAACGAATCCGGGTGCACGAGGTGTAGCAGGGCGTGCCGCTGCGTCTGATCTGCGACGCCTTCGAGTGCGAACACCATCGCGCGGAACGCGTTCGGGTCGCTCAGCCAACTATCGCGCTCGTGCGCCGATGCCGCAGTCCATCTCTCGGCGAAGTGTACGAGCAACCACAGCTGGTTGGGGCGTCGCGTGAAGAAGGACGTGCCGGTCGCGGCGAGCCCGGTATGGAGTACATCGTCGAAGCTGCCCGACGGTCCGGTGGCGCCCCCAATGTTCGCGACCTCGTCGAGCAGTTGGCGCTTGGAGGGATACCCCTGCTTGGACGCGACGACAAGGTGGAGCCAGGTGAGCTCCTCCATGAGTTGGCCGGCAGGGCGCGAGATGTTCGCCAGCTGATCTCTCAACTTGTCGAGGAATCCGCGCTTGGTCTCGTCTGGCTTGTCGACGAATTCGCGTACGAGTTCAGATGCGGATGCATGAGTCCACACGTTGTCCACGTCGGGGTCGTCCGCAGGAAGGAAGCTCGACTTCAACCGCCGTAGTGACCGTTCTCGGAACTCGTCGAGCGCGGCGTAGAGACTTGCGATCTCGGGCACTTCTAGTTGAGTCTTCAACAGCTTCCTCCCAAGGGCGCGTCCTCGACGTACAGGTTGGTTTCAACCTAGCGGGGGTTGCGCCACCTACCAGGAACCGCACCTTGGAGCATTGGGCTGCGCTCGGCGATCACTGCGGCCGCGCGTAGCGGGTCTGCGGGCCTGATGGCAGCGCCACCAACGGCATCTGGGCGTTCAGTCGCGTGGCGACGGCATCCAGATCGTCGTCGAAGAGGTCGGCGTAGGTGTCCAGCGTCATCGCGGCCGACGCGTGACCAAGCATCCGCTGCACGGCCTTCACGTTCGCGCCCGAGCTGATCGCGAGCGACGCGGCGGTGTGCCGAAGGTCGTGAGGAGTGAGACGCGGGATCGACGGATCGAACTCCTGCGCACGCCGGACCGCGTTGGCGAACCAGCCCTTGCTGCCCGAGTTGCGCATGTGATTGACCCCGTCGCCGAACAGCAGCCCCTCGGGCCCCTTGCCGGCGCACGCCTGCTCGATCATCGGAGCAAGACGCTCCGGGTACGGGACCGAGCGCTTCTCGTGAGTCTTGGGCGTGCCGACGTGGATCTCGTACGCGATCATCACCGCGTTCTCTTCGATGACGAAGCGCCGGCGCAGCTTGTTCACGCTGCGCACCCGGAGTCCCGTAGCTTCGCCCCAGCGAAGGCCGGTGTACGCCAGCGTCAGGATGAGCGTTGGATACGCGGAGCACGCCGCCAGCGTCGCGACCTGGTCGTGCGTGAGGTAGACACGCCGCTTGCCGGGCCCGCGTCGAGGAAGACTGCGCACGTGGCGGGCCGGGTTGCTCGCGAGGCGCCGATCGTCGATCGCGACGTCGAGGATGCCGGCGAGGACTCCGAGGGCGCGAATCACGACGGTCCGCGACTTCTGTGTCGCGAGGTCGGAGACCCAATCCTGGACTTCCGAGCGACGGATCGACGAGATCTCCCGGTCGGCCCACACTGGCGCGACGTGGTTCTTCCACGCCCGCTCCAGCGTCATGTAGTACGAGGGCTTCGACATCGGCGGCTGCTTGGATCGCAGCCAGCTTTCGGCGAACATCCGGACAGGAACCCGCGACGTGGACGGGTCGATGTACTCCCCCTTCGACTTCGACACGGTGACCATCGACAGGTACAACTTCGCCTCGCGCATCGTCGTGAAGCCGCGCTTCTCCGCCTCGGTGCGATCCGGCTTGCGATACCGCACGCGGTAGCGGCGACCCTTCGCCGATTCGTAAGGGGTGATGCTACCCATCTCGACCTCCGCTCCTACCGCGTTTGGCGCCAGTATCGGCCAGTGTCGGACACTGATCGCGCCTCGTCAACGCCGCCGATCACAGATGTGGATAGATGTCGGAAGACGTCGTCAACTGGCGTTGAGCGCGCCTCCCTCCGACGCCGAGAGTGTAGCGATCGCTCGCGTCTCCGTTCTCGCCGCTCTCTTCTTGCAGACTCCGCGCTTGCGCGCGTCGCTTAGCAACCGTTCGACGACGAGCACTGCGCCGCGCCCGAGCGCTGGGCGGCTGATTGTCGGAGGAAGACTGTTATTCGTTGAGGCCTACTGGGGGACGTGATGCGCAGCCGAGGACGCACTGATTCACCTCGCGCCCCAAGGCCATGTCGACGGTGAACCTGTTGGCCCCACGCAGCGACCCTCTCCTCCCGCGAATAGCTACGCGTCGTCAGCTTTCCGATCGCCTGTTCTCTCGGCATGACCCTAACCTCGTTCCCAAGGTCAGAAGTCTCCAACAAACTCAGGGCGGTTCACTTGCCACGACGACGCCTGGCCGAGGCGGGATCGAACTCGCCAGCCCACGCCGCGGCCTCATGCCGCAGTTCGCCCTCGTGATGTGGGCTCTCGCCTATAGGATCGCAGCGACCCGGCGTCCGAGCGGCGGGATGCGAAAGGACAACACGTATGGCTGAGGACAATCAGGACGCAGACTACCTGCTGGAGGAGAGCGTCCCGCTTGTCCCTGACCAGGGCGAAGACGAAACTGACCTCGACGACCCGCCGTCGACCTTCGTCGCGTCCATTAGCAGCAAGGACTGGACAGTCGAGACCCTCGTATCGCAGATGCGAAAAGGCCGCATCGACCTCGCTCCCTCCTTCCAACGACGCAATGCGTGGCTCGGTGGCCGGAAAAGCAAGCTCATCGAGTCGATCATGCTCCAGTTCCCGATTCCCCAGATCGTCATCGCAGAGGAGCCGCATCGCCAGGGCCACTTCTTTGTGCTGGACGGAAAGCAACGCCTCCTCGCACTCCGTCAGTTCTTCGTCGACCCCCAAGAAGAAAGAGACCAGGATTTTGAGCCTTTGCGCTTAACTGGTCTAGAGGTGCTGCCGGAACTGAACAGGTTCACGATCGCCGAATTGGAGGCAAAGCGCCCCGATCTTCTGGCAACGGTCGAGAACCACAGCATCCGGACTGTCGTGCTCGGGGACTGGAACTCTGAGCGGATGCTGCTTTCGCTTTTCCTCCGCCTCAACACGGGTAGCGTTCCTCTGTCTCCTCAGGAACTGCGGCAGGCGCTGATCCATGGGGATTTCATCAGGTGGCTTGACCGCAACTCGGGCGATTCGGTCGCCCTGCAAACGCTCTTGAACAACCGGAACCCGGATCGGCGGATGGTCGATGCGGAGCTCCTCCTGCGACATCTCGCGTTCTCTATGTCGCCTGTGCCGTATCGCGGGAATCTCAAGTCTTTCCTCGACGACACCTCGCGCGTATTCAATCGCGAGTGGGACTCGCGCGAGGGCCAGCTCGACGCTGCACTGGCTGAGTTTGAGCGGGGCGTACTAGCAGGCATCGAGGCGTTCGGTCACGACGCGTTCGCGCGGAAGTGGACTTCGGGAGACGGCAAGCCTGACCGGTTTGAGCGCGCTCTTAATCGCGCCGTCTTCGATGTTCAGGGTTATGCCTTTGCGATCCCGAGAGTGCGCGATGCCATTGTGCCTCGCGCGGACGAGGTCCTCGCCGAGTTCAAAGTGCTCTCAGGCACAAACGACTCCTTCATTCGCGCCATCTCCGCGACCACCAAGACCCCGGATGCGTTCATCACTCGGCATCGCGCGTGGCGCGACACTGTCGCGAAGGTTACGGGCGCGACGTATGAGTTGCCAGCCCCACTCATCAGGACCTGACTCGTGGACACCGTCACGCAGATCTCGACGTTGGAGGCTGCGTTTCTCTCGTCGATAACTACCGAGTTTCCGGACCGCCTGACCGAGTCTGAAAAGGCGAACGTCCATGCTTATCTGGCTCTTCGGACATCCGGTGGGGTCATGGAGTGAGGCCACCGGCGGCGAGGAGCATGCGGAGTCGGTAGTTGTGCCGGTTGCGGTAGCCGCGGGCGAGGCGACGGTGGAGCTCGATGATCCCGTTGA
>NZ_JACXZS010000008.1:0-138767 GCF_014779795.1 Microbacterium helvum
GGCAGAAGGAGCCTAGGAAGCTGGCGCCGAACCCGAATATCCGGTGGCGCTCAACCACGCGATCGCGTCGACGAGCAAGTGGCGCTCAACCGCAATACTCGTGGCGCTCAGAGACGCGAATATTCACTCGAGCCCGAGGTAGCGGCCCCTTCGACCCATTAGTCGGTCTGCTGGGCCAGGACCCGACCGCGTCGGGCAGGTTCGCGGCCATCGTTTCGGCCGGGCCTTGTTGGGCGTCGGTGATGACCAGGCGGAACCCGCTTAGGCCGCGGGCAACGAGGCCGGCGAAGAACGAGCTCCAGGCTGCTTCTGTCTCGGATGTCGCTACCCGCAGGCCGATGACTTCGCGGCGGCCGTCGGCGAACGCGCCGGTCGCGATCAGCACGACCGTGCTGATGACGCGGCCGCTTTCGCGAACCTACGGGGTCAGCGCGTCGGCGTTGACGAAGATGAACGGACCGGCGTCGTCGAGGGGGCGGGGCTGGTCGACGGGCTCGTCGAGCTCCGCCACCATCCTCGAGACCTCCGGCTTGGATAGCGAGTGCATCCCGAGGATCTTGTCCAGCTTGTCCATCCGCCGGGTCGAGAGACCGGCGAGGTAGCAGCCCGCGACGACGGTGATCATTGCGGTCTCAGCCGACTTGCGGCGATCCGGCAGCCACTCCAGGAAGTAGGTGCCATGCCGGAGCTTCGGGACCGCCATCGATCGCGTATTCACCGATACGTCGAACAAGGCGAATCAGAGTTCGACGCAGCGAGGCGGAGGCATCAAGTCGATGTCGCCCAGATGGTGAGTGAGGGACCAACTTCAACGCGCAACACCGCCGGGATCCTCACGACACCGTCAAGAGCGACGAGTCGGAAGAAGTATGAATCGGGCCCTCGAGACCCGCCGAAGGGGCCGATTCACCGCGGAAACTAGCGTACGGGAACTGTCCGCGGCAGCAACCTTTCGCGGGCTGGAGACTCGCTACGATAGTCATCCCAAATCTGCTGGCTTAGCGACCTCAGCTGATCGATTGCCGCAGCACGCAGTTCCTCGACGCGGTCCATCGGCACAGCGGGCACGCCGCGCTCGACGATCTCAATGAGGCGCCGGTCATCGGGCGCAAGCACTAGGTCCTCGCGACCGATCGACTGCATGAAGGAGCGAGCCTTCGCGACAGGATTCACGCACACAGTCGGAACACCGTACATGGTTGCCACCAGAGTTGTATGCAGCTTCATGCTGAGGACAAGCGAGCACTCACCGAGCGCACGAGTAATGTCGCCTAGGTCCTCGCTATGGAATGTTTCTTTCCCATCGACCTCAAGCAGGCGAGAGTTTTCTAGATCCTTCTGTCCGTGATTCCCGACGCCGCCTATGATGTGGCGAACTCTCCACCCCTGCGCCAGCAGCAGGCGGGACACCTCTGCCATCAGGGCGTATTCTTTCGGATGTTTGATGTGGCGTGTCACTAGCCCAAGAATTGGTGCGCCTTCGGGGCGCGTGACAGGCGGGAGCGGAAGAGCGCAAACGAGGTCAGGATGCGTCGAAACCAGTCGACGACCGCGAATATGCTTCTTGATCCATTCCGCTGAGCGATCGTCCCGTGCCGACACCGAACGGATACTGCGATGACGGAGGAACTCTCGCCAGCGCCGTACCACACGCGGGTCGATGTCTGATCGATTGAGTTCCACTCCGATCCCCGCAACATGGACGGGGCGACGAAGATACATTGGGTTAATGAAGTCGGGATTGATTCGCGGACGGTAAGGGCAGATGAGGTCTCCCCCGCCAATGACCACCGCGTCCATCACATCGACTTGCTTTTGGCGGATATCGCCGAAATAGCGCGGCCTGTTGAGCCCCGTTAGGAGGGTAAGGTCTGACCATTGCCCTAGCCAATGCTCGTAGACGCGTACGTACAGCTCGTCTCCATAATTACCGTGCGTAAACGACCCAGCCAGGCCGATCCTCGGTCGCAGTAGGCGCTTCAGCTCGGCGTCACTTTCGGCAATTGACTCTGGGGCGGGTGCGAATGGTGCTTTCTTGCGTTTCGTGAAAAAGGCACCTCGTCTTGCTCGGGCCGGCTGAGCTTCAGCCTCTCTGGTGTGATGCTCGACTCGCTCCGCGCCTACTGGATGGCTGGCCAGGAGCGCCCCACCGTCGTCGTATCCGCTAGTTTGCCCGGCCATCGACCACATTGCGTGGAGATGCAGCACCTTGTTCACAAACGTTTTGGCGTAAGAATGATGAAGGGCATACGTTGAACCGAGGTGGTCCCGAGCAAAACGGTACGCCGGAAGCATGAGATCGTTTAGGCGCGGATCCTTCGCAAGCTCGCGCAGCGCTTGTACCGCGAGATCGATAAGCGAGACGGTATCCGTCGCAGCGCCACCGGTCTGGTCGCCACACTCGGGGCACGCCACCCATCGGTGTTCCCTGCGGCGTTGATCGCGGGCCCGCCGGAGTTGGTCATTATCGGGTACGAGATCGGTTCGCGCCCGACCGTAGACCGCCGAGTAGGCATCGTTGTACGCGGAGCTTCCATACGGGACTGCCGCGAGTTGCGGGTTCAGTCGATGTATTAGTTCGAGCTGAACTCGTGCGCCGGAGAGGACCTTGCCCGACATGAGGCGCAACCGGTGCAGTGATCTCGTGGGACCGGGTCCCACTCGTGCCGAGCCAAGGGCGGCTGGCATCGCGCCGCCGCCATGGAACCGTGCCCGATAGAAGTTGAAGAGTTGGGACCCCTTCTCCGTAATATCGCCGGGCAGCTCGCCCCATATGCGAGCGATATCCGTGACGCCAGATAGGGGCGCCGCCTTCAGGCTTGCCCGCCCTCGCCACTTGAACATCTGCTGGGCGAGTTCGACGCTCACTTCGTCGGGGTTGGGCACAGCCGGGGCAGCTAGTTGCCAACTCGACGTAGTGTAGTCCCGCGCAATGTTGTCCAACCCGGCACCGCCGGCGTAAACGATGTCGTCCGACCACTCGTGCGCATGACCGTGGCTCCGATGCCAGTATGTACCGAAAGTAGCTTCAATCTGTCGGCGCGCAATATGGCGCACCGTGCACGGGCCGATGGATGTTTCGGCATGTTGGCTGAACGGTATACCAGTTGCCGCGGCAATGAGAGTGGCGATCTCTTCATCCTCGGCCGAGGGTGCCTGATCGGGGGCTTCGGTGTACAAGGATAGTTTTGCCACTGCTGTGGGCGGCCCTGCAAGGAACCCCGCCAGAATCAGTCTTGAGTCCAGGCCACCGGAAATGTCGCACCGGACTTGAGTGATGGTTGGGTCGTTCGCGATCGCCTGGCAGTTAGCGACTAGTTCTACGGCTGCAGCGTCCAGCAACTCGTTATATCGAGAAACCGTGAATCGTGCGGGATTGGCGATATCAGCGCCGAGCTGGCTCGTCTCGCGACGGCTCACACCATCCGGCGTTACTACGAGCACTGTGTCAGGCCGCAGGCTGGAGAAGCCGTTCAATTCGAGATCGTCCAACAAGGGTTGCTGGAACGGTTGCGTCAAGGATGTGAAGTCCGCGTCGATCGTTTTCAGGTTTAGTGACAGATGCTCGCCGCAAGCTCGTGCGATCCAGGTCGCCAGGAGGAAGCTCGAAGCTACAACGTGGAGGTTCTCGCTCACGTACTCGAACCATGAGGAAGTTCCTACGTAATCGCTGTGGAACTCAATTGTTCCATCGTCGGCAATGACGGCGGCGAGAAAGTCGCCGCACTGAAGGGAAGTGAACCGTGAGTGATTCCCATCTCCCGGGCTCGAAGCCGACGACATTGGCTTCGCCGACAACGCGCGGGCCACCTCGCTGGAGCGCCGCAGCGTACCTTCATCGAACGCAATTCCCGAACCGATTGCCCACCCCCCGGTGTCCGGAAGATGCAGCGGCTTGGCACTCGTGAACGCATACATTCCGGACTGGGCAATGGTGTGCGGGTCGACTGCGGTTCCTTCTCCGCTTGCGTTACCGCGGCCGTCCGAGAGCCTGAACACCGAGGCGCCCGCAGATCTTGCGAGTCCAGCCAGCGAGACGGGAGAGGTGAGTTCCCGGTCGTTGCTCCCGGTGAACCGAATGATAGCGATCGACTCGTAAGGACGATTCGCGGGATAGATCAGCGGCGTACCGATTGCGACCTCAACGTCGTGATCGTCTTCGACCCACGCTGCGAAATCTTCTCGATCCGCGGCGCTAGGAACGTACTGCCACTCGGTTCTTGCAGCGGCCTTACTGCCCTCCACATCGATGACAACGTGAAAGTCGCCACCGCCCTCCTGCAGGATCGCCACGTCCCACTGGTATGAGGTCTCTTCCGTGGTCGGCGACTCATCCACCAAGGTGGTGTGACGCATGAGCCGGTATCGCAGCTTGGCAGCGGTAGGAACGTCGACGCATCGACAAGTGAGCGTCTCGTCGGCGGGATCGAAGACCAGCGTCGCGTACATCTTCGGGTTCTCATCACTTCTCAATGGGCCCAGGTCTCGCCTAGACGATTCGGCATTGCGATCCGGACGATTCTAGCCAACCTGCCGCGGATGTCTGGCCATGACCAATTCTGCCCCCGCGTATGTCGTCGACGACGCGATCCGTGGGGGCGTCTCCGGAGCCACGAGGCGTTACGCGAACTGCGGCCGTTAGGATCGAGCGGTCGCGACTGCATCGGGTTCGCGGGCGCGTCGGCGGCTACGCCAGCGCTACGACTTGTCACAAGAGGGCTTGCATCATGGATCTTCTCATCGTCGGTTCGGGGTTCTTCGGCCTCACCATCGCGGAGCGGGCAGCGGCATCCGGTCGCAAGGTCACCGTGATCGATCGCCGGTCTCACATCGGTGGGAACGCGTTCAGTGCGGCGGAGCCGGAGACGGGGATCGAGGTGCATCAGTATGGTGCGCATCTGTTCCACACGTCGAACCCGGGCGTGTGGGAGTACGTGAACCGGTTCACGTCGTTCACGGATTATGTGCACCGGGTGTACACGAACCACAAGGGCGTGGTGTACCCGCTGCCGATCAACCTCGGCACGATCAACCAGTTCTTCCAGGCGGCGTACACGCCCGATCAGGCCCGCGCGCTGGTGCATGAGCTGGCGGGGGAGTACGACGCGAAGGATGCCGCGAACCTGGAGGAGAAGGGCATCTCGCTGATCGGGCGGCCGCTGTACGAGGCGTTCATCCGCGACTACACCGGCAAGCAGTGGCAGACCGATCCGAAGGAGCTGCCCGCGGAGGTCATCAGCCGGCTTCCTGTCCGCTACAACTACGACAACCGGTACTTCAACGACACGTGGGAGGGTCTGCCCACGGACGGGTACACGGCGTGGCTGGAGCGGATGGCCGACCACCCGAACATCGAGGTGAAGCTGGACACCGACTTCTTCGATGTGTCGCAGCCGCTGCACAAGCAGGCGGTGGTGGGGCAGGTGCCGGTGGTGTACACCGGGCCGGTGGACCGGTACTTCGACTACGCGGAGGGGGCGTTGTCGTGGCGGACGCTGGACTTCGAGCAGGAGGTGGTGCCGGTGGGTGATTTCCAGGGCACCCCGGTGATGAACTATGCCGACGCGGACGTGCCGTACACCCGCATCCACGAGTTCAAGCATTTCCACCCGGAGCGTGCGGACCGGTACCCGACGGACAAGACCGTGATCATGCGGGAGTACTCGCGGTTCGCGGAGCGGGAGGACGAGCCGTACTACCCGGTGAACACGCCGGAGGACCGTGCCGGGCTGCTCGCGTACCGGGAGCTCGCGAAGGGTGAGAAGGACGTGCTGTTCGGTGGCCGGCTGGGCACGTACCAGTACCTCGACATGCACATGGCCATCGGCTCCGCCCTGTCCATGTGGAACAACCAGCTCGCATGAGCCCGACCTGGTTCCGACGCTCGAAGAGGCAGGCGACGAGCGAGAAACAGGCGGTCATCGTCGGGCCCTACCGAGTACACAACTTCGGCGACGACCTGATCGGTGCGATCATCGCGAAACATCTGCAGGGGCGTGGCTACGACGTGACGGTGCCTCGGCTCGGTGCCGAGAACGCGGAATGGCTCGGAACGAGATACGCCGCTGACTACGACGGCATCCTCGAGCGGTCCGAGCTGATTGTGGTCGGCGGTGGCGGCATCATGTCCGATACCGCAGGAGCGAAGCCAGGAGCGTCCTATCTCGAGATCGTCTCCCGAGCAGTCGCTGATGGCCGGATCACGGGAAAGCCGGTCGTCGTGACAGGGGTTGGAGCCGGTCCATGGGTCCGTGACAAGTCGAGGAAGCTCGCATTGGAAGTGTCGGACGTCGCGGAGAAGATCGGGGTCCGTGACGAGGAGTCGCGTTCACACCTCGCATCGCTCGGTGTCGACACCGACAAGATCGTCGTGGGCGCGGATATCGCTCTTCTGACCTCGGACTTCCTCCAATTCCGCCCGCGCCGGGTGCGCCGGATCGGCCTGCAGTTCGACATCGCGAACTTCAAAGATGTATATGAGAACCCCGAGATCACGGAAGTGGCCGACGCTGTCGTGCGCTACGCGAACGCAAACGCCCGCCACGTCACGCTCGTGTCCAACGGACGCCATCGCTCGCAACTGGCGGACGGCGCTCCATCCTGTGACCTGATGCGGTACGTGACCTTGAAAGAGTTCCTTCCGCAGCTCGCCGGCGTTCGGGCCATGTTCACGTCGCACCTCCACCTGGCGATCACCGCGTACTCGCAGAGGATCCCGTCGTTCTCGCTCTACGTTCGGGAGAAGACAAAGCGCTTCTACGATCAGATCGGTCACCCGGAGCGCGCTCTAGATCTCCGTACCGCGACGGTGGCCGACTTCGACCGACTGATCGCTCAAGCCGAGACCGTGACCTGGACAGGCGAGGATGAACAGAGACTGGTCCGATTGAAGTCGCAATCTCGAGACCTTCTCGACTTCGTGGGGTAGGGACAGTCTTACTATCAGCGGCGCGATCGGCCACGCACCGACATCATCGCTCGGAGGGCGATCTGTGCATCAATGCCGCTGTCGAGGGCCTTCAGAGAGGCGATCGCATCGTCCGGAAGCACCGTGATCCGCTTCTGGGCGCCGTCGAACACCCCGTAGACCACTTCGCTGAGCATGTCGGTCACCTGCGGCGAGAATGTACGCCCGTCGACTTCGCGGGCCATCGCGACGTAGCTCAAGAAATAGCCTTTGGCGGACTTCTCGTCGTCGAGCGTCGTAATTGTGGAGCCGGGCCGGATACGGCGAGCATATACGTCTGACTTAATGTGAGCGGTGCGATCCGCGTCGAGTAGCAGCCTGAATGTGTACGGGTTGTCCTGGTGCACGATACCAGGGATAAACCGTGCACCGATCCGCCGCACGTAATCCGTCCGGGCGATATACATCCCCACATGAGGTCGATAGTCGCGGTGCCGTCTCATGTCGGCGATCATGTCGGCACCCGGTCGAGTCTCGCGGTATTCCCGTGTGCGCTGGTAGTAGGTGGAGTAGCGAGTCCAGGTCGCACTCGACACGTCCCCGTCCCGGAACGCGAAGCAGTCGAACAGCAACACGTCGAGCCGCTTCTCGTCGGCCTCGCGGACCAGGGCCGCAAGCGTGTCGCCTGGCCAGAAGTCATCGCTGTCGAGATACACGAGATAGCGCCCTGTTGCCGCGTCGAGCCCAGCATTGCGACCCACGGATTGGCCCGAGTTCGGCTGGTCGATGATCGTCAGGCGTGGATCCTGGTCCGCGTATCGCTGGAGTACGCGTCCTGATCCATCTGTTGAACCGTCATTAACGCAGATCACCTCGAGGGTTATCGCAGTCTGGGCCAGCACGCTCGACAAACAGTCGTCCAGCCAAGGCTCCGAGTTATATATAGGCACGACAACCGTGACATCCGGCGTCGTCACGCGATCCGGTCCTGGTCGTGGGCCCGTTGAGCCGAAGTGCTGCGGGACTCTCAGAGCCGATGCGTCCGGAATCGGGGCTCTCGTCGACCGGGAGCGTCGCTCCGCCTTGAAGCGCGTCAGCGCGCGCCGTGCGTTCGTGAGCCTGCGCGGCAGCCAAGTGATCACTTGGCCTACGCGGTACGACACTGACCCCCGTATTTGTCGCAGCTGTCGTTGAGCAATGTCCCGCTCGGCTCGCAAGATGCGGAGCTCGTTATCGTGACCGTCCGGTACCTCGGCGGCGGCGGCGTTCGGGGTTCCGGATTCGTTGCTGGACGTCGGTTCGGGACTGCTGGTCACTTTTACTCTTTTCGCCGGAACGGGCGTGCTGATCGATGCTATCGGGGCCATGAGTCCAACACAGGATCACCGATCCTGTGAGGGCGGTCGCGCTCGGCGGCGTGCTTCTGTAGCGTGAACACGATGACCGAAGCCAGCGAGTCAGCGCGAATCGAGCCGAGACCGGCTGACAAAGACGACATCCGTGCGCTCAGCGCGCGACTTGACGAGGCTACCCAGCAACTGACCCGAATCGGCGAGATGCTCCGCATCATCGATCGACGCACACTCGATATGCCCCGTGGACTGCTCACGGATATTCAAGCGCTTCAACAGCTGCTTCGGCGTTATGAGCCCGAGGCGACTTTGCCTCAGGTCTCAGGATGGGCTCTGAGCCCCCGCGGACTACTTACCATGGTCGATCTCATTGAATCCGCGGAAGCGCAACTCGTCGTGGAGTGCGGAAGCGGGACGTCGACTCTCTGGATCGCATATGCGCTTCGGGAACTCGGTCACGGCAAGGTCGTCGCCCTCGAGCACCTGCCAGAGTACGCGATGCGCACCCAGGCTGTAATCGATGACCATGGCCTTGGCTGGTTTGCTGACGTGCGTCTCGCACCGCTCAGAAAACGATCGACCGATCGAGGCGACTATCTCTGGTACGACTTCGAGCCGCGTTCTCTCCATGCGGCCATCGACGTGCTGCTCGTTGACGGCCCGCCACAAGATACAGGGCGGCATGCCCGCTACCCGGCGCTCCCGCTGTTGCGTGACCGACTCGCCCCCGGAGCGAGGATTCTCTGCGACGACACGAACCGGCGTGATGAGAAGGAGATGATCGATTACTGGCTCGAGGACGAGCCTCGCCTGGCTCGGCAGTCGTCACCGGCGCCGGACCTTGAAGTGCTAATGCTTCGCGCCTGACGCTGGGGCGCGGGTTCCGTCAAGTGGCGAGTTGAGCATCAAGTAGGCTCTACGCTGTGATTCTCCCCGTCGATAACTTGCCCGGTCAGGCATGGCATTCCAACGATCTCCTGATCCGGATCGCTCAGGGCGAGCAGGTCGGGGGAGAGGAGGGTCGGCACCGAGGAGCGCGACCTAATCCTCCCCTTGCCACTGCCGATCTGAAGTTCGGGGTCGCTTCGCTCGAACTGGTCGCGGGAGACCCGGACGTCCACGAAGCCCTTTCAACCGTCCGTTCGACGGCGTTCACAGACCGTGACCTCACAGCGTACGGGGTGCGGGTTGAGTCGATGTGGGTGCTCGACGTGCTCGTCGGGCGGCACACCGGTTACGCGTATGACTGGTCGTCCTTCCGTGCTGAGGTGCTCGAAAGCACATGTCCTCGCCCGGAACCATCGGCTCCAGTCGACGGCATTCCTCTGAACACGCTGCTCGCGATCCTTGAGATTGTCCATACGCACGGCTTTGACGAACCGATTGAGCACGCCCTGTTGACGCTGGTCTTTGACCGCGTGGTGTCGGGTGCTGCACTGCCGCAGGAATCCCGTGAACGCTTCCTTGGATGGCTAGTCCAGGCCGGCATGAGCACACAGGCACGAGAAGTGCTCCGCCGGTCGAAGGACTCGACATGGGCGAGCCTCGCCTTCGCAGCCGAACTCGAGCATCCGCGGTTCGGCGGAACGTTTGCGGCGATGCTGCGACGACTCAACGAGCCCTATCGACGGTTCGGGCTCGAGGAGATCTCGCTCGAGGGCGAGGGCGAGACACCTTCCGCCCGGTTGTCGGCGCGCCCTCGCTCTCGCGCTGGGGCCGGCCCGCTGGTGACCGTGATCATGACATGTTCGGATCCCGGTGCGGTGTTGCTCACATCGGTCTCGTCCCTCATCTCTCAGACCTACCAGGACTGGGAGCTCATTCTGATGGATGACGGGTCCCAGGTCGACTCACGGCCGCTACTCGAGCGGGTTGCGATGCTAGATCCGCGGATCCGCATCGTTCGCAACGAAACATCGGCGGGCTCATTCGTCCGTACTAACGAAGCCCTCAATCTGGCTCGCGGTGTATTCGTCGCTATGCAAGGGGTGTCCGAGTGGTCGCACCCGCATCGTCTTGAGATTCAGGTCCGTGATCTACAAGCCAACCCGATGCGACTTGCGAACACCATCTTCGAGGCGCACATTACCGAGAACTTTGACCTGCTCGATGATCAAGGAGCGCGGCTGATCGCTTCCGAGCGGGCGCTCATGTTTCGACGCGAGCCAGTGCTCGCCGCAATCGGTTACTACGATTCGGTGCGATTCGGCGCTGATGTCGAATTCCGAGACCGTATTGAGTCTGTTACGCGACGGCCGGTACCGGGCTTGCTTCCTGGGGCACCGCTCCAGTTCGCGCTGTGTGAGACAGCGGATTCGCGAGACAGGTCGCGCGCAGGGACAGCTGACGCGGCAGAGAGCGTAATCTATGCAAGCGCAACACGGTGGTTCCTCGAACGGGTCAAAGCGGGCGCGCAGGACCCGTACCTCGCCTTCCCCTTGTCAAGTCGACCGTTCCACGCGCCGAGTCGATGGCGTTCGATCGACGCCAGGTCGTCAGAGTACGACCTGATCGTTGTGTTGGACGGACGAGAGTCCAGCATTCGAGAAGACTTTCACGCGATTGTCGTCGATGAACTTCGCACTGCAGCCGCTGCTGGATTGCGCGCCGCTATCCTGCAGTCGGACTCTCCCATCGGGCCCCAAGAAACGACGCACTTTCCTGCTGAACTGCAGGCGCTGATCGATGCTGACGTGATCACGCGAATCAGTGCGGCTGAGGCCGCTCGCGCCAGTACGGTCGTAGTGCGACACGCTGCAGCCGCTCAAGGACACCCCGAACGACGATTGCTCATCGAAACTGAGCGGGTGGTGATCGTCGAAGATCCCACCGCGGGCGATATCCGAGGTCGGACGATTGCACGTCCCGATGTCGTTCGGACGGTCAAGGCATGGTTTGATGTCGCACCGACGTGGGAGCGTGCACTTCCGAGCTTGCCTTTTCCAGCCTTGACTTCGGTGGTGTTGCGGGATGGGCGAGTGCGACTGACCTTCGCGACAGGTGTGCCGACTATGGTCACTGCCGTTCGTCTGACGAACGAGTCTGCGACCCTGGAAC
This sequence comes from Microbacterium helvum, assembly GCF_014779795.1. Classification (GTDB taxonomy): domain Bacteria; phylum Actinomycetota; class Actinomycetes; order Actinomycetales; family Microbacteriaceae; genus Microbacterium; species Microbacterium helvum. The sequence goes on from NZ_JACXZS010000008.1 coordinate 11,317, forward strand.
TGGTGCCGGAGGTGAAGGGGAACGAATCTGTCACCTGCAGCGCCGATGGCGACGTCGTGTCGGGGGAAGACTGGGCAGTCGAAGTGGATTACAGCGCGGGCGGGGGCCGCATGGTCACCCGGCGCTGCCCTGCCACGTCCCAGACGGTGATTTGGAATAGCACGGATCTGCTCGCAGTCAGGACTGAGCAAGGCTCGCTGAGGTTCTTGGCGGCAACGTCGGCGGCAGGCGTGCTGACCAGTCGCGAGTTTATCGCGGAATACACCACTGCGGCGGTTTCTGCGGCGCGTATCGTGGGCTCTCGGATCGAGATCGAAGCATCAGGCGGCAGCGCATCGGCCATCGTAGGGCTCTACGCGCTGCGCGAAGTCGATGGCGCGGTGATCCGTCGCAGAGACTTCACCCGTGCGACGTCACCGACCGGTCAGACGACGTGGACGCGGCCGCTTGCGAAGTTCGCTGAGGCGAAATGGGAGATCTTCGGAAGCTTCCGCACGCCGCTGGGGTTCGCGGAGTTTCCCTTGACGCTCGATAGTTCTATGAAGATGGAGTCATCGGACACCTGGCAGCCACAGGTTCTCGTGCGCAATAGGTTGATTATTGATTCACCTCAAGCAAGCAGATTCCGACGCGCCGTGAGCCGAGTTACGCGTTCGGCGGATTCGGTCGTCGGCGCGCGTGCTCGGCATCTGATGCGATTGAGCGATGGTGAGAACCGGGCGCGTTCTCACAGCGCTACGGCGGGGGACTACCATTTTGATGCTTCGCACTCCGTGGCACGGGTAGAGGGCGTTCCTGCTCTCACCGTCGTTATGCCTGTTTACAATGTTGAGCCGTACTTGGACGTTGCAATCTCGTCCGTTCTGCAGCAGGATTTCGCGGATCTGGAACTGATCATCGTCGACGACGCGTCGACCGACGGTGGGCGCCGCATAATCAACAAGCATTGGCAGAGGGACCCCCGCGTACGAGTGTTCGGCCTTGACCACAACACCCTGGGCGGCGCAGGCGTACCGAGCAATATCGGAATCCGGGCGGCCCGCGGGACATACGTTGCATTTGCTGATAGCGACGATCATGTCACGAAAACCGGTTTGGCGAGCCTCGTGCAAACTGCCGAACTTCACGCTGCGGAGATTGTAATAGGAGACTTCCGCACGTTCTCTGACAAACAGAAAGAGGGGATTGACTCCTACGATCGAGCCGTCTGGAGTGAATTCCCGGTAAATCGTCCGATTTCCGCGTTTAGCCACCCCGCACTGTTCCGTCTGTCGCCGGTGCCGTGGCGAAAGCTATATCGTCGCGATTTCCTCGAAGAGCATGGGATCCTGTATCCCGAAGGGGATTACTTCTACGAGGACAATCCTCTGCATTGGTTTGTTCTCTCTCGCGCGCATCGAGTTGTAGCCTCCGACGAAGTAGTTTCGTACCATCGGATGGAACGTGAGGGTCAGACAATGAGTGCCCAATCGTACAAGCTGGGTTCGTTTGTGAATCACATGAATACGATTCTCAATTTCCTCGCGACGAGTACCGATGAACATCGCGACGTGCTGTTTGAAGCATTCTTTGGATTCCTTGATAGAAGTCACTGGGTTGTGCGGAATCAGTCCCAAGCCTCGGCGGCGGCACTGATCCGTCGGGGACTTGGCGATGTCTACGAACGTGCGGTGGCAGCGGCACCCACAGCACCGATCCCGCCGCTCATCCGCTCGCGCCTCGCCACGTATCGGTCGGCCTATCCAGACGTGGATCTCACCGTCGTGGTCCCCGTCTTCAACAGCGCCGACCTGTTGACGCAGACGTTGGATTCTGTCCTTGAGATGTCCGGGGTCAAGTTCAACGTTCTGGTTGTGGACGACGGGTCGACGGATGCATCGGCTGAGATCATGCGATCGTACGAGGACCGCTACTCGAACGTCCATGTCTTCTCTCAAGGAAACCGCGGTGCGGGCCGGGCGCGAAACTCCGTGATCCCGCTTTGCACAGGGCGCTATACATATTTCCTAGACGCGGACGACCTTGTCGATGCTGACTCGCTGGTCGCAGCGGTGGCCCAGGCCGATCTTGTATCCGCAGACCTGTTGTTCACCCAGTATCGGATTGAATACACTGACGAAGCGCGCTCGCGCGGAATGTTCAACGCCGACAGCGAGATCTGGGCAATGTTGCCCCTAGCTGTGGGGAACGAGGATCGGCAACGACTGCTGGCGGGGCTGATCAATTACCCGTGGAACCGAATCATCCGAACCACCTTGTTGCACGACGCGAATATCTTCTTCGGACCGACAGTCGTCCACAACGATGTTCTGTTCCATTGGCACACCATCGTGAGCGCTCAGCGGATCGATTACCTGGACGTCGAGGTCTGTGTCCACCGTAAGTTCGCGACGCGCGACCAGGTGACCAACATCAGCGACGCACGCCGAATGGCCGTGTTGGAGGCACTCCGAGGTACCTACGAGCGGATTTCGCCCCTCGAGTCCTATCCGGCAGTGCAGGCAGTATGGGAGCAGTTCGCAGCGAACCTCCTTGAGTGGGCCAAGAGTCGCGTGCCGGATGCGTTGCAGTCTGCATATACAGAGCGAAGTGACGAACTCATGCGGTCGTTCAGTGCTGACAATGTCACGCCGGCATCGCCAGTTGTTGCCCGCTCTCACGATCGCTGAACTGTGACTGACCACGAACGAGTCGAATCAACATGGTTGGACGCTGACGACGGCGGACTTACGCGGCCATCGCACGGGCGCGGAGAGGTCGGGCTACTGGCGAACTGAGATTCGCGGATGGCCTGATGGGGCCGACGAATGAATGGGTCGCCGTTACGAGCTGGAAGTGGCGAACGCCTGAATACACAAGCAGTGTCGAACGGCGGAAGGACCGTTTGACGTGGTCGGCGCGCAGAACTCAGGGATTGCGTCAGCGAGTCCCTTCCCTGATCGTAATGATCGGCCTGATCCCGCTGCGCGGGACCTCGGCGTGCGCGGTGCGCGTGATGGAATGGGTCAGCGCGAGGTACCTGCCGAGCCGTTGCCACGTACTCTTCGTCATCGAACAAGGGCATTGCGGACACATGGAGACACAGTCATAAGAAGCCCCTCGACGTCGGTGTGCGATGTTCGCAGGGTGAACGACCATGCGCATGGGGCGCACGCATTCACCGATCCGACCCGGGACTCGCCGTCGACTCAGGTTCACTCAAGGCGCGACGGTAGTATCTGAGGGATGTGCGCGCGGGGGACGGTCCCACGAACAACGTGGCGGACAGAGAGGTAAGCGAGTACGTGGTGGATTCACCCCTTCGCGCCCCGGCTCCGGGCCTTTTCGAGGTAGGACGCCGCCCGCCATTCGGTCCGTACCTGGTCGAGGCCTGGCGTCGTCGGAGCTTCGCGTTCACGCTGGCCGGCTACAAGCTTGTTGGGGGCCTGCTGCAGAACCGGCTCGGCGTCCTCTGGATCGTGCTCAAGCCGCTGTTTACCGCCGTCATCTACGGCACAATCTTCGGCGCCGTGCTTTCGAGTGAAGCTCGTCCCAACGACTGGGTGCCCTACCTAATCACGGGCGTATTCACCTTCGAATACTTCACCGGCTGCTTCGGTGGCGGGTCGAGAGCAATCACGGGTAACGCCAAGCTCGTCCAAAGTCTGGGCTTCCCGCGCATCCTGCTACCAGTTTCGGTCGTCGTTGAACAGACAATGCGCGTCGTGCCGATCTTCCTGTTGCTAGGAATCCTGCTGCTCGTCTTTGGCGTTCCGCTGAGTTGGTCGTGGCTCCTGGTGATCCCCATCCTCGCGATGATGGCTGTGTTCAACCTCGGCGTGGCACTCATCGTCGGCCGCATGTCGGTCTGGGTACGCGACGTGCAGCAGTTCATCCCGACGATCAACCGGATCCTGTTCTACGCCAGCTCCATCTTCTTTCAGGTGGACATCGTATTTGCCGACAACCCGGTCATTCTGACGATCGCCCATCTGGTCCCCACTTACGACTTCATCGCACTCGTTCGAGGGGTGATGCTTGTTGCACACCCCGCCCCGTTGCTCGCTCTCATCGCGGCGCCCATCTGGACGGTACTCGCGATCGGCATCGGTGTCGTGTACTTCTGGCGAGCGGAGGCGAGGTATGGCCTCGGTGAGTGATCTGGAACGTCCCGGGACCGTGGGGTCGACGGCGAACCTCCGCCGCCCGATGATTGTCGTCGATGACGCGCACGTCACCTATCGTGTGTACGCGTCGGGCAAGCGAATGAGCGCGCGCGACAGCATCTTCAGCGTGAACGCGCTGCGAGGTGGGCGTGGGCTCAAGTCGGTTCACGCGCTACGCGGTGTCAGCTTCACCGCTTCCGAGGGCGAGACGATCGGCGTCATCGGCCACAACGGCTCTGGAAAGTCCACGCTGTTCAAGGCGATGAGCGGGCTCATCCCGCCGTCAGAGGGCAACATCTGGGCCGCGGACCGTCCGGTCCTACTGGGCGTGAACGCGGCGCTCGTGCCAGAACTCTCGGGCGAGAACAACATCAAGCTGGGGCTCCTGGCCATGGGCTTCACGCCTGAGGAAGCCGCCGCGCACATCGACGAGATCGCTGAATTCGCGGAACTGAACGAATTCATCCACCACCCAATGCGCACCTACTCGTCGGGTATGGGGGCGCGACTGCGCTTCGCCATCGCCTCGGCGAAGGCGCACTCGATTCTTCTCGTGGATGAAGCGCTCGCAGTCGGCGACCGTCGATTCAAGCTGAAGAGCGAACAGCGCATCCGCGAACTGCGGGACAGCGCCGGTCTGGTGATGATCGTGAGCCACTCGGTGAGCTCCCTTCGCGACACTTGCGAACGCGTGTTGTGGATCCACAAGGGTGAGCTCCGCGCGGATGGCGATGCCAAGAGCGTGATTGGCGAGTACGCGAAGTGGGTCAAGCAGCCTGGGCTTGGTGCGGTCGGCGCAGCCTCCGTCGTAAAGGGCAGGCGCCCCGCCCCATCCATCGCACAGCCCAAGGCACCAGCCACCACATCGGCGGCTCCTACCGACACGCTCACGGCATCGGCATCGGCATCGGCATCGGCACCGGCATCGGCATCGGCGCCGTCACCGATCCACACGGCGCCAGCCGTACCTCCTGCTCCGGCGCCGCAGGTTGTCCCCTCGCCCGTGCTCGAGCCGGCAGCCGTCGAGACGTCCCCGGCTCCAGTTCCTCCGGCGTTCGCAGCCGTCGAACCACCCACTTTCGATCAGCTGCTGTCAGGCGAAGCGATGCAGGAACCCGCGCAGAGCAAGCCGGCGCGTCCCGCCCGCACGAAGTCGCGACAGACTCGCGAGCAGCCCGTTGCCACGCGGCCCATCACTCTGCCTCGTGAGAGCCCGCGCGACGCGGCACGTCGCGAGCGCTACCAACGTGCGGCGCGCGATCGCAACCGACGCAGGATCATCGCGTTGGCCATCACTGGCGTGGCGATCCTGATCGCGGTAGGCGCCGGCGCGGCGATTGCGCTTGTCGGTGTGCTGACGCACAGCGCGTCATTGCCCGCTCCGGGTGATTCGTGGTCGACGGCGTCACCGGCGGCGATTGTTCGATCGATCGACCAGTTGCCGCTTTCGGACGAACCCAGTCGGTCAGTTGACGAGATCCGTGGAGACGTCTCGCCCGCATCCCCGCTCTGAAAGCGGGTCTGTTCGTCCGGAGCCTCGCGGCCTACGGTCGTCTACGAACGCGGCGGATGACCAGGAAGCTGGCCGCCGACGCCATTGCGATGACGAGGACAGCCACGACTATGGGCACCGCAACGCTCAGCGTGGCTCCTGTGGGCGCGGATGCCTCCGCCGTCGGGGAGGTCGACCGCGTGGGGGTGGGCGTCGGAGTGGGTGTCGGCGCCTGCTCGGTGAACTTGACGGCTGGAACTGGCTTGTCCGCGAGGCGATGCGTAAGACCTTCCCAAGCGCTGACATCGCCCACGGGGTTACTGTCAACGCGGCGATCGGCGATGAACGCGGCCAACGGATCGTTCTTGGGGTATTTCGCGCCATATCCTCGGATCTTGATCGCGGAGAAGGGGACGCCCTTACGAACCACGTACGCGTTGTAAACGACCTCGGCCGGGAGATTCGCTAGCAGGAGGTTCGTGGTGAGGTCGGTCGCTCCATCGCAGAACCCGCGGGGCCAGCCTTCCGTCTTGTAGGTCAGTGCGACCTGCGCTGCGTACAGCACGCCGGACATGATCCGCTCCTGCTGTTCGGCGTAGAGATCGTCGCCCTGGATGGATGCGGTCTCGGCGGCGTTGATCATGGCGCCGAGCCCGAGTGCGGTATGGCCGAAGTCTCGGCACGACTCTTGAGACTGCCCATTCTGAAACCCGAAGTGCGGGTCCGTCTTCGGGTCGGTCTGGCACGGGGCAACCTTGTTAGCGAGCCAGAAGCAACTGAGATCGGTTCGACTCTGGTACTGCCCGGTGCCAGTGACCGGCGAGGCGGGCACGCGTCCATCCTCGGACAGATATACGTATGCCGGTACCGCCTCGCGCCACATCGCGAGTGCACGGTTGTAGAGGTCACGGTCGTCCAAGAAGACCGCGATGTTCATAAGGCTGTCGGTGGCGGAGAGCTTCCAGTTGCCGTTGTAGGGGCCGTAGTCGAACGTCGACAGCATCGGCACGGCAGTCGTGCGCAGCATCGCGCTGAATCCCTCGACGTCAAAGGCTTCGTCACCCTTCTGGGGCGTGTAGGTGTAGCGCAGGATCTCGGCGCCGCGCAGCATGGTCTCACCTATCCATGCGGTCATAAGCGGGCCGTTCGAACCGGTGTTGCCTCTGAAGTGCTGGGCATACGCGTTCAGGATCGCGATCGCACGCTGGGCGTAGCCCGCGTTGCCGGTGTACCAGAACATCAGCGCCTGTGCGTAGACCGCGCGGGCGTCCATGCGTGCGTCGGTGCAGCCGACGTCGGGGACGTTGAACGACCCACAGTAGGTGACGCAGCCTGCACCGTCCTTCAGGCTGCACCGGGACGACAATGGGTCGACAGCGCCAGCCGACGCGAAATCTGAGAAGTCTGGGGCGTCACGTGCAACGTACGGCGACGACACGAGCTGTTGGAAGATCGTCGTCCACGGCTTGTCGCCCGCGAACAGGTGTTTGCGCGATGTCTCGAGCGAATCGAGGCTGTCGAACACGCCGGGGTGCGTGAAGCCCGCTGACGACACGACCGGCTTCACGGCGTCCGGGCTCGGCTCGGTATCGGGCTCAGGCTCGGCGGTCGGAGTGGGCGTGGGTGACGCCTTCGACGTCGCCTTGGGCTTCGCGGTCGGTGTCGGGGTGGCCTTCGCCTTCGACGTCGCCGTCGGGCTCGGCGAGGGCTTGGGAGTCGACGCGGCCTCAGCCACGACACCGTTCACCGGGAAGACGACGATCACGACGAGGAGGACGGTCAGGAGGGCCGTCAAGGGTCGCCTGCGAGCTCGGGGCACGCGTCGGGATGATCGGGTCTTCATGCTCTCGGGGGAGTGGCCGTGCGATGGTCGGTCCCGCGTTCGCGGGATGGCCATCCCGACCCTACCGGCGTCCGGCTGTGAGCCAGGTCACAAGGCGTGGCGATGGGATTGAATCCATGTCGTAGCCTGCGACTATTGTCGATCTCGGTTCGCCTGGGGGCGCACCCTCTGATGCGGAGACCGCATCTTCATCTCTGGGGAGACGCTTGTCTACAACACCTCGGGCGCGCTCTGGCGCGCTCATTTCCACTGCGGCTCTGGCCGGGCTGCTCGCGTCGATGGTCGTCGCGACGCCGGCCCTCGCTGAGGAGCCCACGCTGCCGACGGGAAGCATCACCGGCAGTGTCCACGATGTCGTCGAAGCAGCCGTCGACGCCGCCCACGTCGAGCTCTTCGCGCTCGTCGATGGCGCGTGGATGCCTGAGCCCACGGCCGAGACCACCACCGATGTCAATGGCGACTACGCCTTCGATGCGGTCGCGGAGGGCACCTACGCCGTCCGCGCGGCGGAAGCCGTGGAACCCTCCGACTTCCTGCCGACCTGGTACCCGTCGACCGAGACGATGCCCGCGGTGGACGCCACCGACGGACTCGTCATCGTCGAGGCGACGCCGGTGGACGACATCGACATCGTCCTCGTCGCGAGCTCGATCGAAGCCACGGTGCTGCCGCAGATCAGCGGCACAGCGCAGGTCGGTGCGACACTCACCGCCACCGACGGTGAGTGGAACGTGAGCGGACTCAGCCTCAGTCGGCAGTGGTTCCGCGGCACGACTGCCGTTGCGGGTGCAACGGGGACGACGTACGCACTCGGCGCGGCCGACCTCGGTCAGATCATCTCGGTCACCGTGTCTGTCGCCCGCGACGGCTTCGGCTCGGCAGCAGTCTCCTCGGCGCCCACGGCAGCCGTCGCTGCCGGCACGATCTCCGGCGCGACGCCGACTGTCAGCGGCACGCCGACGGTCGGCACGACACTGACGGCGCGCCCGGGCACGTGGACTTCCGGCACGACCATCGCGTACCAGTGGCTGCGGAACGGCGTTGCCATCAGCGGTGCCATCAACAGCACCTACAAGCTCACGGCGACCGATGCGACCACCGCGATCGCGGTTCGCGTGACCGGAACGAAGTCCGGCTACACCACGGTGACGAAGACGTCGGCGGCGACCCTGAAGGTCGCCACTGTCGGAACGCCGAAGGTGACGGGCACTTACACAGTCGGCGAGACGCTGACAGCGACCGCCGGCACGTGGACGAGCAGCACGTCGTTCGCGTTCCAGTGGCTGCGCGACGGCAACCCGATCTCGGGCGCCACCGCGAGCAGCTACAAGCTGACGTCGTCCGACAACGCCAAGGTCGTCACGGTTCAGGTCACGGGCACGAAAGCGGGCTACCCGACGGTCGTGCGAACCTCTGCGACATCGGTGAAGACGGTCACGGCCGCAACACCGAAGGTCTCCGGAACGCTCGCCGTCGGCCAGAAGCTGACGGCGACCACAGGCACGTGGACGTCGGGGACGACGCTCGCCTACCAGTGGCTGCGCAACGGGAAGGCGATCACGGGCGCCACGAAGAGCACCTACTCGCTGACCTCGACGGACGTCGGCACCGCGATCAGTGTCAAGGTCACCGGCACCCAGCCGGGCTTCGCGACGATCAGCAAGACCTCCAGCGCGACGCTGAAGGTGCAGACCGCGCCGCGACCGACCGTCTCGGGCTCGATGGTCGTCGGCACGACGCTCACCGCAAAGCCGGGCACGTGGACGACCGGAGCGACGCTGTCGTACCGCTGGCTGCGTGACGGCACGGCGATCACCGGCGCGACGAAGAGCACGTACACGCTGACATCCGGCGACTCCGGCAGGCTCATCACGGTGCGGGTGACCGGCACGAAGTCGGGCTACGCGACGATCGCGCAGATCTCGGCGAACACCACGAGGACGATGCTGGCTGCCACGCCGACCATCACCGGCATCACGAAAGTGGGCTCGACCCTGACAGCGAAGCCCGGCACGTGGACGAGCGGGACGACGTTCACCTACGTCTGGCTGCGCGACGGAGCCTCGATCTCGGGTGCGACCAGCAGCACGTACAAGCTCACCGCGAGCGATCGCGACAAGCACATCAGCGTCAAGGTCACCGGCCGGCAGTCGGGGGTCACCACGGCGACCCGCACCTCGTCGAAGACCGCCGCCATCGCGGCCGGCACGCTGACCACCTCGACCCCGACGATCTCGGGCACCCGGCGTGTGGCCTACACCCTCACGGCGAAGGCCGGCACCTGGGGGCCGGGGACGGTCTCGCTGAAGTACCAGTGGTACCGCAGCGGCACCGCGATCACCAATGCCACGAAGTCGACCTACAAGCTCGGCAGCGGCGACATCGGACGGACCATCACCGTGAAGGTGACCGGCTCGAAGTCGGGCTACACAACCGCGAGCAAGACGAGCGCACCGACCGGGACGATCGCGAAGGCGACGTGGTACGGCCAGGAGTTTGGCGTGTTCACTACGAGGACGATCTCAGGCTATGGAAACGACATCGTCTCGGTGCCGGCAGGTGTGAGGACGGGAGTCATCACGGCCGACTTCGACGGGGGAGGAAACTTCATCGTCGTCTCGCTCGACAGCTCCTACGAGTACCAGGACTTGCTCTTCAACGAGATCGCCTACTCGGCGGGGTTCACGGGCGCGACGGTCTACGGAGACGTCGACAAGTATTTCGATGAGCCGACTTCGTACTTCGAGATCGAAGCCGACGGAGCGTGGACGATCAAACTGTCGGCCATCGATACGGCCAAGAGTCTGCCGGGATCGGCGTACGGGCCTGGCGTCTACAAGTACGACGGTGGGACGCGCACCGTGGGGCTCAGCTACTACGGCGAGGGCAACTTCATCGTGGAGCAGTACTACAAAGATTCGTACTATGGCACCGATTGGGATCTCATCGTGAACGAGATCGGGGCGACAAGCGGGAACTATGCACTGCACGGCGGCCCCTCGATCATCGTGATCACGGCCGACGAGGGCGCCTGGCAGACCTTCCGCTAGCCCCTCTCAGCGCCCGAGCAGCCGCGTCTTCACCTTGTGAGCCAGCGGGCGCAGACCCGGGAAGCGCTGCAGCGTCGCTCGACCGAGCGGCGCTGCAGCCTCCCAGAGCCGGGCGCTGCGCGCAGACCCACCACGACCACCCGAACGAGGGCCACCTCGCCCGCGCTCGGCGAAGAACACCAGCAGCCGCAGCAGTTCCGAGGCGTCTTCGAGCGTCGGCTCGGGCGAGAACTCCGCCGGCAGATCGCCGGTGACCACACCTCGGTACAGTGCACCGAAGTCGTACGAGAGCGCTCGGCGTGCGGCATCCACTGACGAATGAGAAAGCCGCTCGAAGCGCGCCGGATCGTCCGCGAGGTGCGCGATCTCGCTTGCGAGCGACGCGGCGTCGCCCTGTGGCACCGCGACGATGCCCTCGTTGCCCTGCACGAGGGTGAGCCAGGGCAGCTCGTACATGAACACCGGCAGGCCGCGCGCCTGCGCCTCGGCGATCGTGAGCTGATAGCCCTCGATGATGCTCGTCGTCACGAACGCGTCGGCGGCGTCGATCGCCGTCACGAGGTCGCGTCCGTGCCGCGGGCCGACCGCGATCACGCGCTCGCCGACGCCGCGCCGGCGGGACTCGGCGTTGAACTTCTTCGCGGTCAGGTCGTCCCAGTCGGGCCCGATCACGGTGAGCCGGAAGTCGACCTCGAGCTGCTGCAGCTGGACGCCGACCTCGATCAGCTCAAGAACCTGTTTGGTGTGCTGCTCGAGTCGGCCCCACCACACCAGCTCCAGACGTCCCGTCGGCGGCCGCTTGGTCACCGTCGACGCTGCGGACTCGATCAGCAGCGGCGATGGCGGATTCGGCAGGTACGACGTGTGATTCACGCCGCGCAGCTTGAAGTGCGCGACGTCGAGCGGCGAGAGCACCACGAGGCGCGCGAGCGTGTTGCTGCACTGTTCGATGAGAGACAGCCGGTCGTCGCCGTCGTACACCGGCCGGGCGACGAAGTTGTGCACCCAACCGATCGTCGCCGCGCCCTCGGCGCGTGCCGCCAAGGCGAACTCGGGCCAGAAGCGGGTATAGAGCACCTGGTGGTCGATGACGAGGTCCACCTCGTGCGCACGGCAGATCTCGGCCCACTCCTCGAGCCGGGCCACGATGCCGCGGCCCGTCATCTCGACGAACGCGGCGCCCTCGGGAACCGCGCCGGGGTCGTTGCCGCCGTTGCGCGCCACCACGGTGACGCGGTAGCCCGCCTGCTGCAGGTAATGCGCCTGCGATGCGATGACCGCCGAGACACCCCCGGTGCGCACAGTCGAGGTGGCGAGAAGGATGCTGCGCACGGGCCGATCGCCGAGGCCCTGCCAGGCGGTGTGGAATCGGAGTGTCGTGAGCGCCGCGGGGTAGAAGCGGGCGGCCGCGTGGATGATGTCCTGCCCGGACGCGACCGTGTGCAGATGCGCCAGTGCCGCGTCGAGCACGGCGCTGTCGCTGCGCGTGATGAGCTGTGAGCACACGTACCCGACGATCGACAGGCGCGCCGACTCGTACGACTCGCGCAGCAGCGCCGGGTCCGCGTGCGTGGTCGCGAGTTCTTCGACGGCGGGACGGATGCTGTCGATCGAGCCGATCGCCGAGGCGTAGAACTCTGCGCGCTCGACGCTGTCGACATCGTGGCCGCTGCCGCCGCGGCCGAAGTGATAGATGTACAGGCGGTCGGGGATCGACACGTAGCGACCGGCGAGCGCGGCCGCGAGGAACATCAGCGGCAGATCATTGACGCGAGCGAGCGTCAGATCCTCGGGGAGCAGGGCATATGCGTCACGGAGCATGGAGGTGCGGAAGAGGTAGCGCCACAGCTGGCCCTGCGCCGGCTTGCCGACCGGGAACAGACCCGCCAGCACGTCCGTGCCCTCGAGCGCTTGGTGGAGCGGCTGCAGCCGGCCCTCATAGGATCCGCCGGTCTTGCCGTGCCGGTCGACGACCGTGACGCCGAAGCCGACGAGATCGGCCCTCGCGGCTGTGGCCGTCTCGAGTGCGCGGCGTGCAGCATCCGCCGCCAATTCGTCGTCGCCGTCGAGGAACAGCACATACTCGGCAGACGCGGCCAGGATGCCGACTCGTCGCGACTGGAACGCCGTCAGATTGCGGTCTTGGCGCACCAGACGCACGCGCGAGTCGCGCGCGGCGAACGACTCGATCACGGCCGCGGTGCCGTCGGTGGAGGCGTCGTCGACGCAGATGACCTCGATCTCGGAGAGCGTCTGCGCGAGCGCGCTCTCGATCGCCGCCGACACCGTCGATTCGTCGTTGAAGACCGGCAGGACGATCGATACCAGGGGAGCGGGCGACATGGGCCTCGATTCTATTCGGAACCCCTGGCCCGGTTAGTCTTCTCGGCATGAAGATCGCCATCGTCGGCACGGGCTACGTGGGCTTGTCGAACGCCGTCGTCCTTGCTCAGCACCATGAGGTCGTCGCCGTCGACGTCGACCCGCACAAGGTCGACCTGCTGAGCCGGCGAGTGTCGCCCATCGTCGACGTCGAGCTCGAGGACTACCTCGCCACGCGCGAGCTGAACCTCACCGCCACCCTCGACGCCGAGGCGGCGTACCGCGGTGCGGACTTCGTCGTCGTCGCGACCCCGACCAACTACGACGAAGAGACGAACTTCTTCGACACCTCGTCGGTGGAGTCGGTCATCGATGGGGTGCTGGCCGTCAACGGCGGCGCCACGATCGTGATCAAGTCGACCGTGCCGGTCGGCTTCACGGAGCGCGTGCGGTCGGAGCACCCGGGCGCGACGATCGTCTTCTCGCCGGAGTTCCTGCGCGAGGGGCGGGCCCTCTACGACAACCTGCACCCGTCGCGGATCGTCGTCGGCGACCGCGGACCGGCGGGGCGGCGCTTCGCGGACCTGCTGCTCGAAGGCGCGATCGACACCGACGTGCCGGTTCTGCTCACGGACTCGACCGAGGCCGAGGCCATCAAGCTCTTCGCCAACACGTACCTGGCGCTGCGGGTCGCCTACTTCAACGAGCTCGACACCTACGCGGCCGTCCACGGACTCGACGCGCGCCAGATCATCGAGGGCGTCGGGCTGGACCCCCGCATCGGCTCGCACTACAACAACCCGTCGTTCGGCTACGGCGGCTACTGCCTTCCGAAAGACACGAAGCAGCTGCTGGCGAACTACTCCGAGGTGCCGCAGAACCTCATCGCGGCCATCGTCGACGCCAACCGCACCCGCAAGGACTTCGTGGCCGCCGACATCATCGCGCGCGAGCCCAAGACGGTCGGCGTCTACCGCCTCGTGATGAAGTCGGGGTCCGACAACTTCCGCGCGTCGTCGATCCAGGGGATCATGAAGCGCATCAAGGCCAAGGGTATCGAGGTCGTGGTCTACGAGCCGTCGCTCGAAGAGGAGGACTTCTTCCACTCCGAGGTGGTCCGCGACCTCGACGAGTTCAAGACGCGCGCCGACGTGATCATCGCGAACCGGTCGACCGACGTGCTCGACGATGTCGCGCACAAGGTCTACACGCGCGACATCTACGGTCGCGACTGACCCGCAAGCCGGCCGAAGCGGCATCCACAGCGGATTGCCGTGTCCGGTCGCTTTGGTAGGCTTCACGCGGTGTCCCTGGCGACACCGACCGACGCTGTTCGGCCGCCAACCCGTCGCTTCACGCCCCCGCAAGGGCGAACGTCCCCCCGTGCGATGACTGAGACCTCACGATCACCCCGCGACGCCGACTGGCCGCGTCGCTACGCCAGCCGGCTGTTCTACTCCGACGCGCTGGTCGTCGCGGCGACCCTGACGATCTACGGTCTCATCGCGCTCGATCAGCTGAGCCAGCCGGTGGCCTGGCCCTCGGGGCCGACGATCCCCTACTGGGTGTTCCTCATCCTGCTCGGGGTCGTGTGGCTGCTGTCGCTCGACGTGATCGACACGCGCGATCGCCACATGATCGGGCAGGGCATCACCGAGTACCGGCGCATCGTCAACGCGACGGTGATCGTGTTCGCGCTCGTGATCATCTTCGCGTTCTTCTTCCGCATCGAGATCGCGCGGTCGATCTTCATCATCGCTCTGCCGATCGGCGTCGCCGCCCTCGTGCTCTCGCGATGGCTGTGGCGGCAGTGGCTGCGCCGTCGGCAGCGGCAGGGCAGCTATGTGTACCGCGCCGTCGTCGTGGGGGAGCGGTCCAAGATCGCCCACATCGCCCGTCAGATCGAGCGCGCGCACGACTCGGGGTACGTCCTGATCGGCGCCCTCACGCGGGGCGGTGACGGCTCGGTCGCTCAGCTCCCCGTGCTCGGAGATTTCGCGGATGCCGGCACCGCCGTCGAGCGGGCGGGCGCCGATACGCTCATCGTGACGGGTTCCGACGAGCTCGATCCGCAGACGATGCGTCGGCTCGGCTGGGAGATGGCCGACCGCGACATCAACTGGGTCGTGGCCCCGACGGTCACGGACGTCGCCGGTCCCCGCATCCACTCACGCCCCGTCGCCGGACTGCCGCTCGTCCACATCGACTTCCCGACCCTCGAGGGGTACAAGCGCGTGTCCAAGCGCGCCTTCGACCTCGTCGGCTCGACGCTGCTGCTCGTGCTGCTCTCGCCCCTCATGCTGGTCACCGCCATCGCGATCCGCATCGACGGGAGCGGACCCGTCTTCTACCGCCAGATCCGCGTCGGCCGCGGCGGCCGCGAATTCGGCATGCTGAAGTTCCGCTCGATGGTGGCCAACGCCGACGACCAGCTCGCGAGCCTGCTCGACGTGCAGGGCACGACGAACCGGCCCCTGTTCAAGGTCACGAACGACCCGCGGATCACTCGGGTCGGCTATTTCATCCGCAAGCACTCGATCGATGAACTGCCTCAGCTCGTCAACGTCTTCCTCGGCGAGATGAGTCTCGTCGGACCTCGCCCGCAGCGCGCCGCCGAGGTGGCGCTCTACGACGACGACGCGCACCGCCGCATGCTCGTCAAGCCCGGCATGAGTGGACTGTGGCAGGTGAGCGGGCGCTCCAAGCTCTCGTGGGAGGACTCGATCCGCCTCGACCTGTACTACGTCGAGAACTGGTCGTTCACGCAAGACATCCAGATCCTGTTCCGCACCATCAAAGCCGTGATCGCCCCTGGTGAGACCGCACATTGAGCGCGTCTCTCGGCTTCGTCACAGGCCCTGACCGGTAGCATCCTCTGGTGTCTTCCAAGCCCACCCCCGGTCGCTTCCGCGAAGGTCGCGCCGGCAACCATGCCCCGGCGCCGCAGCGTCGACGGCGCTGGCCGTGGGTGCTCGTCGGCGTCTTCGTCGTTCTCGGCGCGCTCGCCGGTGTCGGCGGGATCTTCGCGTCGCAGGCGCTCGGTGTGCGTGACGATCTGATGGCCGCGAAGTCGCAGCTCGGATCGCTCACGGAGGCGTACAAGAAGGGCGATGCCGCCCAGATGCAGTCGATCGGCGCCGAGGCGCTGCGGCTCACCACCAAGGCGGACGCCACCGTCGAAGGACCGCTGTGGGATGTGGCCTCGGCCCTCCCCGTCGTCGGTGTCAACATCGCCGCGGTGCGCAGCGCCACCGAGGCCACCCACATCATCGTCCGCGATGCTCTGCCCTCGGGCATCGAGCTTCTCGGCATCATGTCGCCCGACAAACTGAAGGTCGAGGGCGGCGGCATCAACCTCGCGCCCTTCCAGCAGGCGCAGCAGACCCTGCCCCAGATCAAGACGGTGCTCGCGAGCGCCCAGGCGAAGGTCTCCGGAATCGACCGTGCCGCGCTGCTGCCGGTCGTCGACGACGCCGTCGGGCAGCTCATCTCGGTCGTCGATCAGGCGGGGCCGATGCTCGACACCGTCGAGAAGGTGCTTCCGATCGCCTTGCGCATGGCCGGCTCCGAGGGGCCGCGCAACTACCTGGTGGTGTTCCAGAACAACGCCGAGATCCGCGCGACGGGCGGCAACGCCGCGACGTCGACGCTGATCCACGCCGAGAACGGCAAGATCGAGAAGGTCGAGGACGATTCGGTCGAGGACTTCTACAACGCCGGCGTGACCGGGCGACTGCGCTCCGACCTGCCCGACGAGACGCTGGCGCTGTACGAATGGGACTTCACGAAGAACGCCCAGAACTTCACGCGCACCCCGGACTTCCCGACCACGGCGCAGATGTTCTCGCAGCTGTGGACGCAGACGAACGACTCGCAGCTGGACGGCGTCATCTCGATGGACCCGGTCGCGCTGTCGTACATGCTCAAGGCCAGCGGCCCCGTACCGCTCAAGGACGGGTCCGAGATCAACGCCGACAACGCCGTGAAGCTCCTGCTGAACGACACGTACGAGAAGTTCGGAACGAACGGCCTGGCTGCCGACGCGTACTTCGCCGACGTCGCCTCGCGCGTCTTCGACAAGATCGCGAGCGGGTCGTGGGAGCCGACCGCGATGATCGACCAGCTCACCCGCTCGGTCGATGAGGACCGCATCTACGCGTGGTTCCCGCGCGAGGACGAGAACGCGCTCGCGGTCGACCTCAAGATCGACGGCGCGCTGACGGCCGACAACACGAAGGCGACCCAGGTCGGCATCTACCTGAACAACGCGTCGTATAGCAAGCTCGAGTACTTCCTGTCGACCTCGCTCACCGTGACCTGCGATGCGGCCACCCGCACCATGACGACGTCGCTGACGATGGCGTCGACCGTGCCCGGCAGCAACATGAGCGGCTACCGGCTCGGCTACCGCAACCCGTCGATGGACCTGCCCCGCACGACGATGATCCTCGACACCCTCTACGTCGCGCCTCCCGGTTCGACGATCACGGCGATCAGTCCGGCGGACGGCGACGTCAAGCGGTGGAACCGTGACGGCGCCGAGAAGGGGCATCCCCTGGCCAGCCGCACCATGCTGCTGAAGAAGGGCGAGACGAAGACGGTGTCGTTCACCACGCAGCTTCCGGAAGGCGATCTGGGGCCGCTCGAGGTGCGCTACTCTCCCACCGTGACGCAGACGCCGGTGACGATCGACGCATCGTGCACCGCCATGTTCCCGGCGGCGAAATGACGAGCGATCGACTGCCGTCGACGAGCGGTCCGCGACACACGATCATCGCACTGATGGTGCTGGGCTACGGCGCCTTCCTCGCCTTCATGGTGTTCTGGCCGAGCCCGATCGACGCGCCGGTCGAAGGCCTGCTCGACCGCGCCATCTCGGAGCTGCACGAGCGCGGCGTGCCGACGTTCATCGACTACACGTTCATCGAGTCGTTCTCCAACGTGCTGCTGTTCATCCCGGTCGGGTTCCTGTTCGCACTCATGGTGCCGCTGCGCTGGTGGCCGATCGCGCTGCTGCTCGGGCCGGCGCTGTCGGCCTGCATCGAGCTCGCACAGCACTTCCTGCTCGACGCGCGTGTGTCGACGATCAACGACGTGGTCGCGAATTCGATCGGTGCGACCATCGGCGTGCTCATCGCGGTGATCATCCGCGCCGTGGTCAAGGCTCGGGACGAGAAGGTCATCGAGCGGCACGAGGCGCAGAAGCGCGCGCGAGAGTGGGCGTAGCGGGGCTTTCGGCGCGGCATCCGTCCCGACAGAATGTGTGGTGACGCCGCACTCGGGGCGAGAGACGGAGCCAGCATGAGCGGGTTCGACGACCTGGTCAATCAGGGCAAAGAACTGTACGAGCAGAACAAAGACAAGATCGACGACTTCTTGAAGTCGGAGCAGGCCGAGGGCATCAGCGACAAGGTGCTGGACGGCGCGTCCGACTTCGCCAAGAAGGTGCTTCCCGACGAGCACGACGCGACGATCGACAGCGTGCGCGGCAACCTCGACGGAGCCGTCGGCGACAAGTGAACGACACGCAGAAGCGGCCCGGGGCGACCCGGGCCGCTTCTGCGTTTCCTGAGCGGATCGTGATCCGCGTGTGACCGGGGGTGCTTGACGCCGCCCTCGAGTCGCCGCTAGCTTGACCGTGGGCTACGTGCGTCCGGTGCAACTGGGGAGTTAACACCGGAGGGAACGCACACTTGGGGAGTCCGACCGGGAATTCGGGGTCCCCTTGAGCTGACATCAGCGAGAAGGGGAACCTTGATGTCTGGGTACTGGGGAAATGACGGTTCAGCGCGCACGGGAATCCGGCGCAGCCTGCGAGCGGCTCGGGAGCGCGACCGCAGACTGACGATGCGGCACCGGTGGTACGCCGGTGGCATCGCGACGCTGCTCTCTGGCGCGCTGATCTTCGCAGGCATGTCGCCGGCGTTGGCGAACGAGACGCCGGCGCCGACGCCATCGCCGTCGGCGACGACCGAGTCGACCGACACGGGCGATGCTGAGAAGGATGCCGCCACCCCGGCTCCGTCGGACGACGAGGCGGTGACACCCGAACCCGAGAAGAGCGAGCCGGCGCCCGAGCCCGAGCCCGAGAAGAGCGAACCGGCTCCCGCACCGGAGCAGAGCGAGCCGGCGCCGGTGAAGACCGACGAGGGCGAGAGCGAGACGGATGCCGCCACGCAGAAGCCGCAGAGCCGCTCACTGGCTGCGGAGGCGCCGATCGCGCCGCTCGCGGCCGGGCCCGACGGCGGACAGCCGCCCTACATCTACTGGCGCGCCGTGGACCAGGACGGCGTGCTGCTCGGCGGGACGACGTTCAACGTCGAGCGTCGCTCCGGCAACAACTGGGTGGGTGACACCAGCATCACCGACAACGGTCCGGGCGACCTCGACCCCGACCTCGGCGAGTTCCTGGTCAAGACCGTCGGCTCGAACGCGGTCACCGCGAACTCCCGTTATCGCGTGCAGCTGACGGATGCCCCCGCCGGCTACAACGTCACCGACGACGATGCGCGTTCGATCAACAGCAACACGAACTGGACGACGTACAACTTCGGCGACTTCACGAGCACGAAGGTCCAGCCCGGCACCATCACGATCCAGAAGGGCGGGCTCCGCACCGGCGGCCAGACCGTCGCCGGCCTGCAGGACGCCGTGTTCGAGGTCCGCACCGGCACCGACGCTGCGCCTGACATGAGTGCAGGCGGGCTGATCGGCTCGTGCACGACGGCCGCCAACGGCCGGTGCTCGATCTCGGTGCCCAGCGGCGCGCAGTACTGGATCGTCGAGAAGACGGCGCCGACCGGCTGGAGCAGCGTCTCGCAGTTCAACGTCGGCAACCCCGCCGCCAACACCGCCTACCGGTTCCGCACGGGAACCGTCGCGGCGGGTTCCGACACTTCGTACCCGCAGGTCGGCACCGGCAACGGCGCCACTGCCTCTGGCGGGTTCTGGGCTGACATCAAGAACAACCCGGCCGCACTCCAGGCGTGCGGCATCCGTGTCGGCCTGCTCATCGACCTCTCGAACTCGATCGACTCGGGTGAGTTCACGCAGCTGAAGAATGCGGCGAACGGCTTCGTCGATGCCCTGCAGGGAACGCCCTCGTCGCTCGCGGTGTGGACCTTCGCTTCGCAGGCGCCGGTCGGGGGCGCGAGCAACAGCACCCTCGGCCTGACGTCCGTGTCGACCGCCGGCGGCGCGACCACGGTGAAGAACAAGATCAACGGTCTGACCAAGCCTTCCGAGAGCCTCGGCGCCACGAACTGGGACCAGGGCCTCTGGCAGGTCGCCGGCGACGCGGCGAACAAGGTCGACGTGCTGCTGATGCTCACCGACGGGACGCCCACCGTCTACGGCCCGAACGCTGAAGGACCGGGCAACTTCTCGCGCTTCCGCGAGGTCGAGAACGCCGTCTTCTCCGCGAACGCGGTGAAGAACCTCGGGACCCGCGTCGTGCCGGTCGGCATCGGCGTCGACGGCGCCGAGGCCAACATCCAGGCGATCTCGGGCCCGGCCGTGAACAGCGACTACTACCTCGTCGCCAACTACTCGGCGCTCGCGACGTTCCTGCAGAACCTGGCCAAGGGTCAGTGCGAGAGCACGATCAACGTCACGAAGATGGTGATCCCGAACGGCGGCACCGTCGCCAACGCGACGCCCACGCCCGGCTGGGGCTTCGGCGCCACCAGCGGCAACGCGGTCACGCCGAGCAACGGCACGACGAACGCCTCGGGCGCCATCAGCTTCAAGGTCTCGGGGCTCTCCGCTGGGTCGTCCACACCGGTCACAATCACCGAAGAGGACCGCGCCGGGTACACGCCCGCACCTCAGGGCGGCAAGAACGCGGTCTGCAAGAACGACCTGGATCAGCCCGTCACCGTCACGAACGTGGGTGCGCTCGGCTTCACGGCCAACGCCACCGGCGGGCGCATCGTGACCTGTACGGTCTACAACCAGGCGCCGAACCCGAAGGTCGACCTGAAGGTCGAGAAGAAGTGGGTCATCAACGGCGTCCCGTACGACAACGGCTCACAGCCGATCGGCTCGGCCCAGCTGACCCTCGACGGCGCCGCCAAGAACTTCGGCACGAACTACACCTACGACGTCGGCACGTCGGTGGCGATCGCCGAGACCGTGACGCAGCTTCCGCCGTTCTGCACGAACACCTCGACCGGCACCGGCTCGCACACGATGACGTCGACGCCGAACCCGAACGTGATCACGATCACGAACACCGTGACGTGCACCACGCAGCTGAAGCTGACGAAGAAGGTCGTCGGCGGATCGGCCGACCCCACCACGTGGACGCTCACGGGCACCGGGCCGCAGGGTTCGCTCCCCGGCCCGAACGCGAAGTCCCCGACGGGGCTGACGAACGTCACGCCGGGCGTCATCTACACGCTCGCCGAGTCGGGCGGCGACCCCCGCTACACGCAGGAGGTCGTGCCGGGCGCGACCCCGCGCCCGGGTTCGACGGGCTCGTGGCACTGCTACGTGCTCAACGAGAACGGCACGCGCGGTGACGAGTACGACGGCCTCAACGGCGGTGTCACGGTGCAGCTCGGCCAGCACGTCGAGTGCGAGGCGATCAACCGGACCGCGAGTCTCGTGCTGCGCAAGCACGTCGTGAACGACAACGGCGGCGACGCGGACCCGTCCGACTGGGATCTGAAGGCGACGCCGGCCCCGCTGACCGGCCTGGCCACTCCGCCTGCGGTCGAGGGCGCGGACTCCACGACGGCCGCCAACACCATCCAGGTGCGGCCGGACCACACCTACACGGTCTCCGAGACGGGACTGACGGGGTACACCAAGGTGAAGCTCCAGCAGCTGGTCGGCGCCGACTGGGTCGACGTCGAGGGCTGGGATGTCACGGTGGCGCCTGGCGCGACCGGCGTCTACCAGATCGTCAACGACGACATCGCTCCGAAGCTCACCCTCAAGAAGGTCGTCGTGAACGACAACGGCGGCACCACGCCGGACACTGCGTGGACGCTGTCGGCGACGACGGAGGACGGCCCGGACCTCAGCGGTCAGACCGGGGTGAACGGAGAGGTCGTTGCGGGCGAGGTCTACACGCTCGCTGAGAGCGTGATCGGCGGCTACGACTTCAAGGCCCTGTCGTGCACCGGCTACCCGAACACCACCAAGGGCAGCCCGACGCTGACCCTCAAGCCGGGCGACGACGTCACCTGCACGTTCACGAACGACGACAAGCCGGGCACGCTGCGGCTGCTCAAGGTGGTCGACAACTCCAACGGCGGCGACAAGGTCGCAACCGACTGGAACCAGCACCTGACCGCCACCCTTGGCGCGACGACGCTGACCTTCGACCACAACGTGCCTCGGACGGTGGATGCCGGCACCTACACGCTCGCCGAGATCGACCAGCTCGCGGGGTACCAGCTCACGAACCTGGTGTGCTCGACCGGCGGAACGTCGCTCGCTGCGCCGACGGTCACCGTCCCGAACGGCGTCGAGGTCGTCTGCACCTTCACCAACTCGTCGCAGAAGCCCACGCTGACGCTGGAGAAGAAAGTCGTCAACGACGGCGGTGGCTCGGCCACGGCGAACCAGTGGACGCTGACCGCGAAGAACGAGGCCAACAGCGACACCCCGATCAACGGCACCGGCACGCAGGTGGGCGGCGACCCGCTGCTGGCCGCGATCAGCGGTCAGGTGGTCGCGGGCCGCGCCTACGTCCTGAGCGAGTCCGGCCCGTCGGGCTACTCGCAGGACGGCGCGTGGTCGTGTGTCATCACCGGAACGCAGACGGCGGTCGCCCTCACCGACGGCGCCGTGAAGGTGCCGCTGGCGAAGGACGTCACCTGCCGGATCGTGAACAACGACACCGACGCGACGGGATCGATCGCCAAGACGGCATCCACCCCCGTCCAGCAGCCGGACGGAACGTGGTCGATCGACTACACCGTCACCGTCACGAACAGTTCCGCGACCGGCTCGTACGCGTACAAGGTCAACGACACGTTCCTGTTCGGCGCCGGCATCACCGTCGGCACGGCCACCGTCGACAACTCCGGCGCACCGGGTTCGACGCTGACGGCCGGCTGGGACGGCGCGGCGCAGCCGCAGCTCGCGACGGGCACCGTGCCCGCGGGGGCCGGCAACACGCACGTGTTCGTCATCCACGTCACCGGCATCGCGATCGCCGACAGCGTGGCTGACGGCGACGCCTGGAAGTGCGAGACGCCCGAGCCGGGCGGATTCGCCAACCGGACCGACCTGTTCACGCGCACCGGCACCACACCGGCGGGCACCGCGTACGCCTGCAAGGAGCCGGCGTTCCCGACGGTCACGAAGACGGGCACGAACCCGGCATCGCAGAACCCGGACGGTTCGTTCAACGTGGTATATACCGTCACGGTTATGAACCCCGATCCGACGGCGGTGCAGGCCGCGCTGACCGACGCATTCCCGGCCGCTCCGGCGGGCTGGACGCTCGTCGACGGCGTGTGGAACGTCGCGGCTGTCGACGCTGCGCCCGCCCCGACGGCGGCGACGTTCGCCCCGGGCAACGGGACCATCTGGCAGGGTGTGCTGCCGCCGACGGCGAGCTACGCCTACACGGTCAGCGGGAAGCTGCTGCCTTCGACGGACGCTGTCAGCATCGGCGACTGCGCGGCGCAGGCGGGCCTCAAGAACAAGGCCACCGTCACCTCGGGCCAGGTCGTCAAGGATGCCGAGGGCTGTGTCACGGTCGTCCTGCCGCCGGTGAGCGTCTCGAAGACGGACGGCACGGTGACGCAGCTGGACGGCGGTGACTGGCAGGTCGACTACACCGTCACCGTGACCAACTCCAGCCTGACCACGGGGACCGTCTACACGCTGACCGACCTGCCCGACCTCGGCGTCGGCTTCTCGGTCGTCAGCGAGGGCTGGCAGGGCGCGGCACCGGTGGCGAACACGCCGATCGAGGCCGGCGGCTCGGACGAGTACGTCTACCGCATCGTGGCGTCGTTCGACCCGGCTGCCGAGGACCCGGAGCTCACGTGCGAGCCCGGCGAGGGCGGCGCGTTCCACAACGTGGCGACGGTCGTCTATCCGGGTGGCTCGAAGAGCGACGACGGCTGCGGCCAGCCGGCCTCGCCCGAGGTCGTGAAGGACTCGGCGACGATCGCGCAGCAGGGCACCGACTGGCTGCTCGGCTACACGGTGACCGTGACGAACCCGAGCGCCATCCCGCTCTGGTACTCGCTCTCGGACACCCCGGCGGCACTTCCTGCCGGAGTGAGCGGCGCGGTCTGGACGGCTGAGGGACCGGCCGACCTCGACGGCGGCACGTTCACGGCACCGGCGACGGCGTTCGACGGTGTGGGCAACACCCTCGTCGGCACCGGCACGCTGCCGGCGGGCGCCTCGCACGTGTTCACCATCACGGCGCAGGTCACCCTCTCGAACGACGTCAAGGCGGCGGACCTGGTGTGCGGCGAAGAGCCGGGCACGGGCGTCTGGAACACCGCCACCGTCACGAACGGCGTCGGCGGCGACGAAGACGACGCGTGTGACGGCATTCGTCTGCCGAAGGTCGGCATCGAGAAGTCCGATGCGAAGGTCGCACAGAACGTCGACGGGGAGTGGGTGCTGTCCTACGACGTCACGGTGACGAACCTCGACCCGACGCTCTCGGCGGCGTACGCGCTCGCCGACACCCCGCAGTTCGACGCGAGCTTCGACGTCGTCCCGGGTTCTGAGACGTGGACGCAGGACGGCACCCCCGGCATCCCTGCCGGTGTGCTGGCCGGCGGCGCCTCGACGGTCTGGACCTACACGGTGAAGGCGACCGTCGACGCGGAGGACTTCGACCCCGAGACGGCGCTCACCTGCACGACCGAGGGCGAGACCCCCGGCGGCGGCTTCTACAACGTGGCGACCGTCACGTTCCCGGGCGGCACCGCGAGCGACGACGGCTGTGGCGTTCCGACGAGCCCCAAGGTCGAGAAGACCGGCGTGGCGGCTGTTCAGGATGCCTCGACCGGCGAGTGGACGCTGGCCTACAAGGTGAAGGTCTACAACCCGACGAGCACTCCGCTGCAGTACGTCGTTCACGACACCCCGCAGGCTCTTCCGGCGGGAGTCACGCCGGTCGGGATCTGGGCGGCCTCGATCGACTCGATCGGGGCGGGCAACGTCGGCACGCTCGGCGCGACGTGGGCCGCGGACCACACCCAGCCACTCGGTGCCGGGCTGCTGACGCAGAACTCCCAGAACGTCTACCTCGTCGTACTGAAGGTGAAGATCGCGGCATCCGTGCCCGACAGCGCCCTCGACTGCGAGGCGCAGGGCAAGGGCCTGTGGAACCACACGGTCATCACCAACGGCATCGGCGGCAACGAGTCCGGCGACTGCATCCCGGTGGTCCGCGCGGTCACCGAGCAGTCCAAGACCGTGACGAGCACCTCGCAGGGCGAGGACGGCACGTGGACGATCACGTACGACATCGTCGTGACGAACACGTCGACCGAGGCGCCCGCGACGTACAGCGTCACCGACCGGCTCGAGTTCGGCGGCGACATCGAGGTGCAGGATGCCTCGTGGACCGGTCCGGGCGGAACCGACGTGCCGTTCGCGAACGCCGGTGACGACTGGACCGCCGACATCGCGACGGACGCGACGCTGGCGCCGAAGACCGACACGACGGGGACGGCGACCTACACGGTCACCGTGCACGCGACGGTGCCGGCAGAGGCGTGGAACGGCGACACGCTGGGCTGCTACCCCGACGACGAAGACCCGTCGGGCGGCTTCCTCAACACCGCGGTCATCACCGTCGCGGGCGAGGAGTATCCGGTCGACGACTGCTCGGAGCCGGCCCTGCCGACGATCGACAAGACCGCGACCAGTGCCACGCAGAACCCGGACGACCCCGACAGCTGGACGGTCACGTATCAGCTGACGGTCAACCCGAGCGGGTTCGACACCTTCTACACGCTGACCGACGTGCCGGGCTTCCCGTCGGGCATCACGCTCGGCGACGGCACCGCGCAGCGCACCACGCCGGCGGGCGACGAGCCCATCGACATCGAGCCGGGAGCGTCGTTCCCCGACGACCCGGTCGCGCTCGGCGCGAACGAGACGCAGGTGTGGACCGTGTCGTGGAAGGCGACGGTCACCGAACCGGTGCCGACGAACGAGCTGGAGTGCAGCGA
Source organism: Microbacterium helvum (assembly GCF_014779795.1). Lineage (GTDB taxonomy): Bacteria > Actinomycetota > Actinomycetes > Actinomycetales > Microbacteriaceae > Microbacterium > Microbacterium helvum. Next base: position 37,335 of record NZ_JACXZS010000008.1, read on the forward strand.
GGGACCGGGCTACGGCTACTTCAACGCCGCCTACCTGTACGTCGGCGACGACCAGGTCGATGACGGCACCGCCTGCATCCCGGTCAAGGAGGCGGTCTACCCGACCGTCGCCAAGACCGTGACCTCGTCGACGCAGGACCCGTCGACCGGGCAGTGGACGATCGTCTACAACCTGACGGCGTCGCTCGCAGCGGCGGGCACGCCCGAGAACCCGGACGGTCTGTCGGCGAAGTACAGCCTGCAGGACGTCGTCGAGTTCGGTGGAGGCATCCAGATCGACTCGGCCACCTGGAGCGGCGAGGGGCAGACGGACGTCGCCTTCGACGACTCCGACTGGTCGGCGTCCATCGCGAACGGCAAGGCGATCACGGCGGGCTCGACGCACACCTACACCGTCACGGTGAAGGCGGACGTCACAGCCGAAGCGATGAACGACGGCACCACCGTCTGCGACGAGGGCGGGGAGGGGCCGTCAGGCGGCTTCCTCAACACCGCGCGACTGACCAGCGGCGGGCAGACCGGAGTGGTCCACGCCTGTGCCGAGCCGGTGTTCCCGACCGTCGAGAAGACCGCGGGCGCGTACACGCAGAACGGTGACGGGACGCAGAGCATCTCGTACGTCGTGACGGTGACCTACCCCGAGACCGATGCGGATCCGAAGCCGGCCGAGGTGGGGTACGTCCTCACCGACGCGCCCACGCTGCCGGACGGGGTCGACCTCGTCGGCGACTGGACCGCGGAGGCGGCGGATGCTGTCACCCCGGCGGTTCCGGCCTCCGGAGCGTCGTGGAACGGCGAAGGGGAGTGGACGATCGTCCCGGCGGGCACGCTGACGCCGGACGGACCGGTGCACACGTACGTGGTCTCGGCGAAGGTCAAGGTCTCCGGACCGCCGACCACCGAGCAGCCGCGCACGTGCTTCGAGGCCCAGGAGGGCGGCTACTTCGTCTGGAACGAGGCGGTCATCCACTCCGGCGAGTATGTCGATCGCGACGACGCGTGCCAGACGGTGCACTTCGACGACGTCGGCATCGAGAAGACGGCGACGAACCTTCCCGAAGAGGGTTCGATCGACCCGGGCACGGTGTTCGACTACGAGCTGACCGTCACGAACAACGGGACCCGGGATGCCGAGAACGTGGTCGTGAGCGACCCGCTGCACGAGCGCCTCGAGGTGACCGGGCTGACGCTGCCGGCAGGTTGGAGCAACGACAACGCACCCGCGTTCGTCGATGACGACAACACGCTGTCGGTGCGCATCCCGACGCTGGCGGTCGGGGCGAGCGCGAAGATCGTGGTGCAGGTGACCTTCCTGCCGCCCACGACCTCCGCGACGCTGCCCGAGGTGATCGGCGACGACGAGCCGCCGGCTCCGCCGACGCCGCTCGACGACATCCTCAACGAGGCGTGCGTCTCGGCGGATCACGACAGCGACCCGACGAACGACTGCGATGAGGTGACGACGCCGACCCGTGACATCGCGGCTCTCGTCTACACCCGCTGCGTCGCCGACGCGCCGTACCTCGGCTGGGTGGTCACCAAGTCCGAGTCGCTGAAGGACGAGCCGGTGAACTTCCTGTGGAAGCCGGTCAACGACGCCGTGACGCCCGAGACCTCTCCGGCGCAGGTGGAGCTGTCCGACAACGGCAGCACCACCTGGAGCGACGAGATCCCATGGGTGGGCTCGGCCTTCACACCGTCCGGTGTGTCGATCGACTACCCGGGATGGCGTCCGATCGCCGCGAGCGACATCGTCGCCGGTTCGACCCCGACGCAGTACTACCTGCCCGGGACCACGACCGTGATGACGCCCGAGCAGCAGGCGCAGTTCGTCTTCAACGGACTGATCCTCGACCCGAGCGAGCTCGACTACTCGTGGCGCCTCAACACCGAGATCACGTTCACGGTGAACCCGACGCTCACCTTCTCGACCTCGTACCCGGCCGCGACGCCACAGTGCTTCGTCGCGCGCCACACCGAGGTGCAGGTCGAGAAGTCGGCGAGCGTCGAGCACACCGAGCCGGGCACCTCGTTCCGGTACACGCTGGACGTCGCCAACGTGAGCGATGACGCGGCGGCCGAGGGCGTGGTCGTCACCGATGTCATCCCGGCCGACGTCAAGATCACCGCGGTCGACTGGACCGGCAAGGGCGACGCCGATGCGTTCCCGAACTGGCAGTCGTGTGAGGTGGCGGGTCAGGATGCCGGCGGCTACGGCGGAACGCTCACGTGTGAGCTGTTCGGCCCGCTGCAGCCGATCAACTCCGACAACGGCGGCGCGACCGTCGCTCCGCGGATCACCCTCGACGCGACGGTGAACCCGAAGTCGACGGCGAACACGATCACGAATGTGGCGGTGGTCGACTACCACACGTTCGGCGACCCGGACGACCCGGGCCGTGACTCGGACGACGCCACCGTCCTGCTGTCGGCGCTCCCGGCGACGGGCGGAGGTGCGACCCTGCCGCTGATCATCCTCGGGCTGGTGGTGATGCTGACCGGCACCTCGGTGCTGCTGATGTCTCGCCGCCGCCGCGGAGAGCCCAAGCCGCAGCTCTGATCGCCTGAGGTCCCCGCGAGGGGGCGGGCCGTCCCGGACGGTCCGCCCCCTTGCGGCGTTTCGGCCGTTGCCGAGCCGTTACTTGACGCGGCCGGGTCGGCGGCATACGTTTAGCCCCGGGAACACGTCTCGGCGCGTGTTTGGGGAGAATGCCGAACCGCTTGGGGAAGCAGAAGCATTTCATCCACTCGCCGTTGCGTGATTGGGAGGGGCCTCATCTGGGGCGCCCTGTGTCGTAACGACCAAGGGTGAAGTGATGTTCAGTCGTCGTACTTTCGTGCGCGCGTCCGGTAACGGAGACACGCGCCGTCGCATGCGTGAGCAGCGGACCGAGGAGCGCCGGCTCGCGCTCCAGCAGCGCTGGTATGTCGGAGGGGTCGCCGCCATCGTGTCGACGGCCCTCGTGTTCTCGGGGCTCTCCCCGGCGGTGGCAGAGGAGGCGCAGCCGGATCCGGCCGCGACGACCCAGGCCGCCGACACGACGACCGACACGTCGGAGACGGACTCGTCGACGACGGATTCGTCGAAGGATGCCGCCGACCCGGCGCCGTCCGAGACGGCAGCGGATCCTGCGCCCACCGAGGCCGCTCCCGATCCCGCGCCATCGCCGTCGGAGCCCGCGAAGGACACCAAGACGACGAAGACCGACACCGCGAAGACGGTGGCGCCGCTGGCGGCGCCTGAGATCCAGCCGCTCGCGTGTGCCCCGCTCTTCTACGGCTTTGAGATCGACGGCAACCGCGCCGTCGACTGCGCCGGCAACGACTGGGACAGTGTTCCGGATGCGACGACGAACGGTCACGGACCCTACAAGACCGACAACGACAACAGTGACCCGTCGACCTGGTACGCGTCGGGCAGCCCCGCGCAGCACTCGACGATCCTGAACGGACAGGCCTGGTCGACCACGGTCAACGGCGACCCGATCCTCTTCGCTGCGTGGGACCGCGCGAGCGGCACCGGATCGTCTGGCTTCATCATCGAGATCACGAAGGCACCGACCCGCTCCGGAGGCCAGGGCACCGTCCCGCAGCCGGACCGCTCGCAGGGCGGCACGGTGTTCTTCATGGACCAGAACGGCAACAACGGCACTGAGCTCCGCGGGGCGTGCACGTACGGGCCGATCAGCTACACCGGCGCCAACGCGAACCCGGATGACTACCCGGGCACCTGCATCACGAGCAACTTCCCCGCGAACAGCTTCATGGGGGTCACCAACGTCGACGGCACGTTCGTCGAGGTCGGGCTGAACCTCGCGCTTCTCGCGAACGTCAAGCCCGGGTGCCCGCCGTCGATCGGCTCGTCGGTGTACATCCGCTCGTTCACGGGCAACAACAACCCCATCGGTGGCAACATCCAGGCGTGGGCAGGACCTCTCACCATCACCCCGCCGTCGACGTGTGTCCCGCTGACCGCGACCAAGACCGCGACGACGACGTTCGACCGTGACTGGGACTGGAAGATCGAGAAGACGGTCGACAAGAACGAGGCGAAGGCGAAGCCGAAGACGGGCGCAGACTTCAACTACACGGTGACGGTCACGCCCGAGGGCCCCCAGGACTCCGGCTGGAAGGTGTCGGGCACCATCACGGTGTCGAACGCCAACCCGATCGCGGTGCCCGTCACGGGCGTGTCGGACTCGATCGGCGCGGGGTGTGTGGTCAACAACGGACAGCCTCTCCCGTCGGTTCCCGCCAACGGATCGGTGGGGATTCCGTACTCGTGCGCAGTCGGCTCGGGCGCGAGCGGGACGAACAAGGCCACCGTCACGTGGGACGGCAGCAAGATCCCGGCCGGCTCTGCGACGACGCCCGGCGTCGACTATTCCTTCGTCACGCCCGCTCACGAGACCGACAAGACCGTGACGGTGTCTGACACCGCCGATGAGTTCGCCGCCAAGTACGGCACTCCGGTCATCGTGTCGAAGCTCGACGGCCCGACTGTCTTCACATACTCGCGCCACCTCGGTTCCGAACTCGAAGCCGACACGTGTCAGCAGTACCCGAACACGGCCTCGCTCGCCGCGACCAGCGATCAAGGCAAGCAGGACTCCAGCGTCTCGGTCAAGGTGTGCACCGGCGCCGACCTGACGGTCGACAAGAACGTCGTGCTGAGCCTCACGCGCACCTACGACTGGAGCATCGAGAAGAAGGTCGACGCGACGGTCAAGACCGTCGACCCCGAGACGGGCAAGGCGACCTTCGACTACACGGTGATCGCGACCCCCGGGGCCGCGACCGACTCGCAGTGGGCGATGAGCGGTCAGATCACCGTCAGCAACCCCAACGACTGGGACGTCGTCGCCACCTCGGTGACCGATGTACCGACGTTCCCGGGTGTCACGTGTGCGGTGACCGGCGGCACGGACGCGACCATCCCGGCGAACTCGTCGAAGGTGTTCGACTACAGCTGCACGTTCCCGCAGAGCGGACCGTTCACGACCGGCATGAACACGGCCACCGTGAACTGGGACGACGACGCGGCGTACAGCCCGAGCTCGACGGCATCCAAGACGGTCGAGATCTCGACGGACGGCTGGAACGTCACGCCCGTCAACGCGACCGTGCACGTCGTCGACGACAAGACCGACCCGGCCAACCCGGTCGAGCTCGGTACGGCCAACTGGGCCGACGGACCGAAGGAGTTCCACTACTCGCTGACGTTCGACGGCACTCCCGGCGCGTGCGTCGACTACAAGAACATCGCGAAGATCACTGAGACCGGTGACACCGACGACGTGACGGTGAGCGTCTGCGACTACCAGGACCTGGTGGTCACCAAGACCGCGGACCCGACGTTCGACCGCAGCTACTCGTTCCTGATCGACAAGACCGCGAAAGAGACGAAGCTCGTCATCGACCCTGACACCGGCAAGGCGACCGCGACCTACACGGTCACGGTGACCGACGGCAAGGCGACCGACACGAACTTCGACGTCTCGGGCACGATCACCGTGACGAACCCGAACAACGTGGTGGTTCCGCTGACGGCGCTCACCGACAAGATCGGCGCGACGGTGTGTGACATCGACTTCGGCGATGCCACCGCGACCGTGCCGGCGAACGGCCAGCTCGTCGTCCACTACCTCTGCGACAACCTGTCGGCGACCGCCGACACGACGGGCACGAACACTGCCACGGCCACCTGGGACAAGACCGAGCTGCGCGGCACGAGCGGGACGGCCGTCGGGACGAAGGACTTCGACTTCGCCGACGCGGTCATCACCGACCTCAACGCCAAGACGGTGACCGTCACGGACCAGTTCACGAACCCGGCCGGACCGGTCGTCGAGCTCGGCACGCACACCTGGACGGCCGAGGGCGCATCGCAGCCCTGGACGTACGAGCGTGAGCTGCAGGGCACGCTGGGCGCCTGCGTCACGGTCGACAACACCGCGACGATCAAAGAGACCGGCCAGGACGACGACGCGAGCGTCGAGCTCTGCGGCTACAAGGATCTGACGGTCGCCAAGACCGCGACCGGCTCGTTCGACCGCGACTACGGCTGGAGCATCGTCAAGGACGTCAACGCGAACGCCGTCACGGTGGCGCCGGGAACGTCGGCTGAGTTCAAGTACGACGTGACGGTCACGCCGACCGCCGCGCAGGACTCGAACTTCGCGATCGCCGGTGAGATCACGGTGACGAACGACAACAACGTCGACGTCACCATCACGCTCGACGACACGCTCGCAGGCTGCGTCGTCACCGGGACCGACAACCTGACGATCCCGGCAGGCGACTCGCGGACGTTCCCGTACTCGTGCGACCTCGAAGGAACCACGGCGAGCGACTCGGTCGAGAACGTGGTCGACATCACGTGGTCGACCGAGACGCTGCCGAACACCTCGGGTGCGGCATCCACGTCCGCGACGGTGGACTTCGCGCAGGTGAACCCGGCGACGACGGATGCCACGGCCACTGTGTCCGACACGGCACCGGAGTTCGGTGACGACGTCACGCTGAACGCGGTGGACGGCCCGAAGACGTTCGAGTACACGCGCACGCTGACCACTCCGGACGGCGTCTGCACGACGTACCCGAACACGGCGACGGTCGACCCGTCCGACGAGGCGTCGAAGTCCGACAGCGAGGACGTCGAGGTCTGCGCCCCGACGATCTCGAAGGAGATCGAGTCGTCGGTGCAGAGCGAGACCGACCCCGACCTGTGGGACGTCTCGTACCTGATCACGGTGACCCTCGCCGACGGTGAGCGCACCTACGATCTGGGTGACGAGCCGGACTTCGCTCCGGGCGTCGAGATCCTCTCGGGTGACGCGCAGCGCATCCTGCCGGCACCGGCCGGCGCGCTGATCACCGACATCCCGTCGGACGGCGCCCCGTTCGTCACCGGAGTCTCGATCGGCGGTGAGGACGACTCCACGCACGTGTACCGCGTCACGTGGCACGTCCGCATCCCGGCGCAGATCCCGGCCGGCGACCGCGTGTGCGAGGGCCCCGGGACCGGGTTCTACAACACCGGCATCCTGACGGTGGACCACGTCGTGCAGAACGACGACGCGTGCGGCCCGGTCGACGAGAAGGTGTACCCGACCGTCACCAAGACGGTCAGCGACATCTCGCGCGACCCCGACACCAAGGAATGGGAGATCACGTACGAGCTCAAGGTCACGCTGAGCGACGACGAGGCTGTCAACCCGAAGAAGCTGGCGTCGAAGTACAACCTGTCCGACACGCTCGACTACGGCGTCATCGACGTCGTGGACGCGTCGTGGAGCGGCCAGGGTGTGAGCGACCAGGCCTTCGATGAGGCCGGCGGTGTCTGGACGGCATCCATCGCGAACGGCAAGGCGATCCTCGCCGGGGCGACCCACACCTACACGGTGGTCGTCCACGCGACGCTGGATGCCGGTGACCTCACGCAGCACCAGGTCGGCTGCACCGTGGTGGGTGAGCAGCGCGGACTCGGATTCCTCAACAAGGCGACGCTCTCGTTCACCGAGCAGCTGCCGCCGGTGTCGGTCCAGGCCTGCACGCCGCCGGTGTACCCGACGGTGACCAAGACCGCCGAGGGGACCACTGAGGACCCCGAGACCGGCCTGCAGCGGGTGTCGTACCTGGTGACCGTGACCGCTCCGGCGGCTCCGGCCGCAGGTCCCGTGACGAACGTGCTGTACACGCTCGTCGAGAAGCCCGACGCCCTGCCCGACCATGTCGAGCTGGACGGCGACTGGCACGCCGAGGCGGTCGGGGCTGACACCCCGAACCCGACTGAGGCGAGCTGGGACGGCACGGGCACGTGGCTGCTGAAGGGGATCGGCGCGTTCACCGCGCAGGACCGTATCGACGGCAAGCTCACGCACACCTACCGGATCTGGGCCGACCTCAAGGTCACCGGCGTGCCGACGGCAGAGCTCGAGCCCTGCACCGAGGGCGACGACCAGGGCGTTCCGATCTGGAACACCGTGTCGCTCGTCTTCGGAGAGCAGTCGCAGGATGCGAGCGCGTGCGACGAGGTGAACTACGACGACGTCTCGATCGTCAAGACCGCCTCGGGTCTTCCGGAGCAGGGTTCGGTCGAGCCGGGTGACTCGTTCGACTACACGCTGACCGTCACCAACAACGGCACGCGTGACGCCGAGGACGTGGTCGTCACCGACCCGGTCCCCGAGCGGCTGGAGGTCACCGGACTGACGCTGCCGGCGGGCTGGACGAACGACAACGACCCGGCGTACGTCGACGACGACAACCAGCTCAGCGTGGGCGTGCCCACCCTGGGTGTGGGGGAGTCGGCCGACATCGTCGTGCACGTGACGTTCACGGCGACGCCGGTGCCTCCGGTCGAGCCCGGTGATGACACGGCTCAGCCGGCGACTCCGCTGGAGGAGCTGAGCAACACCGCGTGTGTGGCGGCCGAGCGCGACCAGGTCGAGGAGAACAACTGCTCGACCGTCGAGATCCCCGTGCGTGAGATCACCGCGATCGTGTGGACGCAGTGCGTGGCGGATGCCCCGTTCCTGCACTGGTCGATCAGCAAGTCGGCAGCGCTGACGGATGAGGACATCCACTTCCTGTGGACGCCCGACACCGCATCGGCGACGACCGACCCGGCTGAAGTCGCGATCACCCACGCGGGCGGCACGTCGACCTGGACCGATATGGCGGCCTGGCCGGGCGCGGCGTTCACCCCCTCGGGCGTGAGCATCGACTACCCGGGCTGGCGTCCGATCGAACTGGGCGACATCGTGCCCGGCTCGAGCCCGACGCAGTACTACTACCCGGGCACGAGCGACATCATCCCGGCGGCGGACCAGGCGAACTACATCTTCAACGGCCTGATCCTCGATGACAGCGAACTGGACTACGCGTGGCGCCTCGGCTCCACCGTGACGTTCTCGGTCAACCCGGAGCTGGTGTTCTCGACCGAGTACCCGGCCGCCACGCCGGACTGCCAGGTCGCGCGTCACTCCGACGTGCAGATCGAGAAGACGGCGAGTGTCGAGAAGACCGACCCGGGTGCCTCGTTCACCTACACGCTGGATGTCGCGAACGTGAGCGACGACTCGGCGGCCGACGGGGTCGTCGTCACCGACGCCATCCCGGCCGATCTGAAGATCACCGACGTGAGCTGGCCGGGCAAGGGCGACGCCGAGGCGTTCCCGAGCTGGTCGTCCTGCGCGGTGGCCGGTCAGGACGGCTCGGGCTACGGCGGGACGCTGACCTGCACGCTCAACGGGCCGCTGCAGCCGCAGGGCGCGGAGGGCGTGTCGGTGGCACCGACGATCACACTGTCGGCGACGGTGAGCCCGACGTCGACGAGCAGCTCGATCACCAACATCGGTGTCGTGGACTACTACACGTTCGGCAACCCGAGTGACGCGGGGCGCGACGCGGACGACGCGATCGTGCTGCTGTCGGCACTGCCGGCCACGGGTGGCGAACCGTCGCCGCTGCTGGCGCTGCTGGGCCTGCTGGCTCTGCTCGCCGGAACGACGCTGTTCGTCGTGGCCCGCCGCCGCCGCGGAGAGTCCAAGCCCACTCTGTGAGCGTGAGAGGGGGCGGGCTGCCCCAAGGCCCGCCCTCTCCCACCCCACCTCCGTCATCGGTGCACCGACGGAGGTCCGAGCCCCTCTGCCACCCCGACGGCGAGGGGCTCGGTCGCGTCTGCCAGCGGGTCTCTGAGTCTTGTGAAGGGTGGATGCCGGGCGCCCGGCATCCACATTCTCCACAGCGATTCGCGCGACCGGCTCGGGCACGATAGCCTGCTCGAAAGGACGGCTTGATCGCCGCCGTCGGCCTACCCGAAATGGGCCGACGGAGCAGGCTCGCCCCCGTCCCAGGGGGCGGACCGAACAGCGTGCCCCCGCGCGCTGCTGGGATGTACGGCGTGCTTCGGCGCGCCGCGAGTACGGCGTGCCCCCGCGCGCCGCTGGGAACGGCGCTGCAGCGTCGCTATTGGGGAGGATCGTCGTGCCTGAAGCACGCAAGAAGAGAACATTGAAGGCGCTCGCGGGCGCCCTGATCGCGGCGGCCCTGGTCGTCGCGCCGATGGTGACCGCCGGCGCATCCGCGGCCCCGAAGGACAAGGGTCCGGCCACGGCGCCGACCTGGCCGTCCGCGACGGAGGGTGTGAAGGGCGAGCTCGTCGCATGGACGAATCAGAACAATCACGCCGACTTCTGGAAGACGTACGTGCAGGACGGTGACACCGTTGTCTGCTTCGACGGTCAGAGCTCTGCGCACGGCAAGCTCACCGACGGTGGTTTGACCGTCACGCTCGAGCCTTTCAACCAGGATTGGGAAGGCGACCACTGGGAGCTGCTCGTCATCAAGGCGGGCAGCGACTGGAACAACGTGATCGTGCATCCGCAGGCGGGGGTCGCGTACGCCTCGCCCCCTAACAGCGGTGGCAAGCAGGCACAGGTGTCGCACTGGACCGTCTGCAAGGGCACCACACCGCCGACGACGCAGCCCGACCCCGAGGTCTCGCAGCGCGTCACGACGGACTACGACTGCACGAGCGGCGTCGTCACGACCACGACGATCTACACGACGATCGAGTACATCAAGAACCGCGCCGGAGAGTGGCAGCTGGGGACCCCCGTTGACTCGGCCCCGGTGATCGAGACACGCCTGCTGACGGACGAAGAGCGCACTGACTGCCCGACCGACACCACCGTCGTCTACAGCGAGTGGAAGGACGGTGTCTGGAGCTGCGGCGACACGACCGTCGACCAGACTCGCACGGCGACGACGACCACCACGGTCGGCGGCAAGACCTCGACCGAGACGAAGACCGAGACGCAGACCCGCGCACTCACTCAGGACGAGATCGGCACCTGCCCGCTCGTCCCGGGTGACATCGAGGCCACGTGTGTCGGTGATGTGCCCTATCTCTCGTACGACGTGGCGCTCCCGGAGGGCTTCGAAGCCGGCGAGAACCCGGTCACGATCACGTTCCTGAACCCCGACGGTGCAGACTACGTCGTCACGGGCAAGCCGCTGAGCGGCAAGATCCTGTGGCCCGGTGCCTCAGACGGAGAGCCGAAGATGTGGCCCGGCTGGGACCTCGTGGACGGCGAGTACGTCCAGACGGAGGGCAACTTCGCGTGGACCCGTGACAAGACCACGGTGCGCTTCGACGTGAACCCGACCTACTCGACGGTGGTCGTGTACCCGCAGGCGAGCGCCGACTGCGCCAACCCGCCGGTCGGTTCGGGTGAAGAGCCCGAGGAGCCGACGGTCCCGGGTGAGCCCGAGGAGCCCACCGTCCCGACCGTGCCGGAAGAGGAGCCCACCGCTCCGACCGAGCCCGGCACCCCGACTGAGGAGCCGACGGACGACACGACCGGCACGCCTGCCGGCACCCCGTCCGCCACCCCGGTTCCGGCCGCGGAAGGCTCGAACGGAGACCTGGCCGTGACCGGTGGCGGCGTGAGCCCCATCGTCGTCGCCGCGGGCGGTGCCGCCCTCGCAGCAGGTGTCGCCGTCGTCACGTTCGCGGCGTACCGCCGTCGTCGCGCCGGCGCAGAGTGATCCGCTAGGAACACAGCAGGAGAGGGCGGTCGCGCACAGCGCGGCCGCCCTCTCTGCTGCGTGGGCGGCATCCATTCGTCGGGGGAGCGGATGCCGCCTGAGAAACGGCCGAGCATACCGGCGTCGCGACACGCCCGAGTTTGCGACACGCCCGGGCCGCACGTAGACTAGTGAGGTTCCACATTCCGGCGCCCCTCTTGGCGTGCGCTGGATCACTGCCAGGGCAGTGCATAGGCGGCGCAACGCGCAGGGTCCTAGGCCGCGGGCAGCAGAACCACCACATCCAGAATCCACTCCAGCGGAGCCATGCTCCGCGCGGGCGGAGAACGGATGCCGGGAGCAGCGTTTCGGCGCGGCATCCGGATTGACAGCAGAACAGCGGTGCAGCATCCCTCGACGAGCTCGGGAACGAGCGGCCGCGAGGAGTAAGTGCCAGGGCGTGAAGCCCACGTGCGTCCAATGCCACAGGGGTATGACGCGAGAAAGAGAGTGAGCAGACAATGGCGGGACAGAAGATCCGCATTCGCCTGAAGTCGTACGACCACGAGGTCATCGACTCGTCGGCGCGCAAGATCGTCGACACCGTGACCCGTGCGGGCGCGACGGTCGTGGGCCCGGTGCCCCTTCCGACCGAGAAGAACGTGATCGCTGTGATCCGTTCGCCTCACAAGTACAAGGACAGCCGCGAGCACTTCGAGATGCGCACCCACAAGCGTCTGATCGACATCGTCGACCCGACGCCCAAGGCGGTCGACTCGCTCATGCGCCTCGACCTCCCGGCCGATGTCAACATCGAGATCAAGCTCTGAGGTTCGACATGGCACAGAATTCTAAGGCTGCAGAGGTCAACAACAAGGTTTCCAAGGGCCTGCTGGGCACCAAGCTCGGCATGACCCAGGTCTGGGACGAGAACGGCAAGCTCGTTCCCGTCACGGTCATCGAGATCGCTCCGAACGTCGTGACCCAGGTCCGCACCCCGGAGAAGGACGGCTACAAGGCCGTCCAGATCGCGTACGGCCAGATCGACCCCCGCAAGGTGAACAAGCCCCAGACGGCCCACTTCGAGGCCGCGGGTGTCACCCCGCGCCGTCACCTCACCGAGATCCGCACCGCGGACGCCGCTGACTACTCACTCGGTCAGGAGCTCACGGTGGACGGCACGTTCGAGGCCGGCCAGCTGGTCGACGTCGTCGGCACCAGCAAGGGCAAGGGCACCGCGGGTGTCATGAAGCGCCACAACTTCAAGGGCGTCTCCGCTTCGCACGGTGCGCACCGCAACCACCGCAAGCCCGGTTCGATCGGCGCGTCGTCGACCCCGAGCCGCGTGTTCAAGGGCATGCGCATGGCCGGCCGTATGGGTGGCGAGCGCGTGACCGTCCTCAACCTGACGGTGCACGGCATCGACGCCGAGAAGGGTCTGCTGCTCGTCAAGGGCGCCGTCCCCGGTGCTCGTGGCCGCATCGTCTACGTCCGCAACGCAGTGAAGGGTGCCTGATCTCATGGCTGACTCGACTCTCGCGCTCGACGTCGTGAAGGCAGACGGCAAGAAGGCCGGCTCGGTCGAGCTGCCCGCCGCTCTGTTCGACGTCAAGACGAACATCCCGCTCATCCACCAGGTCGTCGTCGCGCAGCTCGCGGCGGCTCGCCAGGGCACCCACTCGACCAAGCGTCGCGGTGAGGTCTCGGGCGCCGGCCGCAAGCCCTTCAAGCAGAAGGGCACGGGTAACGCCCGTCAGGGCTCGATCCGCGCGCCGCACATGACCGGTGGTGGCATCGTCCACGGCCCGAAGCCCCGCGACTACTCGCAGCGCACGCCCAAGAAGATGATCGCCGCCGCCCTGCTGGGCGCGCTCAGCGACCGTGCTCGTGGCTCGCGTCTGCACGTCGTGGAGTCCTTCGGCATCGAGGGCACCCCGTCGACCAAGGCCGCCGCGGCGGTCCTGACCGGTCTCGGCGCCGTCAAGAACGTGCTCGTGGTCGTGGACCGCTCGGACGACATCAGCGTCCTGAGCGTCCGCAACATCGCGTTCGCGCACGTGCTGCCGTTCGACCAGCTCAACGCTTACGACGTGCTCGTCTCGGACGACATCGTCTTCACCAAGGCCGCCTACGACGCCTTCGTCGCGTCGAAGACGGTCGCCACCGAGGAGGCCTCGGCATGACCGCCGTCAACAAGGACCCGCGCGACATCATCCTGAAGCCGGTCGTTTCGGAGAAGAGCTACGGGCTCATCGACGAGGGCAAGTACACCTTCCTCGTCGACCCCCGCGCCACGAAGACCGAGATCAAGCTCGCGATCGAGAAGATCTTCGGCGTCAAGGTCGCAGCGGTCAACACGCTCAACCGCACGGGCAAGGCTCGTCGCACCCGCTTCGGCACGGGCAAGCGCAAGGACACCAAGCGCGCCATCGTGACCCTGAAGTCGGGCACCATCGACATCTTCACGGCAGTCGGCTGACGGTCGGGACAGAGGACTAGAGAACTATGGCTATTCGCAAGTACAAGCCCACGACCCCGGGTCGCCGCGGCTCGTCGGTGGCCGACTTCGCCGAGATCACCCGATCGACGCCCGAGAAGTCGCTCCTCCGCCCGCTCAGCAAGACCGGTGGTCGCAACAACCAGGGTCGCATCACCACCCGCCACATCGGCGGTGGCCACAAGCGCCAGTACCGCGTCATCGACTTCCGTCGCAACGACAAGGACGGCGTCAACGCCAAGGTCGCTCACATCGAGTACGACCCCAACCGCACCGCGCGCATCGCGCTGCTGCACTACTTCGACGGTGAGAAGCGCTACATCCTCGCCCCGAACAAGCTCCAGCAGGGCGACATCGTCGAGTCGGGTCCCTCGGCCGACATCAAGCCGGGCAACAACCTGCCGCTGAAGAACATCCCCACCGGTACTGTGATCCACGCGATCGAGCTCCGTCCCGGCGGCGGTGCGAAGATGGCGCGCTCGGCCGGTGCCTCGGTGCGTCTCGTCGCCAAGGACGGCCCCTACGCCCAGCTGCGTCTGCCCTCGGGCGAGATCCGCAACGTCGACGCGCGCTGCCGCGCGACCGTCGGCGAGGTCGGCAACGCCGAGCAGTCGAACATCAACTGGGGCAAGGCCGGCCGCAACCGCTGGAAGGGCATCCGCCCGACCGTCCGCGGTGTCGCGATGAACCCGGTCGACCACCCGCACGGTGGTGGTGAGGGCAAGACGTCCGGTGGTCGTCACCCCGTTTCGCCGTGGGGCCAGGCCGAAGGCCGCACCCGTCACGCGAACAAGGAAAGCGACAAGTACATCGTCCGTCGTCGCAACGCCGGCAAGAAGCGCAAGTAGGAGTAGAGGAAGATGCCTCGCAGCCTTAAGAAGGGCCCCTTCGTCGACGAGCACCTGCTTCGCAAGGTCGTCGTCCAGAACGAAGCCGGCACCAAGAACGTCATCAAGACCTGGTCGCGCCGCTCGATGATCATCCCGGCCATGCTGGGTCACACCATCGCCGTGCACGACGGTCGCAAGCACATCCCCGTGTTCGTGACCGAGACCATGGTCGGCCACAAGCTGGGCGAATTCGCGCCCACCCGCACCTTCCGCGGCCACGTGAAGGACGACAAGAAGGGCCGCCGCCGCTGACGCGGGGGCAGAGGAGAGAGAAATGGTGGAGTCCATCGCACGCGTGCGACACATCCGCGTGACCCCTCAGAAGGCTCGTCGTGTCGTCGCGCTCATCAAGGGCAAGCAGGCTGAGGAGGCCCTGGCCATCCTCAAGTTCGCGCCGCAGGGTGCGAGCGAGCCGATCTACAAGCTCGTCGCCTCGGCGATCGCGAACGCTCGCGTGAAGGCCGACAAGGACGGCGAGTACCTGGACGAGCAGGACCTGTACGTGAAGAACGCGTACGTCGACGAGGGCACGACGCTCAAGCGTTTCCAGCCCCGCGCGCAGGGTCGTGCGTTCCAGATCAAGAAGCGCACCAGCCACATCACCGTCGTGCTGTCGACCCCCGAGGTCGCGGAGACTGCTGAGGCGGGCAAGAGCAAGAAGGCGAGCAAGTAATGGGACAGAAGGTTCACCCGTACGGCTTCCGCCTCGGCGTCACCACGGACCACGTGTCGCGTTGGTTCTCGGACTCGACGAAGCCGGGACAGCGTTACGCCGACTACGTGGCCGAGGACATCCGGATCCGCAAGCTGCTGCAGACGCAGCTCGACCGCGCCGGCGTCAGCAACATCGAGATCGAGCGCACGCGTGACCGCGTCCGCGTCGACATCCACACCGCCCGCCCGGGCATCGTGATCGGTCGCCGCGGCGCCGAGGCCGAGCGCATCCGCGCCGACCTCGAGAAGCTCACCGGCAAGCAGATCCAGCTGAACATCCTCGAGGTCAAGAACCCCGAGGCCGACGCCCAGCTCGTCGCGCAGGGCATCGCCGAGCAGCTCACCGCTCGCGTGGCGTTCCGCCGCGCGATGCGCAAGGGCCTGCAGGGCGCTCAGCGCGCCGGCGCCAAGGGCGTCCGCATCCAGGTCTCCGGCCGCCTCGGCGGCGCCGAGATGAGCCGCTCGGAGTTCTACCGCGAGGGTCGTGTGCCGCTGCACACGCTGCGCGCGAACATCGACTACGGCTTCTACGAGGCGAAGACCACCTTCGGCCGCATCGGCGTGAAGGTCTGGATCTACAAGGGCGACCTGACCAACAAGGAGCTCGCTCGCGAGCAGGCCAACGCGCCGAAGTCGGACCGTCGTCGTGACGACCGTCGTGGCCCGCGTGGCGACCGCGGCGAGCGTGGCGGCGACCGCCGCAACGAGGCCCCCGTGGCAGAAGGAGCGTCGGCGTAATGCTCATCCCCCGCAAGGTCAAGTACCGCAAGCAGCACCACCCCGGCCGTAGCGGCCAGGCCACCGGCGGCACGAAGGTCTCCTTCGGCGAGTTCGGCATCCAGGCCCTGACGCCCGCCTACGTGACGAACCGTCAGATCGAGTCCGCTCGTATCGCGATGACCCGTCACATCAAGCGCGGCGGCAAGGTGTGGATCAACATCTACCCCGACCGTCCGCTCACGAAGAAGCCTGCCGAGACCCGCATGGGTTCCGGTAAGGGTTCGCCCGAGTGGTGGGTCGCAAACGTCAAGCCGGGTCGCGTCCTCTTCGAGGTCGCCGGCGTCAACGAGCAGCTCGCTCGTGAGGCCCTGACCCGTGCCATCCACAAGCTGCCTCTCAAGGCACGCATCATCAAGCGCGAGGAGGGCGACGCGTAATGGCGATCGGCACCAAGACGCTCGCTCCGAGCGAGCTCGACACGTTCGAAGACCAGCGCCTCGTCGAGGAGCTGCGCAAGGCCAAGGAAGAGCTGTTCAACCTGCGCTTCCAGTCGGCCACCGGCCAGCTCGAGAGCCACGGCCGCATCCGTGCGGTCAAGCGCGACATCGCGCGGCTCTACACCGTGATCCGTGAGCGCGAGCTCGGCATCCGTGCCACGCCCGCGCCGCTGGAGACCGCGACGAAGGCGAAGAAGACCAAGGCCAAGAAGGCGGATGCCGCTGACGAGGCTGCGAAGGAAGAGGCCGAGTGATGGCTGAGAAGAAGCAGGCCGCCGAGGTCGAGCACGGCGCGCACGACGTGCGCGACGCCGACGCCCGTGGCTACCGCAAGGCCCGTCGTGGCTACGTCGTCAGCGACAAGATGGACAAGACCATCGTCGTCGAGGTCGAGGACCGCGTGAAGCACCCGCTCTACGGCAAGGTCATCCGCCGCACCTCCAAGGTCAAGGCGCACGACGAGGGCAACACGGCCGGCATCGGCGACCTCGTCCTCATCAATGAGACCCGCCCGCTGAGCGCCACCAAGCGCTGGCGTCTGGTGGAGATTCTGGAGAAGGCCAAGTGATTCAGACCGAGTCCCGCCTCAAGGTCGCCGACAACACCGGCGCCAAGGAGCTGCTCACGATCCGTGTGCTCGGCGGCTCCAACCGTCGGTACGCCGGCCTGGGCGACATCATCGTCGCCACGGTCAAGGACGCGATCCCGGGCGGAAACGTCAAGAAGGGCGACGTGGTCAAGGCCGTCGTCGTCCGCACCGTCAAGCAGACCCGTCGTCCCGACGGCTCGTACATCAAGTTCGACGAGAACGCCGCCGTCATCCTGAAGAACGACGGGGAGCCCCGCGGCACCCGCATCTTCGGACCGGTCGGTCGTGAGCTTCGCGACAAGAAGTTCATGAAGATCGTCTCGCTCGCACCGGAGGTGATCTGACCCCATGGCCAAGATCAAGAAGGGCGACCTGGTTCAGGTCATCTCGGGCGCCAAGCCCGAGCGCGGCGGCGACCGCGGCAAGCAGGGCAAGGTCCTCGAGGTCCTTTCCGAGCAGAACCGCGTGATCGTCGAGGGCGTGAACTACGTCACCAAGCACAACCGCGTCGGCCAGTCGCAGCGCGGCACCAAGACGGGCGGCATCGAGACGATGGAAGCCCCGATCCACATCTCCAACGTCGCGCTCGTCGACCCCTCGACCAAGAAGCCGACCCGTGTCGGTCACCGTGTCGAGGAGCAGACGAAGGACGGCGTGAAGCGCACCGTCCGCGTGCGCTACGCGAAGAAGTCAGGCAAGGACCTCTGAACATGAGCACCACCACTGCCGTGGAGGCTGGCAAGATCCAGCCCCGCCTGAAGCAGAAGTACAACGCCGAGATCAAGAAGGCGCTGCAGGACGAGTTCGGCTACGAGAACGTCATGCAGATCCCCGGCCTGGTCAAGGTCGTCGTGAACACCGGTGTCGGCGAGGCAGCTCGCGACAGCAAGGTGATCGACGGTGCGGTCGACGACCTCACCAAGATCACCGGCCAGAAGCCGGTCGTCACCAAGGCTCGCAAGTCGATCGCGCAGTTCAAGCTGCGCGAGGGCCAGGCCATCGGCGCGCACGTCACCCTCCGCGGTGACCGCGCGTGGGAGTTCCTGGACCGCCTGGTGAACCTCGCCCTGCCCCGCATCCGCGACTTCCGCGGTCTGTCGGGCCAGCAGTTCGACGGTCACGGCAACTACACCTTCGGTCTCCAGGAGCAGTCCGTGTTCCACGAGATCAACCAGGACAAGATCGACCGCGTGCGCGGCTTCGACATCACTGTGGTGACGTCGGCGAAGACGGACGCCGAGGGCCGCGCTCTGCTGCGCGCGCTCGGCTTCCCGTTCAAGTCCGAGGACGCCCAGGCGTGACCCGTGGATGCCTCGGCCGGCGCGCGAGCTCCGGCCGAGGCATCCGCCTACAACTGAATACGGCCATCATGGAAGGTCGTCTGGCGTGTAACGCCAGCCGATACCTCGTGAACGAAGGAACCCAGAAATGACAATGACAGACCCGGTCGCAGACATGCTGACCCGTCTGCGCAACGCGAACTCGGCGCACCACGACACCGTGTCGCTGCCGAGCTCCAAGCTCAAGACCCACATCGCCGACATCCTCAAGCAGGAGGGCTACATCTCGTCGTGGGAGGTCAGCGACGCCCGCGTCGGCCAGACCCTCACCCTGACGCTGAAGTACGGCCCGAACCGCGAGCGGTCGATCGCCGGCATCAAGCGCGTCTCGAAGCCCGGCCTCCGTGTCTACGCGAAGTCGACCGAGATCCCCCGCGTCCTCGGCGGGCTCGGCGTCGCCATCCTGTCCACCTCCTCTGGCCTCCTGACGGACCGCCAGGCCGAGCAGAAGGGCGTGGGTGGGGAAGTCCTCGCCTACGTGTGGTGATCTGACATGTCGCGTATCGGTCGTCTTCCGATCGACATCCCCGCCGGTGTGACCGTCTCGGTCGATGGCCAGGATGTCGCCGTCAAGGGCCCCAAGGGCGAGCTGAAGCTCTCCGTGGCCCGTCCCATCGAGGTCAAGGTCGAGGAGGCGCAGGTCCTCGTGACCCGTCCCGACGACGAGCGCGAGTCGCGCTCGCTGCACGGCCTGACCCGCACGCTCATCAACAACAACATCATCGGTGTCACCCAGGGCTACTCCAAGGGCCTTGAGGTCGTCGGCACGGGTTACCGCGTCGCGCAGAAGGGCACGGCCGTCGAGTTCGCGCTCGGCTTCTCGCACCCGGTGCTCGTCGAGGCTCCCGAGGGCATCACGCTGACCGTCGAGGGCAACAACAAGCTCACGGTGTCGGGCATCGACAAGCAGGCTGTCGGCGAGGCCGCGGCCAACATCCGCAAGATCCGCAAGCCCGAGCCGTACAAGGGCAAGGGTGTGCGCTACGCCGGCGAGGTCGTTCGGCGCAAGGCCGGAAAGGCTGGTAAGTAACCATGGCTGTGAAGTCGAAGTCCGACGCGCGCGCGCGTCGTCACGCCCGCCTTCGCAAGAAGGTCGTCGGCACCCCCGAGCGTCCGCGCCTGGTCGTCACGCGTTCGTCGCGCCACGTGTTCGTGCAGATCGTCGACGACAGCAAGGGCCACACGCTGGCCTCGGCCTCGACCCTCGAGACCGACCTGCGTGCCTCCGACGCTGACAAGACCGCCAAGGCACGCAAGGTCGGCGAGCTGCTCGCCGAGCGCGCGAAGGCCGCAGGCGTCTCGGACGTCGTGTTCGACCGTGGCGGCAACCGCTACGCGGGCCGTGTCGCGGCGATCGCCGACGGCGCCCGCGAGGGAGGTCTGAACCTGTGAGTGACAACAAGGAGAACATCGTGACCGAGCAGGCTGCTGCCGAGGCCCCGGCCGAGGCGACCGCGCCCGCCGAGCGCGAGCGCGAGCCGCGCCGCGGTGGTCGCGAGCGCAACCAGACCCGCGGTGACCGCGGTGGCCGTGACCGCAACGAGAGCCAGTTCCTCGAGCGCGTCGTGACCATCAACCGTGTGTCGAAGGTCGTCAAGGGTGGTCGTCGCTTCAGCTTCACCGCGCTCGTCGTCGTCGGCGACGGCAACGGTGTGGTCGGCGTCGGCTACGGCAAGGCCCGTGAGGTGCCGCTGGCGATCTCGAAGGGTGTCGAAGAGGCCAAGCGCAACTTCTTCCGGGTGCCGCGCGTCGGCTCGACCATCCCGCACCCGGTGCAGGGTGAGGCCGCTGCCGGTGTGGTGCTGCTGCGCCCCGCCGCCGCCGGTACCGGTGTCATCGCCGGTGGTCCGGTGCGCGCCGTCCTCGAGTGCGCCGGCATCCACGACGTGCTGTCGAAGTCGCTCGGCTCGTCGAACACGATCAACATCGTCCACGCGACGGTGGAGGCCCTGAAGCAGCTCGAGGAGCCCCGTGCGGTCGCCGCGCGTCGCGGTCTCGACTTCGACCAGGTCGCCCCCGCCCGTCTCGTCCGTGCCGAGGCTGAGGCCGCGGCCGCTGCGAAGGCAGGTGTCTGATGGCTGCGCGCCTGAAGGTTACCCAGGTCAAGTCCAAGGTGAGCGAGAAGCAGAACCAGCGTGACACGCTGCGTTCGCTCGGTCTGAAGCGGATCGGCGACTCGGTCGTCCGTCCCGACGACGCGCAGACGCGCGGTTACGTCCGGACCGTCGCGCACCTCGTGAAGGTTGAGGAGATCGACTGATGGCTGAGAAGGCCGAGAAGAAGGCCGAGACGGTCGAGACCGTCGAGGCTCCGAAGAAGGCTGCCGCCAAGAAGCCGGCTGCGAAGAAGGCCCCCGCGAAGGCGGCTGCCCCCAAGAAGGACGCCCCGGCCGCGCGCCCGGGTGTGCTGAAGGTGCACCACCTGCGTCCGGTCCCCGGTGCGAACCAGGCCAAGACCCGTGTGGGTCGCGGTGAGGGCTCGAAGGGCAAGACCGCGGGCCGCGGTACCAAGGGTACGAAGGCTCGCTACCAGGTCAAGGTCGGCTTCGAGGGTGGGCAGATGCCGCTGCACATGCGCACCCCGAAGCTCCGCGGCTTCAAGAACCCGTTCCGCGTCGAGTACCAGGTCGTGAACCTGGACAAGCTCGCGGAGCTGTACCCGACCGGTGGCGACGTCACCATCGGCGACCTGGTCGCCAAGGGTGCAGTGCGCAAGAACGAGAAGGTCAAGGTGCTCGGCACCGGCGACATCTCGGTGAAGCTCAACGTGTCGGTCGACAAGGTCTCGGGCTCTGCCGAGCAGAAGATCGTCGCCGCGGGCGGCACCGTCAAGTAATACAGGCACAGTGGGGGTCGGAGCTTGCTCCGGCCCCCACTGGGTTACCCTGGACGTCGGCACATCGACTGTGCCGGCATCCCCTCTGGAGGAATCCTCTTGTTCAGCGCCATCGCGCGGGTCTTCCGCACTCCCGACCTTCGGCGGAAGATCGCATTCACTCTGGCGATCATCGCCCTGTACCGCTTCGGCGCGCATGTGCCGGCGCCGTTCGTCGACTTCCCGAACGTGCAGTCGTGTCTCAAGCAGAGCTCGGGGACCGAGGGCCTGCTGTCGCTGGTCAACCTGTTCTCGGGCGGCGCGCTGCTGCAGCTGTCGATCTTCGCGCTCGGCGTCATGCCGTACATCACCGCGACGATCATCGTGCAGCTGCTGCGCGTGGTCATCCCGCACTTCGAGACCCTCTACAAGGAGGGCCAGTCGGGCCAGGCCAAGCTGACGCAGTACACGCGCTACCTCACGATCGCGCTGGCGCTCCTCCAGTCCACGACGCTCGTCACGGTCGCCCGCAGCGGTCAGCTGTTCGGCACGACCGGCATCCCCGAGTGCGACCAGCTGCTCACCAACGACGTGTGGTGGGCGCAGCTGCTCATGATCATCACCATGACCGCCGGCACGGGCCTCATCATGTGGTTCGCCGAGCTCGTGACCGAGCGCGGCATCGGCAACGGCATGTCGCTGCTGATCTTCACCTCGATCGCTGCGCAGTTCCCGGTCGCTATGTGGGCCATCTGGCAGTCCAAGGGCTTCGAGGTGTTCCTGCTCGTACTGGCCGTCGGCATCGTCGTCGTCGCGCTCGTCGTCTTCGTCGAGCAGTCGCAGCGCCGCATCCCCGTCCAGTACGCCAAGCGCATGGTCGGTCGCCGCACCTACGGCGGCACCAACACCTACATCCCGATCAAGGTCAACATGGCCGGCGTGGTGCCCGTCATCTTCGCGTCGTCGCTGCTGTACATCCCCGCGCTCATCGCGCAGTTCAACCAGCCGCAGGCCGGGCAGGACACCCCCGGGTGGGTCATCTGGATCACGACCTACCTCACCAAGGGCGACCACCCGCTCTACATGCTGCTGTACTTCCTGCTCATCGTCGGCTTCACGTACTTCTACGTCGCGATCACGTTCAACCCCGTCGAGGTCGCCGACAACATGAAGAAGTACGGCGGCTTCATCCCCGGCATCCGCGCCGGGCGCCCGACGGCCGAGTACCTCGACTACGTGCTGACGCGCATCACGCTTCCCGGCTCGATCTACCTCGGTCTGATCGCGCTCCTGCCGCTCATCGCCCTGGCGACGGTCGGCGCCAACCAGAACTTCCCGTTCGGCGGCGCCTCGATCCTCATCATCGTCGGTGTCGGCCTCGAGACCGTGAAGCAGATCGACGCACAGCTGCAGCAGCGCCACTACGAAGGGCTTCTCCGATGACGCGACTCCTGATCGTCGGCCCGCAGGGCTCCGGCAAGGGCACCCAGGGCATCCGCATCGCGGACGCCTTCGGGGTTCCCGCCATCTCGACCGGCGACGTCTTCCGCGGCGCGGTCGCGGCGGGCACCGAGCTCGGCCAGCAGGTGAAGGCCATCATCGAGGCCGGCGACCTGGTGCCCGACGAGCTGACGAGCGCCGTGGTGCGCGAGCGGCTCTCGCAGGCCGATGCCGCGGAGGGCTTCCTGCTCGACGGCTACCCGCGCAACATCGCGCAGGTCGCGCACCTGGACGAGTTCCTCGAGGGCCGTGACGAGGCGCTGGACGCCGTCATCGAGCTCGACGTGCCCCGCGACGAGAGCATCGCGCGCATCGCGCGCCGCGCCGCCGAGCAGGGCCGCAGCGACGACACCGAAGAGGTCATCGCGAACCGCCTGGCGATCTACGAGCGTGAGACCGCGCCGATCCTCGACATCTACCGGACGCGCGGCATCGTCGACCGCATCGACGGCGTCGGCACGCTCGACGAGATCACCGACCGCATCATCGCGTCGCTGCAGGCCCGAGGCCTCGGCCGCGGCGCTGCCGCCTGAGCCGTGGCGCTGCGTCGCTCCATCTACAAGTCGCCCGCTCAGCTGCGGGCGATGGTCGAGCCGGGTCTCATCACGGCGGCGGCGCTCGACGCCGCGCGTGCGCTGGTGGCTCCCGGGGTGACCACGCTGGAACTGGATGCCGCCGCCTCCGCGCTCATCACGGCCCGGGGCGCGAAGTCGAACTTCCAGATGGTGCGCGGGTACCGCCACACCATCTGCTCGTCGGTCAACGAAGAGGTCGTGCACGGCATCCCCGGTGACCGCGTCCTCGCCGCCGGCGACATCCTGTCGATCGACGCCGGCGCCGAGTTCAAGGGCTGGAACGGCGACTCGGCCTTCACCGTCGTGCTTCCCGACGACTCCCGCCCTAAGGTCGTCGCCGAACGGCAGCGCCTGTCGGATGTGACCGAGGGGTCGATGTGGGCGGGGATCGCGTCGCTCGCGACCGCTAAGCACATCGGCGAGGTGGGTGCGGCGGTCCAGGCCTACATCGAGGCGAACTCGCCCGAGTCCGGTACGTACGGAATCCTGCGCGAGTACGTCGGCCACGGCATCGGCCGCAAGATGCACGAGTCGCCGTCGGTCTTCAACTACCGCGTGCCGGACCCCGGCCCCGAGGTTCGTCCCGGGCTGGTGCTCGCGATCGAGCCCATGGTCGTCATCGGCGACCAGGCGACGTTCGTCGAAGACGACGGCTGGACGGTGTCGACGGTCGACGGCACAGCCGGTTCACATTGGGAACATAGCGTCGCCGTGCACGATGACGGTATCTGGGTGCTCACCGCACCCGACGGGGGAGCCGCGGGACTTGCACCGTTCGGCGTGACTCCGCGCGCGATCGCCTAGGAGGCTCGACACATGGCACAGACAGCAAAGAAGACGAACTGGTTCGCGATCTGGGTGACGGCGGGCGTCGTGATCGCCCTCGTCCTGGTGACGGTGCTGGTCGTCGTCCTCAACAACGCGGCGACGCCCAAGCCGCTGCCCACCGAGGTGAACACGCCGTCCGCATCGAACATCGACGCGGAGACGGGTGCGATCCACGTGGGCGACGGGCCCGACAACCTCGCCACCTACGTCGACTTCATGTGCCCGATCTGCGGTGATTTCGAGTCCACGTTCGGTGAGCAGATCGATGGTCTGGTGAGCGACGGGTCGATCACGCTCGACATCCATCCCATCTCGATCCTCGACAGCCAGTCGCAGGGCACCCAGTACTCGACGCGCGCCGCGAACGCGATGTACTGCGTGGCGGGGGCGGATGCCGACAAGTCGCTGCCGTTCCTGCAGCAGATGTTCGCGCAGCAGCCGTCTGAGGGCTCGAAGGGCCTGACGAACAAGGAGATGCTCGCGATCGCCTCGGATGTGGGCGTCAGCGGCATCGATGCGTGCGTGAACGACGGAACCTACGCGGGCTACATCACAGAGGTCACGCAGAAGACGCCGATCCAGCAGGGCGCGAGCGGCATCGGCACGCCGACCGTCGTGGCCAACGGTCAGCTGGTCCCGAACCAGACGGTCTTCGGCACGACCGACGTCACGACCTGGTTCCAGTAAGCCCCTTCCTTCGTTTCTGCGGCCACGCGGCTCCTACGCATAGGGCGCGGCACGCTTCCCGTGAGGAGCCGCACTCCTGCGCGAGCCGCCGCAATATGGGCGTCGGACTGCGGCGTGTCGTGTCGGAATGCGGCGGCCGGGCCGGGCGAGCCGGGCGGTCGCAGCATCCACCCTCGCGATCGCAGCACCCTCCACAGGGACAGCGCGTGCGCAGGTCATCCACAGATCGCCGGATCGTCGAGTCGCGGGTGCGCGCTGCGCGCGAAGCTCGGCGCATGGACCTCTTCGCGATCGGCCATCACGTCTCGTCACGCGACGCACTGCAGATGCGCGGCATGTCACGCGCGAGCGTACGCGTCGCGGTGTCGACCAAGCGATTGGTGCGGGTCCACCACGGTTGGTATGTGGATGCCGCCACCTGGCGCGCCTGGTATCCCGAGCAACGGCACGCCGCAGTGGCGATCGCGGTGGCGCGCGCTCAGCGCTCGGGCGACGTGCTGCTGTCGCACACCTGTGCTGTCGTGCTCCACGGTCTGCCCCTGTATCGGTACACGCCGGCACGAGCGCACGTGACCGGGCCGGGTTCCGCCGGAGCGACGAGGGCGCGGTCGCATCCGTCGAAGTCCGGCGACGGCATACGCGCGGTGAAGGGGCCGCCCGTCCGGCACGCGGGTGAGATCAAGGAGCACCGGCACGTCATCGCCGGCCTCGCCGTGACGGACCTCGCACGGACGGTCGCGGACGTGATCGGCCGACTGCCGCTGCCCACAGCGGTGGCGATTGCGGATGCTGCACTGCGACAGGTGGCGCTGCCTGAAGGTTCGCGCGATTACGATGCCGAGGCCGCCGAACGCCTTCGGCAGCGGATCCTCGAATGCGCGGCGCTGCGCTCGGGCGCGCGGGGGAGTGTGCAGGCGCGGTGGGTCGCGCAGTTCGCCGACGGCCGTGCCGCGTCGCCCGGTGAGAGCGTCAGCCGGCTGTACTTCCATCAGCTCGGATTCGGCGCGCCGGAGCTGCAAGCCCGCGTCGATCATGACGCGGGGTACTACGAGATCGACTTCGGCTTCGAAGACCTCGGCGTCTGGGGCGAGTTCGATGGACACCGCAAGTACCTCGACGGCGACATGCTCGACGGCATGTCGACAGCTGATGCGCTGCTCGCCGAGAAGCGTCGCGAGGACGACATCCGCGGGCGGACCGGGCGTCGTGTGATCCGGTGGGAGTCCGAGGACATCGCGAGCCTCGAGACCTTCCGCAAGAAACTGGCGTCGTTCGGTATCTGCCCGCCAGGCGGGCCGGGCGTGGCGACGCCCACGTTCCGCGGTCCCAAGCTCTGAGTCCGGCTCTGCTGAGCGGTCACGCCCGGCGCGGACCGAGCCCGCCCCGTCGCGCCGCCCCGTCGCGCCGCGCCGCGCGCCGCCGCGCCGCGCGCCGCGCCCCCGTCTCGCCTCGCCCCTTCGCTGTGCCCGAGCGCGGCGAGGCGCCGCAGTCGTGCGCGAGACGCCGCAAGCCTTGCGTCGAGGTGAGGCGCGTCTCGCACGTCTGCGGCGTCTCGGGGATCGGGTGGATGCGGCCACCCCGGCTGCTGCGGCGGTCGAGGTGCACGAACCGAGGCGGCCGGTCGAGTGCCGCCGGCAAACGGCCTCGGATAGGCTGTGGATGCCCGAATGGGAGGGGTGTCGCGTCCGGCGTGCACGCATTCGGCAGTGGTGACCGGCAATCGACTCGACGGTCACGCGAAGGGACGCCATGAGGCACAGCAGTCCGCGACGTTTCACCCGCACCGTGGCCGCGTTCGCGGCGGCGGGGCTCGCCGTCGCGCTCGGAACCGTGGTCGGAGGAACCCTCACGGTCGAGCCTGCCGCGGCGCAGTCGCCCGAGTGCCCTCCGGGCACGCTGCCGGGGCCGAACAACAACGACCCCGACGTGTGGACCGACAACAACATCGCGGTCTACGCCGGCAAGGACTTCGAGGTCGCCAACACCGGTGGCGAGGTCGAAGGACTGCTGGTCGTCGAGCGTGACGCGAACATCAACAAGGACGGCGGCGTCTTCAACATCGGGACCGTGGGTGTCGGCTCAGGGGTCGCCCCGTCGGGCGGCGAGGTGATGTTCGCGGTCGGCAACGACCTTTCCATCCTGTCGGGGACGCGCATCGATGTGGGCTTCGGCGCATACGACGAGACGAACACGACGCTGCTGGGCGGGGACGTGCGGGTCGGCGGCACCACAGACCCGCTGTACGTCGACCCGAACCCGGCCGGTCCCAACCACGACCAGCCGCCGTACACGATGAACAACGGCACCCTCACGCAGGACATGGGTGCGGCCGCCACCTCGGACTGGGCAGGCTGGGGCGACACGCTGGTCCAGCAGTCACAGGGATTCTCGGCTCTGCCCGCGACGGGCACGGTCGCGCTGGAGAGCGGGGCGCTCGTGCTCACCGCGGACGATCCCGACGCGTCGCCGCAGGTCTTCACCGTCGACGGTGCGACGCTGGCGGCATCCAGCGACGTCAACTTCAACAACATCGGCGACGACAGCACCGCCGTGATCATCAACGTGACCGGTGCGGCGCCCCTCAGCTGGACGCCGAACCTGTTCTGGGACGACGGGCAGATGGCCAGCGACTTCGCCAGCCCGCTGTTCGGCATGGTCGCGCAGCGCACGATGTGGAACTTCGCCGACACCACCTCGTTGACGATCGCCGGCGCGACCCAGGTGCTCGGCTCGATCATCGTGCCCGGCGTGAACCCCGACGATGCCGCGCCGACGCTGTCGTCGACCGCGAGCACCAACGGCCGGGTCATGACGAACGGCTCGATCCTCCTCAACGGCCGGGGCAACGAGATGCACAACTACCCGTGGAACTACGGGCCGTTCTCGTGCATCACGGTGCCGGGCGCGTTCGAGATCCAGAAGGTCGTCGAGGGCGCCGGCGCGCCCACCGGGGTCCTGTTCGGCGGCACCTGGTCGTGTACCGCCGACGGCACCGTCGTGGCCGAGGGCCTGTGGTCGGCGCCCGCCGGTGGTTCATCCGGCCGCATCATCGTACCCACCCCGTCGACCTGCACCGTGACCGAGCTGGTCCCCGACTCCGATCCGCTGGACGGCTCGTGGGAGGATCCGGTCGTCGATCCGTCGACGTTCGACGTCGAAGCCGTGACGATCTCCGACCCGGTGATCGTCACCGTCACGAACACGTGGACCCCGGCACCCGCGTACGAGCTGGGGGCCTTCGAGGTGACCAAGGTCGTCGACGGCGAAGGGGCTCCCGGCAGGACGTTCACGGGGGACTGGTCGTGCACCCTCGACGGCGAGGTCGTCGCCGAAGGCACCTGGCAGGCCGCAGCGGATGAGACGGCGGGTCCGTTCGAAGCCCCGGTCGGCTCCGAGTGCACCGTCACCGAGTCCCCCCTGCTGCAGGCAGCCGCCGGCACGTGGGGCGCCCCGGTCATCGAGGGCTCACCTGTCACGATCGAGTCGGGCACGATCGAGGAGCCCTCCGTCGTCACCGTCACCAACACCTGGTCCCCGCGCCCCATCGGCGCCTTCGAGATCACGAAGACCGTCGTCGGCGCCGGCGCTCCGGCGCTCGCCTTCACGGGGGAGTGGTCGTGCACCATGGACGGCGACGTGGTGCTCGACGGCACGTGGTCCGCGTCCGCCGGTGAGACCGATGGACCTTTCCTCGCCCCGGCGGGCGCCGAGTGCACGATCACCGAGGACGACGCGTCGTCGTACCCCGACGGTGCCTGGGCGGACCCGGTCATCGACCCCGCGACGATCACGATCGCCGCGGGCACGGTGCAGCAGCCGACGCTCGTCACCGTGACGAACACCTGGGTGCCCGAGCAGACCGGCTCCTTCGTGATCACCAAGACGGTGGTCGGCGACGGCGCCCCCGACCACAACTTCGTGGGGCGCTGGTCCTGCACCCTCGACGGTGAAGAGGTCGTCGCAGGCTTCTGGCTTGTCGCCGACGGCGGCACGGCGGGCCCGTTCGAAGCTCCTGTCGACGCGGTCTGCACGGTGACCGAACGCGTTCCGGATGCCACCGACGCCGGATCGTGGGGCACGCCCGAGATCGACGGGTCCCCGGTGACGATCACCGCGGGCTCGGTCGAGACGCCGTTGACGGTCGCCGTGACCAACACCTGGACACCGACTCCCGACGTCGACACCGCGAGCTTCACGATCACGAAGGTCGTCGAGGGCGACGGTGCTCCTGACCAGACGTTCACCGGGACGTGGGCGTGCGGCACCGGGATGTCGGGCGACGGCGGCGTCTGGACTCTCAGTGCGGGCGACACGGCCGGACCGTTCACGGCTCCGGTCGGCGCGACGTGCACGGTCGCCGAGGACGACATCCCGGTGACCGAGGGCGGCACCTGGGCGACGCCGACGATCGACCCGTCGACGTTCACGGTCGACGCCTCGACGGCGGGCACGACGGTCGCCATCACCGTGACCAACACCTGGACTCCGATGACGCCGACGCCGACGCCGACGCCGACACCGACTCCGACGACACCGGCGCCGCTGCCCGCGACGGGCGGCACCGTGCCGTGGGCGATCATCGCCGTCGGCGGCGGACTTCTCGTGGCCGGTGCTGCCGTCGTCGTCGTGGCCCTGGTGCGTCGCCGGCACGGCTGATGAAGCAGATGGATGCCGGCGGCCGCGGCCGCCGGCATCCATCACCATCGCAGTCGTGGGCCGGCTTGCCGAGGCCTCTACTATCACGTATGCTTGATCTTTGGTGCGTTGCGCCTGTATTGGCGTGTCGTCGCACCGAATCCCATCCACCGCAGATCGACCGGTCTGCACAAGTGTTAGCGAGCGTATGGCGAAGAAAGACGGTGTCATCGAGATCGAGGGCGTCGTGTCCGAAGCGCTGCCCAACGCGATGTTCCGCGTTGAGCTCAGCAACGGCCACAAGGTCCTCGCGACGATCTCCGGCAAGATGCGGCAGAACTACATCCGCATCATCCCCGAGGACCGTGTCGTCGTGGAGCTGTCGCCCTACGACCTCACCCGCGGGCGCATCGTCTACCGCTACCGCTAGACCGGTCGAGAAGTAACACCCCACGCTTCGACACGCTCAGCGAGCGAAGCGTGCCCGGTGAAGACAGCGAAGAGAAGAAATCATGAAGGTCAACCCCTCCGTCAAGCCCATCTGCGACCACTGCAAGGTCATCCGCCGCCACGGCCGCGTCATGGTGATCTGCAAGAGCAACCCGCGCCACAAGCAGCGCCAGGGTTGACGCGACGCGGCTCAATGCGACGAAGGAGCGTTGAGCCGTGGCGGGTCAAGGTTGAGCGAGCGAAGCGAGTCGAAACCCCGCGACGCACGCAGGCCCATAACTGAATACGAACCTCAGGCAGGATCAGAACCCGTTCGCGGGGGACACCTCGGGCGGAGGCCCGGGCACCGATCCTGCTCCACACCTCCACTCACTCTCAGGAGAACCGCATGGCACGTCTTGCCGGCGTTGACATCCCGCGCGACAAGCGCGTGGTGATCGCCCTCACGTACATCTACGGCGTGGGCCGTACCCGCTCGAACGAGATCCTCAAGGCGACGGAGATCGACGAGAACATCCGCGTCAAGGACCTCACCGACGACCAGCTCGTCGCGCTCCGCGACTACATCGAAGGCAACTACAAGGTGGAGGGTGACCTCCGTCGCGAGGTCGCCGCCGACATCCGCCGCAAGGTCGAGATCGGTTCCTACGAGGGCCTGCGCCACCGCCGCGGCCTCCCGGTGCGCGGTCAGCGCACGAAGACGAACGCCCGTACCCGCAAGGGCCCGAAGCGCACCGTCGCCGGCAAGAAGAAGGCGCGCTAAGGCGCGGCCCCCAGGGTTTAGGAGAGCAAAGCAATGGCACAGGCCAAGTCCGCCGCGCGCAAGCCGCGCCGCAAGGAGAAGAAGAACATCGCGCTGGGCCAGGCCCACATCAAGTCGACGTTCAACAACACGATCGTCTCGATCACCGACCCGTCGGGCGCCGTCATCAGCTGGGCGTCGTCGGGTGGCGTGGGCTTCAAGGGCTCGCGCAAGTCGACGCCGTACGCCGCCGGCATGGCCGCGGAGTCCGCTGCCCGCCAGGCGCAGGAGCACGGCGTCAAGAAGGTCGACGTCTTCGTCAAGGGCCCGGGCTCGGGCCGCGAGACCGCGATCCGCTCGCTGACGGCCGCCGGCCTCGAGGTCGGCTCCATCCAGGACGTGACGCCGCAGGCCCACAACGGCTGCCGTCCGCCCAAGCGTCGCCGCGTCTGACATCTCGGAGCCGGGGCACCGTCATGGTGCCCCGGCTGCACACGCTTACGGATGCCTGTGCCTCAGGCATCCCGATCAAAACTCAACACCTCACTCACCGCACGTGTCATATAGCGGGCACGTGATCGAAAGGAACACATAGTGCTCATCGCACAGCGTCCCACTCTGACCGAGGAGAAGATCGGGGAGTTCCGCAGCCGTTTCGTCGTCGAGCCGCTGGAGCCTGGCTTCGGCTACACGATCGGCAACGCACTGCGTCGCAGCCTCCTGTCGTCGATCCCCGGCGCGGCCGTGACGTCGATCCGCATCGACGGCGTCCTCCACGAGTTCAGCACCATCCCGGGTGTCAAGGAGGATGTCACCGAGATCATCCTCAACATCAAGCAGCTGGTCGTCTCCAGCGAGCGCGACGAGCCCATCACCGCGTACCTGCGCAAGACCGGCGCCGGTGAGGTCACCGCAGCCGACATCTCGGCTCCGGCCGGTGTCGAGGTGCACAACCCCGAGCTCGTCATCGCGACGCTCAACGACACCGCGAAGTTCGAGCTCGAGCTCACCATCGAGCGCGGCCGCGGCTACGTGTCGGCGACGCAGAACCGCAACGAGTACGCCGAGGCCGGCCAGATCCCGGTCGACTCGATCTACTCGCCGGTGCTCAAGGTCTCGTACCGCGTCGACGCGACGCGTGCGGGCGAGCGCACCGACTTCGACAAGCTCGTGCTGGACGTCGAGACGAAGCCCTCGATCACCCCGCGCGACGCCGTCGCGTCGGCCGGTCGTACGCTGACGGAGCTCTTCGGCCTGGCCCGCGAGCTCAACGTCGAGGCCGAGGGCATCGAGATCGGCCCCGCGCCGGTCGAGACCGTCCTGTCGAACGAGCTGTCGATGCCGATCGAGGACCTCGACCTGTCGGTCCGCTCGTACAACTGCCTCAAGCGCGAGGGCATCAACACCGTGTCGGAGCTCGTCGCCCTGTCGGAGACGCAGCTCATGAACATCCGCAACTTCGGTCAGAAGTCGGTCGACGAGGTGCGCGACAAGCTCATCTCGCTCGGTCTGTCGCTGAAGGACTCGGTCCCCGGGTTCGACGGCGCGCACTTCTACGGCGGATACGACGACGAGACCGTCTGATCCCCTGATCGACTTTTCACACTGGAGTAACTGAGAATGCCCAAGCCCACGAAGGGTCCCCGCCTCGGAGGCGGCCCCGCCCACGAGCGTCTGCTGCTTGCGAACCTTGCCGCTGCGCTGTTCACGCACAAGTCGATCAAGACGACCGAGACCAAGGCCAAGCGCCTGCGTCCGCTCGCCGAGCGCCTGATCACGTTCGCCAAGCGCGGCGACCTGCACGCGCGTCGTCGCGTGCTGTCGGTCATCGGTGACAAGGAAGTCGTGCACGTCCTGTTCACCGAGATCGCGCCGCTGGTCGCGGACCGTGAGGGCGGCTACACCCGCATCACGAAGGTCGGCAACCGCAAGGGCGACAACGCCCCCATGGCGGTCATCGAGCTCGTCCTCGAGCCCGTGACCAAGAAGCCGTCGGCGAAGAAGGCCGCTGCCGCCAAGGCTGAGGCGGCTCCGGCCGCCGAGGAGGCCCCGGCCGCCGAGGCTCCGGTCGAGGAGGCCGCCGCTGAGGAGGCTCCTGCCGACGAGGCCGCCGAGGCCGGCGCCGAGTCGCAGGACGAGGGCGCTGCCGCCGAGGCCGCTGCCGAGGAGGCCGTCGAGGCCCCCGCCGAGGAGAAGTCCGAGTAATCGGCTCGCCGGGCTTCGCGCCCGGCACCCTTGCACCGCGAGACCCGTCACCCGTCAGGGTGGCGGGTCTCGCTGCGTTTCGGGTGGGGATGCCGGCGGCCCATGACTCTGCTCCGCAGTCGCGTTCTGCGGCATCCCCTCACGATCACGAGCGCGTGGTGACCGCGGAGCCGCCGACGAGATCTGCTCCGCAGTCACATTCGGTCGCGAACGGCCTGCACGGCGCGCGAAAAGTGGCTGTGGAGCGTGCGGGGGAGCGCGCAGCTGCGCCCCGCTTCCGCAGGCGCTTTCGGTCGGATCGACCCCGCGAAGCCGCGAGAAGTGACGGTGGATCAGGGGTTTGCGTGGGCCGCCGCGAGGTCTGCTACCGGGTCGGGTCGAGGCGTGCGTGCTGCAGGCGGATGAAGAGCTCGGCGTGTTCCCGGCGCGCTTCGGCGAGCCGGTCCACTGCGTCGGCGACGGTGTCCGCGAAGATGCGGCCGCCGGCCTCACCGGGGTGGATGCGGTCGCCGGCGAGCAGATCCTCGTGGGCGGCGATGGCGCCGGCCCAGTCGGCGACGACGACGTTCGGGCGCGCGGCGGCGAAGGCCTGCAGGTCGGCGTTGACGCCGGGGATCCAGTCGCGCGGGGCGAAGGCGTTGACGAGCACCAGCCCGCGATCCGGTCCCAGGTCGTGTGCGATGCGCGCCAGCGCGTCGTGGTCGACCGGACCGTTCGTGCCGAGGGCGATCACCACGTAGGGCCGCAGGCGTCCATCCGCGAGCAGACGGTCGACGATGCCTGGTCCGGCACGCATCGGGCGCGACACCTCGGCGTCGACCTCGATCCCGGGCAGGCGTTCCATGAGCCCGCCGGCGGAGGCGAGCATGACCGAGTCGCCGATCGCGCTGATCTCATCGCCCGACACGCTTCCGTCGGCAGGAGCGGCGATCGGCGTCGGCGTGATCGCAGGTGAGACGCGCGCGTGCGCCAGGGCGCGGCGCCCGGCGTCGACGGCGGCTTCAGCGCTCGACTCCTCAGGCGCCGCAGCCAGGGCGGCGCCCGTGCCGGCGAGGACGAGCACTGCTGCGAGGGCGGCGCCGAGCACACGCAGACGCGCGCGGGGTCCGCCCTGAAGACGGCGCCACAGTGCGCGCAGCGACGCACGGAACCCGCGCCGGCGCACGGGCGTCTCGATGAACCGGTGCGAGAGAGTGGATGCCGCAAGCGTCAGTGCGAGCACCCCGAGGCCGACCGGCACGGGCACGACGGCTGTCGTCGTCGATCCCTGCACCGTCGCCATCGTCAGCACCAGCAACGGCCAGTGCCACAGGTAGATGCCGTAAGAGCGGTCGCCCACCCAGCGCAGCGGGGCGAGATCGATGGCGCGCCCGAACCGGCCGCCCGGCCACACCCCGGCGGTGATGGCCACGGCGGTCAGCACGCTCGCGGCGAGCAGAGCTCCGGGGAAGGCGGCGGTCGACCCCGCCCAGGGCAGCGACGCCAGCACGACGATGCCCCCGAGCGCCGCCACCCCGGCGATGTCGACGACCCGGCGCGCGACCACTGTCTGCGTCCACTGGGGCCGGGAAGCGGCGGGATCCGCGTGCCCCGAGGCTCCGGACGACGCGCCGGCGGCGCCTGGAAGGGATCTGGGGACCATCGACGAGACCTCGTCGTCGAGAACGTGCGTCCTCGCCGACAACGCATGCTCCTGGCGCTGACGAGGTGCGGTCTCGGCGAGAACGTGCGTCGTCGACGAACGCGGGGCGCCCAGCAGCGGCGCGAGCAGGAACGCGAGGCCCACGCCCAGCAGCAGGCCGGACGCGTGCGTGTCGGTGCCGAAGTACGCCCGCGTGAGGTCGCCGCCCTGGGCGATCACCGCGCCCATCCACACCGCCGAGGCGAGTGCCAGGGCGAAGGCCGCGGCAGCGCGCGCCCAGGCGCGGGGGAGCAGCAGGAACAGCGGGAACACGACCGGCCACAGCAGGTAGAACTGCTCTTCGACCGCCAGCGACCAGAAGTTGCGGAACAGCTCCGGCGCCGCGGCCGAGAAATACCCGCCGCCGCCTGCGAGCGAGACCCAGTTGAAGCTGAACGTCGCGGCACCGAGCACCTGGGCGTCCAGTCGCACCAGCACGTCGCCGCCGACGATCCAGGCGAGCGTCGAGCAGACCGCGACGACGACCGCGAGCGCGGGCAGCAGCCGTCGGGCGCGTCGCTGCCAGAAGCGGCCGAGCGCCACCGCGCCCGTCGCCGCGCGCTCGCGCAGCAGGAGGCTCGTGATCAGGAACCCGCTGATGACGAAGAACACGTCGACGCCGATGAACCCGCCCGGAAGGACGGCAGGCGGGAACAGGTGATACGCGACGACGAGGATCACCGCGATCGCGCGCAGGCCGTCGAGCCCAGCGAGGCGGGCGGGCGGCAGGGGAGAGGGCGCAGTCGACGTCATGGATTCCGTGCGGGACGGGAAGAGGGGGAAACGTCAAGTCTACGTCGCCGGTCTACGCGTATCAGGCCGCCGCCGCCCGCCTCTATGCCCGAAAGGGGCCGAGCGCTAAGGTGGGGCCAACCTCGGCGGAATGGGGATGCCGGGGGCCGCTGGGGACGCGCGTGAGGGAACGCGCGGCACACAGGGCGCGCGAAGGGAGAGAGCGTGTCCGCAACTGGGGCGACGGACGACTCCGCCGTGCGCGCCGAGCCGGTGACGCGGTGGGTGGGTGCGCCGCGCGCCCGCTCGCGGAGCGGGCTGTCGATCTACTCGATCCTGCTCATCATGCTGCTGTCGGTCAGCGTGCTGTCGAGCATCGTCGTCGGCATCATCGGGTACGTCAACGGCACGCAGGCGCTGAAGGGCATCGCGTACGAACGGCTCGTCGAGATCCGCGAGAACCGCAGCCGCGAGGTCACGCAGCTGTTCGACGGCATCGAGAGCGCGGTGCGTCTGGCGGCCTTGGGCGACACCAGCAAGCAGGCGGTGCGCGCGTTCGCCGACGGCTACGCGCAGCTGCAGGGGGTGCAGCTCGACGGGACGGCATCCACCGCGGTGGACGAGTACTACCGCGAGGTGTTCGCCGCGCAGCTCGGCGATGCGACGGGCGAGAGCGTCGACGGCGCGAGCTTCGCACCGCACACCAACGCCCAGCGGTATCTGCAGTACCACTACGTCACGCCCTATGACGACTGGGCCGACGCGATCCGCAACGACGGCGCCGACGACGGCAGCGCGTGGACGCAGGCGCACCGTGAGTACCACCCGTACTTCCGCGCGATGACGCAGCTGCAGGACTTCGAGGACGTGCTGCTCATCGACACGCAGGGCGACGTCGTCTACACCGCGTACAAAGGGGTCGATCTCGGCACGAACCTCTTCGACGGCCCGTACCGGCTGTCGAACCTCGCCGGCGCGTATCGCGAGGCGATGGCGCGCAACATCGTCGGCAACGTCGTGATCGCCGACTTCGCGGCGTACAACCCGAGCCTCGGCAACCCTGCGGGCTGGGCCGTGACGCCGATCGCCGACGGCGGCGAGGTGATCGGCGCGCTCGCCGTCGAGCTGCCGATCGACCGCATCAACGACGTGATGACGGCGCAGGGGCAGTTCGCGCTCAACGGGCTGGGTGCGACGGGCGAGACGTACCTCGTCGGCGAGGACGGGTACATGCGCTCCGTCTCGCGTGCGCTGCAGGACGACCCCGACGCCTACCAGAAGGCCGCGGTCGCCGCCGGCCTCGCGCCCGCCGCCGCGCAGCTGAGCGTTCAGAACGGCAACACGCTGCTGCACCAGTCGATCGGAGGGGATGCCGTCACGCGCGCGTTCGCCGGCGACAGCGGCACGCTGCTGCAGACCGACTATCTCGGCCGCGACAGCCTCACTGCGTTCGCGCCGCTCGACATCGACGGCCTGGACTGGGTGATCGTCGCACAGCAGACCGAGGCCGAGGCGATGGTGCCGGTCGAGGACTTCACCCGCAACCTCATCCTGTCGACCGCCGGCATGATCATCTTCGTCTGCCTCCTCTCGCTCGTGCTCGCGCAGGTCTTCGTGCGTCCGCTGCGACGCCTGAAAACCGCCGCTCAGCGGATCGCCGTGGGCGAAGAGGGGGTGCTGGTCGACGCCGGATCGAGCGACGAGCTCGCCGATGTCGCCAATGCCTTCAACGACATGAGCCGCAGTCTGCAGGTGAAGTCGCAGCTCATCGCCGAGCAGGAGCGCGAGAACGAAGAGCTCATCCTGTCGTTCATGCCCGAAGGCATGGCGAGCCGGTACAAGCCCGGGGAAGAGGCATCCATCACGCAGGACAGCGACGACGTCACCGTCGTGTTCGCCGATATCGTCGGGTTCGAGGCGCTCGCGATGTCGCTGTCGTCGGACGAGGCGATCGCGCGCCTGAACGATCTGGTGCGCTCGTTCGACGAGGCCGCCGAGCGCCACGGCGTGGAGCGCGTGCGCACCACGCGGCAGAGCTATCTGGCCAGCTGCGGCCTGGCCACGCCCCGGGTCGACAACGCGCGGCGCGCGGTGGAGTTCGCCCGCGAGCTCGACACGATCCTCGACCGCTACTCGGCGCAGCAGGGGGTGCAACTGACGCTGCGCGCGGGTCTCGACTCGGGCAAGGTCACGAGCGGACTGATCGGCCGAGCGCGGGTCGTCTACGACATGTGGGGGGATGCCGTCAATCTGGCGTTCCGCGTGCAGGG
Source organism: Microbacterium helvum (assembly GCF_014779795.1). GTDB lineage: Bacteria > Actinomycetota > Actinomycetes > Actinomycetales > Microbacteriaceae > Microbacterium > Microbacterium helvum. The sequence goes on from NZ_JACXZS010000008.1 coordinate 75,236, forward strand.
CGACTCCGACGAACCGGGCATCTACATCACGCAGCGGGTCGCCGACCGGCTGCCCGACTCGATCCCGGTGCGGCCGGCGGGCGAGATCGAGACGCAGAGCGGCGGGCAGCGCGTGTGGAAGGTCGAGACGCCGGTCCCTGTGCCGGTGCCGCCCTCGGCTCCGGGGCCGGCCGGCCCCGCGCCCGCCGACACGCCGACGGGCGTCACGACGGAGGCGTGAGGCATCCATGTCCGACATCGTGCAGCAGCCGTGGTTCTGGCCCGCCGTCATCGTGTCGGTGGGGCTTCCGCTCGCGCTCATCGGGCTGACGGAGCTGTACAACGCCCTCGTGCGCCGGGGCAGCAGGGCGGCGCCGATCGTCGCGATGGTGCGCAACTACGTCGTGCCCGTGGCGGGCATCCTGGTGCTTCTCAGCCAGCCCGGGGCGTGGGAGGGGTCGGGCACGTGGCCCAAGGTCGTCTGGACGATCTTCGGCCTGCTGGTGATCGTCGTGACGATCAATGCGGTGAACCACCTCGTGTTCCACCGCGCCGAGAAGGGGTCGTGGCGCGACCGGTTCCCGACGATCTTCAGCGATCTCATCCGGTTCGTCTTCATCGTCCTCGGCATCGCCGCGGTGTTCTGGTGGGTGTGGGATGCCGACGTCGCGGGCGTGTTCGCGGCCCTCGGCATCACCTCGATCGTGGTGGGCCTGGCGCTGCAGAACGCGGTCGGCTCGATCGTGTCGGGACTGTTCCTCGTGTTCGAGGCGCCGTTCGAGCTGGGCGACTGGATCGAGATGGGAAGCACCCGCGGGCAGATCGTCGAGGTCAACTGGCGGGCGGTGCACCTGGAGACCGGCAACGGCACGATCGTGGTGCCGACGGCGGAGCTCGCCGGCGGCACGTTCACCAATCTGTCGCGCAATCCGGAGCCGTATGCGGCGACCATGGAGTTCGAGTTCGGCTCGGACGATCCCCCGGGGCGCGTCCGCGAGCTGCTCGTGACCGTGGCGCGCGACATCCCGCTCATCGCCGCCGGTCCCGAACCGACGGCGACGACCCTCGGCGGCTCGCGGTACGCGGTCGCGATCCCGCTGCGCACCCCCGGCGACCGGGACGCCGTCTGCGACGCGTTCGCGACCCGTCTCTGGTACGCCGCCCGCCGCGCCGACCTGCACCTCGACGGCGATCTCACCGACGAGTGGCGCACGCCCGCCCGGCTGCAGGATGCGCTCCGCCAGATCGCACCCGCGCTGAGCCTCGCACCGGGCGACACCGATCTGCTCGCCGCCCATACCCGGCTGGAGCGGTACTGCGCCGGCGAGTCGCTGCTGCGCCCGGGCGTCGTCCCGGTCGAGACCCGCTTCATCCTGAGCGGCACCGTCGTGCTGGGCATCCCCACCGACGACGAGGGCTTCGTGCAGGTGGCGGTCCTGGGCGTCGACGATCCGGTCGGGCTCACCGCGCTGTCACGCATGCACACCATCTCTCGGGCGATCGCGACCACCGAGGTCGACGTGCTCGTGGTGCCGGTCGCGGTGCTGGACGACATCGTGCGCTCGCATCCCGTCGTCGCGCGCGAGATGGTCCGTGAGAGCGACAACCGCGCGCGGCAGGCGACGGCCGCGCTGCAGTCCGTCGGCCGCCAGCTGCCGCGCGGTCGCGCGGTCGTCGGGTGAAGGATGCGCGAGACTTCACTGTCGCACCGAGACCGCTGCTGACGCACGCCGTCTCGGTGCGACGATGAAGCCTCGCCGAATAAGGTGGGGACGTGCGCATCCGGCTCGACATCGCCTATGACGGCACGCACTTTCGCGGCTGGGCCCGGCAGCCGGGGCTGCGCACGGTGCAAGAGACCCTCGAGACCGCGCTGGCCCGCGTCGTCGGCGGCTCGCCGCGGCTCGTCGTCGCCGGGCGCACGGACGCCGGCGTGCACGCGAGCGATCAGGTCGCTCACGTCGACCTCGACGACGAGCAGCAGGAGCGGATGCTGGCGCGCCACGCCCGTCCGTCGGCCGCGCCCCAGACGATCCAGGACCGCGCGCACGCGCTCGCCGCACGGATGACGGGTGTGCTCGGCGCCTACTCGGACGTCGCCGTGACCGCTTCGCGCCTCGCCCCGGAGGGATTCGACGCGCGGTTCTCAGCCGTGTGGCGCCGGTACGAGTACCGCATCGCCGACACGGTGACCGGCTATGACCCGCTCGAGCGCAACCGCACGACAACGGTGCGCGCCGCGCTGGACGAGACCGCGATGGATGCCGCCGCCCGCGCACTCATCGGACTCCACGACTTCGCGGCCTACTGCAAGCCGCGCGACGAGGCGACGACCATCCGGACGCTGCTCGAGTTCGACTGGCACCGGGACGCCGCGGGCGTGCTGGTCGCGAACGTCAAGGCCGACGCCTTCTGCCACAGCATGGTGCGCGCGCTGGTCGGCGCGTGTGTCGCCGTCGGCGAGGGCCGCCTCGACGTGGACGACGTGGTCGACATCCGCGACGCGCAGGAGCGCGTGCCCGAGGTGAAGGTGCTCGCGGCGCGCGGCCTCACGCTGTCCGAGGTCGGGTACCCCGCAGACGAGCTGCTGGCTCAGCGCGCCGAGCAGACGCGCGCGCGGCGCGCGCTCGGCTAGCGCGCGCGGCCGGCGCCGGGGTGACCGATTCGAGCACGGCCGCCGCGACCGGGCGCAGCGACGGTGCCGCGCCGTACGCGCCGGCGACGACGGTCACGGCGTTCTCGAGCTCACGCGCCCGATTCAGCGCCGCCTGACTCTCGGCGACCACGCGGTCGGCCGCGACGTACGCGAGACGCAGCTGCGCGCGTTCGTGCTCGTCGCAGCCCGCGCGCCGCGCCGAGAGCTCCAGCGCATCGGCCGCCCGCGAGCGTGCGGCGCGGCTGCGAGACAGTTCGCGTTCCGCGGCTTCGCGGTCCGCGCGGCTTGCGGCGACGGCGGTGTCGAGTTCGGTCCGGAGGATTCCGGTGGATGCTGCCGACATGGGGTCCTCCAGGTTCGGTGTGACGACTACCAAGAGGCGCGGCATCCCGGTTTCGTACATCGCATTGCGGATATTCCGCTGTGAGGTCAGGATGCGGATGCCGGGAGGACACCCGCCGGCAAGGCCTTCGGCATAGGCTGGCCCCGTCATGAAGGTCATCTCGTACAACCTGCGCAAGCATCGCGCGGCGGGGGAGCTCACCCACCTCGTCGAGCGCTACGGAGCCGACGCGCTGTGCCTGCAGGAAGCCGACACCACCGACATCCCCGACGAGATCGCAGGTCTTCGCCTGGCCGACTCGACGCAGCGCAACCGGCTCGGCCTCGCGGTCTACTACCGCGAGAACACCTACCGCGCCGTCGACGTGCGCGCGCTCGCGCTCAAGAAGTCGCTGCACGACCGCGTGCTCAAGCCCGCTGAGGAGCGCCTGCTCGGGGTGCGCCTGCACGACATCGACGAGAACCACGACATCATCGTTGCGTCGTTCCACGCGGCCCCGCTCACGGCGCTCAACTCGCTGCGGCGCCACCAGATCCGCACGGCGCTCGCCGAGCTGCAGCAGCTCGGCGAGGGCGTGCCGGCGATCATGGTGGGCGACTACAACTACCCGGTGTTCAAAGAGCGGCTCGGGCAGCACGTGCGCGACCAGGGGTACGAGCTGAACCTCAGCGACTCGCGCACGTACACGCGGTACCGGTTCTTCCGCGGCCACTACGACTTCGCCACCTCGGTGGGCTTCGAGATCGACCGCGTGCGGACGCTGCCGCAGGGACTCAGCGACCACCTGCCGATCCTCGTGACGGCGCGACCCGCGACGGGGGTGCGACGCACCGTCGAGGTCGCCGACATCGAATCCGGCGCGGCGTGACGTCGTGCCGGAGGATGCCGCGGCCGCCGGCATCCCTCACCCGGCGATGAGGGACGGGTCGGGATCGGGCCACTTCTCGATGCCCTGCACCACCCAGAACGCGAAGAACAGCACGAGCGCCGCGATCTCGACGATGAGCACGATAGGGACGCCCGCCGCCCCCGTCTGCGGCAGCAGGATCGCATAGGCCACGAGCAGCACGATCAGGCCTGCCGCGATGGCGATGTAGAGCGCGCGGAAGACCGGCGTCGGCTGCGGGCCACTCCGCGGAAAGGCGCTGCGCACCGCCGCGGCCGCGAACAGCGCGAAGAACGCGGTGGTCGCGATGAAGTGCGCGTGCTGAAGGAAGAGGTCGTGGGCGAGGGCCCACGTCAGCCCGACCGTGGCGAGCACGACGACCGTGATGAGCAACGACGGCCACACCGCCGCGAGCGACACCTGACGCAGCAGGGCGAGCAGCAGCGCCACCAGCACCGCCAGCCCGCCGAGGACGAGGTACACGGTGACGCCGTTCGCGGCGTCCGCCTCGAACGCGGCAGGGAAGCACCGCGTCTCGCCGGGGCATTCCACGACGACACCGGGCACCGAGCCCGGCGCGAGCGTGGTCGGCACGAGCGCGATGAGCGGGGCGAACAGTGCGGCGGCGTCGAGCAGCGCTCGCTCGAGTCCGCGCCCCGAGAGGGCGAACAGAGCGAGGGATGCCGCCACCAGGGCGCCGACGAACACATCGCGCGCGGGCGTGTAGAAGTAGTCGCTGATCGAGGTGAGCCAGCCGTACGTCGCGGCGGCCTGCGCGACGGCGACGAAGATCGCCACGACGGTGCCCGCGACGCCGATGCGCAGGTACCGGTAGGTGCGCTCGGGCGATGTGGAGACGGCGATGTGCGACATGGCGGTCACGATAGCGCCGGGCGCCGACGCGGAGCGGGGGATGCCGCCGTCAGGAGCCGAAGTAGGCCCGCGCGTCGCGCGTGTAGAGCAGGATCAGACCGATGATCGGAAGGAGCGCGCCCCACAGCACCGTCCAGAAGCTCTCACCCGAGAAGAGGCCGATCGCCTCGAGGATGATCGTGACCGTGAAGACGATGGCCGCGACCGTGCGGGCGGTCGGGCGGCCGCGCCAGAGGCCGACGCCGACGGCGAGCGTGATGATCCCGACGATGAGGCTCAGCCAGCCGAGGATCGCGGGCCACGTGATGAACAGGCCCGCGATGATCGCGAAGATCGATCCGATGATCTGAAAGAAGCCCGACAGCCAGGCGATGATCGCGACGATGGTGACGCCGAGGGGGCGGTTGGGCATGCGCTACTCCTTCGCTCGGCCGTCGCGGTCCGGACGGTCTCGCGTCCACCGTAGCGAGGAACGCGCGCATAGTGCGTGAGGCAGGGCATTTGGCCGAAGCCTCCCGCGTGTCGTACTATTGATCTTTGGTGTCCGGCTCAGCTGACCCGGCATCACGAACGTGAGCCCTCCACTGGCGTGTTCGTCTCTCTTCGAGAGACCGAACCACCCCGGAGTGGGATTCACGAACCTCTCCGTTCGAATCAAGAAAGCAGCACTACTGTGACGCGCACTTACACCCCCAAGGCTGGCGAAGCCCAGCGCGAGTGGCTGGTCATCGACGCGACCGACGTCGTCCTCGGCCGTCTCGCCTCGCACGCCGCCGCCCTCCTCCGCGGCAAGCACAAGCCGACCTTCGCCCCCCACGTCGACCAGGGCGACTTCGTCATCATCATCAACGCCGACAAGGTCGCGCTGACCGGCCAGAAGCTCCAGCAGAAGAAGGCCTACCGTCACTCGGGCTACCCGGGCGGCCTCAAGGCTGTCACCTACGCCGAGCTCCTCGAGAAGAACCCCGTGCGTGCGGTCGAGAAGGCCGTCCGCGGCATGCTCCCGAAGAACACCCTCGGCGCGAACCAGCTGTCGAAGCTGAAGGTCTACGCGGGCGCCGAGCACCCGCACGCGGCCCAGAAGCCCACCGCGTACGTTTTCGACCAGGTCGCCCAGTAAGCGCCGCACAGAACAGGACACACTGATGGCGAACATCGAAGAAACCCCCACCAGCTACTCCACCGAGACCGCGGTCGACGAGACCGTCGTCGCGGCCGAGCGCCCCGTGCTCTCGGTCTCGGGCTCGGCCGTAGGTCGTCGCAAGCAGGCCATCGCCCGCGTGCGCGTCATCCCCGGCTCCGGCACGATCACGGTCAACGGCCGCGCGTTCGAGGACTACTTCCCGAACAAGCTCCACCAGCAGCTGATCACCGACCCCTTCACGGTGCTGAACCTCAACGGCGCGTACGACGTCATCGTCCGCATCTCGGGTGGTGGCCCCTCGGGCCAGGCCGGCGCGCTGCGCCTGGGCATCGCCCGTGCGCTGAACGAGATCGACGTCGAGAACAACCGCCCGACCCTCAAGAAGGCCGGCTTCCTCTCGCGCGACGCCCGCGTCATCGAGCGCAAGAAGGCCGGTCTCAAGAAGGCCCGCAAGGCGCCGCAGTACTCGAAGCGCTGATCGGCTTCACCTCCGCATGCCGATCTTTGGCACGGATGGCGTGAGGGGGCTGGCCAACGGCCCCCTCACTGCCGATCTCGCACTGTCCCTGGCCCAGGCGACCGCTGTCGTCCTGGGCCAGGGCCGTTCTGCCGAGGCACGTCGCGCCGCCGGCAAGCGTCTCACCGCCGTCGTCGCGCGCGATCCGCGCGTGTCGGGCGAGTTCCTGTCCGCCGCGGTCGAGGCCGGTCTCGCCTCGTCCGGCGTCGACGTCTTCGACGCCGGCGTGCTGCCCACTCCCGCTGCGGCGTTCCTGATCGCCGACATCGACGCCGACTTCGGCGTGATGGTGTCGGCATCCCACAATCCCGCTCCCGACAACGGCATCAAGATCTTCGCGCGAGGCGGGGTGAAGCTGCCCGACGTCGTCGAGGAGCGCATCGAGTCCGCCATGGCGGGCGACAAGCTCCTGCCGACGGGTGCCGCGGTCGGACGCATCCGCCGCTTCGCGGACGCCGAGGACCGCTACGTCGTGCACCTGCTCGGCTCGCTGCCGCATCGGCTGGACGGCCTCCACGTCGTGATCGACTGCGCGCACGGCGCGGCATCCGGCGTGTCTCCTGAGACCTTCCGCGACGCGGGCGCCCGGGTCACCGTCATCGGCGCCGATCCTGACGGTCTCAACATCAACGACGGCGTGGGCTCGACGCACCTCGACGTGCTCGCTCGCGCGGTGGTGGATGCCGGCGCCGACGTGGGCATCGCGCACGACGGCGATGCCGACCGGTGCCTCGCGATCGATGCCGACGGCAAGGTCGTCGACGGCGACCAGATCATGGCGATCCTCGCCGTGTCGATGAAGTCCCGCGGCCGGCTGAAGGACGACACGCTCGTCGCGACCGTCATGAGCAACCTCGGTCTGCACCGCGCCATGACCGCCCATGGCATCCACGTCGAGACGACCGCCGTCGGCGACCGGTACGTGCTCGAGCGCATGAACGAGGGCGGCTTCTCGCTCGGCGGCGAGCAGTCCGGTCACGTCATCATGAGCGACTACGCGACGACCGGTGACGGGCTGCTGACCGGCCTGCACCTCGTGGCCGAGATGGCGCGCACGGGCAAGTCGCTGAGCGAGCTCGCCTCGATCATGACCGTGTATCCGCAGGTGCTCGTGAACGTGAAGGGCGTGGACCGCACGCTCGCCGGAACTGACGAGGTGGTTCAGGATGCCGTCGCCCGCGCCACCGCGGCGCTCGGCGTCTCGGGCCGGGTGCTGCTGCGCCCGTCGGGCACCGAGCAGCTCGTGCGCGTGATGGTCGAGGCCGCCTCCGAAGACGAGGCTCGGCGGCACGCCGACGAGCTCGCCGACGTGGTGCGCGACCGCCTGGCGCTGTAGCTCCCGCGACAGCGCACCATCGCATCTCGAATGGGCCCGTCTTGTCGCCTCCAGACGCGGAGGTGACAAGACCGGCCCCTTCTGCGTCGTGAGGTGTGCACCGAGGGCGCCGTCGGCCTTTGTCACGGCCCTCCTGCCTGCGGCCGCGGGCGGGCACGGGCTAGCCTGAGGGCATCCGAGAGGAGTCATCGTGGGTGAAGCGATCGTCGTCGGAATCACGGATGCCGCGGTCACGCGCCGAGCGGTCGACTGGGCCGCGCAGCGAGCGGCCGAGAGGCGCCAGCCGCTCGAGCTGCTCGCCGTCGTCGGCGGAGCGACCGGCGCGGTGGGCGAGGGAGCGATCGTCGAGGCCGCGCTGGCCGAGGCGCAGGCGCGGGCAGAGGGCGAGGCATCCCGCATCGCCGCAGGCGGAATCGAGGTGCGCACGCGGGTCGAACGCGGCAACCCGGTCTCGCGGCTGCTGGAAGCGTCCGAGAACGCCGCGCTGCTCGTCGTCGGCAGCGACTACCGCGGGCCCGGCTCGAAGGCGGCCCGCGGCGCCCACGGCCTGCGGATCGCGGCGGGCGCGCACTGCCCTGTCGTGGTGGTGCCCGACCTCGACACATCGGGACGCTCCGGGGTCGTGGTGGGGGTGGATGGATCGCCCGCCGGCGAGAAGGCCGTGGCCTTCGCGGCCGCCGAGGCCGATCGGCTGCGCGAGCCGCTCATCGCGGTGTCGGTGTGGACGCCGCTGGAGGTTCCGCGCAACATGGGCGTCTACCCCGTGGAGTACCTGGAGAACCTGGCGCGGCTGACCGAGGAGTCGCTCGGGATCTCGCTCGCCGGGCTGCGTTCGCAGTACCCCGACCTCACGATCGAGCCTCGCGTGGAACGTGGCTATCCATCGCAGATCATCAACGAGCTGGCCGCGCAGGCGCGGCTGGCCGTCGTGGGCTCGCACGGCCGCGGCGCGCTCGCCCGGTTCCTGCTCGGCTCGATCAGTCAGGAAGTGCTCGCGCGTCTCGCGACGGTCACGGCTGTGGTGCGCTGAGCGGCGGCGGGGCGCGGCACGACCCGGCCGCCGGCATCCGGGATACTGGATAGCGTTATCTGAACGCGCACGGCCGGGGGAGACGAATGTCGAAGAGTGCAAAGCCCGCCACCCTCGCGGACGTCGCGCGCCTGGCGGGGGTGTCGGTGCCGGCGGCATCCCGAGCACTCAACGGCGGGGTGCGCGGCAAGCAGAGCGGGTCGCCCGAGCTGCGCAGCCGCGTCGAAGAGGCCGCGCGCACGCTGGGGTACTCGGTGAGTCCGGCCGCGCAGACCATCAAGGGCGGCCGCGCGAACACCGTCGCCTTCATCGTCGGCGACATCGACGACTTCGGTTCCGCCACGATGATCTCGGGCGTCATGCACGCCGCCGAAGAGCGCGGGGTCTCGGTCGCGGTTCGCACGACGCGCGACGACTCGCTGCGCGAGCTCGAGCTGCTCACCCAGCTGCGCGGCGAACGCCACCTCGCCGTCGTGATGGCCACGAGCCGCACGACGGACGCGGCGCGCGAAGCCGCGGTCAAGGAACAGCTCGTCGTGCTGCGCGACCACGGCGCGCGGATCGTCGTGATCGGCGACAACGACCTCGGGTTCCCGACCGTGACGGTCGACAACCGTCATGCCGCGAGGCTGCTGGCCGAAGGGCTGGCGGATGCCGGCAAGCGGCGTTTCGCGATCGTCTCGGGGCCATCGGGCGAGGTGACCGCGCTGGAGCGCGTCGGCGGGTTCGTCGAGGGGCTCGCGGCGCGCGGCATCACGGTGGACGAACAGGACGTGGTGCACACCGACTTCTCGCGCGACGGCGGATACCGCGCCGTCGAGCAGCTGCGGGACCGGCTGGGGGAGTTCGACGTCATCGCCGCGATGAGCGATGCGATGGCCGTGGGCGTGATCGCCCGCCTTCGCGAGCTCGGGGTCTCGACGCCGGATGACATCGAGGTCACGGGGTTCGACCACGTGCCGATGCTCGGCGACGTGCTGCCCGGCTTCAGCACCGTCGAGGTCCCGCTGGAGCGGTTCGGTGGCGCGGCGCTGGAGCTCGCGCTGGACGACGGCGACGACCTCGAGGCGACCATCGCGCTCACCGCGACGCCGATCCTGCACGGCGCCCCGCTCGCACGCGTGTAGGCGGCATCCACTCGTCCTCCGCCTTGCGCGCAGAGATGGAAAGCGCTTTACAGAAATGAGTGGCAAACGTTGTCCACTTTGGGGTACTCTCTCCGAGACGGAAACGATCCGGCACGAATCAAGGGAGATCACATGCACGACGCAACGACGCGGGCAGGGGTGCGCGCCCGTCTGGGCCGCCGCTCGCCCTGGGTCGTCGGGGCAGCGGGAATCGCTGTCGCGGCACTGGCGCTCACCGGCTGCAGCGGCAGCCCTTCGGGCTCCGACGGCGACTCGGCCGCGAAAGAGAAGACGACGATCCGCTTCCTGTACGCCACCGGCGACGACACCTGGAACTCGGTGGTCGACGCCGTGGTCAAGGCCTTCAACGAGCAGAGCGACACGACGACCGTGCAGCTCGACCCGCTTCCTGCCGGCAGCGACTACGCGACGGCCCTGAAGACGATGGATGCCACGGGCAACTGGCCCGCCGTCGTCGACATGCGCGACACCCTCACCTACGTGAACGCCGGCAAGTTGGCGCCGATCCCCGACTCGGTGACCGAGCTCATCCAGCCCGAGGCCTTCGGCACCGCCGAGGACGGCAACGTCTACACCGTCCCGTACAGCGCGCTGAACGGCGAGATCGGCCTGAACATCGTCTACAACAAGGACTACTTCAAGGACAACGACCTCGAGGTTCCCGAGACGTACGACGACTTCCTCGATCTGCTCGCCGACATCAAGGCGAACGGCGACGCCCCGCTGGCGACCGCCGCCGCCGAGGTCTGGCCGAGCGACCAGCTGTGGAAGCCGCTGGCCGCGCCCTACTTCGCGCAGTACGGCGACGAGGGCGGATTCTGGACCGCCGCCCAGAACGGCGATGCCAGCATCGAGGATCTGCGCGAACCGCTCCAGGAACTGCTCGACATCACGAACGACTACGTGCTCGAGGGCTGGCAGTCCACCGCCGACGCGCAGACGACGACCCTGCTCGTGAACGACATGGCCGTCATGGCGACCTCGTCGGCCGGCATCGGGCGTCTCAACGACATCAACAAGGTCGACCCGGACTTCAACGCGGGCCTGTTCATCATTCCCGCCGAGGACGGCACGATCAACGTGCTGAAGAACGCCGTCAACGGCGACACCGCCGGCGGTCTCGCGATCTCGGCGCAAGCCGCCGAGGACGAGGACGAGTACGCGTCGGCGACCGAGTTCCTCGAGTACTTCTACCAAGTCGACACCGCGAACCTGATGGAGTCCGAGGGGTGGCTCGCGCCCAACATCGTCGCCTCGGACGAGATCGAGCGCAACACCTCGATCCCCGGCTCGAAGGACTACTTCGCGCTGCTGGAGAACCCGAACCTGCAGTGGTACGAGAACGTCTCGGATCTCTCGACCTTCAGCGCCTTCAACACCTTCTTCCGCCAGGCGCGCATCGAGATGCAGGACGGCCAGTCGTCGATCGACGACACCATCGCCAAGGTGCAGGCCGAGTTCGACAAGACGGTCGCCGCAGGCTGACATGCGTGACGCGGTGCCCGGACGCTGATCCGGGCACCGCGGAGCGGAGGCGAGGAGGTCTCCATGACAGATCAGAGTGCCCTGCAGGGGCAGACCCAGGTGGTCGGCGCCGCCGTCCGGCTCACGGGCGGGGGTCCGCTCGACGGCGCGCCGGAGGGCGTGCCCGACGACGTCGCGTTCGTGCCCTCAGGGCCGGAGTCCCACAATCGCCGTACGCGCCGGTTCCGCTCGGCGCGCTGGGTGATGCTCGGCTTCATCGCGCCGGCGCTGGTGATCTACCTGCTCATGGTGATCGTGCCGTCGCTCCAGTCGCTGCAGCTGAGCTTCACGAACTGGGACGGCATCAGCCCCGGCTACGACTACGTGGGCGTGCGCAACTACGAAGAGATCCTCACGAGCGGTCGCTTCTGGAACGCGGTGAAGAACACCCTCATCCTGGGTCTCGGGTCCGCGGTGATCATCAACGCCATCTCGCTCGGCGTCGCTCTCATGCTCGACAAGGTCGGCCGCTGGCAGGGCCTGTTCCGCACCGCGGTGTACCTGCCGTCGCTCGTGAGCGCCTTCATCCTCGCGACGGTGTGGAAGTACCTCCTCAACTACAACTTCGGCGCGGTGAACACGTTCCTGCGCGATGTCGGATTCCCGGACTGGGCCCGGGACTGGCTGGGCGACAGCTCGATCGTCGTCGGCGTCATCCTGTTCATCACGTGCTTCACGCTCGGCGGCAACACGACGCTCATCTACCTCGCCAACCTGCAGTCCGTGCCGCAGGAGCTCATCGAGGCGGCCCGCATCGACGGCGCGAACAGCCGTCAGGTGTTCCGGCACGTCACGTGGCCGATGCTCGCCGGCGCGGTCACGGTCAACATGACGCTGGCGATGATCGCCGGCTGGACCATCTTCGACCAGGTCATGGTGCTCACCTCGGGCGGCCCCGGGTTCGTCAGCGAGACCATGGCGTTCTTCATCTACAAGGTCGGCTTCGGCGAGTACCGCGCCGGCTTCGGCAGCGCGGCCGCCATCGTGCTGTTCCTCGTGGTGATCGTCAGCACCGTCGCGGCGAACGCCTACATGCGCAAGAGGGAGATCCAGGCATGAGCACCGAGACCGAACTGCTCGTCGCGCCGCGGCCGGCGTCGCCGCGCGGACGCCGGAAGGCGGCATCCCCCCGCAAGAAGCTCACCCTCGGCCAGGTCCTGGTCATGGTCGTGCTCGCCGTGCTGGTGCTGATCGTCGCCAGCCCCGTGATCTACGCGCTGCTGAACTCGTTCCGCTCGTACGCCGAGATCACGAAGGACCCGATGGGGCTGCCCACGCAGTTCACCCTCGACAACTACGTGCAGCTGTTCCAGCAGACCGACTACGGCGAGGCGCTCGTCAACACGCTGATCATCACGGTGGCGACCGTCGTGCTGCTCGTGGCGATCGTGCCGATGGCGGCGTACGGCATCGAGCGCGTCGGCGGACGCACGTCGCGGTTCATGTACATCCTGTTCATCGCGGGCCTCATGATCCCGTTCCAGGTGCGCATGATCCCGCTCGTCAAGGGCTTCAACGAGGTCGGGCTGTACAGCACGCTGACCAGTGTCATCCTCGTGCACCTCGGCGGAGCGGCCAGCTTCGGCATCCTGCTGTACTGCAGCTTCCTCAAGAGCGTGCCGATCGACGTCGAGGAGGCGGCAGCCATCGATGGCGCCGGGCGACTGCGCACGTTCTGGTCGATCGTGTTCCCGATGCTGCTGCCGGTGACGTCGGCCTTCGTCATCATCCAGGCGCTCGGGCTGTGGAACGACTTCTTCATCCCGCTGGTGTTCCTCGACTCCTCGTCCGCGGGAACCATCAACGTCGCGATCAACCGCATGGTGGGCCTGCTCACATCGCAGTGGCAGCTCATCTACACCGGCGCGATCCTCGCGATCATCCCGTCGGTGGCGATCTTCGCCGCGTTCCAGCGCTACTTCATCAAGGGCATGTCGGTCGGGGCGGTGAAGGGATGAGCGCGCTCGCCGCCCGGGCACGGGCACTGCTCGCCCTGGACGGGCCGCTCGCCGGGACCGTGCTCGCCGTGTTCCGGTACTTCACGGTGTCGGTGTCGTATCTCGCGTGCCTCGTGCCGCTGCTCGCGTTCACCGCACTGGTCGGGTGGCAGGCGACCCATCTCGCGGTCTGGCTCGGCTCGGCGTCGCTGCTGCCGATCGCTCCGGCGACGTTCGCGCTGCTGCGCAGCACCCGGGTGCTGCTCGTCGAGCGCGGCGACGCCGCCGCGGGTCGCGTGTTCTGGAGCGCGTTCGCGGAGGGATGCCGCCACCTGTGGTGGACGGGCGTCTCCCTGGTCGGCGCGGCAGTCCTGCTGGGGTACGACCTGGCGCTGTTCGGCGGCTCGGACGTCGTCGTGCTGCTGGTCGCGGCCGGTGCCGCGCTCGCCGTGGCGCTGCTCGTCGGCGTGTGCGTCGTCGCGACCGCGCACGGCCCGCGCGGGGCGGTCGAGACGGTGACCGCGGCCGCGAAGGCGATCGCGCGGCGTCCGCACGTGGCGTTGAGCTGGCTGCTGCTGCTCGGCCTCGGCCTCGCCGCGACGGCGATCCCCGTTCTCGGGCCGACCCTCGCCCTGTTCCTTCCGGCGCTCATCGGCGCCGGCATCCATATCTGCAACGACGCGCTGCGTCTTCCGCTGACCGACGAGACGAGACAGACTCCGTGACCGAAGCCGCCCCCCATCCCTCCGCCGTCATCGTCGGACCGACCGAGCAGCGCGAGCAGCCGCCGGCCACGGCGCGCGCCCGTGTCGGCGCGTTCGAGCTGCGCTGGCACGCCGATGCCCCGGCAGCCCTGGTCGTGCCCGCCTCGGCTTTCGCGGGACGCGCCGCGATCGGCCTCGTCGAGGTCTTTACCGCCGACGAGCAGCGGGCGCGTACCAGCCAGGCGTACTGGCGGTCGGCCGTCGGCGAGCGGCTGCGCGTGCAGGGTTCGACGGTGACGACCGAGGACGACGGGACGCGCGCCGTCGTCGTGCAGGCCGATGCGACGAGTGGGATCGAGGTGCGCACCACACTCACCGCCCCGCGCGGGACCGCCGCGATCCGCATCGAGAACGAGGTGCGCAATGCCGGTCGCGAGCCGTTCGTGGTGACCGCGGTCTCGTCCGCCACGATCGGCATCGGTCACACCGCCGACGACCTCGACCGCACGCGGTGGGGCACGGCGGCGAGCGAGTGGCTCGCCGAGGACCGCTGGAGCGAGGTGCCGCTGCGCAGTCTGCTGCCCGACATCGCGCTGCCCTTCCACGCGCAGGACGCCCGTGGCCACGCGGGCCTGACGAGCCACGGCGCGTGGTCGAGCGGCGAGCACGTGCCGGCCGGTTATCTCATCCGCGAGGACGGCGAGGCACTGGCATGGCAGATCGAGACCAGCGCGGGGTGGCACGCCGACCTGTGTCAGACGCGCGATGGCGCCGTGCTGGCGCTGCTCGGACCGACCGATCTCGAGCATCAGTTCGCGCATGAGCTGCTGCCCGGAGAGACATTCACGGCCGTACCGGTCGCGCTGGCGGCATCCCCGCACTCGCGGGACGAGTCGATCGCCGAGCTGACGCGCTACCGGCGCTGGTTGCGCGGAACGGCCGGCGAGCAGAAGCTGCCGGTGGTGTACAACGACTTCATGAACACCCTGATGGGTCAGCCGACGACCGAGAAGCTGCTCCCGCTGGTGCGGCGCGCCGCCGAGGCGGGCGTCGAGGTGTTCTGCATCGACGCCGGCTGGTTCGCGGATCCTGCGATCGGCGACTGGTGGTCGACGGTCGGGGAGTGGCGCGAAGCGCCCGCGCGGTTCCCGGACGGCGGGCTGCGCCGCGTGATCGACGCGATCCTCGACGCCGGCATGGCGCCGGGGCTGTGGCTGGAGCCGGAGGTCGTCGGCGTGGACAGCCCCGCCGCCGCGAGCCTGCCCGACGAGGCGTTCTTCCAGCGCTTCGGGCGGCGGGTGCAGGAGGACCGCCGCTATCACCTCGACTTCCGGCATCCCGCAGCCCGCGCGCACCTCGACGCGACCGTCGACCACCTGGTCGAGGAGTACGGCATCCGCTACCTGAAGCTGGACTACAACATCAACCCCGGCGCCGGCACCGACCACCTCGCGACGGCGGCGGGCGACGGGCTGCTCGCGCACACGCGGGCGTTCCGCGATTGGCTCGTGCGCGTGCAGCAGCGGCATCCTTCGCTGCGCGTCGAGAACTGCAGCTCGGGGGCGATGCGGGCGGACTACGCCCTGCTCGCGGTGACGCACCTGCAGTCCACGAGCGACCAGCAGGACTACCGGCTGTATCCCCCGATCGCGGCCTCCGCGCCGGCGTCCATCCTTCCCGAGCAGTGCGGCAACTGGGCCTACCCCGAGCGCGGGATGACCGACGAAGAGACCGTGTTCACACTCGTCACGGGGCTGAGCGGGCGCCTGTACCTGTCGGGGTTCCTCGACGAGCTGCGTCCCGACCAGCGGGCGCGCGTGGCAGAGGCCGTGGCGCTGCACAAGCAGCTGCGCGACGGGCTGCGGGAGGCCACGCCGTTCTGGCCGCTCGGACTGCCCGAGTGGGATGCCGGGACCGTCTGCCTCGGCCTGCACACCGAGGACGGCGACCTGCTGTTCGTATGGGATCGGGATGCCGCACCTGCCCGGTTCACGATCCCCGGGGTGTCGGCGGCCGAGGTGCTGTTCCCGTCCCGTGCGGCCTCGTGGGGTCTCGCCCCTGGTCCGGCGGGTCTCGACGTCTCAACGCCTGCCGGCCTCGGCGCACGCGTGCTGCGGGTGAACCGTGGCTGAGCGCGGCACGATCAGGCCCGGGCGGGTGTTCGTCGACGATCGGGGTCGCACGGCGCAGCTGCACGGCGTCGGCCTGCAGCGCGTCGGCGACCGATGGCTCGCGTGGGGCGAGGACAAGGCGGCCGGCGGGACCTTCACCGCCGTCGCGTGCTACTCGTCCCGAGACCTGGCGACCTGGACGTACGAGGGCGACGCGCTTGTCGCGGGGGACGGCGACCTTGGGGCGGATCGGGTGATCGAACGCCCCAAGGTGCTGCAGCGCCCCGACGGCCGCTGGGTCATGCTGCTGCACGTCGAGCGCGCCGACTACGCCTACGCCCGGGTCGGCTTCGCGATCGCCGACCGCCCCGAAGGACCGTACGAGTACGTGCGCAGCGAGCGGCCGCTCGGCAACCTCAGCCGTGACATCGGCGTCTTTCAGGAGGACGGCGTCGGCTACCTGCTGTCGGAGGACCGAGAGAACGGCCTGCACATCTATCGGCTGCGCGAGGACCACCTCGGCGTCGATACGGTCGTGGCGACGCTGCGGCAGCAGGCGAACCCGGCGATCGGCTACGAGTCGCCCACCCTGGTGAACCACGACGGCAGCTACTACCTGTTCGGCTCGGACCTCACCGGCTGGGGCATGAACGACAACATGTACACGAGCGCACCGGCGCTCGACGGCCCGTGGGACCACTGGCGCCCGATCGCCCCCGTCGGCACGCACACGTTCGAGTCGCAGGTGAGCGTCGTCGCCCCCGTCGGCAACGGGTACGTGTACATCGGCGACCGCTGGGACCCGGAGGACCTGTCGGAGTCGCCCGCCGTATGGCTGCCGCTGCGCATCGAGGACGGCCGCGTCGTGCTCGAGTGGCGCGACGCCTGGAGCATCGAGGAACTCGGCGCATGAGGGCCGCCCTGCTGATGGACCCGGCACTCGTGCCGTTCGTCTTCGCTCCCGCGGCGCGGGCGCGGCTCGGGGACCTGCTCGAGATCGACCTCGAGGATGCCGCCACCGCGCTCGCCGGCATCCCCGAGCCGTCCGGGGTAGAGCTGCTGATCGTCGGCTGGGGTGCGAAGGTCGACCCCGACGAGCTCGACTCCTTCACGGCGCTGCGCGCCATCGTGCACTGGAGCGGTGGGAACGGCGCCATGGACGGCCCGGCCTCGAGCCGCGGCATCCCGATCTCGTCCGCGCGTGCCGCCAACGCGATCCCCGTCGCCGAGTTCACCCTCGCGATGATCACGCTCGCCGCGAAGGACGCGTTCTGGGCGTCGCGGACCTACACCGCCGAACAGCGCTTCATCGACCGCGAGGCCGAGCTGCCCGACACCGGGCTGTACCTCACCACCGTCGGGATTGTCGGCGCGTCGACGATCGGCCGGCTCGTGATGCGGAAGCTGCAGAGCAGCGAGGTGCGCGTGCTGCTGTTCGACCCTTATGCATCGCCCCCCGACGCGGCCGCGCTCGGCGCCGAGCTCATCGACGACCTCGCGGTGCTCGCCGCCGGCAGCGACCTGCTCTCCATCCACGCGCCTGAGATGCCGTCGACGATCGGCATGGTCTCGGCAGAGGTGCTCGCCGCGCTGCCGGACGGAGCAACGGTCATCAACACCGCCCGTGGGGCGCTCATCGATCAGGAAGCGCTGGTCGCCGAGCTGCGCACCGGGCGGCTCCGCGCCGTCCTCGACGTGACCGAGCCCGACCCGCTGCCCGCGGGGCACCCGCTCTACGAGCTGCCGAATGTGTTCCTCACGCCCCACCTCGCCGGCTCGATGGGCAACGAGCTGCGCAGACTCGGCGAGACCGCGCTGGCAGAGGTCGAGCGCTTCCTCGTCGGCGCGCCGTTCGCGCATCCAGCGCCGTGACGTCACCGGAGAACCCATGTCTGTGATCCACAACCCGATCCTGCGCGGCTTCAACCCCGATCCGTCGATCCTGCGCGTCGGCGACGACTACTACATCGCCACCAGCACGTTCGAGTTCCACCCCGCGGTGCGCCTGCACCACTCGCGCGACCTCGTGCACTGGACGACGATCGGCCACGCCCTCGACGACGGGTTCGACCTGCGCGGCATCCCGGACTCGGGCGGGGTGTGGGCGCCGAGCCTCACCCACGCCGACGGCAGGTTCTGGCTGGCGTACTCGATCGTGCGCACGATGGACGGCGACGACAAAGACATCGACAACTACCTCGTCACGGCCGACGACATCGCCGGGCCATGGACCGAGCCGGTGCACCTCGGGTCACGAGGGTTCGACTTCTCGTTCTTCCATGATCCTGACGGGACGCACTGGATCCTCGGCGTGCAGTGGGATCAGCGCCCCGAGCATCCGTCGTTCTCGGGTCTCGTGGTCGAGCAGTACCTGCCCGACGAGCGCCGCACGTCCGGCGACGCCATCCGGATCTACCGCGAGGACGGCCTCGTCGAGGGGCCGAACCTGTACCGCGTCGGCAACTGGTACCACCTGCTGATCGCCGCCGGCGGCACCGGCTGGAACCACGGCATCACGGTCGCCCGTTCGCGCAGCCTGCTCGGGCCGTACGAGCGCGATGCACGCGAGGCCGTGCTGACGACGCGCGACGCGCCCGGGCATCCGCTGCAGAAGGCGGGGCACGGCGAGCTCGTCCAGACCCCCGAGGGGGAGTGGATGCTGGTGCACCTGGCCGCCCGCCCGACGCTGCACCTCGGCGAGAGGTACAGCACGCTCGGGCGTGAGACGTGCCTGCAGCGGGTCGTGTTCGACGACGACGGGTGGCTGAGGCTCGCCGAGGGCGGGCATCACGCGAGCGTGGAGGTGGCGATCCCACGTGCCGAGGGACCGCATGCGGCGCCCGGCACGCGTGGCTGGATCGACGAGTTCGACGGCGCCGGCCTCGACACGCGGCGGTGGTCGACCCTGCGCGCCGCCGTGCCGAGCGCCGTTGCGGACTTCACCGCAAGGCCCGGATGGCTGCGCCTGCGCGGCGGGCACTCGCCGGCGTCGGTGTTCGATCAGTCGATGATCCTCACACGGGTCGAGGAGCACCGGGCATCGTTCGAGGTCGTGATGGATGCTGCACCGCGCACGCCGCGCGAGGCGGCAGGTCCGATCGCCTGGTACGACCGCTCGGGGTGGATCTGGCTGCACGTCACCTACGACGACGAGAACGGCCGGCACCTGCGGGTCGTGCGCCGCGACGGCACGGTGACGACGAGGTCGGCACCGTTCGCGGTGCCCGACGTGCCGCTGCACCTGCGGCTGTCGCTCGACGGCCCCGACCTGAGGTGCGCGTGGTCGCCCGCGAACGCGCAGGAGTGGATGCCGCTCCCCGGCGTGCATCCGGCCTGGACGCTCTCGGACGACCACGGCGCGCGCCTGCGGTTCACGGGGCTCTTCTTCGGCGTGCGCGCCGATGACCTGGACGGTCGGGGCTGGTGCGTCGACCTCGATCGAGCCGAGGTGCGGTTCCTCGCCGACGCCGGCTGAGATCGCCCCTTGACGTCAGGCGTCATGGACGTCATGGTTAAGCGGCAAACGTTATCCATCCGAAGCAGGACCACATCCGCGGTCGGTGCCGACCGCGGCGACAGGAAGAGAGATCGATGAGGATCGAGCATCAGCGAAGCCGGGCGCGACGCCTGATCGGGGCCGTCACCGCGGCGGCCCTGACGGTGGCCGGCGTCGTCACCGCCCTGCAGCCGGCGGCCGCCGAAGAGCCGTTGGCCGAGGCATCCCCTCCCGCCATCGTCCGGACGCTCAGCGATGCCGGCTTCGCCCACCCGGGGATCGGCTTCACCGCGGACCACCTGGAGAACATGCGCACGCAGGTGCTCGCGGGGGTCGACCCGTGGGCGAGTTACTACGACGCGATGAGCCAGACGAAGTACGCCTCCCGCACCTTCTGGGCCGAGAACGCGCAGCCGGGCACCGACATCCCGAAGAACGACGCATATGCGAGCGCGGGCATGCGCTCCAGCGCCCTGCGCGACAGCCTCGGCGCGATGGCGCAGGCGCTGGAGTACGTCGTCACCGGAGATGAGCAGTACCGCGCCAACACGCTCCACATCCTGCGCACCTGGAGCAGTCTCGATCCCGCGAAGTACGCCTACTTCGCCGATGCGCACATCCACACCGGCGTGCCGCTGTACTACATGCTCATCGCGGCGGAAGTGGTGCGGGGCACGGAGCCCGCGAACGCCTCGCTCGACGGGTACGACCTGCGCTGGACCGCCGAAGACCAGCAGCGCATCGAGGAGAATCTCGTGCGTCCGGTGCTCAGCACCTTCCTGTACTCGCAGAACCGGCTGTGGAACCAGCACCTCTACGGCGTCATCGGCATGGTGGCCGCCGCGATCTTCCTCGACGATGCCGACCTCTACGCGAAGTACGTGGAGTGGTTCACGGTCAACTCCGGCTACCAGAGCGAGCACGACCTCTACGGCGGGAACGTGAACGGCGCGCTCGAATCGCTGTTCCGTCTGATCCCCGCCGACGCCCCCGGCAACACCACCGGGCAGCCGTTCGTGCAGCACATGGAGATGCTGCGCGACCAGGCGCACGGCCAGGGCGATGTCGACCTGCTCGTCGCGCTCGCTCGCCTCGTCGACAATCAGGGCACCAAGGTCGATCCCGTGGCCGGCACCGTCTCGACGGCGACCGACGCGGTGTCGCCGTACCGCTTCCTCGACGACCGTATCCTCGCCGGCGCCGACACGTTCTACGCGTTCATGATGGGCGAGGAAGTGCCGTACATCCCCGCCAACGAGGGCGGTGCGATCTCGCAGGCCTACCGCGGCCGGCTGCAGGACCCGCTCAGCGAGGCGTACCTGCAGTACCGCTACGTCGCCGGCGTCGATGTCGAGGCTGAGGCCCCGCACGTCGCCGAGCTGTACCAGCACCGTGACGGGCCGCTCTATTACTACGGCACGGGCATCCAGAACTTCTGGAACGACCGCGGATCGGACTACACCGGTGCCGAGTACTGGGTGGCTTTCCCCGAGCAGCTCGCCGACGTCGAGGGATCGGTCGCGCCGACGGCACCGTCTGCGCAGCTGTCGGTCGGCACCTTCGGCAAGTCCCTCGGTGCCGGGGCACAGGCGGGGACGGATGCCGATGGCACCGCATTCGTCCGCCTCGACGCGGCCGCCGCCGATGCGCAGCTCGCCGTGCGCCGCGCCATCTGGCCCGATCGCACGAAGACGGCGCTCGTGGGCGTCAAGGTGCGCAGCGACGGCATGGCGCGGCTGCAGCTCGCGCGCACGTCGCAGGAGTCTCCGTTCGCCGAGATCGTGGTGCCCGACACGGGCGGACAGTGGCGCTACGTGTGGCTCGACCTGAACGTCGACAAGACACCGGGTGCGGTGGGAGACAACATCGTGTTCCTGAGGGCGACCGGCTCGGACGCCGACGTCGACGTCGCGGGCGTCCTGGCGCAGGCGAACGGCGTGCTCACCCCGCCGGTGTTCGCCGACGCCCCCTCGGTCGACGTCATGGCTGTCGCCGGCGAGGAGTGGACCCGCACCTTCGCGACGACCGACAGTGGTGGCGGGCAGCCGCAGCTGGCTCTGCAGAACGCGCCGGAGGGGGCCGTGCTGTCGGGCGACACCGTCACGTGGACGCCGCCGCGCAGCGGCAGCGCCGGTCTGCTCGCCGTCGCCTCCGACGGCACGACGGTGACCTCGCTGCCCGCCACGATCACCGTCGCGCCCAACCGGGCATCGGCGATCGGCAAGCTGATGGATCGCATCGACGGTGGCAGTGAGCTCTTCACGACGGCCTCATGGGCCGCCGTCGAGGCGCTGCAGGCGAGGGCGAAGCAGCTGCGCAAGACGGCGAGCACCGCCGAGTTCGCCGAGGTGCTTGCGCAGCTGGGCGACGCGATCGCCGGCCTGCGACTGCTCAACCCGAAGCTCGCCGACGGCACGCTCGACTACACCGGTATCGTGACCGCACCGGCGCTCACCTCGTCGCAGCTTCGGGCGCTCGCCGACGGCGACAACCAGACGTCGTGGGGCGACCAGCGCGTCACGGGCATCGTGTTCGACTTCGGTCCCGGCTTCCGGGTGACCTCGAACGCTTTCGGGTTCCAGGCGCGCGACACCTTCCCGAACCGCGCCGAGGGCACGAACGTCTACGGCTCTGACGACGGCGCGACGTGGACGCTGCTGACCGAGCACCCGAATGCGGGGCAGGATGCCGCCGTCGAATGGATCCCGGTGCGCGAAGGCGTCCGCAACCAGCGCTTCCGGTTCCTGAAGTTCCAGGTCGATGAGCCCGGCGTGCCGTCGGACCCTGCGTATCCGGGCATCTGGAGCATCGCCGACATCCGCATCGACGGCGTGCGCAGCGAGGCGACCGGCGCGATGGACACCGTCACGGTGTCGTCGCCCGACGGCGTGGCCGGTCGCGTCGTGGCCGGCGACCACGTCGAGCTGCACCTCACCGGTCCTGCGGGGAACACCGGCGTGGCCGTGACGGTGCTGGGCGCTCCGGTTCAGGTGTCGTCGCCGGCGGCCGGGGAGTGGGTGGCCTCGGCGGTCGTGCCGGACTCGGCGCAGGCGGGCGCGGCGGTCACGTTCACGGTCGCGTTCACCACACCGGACGGGCGCACCGCCGACCCCGTCGCAGCGACGACGGACGGCTCGAAGCTGTTCCTGTCGACGGATGTCGGACTGCTCGACGACGCGTTCCGTGCGGCGAAGGTGCTGCGCCCCGATGGGGTCGTCGACACCGCGTGGACGCAGAACGCGGCGAGGATGTTCGACGGCGATGCCGCGACCCACTCCGACACGCGCCTGAACGCCGGCACGTACGGCAACGTGTGGGACTTCGGCGCGGGCGCGCAGGTGACGCTCACCGGTGCTGAAATTCTGGTCCGCCAGGACGGGTACGGCATCTCGCGCATCGCCGACATGCGCCTGGAGGGCTCGAACGACCTCCAGGGCTGGACCCGCCTGACGCCGGCAGTCCCTGCGAAGACGCTGGAGTGGCAGCGCTGGGGCGTGGTTGCGGGCACCGGCTATCGGTACATCCGCATCGCCAACGGCCAGATCCTGGGCGTCGCCGAGCTGCGGGTGTTCGGCAGCGCCGGCTGACCAGAGGTCGAGAAGGGCAGGTCTCGCCGGCTTCGGCGGGGCCTGCCTTTCGTGTGCCCGGTTCCTCGAGGGGGTGCTGCAGGCCGAGGTCGTCGACGGCCGGCCCGTGGTGATCTTCTCGTGCCTCGGCGCGCACGCGATGCCATCGCGACGTGAGAGCCGGGGCGGCACGTGGGTCCTTCCCGCCGAGAGCCTGCTCGGACCGTACGACGTGGACGCCGCCTACCCGCTCACCGACGACAGCCTCTATGTCGGGCGTCTGCTGCGCCGCCGTGACGACGGCCAGTGGCTGCTGTTCGCCTTCCGCAACGCGGGTGAGGACGGCGGGTTCGTCGGCGGCATCACGGATCCGATGCCCGTCGCCTGGCAGGGCGGCCGGCTCGTGCGAGTGGATGCCGCCCGCGCGGCGATCGCCTGACCCCGGCAGGCCGGGGCTCGCGGACGCGCCCCGGCCGGACCGGCCCGGCTTGAGACATGAGACTTCCAGTCCATAAGCTGGGTCGGCGCGGATCGTGGGAATCCGCGCGCGATCTCAGCGGCCCCATGCCGCGACGGGTCAGGTCGGTGCCGGGGCCCTGGGGACCCGGCACCGCGACCGGCTCCGTGGCGGTGAGCCCGCACCCCCGGTCGCCGTGCTCGTCAGGCGATAATCGATGCATGCCTGCTCCCAGCTCACGATCGCGGCGTCCGGCAGGCGAGACCCGCGCACGCATGCTCGATGCCGCCGTCGAACGCGTCCAGGCCGAGGGGCTGCTGCTCGACTACGCCAACATCGGGATGGAAGACCTGATCCGGGCGGTGGGAGTTCCGCGCTCGACGGTGTTCCGCATCTGGCCCGATCGAGTCGCCTTCGTCGCCGACCTCGTCCGGGCGCTCTTCGAGGCCGACCCGGGGTTCGACACCGGCTTCGACGGCCCCACGCTGGAGCTGATCCACGGGGCGATCGCCGAGGGCGGCGAAGCCATGGGGCGACCCGAGGCGCGCGAACTCGTGCTGCGACGCGCGGTGCGGCTGGCCGTCGCCCACAACATCGTCGCCGTGGCTGACTCCGTCGCCTACCGGGCGTACCGCACCATGTCCGCGGCGCTCTCCAGCGGCGACAGCGTGCCGGGCGGCGACGAGATCCGCGCGCTGCTGGTCGAGATCGAGGATCGGTATCTCGAACGGATGGCGGCGATGTACCGCGTGCTGAACGACGCCGTCGGGCTGCGGATGCGGCCGGGACTGGACGCGCGCGACCTGGCCGTGGCGGTCATGGCCACGATCGACGGCGTGTCCGACCACCGCCGCATCGACCCGGTGCAGATCGACACGCCACGACTCGTATCGGTGGGTCGGGACGAGCCCGAGGAATGGGACATCGCCGCTCTCGCGGTCTACGGCGTGTACACGACGTTCACCGAACCCGTCGACTGAGGCGAGGAGTCGACCGCTCGGACGCGGTCACGCCCCGGGCGCGCTCCAGCTGAGCGATTCGATGTAGCGCAGCAGCACGCCCTCGCGCAGCGCCCACGGCGACACCTCGAGCTCGTCGACGTCCAGCGCGCGCATCGCCTCGTGCAGCACGACGGCGCCGGCGACGATCTGGAACGTCCGATCCGGTGTGATGCCGGGCAGCTCCTGCCGCGCGGAGGCCGGGATGCGCGCGAGGCGCGGGATCCACGACCCGAGCGCGGCGCGGGGGAGCAGCATCCGCTCGATCCCCGACCAGCCGGGGACCGGGTAGCCGACGAGCTTCGCGAGCGACCGGATCGCCTTCGACGAGCCGACGACATGGTCGGGCCGCGCGAGCGAACCGAACGACTCGGCGACCGGCGCGAGCGTCGCGCGCGCGTGCTGGCGCAGACGGTCGACGGCCTCCTCGCCGGGCGGGTCGTCGGGGAGGAACTGGATCGTCATGCGGCCGGCTCCGAGCGGGACGGATGCCGCCGCCTCCGGCAGTTCGTCGGCACCGGCCGCGAGTTCGAGCGATCCGCCGCCGATGTCGAACAGCAGGATCTGTCCCGCAGCCCAGCCGAACCAGCGGCGTACCGCGAGGAAGGTGTAGCGCGCCTCGGTCTCGCCCCCGAGCACCTGCAGCGGCTGGCCGAGCGCCTCTTCGATGAGCGCGATGACCTGCGGGCCGTTCGTGGCCTCGCGCACGGCGCTCGTGGCGGTCGCGAGCAGTTCGTCGACGCGCTCCGACGCCGCGATCTCGCGCGCCTCGGTCACCGCGGCGACGAGCGCCGAGACGCCCTCGTCGGTGATCGAGCCGTCGGGTGCGAGATACCGCATGAGCCGCAGCACCGTGCGCTGACTCGTGGTGGCGAGCGGTCGCCCGCCCGGGCGCACATCGGCGACGAGCAGGTGGACGGTGTTCGAGCCGATGTCGAGAACTCCCAAGCGCACGGAGAAAGAGTAGCGGCGGCATCCAGTCGCTGTCGTCACGCAGGACGACCACTCGCGCGCCGAGAGGCATAGGGGAGTGGATGCCGGCGGCCGCGGCATCCGGTCCGAACGAACGGGGGAGGGGACGGGATACGATGGGGCGCGATGTCCGCCGACGAAGCCGCAGTCTCCCTCAGCTCACCCCACACTGAGCCGACCGCCGCCCCCGCCCTGTCGCTGTACCGCGAGATCGAGCGCGCGGACTGGGCGCGATTGGCGTCGGGCATCGCACAGCCGCTGACCGAGACCGAGATCGTGCAGATCCGCGGCCTCGGCGACCGGCTCGACATGGACGAGGTCGCGCAGGTCTACGTTCCGCTGTCGCGGCTGCTGTCGCTCTACGCGGAGTCGACGAAGCGCCTGGGCGCCGAGGAGTCGGCTTTCCTCGGCGAGAACGACTCGACGACGCCGTTCATCGTCGGCGTCGCCGGCTCCGTCGCCGTCGGCAAGTCCACGATCGCGCGCCTGCTGCGCGAACTGACCTCGCGCTGGCCCGGCACACCGCGCGTCGAGCTCATCACGACGGATGGCTTCCTCTACCCGAACGCGGAGCTCGAGCGCCGCGGTCTCATGGAGCGCAAGGGGTTCCCCGAGTCGTACGACCGCCGCGCCCTGGTGTCGTTCCTCACCGAGGTGAAGAGCGGCGCCGCCGAGGTGCGCGCCCCGTTCTACTCGCACATGCGGTACGACATCGTGCCCGACGCCGTCGTCACCGTGCGTCGCCCCGACATCGTCATCGTCGAGGGGCTGAACGTGCTGCAGCCGCCGCCCACGCCCAACGATGTCGCGGTGAGCGATCTGTTCGACTTCTCGATCTATGTGGACGCGGATGCCGGGCACATCGCCCAGTGGTACGTCGACCGGTTCCTCGCCCTGCGGCGTGCGGCCTTCAGCAACCCGAGCTCGTTCTTCAACGTGTTCGCGCAGCTGTCGGACGACGAGGCCGTCGAGCGGGCGCTCGGCTTCTGGAACACCATCAACCTTCCGAACCTCGAAGAGAATGTGCTGCCGACGCGGCACCGCGCGAACCTCGTGCTGCAGAAGGCCGCCGACCACAAGGTCGAGACGGTCCTGCTCCGCAAGCTCTGACGCGCGATGGCATCCTGTTTTCGTAAGGGAGCCGCGCAAAACCGCCCGCCTACCATGGAGCGCATGTGCGGAATCGTCGGATATGTGGGCCCTCGCCAGAGCCAGGACGTGCTGATCTCGGGACTCGGACGCCTGGAGTACCGCGGCTACGACTCGGCGGGGATCGCCGTCATCGACGGCGACGGTACACTCGACATGCGCAAGCGCGCGGGCAAACTGCAGGTGCTGCGCGACGACCTGGCAGCGCGGCCGATGCCCGACGGCACGACCGGCATCGGGCACACCCGCTGGGCGACGCACGGCGGTCCCACGGACGGCAACGCGCACCCGCACCTCGCCGACGACGACCGCCTGGCGGTCATCCACAACGGCATCATCGAGAACTTCGCCGAGCTGAAGGCCGAGCTGCTGTCCGAGGGCTTCACCTTCCGCAGCGAGACCGACACCGAGGTCGCTGCGGTGCTGCTGGGCCGCGAGTACCGCCGCACCGGCGACCTGGTCGCCGCGTTCCGGGCGATCGCACCGCGGCTCGAGGGCGCCTTCACGCTCCTGGCGCTGCACCAGGAGCAGCCCGGCCTCGTCGTCGGCGCCCGCCGCAACTCGCCGCTCGTGATCGGCCTCGGCGAGGGCGAGAACTTCCTGGGCTCCGACGTCGCCGCGTTCGTCGAGCACACCCGCAACGCCCTGGCTATCGGCCAGGACCAGATCGTCGCCATCACGCCCGAGGGCGTCGAGGTCACCGACTTCGCGGGCGGCGCGGTCGAGGTCGAGCCCTTCGAGGTGACGTGGGATGCCGCCGCCGCCGAGAAGGGCGGCTGGTCGTCGTTCATGGCCAAAGAGGTGTCGGAAGAGCCCGAGGCCGTCGCGAACACGCTCCGCGGCCGCATCCACGACGGCGAGGTCGTGATCCCCGAGCTCGACGGGCTCGACGAGCTGTTCACCGGCATCTCGCGCATCATCATCATCGCGTGCGGCACGGCGGCCTATGCCGGCCAGGTCGGCAAGTACGCGATCGAGCAGTGGACCCGCATCCCGGTCGATGTCGAGCTCGCGCACGAGTTCCGCTACCGCGATCCGGTCATCGGCCCCGACACCCTCGTCGTCTCGATCAGCCAGTCGGGCGAGACCATGGACACGCTCATGGCGGTCAAGTACGCCCGTGAGCGCGGCGCGAGGACGCTGTCGGTGTGCAACACGCAGGGCGCGACCATCCCGCGCGAGTCCGACGCGATCGTCTACACGCACGCCGGCCCCGAGGTCGCGGTCGCCTCGACCAAGGCGTTCGTGGCGCAGATCACGGCGCTGTACCTGATGGGTCTGCACATCGGACGCGTCCGCGGTGCGGTGTCCGCGGCCGACGCCGCCGCGCACGTGCGCGAGCTGGAGGCGGTGCCCGCCAAGATCCAGCGCATCCTCGACAACGAGCAGGCGCACATCGAGCAGTTCGCGCACTGGATGGCCGACACCCGCTCGGTGCTGTTCCTCGGCCGCCACGTCGGCTACCCGATCGCGCTGGAGGGCGCGCTCAAGCTCAAGGAGCTCGCCTACATCCACGCCGAGGGCTTCGCCGCCGGCGAGCTCAAGCACGGCCCGATCGCGCTCATCGAGCCCGGTCAGCCGGTGTTCGTCGTCGTGCCGTCGCCGCGCAAGTCGGCCGAGATGCACAAGAAGGTCGTCTCGTCGATCGAAGAGATCCGCGCCCGCGGCGCCCGCGTCATCGCGATCGCCGAAGAGGGCGACGCCGCCGTGCTGCCCAAGGCTGACGAGGTGCTGCGCATCCCGCTCGCGGGCCCGTTCTTCGAGCCGCTGCTGGCTGTGGTGCCGCTGCACATCTTCGCGATGGGCCTCGCCACCGCCAAGGGCCTCGACGTCGACCAGCCCCGCAACCTCGCGAAGTCCGTCACGGTGGAGTGAGGTGGATGCCGGCGGCCCCGGCCGCCGGCATCCACTCCCTTCTCGCGCGCCCGAGAGCCGCGCTGAACGTGTTCACTTGCGCTGAATGTACGCAGAATGGCCGTTCGGCCGTACGAACAGCGCAAGTGAACCCAGGAGGGGGCGGCTCCTGGGCGGCGAGAAGAGAGCGGGTGCGGGGCCGCGATAGGGTGGCGGATGCCGCGTACCGGCGCGGCAGGAGGTGCACGTGATCGTCGGAATCGGCGTCGACCTCGTCGACATCCCGCGGTTCGAGCGCACGATCTCGCGCACCCCGCGCCTGTTGGAGCGGCTGTTCTCGCCGAGCGAGCGGCTGCTGAAACCCCACTCGCTGGCCGCCCGGTATGCGGCCAAAGAGGCGCTGATCAAGGCGCTCGGCGGGTCCGACGGGGTCCACTGGACCGAGATCGAGATCACCTCGGAGCCCTCCGGTCGCCCGCTCTTCTCGCTGACCGGGTCGACCGCCGCCGTCGTGGCCGATCGCGGCATCACCGCCGTGCACCTGTCGATGTCGCACGATGCGGGACTGGCGACGGCGTATGTCGTCGCCGAGGCCGCGCCCGCGCCCCCTGTTTCGGCGCAGGAATCCCCGGTTTCGGCGAACCAGGGGATTCGTGCCGAGACCGGGGCCACCGCCCCCGGTTTGGACGAGGATCCCCTGTCTCGACGCCCGCCGACTGCCACCCCCACCCAGAAGGACACCGCATGAGCCGCCTGCCCACCGGACTGCTGCGCGAGGCGACGGTCGACGTCGGGGCGATCGAAGACAACGTGCGCCACCTGCGTCGGCTGACCGGGGCCGAGATCATCGCGGTCGTGAAGGCTGACGGCTACGGCCACGGCGCGGTCCGCTCGGCGCTCGCGGCACTCGCCGGCGGCGCGAACCGTCTCGGCGTCTCCGACATCCGCGAGGCGCTGTCGCTGCGTCGCGCCGGCATCGACGCGCCGATCGTGGCGTGGCTGCATGCCCCCGGCGCCGACTTCTCGGAGGCCGCCGCGCACGGCATCGAGCTCGGGATCTCGAACCTCGACCAGCTGCAGAAGGCGGCCGCTGCGGCATCCGCGGATCGTCCCGTGGCGCTGCACCTCAAGCTCGAGACGGGGCTGTCGCGCAACGGCATCGCGCCGCAGGACTACCGCGTCGTGTTCGCCGAGGCCGCGCGGCTCGAGCGCATCGGGCGCGTGCGCGTGGTCGCGCTGTTCAGCCACCTGTCGAACGCCTCGGACGACGACGACAGGGCTGCGCTCCGTGCGTTCGAAGAGGGCGTCGCGGTCGCCGCCTCGCTCGGCCTCGCGCCCCCGCTGCGGCACATCGCGGCCACCCACGCCGCGATCGATCTGCCCGAGTCGCGGCTGGGCTGCGTGCGCATCGGCATCGGCCTGTACGGACTCTCGCCGTTCGCCGACCGTTCGTCGGCCGACCTGGGGCTGCGACCCGCGATGACGCTGCGCGGCTCGGTCGCCGCAGTGCGCCGCGTACCCGCGGGCAAGGGCGTGTCGTACGGCTACGACTACCGCACGGACCGCGATACGACGCTCGCGCTCGTTCCCCTCGGCTATGCCGACGGCGTGCCGCGGCAGGCGTCGGGCACCGGTCCGGTCCTGATCGGCGGGCGCCGCTTCACGGTGGCCGGCCGCATCGCGATGGACCAGCTCGTGGTCGACGTCGGAGACGAAGCCGTGTCGGTCGGCGACGAGGCCGTGCTCTTCGGCGACCCGACGCTCGGGGCTCCCTCGGCGACGGAGTGGGCGGATGCCGCAGGCACCATCAACTACGAGATCGTGACCCGGATCGGTCCTCGCGTACCCCGCCGGCAGGTGGCCGAATGAGCGGCCTGGACCCGATCCTCGGGACACACGAGATCGTCACGCCGAGCGATATGGAAGAGCTGGGACGGCGGATCGGCGGGATGCTGCGACCCGGTGACCTCGTCGTCCTGACCGGGCCGCTCGGCGCAGGCAAGACGACGCTGACCCGCGGCATCGGCGCGGGGCTGAACGTGCGCGGGCCGATCCAGAGCCCGACGTTCGTGCTCGCTCGCACGCATCCCTCGCTCGACGGGGGTGCGCCGCTGGTCCATGTCGACGCGTACCGGCTCGGATCCGCCGCAGAGCTCGACGACCTCGACATCGACTTCGACGGCTCTGTCGTCGTCGTCGAATGGGGTCGTGGCATGGTCGACGGCATCCGCGACGTGTGGTGGGAGCTCGAGATCGAGCGCGAGTGGCACGGCCACGGCCAGGACGACGCCTGCTACGGCGTGCAGCACGAGGCCGAGCTCGATGCCGACGCCCCCCGTCGGGTGAAGGTCACCCGGCACGGCACGCCGACTACCCTGGAAGGGTGATCCTCGGCATCGACACCTCGCTCGGCTCCGCGGTGGCGGTCGTCGAGCCCGACGGCGTCATCCGCTCGCAGACGGTCAGCGCCGACCCTCGTGGCCACGCCGAGGTGATCGGCACTCTGATCGAGCGGGCGCTGGGTGAGGCATCCATCCGCCCCTCGGACGTGACGCACGTCGCCGCCGGGATGGGCCCCGGCCCCTTCACCGGACTGCGCGTCGGGATCGCCGCCGCGCGCGCATTCGCGCTGGGGCGCGGAGTGCCGGTGGTGCCGGTGCCCAGCCACGACGCGGTCGCCCTGGAGCTGCTGATCCACGACGCGCTCACGGGCGGATATGAGGATGCCGCCGACGAGACCTTCGCCGTCGTGACCGACGCGCGGCGCCGCGAGTTCGCGTACACGCTGTACCGCGGGCTCGACGCCGACGGCCTGCCGGTGCGGGTCGCCGAGCCCGCCCTGGCGCCGCGCGACGATCTCGACGCCGTGCTGGCCGACGCCGGAGCCGTACGTCGGGACTCCGACCGGGTGCCGGCCGCGATGCTCGCGCTGGCGGCATCCCGAGCGCTCGCCGCGGGCCGCACGATCGGACCGGCCGACGCGCTCTACCTGCGCTCGCCCGATGTGACCCTGCCGCACGCGCCGAAGCGGGTGTTCCTGTGACGCTGCGCGCCGCGACCGCCGACGACCTCGCCGCGATCATGGCGCTCGAGCGGGCGTCGTTCCCGACGGACGCATGGTCCGAGGCGATGATGCGCGAAGAGCTGGCGTCGCCGCACGGCTGGTACGTGGTCGACGACGAGGCCGGTCGCCTCGTCGGCTATGCCGGGCTGCGGACGGTGAAGAACGCGAAGGATGCCGACGTCCAGACGATCACGATCGCCGAGGCCGCGCGCGGTCGGGGCCGGGGTCGTGCGATGCTGCGGGCGCTGCTGGACGAAGCATCGCGACGGGAGGTCTCGGATGTGTTCCTCGAGGTGCGCGCCGACAACCCGGTCGCGCAGGCGCTGTATGTGTCGGAGGGGTTCCTCGAGATCGGCCGCAAGCCGCGGTACTACCAGCCCGACGATGTGGATGCCGTGGTGATGAAGCTCGACCTGCGCGGCTGGGCGGCCCGCGACGCGGATGGACCTGAGCCCCGCTGGGATGGAGGGGTCTGTACATGAACCGCGCCGAACCGCTGGTGCTCGGCATCGAGACGAGCTGCGACGAGACCGGGATCGGGATCGTGCGCGGCCGCACCCTGCTGTCGAACACGATCGCGAGCTCGATGGACGAGCACGCCCGCTACGGCGGCGTCGTGCCCGAGGTCGCCGCGCGCGCCCATCTGGAGGCGCTGCAGCCGTCGATCGAAGCCGCGCTGGCAGAGTCGGGGGTGGCGCTGGCCGATGTCGACGCGGTGGCCGTCACCTCGGGGCCGGGGCTCGCAGGGGCGCTCATGGTCGGCGTCGGCGCGGCGAAGGCGCTCGCTGTCTCGCTCGAGAAGCCGCTGTACGCCGTCAACCACCTCGTGGGCCACATCGCCGCCGACATCTTGCAGGCCGGCGCAGCCACAAGCACCGCGGATGACGACGGGGCGCTCGAATACCCTACCGTGGCGCTTCTCGTGAGCGGCGGGCACACCTCGCTGCTGCTCGTGCGCGACCTCACGACCGACGTCGAGCTGCTGGGCGAGACCATGGACGACGCGGCCGGCGAGGCCTTCGACAAGGTCGCCCGTCTGCTCGGGCTGCCGTATCCCGGCGGGCCCGAGATCGACAGGGCAGCAGTCGACGGAGATCCGAAGGCGATCGCGTTCCCACGCGGACTCTCGCGCGCGAGCGACATGGCCGAGCACCGCTACGACTTCTCGTTCTCGGGACTCAAGACCGCGGTCGCCCGCTGGGTCGAGCAGCGCCAGGCGGCGGGAGAGCCGGTTCCGGTCGCCGACGTCGCGGCGAGCTTCCGCGAGGCGGTCGTCGACGTGCTCGTCACGAAGGCGCTCGCCGCCTGCCGCGACTACGACGTGCCGCGCCTGCTGCTCGGCGGCGGCGTCATCGCGAACCGGCGGCTGCGCGACACGGCGCTCGAGCGCGGCGCCGCGGCCGGGGTGACGGTGCGGATCCCACCCCTGTCGCTGTGCACCGACAACGGCGCCATGATCGCCGCGCTCGCATCCGAGCTCATCATGTCGGGCCGTGAGCCCTCGACGCTCGCCTTCGGCGCCGATTCGACGCTCCCCGTCACCGAGATCCAGGTCGCGGAGTCGTCATGACCGACGAGCGGATGCCGCACCCCGACGACGCCGACGCGCCCGCGCCGACGACACCCGAGGTCGCGCCCGCCCCCGCCTCGTCGAGCGAGCAGCCGGAGGACGACGGGATGCCGGCGGCCGCGGCATCCTCATCTCCGAAACCCGTCGCACCGCAGGTCGAGCCGCCGTCACCCGACATCGACATCGTCCCGGCCTCATCGATGCTGCCGGGCGAGCATCGGGGAGGGTTCTTCCGGCTGCCGACGGCCCCCGTCGCCGTGACGACGCAGTCAGCGCCGGCAGAGCCGGCGAACGACCTGACTGCGGCGTCCGCGCAGTGGCTCGCGTCGGACGAACCGGGGATCCACCGCGGCCTCGCGGGCTGGGCGCTGGCGTTCGCCATCATCGGCCTCGTCGTGTCGCTGTTCGTCGGGTGGGGGTTCCCGATCGGGCTCGTCGCCGTCGTGTCGGCGATCTTCGCGTTGCGCCGCCCTCTGGAGAGCCGCGCCGTCGCGGTGTGGGCGATCGTGATCGGCGCGGTGTCGATCCTGTACAGCGCAGGGTGGCTGCTGTACGCCGCGCTGCGCGCCAATCTGTTCGGCTGAGCCTGTCGAAGCCCGATCCGGTCGGAGCCTGACCCGCGGGTCAGACCCGGTCGGCGAGGATCGCGGTGCGACGCGTGCCGATGCGGGTGACGAACAGCGTCGCCGAGCCCGCGCCGCGCAGCTTGAGCTTGGTGCGCAGCGCCGCAGGATCGATGTCGACGCCGCGCTTCTTGATCTCCAGGCGTCCGATCTCGCGCTCGCGCAGGGCCTTCGCCAGCGCCTTGGGGTCGGCGGGCAGCACCTCGCGCACACGGAACGTCGACACGTACGGCGAGGTGAGCGCGGCGTCCGACGTCAGGTAGGCGATGTGCTCGTCGAGCATGCCGGCCTGCAGCGACCGCGCGACCTCGCCGATGAGACGCGCGCGGATGACCGCCCCGTCGGGCTCGTGCAGATAGGCGCCGAGCTCGCGCACCGGCTCGTCGGCGGCATCCTCTTCCGCGGTCAGCTCATGCGCGGCGTCCCCGCGGATCACGAGCGCCGCCCGACGCACTTCCGGGCGCGCGAGCACGCCCGACCACAGCACGAGCTCGACGGTCGACCCGTCGGCGCTCACCCACTGCGCCTCGACGTCGTCGGGGATGAGGTCACGGTCCAGGCCGGGCCCGAGCTTGACGCCCACCGGCAGGCGGTGAGCGAGGCCGAACACCCACTCCAGCGAGGGCGACCAGTCCTCGGGTCGCGTGCGGCTGGTCTCGGAGTGCCCGGCGGTGCGGCGCGCGGGGTCGAGCCACACTGCGTCGACGCCGTCCAGCTCTGTCGTCTCGGCGGTGCCGTGGCGCACGTCGACGTCGTCGCCGAACGGCGCGAGGTTGTACGCGGCGATGCCTGCCGTCACCTCGTCGGCGTCGACAGCCGTGACGCGCAGCCCGAGGGCTGCGAGCCCCAGTGCGTCACCTCCGATGCCGCAGCCCAGATCGGCGACGCGCGCGAGTCCGGCGTCGCGGAAGCGTGCGGCGTGACGGGCCGCGATCGGCAGCCGCGTCGCCTGTTCCAGGCCGGCGCGGGTGAACAGCATGCGCTCGGAGAGGTCGCCGAACTTGGCGCGTGCGCGGGTGCGCAGCCTGGCCTGTCCGACGACCGCCGACACGAGATCGGGGGAGTGTCCGTCGCGTCGCAGCCGCGTGACCGCGCGGGCGACGTCGTCGGACGACTCGATCGCCGGCATGGCGTCGAGCAGGCGCAGCCCCTCGGGCGTCAGAAGGGCTGTCAGCTCGGCTCTCTCCACCGGCCAAGCCTATGACGCCGGCCCGCGGGCGGCGCGTGTGTCGGACTGGGTCGCGGCATTGGCACTCACGTTGCGTGAGTGCCAATGCGTTGCCTAGACTGGCGTCAGCACTCTCAACGTCAGAGTGCTAACGAGTCTTCAGTCTCAAGAAAGAAGAGGTAGACCGTGTCGGTTTCCATCAAGCCGCTCGAGGACCGCATCGTCATCAAGCAGGTCGAGGCCGAGCAGACCACGTCCAGCGGTCTGGTCATCCCCGACACCGCCAAGGAGAAGCCCCAGGAGGGCGAGGTCGTGGCGGTGGGCCCCGGCCGCATCGACGACAACGGCAACCGCATCCCGCTCGACGTCGCCGTCGGCGACCGCGTGATCTACAGCAAGTACGGCGGCACCGAGGTCAAGTTCGGCGGCGACGAGTTCCTCGTCCTGTCGGCTCGCGACGTGCTCGCGGTCGTCGTCCGCTGAGTCCAGCGCACAACGCGTACCGAGAGGGTCGGATGCTTCGGCATCCGGCCCTCTCGTCGTTCCCGCGACCATGCCCTCTCTCCCGCGACCTTGCCCTCTCTCCCGCGACCATGCCCCATCGTCCGCGACCATGCCCCATCGTCCGCGATCACGCCCGGTCGGCACGGGGAGGGCACGGTCGGCGTGGGGAGGGCACGGTCGGCGTGGGGAGGGCACGGTCGGCGTGGGGAGGGCCCGGTCGGCGTGGGGAGGGCCCGGTCGGCGTGGGGAGGGCACGGTCGGCGCGAGGAGGGCACGGTCGGCGCGAGGAGGGCACGGTCGGCAGGGTCTTAGGCTGTAACGGTGAGTCCCGAACCGTCGTCCCGTTCCAGCGACGCCGGCGTCGAGGATCTCGCAGAGTCCGCCGCCTCGACCGCCGGGATCGCGCTGCCGCCCACGGCCGTCGTCGAGCCCGGCCGCGAGCGCACGCTCGGCACGATCTACGGACTCACCGCGTACCTGCTGTGGGGCTTCCTGCCGCTGTACTTCCTGCTGCTGGCGCCGACCGGGCCGTTCGAGCTGGTGGCGTGGCGCATCGTGCTGTCGCTGGTGTTCTGCGCCCTGCTGCTCACGGTGACCCGCACGTGGGGCCGCTTGGCCGCGATCATGCGTCAGCGACGGCTGCTGTGGCTGACCGCCCTGGCCGGCGTGCTGATCTACGTCAACTGGCAGGTCTTCATCCTCGGGGCGCTGAGCGGCCATGTGATCGAGACGAGCCTCGGCTACTTCATCAACCCGATCGTGACGGTCATGCTCGGCGTGCTCGTGCTGCACGAGCGCCTGCGCGCGACGCAGTGGGTCGCGATCGGCATCGCGGTGGCCGCGGTGGTCGTCATCATCGTGGGCTACGGGGCCTTCCCGTGGATCGCACTCACGCTGGCAGCATCCTTCGGGCTCTACGGCCTGGTGAAGAAGCAGGTCGGGCCGTCGGTGGACGCAGTGAGCGGCCTCACGCTGGAGACGATGTGGCTGACCCCGATCGCCGCGATCGTGCTCGTGGTCGTGGCGTCGACGCAGGGTCTCACGATGGGCGCCTACGGCTGGCAGCACACGGTGCTGCTGAGCCTCACGGGCGTCATCACGGCGGTGCCGCTGCTGCTGTTCGCCGCCGGCGCGCGGCGGGTGTCGCTCACGACGATCGGGCTGCTGCAGTTCGCGGCGCCCATCCTGCAGTTCCTCATCGGCTGGCTCGTGCTCGGGGAGCCGATGCCGCTGGAGCGCTGGGTCGGCTTCGGCCTCGTGTGGGTTGCGCTGATCGTGCTGACTGTCGATTCCGTGCTGCACGCACGTCGGGTGCGCGCCGCTCGCTGACACGTGAGCCGCGCGGGCTCGCGGCGCCTCAGCAGGCGCCGACGGATCCCGCGCACGAGGGTTAGCGCTGCAGAAACCGGCATCCGCTGCCCGATCGGCGACGCCCCTTCCGCCCGCGCTGTCGAAATCGGCATCCGCGCCAGAAAGTAACGTGCGCGCACGCCGATTCCGGCAGCGCGAAGGAATCCGGCGGGGTCGCTCACCCAAGCGACGAGACCGCAGGAGGCGCGAGGCTCAGCGCACCAGGCGTGCGATGGCCTGCGTGGCCTCGGTGATCTTGGCGTCGGCCTCCGCGCCGCCCAGGCGTGCGGCATCCACCACGCAGTGGCGCAGGTGGTCGTCGAGCAGGCCCACGGCGACGGCCTCGAGGGCGGAGGTCAGGGCGCTGATCTGCGTGAGGATGTCGATGCAGTACTTCTCGTCCTCGACCATCTTGTGGATGCCGCGGGCCTGCCCCTCGATGCGCTTGAGGCGGTTGAGGTACTTGTCCTTGTCGGTGATGTAGCCGTGGTGGCCGTGCTCGTGGTCCAGGGGAGCCTGATCCAGTGCGGTGTCGGTCATGTCTGACTCCTTCAACGACGTGAGTGCGAGAGGCTGCGGAACCGCCGCAGGCGAAGGCTGTTGCCGACCACGAAGACGCTCGAGAACGCCATGGCCGCTCCCGCGATCATAGGGTTCAGCAGGCCCAGCGCCGCGAGCGGCAGGGCGGCCACGTTGTAGGCGAAGGCCCAGAACAGGTTCACGCGGATGGTGCCGAGCGTGGCGCGGGACAGCCGGATGGCATCGGCTGCGCTGCGCAGGTCGCCGCGCACCAGCGTGATGTCGGATGCCTCGATGGCGGCATCCGTCCCGGTCCCCATGGCGAGCCCGAGGTCGGCCTGTGCGAGCGCGGCGGCGTCGTTCACGCCGTCGCCGACCATCGCGACGACGCGACCTTCGGCCTGCAGGCCCGTGATGACGGCGACCTTGTCGTGGGGGAGCACCTCGGCGATCACGCGCTCGATCCCGACCTCGTCGGCGATCGCGCGGGCGGCAGCGGCGTTGTCTCCGGTGAGCAGGATCGGGGTGAGCCCGAGCGGCCGCAGCTGGGCGATCGCCTCGGCGCTCGTCGGCTTGACCTGGTCGGCGACGACGAGCATCCCCCGCACCTCGCCGTCCCACGCCACGAGCACGGCGGTGCGGCCCAGCGCCTCGGCTTCCGCTTTGGCGGTGCGGATGCCGGCGGCCGGGGTGAGCGCCCAATCGGTGAGCAGCGCCTCGCGCCCGACGAGCACCGCGTGCCCGTCGACGACGCCCGACACGCCCTTGCCGGGGATGTTCTGGAATCCCTCCACCTCGGGAAGCGGGCCGGTCTCGTCGGCCGCGGCATGGGCGACGGCCTGCGCGATCGGGTGCTCGGACGCGTGCTCCAGGGCACCCGCGAAGCGCAGCAGCTCCGCGCGGGCGTGGGCTGCGGCATCCGGAATCCGGACATTCGCGCGCTTTTCGGAGCCGTCGCCGCTCTCGCTCCGGAAAGGCGTGGAGTCTCCGATATTCGGATCGGGGATGGAGGCCTCGACAGGCTCGGCCAGCACCACGTCGACGAGCGACATGCGCCCGCTGGTCACGGTGCCGGTCTTGTCGAGCACGACGGTGTCGACGGTGCGAGTGGACTCCAGGACCTCGGGACCCTTGATGAGGATGCCGAGCTGTGCGCCGCGGCCGGTCCCGACGAGGAGGGCGGTCGGCGTGGCGAGTCCAAGCGCGCAGGGGCAGGCGATGATGAGGACGGCGACAGCGGCGGTGAAGGCCATCGAGGCGGATGCGCCGGTGAGCAGCCATCCGGCGAGGGTCCCGAGTGCGATGAGCAGCACGATCGGGACGAAGACGCCCGAGATGCGGTCGGCCAGGCGCTGCACCTTGGCCTTGCCGGACTGGGCGTCCTCGACGAGGCGCGCCATCTGCGCCAGCTGGGTGTCGTCGCCCACGCGGGTGGCGCGCACGATGAGACGGCCGCCGGCATTGACGGTCGCTCCCACCACGGGATCGCCGGGGGCCACTTCCACGGGCACGGACTCGCCGGTCACCACCGATGCGTCGACGGCTGAGGTGCCCGAGACGACGATGCCGTCGGTCGCGATCTTCTCGCCCGGGCGCACGACGAACTCCTCGCCGACCCGCAGCTCGGCGATCGGCACGCGCACCTCTGCGGTCGCACCGTCGGGAGCCGCACGCAGCACGGCGACATCCTTCGCCCCGATCTCGAGCAGCGCCCGCAGCGCGGCACCGGCGCGGCGCTTTGAGCGCTGCTCGAAGTAGCGGCCGGCCAGCACGAACGTCGTGACGCCCGCGGCGACCTCGAGGTAGATGTCGCCTGCGCCGTCGCTCGGAGTCACCGACCACTCGAAGGCGTGCGTCATGCCCGGCATGCCGGCGTGGCCGAAGAACAGGGCGTACAGCGACCACAGGAATGCCGCCGAGACGCCGAGCGAGATGAGCGTGTCCATCGTCGCGGCGCCGTGCCGCAGATTGATCCAGGCCGCGCGGTGGAACGGCCAGGCGCCCCACACGACGACGGGCGCCGCGAGGGCGAGCGACGCCCACTGCCAGTACGTGAACTGCAGCGCCGGGATCATCGCCAGCAGGATCACGGGCGTGGACAGCACGGCCGATCCGATCAGGCGCTGCCGAAGGCTCGTCAGCTCGGGGTCGGCCGGCCCATCCGCGGGCCCCGGAGAGTCAGCGTCGGAGGCCGGGGGAGCGGGCAGTGCAGCCGTGTACCCGGTCTTGACGACCTCGTCGATGAGCGCCTGTGCGTCGATGCCCGCCGGCGCGCTGACGACGGCCTTCTCGGTCGCGTAGTTGACGGACGCCTCGACCCCGTCCAGCCGGTTGAGGCGCTTCTCGATCCGCGCGGCGCACGACGCGCACGTCATCCCGCCGATCTCGAGCTCGATCCGGGCGGTCGGGGCCGAGGACGACATCAGGCGCGGACCGCGCTGTAGCCGGCCTCGTCGACAGCCGCGATGACAGCGTCGTCGGCGAGTTCGGCGGTCGACACGATCCGCAGGGTGCCGTCGGCGGCGCTCACCTGAACATCCTCGACCCCGGCGAGCTTCGCCACCTCGCCGCGCACGGACGCCTCGCAGTGCCCGCAGCTCATCCCCGTCACCTTGTACTCGACAGTGCTCTTCTCGACCCCGGCCATGTCGCCGCCTTTCTCGTGGAGTTCCAGGATACCCCTGAGGGGTACCTGGCACTCAGTCTATACCCCTTGGGGGTATATCGCGCCGGAAGGCCGATATCGGATCGAAATCCCCCGGTCGCGCCCGTTACACATCGTTAACGAACGGCAACATTCGTGAACGCTTGTCGCGATTAGGTTTGTCGCATTGGGGCGGCGCCCGAGTCGTTCCCCCATCACCCATAGCAAGGAGCAACATGAGCGTCTTCACCCGCTCGCGCAGGTCCACCGTCCTCGGTGCGATCGCTCTCGTCGGCGCCAGCGCCGTCGTCCTCGCCGGTTGTGCTTCCGGCGGCAGCGGCGACGACGGCGGCGACACATCGACGCCCGAGGCGCGCGACCTCACCCTGAAGATCGGCACGATCCTTCCCGACACCGGCACGCTCGCCTTCCTCGGCCCGCCTGAAGAGGCCGGCGTCGGCCTTGCGGTCGACGACATCAACGAGGCCGCCAAGGGCATCGAGGTCGGACCGGTGGT
Source organism: Microbacterium helvum (assembly GCF_014779795.1). Lineage (GTDB taxonomy): Bacteria > Actinomycetota > Actinomycetes > Actinomycetales > Microbacteriaceae > Microbacterium > Microbacterium helvum. The sequence continues at coordinate 115,875 of NZ_JACXZS010000008.1, forward strand.
CTGGGGCGACTCGGGCGACACCGACAACAAGGCGTATGCGACGACCATCCAGAAGCTCATCTCCGAGAAGGTCGACGCCGCCATCGGCGCCGCCTCGTCGGGCGTGACGAAGCTCTTCCTCGACGACGCGGTCGCGGCAGGCATCCTCACCTTCTCGCCCGCCAACACGTCGCTCGACTTCACCAACTGGGACGACAACAACCTCTACTGGCGCACGGCTCCGGCCGACACGCTCCAGGGCGAGGTGCTGGGCAACGTCGTCGCCGAGGACGGTCACGAGAACGTCGCCGTCCTGTACCAGAACGACTCGTACGGCACGGGCCTCAACAAGGTGTTCCAGGACACCTTCACCGGCTCGGGCGGCAAGATCGTCGCCGAGCAGTCCTACAACACCGGCGACACGAACTTCGACGCGCAGATCTCTGCGATCCTCGCTTCGAACCCCGACGCCATCGCGCTGATCACGTTCGACGAGATCTACACGATCGGCCCGGCGCTGATCGCCGCGGGCTACCCCGCCAAGGACCTGTACCTGGTCGACGGCAACCTGAAGAACTTCGGTTCGGACGAGAAGTGGCCGGCCGGCGTCAGCATGGAAGGCGCCAAGGGCACCTCGCCCGCGGGCCCCAAGCCTGACGAGGACTTCCAGAAGCGCCTCAACGACTGGTGGGTGGCCGACGGCAACGCTGAGCTGAAGGACTACACCTACTCGAACGAGTCGTACGACGCCGTCGTGCTGATCGCGCTGGCCGCCCTGGCTGCCAACTCGACCGACTCGGCCGACATCGCCGGCAAGCTGCAGGAGGTCTCGGGCGGCTCGGGCGACGGCGAGAAGTGCACGTCGTTCGCCGACTGCGCCGACCTCATCCTCGACGGCAAGACGGCGAACTACGACGGGTACTCCGGCCCGATCACGTTCGACGAGCACGGCGACCCGACCGAAGCCACCATCGGTGTCTTCCAGTACGGTGCCGACAACCTCACCACGCGCATCGACCTGTAATCCAGGACGCAGCAGCGAAGGGCCCCGGAGCGATCCGGGGCCCTTCGTGCATCCACGGGACGGCCCGCGTGCGGAGGAGCTGTACATGAGGAGGGGGTGGATGCTGCAGCATCCACCCCCTCCTCAGGTACATGTCGCGGGCGTCAGACCCCGTCGGCGCCGAGCGTTCCGAGGTACAGGCCGATGACCTTCGGGTCTTCCAGCAGCTGACGGCCGGTGCCCTCGTAGGCGTCGCGGCCCTGGTCCAAGACGTAGCCGCGGTCGCAGATCTGCAGGCAGCGGCGCGCGTTCTGCTCCACCATGATCGTCGTCACGCCGGCCTTGTTGATGTCCGAGACGCGGATGAACGCGTCATCCTGGCGGACGGGCGACAGGCCGGCGGACGGCTCGTCGAGCAGCAGGACCGAGGGGTCCATCATGAGTGCGCGCGACATCGCGACCATCTGGCGCTCGCCGCCCGACAGTGAGCCGGCACGCTGCCCGAGGCGCTTTCCGAGTTCGGCGAAGATGCCGGTCACGAACTCGAGCCGTTCGGCGTAGGCCTTGGGGCGCTGGTACAGGCCCATCTGCAGGTTCTCGGCGATCGTGAGCGACGGGAACACGTTGTTCGTCTGCGGCACGAAGCCGACGCCGCGCTGCACGAGCTTGTCGGACTTCAGCCCGACGACGCTCTCTCCGTCGACGGTGATGCCGCCGCCGCGCACCTTGACCATGCCGAAGATCGATTTCAGCAGCGTGGACTTGCCGGCGCCGTTCGGGCCGATGATGCCGATCAGCTCGCCCTTGCGTGCGATCAGGTTGGCGCCGTTGATGATGTTGATGCCCGGCAGGTAGCCGGCGGTGAGGTCCTTGACCTCCACGACGACGTCGGTGTCGGCTTCTGAGCTTGTCGCACTGATCCCTGAGCTTGTCGAAGGGGTCACTTGGTCTCCTCCTCGGCCTCGGCGATCGACGCCTCTTCGGCCTCTTTGATCTCTTCGAGCAGCTCTTCGCCGGACTCGCCGAGCTCACCGGCGATGCGGCCGGTCACGACGCCGAGATCGACGTCCTGGTGGCTGCCGAGATAGGCGTCGATGACGGCCTTGTCCTGCATGACGGTCTCGGGCGGGCCCTCTGCGACGACCCTGCCCTCGGCCATGACGACGACCCAGTCCGCGATGTGGCGCACCATGTGCATGTCGTGCTCGACGAAGAGCACCGTCATGCCGAGGTCCTTGAGGTCGAGGATGTGGTCGAGCAGCGACTCGGTGAGCGCCGGATTCACGCCGGCCATCGGCTCGTCGAGCATCACGAGGGTCGGGTCGCTCATGAGGGCGCGCGCCATCTCGAGCAGCTTGCGCTGGCCGCCCGAGAGCGACGCGGCATAGTCGTCGGCCGTGGCGTCGAGCTTGAATCGGGCGAGCAATTCCATCGCCTTGTCTTCGATCTCGTCGTCCTGCTTGCGCCAGATCGCCGGGATGATGCTCGCCCAGAGGCTCTCGCCCTTCTGCCCGGTCGCGCCGAGCTTCATGTTCTCGAGCACCGTCAGCAGCGACAGCGCCTTGGTGAGCTGGAACGTGCGCACCTGACCCATGCGGGCGACCTTGAACGAGGGGATGCCCGACAGCGACGTCCCGTCGAAGCTCCACGTGCCCGAGTTGGGCTTGTCGAACCCGCACAGCAGGTTGAACAGCGTGGTCTTGCCCGCGCCGTTCGGTCCGATGAGGGCGGTGATCGCGTGTCTCGGGATCTCCAGGTGCTCGACGTCCACCGCGGTGAGACCGCCGAAGCGCCGTGTCACGTTGTCGATGACGAGCACCGGGTCGTTCTTGGCGACGCCGGGCACGGCGTCCCCCTTCGCGAGACCCTGCGTCTTCGGTCGGCGGATGCTGCCGGTCGCGGTCGTGACGGCACCCGTGGCCGGGGGCGTCACGGCTTCAGGCGCGACTTCTTCGGCAGCGACCTTCTCGGGGGCGGCCTCCTCCGAGGCAGCCTCTTCGCGCACGGGGGTCTCCTCGGGCGCGGCCTCGTCGGGCACGGCGACGCTCTCGGGAACGTCGGGTTCGTCGGCGGCCGGGGTGCTGGGCGGGTTACTTGACAAAGGTCAGCTCCCTCTTGTTTCCGAAGATGCCCTGCGGGCGGAAGATGACGATCAGCATGAGCGCGACGCCCACGAGGATGAACCGCAGTGTCGCGGCCTGCTGACCCGTCATCGGGAGGATGTCGGCCTGCGCGAGCACCGGCAGCACGTTGTCGAGGAAGCCCATGATGACCCAGAAGATCACCGACCCCACGACCGGTCCGAAGACCGTGGCGGCGCCGCCGAGCAGAAGGATCGTCCAGATGAAGAACGTGAGGCTCGTCGTGTAGGTCGCCGGAACCACCGCCGAGGGCAGCGCGAACACGACGCCGCCGAGGGCGCCGAACACGCCACCGATCATGAGCGCCTGCATCTTGTACGAGAAGACGTTCTTGCCGAGCGAGCGGACCGCGTCCTCATCCTCGCGGATGCCCTTGAGCACGCGACCCCACGGGCTGCGCATGATCGCCCACACGAGGTAGACGGCGATCGCGAGCAGGATGATGCCGAACACGCGCACCCACAGCTGATCCGAGGTCCACTGCCACGGGCCGAAGCCGTAGATGATCGGCTCGCCGTCGGCACCCGTCTTGGGGAACGGGTTGGCTCCGCGGAAGCCGGCGTGGTACCCGCCGAGTCCGTCCGCCGAGTTGGTGAACGCGTCGAAGAGCTGGGTCGTCAGCAGCAGGCGCACGATCTCGGCGGCTGCGATGGTGACGATGGCGAGGTAGTCCGCGCGCAGACGCAGGGTCGGGATGCCGAGGATCAGCGCGAAGACGACGGCGGCGGCGCAGCCGACGATGATTCCCACCCACCACGGCCAGCCGAAGGTCAGGATCGAGATGGCGTAGCCGTACGCGCCGAGGGCCATGAAGCCTGCCATGCCGAAGTTCAGCAGGCCGCCGAACCCGAACTGCACGGCGAGCCCGGTCGCGGCGAGCGCGTAGGCGATGGTCTCCGGGCTGAAGACCCAGTAGGCGGTGTTGTTGAAGATCTGTCCCCAGTCCATGACTAGCCCAGCCTCTCCTTCCGGCCCAAGATGCCCTGGGGTCTCACGAGCAGGATCACGATCAGCGCGGCCAGGGCGCCGACGTACTTCATGTCCGGCGGGATCCACAGGGTCGAGATCTCGACCAGGATGCCGACGATCAGTGCGCCGATGAGGGCGCCGAACGCGGTGCCCAGACCGCCGAGGGTGACCGCGGCGAAGATGAGCAGCAGCACCTGCACGCCCATGTCCCACTTGACGCCGGGGCGGAAGTACGCCCACAGCACGCCGGCGATCGCGGCGAGGGCCGCGGCCAGGATCCACACGATGCGGATCACGCGGTCGACGTTGATGCCCGATGCCGCCGCGAGGCCGGGGTTGTCGCTGATGGCGCGCGTCGCCTTGCCGACCCTGGTTCGCAGCAGCCAGAAGGCCACGGCGATCAGCAGCACGATGCTGACGCCCATCGAGGCGATGTCGATCCACGACAGTGAGATAGGCCCGAAGGTGATGTCGCGCGGGGCACCGGCACCGGGCAGCTGATAGGTACCGCCGCCGATGAAGTACTGGAACACGTAGCGTCCGGCCAGCGACAGGCCGATGCTGACGATCATGACCTGCACGATCCCGAGCCCCCGGCGGCGCAGGGGGCGCCACAGTCCGGTGTCGAGCAGGTAGCCGAGCAGCGCCCCGAGCACGATGACGATCGGGATCGTGAGCCACATCGGCACCTTGAGCCAGACCCCGAAGATCAGCGCCATCACGGCGCCGAACGTGAGCATCTCGCCGTGAGCGAAGTTGCTGAGCCCGGTGGTGCCGAAGATGAGCGAGACGCCGACCGCCGCGAGGGCCAGCAGCAGACCGAAGTTGAGCCCGTTCATGAGGCGTTCGGTCAACTGGTCGGCGAACGACGTGGTGACCCGTTCGCCTTCGCCGAGGAACAGGTTGACGATCTTCGCGCCGGTAAGACCGAAGGTGACGTCGAAGGATGCCGTCGTCCCCTGCTTCGGGGTGATCCCCTCGGGCAGCTGCTCGGGGTCGACGATCACGCCGTCGGGCAGGGTGTCCTCGTCGACCGTGAGCACGTAGTCGTCGTTGTCGGGGACGTACAGGCGCCACTTGCCCTCGACGTTGGTGACGGTGTCAGCCTTGAACCCCCCGCCCTCGATGGTCATGGTGACGCCTTCGACGGGCTTGTCGTCGTAGGTGATGATGCCGCCGAAGTAGAAGTCGGTCTTCTCCTGGTCGCCCCCCGGGGTGTCGGGGGCTTCGGCGGCGAGGGCACCGCCCGGAGCGGAGAGGAACACCATGCCGGCAGCCAGCAGCAGTCCGAAGAGCACGATGATCCAAGGGCGACTTCTGGTCGCGGACGCATTCGTGGGACCCACAGAACCTCCAGTTCGCCACCACGCGGACACCGAAGCTCGGGTCGCATCGGCCGTGATGGCGACGGTACGACTGTAATGTGTCGTCGCTGTTTCGCCTACGGTCACTTGTGGATACGTGATCCGATCGAAACCGGGCCCGGATCCCCCTCGCGCGCGCCCCCGCGCGTGCCGTTTCTGCGGGAACAAAACGGCCCTCCCGCGCGCTTAGAATCGAGTACGGAGCGTCACAAGCGCGCCGGCCGTCGCCGTCCACCCTCAACTGAACGCGCCGCGCGCGAGGAGACCCCATGGAGCACAACGACCCCTTCGGCTTCGTCGGACTGACCTACGACGATGTGCTGCTGCTGCCCGGGCACACCGACGTCATCCCGAGCGAGGCCGACACGTCGTCGCGGCTGAGCCGGCGGATCACGGTGGCCACGCCGCTGCTGTCGGCGGCCATGGACACCGTCACCGAGGCCCGCCTCGCCATCGCCATCGCACGCGAGGGCGGCATCGGCATCATCCACCGCAACCTCTCGATCGAGGACCAGGCGTCGATGGTCGACCGCGTCAAGCGCAGCGAGTCCGGCATGATCACCGATCCGATCACGACGACGCCCGACGCGACGATCGAAGAGGTCGACTCGCTATGCGCGCAGTACCGCATCTCTGGCCTGCCGGTCGTCGACGCCGACAACCACCTGGTGGGCATCGTGACCAACCGCGACATGCGCTTCGTGTCGGGCTTCGAGCGCCAGACCACCAAGGTGCGCGACGTCATGACCACCGAGAACCTCGTCACGGGCCGCGTCGGCATCAGCGCCGGTGAGGTCATCGCGCTGTTCGCCCAGCACCGCGTCGAGAAGCTGCCCCTCATCGACGAGGACGGCACGCTGTCCGGCCTCATCACCATCAAGGACTTCGACAAGAGCGAGAAGTACCCGCTGGCCACGAAGGACGAGCAGGGGCGTCTGCGCGTCGGCGCCGCGATCGGCTTCTTCGGCGACGCGTGGCAGCGCGCCGAGGCGCTGCGGGACGCCGGTGTCGACGTCATCGTCGTCGACACCGCCAACGGCCAGTCCGCGGGCGTGATCGACATGGTCCGCCGTCTCAAGGGCGACGAGTCGTTCGCGCACATCGACATCATCGGCGGCAACGTCGCGACGCGCGAAGGCGCGCAGGCGCTCATCGACGCGGGTGTCGACGCGGTCAAGGTCGGCGTCGGGCCGGGGTCGATCTGCACCACCCGCGTCGTCGCGGGTGTCGGCGTCCCGCAGGTCACCGCGATCTACGAGGCGTCGCTCGCGGCGCGCGAGGCGGGCGTCCCGGTCATCGCCGACGGCGGTCTGCAGTACTCGGGCGACATCGCCAAGGCCCTCGTCGCCGGCGCCGACACCGTCATGCTCGGCTCGCTCCTCGCCGGCACCGACGAGTCGCCGGGCGAGATCGTCTTCCAGGGCGGCAAGCAGTTCAAGCAGTATCGCGGCATGGGTTCTCTCGGCGCGCTGCAGACCCGCGGCAAGAAGACGTCGTACTCGAAGGACCGCTACTTCCAGGCGGACGTTCCCAGCGACGACAAGCTGATCCCCGAGGGCATCGAGGGCCAGGTCGCCTACCGCGGTCCGGTCTCGGCGGTCGCCTATCAGCTCGTCGGCGGTCTGCGTCAGTCGATGTTCTACGTCGGCGCCCGCACGGTGGACGAGCTCAAGGCCAAGGGCAAGTTCGTCCGGATCACCGCTGCCGGTCTGAAGGAGTCCCACCCCCACGACGTGCAGATCGTCGTCGAGGCGCCGAACTACAAGAAGTGACCCGCGTCGCAAGAGCGGATACCGTCACGCCCACCCGGGCGTGACGGCATCCGCTCTTCGCGTTCGAGGAGTCGGCATCACGGCAGCCGGAACGGCTCCGCGGCGCGCGCGGTGTCGTCCGTGGCGAGGTCGGCGAGTACCGAGCCGACCGCCGGCGTGAACGTGAAGCCATGGCCTGAGAAGCCCGCGCCGACGACGATCCGGCCGCGGCGGTCGAGCACGAAGTCCTCGGTGACGGTCGAGGTGTAGGCGCAACTGATGGGCGCCGCGGTGTCGGCGTCGAGGCCGCGGAACCATTCGGCGACATAGTCCCGCAACTGAGCGGCCTGCTCCGGCACCGGGCGGAACGTCCGCTCGTCAGGGTCGACGACCGGCCCGACCATGTGGAAGCCCACCTTCACGCCCTCGCCCGGCGTCGGCATGCCGTACACGTTGCCGATGGGTCCGCGCTGCGGATCGACGAAGTGGTTGAATGACGGCCAGGCATGATCGGGCGACCTGGGGGCGAAGTGCGCCGGGCTCTCTTCCGTGACGGTGAGTCGCGGCAGGGCAGAAGAGCGGGGAAGGATGCCGGCGGTCCACGCCCCGGCCGTCACCACGACGGTGTCGGCGAAGATGTCGTAGCGCTCACCGCCCGCCTCCACTCCGTGCGCGCGAGCGTCAGCAGGTCGAGGTAGTGCGCGGCGGCGTACGCGTTGTTGAAGTTGCGGGTCGCCCCGTGCGACGCGCCGCGGGTGTGCCCGCGGGGGAACCGTTCCAGCGTCAGCACGCGGTGGCCGCGCCGGGCGAGCTGCCAGGTGGTGGCCAGGCCCATGGCGCCCGCTCCGACGACGACGTAGGGGATCTGCTCGGTCATGGGGCCTCCGTCTCGGGGCGCCGTCGGGTGGCGCGGCGGAGGCGCCGCGCGGCAGGCGGTGCGGCATCCGCTCCTCCATCCTCGCAGTGCGAGGCGACACGACCGTCGCGGCGACGGTGTGTGACGCGGGTCGCTAGCCTGGCGCCATGATCAGACAGCGTTCGCATGCCGAGGCGACACAGCGCACCGTGCGGCTGGAGGCCTTCACGGACGGCGTGTTCGCGATCGCGGCCACGCTGCTCGTGCTCGACCTCACTTCTCACCCGCTCGGTGAGCTCGACGGCGACGCGCAGATGTGGGCGGCGCTCGGCGACATGTGGCAGCTGTTCTTCAACTTCGCACTGAGCTTCGGGCTGCTGTGCCTGCTGTGGGTCGAGCATGTGCGCCAGTTCGAGCACATCTCCGACGTGGACGGCATGATGATCTGGCTCAACAACGCGCGGCTGCTGTTCATCGTGCTGGTGCCCTTCGCGACCGGGCTCACCACCGAGCACTCGGAGTACTTCGCCGGCCGGCTCGCGATGCCGGTGGTGTTCCTGTGCGCGATCCTGTGCAGCTGGCTGCAGTGGCGCTGGGCGATGCGGCGGCGCGAGATGATGCTGCCGAGTCTGAGCGAAGCGGATGCCGCAGCCTACGGCCGTGGGGCGCTCAGCGCACTGCTCATCGCGGTCGCCGTGGTCGTGCTGGCGCCGTGGATCGGCTCGCCCGCGTTCCTGCTGTTCGTGTTCGACGGGCTGTTCACGCGGCTGCTGCGGGGCAAGGGCGACTGACGGCGCCGCCCGACGCGCAGGAGCGCCCCGGAGGTCCGACGAGGCGCCCCTGCGTGCGACAGCGGGTCAGGCCGTCGGGGTCAGCGCCGGCGCGGGGGCCCCGGCATCGGCGGCCTCGGCGTCACCGTCCGCGGTGGTGGCGGCATCCGCTTCCGACGACCTTCCGGACGGCAGCCACAGCGCGACGATCGCGGCGGCGAAGAGCACTGCGGCACCGGTGAACACGGCCGGACGCGCGGCGTCGACATACATGTCGGGCAGGAGCTCGCCACCAGCACCGACGAAGATCGCGGTCATGACGGCCGTGCCGAGAGCCACGCCGAGCTCGCGAACGGTCGAGTTGACGCCGGACGCCTTCGCGTGGTCGACGAGCCCGAGCGTGGCCAGGAGCGCCGTCGCGGACGGGGCGAACACGAGAGCCATGCCGACGCCCGCCATCACGAAGGGCGCGATCAGGGTGGGGTAGTCGAGGTCCGTCGCCATGACGGCCGCGATCCAGGTGAGCGCGATGCCCTGGAGGGTGAGGCCGACGACGAGCAGCAGGCGCGTGCCGACCCGCGGCGCCAGGATTCCGGCGACCGGAGCGATGAACATCGGTGCGAGGGTCCACGGAGTGGTCTGCACGGCAGCCTCCAGCGGCGATGACCCCTGAACGACCTGCAGGTACTGGATCAGCAGGAACACCGCGCCGAATGTGCCGAAGCTGAAGGCGAATCCGATGATGTTGGTGATCGAGAACGAGCGGTCGCGGAACAGCCGCAGCGGAACCAGCGGTGCCTTGGCGCGCAGCTGCCAGATGAGGAACGCGACGATCAGCATCGCGCCGACGGCGATCTCGGCGATGACCCCGAACGAGTCCCAGCCGTCGTCGTTGCCGCGGACGATCGCGTGGACGAGGGCGAGGACGCCGGCCGCTGCGAGCACCGCGCCGGGCACGTCGATGCGGGCGCGCGCGCCGAAGTCGTTGTTCAGCACCGCGAGGGCGAGGGGGATGGCGATGAGGGCCACCGGCACGTTGATCCAGAAGATCGCCTGCCAGTTCCAGCCCTCCATGATGGCGCCGCCGACGAGCGGGCCGATCGCGACGCCGAGTCCGGCGACGCCGCCCCAGATGCCGATCGCCAGCGGACGTCGCTGCGGCGGGACCGCTCCGCTGAGCAGCGCGAGCGAGAGCGGCATCACGCCGGCCGCACCGAACCCCTGCACGGCGCGCGCGGCGATCAGCTGCCCGGGATCCGTGCTGAGGGCGGCGAGCACCGACCCGGCGCCGAACACCGCGATGCCGATCGCGAAGACCGTCCGGCGGCCGAAGCGGTCGCCCAGGGCAGAGGCGATCAGGATGGCGCCGGCGAACGCGAGCGTGTAGGCGTTGACGAACCACTGCAGCTCTTCGACGCTCGCTCCCATGTCGCGGTGCAGCACCGGGAGCGCGTTGGTCATGACCAGGTTATCGAGCGTCGCCATGAACATCGGGAGGGACGCCGCGGCGAGGACGAGGGCGAACGGTTGCGGCCGCCGGGCGGCGGTGGCGGGGGATGCTGCCGACATGATGACTCCGGTTGTTATTCGATGATTACTTGCTGGACGACAATGTAGTAATCGACTGATTACAAAGTCAAGTCATTCGCTGATAACCTTTCGTCATGACTTCTGCAGCACTCGGCGGCGACGGCGCGGTCGCGGTCGACGAGACGCCTGACACCGGCCGCCGGCTGTCGTCCGACGAGCGCCGCCGCCAGATCCTGCAGGCCGCACTCGCCGTCTTCGGCGCCCGCGGTTACGAGGGGGCCACGACCGACGAGGTGGCCCGTGCCGCCGGTGTCAGCCAGCCCTACGTCGTGCGACTGTTCGGCTCCAAAGAGAACCTGTTCCTCGCCGCTCTCGACGACGCGCTCACGCGGACGCTCACGGCGTTCCGGGCGGCGCTCGCCGCAGCCGCAGCTGATCCCGACCCGGAGCTCAGTGAGGCGAAGGCGGCGGGCAAGCGCATCGGGCAGGCGTTCGTCGACCTCATCGAGGTGCGCGGCCTCCACCAGACGCTCGCCCACGGGTATCTGCTCGGCAGCCATCCCGTGATCGGCCCCGCCTCACGCCGCGGATTCGCGCGGGTGTGGCGGTTCTTCCGCGACGAGATGGGCCTCGACGCCGACGGTGCCCGGATGTTCATGGCCGAGGGCATGCTCATCAGCACGATGATCGGCCTGCGGATCGTCGACGACTACGGCTCCGACCCGCAGATCACCGAGCTGTTCCGCTCGTGCTTCCCGACCGAGCTCCCGCACGTGCTCGACGTCCTTCCGCGCGGCACTGACCGCTGGTAGCACGATGAGCACTGACCGCTGGTAGCACGATGAGCACTGACCGCTGGTAGCACGATGAGCACTGACCGCTGGTGGCACGATGAGCACTGACCGCTGGTAGCGCGCGATGCCCGTCGTCGAAGCGTCCGTCGTCGTCCCCCTCGCGCCAGAACTCGCGTTCGCCGTCTCGCAGACCACCGGCGCGGTGCGCCTGCGGTGGGACCGCTTCATCCGCCGGCAGCAGTTCCTGGACGGAGCGGATGCCGCCGGCAAGGGCGTGCGCACGCTCACGGTGCAGCGCAGCGGGCTGCGCATGGTGAGCGAGTACGTCTCGTACCGACCGCCGACCTCGGTGGGCATGAAGATGCTCGAGGGCCCCTGGTTCTTCGAGAAGATGGGCGGCGGCTGGCGCTTCGAGCCCGCGGGCGAGGGCACGCGGGCCGTATGGCGATACAACTTCTCGTGCCGTCCGGCATGGCTTGCGCCGCTCGCCGAGTGGATCGGCGTCAGGCTGCTGCAGCACGAGATCGACCGCAGGATCGCGGGGTTCGCGGCCGGTTGCGCGGATCCCGTCGTCGTCGAGGCGGCCCGTCGCGCGGGGTGACGACGTCGGGCGTCCGGCGTATCGTCGGGCACATGTGCCGGAACATCCACACGCTCCACAACTTCGAGCCCGCCGCGACCTCCGACGAGGTCCACGCCGCCGCGCTCCAGTACGTGCGCAAGATCGCGGGCACCACGAAGCCCTCGAAGGCGAACCAGGAGGCGTTCGACCACGCCGTCCACGAGATCGCCCACATCACGCAGCATCTCCTCGACGACCTCGTCGCCGTGACCCCGCCGAAGAACCGCGAGGTCGAGGCGGCGAAGGCCCGCGAGCGGGCCATCAAGTCCGGTCGGTACGCCGCTCCCGCCGCCTGACCGCCCCGGCGGGGCGACGCCCACCCCCGGATTGCGAGAAGACTGGTCGGTGACGGGACACCCCGGTGACGGATGCCGCCACCCGGCGTGTCGCCGTGACCAGCCGGTGTTTCGGCACGTGAGGCCCGGGGACATGTAGTCTGGTCGGCTCCCCTTTCGGCGATGGATGCCGTGTCGGAGCAGAGGGGAACCCCGTGGGTTACATCGACATCGCCGCCGTCTCGTACGCGCTGCCGGACGGCAGACCGCTGCTCGACGAGGTCTCCTTCCGCGTGGGCGAAGGATCGACGACAGCGCTCATCGGCCAGAACGGCGCGGGCAAGACGACGCTGCTGAAGATCATCCGCGACGAGACGCCCGCTCTCTCGGGTGTCGTGTCGATCGACGGCGGGCTCGGCGTCATGGACCAGTTCGTCGGCCACGGCGCGCCCGGGCAGACCGTGCACGACCTGCTCATCTCGGTCGCGCCCGACCGCGTGCGCCGATCGGCTCGTGAGCTGGAGGACGCCGAGGCGGCGATCATCGAGCACGACGACCTCGACACCCAGATGCGGTACGCCGGCGCGCTCGCCGAGTACGCAGAGGCCGGCGGCTACGAGTACGAGACCGTCTGGGACACCTGCACGACCGCGGCCCTCGGCATCCCGTTCTCTCGCGCGCGCTATCGCGAGCTCACGACGCTGTCGGGCGGCGAGCAGAAGCGGCTCGCGCTGGAGGCGCTGCTGCGCGGCCCCGACCAGGTGCTGCTGCTCGACGAGCCTGACAACTACCTCGACGTGCCCGGCAAGCGCTGGCTCGAGGAGCGTCTGCGCGAGACGCCCAAGACGGTGCTGCTGGTCTCGCACGATCGGGAACTGCTGGCCCGCGCCGCCGACCGCATCGTGACCCTCGAGGCGGGCGGCGCCGGCAGCACGGCGTGGGTGCACGGCGGCGGCTTCGGCACGTATCACCGGGCGCGCGAGGACCGCATGGCGCGCCTCGACGAGCTGCGCCGCCGCTGGGACGAGCAGCACGTGAAGCTCAAAGCGCTCGTCGCGATGCTCAAGGTCAAGGCGGCGAACAACAGCGACATGGCCTCGCGCTACCGTGCCGCCCAGACCCGCTTGAGCAAGTTCGAGCAGGCCGGGCCGCCGCAGGAGCGGCCGAAAGAGCAGGAGCTCGACGTGCGCCTGCGCGGTGCGCGCACCGGCCGCCGGGCCGTCGTCGCCGAGCAGCTCGAGCTGACCGGGCTCATGAAGCCGTTCGACGTCGAGGTGTGGTTCGGCGACCGCGTCGCCGTGCTGGGCTCGAACGGGTCCGGCAAGTCGCACTTCCTGCGCCTGCTGGCCCGCGGCGGCACCGATCCCGACGGGCGGCTGGGTCACGTCACCGCCACGGGCGCAGGACTCGAGCCGGTCGCGCACGAAGGCCGCGCGATCCTGGGCGCGCGCGTGGTGCCGGGCTGGTTCGCGCAGACCCACCGGCATCCCGAGTTCGACGGGCGCACGCTGCTCGACATCCTGCACCGCGGCGAGGATGCGCGCGCCGGCCTCCCGCGTGACGCCGCGTCGAGCGCGCTGGACCGCTACGGGCTCGTCGCGCAGGCGGAGCAGACCTTCGACAGCCTGTCGGGCGGCCAGCAGGCGCGCTTCCAGATCCTGCTGCTGGAGCTGTCGGGGGCGACCCTGCTGCTGCTCGACGAGCCGACCGACAACCTCGACCTCGTCTCGGCCGAGGCCCTGCAGGACGCCCTCGCCCGGTTCGAGGGCACCGTCCTCGCCGTCACGCACGACCGATGGCTTGCGAAGTCGTTCGACCGGTTCCTCGTGTTCGGCTCCGACGGCCGCGTCTTCGAGTCCGACGCCCCGGTGTGGGACGAGGCGCGCGTCGCCCGCGCCCGGTGAGAAGTCCTGTGGATGCCGGCGGCCCGTGCCGCCGGCATCCCCCCGTCCCGTGTTCGTCGCCGAGCATGCCCAGTTGTCGCCGAGCATGCCCAGTTGTCGCCGAGCATGCCCGGGCATGGTCGGCGGGGAAAGGGCATGGTCGGCGGGGAAAGGGCATGGTGGGCGGGGGAAGGGCATGGTCGGCGAGGAAGGGCGGCGCAGGGCCGACGGGTAGGCTGGACGCGTGAGCATGGACATCGAGCTCGGCCGGGCCAAGCGCGCGCGGCGCGCCTACACGTTCGACGACATCGCGGTGGTGCCCTCGAGGCGCACGCGCAACCCCGAGGACGTCTCGACGGCCTGGACGATCGACGCGTTCAGCTTCGACATCCCGGTGCTGGGCGCCCCGATGGACTCGGTGGTGAGCCCGCGCACGGCGATCATGCTGGGGCAGCTCGGCGGCCTCGGCGTCCTCGACCTCGAGGGGCTGTGGACGCGGTACGACGACCCCGAGCCGCTGCTCACCGAGATCGCCGCGCTCGAGAAGGGCGCCGCGACCCGTCGCATGCAGGAGCTGTACTCCGAGCCGATCAAGCCCGAGCTGGTGCGGGACCGCCTCGCCGAGATCCGCGCGGCCGGTGTGACGGTCGCCGGGTCGCTCACTCCGCAGCGCACCCAGGAGCTGTACGAGACCGTCGTCGCCGCCGGCGTCGACCTGTTCGTGATCCGCGGCACCACGGTGTCGGCCGAGCACGTGTCGAGCGTCGACCAGCCGCTCAACCTCAAGAAGTTCATCTACGACCTCGACGTTCCCGTGATCGTCGGCGGCGCATCGACCTACACCGCGGCGCTGCACCTCATGCGCACGGGCGCGGCCGGCGTGCTCGTCGGCTTCGGCGGGGGAGCGGCCTCGACGACCCGCGCCACGCTGGGCCTGCACGCCCCCATGGCCACGGCCGTCGCGGATGTCGCCGGCGCGCGCCGCGACTACCTCGACGAGTCGGGCGGACGGTACGTGCACGTCATCGCGGACGGCGGCGTGGGCACGTCGGGCGACATCGTCAAGGCGATCGCGATGGGGGCGGATGCCGTCATGCTGGGTGTCGCGCTGGCCCGGGCCACCGATGCACCGGGCCGCGGATTCCACTGGGGACCCGAGGCGCACCACGCGCAGCTGCCGCGCGGCCGCCGCGTGAAGGTCGACCAGGTCGCCTCGCTCGAAGAGGTCCTGTACGGTCCCGCACCCGTCGCCGACGGCACGGCGAACCTCATCGGTGCGCTGCGCAAGTCGATGGCCACGACCGGGTACTCCGACCTCAAGGAGTTCCAGCGCGTCGAGGTCGTCGTCGCCCCGTACGCCGAGAGATGAGTTCGCCCGACCCTTCGACGAGCCCAGGGGCCGAACCGGTCGCTGAGCCCGTCGAAGCGTTCCCTCCGACGCTGCGCGAGGTGATGCTGCGTCCGCGCTGGATCGGCATGCTGCTGCTGTGCCTCGTCGTCGCGGGCGTGTTCGCGTGGCTCGGCCAGTGGCAGCTGGCGCGCGCTGTGCAGGTCAACCCGAATCCGCCCGGCGCGACCGAGGAGGTGCGTCCGATCGGCGACATCGCGCAGCCGGGCGAATACCTCAACGATCCGCTCGTCGGCCAGCGCGTCGAGACGAGCGGCACCTGGGTGCCGGGCGACTTCCTGATCGTCGAGTCGCGCTACAACGACGGCGTAGAGGGGTACTGGGTGACCGGTCAGCTGCGCCTCGACGACGGCGAGACCGACGTCGCGGGTCCGGTGTCAGTGGCTGTCGCGGTCGGCTGGGCTTCGACGATGGATGCCGCCACCGCTGCCGTCTCGACACTCGAGGACGAGGCATCCCGTTCCGATTCCGTCGACGTGACCGGGCGTCTGATCGCCGACGAGGGGCCGGTGCTGCCGCCGCACGGCGCCGATCCGCAGACGATGACGCGGATGTCGCCGGCGGCGCTGCTCGGCCGCTGGCACGACGTCGAGGAGCTGAACGTCTATCGCCCGTACCTCGCGTCGACGGAGGCGTTCGGCGGACTCGACGCGATCTCGTCGCCGGCGCCTGAAGAGGGCTCGAACGTCAACTGGCTGAACATCTTCTACGCCGTCGAGTGGGCCGTGTTCGCGGGCTTCGCGTTCTACCTCTGGTACCGGCTCGCGAAGGACGCGTGGGAGAAGGAGCTCGAAGACTTCGCCGACGACGCGGCCGAGGGCGGCGGCGAGCCCGCCGCCTGACGCCCGGCGGGGCCGCGGCGACACGCGGGTAGACTGGGGGCATGCCCCGCGCCCCGAAGCTCGCTTCCTTTCCGGCGATCCGCGGAGCCCTGAAGTTCTACCAGATCTGCTCGATCATCACGGGCACCATGCTGCTGCTGCTGGTCGCCGAGATGATCGTCAAGTACGGCCTGCACTACGAGCTGTTCCTGGGTGGATCGGGCGGCTTCCTGTGGTTCGCGCCCGTCGTCGAGACCGCGTCCGGCCTGGAGTCGACCGGTGACGGGTTCAACCTGTCGCTCGGCATCCTCGTCGCGCACGGCTGGTTCTACGTCGTGTACCTCGTCTCGTGCTTCCGCGTGTGGAGCCTCATGCGCTGGAACCTCGGGCGTCTCGCGATGCTCGCTGCCGGCGGCATCGTGCCGCTGCTGTCGTTCTTCATGGAGGCCCGCGTCGCCCGCGACGTCAAGTCCTACCTCGCGCAGCGCGAAGCCGATGAGCTGCACTCGCGCGCCGAGCACTCGTCCCTTACTCAGGCCATCCCTACGGAGAACAAGCGTTGACCGAACAAAACGAGACCGACCAGCGCCCGGTGCTGGTCGTCGACTTCGGCGCCCAGTACGCGCAGCTGATCGCCCGCCGCGTCCGCGAGGCCGGCGTGTACAGCGAGATCGTGCCGCACACCGCGACGGCGGCCGACATCGCGGCGAAGAACCCCGTCGGCATCATCCTGTCGGGCGGCCCGTCCTCGGTGTACGAAGAGGGCGCTCCTGCGCTCGACACCGGGGTCTTCGACCTCGGCGTCCCGACGCTCGGCATCTGCTACGGCTTCCAGGTCATGGCGCAGGCGCTCGGCGGCGAGGTCGCGAACACCGGTCTGCGCGAGTACGGCGCGACGGATGCCGCGGTCACCGGTGACGGCGGCGTGCTGCTGGGTGGCCAGCCGGTCGAGCAGAACGTGTGGATGAGCCACGGCGACCAGGTCGCGAAGGCGCCCGAGGGGTTCGACGTGCTCGCCTCGACGGGCGCCACCCCGGTCGCCGCGTTCGGCAGCGACGAGCGTCGCCTGTACGGTGTGCAGTGGCATCCCGAGGTCAAGCACTCCGACTACGGCCAGAACGTCATCGAGAACTTCCTGCACAAGGCGGCGGGCCTTCCCGCCGACTGGAACAGCGGGAACGTCATCGCTGAGCAGGTGGAGAAGATCCGCGCGCAGGTCGGCACCGGCCGTGTGCTGTCGGCCCTGTCGGGTGGCGTCGACTCGGCCGTCTCGACGGCGCTCGTGCACAAGGCCGTCGGCGACCAGCTCGTCGCGGTGTTCGTCGATCACGGACTGCTGCGCAAGGGCGAGCGCGAGCAGGTCGAGCAGGACTACGTCGCCTCCACGGGGGTGCGCCTGGTCACCGTCGACGCCCGCGAGACGTTCCTGAACGCCCTCGCCGGTGTGAGCGACCCCGAGCAGAAGCGCAAGATCATCGGCCGCGAGTTCATCCGTGCGTTCGAGAAGGTGCAGGCCGACCTCGTCGCCGAGGCCGCAGCCGAGGGCGAGCCGATCAGCTTCCTCGTCCAGGGCACGCTCTACCCCGACGTCGTCGAGTCCGGCGGCGGCACGGGCACGGCGAACATCAAGTCGCACCACAACGTCGGCGGACTGCCGGAAGACCTGCAGTTCGAGCTCGTCGAACCGCTGCGCACCCTGTTCAAGGACGAGGTGCGGGCGATCGGCCGCGAGCTGGGCCTGCCCGAGGTCATCGTGTCGCGGCAGCCCTTTCCGGGCCCCGGCCTCGGCATCCGCATCGTGGGTGAGGTCACCGCTGACCGTCTCGAGATTCTGCGCGATGCCGACGCCATCGCCCGCGAAGAGCTGACGAAGGCGGGCCTCGACGGCGAGATCTGGCAGTGCCCCGTCGTGCTGCTGGCCGACGTGCGCTCGGTGGGCGTGCAGGGCGACGGCCGCACCTACGGCCACCCGATCGTGCTGCGCCCGGTCTCGTCCGAGGACGCGATGACCGCCGACTGGACGCGCCTGCCCTACGACGTGCTGTCGAGGATCTCGAACCGCATCACCAACGAGGTGCGCGAGATCAACCGCGTGGTGCTCGACGTCACCTCGAAGCCCCCGGGGACCATCGAGTGGGAGTGATCTGAATGGGATGCCGCAAGCCCTGGCTTGCGGCATCCCATTCGTTTCGGCATGTGTTCGCGGGGGAGGATGGACGGGTGAGCTCTGACACGCGACTGCCCGATGCCGACTACGTGGTGCTGGGCAGCCGGATCGCGCTCGGTCTGGACGGCGGGTTCGCGGTCGCGGTGCCGGCGCGGCTGCGGCTGCTCGAGGCGGCGGGCGCGCGGGAGCCGCTCATGCTCAGCGTCGACGGCCAGTCGCCCGAGGCGCACGCCGCGCAGCGGCAGGCGTTCGTGGACGGCGGGCACGTGCCCGACGCGTCGCGCGTGCGCAACCTGTTCGACGAGCTGCTCGCCGGCGGCGACTGGCTCGCACGCGCCGGCGAGCCGGGCGGACGCACGCCGGGCGTCGTGTACCGGACGGTCCAGGATGCCGGTCACCGGCCGGTCGCCGAGCTGCCGGTGTTCGAGAACGACCCCGAATGGCACCTGCGCGACGCGAACGTCGTCGTGCACACGCCGGGCGGAGACCGCGTGCTCCGCGGGTTCCGGGGGCTCTACATCGCGTGGCTGGAGGCGATCGCGGACGAGCGCCGCACGGCGGCGGGCGACCCCGACCGGCTGTTCGTCGTCGTGTGCGAGTCTCGTCAGATCGGTGAGGCGCTCGTCGAGTGGGACGACCCGCGCGTGCGGCTCGTGCACACGATCCACAACTCCCATCTGCCGGCCCCGCACGATGACCCGTCCGCGCCCATGGTCGGCCTGTGGGACCGCTGGCTACGCACGCTCGACGCTTACGACGCCGTGCTGTGGCCCACGGCCGCGCAGCGCGACGAGGTGATGGCGCGCTTCGGCGACCCGGGCACGTTCCACGTCGTGCCGAACACGATCGAGCTGGGCTCCGAGCCGGACGCCGCGTCGATCCGCGACCCGCACCGCGTGGTGATGCTCAACCGGCTGGCGCCGCAGAAGCGCGTCGACCTCGCCGTGCGGGCGTGGCCTGCGGTCGTCGCGGCCGTGCCCGACGCGCACCTCGACGTGTACGGCGACGGCCCGCTGCGCGACGAGCTGCAGGGACTTGTCGACGAGCTCGGCGTGACGGCATCCGTCACTCTTCACGGCGCGACGTCGCAGCGGGATGCCGTCTTCGACAGGTCGTCCGTCTTCCTGACCTCGACCGCCTTCGAGGGGCAGGGACTGTCGATCGCCGAGGCGCTCGCCCGCGGTCTGCCCGTGGTGTCGACCGATGCGCGTTACGGTCCGCGCGAGGCCGTCGGCGACGCGGGTGTGCTCGTGCCGCCCGGCGATGTCGAGGCGTTGGCCGGTGCGCTGATCGCCCTGCTGCAGGACGACGCCCGCCGCGCCGAGCTCGCCGCGCACGCACGCGAGGCCGCCGCGGCGTTCACGCCCGAGGCCGTGCGGCCGGCGCTGGTGACCGCGATGCACACCGCGGTCGAGTCCCCGTCGCGACGCGTGCGCTGAGCCTGCGAGCCGGTTCCGGCATACGCCGATTCGGGCGATGAACTTCCTGTTCACGCAGGTCTCGGACCCCGATGAACTTCCGGTTCACACTCACCCCTGCGGTCGATTTCGGCGACTCGCCAGAAGCTGCCGTTTCCACTGCGGTTCTTGGCGACTCGTCAGACCAGGCACGCGCGACGTGCCTGGCGATTCTGGCGATTCGCCACTTTCTGCCGCCGTGACAGCAGTTATCGGCGACTCGCCAAGAACAACAGGCAAGGCCAGGCCGGATGCGCGCCCCGCTCCGCTGTGGGCAGAGCCGCCGGGAGCGGAAACGGATGCCGGCGGCCGCGGCCGCGCGCAGGCTGGGGGCATGGCTGAAGAAGGCAAGATCCCCCAGTTCGGGGCCGAGGCGCGGCGCGAGCTGTTCCAGCAGCGCGTGCTCGTGCTCGACGGCCCGCTCGACGACGACAACGGCACGCTGCTCGCGACGCAGCTGCTCGCGCTGGCGGCGGAGGACGAGACCGCCGACATCGCGCTGTGGATCCACTCGCCCGGCGGCTCGGTGCCGTCGATGCTCGCGATCCGGGACGTGATGCGGCTCATTCCCAACGACGTCGCGACCCTCGCGCTCGGTCTCGCGTGCAGCGCCGGGCAGTTCCTGCTCTCGGCCGGGACGCCGGGCAAGCGGCGCGCCCTTCCGCACGCGCGCATCCTGATGCATCAGGGCTCGGCAGGCATCGGCGGATCGACGGTCGACGTCGAGGTGCAGGCCGACGACCTGCGCTACACGCGCGACACCGTGCTGGGCATCGTCGCTGCTGACACCGGTCAGCCGATCGCCCGGATCTTCGAAGACTCGCTGCATGACCGCTGGTACACCGCCGAGCAGGCACGCGACTACGGCTTCATCGACGCGATCGTCGACGACTTCGCGCAGGTCGTGCCGCGTCGCCGGCGACCGGCGGGACTGCGCGTCGGAGCGGAGGTGGCGGCATGAGCGGTTACACCATCCCGAACGTCGTGGCGCAGCATCCGCGCGGCGACCGCATCATGGACGTCTACTCGCACCTGCTGGCCGAGCGCGTCGTGTACCTCGGCACGGGCATCGACGCGGGGGTCGCGAATGCGCTCATCGCACAGCTGCTGCACCTCGACGCCGACAGCCCCGAACGCGACATCCAGCTCTACATCAACTGCGAGGGCGGCGACCCGTCGGCCATGCTCGCCGTGTACGACACGATGCAGCATGTGCGCCCGGACGTGGCGACGACCGTCGTCGGACAGGCGATCGGGGTCGGTGCGGTGATGCTCGCCGCCGGCGCGCCGGGCAAGCGTTCGGTGCTGCCGCACGCGCGCGTCGTGCTGCACCAGCCGGCCGGGCAGGGGAGGGGCGCGATCCCCGACCTCATCCTGCAGGCCGACGAGCTCGTGCGCGTGCGCGGCGAGGTCGAAGAGATCCTCGCCCGGCATACCGGCAAGGATGCCGCACAGCTGCGCTCCGACACCGACCGCGACCGTGTCTTCACCGCCGCCGATGCGGTCGCCTACGGTCTGGCCGACCATGTGCTCGACAGGGTGCCGGCGTACGGCCCCACTCCTGGTCGTTGAGCGGAGCGACGAAGGAGCGAAGACGAAACGCGGTGACCCGTTCTCCGGACTCGGCCACGCACTGGTCGTCGCCGTGGTGCGTCCGATGGGCGGCTCACCGCGTTTCGTCGCGCTTCGCTCGCTCAACGACCGAGTCGGGGCGAGGAGCGGCGGCTCAGCGGTCCGGCGCTCCCGGCCACACCTTGCCCTCCCAGGGGTCGTAGTCGGCGATGAGCTCCTCCTGCGGCGGACGATCCTCCTCGGCCACATGCTGCAGGTTGACGCGCACGCGGTACCAGAGCGAACTCGACCCGCGCATGCCGTCGATGAGAACATCCGCAGGGTGCAGCTGAGCGTTCGCCGCCGGGTACTTGCGGGTCCACTCTTCCAGCGCAGCGATCGACTCGGACTTCGTCTTGGTGCGGGCGATCTCGATCAGCGGCATCGTGGACTGGCGCCGACCGTCGGTGCCGCCGCCGCGCGGCGGCTTTTCAGCGGGGCCGAGCTCATCGGCGAGGCGCAGGAGCCCGTCGAGGGTGCCGGCGGTGTCATCGATGCCGGCGTGCGGGTCGCCCAGCTCGGCGTAGCGGTCCGGCACCGTGAGCACGGTGAACTCGTCCGGGCGGCGCGTGCGCAGTTCATCCCAGCCGAGCGGTGTCGACACGCGGGCGTCGGGCAGCGGCCGGATCGAGTACGCGGATGCCACCGTCCGGTCTTTGGCGTTCTGATTGAAGTCGACGAACACGCTCTCGCCGCGTTCCTCCTTCCACCACTGCGCGGTGGCGAGGCCGGGTGCGCGGTTCGCGACTTCGCGCGCGAGCGTCTCGGCTGCGAGGCGCACCTGCTTGTAGTCCCATTGCGGCGCGATCCGGACCAGGATGTGGATGCCGCGAGACCCGCTGGTCTTGGGCCACCCGACGAGGCCGACGTCGTCGAGCACCTCACGGGCGACGAAGGCGACGTCGACGATCTGCGACCAGTCCACGCCGGGCATCGGGTCGAGGTCGATCCGCAGCTCGTCGGGATGGTCGAGGTCTTCGGCGCGCACCGGATGCGGGTTGAGATCGAGGCAGCCGAGGTTGACGATCCAGGCGAGGCCGGCGGCATCCCGGATCACGGCCTCTTCTGCCGACGTGCCCCGGGCATAGTGCAGCGTTGCGGTGTCGATGAACTCGGGATGGTTCTCGGGCACCCGCTTCTGGAAGAACGGCTCGGCGTCGATGCCTTTGGGGAAGCGCTTGAGCACCATCGGCCTGCCGCCGGCCCCGCGCAGGGCGCCGTCGGCGACGGCGAGGTAGTACCGCACGATGTCGAGCTTGGTGATCCCCGGCCCAGGGAACACGATCTTGCTCGGGCTCGAGACGCGCACCTCGTGCCCGCCGATGTCGAGGATCTCGGCCTCTGCCTTTGCGGGGCTCACCCGGCCCACGCTAGCGATGCCTCGTGACATCGACCAGGGCCCATTCTTGTTCCGCAGTCATTTTCCGCGCTTGCGCGCGCCGTCGTACCGCGGAACTTGACTGCGGAGCAGGTGACGGCTGAGGCTCCACAG
>NZ_JACXZS010000008.1:138777-211798 GCF_014779795.1 Microbacterium helvum
CATAAAGTGACTGCGGAACAGATGAGGACTCCGGATGCAGCGGCAGCGGCGTCCGTCGGCCCGATGCAGGCTGCGCAGATCAGGCGGCGAGGGCGAATGCAGCCCGGCAGCCGACGGCGGCGCGCTCGGTCTCGCGAGACCGCAGGTCGTCGGCGACAGCGGCCGTGAGCTCGATGAGCGTCACGTCCAGCGCGCCGGCGACGGCGGCGATCATCTCGCTCGAGGGCTCTTTGAGGCCTCGCTCCATCTCAGAGAGGTACTGCGGCGAGACGCCCGCCCGGTCTGCGGTGTCGGCGAGCCGTTCGCCGCGCTCGTGCCGCAGGCGTCGCAGCTGCTCGCCGAGGGCGTCGCGCCAGAGCGGCTCGACATCATGCGGGGTGGGGCGGGGCGAACGCGGCAGCGGGATGATCTCGGCCATGGCGTCACGATAGAACGGGATGCCGCCGCCCGGCGAGCCGTTCCGCCCACAGCAGAACGGCCACAGCCCAACGCGAAGAGGCCGCCCGGATGACCGGGCGGCCTCTTCAGGAACGAGGCGTCAGTTGTTGCCGCGAGCGATCGCGAGGATGCGCAGGATCTCGACGTACAGCCACACGACGGTGACCATGATGCCGAAGCCGCCGAGCCAGCCGTACTGGCGCGGGGCGCCGTTGCGCACACCCTGCTGGATGTTGTCGAAGTCGAGCACCAGCGAGTACGCGGCCATGATGACGACGAAGATGCCGATCAGGACGCCCCACGGAATGCCGAACAGCGGGCTCTGGTTGCTCAGCATGCCGAAGGCGCCGCCGGCGATCGGCACGTTGAAGATCATGAGGCCGATGTTGATGAGCGAGAACACCAGGTAGCCGAGCATCGCGATCAGGAAGATCTTGGTGGCGCGCTTGGACGCGCGCACCTTGCCGCTGGCGAACAGGGCGAGGGTCACACCGACGACCGCGAGCGTCGCGAGCGTCGCCTGCAGGACGATGCCGTGGTAGATGAACTCGAAGAACGCCGAGATGCCGCCGACGAACAGGCCCTCGAACGCGGCATACGCGAAGATCAGGGCGGGGCGGATCTTCTTGCGCGACGTGAAGATGACGACCATCGACAGGACGAAGCCGCCGAGTGCGCCGATGATCCACGGCAGCGCGTTGATCTGCGGGTTCGCCGCGGTCACGCCCGCCATCGTCCAGATCCAGCCGGCGACCGCACCGATCAGAAGGACGGCGAACAGACCGACCGTCTTCCAGATGGTGTCTTCGTACGACATGCGGCCGGTCTCGACAGCACCGGCCGACGGGGCGGCGTACATGCCCTCGAGCTGCGCCTGGCTTGCGGCATCCACACCCGCATGCTGCGCGGTGGCGTACTGCGTGGGCGCGCCCAGGTTCGCTGCCTGCGCACCCCCCGGGTAGGTCTTGACGGCCTTCGGGTCCTGGAAGGCCGGGTTGTTGAACGCGGGGTTGTTGAGGGCCACTGCTCTCACACTCCAATGTCAAGGGAATCCCAGCACGGTGCTGTTGATCAACACTAACCGAACAGGGGCGTCCGGGGTCGGGCGGGCCCTGTGAGAGGACTATGAACGGATGCCGGCGGCCGCGGTCCCGCCGGCCCTCGGGCTAGCCTGGTGCGATGCCGCGCCGGACCCCGCTCGTCATCGGTCATCGCGGAGCGCCCGGGTATCGCCCCGAGCACTCCCGCTCGTCGTACGCCCTCGCGTTCGAGCTGGGGGTGGACGCGGTCGAGCCGGATGTCGTGGTCTCGCGCGACGGCGTGCTGATCGTGCGCCACGAGAACGAGATCTCGGGCACCACCGACGTCGCCGAGCGCCCCGAGTTCGCCGATCGGCGCACCACGAAGACCGTGGACGGCAACGCGCTGACCGGCTGGTTCACCGAGGACTTCACCTGGGACGAGCTGTCGACGCTGCACTGCCGCGAGCGGATCGCCGACCTGCGGCCTTCGAGTGCGACCTTCGACGGCGAGCAGACCGTGCTGCGCCTGCGCGACGTGCTCGATGCCGCACGGACCGCGTCGCTGGCGCAGGGCCGCGAGATCGGCGTCGTGCTCGAGATCAAGCACGCCACGTACTTCGCCTCGCTCGGCTGGGACGTCGCCGCCCTCGTCGAGGCCGAACTGCGCGAGGCGGGCTGGGGTGCGGGGCAGTGGCCGCTCGTCGTCGAGTCCTTCGAGTCGACGGTGCTGCTCGCGCTCAAGGAGCGCGGCGTCCCCGCCTCGTACGTGTACCTGCTCGAGGCGGCGGGGCGTCCGTTCGATCTCGTGACCGCGCAGGGCAAGGGGGCGCCGACCTACCCCTCGCTCGCGACGCCCGCGGGCTTGGACGCGCTGGTCGGCAAGGTCGACGGCATCAGCGTCGACAAGCGCATGATCCTCGCTCCTGACCGGCTGGGGCGCACCGGCGGACCGTCGGCGATCGTCGCCGACGCCCACGAGCGCGGCCTGCGGGTCTTCACGTGGACGTGCCGGCCCGAGAACCGCTTCCTGATCGCGCAGTTCCGCGGCTCGGGCGGCCCGTCGGCGTTCGGCGACTGGGAGGGCGAGTGGGGCGTCATCCGGGATGCCGGCATCGACGGCGTCTTCGTCGACCACCCGGATCTCGGGGTCGGGTTCTTCCGCCGCTGAGCCCGCGGCCGGAGCCGTCACGCCTCGGGGGTGTGCAGGCGCGCCAGGAAGGCGTCGGCTCCCCGCGGGGTGCCGCGACGATCGGTGCGCGAGACGACGACGATCACGGCGACCGCGATCGGGACGGTCCAGGCGGCCGGCTGTTCGAGCAGCGGACGGATGCCGGGCGCCCAGGCCGCCGGCATCCCTCCGCCGAAGATCGCCGCCGCAGACAGCGAGCCGCCGACGAGCATGCCGGCAACCGCACCCCGTGCCGTGAGACCGCGCCACCAGATGCCCAGCAGCAGCACGGGGCACAGCGTCGAGGCCGTGAACGCGAAGACGAGGCCGACGCTGCCGGCGAGCCCCGACGACTCCGTGGCGAGCGCGACGACGAGCGGCACGATCGTCGCCAGCACGGCGGCGATGCGGAAGCCGCGCACGCTGCCCCCGAGCATGTCCTGGCTGATGACGCCCGCGAGCGAGACGACGAGGCCCGACGTCGTCGACAGGAACGCCGCGAACGCCCCGGCGATGACGAGCGCCGTCAGCAGCACGCCGGCGGGGCCGGGCACGAGCCGCCCCGGCAGCATCAGGACGAGTGCGTCGGCCTGCCCGCTCTCGGCGAGGTCGGGCGCGAACACGCGGCCGAGCAGCCCGAACACCGTCGGGAAGCAGTAGAACGCCGACAGCAGCGCCAGCACGATGACCGTCGTGCGCCGGGCGGCGACACCGTCGGGGCTCGTGTAGAAGCGCACCAGCACGTGCGGCAGACCGAGGGTCCCGAGCAGCAGGGCGACCATGAGCGACACGGTGCGATAGACGTCGAGTCCCGCCGGTCCCGCCTCGACGGGGAAGGGATCGATGGATGCCGCGTGCGCGACGATCCCAGGCACGCCTCCTGCCACGACGATCAGGATGACCACGGCGGGCACCGCGAGCGCGGTGAGCTTCAGCCAGAACTGGAAGGCCTGCACGAACGTGATCGACCGCATGCCGCCGGCCATCACGACCGCCGCGACGATGACCGCGACGGCGAGCGAGCCCGCCCAGGCCGGCATGCCGGTCGTGATCCGCACCGTGAGCGCCGCGCCCTGCAGCTGCGGCACGATGTAGAACCAGCCGATGACGATCACGAGGACGCTCGTGACGCGGCGCACGCCGGTCGATTCGAGACGCGCCTGCGTGAAATCGGGGATCGTGTACGCGCCCGAGCGGCGCAGCGGCGCGGCGACGAACAGCAGCAGCATCAGGTAGCCCGCGGTGTAGCCGATCGGGAACCACAGGCCCGGCGACCCCGTGAGCAGAACGAGCCCGGCGACCCCGAGGAACGACGCCGCCGACAGGTATTCGCCGCCGATGGCGGACGCGTTCCACCATGGCCGCACCGTGCGGCTTGCGACGTAGAAGTCGCTCGTGGTGCGCGAGACGCGCAGACCGTAGAAGCCGATCAGCGTGGATGCCGCCGCGACCGCGGCGATGCTCACATAGCCGACCCACGGGTTCATTCGTCCACCGTCAGCGCGCGGTAGCGGGCCTCGTTGCGTGCCGCCGCGCGCACGTAGAGCACGGCGACGGTGATGGCGAGCGGATAGAGCCCGAACCCGAGCAGGAGCCAGGACGCCGGCACTCCGAACACGACGGCGGCGCTGAGATCCGGCACCAGCGCCAGGATCAGCACGAAGGCGACAGTCGCGACGACGAAGCCCGTCGCTGCGACGATGCCCAGGCGCAGCTGCGAGCGGATGAGCGAGCGCACGTACACGGCGGCGGGCTCGGTCGCCCGTTCGCCCGGCGCCGGGGAGCGCAGGTCGAACGCGGGGCGCGCCGGCGTCCCGAGGCCCGCGGCCGTGATGCGCACGCGCTGCGGGCGGTCGGGCGCGGCCTGTTCGCTGCGGTCGTCGGTCACGACTCGGCCCGCACCGTCGACTGCGCGAGCCGGTCGCGCAGGCCGGGCAGCATCCGCCGGCTGACGGGCAGCGCCGCATCGCCGACGAGCACCGTGGGGTGCTCCGAGCCGAGGCGGATCTGCGCGACGTGCGCCAGGGCGACGAGGTACGAGCGGTGCACGCGGACGAAGCCCGCGTCCGCCCATTGGCGCTCCAGGTCCGAGATCGGCACGCGCACCAGGAACCCGCCCTCGGCGGTGCACAGCCGTGTGTAGTCGCCCTGCGCCTGCACGTAGCGGACGTCGTCGCGGCGGATCATCCGCGTCGTGCCGCCGAGCGTCACGGCGATGAGCTCGGGCGCCGGCGGAGCGGAGGCCTCCGGCGTCTGGCGGAGGGACTCCACCACGCGCGCGATGGATCGCTCCAGCCGTACGCCCCGAACGGGCTTGAGCAGGTAGTCGACCGCTTCGAGGTCGAACGCCTCGAGGGCGCCGTCCTCGTCGGCGGTGACGAAGACGAGGGCGGGACGGTGCTCGAACCGCTGCAGCGCCCGCGCGAGATCGAACCCCGACAGCCCCGGCATGTGGATGTCGAGGAACACCGCGTCGATGCGCTCGCGGGTGAGCAGGCGGATCGCGTCGGCCCCCGTCGAGACCTGGTGCACCCGGCCGATCCGCGCGTCCTGCTCGAGCAGGTACGCGAGAGCGGCGAGGGCCGGCTCTTCGTCGTCGGCGATGAGGACGTCGATCATGCGTCGGCGCTCGCAGGGATGGGGCCCGTCGTCGAGGCGGCCTTGGGCAGGGCCTTGGGGATCCGCATGCGCACCAGGGTTCCGGCGCCGATCTGCGTCTCGACGACCAGGCCGTTCTCGTCGCCGTACACCTGACGCAGCCGCGCGTCGACGTTGCGCAGGCCGACGTTGTCGCGCGGCCGCGCAGCGCCGGCGCCTGCGCCGAGCGGTCCCGGTGCGAGCACCTCGCGTATCTGCTCCGGGTCGAAGCCGACGCCGTCGTCCTCGACCGTGATCTCGGCGAACGCGCCGGAGTCGGACGCCTCGATCGTGATGCGGCCGCCGCCCTCCTTCGCCTCCAGCCCGTGTCGCACCGCGTTCTCGACGAGCGGCTGGATCGACAGGAACGGGATGACGGTGCCGAGCACCTCGGGCGCGATCTGCAGGGTCACCTGCAGCCGGTCGCCGAAGCGTGCGCGCTCCAGGCGCAGGTAGCTGTCGATCGAGTGCAGCTCTTCGGCGATCGTCGTGAACTCGCCGTGCCGGCGGAACGAGTACCGCGTGAAGTCGGCGAACTCCAGGACGAGCTCCCGCGCACGCTGCGGGTCGGTGAGGATGAACGACGCGATCGCGTTCAGAGCGTTGTAGATGAAGTGCGGGCTGATCTGGGCGCGCAGCGCCCTCACCTCGGCCTCCGCGAGTGCCGTGCGGGAGGCATCCAGTTCTCCGAGCTCGATCTGGGCGGCGACCCAGTCCGCGACCTCGGCCGTCGCGCGCACCAGGCCCGCACGCACGGGGCTGGAGAACGCGACGATCGCCCCAGCCGGGCGCTTGCCGATGACGATCGGAGCGGCCACGGCGTCGACGTCGGCGGCGAGCCCGACGCCGCGGCGCACCTGCGCCTTGCCCGCGGCCTGCACGGCGGCGGCGAGCTCGGCGGCGACCTCGCGCAGTCGCTCGTCGCCGTCGAGCGCGACGACGCCGTGCGGATCCACGATGGCGAACGTGTCGCAGCCGAGGAGCGACTTCAGATGCCTGCCGGCCTTCAGCGCGTCCTGCTCGCTGACGCCGCCTCGCAGGTGCTTCGCCGCGCGGGCGGCCAAATGCAGCGTCTGGTATGTCGCCTGCTCGGCGTCGGTGCCGAGCTCGCGCGACGACACCAGCACGCGCCGCAGAAGGACGACGAGACCCACCGCGGCGGCCCCGGCGACGGCGCCGGCGCCCGCGAACAGCAGCAGCGGATCGGGCATTCTCAGGCCAGCGTAATCCGTCGCCCGTCGCGGTCGGGCTCCGTTCGTCGCACGATCGGCGCCGTTCGGCGACGACGAGTGGCGCCGCCCGCCCGCGGGGTCCCGGACGCGGGAGCATCGTCACGCGCAGCGCGTGCTGCGAGTTCCATCCCCCTTCGAAGGAGAAGCCATGGGCAACGACGCCCCGGGCGCGGCGACGACACCTGACGTCGACTACCGCGCGGTACAGCAATCCGAACCGTTCGTGCAGCTGAAGAAGCGCCATCGCAGCTTCGTGTTCCCCGTGCTGGCAGCCTGCCTCGTCTGGTATTTCGCGTACGTGCTGCTGGCCATGTACGCACACGACTTCATGTCGACGCCGGTGTTCGGGCACGTCAACGTGGCGATGCTGCTGGGCTTCGCGCAGATCGTCACCACGTTCGCCGTCACGACCTGGTACGTGAGCTTCGCCAACCGCCGTCTCGACCCGATCGCGAGCGAGATCCGCGAATCCGTCTCCGTCGACCCCGCTTCGACCCCTGAGGAGGTCTCGCGATGAGCATCGTCATCGCGGCGGAAGCCGCCCCCGTCTCGTCGCCGGGAAACCCCTGGCTCAACATCGGCATCTTCGCGCTGTTCGTCGCGATCACGATGGTGATCGTCTTCCGCGCGAGCCGCAACAACAAGACCGCCTCCGACTACTACGCGGCGGGCCGCTCGTTCACCGGCGGACAGAACGGCTCTGCGATCGCGGGCGACTACCTGTCGGCGGCGTCGTTCCTCGGCATCGTCGGCGCGATCGCGATCACGGGCTACGACGGCTTCATGTACTCGATCGGCTTCCTGGTGGCGTGGCTGGTCGCCCTGCTGCTCGTTGCCGAGCTGCTGCGCAACACCGGCCGGTTCACGATGGCCGACGTGCTGTCGTTCCGCCTCAAGCAGACGCCGGTGCGGGTCGCCGCGGCCATCACGACGCTCGTCGTGTGCTTCTTCTACCTGCTCGCGCAGATGGCCGGCGCGGGAGGCCTCGTCTCACTGCTGCTGGGCATCGGCGACACCCTCGGACAGTCGCTCGTCATCACGGTGGTCGGTGCGCTCATGATCCTCTATGTGCTCATCGGAGGCATGAAGGGCACCACGTGGGTGCAGATCATCAAGGCCGTGCTGCTCATCGCGGGCGCCGCCGTCATGACCGTGTGGGTGCTGGCGCTGAACGGCTTCGACCTGTCGGCGCTGCTCGACAAGGCCGCCGCCGTCGCCGAGAACCCCGCGATCCTCGACCCGGGCCTGAAGTACGGCGCCAGCGACATCACCAAGGTGGACTTCATCTCGCTGGGGCTGGCCCTCGTGCTCGGCACCGCGGCGCTGCCGCACGTGCTGATGCGCTTCTACACCGTTCCCACGGCCAAAGAGGCACGCAAGTCCGTCGTCTGGGCGATCTGGCTGATCGGCATCTTCTACGTCTTCACCCTGGTGCTCGGCTACGGCGCGGCTGCCCTCGTCGGCCCGGCCGTCATCGCCGCGGCGCCGGGCGGCGCGAATTCCGCGGCACCGCTGCTGGCGAACGCCCTCGGCGGGCCGCTGCTGCTCGGCCTGATCTCGGCGATCGCGTTCGCCACGATCCTCGCGGTGGTCGCCGGTCTCACCATCACCGCCGCGGCGTCGTTCGCGCACGACATCTACGCCTCGGTGGTCAAGAAGGGCAAGCCGGCCGCCGGCGCCGAGGTCAAGGTGGCACGTCGCACCGTCGTCGTGATCGGCGTCATCGCGATCATCGGCGGCATCGGGGCGAACGGTCAGAACGTCGCGTTCCTCGTGGCACTCGCGTTCGCGGTGGCGGCCTCGGCCAACCTGCCGACCATCGTGTACTCGCTGTACTGGAAGCGGTTCACGACCAAGGGTGCGCTGTGGAGCATGTACGGCGGGCTCGCCTCGGCGATCATCCTCATCGCGTTCTCGCCGGTGGTGTCGGGATCCGAGACGTCGATGCTCAAGACCGAGGCGATCGACTTCGCCTGGTTCCCGCTGTCGAACCCGGGCATCGTGTCGATCCCGCTCGCGTTCTTCCTCGGCTGGCTCGGCACGGTGCTCGACAAGGGCACCGAGGATCCGGCGAAGGAGGCCGAGATGGAGGTGCGGGCGCTCACGGGCATCGGAGCCGAGGGAGCCACCCAGCACTAGCGGAACGAGCGGCGCCGCCCCCGGGGGGAGGCGCGCCGCCGGCCACGCGGAGGACCGTCCGGCACGTCCGGGCGGTCCTCCACCGTGTGTCGCCGGAGTCTGGCGGAGCACCGCATGGGCGTCCCCGTCAGGCGTAGAAGCCGTCGCGCAGGTTGATCCCGTGCTCGACCCACGCCTTGAGCGCGGCAAGCATTCCCGTCCAGCCCTCGCAGTCGCCGCACGCGCGCTTGGCGCCCGCGGGCGAGGCCTGCCATGCGGACAGAGCCGCTAGCCGAGGCGCTCCGAGACGACACGGACCGTCGCCACCGGGTCGGGGCGGTGCATGACCGACTCGGGCACGATGACGAGCTCGGCGCCGGCCATCTCGTCGGCCAGACGGTCTGCGGCGGTGATGAGCATGGGGAACGTCTGTTCGCCGCGCAGGATGGTGACCGGAACAGGCACCGACAGCATCTCGGCGCTCGGCACCGACGAGGCGTTCACGAGGTTGGTGTCGTACACGGTCGACTGCGCCAGCGGCAGCACCGCGGCGAACTGATTGCTCTGGCGGAACGCCTCGACCATCTGTTCGGGCAGTCCCACGCCTTCGAGCTGGAAAGTCACGATCGCGTCGTCGGGCCGGCCCTCGTCCACGAAGCGCTGCAGACGCTCGGCGAGATCGGACGGCGGCTCATCGATGCCGAACCGCAGCGGTGGCTCGGAGAGGAACAGGGCGCCCGTGTCGACGCCGCGCGCGGCCGCGTACAGCGCGAGCACGGCGCCGGAGGAATGACCCAGCACCGCGGTCGTGCCGCCCACCGCGTCGATCACCGCGGCGAGGTCTTCGGCCTCGCGTTCCGGAGTGGACCCGGGCGCGTCGCCGCTGGAGCCGCGGGCGCGGCGATCATAGGCGACGCCGCGGAAGCCGGCGTCCGCGAGCGCCTGGGCGAGACCTGTGGCGTCGGAGGCCTGAGAGAGCGCGCCGTTCACGATGACGACGGCAGGCCCGTCGCCGAAGACCTCATAGGCGATGGGAGTGCCGTCCGCAGAGTCGGTGGTGTGCATGCCGTCAGCAAACCACGGGCCACCGACACGCGCTATCGGCGGACGGCTGTGACGAACCCTCCGCGCTGCTCGGGCGCGGAGTCGGTGCGGTCGCCCGTCACGAGCGGGCGGTCGTAGCGACGCTCGAGCTCGGCGACCGACACCTGGTCGACGGTCCAGCCGGCCGCGACGAGCACCGCGGCCGGGTCGGGCGGATCGGTGCGGGCGAGCAGTTCGTCGAAGGGGATGCCGGTGGCCTGGGCGAACGTGCGCAGACGCTCGCGGGTCTCGGGGGTGTCGGTCAGCGCCGGGGCGCGCTCGATGACGGCGCGCGAACCTGTCGCCGAGAGGTCGATGACGTCGTCGAGGAGCGCCGCCTGGATCGCGACGCAGCGCCCGGCATCCTTCGTCGCGAACGTGACGCCGTCCGGCCCGCCGGCGTGGAAGACGATCCCGAGCTGGGCGGTGCTCGGCACGGATGACCTGGTGATCCCGATCGACGTGCAGCGCCGCATGGCCGAACGCGCCGGCGCGACGATCACCGAGGTCGACGCGTCGCACGTGTCGATGGTGTCGCAGCCCGAGCCGACGCTCGCGGCGATCCGCGCGGCCGCGGCCACGATCGGCTGACGCGAACGTGAGCGGATCCCCGGGGATCGCGGTCGAGGCGCCGCGGACCCGGGGATCCGTCGTGTCAGGCGAAGGCGCGTCAGGCGAAGGCCTGCAGGGCGCGTCGGTAAGCGGCGCTGTCGGCGCGTGTCGTCGCGGTCATGAGCATCGCCGTGGGCGAGAGGCGCCGTTGGAACTCGCCGACGCACGGGATCGTCACGATCTTCGTGAGGCCTGCCTGCCATGCGGCGATGAGGTCGGCGAGGTCGCGGTGCTCGGGGCTGTCTACCAGGCGATGCCCGATACCGGACCGGTGCCGCTCGTCGCCGTGATCCCTCCACTCCCGGTACGAGTCGTCGTCGAACGCGTCATCTCCGAACTCGTCCCGCCACGACGGGCCGACGAGCTCCTGCAGCAGAGCCAGCCGCTCCGGCGAGCCGTTCGCGGTCGTCTGCAGCCGCCCCATCAGTTCTGCCGTATCGTCGCGCCCCGCGTGCGCGGCCGCGGCGCGCCACACGCGCGGCCACGTCTCTTGCCACCTCGCTCGGGTCGCCTCGTCGACGGGCGCGGCCGGCCCCGGTGTGTCCGTGAGCATCGGGGGAAGGTCGTCGTCGCCCTCGATGCGCAGCCCGTGCGCCTCCCGCACCCACAGCAGCTCCAGCAGGGTGTGCGGCCGATCCTCCACGGTGATGGCCATGTCGTGCGGCCACGGATTGCCGGGGATGGGGCTCGTCGATCGCATGCGCTCATCATGGCCGGTCAGACCGACATCGTGGATGCCGTCACGCCGGCGTGACGGCATCCACTCGTCTTTGCGTCCGGGGTATCACCTCGGGCTGACGACTCTCTTTGCGGGTGGTGGAAGTACCACCGGGTGCGGGGCCCGGAGTGCGCCGCACCGAGTGATGGGGGGAGAACCATCATGAAGTCCAGAGTCGTCTCGGTGCTCGCCGCCTGTGCGGTGGCGCTGGGGATGGTGGCCGTCGCGCCGCCTGCGTACGCGGCCCCGCCGGAGAGGGTGCGGGTCATCGTGCAGCTCGACCACAAGGCGTCGGGCGCCGACGTCGTGAAGGCCGTGGCCGGGGGAGCGACCAAGGTGAAGAAGACCTCGACCATGCCGTACGTGATCATGGAGGTGCCCGAGCCCGCGGTGAAGGGGCTGAAGCACAATCCGCACGTCGTCGGGGTCGTCGAGGACTTCGCCGACCCGCCCGCGCTGTCGAACGCGGTGCCGGTCGTGAACGGCGACGACGTGCAGGCGCTCGGCTTCACGGGCAGCGGTGCGACGGTCGCGATCCTTGACACGGGCATCGACGCCGATCACCCGTTCTTCGGCTCGCGCATTGTCGCGCAGCACTGCTTCTCGGATCCGACCGACGACGACGGCGACGGCGACGAGGCGAGCCTCTGCCCCGACGGCACGACCGAAGACACGTCGGCCGACATCGACAGCGACAACAACGCGAGCTGTGTCGATTCGGGCAGCAACATCTGCGACCACGGCACCCATGTCGCGGGCATCGCGGCGGGCCGTGCGGCCGACGACACCGCCGGGTCGCCTCCGGGCAACGGCATGGCACCGGGTGCGCAGATCATCGCCGTGCAGGTGTTCACGCGGGTCAACACGACCGCGGGATGCTCGCCGAACCCTGCCCCGTGCGTGCTGTCGTACGCGTCCGATCAGATCGAGGCGCTCGACTGGGTGCGCGGCCAGGCCGCGGCCAACCCGGGGTGGAACGTCGTGGCCAGCAACATGAGCCTCGGCGGCGGCAACAACGCCTCGGCGTGCGACGGCGACACCCGCAAGGCCGCGATCGACAGCAACCTCGCTGCCGGGATCGCCACGGTGATCGCGTCGGGCAACAGCTCGTTCCTCAACGCCGTGGGCGCGCCGGGCTGCATCTCGACCGCGTTCACCGTCGGCCGCACGAACAACGACGACACCACGACGAACTCGGGCAACCGCGGTCCACTGCTGGACGTCATGGCGCCGGGATCGTCGATCGTCTCGTCGATCGACGACGACGTGTACGGCTCCAAGAGCGGCACCTCGATGTCGACGCCGATGGTCACCGGCGCGCTCGCCGTGCTGCGGTCGGCGTATCCGGCGCGATCCGTCGCGAACCTGATGAGCGACATCACCTCGACCGGTGTGCCGATCACCTACACGACCAACGCGGCCGGGACGACGACGAACACCACGCCGCGCCTCGACCTGCTGGCGGCCCTGCAGGCGGCGAACGACCCGCCCGTGGTGACCGTCGACGACGCGTCGGTGACGGTCGACGAGGGTTCGCTCGCGACGAACACCGGTTCGGCGACGGATGCCGACGGCACGGTCACCTCGGTGACCGCGAGCATCGGCACCGTGACGCCGTCGGGAACGTCGTGGACGTGGTCGTACACGCCGCCGGACGGTCCTGCCGACACCACGGTCACGATCACCGCGACCGACGACAAGGGCGAGACGGCTCAGTCGACCTTCGACCTGCACGTCTCGAACGTGGCGCCCGCCGTGGTGGTGGATGCCGTCACGCCGGCGAACGAGAACAGCTCGGTGACCCTCACCGCGCACTTCTCCGACCCGGGTCTGGTCGACACGCACACTGCGAGCGTGGACTGGGGTGACGGAGTCGTGACCGCTGCCGCGGTGGTGGGGACGACGGTCTCGGCATCGCACGTGTACGGTGACGACGGCGCCTTCACCGCGACCCTGACCGTCACCGACAAGGACGGCGGTGCGGGCTCCGACACCGGTTCGGCGGTCGTGGCGAACGTCGCCCCGACGGCCGAGATCACCGGTCCGCCCACGACCTCGTGGAACGGGCAGGACATCGTGTTCGGCACCGAGGGCGTCCCGGTGGCGTTCGAAGCGCGGGGCACCGACCCGGGCAGCGACGACCTCGCCTTCGCCTGGGACTACGGCGACGGCGCGACCGCCGGTCACACCAGCCTGGTGAACCCGCCGGTGACCGATCCGGACCCGAGTCCCAGCATCCAGCCGAGGGATGTGGTGGATGCTGCACCCCACGCCTACGCGATGGCCTGTGCCGCGACGACCGGGGTGACCGTGTCGGACGACGACGCAGGTTCGGCGTCCGATGCCGTGCAGGTCGTGATCCTCGGCACCAGCACGGATGCCGGAACCCTCGGCGTCTGGCAGACCGACTACCGCGACAAGCGCTCGAACGTCCACACGACGGACGAGAAGCTGTGCCTGCTGTCGGTCGTGCGGGTGCTGAGCGCGGTGTTCGACGAGAAGGTGCCGCTGACGACGATCCCGCAGGGAGTGTCGGCGCTGTGGCCGAAGAACACCAAGAACCCGGCCGACCAGTTCGACGCGCACCTGCTGTCGCTGTGGCTGAACGTCGCCGACGGATCGATCGCCCTGGGCGACCCCGTCGACACGAACGGCGACGGTGTGGCGGACTCGACGGTCGGGGCTGTCATCCAGGCCGGTGAGGCGGCTCGGGTCGCTCCGGGCACGCCGGCGAGCGTGCTCACCTCGTTCAAGAACCTCTACGAGGCGATCAACGCCGCGGCGTGACCGTCGTTGCGAGGTGCGGAGGGTCCGGCCTGTGAGCCGGGCCCTCCGTCGTTCATCAACCGGACGCGCCCTTGCGTGGTTTGATGAACGCTCGTGTCTCCTGGCTCGCGCGCTTCTCGGCGCGCTTCTCCTTCAGTGACGATTGAGCGACCTTCTTGGCGCCCTTGGCTCGCGGTGATCTGTCCGACATGGATGACTCGCTTCCCCTGGTCGGCTGGCGGGTGAACCATCGACCATAGCCGGTTCCCCAGCGAAGTCAACTCCGCTCAGGTTTGGTGAAAATTTCCGCTGACTTGCCTTTTTCTAGAACCGGGCTATGGTGATGGCCATGATCACCCTGGCCCATCCGCACCGCGCAGAGCGTCTGTCCGACGCCTCCGTGGTGCCCGGTGCGGCCGAGCTCGCCGGTGCGCGCCACGAGGTGCTCCCGCCGCGGCGAGCCACCGCAGACGGAGCATTCCCGTGGGGTTCTTTCCGCGCCGAGCCTCCGTGAACCGGCGTCTCCCCGACCCGGTCCAACCGGACACACCTGGCGCGCCGCAGCTGCGGCGCGTTCTCGTATCCAAGGAGCAGATATGCCCAGCCCAACTGTTGACACCGTCGCCCTCGCCGACGCGCAGCGCGAACTCGAAAGGCAGCTCGAAGAGCGTCTGGCCGTGATCCAGGAGCTTGCGCCCTTCGCGCTGCCGAGCGTGGATCCGGTCACCTGCCAGACGGCGGCATCCCATCGCCTTGCGGTCGAGCAGATCACCGCGGCGCTGAACAGGATCGCTCAGGGCACCTACGGCCGCTGCAGCCGGTGCGGACGCCAGATCCCGCCCGCGCGGCTCGAGGTGCTGCCGCACGCCGACACCTGCATCGAATGTCAGAGCCATGCTGAAGCCGCGTAGTCGCAAGCCCGTCGAGATCCCTTCCTTGCCGCCCGTCGGGCGAGGTGGGAAGACTCGACCCGTTTCGGGCGTTGCCCTTTCGCATGCGCTCGATCGTGTACTCCCGCACCGGTACCTCGTCCGTCCTCTCGCTCGCGGAGCGTGAGCCCGCCGCTCCCGGTCCGGGGGAGGTGCGCGTGAGAGTCGCCGTGTCGGGGGTGAACCCGACCGACTGGAAGTCTCGTGCGGGCACCGCGAAGCCGGCATTCGACGAGGTCGTGCCCAACCAGGACGGCGCCGGTGTGATCGACGCCGTGGGTGAGGGGGTCACGCAGCTCGAAGTCGGAGACCGCGTGTGGCTGTATCTCGCGCAGCACCAGCGCCCGACCGGCACGGCGCAGGAGTACACGGTGGTCCCCGCCGAGCGGGCGGTGAAGCTGCCGGACGGCATCGGCTTCGATGTCGCGGCGAGCCTCGGGGTGCCGGCCATGACCGCTCATCGCGCGCTCACCGTGCACGAGTCCGGACCCGCGCGGCTCTCGCCGGGATCGCTCGACGGCCGCGTCGTGCTGGTGGCCGGGGGAGCGGGCGCTGTCGGCCACGCCGCGATCCAGCTCGCGGTCTGGGCGGGGGCGACCGTGATCGCCACGATCTCGAGCGACGAGAAGGCTGCGCTCGCGACCGCGGCAGGCGCGCACCATGTCGTGAACTACCGCGACGGTGACGCCGCCGCGCAGATCGCCGCGTTCGCGCCCGACGGAGTCGACCACATCGTCGAGGTGTCGCTCGTGCAGAACGCAGGCCTCGACGCGCAGGTGATCGCCAACCACGGTTCGATCGCGTACTACGCCGACAACGGCGACGACCAGGCATTGCTTCCGGTGCGGTCGACCTTCGCGAAGAACGTGCGCATCCAGGGGCTGCTGCTGTACACGGTGGGAGAGGCGGCGCTTGCCGCTGCTGTGGAAGACATCTCCGCCGCGCTGCGCGACGGTGCGCTCCCCGTCGGCGAGGCGGCCGGGCTGCCGCTGACGTGGTTCGCGCTGGAAGAGACCGCCGCCGCCCACGACGCCGTCGAGCAGGGCGCCGTCGGCAAGGTGCTCATCGACGTCACCGGCGACAACCGCTGACGCGGGTCGCGGGTGCGTCAGCCCGCCTTGCGCCGGCGCGCGACGACGATCGCGATCACGATCAGCACGACACCGGCGATGAGCACCATCGGCCCGATCGTCGCCCACAGCGGCGACCCGCTCATCGCCGATCCGCCGAGGACGTTGAGGCCCTGCAGGGTCCACACCGCGCCGACCAGCACCAGGAGGATGCCCAGCGCGAGCCACGGCCACATTCGCTTCATGGCGCGAACATACTCCCGGATGATGGATGCCGTCACGCCCCGGGTTCCGCCGGTCAGAACCGCCGCCGCTCAGGCCTCCGGCCCGCCCGTGACCTGCCGGGCGGTGTCGGCCGGTGCGCGCTGCGCCCGGCTCAGCAGGACGAACGGGACGGCGACGGCCGTGATCACGCCGCTCCAGATCATCGACGTGCCGTAGCCGCCGACATCAGCGGCGCGTCCCAGGGTGGGCTGGAAGACGACACCGCCGGCGGAGCCCATCAGCGAGTCGAACGACAGCACGGTCGCCCGCTGCTTCGACGGGATCATGTCGTTGAGGTAGGCGCGATGCACCGGGTCGTCGAGCGCCGACGCGATTCCCCACAGCGCCACCAGCGCGACGGCGACCCAGAAGTCACGAACGAGTCCGAGCCCGATCAGCACGGCAGCGCTCGCCACCGTGGCGAGCAGGATCACCGACGTGCGCCGGCGGAACAGCGCGCGCACCTTGGGGGCGAGCGCGCCGCCCACGATGGCCGCACCCGAGAGCAGGGCGGCCGCGAGACCGGCGATCGAGTACGCCTCCTCGTCGCCCCACAGCTCAAGCAGGTACGGCTGCAGCGCGTAGAACACATAGATGCCGACGCCCGCGGTGAAGGGGCTCGTGAGCATGAACCACCGCACCGGCGGGTCGCCGAGCCCGTACCGGATGGAGGCGCGCAGCACCGTCCGCGTGGCGCGCAGCGGACCCTCGCTGCGATCGGGCGTGAAGCCGAGGTCGTGCATGAGCAGGACCGCGACGATCACCATCAGCACGAAGATGCCGCCGCGAATGAGGAACGGCACGCCGAGGTCGGTGGCCTGCGCGATGACACCGCCGAGCACCGAGCCCGACAGCATCGCGATGCCGCCGACGATCTGCGCGCGGCCGAACACGGTCTCCAGGCTGCCTTCGTACCCCGTGGCCTTGAGAGCATCGACGAGCCACGCGTCGACCGCGCCCGAGAAGAAGGTGAACCCCAGCCCGAGCAGCACCGAGACCACCGCCCACGCCCAGAACGGGGAGTGCCAGAGCCACAGCATCCAATACAGAACCGTCGTCGTCGCGAGCGTGACCGTGCCGAGCAGGTAGGACGCGCGTCGTCCGACGGTGTCGGCGACGACGCCCGTCGGAATCTCGAAGACGAGCATGCCGGCGGTGAAGAACGCGTTCGCCGAGAACGCTTCGAGGTTCGTCAGTCCGGCATCGAGCAGGAACAGCGTGTTGATGCCCCAGATGAACGACGCCGCGACCGTGTTGCCGAGCATCAGCGCGTAGTACGTGCC
The DNA here is from genome assembly GCF_014779795.1 of Microbacterium helvum. Lineage (GTDB taxonomy): Bacteria > Actinomycetota > Actinomycetes > Actinomycetales > Microbacteriaceae > Microbacterium > Microbacterium helvum. Next base: position 156,118 of record NZ_JACXZS010000008.1, read on the forward strand.
CTGCACGCGCCGCGGCGTCGGCACCGAGCGCACGGCGTTGTTCCTCGACACGGCGGAACCGTCTCTTCCCGGCGGGAACGTCGACGACACCGCGACAGTAGCCCGGTGCGCCGCCGGCGTCTACGGCATCCGCTGTCTTATTTGAGGGTGGTGGATGCCGCCACCGCAGGTTGCTTGACGGTCGCGGGCAGTGCGAAGCAGACGCCGATCGCCACGACCGTGAAGCCGACCGCCCACCAGAACGCCACGTCGAACCCGGTCGCGAGGCCGGCGATACCGGTCGCGCCGCGCGTGGTGGCCTCGAGGATCACCGCGAGGATCGCCGTGCCGAACGCGCCGCCGATCTGCTGCGCGAGGCGTGTGATGATGCTGGCGTGCGGCACCTCGTCGCGTTCCAGACCGACGAACGCGACCGACATCACCGGGATCATGACGGCGCCCATGCCGAAGCCGCGCACGAGCAGCGTGATCATCAGCCAGATCTCGTTCGTCGTGCCGTCCGACAGCGCGAACGGGATCGTCGCGAGACCCATGACGATGAACCCCGCGATCGCCACCGCCCGCGCTCCGAGCGAGTCCGTCAGGCGGCCGGCGAGCGTGCGGCTGAGCAGCGCGCCGACGCCCTGCGGGATCAGCAGGAGCGCGGCGGTGAGCACGTCGGTGTCTCGCACGATCTGGAAGTACAGCGGCAGCAGCAGCATCGATCCGTACAGTGAGGCGCCCGAGAGGAAGAGAACGGCGGAGGATGCTGCCACCGGCCGCCGCCGGAGCAGTCCGACGTCGATGAGGGCGGTCTTCGGTCGTCGGACCTGCGTGAAGGCGAACGCCGCCATCAGGACGAGACCGGCGACGAGGGGGAGCCACACGTCGGCGCGGGCGAAGCCGCCGTCCTGGCTGACGTTCGAGAGGCCGTAGAGGACGCCGACGAGCGCCGGGGAGACGAGCACCAGCCCGACCCAGTCCAGCACGGGGCGGCCGCGCGGCGGGTCGTCGGGAAGGAACCGCCAGGCGAGCGCGAGGCCGATGAGGCAGAACGGGACGTTGATCCAGAAGATCCAGTGCCAGTCGAGCCAGTTGAGGATGAGGCCCCCCAGGACCGGGCCGAGGATGGGGCCGAGCGCGGCCGGGAGGCTGACCATCGCCATGAGGCGTCCGAGGCCGGCGCCGGCGGGAACCTGCTGGATCGCGAGGGTCGCCATCAGCGGCATCATGAGTCCGCCGCCGATGCCCTGGATCACGCGGAAGGTGATGAGGCTCGGGGCATCCCACGCGAGACTGCACGCGATCGAGGCGAGCAGGAAGATCGTGAGCGCGATCATCCAGAGCCGCTTGCCGCCCAGGCGCGCCTGCGCCCAGCCGACGATCGGGATGGCGACGCCGAGGGCGAGCAGGTAGGCCGTCGTGACCCACTGGATCGTGCTCACCGGGACGTTGAGGTCGGTGGCGAGCGTCGCCAGCGCGATGCTCATGATCGTGCTGTCGAAGATGACGGCGAGGCCGCCGGCGACGAGCACGAGCGCCGAGATGACGGCGCTGCGCGGCACGGCGGGTGCGGTGGTGGTGGTCATGCGGACTCCTCGAAATAAGATACAGATGTGTATCTTCGTGGCCGAGTGTACGCCGCTCGGATAAGATACACAAATGGATCTTGAGCAGCCGGCGAAGCGACGTCGAGGGCAGGAGCTCGAAGAGGCGATCCTCGCTGCCGGCTGGGGGCAGCTGGTCGACGGTGGCTATCACGCGTTCACGATCGACGCGGTCGCCGAGAAGGCCGAGACGAGTCGGTCGGTGATCTATCGCCGCTGGCCCGACCGCGATTCACTGCTCGACGCGACGCTCACGTACGGCCTGAACCGCGACCGCATGGACCCGCCCGACACGGGAAGCCTGCGCGGCGACATGATCGAGTCGCTGCGGCACTCGAACCTGTCACGCGCAGAGCTGGCGCCGCTGATGAGCGTGTTCATGGGCGCGTACTACGCCGACTCCGGCCGCACGTTCGCCGACGTGCGCGAGCGTGCACTGGGCGCACGGGCAGGGGGAGCGCTCGACACGATCCTCGCCCGGGCGGTGGAACGGGGCGAGGCCGACCCCGCGAAGCTGACGCGTCGAGTTCGGTCGGTCGCGGTGGACCTGTACCGGCACGATCTGCTGATGAACGCGGTGCCATTGTCGGACGAGGCGATCGTCGAGATCGTGGATGAGGTGTTCCTGCCGCTGGTGAGGCCTGACGCCCTATGACGCATGCTGCCCGGCGATGAACGGTTGCTCGGTAGCCACTCCTCGATGGATACGATGACACCGGGGTCGGTGGGCAGCACCTTGGGGGGCGAATCGGTTGACTTCACCGGTGGGCTGATCACGAACTTCTCGAAGCTCCAGTTGATGCGCCTGGCCTTGCCGTCGACGCCGTCGCTAACGCCACGGCTCGGGCGGCCAGAGCTGCGAGATCGATCGGGTCGGGGGCTTCTGCCAGACGCGAACCCACACCGAGTGTGGGTGTGTCCTATCGCACGTGCTCTCGTCCGGTCGCGGTGTCGGCCCCGCGGGCCGGGATGAGCGGCACGTCCGGGGCGAGGGCGCGATAGCCCGTATCGATGAGTGTGCGGTAGTGGTCGCGCAGCCTGCGGGCACCGTGCCCACGGCATCCGGCTCGAAGGCGGTCACTAACGCGCTTCCGGACTGCTGCCCTACTGCGTCTGGGCCTACCAGGCGGTCCAGCCGCCGTCGATCGGCAGCTGAATTCCGGTGACGAAGCTCGCTGAGGGCGAAGAGAGGAAGACGACCGCGCTGGCGATCTCGCTCGGGTTGCCTACTCGGCCAAGCGGGACACGGGAGGCGAGGCGTTCGACGAAGTGCGCCTGGGCTCCCTGCCCCTCAGGGTTGGGGAACGGGCCCGGGATGATGGCGTTGACCGTGATGCCGTGCTTCGCGAGGCGGACCGCTTGATAGCGAACCAGCTGGCCCACCCCGGCCTTGGCCATGCCGTACTCCACCGGGTTGATTGGGATTTCGGTGGGATAGTTCGACGGGTCTGGGCTCACGACGCCGTACATCGAGCCGAACTGGATGATCCGGCCGCCGTGGCCCGCCGGCAGGGAGAGCATCGCCCGCTCTGCCGCGCGGCCGAACCAGAAGGCTCCCTGGAGGGTGATCGCCAGCCCGGCGGTCAGGCCCGGGCCGTCGAGCTCCTCGTACGTTAAGCCGGAATGCGTCGCGCACAGGTTCACGGCGATATCGAGCCTGCCGTGCCGCTGCACGATGTCGGCGGCCCGTCGGTCCGGACCGTCGGGATCGGCCACATCGAGCTCGGCGGCTTCCGCGAGCAGTCCGTCGGCGACCAGACTGTCGGCGACGCGCTCGGCCTCGGCGAGCCTCCGGTCGGCGACAATCACGTGCGCGCCGTGCTCGGCGAGCGCCCGCGCGACCTCCGTGCCGAGCAGCCCGCCACCGCCGGCGACCCAGGCCACGCGATCTGTCAGATCGAAGCGATGGGGATTCATGTCGTCTCCTTCGACATCTGCGGCCAGAGGGCCGGGTTGATCAGGTTCGGCGATCCGCCAGGCAGGGCGCGGATCACCTGCTCGCATTCATCGCAGCTCAGGGGCGGCCTCGCGCACTCGTCCACAACGTCGGTCAATTGCTGCGCGGAGCGGATGCCGACGACGACGGCGTCGATCCACGGCTGGGCGAGCGCGTAGCCGATGCAGAGACCGGCGGGCATCCGGCCTGTCTCCGCCGAGAGGATCGAGAGAGCGACGGACACGGCGGTCGCCGTCGGCTCGGTTCCGTCCGGCCACATGCCTGGCTCCGGATGGAGCAGCAGCCCCTGCAGGAACACCGATCGCGCGACGATCGTGACGTCCGGCCGGGCCGCGAGCGCCGCCTGTACGTCGGGGCGCAGCCAGCGCCTGTCGAGCAGGTTGAAGGGGAGTTGGACGTGGCCGAGGTCGGGTACGGCCAGTGCGGCGATCAGTTCATCGGGGTCCGACGCGGAGACGCCCCACATCCCGATGAGGCCGCTCTCGTGTGCGGCACGCAACGTGCCGACGGCAGCGCCGTCGGCACGTGTGAGATCCTCCGCGCGGTGCAGCAGGACGACCTCGACGCGCTCCGCGCGCAACGCCGCCAGGGATTCTGCCAGGCTCAGACGAGTGGATGCCGCGACTCGGCCGGGTTCGTCGCCCGCGAGCGGTCGGATCTTGGTGACGATCGGCAGGTCACGCGCGACGCCGGCTTTGCGGGCCGCCCCGACGCTCGCCTCACTGTCGCCGTATGCGCGGGCGGTGTCGACCGCAGCGCAGCGCGACCCGACGGCCCTCGTGAGGATCTCTTGCACCTCGGACTCCGTCGGGGCTGGCCTGCCGCTGCGTCCGTAACTCTGACCGAGCTGGGCGGCGCCGACGACGAGGCGCGATGCCGGACGAGAAGCCCCACCGGCTCCGGCCATGATGCGTGTTCCGTTCTCTCTCGGCAGCGGGGCCAGCGGTGACGATGAACGCCGGGCCCGTCGAGTCCGCTCAGTGGATGACGGTGACCGTGAGGGGCGTGCTCTCGGTCGCGCCGGCCGCGTTGCGGAACTCCACCGTGTAGACGTACGTTCCCGGCTGCTTGCCGGTGACGTCGAACGTGGCGACTTGGGGCGAGGGGCTGGCGGCCGTGAGGTCGCCGGATGCGACATCGATCCCGTTCTCGCGGAATACGTAGGAGGTGGCATTCGTGCCCCACCAGAGGTTCGCGGTGACGGTGTACGTGCCGTCGCCGTCCTTGTTGGGCGCGCTGAGCACAGGGCGTGCCGGGTTCGCGTCCGAGACCTCGACGGTGACGGGAGTGAGCTTGGAGGATCCCTTCGAGTTGATGAGCTCCCCCGTGAACTCGTAGCGGCCGTTCGGCAGGCCGGTGACGTCGACGATCGCCTCCTGCGCCGACGGAGATCCGGGCTCGAGCTCCTTCACTGCCACGAGGTTGCCGTTCCGGTACAGACGCCAGAGGCTCGCGTTCTCGCCCCACCACAGGTGCATCGAGATCTGGAAGGTCCCGTCGCTGAGCCCGGTGTCCCACCCCTCGTTCGACTGGAGCACACCGGCCGCCGGCGGTGCCGACGCGTGGTCGTCAGGCCGGTAGTCGCTCGCGGACGTGAACACGGCCGTGAGCGTGCGCGCCGTCACGTTGTAGCCCAGCGTGATGAACTTCCCCGGCTCGATCTCGACGCTCGACGGGTTGCCCTGATCGCCATTGCCGGAATCGTAGATCGGCAGTGCATCCGCTGCGTAGCCGTCCCAATCGAAATCAGGGTTCTCGATGAGCACGCCCTGCGTCGGGCGCCCCGCCAGTTCGGGATTGCCGTACGTCAGAAGCACCTGGCCGGCCTGCGTGAGCAGCTGGTGGTGAGACTGAGCGGGCAGGTCGGTGACGACGGCTCCGGTCCACGTGTGTCCGTCGTCGAAGGATCTCGTGAGGTAGGCCCGGATCGGTGAGGATGTCGACCGGATCAGCGCGACGATCTCCCCCGACGGCAACACCGTGAGGTTCGGCTCCTGGAAGGCGATGCGCGTGTCCTGCGCGAGGACGACGGTGTGGGGGTCCCAGGTGAGCCCGCCGTCCGTGCTGCGCACGATCGCCGCATGCTCCGGGGTGCGGTCGGCCGTCCCGTAGATCGGCGCGAGCAGGTCGCCGTTCGCCAGCTCCACGATGGGTCCGTGGCTCGCCGCCCACCCCTCGGCGCGGCTACTCGCGCTGCTCAGGTCGTTCGAGACGAAGATCGGGTCCGACCAGGTTGCGCCGCCGTCTGTGGATCGCACGAGGAAGGGCTGCACGACGGTCGGCGCCGTCCAGTTGTAGTCGAAGTAGGTGAGCAGGATGGTGCCGTCCCGCAGTTGTACGAGCTTCGGGTCGCGCGCGTCGTCGGCGACATCCACCACGACGGTCGAGGTCGACCACGTCTCACCGTCGTCGCCCGACGTCGTGATCAGGATGTCGCCGCTGGGCGCCGTGTGCCCGGAGGCCTGATAGTACGCGACGAGCAGCCGTCCGTCCTCGAGCCTGATGACGTCGGGGAAGCGGATCTGCAGGTTCTGCGGTGCGGTCGCGACGGTCACCTCACGATGTGCCCGGACGGAGACATACTGCTCGACCGCCGAGGCGGTTCCGGCCGCATCTGTGACGACCGTGCGGAGAACTCCGCTGACCGTGTCGGGGAAGATGTACGTGATGGATGCCGTCACCCACCCGACGCCGTCGGGCGCGCTCAAGGTCACCGGAAGCTGCGAGCCCATCCAGGTTGTCACCACCGAATAGTCGGCGGCGTCCGCTCCCTCCGCGACGCGGAATCGCGCGATCGGAGCATCCACGACCTCGATGCCCTTCACGGCGCCGGTGAACAGCGGCTCGACAGGAACGCCGGCGAAGGCGTCGTCGGACAGCGTGCCCGCGACCGCCAGGTCGTCCACATAAAAGTCGACGCCCACTGCGGCCGTGCCGGCGGAGGCGAAGTAGACGTCCCCCATCGCGGTCGGTGCCGCGACTCGGACCGTCGTCTGGAAGCGCATCCCGTTCACGATGAGCTCGGCGTGGTCGAGCGTGGCATTGATGGTCACGTCTTGCCACACGCCGAGATCAGCCCCGCCGGGAACGGAGGCGAAAGTCACCCAGGCGGAGCCGTTGTAGGCCTGAACGCGCAGGTTCGGTCCGTCTTTGGCGAAGACGAAGCGCCACGCGCCGTTGCCGTTTCCTCCGGGCCCGGCCATGAGGGCGACGATCATGCTGTTCGCCAGCTGCGCGGGCGCGATCCTGAACGACACCGAGCGCTCGGTGGCCGTCGGGTACGTGCATTGGGTGCGCGTCTGAGCGGTCGTGGTCTGGTCGTTCAGACGCAGTGCCCGGTTCGACTCGGCGGCTCCGCCGAAGGAGGCGTCGGCGATCGTGACGTCGCCGACGCTCACGCAGCCTGTCGGCGGCGCGCCGAGTGTCTCCGTGTCGAAGCTGCGGACCAGCTCGGCTGCGGGTGCGGCGGCAGCGAGCGTCGCCGGTGCGGCTGCGAGCGCGAGGCCGATCGCGGCTGCCGCCGCGACGGTTCGCAGCCGCCAGGTGCGTGCGGTCTGGGGTTCCATCGACTGCTCCTTCTCTTCAAGCGGCGGCCGGCATCGCTGCGCGGTCGAGGTGTCTGTCTGCGACGAGTGGCGTCAATGCCGGCCGAGGTCCGTCCACGGCCGGCACTCATCGGGGTCAGTCGGTGCGCACCGGGAAGGCCGCGCGCAGATCCAGTTGTGAGTACGTGACGTGCCGGGTGAGCGGGTCGGCGGCACGAGCCGCTTCGGTGACGGTCAGCAGAGCGTGGGTCTCGCTGTTGAGCCGCACGAAGCCCTCCGCGAAGTTCACGCCGGCCGAGCGGCCGAACTCGCCGTTCGCCGACTCGATGAGCTTGCGTGCGAACAGGCCGGAGTAGCCCTGGCTGTCGAAGCAGTCCATCGCGGCGACCTTGCGGCCGACGACGGGCGTGATGTCGACGAAGTAGTCGTTCCGCACGCCGTAGTGGGTGAGCGCGTCGTTGGCCGTCGCCTGCAGGGCCGTGAAGAAGACCTGCTTGATGGTGGTCTCGGCGCGGCCGTCGAGGTTCTGCAGGTAGCTGCCCGCCCGCGCGATCGCCGCCAGCGCCATCGTGCTGATCACGGTGTGCGGGTCGGTGGCCATGACCGGGTTCTTCGGGTAGTCGCAGACGATGACATCCGGCTGCTCGCGGGCGATCTGCTCCGCGATCTCTTCGACGATGTCTTCGTTCACCGCCGCCAGGGTGTCGTCATGGTCGAGGGTGACGAGCTTCTGGATGCCGATGTACTCGGCGGCACGCTCCAGCTCGTGCTTCTTGTGGTCGACGATCTCGGTGAGGCCCGCGTCGACGATCTCCTGCGCCCGGTCCGCCTTGCGCCACTCCTCCGCGTAGCGGTTGGCGTGGATACGACCGCCGTGCGTCACCAGCAATGCGGTGATCTCGTCGCCGGCGTCCGCGTGCCGGGCGAGAGTGCCGCCGCAATTGGTGATCGTGTCGGCGGGATGGGCGTAGATCGTGAGGATCTTCATGCAGGGTCTCTCCTTGTCGATGGTGAGGGAACGAGGATCTGGCGGAGCGCGCGCCCGTCGGCGAGCGCATCCATCGCAGCATTGAGGTCGTCGAAGCCGACACGGCCCGAGATGAGCCGTTCGACGGGAAGGTTGCCGTTGCGCCACAGGTCCGCGTAGCGCGGGATGTCGCGAGCGGGGACCGAGGAGCCGAGGTAGCTGCCGACGATCCGCCGCGCCTCGGTGGTGACGGCGAGGGGTGAGATCTCGGAGCGCGCGGACGGCGCAGGCAGCCCGACCGTCACGGTGGTGCCACCCGGTGCCGTCGCCGCGAAGGCGGTCTCGAACGCACGGGGATGCCCCGCTGCCTCGATGACGACGGGGGCACGCTGGCCGCTCTCGGCGAGCTGGGCGGGGGTGAGCACTTGTTGGGCACCGAGTTCGCGCGCGACGGCCAGCTTCGATTCCAGCGCGTCGACGGCGATCACAGGATGCCGCTCCGCGAGCGCGACGAGCACTGCGGCAAGTCCCACGCCGCCGAGGCCGACGACCATGACCGTCTCACCCGGCTCGGGCCGGCCGGCGTTGATGACGGCTCCACCGCCGGTCAGCACTGCGCAGCCGAGCAGCGCCGCCACTTCGGCAGGCACGTCCGGGGCGACGCGCACCGCGGAGCTGCGGTGGACGACGGCGTGCGTCGAGAAGCCCGAGACGCCGAGATGGTGGTGCACCGGCGTGCCGTTGCGGCGGAGGCGACGCCCGCCGCCCATCAGTGCACCCGCGCCGTTGGCCTCCGCGCCCCGTTCGCACGGCAGTCGGCCGTGGGAGCGGCATCCGTCGCACTCCCCGCAGAGCGGCAGGAACGTGAGCACGACCCGATCGCCGATGTGGAGGTCGTCGACATTGTCGCCGAGACCCTCCACGATCCCGGCGGCTTCGTGGCCCAGGAGCATCGGCGTGGGACGCACGCGGTTGCCGTCGGCGACCGACAGGTCGGAGTGGCAGATCCCGGCCGCTTCGATCCGCACCAGGATCTCGTCTGGTCCGGGCGGATCGAGGGTCAGTTCCGACACCGTGAGAGGCCTTGAGGTGGAGAACGGACGAGGGCGCCCGACTTCTTCGAGAACGGCTCCCGTGATGGTGAGCACCCGATCACGCTCCCGCTTCTGCCTGTAACCGCATTCGTCAGCCCCGGCTCAGGTCCGCGCACTGGCCGGTGCGGGGCCCGACGACCGTGGCCGCCGCTCCCGCATCGGTCGGCGCTACGGCGTTGCCGGAGCAGGCGAGAGGCCCGCGAAGGTCGACACCGGCCAGCACACTCGCGAGCGCGCTGTGGTTGTCGGTGAGCGACACGGCGCCGGTGATCTTCGCGCGGTCGACGACGACCGACCCGCCGCTGCCGGTGATGCGCACCGGTCCGGCGATGGTCGTGCTGCGGCATCCGCTCGTCGTGTCGCCGATGGCGACGGTCCCAGTCGTGCCTGTCACGGTGACCGGGCCGGTGATGGTCGAGGCGCACAGCGATACGGTGGAGGCGTCGGTCGCGTGCACGGGGCCCGTGATGGTCGAGTTCTGCGTGATCAGCCTGCCGCCGTCGGTCACGGTGATCGCACCCGTGACCGTGGCATCCACCAGGCACAGACCGCCGGTGCCCGCGTTGAGCGGCCCGTCGTGAGCCCCGGTGACGACCGTCTCGCACGGCGGTTCGATGGTCACGTGGCGCGACCACACGCGCGCGGGCAGCACCCGGCCGCGGTCGCCCGTCACCGCGAGAGTGAAGGGATCAAGGACATTGAAGGCGCCGTTCTCGGAGTTGGCGTAGTCGACACCGACCGGGACGGTCCAGTCGTTGCCGAGTCCGGTTCGCGAGACCGTCAGGACGAGGCCTGGGCGGCCGACCATCAGCAGCAGCTCGCCGGTAGGCAGAAGCTCCAGTGTGGGCTGGATCGCATAGAGGTCCTGCTGGGACGGGCCCACCTTCACCTTCTCCAGCGGCGTCCACGTCGCGCCGTTGTCAAACGAGCGCGACATCATCATCGGCACCTTCGGGCCCATGCGCATCACCATCAGGAGAGAGCCGTCGGCGAGGCGCTCGAGTGCCCCTTCGCAGGGGCCGGAGGTGTCCGGGATGGATGCGTCGAAGACGCCGACCGTGCCGCGGACCGACCAGTTCACGCCTCCGTCTTCGGACACGAGCACGATCTGCCGATACTTCGTGTCGACCGCATAGAAACCATACGCCGACATGTAGAGCGTCCCGTCGGGATCCTCCAGGAGGGTATGCAGCGCCAAGAAACCACCGAGGGTGGTGCCCGGCCGTTCGGACGCGGCGAGAGGCCGCATGGGTTCGGGCGCTGTCATGAGCCCCGCGCGCTGTGTCCACGTTGCCCCGTTATCGTGCGAGACCGCCGTCTCCACCGTGGCCTTGTGTGTGTCGGCCGTCATGTAAGTGTGGTGGTTGACCGCGATGACATCGCCGTTGCGCAGCTGCGTGAGCTGGAAGCCGGACGTGTGCGGCATCGGATTCGTTTCGAGCGTCTTCGTCCACGTCGCGCCGCCGTCGTCCGACATGGCGAGTCCGGATCCACTCGCGCTCGTGGTGTCGGGGTGCTCCGAGTACGACAGCAAGAGGCGCGAGCCGTTGCCGTGCGGAACGACTGCGCCAGGGTTGGGGAATCCTACGAGACCCTCGTTGTCGACGACGACCTCGTCGCCAATCCGGAACGGCGACGTGCCCACTTCGGACTGGGGAGTGAGGTCGGGCGTGCCGAACACGACGTCATCGACGAAGACGTCGTCAAGGTTGCCGGCCGCACCGCTTCCACTCGTCGTGAACGCGATGCCGGTGATCGCGGCGACCTCGTTGTATCGGGCGGCGTTGTTGCCGATCGTGGATCCGGCGGAACCGACGTATACGCCGTCGACGCTGACTCGTGCGGCAGCGTGGTCGGTGGGCACCGCCACCGTGACGCGGCTCCACTGCCCGCCCGGCAGTGTTCCAGCGGGCGCGAGCTCCCGATAGGACGATGTGGCGGTCTCGTACCACAGGATGCCGCCGTCGGCGCGAGCCGCGAAGCGGAACAACGAGTTCGCGGGTTGCCCGGTGGGCTGCAGCGATCGCCCGATGACGTCGAATGTGAAGCCCTGGAGGCTCAGTGGGTTCAACTGGAAGGACAAGTAGACGCCTTGCTGGCCGAGGTTTGTGCAGGTGACCCCGACCGAAGCGGTCGTGCTCGTGTCGTGAAGTCGCAGCGACCGGGCACCTTCGTGCGCGGCCTCATCGCTCACACCCGCCGCCGTGTACCCGCCAAGAGTCGAGCAGTCAGGCGGCAATGCGCCGACCGGGTCCGACTCGAAGGTGAGCGTCGACAGGTCCCCGGCGACGGAGATCTCCTGCGTGCTGACGGAGGTGATCCCCTCGGCATCTGTCACGGTGGTGCGCAGCGTTCCGGCACCGGCCTGGGTGAAGGTGTGGGTGATGGATGCCGTGACCCAGCCGTCGGCGTCGGGTTCGCTGAGGGTGGTGGGGATGGTCTCCCCGCGCCAGTCGGCGACGACCGTGTAATCCGCGACGCTGGCGCCCTCGGGCAGTTGGAAACGGACGAGCGGGGCGTCGACGATCTGTTCGCCTCGGGCGACGGCGCCCTCGAAGAGGGGTTCGACGGGGATGCCGGCGAAGGCGTCGTCGGCGAGTTCGCCCGACACGGCGAGGTCGTCTATGTAGTAGTGGACGCCCACGGCGCTGGCGCCGGCCGAGCCGAAGTAGATGTCGCCGAGGGTGGGGGATGAGGCGTTGCGACGGTCGGTCTCGAAGCGGACGCCGTTGAGGATGAGTTCGGCGCGGTCCAGGGTGGCGTTGATGGTGACGTCGACCCATTGGTTCAGGGCGGCGCCGCCGGTGATGCGGGCGACGTCGGCGAAGCTGGAGCCGTTGTAGGCGGCGACGCGGATGTCGTTGCCGTCGCGGTTGAACGTGAATCGCCAGACGCCGTTGGCGCTGGTGCCGGGGGCGCCTTGGATGGCGACGTAGGGACCGGCGTTGAATTGGGTGGGTGAGAACCGGTAGGTGACGGAGCGTTCGGCGGTCTGGGGGTAGTGGCACCAGGTGCGGGTGTAGACGGTGTTGCTCTGGTCGACCAGCCGCATGGCTTTGTTGGTGGTGGGGGCGCCGCCGAAGCCGGCGTCGGCGATGGTGACGTCGCCGATGATGTCGCAGTCCGCCGGGGGCGCGCCGACCGGTTCGGTTTCGAAGGTGCGCACGGTGCCATCGGCCGGTGCCGCGGCGGCGACCTGACCGGGCACCACCGCAAGAACCAGCGCGGCGACGGCCGCGTAAACAAGGCCGCGGCGGATTCGGCGGGAAGACATCGTCAGTCGCTCCTTCGCGTGGGGACAAGCGCTGAGCGTGAGTATCTGCACGGATCCGCGTTCCATGTCCAGACGTTCCATGTCGAGGGCCCGAATCGTGATGTTCGTTCCATGTCTTCTTACGAATTCGTTACATGGAATGGGGTTCCATTTCAGGCTCGGGGGTGAAAGCATGCCGACGTGGAACAGCGTGCCATGTCGTATCACTCCCAGGGTCTCAGCCGCGGACTCGCTATGCTCAGGCTGCTGGGCGAGGCCGACGGGCCGCTGACCCTCGCCCAATTCGCCCGTATGCTCGACCTGCCGAAGTCGACGCTGGTCCGCATCCTCGCGGTCATGGAAGAAGAAGGATTCGTGCGGAGGTTCGGTGCCCCGCCGGCGTACTCGATCGGGCACACCGTGCACGAAATCGCCGAACGCTACCGGCCGCCGAGCGTCGCCGAGGTGGCCGCCCCGGTGCTTCGACGGCTCGCGGAAGAAGTGGGGTTCACGACCAACATCGGCGTGCTCGACGGGCGGTTCGTTCTGCACCTGCATGTCGAGGAACCGCAGCGAGCGCTGCGGTTCGCGACCAGCGGCACCCTCGAGTTCGCATACTGCACCGGCCTGGGCAAGATGCTGCTGTCGACCCTCCCCGAGGACGAGGTCGACGCGCACCTGCCCGAGCAGGAGATCTACACGGGGTGGACGCCGACGACCATCACGTCCAAGTCTGATCTCGTCGCCGCCCTCCAGCGCATCCGCAAGACCGGTTACAGCATCGACGACGAAGAGCGTAATCGTGGTGTGACCTGCATGGCCGTGCTGCTGCCCTCCGCGGGCCCGCCGGTGATGTCGCTGTCGGTCTCGGCCCCTACCGGTGAGCTCCAGCCCGCCGATCAGAAACGCATCCTTCCCGTCCTGAACGCGGCGGCCGCTGAACTCGTGGCGGAGCCCCGATTCGAAAGCGCGCTCGGCGCGCTCCGCACCCGAATGGCCATCTCGTGATCGTCGACGTCCACAGCCACTGTCATCAGCCCGGCCACTGGGGCCACGAGCACGAGGACCACTGGCAGGGTGCGTACGGCGGCGATCCGTATCCGGTGGTGACTCCGGAGTCCGTCGATGAGGTGATGGGCGAGGCCGGCATCGATGTGGCCATCGTGTTCGGCCTGGCCGCGTCGCAGGCGGGCGTGCGCACGCCGAACGCCTTCACGGCGGACTTCATCCAGCGCATGAAAACGCCCGCGATCGGCTTCTGCGCACTCGACCCGCTCGACGCGAACTGGCGCGAGCAGGTCGAGGAGGCCATCGAACTGGGGATGCGCGGAGTGAAGCTCTACCCCGTGCTGTCGCTGTTCGACCCGCTGGATCCCGAATTCGACGACTTCTACAGGATGCTGTCAGCCAACGGGATGGTGGCGCTCTGGCACATGGGCGCCACCCCGAGCCCGATCGGGCGTCTCGCGGTCAGCCAGCCGCTGGTCATCGACGAAGTCGCGCGGCGGCATCCCGATCTGACGCAGGTGATGGCGCACATGGGTCACCCGTGGCAGCGAGACACCAACGTCGTCCTGCGCAAGAACCGTCGCGTGTTCGCGGATGTCTCCGGGGTTCCCTCCCGGCAGATGGATGCCTACCTGGCTCTCGTCAACGCGCAGGAGTGGAACACGGTGCCCAAGCTCCTCTTCGGCTCCGACTACCCGCTCTGGACCCCGGCGGAGGCGATCAGCCGGTTGCGCGGGATCGCGCGGCTGCGCGCCGGCGACCTCCCGCACGTACGGGAGGAGACCGTCGAAAGCATCATCCAGCAGGATGCGCTGGCGCTGCTGGAACTCGAAGACCCCCGCGCGTGAGCGCGTCTCGTCAGACCTGAACGAAACGACCAAGGAGATCCACGTGACATCGGCCTCCCGCAGCCTCGCCGAGGCGGCAGAGCGCATCATCCCCGGCGGAGTCAACTCCGCCACGCGCAGCATCGGCGCCCCCTGGGCGTTCGCATCCGCGCACGGCGCGACGCTCACCGACCTCGACGGCAACCGCTACACCGACTACCACGCGGCGTTCGGGGCGATCCTGCTCGGCCACGGCGACGAGCGCGTCAACAGCGCGATCACCGCCGCGATCCAGGACCTCGATCTCGTGGGTCTCGGCACGACGGAGCTGGAGGTGCGCACTGCGGAGCTGGTGATCGACGCGATCCCGTCGGCCGACATGGTCATCTCCACGATGAGCGGATCCGAGGCGGTGTTGCAGGCGATCCGTCTCGCGCGCGGCGCGACGAACCGACCGTACGTCGTCAAGTTCCAGGGCTGTTTCCACGGCTCGTACGACGCGATCGCCCGCAACGTGATCTCGAGCCCCGATCTCGCATGGCGCCGCGACCCGAACTCGAGCGGCATCCTCGACGACGCCCTGGATCACACCCTCATCGCGGAGTTCAACGACCTCGCCTCGGTCGAGGAGCTGTTCGCCGCGCACCCTGACGAGATCGCGGCGGTCATCCTGGAACCCGTCCCGCACAACGTCGGCGCGCTGCTGCCCGAGCTCGCCTTCCTGCAGGGGCTGCGCGACCTCACGACGAAGCACGGCAGCGTGCTGATCTTCGACGAGGTGATCACGGGGTTCCGGCATGCGCGAGGCGGCTACCAGGAGATCTGCGGCGTGATCCCGGACCTCACCACATTCGGCAAGTCCATGGGCAACGGCTACCCCGTGGCGGGTCTGGCGGGGGCCGCCGAGATCATGCGCAACTTCACGCCTACCGGCGGCAAGGTCATGCTCGCCGGCACCTTCAACGGCAACTCGGTGTCGATGGCGGCCGCGATCGCGACGCTCACCGTGCTGAACGACCCGGAGGTCGACTTCTACGGTCACGTCTACCGGCTCGGCGATCGGATGCGCGACGGGCTGCGCCGCATCACGAACGGTCACGGCATCCCCGCGGTGATCACCGGCATCGGCTCGGTCTTCATCGCCTACTTCCTCGACGGCGAGGTGCGCGGCTACCGCGATCTGCTGCGCAACGACGACGAGGCGTACGCGACGTTCCACCGCCGCATGATCGACAAGGGCTCGCTCATGTACCCGATGTCGCTCAAGCGCAACCACATCTCGCTGGCGCACACCGACGCCGACATCGACCGCACCCTCGAGCAGGCCGACGAGGTGCTGGGAGCCATGGCGCGCGCCGGTGAGTTCTCGCTGCTGCGGGAGAGTGCCTGAGCATGTCGAGTACCCCCGTTCGCACGGCCTTGGTCGGCGGCCTCGTCGCCGACGGCTCGGGCGATGATCCGCGCGCAGCCGACGTGCTGCTCGCAGACGGGCGCGTCGAAGCGATCGTGCCCGCCGGCGAGCGTCCGCGTGCCGGCTACGACGCCAGGATCGTCGACTGCGCGGGCCGGGTCGTGGCGCCGGGGTTCGTCGACATTCACTGCCATTCCGACCTCAGCCGGTTCGCCTACCCCGGCAACGCGAGCCGCGTGACGCAGGGTGTGACCACCGAGGTCGTCGGCAATTGCGGGATGTCTCCTGCGCCCGGTAACTCCGATCGTGCGGGCCTTGCGCGGATCATCAGCACGATCGACGTAACGCCTGACTTCGAGTGGACGTGGAGCGACCTCGACGGCTGGCTCCGCGCGCTCGATGACGCCCAGGCCGCCACGAACGTCGCGGCGCAGGTGGGCCACGGGTCTGCGCGGTTCACTGTCGCCGGGGGCGCCGCCCGCCGCCTCGACGACGACGAGCTCGACGCTCTCGAGAACGAACTGCATGCCGCCCTCCATGCCGGATGCCTCGGCGTGAGCGTCGGGCTGATGTACGCGCCCGGGGAAGCGGCCACGGCACGTGAGCTCGAACTGGTCGGTCGTGTCGTCGCCTCTCATGACGCCGTGCTATCGGCCCACCTGCGGAACTACGGCACCCGTGCGCTCGGCACGGCGGTCGACGAGCTCGCCGCGCCGGCGGCCAAGGCGGGAGCGCGGCTCCAGATCTCGCACCTGCGCGGGGTCGGCGACGCGGACGGATACGCCGACGTGGTCGCTCAGCTCGACGATCTGCGCGCCGCTGGCGTCGACGTCGCCGCGGATGCCTACCCCTACGTGCACGGGCACACGACCCTGCTGCAGCTGCTGCCGAGCGCGCTTCGGGCGGCGGGACCGGACGCCGCGGTGGATGCGACGAAGGCTGATCTCCCCGCCGTCGCGCGACAGCTCGCCGCCACCGGATACGCGCCTGAGCAGCTCATCGTGATGAAGGCGTCCCGGACGCCCGAGGCCGTCGGTCCTGTCGCCGAGCGCTTCGACGGCGACCCGTGGCTTTGGCTCGCGGGGCTCATCGTCGCGAACGACGGACTCGTCGACGTCGCCGTCGAAAGCGGTCGCTGGGCCGACGTCGACCTCGCGTACCGCACGCCATGGATCTCGGTCGCGTCCGACGGCACCGCCCTCGACGAGAACCACACCGCCTCGGCCGCGCACCCGCGTTCGTGGGGCGCCTTCTCGGCCGGCTACCGCCGGATGCGCGATCTAGGGGCCTCGGTCGGGGAAGCGGTGCGGCGCATGTCGACCGCGCCGGCCGCGCGGGTCGGACTCGTCAGCGGCATCGCGCCCGGACTGCGTGCGGACGTCGTCGTGTTCGACGACGTCCGATTCGACTCGGCGGCGACCTTCGACCGCCCGGCGACGCCGTCGTCGGGGATAGACCACGTGTTCGTCAACGGCGTCGCGGTGATGGAGAGCGGGCGACAGACCCCCCATCGTCCTGGCGTCCTCCTTCGAAAGGGAAGCAATGAGTGAGGCATCCGAGCCTCTCGGAATCGGGATCGTCGGGGTCGGCGGCATCGCCGTGTCGCACATGGCGGCGCTGCGGACCATGCCCGAGGCGCGACTGGTCGCAGTATGCGACGTCGATGCCGCGCGGGCGGCGGAGGCGGCGTACGCAGGGCGCTGCACGGCGTACGACGACGTCGACGCACTGCTGGCAGACCCCTCGGTCGACGCCGTCATCGTGTGCACCCCGAACATGACGCACGAGAGCCTCGGACGCGCGGTGCTCGCGGCGGACAGGCATCTCCTCATGGAGAAGCCGCTCGCCATGACCGGCGACGGCGCGCGCGCACTGCAGAGAGAGGCCGCCGAGCGTGGCCTCGCTCTCGCCGTCGGCCACAGTCACCGGTTCTCGGACCAGGGATTGGCGATCCGCGACGCCATCGACTCCGGCGCGATCGGAACGCCGCGGTTCGTGCGCGTGGCCATGAACGGCGGATGGATCTGGCCGGGATGGCAGTCGTGGGTGCTGAACCCGGAGCTCTCGGGCGGGCACTCACTCCACAACGGCGTTCACCTGGTCGACCTCGCCTCGTGGTGGATCGGCGAGCCCGCCGCCAGTGTGTTCGCGACGGGGCAGAAGACCACCAGCGCCGCACTGGGCATCTACGACTACCTCGTCATGGAGCTCGGGTTCGCCTCGGGTGCTGCCGCGGTCTGCGAGATCAGTCGCGGCGAACGGCCTCGGTCGGCGTCGTACCTCGAGCTCACGGTCGTCGGCACCGAAGGGGTGCTCACGCGGGAGTGGGATGCCGAGGGTCTGCTCGCCTGGACCGACACCGGCCTGGCGGCCTGGGGCGTGGACGGAGGCGGCGCGCGCACGTTCCGCCGCGAGCTCGAAGGATTCGTGGATGCCGCGCGTGGGCGTCGCCCGGTCGCGCCGCCCGTGGCAGCCGCCGTGCATGCGGTCGACCTCGCCGTGGCATCGGAGCGGTCGTTGGCCACCGGTGAGACCGTGCGGATCGAGGTGGCGGCATGAGCGGCATCTCCGTCCTCCTTGCGGGCGCCGTCGGAACGGGCCGCCAGCACCACCAGGCCGACATGTGGGCGCCGCGGCTCGAGGCTGCGGGACTCGCGCCGGTCGCCGTGTGGACGCCGCCGACCGTCCGAGACGAGGCGATCGCGCGTGCGACGGACCTCGCAAACGGCCTCGGCGTCGAACTCGAGGTGTCTGCGCAGCCCAGGGTCGCGGCATCCGGTGCCGTAGTGTGCCTGCGCGGCGCCGAGCGGATCGCGTTCGCGAGATTCGCGACGGATGCCGGTCTCCCGATCCTGCTGGACAAGCCGACGCTCGACGACACCGCTGAGCTCGAGGCGTTCGCCGAGGCCGCCGGCGCGGTCGTTCCCGGGCACCACCTCGGCGTCCACCCCGGATTCACGCGCGCACTGTCCGCGGTGCGGGGTGCCGAGATCGGACTGCTGCGCGCCGTGAACGCCGACCTGGTCGTCGCCGCCGGTGACGGGCTCAGCCCGGTCGGCGAGCTCCGTAATCACGGGGTCTACCTGGTCGACCTCCTGCGACAGGCGACCGGCCCGGCTCAAGTGCGGCTCCAGGCCCATGGCACGCCGAAGGCCGACGCCTTCACGCTCCTCGGACAGACCGAACGCGATGTCGTCGTCAGCATGCACGTCTCGCGGACCGCCGAGAGCGCCGGGGGCAGCGGCATCCTGCGCGCTGTCGTGCGTCTTCTGGGCACCGACGGCTCGCTTCTCGTGGACCTCGCCCGCCCGTCGATCGATGTCCGCACTCCCCGAGGTCGCGACGTGCTGCCCTTCGGCGAGGATTCGGTGACCGCGCTGCTCGCGCGGTTCGCCGCAACGATCGCCGGCCGGCATCGCCCGGCTCCGGCATCCGACCTCGTCACACTTTCTCGCGCGCTCGACGGGATCGCCGAATCGGCGTCGAGCGGCAACCCGACCACTCTCACCTGGTGATCCCGGAGGAAACTGAAACATGAAATGGCTGGCATTCGACGATCACGGCACGCTGCGCCACGGCCGCATCGACGGCGACGAGGTCGTCATTACCGGTGACGGCGACCTCACCGAGGTCGTCGCCGGCGCTGTCGACGAGCCGGAGCGGGCTCGCGTGCCGCTCGCGGATCTGCGGATCGTCGCCCCTCTGCGGGCACCCGGCAAGGTGATCGCGGTCGCCGCAAACTATCAGGCGCACGTGGAGGAGAGCGGCGCGAACGCCCGCGATGTGCGCACAGCCTCGCCGCGGCTGTTTCTCAAGCCTGACACCAGCATCGTCGGACCCGACGCGCCCGTCGCCGTCGATCCGATCACGCGCGAGTTCGACTGGGAGGTCGAGCTCGCCGTCGTGATCGGACGCACCGCCAAGCGCGTCACCGAAGACGCCGCGCTGGACCACGTGTTCGGCTACGCGACCAGCAACGACCTGTCCGCCCGCAGCCTGGACCTCGGATCCGAGCGCGACGGCGAGGCGTGGACAGGGTTCTTCGACTGGCTCGAAGGCAAATGGCTCGACGGCTCCGCGCCCTTCGGGCCCTGGATCGTGACCGCCGACGAGGTCGGCGATCCGCAGGTGCTGCCGCTCTCGCTGTACGTCAACGGCGACCTGAAGCAGTCGGGCACGACTGCCGACATGGTGCACAGCGTCGCCGAGCTCGTGTCGTTCAGCTCGAGGCTGATGACGCTCAACCCGGGCGACATCATCCTCACGGGAACGCCCGCGGGCGTCGGTGCCACCACCGGCACCTTCCTCAATCCCGGCGACACGGTCGTCGCCGAGGTGCAGGGGCTCGGGTCCCTCACCACCCCGATCGTGGCGGCCTGATCACCCGTCCCGGCGCACCATCACATCGAACACCTGAAAAGGAGCAAGCCATGCAATCCCGGTTCCTCACCGGCGCGCTCGCGCTCGCTGCAACCGCAGCGCTCGCGGTGGGCTGCAGTGCGTCCTCCGCGCCGCCCGCGGAGTCAGACGAGCCCACCTCGGCGAACGTCTACCTGTACCAGAAGCCCGTCACGTTCAACCCCCTCGTCGCAGGCCTGGGCGCCGAGGCGCTCACCATGTCGCTCGTCTACGACACGCTCTACACGACGGACCCTGAATTCGCCTACCAGCCGCGGCTCGCTGAGTCGTGGGACGTCTCGGACGACGCCACCGAGTACACGTTCCATCTGAGGGATGGACTCGAGTGGAGCGATGGCGAGCCGCTGACGGCCGACGATATCGTCTACTCGTTCAACCTCTACGCGAACCCCGCCACCGCGAGCATCTACGCGTCGAGGCTCGCGGGAGTCGAGGGCTACGACGAGTTCAAGGCCGGCACGGCCGACAGCCTGTCGGGCGTCGAGGCCGTGGACGACCAGACGGTGAAGATCACCCTCAAGGCGCCCAACGCCGGGTTCATGTCGTTGCTGGTCGGCAGCTTCTTCATCCTTCCTGAGCACGTGCTCGGCGATGTCGAGCCGGCGGCGCTCCCCGACGACGAGTACTTCACGCTTCCCGACGTGGGTGCCGGACCTTACACGATGAAGGAGTTCAACGTCGATCAGGACGTCGTACTCGAGAAGAACGACAACTACCGCACCGACGTGGGCATCGACACGCTCTACCTCAAGATGCTCACGAGCGACGTCGCGACCGCGCAGCTGGCCACCGGCGAGATGGATCTCGTCCAGCTGTCGGCGCTCGACCTGGGCGCCGTCGAGGGATTGCCGGGCGTCACGGTCTCGTCCAAGCCGTCGGCCGGTTTCCTGCGGTTGCTCGTGAACTTCGAGAAGTTCCCCGACGAGCTCGTGCGGCAGGCGTTCCTCACCGCCATCGACCGCGAGGGCATCATCGACGGTGTCCTAAGCGGCTACGGTCAGCCGATCAACAGCACGATCATGACGCCGTGGGCGCTTCCCGACGACCTGGACACGTACGACTACGATCCGGACCGTGCGAAGGAGCTGCTCGAGGAGGCCGGATGGGACTTCTCGCAGGAGGTCAAGCTCACGTGGATCCCCGGCACGCGTGACCGCGATCAGAGTGTGGAGGTGATCCTCGAAAACCTCAAGGCCATCGGCGTCAACGCGGTCGCGAACCAGATCGAGTCGGCCGCCCAGCTGCCGATGATCGAGAACGCGGAGTACGACCTCATGGTCTCGGGCGGCGGCACGTACACGACGGATCCGGCCGCCTCGGTGGCCCCGCTCTCGTGCGCTACCGTGTACCCCGCCGGCGGCAACACCTCGCTGTTCTGCAACCCGGAACTCGACGCGTTGATGGCTGAGGGCCAGCAGATCGCCGACCCCGACGAGCGCGCCGAGGTGTACCAGGAGGCTGCACGCGTGGACAACGAGAACGTCCCGTACCTGTGGCTCTACGTGCCGGACACGATCTGGGCGACGAGTGAGCGTCTGAAGGGCTTCGAGCCCCACGGCGACTTCACCAACGGCTTCTGGAACGCAGCCGACTGGACGATCTCCGAGTAGAAGATGCTGAGATCCCTCACCACACGGCTCTCTTCGAGCGTCCTCGTCTTCCTGCTGGTCGCAGTCGGGCTCTTCACGCTCGTCCGCCTCGCACCCGGCGACCCCATCGACATGATGGTGCCGCCGGAGGTAGACGGGGCCGACCGTGAGGCCTATACCACCGCGCTCCGGGAGAAGTACGGCCTCGATCAGCCGATCTTCGTGCAGTTCTTCCGGTGGTTTGGCGGGCTCATGGTGGGGGATCTCGGCTACTCGTACTCCAACGGACAGCCGGTCGGCCAGCTGCTGGCCGACCGGCTGGGCCCCACGATCCTGCTCATGGGCAGCGCGCTGCTCCTGGGTCTTCTTATCGCGATCCCCGGCGGCGTCCTCGCCGCCGTCAAGCGCAACTCCATCGCGGACTACACCATCAGCACCGTGAGCGTGGTCGCGATTGCGGTGCCCAGCTTCTTCCTCGGCATGCTGTCGATCTACATCTTCGCGGTGCGGCTCCGCGTGCTGCCCTCCGCGGGGATGCACGGATCGGGCAGAACCGATGTCGGCGACCTGCTCTACCACATGGTGCTGCCGGTGTGCCTGCTCGGCCTGGCGATCGCGGCATCCCTCATCCGCTACGTACGCAGCGGCATGATGGAGGAGCTCAGCAAGGACTACGTCCGGGCCGTGGTCGCGAAGGGGGCCGGCCCGGCGCGCGTGCTGTCGCACGCGCTGCGCAACAGCCTCATCCCGCTCGTCACGGTGATCGCGCTGTCAATCCCCGGCGTGCTCGCCGGCGCCGTGGTGCTCGAGCAGATCTTCGCGTGGCCGGGCATGGGCCAGCTCGCCATCGCCTCTCTCACGAATCGCGACTACCCGGTGCTGATCGGCTTCGGTCTGTACATCGCCGTGGTCGTGCTCGCCTGCAACCTCATCGCGGACCTGCTGTACGCGGTGGTCGACCCGAGGGTGAGGACCGCCAAATGAGCCTGACCGAGACCGCCACCCAGGTCGTGGTCGACGAAGAGGCGAAGCGCCTGCCGAAGGAGCTCTCGCCCGACCAACTGGCGCGCCGCCGGTTCTATCGCAACCCGACCGCCGTCATCGGCGTCATCGTGCTTGCGATCATCGTGCTCGCGAGCGTGCTCGCGCCGCTGATCAGTCCGTATGATCCCAGCGCGATCGACCTCGAGAGCATCCGCCAGCCGCCCTCCCCCGAACACCTTCTCGGAACCGACTCCACGGGCCGGGACGTCTTCAGCCGACTGCTCGCGGGCGGGCAGGTCTCGCTGTCGGTCGGCTTCCTCGCGGCGATCATCGCGGTGACGCTCGGCACCCTCGCCGGAGTCCTCGCGGGGTGGTTCGGCGGGATCACCGACACCGTCATCAGCCGCATCGTCGACATCATGCTGTCGGTCCCGGCGGTGCTGGTGATCATCGTGCTCGCGGGCGTCATCGGCCCCAGCGTGCCGCTGCTCATCGGGATCATCGCGCTGCTGTCGTGGCCGTCGTCGGCACGCATCGCGAGAGGCGTCGTGCTGAGCCTGCGCGAAGAAGAGTTCGTGCAGGCCGCGCGCGTGCTCGGCTCGCGCAGCGGCTACATCATCCGCCGTCATCTCGTGCCCGGAGTGCTGCCGCCGGTCGTCGTCTCGGCCACGATCCTCGTGGCCGAGGCAGTTCTGCTCGAATCGTCACTGTCGTTCCTCGGCGCGGGCGTTCAACCGCCCCAGTCGAGCTGGGGCAACATGCTCAACGAGGCGCAGTCGCTGACGGTGCTGTCGTCCATGCCGTGGCTCTGGGTGCCGGCGGGCCTGCTGATCGCCGCCACGGTGCTCTCGGCGATGGCGATCGGCGACGGCATCCGCGACGCCATCGACCCGAGGAAGAACAAGTGAACCGGATGCCTCTTTCGACCACCCGATCCGATGCTGCACTCTCGTTGCGGGGTGTGACCCTCGACCTGCAGACTCCTTCCGGGCCGGTGCGGATCCTCCATGACATCTCCTTCGACGTCGCCCCCGGCGAGGTCATCGGCATCGTGGGCGAGTCGGGCTCGGGCAAGTCCATGACCGCGCTCACCGTGCTGCGCCTTCTGCCCCCGGGTGCCGAGCTCTCCGGAAGCATCCAGTTCAGCGGCCGTGACCTCGCGAGCCTGTCGTCGCGAGAGCTGCGCGAAGTGCGGGGAAAGCACATCGGCATGGTCTTCCAGGACCCGATGACGACGCTCGATCCGGTCGTGCGCGTCGGTGCGCAGATCGACGAGGCGTACCGCATCCATCATCGGCGCGCCTCTCATGCCGAGGTGCGCCGCCGCACGATCGAGATGCTCGAGCTCGTCGGCGTGCCCGACGCGGCGCAGCGAGCCCAGCAGTATCCGCACCAGTGGTCGGGCGGCATGCGCCAGCGTGCCGCGATCGCGATGGCGCTCGTCAACGACCCCGCCGTGATCATCGCCGACGAGCCGACCACGGCGCTCGATGCGACGATCCAGGCCCAGGTCCTCGACGTGCTCATGCGTGCTCGCGACGAGCTCGGGGTGGCGGTGGTGCTCATCACGCACGACCTTGGGGTGATCGCGCAGACCGCATCGCGGGTGGTGGTGATGTACGCCGGACGCATCGTCGAGGTCGCCTCCACGCACGAGCTGTTCGCCGACAGCCGGCATCCGTACTCGAACGCACTCATGCGCAGCCAACCGGGAGCGCACGAGCGAGGTGAGCCGCTCGTCGCCATCCCCGGCCGCCCACCCAGCATGACGGACCTGCCGCTGGGATGCGCGTTCGCGCCGCGCTGCGCGTCGCCGTACAAGAATGACCGCTGCTTCGCCGAGCGCCCAGAGCTCGAGCTCAGCATCGACGGCCGGCTGAGCGCCTGCCATTACCGCGACGTGCGACAGGAGGTGATCGCATGACGACCGTGAACCACACGGCGACCGCGGCCGGCGACGCGCCCGCGGTGCTGCGGGTCGAAGATCTCAAGGTGCACTTCACCAGCGCTGCCATCAACGGGCGCAAGCGCACGGTGTACGCAGTCGACGGCGTCAGCTTCACTGTGCGTGAGAACGAGACACTCGGCATCATCGGCGAGTCTGGCTGCGGCAAGAGCACGACCGGCCGAGCGCTCGTGCACCTCAACGACCCCACCTCGGGCCGCATCGCCTTCCGCGGTCACGACATCACCCGTCCCGGACGCGCCGAGCAGCACGAGCTGCGCCAGAAGATGCAGTTCGTCTTCCAGGATCCGCAGTCGTCCCTCAACCCCCGCATGACGATCCAGGAGATCCTTGCGGAACCCCTGCGCGCCTTCGGCCGCTGGAAGGGCAACAGCGGTCCGGCGAAGGCCGCCGAGCTGCTCGATCGCGTCGGGCTGCCGGCCACGGCGCGCAACCGCTACCCGCATGAGTTCTCCGGCGGCCAGCGCCAGCGCATCGGCATCGCGCGCGCGCTGGCGCTCGACCCGGAGCTCCTGATCCTCGATGAGCCCGTGTCGGCGCTCGACGTGTCGGTGCAGGCGCAGGTGCTCAATCTCCTGATGGATCTGCGCGCATCGAGCTCGTTGTCGTCCGTGATGATCTCGCACGACCTCGATGTCATCCGCCACGTGTCGGACCGGATCGTGGTGATGTACCTCGGCGTGATCGTCGAATCGGGCCCGGCGGACCAGGTGCTCGACCAGCCGGCGCACCCGTACACCGCCGCCCTCGCCTCGGCGACGCCGCCGTCGTCGCCCGACGAGGTGCGGCAGCGCATCGTTCTGCAGGGCGAGCTGCCGTCGGCCTCGAACCCGCCGTCGGGATGCCGCTTCCACACGCGCTGCTGGCGCGCCGACGAGGTCTGCGAGACCGTTGTCCCGGTCCTCTCACCGATCGACGGCGCCGGAGTGCGCAGCGTCGCATGTCACCACCCGCTCCTGCTCGGCATGCCTGCGATGCGGCGGGAGGGGGCGGCGTGAGCCCGACTGCGCCGCAGGCTCTCCGGTGGGACGAGCTGGTCGGCGCGCCGATCCAGCAGCTTCCCACGCCCACGGTGATCATCGACCTGCCCACCCTGCGCCGGAACGTCGCCCAGATGGCCGCTTACGCAGATTCCCTCGGCGTCACCCTGCGGCCGCATTGGAAGACGAGCAAATGCGCCCAGGTCGGGGCGCTCCAGCTCGAGGCCGGCGCCGTAGGGCTCACCGCCGCGACGGCGGGCGAGGTGGAAGCGCTCGCCGCAGCGGGCTTTACCGACGTCTTCTGGGCATATCCGCCCGTCGGCGCCGCCCGCGTCGCCACGGCGCTGTGGGCGGCGGCGCGCACTC
Source organism: Microbacterium helvum (assembly GCF_014779795.1). Classification (GTDB taxonomy): domain Bacteria; phylum Actinomycetota; class Actinomycetes; order Actinomycetales; family Microbacteriaceae; genus Microbacterium; species Microbacterium helvum. The sequence goes on from NZ_JACXZS010000008.1 coordinate 182,070, forward strand.
GCCTCATCGTCGGGGTCGACTCCCTCGCGTCCGCCGAGCCCCTCGCAGAAGCCGCCGCGGCGGCGGGGACGCCGATCGAGATCCGCCTCGAAGTCGACACGGGCCTCGGGCGCACCGGCGTGGATCCCCGCCGCGCCGTCGAGGTCGCGCAGGCCCTCGTCGCGCTGCCCGGCGTGCGACTCGAGGGGGTCTTCACGCACGAGGGGCACGTGCAAGGCGTCGGAGCGGACCCGGCCCGGCGCCTCGCCACCGGAGTGGCTGCCGGAGAGCTGTTGGTCGAAGTTGCCGAGGCGATCCGTGCCGATGGGATGCCGCTGACGAGCGTGTCAGTCGGGTCCACCGCCGGTGCGCGCTCCGCGCCGACGGTCACCGGGGTCACCGAGGCGCGGCCCGGCACGTATGTCTACGGGGACGAGAATCAGGTTGCCATCGGAACCGTCGCGCCCGAAGACACTGCGGTGACGGTGCTCAGCCGCGTCATCAGCGTCGAACGCGGTGACCCGGCGCTGATCGACGCCGGCATCAAGGCGATGAGCGCCGACGGCAGCATGCACGGCGACGGACGCATCGGCACCGTCGTCTCGGACGGCGGCGGTGTCGTGGCGACCGGTCACGAGGAGCACGGGTTCCTACGGGGGGCGACGGGGCTTCGCGTCGGCGACCTCGTGCGCATCCGCCCGAACCATGCCTGCGGGCTCTCGAACATGCACTCCCACGTCGTCGCCGTCGAGGACGGCGTTGTCGTGGACATCTGGCCCGTCCTGGGCCGTCACTGACGAAAGGGAACACTGTGATCGAATCCGTCTCCTCTCCGCACGCCCCTGCTCCGGCGGGCACCTACTCCTCAGGGATCGTCAGCGGAGGACTCCTGTTCGTCGCCGGCCAGGGCCCGTTCGACGCCGCCGGGGAGCGCGTCGGCGAGAGCTTCGCCGAGCAGCTGCGGCAGACCTTCCGCAACGTGCAGGTGATCGCCGAGGCGGCGGGCACGTCGCTCGAGCACGCGGTACGGATCGGTGTCTACCTGAAGCGCATCGAGGACTGGGCTGAGCTGAACGAGCTGTCGAAGGGGTTCCTCACCCATCCGTACCCTGCGCGCACGACGGTTCAGGCAGACCTGAATGGCTTCGACATCGAAGTCGACGCGGTCATCGCTCTGCCCACGCGGGCGTGACGCCCGTGGAGTTGCCTCGGATCGGTCCTGCCGATGCCGAGCGTCCCGTCGTTCGTGTCGGGGCGCCGTATGCCGCTCTCGGCGTTCTGCGAGCGACATCGACGGTGCCTTCCCCGCTGGTGGCGACTGCTCCAAAAGTGCTTCGAACACTTCCTCGCCGCCAGGATTGGCTCACTCCCTCGTGTGGAATCGACGCGACGGCGGGAGTCGAACCCGCAACGCTCCCGGGTATGAACCGGTGCCCGGGACCGCCCGGATCGCCGCGATGACCCCACGCTAACCCGACCGGCCCAAGTAGGCCATGAGCGTGAACCATGGTTTCGCTATGCGTCCCGATGTGACGGGACCGCGACGCGCGTAGCGTGACGAACATGACCGTCCAAGACTTCGCGCGGTACAGCGAGGTGCTGCACGACATGACTCAGGAGTTCGCCCGCGCCGTCCCGGACGACGCTTGGGACTTCACGCCCGTCCCGGCAAGAACCACGACTGAGCCGCCGACCCAGGATCGCCCCACCGCCCAGTTCGCACCGTTCTCGAAACAGCTGCGGCACGTCGTGTGCGTGCGCGGCGTCTACAACGCGGCCCTCACCACCAGCGCCGTCGACTGGTCGCGCAAGCACGAGCACTACACCGGACCGCTGACCCGCGATGCACTCATCGCCGGGCTCGCAGACCAGCAGCGCCGGCTGATCGCTCTGCTCGACGGCATCCATCCCGACATCGTGCTCGACTGGGACGGATCTCCGTTCACCTTCGGTCTGTTCGCCGGCGAGTTCGTGCAGCACGAAGCCCTGCACCACGGGCAGTGGAGCGTCTACGCCGCGCTCGCCGGCTTCGACACTCCGACCGGCTGGCGCGAGTCGTGGGGCCTCTGACGAGGAGTGGATGCCGGCGGCCAGGGCCGACCGTCGGTCGACGCGTTTCGTCTCGCTGCGTGCACCCGACGACCACGGTGCCTGGCAGGCTGGGACGATGAAGCAGCGCACGTTGGCAGGACGACAGGTGTCGGCGATCGGGCTCGGGGCGATGCCTCTGTCGATGAACAACGACAAGGCGTATCCGTCTTTCGAAGACGCGGTGGCCACCGTGCACGCGGCGCTCGATGCCGGGGTCACGCTCATCGACACCGCCGACATCTACGCACCCGATGGCGAGCCGATGGGGCACAACGAGCGCATCGTCGCGGAGGCACTGCGGACGTGGAGCGGCGACGCATCGGGCATCTTCGTCGCGACGAAGGGCGGCATCACGCTCCTGCCCGACGGCTCCAAGGGGCGCGACGGCTCGGAGACGTACCTGCGCTCGGCGGTCGAGAACTCGCTCGACGCCCTGGGCATCGACCGGATCGAGCTCTACCAGTACCACCGCCCCGACCGCTGGCGCGTCTACGGCGACATCATGGCCGGCCTGAAGGCCCTGCAGGACGACGGCCTCGTCCGGGCCGTCGGAATCTCCAACGCGAGCGTCGAAGAGATCCAGATCGCGATCGAGGTGCTGGGCGAAGGCAATCTCGCCAGCGTGCAGAACGAGTTCTCGCCGAAGCATCCCGGGAGCATCGATGAGCTGCGCTTCTGCGGGGCGCACGGCATCGCCTTCCTGCCGTGGAGTCCGCTCGGCGGCACCGGCGGGGGAGCGCGTCGAGTCGGCGACCGGTACGCGGCGTTCCGTGAGGTGGGCGAGGCGCACGGCGTCAGCCCCCAGCAGGCGGTGCTCGCGTGGGAGCTGGCCCTCGGCCCGCACGTCATCCCGATCCCGGGTGCTCGGCGGGCGGCATCCATCACCGACTCGGCTCAGGCGGCCGACCTGGAGCTCACCGCCGACGAGGTGACCCGCCTCTCGGAGTCTGTGGGGATCTTCGACGACTGATCCGGAGATGGATGCCGGCGGCCGCTGCCGACCGGCGGCACGGGCGACTCGTCCTCGCTCGTCCCGCGCTCCGCTCAACGACGGGGCGCGCCGTCCAGGGCCGCCTCCGCAGCCCGTCGTCCCTCGGCGATCAGCCGCGGCACATCGCGCATCGTCCACTGGGCCATGCGCTCCATCTCGGGCTGGATCAGCACGACCGTCGGGTCGGCCACGAGCGCGCTGATCTTGGTGGTCGTGCGCATCATCCGCACGTTCTCCCACTTGGCGTGCAGGTGCACGACGATCACCCGCTCGGCGCCCAGTTCGCGCGCCGCGGCGTGCGGCACGTTGTCGACCATGCCGCCGTCGGCGAGCACACGGCCGTCGAGTCGCACAGGCGGAAGGATCCCCGGCACGGCCACCGACGCGCGCAGCGCGGCGCTCAGCGGCCCTTTGTCGATCGTCACGGCACGACGTGTGCGCAGGTCGGTGGCGACGGCGCCGAAGTGGCGCGGCAGATCCTCGATGCGCGGATCCTCACCGAGCAGCCTGCGGATCGAATCCGTCACCACCCGCGTGTCGAGCAGCCCCCACCGCGGCTTCCAGCTCCAGTTGCCGATCCGCGTCCACCGGAAGCGCAGCGCGATCCGCTCGATCGCCGCGCCGTCGAGCCCGGCCGCGTACGCGGACCCGACGAGCGCCCCCGAACTCGTGCCCGTCACGATGCCGGGCCGGATGCCCCGCTCTTCGAGTACCTGCAGTACGCCCACGTGCGCGGCGCCGAACGCTCCGCCGCCGCTGAGCGTCAGCCCGAGGGCCGGGTCATCGCCCGGCAGCGGATCCTCACGTGGCATGCCGCGAAGGTACCACCGGCGAGTGGATGCCGGCGGCCCAGGCAGGCCGTGTGCTCGGGGCGTTTCGCCGGGCGGGAACCCGCTCAGCGGTCGGCGGACGGTTCGGGCACCGGCGTCTGCTGATAGAGCGCGAGTCGCCAGTCGCCGTCCTGTCGCACGTAGACGCTCGACATGAGCGCGGTGAACGCGGCTTCATCGCCATCGCGGGTGGCGCGGCCGGTGTAGACGAGGATCGCGTGGTCGTCGCCGAGCGGGATCAGGCGCTCATCGTGGATCTCGTAGGTGCGCCACGGCGGGGCGTCGTTGAGCGAATCGACGGCGGCGTCGCGGTCGAGCACCATTCCGTGCGCCAGCACCATGGCGCCGTCGGCGGTCATGAGTCGTCCGTAGAACTCGGAGCCGGTGCCGTCGCACAGCGACTTCCAGCCCTGGTGTTCGAGTTCGAGCAGTTCGTCGAGCACGGCATCTCCTTCGATCGCCCGTTGTCGGCCTAAGCATCTCGAGCGTTTCGTCTACCCCTCCGCGCGTGCTCACCCGGTGGACTCGCGCGACCCCTCGAACCGGTCGATGAGCAGCGGGAAGCCGGTGCTGTTCCACCATGATGCCGAGATGTGGCCGGCCGACATCCCATGCCCGGGGTTGAACTCGGCGACGTAGATCGCGTCGTCCCGGTCGGCGACGGGCGCACCCGCGATCGCCTCGGCCGCCGACGTGATCGTGCGCTGCAGCTCCCGCCGGTCGGAGGGCAGCGGCGTCCCCGCGAACTGCGCGCGCAGGGCGCGCCACAGGTATGGATCGCCCCGCAGTCCCCAGACCGGCGGCTCCTCGTCGAACAGCCGGCCGATCGACCCCGGCTCGGTCGGCGGCGGAAACGATCGGATCACCTGGGCCTGCACGCGCCGGTGCGTCGGCTCGCTGAACGAGACCAGCCGGACGTGCTCGACGCGCGTCGACGTGCGGGCGATCGTCTCGATCGCGGCGGCGATCGCGTCGTCGAGCGGCCAGGCGTACACGCCGGCGCTGATCAGCGGGAAGGCGATGGATGCGACATCCAGCTCGTCGGCGACCTCGAGCGCGCGCCGATAGCAGGACTCGAGCAGCGCGCGGTCGCGCTCGCCGGCCGCGTGGTTCGGCCCCACGGTGTGGATCACCCAGGCCGCGGGCAGATCGCCGGCAGTGGTCCAGCCGGCGTCGCCGGTCGCGAGACCGGACGGAAAGCGGGCGATGCAGTCCGCGAGGATGGCGGGACCGCCCGCGCGATGGATGGCGCCGTCCACGCCGCCACCGCCCCGCATCCGGCGATTGGCCGCGTTGACGATCGCATCCACCTGTTGCGCGGTGATGTCGCCGTGCACGGCCGTGACGCTGGGCATGGGTCCAGTATCGCGCTGCGCGGCGATGGATGCCGGGGGACTACGCCGACCGTGCGGCCGGGGCGTTTCGACGTCGCTCGTTCCTCGCTCCGCGGGGCGAGCGGGGGCGAAGGCCTCGACCGGGGGAGCGGGCAACGCAAGAAGGGCCGCCCCGGGGCGGCCCTTCCGGCATGCACTTCTCTACGCGGCAGAGATCTCGGAGAGGATCTCGGCGAACAGTCGCAGGTCGTCCGCAGACCGCGTCGAGAGTGCACCGCGCAGACGCGACTTGTTGCTCTCGCGCACGGCCAGGGCCTTCTCGAGCCCGGCGGCGGTCGGCACGAGCACGCGGGCGCGCCCGTCCGTGGCATCGGGCAGGCTCTCCACGAGCCCGAACTCCTCGAGCACGCGCACCTGGCGGCTCACGGCGCTCTTGTCCATGTCGAACAGCTGGGCCAGTGCGTGGGCGTTCGTCTCGCCGAGGCGGACGATCGTGCCGAAGAGCTTGTAGCCCGCGGGCTGCAGTTCGGGGTGCACCTGCTCGGCGGCCTCTTTCCACACGGCACGCGACCGGTTGAAGAGGACGGACAGCTGTTGTTCCACGTCGAGGATCGCGTCGTCTACGGCGGAGTCCGGGCTCATGACGGCCATGCTACGAGCGGTCCTTGCGCAGGGCCGCGCGCGTGACCGGCACGGTGCCCGTCAGCACGCGATCGGCCTCTTCGACCTGCTCGGCGACCATCGGCAGCGCGGCGCCCACCTCGGCCTCTGCGAGCTCGATGGCGACGTTCTCGGCCTCTTCCTGCAGCTCCTGCGACGCCGACTTGGTCGACAGTCGCTTGTTCGGCAGGAACGCGATCGCGATGAGCGCCAGCACTGCGAGCGGCACGGCGATCCAGAACACGTGGGCGATGCCGTCGGCATACGCGGCCTCGATGATCACGCGGATCGTCTCGGGCAGCTCGTCGACCTTCGGCACGGTGCCGCCGGCCAGCGTCTGCAGCGCGGTGACCTCATCCGGCGACGTGGGCACGAAGCCCTTGAAGCCGTCGGTGATGTTGTTGGTGACCTGCGTGGCCAGGAGCGACCCCATGATCGTCACGCCGATGGTGCCGGCGATCGAACGGAAGAAGTTCACGTTCGACGACGCGGCGCCCAGCTGCGAGGCGGGGGTGTCGTTCTGCACGATGAGTGTCAGGTTCTGCATGACCATGCCCAGGCCCGCGCCGAGCACGAAGATGAACACGGCCACCCACACGAACGGGGTGTCGTAGTGCAGCGTCGTGAGCAGGTACGTGCCCGCGATCGTGAGCACCGAGCCGACGAGCATGAAGCCCTTCCAGCGGCCGAACTTGCTGATCAGCGCGCCGACGGTGATCGAGGCGCCCATCTGGCCGATGATCATCGGGATCGTCATGAGACCCGACTCGGTCGGTGTGGCGCCGCGCGCCAGCTGGAAGTACTGCGCCAGGAACACACTGGTCGCGAACATCGAGACGCCGATCGCGAGCGACGCGATCACCGACAGCGTGAACGTGCGGTTCTTGAACAGCGTCATCGGAACGATGGGCTCGGGCACGAAGAACTCGACGATGATGAACGCGACGATGGATGCCGCCGCGACGCCGATCATGACGAAGCTGGTGATCGAGTCCCACTCGAAGCCGCCCGCGTCAGGCTTGCCGCCGAGGGTGATCCACACGAGCGTGAGCGCCACGCCCACGGCCATCAGCACCGCGCCGATGTAGTCGATCTTGACCGGACGCTTCGGAGTCTTCGGCAGGTGCAGCGTGAACTGCAGCAGCACGAGCGCGATGACGGCGAGCGGAACCGGAAGGAAGAAGTTGGCGCGCCAGCCCCACGCGTCGGTGATGACACCGCCGAGCAGCGGGCCGCCGATCGTGGCGACGGCCATGATGCCGCCGACGACGCCCATGTACTTCCCGCGCTCACGCGGCGAGATGATCAGGGCGACGATGATCATGACGAGCGACATGAGACCGCCCGTGCCGATGCCCTGGATCACGCGGACGGCGATCAGCGTGCCGGCATCCTGCGCGAAGCCCGAGATCGCGCTGCCCACGACGAACAGCACGATCGAGATCTGCAGCAGCACCTTGCGGTTGACGAGGTCGGCGAGCTTGCCCCAGATGGGCGTGGTGACGGCCGTGGCCAGCAGGCTCGACGTGATGACCCACGTGTAGGCCGACTGGTCGCCGCCGAGGTCGGCGACGATGAGCGGCATCGAGGTCGAGATCACGGTGCCCGAGAGCACGGCGACGAACATCGTGACGATGAGTCCCGAAAGCGCGATGAACACCTCGCGCGGAGTGCGCTCGGCGGTCGCCGGCGAATGCGTGTCGGAGAGTGTCGACATAGGTTTCCTCCGATTAGAAAGTTGATGACGGTCAACTATATAGCAAGTAGTTGACGTGAGTCAACTGTGGATCGAGATCAACCAGTTTCGGAGGAGTGGATGCCGGCGGCCAGGCCTACTCCAGGGCCGCCAGCATCCGCATCAGCGCCTCGCGCATCGCTGTCCTCGCCGCATCCGGCAGCTCAAGCGTGTACGGGACGCCCTCGGGGATCCAGGCGAGGGCGTACATGACCTCGCGGAAGTCGCTGCCGCCCACCGGCCAGCTCGTGCGGCCCTCGCCGGCGGCGGTCGCGCCCTGGCCCCACTGGCCGAAGAACACGCGCATGTCGTCCAGGCCGAGGTCCATGACGGCGGCGCCCGCCACGGCCTGCGGACTCCACGACCGGGCGACGGCGATGAACTCGTCGACCTGCTCGGGCGTCAGTTCGCGCGGCGTGAACAGCACGCGCGTGTGCTCGAGGTCCGACAGGCGGTCGACGCGGAAGGTGCGCCAGTCGTCGCGCTCCAGATCCCAGCAGAGCAGGTACCAGTGCCGTTCGGCGGGCGCGAGCGCGTGCGGCTCGACGCGGCGCTTCATGACTTCGCCCGACACGGTCGTATAGGTGAAGCGCACGCGCTCGTGGTCGCGGGTGGCGAGGGCGAGCTCGCCGAGCAGTTCGCTCGACACCGCCGCGCCGGAGCGGATGCCGGTCGGCTGGACGGTCTCGGCCAGCGCGTTGACGCGGCGCCGCAGCGGCGCGGGCAGCACCTGCTCGAGCTTCGCGAGCGCGGTCACGGTGGTCTCGGCACCGCTCAGGAGTCGCTGGGATGCCGCCACCCGCAGTCCGATCGCCATCGCGACGGCCTCGTCGTCGGTGAGCAGCAGGGGCGGCACGGCGCTGCCGGCCTCCAGCCGGTAGCCGCCCGCTGCGCCGGGCGTGGACTCGATGCGATAGCCGAGCTCGCGCAGGCGCTCCACGTCGCGTCGCACGGTGCGCTCGGTCACGCCCAGTCGGCCGGCCAGCTCGGTCCCCGGCCAGTGCCGATGGGTCTGCAGCAGATTCAGCAGCGAGAGGGCGCGGGTGGTCGTGTCGGACATGCGAAAAGAATCTCATGCATCCAGGACAGGATCCGTCCGCATTTGTTTCTAGCGTGTGGGCATGGACACCGAACCGATCATCCAAGCGCACGGCCTCACCAAGCGCTTCACCGTCAAGGGCAAGACCGTCGAGGCGGTCCAAGGCCTCACGTTCCGGGTGCAGCGCGGCGAGCTCGTCGCGTTCCTGGGCCCCAATGGCGCGGGCAAGTCCACCAGCCTGCGCATGCTCACCACCCTCATCCCGCCGACCTCGGGCACGGCGACGGTCGCGGGTTTCGACATCCTGACCCGGCCCGCCGACGTGCGGGCCCGCATCGGCTACGTCGGACAGCTCACGAGCGGCAGCTTCTCGCAGCGCGCCCGCGACGAGCTGCTGAGCCAGGGCGCCTTCTACGGCATGTCGAAAGCCGCGGCCCGGCAGCGGGCCGACGAGCTCATCGAATCGCTCGACCTCTCGGGCTTCGCGACCCGCACCGTGCAGCAGCTGTCGGGCGGGCAGAAGCGCCGGCTCGACATCGCGCTCGGCCTCATGCACGCGCCGCCGCTGCTGTTCCTCGACGAGCCGTCGACGGGCCTGGACCCTCAGAGCCGGGCGAACTTGTGGCAGCACATCCAGGAGCTGCGTCGCAGCCACGGCACGACCGTCTTCCTCACGACGCACTACCTCGAAGAGGCCGACCGCTACGCCGAACGCGTCATGGTCATGGACCGCGGCCGGGTCATCGCCGACGACACCGCCGCGCGGCTGAAGGCCGACCTCGCGGGCGACGTGCTCACCTTCGGCTTCGACAGCGAAGAGGATGCCGCAGCCGCCGTTCCGGTGGTGCAGCGGCTCGCGGCGCGCGAGATCGTGCGGGAGGCGGCATCCCTCACGCTCATCGCGTCGGAAGGTGATGCGCTGCTGCCGGCGGCCGTGCGCGCGCTCGACGCCGCGGGACTCACGGTGCGCACCGCGACGGGCGTGCCTCCGACGCTCGACGACGTGTTCCTCGCCCTCACGGGGCGGACGCTGCGCGAGGCCGGGGAGGGACAGGCCGAAGACACCCCGGAGGACGAGGATGCCGGGCGCCCGGCATCCCGAATCGAGAACGAAGCGATCACGACAGGAGCAGACCGATGAGCGTGCAGACCGAGACCCGACCCGATACCGCGGTGCGACCGAATGCGGCGCGCGACACCTGGAATGTGCTCACGCGCGAGCTGAAGCCGGTGGTCCGCGACCCGTTCACGCTGATCTTCAGCCTGGTCCAGCCGCTCGTCTTCCTGGGGCTGTTCGCGCCGCTGCTGGTCGGCTCGTCAGGGGCGCCGGTGGGCGAGACGCTGCAGTGGTTCGTGCCGGGCGTGCTCGTCATGATCGTGCTGTTCGGCACCGGGGCGACCGGGTCGAACCTGCAGTACGAGATGATGACGGGCTCGCACGAGCGCACGCTCGTCGCACCGCTCGGTCGCTCGTCGCTGCTCGTCGGCCGGGCGCTGAAAGAGATCGCGCCGATCGTGGTTCAGGCGCTCGTGATCGTGCTGATCGCGTGGCCCTTCGGCTTCACGATCGACGTGCCGGGGCTCGTCATCGGGCTCGCGCTGCTGGCCGTCTTCGGCATTGGGCTCGGGGCGCTTTCGTACACGCTCGCGCTCAAGACGAAGGACCGCGAGTGGCTGTTCTGGGGCGTGCAGCAGACGCTGATCTTTCCGCTGCTGATCCTGTCGGGCATGCTGCTGCCGCTGGACGAAGGACCGGCGTGGATGCGCGCGGTCTCGACCGTGAACCCCGTCAACTGGGTCGTGCAGGCCGAGCGCGCGCTGTTCGCCGGCGACCTCGGCGACATCACTGTGCTGTGGGGCTGGATCGCCGCTGTCGCGCTGGCGGTGGTGGGGCTGGCGGTCGGCATTCGCGCGATGCGCAAGAGCAGCTGAGCCCCTGGTCGTTGAGCGGAGGGCGCTCTCGCGCCCGAAGACGGAACGCCTCGAGCGCACGGCGCTGTCCGTGCGGTCGAGGCTTTCGTCTCACTCGTACCCGGCTCGCTCGACGACCGGGCGCGGAGGTCACATCACGGGCGCGGGCGTGGACTGGGCGACGACCACGCGGTCGCCGCCGGCCAGCTTGGCCTCGTACATGGCGTGGTCTGCCGCACGGATGAGCTGGTCCATGACGGGTGCGCCGTTGTTGCCGACGGTGATGAGGCCGATGCTCGCCGTGATCGACAGGTCGGGCGGCAGCTGGTCGTACGGCTCGGCGATGGCGGCGCGGATGCGGTCGGCCAGCGCGGCGCCGTCGACGCCGTCGACCGCGGCGACCGCGATGAACTCGTCGCCGCCGAAGCGGCCGAGCACGTCCGTCTCGCGGATGGTGCGGCGCAGTCGCAGGCCGATCTCTCGCAGCAGCGCGTCTCCGGCGGTGTGACCCAGCAGGTCGTTCACGGACTTGAAGCCGTCGAGATCGATGAAGATCACGCTCAGGGCAGAGAATCCCTGCACCAGGGTGCGCGTGACGTCCTCTTCGATCAGACGGCGGGTCGGCAGCCCTGTCACCTCATCGTGCATGGCGGCGCGGCGCAGCGTGTCTTCCAGTCGGATGCGGGCGATCGCCTGGGCGGCCTGGTTCGAGAGCGCCTCGGCGAGTGGCACGGCCTCTTCGTCGAACTCGCGCCGGTGGTCGAAGTAGCAGACCATCGACCCCACGGCGTCGCCGTGCGAGCGCATCGGCGAGGCGATCGCCGCGTGCACACCGCCCGCACGATAGGCGTCGCCCATGCCGACGCCGGGCACGAACGCCTCCGCCTCCTCGGGGGACCGGATGATCACGACCTGTCCGCCCAGCATCGTCGCCGTGCCGGTGGGCGGCAGGGTGGCCGGCCAGTGGTCCGCGAGCGGGTTCACGCCGGCGCTCTGGCACAGGCCGTCGGGTCCACCGAGGTGCACGCTCACCGCGCTGGCGGCGAACGCGCGCTGCGCGACGTCCACGAGCAGTTCGGCCGCGTCGAGCTCCGACCTGACGTTGCCGAAGCCGACGGCGGAGTTGAGCAGGATCTGCAGTCGCTGCCGGCCTCGCTCGGTCTTCGCCTCGGCGCCCTGGAACCCGAGGTTGAACGCGGATCGCGTCGACACGTCGTACACGGCGATGCGTTCCACGCCCCTCTCGTCCAGGCCGAAGGAGCCGACGACCACGGGTCGCACCACGCCCGAGACGCCGTGCAGGGTGGCGTCGGTGGGGCGCTCGCCGTCCGCATCCGCCACCGGCATCCGCAGTGTCAGGAGCGCTTCGAGCGGCCGGCCGACCACGTCGTCACGATCGCAGTTGAGCCATTCCAGCAGCTGCGCGTTGGCGTCCAGGATGGTGGAATCGCGGTCGACCGCAAGCAATCCGCATGTCGCAAGTCCTAGCATGGGGTGCTCACGGGATGCGGGGTCGTCAGGAAGCGACATCCGATCGGAGCCTTTCCGTTGGTCACGATTGCCTCCTGGCGTCTGCGCCAATGTCCGGGGGTGGTGGGCGGCGTGATGCGCCGCGTCGGCGCGTAACCTCCACTGTACCCCGATATTTAGACAATTTAGATAAATCTACTAAATACTCGCGATCTGAGATATTCTGCTGGCGAGTGACTTGGGAGAATGACGGGATGGCGAACCACGCACCGGCGCTGACTCTCGGGCAGGCGCTGCGCCAGTACCTCGACGCGCGCAATGCTGCGATGGCGACAGCGCGCGCCAGCCTCGGCATCAGCGAGATCGATGCCCGGGCCCTCCTCTTCGTCGTCGGCAATCCGGGAACCCGTCCCACGGCGCTGCGCGAGTACCTCGGGATCACCTCCGCGGGCGTGACGACGCTCATCGACCGGCTTGTCGGTCGTTCGCTCGTGCGACGCGACGTCGATCCGAACGACCGCCGGGTGAACCGCATCACCGCGACGATCGACATCGCCGAGGACCCGTGGTCTGCTTTGAACCGGTTCGACGACGACTTCGACGTCGCCGTCGGGGCGGCCGATCAATCGCTTGTCGGACACACCGCAGCTCTGCTGGCGTCTCTCACTGCCACCACTGTCGGCGTGCGGCGCTGACGTGCTCAGGCGACGGTGTCGCCCTGAGATGTCCGCGACTTCTCTTCGAGGAACGCGCAGAGCTCTGATACGGCTGCCAACTCGGCCGACAGCTCGAGCAGACCGGGGGCGTCCAGGACGACGGCTTCTTCTCGCGGCTCCATCGTCGCGACCCATCCGGAGGCGTCCCGCGTGGCGGGCTGGATGAAGACGGCGGTCGAAGCATGGTCGAGCCGGAACACCACCAGCCCCGTGTCCGCACCACCGTCGCCGTCCTGCACCGTCACGCGTGCGGAGCCGGCCAGCGGTCTTCCCATCTCCCGGTACTCGGCGAGCCAAGACTCCAACGTCTCCAGATTCCGAAACGCCATCGCGATCCTCCTGAATCGTCTGCGACGACAAAAGTATAGGGAGGCCGCAGACTCGTCCTCGAGGCGTGATGGCCGCCGCGCCGCCGCGCGACTCGCGCACGGGGGAGGACTGTAGCCGATCGCAGCGACGTGCGCCGGGGCTTGCGTCGGAGGCATCCATCCGGGCTGACTTGAGGGATGCCTCGCACGGAAGCCCTCGCGGACCAACTGGCCGCCGCGGTCCATGGTCCTGAGATCTTCGCCGTCTACCAGCCGCAGGTGTCGTTGGAGAGCGGATCGATCGTGGCCGCGGAGGCACTGTGCCGGTGGCGGCATCCCCGGCTCGGGGACGTCGACCCGGTCACCATGATCGAGGTCGCAGAGCGCACGGGAGCGATCCACGCGCTGGGCAGACGGATGCTCGGCGACTGCCTCGACACGCTCGTCGAATGGCGCGAGATGGGCCGCGCGTGGGCGGTGACGCTCAATGTGTCGCCGGTGCAGTTCGACGACGAGTCGTTCGCCGGTCATGTCGCCGCAGAGTTCGCACGGCGGGAGTGCGCACCCGGATCGCTCGTGATCGAGCTCTCGCACGACAGCGTCACGATCGACGAAAGGGCGGTGCTGCCGCAGTTGCGCATGCTGCACGATCGCGGCGTGGAGATCTCGCTCGGCGACTACGGTTCGGGCACGCCGACCCGCGAGCGGCTGCGGCGCCTGCCCCTCACCGAGGTGAAGATCCCGGGGCACCTGGTCCGGGCCGTGGAGCCCGGGGCTCGATCAGCTCTGCACGCCGAGGTCGAGCGCGCGCACGCCGACGGGCTGCGCGTGGTGGCGGAGGGCATCGAGACCCTCACGCACCTCGACATCGCAGTCCAGCTGGGCTGCGATCGCGCGCAGGGCTTCCTCATCCGCGAACCGGACGCCGAGATCGTGTTCCCGTGACGAACAGCGAGCGAAGCGGCCCTTCCTGGTCGTTGAGCGAGCGAAGCGAGACGAAACGCGTCTCGCCGCGGATCGGACCCGGCCACGCACGCGACACACGCGTGGGTCGGGTTCGCGAGAGCGTCTCGCCGCGTTTCGTCTTCGCTCGTTCCTCGCTCCGCTCAACGACCAGGACGGAATGGGTCGCTGCTCGGCAACAGGTGTGCAACGGGTTCGGGCAAGTGGCGGGGTCGCCGGAACGGCGGACCTAGGATCAGAGGATGACGACGGCGCGACGGCGAGGCATCCTCGCCGTCATCACCGCCATCGTGCTGATCGCGCTCGGAGCGGGGGTCGCGCTCGCCGTCGGCGATGCGCTCGGCATCCGCACCGAGCCGGCCCCGCAGATGCAGCCCGCGGCGGCCGTCGCCACGCCGGCGACCGAACCCGTCGCACCGCCCGAGATCACCGCCGTCGACGTGCCCGACACCGAGGGCTTCGGTGTCGCCATCGACGAACTGCGTGATGCGATCGCGGACGCCCCCGAGACGCGGGGTTCGACTTCCCTCACCGTCCCGAAGGTGTACGACGCGCGCTATGCGCCGGACGACGACTCGTACGCCCTGGCCGGCGACGCGAGCGCGCTGACCGTCACGGCCGCGACCGAGACCGGCGCGACGCGCGCGATCTACGACCTGGCCGCGCAGGTGCGGGCCGCGAAGCCGCTGACGGATCTCATCGGCGCGCACGAGGCATCCGCTCTTCCTCTCCGGATGACCGACCTCGGCGCCGTCGGCGTCACGCCGAACCCCGCCGAGTGGGAGTCCGGCGACGACTACTCGCACGCGTCGAAGGCATTCGCCGACGTGTTCGAGACCGAGGCGCCGTACATCGACCAGACCGCGCTCGCCGCGGCATACGACGACTTCGACCTCTTCTTGCGGCACTCGCTGGCGAACGGGTTCAACGCCGTGGCGTTCCCCGGGTTCGTGGAGTTCGTGACCTTCGACGACGTGCCCGGCGGTCCGGTCTACGCCGAGGGCGACGAGCACCGTGCGAAGGCGCGCGCACTGCGCGAGGCGTTCGCGCCGTTCTGGGAGCGCGCCGACGAACTGGGCGTGAAGGTCTTCCTCCGCACCGACATGCTGGCACTCACCGGCCCGCTGGAGCAGTACCTCCAGGGTCGGTTCGGGTCGCTCGACACCGAGAACCCCGAACTGTGGGACGTCTACACCGCCGGCCTCGACGAGCTCTACGACGCCGTGCCCGCGCTCGACGGCGTGCTCATCCGCATCGGCGAGGCGGGTCCCGTCTACGACGTGGGCGGCTGGGACTACTACTCCGCCCTCAAGGTCACCACCGTCGACGCCGTGCGCGCGATGCTCGAGGCCTTCACGGGGCAGGCCGAGGCATCCGATCGCGAAGTGATCTTCCGCACCTGGTCGGTCGGGGTGGGCGCCGTCGGCGACATGCACACCGACAGCGACTCGTACGAAGCGGTGCTCGGCGGCATCGACTCGCCCGCTCTCATCGTGTCGACGAAGTACACGCTCGGCGACTTCTACACCTGGCTGCCCCTCAACGACACGCTCGAGCAGGGCTCGCAGCGACGCATCGTCGAGCTGCAGAGCCGCCGCGAGTTCGAGAACTTCGGCGCCTTCGCCAACGACCTCGGCAGCGAGTACCAGTGGGCGCTGCAGCAGCTGCTCGCTGCGAACGACCGTATCGAGGGCGTGTGGGTGTGGACGCAGGACGGCGGGCCGTGGCGCGCCGGACCCATGACGCTGTACCTCAAGGCGGGATTCTGGCAGCTGTACGAGCTGAACACGCAGGTGGCGGCATCCCTCGCCCGCGACCCGTCAGCCGACGTGACGCAGGTGACCGAGGACTGGGCGCGCGAGTGGTTCTCGACCGACCCGGCGACCGTCGACGCGATCGTCTCGGCCATGGAGCAGTCCCGCGACGCCATCGCTCACGGGCAGTACATCGCGCCGTTCGCGCAGCAGCGGGTGTTCGCGATCGGCCTCGAACCGCCGCCTATGATGTGGATCTTCGAGTGGGACATCCTCACCGGCGACTCCGCCGTGCTCGACGTCATGTACTCGATCGTCCGGGATGCCGACGGCGGCATCGACGCCGCCATCGCCGACGGTGAGGCGGCCGTGTCGACGGCGGCGGAGATGCGCGACACGGTCGCGTCGACGGATGCCGCCACCTGGCGTTCGCCCGAGATCCGCGACGCCTTCGTGTCGGCGCTGGACTACGAGGTCGACACGCTGCGGCTGCTGTCGTCGTACCGGTCGCTGATCCTGCACCAGGGGGAGTGGCACGACACGCTGTCGCCCGACGCGCGCGCCGCGTGGGATGCCGACCGTGCGACCTTCGAGAAGCTCGCCGCCGCGCACCTGAAGGCGTACGACGGCGACATCGACCACCCCGCGCTCAACCTCACGGCCGCGCGCCTGGGCATCGAGCGATCCGAGCGCGATGACACGATGGCCTGGCTCGCCCGCGGCCTGCTCGTGCTCGCGGTCGCCTGGGTCGTCATCGGCATGATCGCCGCCCGCACCAGCCTGGTGCGCCGCCCCGGTGCGGCCGCAGCGCGCGCGACGTGGATCGCGTCGACCCGGCCCTGGAGAGCTCGCGAGTCGACGCTCGGCATGCTCGAGCTCGACCGCTGGCTGCTGCTCATCATCCCGGCGGCGCTGCTGGTCGCCACGCGCGCCGTGCAGACCTCGTTCCTGTCGTGGACCCACGTCGCGGTCGTCATCGGCGCCTGGGCCGTGTTCGCGCTCGTGATGCGGCTGTTCGTGCGACGGCGCTCACCGTGGCCGGTCATCGCCGCGGTCGGCGGGGTCGTGATGCTGCGCTGCATCGTCACCCTGTTCGCGCTGTCGTTCACCGGACCGGGCGGCTACTGGTACGCGTTCTGGACCGAGCCGGTGCTGCGCACCATCTACATCGCCATCGCGTTCGCCCTGTTCGTGTGGGTGTTCGTCGCCGCCGGCTGGGCGCTCTCGGCCCAGGTGGGCGCCCGCCGCGGCACCGGGTACGTGCTGGCAGCCGTCGGCGCGGGCCTGCTGGTGCCGTCGGTGGTGGTCGGCGCCATCGGACTCGAAGCAGCCCTCACCGTCTGGAACGACGAGATGGGCCTGCTGCCGTGGGGCCTCGCCCGCATCCTCGGCATCACGACGTACCTCGACATCCCGTCCGAGACGCCGTGGTTCGCTGCCGGGTTCGCCGCCGTGCTGCTCATCGCCGGCGTGCTGCTCGCTGTGCCGTGGAGCAGGCGGCGGTCGGCGGCATCCCCTCGTCCCTGAGGCGCACGGGATCCTTCGCACCTCGTCCCCTCCGGAAGAGGGGGATACGGCTCCGGAATTGGTCAGATGATCAAGAAAGGGGGCGTAACGTAGAAGGATCCCCTCCCCGAATCGATTCGAAAAGGTGTTTGTCATGCGTGCCCGCAGTACCGCTGTCCTGTCTGTCCTCGCCGTCTCCGGTCTGCTCCTCGCCGGGTGCGCGTCCACGCCCGCGGCTGAGACGACGCCCGAGAAGACCACGCCGGCCGTGACGATCGTCGACTCGTCGCTCACCGACCCGGCGGCCGTGGGCGAGCGCGTGGGCGCGGACGGCACGCAGCTCGAGGTGTGGAGCGGCATCGTTCCCGACGAGGCGGCGGCCGGTGCGCTCGGCGACCCCGAGCCCGGCACCCAGTGGGTGACCGCGAACGTCGCGCAGTGGGTCAGCGACGAGGGCGTCACCGGCGCGGACATCGCCCCGGTGCTGCGCTCGACGGCCGACGAGAGCTTCGAGGGTGTCGCCGTCCCGCAGCAGAGCGTCGATGTCGAGATGAAGCCCGACATGTCGTACACCTACATCTGGAGCTACGCAGTGCCTGAGGCGCTCGTCGACGCCGACTCGCTCGTCCTCTGCGTCGGCGACGGCGACGAGGGCTGCAGCGTCCTCACCAAGTAGGACGGTGGATGCCGGCGGCCCTTGCCGCCGGCATCCACTGTTCACCGCCGTCGCGCCGCGCACCCCGGGTGCCCGGCGCGACGGTTTCTCGCACTCGTGGTCCGCCCCAGATCAGGAGATCTGGCGAAGACAGGACGGTGTGGCGCGGATCGTCCTGTGCACGCGAGATCTCCTGATCTCGGCGGTGCGGGGGTCAGGCGGCGGCGCGCACCTGGTCGATCGGCACGATGTCTTTGCCGAGCGGCATGAGCGAGATCGGCACCAGCTTGAAGCTCGCGATGCCCAGCGGGATGCCGATGATCGTGATGCACATCGCGATGCCCGTCACGATGTGGCCGATCGCAAGCCACCAGCCGGCGAGGATCACCCAGATCACATTGCCGAGGAACGAGCCGACGCCCGACGTGGGCTTGTCGACGATCGTGCGGCCGAACGGCCACAGCGCGTAGACGCCGACGCGGAACGACGCGATCGCCCACGGGATCGTGATGATCGGGATGCACAGCAGCACCCCGGCGAGCAGATACCCGAGGAACATCCAGAAGCCCGACAGCACGAGCCAGATGATGTTGAGGATGGTGCGCATGTCTGGATTCTTTCAACGGGATGCCGCAAAGTGCCTGATGACTGACAGTCGGTGACGTTCAACAGGTCAACCGGCGTTCCGCAGGAGGTTCTACGCTGGGGTGCCTGTGGAAGCGCGGTCGACCTGTTGAACGTGCGAGGGCCGGCTGGTCGCCGCGGAGTCTGGGCCGGCCCGCCCGATCTCCTCCTGTCAGGAGGAAGTGAGGGGGGATGCCGCACGCCGGCGCTCACCGGCGCGCTGCGCGCGGCGCACGAGGCCGACGAGCCCGGCGATCAGCGCAAAGGCGCCGATCACGAGCACCGCGTAGGCGACGGCGGCGGCCGGAGTCAGGTTCAGCAGCCAGTGGGTCACCGCCGCCTGGCGCGCGGCGTCGGTGAGCAGCCACAGCGCCAGCCCCGCGATCGTGGCAAGGACGAGCCCCCACACGATCCCGGCCCAGCGCACGCGTGGTCCGGAGGGGACGGTGGATGCCGCCCGCACGGCAGCACCGACGGTCGAGGCCGCGGCCGTCGGTGCATCCGCCGCCGGGGTGAACCCGGTGAACGCGGGCGGCTGCGCGGCCGGAGCAGGCGGTGCGGCGGGTGCGGGAGGCACGAGGTCGGCGAGCACCGCAGTCTCGTCGGTGGCTGGGGCGGCCAGGTCGGCGAGGACCTCGGTCTCGGCGGCGGTCTTCGGGTCATCGAGGACTGGTGCCTCGGCGGCCGTAGCGGTGACGACCTTCGGCTCGACTGCCGGCGCGGTCTCCGCAGCCTCGACCAGCGGAGCCGACGCGGCTGCCGCAGCAGGGACCTCGGGGAGAGGCGGGAGCTCGATCGCCTGTGTGACTGGTGGCACCGCGTCGCGGGGCGCGGGGGCGGCATCCGGATTCTGAAGATTGCTCATGCTCATGTCGGCGCTCAATTCTCGAAGATGTAGACCTGCACCGAACCAGTGCGCTGGTCGAGGGTGATGTGCTGGGTCGTCAAAGCGGTGCTGTCGTCGCGTGCGTTCGTCACGCGCCAGCTGACGGTCCCGTCGCTGTCGGGCGACACACTGCCCGACACCACCCCCGTCGATGAGCTCCGCTCGTAGAAGACGACACCGTCACCGAGGGTCGCATCGAGTTCGAGCGCCGTGCCGGGCTGGACCATGATGTCGGTGCCGCCGAAACCCTTGGCGACGACCACTCCGCCGGCCTCGACGTCATCATTGTCCGACAGCGGCAGGACCGAGATCCACAGCTGCCCGAACGGCTGCGTGATCCGCTGCTCATACGAGGCGGTGCCGATCTGCGTTCCGACGGCAATCGTGAAGCGATTGGGCCCCGAGGCCGCCGTCACGGTGCCGCCGATCACCAGCAGCACGATGGTGACCGCGGTGAGGAACCCGCTCCGCCGGCGGACCGCGCCCGCCACGACCATCGCGAGCGCAGTCACGAGAGCGGCGGTGAAGAACCCGATCGCCCCGGCGAAAGGTGCGCTGGCTGCGGAGGCCAGTGCGGTCAGCACCGCGAATGCGCCGGCGACGATCGCGGCGCCGAGCGTCGTCAGCACGAACACGAAGCTCGTGCGGGGGCGGGTGGCGCGCCGGATGCGGCGGCGCTCCTCGGCCTCGAGGGCGAACGCGGCGCCGTGGGCGTGGCGCTCACGGCGAGCCTGTTCGCGCGCGGCGCGGTCCGCGTCCTGCTGGCTTCGACGCCACGCGTCGTTCTGCACCCGCCAGGCCTCCTGACGTGCACGCCAGTCCGCGACCGCGGCGTCGTCGCCATAGGGGGCGGGTGCAGCGGCCGCGACTGTCGGTGCGGCAGAGCTTGCGGCATCCATCGGTCCGTCTCCCGACGCGGATCCGGCCGGAGCCCGACCGGCCGGATCCGCGGTGCCCGCCGCTGCTGCGGCGAGAGGAGAGGTCGCGTCGTCACCCGAATCGGACGCGACCGTGGAGGCGGGCTGCGCGGAAGCCGTCTGCGCATCCGCCCGCGAGGGCCGGTCGGCACGCGCCGACCGGACGATGAGGTACACCAGCCCGCCGATGACGGCGAGGGCGAGGAGGAACCCGAGCACGCCGAGCACCGAGACCCCCGAGCCGTCGTCCCAGGCCCACGGTGCGAACCCGGTGAGCGCCCACAGCGGCCACAGCAGCACGTTGCGCAACCAGGGGATGACCGGCACGAACCCGACGATCGCGAGGATGAACACGCCCGTCATGGCGGGGTCGTAGCGACCGTGGAACAGCTCGCGCAGGTGGATGCGGCCCTCCGTGTCGGGCAGCAGCGCCCACGCGATCGCGTAGACGAGCAGCGCCGGGAACCCGAGCAGCGCCACCACCACGAAGATGCCGCGCACGATGAGCGGGTCGATCCGCAGCCGCGCGGCGATGCCGCCGCACACGCCGCCGAGCCAGCCGTCGGCGCGGACGATGCCCAGACCCTGCACCCACGAGAAGAACCGGTCCGACCCCGTCGGCAGCCCCGGCGGGGCGGTCGGCGGCGGTCCCGGATCGGCGGGGGGAGCGGAGGTCGTGTCGGTCATGGTTCCACCCTGGCGGCCGCGGCGAGACCCCCGCTATGGGGTGAACCCCTGAGCCGTCCCTGATCCTCGGGCACCCGAGTGGGTCGGCGGCGGCGGGAGTGATTGGATGCCGGTATGCCCTCTTCCGCGAAGACGAACGCCGACGCGCCCGGCGCTGCGGACCTGCGGCACGGACGCCCGGCTGGGCACACGCCGCGCGAGGATCCGCCCGACGCGCGGGCGACGTCGGTCGCGGCATCCACTCGTTCCGTCCGCCCGCCGCTGCGCCGGCCGCGGGACTGCGCGGTGTCGGGGGTGTCGGCGGGACTCGCGCGGCACCTCGGCTGGCCGCTGTGGCTCGTGCGGGCGCTGTTCATCGTGCTGACCCCGCTGTGGGGCGCCGGTGTGCTGCTGTACGCGTGGTTGTGGGCGTTCCTGCCGTGGGACGACCCGCGGCTGCTGAGCGAGCCGGTTCCCGCCGACGTGGATGCCGTCGAGATCGCGCGCGTGCGCGACGAGCCCACGCGGCGCGTGCCGGTCGCGTGGATCCTGACGAGCCTGGCGAGCATCGTGACGCTGATCACGGTGGTCGCGATCTTCGGCTTCAGCGCGGGCGGCGTCGTGTGGGCCTCGGTGCCCGCGTGGGTCGGGAGCATGTTCCTCGCGACGGCGCTGGCGGTGGCGGCGGGAGCGTGGGCGACGCTCGTCGACCGTCGCGATCCGGCCCGCGGCCCGCGGCATGAGAACATCGTGCGCGTCGTCGTGACGGTGCTGCTCGCGCTGCTGCTGCTCGCGCAGCTGACGACGCTGCAGCAGACCGGCGTCGCGGGTTTCGTGTTCGCCCTGGTGCCGATCTTCGGCATCGTGCTGGTGTACTCGTCGATGCTCGTAGGCAAGCTGCGCGAGCTGTCGGGCGAGCGCGTGCGGCGCATCCGCGAAGAGCAGCGGGCCGAGATGGCCGCGCACCTGCACGACTCGGTGCTGCAGACGCTCGCGCTGATCCAGAACCGCGCCGGCGCCTCGAGCGAGGTGGCCCGGCTCGCCCGCGCCCAGGAGCGCGAGCTGCGCGCGTGGCTGTACGACGGCGACGCGCCCGCCGACAGCGACCTGCCCACGGATCTGCGCGACTACGCCGCCGCGCTCGAGCTCGACTACCCAGTGCGCATCGACGTGGTCTCGGCGGGGCTGCCCGCCGAGCGCGCGAGTGGCGAGGTCGCCGCCGCGTCGCGCGAGGCGATGCTGAACGCCGCGCGCCACGCCGGCGGCGACGTGTCGGTGTACATCGAGGGCAACGCGAACGCCGTCGACGTGTACGTGCGCGACCGTGGAGCGGGGTTCGACCTGGCCGCAGTCCCGGACGACCGGCTCGGCATCCGCCAGTCCATCATCGGCCGCATGCGCCGGGCCGGGGGCTCCGCGACCGTGCGTCGCGGCGCGGGCGGCGGCACCGAGGTGCATCTGAGATTCGTGGATGCCGGCGGCCCGGCATCCCCGTCGACGGAGGTTCGTCGTGGCTGAGGCGACCGTGACCGTGCGCGTCGTGATCGTCGACGACCACTCCATCTTCCGCTCCGGCCTGCGCGCCGACCTCGACGCCTCGATCGAGGTCGTGGGTGAGGCGGCCGATGCGGTCGCGGCCGTCGAGGTCATCGAGGCGACCCGCCCCGCCGTCGTGCTGCTGGACGTGCACCTTCCGGCGGGTGGAGGGACCGTGGGGACCGCGCCCGACGCCGCGGGCGGAGAAGCCGTGATCCGCGGCGCATCGCCGGTCGTGCCGACCACCCGCTTTCTGGCGCTGAGCGTGTCGGACGCCGCGGAGGACGTCGTGCGCGTCATCCGCGCCGGCGCGCGCGGCTACATCACGAAGGGGTCGTCGGGCGCCGAGGTGAGCCGGGCGGTGCACGCCGTCGCCGACGGCGATGCCGTCTTCTCGCCGCGGCTGGCCGGCTTCGTGCTCGACGCGTTCGGCGCCGCCGTGGGCGAGACTGCCGCCACCAGCGACGAGCTCGACCGGCTGTCGGCCCGCGAACAGGAGGTGATGCGGCTCATCGCCCGCGGCTACGCGTACAAAGAGGTGGCCGCCGAGCTGTTCATCTCGATGAAGACCGTCGAATCGCATGTGTCGGCCGTGCTGCGCAAGCTGCAGCTGTCGTCGCGGTACGAGCTGACCGCGTGGGCTTCCGAGCGGCGCCTGCTCTAAGGTGCCGGAGAACGTCGGAGCATATCGGCATACTCTGGCGTATGCTTCGACATATGCGCACCACGGTGATTCTTCCCGACGAGCTGTACCGACAGGTCAAAGAGCGAACGCGCGCAGACAACCGCACGGTCACCTCCTTTCTGGAGGATGCGATCCGGCACGAACTCGCGCGTCGTGAAGCGTCGATAGGGCCTGTCGATGTCTATCTCGCGCCACCGAGCGGTTCTCGCGACGACCGTGCGCTCGTCGATCTCAATGACAAGGAGGCCGTGCAAGAGCTCCTCGATGAGGACGACTTCGCTGTTCAGCAGATCCGTCAGTCGCAGGGCGACAGAGCGTGAAGATCCCCGACGTCAACGTGCTGGTCGCAGCCTTCCGGTTGGATCACACTGCTCACGATGTCGCGAGGGGATGGTTGCGCGGTGTACTGGAATCGGGCGAGACGCTCGGCCTGTCCCACGCGGTCGGGACCGGCGTCGTCCGGCTGCTCACTCAGAGACGTCTCTGGTCGACGCCCGACACCCCCGCGTCGGCGCTGCGGCATCTGGAGGCGCTGCGCAGCAATCCCGGGGTCATCGATGCGCTGCCCGGGCCGAGGCACTGGGAGATCTTCGCGCAACTCTGCCGCGAGGGCGATGCGCGAGGCAACCTCGTCAGCGACGCGGCGCACGCCGCGATCGCGATCGAGCACGGTGCGACGTTCGTCTCATTCGACCGTGACTTCGCGCGCTTTCCCGGGCTCCGGTGGGAGCTGCTCTCGTGACGCCGCCGCGACGGCCCGTGTCGGATGCCCCGCCTAGACTTGGAGCGATATGACCGATGCCCATGCGGCCGCGCCGGGCGCGGCATCCCTTCGTCCTGTCGTACTCGACGGAACCTTCGCGTCGGGCGACGTCCCGCGCCCCGACGAAGACCTGCTCGAGGGCCTCAACCCGCAGCAGCGCGAGGCGGTCGTCTACCGCGGGCAGGCGCTGCTGATCGTCGCCGGCGCGGGCTCGGGCAAGACGAGCGTGCTGACGCGTCGCATCGCGTCCCTGCTGCGCGGCCGTGAGGCGTGGCCGAGCCAGATCCTCGCGATCACGTTCACCAACAAGGCCGCGGGCGAGATGCGCGAGCGCGTCGAGCAGCTCGTCGGCGACACCGCGCGCGGCATGTGGATCTCGACCTTCCACTCGGCGTGCGTGCGCATCCTGCGGCGCGAGGCCGAGCAGTTCGGCTTCACCAAGTCCTTCACGATCTATGACTCGGGCGATTCGCGCGCGCTCATCAAGCGCCTGGTCAAAGAGCACGAGGCCGACGCCTTCGGGCTGACCCCGGCGGCGACGCAGTCGAAGATCTCGAAGCTCAAGAACGAGCTGGCGGATGCCGAGTCCTACGCCCGCTCGGCCAACATGAGCGACCCCGCCGAGCGTGTGTTCGTCGAGGTGTTCGCCGCGTACCAGCGTGAGCTGCAGAAGGCCAACGCGTTCGACTTCGACGACCTGATCGCGCAGACGGTGTTCCTGTTCCGCGCGTTCCCGCAGGTCGCCGATGTGTATCGCCGCCGGTTCCGCCACATCCTCGTCGACGAGTACCAGGACACCAACCACGCGCAGTACGCGCTGATCCATGAGCTGACGCGTCCGCCGGGATCGGATGCCGCCCCCCTGGCGGGCTCGGGCGGCATGATGATCTTCGAGCCCGAGCCGGCCGCCGAAGAGGGCGCGTCGCTCACGGTCGTGGGTGACTCCGACCAGTCGATCTACGCGTTCCGCGGTGCGGACATCCGCAACATCAGCGAGTTCGAGAAGGACTTCCCCGGCGCCAAGGTCGTGCTGCTCGAGCAGAACTACCGCTCGACGCAGAACATCCTGTCGGCGGCCAACGCGGTCATCGGCCACAACTTCGACCGCAAAGACAAGAAGCTGTGGACCGACGTCGGCGACGGCGAGCAGATCATCGGCTTCACCGGTTACTCGCAGCACGACGAGGCGCAGTTCGTCGCCGACGAGATCGAGGCACTGCGCCGCGCCGGCGTCGACTATTCGCAGATGGCGGTGTTCTACCGCACGAACTCGCAGTCCCGTGCGCTGGAAGAGATCTTCATCCGCGCCGCCCTGCCCTACAAGATCATGGGCGGCACGAAGTTCTACGAGCGTGCCGAGATCAAGGACGCCCTGGCGTACCTCGTGGCCGTCGCGAACCCCGCCGACGAGATGGCGATGCGCCGCATCATCAACAAGCCGCGCCGTGGCATCGGCGACGTGACGATCGAGACGATCTCGCGCTACGCCGCAGATCAGCAGATCACGTTCCGCGACGCGCTGGCCAATTCGTCGGCACTCGGCGTCGGCCCCAAGATCCAGGCGGCGATCGCGCACCTCGACGCGGTGCTCGCCGAGGCGTCCGAGCTCATGCTGCCCGCTTCGGGCGAGCTCGCCCCGCCGACGGCCGTCGCAGAGGGCCTCACCCTGCTGCTGAACAAGTCCGGCTACTACGACGCGCTGCGCGCCAGCAAGGACGCGCAGGACGAGGCGCGCATCGAGAACCTCGACGAGATGGTGGCGGTCGCCCGAGAGTTCGCCCGCAACAACCCCGAGGGCACGCTCCTCGACTTCCTCACCGAGGTGGCGCTGGTCTCGGACGCGGACGACCTCGAAGACGCGTCGGGCTCGGTGTCGCTCATGACCCTGCACACGGCGAAGGGCCTCGAGTACGACGCGGTGTTCCTCACTGGCGTCGAAGAGGACCTCATCCCGCACCGCATCTCGGCGGGGGAGCCGGGCGGCCCGCAGGAGGAACGCCGCCTCTTCTACGTCGGCATCACACGCGCCCGCAAGCGCCTGTACCTGTCACTGGCCATGACCCGCGCCCAGTTCGGCGAGGTGACCGTCGCGATGCCCAGCCGGTTCCTGCAAGAGATCCCCGCGGAGCTGCTGCATTGGCGCCAGTCGCCCGGCGACGTCAACTCGCGAGGCGGCACGCAGTCGCGCGCGCTCAACGCGCGCCGAGGCTCCGGGTCCGGGTCCGGTTTCGGGGGCCAGAGCAAGCGCTATGGCGACGACCTGGTGCCGCTCGCTCGCCGCGAGCCGTCGGGCAACCTCGAGCGCTTCGCGAACAAGATCCCGGCGAAGGTGCGCGACAACGGCGACCTAGAGCTGGCGCCCGGCGACCGCATCCGTCACGACGACTTCGGCGAGGGACGGGTGGATGCCGTCACCGGCGAGGGCGCGAAGCGCGTTGCCCATGTGCGCTTCGACTCCGCCGGCCCGAAGAAGCTCCTGATCAAGATCGCCCCCATCGAGAAGCTCTGATCTGACTCAGGTCAAGAACGGAGTGCCGCGACGGGGCTGATGCGCGCCGCGCGCGATGCGCCCATAATCGAGCTGAGCATCGCCAGTGAGAGTCCGGCGATGACGGCGAGAGGTGCCAATCGCACGTCGAAGACCGGAAGCCATCGCTGCGTGATGGTGAAAATGAGCAAGGAAGCCACGCCGAGAACCAGTCCGCCGGTCCCGCCGACGAGTCCCACGATGGCCGCTTCCAAGGCCACCAGCCCGGCGAGTTGGCGGGGACGTGCTCCGACAGCACGACGTAAACCGAACTCGCCCGTGCGAGCCAGCACCGACATCGTGAGCGCATTCGCAAGTGTGACCGCTGCAACAAGCACAGCGAGTGCGGTGAAGGCGAGCAGGGTCACCTGGACACCCGACTCCACCTCAACGCGAAGTGTCTGGGGATCGACGGGGACAGTGACGACGAATCCGTCCGGGTGAATCGGATCCAGCGCGAGTGCAGCGTACTTCCCGATCTGAGGCGCGGCGCCGGACTCGGCGACGATTGCGATCTCGTTTGTTGCTGCGGATCGGTGTGTCGCCGCGTCGGGTTCGGACAGTATCACTTGCCCAGCGAGGAGTGGGTACCTGGCGGAGTCCTCAACGATCCCGACGACCGTGTACCGGGAGCCGTCAACTTCGATCGCGGGGGAGAGCTCGAGCGGCGCAAGTTCGAGCTGACGCGCAAGACTTCGGCCGACCAATGCCTGCCCGGTGCTGAGCGTCGACGTGCTTCTGGTCGCTGAGGTGATCGTGGTCGACGTTGCGCCTTCTACATCGTCGGTCGCTCCTCGCAGGGTGACCGCGAGTGCATCGCCAGTGCTACGGGCGCGCACCTCTGATTCTCCGTGATCGGCAAGCCCCGCCACGTGCTCGATCCCCACGAGCGGATCGAGTCGACGCACAGCATCCGCGACAGTGAGGGACGATGAGCCTTCTTGCCAGTTGATCGTCACCTCTCGATTCGCATGCGCATCGAAGGAGTCCGAAACCTGCGCTCGGGCAGATGCACCGATCCCCAATGACACGATGATGAGCGCGACCGCGACCGCTACGGCCACGATCAGGCCCGCTGTCTGGCTTCGTCGCGAACCCAGCGACGACATCGCATCCCGGAGCCTGTCGGTCATTCGGATTCGCCCGATGTCCTTCGGAGTGACGCCTGGCAACTGTTGACCGCCGACGTTCACTGCGGGCATGCCGAGGCCGCCTTTGGAGTCCTCGATGACTTCGCCGTCGGCGATGCGAACGACGCGCTGGGCATGACGTGCGACATCGTCGGAGTGCGTCACGACGACGACTGTTGCGCCCTCGCTGTGCAGATCGTCAAGGGCCTGCATTACTGCAGCTCCACTCTCCCTGTCGAGATTCCCCGTGGGCTCGTCCGCAAGAATGACCCGATTCTCAGTGGCGATGGCCCGGGCGATCGCCACGCGCTGCCGTTGCCCACCGGACAGATCAGAGGCGAGCGAGTGCTGCCGGTCTCCCAATCCCAGCCGAGAAAGTGCGGCGATGGATCGTCGTCCCCTCGTGCCACGGTCCGCACCTTGGTAATACAGCCCGAGCTCGGCGCTGTCTGCCACCTCGCGCCGATCAAAGAGGTGAAACGACTGGAACACGAATCCGAAGAGCCCTGCGCGCATCCGCGTTCTCTTGATCTCGTCCAGCGATGATGTCGGTGTTCCATTGACTACATAGTCGCCGGTCGTAGGAGAGTCGAGCATACCGAGTATGGAGAGAAGGGTCGTCTTGCCGCCGCCGGAGGGACCGACGATCGCCACGTATTCACCCTGGTCGATAGCGAGGTCGACGTGACAGAGCGCACGCACTTCGGATGCCGAACCTTCAGCGTATGTTCGCGAGACGTCTCGCAACTCCAGCAGCGGCGGCATCATCCGAGCTTCACGCTCTGGCCCTCATGAACGGCAGGGTCGTCGCTCGCGATCGCCACCCTGCCGTCAATGCTTGCGACGATGGTGACGCCGATTCGACGAAATCCCGCGCCGTCGAGATCGGCCACCATTATTGCTCCGCCGCCATCGGAGTTCGTGCGCACGGCAGACAGCGGTACGATCAGCGCATCCTGCGCAAGGACTTGCCTTTCGATCGAGACGCTGGCTGTGTGTCCGACATAATCTGCGGGTATGCCTGTCCCATCGGATCGCATGACGGTCACCACGGTCATGTCGTTTGTCTCGGAGCCGTCTGAGCTGTCGGCGGTACCACCCTGGGGGGGAGCGCCGAGCGACGTGACGATGCCGTCGAACGATTCCGCGCCGTCAATCGTGACGTGCACCACAGCGTCCTTCTGCAGCGCGTCCTCCTCACGAGTCTGGACGCGCACTTGCGCCGACCCGGCGTCCACGACGACGCTGGTGCTGTCACTCACGAGATCGCCGACGCCTGGCGAGCTTCGGATGGTCACCGGAACCCGAGTCGCCGCCGCGAGGGCTGAGAGCGGCATGAATGCGCCCGCGGCACCAGCAGTGTTCGCAGACGGGGGACTCGTCTGCTCTGAGACGGCGGCAGCAGGTGGCTCCTGTGAAGGGGGTGCGACGTAGCCGGCGTTCTTGTACAGCCTGCTCACGGCCACCGCAGTGCGCTGCCCGTACGTTCCATCGACCGCACTCAGCAGGCCGACGGCGACAAGCCCGCGCTGGAGAGACTCGACATCCGGCCCGTGGTCGCCGACTCTCAGATCTCGATAGAACGGAAAGGGGGCTTCGAAGAGAAACACGGGTTGCCCATTCACCTCAAGCAGCACTGATCCGATGTCTGCCTGCGCGCCGATCGTCCCCGGAGCTGCGGTGACGACAGTGCGTGCCGTGGATGCGATGGCTGCGATCGGGATCGATTGCCCGCTGGCGTAATCAACGGACGCGGGGAACGCCACCGTCTCGATGAGGTCCCCGCGCTCGATCGTTCCCGTGAGCGCCGGCTGAACCGGTGCCTTGGCTGCCGCAGCGACCTGTTCCGGAGACACGAAGACCAGGGCGGCGAACCATCCGCCGATGAGCAGCGTTGTCGCAGCTGCGGTTGCGACGGCGATAACGGGCTCTTCGGACATCCGGTGGGGTCATGGAGTGAGGCCACCGGCGGCGAGGAGCATGCGGAGTCGGTAGTTGTGCCGGTTGCGGTAGCCGCGGGCGAGGCGACGGTGGAGCTCGATGATCCCGTTGA
>NZ_JACXZS010000009.1 GCF_014779795.1 Microbacterium helvum
TATGGTGAGACACGTCGAGGTCCTCGTGATGGAACAGCAGTTGGCGCTACTGATCCTCGGGGACCTCGACCCCTACCCGCCGACCATCACCCGGCGAGCCTCACCCCCACCGGATGTCCGAAGAGCCGCCAAACGCGTGACAAGGAGTTTCGTTTTGCCGCTTCCTGGCGGTGCGATCACAACGCAATGGCCCTCAACGTCCATTGCCGCGATTTGCGAGTCATTGAGCTCAGCGCAGGCGTCCCCGAGCGTGCTCACAGTGCAGTCCTTAAGAAGTCGAGGGCGCGCTGAAATGCGGCCGGTGCGGTTAGAGGCTCAGAGGCAAGACGTTGGGCGAACCGACCCTTGCCGCCTGCATGGTCGATCTCGTCCACGAGCTGTTTGCGCGAGGGAGACCCGTTCCAAGTCTCAATGCGCGACGGCGTATTCCTTGTGCCGAGCTCGGTGAGAACGACGTGGATTCGCTCAGCGTTCGAGGCTGTCCGATACAGGTCCACCTCCAGCGTGTCCTCACCAAGAAAGAGTCCGTGGCCGTCGAGTTCACCTGTGAGGCCCATGGCTTCAGCTAGTCGGCTGAGGCGGGTGCGACCTTCAAGTTCTCCGTCGTCCCCAGGATCACCGTCCGTCACAATCGCAAACGGAATCCCCAGAGAACCGCATAGTTTCGCGTACGAAAGGAAGTGAGTCCCGTGGATCGCGCAGACCGTGATCCCCTCCTTATTCAAGTCCATGCCGTGTTCGGATGCGAACGCCGGGACGAGCACTTCTTCCGCGTAGCCCTCAACCAGCAAGACCTTGGTTGCAAAGACCATCTCCGCCTGGGTTGCCCCTAAATACCGGTTGACGTCGCCCCATTCGCGCTCGGTCAGCGTTGCATCGGCGGCGGAGTGGGCAACGGTGCCGCCGTCCTTGCGCGACAAGCGCAGGAGAGCGCGGCCGTCCACCGCGCTCACGAGCTGGGGTGAGTGGGTCGTCACAAGAATCGACCTTGAGTCTGTGGGCGCGCCGATTGCCTCGAGAACACTCCGCTGGAGGTGCGGATGAAGGTGGGCTTCAGGTTCCTCTGCCACCACCAAGGTGTGGCTCACTTCTTTGCCCTCCAATCGAGCTTCGGAACCCAGCTGCAGAAGCACGAAGTAGAGAATGTTCAGCGAGCCAAGGCTGGCGGTGTCAAGGGAACGAGCCTGGGAGCCATCGACGTAGAGCGTCAATGCCCGGATCACCTCGTCAACCTGCGGCGGAACGGTTCGAAGTGACGCACCTAGTGCATGTCGAGGACCTACCGCGGCCTCGACTCGCCTCTCGACGGTGGTCGCAAGGTCCTCCACGTCCGGCAGGCCAACGACTTGGTCGTTCGCCTCCGATAGGAGGGCGCGCAGACGTGCGACTTCATCCGGGGGAATCTTTCCGATTACACGCTCTAGAAGTGAACGCAGCGGTGAACGTCGCCACGACCGTATGTCGCTTTCGACGTCCCGAAGCGCAGAGGTGAAGGCGACAAAGACTTCATCGCGGAGGTCGTTGGGAACGCGTCGGTTATCTTCGCCGTCGGCAAAGTAGACCCCATCGGTGTAAATGCCGTCCTTCTTGGGATCAGGAGCCCATTTGTAGGTGAGGCGTGCGACGGGCGGCTTCAGCTCGACGAGACCGTTCCCGAGCGTGGCCATCATTCGCTTGTCGTCGCTGAGTTCGTCGAGGTCAAGCGAGATGCGTATCTCGTACCCATCCACCATCGGGTCACCGCTGGGACAATCGAGGCCATCCCAGAAGTCCTTGCTGGAGAGTCGTCGATCCGCATAGGGCAAGCTCGAGTCGAGCACAAGCCGAATGGCCTGCAGCAGATTGCTCTTTCCCGCGCGGTTCTCGCCCACGATCACGACGGATCGTCCCAACGCTGTGTCCAGACTCGGGAGGTTTCTGAAGTTGTGAGTCCTGATTCGCGCGAGCCGCATGGTCTCACCGTATCCATCGCGGCGCTAGTCGAATCCTCGCCGCCCCGATTGCACCAAGACATGCTGCTCGTCTACGCAAGACCGCGCTTTGCGATTTCTGACGCGCGACATCGTCTCCACCATCGGTCGACTGGACGAAACGACCGCAGAAGCGCTGGGGAAGGCCATCGTGTCGGCGACCTGACGCTCCGATGCGGGTGGGTGGGATATCCGCGAGGCAACCACGGACTAGCTGTGGTGTCCACGGGGAGTAGGACTCCGCAGCCGATCTCACGCCTGCCGATGCGAAAACGGGACGTCGATTAGCCGAGCTCGCCTGGATGATGAGGGCCGGTTCGCGTGGGGCGGCCGGCTGTATCCGGACTCGCTCATCCTGGCCGCCGAGCCACCGATCTTCCACTGCTGCACAACGATCCGCGACCGGACACAGTCTCGGTTCGGGCGCCGGACGCCTTGCGAACGCTATCGTCAGATGGGTGCAAAGCATGTACCCTCTCACTCCCGATTCGGAGCACCTCACGCTCAGACCCGGAATGCGAAGGGTCACGGTGGAAACCGCGTCCACGCCGGAACTCATCGACCTCGCAAGCCTTCGATACGACTTCAGCTCCGCCAAGGTGTTCGCACAGTCCTATCTGTCACAAGACTTCGAGCTGCTAGGTCCAGAGCTTGGCGAGAGCGACGCCCTGTGGCTGGCCGCGTTGACACTCTACGGACGCGCATTCGCTAACGGATTGCGACACCGTGGCCGCGCCTACACCGACGGTCTGAGCACGGACATGCAGGAGGCCCACGACTACTTCATCGACACGCGAAACAAGTTCGTCGCTCACTCAGTGAACGCTTTCGAGATCGGTACCGTCTTTGTGGATCTCAACCCCCGCGATGAGGCGCCCGGAGTGTCCAGAATTGGAGAAGTTCACGCGAGCGTGACACGTTTGTCCCGCGAGATGGTGGAGCGGCTGAGCGCCTTATGCGAGCATCAAGTGAGGACCCTCACACGGCGCATCGAAGTGTTACATCAAGTGATCGGGCAGGAGCTTCTCACGATGGGAGAGGACGCGGTTTACTCTCTACCTGCCTTCACTCCTCCCGTGCCTGATGGTTCGAACCCTAGGTCTGCGCGCACATAGCTGGCACAAAGCTTCACGCGCGGCGTGTCCCTCCTCGCAACTGAGCCACATGTGTCGATAATTCGCCATGGTCTCCCCGAGCTTGCCCTTGCCTGCTGACGCGTACGTCCCGATTCTCAAAGGAAAGCGAGCCGAGCTAGACGCCGTGTCAGGCGCTCCAGCCGACAAGCTCGTGCCCCTCTTCGAGTTTCTCGACCCGGCGACGGCAAAGGATCTGCTTGCGCGTGCATGGTCCAATCCGGACGACGTCGTTTGGCTCCAGATCCTGAATGCGGACGGCGTGGAGGATGCCGCCTTTGCGGCTTCCCTAACCGCCCTCTACGACAGTCTGCGCGCCGCCTACCTGGCGGTCCCGGTGTTGACAACAACAGAAGAGCCCAACACACTGGCCGCACTGGCTGACATCGCAGCGACTGATGGCCGAGGCGTCAGCCTCCGCATCGATGTGGAAGAGCTCGTCGATGAGGCGGTCGACAGTGCGGCGGATATCGCGGCGACTCTAGACGGTCTCGATCTCACAGCCGATGTTGTTGATCTCGTGCTGGATGGCGGACTCCTCACCGGGTCTGCAACAATCCGGGCCGCGGTCGTCGGGCAAGCGATCCGGGAGCTACCGCACACCAACTGGCGGTCCATCGTGGTCTCCTTCTCGGCATTCCCGGCAGCAGTCGGCGACGTCGTGCCAAAGGGAACCGTCGCCGCATTGCCGCGCACCGATGCGGCCGCTTTCGTCGCTGTCCGTCGAGCAGTCGACCTTCCCATCGTGTTCAGCGACTATGCAGTCGGAGTTCCGACTTACGGCGGTGCCGCCTTCACACCGATCCCGAACATCCGTTACGCCTCAGATACGGACTGGTACGTGCATCGCGGTACGGAACGTGCGAACCCGGCCGCGCAGTACCGGTCACTAGCACGAGCGATCGTTGCTGCTCCGTACTACTCCGGCCCGTCATTCAGCCCGGGCGACCAACAGATCAGCGACGTTGCGACAGAAATCTCCGGGCCAGGAAACGCGACGACACACCTCCGTGAGGCGACTTCGCGTCACCTTCATGTAGTTCTTTCGCGACTCGCCACCCTTGGCGCGCCGTAAGAGCGTTAGTCACTATGGCTCGGAGCTGGTCACGCTCCGTCATCGCCGCGAGGCGCTCCGTGAGTTCGTCACGCGTCCGGCTTCGGTAACCGGCGGACGCCCCGAGCGAGTCGAGCGCCTGAAGGACTTCGTCGCGCCAGAGCAACCTTGCGAGTGCGAGGTTGTCACGGGACTGACGCTGTTGAGCGCGACGAATCTGTCGGTAAATCAGCGTGTCCTCGGGCGTGCGGTCAACCACCGCTAGCCCCCACCCACGCTTCAGCACTTGACGCGCTCTTGACAGGTGCCGCGACGTGACTACGAGAGTGCAGTAGTCAAACACGTCGCCGAACACGTCCATCTGCCGAGGTAGTCGGGTGAGCGTGTCCAGATCGCTCTTCAACTCATAGCCGAATAGATGATCGCCGATCACAGCGATATCAATGCGTCCGCGCTCGCCAACCACGAACTCATCGATGACTAGATCATGCAGAAGTCCGTCGCGCACCACAGCATCGTGGACTGCGGACCGGATCTCGAGTTCGGTCACCGGTGCCATGCTCACGATGCTAGCTCCCTCCGGTCTCCGCAAAGGCCTCGAACCGCTCGATGTGTTGCGCGTAGTTCGTCGGGTATGGGTGGTAGTGATCGGGTCCGCGGTAACGACGCTTGCGTGGCCAAGCCAACGACTGAACTGGCGCCCCCGGCAATGGTGGCCACGCTCTGAGCGCCGCGACTAAGCGACGTCCCACGCACTCCAGTCGTAGCATCGCCCAGCGCAACCGATCCCGTTTCATTCGGCACGGACGTCGGGCATCATGACCCGCGCCTCTGTCAAACCTCGACGCCGAAGGCCCGCAGCAGCGGGACGCGCGGGATCATTCGGCGCGGGCCGAGCTGGACCGTGGGGACCGTTCCGCTCTCGATGCCGAGCTTGATCGTGCGGTAATCGACGCCAACGAGCTTAGCGGCATCCTTCATCGTTAGTGCGAGTGAGTTCGCGGACTTGTTCATTGCCTTCTCCTTCCCGTGAGCAATACGTGACATCGCTTGCGCACACCGTACTCCCTCTGTGAGCAAAGCGCGACATGAATTGCTCACCGAGTCCGGATCGTGGGACACTCGCTGATGTGAGCGAGCTCTTCCTCGAAGCCATCGACCACGAACGGATCCACGTCGGAGACGGCGTGCATATGCCGTCAAGATGGGACGCCGTCTCGACCGGCGAGCCCGACAATCTGGGCACGATCCGTGTGGGCGTGGTCTATGACCAGAAGTTGCGACGGTCGGTCGCCGCATCCATCCGAGTGGATCGGTCGGGAGAGGGCGAGGAAGTCACCGCCGCCTCGCTGCGGGATGTCAGTGTCCTCCAGATCGTCCAGCGGTCCGCGGTTCGAGTGGTCACGGTGCAGCGCGACGAGGGGCCGTCGGCGACGTTGAGCGAGTACCTCGCCGACGTGCAAGCTCATGCATCTGATCGCGAGTCCGCCAAGACCGTCCTTGAGGCGGTGAGACTGTACCGGATCGCGACCGCGGTGAACATCGCGCCGCTCAAGCTCGTCGCGGACCAGCTCGGCGTGAGCGTCAGCACGGCCACTCGGCTGATGGCGCGGGCTCGCGAAGCCGGGCTCGCGGAGGACCTCATCACCCGCGAGACGTACAACCGGATGCGCGCCGACGAAGAGCAGCGGACCCGCCCGCACCAGTTCCCGGACTCTCCGCCAGGTCCCTCGCTCGGGCGCTGATAACACTGACGAACATCAACAAGCGTTGATGCACATTGCCAAGCAAAGTACGTCAATCTATGCAGAACGCTCAAACTCGGTCTCGCTACGCCACGCTCAATACAGTCGTGGCCGCATCTGCTTCTGGCATGGGCCAGGATGCCGCGCTATGACAGGGATTTGTGCCCGCATTTTGGCCGCGTCCTGTTCGCAGTTGGATGTTTTCGGACGTTGTTTGATGTCGTTCGGATCCCGAACACCCGTGTAATTCCGCGGAAGTTGTCGTTCCACGTCGTCATGCAGAATGCTAAAAACGTCTTCGAGTCCCTCCAGGGGCATTGTGAACGTGCGGCCCGTCAGACGCTCAGCGCCATCAGCTGCTCGAGTGCGGCATCCGGGTTCTCGACGCCGGGGAATCGCACGAACTGGCCCATGGGCATCGACTCGACCATCTTGAGCATGTTCTCGTTCTCGGATGCCGCCCCCAATTGCTGCTCGCTGGCTTCGGCCGTGATCGCCTGCATGAGCGCGGGTCCGACGACGGGGTGCGCGAACCAGTCGCCGACCGCGGATTCGAGGGTGAGCGGTTCCGGCTTGTCGGTGTCGCCTTCGAGTGGCAGTTCGACGGATGCCACGACCTCGGCGGAGGACCGGCCGAGCTCGACGCGATATGTGCCGGGCTGCACGCGCCACCTGTGCTTGACGGCATCCCAGTACGCGAACGCGCGGCGATCGAGAGGGAGTTCCACAACCTTGGACTCCCCCGGCTCAAGATGCACCTTGGCGAACGCGGCGAGCTCTCGCACAGGGCGGCGCACCGGCGACGCGGCGGGGGCGACCTATCGCCCAGCGTCGGCCGTGTGGCTCCGCTGGTCGCCCGGGCACTCCACGGCATGCGCGCCGATTCAGTCGTGAGGATGCAGGTGGTCCCGGTGCTTTTCGGCCTGACGTTCCTTCGTGGGCAGGTCGAGAGGTCCGGTGACGCTGAGCTCGTCCTCCCAGCACTCGACGCCCGTGACGCCGGGAAGCCGATCCCGCGTGAACACCGGGTCGCGGCCCTCACGCCTCTGGCCGGTGTAGTCCTTCAGCAGCCGGAAGGCGATGCCCGAGAGCAGACCGATCGCGATCAGATTCGTCAGTGCCATGAGCCCCATGACGCCGTCGGCGAAGTTCCACACCAGGTCCGCACCGGCGACCGATCCGACCAGCACCGCGGCCACGACGAGCAGGCGGTAGCCGGTGAGGAGTCCGCGGTTGGTCGAGATGAACTCGATGTTCGATTCGCCGTAGTAGTAGTTGCCGAGGATCGACGAGAACGCCAGCAGGAAGATGATGACGCTCAGCGCCACATTCGACCACTCGCCGAGTGTGCTGACCAGTGCCCCCTGGGTCAGACCGATCCCACGCGTGGCGCCGGCGAGGTCGGGCACCGAGACCAGGATGATGAACGCGGTGATCGAGCAGACCAGGAACGTGTCGAAGTAGACGCCGAGAGTCTGCACGAGTCCCTGTTTGACGGGATGCGTCACCGCGGCGCTCGCACCGGCGTTCGGGGCCGACCCGAGCCCGGCTTCATTCGAGAACATGCCGCGTTTGACACCCGTCAGCACGATGTACCCGAACGCGGCGCCCACCACTTCGTTGAACCCCCACGCCGAGGTGAAGATCTCGGCGAAGACCGGCCCGATCCGGTCCACGTGCAGCGCGACGACGACGATGCCGAGCAGCAGGTAGGCGATCGCCATGATCGGCACGAGGAACTGCGTCACCGACGCGATGCGCCGGACGCCGCCGAAGACCACGAGCCCCGTCAGCACGGCGATGCCGAGCCCGACTCCCCACGACAGCCACGGCACGTCCGCACCGATGCTGGACGTGACCGTGGCCGCGATCGTGTTGGCCTGCAGCGAGCTGAACGCGAACGGGAAACAGACGATGAGGATGACCGCGAACACGACGCCCAGCCAGCGAGCCTTCAGACCTCGCTGCATGTAGTACGCCGGACCGCCGCGGAAGCTGTCGGCGTCGCGGACCTTGAACAGCTGTGCGAGCGAGGACTCGATGAAGCTCGAAGCGCCACCGATGAACGCCATCACCCACATCCAGAACACGGCGCCCGGTCCCCCGACGGCGATCGCGGTGCCCACGCCGGCGATGTTGCCGACCCCGACGCGCGACGCGGCCGAGATCGTGAACGCCTGGAATGCCGAGACCGACTGCGGTTCGCCAGACTCCGTCCGCGGCGTCTTGTCGGTCAAAGTGCGGAACATCTCGGGGATCAGCCGGAACTGCACGACTCCGGAGCGGATCGTGAAGTACAGCCCGAGCAGCACCACCACGGGGAGGACGACCCAGGTCCACAGGTTGTCTCCCCAGGTCAGCAACCAATCGTTGACGGCATCCATGCCCGTCAGTATGGCGAACACGTGCGTGCTGCCGGGCGCGACCCGCGCGCCGCCCGGAACTCGCGGCGGAATCCGCACAACCGCGCTTGCCCACGCCCGGTCTGCGCGTCAACGGGGTTGGCAGGACCTCTCGCGGGGCGGTGGACTGGACGCGATGAAGAGCCGAGAGACCCACGACGTGACCATCCGCGACATCCGTGAAGACGACGCGGGCGAGGTGCTCACGCTGCAGCGCGCCGCGTTCGTGCAGGAGGCGCTCATCTACGACAGCATCCAGATGGCGCCGTTCACGCAGACACTCCGAGTGATGGTGGATGCTGCAGCCCCAGCGGACCCCGTCCACCGCACATCAGGTGGGATGGTGGTCGTGTGAGCACTCCGACCGACCGGCTCGCCGACCTGATGCGCCACCGTGCCCTCACAGTCGGCGTCGCTGAGTCGCTCACCTGCGGCCTGCTGGCGAGCGAGATCGGCAAGGGCGCGGACGCTGCGGACTGGTTCGCAGGCGGGGTCGTCGCCTACCAGACCGCGGTGAAGGAGCATGTGCTGGGTGTGCCCGCGGGGATCGATCCGTGCTCGGCGGAATGCGCCGCTCAGCTCGCCCGAGGGGTGCGGGAGCTGCTCGGGGCCGACATCGCGGTCGCGACGACCGGCGTCGGAGGGCCGGACAGCGAAGACGGGCATCCGCCGGGGACGGTGTTCGTGGGGTGGGCCGACGCCGAAGACTCCGGCGCCGAGCTGCTTCAGCTGTCGGGTGGTCCCGACGACGTGCTTCGGACCACGGTCGAGCGCGCCGTCCTCCGGCTCGTCGACCTCGCCGAACGAGCCTCAGCAGGGATGGGATGAGCGTCAGCTCACGTACCAGTCGCCCGTGTTGACGCCGGGGCGATGATGCATCCTGCCGCCGTCGATGGGCGCGGTCTCATGACCGACCAGCTCCTGCAGCCACAGCGGGCGGTCGTCGATGGCCACCGACCCTGCACCGGTCGTGAAGTACGCCACGATCGGCGGACTCGAGACGAACGCGGCCGCGAAGGCGCCCGCGCCGCTCAGCCCCACGATCGCGGCCCGCGCATGCAGATCGCGCATCAGCGCGGCGAACGCCCAGGGATCGTCCGACACCGGCACGGCCGGTGCAACGGGCAGCTGCGCGCACAGCTCATCGACGAGCTCCTGCCGCAGCGCCGGATCCAGGAGAGTGAACGCGACGGCATACGCCTTGTCGGCGACACTCGCCGGCACGTTCCCCAGCGCATAGGCATATCGTGCGATCTGCTCGTCGTCGCTGATCACGTGGGAAGTGTGCCGCCGCTTCACGATTCCTCCTGCTGGTGTGCGCCAGGGTACGCCACCGAAGAGCCTCATGACAGACGTCCCACGGGCGATCACATCACGCGCAGCCGCTCGTCGTGATCGTCGAGCACGAAGGACTCCAGCGGGACGGCCCGGTACAACCGGTGCCTCGCGGGCTCAGTGAGCTCCCCCGCCTTCCATGCGGCCAGTCCCCGCGCGATCGACCGCTCATTGTAGACCGCGAGCGCCTCATCGAATTCCGCCCCTTCGGCGCGCGCGGCGAGCGCAGACACGTAGAACGCGCTTCCTTCGCCTGGGGCCCGGCTCGAGTCGAAGACCACGAACGACACCCGGGGGTTCTCGACGATGTTGCGCGAGTGCAGCGCCCCCGGCTTCGAGGCCCACACGAACAGCTCCAGCCCGCGCGACGCGAACCACACCGGAGACGCCCACGGGTGACCGCCCACGCCCGCCGTCGCCAGGGTGAGGTACGAGTTCGCGCCGACCAGGTCGAGGGCCACGCGCGCGGCATCGAAAGTCACCGATCCGGACGTCATGCGCCCAATCTACGACGGTCGCGTCGATCGGTCCTCGAGCGAGAGCTCCAGGATCACCAGGTCGAGTCGCTCGCCGAACTTCGTCCCGATCTGCCGCAGGAATCCGGCGCGCGTGAAGCCCAGGCGCTCGTGCAGGCGGATCGACGCGCTGTTGCCGGACTCGATATCGGCGAGCATGACACGCATGCCCGCGGCCCGGGCGAGGCGGATGAGCTCGCTCAGCAGCAGGGTGCCGATCCCGCGCCCGTGGAACGCATCGTCGAGGTAGATCGAGTCCTCGACGGTGTAGCGGTATCCGGACTTGACGCGCCAGGGTGCGTACGTGGCGTAGCCGGCGACGATCCCGTCGACATCGGCGACGATGACGGGATGCCCCGCCGCATGGCGATCTGCCAGCCACTGCTCGCGCTCGCGGCGATCGACCGGTTCGTCAGTCCAGATCGCACGCGAGTGAGCGATCGCGTGATTGTGGATGGCGAGGATCGCGTCGAGGTCGCGGTCTTCCGCGCGTCGGATCGTGGGCACACAATATAGTAGACAGATGTCGCAGATATCAGCTACTCCAGACGAGCTGGATGTCGGCGGGGCCTTGCGCAGCGCACGAGAGCGACGCGGCTGGTCGGGCGGCGAGCTGGCGGCCGCATCCGGAGTCTCGCGAGCGATGATCGACAGGATCGAACGCGGAGCGAGCAGCCCCACCGCGACGCTCCTCGGCAGACTGGCCACAGCCCTCGGACTGACGGTCTCGAACCTGCTCAGCAGGCCGGCGGCAGCCGAGCGCGGCGTGCTTCGCGCGGCAGAGCGCGCCTTCTGGACGGATCCGGACACCGGTTACCGCCGCCGCCAGGTCGCGGCGACCCCGGCGTTCCCCGTGGATGTCACCGAGGTGACGCTGCCGCCAGGGGCACGGGTGGCGTATCCCGCCGAGACCTATGCGTTCAGCCGCCACCTCGTGTGGGTGACGGACGGCACGCTGACCTTCCATGAGGGCGTCACGGTGCATCGGCTGACGGCCGGTGACCGCCTCGTCCTCGGCGAGGTCGTCGAGTGCGCCTACGAGAACAGCGAAGACGAGGACTGCACCTACGTCGTGGTCGTGGCACCGGTCTGAGCCCGCTGCCCGCCGCCGGTCGGCGGGCGACCGGTCAGCTGGCGACCGGTCAGCGGCCGACCGTGAAGTCTCCGCTCGCCGAGGCACAGCTCCCGCTGCCCGCACCGCTGCAGAACGAGTAGTCCCAGTTGTCGACGCGCGCGAAGGCATCGCCCTCGGGAAAGTCCGTCGGCAGCCGGACCGTCACCTCGAACGACCCGTCGAACGGAGCATCCGTCGTGGCCAGCGCGAGCGGCTCGTCACCCGCACCGACCGGCGCGACGGCGATCGACCACCCGCCGTCGGGCATCGTCACGTCGCACGGGGTGTCGGACGACAGTGTGATCATGTCGCCCGGAGCGACCGTGGACGGCGAGACCACGATCACGGGAACGCACCCTTCCGCAGGAACGCCGCTCCAGCTGCACCCGCTGAGCGCCGTGGCGAAGAGCGCGACGACAGCGAGGACCGCAGCAGTGCGACGCGACATGGGATCACCTTAGAGGGCGCGGTGTCGTCTCAGACGTCTGCGAAAGTATCAGCCGTCGTCAACCGCAATCACCGAAGTCGCGGGAGAGCCCACGCGTCAGCGGCGCTCGCACGCGTCCAGCATCGCGAGTGACCAGCGCAGCGACCCGTCGAGCCGCGCCGCGAACTCCGGATTGACCCGTGCCATTCCGACGCACCACAGGGCGAATGCGACCTGGCGCAGCGCGATGTAGTCATCGATCGCCGTCAGATCGACCGTCCGGCGGCCGAGATACCCCGCCTGCAGCGCAGCGAGGTAGGCGGGGTAGTCGGGCCGGAGGCGGAACTCCCATACGGCGACCGCGAGCTCATACAGCCTCGGTCCGGTGCCGCAGTCGTCGAAGTCGATCAGCTTCACCCGCTCACCGTCGAAGACGGCGTTTCCGGGATGCAGGTCGGCATGGATGAGGCCGACGTCGCGGTCGGCCGCCATGATGTCGGCCAGGCGCACGGCGACCGATTCGAACCGCGCGCGCACCGCTGCGGGCAGCAGACGCCAGCATTCGCCGGCGGTGATGTCGCCGTAGACCATGACGTCCCCGAAGAAGGTGTCGTGGTCCCACGCGATGCGGACGAAGCCGGGCGGCGGGGTCCACACGTCGGCCTGGTGGTGAAGCACCGCCATCGCCTCGCCGAGCCGTCGCAGGTGGACCGGCCGCGCTGACTCCTCATAGATGCGGCCGTCCATCCAGCGCAGCACCGAGCACACCCGCGACTCCCCCGCGGCGGCGGCGACCACGGTGTCGTCGCCGTCGCGGGTATGAAGCGGCTCAGGCACGTCCAGGTCGGTGTCGGCCCGGATCGCGCGCAACCATGAGATCTCGGAGTCGATCGCGGCGGCGGCATCCACTCCCTGCCCGTGGCGCTGCAGGCGATGCACGCGCACCAGGAAGCGGCCGGCGGCGCTCTCATGCCGGAACGTGGTGTTCTCGCCGTGGGTGACGAACGTCAGTCGCCCGTCGGGCAGCGCGTACGACGCAAGAGCGGCGAGCGCGACGGCACGCAGGCGTGCGATCTGCGATCGGCGAGAAAGCATGCCCACACTGTGCCGTGATCTGCCGGGCGCGGCAAGGAGGCGCACGCCGGCGACGACGTCGAGGGACGCCACCGGCTTTGCCGACCGGCGCGCAGGTTTTTGAACATGTTCAGAAAGCGGTAAAGTCATGGCATGGGCACGGAGGGCGGGCGACGTACCGCGGTGATCGCGGGCGC
Source organism: Microbacterium helvum (assembly GCF_014779795.1). Lineage (GTDB taxonomy): Bacteria > Actinomycetota > Actinomycetes > Actinomycetales > Microbacteriaceae > Microbacterium > Microbacterium helvum. Next base: position 12,967 of record NZ_JACXZS010000009.1, read on the forward strand.
GAGCGGCTTCGTGGGACGCGCCGTCGCCGAGGCGTTCGCCGCCGACGGATACCGCCTGCAGCACATCGGCCGCAGCGCGGACACCACGTGGAGCGACGCCGACGGCATCCGGTGCGCGGTGGACGGTGCCGACATCGTCCTCAATCTCGCGGGGAAGTCCGTGAACTGCCGCTACACCGACCTAAACCGGCACGAGATGCTCGACTCGCGTGTGCGCACCACCGAGGCGCTCCGGACGGCGATCGGCACGGCCGAGCGGCCGCCGCGGGTCTGGCTCAACGCCTCGACAGCGACGATCTACCGGCACGAGATGGAACGACCGAACACCGAGTCCACCGGTGAGATCGGATCGGGGTTCTCGGTGGACGTGGCGACGTCGTGGGAGCGCGCATTCTTCGCGGGCGACCTTCCTGGCACGCGACGGGCCGCACTGCGCATGGCGATCGTCATCGGCGACGGCCCGGCGACGCGGATGCTGCTCGCGCTCGCACGCACGGGGCTCGGCGGTACCCAGTTCGACGGGTGGTGCCCGCCCCACCGCCGCTATCGCGGCATCGGCGAGCATCCGACGGGTCCCGACCGCGCGCCCTGGCATCGCACGCACGGGCGCCAGCGATTCAGCTGGGTCCACCTCGACGACGTCGTGCGCGCCATGCGGTTCATCCGCGACCAGGAACAGCTCGAGGGTCCGATCAACCTCGCGTCGCCGCATCCCTCCGACAATCGCACGCTGATGCGCAGCCTTCGCCGCACGGTCGGTGCCCCGTTCGGGCTTCCAGTCCCGCGCTGGATGCTCGAGGCCGGGATGTGGGCGATGCGCTCGGAGGCGGAGCTGCTCGTCAAGAGCCGCTGGGTGCTGCCCGAGGCGCTGCTCGCCGCGGGGTTCACGTTCGCGCACCCCGACCTGGACGAGGCGCTGAGCGACGTGCGCGATCGCATCCGCCGCGGCGATGGCGGTCAGCTGCCCTGACACGGAGGCACCCGTCGCGGTACCGAGCACGCGTCGGCGGCTCACCGGAAGTCCCGCGCCCGATGCTGCACGCTCACACGCAGGTCCTCGAACGCGTCGGCGACGAGGTTCGTCACCCCCTCTGCCGATCGCTCGAGCAGACCGCGGACGATCAGCGCCGGAGAATCCCGGACGACACGGCGGTAGCGGTTCCAGACCCCGATCGAGCACACGATGTTGACGAGGCCGTGTTCGTCCTCGAGGTTGATGAAGGTGATTCCGGATGCCGTCGCCGGGCGCTGGCGGTGCGTCACGAGTCCCGCCACCTCCACCCGGCGGCCGATCTCGTAGGTGCGCAGCTCACGGGAGGTCAGGACGCCGCGGGCATCGAGCCCGGAACGGTAGTGGGTCAGCGGATGGTCGTCTGTCGAGACGCCCGTTGCCCACAGATCGGCGGCGAGCCGTTCGTAGCTCGTGGGATCGGGGAACAGCGGCGGCTGCACCGCGATGAGCGAGTCGGGCAGGAACTCGGGACGATCCTGCGCCGCCGCTCCCGCCAGCCAGATCGCCTCGCGACGGCTGACGCCGAGGCATTCGAACGCCCCCGCCGTCGCAAGAGCCTCGACCTGCGCCGCGGTGACGCTGGTGCGGCGCACCAGGTCGCGAAGATCGCGGAACTCTCCCCCGGCCTCGCGTGCGGCGACGATGCGCTGCGCGACCGTCGCGCCGATGCCCTTCACCCCCGTGAGCCCCAGCCGCACCGCGAACGCGCCGTCGCGACGGTGTGCCGCCGACTCATCGGGGGCGGTGAGGTCGAAGTCTCCGACCGGCGGCTGGTCGCGGCGCAGACACGTGTCCATTCCGGCTCCCGGTCGTTGAGCGGAGGGCGCCCCAGCGCCCGCAGACGAAACGTCGTGGGCATCCGCAGACCTCGACCCGAGGTCGTCCGTGCGCTCGGGGCGTTTCGTCTCGCTCGTTCCTCGCTCGCTCAACGACCGAGGGGGCTGCTCGCTCAACGACCGGGTGGACTCCAGCAGCGCCTCGACACCGGACGCGTGCAGATCGGGGCGGCGCACCTCCACACCGTGGCGGCGCGCGTCCGCGACCAGGGTGGCAGGCGAATAGAACCCCATCGGCTGTGCGCGCAGCAGCCCGGCGAGGAACGCGCCCGGGTAGTGCAGCTTGATCCACGAGCTCGCGTACACGAGCAGCGCGAACGACAGCGAATGCGACTCGGCGAACCCGAAGTTCGCGAACGCCTGGATCTTGGCGTAGATGGCGTCGGCGGCATCCCCCACCAGACCGTTCTCTTCCATGCCTTCATAGAGCTTCTTCTTCAGCGAATCGATGCGCTCGATCCCGCGCTTGGAGCCCATCGCCCGGCGCAGCAGGTCGGCGTCCTCGCCGTCCAGCCCGCCGATGACCATGCCCATCTGCATGAGCTGCTCTTGGAAGACCGGGATGCCGAGCGTGCGCTCCAGCACCGGCTTGAGCTTCTCGTGCGGATAGGTGACGGCCTCCTGACCGAGCTTGCGGCGGACGAACGGATGCACGGCGCCGCCCTGGATCGGCCCGGGACGGATGAGGGCGATCTCGATCGCGAGGTCGTAGAACTCTCGGGGCTGCAGCCGCGGCAGCAGCCCCATCTGCGCGCGCGACTCGACCTGGAACACGCCCACCGCGTCCGCGCGGCACAGCATGTCGTAGACCGCCTTCTCTTCCTTCGGGATCGTCGAGAGCTCCCAGTCCTCGCCCGTCGAGGCGCGGATCATGTCGAAGCAGTACTGCAGGGCCGCCAGCATCCCGAGTCCCAGCAGGTCGAACTTGACCAGCCCCATCCAGGCGGCGTCATCCTTGTCCCACTGGATCACGGTGCGGTTCTCCATGCGGGCATGCTCGATCGGCACGACCTCGCCCACCGGCCGGTCGGTGAGCACCATGCCGCCGGAATGGATGCCGAGATGCCGAGGCGCCTTCAGCAGCTCGCTCGCGAACTCCAGCACCTGATCCGGGATGTCGTGGCCGGCGCCGGTCTCGAGCAGCGCACCCCAGCCCTCGATCTGCTTCGACCAGGCGTCCTGCTGACCCGGCGAATGACCGAGCGCCTTCGCCATGTCGCGGACGGCGTTCTTCGGCCGGTACTGGATGACGTTCGCGACCTGCGCTGCGCGCTCCCTCCCGTACTGCTCGTAGACCCACTGGATGATCTCTTCGCGGCGATCGGAGTCGAAGTCCACGTCGATGTCGGGCTCCTCCTCGCGCAGGCTCGACAGGAACCGCTCGAACGGCAGGTTGTACCTGATCGCGTCGACCGCGGTGATGTCGAGCAGATAGCAGACGGCGCTGCTGGCGGCGGACCCGCGCCCCTGGCACAGGATGCCGCGGCGACGCGCCTCTTGCACGATGGCGTGGACGATCAGGAAATAGCCCGGGAAGTCCTTCATCTCGATGACGCCGAGCTCTTTCTCGATGCGCGCCCTGTCGTCCTCGGTCAGGTCCGGATACTTGCGCGGCACCGCCTCCCACACGAGGTGCCGCAGCCACGACATCGGCGTGTGCCCCTCCGGCACCTTCTGCTTCGGCAGCGCCGGCGTCGCCTTGCGCAGCGGGAACTCGAGCTCGTCGGCGAGCGTCACGGTGCGGGCGACCGCATCGGGGAACCGCACGAACCGCTCCGCCATCTCGGCTCCCGACCGCAGGTGGGCGCCGGCGTGGGCGGGCAGCCAGCCGTCCAGCTCGTCGAGGCCCCGGTTCGCGCGCACCGCCGCGACCGCCGCCGCGAGCAGCTGCCGCTTCGGGACCGCGTAGTGCACGTTGTTCGTGGCGAGGAGCGGCAGTCCCCGCTCCCGGGCGAGCCCGGCCAGCACGTCGTTGTCGCGGGTGTCGAGCGGGTTGCCGTGGTCGATGAGCTCGACGTGCACGTTGTCGCGGCCGAACAGGGTCACGAGCCGGTCGAGCTCGACGGCGGCAGCATCCGCCCCCGCCGTTCCGGGCGCCGACGCGAGCGCACGACGCACCGCCCCCTTGCGGCACCCGGTGAGCACGGCCCACTGCCCCTCGGCCCGCGCGGCCAGCTCGTCGAGGTCGTAGACCGGACGCCCCTTCTCGGCGCCCTGCAGCTGCGCGTGCGTGATGGCCCCGGCCAGCCGGTGGTACCCCTCTTCGCCACGGGCGAGCACCAGCAGGTGCGCGCCGACCGGATCGGCCTCGCCGTTCTGCGGTTTGGGCAGCTCGAGCGAGAGCTCGGCGCCGAACACCGTCTTCAGCTGCAGCGCCTCAGCGGCCTCGGCGAACCGCACGATGCCGTAGAAGCCGTCGTGATCGGTGACCGCGAGGGCGTGCAGTCCCAGACGCTCGGCCTCTTCGGCCAGCTCTTCGGGCGACGACGCCCCGTCGAGGAACGAGTACGACGAATGCGCGTGCAGCTCGGCGTACGGGATCGCATCGGCCGGTCGCTCGATCTCGGGGGCGACGTACGGGCCCCGCTTGTGCGACCAGGCCGGGCTGTCGCCGCCGTCCGCGCCGACCGGCGGGGCATCGGGCCGACGACGGCCAGAGAGCACCCGCTCCATCTCGGACCACGGCACCCCGGGATTGTTGAAGCCCATCAGGCATCACCGCTTCGGTCAGCCGCCGGCCCGGGGCGTTTCGTCTCCGCGCCTTCGTCGCTCCGCGGGGCGGACAGGAGTCGCTGCGATTCAGTCATACGTCGCCTCCGCGGTCCAGAGGTCGCCGTCGCACACCAGCAGCCACGCGCTCCCGTCGGCGTCGACCACTTGGAAGCGATAGGCACGGCGCGAGCGTGCGGCATCCCATCCCCGCTCGACGACCGGCCAGGGTCCCGCCCACGCCTCGATCGCCCGCCGCCGACCGCTCTCGGTGAGGAACGCGGGCACGGCCGACACCGTACCCCGCTCGTCCACGTCGACGAGCTCGCCGCCCAATGCCCGCACGTCGACCGGCACCGGATCGGCGAACACCGTCGTCGGCAGCGGGTCGGGCAGGCTCCCCGGCCACGGCCGCGCGCGCTGCGCCGCGAGGCCGCCCGCACCCGTGGCACCCGGGCCGCGCGCACCGGTGCGGCGATCGCGCGCGTCCTTGTCGCGCGCATCCCTGTCTCCCCAGGGCACGAGCACCTGCCGCTCGGCCAGCCACCGCCCGCCCCCGATGACGGGAGTGAGCACGCCGCGATGCCCCAGCATCGCCTGCACGCGCGACAGCGCGTGGTGCACCCGCTGCTCGGGACCCCCGCCGAACAGCGCCGGAGCGTGGTGGGATGCCGCATCCACCGCCTCGGGCGAGATCCGCACCAGCGCGACCCCGCTGCGCAGCCCGCGGACCACTGTGCCCTCTGGATCACGAGGGCCGCCGGGACCACGAGGGCCGCCGGGACCACCAGGGCCGCCGGCATCCCCCGCTCCCACATCCTCGGCAAGCTGCCAGCGCACCCGGTCCACGATCGCCGGCGCATCGAACGAACCGGGATGCAGCCACACCCGTTCGCTGCGCTCCCCCCGGTCGCCGACCAGCTCGACGCGCAGCTCGGTGCACACGAGGTCCAGCGCACCCAGACCCGAGACGAAGTCATCGGCGGTGACGCGCATCGCGAACGCCACCTGGTCGGCGATCTCGAGCGGCGGCTCGAACGCGACCTCGCGCTGCAGCTCCGGAGGCGGGGTCCGCGGCTGCACGGGCCTCGAGTCGCGACCCGCCGCGAGAGCGTGCAGCCTCACCCCCCGCTCGCCGAACCGCTCGCGCACCCGGTCGGGGTCCATCTCGGCGAACCCGCCCAAGGTCTGCACGCCGAGCCGCGCCAGCAGCCCGACCAGATCGGCCGCGCCGTCCCTGCCTGCGGACGGCGGCCCACCAGGCGCCGCATCCAGCACCGAGACCGACAGCGGCGCGAGGAACCCCGCCGCTCCCCCGGCCGGCACCACGAACACCGGATCGGCCGCGCTCGTCCCCCCGCGCGCCGCCTGCTCGGCGGTGAACGGCCCGTCGGCGATCCCCGCCCGCACCCCGTCGAGCCCGTGATCGCGCAGCATCTCCAGCAGCACCCGCGCCGCCGCCACCTCGCCGCCGTAGTACCGCGCCGGTCCGCGGGCGTGCAGCGCGCACAGCCCCGGCCGCACCAGCTGCACGCCCGGCGCCCGCTCCTCGATCAGCGACACCACCGGTGCGAACGCCCGGTGATCCCGTGCCTCGTCCGCCGCCACCACCCTCAGACCGGGGCAGCGCGCCTGCGCGTCCCGTCGCCGCTGCCCGCGCCGCACACCGTCCGCGCGCGCCGACGCCGAGCACGCGACGACGAGATTGCGCTCCACGACGGCGAGTGGATGCCGCACCTCCGGCGCGTCCGGCTCCACCGCAGTGCCGGCCTCACGTGCGATCGCCGTGACCGGCCAGTCGGGAAACCACAGCACGAGGCTCCGGACCGGCGTTCCGGGTGCCATGTCACCCCACCGCCCTGGCGAGGACGGCGTCGTCCCTGACCTGCCGCAACGGCTCGACCGCGCCCATCTGCTGCAGAGGCCGCATCCGCTCGGGCACGGCCGACACGTGCCCCAGGGCATCCGGAAGCATCACGCGCGCCCGCCGCGACCGCGGCCAGCGCCGACTCGACGAGGTGATCGTCACCTCGCGACCGGAGAGATACCCATGGCCGCGGCCGACGCCCTGCCACGCCGGCTCGCCGACCTCGAGCACCGCCTCGGCCTGCGGCCAGGGCCCCTGCACGAGCAGCACCGCGCCCCGATCGCGCAGCCGGGCAGCCAGACGTGCGATCTCGCCGTCGGCCGCACGGCCCATCGGCCTCACGGCGACCACCGGCAGCACCTCGGCGACGGTCGAAGTGACCGCGAGCCACCGTGCGCCGGGATCGGGGATGAGCACGAGACGCGACAGATCGACACCCAGGCCTTCGGCCGCTTCGGCGCCGAGCCGCGGCAGACCGATCACGCCGCACCAGGAACCGGACTGCGACGGCTGGGCGAGCAGGGCCAGCAGCACCGACGTCGAGCGCGGCAGGGAGTAGGCGGCACCGGGACGCAACCCGCCGCCGGGAAGCAGCGAGGCCAGCGCCGGCAGCACAGGCAGCACCGGGGCGTCCAGCCGACGCCCTTGCACGCGTTCGAGCTGCGCCCGCAGCGTCGCGACGGCATGGGCTGAGTCAGTAGAGCTGACCGAATCAATGAGCTGCACGATCGCCCCCATCACTTCATGTTAGAACAGATGTTCTAGCACTTCAATCGATGGGAACGAGGCTACCCTGCACTTCCGACAGTTATGTTCGAGACTTCAGCGAGCCGTCACCGCATCCGCAGCCGACGAGGCGGCGGACCGCTGGGGTCTCGCGACAATGTCGGCACCGTGCGCACCAGCACCTCGCGCAGCCAGCGGATGGCCGCGTCCTCCTCATCGCGCGGATGCCAGAAGACACGCTCCGTCATGGGGATCGTCGTCCCCTCGGGAAGCTCGAAGATCGCCAGCGCGAGCGTGCGCGAAGCCTTGGCCGCCAGCATCCGCGGGACGAGGGCGACCATCTCGGTACCCGAGACGAGGAGCGGAAGGGCGGCGAGACCGAACAGACGCGCACCGACGAGATGATCGATGCCCGCCCGGCGGAGCAGGTCCTGGACGTTGTCATGATCCGGATCGTTGAGGTAGGCGATCGCGTGCGGAAGCTCCGCCAGCTGCGCGACCGTCGGCTCCCGATCCGTCAGCGTCGCGTTGGCGGGGTCGGCGATGAGCACGAAATCGTCGGTGAACAGCTCCTGACTCCGGCCCGGGATGTTGAACCCCACCGGACCGACGATCACGTCCAGCCTGCTGTAGGGACCGAGCGTGCCGTCGCGCTCCGGCTGAGGGACGAAGTCGATCGACACACCGGGCGCCTCGCGCGCCAGCATCCGCAGCAGCGGCCCGGCCAGGATCGCCGTCATGTAGTCCGTCGCCCCGATCACGAACCGCCGTTCCGTCGCGGCCGGATCGAAGGACTCCTTGCGGTCGATCACCGGCCCGAGCTCAGCGATCGCTCGATCCACGGCAGGAAGCAGGTCCCGCGCGAACGGAGTGAGCTGCATCGTGCGGCCCACCCGCACGAGCAGGTCGTCGTCGTAGTGCTTTCGCAGACGAGCGAGGGCGGCGCTGGTGGCCGGCTGGCTCAGGTGCAGCCGCTCCGCCGCGCGGGTCACGTTGCGTTCCTCCAACAGCACGAGCAGCGGGCGCAGCAGGTTGAGATCGAACGACGGCACAGCACTCACCTATCCACGGCATGGATATCATCCATGCTCATCTCGACATTGCATGAATAGTACTGCGTTGACAGCATGGAGCATCCGGCGCCCGCCCGAGGCGCACCCGACTTCACCGTTGAAGGAAGAACTCTCATGGCCGAGACGATCACCTCAGACACCGCGGCGCAGGGCGCCGCCCCGAGCGAATTCCGAAGGGGCTGGCCCACCGTCGTCTTCGGTGCGGTCGGCGCCGGGGTCGGGCTCAGCTCGCTCGGCTACATCCTCGGCACGATGGTCGTCCCGCTGCAGGAGGAGTTCGGCTGGGGCCGGGGCGAGATCAACCTGGCATCCCTCGTGAGCTCGCTCGGGCTCGCCGCAGCACTCCCCTTCGTCGGCAGGTTCCTCGATCGGTTCGGGGTCAAGCGCGTCTCGATGATCTCGATCCCGCTCTTCGTCGTCGTGCTGGTGATGCTGAGCGTCTTCACCTCCAGCCTCGCGACGTTCCTCGCGTTCTATGCGCTCGCCGGCGTGCTGGGCGCGGGGACCTCGGCCGTGACCTATTCGAAGGCGGTCATCGACGCCTTCGACCGGCGTCGCGGCATCGCACTGGGCATCGTGGCGGGCGGTCTGGGAGCGGCAGGGCTCGTGCTTCCGCCCCTCATGGGGACCGTCATCGCCGCAGACGGCTGGCGTGCCGCCTATCTGACGATGGCGCTGCTCGGCGCACTGCCGTTCGTGCTGCTCTTCTTCGCGCGCCTCAGCGCGCCCGCGTCCGTCGCCGCCGTGGACCGCTCGACGCTGCCCGGCCTCTCCGTGCCCGAGGCGCTGCGCACCCGCGCCTTCTGGAGCCTGTGCATCGTGTTCTTCCTGCTCGGGTGGGCGCTGCTGACGATGGTGCCGCACTTCGTGCCCCTGCTCATCGACTCGGGCGTCGACCCCGTGCGCGCCGCCTTCCTCTCTTCGCTGGTCGGCGTGGGGACGGTGATCGCGCGGCCGGTCATCGGCTGGCTGTTCGACAGGTTCTACGCGACGTATGTCGCCGTACCGCTCTTCCTCGCCGCGGCACTCGGCTGTCTGCTGCTGCTGTGGGCCGGCCCCGCGGTCGCGCCCCTGACCGCACTGCTCATCGGCATCGGCTTCGGCGCCGAGATCGACCTCATGGGCTACCTCAGCTCGCGGTACCTCGGTCCCCGCGCATTCGGCATCCTGTACAGCATCGTGTACAGCGTCTTCATGATCGGCAGCGCCTTCGGACCGGTCGTGGCCGGCTTCACGTTCGACGCCACCGGCAGCTACAGCATCCCCCTCGTGGTCGCGGCATCCATGATGGTCGTCGCCGCGGTGATCCTTCTCACGCTGCCGCGCTTCACGAAGGAGGCGGCCGCGTGACCGACACTCCGCAGCTTCAGCGCCTGGCCGACGGGGTCTGGGCGTACATCCAGCCGGACGGCGGATGGATGATCAACAACATGGGCCTCATCGCGGGCGAGGACGCGGCGACCAGCGTCGACATGACCTCGACCGAGGCGCGCACGAAGACGTACCTCCGTGCGGCGTCCGACGCCACGGCGCTCCCCCTCCGCCGGATCGTGCTGACCCACGCCCACCCCGACCACTGCAACGGCACCTCGCTCCTTCCGGACGCAGAGGTCGTCGCGCACCGCAGGGTCGCCGAGGATCTGAGCGCTCCTCACCGGCTCGCGCCGCACATCTTCAGCCCCTTCGAGCAGGGCGATGCCCGACCTCGCATCCCGACGATCGTGTACGACGACACGCTGACGATCGATCCCGGCTCGCGCCCCCTCGAGATCCGGCATCCGGGGACGGCGGCCCATACGACGGGCGACTCCTACGTGTGGCTCCCGGCGGAGCGCGTGCTGTTCACGGGTGACCTCGTGTTCCACGGCGGCATGCCGTTCGCGCTGTCGGGGTCGCCCGCCGGGTGGCTGCGCGCCCTGCAGCAGATGTCCGCGCTCCAGCCGGCGGTCGTCGTCCCCGGGCATGGTCCCGTCGGCGGGCCCGAACTGCTCGAGCCGGTCGCGGAGTACCTCCGCTTCCTCATCGACGCCGCCGCCGACGCGCACGCCCGGGGCCTGTCCCCCCTCGCCGCGGCGCGCGCGCTCGATCTCGGACGGTTCGGCGACCTCGCCGAGCAGGAGCGCATCGTGGGCAACCTCCACCGCGCGATCGCGGAGGTCGACGGCACAGAACCCGATGTCGCCGCCGCGTGGCAGGACATGTACGACTACAACGGCGGCCGCCCGCTCACCTGCCATGCGTGATCGAGAGAACAAGGAGAGACCATGAGGATCGCCCGTTGGGACCACCGCGGTGTCGTCGGCGAAGGCTTCGTCATCGGCGCGCGTGTCGTCTCGTTCCCCGACGGACTGACGGTCGCGGACGTGCTGGCCGGTGGAGTGGATGCCGCACGCGCGGCTTTCGCCCGTGTCGGCGAGGACGCGGGCCAGGCGCTGGCCGATGTGCGGCTGCTGGCGCCGCTCGTGCCGGCATCCGTCCGTGACTTCGTCGCGTTCGAGGAGCATGTCGAGGGCGTGAGCGCGGGCGTGGAAGGCAAGAGCCACGTGGCCGAGGAGTGGTACCAGGCGCCGACGTTCTACTTCACCAACCCGCACACGATCCTCGGCCCGGGCGACGTGCTGCACCCGCCGGTGACCGACCGGCTGGACTTCGAGCTGGAGGTCGCCCTCATCGTCGGCGGATCGGCCGGGTCGACGAACCGGTGGTCCGATCTCACGGTCGAAGACGCGCGAGATGTCATCTTCGGCTACACGATCATGAACGACTGGTCGGCACGGGATCTGCAGGGCCGAGAGATGAAGGTGCGTCTCGGGCCCGCCAAGGGCAAGGACTTCGGCACGGCGCTCGGTCCGTGGATCGTCACCGCGGACGAACTGGAGCCCTTCCTCGACGCCGACGGGTTCCTGGCGATCCGCGCGGAGGTGTACGTCAACGGCGATCGCGTCGGCGAAGACCTCGTCTCGAACGCAGGGTGGCCGTTCCCCGAATTCGTCGCGTACGCCTCGCGCAACTCGTGCGTGGTGCCCGGCGATGTGCTCGGCAGCGGCACCGTGGGCAACGGTGGATGCCTCGGCGAGCTGTGGGGGCGAAACGGAGGTCTCACCCCGGCGCCGCTGCGCGAGGGCGACGAGGTGCGGATGGTCGTCGAGGGGATCGGCGAGCTGACGGGCACGGTCGGCACGGCGGTCGCCGCTGCGCCGGTGCCCCCGGCTCGCCCGCGGCCACGGCTCCGACGCAGGCCGTAGCCCGGTCGATCCGCCGAGGCGGGAGTGCGGTCGAGGCGACCGCTCACGTTGGGGACGGCATGGGCTCTTTCGTCTCGGCGGGCTCTGCCGTGTCGGCGGGCTCTTTCGTCTCGGCGGGCTCGGCGGGCTCGGCATGCGGCGGTCGCTCTCGGCGCGGCGGCAGCGCGCCGAGCACGATCCCCGTCAGCACGAGCAGGACGCCGACGATCTGCGGCGCGCCGAACGCCTCCCCTGCGACGGCGACGCCCAGCACGACGCCGGTGACGGGGTTGAGGAGTCCGACGACGCCCACGACCCCGGGGGTCAGACGCCGCAGTCCCGAGAACCACGCGACGTACGCCAGTGCGGTGGCGACGAGAGTCAGGTACGCGAATCCGATCGCGGACTGCGTCGTCAGCGCCGGCGGCGCGCCCTCGACGAGGATCGCCACCGGCAGCAGGACGACCGACCCGCCGATCAGCTGCCAGGCCGTCATCGGCAGCGCCGGGACGTCCGCACCCCACCGCGAGGTGAGCACGAACCCGATCGACGATGCCACCATCGCGCCGAGCGAGGCCGCCACTCCCCAGGCGTCGACACCGTCGACATCGAACCCGAGCATGACCACCACGCCGGCCAGCCCGACGACCGCCTCGAAGCCCGTGGGCTCGTCGAACGGCGGGCGGAAGCATCCGACGCGCGAAAGCGCCTCGTGCGCCTCACCCCCGAGGGCGTGCGACTCATCGACGGGGCGATCGCCGCGCACCTGGCCAACGAGCGCAGCATCCTCGAAGAACTGGGCGCGGACGACAGTGCAGCGCTCGAGCCGATCCTGACCCGCTGGCTGCGCGTCCTCGACCGCGGCTGACCCGCGGCCGAGCCCCGCGCGTCACGCGGCGAGGGTCAGATACGGCTCCCACCGCGGATCGGTGCGCTCGGTGCCGCGCACCGTCCACTGCGCGCCGCGCGGCGGACGCGGCGTGAATCGCAGCTCCCAGCCCATCTCTTGCGGGGTGCGGTCGCCCTTCACGTTGTTGCAGCGCAGACAGCACGCGACGAGGTTCTCCCACGAGTCGGCGCCGCCGCGCGAGCGGGGCAGCACGTGGTCGATCGTGGATGCCGATTTGCCGCAGTACGCGCAGTGGTGGTTGTCGCGCCGCAGCACTCCTCGCCGAGTGACCGGGATGTGACGCCCGCCTGGCACCCGCACGTACCGGGTGAGGATGATCACGGCCGGGCGTTCATACGCGCGCCTGGTTCCCCACACCGGATCCGTCTCGGTGTGCTCGACCACGGTGGCCTTCTCGTTCATCACGAGCACCAGGGCCCGCTTGAACGACACGACCGCGAGCGGCTCGTAACCTGCATTCAGCACCAGTGTGCGCATCGATCATCCTCTCGAACGGCCGGAACGGCTTTCCGGTGATTCGAATCACGTGACGATCAAGGACGGAAGGGCATGAAAAAAGGCGCTGTCTACAGACAGCGCCCTGGCGCCACGGCAGTGCCGCGGCATCCACTCGTGCAATGCCGAAGGACGAGGCGTCCAAGCGCATCCATGGTTCGGATGCGTGGTGTGCAGCCCATCGGCTCCCTCCGCTCTCTCAGCGTCGGGATCAGGGTAACGCACCCAGCCGACAGCGAGGGCCATGCGGGACGTGAACTCCGCGTGGCGTGTCGACGAACGGATGCCCCGCGCCTCGGGCGCAGGGCATCGGTTCTGCTGTGGTGCAGGCAGGCTTCGAAGGGCTCAGCCGGCGTTGGCCTGCAGCCAGGCCCACGGGTCGACGACCGAGCCGTTGATGTGGATCTCGAAGTGGGTGTGGCAGGCCGTCGAGCTTCCGGTGCTGCCGACGAGGCCGATCAGCTGGCCGGCTTCGACCGACTGGCCGACCTTCACCTGGCGTGAGCCGTAGGTCATGTGGCCGTACAGCGAGTTGACCCGCTGACCGCCGAGGACGTGGTCGATCGAGACGGCGACGCCGTAGCCGCCGTAGCTCTCCTGCGAGACCTTGACGACGCCTGCTGCCGTGGCGTAGATGGGCTGACCGCACGACGTGAGCAGGTCGACGCCCTGGTGGTAGCCGGAGTCCCACAGACCGCGGCCCTTCTTGAAGTTGGTGAGCGGCCAGCGCACTTCGCCGGTGCCGGGAGAGGTGAGGGCGATGTTGGCGCCGACGGATGCCGTCGACGCACGCTTCGCGGCCTCGCGCGCGCGCTCTGCGGCCGCTTCGGCCGCCTTCTTCTTCTCGATCTCTTCGGCGGTGGTCGCCGAGTAGCTGTCACGAGAGAGCTCTTGGTTGGTGGCATCTGATGCCGCCACGAACGTCTGCGGCTCGTCCATCGCCATCTGCTGCAGCGTGACGGGGTTCTCGCCGTCCTTCGCTGCGCCTGCGGCGAAGGCCGGCAGCGCCACGGTGGCGACGAGGCCGCCCACCATGCTCAGGATCACGAGACTGCGCAGCGGCTTCGCGACGCGCCCCTTCTTCGCGGCCGGACGGGCGGATGCGGGCGCCGTCGTCGCCGGTGCAGACTTCGCGCGCGCGACGGTGCTGCGCGGTCGGCCGGCGGGAGCGGTGCTGCGTGCGCGCGCGCGACGGGTCTGATTCGTCGCGTCGTGCTCGGGTCCGTTCGCGGGCGACTCGATCTCTTCAGCCAAACTGTCCTCCGGCGCCTCTGCGCCGGGGCGCCTGGCTCGTCGGGTTGCGTGAGGGCGGACGCGTCGGGACACGTCGCGCGACTTTGCACCGCGGGGACGACGAGCCGGTGAGGCGATCCACGCGGGGTCCGGTCGGCGGGCTTCTCGCCTGGTGGACTGTTCGAGGCTACCCGAAGGTCACGATTCTGTCACGCTACGCGCCTGGCAAACCTCTGGATGCCGCCGGCACGAGCCGCGAGGACCACCTGATCAGCGGGCTTCGTCCACCAGGAAGATGTGCGACGCGACCTCGACCGGGAGCTCGAGGCCCCCGTCGTTGCCGTGCATCTGCACGAGCACGTAGCCCTCGTTGAAGCGGTAGTCGCCGATGGCGCCCGGCACGACGCCGGCGCCCTTCAGCTGCTGCAGCAGCTCGGGGTCGACCTGCGCGGGCTCGGCCAGGCGGCGCACGGTGCCGGTGATCGGCTCGCCGGCGTCGTTCAGGCGACGGACGAGCCCCACGACGCCCTGTTCGAACTGGGTGGCAGGAACATCGCCCAGCTGATCGAGGCCGGGGATCGGGTTGCCGTACGGCGACTCGGTGGGGTGGCCGAGCAGCTCGACGAGGCGGCGCTCGACCTGCTCGCTCATGACGTGCTCCCACCGGCAGGCCTCGTCGTGCACGTAGGCCCAGTCCAGTCCGATGACGTCCGACAGCAGGCGCTCGGCGAGCCGGTGCTTGCGCATCACGTCGACGGCCTTCTGGCGGCCGGCGTCGGTGAGCTCGAGGGTGCGGTCCTCCGACACGACGACCAGTCCGTCCCGCTCCATGCGACCGATCGTCTGCGACACGGTCGGCCCCGAGTGACCCAGGCGCTCCGAGATGCGCGCCCGCAGCGGAACGATGTTCTCCTCTTCGAGCTCGAGGATCGTGCGCAGGTACATCTCGGTGGTGTCGATCAGGTCGGTCATCGCGGTGTCCTCAGTTCTCAAGGGGCAAAGGCCAGCCTATCCTCTGCCCCCGACACCGAGGCCGGCCGCGGGCACCGGCCGCCGGCATCCGCTCGCTTCCGGATCACGCGCCGATGGCAGGATCGAGGGATGCCCGTCCTGCTGCGCCCCTGGTCCCTCGACGACGCGGCAGCCCTGCAGGACGCCGTCGCCACCAGCCCGGATCTGGAGCGGCAGCTGGGCCCGTCGACTCCTGCGACCGAGAGCGAGTCCCGGGACTTCATCGCGCGCCGCCTCGCACCCTCGCGCGAGCGCGTGAATGCCGCGATCGTCGTCGACGGTCGCGCGGTGGGCAACGTCGGGATCAGCAGCCTCGACCGGGTGAACGACATCGGCTGGGTGTACTACTGGCTGGGAACGGACGCGCGGGGCCGTGGACTGGCCGCCCGCGCGGCGGCGACGATCGCTGCGCACGGCTTCGGCGAGCTCGGCCTGTTCCGCCTCGAGCTCGGCCACCGGGTGAACAACCCCGCGTCCTGCGGCTTCGCGACGCGTGCAGGGTTCCTCGCCGAGGGCGTCGAGCGTCAGAAGCTGCGGTACGGGTCCGAGCGGTTCGACACCGAGACCCACGCCCGGCTCGCCACCGATCCCGCCCCCGACGTCGACCTGCTCGCCTTATCCGGGTTCTGACGAACGGCCTGGCGCCCGCCCGCCCCGTCCGTCACGCGGTCGGAGCGCGCACGGCGCGTCTCTAGAATCGATCCATGGCGCACATCGAGCTTCCCCGAGAGATCCTGCCCGCCGACGGACGCTTCGGGTGCGGCCCGTCGAAGATCATCCCCGCCCACCTCGACGCCCTCGCCGGGCGCGGCGCGGCCCTGATGGGCACATCGCACCGCCAGGCGCCGGTCAAGGACCTCGTGGGCAGCGTCCGCGCCGGGCTGCGTGAGCTGTTCCGCGCCCCCACCGGGTACGAGGTCATCCTCGGCAACGGCGGCTCGACCGCCTTCTGGGACGCCGCCTCGTTCGGCCTCATCGACAAGCGCGCGCAGAACCTCGTGTTCGGCGAGTTCGGCGGCAAGTTCGCCAAGGCGGCCGGAGCCCCCTGGCTCGAAGCCCCCGACGTGCGCGAAGTGCCCGCCGGAACCCGCACCGTCGCCGAGGCCGTCGAGGACGTCGACGTGTACGCCTGGCCGCACAACGAGACCTCGACCGGCGTGTCGGCCCCGGTGCAGCGCGTGCACGGCGACGAAGGCGCCCTCACCGTCATCGACGCGACGAGCGCCGCCGGCGGCATCGACTTCTCGGTGCACGAGGCCGACGTCTACTACTTCGCGCCGCAGAAGAACCTCGGCTCGGACGGCGGGCTGTGGTTCGCGATCGTCTCGCCCGCGGCGATCGAGCGCATCGAGCGCATCGCCGCCTCGGGCCGCTACATCCCCGAGTTCCTGAGCCTCAAGCAGGCCGTCGACAACTCGCGCCTGAACCAGACCCTCAACACGCCCGCGCTCGCGACGCTGTTCCTGCTGAACGAACAGGTGTCGTGGATCAACGGCAACGGCGGGCTGCAGTGGGCCGACGCCCGCACCCGCGAATCGTCGCAGGCGCTGTACGACTGGGCTGAAGCAGCCTCGTCTGCGACGCCGTTCGTGGCGGACGCCGCCGACCGCTCCCCCGTCGTCGTCACGATCGACTTCGACGAGTCGGTCGACGCGGCCGCCGTGGCCAAGAGCCTGCGCGCCAACGGCATCGTCGACACCGAGCCGTACCGCAAGCTCGGCCGCAACCAGCTGCGCATCGCGACGTTCGTCTCGATCGAGCCCGACGACGTGCGCCAGCTGATCCGCTGCATCGACTACACGGTCGAGCGTCTGGGCTGAAGAAGCGGAAGGGAGAGGGTGGATGCCTCGCGCCGAGGCATCCACCCTCTTCTCATGCGTGCGCGCTCGAGGCCGGCTCGGCGAGGGGCGACGGCTGCGGCGTCAGCACGGCCGACACGATGGCCTCGATCGCGAACTCGGACGCGCGGGCGAGGTCGACGGCATCGGGAGCCAGCAGCCACTGCACCTGAAGCCCGTCCATGACGGCGAGGATGCTGGCAGAGGCGAGGCCGACCGTCTCAGGCTCGGTGACGCCGCGCTCGGCGCACACGACCTCGAAGGCGTGCGCGACCTCGGAGCGCAGCGTGGTGTACCGCTTCTCGAAGAACTCGCGGCCGGGGTGGCCGTCGGTCACGGATTCTGCCGACAGCACGGCGTAAGCCTGCACGATGCCGGCGCGATGGGCGTTGACGAACGCGGTGCGCACGAGGTGTCGGAACAGCGGCATGCCGTCGGGGATGTGCTGCCCCTCCAGGTCCGCGACGTCCGTGTCGTCGCGATGCTGCAGGACCTCGATCAGCAGCTGATCCTTCGAGCCGAAGTGATGCAGGATCCCGGCGTGCGTCATCCCCACCTGATCGGCGATCTCCTGCAGCGTGCCGCCGGCGAATCCCTTGCTGCCGAAGGTCTCGACCGCGGCGTCGAGGATGTCGCGCCGGCGCGCGAGCGTCTCGGGTCGTGAGCGCGGCTGCCGTCTCTGACCAGCCATCGGTGACCCCCTTCTCATCCGCTTTTCCGGGCGCATGAGCCGGCGTATGCGAGTTTATCCACGGCCGATCGCGGTCGCGGATGAAGCCTACTTGCAAAGATTACTTACTTGATTGTAAGTTCATCAGGCAATCACCCTGACAGCGTCGTCTACCCTCCGGGGAGACACGATGTCGTGCCAACACCAAGGAGAAGCAATGAGGCTCAGAACTACCCTCGCCGCAGTGGGCGTCGCCGCCGCGCTGGTGCTCACCGGCTGCGCCGGTGGCAGCGGCGACAACGACGGCGACTCGTCGGGCGCGGCGCTCACGATCGCCAAGCCGGACGGTGCGATCACCACCGAGTCGCACAACCCCTACCTCGGCGACTCGTCCGCTTCGAAGTACGGCTACGCGAAGGTCATCTTCGAGCCGCTCGCCCTCGTGAACCCCACGGGCGACCTCGGCACCACCCCGTGGCTGGCCGAGTCGGTCAAGTGGAACGACGACTACACCGAGCTGACCGTCGTCCCCCGCGCGGACGTGAAGTGGAGCGACGGCGAGGACTTCACCGCCGACGACATCGTCTTCACGTTCAACATGTACATCGACGGCAAGCTCAACGACACGTCGGCCCTCAACCTCGAGAGCGCGACGTCGGACGGCGACACCGTGGTCCTGAAGTTCGCCGACTCGAAGTACACGGCGCAGGCGCGCGTGCTGCACACGCCGATCGTCCCGAAGCACATCTGGGAGAACATCGACGACCCCAACACCGACCCGCTGACCGGCGAGGGCATGGCCGTCGGCACCGGACCGTACGTGCTCGACAGCTGGACGACGGAGTCCGTGAACCTGACGGCCAACCCCGATTACTGGGGCGGCGACCTCGCGGTCCCCGAGCTGCACTACGTGTCCTACGGCGACAACGCGGCGCTGACCACGGCACTCGTCTCGGAGGAGGCGGACTGGGCGCAGGCGTTCATCCCGCAGATCCAGGACAGCTTCCTCGCCGCGGACGAGAACAACAAGTTCCTGGCCTCGCCGACCGCGGGCGCCGGCACGCTGTTCATGAACCTGCAGCAGAAGCCGTTCAACGACCCCGCGCTGCGTCAGGCGATCGCGTGGACGGTCGACCGTCAGGCATACGTGGACGTGGCGCGTGAGGGCGCGAGCACGCCGATCTGGAGCGTCACCGGCCTCGGCGACCTGCTGGCCGACGAGATCGACGCCGAGTACGAGGGCGACGTCTACAGCGTCGACGTCGACAAGGCCAAGCAGATCCTCACGGACGCGGGCTACACCTGGAAGGACGAGAAGCTCATCGACCCGTCCGGCGAGGCGGTCTCGTTCTCGATCTCGGTTCCGGCCGGCTGGAGCGACTGGAACACCGAGCAGGCGCTCATCGCCGAGGAGCTCGGCGAGGGCCTCGGCATCGACGTCAAGGTCGACCAGCCCGACTGGGGCGGCTGGGACGCCGCGCGCCAGGAGGGTACGTTCGACATGATCATCCACTGGCTGGAGGACACCGGCAACGCCTACGGCCTCTACACCTCCACGATGGACCCGAAGTGGATCGTCGACGGCAAGGCGCAGTTCAACTTCGGCCGCTACGACAACCCGGCCGTCACCGAGGCGCTCAACACGTACGCGAACACCTCGTCGGACGAGGAGCGCGCAGCCGCCGTCGCCGTCATGGAGAAGGCATTCGCCACGGACGTGCCGGCGATCCCGCTCGGCTCGCACCCGCTGCTGGGCGAGTTCAACACCCGCAACTACGTGGGCTGGCCCTCGGAGGAGGACCAGTACGCGTCGGCTGACCCGACGCAGCCCGCGGTGGTTCAGATCCTGACGAAGCTGAAGCCCGCCAGCTGATCTGCGACGACAGGCGGGGCGGGTGCATCCCGATGCATCCGCCCCGCCTGCCACGTGAGGCCTCTAGAAAGCGAACCCTGCACCGATGAACGACCCGCTGCTGTCCATCAACGACTTCTCCGTCGAGTACGACGTCGATCCCCCCGTCGAAGCCGTCAAGCACGTCACCCTCGAACTCCACCGCGGCGAGATCCTCGGCCTCGCCGGCGAGAGCGGCTGCGGCAAGACCACCCTCGCCTACGGCGTCCAGCGCCTGCTGAAGGCACCCGCCGTCATCACGAGCGGCTCCGTCATGTTCCACGACGCCTCGGGCGAGGACATCGACATCAACGCCCTCGACGTCGAAGAGATGCGCCGCTTCCGCTGGGACAAGATCTCCATGGTCTTCCAGGGTGCGATGAACGCTCTCAACCCGGTCGCCACGATCGGCTCGCAGCTCGAGGACGTGTTCGAGGTGCACCGGCCGGGGATGTCGGGCTCCGAGCGGCGCGATGCCGTCGTCGAGCTGCTCGAGATCGTCAAGGTCGGCGCGCAGCGCTACCGCTCCTACCCGCACGAGCTGTCGGGCGGCATGCGCCAGCGCGTCATGATCGCCATGGCGCTGGCGCTGCGCCCCCAGCTGATGGTGATGGATGAGCCGACCACCGCGCTCGACGTGCTCGTCCAGCGCGAGATCCTCCGCCAGATCTCCCAGCTGCGGCACGAGTTCGGCTTCTCCGTCATCTTCATCACCCACGATCTGCCCCTGCTCCTTGAGATCAGCGACCGGATCGCCATCATGCGCCACGGCGAGATCGTCGAGCTCGACACCGCCGAACGCATCTGGACCCAGCCCAAGGACGACTACACGAAGACCCTGCTGTCGTCCTTCCCGCGTCTCACGGCAGAGACGCGGCTCACCGCAGAGAGAGGGGTGGTCTCACGATGACCGTCCTCGAATTCGACGGCGTCACGAAGGCGTACTCGGTACGCGGCGCCGGCCAGATCAAAGCCCTCGACGACGTGAGCTTCACGCTCGAATCCGGTCAGATCATCGGTCTCGTCGGCCAGTCCGGCAGCGGCAAGTCGACCATCGCCAAGATCCTCACCCAGCTCGAGACGCCGACCAGCGGCGAGGTGCGCCTCGACGGCGTGCCGATCCCCCGCCGCGGGAAGGAGCTGCGGGCCTACCGTCAGAAGCTCCGCATGGTGTTCCAGGACCCCTTCGCGTCGCTGAACCCGTACCACACCATCCGCTACCACCTCGAGCGTCCGCTGCGCCTGGACCACATCGTGCCGCGCGACCAGGTCGACGACGAGGTGCACCGGCTGCTCGAGCGCGTCCGCCTCGACGCGGGCGCCGTCATCGACCGGCGCCCGCACGAGCTGTCCGGGGGCCAGCGGCAGCGCGTGGCCATCGCCCGCGCCCTCGCCTCCCGGCCGAACCTGCTCGTGGCCGACGAGCCCGTGTCGATGCTGGATGTGTCGATCCGGATGAGCGTGCTGAACCTCCTCTCGGACCTGCAGCACGAGCACGGTCTCGGCGTGCTCTACATCACGCACGACCTCGCCACGGCCCGCCACTTCAGCGACGAGATCATCGTGCTCAACCAGGGCCGCATCGTCGAGAGCGGCACGGCAGACGACGTGATCCTCCGACCCCAGAACCCTTACACGCAGGAACTGCGGGCGGCCTCACCCGACCCCGACAAGTTCTTCGCCTCGTCCGGCATCCTCGGAGGTGCACAGTGACCGCCATCGACTCGTCGCTCCCGCCCCAGGAACCCGACGCCATCTCGGCCGGGACGACCGCCACGACCGCCGTCCAGGGACGCGGACGCATCCCTTGGCGCTTCCTCGGCAACCGCGCATTGTTCTACCTGTTCACGCTCTGGGCGGCCATCACGATCAACTTCTTCGTGCCGCGCATGATGAAGGGCGACGCGGTCGACCAGTATCTGGCACGCAACCGCAACGTGAGTCCCGAGGCGGCCGAGGCTCTGCGGGCGCTGCTCGGCCTCGACACCGACAAGTCGCTCCTGCAGCAGTACTTCGAGTACTGGAACCTGCTGCTGCACGGCGACCTCGGCGTCTCGCTCCTGCACGGCCTGCGGCCGGTGACCGAGGTCATCAGCCAGGCGCTGCCGTGGACGGTCGGGCTCGTGGGCTTCGCCACGCTCGTGGCGTTCGCCATCGGCACCATCGGCGGCGCGATCGTCGGATGGCGGCGCGGCAGCCGCCTGGACGCCCTCATCCCGATCACCACGTTCCTGAGCACGATCCCGTACTTCTGGCTGGGCCTGCTCGCGATCGCCCTCTTCTCGGTGAACCTCGGGTGGTTCCCCATCGGCAAGGCATACGGCGTCGGCGTCACGCCCGAGTGGTCGTTCGAGTTCATCGGCGAAGTCATCCACCACGGGTTCCTCCCCGCGGCGACGATCATCATCGCCTCGCTCGGCGGCTGGATGCTCGGCATGCGCAACATGATGCTGACGGTCCTCGACGAGGACTACGTCATGGTGGCGCAGGCCAAGGGCATGCCGAACGACCGCGTGCTGTGGCGCTACGCCGCCCGCAATGCGGTACTCCCCCAGATCCAGAGCTTCGCGCTGTCTCTCGGCTTCATCGTCGGAGGCACGATCGTGATGGAGATGGTGTTCAGCTACCCGGGCGTCGGCAAGCTGCTGCTGGACGCCACCAACGCGAAGGACTACGCGCTCATGCAGGGGGTGTTCCTGGTGATCACGCTCTCTGTGCTCCTGGCGAACCTCCTGGCCGACGTCGCCTACGCCTTCCTCGACCCGCGCACCCGCCAGACGGAGGCCTGAGCCATGACCGCAGTCAACGACCGCACCACCGCGGACGCCGCTGGGCAGCACCCGGCCAACACCCCGGCCACCGCGACCGTCCGCACGCCGCGGGCGGCGGCATCCACCCCGCCCAAGAAGCCGACCTTCTGGTCGAAGCTCGGATCGGCGTTCGCGATGTTCCGCAACCCCAAGTCGATCGCGGGGCTGTCGATCCTCGGGTTCTTCGTGCTCGTCGCGATCTTCGCCGACGTGCTGGCGCCGTACTCGCCCACGCAGATCAACAACTCGGCGCGGTTCCAGCCCCCGTCGGCGGAGCACTGGCTGGGCACCACCCACATCGGCGAGGACGTACTGAGCCAGGTGATCCACGGCACCCGCGGCGTCATCGTCGTGGGCTTCCTCGCCGCGATCATCGCGACGATCATCGCGATCGTGATCGGCGTCATCTCTGGCTACCTCACCGGGTGGCGGAGCGAGAGCCTGTCGGCCCTCACCAACGTGTTCCTCGTGATCCCGGGTCTTCCGCTGATCATCATCGTCGCCTCGATGTTCGAGGACCCGCCGCTGATCCTCATCGCCCTCGTACTCGGACTCATCGGCTGGGCGTGGGGTGCGCGTGTGCTGCGCGCTCAGACGATGTCGCTGCGCACGCGCGACTTCATCCAGGCGGCGCGCGCCAACGGCGAGCCGATGCGGCGCATCATCACGGTCGAGATGCTTCCCAACCTCATGGCGCTGATCGCCGCGAGCTTCGTCGGCACCGTGACCGCCGCGATCCTGGGGCTCACCACGCTGTCGTACATCGGCGTGATCCCGGTCACGACCTACAACTGGGGGACGATCCTCAACTGGGCCAGCGCGCAGGGCGCGTTCCGGCAGAACCAGTGGTGGTGGTACCTGCCTCCGGGCCTGTGCATCGCCGCGATCGGCGTCGCACTGTCGCTCATCAACTTCGGCATCGACGAGTACGTCAACCCGCGCCTGCGGTCTGCCGGTGAGCGCGCCCGCGCCATGAAGAAGAAGGGCATGAACGTGAACGACACCGTCACGATCGTGCGCACGAACACCACGAGCACGAACACGAAGACGCAGGAGAACGCGTGACCACCGCGACCATCCCGGACTACCTCGACGAGACGCTGCCGGTCGCCGACCGCATCGCAGACCTTCTCGGCCGCATGACGGTCGAAGAGAAGGTCGGCCAGATGCTCCAGCTCGACGCCCGCGACGACCTCGACGACCACGTGCTGCGCAAGCACGTCGGCTCGATCCTGCACACCTCGCCCGAGCGCGTGCTGCGGGCGCGCGAGCTGACGCTGCAGACGCGGCTGCAGATCCCGCTGCTGGTCGGCGAGGACTGCATCCACGGCCACTCGTTCTGGGAGGGCGCCACCATCTTCCCGACGCAGCTGGGCATGGCGGCGTCGTGGGATGCCGAGCTCGTCGAGAAGGTCGCACGTGCGACCGCCGTCGAGGTCGCGGCCACCGGCATCCACTGGACGTTCTCGCCCGTCCTCTGCATCGCGCGCGATCTGCGCTGGGGCCGCGTCGACGAGACATTCGGCGAGGACCCGGTGCTCATCGGCGAACTCGCCTCGGCGATGGTGCGCGGCTACCAGGGCGACGGGCTGGCGGACCCGACGGCGATCCTCGCGACGGCGAAGCACTTCGCGGGCTACTCCGAGACGCAGGGCGGGCGTGACGCCAGCGAGGCGGATCTGTCGCGACGCAAGCTGCGCTCGTGGTTCCTGCCGCCGTTCGAGCGCGTGGCGAAGGAGGGATGCCGCACCTTCATGATCGGCTATCAGACCACCGACGGCGTGCCGATCACGATCAACGACTGGCTGCTCAACGACGTGCTGCGCGGCGAGTGGGGCTACACCGGCACCCTCATCACCGACTGGGACAACGTCGGCCGCATGGTGTGGGAGCAGCACGTGCAACCCGACTACGCGCATGCCGCGGCCGCAGCCGTCAACGCCGGCAACGACATGATCATGACGACGCCGGGCTTCTTCCAGGGCGCGCTCGACGCGATCGCTCAGGGTCTGCTCACCGAGGACGCGCTGGACCGCGCCGTCTCACGCATCCTGCTGCTCAAGTTCGAGTTCGGCCTCTTCGCCGACCCGCGGCTTCCCGACGAGGCCCGCATCGCGAGCGAGATCGCGACCGCAGAGCACCGCGCGCTGAACCTCGACCTCACGCGCCGCTCGCTCGTGCTGCTGCGCAACGACGGCCTGCTGCCGCTGGACGGCGGATACACGGGGGATGCCGGCGGCCGGGCACTGTCCGGCGCGGCGGGCCCCCGCCGTATCGCGGTGATCGGACCGCTCGCCGACGACGCCCAGACCCAGCTCGGCGACTGGGCGGGCGGCTCCGGCCAGGCCGGATGGCTCGACGGTCAGCCGCGTGACATGATCACGACGGTGCTCGACGGGTTCCGCTCGTTCGCTCCTGCGGACTGGACTGTCACGCACGCGCGCGGCGCCGATGTGCTGACGCTCGAAGAGGATCCGGCCGGCGCCTTCTTCCCCGACGGCCAGCCCCGGCCGCAGATCGTGGTGCCCTCGCCGCCCGACGATGCACTGATCGCCGAGGCGGTCGCCGCCGCGCAGGCGTCGGACGTCGCCGTCGTCGTGGTCGGCGACGTGATCGAGCTCGTCGGCGAGGGCCGGTCGACGGCGACCCTCGACCTCATCGGCGGGCAGATCGCCCTGATCGACGCGCTGGCGGATGCCGGCACGCCGTTCGTGATCGTGCTCATGGCGTCCAAGCCCCTCGTGCTGCCGCCGTCGGCGGAACGGGCGTCCGCGGTGATCTGGGCGGCATCGCCCGGCATGGAGGGCGGTCGCGCGATCGCCGAGCTGGCGCTCGGACTCATCGAGCCGAGCGGACGCCTGCCGATCTCGTTCGCCCGCCACGTCGGGCAGCTGCCGATCTTCTACAACCAGATCCGCGGCCAGCACGGCGACCGCTACGCCGACCTCACGCAGTCCCCCGCGTGGGCGTTCGGCGAGGGCCTGTCGTACACGACGGTGGAGTACGACCGGCTGCGCATCGTCGACACCGAGCTCGGCGAGGGCGACACGGTGCGCGCGACGATCGAGCTGCGCAACACGGGCTCCCGCCCCGCGCACGAGATCGTCCAGGTGTACGTCCGCGACATCGTCACGTCGGTCAGCTGGGCAGAGAAGGAGCTGAAGGCGTTCCGCCACGTCGATCTCGAACCCGGTCAGATCGTGACGGTCGAGCTCTCGGTGCCGGTCGCGGAGTGCACGATCGTGGATGCCGCCGGCCGGCGCATCGTGGAACCCGGCGAGTTCGATCTGCTCGTCGGCCCGTCGTCACGCGAGGAGGCGTTGCTGGACGCCCGATTCCGCGTGGCCTCCCCCGCCCCGAAGGCGGTCCAGCACCCCTGAGGGACGGCGAAGGGCGGTCCTCCGCGCGCTGCGGGCGCGGAGGACCGCCCCTTTTCGCACCGTCGCCGAGCGCCGCGCTCGTCGAGCGGACCGAGGAACGTGCGGAGACGAGACGCTCAGGCCCTCGGTCGGCCCTCAGCGCCGCGTGTCGTCCGAGTAATCCTCGTCCGCTTCGTCGTCCTCATCGTCGGAGTCGTCCTCGTCATCCGGGTCCTCGTCGTCCGACTCTTCCTCGTCATCGGACTCCTCGTCATCCGAGTCCTCGTCGTCGGCGGACGCGTCGAGCACATCGATGTCGACCCCGTCGACGTCGCCGGCGTGGAGGATGGGCGAGCCGTCGTCGTCGAAGTCGGCGGCGTCGAGGTCGTCGACGTCGTCGAGGTCCTCCTCGTCATCTTCGTCGTCGTCCTCGGCCTCGTCGTCCGCGTGCGCGGCTTCGGCGAGCGCCGCCTGCGCGGCGTGGTACTCGGCCAGCCGCACCGCCCACGGCACCCAGTCGGGCGCCAGCAGCGCGCCGTCGCCGGGAAGCAGCTCGACCTCGAGCACGGTGGGCTCGGAGCCCTCGACGCGGGCGAGACTCACCGTCCAGAACCATCCCGGATACCCCGGGAGCCGGTTCGCGAACCGCAGCGACACGACGCCGTCGGGCTCGACGCGGTAGTCCGCGGGCTCGCCGATCGACGCCTCCGTCGTGATCTCGCGCAGCGCGGCCAGAGCCAGATCGTGCGCCTCGAAGAGCGACGGGTCGGGCTCGATGACGACGACCTCGGCGGGCTCCTCCGCCTCGGCTTCGCCCTCGACCGCATCCTCGACGAGGTCGACCAGCAGCGCATCGAGCACTCCGGTCTCGACCTCGACCACCTCGACGACAGCCTCGTCCTCCGCAGCACCCGTCACGTCGGTCTCGACGGTGCTGCTCGCGTCCGCGAGCGCTTCCGTCGCGACGGAGCCGTCGGCGTCAGGAGCGTCGATCGGATCAGGCGTCGAGCTCATCGGCCACCTTGCGCAGGACCGCAGCGACCTTGCTCGCGTGCGCACCGCTGGGGTACCGGCCGCGGCGCAGGTCGCCGCCGATGCCGTCGAGCAGCTTGACGAGGTCCTCGATGATGATCGCCATGTCGTCTGCGGGCTTGCGCGAGCGCTTCGCGAGGCTCACCGGCGCGTCGAGCACGCGCACCGAGAGCGCCTGCGGGCCGCGCTTGCCGTCGGCGACGCCGAACTCGAGCCGCGTCCCCGTCTTGGGCGCGGGCGTGCCGGCGGGCAGGGCGGTGGCGTGCAGGAAGACGTCCTGGCCGTCGTCCGTGGAGATGAAGCCGAACCCCTTCTCCTCGTCGTAGAACCTGACCTTGCCGGTGGGCATCGAGAACCTCGCTGAATCGGGCGCCGCGCGGCGAGCCGCGGGCGAAACAGTGCATGACGAAAGCGGGGGCTCCGTGTCCCCCACCCAGACAGCCTAGTCGCACAGGCTGCCCGCGGCACCGTTGCGACGCGGAGCCGCGGCGAGGAGCCCGGCGCAGGAGGCCGGTGCCGCCGGCATCGACGGGTAGGCTGGAGAGGATGAGCACGAAACCCGACGGCGACGTCCCCGTCCGCCGCATCGACCGCATCCTGGCATTCATGTCGCTCGGACTGCTCGCGCTGTCGATCGTGTGCTTCTTCGCGATCATGATCGCGTCCTCGGCGGGCGCCAAGATGGACACCGGCGTCTGGCCGGTCGTGGGCGTGCTGGTCTACTTCGCACCGATCGTCGCCTTCGCGATGCTGCTCGCCGTGCTCATCATGAGCTTCGTGCGGAGGGCCCGGGCGAACCGAGGAGGCTGACGCGTGGGCTCCGACGCGCGCACGCTCGCGACGCGGCTCGCCGAACGGGACGACGCCGCGCTCGCTGAGACGCTCGCGGCCCGGGGCATCTCACCTCACGTCGCCTGGCACGACTTCTTCGACGCCGCGGAGAGTCTGCTCGATCCCGTGCAGCTCGATCGCGCGCTCGTCCGCCTCGACCGCGGCGAGCTCATCGCGCTGGCGGCGGGTTCGGCCGTCCCAGGCGGTGACGCCGCGCTCCTCTCGCTGACCGACCAGGACGATGCGCCGTACGAGGCTGTGGCCGAGCGGATCGCGGCGGCGGCGGCATCCCGCCCCGGCGCTTTCACCGCGCCGCCCGCACCCGCGGATCCGCACGCTGCCGAGCCCCGCGCCGCCGCCGCGGCCGCCGAGCGCGCCTTCACCACGGCCGGGTCGCTGGCCGATGTGCTGCTGGCCTGCCTTCATACCCCGCTCGGTCGCACCGGCGCCGGCGCCGTCAGCGCCGTGGACCGCCGCAGGCTCGTGGATGCCGGGGCCATCGCCGCGCCGGACGACCTCGAGGATCTGCTGGCATCGGCCGCCGACTCCGGCCTCGCGGTCGCGCGTGAGCGGGAGTGGGTCGTGACCGAGGCGGGCGAGTCGTGGCTGCAGACGACGACGCCGCATCGCTGGGAGGCGATCGCCGAGGGGTACCGCGCCGGGCTGCCCCGCGGCATCCGGACCCCCGACGGCGGGTTCACGGCACCCTCGACCTGGCCGGATGCATACCCGCTCGACGACGACTGGCCCGACCGCGCGCGTCGCCTGCGGCGCATCGGCACGCGCTGGGGGCTGTTCGAGCCCGACGAGTCATCCTCCACCGAGTTCGCCTGGACGACCGTGCTTCGCATCGGTGGGCGGGCGGATGCGGTCACGATGGCGCCGTACCTGCCGGCCGAGATCGACCGGGTCTATCTGCAGGCCGACCTGACCGCGATCGCGCCGGGACCGCTGGCACCCGCTCTCGACCTGCGACTGCGCTCGCTCGCACTGCGCGAGTCGCGGGCGCAGGCGTCCACCTACCGCTTCACGGCCGAGTCGCTCGGCGCCGGCATGGGCGAGGGCGAGACCGCGGCCTCGATGCGGGAGTTCCTTGCTCAGCTGTCGCTGACGGGCATCCCGCAGCCCCTCGAGTACCTGATCGAGAGCACGGCCTCGCGGCACGGGCTGGTCCGCGTGCGTGCCGACGACGCGACCGGACGCACCCGGGTCGACAGCGTCGACGAGGGGCTGCTCGACACGATGGCCGTCGACCAGGCGCTGCGCCCCCTCGGCCTCGTCGGCGACGGCGACGGCGGGCTGTCGTCGCGGGTCGCGCGCGACGCCGTCTACTGGACCCTCGCCGACGCCCGCTACCCGGTGATCGCGCTGGATGCGTCCGGCCGCCCGGAGCCCATCCATCGCCGTGCCGCAGCGTCGACATCGGCCGCGGCCACCACCGCGCTGCAGACGTACGAGCGCCTGCTCGCCACGCTGCGCCGCAGCCACACGGCCGCGGGCGAGGCGGGCTGGCTCGAGCGCGAGCTCGAACAGGCCGTCCGCGCGCGTGCCGAGATCGTCGTGGTCGTGCGCATGCCTGACGGGTCTGAGCGTGCGTTCACGCTCGAGGCCTCGGGCCTCGGCGGCGGACGCCTGCGCGGACGCGACCGCGCGGCCGACATCGAGCGCACGCTGCCGGTGTCGAGCATCGTGAGCGTCCGCGCCGCCTGAGCCCCGGCATCCCTCGCCCTCGCTCGCTCCCTCGCCCCTCCCCTCCCCGTTCATCCGTCACAGATGTACGCGCGATCGGCCGATTCCTGTACATCTGTGACGGATGAACCAGAGGGGACGCGGAGCCCGGCACGGCGAGCGCCGGTAGACTCGTACGTTATGGCTGACGGACCCCTCATCGTCCAGAGCGACCGCACGGTGCTGCTCGAAGTCGCGCATCCCGACGCCGAGAGCGCGCGCCACGAGCTCGCGATCTTCGCCGAGCTGGAGCGCGCGCCCGAGCACATCCACACGTACCGCATCACGCGGCTCGGGCTGTGGAACGCGCGTGCGGCCGGTCACGACGCGGATGACATGCTGGCGACGCTCGACCGCTGGTCGCGCTTCCCGGTGCCGCCGTCGGTGTCGATCGACATCGCCGAGACGGTCGGCCGCTACGGCCGCCTCGTCATCGAACGCACGCCGGTCGCCGAGGACGGCTCAGGCGGAGAGCTCATCCTGCGCTCGACCGATGCCGCGGTGCTGGCGGAGGTCTCGAAGAACAAGCGCATCCAGCCGCTGCTGATCGGCCACCCCTCCCCCGACGCGTACGTGATCGACGCCTGGGCGCGCGGCCAGATCAAGCAGGAGCTGCTCAAGATCGGCTGGCCGGCGGAGGATCTGGCCGGCTACACGCCGGGCACCCCGCATCCCATCGATCTCGAAGAGGACGGCTGGACGCTGCGTCCGTACCAGCGCCACGCCGTCGACATCTTCACCGAGGGCGGGTCGGGCGTCGTCGTGCTGCCCTGTGGCGCCGGCAAGACGCTCGTCGGCGCAGCGGCGATGGCCGACACCAAGACGACGACGCTCATCCTGGTCACCAACACCGTGAGCGCGCGGCAGTGGCGCGACGAGCTGCTCAAGCGCACGTCGCTGACGCCGGAAGAGATCGGCGAGTACTCCGGCCAGACCAAGGAGATCAAGCCGGTCACGATCGCGACCTACCAGATCCTGACGGCGAAGCGGAAGGGTCAGTACGCGCACCTCGCGCTGCTCGACGCGCTCGACTGGGGCCTCATCGTCTACGACGAGGTGCACCTGCTGCCGGCACCCGTGTTCAAGCTCACCGCCGACCTGCAGGCGCGCCGGCGCCTCGGCCTCACCGCGACGCTCGTGCGCGAGGACGGCCGCGAGGGCGACGTGTTCAGCCTGATCGGCCCCAAGCGGTTCGACGCGCCGTGGAAAGAGATCGAGGCGCAGGGCTTCATCTCGCCCGCCGTCTGCTACGAGGTGCGCGTCGACCTGCCCGCCTACGACCGCCTGGAGTACGCGGCCGCAGCCGACGACGAGCGCTACCGCCTCGCCGCCACCGCGCCCGCCAAGATCGGCGTCGTCAAGCAGCTGGTCGAGCGCCACGAGGGCGAGCGCATCCTCATCATCGGACAGTACCTCGACCAGATCGACGTGCTGTCCGAGGCGCTGAACGCCCCGAAGATCACCGGGCAGACGCCCGTCGACGAGCGCGAAGAGCTCTATCAGGCGTTCCGCGTCGGCGAGATCTCGGTGCTCGTGGTGTCGAAGGTCGCGAACTTTTCGATCGATCTGCCCGAGGCATCCGTCGCCATCCAGGTGTCGGGATCGTTCGGATCGCGCCAGGAGGAGGCCCAGCGCCTCGGGCGCCTGCTGCGGCCGAAGCAGTCGAACCACACCGCCAGCTTCTACACGCTGATCGCCCGCGACACCGTGGATCAGGACTTCGCGCAGAACCGCCAGCGGTTCCTCGCCGAGCAGGGCTACGCCTACACGATTCTCGACGCCCACTCGCTCGCGGCGTAGGCGTCAGAGGCGGGCGCGCAGCGGCGCGCAGCCATGACGAGTGGATGCCGCGATCCGTCCCCCGCGTCGGGTCGCGGCATCCTCGCCCCCACACGTGCGTGGTCAGCGGCTCGCGAGGAAGTTCTCGATCCGGTCGAAGGCGGACGGCCAGACCGAGGCTTCGAAGAAGTCCCGCATCTCAGCGCTCGGAAACCCGGTCTGCTCGGCCGTCACCAGCGTGCCGGCCGCCGTCGGGGTGAAGGTGAAGGCGATGCGCGAGGCGATGGTGGGCATGGGCTGACCGCCGATGACCGATTCCGACACGACATCGGTGACGAGGCGGTGCGGCCGGTCGATGACGACGTACGTCTGCACGTCATGCACCTGCGTCTCAGGATTCGGCTGGAAGCTCGCCTCCCACACGCCGCCGACGCGCAGGTCGACCGACGTCTGCACCGCACCCGCGTCGGGCCCGAGCGGCGAGAGCCAGTCTCGCTGCTTCTCGGGATCGACCAGGGCGTCGAAGATGTCGTCCGCGCTGGCGCGCAGTTCGCGCTCCGCACGGACGGCGAGCGCGCCGGTCTGTTCTGTCTGACTCATGATGACCTTCCCTCCTCGGTGGACCGTCTTCGGATCGACGGCGCCATGCCGACACTCATCCGCCCACGGTCGCGGCGATCGCGACGTACAGCGCGGGGAAGAACACGGCCGCGCTGAACAGCGTGTGGAACTGCAGTGCACGCCCGTACCGCCCCGCGCAGACCGCGACCATCGATCGCCAGTAGTCCGGCAGTCGTGGCCTCGCCACCCCGCGGTCCCGGCTCGTGCGCCGGACCACCTCGGTGTCGCCGAACCCGATGAAGGCGACGAGAACGACGAAGCCCACCCAGGCCCACAACGGCTCGCGCGTCGCGATGAATAGCGTCCAGGGCACGAAGAACCCCAGCATGGCGACGACGTGCGTCACGATCAACCCCGCGTCCTGTCCACGCGCGTGCCGCGCCCACGACATCAGCAGCGCGACACCGACCGCGGCCTGGATGAGCCCGGTGATGAGGACCAGATACCCCATGTCGACGACGCCTTCCGCTCAGCCGGTCACCGGCAGGCCGGCGAACTCCCGGACGAGTCGCGCGACCTCGGCGGGGTTGTCGTCGAGCAGATAGTGAGCGCCGCCGGGCACGAACTCGATGCGCAGATCGTCGGCGTCGTCGGGAGACACGCGCAAGGCGTCATGGGGGATGAGGTCGTCCGCCGCCCCGTAGAGCACGAGCGTCGGCACCCGCAGCACGCGACCCCGGTACTTTCCCGCGATGAGGTTCCAGAAGCCCGGGAGGATCAGCTGGCGATACAGCGCACCGGCCGCTCGCGCGCGTGCCGGGTCGCGCAGCAGCGCCAGATACGCTTCGACGTCGTCGTCGCGCATGGGCTGCACCTCGAAGTGCCGCAGTATCCAGCGTGTCAGCCGCTGCTTGCCGCGCGACAGCAGACGGGGGCCCAGGACCGGAGTGGCCACGACGACCTGGAACCACAGATCCTTCATCGCCTTCACCAGCGCGCCGGCGAGCTCACGGTTCAGCTCCAGGTACGGAGCGGGCGCCGCGATCGCGACGAGACGACTGACCCGCTCCGGGTGGTCGAGGCACAGCTCGAACGCAGCGAAGGCGCTCCAGT
This sequence comes from Microbacterium helvum, assembly GCF_014779795.1. Classification (GTDB taxonomy): domain Bacteria; phylum Actinomycetota; class Actinomycetes; order Actinomycetales; family Microbacteriaceae; genus Microbacterium; species Microbacterium helvum. Next base: position 45,675 of record NZ_JACXZS010000009.1, read on the forward strand.
CGTGCGCGACGATCATGACGCGTTCGAGCGCGAGCGCATCGAGCAGGCCGAGGAGGTCTCGCTCGATGCTCTTCACGTCGTAGCCGCCGGGTGTGACCTGGGTCGCGCCCGCACCTCGCATGTCGACTGCGATGAGGCGGGCGCCGCCGCCCATCGCTGCCATCGCTGCCATCGCTCGGGCGTAGACGCGGGAGCTCTGCGGGAATCCGTGCAGCAGAAGCATCGGCGCCCCCTCACCGGTCTCGACGGTATGGATCTCCAGGCCGGGGATCGAGATGGTCCGTTCGATGACATCCATGACATCCCCTGCCTCTCATGGCCCGCTGCGACGACCCCTTCGTCGCAACAGCAAGGATACTATTTCTGTAGTGCTTTGTCACTACTTTCGTAGTAGCGAGATCACGCCTATTGTCGAACCATGGCGACCACCCGCGACCGCGCGCTCGAAGCCGCCGTGCGGCTCGTCGGCGAGCAGGGCGTCCGCGCACTCACCCACGCGCGGGTCGACGCCGACGCGGAGTTGCCACGCGGCTCGACATCGAACTGGTTCCGCACCCGCGACGCGCTCGTCGCCGGGGTGGTGCTGTGGATCGCGGAACACGAGCGCGCGGACATGGACGCGGCGATGGCGCCCGCCGCGACGCCGGACGAGGTCATCGACGTCATGGAGAGGATGATCGAGGATGCCACCGGCCGCAACGCGGTGCGCACCCGGGCCCGCTACGCACTGTTCTTCGAGGCCAACGCCGCGCCGGGCGCGCAGCCGACGATGACGGCGCAGCGCTCGATCTTCGTGGAGTGGACCCGCGACCGACTTCGGATGCTGGGCGCACCAGACCCCGAGACGTCGGCGCCGGCTGTGCTCACCACGTGCGCCGGAATCATCGTGAATCGGCTCACGGTCGCGCCGGGTCTGCCGATCCGTCCGACGCTGGAGTTCGTCGTCCGTGCGGCGCTCGACGGCAGCTGAGCAACCGCCGCTCAGGCCGCCACGTACCGCAGGAAAGCGAACCCCTCGTCGTCGATGACGACGCCCGCGAGCGTGAAGCGGCGGTCGGACTCGGCGACCCCCTGCACGATGCGCCCCGCCTCTCCCCCGACGAAGCGCGGGGCGAGCGTGAGGCACACCTCGTCGACGAGGTCCTCTCCGAGCAGCGCACCGAACAGGTGCGGGCCGCCCTCGCAGAGCACCTGCGTCCAGCCGCGGCGCGCGAAGACGTCGAACATCTCGCCGAGGTCGACCGCCTCGCCGCCGCACGCCACCACCGTGGCCACCGGGTCGAAGAGCGACCCGTGTGCGGCGGCTGCGGCATCCGTCGTCACCAGCACGGGGCGGGAATGCGCGTCGGCGAACACGGGATCGCCCGGGTCGAGGTGCAGACCACCCGAGACGACGGCGAGCGCCGGCTGTTCGTCGAGGCCGCGCGAGCGGCGCCACTGGACGTCATCGGCACCCACCCGGACATCGCCGTAGCCCTCGGCGCGCACGGTGCCGGCACCGACGAGCACCACATCGGCCATGGCGCGCAGCACCTGCATCAGCGCGCGGTCGGTGCCGCCGCCGAGCGCGCCGCTGCGGCCGCCGAGGGTCACCGCGCCGTCGGCCGACGACACGAAGTTCATGCGCACCCGCGTGCCGTCGCGGCCACGCAGCGCGTAGGCGTCGAACAGCTCGGAGCGCGTAGGCACGTCAGTCGTTCCCCTCGGGGCGGGTGTTGTGCAGCTCGTACGCCGGGGCGCGCCAGCCGAGGATCGCCTCGACCATGCGCAGCGCATCGACGGTCTCGCGCACGTTGTGCGCCCGCACGACGCGGGCGCCGTGCAGCGCGCAATAGACCGCCGCGGCGAGCGAGCCGGACAGGCGGTCGCCGCGTTCGCGATCGAGCGTCTCGCCCACGAAGTCCTTGTTCGACAGCGCGACCAGCAGCGGCGAGCCGAGCACCGCGAGCTCTTCGAGGCGACGCGTGAGCTCGAGCGTCTGCCGCGTGTTCTTGTTGAGGTCGTGCCCCGGGTCGAGCACGATGCGTTCGGCCGGCACCCCTCGGGCGAGCGCCCGTTCGCGACGCGCCGAGAGGAACGCCGCGACGTCGCCGATCACGTCGTCGTAGTGCGGGAGCGGATGCTGCGTACGCGGCGCCGCAAGGCTGTGGGCGATCACCACCCCGGCGCCGCCCGCGGCGACCACATCGGCCATCGCGGGATCGTGGAGCCCCGTGGTGTCGTTGATGATCGCCGCACCCGCCTCGATCGCCGCGGCCGCTACCTCGGGGTGGAACGTGTCGACGCTCACCCGCGTGATCGGGGCGAGCTCGCGCACGACGGGCACGACCCGAGCGATCTCTTCCTCGACGGGCACCGGCGGTCCTGGCGCGAACTTCACCCCACCGACATCGACGATCTCTGCGCCCGCTTCGACCGCAGCGATCCCGGCGGCCACAGCCGCGTCGAGCGCGAACGTCGCGCCACGGTCGTAGAACGAGTCCGGGGTGCGGTTGACGATCGCCATCACGGCGATGTGGCGCGACAGGTCGAGCGCCCCGCCCGGCACCTCCAGCAGGCAGTCGGCGAGCACACGGTCGCTGAGCAGAGTCATGGCATCAGCTCCGTCAGCGGCACGTCGGGGTCGCGCAGCCGCTCCGAATCGACGCGGGCACCCGATCGGATCAGCGCCTGCACGTCCTCGTTGACGTCCCACACATTGACGTTCATGCCCGCGACGACGCGGCCGGTGTCGGCCGAGGAGGCGCCGTCGGTCCAGAACGCGATGAACTCCCGGGCCTCGAGGTCGCCGCGCACGACGATCGAGGCGTCCCTCATCAGCGGCGCGTAGCCCGACAGCTCCATCCCGAGGTCGTACTGGTCGGTGTAGAAGTACGGGATGTCGTCATGGGATGCCGGCAGCCCGAGCATCGACCGCGCCACCACCTTGCCGGCGTTGAGCGCGTTGGCCCAGTGCTCGCTGCGCACGTGCTGCTGCAGCACGGGGTGGAAGGCGTTGGCCACGTCGCCCGCGGCGAAGACGCCGCGGGCGCTGGTGCGCAGCGCGGCGTCGGTGAGGACGCCGTTCTGGATGTCGAGGCCGGCGGCCTCGGCGAGCGCGGTGTTCGGAACCGCACCCACGCCGACGAGCACCAGGTCGGCCCCCAGCGTCTCGCCGTCGACCACGACTCCCTCAGCGCGCCCGTCGCCGACGATCCGGTCGACGCCGACCGACGTGCGCAGATCGACGCCGTGGTCGAGGTGCAGGCGACGGAACACCTCCCCCATCTCCGGTCCGACGGCGGCGCCCAGCGGCACGGCGCCCTGCTCGAGGATCGCCACCTCGTTGCCGAACCCGCGGGCGGTGGCGGCGACCTCCATGCCGATCCACCCGGCGCCGATCACCACGAGCCGCCTGCCGCCGCCGCGCAGCTGGGCCGCCAGGGCGTCGGAGTCGTCGAGCCGGCGCAGCGTCGTGACGCCCGGCAGCTCGTGGCCGGGGAGCGGCAGCATGCGGGGCGTCGCCCCGGTGGCCAGCAGCACCGCGTCGTACGAGAGCCGCTCGCCGTCTTCGAGATGCACCGCGTACGCGGCGGGGTCGAGGCTGGTCGCCGAGACGCCGGTCACCAGCCGGATGCCGTGCTCGGCATACCAGTCGGCGGGGTGCAGGATCACCGCATCGATGCCCTCGGTGCCGCCGAGGTATCCCTTCGACAGCGGCGGCCGCTGGTAAGGCGGATGCGCCTCCCCCGCGATGACGGTGATGTCGCCGTCGAACCCCTCATCGCGCAGCGCCTCGGCGGCCGTGCCGCCGGCGAGCCCTCCGCCGATGATCAGCATGTGCGCCATGACATCTCCTCTCGTAGGTGCGGCCGCTGTGGATGCGAGCCGCTCACGCCCCGGCGAACCGCGCCTGCAGCGCCCGGTCGTGCGCGAGCTCGCCCCGGAAGGCCGTGGTGGTCGTCATCGCCGTCTCGCTCCGCACGCCCCGCACGGTCATGCAGAGGTGCTCGGCCTCGACCACCACCCCGACGCCGCGCGGCACGAGCGCGTGGTCGAGTGTTCGGGCCACCTGCATCGTCAGCGACTCCTGCACCTGCAGTCCGCGTGCATGGTGCGCGACGACCCGTGCGAGCTTCGACAGTCCCACCAGGCGCTCGCCGGGCAGGTAGCCGACCGTCGCGGTGCCGCGGAAGGGCAGCAGGTGATGACGGCACAGCGACACGAACGGGATGCCCCGCACGACGACCGGCTCGTCATACCCCTCGTCGTTGGCGAACGTCGTCATCTCGAACGGCTCGGGCGTGAGCATCTCGATGTACGCGTCGGCGACGCGACGGGGCGTGTCGGCCAGGTCGCCGGCATCCGGATCATGTCCCAGAGCGGCGAGCAGGTCCGCGACCGCGGCCATCGCCCGCTCCCGGTCGAACGGCGCCTCGTCGGGGAGCGCGTGCAGCGCGGCCTGGGCGGTGGTCGACATGTCGTGCTCCTTCGCGTGCGCCGGAACTGCGTCTGAGCCCGACGTTAGAACCGGCGATTTCTTTTGTCAAGGTTTTTGGTTTTAGAGGTACACTCGCTGCGTGAGCACATCATCGCCGCTGGCTCCGACACCGAACCGCGCCGGCGCCATCGCCGCACTGGTCGATCCCCAGCGCCGCGACCTCTACCGCCTCGCCGCCGAACGCGCCGTCAGCCGCGATGACGCCGCCGACGCGCTCGGCATTCCGCGCAGCACGGCGGCGCTCAACCTCGACAGGCTGGTGGATGCCGGCCTCCTGACCGTCTCGTACGTCCGGCGCTCCGGTCGCAGCGGCCCGGGAGCGGGGCGCCCCGCCAAGCTCTACCGGGCGGCGGCTGCCGAACTGGCGGCCACCATCCCGGAGCGCCACTACGAACTCGTCGGCGACCTGCTCGCGGGGGCCGCCGAGCAGGCCGATGCCGCCGGCATCCCCGTCCGCGATGCGCTCGCGTCCGAGGCCTTCGCCGCCGGCGCCGCGATCGGGGCCGACGCGGACGGTCTCGAAGCGGCCCTCGCCGCGTGCGGCTATGCCCCGGCCGACGCGCACCCCGAGCGGCCGGCATCCCGTGATCTCGTCCTCGAGAACTGCCCCTTCCACGCGCTCGCGACACGCCACACCGCCCTCATCTGCGGCGCCAACCTCGAGCTCGTGAAGGGGCTCGCGGTCGCCACCGGCGATGAGCGCACCCCCGTTCTGGCACCCGCCGCCGGCCGCTGCTGCGTCGAGATCCGCACGAGGTCGACCTGATCGAATTCTCAGGCGTGTCGCCGATATCCAGGCACGGCATGGATTCCGCCGACATAATGGGCCCATGACCGCACCGCGCATCCTCGTCGTGGACGACGAACCGAACATCCGCGACCTGCTGATCACCAGCCTGCGATTCGCCGGGTTCCAGGTCCGGGCCGTCTCGAACGGCGCCCAGACGATCTCGGCGGTGCTCGAGGAGGAACCGGACCTCATCATCCTCGACGTGATGCTCCCCGACATGAACGGGTTCAGCGTCACAAAGAGGCTGCGCGGCGCCGGCTACACGGCGCCGATCCTCTTCCTCACCGCCAAGGACGAGACCGAGGACAAGATCACGGGCCTCAACGCCGGCGGCGACGACTACGTCACGAAGCCCTTCAGCCTCGACGAGATCGTCGCCCGCATCCAGGCGATCCTGCGCCGGACGATGCAGGCCGACGAAGAGTCCGTCATCCGCGCCGGCGAGCTCACGATGGACCAGGACACCCACGACGTGCAGGTCGGCGACGTCAGCATCGACCTCAGCCCCACCGAGTTCAAGCTGCTGCGCTACCTCATGCTCAACCCGAACCGTGTGCTGTCGAAGGCGCAGATCCTCGACCACGTGTGGGAGTACGACTTCAACGGCGACGCCGGCATCGTCGAGAGCTACATCTCGTACCTGCGCCGCAAGATCGACCCGCACTCGACCGAGCCGCTCATCCAGACCAAGCGCGGCTTCGGCTACATGCTGAAGGCCGGCAAGACCGCGTAGCCGCGGGCGATCCAGCAAGGGGGGCGACCTGGCGCAGAAGCCTGACGCGATCACCCGGTGGTGGCGCGGAATCAGTCTGCGCGCGAAGGTCACCGGGGTCACTGTCGCGCTCCTGGGCATCGGGCTGATCGCGGCGGGCGTCGGGACGGCGGTCTTCCTGCGCAACTCGCTGATCGACGGCGTCGAGACCCAGCTCATCGCCCTCGGCCGCACCGAGGCGGGCGCGCCGCTGTTCGACTTCTCGCTGGTCGACGGCCAGCTCGCGGTCACTCCGACCGAGAATCCGGTCTCGGTCGACTACTTCGTGGCGATCTACGATCCGGCGCGCAATGAGAACAACCTGCTCGCCCTGGGCGGCGGCCGCGCCGGCAGCCCACAGCCGGCCGTGCCGCAGACCCTGACGCTGACCGACGCGCAGACGTACGAGCTCGACCCGTCCGAGCTGATGTCGGCCGACGGCGATGCGGCCTTCCTCGGCGTGACCTCTGTCCAGCAGTACCAGGACGGCGGCCTGTACTACCCTCAGCTGGTCGCCGTGCCGCTCGCGAGCGTCAATCGCACGATCGCGCAGTACCTCGGCATCTACTCGATCCTCGCGCTCGTGATCCTCGTCGTCGGGGCCTTCGCGACCCGGTTCCTCGTCACCCTGACGTTCCGCAGCCTCGGGCAGGTCGAGTCCACGGCAGACGCGATCGCGGCCGGCGACCTCACGCAGCGCATGACCGACATCGAGCCGAAGACCACCGAGGTCGGCCGTCTCAAGACCGCGATCAACGCGATGCTCGACCGTGTCGACGGCGCCCTCTCGCAGCGCGACGCGACGGTCCGGCAGATGCGCCGATTCATCGGCGACGCGAGCCACGAGCTGCGCACGCCGCTGGTCACGGTGCGCGGGTATGCGGAGCTGTACCGGATGGGGGCCGTGCGCGGCGACGAACAGGTCGCGCAGTCGATGGAGCGCATCGAGAAGGAGGCGATCCGCATGGGCGTGCTCGTCGAGGACCTGCTCGCCCTCGCCCGTCTCGACGAGCGGCGCGATGTCGTGATCGTGCCGGTCGACCTGCGTCCGGTGGCGAGGGATGCCGCACTCGACGTCCGTGCGGCGGCGCCGATGCGCCCGGTCACGGTGCTCGACACGACGCTCCTCGACCGCGAGCCGGCGCGTGACAACCCCGTCATGACCGCCCCCGAGGCGAAGCGGCGCGGCACGCCGCCGTCCGCGATCTCTCTTGCCGGCGCGACCCTGTCGATGCTGCGTCGCCGCCCGAAGCCGGTTCCCGCGACCGCCGGCGCCGAGCAGGCGGATCTGCCCCCGCTCGTTCCCGAGCCGGAACCGGTCGCCCCCGTCGGCGCCCTCGAGCCGATCGTGCTGGGCGACGAGAACCGCATCCGTCAGGTCGTGACGAACCTGCTCGGCAATGCCCGCCGCTACTCGGCCGAGGACTCCCCCATCGATCTGTGCATCGGGGTCGACGTGGCAAGCCGCATGGGGTGGATCGAGATCGTCGATCACGGCGAGGGCGTCCCCGACCAGATCAAAGAGAAGATCTTCCAGCGCTTCTGGCGTGCCGACACGTCGCGCACGCGCGAGACGGGCGGCTCGGGCCTGGGACTGTCGATCGTCGCCTCGATCGTCGAGGCGCTGCACGGCACCGTCGAGGTCATCGACACCCCCGGCGGTGGGGCGACCTTCCGCGTGTCGTTCCCGCTGGCCGACGCCCGCGATGCCGCCGACCACGCGTCGATCCCGACGCAGCCGCTGCAGCGTCCGACCGACGCCGCGCGCTGACGCGGGGCTCCTCCTCCCCAGGCGAGGGTCGCCGACGTGTTGTGCACAGATGCGGCTGAGAACGGAGGATGCCGGCGTCCGGGCGCGCGGCGAACCCTAACGTGGCGGGCACAGCGGGTGCGGCATCCGGTCCCCCGCCTTCACAGTCAGGAGATCCCATGGCCGTCTTCGCCGTCGACAGCGACTCGATCCTCACCTCGACGACCGCGGTACGCGGCACCATCGACCGGCTGCAGGCCGAGTCGAACGCGATGCTCGCGCAGCTGACGCAGCTGCAGTCGTCGTGGACGGGTTCCGCGTCGGCCGCCTTCGCGAGTGTCGTCGACCAGTGGCGCGGCACGCAGCGTCAGGTCGAGGAGTCGCTCGCGAGCATCAACGCCGCACTCGCCGCGGCGGGTCGCCAGTACGCCGACACCGAGCTCGCTACGACGAGCCTGTTCCGCTGAGCTGCTCGCCGCCGGGAACGACGAAGGCCCCTCCGTCCGGAGGGGCCTTCGTTTCATACAGGTCTGTCCGTGTCTCGGTACGCTCGTACCTCGCTACTCGACCTTGACCCGAGCCGGCTCAACGCTCGCTGGCGCTCGCATTGAGCCGTCACGCGTCAAAAGTCCATGCCGCCCGTCGGGTCGCCGGCCGGAGCCGCGACCTTCTCGGGCTTGTCGGCGACGACGGCCTCGGTCGTGAGGAACAGGCCGGCGATCGACGCGGCGTTCTGCAGCGCCGAGCGGGTCACCTTGGCGGGGTCGATGATGCCCTGCGCGAACAGGTCGCCGTACTCGCCCGTGGCGGCGTTGAGGCCGTGGCCGAGCGGGAGCTCCGAGACCTTGTTCGCCACGACGCCCGGCTCCAGACCGGCGTTGAGGGCGATCTGCTTGAGCGGAGCCTCGATCGCGACGCGCACGATGTTGGCACCGGTCGCCTCGTCGCCCGAGAGCTCGAGGGCCTCGAGGGCCTTCTTGCCGGACTGGATGAGGGCGACGCCACCACCGGCGACGATGCCCTCCTCGACGGCGGCCTTCGCGTTGCGGACGGCGTCCTCGATGCGGTGCTTGCGCTCCTTGAGCTCGACCTCGGTCGCCGCACCCGCCTTGATGACGGCGACGCCGCCGGCGAGCTTGGCGAGGCGCTCCTGCAGCTTCTCGCGGTCGTAGTCGCTGTCGGTGTTGTCGATCTCGCGACGGATCTGGGTCACGCGACCCTCGATCTGCGCGGCCTCGCCGGCGCCCTCGACGATCGTGGTCTCGTCCTTGGTGACGATGACCTTGCGCGCACGGCCGAGCAGGTCGAGGGTGGCGTTCTCGAGCTTGAGACCGACCTCCTCGGTGATGACCTGGCCACCCGTGAGGATCGCGATGTCCTGCAGCTGGGCCTTGCGGCGGTCGCCGAAGCCGGGGGCCTTGACGGCGACCGACTTGAAGATGCCGCGGATCTTGTTGAGCACGAGGGTCGCGAGAGCCTCGCCCTCGACGTCCTCGGCGATGATGACGAGCTCCTTGCCGTCCTGGATCACCTTGTCGACGACGGGCAGAAGGTCCTTGATGTTCGAGATCTTCTGGTTCGCGATGAGGATGTACGGGTCCTCGAACACGGCCTCCTGGCGGTCGGGGTCCGTGACGAAGTAGGGGTTGATGTAGCCCTTGTCGAAGCGCATGCCCTCGGTGAGCTCGAGCTCGGTGCCGAACGTCTGCGACTCCTCGACGGTGACGACGCCCTCCTTGCCCACCTTGTCGATGGCCTCGGCGATGAGCGCGCCGATCTCGGGGTCGGCGGCAGAGATCGACGCGGTGGCGGCGATCTGCTCCTTGGACTCGACCTCCTTGGCGGACTCGAGCAGCTCGGCGGTGATCGCCGCGACAGCCTTCTCGATGCCCTTCTTGAGCGAGATCGGGTCGGCGCCGGCCGCGACGTTGCGCAGGCCCTCGCGCACGAGCGCCTGGGCGAGGACGGTCGCGGTGGTGGTGCCGTCACCGGCGACGTCGTCGGTCTTCTTGGCGACCTCCTTGACGAGCTCCGCGCCGATCTTCTCGTACGGGTCGTCCAGCTCGATCTCCTTGGCGATGGAGACACCGTCGTTCGTGATCGTGGGGGCGCCCCACTTCTTCTCGAGCACGACGTTGCGACCGCGCGGGCCGAGCGTCACCTTGACGGCGTCGGCCAGGGTGTTCAGGCCGCGCTCGAGGCCACGACGGGCCTCCTCGTCGAAAGCGATGATCTTTGCCATGTGTGTGTCGTCCCTCCGGAACGTTGGCTTTGGGTATTAGCACTCAACAAACGTGAGTGCTAAATCATTCTGGCACTCGACCCTATCGAGTGCAAGCCGCGGAGGAGGACGCCGAAACGCACGGAAACGGGATGCCGCAGCATCCCGTTTCCGGAAGGTTCAGAGCGTCGCGCGCCCGGTGGAGGTCAGACGACGCGCACCGACTCGGCCTGCGGTCCCTTCTGCCCGGAGCCGACCGTGAACTCCACGGTCTGCCCCTCTTCGAGCACGCGGAAGCCCGACATGTCGATGTTCGAGTAGTGGACGAAGACGTCCTGGCCGTCGGCGACGGTGATGAAGCCGAATCCCTTCTCGGCGTTGAACCATTTGACGGTGCCCTGGGTCATGCGTATCTCCTGTTGCCGGCGGTGCAGGGCTTCATCGTATGCAGGCGCCGAGACGCGCCCGCATCGATTCGTCACTTGTTGACACGCAGGCACACAAGTGTTTACCGGCGCGAAACACACGCCGACCAAGGCTCAGGGAGCGGGAGTCGCGGACTGCCCGGCGGCAGTGCGGTCGAGGCCGATCACGATGGTGAGCTGCTTCACGTCCGCCGACGGCGCGGGGTACGCGTCGCTCTGCTCGGTGGCGGCGCCGCCGATGACCTCGGCGAGTCCGGCGGCGGCCGCTGCGTCGGCAGGATCGCTGTAGAAGACGGTGGTCGTGGGGAAGTCCTGCGAACCTGCCCCGCCCGCGGCGACAGCGTCCTCGGCCCAGCCCGCGTTCACCACGGTGTCCTTCATCTGCGTCGCGAGCCCCTCCTCGGGCGTCGCGTTGAGGATCTGCACCTGGTACGTCGTGTCCTTGACCGGCGTCACCTCAGGCGCCGGGGCCACTGTCGGCGTCGGCGTGGGCGCGAGGTCGATGCGGCCCGATGCGATCAGGGTGCCGAAGATCCCGACGGCGATCAGCACGACCGTCGCGAGCGCGGCCCACAGCAGCACGACCCAGCCGCGCATGCGCGGGTTCTCGGCCCGGTGTGCCCCGACGCGGTCCGTGTCCGGCAGGTCGTCGAAGCGATCCTGGGGATAGGGCGAGGTCGGCACCCGTCGATGTTACCCGGCGCAGCCTGTGGGGCCGTCCGCGACAGACCGGTGTCAGCCGAGGCGGCGGGAGCGGCGTCGCGCCGGTCAGCGGGCGTCGGCAGCGCGCACAGCGCGCTCGTGCAGACGCGCGTCGCGCAGACGGCGCAGTCGCTTGACCAGCATCGGATCGTGCTCCTGCGCGTCGGTGGTGTCGATCAGGCGACCGAGCAGCTGGTAGTACCTCGCCGGCGACATGCCCAGCTCCGCGCGGATCGCCTCCTCCTTGGCTCCCGCGTGCCGCCGCCACTCCCCCTCGAAGTCGAGGAGGGCGCGATCGCGGTCGGTCAGGGGCACACCGCAACGCTAGCTCGCGGCATCCACCGATCCCGCGTCCGACGCGCGCCTGCGCACGAATCCGCCGAGGGGATCGACCGCAGCCAGCGGTTCACCGTCGCGCGCGAGCACGAAGCCGTCCCACGTGGCCGGGTCGAGGGGTCCCCACGCGTTCTTCAGCCGCCAGTCGTGGAGTCCCGGCGGATCGATCGTGATCCACACGGCGTCGAGCGCATCGATCGCGGCGAGCAGCCGCTCCCGCCCCGGCCGGTCGATGTGGGGCAGCACGCCCGGCGTCGTCACCACGAGGGTCGCGTCCCGGGGCGCCCGCCCCGCGAGGCTGCGCAGCGCGGCCGGGTCGGTCGCGTCGCCCTCGACCAGCAGCGGCGGCTCGGCGGCGACGATGTCGAGCGCGGCGCGGATGCGGTCCGCCCGCCCCGCCTCGCCCGGCCACACCAGACTCGTGAGAAAGCGGCGGTCATCGGGGTCGGCGGCGTTCAGCGGCTGCAGGTCGATGCCCGCCCGCCACACCACGCGCGGCAGGCTCAGCGGCGGGACGCCTTCGACAGCGCAGTCCAGCACCACCGGCGACACACCGTCGTGCGGATCGAGCGCGCCCGCGCCGTCGGGGCCGAGCGTGCCGTCGGGGCCGCGATAGCGGTACGAGTAGCGGTCGGGGTACAGACACAGCCCGGCGCTGGCGCCGACCTCCAGCAGCGCGATCGGGCCGTCGATCCCGGCGAACGCGGGCAGCAGCGCCGCGCACCGCTGCGGCTCGTTGGTCTGCAGCCGGCGGATGGATGCCGCGGCCACCACGTCGTCGGCGTGCTCTCGCACCCAGGCGGCCCAGTCCGGGAACGGCCGCTCGGGGGCGCCGAGCATGCGCGTGACGGCGAAGACGAGGGGCGGCTGACGGCGTGTGGCCGGGATGCGGGCGAGGATGCCGGCGATGAGGGCGTCGCCGGCGACGCCCGCGGCCCAGTCCTCGTACAGCGCGGATCGCCCCGGCGCCTCGTCGCGGGCGAACCGGGCATAGCGCTCGACGGTACCGGCTTGTTCGGCAGCCGAGGTCTCGTCGGGTGCAGCATCCACTCCGTCATCCTCTCAAGAGCCATTCGAATCGCGCACCGTGCAGCGGCATCGCGCCGCCGGCGGCAGAGTGCGCGATTCGAAACGCCGACGACCCCGCACGCCGTCCGCTGCGGTTGAATGGAGGGGCAGCATACGAGGCCGAGGAGGACCCATGACCTACGCCGTTGACAAGAGCGACGAGCAGTGGCGCGCCGAGCTGACGCCCGACCAGTACGCGGTGCTGCGTCAGGCGGGCACCGAGCGGCCGTGGACCGGCGAACTGCTCGATGAGAGCCGCGCCGGCCTGTATGCGTGCGCGGCGTGCGGGGCCGAGCTGTTCCAGAGCGGCACGAAGTTCGACTCCCACTGCGGCTGGCCGAGCTTCTACGAGTCGGTGCGGCCCGAGGCCGTCGAGCTCATCGAGGACAACAGCCACGGCATGGTGCGCACCGAGGTCCGCTGCGCGAACTGCGGGTCGCACCTCGGGCATGTGTTCCCCGACGGCTTCGGCACGCCCACCGGCGACCGCTACTGCATGAACTCGCTGTCGCTGCAGTTCACCCCCGACGAGGCGTGATGGCCAGCGCGATGGAGGCGGCGCTCGCGCGCCGTTCGTGGTCGAAGGTCACCGACGAGGCGCCGACGCACGACGAGCTGCTGCGCCTCGTGGCTGCCGCGGGCCGCGTCGCCGACCACTCCTCGCTGCACCCGTGGCGGCTCATCGAGCTGCGCGGCGACGACCGCGAGCGGCTCGGCCGTGCCATCAACAAGGCGAACGGCGAGAAGGGGTCGTCGTCGAAACCGCTGCGCGCACCGCTGCTCATCGCGGTGGTCGCGAGCTACCGCAAGAGCCACAAGGTGCCGCGGTGGGAGCAGGAGGCGGTCGCCTCGGGCGTCGCGCACCTGCTGAGCCTGCTGCTCGACGACGCGGGGTGGGGCGTCATCTGGCGCACCGGGCACTACACGCGCGCGAAGGCGGTGGCCAAGCTCCACGGGCTGAAGAAGAACGAGGAGCTGCTCGGCTGGCTCTACGTCGGCGGAAAGCCGAAGAACTCCCGGCCCGAGCGGCGCAAGACCGTCGATGCGCGGGAGTTCCTCGGCCAGCTTCCCTGAGCGCGCCGTCCGCCTCGGCTCAGGAATCGCCGCCCGCCGTGCCCGTGGTTCCGGCCGTGACGTCGAGCAGCCGGTAGCGGGCGATCGCCTGGGCGGCGGCATCCGCAGCCACCTCACCGCGACGCGCGAGCAGCTCGAGCGTCCGCACCACGATGGAGTGCACGTCGTTCTTGAAGAAGCGGCGTGCCGCAGCGCGGGTGTCCGAGAAGCCGAACCCGTCCGCACCGAGAGAGGCGAAGTCGTTCGGCAGGAACTGGCGGATCTGGTCGGGCAGCGCCTTCGTGTAGTCGCTGACCGCCACGATCGGGCCGGTCGACTCCGCCAGCTTCGCCGTCACGTACGGCGTGCGCGCGGGTGTCTCGGGATGCAGGAACCCTTCCTCCTCGGCGGCGACGGCGTCCCGGCGCAGCTCGATCCACGACGTCACCGACCACACGTCGGCGTCGACGCCCCACTCCTCGGCGAGGATCCGCTGCGCCTCGATCGCCCACGGCACCGACACGCCCGACGCGAGGATGTGGGAGGGGATGCCGCCGCCCGAGCGGGGCGAGACGCGATGGATGCCGCGCACGATGCCCTCGACGTCCACGCTGTCCGGCTCGGCCGGCTGCAGGATCGGCTCGTTGTAGAGCGTGAGGTAGTACATGACGCTGGGGTCGGGATGCGCACCGCCGTACATGCGCTCGAGGCCGGAGCGTACGATGTGCCCGATCTCATACCCGTACGCCGGGTCGTACGTGACGACGGCGGGGTTCGTCGACGCAAGGATCGGCGAATGGCCGTCGGCGTGCTGCAGGCCTTCGCCCGTCAGCGTCGTGCGACCGGCCGTGGCGCCGATGATGAAGCCGCGCGTCATCTGGTCGGCGGCCGCCCAGAACGAGTCGCCGGTGCGCTGGAACCCGAACATCGAGTAGAAGACGTACACAGGGATGAGCGGCTCGCCGTGCGTGGCGTAGGCGGTCCCCGTCGAGGTGAACGCAGCGACGGACCCCGCCTCGTTGATGCCGGCGTGCAGGATCTGCCCCGCCGGGCTCTCTTTGTACGCCAGCAGCAGCTCACGGTCGACCGAGGTGTAGTGCTGGCCATTCGGGTTGTAGATCTTCGCCGATGGGAAGAACGAGTCCATGCCGAAGGTGCGCGCCTCGTCGGGGATGATCGGCACGATGCGGGAGCCGATGCCCTTGTCTCTCATGAGATCGCGGAGCAGGCGCACGAACGACATCGTGGTGGCCGCCTGCTGCGTGCCTGACCCGCGACGGGCGACCTGGTAGGCGCCGTCGCCCGGGAGTTCCACCGCGGCGTGCTCCGCGCGCCGCTGCGGCACCGCGCCGCCGAGGGCGCGGCGGCGGTCCTGCAGGTACCGGATCTCGGGCGCATCCGCACCCGGGTGGTAGTACGGCGGGCGGTACGGGTCGGCCTCGAGCTGCTCGTCGCTCACGGGGATGCGCAGCAGGTCGCGGAACGACTTCAAGTCCGCGAGCGTCAGTTTCTTCATCTGGTGCGTCGCGTTGCGGCCCTCGAAGTTGGCGCCGAGGCCGTAGCCCTTGACCGTCTTCACGAGCACCACGGTCGGCTGACCCTTGTGCTCGGTGGCGGCGCGGTAGGCGGCGTACACCTTGCGGTAGTCGTGACCGCCGCGCTTGAGGTTCCAGATCTGCTCGTCGGTGTAGTCCTGCACGAGGTGCGCCGTGCGCTCGTCGCGGCCGAAGAAGTGCTCACGGATATAGGCGCCGTTCTCGGCCTTGTACGTCTGGTAGTCGCCGTCTGGCGTGACGTTCATGAGGTCGACGAGCGCGCCGTCGCGGTCGCGCGTCAGCAACTCGTCCCACTCGCGACCCCAGATCACCTTGATCACGTTCCAGCCCGCGCCGCGGAAGAACGCCTCGAGCTCCTGCACGATCTTGCCGTTGCCGCGCACCGGGCCGTCCAGTCGCTGCAGGTTGCAGTTGACCACGAACGTGAGGTTGTCGAGCCGGTCGTTGGCGGCCAGCTGCAGCAGCCCGCGACTCTCGGGCTCGTCCATCTCGCCGTCGCCGAGGAAGGCCCACACGTGCTGGTCGGAGGTGTCCTTGATGCCGCGGTTGTGCAGGTACCGGTTGGTCTGCGCCTGGTAGATCGCGTTCATGGGGCCGATGCCCATCGAGACGGTCGGGAACTCCCAGAACTCCGGCATCAGGCGCGGGTGGGGGTACGAGCTCAGCGCGTGCCCCTGCTTCGACTTCTCCTGACGGAAGCCGTCGAGATCCTCCTCGCTCAGGCGCCCCTCCAGGAACGCGCGGGCGTACATGCCGGGCGACGCGTGCCCCTGGAAGAAGACCTGGTCGCCGCCGCCGGGATGGTCCTTGCCGCGGAAGAAGTGGTTGAAGCCGACCTCGTACAGCGTGGCGGCGCCGGCGAAGGTCGAGATGTGGCCGCCCACGCCGATGTCCGCCCGCTGCGCGCGGTGCACCATGACGGCGGCGTTCCACCGCATGAACGCGCGGTAGCGGCGCTCGACCTGCTCGTCGCCGGGGAACTCCGGCTCCTGGTCGGCGGGGATGGTGTTGACGTAGTCGGTCGTGGTGACCGGTGGCAGGGCTGCGCTGCGCGCGCCGGCGCGCTGCACGATGCTGCGGACGATGTGCTGCCCGCGGGCGGTGCCCCGGGCGTCGATCAGCGCATCGAGCGACTCGACCCATTCCGCGGTCTCTTCGGGATCGATGTCGACGGTGTCGTGGACGGTGGTGCCGACCGCGGGGTCAGCGGCTCCGGTGACGGTGGTGGCGGCGCTCATGGCGCTCCTTCCTGCAGGGCGGGGGCGGGATCCGGTCGGATCCCGCCCCCGCGTGAGATGTGCTCAGTGCTCGCCGGCGGCGTTCTGCTTGTGCGCCGCGGCGCGTGCCGGCCGGATCACCGGCTGCGACCCGGTGGGGATGATCTGCACCTCGCGGCCGTCGGCGGCGATCAGCTTGCCGCCCAGATAGTGGTCGCCGTCCTCCAGCGCCGCGAGCTCCTCCTCGCGCACCATGCGCGGCGGCGCGGCGACGAAGACCGACTGTCCCTTCGAGTTCCCCCAGGTGATGTGGTTGAAAAGGATGTTCAGCAGGATGGCGACGATGGCCGCCGAGCTGATGCCCGAGTGGAAGATCGTGATGAACCAGGTCGGGAACGCGTCGTAGATGGCGGGGGCCACGACCGGCAGCATCCCGACGCCGATCGAGGCGGCGACGATGATGAGGTTCATGTTGTCGCGGTACTCGACCTTGGAGAGAGTCCGGATGCCGGAGGCCGCGACCGTGCCGAACAGCACGATGCCCGCACCGCCCAGCACCGACATCGGCACCGCGGCGACGACGCGGCCGAGGATCGGCAGCAGACCGAGCACCACGAGGATGCCGCCGCCCGCCGTCACGACGAACCGGCTCTTGACCTTGGTGATCGCGACGAGGCCGACGTTCTGCGCGAACGCGCTCTGCGTGAACGAGTTGAAGACCGGTGAGAGCAGGCTCGACAGCATGTCGGCGCGCAGGCCGTTGCCGATGCGCTTGGCGTCGACCTTGCCCCCCACGATCTCGCCGACGGCGAGGATGTCGGCGGTCGTCTCGGTCAGGATCACCAGCACGACGATCATCATCGACACGATGGCCGCAATGTCGAACGTGGGCATGCCGAACGCGAACGGGGTCGGGAACGCGAAGATCGGGCCGTCGAGCACCTTCGAGAAGTCGGCCATGCCGAACGGGATCGCGACGACCGTGCCGATCACGATCGCGAGCAGGATCGACAGACGCGAGATCGCGGCGTTGCCGACCTTCGAGAGGATCAGCACGATCAGCAGCGTCGCGAACGCCAGCCCGATGTGGGCCATGCTGCCGTAGTCCGGCGCGGTGCGGTTGCCGCCCATGATCCAGTTGGCGGCGACCGGCAGCAGCGACAGGCCGATCATCGTGATCACCGAGCCCGTGACGACGGGCGGGAAGAACCGGATGATCTTCGAGAACACCGGCGTGATGAGCAGGCCTATCGCGGCAGAGACCATCACGGCGCCGAACGCCGCCTGGATGCCGCCACCGCCCGTGACGATCGCCGTCATGGTCGCGACGCTGGCGAACGAGACGCCCTGCACGAGCGGCAGCTGCGCACCGAACCACGGGATGCCGATGGTCTGCAGCAGCGTCGCGAGCCCGCCGACGAACAGGCACGACGCGATGAGCAGGCCGATGTCGGCGGAGCTCATGCCCGCGGCGGCGCCGATGATCAGCGGTGGCGCGATGATGCCGCCGTACATGGTCAGGACGTGCTGGAAGCCGAAGGCGATGGACGTGCCGATCGGCAGCTTCTCGTCCTCGGGACGGATCTCTTTCGACGCCTTGGCGTCCTTCTGTGCGGTCTTGCGCGCAGCAGTCATGTGCTGACCTCCTCGTCAGGCAATGAAGAATGGAATGGATGCCGCGAGCCGGGCTTCCTCGCCCGGCCCGCAAGCGGGTGGCTGCGGGTCAGCAGAACCCGGCGATGCCGCTCCAGGCCGGATGCCCGCCCTCGATGCCGTCTCGCTGGACGGTCGCCTCGATGAGGCCGTACGGACGGTCGGCGGCGTAGAACACCTCGTTGGGGTTGTCGAGGCCGAACGGGGACAGATCGACGACGAAGTGGTGCAGGTTGGGCATGGAGAACTTGATCTCGTCGATCTCGGCATGCGCCTCGAGCACGCGTCTGCCCATCTCGAACAGCGTCTGCTGCAGGGCCAGCGAGTGGGTCTGCGCGAACGCCTCGAGCAGCAGCCGACGGACGTCGGCGAAGGTCTCGTCGAAGTCGAGGTCGGTGCGGTTGTAGCGCCACTTCGTCGTGACCGAGGTCGCGAGGATGCGGTCGTTCGTCTCGACCAGGGTCGTGTACCTGTCGCGCGGGAAGCCGTGGAACTCCGACCCCGTCGACTTCAGCACGGCGAGGTCGTGCAGACCCGAGATGACCGTGGCCTCGTCTCCGTCGAACGTCACGACCGTCGAACGGGTCTCGGTGCCGCCGCGGACGAACGCGTGGTCGTGCTCCTGGCCGTCGACGGGAATGCGGCTCCAGGTGTACTGCTCCGCCTCCCAGCGCCCGCCGGTGACCCAGTCGAACTCGCCGGTGAAGTGGCGGCCGAGGCGCAGCAGGAAGTCCTCGGGGGCGCCGACGCCGTCTCGCGCGAACGCGTACACCGTGTTCTTCTGCGTGTCGGTGGCGACCACCTTGGAGTTGTCGCCCCCGGTGTGGGCGGACGTGAAGTCGCCGCGCAGCTGCGAAGTGACGTTGAGATCCGTGATCTCGTGACGGGGCGTGTCCCGGTCGATCCGGACGAGGCGGACCTCGGCCTTGCCGTACTGGTTCGCGCCGAGGACGATCGTGCTCTCTGACATCATCAATTCCCTCTGTATGTGGAGTATGAGAACGGACTGATGAGTAGCGGTACGTGATAGTGCTGCTCGGAGTCGGCGACCGAGAAGTCGATCGACACGACGGGGTAGAAGGTGTCGCGGCCCGTGCCGGCGAAGTACTCGCCGACGGCGAAGGTGAGCCGGTAGGTCCCTGCCTCGAGATGATCGGGGCCGAGGTCCTTGATACGGCCGGCGTCGTCGGTGACACCGGTCGCGATCACGGCGCCGTCCCCTCGCGCGAGCTCGACGTCGACCCCGCGGGCGGGGCCTCCGAGGGCGGCATCCAGGATGTGCGTCGTGATCTGGCTCATGAGCCGAGGATTCCTTCCAGTCGGAGGACGGCGATCTGCCGCAGCTGGTCGGCCACGACGGGGATCTCCTCCTCTTCGGTGTGCGTCAGCCGCTGCTGCAGAGCGCCGAGGATCTCCTCGGCACTGCGGCCGGCGGCCCGGATCAGGAAGACGCGCCCGAACTTCTCTTCGTAGGCGCGGTTCCCGGCGGCGAGGGCCGAGGCGATGTCGTCGCCCTGGACCCCGAGTCCCGCCTGCTCCGAACGCGACAGCGTCGCTTCTGCGCTCCCCCCGCTCGCGCGCTCCCCGATGCGGGGGTGGTGCGCGAGAGCGCCGTCGATCTCGGTGACCGTCCAGGGTGACGCGGCTGTGCGCGCCACCTCGACTGCCTCCTCCACGTTGGAGTAGGGACGGCCCTCGACCACGGCGTCGATCCAGCGATCGATGTCGACGCAGGGGCGCACGAGTGCTCTCGCGGCATCTGCGTCGATCCGGTTGAATGCTTCAAGCTTCACTGCTTGTCCTTCGCTCTTCCGTAATGCGAAATCTTCTTTCCATTACATGAGATATCGTCTCCCTCGAAGCTTGTGTTGTCAACCCTTCGGAAGGAATTCGGATGCCTGAGTCCGCGCAATCCCCCTCGGCCACTGCCGGCGCGCGCGTCGCCGTCGTCACCGGAGCGGGCACCGGCATCGGGCGGGCCGTCGCGCGCGCCTTCCTCGACGAGGGCTGGGCGGTCGTGCTGGCCGGCCGCACACGCGCGACCCTCGACGAGGCTGCGGTGCGGCATCCCCTCGCCCATTGCGTGACCGCAGACGTGACCGACCGGGACGACGTCGAGGCGCTCTTCGCCGCCGCCGTCGAGCGGTTCGGCCGTGTGGACGTGCTGTTCAACAACGCGGGCGTCCCGGGACCGCAGGGGTCGGTGGACGAACTCGCCCTGGCTGACTGGGAGCGCACGCTCGCGGTCAACGTGACGGGGGCGATGCTCGTCGCGGGCGCCGCCGTGCGCACCATGAAGGCGCAGCGGCCGCAAGGCGGCCGCATCATCAACAACGGCTCGATCGCGGCGCACCGGCCGCGTCCGCGCACCGCGGCCTACGCCGTCTCGAAGCATGCCGTCACGGGGCTCACCCGCTCCCTCGCGCTGGACGGGCGCCCATATGGCATCACGTGCGGGCAGATCGACATCGGCAACGCCGCGACGGCGCTCCTCAGCGACCTCGGACACGGCGGCGGACACGTGCAGCCCGACGGGTCGCTCAAGATCGAGCCCACGTTCGACGTCGCCGAGGCGGCGCGCACCGTGGTTTTCATGGCGTCGCTGCCCCCGAACGCGGTGATCGGCGAGGTGACGCTGACCGCCGCGGGCATGCCGTGGGACGGACGGGGCTGAGCCTCACTCGTCGGCGCCCTCCGTCCGGGTGGCGCACCCTGCGGCTTCCCCAGGAGTGTGACGACCATCCGCGCCCCGAGAAACGTCCGGCAGCAGCATCTCGGCGACCCCTAGAGTGGTCGACGTGAGTCCTCTCTTCGTGCGCACGCGCTGATCGGCATCGCCCGCGGCGGGACGCATCGGCCGTCCCGCTGGTTCCGATGTCCCCTGATCCGCAGATTGCGCACACGAATATGAACGACTCCCCCGTCCCTCAGCGCCTGTTCGCCCTGTTCTGGACCGGAAACGCCCTGGCCACCACCGGCTCCGAGATCTTCCGGTTCGCCGTCGGCATCATCGCCGTCGACCTGCTCGTGGCCTCGCCGTTCGAGCTCGGCGTGCTGGGCGCCGTGACCTTCGCCGGCATCCTCCTGCTCAGCCCGATCGCGGGCGCCGTCACCGACCGGCGTGCGCGGCGGGCGGTGCTGCTGGCGACCGTGACCGCCCGCATCCTGCTCATGATCCTGGTGCCCGCGGCGTACCTCGTCGACGGCCTGTCGATCTGGATCCTCATCGGACTCGTGGCCGCACTGAGCCTCGGCGACGTGTTCTACGATGCCGCCCACTTCAGCGTCGTGACCGAGCTGGTGCCGCGCGAACTGGTCTCGACAGCGGTCGGGCGCCTGCAGACGGCGGATCAGGTCGCGCGCATCGCGGTGCCCGGCGCCGCGGGGATCGCGGTGCGGTTCATCGCCGCCCCGGTCGTCACGGTCTTCGCCGCGCTGTTCCAGGCCGGCGCGCTGCTGATGTTCCGGCGGCTGCCCCGGACTGGCCGTCCGTCGGATGCGACCGCCCGCCAGCCGTTCCGCGAGACGGTCCGCGCGGGCTTCGCATTCATCGGTCAGAGCCTCGTGATCCGGACCTTCATGCTCTCCAGCGGCATCCTGAATCTCGCCGCCGGAGTCGTGGTCGCCGTCCTCACGCTCTTCTCGCTGCGCACCCTCGGGCTCAGCCCGGCCGAGTACGGCATCGCCATGGGCATCGGCGCCGCAGGCGGAGTCGTCGCCGGGATCGTGGCCGCACGCATCGGCGAGCAGATCGGGCAGATCCGGACGATGGTGATCGCCGCGGCCGGCATACCGCTCGCCTACGCGGTGCTTCTCACCGCCCCCGTGATCCCAGTGCCCGCCGTGGTCTCGCTGACGGTCGCAGAGCTGCTGTTCTCGTTCCTCATCCTGCTGTACGGGATCCAGAACGCCGGGCTGTCGGCCCGCGTGACTCCGAGCGCGCTGATGGGCCGCGTCGCGTCAGCCCGGCGGCTCGTCGCCGTCGGCTCGTTCCCGGTCGGATCGCTGCTCGGCGGCCTCATCGCGCAGTGGTGGGGTGTCGAGACGGCCCTTGCCGCGGCGCTCGTGATCTCGCTGTGCATCACACTGCCCATCGTGCTCAGCGGTCTGGCCCGGCGCGCTTCGCTGCCCGACGAGTATGCCGCGATCGAGGACCGCGGCCCCGCCTGAGCCGAGGGGGCTGCGACGCGTGTCCTCAGGGCGCGGCGCCGGAGCGCCCGCGCGTCCTCGGCGCAGACGAGCCGCGTGCGTTCGACCGCGCCTTCCAGGTCGCCGCCGAGGCACGGTGCCGTTCGCGCTGTCGTTTCCGGCGTCCGCTGTCACTCTCGCGCACCAGGAATCCTTCGCGCTGTCGTTTCCGGCATCCGCTGTCGCTCTCGCGCACCAGGAATCCTTCGCGCTGTCGTTTCCGGCATCCGCTGTCGTTGTAAGCGGGCGCGAATGCCGATTCCTGCAGCGCGGACGAGGGCTGTCGTGAGAACGCGCGACGGTTCGAGCGTGACCGGCCGCTCCTCGACCGCGACCGCCGCCGGCCCACCCTTCGCCGAAACCCAGGATTCCACCCGAGACAAGGGGCCACGTCCCAGGTCTCAGGCAGAATCCCTTGTCTCGCCGAGCCGGTCCCTTTTCTCGCCGACCCGTTCCCGGTCTCGCCGACCCCTTCCCGGTCTCGACGCGCCGGCCTCGGGCGAGCGGATGCCGGCGGCCGCGGCATCCGCTCACCGGATCTTGCGAGCGCACGGCTCGCGGCGCAGGGATGCGTCAGGCCGCGAGCTGCTCGCGCAGGCGCGCGACGTGGCCGTTCGGGTCGACGTGGTACTCGGCCGACTCGACGGTGCCGTCGGCGGCGAGCACGAACGTCGAGCGGATGAGCCCGACGCGCTCCTCGCCGTTCACGACCTTGGTGCCCCACGCGCCCCACGCCTCGGCGACGGCGTGGTCGGCGTCGGACAGCAGCGGGAACGACAGCTGCTCGGCCTCGGCCCATTCGGCCAGCCGCTCGACGGTGTCGGGCGAGATGCCCACGACAGCGACACCCGCCGCCTGCAGCGACGCGAGGTTGTCGCGGAAGTCGCACGCCTCGGTGGTGCAGCCGGGCGTGAACGCGGCCGGGTAGAAGTACACGACGAGGCGCCGTCCCGCGAAGTCCTCCGGGCGAACGACGGCGCCGGTGGCGTCCGAGAGCGCGAAGCCCGGGTTGGCGTCGCCCGCGGAGAGGTGGATGCCGTCAGTCATGGGTGTGTCCTTTCGACAGGTCGTCGTCACGACGTGGGGTGCACGCCGAACGCGAGAGCCAGCTTCTCGATCTTCTGCGCACGACCGAGGCGGGGCAAGTCACTGCCGTCACGGACCACGCGGCCGCGACCCTCGAAGTCGGCGAGGAAGTCCAGCGCCCACAGCACCTCGCTCGGGGTCGGGCAGATGACCTCGTTGATCACGGGAGCCTGCTCGGCCGCGAGGCACAGCTTGCCGGTCATGCCCATCGACACCGTGATCCCCGACTGCTCGCGCAGCGTCGGCATGCTGTTGCCCACGGTGGGGCCGTCGATCGGGCCGGGCAGATTGCCGACGCGGCTCGCGACCACGAGCCGGGCACGCGGGTACGCCATGGCCTCGGCGTCGGCGCTCATGCCCGTGTCGCGGCGGAAGTCGCCGCTGCCGAACGCGAGGCGGAACGCGCCGCGCGCGCGGGCGATGTGGGCGGCGTCCTCCATGCCGATCGCGGACTCGATGAGCGCGACGACGGGCACGGTGCCGCCGAGGCGGTCGAACGAGCTCGTCACCTGCGCGGGCGACTCGGTCTTGGCGAGCATGATGCCCAGGAGCGAGGGGATGCCGGCGAGCGCGGCCAGATCGTCGGACCAGTACGGGCTCGCCGCATCGTTGACCCGCACCCAGGCCCGCCCGCCGGCGCGCAGCCAGTCCACGACGTCCTGCCGCGCCTGCGGCTTGTTGCTGGGATCGACCGCGTCCTCGATGTCGAGCACGACCGCATCGGCTCGCGAGGCCGCCATCTCGTCGAACAGGTCGGCGCGCGTGCCCGGGACGAGCAGCCATGAGCGCGCGATCGACGGGTCGACGGGACGGTGGCGCGGCGCGCGCGTGGTGACCAGACTGCGCAGGTCGTCCTCCGGATCGAGGACTTCGGGGCGACTGCCGTACGGGTCTGCGGACATCTCAACTCTTCTTCCGACATCTGGGGGCGGTCTGGCGACCGGCGGGTGATTCTCAGGCCGCGCCGCGGCGGATCAGGCGGCCGCGCGGCTCGGCGAAGTCGACGCGTTCACCGCGCAGGAACGTCTCGCGCACCACGCCCGACAGCGCCTTGCCGTCGTAGGGGGTCAGCGGGTTCTTGTGGTGCAGCTTGTTCACGTCGACCACGTACGCGCTGTCGGGGGCGAACACCGACAGGTCGGCGTCGAACCCCAGCGCGATCCTTCCCTTGCGGGTGAGTCCGGCGAGGGCCGCCGGACGCGCCGACATCCATTCCACCACGGTCTCGAGGGGTATGCCGCGCGTGCGGGCCTCGGACCACACCAGCGACAGGCCCAGCTGCAGCGAGGCGACGCCGCCCCACGCGACCGCGAAGTCGCCGTTGTCGAGGTCCTTGAGGTCGAGGGTCGACGGCGAGTGGTCGCTGACGATGCAGTCGATCGTGCCGTCGACGAGCCCCTGCCACAGCAGCTCGCGGTTGGAGGCCTCGCGGATCGGCGGGCAGCACTTGAACGCGGTCGCGCCGTTCGGGATCTCTTCCGCCAGCAGCGTCAGGTAGTGCGGGCACGTCTCGACGGTGAGGCGCACGCCGTCGCGCTTGGCGCTCGCGATCATCGGCAGCGCGTCGGACGACGACAGGTGCAGGATGTGGGCGCGGGCACCGGTCCAGCGGGCGCGCTCGATGACCTCGGCGATCGCGATGTTCTCGGCGCCGCGCGGGCGCGAGGCGAGGAAGCGGTCGTAGTGGTCGCCTTCGGCCGAGGGCGCGCGGTCGATGGCGCGCGAGTCCTCGGCGTGCACGATGAGCAGCGAGTCGAAGCTCGCGAGCTCCGCCATGTCGCGCTCCATCTCGTCGGCGTCGAGGTGCGGGAACTCGTCGACGCCCGAGTGCAGCAGGAAGCACTTGAAGCCGAACACGCCGTCGTCGTGCAGCGCGCGCAGCTCGCCGGTGTTACCGGGGATCGCACCGCCCCAGAAGCCGACGTCGACGAACGCCTGGTCCTTCGCGACGCTGCGCTTGAGCTCCAGAGCCTCGACGTCGACCGTCGGCGGGATGCTGTTCAGCGGCATGTCGATGATCGTGGTGACACCGCCGGCGGCAGCGGCCTTGGTCGCCGAGGCGAAGCCCTCCCACTCGGTGCGGCCGGGCTCGTTGACGTGCACATGCGAATCGACGAGGCCCGGCAGCAGCGTCTCGTCGTCCGCGAGCGTGACGATCTCGCGCCCCTGCAGGTCATGGCCGAGCGGCTCGATCGCGACGATCGCGCCGTCGGTGATGCCGATCTCGCGGGCCGCGAAGCCCGCGGTGGTGAGGATGCGTTCGCCGCGCACGACGACGTCGTAGTGGGGGGTCTGGTTCTCGCTCATGAGGTGATGCTTTCGGTGAGGGTTTCGGCCCGGACGGCTCCGTCGCCGACCGGAAGGGATGCCGCCAGCTCGGCGCCGATCTCGCGGAGCAGCCGTGCGGCGTCGCGCATGCTGACCTCGGGATCGGGCTCGCGCGCGGCGAGGGCCCAGGTGCGGACGAAGCCGGCCGCCCGCAGCCGGTCGTCGTCGAGGGTGGTGCGTCCGCAGACCGCGACGACGGGGACGCCGATCGCACGCGCGGCACGAGCGACGCCCACGGGCGTCTTGCCGCCGAGGGACTGCTCGTCGATGCTGCCCTCGCCGGTGACGACGAGGTCGGCGCCGACGAGGCGCTCGCGCAGGCCGGTGAAGTCGAGCACGACGTCGACGCCGCTGCGGCGCTCGGCGCCGAGGGCCGCGACGGCCGCGAAGCCCACGCCGCCGGCTGCGCCGGCCCCGGGGGCATCGGCCGCCCCGGGCACGCCGAAGGCGTCGGCGATGAGCGCCACGTAGCGGGCGAGCGCGGCGTCGAGCTCGGCGACATCCTCGGGCGTGGCGCCCTTCTGCGGTCCGAACACCGCGGCTGCACCGTTCGGGCCGAGCAGCGGGTTGTCGACGTCGGTGGCGAGCGTGAGGGATGCCTCGGCCAACCGAGGATCGAAGGCCGAGGCATCCACCGTCACGAGTCGCGCGAGAGCGGCGCCGCCCCCCGGAAGCACCGCCCCCGCGCCGTCGAGGAGCCGCAGGCCCAGGGCCTGCAGCATGCCGGCACCGCCGTCGGTGCCGGCGCTGCCGCCGACGCCGAGCACGATGCGGCGGGCACCGGCGTCGAGCGCGGCGGCGATCAGCTCGCCGGTGCCGCGGCTGGTCGCGCCCCGCGCGTCGCGGATGCCGCCGGGGAGGATGCCGAGGCCCGACGCGAGCGCCATCTCGATCACCGCCTCGTCGCCGCGCAGCCCCCAGTCGGCCGCGACGGGCGCGCCGGTGGGCCCGCTGACGACGGTGGTGCGGCGTTCGAATCCGGCGCCGAGCGCGGCATCCAGCGTGCCTTCTCCCCCGTCGGCGACGGGCACGAGGTCGACGGCGGCGTCATGGCGCACGGCCCGGATGCCGTCGGCGACGGCGCGTGCGACGCCGGCCGCGTCCAAGGAGCCCTTGAACTTGTCGGGAGCGATGACGATGCGCATGGTCGGCTTTCGGGCGGACGGTTCAGTCGACCAGAGCGTAGACCGCCGCGGGAGCGTCCTCGCCCTTCTCGGCGAGATCCTCGAACTCGACCATGTTGTCGAGCTCGGTGCCCATGGCGATGTTGGTCACGCGCTCGAGGATCACCTCGACGACCACCGGCACCTGGAACTGCGCCTTGAGGCGCTCGGCCTCGGCGAAGGCTGCGGGCAGGTCCTCGGGCCGCTCGACGCGCAGCGCCTTGCAGCCGAGGCCCTCGGCCACCTTGACGTGGTCGACGCCGTAGCCGTGCGCGACGCTGTGGGCGTCGTACGGGGTGTTGACGTTGTCGAAGGCCAGCGACACCTCGAAGTCCATCTCGAAGCCGCGCTGCGACTGGCGGATCAAGCCGAGGTAGCTGTTGTTCACCACGACATGGATGTACGGCAGCTTGTGCTGCGCGCCGACGGCGAGCTCCTCGATCATGAACTGGAAGTCGTAGTCCCCCGACAGCGCCACGACGGGCTCCCCCGGCTTGCCGCGCACGACGCCGAGCGCCGCGGGTCCCGTCCAGCCGAGGGGTCCGGCCTGGCCGGCGTTGATCCACTTTCGGGGCCCGTAGACGTGCAGCAGCTGGGCGCCGGCGATCTGCGACAGGCCGATCGTCGTGACGTAGGTCGTCTCGCGCGGGAAGGCCAGCACCATCTCCTGGTACACCCGGTGCGGCTTCATCGGCACGTTGTCGAAGTTGGTCTTGCGCTGCAGGGTCGCCTTGCGGATGCGGCAGTCCTCCGCCCAGCCGAGGTACGACGGAAGGATGCCGGCGGCCTGACGCTCGCGTGCGACCTCGAGGATCGCATCGAGGAACAGCCCGGCATCCGACACCACGCTGTAGTCCGGCGCGAAGACGCGGCCGATCTGCGTGGGTTCGATGTCGACGTGGACGAACGTGCGGCCGCGGCGGTACAGGTCGAGGCCGCCGGTGTGGCGGTTCGCCCAGCGGTTGCCGATGCCCAGCACGAAGTCGGACTGCAGGAAGTTCGCGTTGCCGTAGCGCTGCGACGTCTGGATTCCGACCATGCCCGCCGCCAGCGGGTGGTCGTCGGCGATCGAGCCCCAGCCCATGAGCGTCGGCACGACGGGCACGCCCAGCAGCTCGGCGAGCTCGACGAGACGCTCGGAAGCCCCGGCGTTGATGACCCCGCCGCCCGAGATGATGAGCGGGTGCTCGGCGGCGGTGAGCAGATCGAGCACCTTCTCGGCCTGCGCGCGCGTCGCCGCCGGCTTGGCGATCGGCAGCGGCTCGTACGTGTCGATGTCGAACTCGATCTCGGTCATCTGCACGTCGAACGGCAGGTCGATCAGCACGGGGCCGGGCCGCCCCTGACGCATCACCTGGAAAGCGGTCTGGAAGGCGCCCGGCACCTGACCCGCTTCGAGCACGGTCTTGGCGAACTTCGTCACCGGCTTCGCGATGGCCGCGATGTCGACGGCCTGGAAGTCCTCTTTGTCGAGCTTGGCCACCGGCGCCTGGCCGGTGATGCACAGCATCGGGATGGAGTCGGCGATCGCCGCGTACAGCCCGGTGATCATGTCGGTGCCCGCGGGACCCGACGTGCCGAGGCAGACGCCGATGCGGCCGTCGCCGGTGCGGCTGTAGCCGTCGGCCATGTGCGAGGCGCCCTCGACGTGGCGGGCGAGCGTGTGGCGGATGCCGCCGTGGGCGCGCATCGCGGAGTAGAGCGGGTTGATCGCCGCGCCCGGCAGTCCGAACGCCTCGGTGGCGCCCTCTTTGATCAGGATCTGCACGATGGCGTCGACGGCACGCATGCGAGTCATTTGAGTTCTCCAGTATTCCGGTCGTTGAGCGAGGAGCGCAGCGACGAGACGAAACGGTTCAGTCGCGACCCGACAGCTCGGCGGTGAGCTTGAACAGGCCGGAGTGGTCGAGCCCGCCGTCGCCACGCGCGACCAGCGAGGTCACGAGCTGGGCGACCGCCGACCCGAGTGGGACGGTGATGCCGACCTGTCGTGCGGCGGCGGTGACGATGCCCAGGTCCTTGTTGTGGAGGGCGAGTCGGAAGCCGGGGCCGAAGTCGCGGTTCAGCATCTTCTGCCCCTTCTGGTCGAGGACCTTCGAGCCGGCGAGACCGCCGCCGAGGACCGTGAGGGCGGCATCGGTGTCGACGCCGTACGCCTCGAGGAAGACGACCGCCTCGGCGAGCGCCTGGATGTTGACGGCGACGATCAGCTGGTTGGCGGCCTTGACGGTCTGTCCTGCGCCTGCGGGGCCGACGTGCACGATGGTCTTGCCGATGGCGTTCAGCACGGGCTCGGCCTTGGCGAAGTCCTCGGCGGTACCGCCGACCATGATCGACAGCACGGCGTCGATCGCGCCCTGCTCGCCGCCTGAGACGGGGGCGTCCACGACACCGAGTCCCGCGGCGACGGCCTCGTCGGCGAGTTCCTTGGCGACATCGGGGCGGATCGACGAGTTGTCGATCCACAGCGCCCCGGCCTTCGCGTTCGCGAACACGCCGTCCTCGCCGCGCACGACGCCGGCGACGTCCGGCGAGTCCGGCACCATCGTGATGATGACGTCGGCGTCCGCGACCGCGTCCGCGATGCTGGTGGCACCGCGGCCGCCCGCCGCCGCGAGGGCGTCGATCGGGCCCTGGCTGCGGTTGTAGCCGGCGACCGTGTACCCGGCGGCGACGAGGTTCTTGGCCATGGGCAGGCCCATGATCCCGAGACCGATGACTGCGACGTTGCTCATTGTTCTGGTCCTTGTGTCGTGAGAAGAGTGGATGCCGGCGGCCGCGCGCTCAGCGAGCGCCGGCGTAGCCGCGCTCGACGGCGGGGAGCCACGCGAACGGGTCGGCGGCCTCGGTCTTGTACTCGAGGCCGATGACGCCGGCGTAGCCGAGGCCCTGGGCGTCGGCGATCCACTGCTGCAGCGGCAGGTCGCCGGTGCCGGGCTCGCCGCGGCCGGGGGCGTCGGCGATCTGGATGTGGCCGAAGTCGGCGGCGTGACCGGCGATGACCGCGGGGACGTCGTCGCCGTTGACGGCGAGGTGGTAGTAGTCGGCGAGCAGGCGCACATTGTCGACACCGTGCTCGGTGCGCACGCGCTCGATGACGGCGAGCGCGTCGGCCGCGGTCGTGAGCGGGTACGCGGGGGCGCCGCTCACCGGCTCCAGCAGCACGATGCCGTCGATCTCGGCCACGGCGCGTCCGGCGGCGGCGAGGTTGCGCACCGCGAGCTCGTCCTGCGCGGCGGCGTCGACGCCGTCGATGCGGTTGCCGTAGAGGGCGTTGAAGGCCTTCGTGCCCAGGCGCCGCCCGATCTCGACGACCACGCCGATGTTGGCGGCGAACTCGTCCTCGCGTCCGATCCACGACACCAGGCCCCGGTCGCCGCCGGGCATGTCGCCGGCGAAGAAGTTCAGCCCTGTCAGCTGCACGCCCGCGTCCTGGACGGCAGCGACGAACGCATCGACATCAGCGGCGGCCGGCACGGCCTCGGCGAACGGCCACCAGAACTCGACGGCGTCGAACCCGGCGGCCTTCGCGGCGGAGGGGCGCTCCTGCAACGGCAGCTGCGTCAGCAGGATCGAGCAGTTCACCGTGTAGCGGGTCGTGTCGCTCATGAGACTTCCTTGTCGGTTCCAAGTGATTCCATATCGTGGAATCTAGTTTCTGCAATATGAAAAGTGTAAGTCAGATCGTGGGTGCCGTCAACCCCTTCCAGGCGGGGAACGACGACGGGCGGGTGCCCGAAGGCACCCGCCCGTTCGTTCCCCGCCGGATCAGGTGAGCTTGATCTGGCGGTTCATGTCCTTGTACAGCAGGTAGCGGAACGGCTCGGGGCCACCCGCGTAGCAGGCCTGCGGGCAGAACGCGCGCAGCAGCATGTAGTCGCCGGCCTCGCACTCGACCCAGTCGTCGTTGAGGCGGTAGACCGCCTTGCCCTGCAGCACGAACAGGCCGTGCTCCATGACGTGCGTCTCGGCGAACGGGATCGAGCCGCCGGGCTGGAACGTCACGATGTTGACCTGCATGTCGTGGGCCATGTCGCTCGCGTCCGAGAACCGCGTCGTCGCCCACACGCCGTCGGTGTCGGGCATCGCTACCGGCTCGATGTCCTGGTCGCGCGTGACGAACGAGGCCGGCGCCGGCACGCCTTCGAGCCACTCGTAGGCCTTGCGGATCCAGTGGAACGACGTGATCGCGGATCCGCGGTTGGCGAGCGACCACTCCGCGCCCGGAGCGATGAAGGCGTAGCCGCCCTCGCCGAGCACGTGCTCCTCGCCCTCGAGCGTGAGCGTCAGCTCGCCCGTCGTGACGAAGACGACGCCCTCGACGCCCGCTTCGGGCTCGGGCTTCGCGGCCCCGCCGCCGGGCGCGATCTCGACGATCAGCTGCGAGAACGTCGTCGCCGAGCTGGGCGTGGGCCTCGCGAGGATCCACGCGCGCGCGTCGGTGAACCCGGGCAGGCTCGAGGTGACGATATCGCGCAGCACGCCCTTCGGGATGAAGGTGTACGCCAGCTTGACGACGGCGCGGTCGGTCAGCAGATCGGTCTGCGGCGGCAGTCCGCCCTGGGGTGTGTAGTAGCTCATGCGGGCTCCTCGGTCGTGACGAGTGACGTGGCCGGTTTCGGGTGCGCGAGCGCCGTGAGGGCCGCGAGGTCGATGCCGGCGGCATCCTGGACCTCCGCCTCGGTGACCGCACCGCACTGCACGCCGCGCAGTACGAACGCGGCCAGCGCCCGAGCGGTGGCAGGCTCGTCCATGACGGCGCTCTCGATGCGGTGCACGTAGTTGCGCAGACGTGTCGTCGCCGACGCGAGGCCTTCGCGGTAGAACAGCGTGTTCGCGACGAACCGCGGCACCAGCTGTGCCGGATGCAGGTCCCAGCCCTGGTAATAGCCGCGCTCCAGCGACCGCCGCGTGAGGCGCGCGCTCAGCCGCCAGGCCGCGCGCACCGCGTCGTCGTCGCCGACCGGCAGGATGTTCGTCGAGCCGTCCGACAGGCGCACTCCCGTCTGGGCCGCCGCGACCTGCATCACGTTCTTCGCGTGGTCGGCGGCCGGGTGCTCCATCGACTGGTAGGCGGCAGAGATCCCGAGCGACGCGCTGTAGTCGTAGGTGCCGTAGTGCAACCCGCTCACGCGTCCCTCGGCGACGTGGATGGCCGTGGCGAGCGGCGACGTCCCGTCGGGGCCGAGGATCAGCTGTGGCGTCTCGACCTGCACCTCGAACCGCAGGCGACCCGGCGTGAGACCGTGGTGCTCTTCGAAGCGATGGCAGATGTGCGCCATCGCCTCGACCTGCGCGACCGTCGTCACCTTCGGCAGCGTCAGCACGAGACCGTCGGGAAGATCGCCCGCGTCGAGCAGCGTCGCGAGGAACAGATCGAGCGAACGGATGCCTCGTGCCCGGGTGGGAGCCTCGAAGCACTTGAAGCGGATGCCGATGAACGCGGGCGCGACGCCCGCGTCGACGGCTGCGAGGATCTGCTCGGCCGCGCGGCGCACGTCGGCATCCTCCGTCTCGTCGCCCCGGTCGCCATAGCCGTCCTCGAAGTCCAGGCGCAGGTCCTCGATCGGCTCGGTGCGCAGCTTCGCCTCCACCAGCGCCGCGACGTCGGCCGCGAAGGCCTCGGGCACGCCGAGCTCACGGACGACCGTCGCCACGCCGCCCTGCGCCTCCGCGGCCGCGAGCGCGGCGGCGCCCCAGTCGGCGGGGAGCGCCGGCGTGTACCGGTCGGCCGGCACGTACACCGTGTGCACGGGCTGGCGCGATCCGTCGTCGCCGGGGAACCGCTCGGCCAGCAGCCGGTCGGTGGGCGCGAGGAACCGGTCGAGCTCGGCGAGATCGCCCGGTCCGAGCAGGCGCTCGGTCATCGCGCGACCACCAGGTCGTAGGCCGGAGTGGTGAGGAAGTCGGTGTACTCCTCCGACAGGCAGATGTCGGCGACGAGGTCGGCCGCCGGCCGGTAGTAGCGCTCGAACTGGTCTGCGCCGACCTCGCCCGCAAGGCGCGAGGTCTCCTCGTCGAGGATGCGGCGCACGAGCTCCCGCGTCACGGTCTCGCCGGTGTCGGCGAGGACCACGCCGTTGCGGATCTGCTGCCACACCTGCGACCGCGAGATCTCGGCGGTGGCGGCATCCTCCATGAGGTTGTGGATGGCGACCGCACCGTTGCCCGAGAGCCACACGGCGATGTAGGCGATCGCGACATAGAGGTTGGTGCGCAGGCCGGTCTCGGTGACCGCGCCCGGAGCCGAGGCGACATCGAGCAGCTGGCTGCCGGTGACCTCGACCTCGGGCCGTTGCCGGTCGAGCTGGTTCGGCCGGTCTCCGAGCACCGCGTCGAAGACGGCGCGGCAGATCGGCACCAGGTCGGGGTGGGCGACCCACGAGCCGTCGAAGCCGTCGTTCGCCTCGCGCGTCTTGTCGGCGCGCACCTTCTCGAACGCCGCCTCGGTGACCTCGGGCTCGCGACGGTTCGGGATGAACGCGGCCATGCCGCCCATCGCGAAGGCGCCGCGGCGGTGACAGGTCTTGACGAGCAGCTCCGTGTACGCGCGCATGAACGGCGCCGTCATCGACACGTCGGCGCGGTCGGGCAGCACGAACGACTCCCCCGCGTCGCGGAAGTACTTCACGATGCTGAAGAGGTAGTCCCAGCGGCCGGCGTTGAGGCCCGACGCGTGGTCGCGCAGCTCGTACAGGATCTCGTCCATCTCGAACGCCGCGGGGATCGTCTCGATGAGGACGGTCGCGCGGATCGTCCCCTGCGGGATGCCGAGGGCGTCCTGGGCGAACACGAACACGTCGTTCCACAGCCGCGCTTCGAGGTGGCTCTCGGTCTTGGGCAGGTAGTAGTACGGGCCCTGGCCGTTCTCGACGAGCCGCTTCGCGGTGTGGAAGAAGTGCAGGCCGAAGTCGACGAAGGCGCCGACGGCGTCGCGGCCGTTCACCTCCACGTGCTTCTCGTCCATGTGCCAGCCGCGGGGCCGGGCCACCACGACGGCCAGCGGCGCGTCCTCGCGCAGCGCGTACACCTTGCCCTCCGGCGAGGTGTACGCCAGCGTGCCGCGCGCGGCGTCACGCAGCGTCAGCAGCGCGTCGACGACGTTGAACCACGTGGGCGTCGAGGCGTCTTCGAGATCGGCGAGCCAGACCTTGGCACCGGAGTTGAGGGCGTTGATCGCCATCTTGGCGGGCGAGGCCGGACCCGTGATCTCGACGCGGCGATCCTGCAGCGCGGCCGGCGCCGGGGCGACGGTCCAGTCGCCGGCGCGGATCCCGACCGTCTCGGGCAGGAAGTCGAGTCGTCCGGTGCGGGCGACCTCGTCGCGGCGGACGCGGCGCGCCTCGAGCAGCTCGTCGCGGCGGGCGGCGAACCGCTCGTGCAGCTGCTCGACGAACGCCAGGGCCTCGGGAGTCAGGATCTCGTCGGCGCGCTCGGGCGCCTCGGCGGAACGGACGTGGATGGTCATGGGGGGCTCCTCTCAGGGGCGGGTCATCAGGCGGCGGAGCGCTCGAGGTCGTCTGCGCTCACGTCGGCGGGCGCGTCGGCCGGCGAACCGGCCTGCGCCGCGGCAGCCACGGCCGCGGCGACGTCGCCTGCCACCAGCGGGTCGAACACGCTCGGGATGATGTAGCTGGCGTGCAGCTCGTCGTCCGAGACGCGCTTCGCGATCGCGTCGGCGGCCGCGACGAGCATTGCCGGCGTGATCTCGACGGCGTGCGCGTCGAGCAGCCCGCGGAAGAACCCGGGGAAGGCCAGCACGTTGTTGATCTGGTTCGGGAAATCGCTGCGCCCGGTCGCGACCACGGCGGCGTGACGTGCGGCCAGGACCGGATCGATCTCAGGATCGGGGTTGGCCATGGCGAACACGATCGCTCCCTCGGCCATGCTCCTGACCTCGGCCTCGCCGATGACGTTCGGCGCGGAGACGCCGATGAAGACGTCCGCACCGGCCAGCGCGTCGGAGAGGGTGCCGGTGACTCCCGCGGCGTTGGTGTTCGCGGCGAGCCAGCGGCGGTGCTCGTCGGTGTACTGCTCGCCGGCGTGGATGACGCCCGAGCGACCCGCGGCGACGATGTGCTGCGCGCCCTCGGCCTTGAGCAGCTGGATGATCGCAGAGCCGGCCGCGCCGACGCCCGAGACGACGATGCGCACGTCGGCGAGCTGCTTGCCGACCACGCGCAGCGCGTTCTGCAGGGCGGCGAGCGTCACGATGGCGGTGCCGTGCTGGTCGTCGTGGAACACCGGGATGTCGAGCTCTTCGCGCAGGCGTGCCTCGATCTCGAAGCAGCGGGGCGCCGCGATGTCTTCGAGGTTGACGCCGCCGTAGACGGGCGCGATGGCCTTCACGATCTTCACGATCTCGTCGGTGTCCTGCGTGTCGAGGCAGACCGGCCACGCGTCGACATCGGCGAACTGCTTGAACAGGGCGGCTTTGCCCTCCATGACGGGAAGAGCAGCCGCGGGGCCGATGTTGCCCAGCCCGAGCACCGCCGATCCGTCGGTCACGACGGCGATCGTGTTGCGCTTGACAGTGAGGTTGCGGGCGTCCTCGGGGCGCTCGGCGATCGCGAGGCACACGCGGGCGACCCCCGGCGTATAGGCGCGCGACAGGTCGTCGCGGTTTCGCAGCGGCACCTTCGGCACGATCTCCAGCTTGCCACCGAGGTGCATCAGGAAGGTGCGGTCGCTGGTGTGCAGCACCGACACGTCGGCGAGGGCGGCGAGCGCGTCCTGCACCTGCGTGCCGTGGTCGGCGTTCGTGGTGTTGCAGGTCACGTCGACGATGAGCGCGTCGGGGCGCGACTCGACGACGTCGAGCGCGGTCACGGCGGCTCCGACGCGGCCGACGGCCGCCGCCAGTTCGGCGGTGGAGCTGACGCTCGCGGGCGCCTGGACACGCAGCGTGATCGAGTAGCCGGGGCTGGGGTTCGCCATTGATCCTCCTCGTTCGCTCGATCACTTCCGCGGATCGAGAACTTGTTTCCGTATTATGGATAGTAGTTTCTGTCACACGGAAAAGCAATTGCCGGACGAGGGATGCTTCACACCGCGTCGCGCGTGCGGTGAGGCATCCCTCTTCCGTATCGTGGAGGCAGACCGCAACGGAGTGGAAAGGTTGGCGACATGGCCGAGAAGGCGTCCGGAGGTGTGCAGTCCGTCGAGCGCGTGTTCGAGCTGCTCGAGCTGATCACCGACGCTGACGGCGAGGTGACTCTCAGCGAGCTGGCCGCATCCACCGAGCTGCCGCTGCCGACGATCCACCGACTGCTGCGCACCCTCGTCGGCATGGGCTACGTGCGACAGCTGCCGAACCGCCGCTACGCCCTCGGCCCTCGGCTGATCCGCCTGGGCGAAGGAGCGAGCAAGCAGCTCGGCGCGATCGCCCGCCCACAGCTGGCGCGCCTGGTCGACGCGCTCGGCGAGACCGCCAACATGGCGGTGCTCGACTCCGACATGGTCGTGTACGTCGGGCAGGTGCCGTCCAAGCACTCGATGCGCATGTTCACCGAGGTGGGCCGCCACGCCCACACGCACGCCACCGGCGTGGGCAAGGCGATCCTCGCGACGCTCGACGACGACGTCGTGCGCGGCATCGTCGGTCGCGCCGGCATGCCGACGTCCACCCCGATGGCCATCGGCGACATCGACTCGCTGCTGGCCGAGCTCGACCGCATCCGCGAGCGGGGCTACTCGATCGACGAGCAGGAGCAGGAGATCGGCGTCCGCTGCTTCGCGGTCGCGGTCCCCCATGCGCCCACCCCGACCGCGATCTCGGTGTCGGGACCGGTCTCGCGCGTAGACGACGCATTCGCCGAACGGGCGATCCCGCTGCTCACCGACGCGGCCCGGGTGCTCTCGCAGGAGCTCGGCGACGCCGCCTGAACCCGGCGGGCCCCCGACGTCGTGTCGGGTCAGCGCTCGCGCCGCGTCCACCGCCATGGCACCGCGGCGACCACGACCGACAGGATCGCCAGCGACGACATCAGGAGCGACTGCCACAGCGAGGGCGCCGCCTCGGTCGGCCACAGCGCGTCGATCACGACGGACGTGACGACCTGGCCGACGACGGTGCCGAGTCCCAGCAGCAGCACGCCCGTGTACGGCACGAGGGCGGCGGCGAGGAAGATGTAGGTCACCCCGATGACGCCGCCGAGGTACAGCCACGGCTCGGCCGGGTAGACCGTTGGCGGCGGTGCGACGGTGAGCGAGTGCACGAGCTCGGCGATGCCGAGCACGAGCGTGCCGCCGATGAAGTTCACGAGGGTGGCCGTCAGCGGCGTGCCGACGCGCTGGCGCAGGCGTCCGTTGACCGCGGACTGCCACGCGATCCCGGCGCCCACGAGGAAGGGCAGCACGATGAGCACCGGCGGCGCGTCCACCCCGCCGGCGAGCGAGACACCGGCCGCCAGCATCGCGAGCGCTCCCCCGACGAGGCGGGCGGGGGTCACGGCGACGACGCCCGCGGGGCCGATCCCCGAGCGGTCCAGCAGCAGGCCGCTCACCGTCTGCCCGGCGACGACGCCAACCGTGAACAGCGCGACGCCGATGACGCCGACAGCGAGCGATTGCGTGGCGACAGAGAGCGCACCCGCGACGCCGCCGCACAGCATCCACAACGGGATCCCCCGTGCGCCGTCCTCGCGTCGGCGGACGCCGGACACCAGTGCGGCGAACCCGCGCCGACCCTGCGGGATGACGAGCGACAGCACCACCAGGACCACGAGACCCGAACCGAACGAGATCACCGCGGCGGTGAAGCCGTCACCCAGGCGCGTGCCGAGCTGGCCGTTGATGCGTGCCTGGACGGCGGTGAGGATGCCGATGACCGCGGCCGCGCCGATGCCGAGCCATGCGGGCAGTCGGCGGGTGGTCACCGATCAATCATGCCTTGCCACGGTGCGCCCTCCCGCCGCCCGCGCACCGCGACCGCCCGCGCAGCAGAGTTACCCTGGAACGTGCCCCTCACCGCGCGGACCCGAACACTCCTCACGTGGCTTCCCGCCACGGTGCTCGTGCTGATCATCGCGGGAGTCGTGGTCGCCTCGCTCGCGATCCAGGGATCGTGGTGGACCGAGGATCGTCCCGTCGCCTCCGACGACCAGCGCGCGTCCGACGGGTCGAGCATGCTCACCGACACCGGCTTCGACTACGTGAACGTCGCGGGCACCTTCAAGGTGCGCGTCGGCGAAGGCGGACTGTCGGCGAGCGAGCTCGGCCTCGCCTCGGACGGCGAGAAGTCCGCCGAGTTCCGCCGACCGGTGCGTGCGGTGATCGCCGCGGGCGAAGAGCTGTATGTGCTCGACGACATCCTCGGCCTCACCGCCGTCGGCGAGGACGACGTGCTGGCATCGGTCACGTTCGTCCCCGATGTGGCGGGAAACTGGATCGGAGCCATCGACTACCTGCGTTCCCTCGCCCCGGATCTGGGATGGGATGCCGCGCAGCTCGATCCGCTGACCGCAGAGCTCGGCGAGTTCAACCGGACGGGCACGGAAGACACCTTCACCGCGCAGATCGGCCCTTCCGAGGGGCCCGCGAAGATCACCGGGAACATCGCGTTCGACCGCGCCTCCGGCGGCACGTTCGTGACGATCACGTTCGAGCCGGGGAGCTGAGCGCGGGTCGCCCCGGCCTGCGCCGTCCGCTCCGTAGAGTGGAGGCATGCTGATCGGCCGCATCCGTCCCGTCGAGACCCGCACCGTCGAGGTGCAGGGCGAATCGCTCGCAGCCCTTCGAGCCGCCGTGGACGCGCAGCTCCCGGACGGCTGGGTCGTCACCGACGTGCCCGCCGCGATGCCGAAGGGCTCGCAGCTGCTGACCTCGACCGCGAGCATGGCCCGGCGTGACGGCATCCAGCAGATCGAAGCCGACGACCGCGACGCTCTGCAGGCGAAGGTGCCCGAGGGCTGGCAGCTGCTGGGCGTCTACGAGGTGTGACGGCGCCGCGCATCGCGACGTCGATGGTGCCGGCTACAGGACTTGAACCTGCAACCCCCGTATTACAAGTACGGTGCGCTACCAATTGCGCCAAGCCGGCAAGCCGCGGAATTCCGCGGGTTCTCAGGTGTTCGAGTGAGTTCGGTCGTAGCCGACCCCGCACAAACCCCGCACATTCAATCAGGCCGAACGTGCATCATCGAGTCTAGAGCGTCCGCCGCGCGCCGCCCGCCCACTGTCTTCGACATGTAAACCGACATCGTCAGCGACGGGTCGGCGTGCCCGAGGTACTCGGCGACGTCCCGCGGCGAGAGCCCCGCCTGGTCGAGCGCCGTCGCTACCGTCTTCCGGAAGCTGTGGAACGTGTATGCCGGCAGCCCGAGTCGCTCGCGCCCGGCCTGCCAGTCGTTCGACGTGTTGCGGCGGTCTCGTCGCTTCAGGAACGGCGTGGGGAACACTGGGCCGTCTCGGCGCTCCCGGCGCGCGAGCGAGGCGCTCACAGCCGCAGGGACCACGATCCGCCGCTCTCCCGCGGTGGTCTTCGACTTCCGGATCGTCACGACACGGCATTCCTGGTCCACATCAGCCCAGTCGAGCCCGATCGCCTCGGAGATCCGAGCGCCCGTGCCGGCGATGAACTCGACGAGATCGACCATGTCGAGCTGCTGCAGGCGTTCGTCATCGCGGACGGACTCGAGCAGCTGCGGGAGCTCCGCGAGCGGGATCGGGATCGCGCCGTCGCCCCCACCCTCGATCGGCGCGAGCTCGCGCACGGGGTTCGCGCGGATCGCGTCCGAGCGCGCGGCAAGGCCCATCATCCCCGAGAGGACCGCGCGCGCCTTCTTCGCCTCGCCCGGCCCGTTCTCGGTCGCCACGACGTCGAGGAACCGCTGCAGCCGCTCCGGTGTCGCCTCCGACACAGCGAGGTCACCGATGCGCGGCACGATCACCTTACGCACGCTGCGCTCGTACGTCTCGACCGTGCGGGGCGCACGGCCGGCCTTCTCGCGCAGGAACCGTTCGCCGAGGTCGCGGACGCGGGTCTCGCGTTTCACCTCGACGGCCGTCGATTCCTGGATCTCTGTCAGGGCCTTCCGCAGCGCAGCCTCGGCCTTCGCGCGCGATGGGGCGAACCGCTCCACCTGGCGCAGCCGGCCCGACTCGAACCGGTATCGCGCCCGCGCGCGCCACTTCCCCGGCTCGACCTCGACCGCGTGGATCGTGCCGTAGCTACTCAGCGGGGTCCGCGGCCGCGCCATCGCGAACGTCCTGGAATCTCTGCTCGGCGGCCAGGCGCTCAGCGCGCGCCTCAGCCCAGTCGCTGACGTATGTCAGCATGTCCTTCCGCATCGACTCCTCCACCATGCGCAGAGTCGCAAGATAGCTCTCCATCTCAGCGATCGGGACGTCGCCGTGAATCATCGGACTCGGCTCCGCCAACAGCGATTGCCACGGCATCCCGAGCGCGTGCGCGATCCCGACGAACTCGCTCAGGCGTAGAGGGCGCGTTCCAGCCTCGATCTTCGCGACGGTCGTCTGCATCATCGAAAACCCCATGCGAGACAGACGATCAGCAAGCTCTGACTGCGAGAGACCGCTAGTCATCCGGCGAAGGCGAATCGCCTGCCCAACCGCATGCTCGTACGCCTCAAGTGACTCTCGATCCTTCACGGGGATAACTTACAACCTGACAGAGGTTGCGTGCTAGTGATTCCAGGTGTACCTTCCTGATATGCCTGACGAGGTTGTCAACCAACCGATGGAGGAATAGCCGTGACGCTCTCTCGTATCAATGACCTCCCGGAGGTCGCCTCTCGCAACGAGGTGGCCGAGTACACGGGGATATCCGTCCCAACCCTCGCCCGCTGGGCCGGCGAGGGAAAAGGTCCGAAGTCCATCAAGGCGGGCGGCCGACGGATCTACCGCAAGCGCGACGTGCTCGCGTGGCTCGACAGCCTCGAAGCGAACGCCTGATGCTCACCCCAGAGACGACGGGCACCGTCGTCGTGGAACCGCACTACAAGGTCGCGAAGGTCGCCGAACTGCTCGACGTCGGCGTCGACTGGGTTTACGAGCGCATCCGCGCAGGCGAGTTCCAGACGGTCGTCGAACTCGGCGAGGGGCGCGGCAACCTCCGCATCCCCGCCTCCGAGGTGCAGCGCTTCCTCGACGCGCGCACCATCACCACGAAGAAGAATGCCCTCGCCGCGGCGGCAACCGCGGTCGAGGGCCAGATCCCCAAAGGAACCAACTGATGGAAACCACCCTAACGCCCACCACGCACGAGACGTGGGGAACCGAACCGCACATCACCGCTCGTCTCCACCGCGCACAGGCGGATGGTGCATCTGTCACCGTCGCGCCCGACTCCGATGAGCCGGCCATCGGAGTCGAGTTCGGAGAGCGCATCTTCGCGGGCGTGACGCTCGTCGACGGTGTCTGGCGACTCGACGTCGACTCCCGCGCCATCATGGATGCCCCCCAGACGACGACGGCCGCTCAGGTGGTCGCAGCGCGGCAGGTGATCCTCGCCGCACAGCTGTGCATCGACCTGAACCGGCCCCGCATCGCAGGCTCGTGCGAGGACGCCATCATGACGGAAGTTCTGGCTCTGGCGGGCGACAGGGAGATATCCCGCCGCGAACTCGCCGAGGCGGCCGGGATCAGCTACGGCCGACTCTCCAGCATGATCGCCGGCACGACACACATCCCCATCGATGACTTCCTCCGGTTCGCGTGCGCGCTCAGTCCCGATGACTCGCACGGCATGCTGCTCCACCTCGGACAGATCGCAGGCGACGCGTACCGGGAAGGGGATAGCCGGTGACCGCCGTCGACGCACGCTTCGCCGGCGGCTCGATCCTCGTGGAACCAGTAGCGTCTGTCCTCGATGGTCGCACGATGGTGCGAATCCAGGCACCTGGGTACGAGGTCGTCCTGTTCCCCCACGAAGCCGATCGGCTC
Source organism: Microbacterium helvum (assembly GCF_014779795.1). Lineage (GTDB taxonomy): Bacteria > Actinomycetota > Actinomycetes > Actinomycetales > Microbacteriaceae > Microbacterium > Microbacterium helvum. The sequence goes on from NZ_JACXZS010000009.1 coordinate 87,346, forward strand.
GCCGAGGCGCTGAGCGACCGGGGGACCGTCACCGAAGAGGGCGCCGCCCGCGACGACGCAGCCGAGAGCATCCACCTGATGCTCGACGCTGAGACGCGCCGCCCCGACTTCATCTCCCTCACCACCGACTACCCGATCGAGTTGAGTCGGAGCGCGGCGCTCGCCTATGCGCAGCGTCTCATCGAACTCGCCGCGCAGATACCCGACCGCCCCGCCATCCTTCGGCGTCGGCGCGACATCGACGAAGCGTTGCGAGACCACGAGATCTAAACAGCGCACCGAGCGGAGCTCGTAGGGCACGCGGACTCCGCCCGGGCCACCAGGAAGGGAAGACCCCCGCATGACGGATGCACGTCTCCGCGGCGAGTGGCTCACTGCAGCTGCTCACGACGGACTGACGGATGCCGCCTACCGTGTGCTCCACAACGCCCTCATGCACTGTGCCGAGCAGGGCACCGACGGCGCCATCGCGATCCGCGAGCTGCGATTCCTCTACCCCGGCGTGCTCGAACCCGCCATCCTCGACGAGCTCGAGCACGCCGGGTTCTGGGAACGCACCGCCGACGGATTCCAGCTCGTCGGCTGGGCGACAACCCTCGGTCAGTCCACCGCAGAAGAAGTCGCCACGTACCGCCGCAACGCGCGCGAGCGCCAGCAGAGGCGCCGAGAACGCGTCAAGCAAGGGTTGGACGCGTCGAACGCGTCGCAACCTCCCAGTTCCGAAGTCATCACGCGTGATGACCAACGTGACGTCACAACGAACGTAACGGGGGACGTAGGCAAGGACAGGACAGGCCCGGATAGGCCTGTCCTTGCCATCAAGAAAACGCGCGCGCACGACTGCGAATTCGATCCCGTCTCCGGCTACTGCGGCTGCGGGCGCCGCAACGACGGACTCGTGCCTGAGGGCACCCCCGCGAACCTCGGGAGGACAGCATGACGATCAGCGAGGCGTACGCCGACCTCGGAGGCGGCATCCACACCACCCAGCGCGAAACGCTCCCCACCTTCACCCCGCCGGCCGGATGCAGGCACCTCTACGACCCGATCTCGGGCTGGTGCGGCTGCGGCCGCCGCAACGACGGGAAGCTAGCGGAGGGCTCGCCCGCATGGCGCGCCGCGATCGACCGCGCGATGCCAGAGCGCGGCGCCTGATGGGAGCGAAGGCCGATGCAGCGTACCTGGCACTCTCGCACGCGCTCGATGAGATCGACGCACCACCGTGCACCGACGACCCGAGATTCATCCTCGACATCGACCAGCTCGCACCCGGCGAAGCCGCATTCCTCGGCCGCACCGTCTGCAACACCTGCCCGATCAAGTGGGCATGCATCGCCTACGCCGAAGCCGCCCGCCCGTCCGCCGGCATCTGGGCAGGACGCACCTACAAGCCGCGGAAGCTCGCGGATCCCGAACCCCACGCACCGGACACGGTGCCAAACCCGAAAGAGGACCGCTGATGGCGGAGAACTACCTGTTCGAGTTCTACGGAGCTCGGTTCAACGTGACGATCGAGCTCGGCGGTACGACGACCACGGACCCGCCAAACCTGCGAGTGATCGAAGGCACGTGGAAGACGTGGCGGCTCACGATCGACCCGGATGTGTCCGGGCTCGATGGCCTGACCATCCAGCGGAGTGTCTCGGCTGGTGGCGGTGAGCATCCGCACGGGAACCTGACCGAGGCCGAGAGCGCCCCCACCGGATATCAGGTCATGTCGGCGCCGGATGGGAGCCTCTACCGGATTCCGGACGGTTTCGGGGCGGTCGCTCGCATGTACACGGCGTCGGAGTGGGCGCAGCAGCTTGCCGAGTGGGAAGCGGATCTGGAGCCCATGAGTAACGAGATTCGCCCCGTTGATCGCGCCCGTGCATCCCAGCTGGTAACGGCGCAGGTCACCGGCGACCGGGAGATGTTCGCAGTCGCTGTCCAAGCCACTCTCGATGACGACTACGGCCTGGGAGAGCTCGGCTCGCTGATCAATGTGCTCCGCGTTCTCAGCGAAGACCTGGCCGGGATCCTCGTCGACACGCATGGCGACAACGCGGCACCCCTCATGCGCAGTCTGCTCGCCTCACAGCTGGCGGAGGAGTCATGATCCCGCAGCCGAGCCAAGGTGACGGCGAGAAGGCCTGGCGACAGTACGCAGGTGATCTGCGACACATGCTGGGCGACGCGAGCCAACTCATCGAGAAGCTAGAACGTGACGTCGAGCGCAAGGAGCGAGCACTCCGGGACGGTCAACGCCGAGGGAAGAAGATCCGCTGGCTTCTGAACCGTGCCTACCGCGAGCTCATCGACGGGGACACGCCGGCCGCCATCCGACTACTCGCAGCCCACCGTCCCGCGGACGAAGGGGCGTCCCAATCTCTGGGCGCCCTGCCCAAAGCCGAGCGCCGGCAGTGATTCGTCCCCCTCCGACCCCGGCTGTCACACGTAACGCTGTCCCACGTCCCACTGTCCCACCCCGGCGCCATCCGCGTGATTCTGCGGCTTTCCGGGGGTGTGAGGCGTGACAAGGGTGGGACAGCGTTACGTGTCCCACCCTGTCCAGATGTCCGCGCAAAGGAGACCCATGCCGACGTACGAACGCGACCCCTCATTCCGCCCGGCGAGCCGCCGACCGCCCTCCACGCTGCGCGACGCGTCGGGATTCCTGCCCGCGTCGGCCGAGGTGGCGTGGCTTGCCGACGATATCGATGCCCTCGCGATAGAATCCGATCAGCAAGTCGAAGGCGCTGTAGCTGCTCCGGTTGGGCCGGGCCAAGGTGGAACACCGAAGAGCCCCATACGAACGAAGCGGCGAGCATCAGCGGCAGAGTCAAGGGACCGATGAGCATCCGCCAAGGTTCCGACGAACTCTTTCGGACACGAGCGACCGCAGCATCAGGGTTGAACCCGTCTCCCGCGCATCTTGCGCGGTCGAGGCCACATAGACACCCGGCAGCGGATCCCCTGTTGAACGCGCACGGCGCATCCCGTGCCGGCGCACTTGCATAGAAGGAGTCCACGATGGACTACAAGAGCATCATGCAGCGCGAGGTGCAGGCCGCGAGGGCGATCGCGTCCAAGGCCGAGGCCGAGAACCGTGACCTCACGCCCGAGGAGATTGGGCAGGCGCAGACGCACCTAAAGGCATATGAGTCGGCCAAGGCAGCAGACCGTGAAGCGTCGACGCGCGGCGGCCGGAACTTCACGACGGAGACGGCTCAGAAACTCGCCAACATCGGGTTCGGAGGCTTCGAGGGCAGCGGTGACGCGGCGAGCATGTCGCGAGGCTTCAAGTCCGTGGCCGGTTCCCGATGGTCACGCAAGGCCGCCGAGATCTTCCAGAAGGTCATGGCCGGCCCCGACGGATCCAAGGCACTGACGAGCGGATCGATCGACGTCCCGTCGGTGATCGCCGAGCCCGTCGAGATCACCGGCCGGCCGCTGTCCGTTCTCGACCTGGTGCCGAAGCGGAAGAACACCGACAAGGGGCGAGGTAACGCCTTCTCGTACCTGCGCCAGACGGCTCGGACGAACAACGCGGGTGCGGTGGCTGACAACGCCACGAAGCCGACGTCGATCTACACCTTCGGCGATGTCGAAGACGCGTTCCGTGTGTACGCGCACCTGTCGGAGGTGTTCCCGAAGCGGTACCTCGACGACTACAACGGCCTCATCCAGATCCTGCAGAACCAGATGGGTGCCGGGCTAATGGAGGCACTTGAGGAGGACATCCTCAACGGAGCGATCCAGCCGCAGGACGGATTCACCGGCGTTCTCAACACCTCCGGGATCCAGACGCAGGCGTGGGCAACCGACCTGCTCACCACGATGAGCAACGCGAAGTACAAGCTCGTCAACACCCACGAGAGCCCCAACGCCTGGGTTCTCAACCCGAACGATGTTCAGCGACTCGAGCTCATCCGTGAGGATGGCGCGACGGGACCCTTCATGTTCCGCAACGGCATCGCGGACGTCGAGAAGTTCGTCGGCGCTCCGATCGTCCCGAGCACGGCGATCACAGCTGGCGTCGGGCTCCTCGGCGACTGGGAGCAGACGGAGCTGATCATCCGCGAGGACGACCACCTCGACATCGACACCAGTGGCGCCAAGTTCGAGAAGAACCAAGTCCAGTTCCGGCTCGAAGGTCGGTACGGCTTCACGATCGAGCGTCCGATGGCGTTCGTGAGCGTCGACCTCACGGCCTGACGATGAACCGTGCTGCGGCTCCCGGCTGTGCATCCCGGGAGCCGCAGCACATCCTCGCAAGTCCGAACGGACAAGCATGAGCGCAGCGGCACCCCACACCTGCCCCGGGACAGCACCACACAGCTGTCCTGGCGCGGCACCAGCCCCGTACGTCGGTCCCGGCGCCGCGCCCACCGCTTCGCGTCCCAGGTAGTGCGGATGCCGCGCTACCCAACGCGACAACCGGCTCAGGTGTCTTGTCGAGGTGGCCAGAATTGGCCACCTGCACATCGGTCTTTACCGTGCTCAAGCTCGCACCGACGATCGGTGCGATTGCGCGGGTCGAGAGACCTTCACCGCTGAGGTAGCCGACAAGCTGCTGACGCTCCTCACGGCCGAGTCGCATCGGCTCGTCCGCGAGAGTGTCGGATATTCGACAGGTGAGACGTTTACCCCAGGTGTAACAGATGTGACACCTGCGTCGTCAAAGGTCATCCCTCCCCCGTCAACGATTCCTCGTCGTGGCGAGGAGGGATGATCGTGTGCGTGGTCGACCGCTACCTATCTCCTGACGACGTCTGCGAGCTCATCCCCGGCATGACCTGCAGGACTCTACAGCGGCTCCGCGACAACGGACGTGGACCGCGTTACTACAAGCCCACGGGAATGCTCGTGATCTATCGCGAGGCTGAGGTGCGACAGTGGGTCGAGGGTTGTGTCGTGCCGACCCGAGACCAACCATGATCGGGCGTGCCCGAACCCCGCACTTACCCCGCAGATTGGGTGATATCGAGCGGATCCGTCTGATACCGCGTGATCAGTCAGGATAAGGGCACGCGACGATGCTGATACCCCGCGATAACCCCTGATCTACCCCCGTACGGAATTACAAGTACGGTGCGCTACCAATTGCGCCAAGCCGGCAGAGCGCCCAGTCTAGCGGCGCCCGTGCGCACGCCCGTCATCGCGGGCGCGCGACGATCACGGCGTCGGCGTGACCGTGGGGCTCGGAGTCGCCTTGTAGTACGAGTCGCTCGCGACCGTGAGGACGAACTGCGCGAACTCCTTGGGGTCGTCGATCTTGCCGACGTACTGCGTGCCGTTGACGAGGATCATCGGGGTCGCGGTCAGCGCCACTCCGCCGGTGTCGGGCAGCTCGTGCAGCGCCTGCTCGGTCGCGGTCTTGACCCACGACGTGTACGACTGCGACTCGATGCAGCTGCGCACGACCTTGGGGCCCTCAAGACCGGTGGCGATGGCGAGGTCGGCGAGCTCGGTGTCGCTGAGCCCGTCGGAGTCGACGTCCGGCTGCTGCGTGAGCAGAGCGTTGTTGAACGCGAAGAAGTAGTCGGGCGAGTTCTGGGCGACGCACGCCGCCGCGCCCGCGGCGCGCAGCGAGTACTTCGTGCCGTTCGACTTCGCCGTGAGCATCGCGACCGGGTAGTACGTGAGCGTGGCGGCGCCGGTGTCGACCCACTTGGACAGCTGCTTGACGTTCGCGACCTGGAAGTCGCGCGAACCGGTCGAGAGATAGTCGACGTACACGCGGATGTCGACGGCCGGGGCTTCGGTGGGAGTCGGCGTGGGCGTGGGTTCCGCGGCCTGGGCCGCCGGATCGCCGGTGGGCGCGGGGGTCGCGCCGTCCGCCGCGCCGACGCCGTTCTCTGTCGAGGGCACACCGGTGCCGGTCACGCCGGTCACGACGAAGCCGCCCGCCACGTTGGACGGGTCGGCGGTGGGCTTGGACGCGCTGGACGACACCGTCCACGTCACGACCACCGCGATCACGGCGATGAATGCGACACCGAGCGTGGCGAGCGTCGTCCGCCGGATGACTCGGGCGCGCGACTGGCGGGCCTTCACCTGCTGCGCCTTCTCACGCACGGCGTCGCGGCGCTCGCTGGACGCGGCGTTCGGTGACTCGTCGCTCGACATGGAACCTCTCGGGGGCGGAAATCAGCGGGGCCACACGGGAAAGCGGCCGTCCACGATGCTAGTCAGCCACCCTGGGAAATGCCCAGACGCAACCTCCGTGCGCGGTGTGTCATCGCGCATGGCATACTGTTGCGAGCGCCCGATGACGGGCGTGCGGGAAAGCCCCCGCTCATTCCATCACTACGGATCGTCCGGCACGTACCTGCCGGTGAAGGAGAAGAGAACATGGCGTCCGTCACGTTTGACAACGCAACCCGCCTGTACCCCGGGGGCACGCGCCCCGCGGTCGACAAGCTGAACCTCGAGGTCGCCGACGGCGAGTTCCTGGTCCTCGTCGGCCCGTCGGGCTGTGGCAAGTCCACCTCGCTGCGCATGCTGGCCGGCCTCGAAGAGGTCAACTCCGGCCGCATCCTCATCGGCGACCGCGACGTCACCGACGTCCCGCCGAAGGACCGCGACATCGCGATGGTGTTCCAGAACTACGCGCTGTACCCGCACATGACCGTGGCTGAGAACATGGGCTTCGCCCTGAAGATCGCCGGCGTCGGCAAGGAGGAGCGCGCCGCTCGCGTGCTCGAGGCCGCCAAGCTCCTCGACCTCGAGGAGTACCTGACCCGCAAGCCGAAGGCCCTCTCGGGTGGTCAGCGTCAGCGTGTCGCCATGGGCCGCGCGATCGTCCGCCAGCCGCAGGTGTTCCTCATGGACGAGCCGCTGTCGAACCTCGACGCCAAGCTCCGCGTCCAGACCCGCACGCAGATCGCGTCGCTGCAGCGCCGCCTCGGCGTCACCACCGTCTACGTCACGCACGACCAGACCGAGGCCCTCACCATGGGCGACCGCATCGCGGTCCTCAAGGACGGCCTCCTGCAGCAGGTCGGCACCCCGCGCGACCTGTACGAGAAGCCGAACAACGTGTTCGTCGCCGGCTTCATCGGCTCGCCCGCCATGAACCTGTTCCCGGCGAGCATCGCCGAGGGCGGCGTCCAGTTCGGCGACAAGGTCGTCGGCGTCGAGGCCGACACGCTCGGCAAGGCGCACGGCTCGGACGTCACCATCGGTGTGCGCCCCGAGGACATCCAGGTCGCCCCCGAGGACGGCAAGGGCCTCACGGTCACGGTCGACCTCGTCGAGGAGCTCGGCGCGGACGGCTACCTCTACGGCCACGCGGACGTCGACGGCAAGCGCACCGACATCGTCGCGCGTGTCGACGGCCGTCGTCACCCGAACGCGGGCGACAAGGTCACGCTGGCTCCGGTCCCCGGTCACGTGCACGTCTTCGACATCGAGTCGGGCGAGCGCCTCACCGACAAGGCCATCGCCTCGACGTAAGCAGTACCTTCGCGACGGCGCGGGCGGGAGTCTCTTCCCCCGCGCCGTCGCGCTGTTCCCGGCTTCTTCGACCCACGGGGGTATGCGTGTCCGACGCCCTGAGCATCACCGCGAGCAGTGTCGACCCCGGCCTGCTCACGCTGCCGTGGTCGACCCCGCTCGGCGAGTGGCCGTCGAACCACATCGTCTTCCTTCCCAAGGGCATCTCGCGGCACCTCGTGCGTTTCGCGAACCTGTCCGGCCGCGTCGTCGCGATCAAGGAGACGACCGAGGCGATGGCACGCCGCGAGTACGACATGCTCGGCAACCTCGCCCGCCTGGACGTCCCGTGCGTCGAGCGCGTCGCCGTGATCGCGGGACGGACGGATGCCGACGGCACCCCTCTTCCGGCCGCCCTGGTGACCGCGCACCTGAAGTTCTCGCTCCCCTACCGTGCCCTGTTCACCCAGGTGCTGCGCCCCGACACGGCGACGCGTCTGGTGGACGCGCTGGCGCTGCTGCTCGTACGCCTGCACAACGTGGGGTTCTTCTGGGGCGACGTGTCGCTGTCCAACACGCTGTTCCGCCGCGACGCCGGAGCCTTCGCCGCGTATCTCGTCGACGCCGAGACCGGCGAACTGCACGAGAGCGGCCTGACGCCCGGTCAGCGTGCGCACGATCTGGACGTCGCGCGCACCAACATCGCCGGCGAGATCATGGACCTCGAAGCCGGCGGCCGCCTCGAAGGCGGCGTCGACGCCGTGGCGATCGCCGACGGCATCGTGTCGTCGTACCACTCGCTGTGGGCCGCCCTCACCGACGAAGAGACGTTCCGCGCCGATGAGGCGTGGCGGCTCACGCAGCGGGTGCAGCGTCTCAACGACCTCGGCTTCGACATCGGCGAGATGTCGATCCAGACGACCGCCGACGGCACGCGCGTCTCGATCCAGCCGAAGGTGGTGGATGCCGGGCACCACCAGCGCCGTCTGCTGCGGCTGACCGGTCTCGATGTCGAAGAGAACCAGGCACGCCGGCTGCTCAACGACCTCGACGAGTTCCGGGTGCGTGTCTCACGTCTGGGCGACGACGAGGAGATGGCCGCCCACGAGTGGCTGACCCGCGTGTTCGAGCCCGTCGTCAAGGCCATTCCGTGGGACCTGCGCGCCAAGCTGGAGCCTGCGGAGGTCTTCCACCAGCTGCTCGAGCACCGCTGGTACCTGTCGCAGGCGAAGGGCAAGTCGGTGCCGCTGGCCGAGGCGCTGTCGAGCTACATCGACAACGTCCTGCGACACCGGCGCGATGAGGCGACTCTCATGGGTCCTCCCACCGAGACGGTCTCACTGCCCGTCATCACGTCGTCGAACCCGGTCCTCGACGACGACGAGGACGACGACATCGACTGGCGCGATCTGGTCTGAACGGTCGGGCCCGGCCGCCGGCATCCTTCACCGCCGACCGGGGACCCGCGTCAGTAGCCGACGGTGAAGCGATCGCGGCGGTGCGCCGGCGTCTCGATCTCGTCGACGAGAGCGAGGGCGAAGTCGGGACCCGAGATGTACGAGTTGCCGTCGGCGTCCTTCACGACGACCGCGCCGCCCGTGCGGTAGGCACCGGTGCGCTCACCGGGCTCCCACGCGCCGAACACCAGGGGCGGGTGCACCAGGAACCAGTCCAGTCCCTCGTCGGACGCCGTCAGTACGTCGAGCGTCTCGACACCGACGGTCGCCTCGTGACGGTACTCCTCGGGCACGCCGAGGTCGTACAGGCGCGGTCCCCCGGCCTCGCTGAGGCTGCCCATGGCGCCCCCGACGACGGCGAGGCGGGTGCCGGTGCCGGTCAAGGCGTCTGCGAGACCCTGGACGGCGTCGACGCCGAGGTCCGTCATGTCGCCGCGCGGCGCGATCGCCGAGACCACGACATCCGCGCCGTCGAGCACCGGGGCCAGCGAAGGCAGGTCCAGCACGGATCCGGTGACGTACGTCACGCCGTCGACGGGGACCTGCGGCGGCTTCCGTGCGACCGACACCACGTCATGCCCGCGTGAAGCGGCCTCCGCGACGATGTTCCCGCCGGCGTAGCCGGTTCCTCCGATGACGACGATGCGTGCCATTGTGTGCCTTCCGCTGCAAGCTCGCCGGCGGAGCTCCGCCGGTCCCTTGTGACAAGTCGGCACTGCTCGGATTCATTCCGATGAATGCGTCGGGCGGGCTGTGTCCGCGCGGTCAGTAGCCGACGGTGAAGCGGCCTCGTGGATGCTGGGGGTGCTCGATCTCGTCGACCACGGCGACGGCCAGGTCGGGGCCGGAGATGTACGACTCGCCTTCGGCGTCGGTGACGACCACGTCGCCGCCCTTGCGATACTCGCCGGTGCGCTCCCCCGGGTTCCAGGCGCCGAAGCCCCCGGCCGGGTGGATGTAGAACCAGTCCGCGGCATCGGGCGACAGCGCCTGCAGGTCTTCGAGGATGCCGAGTCCTTCGAGCGCCTCGGGCACATAGTCCGCGCCGAAGGTCGGCAGATCGACCAGGCGCTGCCCGCCCTCGGCGACGAGGCTGCCCCCGGCACCGCCGACGACGCCGAGACGCACTCCCTCGGGCAGCGCCGAGACGAGCGCGGCGATGTTCGGACGGACGAGGCCCGCCATGTCACCGCGCGGCGCCACGGCCGAGACCACCACGTCGACACCCTCGATCTGCGCGAGCAGCCCGGGAACATCGGTGAGCGATCCCTCGATGTACATCGCGCCCTGCTGACGCTCGCTGGGGATGCGGCGCGCGATCGACAGCACGCTGTGGCCGCGGTTCACCGCCTCGGCGACGATGTGCCGGCCGGCGTAGCCGGAGCCTCCGATGACGGCGATGCGTGCCATGTGCCTATGCCTTTCGACGGGGATCGGGTCTCAGTCCAGTTCGGCGCTGCGCAGCGACGAGACCTGGTACAGGGCGACGGATGCCGCGATGCCCGCGTTCAGCGACTCGGTCGCCGACGAGATCGGGATCGACACGATCTGGTCGCACGTCTCGGTCACCAGACGCGACAGCCCCTTGCCCTCGGAGCCGACCACGATCACGACCGGCCGGTCGGCGAGCTGGAGGGCGGGCAGCGACACGTCGCCGCCGCCGTCGAGGCCGAGCACGAACACGCCCTGCTTCTTGAACTCCTTGAGCGTCGTCGTGAGGTTCGGCGCGACGGCGACCGGGATGCGCGCGGCGGCGCCGGCGCTGGTCTTCCACGCGGCGGAATTGACGCCCGCCGATCGGCGCTGCGGCACGATCACGCCCTGGCCCCCGAAGGCGGCGGTCGAGCGGATGATCGCGCCGAGGTTGCGCGGATCGGTGACACCGTCGAGGGCGATCAGCAGCGGCAGCTGATCGCGGTCGATGATCTCTTCCAGCAGATCCTGCGGGTGCGCGTACTCGTACGGCGGCACCTTGAGCGCGACCCCCTGGTGCACGCCGTCGAAGCCGGCCATGCGGTCGAGCTCCGGACGCGTGACCTCGAGCACAGGGATGCCGCGGTGGGTCGTGATCGCCAGCATCTCTTTCACGCGGTCGTCCATCTCGACCCGCTGCGCGATGTAGAACGCCGTGGCCGGGATCTTCGCGCGCAGCGCCTCGAGCACCGAGTTGCGCCCGGTGACGGTCTCGGTGTCGTCACCGGCCTTCGACTTGCCGGATCGGTTCGGGTTCGACCCCTGGGGCTTCTGACCGGGCTTGCCCTTGCCGCCCGCTGCGGCGTAGCGCTCGGCCGCGGCCTTGCGCTTGCCGGCGACGTGCCAGGCGCGGTCCTCTGCCTTCGGGGTCGGGCCGCGCCCCTCCAGCGCCTTGCGGCTGTGCCCGCCGGTGCCCTTCTGGGCGCCCTTCTTCTTGCTGTTGCCCGCGCCGGGGCGGCCTGGCTTAGCCATCGCTGTAACTCCAGTGTGTTCCGTCTGCTGAATCTTCGAGGGTGATGCCGGCCGCCGCGATCGCGTCGCGGATGCGGTCGGCCGCCGCCCAGTCCTTCGCCGCGCGCGCATCGGCACGCTGAGCGATCATGGTCGTCACGAGGGTGTCGAGAGCGGATGCCGCCGCCGACGCGTCGGCCGTCCGCCACTGCGGATCGAGCGGGTCGATCCCGAGGATGCCGGTCATCACCGCGACGTCCGCGAACGCGCGCAGCGCCGTCTCCCGGTCCCCCGCATCCAGGGCCGTGTTGCCGTCCCGCACGGTCTCGTGCAGCACCGCGAGCGCCTGCGGCACACCCAGGTCGTCGTCGAGCGCGGCCGCGAAACGGGCCGGCACGACGGCTGGGCCCACGCGCCCGGAGGCTCCGCCCGACGCGCCAGCGGCGGGTGGAGAAGGCGTGGGGACCACGATCACGTCGTCGGCCTCGTCGCGCAGCGTGCGCACCGCGCGCTCGAGGAACGTGCGGATGCGGTCGATCGCCGCCTCGGCCTCGTCGAAGGTGGATGCCGTGATGTCGAGGCTCGAACGGTAGTGCGCGGCGGCGAGCGCATACCGCACCACGAGTGGGTCGCGCTCGCGGAGCACGTCCTCGGCGAGGATGAAGTTGAAGAGCGACTTCGACATCTTCTGCCCGGCCACGGTGACCAGGCCGTTGTGCACCCAGTACTGCGCGAAGCCGTCGCCGGCCGCGGTGGACTGTGCGAGCTCGTTCTCGTGGTGGGGGAAGCGCAGGTCGAGTCCGCCGCCGTGGATGTCGAATTCGGCGCCCAGGTACCGGCGCGACATCGCGGAGCACTCGATGTGCCAGCCCGGCCGGCCGGCGCCCCACGGCGACTGCCAGCTCGCGGATTCGGGCTCGTCGGACTTGCCGCCCTTCCAGAGGGCGAAGTCGCGCGGGTCGCGCTTGCCGCGCGGGTCGGCGTCCGCGGCCGGCTCCATCGCGTCGAGCGACTGGTTGGTGAGAGTGCCGTAGCCCGGCCACGAGCGCACGTCGAAGTACACGTCGCCGGCGGCGTCCGCGCCCGCGTCGGCGGGGTATGCGTGTCCGGCGTCGATGAGGCGCTGGATCAGCTCCTGCATCTGCGGGATGGATGCCGTCGCCCGCGGCTCGTACGTCGGCGCGAGGATCCCGATCGCGGTGTACGCCCGGGTGAATTCCTGCTCCATGCGGTACGCGAGCGCCCACCACGGCTCACCGTCGGTGGAGTTGGCGAGCACCTTGTCATCGACGTCGGTGACGTTGCGCACGAACGTGACGCGCCCGTACCGGTGGGCGAGCCAACGACGCAGCAGGTCGAAGCTCAGCGCACCGCGCAGATGCCCGATGTGGGGACCGGACTGGACGGTCGGCCCGCACACGTAGATCGTGACGTTCCCGGGGTCGAGCGGCACGAAGTCGCGCAGAGCCTGCGCCTTGGTGTCATAGAGCTGAACCGTCACTGCACCAGCCTACCGGCGCGCCCCTGGGAACCAGCGGGCTGCGGCCGCCGCTCGCCTGGTAGAACTTGACCGTGCTGCACGTCCTCGCCGTCCTCGCCGCCGCCCTGCTGTTCGGCACGACGGGCACCTCGCAGGCGCTCGGCCCCTCGGGCACCACGCCCTTGTCGATCGGGGTCATGCGCATGGTCATCGGCGGTGCGGGCCTGGCGCTCATCGCGTTCACGCTCGCAGCCCGCCATGCGCGGCGCAGCGATGCGACGCCGCGCCCGCGGCTGGGCGCCCGGCCCGTGCTGCTGATGGTGCTCACCGGTGCGTGCCTCGCGGTCTACCAGCCGCTGTTCTTCCTCGGTACGGCGCGCAACGGGGTCGCTGTCGGCACCGTCGTCGCCCTCGGCTCGGCGCCGATCCTGGCCGGGCTCCTCGAGTGGGCTCTGACCCGACGCATCCCGAGCCCCACCTGGATGGGCGCGACCGCCCTGGCGACGCTCGGCGTCGTGCTGCTGGGCTTCGGCGGCGAAGCAGGCAGCGCCGGCGGCACCGACCCGCTGGGACTGCTGGGCTCGATCGGTGCCGGCGCATCGTTCGCCGTGATCGCCAATGCCCAGCGGCGGCTGCTGGACGATGGGTGGGATCCGTTCACGGTCGTCGGCGCCATGGGGGCGAGCGCCGCCGCGCTGTGCGTCTTCGCGATCCCGTTCGTCGACCTGTCCTGGCTCGGCACCGCCTCCGGGCTCACGATGGCGCTCTGGCTGGGACTCGGCACGATCGCGATCGCGTACGTCCTGTTCACGTGGGGGCTCAGCGGGCTGACGGCCGCGACCGCGGCGACCCTGACGCTCGGTGAGCCGCTGACCGCAGGCATCCTGGGCATCTTCGTGCTGGGCGAACGGCTCTCGGCGCTCGCGATCATCGGGCTCGTGGTGCTCGCCGCCGGCCTCGCGCTGCTCGCGTGGGGATCACGCGCGCCGCGGGACCCCGAGCCCTTCGCCGTCGAGGCCTGATCCGCCGGGCGGAAACACCCCCGCAATCCGCCCGTGTCACACTGGGCGCGACATGCAGAGCACCATCGAGATCCGCCCCGACGACCTCACCGGCGACGACACCCGTCGCCTCGTCGCCTTCCACCTCGCCGCGCTGGTCGGCACCGCCCCGCCCGAGAGCATCCACGCGCTCGACGTCGATGCGCTGCGCCGGCCGGGCATCACGCTGTGGTCCGCGTGGATCGACGATCGCGTCGCCGGGATCGCGGCATTGCGCGCCCTCGATGCGCAGCGCGGCGAGATCAAATCGATGCGGGTCGACGACGCCTTCCGCGGCGCGGGCGTCGGACGGGCGCTGCTCGACCACCTCATCACCGTCGCGCAGGGGCGCGGAATGACGAGCCTCTGGCTCGAGACCGGCACGACCGACGACTTCGCCGCCGCCCACCGGCTGTACGCCCGCGCCGGCTTCACGGACTGCGGCCCGTTCGGCGGCTACCGCCTCGACCCGCACTCGCGGTTCATGACGCGCGCCCTCTGAATCGGTTCACTTGCGCTGTTTGTACGCCTGAACCCGGTTCTCGCGTACGAACAGCGCAAGTGAACGAGGTGTCAGGTTCGGAGGGCCGGGGGCGGCGCGGGGCGAGGGCGAGGGCGAGGGCGAGGGGCAAGGGCGAGGGTGAGGGGCGAGGGTGAGGGACGGACGGGGGCAGAGGGACGAAGGGGACGGACGGGAGGCGGGGGTCAGGCGGCGGCGATGAGGGCCACGGCGTAGGCCGAGACGCCTTCGCCGCGACCGGTGAATCCCAATCCGTCTGTCGTGGTCGCTGAGACCGACACCGGGGCGCCGCCGAGCGCCGCCGAGAGCGCCCGCTCGGCCTCGGCGCGGCGCGCGGCGAACCGTGGACGATTCGCCTGCACCTGCACCGAGACGTTGCCCACGCGCCAGCCGGCCTCACGCAGCAGCTCCGTCGTGCGGCCGAGGAAGGCGTCCGCGTGGGCTCCGGCGAACTCCGGCCGGTCGGTGCCGAAGTGCGTGCCGATGTCGCCCAGGCCGGCCGCCGCGAGGAGGGCGTCCACGATCGCGTGGGCGACGGCATCCCCGTCCGAATGCCCCGACAGCGCCTGCTCGCCGGGCCACTCCAGCCCCGCGAGCCACAGTGTGCCGTCGCCGCCGAATGCGTGCACATCGGTGCCCACGCCCACGCGCGGCGACGCGGGCTCCGGTGCCGCGGCGAGCAGGTGGCGGGCGCGGTCGAGGTCGGCGGCGGTCGTGATCTTGAAGGCGAGTGGATGCCCCGGCACAGCCGATACCGCATGCCCGGCATCCGCCACCAGCGCGGCGTCGTCGGTGAACTCGGCCGACGCGGCGGCGTATGCCGCGTCGAGCACGTCACGGCGGAAGCCCTGTGGCGTCTGCGCCGACGCCAGCTCGGACCGATCGACGGCGGCGACGATCTCTTCGCCGGCCACGCGCTTGATCGTGTCGATGACGGGGAGCACGGGGATGGCGCCGTCGGCACCGGCGTCGATCGCGCCGACGACCCGGGAGAACACCTCGGGCGGCGTGAGCGCGCGGGCCGCGTCGTGCACGAGGACGATCTCGACGTCGCCCCACAGCGCGCGCAGTCCCGCCGCCACCGATTCCTGACGCGTGGCGCCCCCCGTGACGACCGTCACGAGGTCCGAACGGTCACCGGAAGCTTCCAGCGCCTCGGTGCGGGCGTCGCCCTCGCGCCCCTCCGGCACGACGATCACGACCTGCGCTTCGGGAGCCGCGAACACGCCGTCCAGCGCGTGGCGCAGGATGCTGTGCCGGTCGATGCCCACGAACGCCTTGGGGCCACCGGCGCCGAGCCGGGTGCCGGATCCAGCGGCCACGACGACGATGCCGACACGCGGAACGGGAAGCATGCTCACCCGTTCACGCTATCGCGCCCATGACGGTGCGAACCCGGGGAGGCGCGTCCCAGGCCCGCCCGGACACAGTGAAACGGCGCCCCCCTGCCGGGGGCGCCGTTTCAGAAGTCTCAGCTTGCGAGGACCTCGTCGAGGATCACGCTGGCCTGCTCCTCGTCGGTCTTCTCAGCGAGCGCCAGCTCGGAGATGAGGATCTGCTTGGCCTTGGCCAGCATTCGCTTCTCACCGGCCGAGAGGCCGCGATCCTGATCGCGGCGCCACAGGTCGCGAACGACCTCGCTGACCTTGATGACGTCACCCGACGCGAGCTTCTCCAGGTTGGCCTTGTACCGGCGGGACCAGTTCGTGGGCTCTTCCGTGAAGGGCGCGCGCAGCACCTCGAAGACCCTGTCGAGGCCTTCCTTGCCGATGACGTCGCGAACCCCGACAAGATCGACGTTCTCTGCGGGTACTTCGATGATGAGATCACCCTGCGTGACGTTGAGCTTCAGGTACTTCTTCGTCTCGCCCTTGATGATCCGGTCTTTGACCTCGATGATCGTTGCCGCCCCGTGGTGGGGGTAGACGACCGTCTCGCCAACCTCAAAAAGCATGGAGTTATGTCCTTTCGGCAACCTCCAGGATACCACAGGAGAAATACGCTAAGGTTCTCCGCCCCTGAGGCGGACCCCTCGCCGCGTGCGGCCCGGGTGCTCCGCGCGCGCCCGCTCGAACCCCTAGACTTACGGGGTACCGAATCGTCCTGGGAGGATCTGTGAACCGCCGCCTCATCGCGTCTCTGGCCGTCGGGGCCGCGCTCGTGCTCACGACCACCGGCTGCAGCATGATCTCGCCGCAGGCGACGACGATCCCCTACTCGGCCGCCGAAGGCACCAACGTCCACGATTCCGGCCCGCTCGAGGTGCGCAACGCCTTCGTCGTCGCCAACGACGAGGGCACCGCGGGCAATTTCGTCGCGGCGATCGTGAACGACACCGAGGACTCGCACACCCTGAACGTCGAGTTCGGTGAGGGCGGTCCGTCGCTCACCGTCCGCGTGCCCGCGAACACGACCGTCAGCCTCGGCTCCGACGAGGACGAGCCGCTCGAGATCGACGGCTTCGAGGGTCTTCCCGGCACCGACGTCGCCACCTTCTTCCAGTCCGGCGACAGCGAGGGCGCCCTCGTCTCGATCCCCGTCCTCGACGGCTCGCTCGACTACCTCTCGGCGCTGGCGCCCTGATTCCTCATCGGATCCGGTGGTCTGAGCCCCGGCATCCCGATCCCGGCGAGAAGAAGCGGGGCGCGTCAGCCGACGCGCCCCGCTTCTTCGTCCCTGGTCAGCCCTCGAAGCGGTAGCCCAGCCCGCGCACCGTCACGAGCATCTCGGGCGAGCCGGGGTTCTGCTCGATCCGCGATCGGATGCGCTTGATGTGGACGTCGAGCGTCTTGGTGTCGCCGAAGTAGTCGCTCCCCCACACCCGGTCGATCAGCTGACCGCGGGTGAGCACGCGACCGGCATTGCGCATGAGGACTTCGAGCAGCTCGAATTCCTTGAGGGGCATGTTGATCTCGTCGCCGTCCACCGCGACGGTGTGCCGGTCGATGTCGAGCACGACGCGGCCGCCTTCGAGGACCCGGTCTTCGAGGTCGGCGTCGATCTGCGAGAAGCGGCGGAGCACCGCGCGCATGCGTGCGAGCAGCTCGCGCGCCGAGTACGGCTTGGTGACGTAGTCGTCGGCGCCGAGCTCGAGGCCCACCACGATGTCGACCTCGGAGTCCTTGGCCGTGAGCATGATGATCGGCACCGCCGACGTGGTGCGGATCTGACGGCACACCTCGGTGCCCGGCATCCCCGGCAGCATCAGATCGAGCAGCACGATGTCGGCGCCCCGGTCGCGGAACGCGACCAGCGCGGACGGGCCGTCCTCGGCGATCTCGACCTCATAGCCCTCACGCCGCAGAAGGTAGGCGAGCGGGTCGGCGAGGTCCGGCTCGTCCTCGACGATCAGGACGCGGGTCATGCGGGTTCTCCATTCGCAGCGGGTTCGGCAGCCGGCGCGGGCGCCGGGATCACGGGGTTCTTCGGCGCCGATGATTCGGTGGCGGCGGGCGTGGTCCTCGCAGGCTTCTGTGCCGCGGGCCGGGTTACGGCGCCCTTCGACGTCGGCTTCTTCTTGGCCGCCGGCGCGCCGATCACCGGAGCCGAGGCATCCTGGGCCTCGGCCGCGGCGCGCTTCTTCTTGCGGCCCCGCTTCGGGGTGGGCTCGGCAGCAGGAGCGGCCGACTCGGGCAGCCGGATCGTGAACGTCGAGCCGCGACCGGGCCGCGACCACAGGCGCACCTCGCCTCCGTGGCGCTGCACGGCGTGCTTGACGATCGACAGGCCGAGGCCGCTGCCGCCGGTGCGACGCGCACGTGCGGGGTCGGCGCGGTAGAACCGCTCGAACACGCGATCCTGGTCGCCTTCGGCGATGCCGATGCCGCGGTCTGTCACGGCGATCTCGACGACGCCGTCGGCGGACTTGATGCCGACGCCGACGCTCGACCCGCGGGGCGAGTAGGCGATCGCGTTGGCCACGAGGTTGCCCACCGCCTCGCTCAGCACCTGCGCGTCGCCGCGGACGTACAGCCCACGGCTGCCGCCGCGCACCATCTCGACGCCGGCGGAGTCCGCCTGGATCGCGTGCGCGTCCAGTGCGGATGCCACGACCTCGTCGATCGACACATCGCGCTGCGGCAGCTGGTCGGACGCCTGCAGCCGCGAGAGGTTCATGATGCGCGAGGTCAGCAGCGCCAGGCGCGACGCCTCGGCCTGCAGTCGCGCGGCGAAGATGCGCACCTGCGGCGGGTCGTCCGCCGCCGACTCGATCGCCTCGGCGAGCAGGCTCACCGCACCGACCGGCGTCTTGAGCTCGTGACTGGTGTTCGCCACGAAGTCGCGGCGCATCTCTTCGACGCGCTCGCGCTCGGTGATGTCGCGCAGCACCAGCAGCGTGAGCCGTGCCGAGATGCGTGTCGCACGCACCGCGACCAGGCGCGGCTCGGCGGGGAGCGCCCCGCGGCGCAGCCGCATGGTCTCGGTGGCGGTGGTGCCCGGCGACACAGACTCGCTCGTGCGCACGCCCCGCGCGAGCATGCGCAGCTCGTCGGTGGGCAGCGTCCCGCCCTCGACCAGCTCGAACGGAACGGCGGCCGACGAGGCTGCGAGCACCGTGAACGACGTGTCGACGACCACGGCCGCGTCGTCCATGCCGTGCAGGACCTCGCGCACGCCGTCGGGCACGTCGACGTTCGTCTCCATCCGTGCGCGGTCGCGAGCACGGAGCGCGGCGACGATGACGGCAGACACCGACCCGCCGACGATGACCCCCACGAGAAGGGCGAGCAGCGTCAGCTGCGTGGAGTCCATGCGTCCCAGAGTACGGGCACGTTCGGGGCCGCATCGGCCGCCGGCGCCCCTGGAGCGGCACGTGCCGGGCAGTGTTCACCGTCGCGGCACCGTCCGTTAACCTTCTCTGACGAGAATCGCCGGGGCTGCGGGCGGACGCCTGCCCGAAACCACGAAAGGTGCATCGCAATGCGCGAAGTCTTCCACCAGTCGCTCGAAGACGTGCAAGGGCGTCTCGTAGAGATCGCCGAGCTGGTCACGGTCGCGATCGACAAGGCGACGCGGGCGTTCGGCACGAGCGACGTGGCGCTGGCCGAAGAGGTCATCGAGGCCGATGCGGTCATCGACGAGAAGGCCATCGAGCTCGACGAGCTCGCGATCGAGATCCTCGCCCGTCAGCAGCCGGTGGCGCGGGACCTGCGCATCGTGGTGAGCGCGCTGCGCATGAGCGCCTCACTGGAGCGCATGGGCGACATCGCCGAGCACATCGCCCAGTTGACACGCATGCGCTTCCCCGAGCGAGCGATCCCCAAGGGCCTGAAGTCGACGTTCCTCAAGATGGGCGAGCTGGACGTCGAGGTCGCCCGTCAGCTCACCGAGCTGCTGCGCACGCAGGACGAATCGCTCATCGACGCGGTCCGCAACGCCGACGACAGCCTCGACGACCTGCACCTGTCGGTCTTCGAGAAGGTTCTGAGCGACAGTTGGCAGGGCGAGGCCGCCGCGACCGTGGACGCGACGCTCGCGAGCCGCTACCACGAGCGCTTCGCCGACCACGCGGTCTCGGTGGCGAAGAAGGTGCTCTACCTCTCCACCGGAGACTGGACCACGACCACGGACACCATCACGGTCGTCGCTCCCGAGCAGTAGACCCCGTCGCCGGGCGCAGTCGGGGGGCTGACGCCGGTGCGACGACAAAGAGAAGAGTGGATGCCTCACCGGAGGCATCCACTCTTCTCTTTGCGTCTGCGATCAGGCCTTGCCCTGGTTCGCGACCGCGGCCGCTCCCGCAGCGGCGGCTTCGGGGTCGAGGTACTCACCCGGGCCGAGGGGCTGCAGGTTCTCGTCGAGGCGGTAGACCAGCGGGATGCCGGTGGGGATGTTGAGCTCGGCGATGTCGGCGTCGCTGATGCCGTCGAGGTGCTTGACGAGGCCGCGCAGCGAGTTGCCGTGGGCGGTCACGAGCACCGTCTTGCCGGCCTTCAGGTCGGGCACGATGTCGCTGTGCCAGTAGGGCAGCATGCGGTCGATGACGATCTTGAGCGACTCGGTGTCGGGCACCTCGCCGTCGATGCCGGCGTAGCGCGGGTCGCCGACCTGGCTGTACTGGTCGTCGGCCGGCAGCGGCGGCGGCGGAACGTCGAACGAGCGGCGCCACAGCATGAACTGCTCGTTGCCGAACTCTTCGAGGGTCTGCGCCTTGTCCTTGCCCTGCAGAGCGCCGTAGTGCCGCTCGTTGAGGCGCCACGAGCGCTTGACCGGGATCCACAGGCGGTCGGCGGCATCCAGCGCGATGTTCGCGGTCTGGATCGCCCGGCTGAGCACCGAGGTGTGCAGGACGTCGGGGAGGATGCCGGACTCGGCGAGCAGCTCGCCGCCGCGCTGGGCCTCGGCCTTGCCCTGCTCGGTGAGGCGGACATCGACCCACCCCGTGAACTGGTTGGTCTTGTTCCACTCGCTCTGGCCGTGTCGGAGGAGGATGAGCGTATAGGGCGCGGTCATGACCTCCATGTTATCGGCGGCCGGCCGCCGTGCCCGGGCGCGTGACGCTGGCATCATGGAGGCATGGCGCGCGGACCGGTCGGGCAGATCACACGCGGCACCACCGGCACCAACAGGCTGCGCCGCATCGACCGGTGGATCGCGCGGCATCCGGCGCTGCGTCGTGCTGCCGATCCCCTCGTGGTGGATCTGGGCTACGGCGCGAGCGGGGTCACCGCGTTCGAGCTCTTCGCGCGCCTCTCGCGATCGCGACCCGATGTCGAGGTGCTGGGCCTGGAGATCGATCCTGCGCGCGTGGCCCGCGCGACCGCTCAGCTGGAGCAGGTGCGCGCCGGCATGACGCCCTTCGCCGCAGACTCGCAGGTGTCGTTCGCGCGGGGAGGCTTCGAGGTGCCGGTGACGGGCGGCCGGCGACCCGCGATCATCCGGGCCATGAACGTGCTGCGCCAGTACGACGAGTCTGAGGTGACCGCGGCATGGGTGACCATGGCGGCGCGGCTGGCGCCCGGTGGCCTGCTCGTCGAGGGCACCTGCGACGAGATCGGCCGCATCGCGACGTGGGTCGCGATCGGCCCGGACGCGGTACCGCAGACGTTCACGGTGTCGCTGCGGCTGACGGGGCTGGAGCACCCGTCGGTGGCCGCCGAACGCCTGCCCAAGGCGCTCATCCACCGGAATGTGCCCGGCGAGCGCATCCACGCGCTGCTCCGGGCGCTCGACGCCGAATGGGACCGCGCCGCCGTCGTCTCGCCGTTCGGCGCCGTGCACCGCTGGCGCACGGCCCTCGCCGCCGTCCAGGCGGCCGGCTGGCCCCTTCTGCAGCGATCCCGCTGGCGCCTCGGCGAACTGACGCTGCCGTGGAGCGCGGTCGCGCCGCGGGATGCCGCCACCCCCTGACCCCGGCATCCCCCTCCTCCTCGAATCTCACTCCTGCCGAGAACGCACGTTCTCGTCGAGAACGCACGTCGTTCGCGTCGAGGATGTGTGGTCTCGGCGAGAACGCACGTCGTCAACGGGGAGGGAATGGATGCCGCGGCCCGGGGCTGCCCGATGCCCGCGGGCCGGTGCTGCCGCCGATCAGACGCGCGGCAGGATCGCTCTGGCCTGGTCGCCGGGAAGGCCGGTCGCGGTGAGCAGGTCGACGGCGAGCGGGCGCAGCGCGGTGACGAGGTTCAGCTCGCTCTGCGTGCCGCCGGGGAGGATCGCCGCCGGGTCGAGGCGCGCGGCCACGGCACGCACCGCCTCGCGCGCCGCCGGCTGCATCGAGATGTCGTCGAGGCTCTCGCCGACGAGCGCGGCGGCGCGCATGAGCTCCGACAGCAGCTCGGCGGGGACAGGGCGCCGCTCGCCGTCGTCGCACAGGTAGACCGCCCGGCGGGCGACGACGCGGAGGTTCCTCGTCGCGAAGTCCATCGACTGCAGCACGGTGTGGTGCCGGCGCAGCTCGGCGCGCTGCGGCCGCAGCCACGGCGAGAACCCGGCGACCGCGAGCCCCGAGTCCAGCGACGCGCGCCACTCGTCGATGCGCGGTGCGATCGCACGCGCCTTCTCGAGACCGCGCGTGGCCCGCATCGCGTCGCCGCGACGCAGCGCCTGGGCGATCGTGCGGGCCGCGTCGTCGGCGGCGGCGAACACCGCATGGCCGTCACGGGCTTCTTCTCGCCGGGGATTGCGCGGGATCAGCGCGGTCACCACGAGCGCCGCGATGCCTCCGACGATGCCGTCGACGAGGCGCGAGAACGGCTGCGAAGCCGGCAGCGACATCACGATCGAGGCCTGGATGCCGGCCATGATCGCGAACGGCGGGTACGGCGACAGGAACCTGGCGACGAACAGCGTCGCGGCGAGCGCCAGCGCCAGCTGCCACCAGCCCGGGCCGACCACGACGACGAAGCCCTCGGCGACGAGGATGCCGACCAGCATGCCCACGACCGTCTCGAGCACGCGGCGCGGCCGGGCGTCGCGGACGAGGCCGAGGCTCGAGATCGTGACCGTCGCCGCCAGCAGCGGAGCGGGATGCCCCACCACGTAATGCGCGAACGCCCACGCCGCGGTCGCCGCGACCACGATCTGCACGATCGCGATCGCCGATCCGCGCACACGCGCCATCTGCGGGCGCAGGTCGAGCCGCGAGCGCCAGCCTGTGGGAACGACCTGCGTGATCGGGGCGGTCTCGCCGTTTCCGCTCATGGGCGGACTATTGCGCCGCCTGGCGCCGGCCGAGCCTCGGGATCCGCGGCACGTTCGCCGTCGCGCCGGCGTCGGGCGGCACGACGACCTCCTGCGCGGCCGCAACGGGGCCCTCGTCGGTGTCGACCGTGAGCGCCGCGTCGAGGGGGGTCGAGCGCCGCACCACGGCGAGCGCGATCGGCCCCTCTTCGAAGTGCAGCGCGGCCGAGGTCACGACGCCCACCTCGTCGTCGCCCACCCGGACGGCTGCGCCGTGAACGGGAAGCACGCTCCCCGATCCGTCGAGCTGCAGCGCGACGAGCCGCCGCGGCGGATGCCCGAGGTTGTGCACCTTGGCGATGGTCTCCTGCCCGCGGTAGCAGCCCTTGTCGAGGTGCACGGCCGTCCGCAGCCAGTCCAGCTCGTGCGGCAGCGCGCGTTCGTCGACGTCGGCGCTCCAGCGCGGACGCCACGCGGCCACACGCAGCGCGTCGACCGCCGCAAGACCGGCGAGCCGCATGTCGCCCCGGGTGGCGGCATCCGCGATCCTCGCCTCTTCTTCGCGGGTGACGATCGCCTCCGCCCAGTCACGGTCGGCGCCGGGGTGAGGCTCGACGGCCGCATACGCCCAGCCGCCGGGCGTCACGTCGGGCCAGGGGTCCCGCCACACCAGCGGAGTGCCGGCCGGTGCGGCGGCGGCCACGGCGGTCGCGAGCGCGGCCGACGTGCCGCCGATGACGGCGTACTCGTCGGCGATGCGCGGATCCACGCGCAGCCGGAACCGCATCTTGCGCAGCCAGTCGTACAGGCCGGGCCCGTCGGCGGCATCGGCGATCAGCCACGTGGTCTCGCCGTCGTCGATGACGGATGCCGCATGCTCGACATGCCCCTGCGGGTCGAGGATCAGCATCTCGGTGCTGACGCCGGGCTGCAGCCGCGCGAGAGCCTGCGACGACAGCGAATCGAGCCACGAAAGACGGTCCTCACCCGGCACGGCGATGACGACACGGTCGGCACGCGGTGCGACGGCCTCCCCCGCGGCGAGGCGGCGCTGCTCGACAAGCGGGCTGCCGAGGTGCTGCAGTCCGGCCTCGTCGACGACGGCGCCCGGGACGGCGGCGAACACGTCGGTCATCAGTCGGCCTTGGCCAGACGCGCGGATGCGTGGGCGCCGAGTTCGAAGCCCAGCGCGGCGATGTCCCACGCCCACAGCAGGTGGTTGTCGACGAGACCGTACATCCGGGTCGCGGCCGCGTACGCCTTGGCGCCGGCCGGCCGCACGACGGCGTCGGTCGCGATGTCGATGCGGGGGCCCTTGATCTGCCCCAGATACAGCTCGCTCACGCCGTCCGCGTGCACGAGGGCGACCTCGAGGTCGAAGCCGCCGTCCGCGTTGCGCAGTCGTTCGATGTCGTCGGCGGTGCGCGCGACGGCCGGTGCGAGCGGCGGCAGCAGCCCGGGGCCGGCATCGGCGTCCGTCGCCGTGCGGGACAGGCGCCAGTAGCCGAGCTCGGCCACCAGCCGCGTGCGGCGGTCGGGGTCGTCGGGATGGTCGATCCAGGCCTCGGCGGAATAGTTCAGATAATCGCCGCCGTCATGGCTGAAGCTCACGCGGTGCGTGAACTCGCCGGTGTAGGCGTGGTCTCCGTAGTCGATGACTCCGGTGCCCTCCCAGACACCGAGGAGCCACGAGAGCGGAACGATCTCGGCGGGAAGGTCGGTCGGGATCTCGAGCACGACGCGCCCCGTCAGCGCTGGCCGCGGTACAGGTTCTTGACGACCACCACGGAGACGAACACGATCGCCAGCGATGCGAGTCCGAGCAGGCCCACGAAGAAGAGTTCGAGCGCGACGGTATCCATGTCGTGAAGTCTAGTCGGGACCGGGGCTCAGCCGGGTACGAGCGCCGCCAGACCGAACCCGAGGCTGATGACGCCCATGACCAGGGCCGCCCCCAGGACGCTGGCCGCGACGCGCTCGGTGAACCCCGATGCGCGCCCAGACCACAGCTGGACGGCGAAGGCGGCGATGAGGCATCCCCCCAGTCCCACACCCAGCCACGCGGCACGCCAGTCCGGCGTCGAGAAGATGCCGATGACGATCGCGATCACGGCGGCGAGCGCCCACACGGCGATGAGCCCGCCGAGCGTGCGGCGGGGGGCGAGTTCTGGCACGGCCACAACACCCATCATCCCGCATCGCACCCGGCCGTGCATCTGCGCCCCGATGACCCCGCGGCGAAACCACAGACCGCACGCGCTCTACACTGGGGTTCGCGGCGTGCCCCCGCACGCCGGGAAGGCGATCCTTTGGCTCAGCTCCTGGTTCTCAGTTCCACACACGGCGGCAGTCCTGTGCTGCCCGCGCTCGAACTGCTGAGCCACCGCGTGCGCCAGATCCCCGCCGAGCCCGCACAGCTCGTCAACGCGCCGAGCGCCGACATCATCCTCGTCGACGCGCGCGTCGACCTCGTCGGCGCCAAGTCGCTGTGCAAGATCCTCAACACGACAGGCCTCGACGCACCGCTGCTGCTGGTCGTCACCGAGGGCGGACTCACCGCGGTGTCGCCCGACTGGGGCGTCGACGATGTCATCCTGATGACGGCCGGGCCCGCCGAGGTCGACGCGCGCATCCGCCTCGCGGTCGGCCGGCAGTCGGCCGAGCAGGTGTCGACGCGCGTGCAGACCTCGGGCATCACGATCGACGAGTCCTCATACTCGGCGAAGGTGCACGGCAAGCCGCTCGACCTCACCTACAAGGAGTTCCAGCTCCTGCACTTCTTCGCCACCCATCCGTCGCGCGTGTTCACGCGCGAGCAGCTGCTGAGCGAGGTATGGGGCTACGACTACTTCGGCGGCACGCGCACGGTCGACGTCCACGTGCGGCGACTGCGGGCCAAGCTCGGCGACCTCGAGCAGCTCATCGGCACGGTGCGCAACGTCGGCTACCGGTTCAACGTCTACGAGGACGAGCCCGAACCCGCGCCGCGAGAGAAGACCGACGCCTAGCTGCGCATCGCTTCGTGGTCCGGATGCCGGGCGCCCGGCATCCCTCGGTTCACACTCCGGTCACATGACCCTGCAATGATGAGGGAATGATCGAACCCGAGGTGCTCGACACCGGCCTGGGAGATGCGGACGACGACGACTTCGACATGTCGGAGGAGTTCGACTCCCAGCTGCCGGACCACCGCTACCTGGACCGCGAGCTGAGCTGGCTCGCGTTCAACCAGCGCGTACTCGAACTCGCCGAAGACCCGAATCTGCCTGTGCTGGAGCGCGCGAACTTCCTGGCGATCTTCGCGAGCAACCTCGACGAGTTCTTCATGGTGCGCGTCGCAGGGCTCAAACGCCGCATCATGACCGGGCTCGCCGTGCCGACCAACGTGGGCACGTCTCCGATGGACGTGCTGGCCGAGATCTCGGCCGAGGCTCACCGGCTGCAGCTGCGCCACGCCAACGCGTGGATGACGCTCGTGCAGCCGGCGCTCGCGGACGCCGGCATCCAGGTCGTCTCCTACGACTCCCTCGACGCCGACGAGCGCGCCCAGCTGTACGAGTACTTCCAGGCGCAGGTGTTCCCGGTGCTGATGCCGCTCGCGGTCGACCCGGCCCATCCGTTCCCGTACATCTCGGGCCTGTCGCTCAACCTCGCGATCCGCATCCGCAACGCCCGCACCGGGCGTCAGGAGTTCGCGCGCCTCAAGGTGCCGCCGATGCTCCCCCGCGTGGTCGCGCTTCCGCCGTCCGAGGGCGCGGTGCGCTACCTGCCCCTCGAAGACCTCATCTCGAACCACCTCGACGACCTCTTCCCCGGCATGGAGGTCCTCGATCACCACGCCTTCCGCCTCACCCGCAACGAGGACATGGTGATCGAAGAGGACGAGACCGAGAACCTCATCCAGGCGCTCGAAGCCGAACTGCTGCGCCGCCGGTTCGGGCCGCCGATCCGGCTCGAGATCACGGACGACATGGACGACGTCACGCTCGACCTGCTCATCAAAGAGCTCGACATCACCGAGCAGGAGGTCTACCGCCTGCCCGGGCCGCTCGACCTCCGCGGGCTGTTCGACCTGTCGCGGATCGATCGCCCCGATCTGCACTACAAGCCCCACGTGCCGACCACGGCCCTGGCCTTCCAGCCGGGCGACAACAACGAGCGCGCCGACATCTTCGCCGCCATCCGCAAGGGCGACGTGCTGGTGCACCACCCGTACGAGTCGTTCGCGACGAGCGTGCAGGCGTTCCTCGAGCAGGCCGCCAAGGACCCGCACGTGCTCGCCATCAAGCAGACGCTGTACCGTACGTCGGGCGACAGCCCCATCGTCGAGGCCCTGATCAACGCGGCCGAGGCGGGCAAGCAGGTGCTCGCCCTCGTCGAGATCAAGGCGCGCTTCGACGAGGCGAACAACATCGTGTGGGCCCGCAAGCTCGAGAAGGCCGGCGTCCACGTCGTGTACGGCCTCGTGGGACTCAAGACGCACTGCAAGCTGGCGCTGGTCATCCGCGAGGAAGGCGGCGTGCTGCGCAGCTACAGCCACGTGGGCACCGGCAACTACAACCCCAAGACGAGCCGCATCTACGAGGACTTCGGCCTGTTCACCGCCGACGACCAGGTCGGCCGCGACCTCACGCGCCTGTTCAACGAACTCAGCGGCTACGCCATCGAGAAGAAGTTCAAGCGCCTGCTGGTCGCCCCGCTGCACCTGCGCAAGGGGCTGCTGAGGCTCATCGACAAGGAGCGGCGCAACGCCCTCGCCGGCAAGCCCGCGAGCGTGCGCATCAAGGTCAACTCGATGGTCGACGAGCAGATCATCGACGCGCTGTACCGCGCCAGCCAGGCGGGCGTGAAGGTCGAGGTGTGGGTGCGCGGCATCTGCTCGCTCAAGCCGGGTGTCGAGGGCATGAGCGAGAACATCACCGTCCGTTCGATCCTCGGCCGCTACCTCGAGCACTCCCGCATCTTCGCGTTCGGCGGCGACGGCGAGCCGGTGGTCTACATCGGCAGCGCCGACATGATGCACCGCAACCTCGACCGTCGTGTCGAGGCGCTGGTGCGCGTCTCTTCGCCGGCGCATGTCAAGGAGCTCGAACACCTCTTCACGCTCGCGATGAGCGACACCACCAGCTCGTGGCACCTCGGTGCCGAGGGCGAATGGGTCCGGCACAACGTCGCCGAGGACGGCAGGCCGCTGCTGGACATCCAGGACCGGACCATGACCAACGTGCAGCGCCGTCGGCGGGCACGTGCGGTGCGATGACCGAGACCGCGGTGTACGCGGCGGGGGGCGTGGTGTGGCGCGTCGTCGACGACAAGCTGCGCGTGCTCCTGATCCATCGCACCAAGTACCGCGACGTCACCCTGCCCAAGGGCAAGGTGGATCCCGGTGAGATGCTCGCCGAGACCGCCGTGCGCGAGATCCACGAAGAGACCGGCATCCGTGTCGCGCTCGGCGTGCCGGTCGGCGTCTCGCGCTACCGGCTGCCGAGCAAGCGCACCAAGATCGTGCACTACTGGGCCGCCGAGGCGACGGACGACGCGATCCGCGCGAGCGAGTTCGTGCCGAACAGAGAGATCGCGGCGATCGAATGGGTCACACCCAAGAAGGCGATCGCGCGCCTGAGCTACCCGGTCGACGTCGAGATCATCGAGAACTTCCTGCGGCTCGTCGACGAGGGAGTGCTGCGCACGTTCCCGATCGTCGCGCTGCGGCACGCGAAGGCGCTCCCCCGCGAGGAATGGGAGGGGAAGGATGCCGCCCGCCCGCTGACACCGCGCGGTCGCAAGCAGGCGCGCGCCATCGTGGGCCCCCTGCGGGCGTTCGGGGTGCGGCGGATCGTGTCCAGCCCCGCGACCAGGTGCGTCAAGACGGTCGCCCCGCTCGCCGAAGCGCTCGGGCGGAAGGTCGACACGACGAAGCTCATCAGCCAGGACGCATGGGAGCGCGGCGCGTCCGATGCGCGCACGATCATCGGCGAGCGTGTGCGCGCGCGCAAACCCGCGGTGCTGTGCAGCCACGGCCCCGTGCTGCCCGACATCCTGAGCGAGCTGGCTCTGGCCACCGGCACGCTGCGCGGGTCCTACCTCGGCAGCGCCTCGGCGCTGGAGACGGGTGCGTTCTCGGTGGTGCACCTGTCGGTCGCCAACCCCGGATCGGGGATCGTCACGATCGAGACGCACGAGCCGAAGGTCTGAGCGCAGAGACCCCAGCGCACCCCTTCCCGTTCACCTTCCGTTCACCCGCGCAGCGCAGTCTCTTAAGAGTCCGAGCCTACGTTTCAGAACGAACCCCGCACCGGGTTCGTACCCGCAGGCCTGCACAGGCCTCAATTCCCTGACACGTGAAGGATTCACACAGTGAAGATCTCTCGCATCGCCCAGGCGGGCGCTGTCGCCGCTATCGCGGCCCTCGCCCTCGCCGGCTGCGCCTCGAACACCGACACCCCGAGCGACACCCCGGCCGCCAGCGAGTCCGCCGCCGACTCGGGCGTCGCGGTCGAGCTCGACTCGAGCCTCACGGGCACGATCACCGCGGGTGGCTCCAGCGCCCAGGGCAACGCGCAGGCCGCGTGGACGACGGCCTACAACGCGACTGTCGGCGGCGTGACCATCAACTACGACAAGTCGCAGGGCTCCGGCGGCGGCGTCACCAACTTCCTGAGCGGCGCCTACGACTTCGCCGGCTCGGACGCGCCGCTGTCGGCCGACGAGACCACGCAGTCGGAGGCCCTGTGCACCGAGGGCGGCGTGAACATCCCCGTCTACCTCGACGGCGTCTCGATCATCTACAACATCGACGGTGTCGACAGCCTCAAGCTGAGCGGCGAGACGATCGCGAAGATCTTCAACCTGCAGATCACCGACTGGTCGGACCCGGCCATCACGGCAGACAACGGCACCGCGCTCGCGGCCGGCCCGATCACCACGGTCGCCCGTTCGGACGGCTCGGGCACGACGGCCAACTTCACGAACTACCTCGCCGCGACCCAGGCGGAGGCCTGGCCGTACGAGGCCGGCAAGAACTGGCCGGTCGCGGGCAACGTCTCGCTGCAGAAGGGCGGCTCGGGCGTCGTCGACACCGTCAAGGCGGGCACCGGAACGATCGGCTACGCCGACCACTCCGCGATCGGCGAGCTGAACTCGGCCGACATCGTGGTCGACGGCACCGCGATCCCGTTCAGCCCCGAGGCCGTCGCGAAGACGTTCGAGGTGGCGGCGGTCGACGCCTCCAACGGCGTCGAGGGCGACCTGTCGAAGAAGTTCGACTACTCGAAGCTGACCACCGAGACCTACCCGATCCCGCTCGTCTCGTACGCCATCACCTGCACGACGTTCCAGGACGAGGCGCAGGCCGAGCTGACCAAGTCGTACCTCGGCTTCGTCGCCAGCACGCTGGGCCAGCAGGTCGCGGCGAAGAACGCCGGTTCGGCTCCGCTGCCGGACTCGATCCTCGAAGAGGCGCAGAGCACCATCGACGCCATCAAGTGACCCACGTCGGTCCGCCCGCCCAGGCGATCCCTGGGCGGGCGGGCTGAATTCCGTCTCCGGATCGTCCGGCGCCGGAATTGAGCCGCCCCGACACCTCGAAGCACTCCGGAAACCCGACAGGAGCTCCTCCATGCGACACCGACGGACCCGCCATGGCTGACGTGATCAGCCCGCCCGCGCCCGCCGCGTCACGCCGCAGATCGACCCGCCGCGCCGGCGACACGGTGTTCCTCGGCCTCTCGGCCGCCTCCGCAGTGTCGATCATGGTGATCCTCGCCGGGGTCGCGATCTTCCTGATCATCCAGGGGCTCCCGGCGATCACCGCCAACTGGGCGGACAACAAGGACCTCAGCTCCATCCAGAACCCCGCCCAGGTGCCGTGGACGAGCTTCTGGGACTACGTCGGCCCGCTCCTGTGGGGCAGCATCTTCGCAGCGCTCATCGCGATGGTGCTGGGTGCGCCGGTCGCCATCGGCATCGCGCTGTTCATCTCGCATTACGCCCCCCGCCGCATCGCGGGGGCGCTCGGCTACATCGTCGACCTGCTCGCGGCGGTCCCCTCGATCGTGTTCGGCCTCTGGGGCATCGCGGTCATGCGGCCCTTCCTGCTGCCGCTCTCGGACTTCCTCAACCAGTACTTCGGCTGGATCCCGCTCTTCGCCGGCCCGGTGTCCTCCACCGGTTCCACGATGCTCGCCGGTGGCGTCGTGCTGGCCGTCATGATCCTGCCGATCGTCACCTCGATCACACGCGAGATCTTCCTGCAGACGCCGCGCCTGCACGAAGAGGCGGCGCTGGCCCTCGGCGCGACGAGGTGGGAGATGATCCGTCTGTCGGTCCTGCCCTACGCGCGCAGCGGCATGATCTCGGCGACCCTGCTGGGGATGGGGCGGGCACTGGGCGAGACCATGGCCATCGCGATGATCATGTCGCCGTCCGTGCTGTACTCGCTCCTCATCCTCACCGACGGCTACAACTCGCAGACGATCGCCGCGAACGTCGCACTCAACTTCCCGGTCGCCACCGAGATCCAGCGCTCTGCGCTCATCGGCACCGGCCTGATGCTGTTCGTCGTCTCCTTCGCGGTGAACATGCTCGCCCGATACATCATCGCCGCACAGGGTCCGAAGCCGGCGCGCAAGCGCCGCCGCAAGGAAGGAAAGGTCGCATGACGTCGACCATGACCCCCTCCGCGCCGCAGGTCCGGCAGCAGATGCGACTCACGAGCGGCCACCTTCCTCGGTTCATCGAGCCGATCCTCCTCGTCGGGGTGGCGATCCTCGTCGGGCTCGTGATGTTCGTCCTCACCCAGAGCCTGAACATCGCCATCTGGCTGGTCCTGACCGCCGTGCTCTACCTGATCGCGATCGGAGTGGGCGCGTCGATCGTCGAAGGTCGACGCAAGGCCACCGACCGCGTCGTGCGCGGCGTCGTCACGGCGTTCTTCGTGCTCGCGGTCGCGCCGCTCATCTCGACGCTGTGGACCGTCATCGCCAAGGGCGCCGAGATCGTGAACTGGCAGTTCATCACGTCGGTCACCGAGTCGACGTTCAACCCTGAGACCCTCGAGGTCACGAGCACGCCGGGCGCGCTGCAGGCGATCGTCGGAACGCTCATCATCACGGGCATCGCCGCGCTCATCTCGGTGCCCATCGGCATCCTCACCGCGGTCTACCTGACCGAGTACGCACTGCCGACCAACCCGCTGCGTCGCACCATCACCTTCCTGGTCGACGTGATGACCGGCATCCCTTCGATCGTCGCCGGTCTGTTCGCGTTCTCGCTCTTCAGCCTCATCGTCGGACCCAAGGCGTTCAGCGGCTTCTCCGCATCGATCGCGCTGTGCGTGCTCATGATCCCGATCGTGGTCCGCTCTACCGAAGAGATGATCCGCCTCGTCCCCGCAGACCTGCGTGAGGCGTCCCTGGCCCTCGGCGTGCCGAAGTCCACCACGATCCTCAAGGTCGTGCTGCGGACGGCGGCAAGCGGAATCGTCACGGGTGTCGTCCTGGCGGTAGCGCGTGTCGTCGGCGAGACCGCGCCGATCTTCATCGCCGCGAGCTTCACCGACAACTTCAACGCCGACCCGTTCAAGGGTCCCATGCAGACCCTTCCGGTCATGGCGTACACGGCCTACAGCTTCCCTTCGAAGGACATCGACGCGTCACAGGCGCAGGCGTGGGGCGCCGCGCTGCTGCTGGTGATCCTCGTCGTCATCTTCAACCTCATCGCCCGGCTCATCGCGAAGCTCTTCGCGCCGAAGACCCGTTAGTACGAAAGGCCGCCCACAGGTGTCCAAAAGCATCGAAGTCAACGACCTCAACGTCTACTACAGCGACTTCCTCGCCGTCGAAGGCGTCTCGCTGTACATCGAGCCGCGCAGCGTGACGGCGTTCATCGGCCCGTCCGGCTGCGGCAAGTCGACGTTCCTGCGCACGCTCAATCGCATGCACGAAGTGATCCCCGGGGGCCGGGTCGAGGGCGAGGTGATGATCGACGGCGACAACCTCTACGGGGCGAACGTCGATCCCGTGCTCGTGCGCCGCCAGGTGGGCATGGTGTTCCAGCGCCCCAACCCCTTCCCGACGATGTCGATCAAAGAGAACGTGCTCGCGGGCGTGAAGCTCAACAACAAGCGCATCTCGAAGTCCGATGCGGACGCCCTCGTCGAGCAGTCGCTGCAGGGCGCGAACCTCTGGAACGAGGTCAAGGATCGCCTGGACAAGCCCGGCGGCGGCCTCTCGGGCGGCCAGCAGCAGCGCCTGTGCATCGCCCGGGCCATCGCCGTCTCGCCCGAGGTGATCCTGATGGACGAGCCGTGCTCGGCGCTCGACCCGATCTCGACCTATGCGATCGAGGAGCTCATCGGCGAGCTGAAGAACACCTACACGGTCGTCATCGTGACGCACAACATGCAGCAGGCCTCGCGTGTGAGCGACAAGACCGCGTTCTTCAACATCGCCGGCACCGGCAAGCCGGGAAAGCTCATCGAGTACGACGACACCGCCACGATCTTCACGACGCCGTCAGTGCAGGCCACCGAGGACTACGTCTCGGGCCGCTTCGGGTGATCCTCGCCGCGCGGCTCAGTCGCGCGGGCTCAGCAGGTATCGGTTGATGGATGCCGTCAGCCCGGCGTCCACCGGAACGTCCATGCCGTCGATCGCGGTGATGGGCGCGGCCAGGCGCACGCTCGACACCAGCCACGCGGCATCCGCGTCCTTCAGCGATCGCGTCGGAAGCGTCGCGTAGCCGGTCTCGAACCCCTCGGACGCGAGGTGCGCGAACAGGCTCAGCTGCGTCGTGCCGTGCAGGATGCCGCCGTTCGGGGCCGGGGTGACGAATCGACCGTCGATGCGGACGATGAGCGACGCGGTGGGCGCCTCGAGCACGAACCCGTCGGACGTCACGAAGACGGCGTCGTCAGCCCCGCGCCGATGCGCCTCGCGGATGGCGGCCATGTTCACCGCGTACGACAGCGTCTTGGCGCCCAGCAGCAGCCAGGGCGCCTTCGCCGGGGTGTCGATCCCGTAGCCGCGGTCAAGCGTGACCACCCGGATGCCCTGCTCGCGTGCGACCGTGTTGTCCGCGGCCGCTGCCGCGGTCGCCCACGCGGTGGGCGCCGGGCCGTGCTCGACGCCGCGGCTGAGGATCAGCTTGACGACGCCTTCGCCTCGCTGCGGGGCGTGCGTCGCGGCGATCTCGACCGCACGACGCCACTGTTCGAGGTGGGGTGCCGGAAGGTCGCAGATCGCCGCAGAGTGGGCGAGGCGTTCCAGATGCGCCTGCGTCTCCTGCGGATGCCCGTCGACGACGCCGATCGACTCGAAGATGCCGTCGCCGCGCTGCGTGCTCAGTTCGCCGACGCTCAGCGCCGGGGCGGACGGGTCGATCGCGCGGAACGTGTCGTCGAAGTCGGTTCGGGGGTCATCCGATGCCGCGGGCTCGATCACGAGCGCGAAACGCAGTGCCATGCCCCGAGCCTAAGCCGTCGGGAATGCGAGGCCGCTCGTCTCGGTTACACTGGATCGGCCGGGCCGCAGTAACCCCGGGCTCCATCTTCTGCCGCCGCGAGCGGCCTTGCGCCGAGAGGCGTTCTGCGGCCCGGCACTTTCATGCCTCCGGGGATCCGCGCCGCGGGTGCTCGAACCCCGGCACCGGTGCCCGTATGCCGCGGCGCTCCGCCACTGTCGACTTCTACTTCCGCCGACACAACATCGGATCCGCGCCCGCGGAGGCCATGCCCGACACGCCGGGCCGCGGCATCCACAACCCGGCGCGTCGCGTCGCCGGCCCGCACCCGCGGATCCGATTCGGTGCGATCGAGCCAGGGGGGAACCGGCCGGCAGACGAGGCGTGGGCACAGGTCAGCCGGGTGCTGCACAACATCGGATCCGCGCCCGCGGAGGCCATGCCCGACACGCCGGGCCGCGGCATCCACAACCCGGCGCGTCGCGTCGCCGGCCCGCACCCGCGGATCCGATTCTCTGTGCAGCAGACGTGGGGAGGATGCGACCGAACCGGCGCCACGACGGCGCCCAGCGGCCTCAGGCGAGGTGGAGGCCTCGGTCGATGTAGGCGAGGATCGCCATCTCGACCGTCGGCCAATCGTGCACAACCAGCGCATAGTCGAATCGGAGCGTGACGTGCCCCCACGACGCGGCGTTCGCGTCCCGGACGAGGTCCTTGTGCCGATGGGACTCGTCGTCGTGATTCGGCGCTCCATCCACCTCCACGATGAGCCGGTCGCCGATCAGAAAGTCCACGCGTCCGACCGACGGGATCCTCATCTGAGTACGCACCGGCAGATTGTGGCTGCGAAGCCGCCACCGCAGAAGTGATTCGAGTCCACTGTCGGCGTCCGCGCGTGAGAATGCGATGGCATCTCGTGCGTCCGGCCCGACTCGCGCACGAAGCCATGCGAGCCCCGTCTCAGACAGCTGTTTCAGGCGCCGGGCCGATTCCAGGGTGACGAAGAACTCCTCGAGCCCACGACACAACAGAATCTGCCGCAACACGCGGGGAACGGACGGGATGCCGAACGAGTCCTTGGTCGTCCCGTCGTCCCAGTGCGTGACGCAGCGGCACTCGTCATGCGGATACGAGCGTCCGTGTGCGCGCAGCCAGACATGGGGAGCTGCATCCGTCTCCAGCACCCACAGCCCCAGGTGGCGTGCCGCCGTCACACAGGCCAGCGACCCACCGTGCGTTGCGGCTGCAGTCACGTCGGCGCAAGCTCCGTCCGAGGCGTACACTCCGCGACGCAAGGACGAGAGGCTGCCGTCCGCGACGCGTTGGGCGATCTTCGCTCGGGTGTGGCCGGAACTCGTCAGCTCACGGAACGACGACACGGCAGGTTGCTCGACGGTGCACACCGTCTCAGTGTTCGGAACCCGGCGACAGCTCGCCGCGCGGATCGAAGCATCTGTGGACAGCTCGGCGGAACGCCCCCTTTGGGGAGGAGACGCCGGTGTGCACCTACGACACAACATCGGATCCGCACGTGCGGGGCGCCGGCCGACACGCCGGGCCGCGGCATCCCGTACCCGGCATGTCGCGCCGTCGGCCCGCACCCGCGGATCCGATTCTGTGCGATCACGCCGGGCACCGGGCCGCAGACGCTGGGTCGCAGCAGTCGGCTGCGAGCGGCATCCCGACACAACATCGGATCCGCACGTGCGGGGCGCCGGCCGACACGCCGGGCCGCGGCATCCCGTACCCGGCACGTCGCGCCGTCGGCCCGCACCCGCGGATCCGATTCTGTGCAGGACGCGATCGGGCGCGCACTGCGCACCCGCCCCGCAGCGACCGGCGGACCGGCGGACGCTGCGGCCCCGACGTCACGGTCGCGGTGGGCGTGGCGAGTGGATGCCTCAGGTCAGCGCGTCGCGACGCCACAGGCCGGCGCACGCAGAGAGGTCGGCGGCGTAGTCCGACAGCCGCAGGGCGCGGGTGGTGAAGGCGGACGCGCGCTCGGGCTCGGTGTGCTCGTAGTCGTCGGCCACGTGCGTGGCGCCGGAGGCCTGTACCCGGCAGAACGCAGCCGCGCGATCCAGTGCCACGGCGAAGTCTCCCTCGAACAGACCGCGCAGGATGGTGTCTACGAGTGCCACGAGCTCTTCCGGTCCCGCGGGCGACGGTGCGCCCGCGACGACGTCGTCGGCCGAGGCGAGCTCGGCACGGCCGCGCTCGTAGAGGAGCGCGGCCGTGCGCGGATCGTCGTGGATCATGAGCTGCACCAGGTAGAGCCGCCACAGCGCGCCCGGAAGGCTGCGTGACGGCGACCGCGACCACAGCTCGGCGATGTCGTCGATGCCGTGCTCGTCGGTGAACGCGACGAGCCGGTCGACCGTCGCACCGTCGGGGTCGGCCCGTACCCGCGCGAGCAGGGCGTGCGCCGTCGTGTGCGCGATGCGCGACACCTCGGCCGGGTCCTCTGCCGAGAACGTCCGGTCGAAGAGTTCGGCCGGCCGGCGGACGGGTTTGTGGAACTCACGGGACGAATCGCTCATCGTCTCCAGGCTACCGGCGGCGACGAGCACCCGTTTCTGTTCGAGCTGCATCGCCGCGATCCACGGCAGGCACATGTCGCGTCCCGCTCAGACCTGGTTGATGCGGATGTGGTTGCCCGCCGGGTCGCGGAAGGCGGCGTCCCGGGGCCCCCAGCCCTGCTCCTTCGGCTCCTGCAGCACTTCGGCTCCGAACGCACGCAGCTTCTCGAACGTGGCGTCGAGGTCGGTGGTGGTGAAGACGTACGGGCCGGGGCCCGACCCCTTGACCACGAGCCGTTGCAGCGCGTCGCCGTCGTCGGGCGAGCGACCGGCGGACGGGTCCGACACGACGAGCGACAGGCCGGGCTGGCCCGGGAAGCCGAAGCTCACCCAGCGGTGGCCGTCGTACGCGACGTCGTTCACGATCTCGAGGCCGAGCCCGTCGCGGTAGAAGGGGATGGCGGCGTCGACGTCGTCCACGGTGATGGGGCTGTATGCCAGTGCGATGTTCGTCATGGCCACCACGCTACGGACGCATCGGCCCCGGCGCTTCTCCGATCCTGCTCGGTTCAGGCGTACCGCGTGGGACGCGTCAGGATCTTCGCGACGCACAGCGGCATCGCCTCGGCGGCGTCGTGCGGCCGCGACCGGTACGAACTCGGCGACTCCCCCACGATCTCGCTGAAGGTCGAGCTGAACGACCCCAGCGACGTGGCCCCGACGGCGGTGCAGGCATCCGTGACCGACACCCCGTCGCGCAGCAGTGACATCGCGCGTTCGATACGACGCGTCATGAGGTAGGCGTACGGAGTCTCGCCGTACGCGGCCTTGAACTCCCGCGAGAAATGAGCAGGCGACATGAGCGCTTTCGCGGCCATCGTGGGCACGTCGAGCGGAAGCGCGTAGTCGCGGTCCATCAGGTCACGCGCACGACGCAGGTGCGCGAGCGTCTGAGTCGTCTGCGACGGCGAGGTCTTCTGGGAGGCGGATGCCACAGCCACAGGCTACCGAAGCGTCAGTCGGTCGGGATCTGTGCGACCGTATCGCCGAGCGGCCGGTCGGCCATGTCGTCGGCGCGCTCGAGCGTGATGATGACGGTCTCGGCCGGCCGCCAGTCGTCGAGCACCAGGGTCGCGGCGCCTGCGGGGTCGATGTCGAGCGTGCCCGCCTCGACGGGGTCGCCATCGCGCAGCACCCAGACCGCGAGTGTCTCTCGCGGCTCGGTCGCGGACACGCGCTGGGCCACCAGGACGAGGTCGGCGCCCTCGTCTGACCAGTGCGCGGTGGCGATGCCGCCGCCGGCGACGGCGACGGCGACGGTCGCCGAGGCCGCATCCGCCGCGCCCTGGACCGCCGCGAGGGCCGCCGCCTGCGGCGTGAGGGCGACGCGTTCGTTGATCGTCGCGACCGCGAATCCCACGCCGGTGAGTACGACGAGGGATGCCGCGAACCCGCCGATCACACGGTTCCAGTTGCGGCGGCTCTGAGCCTGGACGGTGACGGTGTCCGTCGTCGGGCCATGGCCTGCGACCGGAGCGGCGGCAGCGGCCTCGGACGCCGAGAGGTCAGGAAGCGGAGGAATGAGCGAATCGACGCCCTGATCTGCGGCATCCCTGTCCCGAGCCTCGTCCCCCATCACCCCTCCAGCATGCCGCACACGGCTCGCCGGAGGCTGGGAGGTCGCTCCGCATGCCTCATGTCGGCGGCTTCGTCAAGGGCCCTGACCTCGTCCGCGACGGAATCTACCGTGGACCTGTCCAGGCGATCCCCGCTCTCGCCCGGACAGGGAGGATCATGACAAACCTACTCGAGTCGGCGGAGCTGTCGACCGGTGAACTGCTCGACGACCGGTATCTGCTGCGGGAGCGGATCGGCGAGGGCGGCATGGCGAGGGTGTACCGCGCGGACGACACCCACCTGCGGCGGTCCGTCGCGGTCAAGGTGTTCCGCGAGCCGACGGATGGCATCGACTCGGTCGAGCGTGCCCTGTCGGAGACGACGCTTCTCGCATCCCTCAGCCATCACTCCCTCGTCACCGTCTTCGACGCGCGCATCGGCAGGGATGCCGTGAGCTACCTGGTGATGGAGCACGTCGACGGCATCACACTGCGCGATCTGATCGCCCGCGGTCCGGTGGACCCACGGTCCGTGGCGTCGATCGCGATCGACATCGCCGAAGGGCTGCACGTCGCGCACGACCATGGCGTCATCCACCGTGACATCAAGCCCTCGAACGTGCTGCTGTCGGCATCGCCGCGGCCCGGATGGGAATGGCGCGCGAAGCTGGGCGACTTCGGCATCGCCTACCTCATGGACTCCGCCCGGGTGACGACGCCGGGGACCATCGTCGGCACCATGGCGTATGTCGCCCCGGAGCAGGCGCGCGGCGACGTACCGGCCCCGGCCGCCGATATCTACGCCTTCGGTCTGCTGCTGATCGAGGCGCTGACCGGAGCGCGTCCGTTCGGCGACGTCGAGGGCATCGCAACCGTCATGGCGCGGCTGTCGGCCGCGCCCGAGATCCCCGCCTCGCTGCACCCGTCCTGGCAGGGGCTGCTGCGCGGGATGACGGCGATCCGGCCGGATGACCGCCCCACCGCGCTCGAGGTGGTCCAGGCGGCGGCGCGCCTGGCGGCGATGGAGAACGCGCTCGCCCGTGAGAACGCCGACCCCTCCACCGCGCCCATCGCCAGGCCTGTCACCGCTCCCACGCAGATCTTCCCCGCGCCGGCGTCCGCATCGCCTGCCGACGGCCCCGAGCCGGGCAGCGGCGACGCCCTCATGCCCGCCGTCATTCCCGCCGTCGGGCCCGGCGCATCCCCAGCCTCCGGGCCGGAGTCTGCACCCGAGCCCGAATCGACCGCTTCGGGCCCATCGCCGGTCGCGGACAGGGGGCGCCGGCCTACCCGTCGCACACTGCTGCTCGGCGTGGTGATCGCAGCGTTCCTCGCCGTCGTCCTGGCCGCCGGAACCCTGTGGCTCGCGAACAGCTGGGGGGCGATCCCCGAACCGGCGCCGACGACGCCCGCCGAGGAGCTCGCTCCGATGCCGACGGAGGATCCTCCCGTCGAACAGGCGCCGGTGAACGCGCCGGCCGACGACGCCCCCGCGGTCCAGGTGCCACCCGCCGACACCGGCGCCGGCGGAGGCGGCAGCAGCGGCCCCGGCGACACCAACGGCAAGGGGAACGGGAACGGCCCCGGAAGCAACAACGGCAAGGGCAAGGGCGGCAAAGGCTGAGCGCGACCGCCGCAGGGAGTTGCCGTACCGCCAATTGAAACAAGCCCATGCGCCGAGACAAGTAGGCTGGAGTCGCGAGGGCCTCTAGCTCAGTCGGTAGAGCATCGGACTTTTAATCCGCGGGTCGTGGGTTCGAGCCCCACGGGGCCCACTCGACGTCAGATGGCCGAACCCGCGCTCGGGTTCGGCCATCTGCATCAGAAGAGTGGAGCCGCGGTGCGTTCGCGGCGTGGTCGGGCGACGATGCGGCCGTCGCGGTGCGCCCGGACCAGCAGCACAATCGTCACGATCGAGCAGGCGACGATCGCGACGAGGCTCGCCTCTGGGCCGAACGCGCCGCCGGTGAGCCAGACCGGTCCCTCGGTCACGGCGCTGACGAGCGAGCCCTGCGCGTCGGAGCCTGAGGTGACGGTGCCGAAGACGGCGACGAGGGCGACGTTCCAGCCGAGGTGCAGTCCGATCGGCAGCCACAGCGAGCCGGTGGCGACGAAGGCGGCGCCGAGCATGAGACCGGCCTCGACCGCGATCGACACCGCGCCCCACGGGGACGCCCCCGGGTTCAGCAGGTGCAGGAGTCCGAACAGCGCGGCCGAGCCGGCGAGGGCGATCCAGGTGCCGAACGCACGCTGCAGCAGCCGCAGGACGACACCGCGGAACAGCACCTCTTCGGCGACCGCGACGGCGCACATCATTCCGACGACCGTGAGAGCGCCCGACAGCGTGCCCCAGTCCGTGATCCGGTAGCCGCCGAGCAGGGCGATCACGCCGATCGTCACGGCTGCGAGGCCGAGACCGCCGAGGGCGCCGGCGACGATGCGGCGCGCGCGAGGCCGGGCGACCTCGGCGACGGGCCGCTTCTCGAGCCGCCCGACGAACCACTCGTAGAACCACAGCAGCAGCACTCCGAGAGCGGGCCCGACGAGGAGCGCGATCACCGGGCCGGCGAGCGAGGCGGCGATGGCGTTGACGGCGAGCATCGCCACCACGAAGGTGGCGACGAGGATCGCCACGCGACCGATCCGGTGCGAGCGCGGTCGGGATGTCGGAAGCGAGGTGTGGGGGTTCGTTTTCACGACCGTCACGCTAGGGACGCCGTCGGCGCGCCGGCATCACTCCTCGGCACCCATTCCGGGTAGCTCCGTGGGGGTACTCGCTGTGGCATGCCTCGCACGGCCTGCCTCTGGCGCACCCGCTCGGGCGTTCGCTAGGGTCCGAAGCATGACGCCCCAGATCGGTGTGGACGGTCCGGCTTCCGACGCGCTGCTCGCGGCAGGAAGGTTCTTCACGAAGTGGGACGAGTCCGACGACCATCGGGCCGCGTTCCTCAAGGGCGGGCGCGACGGCGACGTCTTCTACCGCGACCGGTGGAGCCACGACAAGGTTGTCCGTTCGACCCATGGCGTCAACTGCACGGGATCCTGTTCGTGGAAGGTGTACGTCAAGGACGGCATCATCACGTGGGAGGCGCAGGAGACCGACTATCCGAGCGTCGGTCCCGATCGACCCGAGTACGAGCCCCGCGGTTGCCCCCGCGGTGCTGCGTTCTCGTGGTACACCTACTCCCCCACGCGCGTGCGCTACCCCTACGTGCGCGGCGTGCTGCTGGACGCCTACCGCTCGGCGAAGGCCCGCGGCAAGGACCCTGTCGAGGCCTTCCACGAGGTCACCACCGACCCCGGCGTGCGCAGCCGCTACCAGCTCGCGCGCGGCAAGGGCGGCCTCGTGCGCGCCAGCTGGCAGGAGGCGGTGGAGCTCGTCGCCGCCGGCTACGTCCACACGATCAAGGAGTACGGGCCCGACCGCGTGTCGGGCTTCTCGCCCATCCCGGCCATGTCCATGGTCTCCCACTGCGTCGGCACCCGCTTCACACAGCTCATCGGCGGCGTGATGACGTCGTTCTACGACTGGTACGCCGACCTACCCGTCGCCAGCCCGCAGGTGTTCGGCGATCAGACCGACGTCCCGGAGTCCGGCGACTGGTGGGATGCGACCTACCTCATGATGTGGGGGTCCAACGTCCCGGTCACCCGCACGCCCGACGCCCACTGGATGGCCGAAGTGCGCTACCGGGGGACGAAGGTCGTGACCGTCAGCCCCGACTACGCCGACAACACGAAGTTCGCCGACGAGTGGCTCCCCTGTCAGGCGGGCACCGACGCGGCGCTCGCGATGGCGATGGGCCACGTGGTGCTGAAGGAGAACTACGTCGACCGCCGTGTGCCCTTCTTCGCGGATTTCTCGCGCCAGTACACCGATCTGCCCCACCTCGTACGGCTCGTCGAGCGCGACGGCGCCTTCGTGCCCGGCGCGTTCCTGACGTCGAAGGACCTCGGCGGCGTCACTGCTGAGGACGAATGGAAGACGGTGGTGCTGGATGCCGCCAGCGCGACTCCGCGGGTCCCCAACGGCTCGATGGGGTTCCGGTACGCGCCATCGGGCGAGGGCCGCTGGAACCTCGATCTGGAGGGGGTCGAGCCGGCGCTCTCGGTACGCGACCTGCCGCCGGGCACCGTGACCGAGGACGCCGAGGTGCTGCTCCCCCGCTTCGACTCCGCAGACGGCGAGGGCGGTGTGCTGCGCCGCGGCGTGCCTGCGACCCGGGTGAGCGGCATCCTCGTCACGACCGTCCTCGACCTGATGCTCGCGCAGTACGGCGTGAGCCGCGAGGGGCTCCCCGGCGACTGGCCCGCCGACTACGAGGACGCCGAGTCGCCCTACACGCCCGCG
The DNA here is from genome assembly GCF_014779795.1 of Microbacterium helvum. GTDB lineage: Bacteria > Actinomycetota > Actinomycetes > Actinomycetales > Microbacteriaceae > Microbacterium > Microbacterium helvum. The sequence continues at coordinate 130,254 of NZ_JACXZS010000009.1, forward strand.
TGGCAGGAGGAGATCACGGGCGTGCCCGCGCAGGCGGCCATCCGCATCGCGCGCGAGTTCGCCGCGAACGCGGCCGAATCGCAGGGCCGATCGATGATCATCATGGGCGCGGGGATCTGCCAGTGGTTCCATGGGGATGCCACCTACCGGGCGATCCTGGCGCTCCTGATCCTCACGGGGTCCATGGGCCGCAACGGCGGCGGGTGGGCGCACTACGTCGGTCAGGAGAAGTGCCGCCCGATCACCGGATGGCTGTCGCTGGCGAACGCCCTCGACTGGAGCCGTCCGCCTCGGACGATGATCGGCACGGCGTACTGGTATATGCACACCGATCAGTGGCGCTTCGACGGGTACTCCGCCGACGCGCTCGCGTCGCCGCTGGCCGAGGGCAATCTGACCGGCATGCACACGGCCGACACCATCGCGCAGTCGGCACGCCTGGGCTGGATGCCGTTCTACCCGCAGTTCGACGTGAACCCGCTCGACCTGGCGGACCGGGCCGACGAGGCGGTGGCCGCCGGCGACGCGGCGGATGCGGCATCCTTCGTCGTCTCTCAACTCGAATCCGGAGAACTGCAGCCGGCCATCGCCGACGTCGACGCCCCCGAGAACTGGCCGCGCCTGCTGACGCTGTGGCGCTCGAACCTGATGGGCTCCAGCGCGAAGGGCAACGAGTACTTCCTCAAGTACCTGCTCGGCACGCACAGCAACGTCATGGCCAGCGACGAGGCGAGCGTGCGGCCCAACGACGTCAAGTGGCGCGACCGGATCCCCGAGGGCAAGCTCGACCTGCTGGTGTCGGCCGACTTCCGCATGACGTCGACCACCCTGCTGTCGGACGTCGTGTTCCCCGCCGCCACCTGGTACGAGAAGCACGACCTGTCGTCGACCGACATGCACCCGTTCGTGCACGCCTTCACCCCCGCGATCGATCCGCCGTGGGAGGCCAAGAGCGACTTCGAGCTCTTCCACGCGATCGCGACGGAGTTCTCGGCGCAGGCCCGCACCCACCTGGGCACGCGCCGCGATCTGGTGTCCGTGCCGATGCAGCACGACACGCCGGGCGAGACCGCGCAGCCCGGCGGCGAAGTCCGTGACTGGTCGCGCGGCGGGGGCAGCGGCATCCCGGGAAAGTCGATGCCGCAGTTCACGGTCGTCGAACGCGACTACACCGCGATCGCAGACAAGCTCGCCGCGGTGGGGCCGCTCGCCGACACGCTCGGCTTCACCACGAAGGCGGTGACCTACGACCTGAAGCACGAGGTCGAGGTGCTCGCGCAGAAGACCGGCGTCATGCTCGGCGGCGCGGCCGACGGGCGCCCGGCGATCGACACCGACGTCAAGCTCGCCGAGGCGATCCTGGCGTTCTCGGGCACGACCAACGGCGAGCTGGCGGCGCAGGGCTTCCGCACGCTCGAGAAGCGCGTCGGCAAGCCGCTCGCCGACCTCGCCGAAGGGTCCGAAGAGAAGCGCATCACGTTCGCGATGACGCAGGCGGCGCCCGTGCCGGTGATCACGTCACCGGAGTGGTCGGGCTCCGAGACCGGCGGTCGCCGCTACGCGCCGTTCACGGTCAACATCGAGCGGCTGAAGCCGTTCCACACGCTCACCGGTCGCATGCACTTCTACCTCGACCACGCGTGGATGCGCGACCTCGGCGAGGCGCTGCCGATCTACCGGCCGCCGCTGGACATGCACCGCCTGTTCGGCGAGCCCCGGCTGGGTCCGAACGGCGAGCAGCAGGTCGTGGTGCGCTATCTCACGCCGCACTCGAAGTGGTCCATCCACTCGGAGTACCAGGACAACCTGTTCATGCTGTCGCTCTCGCGGGGCGGTCCGACGGTCTGGATGAGCCCGGCCGATGCCGCCGCCATCGGCGCCGCCGACAACGACTGGGTCGAGTGCGTCAACTCGAACGGCGTCCTGGTGGCCCGCGCGATCGTGTCGCACCGCATGCCGGCCGGCGTCGTCTATGTGCACCACGCGCAGGAGCGCACGATCGACGTGCCCAAGTCCGAGGCGACCGGCCGGCGTGGCGGCATCCACAACTCCGTCACCCGGCTGCTCGTCAAACCCACGCATCTCATCGGCGGGTACGCACAGCTGTCGTACGCGTTCAACTACCTGGGGCCGACGGGCAACCAGCGCGACATGGTGGCCACGGTGCGCCGCCGCAGCCAGGAGGTGGTGTTCTGATGCGCGTCATGGCCCAGATGGGCATGGTGATGAACCTCGACAAGTGCATCGGATGCCACACCTGCTCGGTCACGTGCAAGCAGGCGTGGACCAACCGGGCGGGCACCGAGTACGTGTGGTTCAACAACGTCGAGACCCGCCCCGGCCAGGGCTACCCGCGCCGCTACGAGGACCAGGAGCAGTGGCGCGGCGGCTGGACGCTCAACCGCCGAGGCCGGCTGTCGCTGCGCACCGGCAGCCGGGCGAAGCGCCTGTTCTCGATCTTCTCCTCGCCCGTGCAGCCGAAGCTCGAGGACTACTACGAGCCGTGGACGTACGACTACGAGACGCTGATCGACGCACCGCTCGGCGACGACTTCCCCGTCGCCCGGCCGAAGTCGCTCATCACCGGCGAGGACACGCAGATCACGTGGTCGGCGAACTGGGACGACGACCTCGGCGGCGCGTCCGAGATGGGCCACCTCGATCCGATCGTTCAGAAGGTGCGGCGGGAGTCCGAGGAGGCCATCAAGCTGCAGTTCGAGAAGACCTTCATGTTCTACCTGCCGCGGATCTGCGAGCACTGCCTGAATCCGTCGTGCATGGCGTCGTGCCCCTCGGGTGCGATCTACAAGCGCGCCGAAGACGGGATCGTGCTCGTCGACCAGGACCGCTGCCGCGGCTGGCGCCAGTGCATCACGGGCTGCCCGTACAAGAAGATCTACTTCAACCACAAGACCGGCAAGGCCGAGAAGTGCACCCTGTGCTATCCGCGTCTGGAGGTCGGCATCCCGACGGTGTGCTCCGAGACGTGCGTCGGGCGCCTGCGCTACCTCGGCCTGTTCCTCTACGACGCGGACCGCGTCACCGAGGCCGCCTCCACGCCCGATGAGAAGGACCTCTACGAGGCGCAGCTCGATGTCATCCTCGACCCGGACGACCCCGAGGTGATCGCGGCGGCCCGCGCGCAGGGCGACATCCCCGAGGACTGGATGGATGCCGCACGCCGGTCGCCGGTGTACGCCCTGGCCAAGAAGTACCGGGTGGCACTGCCGCTGCATCCCGAATACCGCACCATGCCGATGGTGTGGTACATCCCGCCGCTGTCGCCCATCGTCGACCTGCTGCGCGACCAGGGGCACGACGCCGAGTCCGCGGGCACCCTGTTCGGTGCGATCGAGGCGCTGCGCATCCCGGTCGAGTACCTCGCCGAGCTGTTCACCGCCGGAGACACCGACATCATCACGGCAGTGCTGTGGCGGCTGGCGGCGATGCGGTCGTACCTGCGCGACATCACGCTCGACCGCGAGCGCGACGAGTCGATCCCCGAGGCCGTCGGCATGACCGGCGAGTCCATCTACGAGATGTACCGGCTGCTCGCGATCGCCAAGTACGAGGACCGCTACGTCATCCCGACCGCCCACTACGAGCGGGCTCACGAGCTCGAAGAGCTCGGGTGCTCGCTCGACTTCGACGGCGGTGCGTACGGCTCCGAATCCGGGCCGTTCGGCGAGGCCAGCGGCCGCCCGGTGCCCGTCGCGGTCGAGACCTTCCAGGCTCTCAAAGACCGGCAGACGGCAGACGTCGCCGCCAGCAGCGAGTCGCTGCGCGGCCGCGTCAATCTGCTGAACTGGGACGGTAACGGCGCACCTTCCGGCCTGTTCCCGCCCAAGCCCGCGGATCGGGACGCCTCGGACGGAGGCTCGCCGTGAGCTCGGCGGTGATCCGCCAGTCGGCCTCGCTGTGCCTGAGCTACCCCGACGACGCGGTGCTCGGCTCGGCACCCCTGATCGAGAGGGCGCTGAGGGAGTCGGCACCTCGGGCGGCAGCATCCTTCACTCCGCTGCTGGGGTGGTGGGCGACCACGCCCGCCTCGCAGGTGCAGGCCGCGTACGTCGACACGTTCGACATGTCACGCCGCCACGCGCTGTACCTGAGCTACTGGACCGACGGCGACACCCGCCGCCGCGGAGCGGTGCTCGCCGACCTCAAGCGTCGGTACCGCGAAGCGGGGCTGCAGCTGGACGGCACCGGCGAGCTTCCCGACTACCTGCCGCTGGTGCTCGAGTTCGCGCGGCATGCGCCACGTGAGGGCACGGCGCTGCTGCAGGAGTACCGGCCGAGCCTGGAGCTCATCCGCATCGCCCTCGCTGAACGCGGGTCGCCGTACGCCGGCGTCGTCGCGGCGGTGTGCGACACCCTCCCCGGCCGTTCCCCCGCCGACCGCCAGCAGGCGATGGCGATGGCGGCGGCGGGACCCCCGCGCGAGTCCGTCGGGCTCGACGCGCACGACCCGCGACTGCTGCCGCTCCAACCGGCCGGAGGACGCTGATGGATCTGTTCCTGTGGGGGATCCTGCCCTACGTCATGGTGGCCGTGCTCGTCGGCGGCACGATCTGGCGGTACCGCTACGACCAGTTCGGCTGGACCACGCGGTCGTCCCAGCTCTACGAGTCGCGCCTGCTGCGGATCGGGTCGCCGCTGTTCCACTTCGGCATCCTGGTCGTCGTGATCGGGCACGTCGCGGGGCTCGTGATCCCCAAGGCCTGGACGGACTTCTTCGGCATATCGGACGAGATGTACCATCTGGCCGCACTCGGCCTCGGCTCCATCGCGGGCTTCGCGACGCTCGTCGGCGTCGGCATCCTGATCTACCGGCGACGCACCACCGGCCCGGTGTTCATGGCGACCACCAAGAACGACAAGACCATGTACGTCGTGCTGGTCGCGGCGATCGTGGCCGGGCTCGCGACGACCGTGCTCGGCGTCATCGGGCCGCACCAGGAGCTCACGTACCGCGACACCGTCGCGCCCTGGTTCCGGTCGCTGTTCGTCTTCCAGCCCGACATCGCCGCCATGAGCCAGGCCTCGCTCGACTTCCAGCTGCACACGCTCATCGGCATGGTGCTGTTCATGCTGTGGCCGTTCACGCGCCTCGTGCACGCCTTCACCGCGCCGGTGCACTACCTCTTCCGCCCCTACATCGTGTACCGCTCGCGCGACGGTCGGCCGACGACAGCCCGCGGCATCCAGCGCGGCTGGGCACCGGTCGGCACGCGCGACCGCACGTCCGACAAGTCCGCGAAGAGCGTCGCCGGCGGCGGGTCGACCACCAAGAAGCGCTGAGCGTCACGCCCGCCCCGTGCTGGGCGGCGCCGAATCGGGGATGCCGCGCCGCACGTCCAGCGGGATGTGCGGCGCCGTGACACCCAGGACGACGCCATCGCCGTCCACGCGCTGCACGCACTCCCACGGGATCAGGCGCGACCGGCGATGGAGCCATTCGATCACGCGCGCGACGACCGCTGGTCCGTTGACCCGCCCGCGCTCATAGCCGTACATCGACAGTCTGCTGTGCGGACTCACGATCAGGGCGACCAGTTCCAGATCACCCTCGTGGTCCCGGCGTCGCGCGCCGCGGCGGAAGCGCACGTCGACCACCGTGCCCAGTCCGGCGCCGTCGACGTCGATCACCGGCATGTCGAGCAGTTCACTCAGGAGCATGGCGGCCTCCGGGGATGCGGGCGATCACTCGGTCGCGGATCCAGCGTTCGAGCCAGGTGGCATCGAGGTCGTCCGCCGCCGCATCCACGCGGACGACGGTGTCGAGCCGCCGCACGTGCCGCCACTCGATGCGGCCCCATCGCGAGCGCGGCATGCGTCCGCCGAACACCCGTGGCAGCACGGCGGCCCCGACGAGAATCGCGACGACCACGGGCGGCCTCTCGTGGTCGACCGCCTCGCCGAGCTCCACCCCGTCGATCTCGATGTCGTCGACGGTGCTGATCGGCACGTCGTCCCGGTCGAGCATCTGCCGGTCCAGCAGGTGCAGGCGTGCGTCCACGCCCCGGCCGTCCGGATCCTGATACCAGTCGAGCGGATGCTGCGGCCTGCGCGCTCGTCTCATGAGCCCATCCCCGTCACGATGAGAAGCGGGATCGCGGCGATCGCCGCGACCAGGATGACCGCCAGGAACAGCACAGCCAGACCGTTGCGCACTCGCCCGTTCACCTCGTCGCCCATGTACTCCGGATCGTTCGCGACGACGAGGATCGGGAAGTAGGTGAGCGGCAGCGCGACCGCGGAGAACACCACAGAGATCTCGGTCACGGCGACGGGATCGACGCCGGTGGCGAGGATGCCGCCGCCGATGAGAAGGCAGATGATCATCGCGAGGTGGAATCGCGCGGCCTGCGCGGGACGGCGGAACTTGCCCCAGCTCCAGCCGAAGAACTGCGCCAGCGTGTAGCCGCTGGACAGCGTCGTCTCCAGGGCGGCGCCGAACGTCGCGGCCAGGACGCCGACGATGGCGAACGCCAGGGCGAGCTGACCGCCGGCCTCGGCGACCGGCAGGACGATCTGCGACAGCGAGGTCACCTCGATGGCCTTCGGCAGCAGCACCACCGAGGCGCATGCGGCGATCGCGATCGAGAGGATGCCGCCGAGCGGGAAGCCGATGAAGACGTTGGCGCGCTCGGTCGACAGGTCCCTCGCCGTCCAGCCTTCCTCGACCGCGCCCGACGAGAAGAAGAACACCTCGTACGGCGTCATGGCCGCACCGAAGAGCGCGACCGCGAAGTACCAGTACGACAGCGGATTCCCCGACGTCTCGGTCCACGGCTGCACGGCCTGCGTCGCCAGCGTCCCCCAGTCGGGCTTGAGGAGGAACAGTGCCACGACGAAGACGATGAGGCACAGCCCCAAGAGCCCGGCGACGTTCTCCATGATCGAGAACTTCGTGCGCCAGACCACGATCCACACCGCGAACAGCGCCACCGGGATCCACATCCCCGGGCCGACCCCCGCCGCCAGTTGCAGGGCCAGCGCGATGCCGCCGATCTCTGCCGTGAGGGTCAGCAGGTTGATCAGGAACGACGCGGTCAGGTTCGCAAGGCCGGCCCGGGGCCCGAGCCGTTCCCGGATGACCTCGAACGTCGCCCGGCCGCTCACGGCGGCCACTCGCCCCGACATGTCGGCGTACACGCAGATCCCGACGATGCCGATGAGCACGACCCAGGCGAGTCCCAGGCCGTAGCGCGAACCGACGACGGCGTTCGTGACGAGATCCCCGATGTCGACGAAGCCGCCGATGGCCGTGAGGATGCCGAGTGCGACCGCGAAGAGCTTCTTCATCGCTCCCCCGCCACCTCGTCGAGCACCGCGATCGCCGCGGCCAGTGCGTGCTCGGCCGCCGCCGCGTCCCCCTGCTGCGCGGTGTGGATGGCATCGACGGCGTCGCGAGAGGCGTCGAGCGCATCCGTGCGCGCGCGCTCTGCGGCGGCGTCCGCGGTCTGCGTCTGCTCCAGCTGCGTGATCACGTCGCTGAGCTGTGCGGCCATGTCGTCGAGGACGACCCGTGCCGTCGTCGCGAACGTCCGCCCGGCCTCGTCCAGGTGGATTCCGAGCTCCGCCGAGCGCGCCGCCGAGAGGGCATCGGCAGCCAGCGGCTGGATGTCCGACGTCGAGGCGGCGCAGCCCGACACCAGGCATCCGGCGATGACCAGACCCGCCACAGACCAACGAATGCGCTTCACATCACCAGCCCCTCTCGTGCACAACACGATGGCACTCAGAGGGCGGGCACGAACCGGCCTTGACGACGATCAGCCGGATGGTCTAACCCGGCGGGAACGGTGTCAGCGCACGACGGCGAGGGCGATGAGCCATGCCGCGGCGCTCAGCACGAGTGCGATCAGCGGATACCAGAAGGCCGTGCGCCGCCGCGAGAGCGCGACGATGCCGATCACGCCCCCGATCACGCAGAACGCGAGGGGAAGGTAGCCGCCGAACACGATCGCGAGCGTGTTGTCGTTCGCGCCGACAGCCCACAGCAGCGACACGAAGAACATGACCACGGCGACACCCACCGAGAAGCCGATGAGCAGCAGCGTCGCGATGAGGTCGCCCGTGCGGCGCTCCGGCGCGGGCTCGCCCGCGGTCATGCGCCCAGCCCGATCTGGTAGTGGACGTATCCGGTGTCGGTGGCGACCTTGTCGTACAGCGTCCGTGCGGTCGCGTTGTGCTGCTGGGTGAGCCAGTACACCTTGGGCGAACCGTGCTCGCGGGCCCACCCGGCGACGTGTGCGATGAGGGCGCGCCCCGTTCCGCCACCGCGCACGGCGGGGTCGACGAAGAGGTCCTCCAGGTAGCAGTACGGCTCGGCGGCCCAGGTCGCCGCGTGTGTCAGCCAGTGCACGATCCCGACCGCATGGCCATCGTCATCGACGGCGACGGCCCCGTGGATGGGGAACTGCGGATCGAGCAGTCGGTTCCATGTGAGATCGTCCTGCGCGGCGGGCAGCTCGGTCTCGTAGAACTCGAGGTAGCCCCGCCACAACGTCTGCCAGGCGTCGCGGTCGTCGGGGAGCAGGGCGCGGGTGGTGGTCACGATGCCGAGGCTAGCGGTTCTCCGGCCGCGGTGACCCACACCCGACGCAGAGCCGCAGGTTCGGGTTCGCCGCCGCCGTGCCGGCAGGCGAGTCGGGGTCCCGCCATGTGAGCGTCAGTCGCCGGGTGCCGCCTCAGCGAGTTCTGCACCGGCATGGGCCAGCTCGGCCAGGGCGGCCTCGCTGGACGCCGTCGCGACCCCGGCCACGAGGTCGGTGAGGACCCGCACATGGCGGCCGTGCTCGATCGCATCCAGCGCAGAGGCCCGGACGCAGTAGTCGGTGGCGATGCCCACGACGTCGACGTCGACCACGCCGTGTGCGTCCAGCAGCTGCGAGACCGTCTCGCCGTCGTCGGTCGTGCCCTCGTACAGCGAGTACGCGGGCTTCCCCTGCCCCTTCTTGACGTGGTGGGTGACCGCCGCCGTGTCGAGTCCGGGGTCGTATTCGGCGCCCTCGGTGCCGGCGACGCAGTGGACCGGCCACGTGTCGACGAAGTCCGGCTCGCCGGAGGCGAAATGACCGCCGTTGTCGTTGTCGCCGTCGTGCCAGTCGCGCGAGGCGATGACGACGGCGTAGTCCTCGGCGTGGGTCACCAGGAACTGCGAGATCCCCCGCGCGACGGCATCACCGCCCTCGACGCCCAGGGCGCCGCCCTCAGTGAAGTCGTTCTGCACGTCGACGATGAACAGTGCCTTGCTCATGGCTCGAGCGTACGCCGGTACTCGTCCCGCGTGAGCGGATGACCGTCCTCGGCGATCAGCTCGGCATGCGCGTCGGCTCCGCTGCGCGCGTCGCCTGAGGAGGGAAGGGATGCCGCACCGCCGGCTGGACCCACGCGCCCCGAGGCTCCGCTCGACGCGCCAGCGGCGAGTGGAGGGGGCGTGGGGACCGCCTTCCACAGCTTCGACGGCCACCAGATCGCGCGCCCGATGTCGTACGACAGCGCCGGCACCAGCAGCGACCGCACGACGAAGGTGTCGAGCAGCACACCGAACGCCACGATGAACGCGATCTGGGCGAGGAAGAGGATCGGGATCACGCCGAGCGCCGCGAACGTCGCCGCGAGCACCAGGCCGGCCGAGGTGATCACTCCGCCGGTGGCCACGAGGCCGCGCAGGATGCCCGGCCTCGTGCCGTGGACGAGGGACTCCTCACGCACGCGCGACATCAGGAAGATGTTGTAGTCCACGCCGAGTGCGACGAGGAACACGAACCCGTACAGCGGCACGGCAGGGTCCGCCCCCGCGAACTGGAACACGCCGTCGAATACGAGCGCGCTGACTCCGAGGGCGGTCGCGAACGACAGGATCACCGTCGCGATGAGCAGCACGGGGGCCAGGATGGAGCGCAGCAGCAGCATCAGGATCAGGAGGATCACCGCGAGGATCACCGGGATGATGAGGGTGCGGTCGCGCGTCGAAGTGTCGTTGGTGTCGATGTCGGTCGCCGTCTCACCCCCCACCAGCGCCGTGCCGGCCCCCAGTTCGCCGTCGAGGTCGGTGCGCAGCTCACGCACGGTGTCTTCAGCGGCCACCGAGTCTGCGGCATCCGTCAGGGTTCCGATGACGAGCACATCGCCGTCCGAGACCGTCGGCTCCGGCGCCGGGGTGCCGGGAGGGCCGACCGCGCTGAACACGGGTTCGCCGCCGTCGAGCTCCACAGCCGCCTGCCCCGTCGGCGAGTCGGCCGATGCGACCGCGACGGACTCGATGCCGTCGGAGGCGTCGAGCACGCCCACGGTCGCGGCCAGGTCCTCCTCCGGCACGATCACATAGACCGGAGACCCCGAGCCGGCCGGGAAGTGCTCTGCGAGCACCTCCTGTCCGTCACGCGCCTCGGATGCGCCGAGCACCAGCTCGCTCGTCGGAACACCGTCGGCCTTCAGCTGGGTGATCCCCAGCGCGCCCGCCAGCAGCACGACCGTGCACACGATCCACACGGTGCGCGCGTGGCGGGCGATGAAGCGTGCCTGCCGAGGCCACAGACCTGCAGCAGGCTTCGCGCGGCCTGAAGCAGGCTCCGCGCTGCCTGAAGCAGGCTCCGCGCGGCCGTCGACCGGCTGCGTCAGATCGGCGGGGATGGCCGCGGCGGCGGGCTTCGGGGGGAACGGCCAGAACGCGGCGCGGCCGCACAGGGCGAGCAGCGCGGGAAGGAACGTCAACGCCGACAGCACCGAGAACGCGATGCCGATCGACGCGATCGGTCCGAGCGCACGGTTGGTGGCGAGGTCCGACAGCAGCAGGCACAGAAGGCCCGCGATGACCGTTCCGCCCGAGGCGATGATCGGCTCGAAGGCGCCTCGCCACGCGGTGAGGGTGGCATCCCATCTGCGTGCACCGGTGGCGATCGCCTCTCGGAAGCGCGCGACGTAGAGCAGCGCGTAATCGGTCGCGGCTCCGATCACCAGGATGAACAGGATGCCCTGAACCTGCCCGTTCAACACGAAGATCCCGGCGTACGCGAGCCACCACACGGTGAGCAGCGCCGCGCACAGCGCGAACACCGAGGTTGCCAGAACGAGGATCGGCAGCAGCGGCGACCGGTAGACGATCACCAGGATGATGAACACCGCGATCAGGGCGACCGCGAGCAGCAGCCCGTCGATGCCGAGGAAGCCCTCGACGAGGTCCGTGGTGAAGCCCGCGGGTCCGGTGACCCATGCGGTGAGGCCGTCGGGAAGGTCTTCGGCGGCCATCGTCCTGATCTCGGTCACGGTGTCGCCGACCTCGCCCGAGGCATCGATCGGCACGAAGATCTGCACGGCCTGGCCGTCCTCGGAGGGGATCGGCGGCGAGACGTCGCCGGCGATCGCGTCGAGGCCCGCCACGTCGTCGGCGAACGCCTGCACGTCCGCGATGTCGTCGTCGGAGAGCTCGCCGTCGCCGGTCACGACGACGACGGCCGGGATGCTCTCCTCCCCCAGGAAGTCCGCCAGGCGCTCGTTCACCTGGGTCGCGTCAGCGCTCTCCGGCAGGAACGTCGATCGGTCGTTCGACGAGACCTCGTCGACCTTGCCGAAGTAGGGGCCGCCGATCGACCCCGCAGCCAGCCATACCAAGACCAGCAGGACCGGGATTCCGATCCTCAGCCATCTGGTGGGCACTCGTCTGGCGTGATGCGGCTGCGTCATGTAGCTAGCTTATCTAGCAATTGACCTCAGCGAAACTTCTGCCGCACCGGATGGATACCTGCCGCTTCGATGGTTCGCTAGGCTCCCCCCGATGCTTTCCGCCGCCCTCGCCGTGCTCGGCGCGCTCGTCTACGGCGCGGCCGACTTCCTCGGCGGGCTGGCCGCCGGGCGCCTGCGCTCGATCGTCGTGACGGCTGTCGCCGCGGCGTCCGGGCTCGTCGCCCTGGGACTGGTGCACCCGCTGATCGGCGGGGCATGGCGCACCGCGGACCTCGCATGGGGCGTTCTGGGCGGGTTGGTCAGCGTCGTCGCGATCGCGCTGCTGTACGGATGCCTCGCCATCGGGCCGATGAGCATCCTCTCGCCCCTGACGGCGGTCGTGTCGGCTGTCGCACCCATGCTGTGGGGACTGCTCGTGAAGGGCGACGCGCTGGCGCCGATCGGATACGCCGGACTTGCGCTCGCCCTGATCGCCGTCGTGCTCGTCGGGTTCATCCCGGGCGAGAAGATCGTGCGGCCGAGCACGCGAGGACTCGCGATGGCCGTCGGCGCAGGGCTGTCGATCGGCGCGTTCCTCATCATCATCGACCAGACCTCGGGCGACAGCGGCCTGGCGCCGCTCATCGCCAGCCGCGCGACGAGCACCGTCGTGACCGCGGTCGTGGTCGGCGCGCTCGCGGTTGCCGCGATGCGCCGCGGCGCCGCCGCCCGGTCGGTGCTGGCGGTTTCGGGACCACCCCTCGGAGCGACGCCGAGCGGCCGCGCGGATCTCGAGCACACGGCCAGCGGCAGCGCGCCGGTCGTGTCGTCGCTCGCACGCGCCTGGTGGCTCGCGGTCGCCTGCGGAGTGGCGGATGCCGCCGCCAATGCGCTCATGCTGCTCGCGCTGCGTGGGGGCGACCTGGCCGTCGTCTCGGCGCTCACCGCGCTCTACCCGGCCGGAACGATCCTGCTCGCCGCTCTCGTCCTGCACGAACGGGTCGCGGTGGTGCAGTGGATCGGGCTGGGGCTCGCGCTCTCGGCGGGAGGATTGCTCGCGATCGCGTGAGCCGTGCTCAGCCGCGCACGAAGAGCAGCACCAGCGACGCCGCGAGCGCGATGACACCGAGTGCGAGCAGACCCGCGGCGAGCAGGGTCACGGCTCGGACCGCGGGCGAGCCGGGGGTGAGCCGCATCCGGTCGTGCAGGCCGGGGCGCACGTAGATCTCGACCGTCTCCGACGTCCCCACCCGATGCTCCTGCTCATGGGTGAGATACGCGGCGCCCACTCCGCCGGCGTGGTCGTCGAACCAGCGCACGAGGCGCCCGTGCGGCCCGTCGTCGACGACAGCCTGCGTGCGCACCCACGTGCCGTCGGCCAGACGCATGATCAGTGCGACGATCGCCAGCAGCAGGCCGAGCCCGAACCCGATCCACGAGAAGATCTCAGCGATGGCGTCGATCGCGTCGGGCACCGAGCCTCCCCTTCTGGGATACGGAAAACGGCCGCAGATCTGCGGCCGTCTTCACATCGGAGCCACCTGTCAGGATTGAACTGACGGCCTTCCCATTACGAGTGGGATGCTCTACCACTGAGCTAAGGTGGCGCGCTTCGCTTGCGCGTTGCACAAGCATCGATCTTACAGGGTTTGCGGAGTGCTCGCGAACCACGGCGGGTCGCAGCATCCATTTCCTCGACAACGGCCACGCGCGACCCGCGGGTGTCGACGTGTTACGGCTCGGTTCGGGGAATCCGGTCCGTCCTCGTACGGTCGAATCGGCCCGCGACGAAGCGTGCGCGGTCCGGTGGATCGCGTGCGCGGTCACAAGCCCCGACGGGCCTCGATCCACAGGAGCACCCACACATGTCCACGCCCAAGAAGCTCATCGCCGCCGCAGCGCTCGCGCTGCCCCTCGTCATCGCCCTCGCCGGCTGCGCCGGCAGCGGGACCGATTCCGCAGCCGGAACGTCCGACAGCGCCGCCGAGCAGAAGACCGTCCGCATCGGCGTCGTCAACTCGGGCGACCCGTACTGGGAGACCTTCACCGAGGCGGCCGCCGACGAGGGCATCGACGTCGAGCTGGTGAACTTCACCGAGTACACGCAGCCCAACCCGGCACTGTCGGCCGGCGAGCTCGACCTCAACCAGTTCCAGCACGTCATCTACCTGGCGACCTACAACGTCAACAGCGACGACGACCTGCAGCCCATCGGCTCGACGGCGATCTACCCGCTCGGCCTGTACTCGTCGCAGTACGACTCGGTGAAGGACATCCCCGAGGGTGCGACGGTCGCCGTGCCGAACGACGAGTCGAACCAGGCGCGCGGCCTGCTGGTGCTGCAGTCGGCCGGGCTCATCGAGCTGGAGGACGGCGGCTCGCCCTTCTCGACGGTCGCCGACGTGCTGCCGGACTCGAAGGTCAAGGTGGAGGCGCTGGATGCCTCGTTCACGGCGACCTCGCTGCCCGATGTCGCCGCCGCCATCGTCAACAACGACTTCCTCGAGGACGCGGACCTGACAGCGGACGACGCGATCGCGCAGGACGACCCGTCCGACCCTGCGGCCATCCCGTACATCAACATCTTCGCTGCCAAGGCCGAGGACGCCGACAACCCGACGTACCTGAAGCTCGTCGAGATCTACCAGAACACGCAGGCCGTGCTCGACGGAGTCGTCGAGGCGTCCGGTGGGACGGCCGTGCTCGTGAAGACGCCCGTCGACGACCTCGTCGCGTCGCTCACCGACGTCGAGGACGACATCCGCGCCAACTCGTAACACCAGTCCCACCGCCGCGTGCGGCTCGGTCGCCTTCAGCGAGCGGGCCGCACACGCGCGTTTCCGCAGGAGCACGCATGACTCTCATCCGCCTCAGCGGCGTGACCAAGACCTTCCCGCCGTCCTCGAAGGACGGCTCCCCCGTCGTCGCCGTCGACGACGTCTCGCTGACCGTCGCCGCCGGCGAGGTGTGCGGCATCATCGGATACTCGGGCGCCGGCAAGAGCACCGTGCTGCGCCTCGTGAACGTGCTGGAGACGCCGACCTCGGGCGCCGTCGAGATCGACGGCCGCGACATCACCCGCCTGCGCGAGCGTGACCTGCGCGCGCTGCGCGGCGACATCGGCATGATCTTCCAGCAGTTCAACCTGTTCGACTCGCGCACGGTCGCGAAGAACGTCGCGTACCCGCTGGAGGTCGCCCGACGACCGCGCGCCGAGATCACCGCGCGCGTCGACGAACTGCTGCGATTCGTCGGACTCGCCGACAAGGCCGGAAGCTACCCCGAGCAGCTGTCGGGCGGGCAGAAGCAGCGCGTCGGCATCGCACGCGCGCTCGCCACGAGCCCCCGCATCCTGCTCGCCGACGAAGCGACCAGCGCCCTCGACCCCGACACCACGCAGGAGGTCCTCGCCCTGCTGAAGCGCGTCAACGAGGAGCTCGGCATCACGATCCTCGTCATCACCCACGAGATGGACGTCATCCGCACTCTCGCCGACCGGGTCGTCGTCATGGAGGATGGGCGGATCATCGAGAGCGGCGACGTGTTCGATGTGCTCTCGTCGCCCCAGCACGCGGCGACGCAGCGGTTCGTCGCGAGCATCATCGAGGACGTCCCCTCCGGCCCGCAGCTGGATACGCTGCGCGACCGTCATCCGGGCCGCATCGTGACGCTGCAGATCGGCGACGACGGACGGGTCGGTAACGGCGGACGGGTCGGCGACACGGTAACCGCCGCGCCGGGTGCCGGCACCGCCACGCAGGCCGACGTGTTCGCGGCGCTCGCGGAGCGTGGCGTGCGGTTCGAGCTCGTGCACGGCGGCATCAACGACATCCGCGGCCGGGTCTTCGGCCATCTGACGCTGGCACTGACCGGCGAGGCGGAAGCCGTCCAGCAGGCGATCGACGCGGTCTCGGCCTTCGCACCGCTCATCGAGGAGGACGCTCGTGGATAGGCTGATCGACCTGCTCCCCGACCTGTGGGAGGCGACCGCCGAGACGCTGTACGTCGTGTCGCTCAGCCTCGTGTTCGGCGGCATCGCGGGGCTCTTCGTCGGACTCGCGCTGTACGCCACGCGTCCAGGGAGCCTCTTCCCGAACCGGTTCCTGTTCGGCACGCTCAACGTCGTCGTGAACTTCTTCCGGCCGATCCCGTTCGTGATCCTGATGGCGGCGGTGCAGCCCCTCGCCCGCGCGGTCGGCATCCCCGGAATCGGCCCCGAGTTCGGGATCTTCGCGATCACGATCGCCTCGCTCTTCGCGATCAGCCGCATCGTCGAGCAGAACCTGCTCACCGTCCGGCCAGGCGTGATCGAGGCCGCGCGCGCCACCGGCGCGAGCCGGTCCCGCATCCTGCTGCGCCTGCTGCCGCGCGAGGCGCTGGGCCCGCTCATCCTCGGCTACACGTTCATCGTGGTCGCACTGGTCGACATGACGGCCATCGCCGGCGCGGTCGCCGCCGGCGGCCTGGGCGAGTTCGCCATCGTCTACGGGTTCAAGCAGTTCAACCCGTGGGTCACCTGGGCCGCGGTGCTGGTGATCATCGTGATCGTGCAGGTCGTGCAGTTCCTCGGGAACGCGCTCGCCCGGCGCGTGCTGCGACGCTGACGCCATGCGGCCGTGACGGGACGGGGTGGATGCTGTCGCAGCATCCACCCCGTCCCTACAATGCGGTCACTCGCAGCGCGAGCCGTCCTCGGGGGGCGTTCCGTCCAGCAGGTACGTGTTCACGGCGTCGTCGACGCACGAGTTGCCCTTGTTGTAGCCGGTGTGGCCTTCGCCGACGCGTGTGACGAGGACGCCCGACGACAGCTGCTCGGCCAGCGACACCGCCCACTGGTACGGGGTCGCGGGGTCGTTCGTGGTGCCGATCACGACGATCGGGGCCGCGCCGTCGGCGGTGATCCTCTCGCGGACACCCGTGGCGGGGTACGGCCACACCTCGCATGAGTCGGGCCCGTCCCAGTACGGCGCGATGGTCGGGGCCTCGGCCGCGAGCAGCGCGTCGGCGTCGGCCTGCTGCTGATCGGTGGCGTCGACGGGATAGTCCATGCAGTTGTATGCGCGGAAGGCCTCGGTCTGGTTGTCGAGGTACTGGCCGTCCTGACGGTTGTAGTAGAAGTCCACCAGCTGGAAGGCCACGCCGGCCTTGCCCTCCAGCACATCGCTCAGCGCCTGGGTCAGGTACGGCCAGCTGTCCTGCGAGTACAGCGCGGAGACGATCGCGGTCATGAGCGAGTCCGCACCGAGCTCACGACCGTCGGAGTTGCGGATCGGGTCGGCGTCCACGGTCGCCAGCAGCGTGCCGAGGTCGGCCATCGCGTCGTCGACGCTGCCGCGGAACGGGCAGTCCTTGTCAGTGAGGCAGTCCGCCATGTAGGCGCGCAGCGCGGACTCGAAACCGATCGCCTGCGTCACGCCGACGTCGATGCCCGGGATCGACGGGTCTATGGCGCCGTCCAGCACGAGGCGGCCGACCTTGTCGGGGAAGAGCTTGGCGTACGTCGCGCCGAGGAACGTGCCGTAGGAGTACCCCAGGTAGTACAGCTCGGTGTCACCCAGCACGGCGCGCATCAGATCCATGTCGCGAGCGGCGTTGTCTGTCGTGATGTACGGCAGGATCCCGTCGCTGTTCGCGTCGCACGCCTGACCGAACGCCTTGTGGTTCGCCAGCAGCTCGTCGGTCCAGGCCTGGGTGCCGCGCTCGTTCTGCGGGATGTCGAACAGGTAGGCGTCCATGTCGGCCGCGTCGTAGCAGGTCACGGCGGTCGACTCGCCGACGCCGCGGGGGTCGAAGCCGATCACGTCGAACTTGTCGCGCACGCTCTGCCCGACGGCAAAGCTCACGGAGTCGCGGATGAGCGAGATGCCGCTCGCGCCGGGCCCACCGGGGTTGGTCAGCAGCGAGCCGATCGGCTCGCCGCCGCCCTCGGCACGATGACGGATCATCGCGAGGTCGATGTCGCCCTTCGACGGATCGGACCAGTCCAGCGGGGCGGTGATCGTGGCGCAGTCGAACGTGCCGTTGCAGGTGGACCAGTCGATCGTCTGCTCGTAGTACGGCAGCAACGCGGGCTCGACCCCCTCTGAATCGGGCGACTTGCTCGTCGTCGGCCGCGGCTTGGTGTCGGGGATCATCGAGTAGAGGCACCCGCTGAGGACGAGGGATGCCGCGACCAGCGCTGCCAGCACCGCTCCGGTGCGGGCGAGCAGGCGTGGGCGGGCGCTGCGGTTGCGGGTCGGGTTCACGGGGTCCTTCCGCTCGCGACGGTCACGAGCAGGCTCTCGAGGGCGAGGGCCGGGGCGGCGTTGAGTTCGAGGTTCTCTCGCGTGACAGCGATGCGATCGACGACCGTGAGCGTACGGTCGGGGGTCCATGCCGCCGCGAGCGCCCGCAGATCGGCTTCGAGCTCGCGGTTGATGAGCGCGCCGCCTGACGCGTCGTCGCGACCGAACTGCAGCATCAGCACGTCGCGGTACATCGACTCCAGGTCGGTGAGCACACGATCGATGCCGTCGCGCAGGCTGCGCGTGGCGCGGCGCTTCTGCTCGTCCTCCAGGGCAGACAGCTGCGAGCGCACGGCGGGCGGGACGGGCGCACCCTCGGCGATCCCGACGGTCCGCAGCAGCGTCGAGCGCTCGGCCTCGTCGCGCTCCGCGGTGAGAGCCTTCGCATCGTCGGTGGCGGCGGCCACGATCGCGCCGGCGACCTCGACGGCGTCGCCCACGCCCCGCACGCCGAGCACGCCTCGCAGGGTCGCATCCCGACGAGCCCGCGCGTCGGCGTCGGTCGCGAGGCGCTGTGCCATACCGATGTGCCGCTGCGCATGGCGGGCGGACTGCTCGGCGATCGCCGGATCGACGTCGCTGCGGCGCACGATGAGCTCGGCCACATCGGCGACGTCGGGCTCTCGCAGGCGCAGCGTGCGCACGCGCGAGCGGATGGTCGGCAGCAGGTCGGCGTCGCTCGGTGCGCAGAGCACCCACACCGTCCGCTCCGGCGGCTCTTCGAGCGCCTTGAGCAGCACGTTCGACGTGCGCTCCGCCATGCGGTCCGCGTCCTCCATGACGATGACGCGGTAGCGCCCGAGCGACGGGGCGAAGTAGGAGCGCTCGACCAGCGCACGGGCATCCTTGATCGAGATGATCACGCCCTCGGTGCGCAGCGCGGTCAGGTCGGGGTGGGTGCCGGCGAGCACCTGGTGCATGGTGCGCTCGTCACCCGGCTCGGCGATCAGCGCGGCCGCGAACGCGTGGGCCAGCGTCGACCGCCCGGATCCCGGCGGCCCGGTGATCAGCCACGCATGCGTCATCGCGGCGGGATCGGACGCCGCCTCGCGCAGCGCCGCGACGGCGCCGTCCTGCCCCCACACGTCGCCCCAGGGCACCTCGGCCGAGGCGGCGGGAGTGGTCGAGGTCGAGGCATCCATCCCGCTCAGCCTAACCGCCGCCCCCGACACGTCCCTGCCGACCATGCCCTCGCGTTGCCGACCATGCCCTCGCGCTGCCGACCATGCCCTCGCGCTGCCGACCATGCCCGCTTCAGCACGACCGTGCCCGGCGCGGCACCGGGCGTGGTCGACGAAAGACGGGCATGGTCGACGAAAGACGGGCATGGTCGACGAAAGGCGGGCATGGTCGACGAAAGACGGGCATGGTCGGCGACGCAAGGGGGAGGTCGGCGACGCAAGGCGGGTGTGGATGCCGGTGGCCGAGGGATGCCGGCCGTCAGGCCAGCAGAGCCTCGACCCGCTCGCGCACCGCGCCGGCGAGCTCGTCCGCGGGACGCGCGGCATCGAGCACCAGGAACCGCTCGGGCTCGGCGGCCGCGAGCGCGAGGAACTCCTCGCGCACGCGGGCGTGGAAGTTCTCCTTCTCGGCCTCGAGGCGGTCGAAGGGCTTGTCGTCGGCGTCCAGGCGGGCACGCGCGGCGGCCGGGTCGAGGTCGAGCAGCACGGTGAGGTCGGGCAGCAGACCATCTGCCGCCCACAGCGACAGTTCGCGCACCTCGTCGCGTCCCAGCACCCGGCCCGCGCCCTGGTACGCGACGGAGGAGTCGAGGTACCGGTCCTGGATCACGACCTCGCCCCGGGCGAGCGCCGGGCGCACGAGGGTCTCGATGTGGTGCGCGCGATCGGCGGCATACAGCAGCGCCTCGGCCCGCGGCGAGACCTCGCCACGGTGGTGCAGCACGATGTCGCGGATGAGCACGCCCACCTCCGTGCCGCCGGGCTCGCGCGTGCGCACGACGGTGCGCCCGGCATCCTTCAACCACTCCTCCAGGAGGGCGGACTGGGTCGTCTTGCCGACGCCGTCGCCGCCCTCGAGGGTGATGAACAGCCCGTCGACACGCTCAGTGGCCGGGGCGCTCACTTCTTCGCCGCGGGCTTGCGCGTCGTGGTGCGACGCGCGGCCGGCCGCTTGGCGGGTCCCTTGGCGCGCTTGTCGGCGAGCAGCTGCACCGCGCGCTCGAAGGTGACCTCCATCGCGTCCTCGCCGCGGGGGATCGTCGCGTTCGTCTCGCCGTCCGTGACGTACGGGCCGAAGCGACCGTCCTTCAGCTTGATCGGCTTGCCGCTGGTCGGGTCGGCCTCGAACTCCTTGAGCGCGGAGCTCGCGCCGCGAGCACCGTATTTCGGCTGCGCGTACACGGCGAGCGCCTCTTCGAGCGTGATGTCGAAGATCTGCTGCTCGCTCTGCAGCGTGCGCGAGTCGGTGCCCTTCTTGAGGTACGGCCCGTAGCGGCCGTTCTGAGCCGTGATCGGGGTCTCGGTCTCGGGATCGATGCCGACGGTGCGGGGCAGGTCGAGGAGCTTCAGAGCGGTGTCGAGATCGATCGTGTCGACCGACATCGACTTGAAGAGCGACGCGGTGCGGGGCTTCGGGGCGGCCTCTTTCTTGGCGCCACGCTTCTTGGGGGCAGGCTCGGGCTCGACGGCCACGACCTCGCCGGTCGCCTCGTCGACCTCTTCGGCGGCGGGCGGGTCCGTCTCCTGCACGTAGGGGCCGAAGCGGCCGTCCTTCACGACGACGAGCTTGCCGTTGGCGGGGTTCTCGCCCAGGACGCGGTCGCCCGCGACCGGCGCGTCGATGAGCTCCTGCGCCTTGGCGGGCGTGAGCTCGTCGGGCGCGAGGTCTTCGGGGATGTTCACCCGGCGCGGCTCGGCCTCGGGGTCGGCCTTGTCGGCGACCTCCAGGTAGGGGCCGTACTTGCCGAACCGCAGCGTCGCCACGTCGCCGATCGGCGTCGAGTTCAGGGCGCGGGCGTCGATCTCGCCGAGGTTGTCGACGATGTTGCGCAGACCGACGTGGTCGGCCCCGCCGAAGTAGAACTCCTGCAGCCAGTCCTGGCGCTTCTGCTCGCCGCGGGCGATGGCGTCGAGGTCGTCCTCGAGCGCCGCCGTGAAGTCGTAATCCACCAGGTCGGCGAAGTGCTGCTCGAGCAGACGCACGACGCTGAACGCCAGCCAGCTCGGGATGAGCGCCTGGCCGCGCTTGGTGACGTAGCCGCGGTTGAGGATCACGTCGATGATGCTCGCGAACGTCGACGGCCGCCCGATGCCCTTCTCTTCGAGGGCCTTGACCAGCGAAGCCTCGGTGTAGCGCGGCTTCGGGCTCGTCGCGTGGCCCTTGGGCTCGACCTCGCGAAGCCGCAGCACATCGCCCACGGCCATCGCCGGCAGCGACTGGTCGTCGGACTTGTCGGCGTCGCCGCGCTTCTCGTCGCGTCCTTCTTCGTACGCCTCGAGGAAGCCCTTGAACGTGTACACGGTTCCGGACGCGGTGAACTCCGCGCGGCGCCCGCCGGCGGTGACCTCGAGGGTCACGGTGGTCGTCTCGTACTTCGCGTCGGCCATCTGGCTGGCCATGGTGCGCTTCCAGATGAGGTCGTACAGGCGCAGCTCGTCGCGGTCGAGCTCGTTCGACACCATCGACGGCGTGCGGAAGGTCTCGCCCGACGGGCGGATCGCCTCGTGCGCCTCCTGCGCGTTCTTGCTGTTGTTGCGGTAGGTGCGCGGGTTCAGCGGCACGGACTGCGCGCCGTACAGCGTGACGGCCTGTTCACGCGCGGCCTGGACGGCCTGCG
The DNA here is from genome assembly GCF_014779795.1 of Microbacterium helvum. GTDB lineage: Bacteria > Actinomycetota > Actinomycetes > Actinomycetales > Microbacteriaceae > Microbacterium > Microbacterium helvum. The sequence continues at coordinate 152,010 of NZ_JACXZS010000009.1, forward strand.
TCGACAGCGCCGTCGAGTCGGTGCGCATATAAGTGATGAACCCCTTCTCGTAGAGGCGCTGCGCGACGCCCATGGCGTGCTTGGCGCTCATCGAGAGCTTGCGACCCGCCTCCTGCTGGAGCGTCGAGGTCGTGAACGGGGGCTTGGGGCTGCGAGTGCCCGGCTTGGACTCGAGAGCGGTGACGGATGCCTCGGCCGCTGCCTCGATGGCGGCCGCGAGCTCGCGCACCTGGGCCTCGTCGAGGACCAGCACCGCCTTCTTCAGCTCGCCGCGGTCGTCGAAGTCGGTGCCGCGGGCGAGGACCGCGCCGTCGACGCGGGCCAGGCGCGTGGAGAAGGACTCGTCCAGCCCCTGCGGACGGTTCGGCGCGGCGAGCGCCTCGATGTCCCAGTAGGACGCCGACACGAATGCCATGCGCTCGCGCTCGCGGTCGACCACCAGGCGGGTGGCGGCGGACTGCACGCGACCGGCGGAGGTGCCCTGCTGCACTTTGTACCAGAGCACCGGGCTCACGTCCCACCCGTACAGGCGGTCGAGGATGCGGCGCGTCTCCTGCGCGTCGACGAGCGCGAGATCGAGCTCGCGCGTGTTGCCGACGGCGGCTTGGATCGCGTCCTTGGTGATCTCGTGGAACACCATGCGCTTGACCGGCACCTTGGGCTTCAGCGTCTGCAGCAGGTGCCACGCGATGGCCTCGCCCTCGCGGTCTTCATCGGTGGCGAGCAGGAGCTCGTCCGCCCCCTTCAGCGCTCGCTTGAGTTCGGCGACGGTCTTCTTGCCGCGCTCGCTCTCGACGTAATAGGGATCGAAGCCGTTGTCGATGTCGATCGAGTACTTCCCGTAGGCCTGCTTCTTGTCTGCGGGAATGCTCTTCTTGTCTGCGAGGTCACGGATGTGGCCGACCGAGCTGAGCACCTCGTAGCCGTCGCCGAGATACCCCTGGATCGACTTCATCTTCGTCGGTGACTCGACGATGACGAGCTTCTTGCCTTCTGCCAACGGGGGCGTCCTTTCTTCGACGCAAACCATACACGCCAGTTATCCATGAGCGGACTGTGAGCCGCGGATCACGGCGGCGGACCGGCCCGCGCAGTGGCCTGCGCGACGACGGGCCCGAACCGGACGGCTACGGTGACCGTGGCGATCAGACCGTCGAGGTCGCACGCGTCGACGCGCGCACCGAAAGTGCCCGCGACCTCGGCCGCAAGATCGCACGGGACGCCGGCGACCGCGCCCGACGCTGCGTCGGCGGCGGCGAGCGCGCCGGCGTCCGCTGCGGACGCCAGACGCTGCCCGACGACAGATGCGGATCCCGTGGCGGCGAGTCCCACGGCGAGGATCGCCGCACCCGCCACCACCCCCGCCGCCGCGACCGAGCCGGCCATCAGCCGACGCCCTCGGCCGCTGCGGCAGCGGCGCGCACGCGCACCTTCACAGCCCGCCCGCCAGCGCGCAGCCGGTCGCGTTCACCCGCAGGCCGAGCAGCGCCGGCGCCGACGCGGTGACGCACACGAGATCCCCTCGGGATGAGATGTCGACGGATGCCTCCGCCACCGCCGCCGTCACGGCCCCGGTCACCCGCGACGTCTGCTCACCCCGCGCGCTCAGGCGTGCGGCATCCGCCACGGCGTCCTGAAGCCGCACCTGACGCGACGCGCCTGCGAGCGCCCCTACGCCGACGGCCAGCACCACGGCGATCGCCGGCAGGGCGATCGCGAACTCGGCGACGACGGAGCCTTGATCGTCATCGGACCCCCGGCGCCGGTCGCCGCCGAGTCGCGCGCGCATCATGCGACGGTGAGGGCTCGGCGCACGAGATCGGTCAGGATGCCGCGCACCTCGTCGGATCGCATGATCACGACGAGCAGGCCTGCGAAGGCCACGGCAGCCATCGTCGCGATCGCGTACTCCGCGGTCGCGGCGCCCGTATCGTCAGCCAGCGCACCGTCCGCGGCGCGCGGCCGGAACAGCCGCTCCGCGCGGCGGCGGGTCAGGCGGGGAAGGGTCGGGGCGTGTCGAGAAGACATCGGTACTCCGTTCGGTCGATTCGTTGGGTGTGGGCACGGGCTTCAGAGCGACAGCGACATGGTCGACATGACGCTCAGCAGCATGGGGGCGACGCCGAGCAGCAGGAACGCGGGCAGCGTGCATACGCCGAGCGGCACGAGCAGGCGTGACGAGAGCTTCGCCGCGCGCAGCCGGCCGTCGACGCGGGCTCGATGACGCGCGTGGTCCGCGGAGGCCCGCAGCAGCTCGACGGCGGGAACGCCCGCGGAACGCGAGAGCGAGAGCACCGACGCGACATCGTCCGGCGATCCGGCCGTCACGGTCGGCCCAGCGGTCGGCGCGAGCGCGAGTGTGGGCGCCGCGGGTCTGCGCAGGGCGTCGGCGTCCGCCACGACGGCGAGCGCGCGCTCGATCGAGACGCCGCCGCTCAACGCGATCGCCACGAGCTCGGCATGGAATCCGGGCACACCCGCGCCGTCGTCTGCGGACCGGACGAGTCGTGCCGTCCAGCGCTGTGCGACGACGATGAGGGCGCCGCCTGCTGCGAGGCATGCGATGCCCGGCGGCGAGCCGAAGAGAGTGCCGAACGTGTCGAAGCCGAGCGCCGCGCCGAGCGCGACGGCGAGCAGCGGCAGCCATCCCATCAGTCGCGCCGTGCCGGCCGGCTCGGCGAGCGCGACCCGCACGTCGTCGGCCGCCTCCTGCGCGTCGGTGAGCGCGGTGGCGAGGCCTCGAAGGCACGCGGCGAGCGGTGCACCGACCGTCGAGGCGACCTGGTAGGCGACCGCGACCTCGCGCCAGGCGTCGGTGCCGATCGCCGCGATGGCGGCTGGGAGCGGCGTCTCGTGCGCGGTCGCGGCGACGACGCGCGCCGCGGCGGGGTCGCCCACGCCGGCCAGGTGCTCCCATGCGCGCGCCGGGGCCACACCGGCCTGCAGCAGCACGGCCAGCTGCAGCACGGTGGCAGAGGCCGCGTCCGTCTCGGCCTCGCCACGTCCCGGTCTGCGGCGAACGCTCCGCCAGAAGGGGATCATGCGCCGCTCCCGCTGATCGCGTCCATCGCCAGCCGCCCCGCGGCGTCGACGACCGGGCGCCCCATGGCCGCGATGCGGCGGACGCCGTCCGCCCCGCGTTCGACGTGCACCACGAGGTCGATCGCGCTGGCGACCTGCCGGGCCAGCGCCCGGTCGTCGAGGCCGGCGAGCGCTCCGAGCGCCTCCAGCCTCGCGGGGACGTCGGGAAGGCTGTTCGCGTGCACCGTGCCGGCGCCGCCGTCGTGCCCGGTGTTCAGCGCCGACAGCAGTTCGCGCACCTCGTCGCCACGGCACTCGCCGACGACGAGGCGATCGGGGCGCATGCGCAGCGCTTCGCGCACCAGTCGCGCGAGGCCGATGCCGCCCGCGCCTTCGAGGTTCGGCTGCCGCGCTTCGAGTCGCACGTGATGGGGGTGCGCGATCCGCAGCTCGGCCACGTCCTCGATCGTGACGACGCGCTCGTGATCAGGCGCCTGGCCCAGCATCGCCGAGAGCAGGGTCGTCTTTCCCGCCCCCGCGGCACCGGACACCAGCAGGTTCGCGCGACGCTCGATCGCCTCGTCCAGCCGCCGCCGCGTCGCGGCGTCGAACATGCCGTTGCGCCCGAGCTCGTCGAGGGTCGGGTCTGAGAGGCGCGGGACGCGAATCGAGATCGTGGTGCCGCCGGGAGCGATCGGGGGCAGCACGGCGTGCACACGGATGCCGCCCTCCAGTCTCACGTCCACACAGGGGGACGCGTCGTCGATGTGGCGACCGCCGTGGCCGATGAGCGAGACGGCGAGACCGCGCACCTCGTCCTCGGTCGCCCGCCACTCCCGCGCGGGCACCACTCCCGCACCGCGGTCGACGAACAGCCCCGCCGCACCGTTGACGAACAGATCGGTGACGGTCGGGTCGTCGAGGTAGGCCGCGAACGGAGCGAGCGAAGGATGCCGCTCCCCCGCGTCGACCGACGGCACCTCGCGTCCGCGCCCCGAGCCCGACGAGTCCACGACGGCCGGTCTCGCCGCGCACGGAACCCAGGCGGCAGCAGCCGAATCGGATGCCGACGCGGCCGCGGCCGGCAGGTCGATCGCCGCGCGTGGGTCAGCAGATGCTCCAGGGAGCGCCGGGCGCCCGGCATCCCTCCGCTCCCCGACGGCGCGCACGACCGCCGCGCCCGGTCGGGGTGAGACGGTGAAGGGCGTGGCCATGGCACCGACGCTAGGAGCCGCGCGGCGGCGCCGGCCCCCGATACGGCACATCGGTGGATGGCCGGCCGGACGCGGCCGCTGGGGAGGAAGAGGCGCACAGCCGCGGATCCCCGCCGGCCCCAGCGAAACCGCTCCCAGACGAATGAAGGCGGCATCCCATGGGGGGAATGGGATGCCGCCGTGCGCGGACCCGAATTCGGGGGGTGACGTCGGGTGCCGCAATGCCAGAATCGAATGTTCGGCCAACGGTCAGCATAGGCGAGGTAAGGGTCCGAACAAAACGAAAAGGAGAGGATTCTCACTGATATATCGGTCGTGTCGTGTGTCGGCGGCGCCACCTACTATCGGGGGTAGTCGTCACGGGGCGCCCTGAGTACATTTCCTGGCAGACTCGCCGACATCCCTCGGCCTCCCTCAAGCCCGCAAAGGAGCGCGCTCCCATGAGCGAACAGAACCCGATCACGCACGCCGGCAGCAGCCAGATCGACCACCTGCTCACCGAGGATCGGCGCTTCGCGCCCTCGTCCGAGTTCGCTGCGAACGCCGTGGCCACCGCCGAGCTCTACGACCACGCCAAGGCCGACCGCGAGGGCTTCTGGGCCGACCAGGCGCGCGAGCTGCACTGGCACAAGCCGTTCACCGAGGTGCTCGACTGGTCGAACCCCCCGTTCGCGAAGTGGTTCGCGGACGGCGAGCTCAACGTCGCGTACAACTGCCTCGACCGCCACGTCGAGGCGGGCAACGGCGACCGCGTCGCACTGCTGTGGGAGGGCGAGCCCGGTGACGAGCGACGCGTCACCTACGCCGAGCTCACCGACGAGGTCAAGCGCCTCGCGAACGTGCTCGAGGGCCTCGGCATCGGTCAGGGCGACCGCGTCGCGATCTACCTGCCGATGATCCCCGAGGCGGTCGCCTCGATGCTCGCGGTCGCACGCATCGGCGCCATCCACTCGGTCGTCTTCGGCGGCTTCTCGGCCGACAGCCTGCGCGCGCGCATCGACGACGCGGGAGCGAAGCTCGTCATCACCGCCGACGGCGGCTACCGCAAGGGCAAGGTGTCGGCCCTCAAGCCCGCTGTCGACCTCGCGCTCGGCGACCGCGGCACGGGCCCGCAAGAGACGGTGGAGCACGTGCTCGTCGTCAAGCGCGGCGACAACGAGGTCGAGTGGACCGAAGGCCGCGACCTGTGGTGGCACGAGGTCGTCTCCGCCGCGTCAGGCGAACACGAGGCGCAGGCGTTCCCGGCGGAGAACCCGCTGTTCATCCTCTACACGTCCGGCACGACCGGAAAGCCCAAGGGCATCCTGCACACCTCAGGCGGTTACCTCGCGCAGGCCGCCTTCACCAACAAGGTCGTGCACGACATCCACCCTGAGACGGACGTGTACTGGTGCACGGCCGACATCGGCTGGGTGACCGGTCACACCTACGTCACGTACGGCCCGCTCGCCAACGGGGCGACGCAGGTGCTGTACGAGGGCACGCCCGACGCTCCGCACCCCGGCCGCTGGTGGGAGATCGTGCAGAAGTACGGCGTGACGGTGCTCTACACCGCGCCGACAGCGATCCGCTCGTTCATGAAGCTCGGCCGTGCCATCCCGAAGCAGTTCGACCTGTCGTCGCTGCGCCTGCTCGGCTCGGTGGGCGAGCCCATCAACCCCGAGGCGTGGATGTGGTACCGCAAGATCATCGGCGGCAAGACCGCGCCGATCGTCGACACGTGGTGGCAGACCGAGACCGGCGCGATCATGGTGTCGGCGCTGCCCGGCGTCACCGAGACCAAGCCGGGGTCGGCGCAGGTGCCGCTGCCCGGCATCTCGATCGACGTCGTCGACGAGGACGGCGCTCACGTCGGCAACGGCAACGGCGGCCTGCTCGTGATCACCGAGCCCTGGCCGTCGATGCTGCGCGGCATCTGGGGCGACCCGGAGCGCTTCGTCGAGACCTACTGGGAGAAGTTCCAGAAGCAGGGCTTCTACTTCGCCGGCGACGGCGCGCGCCTCGACGACGACGGCGATGTGTGGCTGCTGGGCCGCGTCGACGACGTGATGAACGTGTCGGGTCACCGCCTGTCGACGACCGAGATCGAATCGGCGCTCGTCGGCAACGAGGCGGTCGCCGAGGCCGCGGTCGTCGGCGCCTCCGACGAGACCACGGGCCAGGCGGTCGTCGCGTTCGTCATCATCAAGCAGTCGTATCTGGACGAGAACCCGGTTGAAGGACTCGGCCAGACGCTGCGGCAGTGGGTGGGCGAGCAGATCGGCCCGATCGCGCGTCCCCGCGACGTGTACATCGTCGGCGAGCTGCCCAAGACCCGCTCGGGCAAGATCATGCGGCGGCTGCTCCGCGATGTCGCCGAGGGCCGCGAGGTCGGCGACACCACGACGCTCGCCGACACCGCTGTGATGTCGGTGATCTCGGCACAGGTCAAGTAAGGACGAGAAGAGGGGATGCCGCAGCCTCGGGCCGCGGCATCCCCTCTGTCATTCGGTCACGCGAACGAGAAGACGACCTCGACCTCGACGGGCGCATCGAGCGGCAGGACGGGGACGCCCACGGCCGAGCGCGCGTGGCGGCCGGAGTCGCCGAAGATCTCGCCGAGCACCTCGCTCGCGCCGTTGATCACTCCGGGCTGTCCTGTGAACTCGGGCACCGAGGCCACGAAGCCGGTCACCTTGAGCACGCCCGTGAGGCGGTCGACGCCGCCGACGGCCGCGGCGGCCGCGGCGATCGCGTTGAGCGCGCTCTGACGCGCGCATGCCTTGGCGTCCTCAGCGGGAACGAGTCCGTGCCCGTCGCCCACCTTGCCGGTCGCCGGCAGCGCGCCGGCCACCATCGGCAGCTGCCCGGCGGTGTAGACGAGGTCGCCGTGCGCCTTCGCGGGGACGTAGGCGGCCACCGGCGGGACGACGGAGGGAAGCTCGATGCCGAGCTCGGCGAGACGTTCGCTGACGGCCATGGTCACTCCCCCTCGAACTGACGGGCGGCCTGGGCTGCGGCATCCAGTCCGGCGTTCTGCTGGCCGCCGCCCGACGGGCGCTTGAAGTACGCGACCAGCCCGCCCTCGGGGCCGGGCACGATCTGCACGAGCTCCCAGCCCTGCTTGCCCCAGTTGTTGAGGATCGCGGCGGTGTTGTGGATCAGAAGGGGCGTGGTGAGGTACTCCCACGTCGTCATCGCGACTCCTCGAGTGTGCGGAAAGTGACGGCTGATGAAGGCTGAGAAACACCTTTGTCGGCTGAGAGTCCTTGATGGATCGCCCAGGTATCTCCCTTACGATCAAGCCTATGCCTGATACCAAACGCACGGCCACCGGCGTGCTCGGCGGACTCGCCGGACTCGTCGGCCTCAGTGCCGCAGCCGGTGTCCTCATCGCCGCGACCGTCACCCCCGCGGTCGCGATCACGAGCACCGCGGCAGAGCGCGCGATCACGATGTTCGACAACCTTCCGAGCGTCCTCGACATCGATCAGCTCATGCTCCCCAGCAACTTCTACTACACCGATCCGAACACCGGCCAGCCGGCGCTCATGACCAAGTTCCTCGAGCAGGACCGCACCCAGGTCGAGTTCGATCAGATCGCTCCCGTCATGTACGACGCGCTGCTGTCGAGCGAGGACCCCCGCTACTACCAGCACGGCGGCATCGACCTCATCGGCACCGCGCGCGCCCTCCTCTCGAACGCCAAGGGCGGCGCCGAGACACAGGGTGCCTCGTCGATCAGCCAGCAGTATGTCAAGAACGTGCTGATCCAGAAGTGCGAGCGGGACGCGAAAGAGGAATACGAGGTCGACAAGGACGGCAACGTCGTCCTCGACGAGAAAAAGAACCCTGTGGTCGCGGTGACCCGCGAGAAGGCGCTGCAGGATTGCTGGACCGACGCCACGACCGCCGACGGCCCCGAGGGCTATACGCGCAAGCTGCAGGAGATGCGGTACGCGATCTCGCTCGAGCAGAAGTACTCGAAGAACGACATCCTGCTCGGCTACATGAACATCGCCAACTGGGGCGGTGTCACGTATGGCATCGAGTCGGCGGCGCGCCAGTACTTCGGCACCACCGCGGCGAACCTGACCGTCGCACAGGCCGCCACACTCGCCGGCATGGTGCAGAACCCCAACAACTTCCGCATCGACAAGCCGCTCGGCTCCATCTGGAGTCAGGACGGCACCACGAGCTTCAACAAGGCGCCGGACGGCGTGATCGACGAGGGCGCCAACCTCGTCGCCCTCGACAACCTCGTGAAGTCCGGCGAGATCACCGAGGAGCAGAAGTTCGCCGCAGCCGACGGCTACACCTCCACGAAGGTGCGGCAGCTGTACGTTCTCAGCCGCATGCTCGATGACGGCAAGATCACCCGCGAGCAGTACGTCGAGGCCGCGGTCTGGCCGATCACTCCGAACGTGGTCCCCGCGCAGACGGGATGCTTCAACGCCAAGGGCATGGAGTACTTCTGTCAGTACGTGAAGGACGTCATCTTGAACGATCCCGCGTTCGGTGAGAAGCCCGAGGACCGGCGGCAGCTGCTGGACCGTGGCGGCCTGAACGTCTACACAACCCTGGACCCGCGCATTCAGGCGTCCGCGCAGGAGGCGATGGCAGCGAACGCGCCGGCCACCATCCCGATGAAGCAGGGCCGTACGCTACCCGATCAACCGGGTGTCTTCGGGGCGACCACCACGAGCCTCGAAACCACGACCGGTCGCATTCTCGCAATGTCACAGAACACCCAGTTCAGCGAGGACCAAGCATTCGCCAGCACCCCGGGCTATTCCTCACTCGTGTACGCGGGCGACCACAACTACGGCACATCGGACGGCTTCAGCGTCGGATCGACCTTCAAGCTGTTCACCCTCGTCGACTGGCTCGAGAAGGGGCACTCCGTCAACGAGACGCTCAACGGCACGCTGCATGTCTTCAAACGAATCAAGAACAGCTGCAACGACGACTATGACGGGCAACCCCACGACTGGGTCAACGTGTCCAACGATCTGATCAACAACTTCGCCAAGGCTCCGGGCTACATCGGCACACCGATGCGATTCACGAGAGACTCGCTCAACACCGGCTACTTCGCGATGGCCGAGAAGCTCGATCTGTGCGACATCAAGAACGTCGCGACCCGGATGGGCGTTACCCTTGCGAAGACCGGCAAGCCCGTCAAGATGGACAGCCTCAACTCGATCATCGGCACGAACGCAGTGTCGCCCCTTGCAGTCGCCGCCGCGTACGGAACGGTCGCGAACAATGGCGTCTACTGCCAGCCACAGGCAATCGATCGCGTGACCGATTCCAAAGGCAGCGAACTGCCCAAGCCGGAGCGTACCTGCTCACCGGTCATTGCGCCCAACGTCGCGGCTACTGCGGCCTATGCGCTCCAGGGCGTGATGAACGGTGGTACCGGTGCCCGAGGCAACCCGAACGACGGCACGCAGCTGATCGGCAAGACCGGGACTCACGAGGAGCTCCAGACCTGGCTGATCGAGTCCAGCACCCAGGTCGCGACTGCCACGTGGGCTGGCAATGTTCAAGGCGGCGGCGATGTGTTCAAGACATACAACGGTCGCCAGGCCTTGTCTGACATCCGGTACAGCATTGCCAGGGCTGTGCAAGGAACTGCGAACGAGACTCATCCTGCCGGGCCATTTGCAGCTCCTGACACCGAGCTCACCAAGGTGCAGATGATCGATCTTCCGAACGTGCTCGGCATGTCGATGCAGGAGGCTCAGACGAAGCTCGAAGACGCCGGCTTCACGGTCCAGGTTGGCCCGGAGACGGCCTCGAACCAGCCTGCGGGCACCGTCGGTGCGCAGAGCCCCGAGGCGGGCAAGGTCGCGGGCGGCACCACCGTCACGATCAGCCCGAGCAACGGCAAGGGGCTGTCCGTACCCGACGTGTCGGGTCGCTCGCTCGACGACGCCAAGCGGGCGCTGCGCGCGGCCGGCTTCGGCAACGTCAATGACGGCCAGTGCACGCCCACCAAGGACGGGTCGAACGAGCCTCGTGCCACCGACACGAATCCGGCCGCGAACTCCGTCGTGGACCGCAACGCCCCCATCAGCGTCAACTACACCTCCTCGAACTGCGGTGGCAGTGGAGGCGGCGGCGGGCGCGGGAACAACGGCAACGGTGACGACTAGTGCCGGCAGCATCCACTCGCACCGCCCTCACCGTGCTCGGCACGGTGGGGGCGGTCGGCGCAGGCGCCGCGATCTGGGGCATCGGCATCGAGCGCTACCTGTTCACCGTCCGCTTCCATGAGGTGCCGGTGCTGCCGGACGGCGCAGCGCCGATCCGCGTGCTGCATCTGTCGGACGCGCACATGGCGCCATGGCAGCACCGCAAGCAGCGGTGGATCGCGGCTCTCGCCGAGCTGCAGCCCGACCTGATCGTCAACACCGGCGACAACATGGGCCACGACGACGGGCTGCGCGGCCTTCGCGCCGCGTACGACCCGTTGCGCGGCATCCCGGGATTCTTCGTCCACGGGTCGAACGACCACGCGTCGCCGTCCCCGCGCAACCCGTTCAAGTACTTCCTCGGACCGTCGAAGGCCGAGCCGACGTGGGAGCCGCTGGACACGCAGGCTCTCGACCGCTACCTCACCGATGAGCTGGGCTGGCTCGACCTCAACAACCGAACCGGTTCGGTGGATGCCGGCGGCCTGCGCGTCGGAGCGTTCGGCGTGAGCGACGCACACCGCGGCTGGGACCGGCTGGAGGTGCTCCCCGAGCAGGTCGAGGCGCTGCGCGCCGGAGCGCCGGACCTGACGATCGGCGTGACGCACGCACCGTACCGTCGCGTCCTGGACGACTTCGTCGACCTCGGCGCGGATGTGGTCTTCGCGGGGCACACGCACGGCGGCCAGGTGCGCGTGCCGGGCTTCGGAGCGCTCGTCGCCAACTGCGACATCCCGCTGAAGCAGGCGCGAGGCCTCAGTGAGTGGACTCACCTCGGGCGCACCGTCCCGCTGAACGTGAGCGCGGGGCTCGGGCACTCGATCTACGCCCCGGTGCGCTTCGCGTGCCGCCCGGAGGCGTCTCTTCTCACGCTGATTCCCCGGCGTGGTCAACAGCACCCCTGACGATCGGTTAGACTCGGAGGGTTGCAAAACGGGGTGTGGCGCAGCTTGGTAGCGCGCTTCGTTCGGGACGAAGAGGCCGCAGGTTCAAATCCTGTCACCCCGACCACAGAGCAAGATCTGACAAGAGGCTCCGCCGGAAGGCGGGGCCTCTTTCATGAAAGGACCGAGATCGTGACCGACGCCGTCGCTCCCCGACTTGTCGCCTTCGATCTCGACGACACTCTGGCGCCGTCGAAGAGCGCGATCGACCCGCGGATGGGCGAGCTGCTCATCGCGCTGGCGCAGCGCGTGGAGGTGGCGATCATCTCCGGCGGGCAGCTCGCGCAGTTCACGACGCAGGTGGTGGACCGGCTCCCGGATGCCGCGGCCGACGTCCGAGCGCGACTGCACCTGCTGCCGACGTGCGGCACGCAGTACTACCGCCTGTCGGCCGACGCGGTGGAGACCATCTACCAGCGCTCGCTCACCGACGATCAGAAGACGCGTGCGCTCGCGGCCGTCGAGGGCGAGGCGCGCCGCCTGGGCCTCTGGGCGTCTGAGACCTGGGGCGACATCCTCGAAGACCGCGGCTCGCAGATCACCTTCTCGGCGCTCGGACAGCAGGCTCCCGTCCCGGCCAAGATGGCGTGGGATCCCACCGGCGAGAAGAAGAGCCTCCTGCGCGCAGCCGTCGCGGCCTTGCTCCCCGACCTCGAGGTGCGCTCGGGAGGGTCGACCTCGGTCGACATCACCGAGCAGGGCATCGACAAGGCCTACGGCATGCGGCAGCTCGCCGAGCAGACCGGCATCGCCCTGGACGACATGCTCTTCGTCGGCGACCGGCTGGACCCCGACGGCAACGACTATCCCGTCCTGGCGATGGGCGTGCGCTGCCACGCGGTCGACGGCTGGGAGGACACCATCACGTACCTCGAGGCGCTGATCCCGACGCTGCCCGTCCGCGGCTGACGACCCTCGTCGCCGGGTTGGCCGGCTCCGACGGGCGGCTCGCCACGTTTCGTCTCGCTCCGCTCGCTCAACGACCAGGAGTTCCCTGGTCGTTGAGCGAGGGCGCGGGCGTCAGGCCTTCGCGCGCGCGGCGGAGGACTTCGCGGTGCGGGATGCTGCGGCATCCCCCTTCGCGACGGTCGCGCGCGGCGAACGCGGGCGCGGGCCGGCCGCCTCTGCAGCAGCCGCGACGGGCGCGGCCACCGGAACGAGGCGCTGCAGCTGCGTGACGTGACGCGGCTCGAGCTCGGCGATCGACGAGACGCCGAGGAGCTTCATGGTGCGCTCGATCTCGCTGCGCAGGATCGCGATCGTGCGGTCGACGCCCTGTCGCCCGCCCGCCATCAGTCCGTACAGGTAGGCGCGGCCGATGAGGGTGAACTTCGCACCGAGCGCGATCGAGGCGACGATGTCGGCGCCGTTCATGATGCCGGTGTCGACCATGACGGTCGCATCCTTGCCGACCTCGCGGACGACCTCGGGCAGAAGGCGGAACGGGATCGGCGCGCGGTCGAGCTGGCGGCCGCCGTGGTTCGACAGGATGATGCCGTCGACGCCGGCGTCGATGAGCCGCTTCGAGTCCGCGACGTTCTGCACACCCTTCACGACGATCTTGCCGGGCCAGATGTCGCGGATGATCGCGAGGTCGTCGTAGCTGATCGTCGGGTCCATGGCCGCGTCGAGCAGCTCGCCGACGGTGCCGCCCGTGGTCGACAGCGACGCGAACTCGAGCTTGGGCGTGGTGAGGAAGTCGTACCACCACCACGGCCGCGGGATGGCGTTGACGATCGTGCCGAGGGTCAGCTGCGGCGGGATCGAGAAGCCGTTGCGCTTGTCGCGCAGGCGCGCGCCGGCGACCGGCGTGTCGACGGTGAACAGCAGCGTGTCGAAGCCCGCGGCGGCGGCGCGACGCGCGAGCCCGTACGAGATCTCGCGGTCGCGCATGACGTACAGCTGGAACCAGTTGCGCCCGTGCGGGTTGGCCGCCTTGACACCCTCGATCGAGGTCGTGCCGAGCGTCGAGAGGGTGAACGGGATGCCGGCGGCCCCTGCCGCACCGGCACCCGCCGTCTCGCCCTCGGTCTGCATGAGGCGCGTGAAGCCGGTCGGCGCGATGCCGAACGGCATCGCCGAGGGGCCGCCCAGGATCTCGGTGGACAGATCGACGCTCTCGGCCGGGCGCAGCACGTCGGGGTGGAACTCGACGTCCTCGAACGCCTGGCGGGCGCGCGCGAGCGACAGCTCGCCCTCCGCGGCACCGTCGGTGTAGTCGAACGCCGCCTTGGGCGTGCGGCGCTTCGCGATGGTGCGCAGGTCGTAGATCGTGAGCGCGGCGTCGAGGCGGCGCTTGCGCCCGTCGAGCTCGGGCTTCTTGAACTGCATGAGCTCGAGCAGCTCAGCGGGCTTGGGGAACTGGCGGGTGACCATGGGGACCTCTCGTTCGGTCAGGGGTTCGTGGGGAGATGGATGCCGGCGGCCGAGGGCGCGAGTCCCGCGGCCTCGTAATAGCCGGCGATGTGGTCGTGGACGAGGGTGCGCGCACGCGCGCCGTCGCCGGCGTCCACGGCGTCGAGGATCGCGTGGTGCTCTCGACGGAGTCGGGCCGCCGCGCTCTGCCAGTCGGCGAGGCCGGCCGCGCCGGCCTGCACGTACGACTCGATGGCGGTGCGCAGGCCCGCCATCATGGCGGCGATCACGACGTTGCCGGAGGCCTCGGCCAGGGCGAGGTGCAGCTGTGCGTCGAGCGCGAGGAACTCCGGAGTGGTGAGGTCGTCGGCATCCATCGCGTCGACGATGTCGCGAGCAGCACCGGTCGAGCGTTCCGGGTCGGCGGCGAGAGCGTCGACGACGGCGGATTCGAGCACGAGCCGGGTGGCGACGACGTCGTCGAAGGGAAAGCCCTGAGCGGCCACCTGAAGCCGCAGCAGCGCCGACATGCCCCCCTGCGGCGTCGCGATGATGATCGCGCCGGAGGTCGGCCCTGAGCCGGTGCCGGTGCGGATGAGTCCCATCACCTCGAGCACGCGCAGCGCCTCGCGCACGCTGGATCGCCCGACGCCGAGCGTGGCCGACAGCTCGCGCTCGGGCGGCAGGCGGTCGCCGGGACGCAGCCGGCCGTCGAGCAGGTCGGCCTCGATCTTCTCGAGCACGACGCGCCAGGCGCGCGCTGCGGGAGCGGTGGTTCCGGTCACGGATCTCCTCATCCATGCTCAGGACACGGCGTCCGCGCCGTGTGGTCAGACCACGATAACGTGTGGTCCGACCACAGGCAACCCGCGTGACGCCGGATGTCGCCGAGGGGCGCTAGCCTGACGTCATGGATCCCCTCATCCTCGTCCTCATCGTCGCGGGCATCGCCGCGGCGTTCTGCTGGATCACGTCTCTCGTCACCGACGAGACCTCATGGATCGATCGGCTGTGGTCGATCGTCCCGGTGATCTACGTGTGGATCTTCGCCGGGGCCGCGCTCATCGCCGGCATCGATGCGACCCGCCTCGTCGTGATGGCGGTGCTGGTCACGGCGTGGGGTGTGCGCCTCACCTTCAACTTCGCCCGCAAGGGCGGGTACACCGGCATGGAGGACTACCGGTGGGCGATCCTGCGCGGCCGCATGTCGCGCTGGCAGTTCCAGCTGTTCAACCTCTTCTTCATCGTGCTCTTCCAGAGTGCGCTGCTGGTGCTCATCACGCTGCCCGCCTACATCGCGTGGCAGCATTCCTCGCCTTTCAACGGATGGGATGCCGTCTTCGCAGCGCTGTTCGTCGCGTTCCTGATCGGCGAGACCGTCGCAGATCAGCAGCAGTGGCGGTTCCACCAGGCGAAGAAGGCGGCGGGCGGTTCGCTGGAGCCCGGGTTCCTCACGACGGGGCTCTTCGCCTACAGCCGGCACCCCAACTTCTTCTTCGAGCAGGCGCAGTGGTGGGCGTTCTACGCGATCGGCGCGGTGGCTCTCGTCGCCGACGGCGGCAGCTGGCTCAACTGGACCGTTCTCGGGGCGCTGATGCTGAGTGTGCTGTTCATCGGGTCGACGGTGTTCACCGAGTCGATCTCGTCGGCGAAGTATCCCGCGTACCGCGACTATCAGCGGTCGACGTCGATGCTGATCCCGCTCCCCCGCCGCCGTCGTCCGGCTGCCGAGACGGCCTGAGACCGCCGGCTCGACCGACTCACTCCAGGCGGCCGCCCGAGGCGCGCAGATAGTCCTCGGCGCACAGCGACTCGTACGTGACGCGATCGGCCGTCAGCTCATCGATGGCGACCTGGTCTCCGTCGAACACGAACCTGCCCCCGACGAGCCGCGCATTGAAGAGCGCCTTGCGTCCGCAGCGGCAGATCGTCTTCAGCTCTTCCAGACTGTGCGCGAGTTCGAGCAGCCGTGCCGAACCCGGGAACGCCTGCGTCTGGAAGTCGGTGCGGATCCCGTACGCGAGCACGGGAACACCGTCGAACACCACGATGCGCAGCAGGTCGTCGACCTGCTCGCGCGTCAGGAACTGCGCCTCGTCGATGAGCAGGCAGGCGACGTCGACCTCGTGCTCCAGTGCCTCGGGGACGAGCGTGTCGGCGGCCTCGGCCTTGACGCGGGCACGGTGCTCGGCGAAGAGCGCCCGGATGTCGTCCTCGGGGCGCACCAGGAAGTCGACGGTGCGCTTGACTCCCAGGCGGCTGTCGATCTGGTCGGCACCTTTGGTGTCGATCGCGGGCTTCGCCAGCAGCACGTGCTGGCCGCGCTCCTCATAGTTGTACGCGGCCTGCAGGAGCGACGTCGACTTGCCGGAGTTCATCGCGCCGTATCGGAAGTAGAGCTTGGCCACGGATCGAGCGTAGTCGGATCAGCGACCCCCGAAACCGCCGCCTCCTCCCCCACCGCCCGAGAAGCCGCCGCCGAACGACCCGCCCGACGACGACCAGCTGCTCGAGAACGACGACCCCGAAGAGCTGGACGAGCTGCCGCTGGAGACCGGCGTGGCGGCCAGGCGGCCGATCGACGACGACGCGTCGGACAGCGAGTCGGACGTGACCGAGTCGAACAGGGCGACCCGCGTCGCCGGCACCTCTGCCGGGGCCGCCGCCTGGATCACGCGCACCCACTCGCGCTGCATGCCGAACAGTACGGCGTACGGCAGCAGGCGCTCATAGAGGTTGACGACGTCCGCGCCCGGCACGTTCGGGGCGTCACCGTAGGGGCGGCGCCCCGACGACACCAGGTCGGCGGTCTGCGGCGTCTGGGCGGCATGCAGGCGATCCTCCTCCGCCAGGCGCAGATACGTGCGGATGCCCTCGAGGTACGTCTTGTGGCGGCCGCCCGCGAGCGTCAGCGTCGTCTTGGGCAGGCCGAACCACGGCAGCACGATGAAGGCGCCGAACGCGCTCGCGATAGAGAGGAAGTTGATCCAGCCGCCGAGGTATCCGAGGTCGGTGAGCACCGAGGGCACGGCATCCAGGAAGAACGTCATGACGACCGCGATCGCCAGTCCGCCGAACTGCAGGAGTCCGCGGATGCCGCCGACCCAGCCCGGCGTGCGGCTGCGGTAGCCGCGGTCGACCGTCGAGTCCTCGATCCGCCGCACGTACGTCACCGCCCGCACCGGAGGCTTCTGCGCGAAGAGGCCGAGGTCCACCCGGTCGCCGGGTGCGGCCTCCTTTCCGAACAGGGTCGTGACGATGCGACGGTCGTCGTGCTCGAGGCCCTCGGCATCGCGCAGGATCACATGGAAGTCATCGGCGTCCGAGCGATCGCCGGATGCCGTGATCTCCACCTTGTCGCGCACGGCGAGGTCGACCACGTGCGCGGCAAGCGCCTTCGCCGGCACGCCGAGCACACCCGCCGAGAGCGTCGGCGACTCGTCGACCGGCGCCGTGTACTCCACGATCACCGGCGACCGATCCGGGTTGCGGCGCAGGAACCCCTTCATGACGAGCACGAACACGAGCCCGCCGAATCCGGCGAGCAGGCCCAGCACCGGCAGGATCCATTCCCACCAGGGGTAGGGCGGCGGTGGCGGCGGGGTGGGGGCCACGAAGGTGCCGAGCTCGAAGCCGATCGCGACGGTGACGTTCTCATCGGGGCCGAGGTCCGCGTCGGCCGCGGTGAACGCGAGCTGGGTGTCGACGGCGCCCTCGATGCCGTGACCGAGCGCCCACGCGACGACCTGATCCGGCGGCGAGAGGGTCTCCGCGGGCTGGATGGAGCAGCGATCGGTCGACTGCGCAGGTCCGCTGTAGCAGTACAACCGGTCCGCGAGGATGCCGCCCGCAGCATCGCCCAGCACGTGCACGTGCGCGCGCACATCGCCGAACGGCTGCGCGTGGTCGGTGCCGACGGTGTCCCAGTAGAACTCGTCGGCAGCGGTGTCTTCGAAGCGGAGCACGACGTCGCTCATCGTGTACGAGATGACGTAGGTCTGCGTGCCGTGCACGTAGGTGTCGTCCCCGGTCAGCACGTAGACGAAGTCGTCGTCCTGCTCGGTCCACCACGGGATCGGTGCTCCGCCTGCTCCGGTGACGCTCACGACCTGCGGGTCGTGAGCGATGCCCGAGTCGGCCTTCGGGATCCACCGCACGATGCCCTTGTTCTGGTCGAACTCAGGAAAGCGCGCGACGATCGTCTCGGTCGTGTACAGCTGGCTCTGGCCGCCGGCATCCCGCCCCAGCCAGTAGTCGGCCTCGAACGAGTCGTACGAGAAGTCGTCGACCGAGCCCGCAGCACGCAGCGCCGCGGCGCCGGAAGTCCCCGAACGGGTGGCCACACCGGCCGAGTCGCCGGACGCGGCCGGAGCGCGGATGATCGCGATCGCGGACGCCGCGGCGAGGACCACGACAAGGGCGACCGCGATGCCGACATTCCGCCACGTCAGCAGGGTGCGCCAGGAGGGCCGTGCTCGCATGCCCCCACCCTAGGGGGCGAGCACCCCGCGCTCCCACGTCTCGACAGCCCCGGGTGTCGCGACGAAGCTCGGTGCCGCCCGGGCGACCGCGGGCAGGCGTTCCAGCCAGGCGGGATCCCGCACAGCGACCTTCGACCGCAGATGCGCCAGTTCGAACCCGAGCTGCCCTGTCGTCACCGGGATGCCGGGGCTCGCAGCATCCCGTCTCACAATGCGCGACGCGTCGAACGAATAGCCGCGTGCGGTGGCCTCGGCGTGCAGCGACGCCAGATAGTGCCCGATCGCGTCGAGCGGCTCGTCACGGGCGCGGAAGCGCTCCAGCTGCGGATGCCGCGTGTACCCGCGGGTCCCGCCGTCCAGCACCTTCTGGGCAAGCAGCGCCTCACGCCAGCACGCGACCAGCGCCATCCGGTCGAGGATCGACGGGTCCACCGACCACAGGCGCACGGGCTCAGGCCGTGAGGGCGAGCGTCTCGGCGGTCTCGCCGAGCGACTCGCGGGCCACCTCGGGACGCGGGTTGAGCGTGTCGCCGTAGCTGGGGATCAGCTCGCGCAGGCGCGGCTCCCACTCGGCGATGCGGTCGGGGAAGCAGGACTTCAGCAGACCGAGCATGATCGACACCGCCGTCGACGCGCCGGGCGAGGCGCCCAGCAGGCCTGCGATCGTGCCGTCGGCACCGGTGACGACCTCGGTGCCGAACTGCAGCACACCACCCTTCTCGGGGTCCTTCTTCATGACCTGCGCGCGCTGGCCGGCCTGGATCAGCGTCCAGTCCTCGTCCTTCGCGGTGGGCATGAACACGCGCAGCGAGTCGACCTTCTTCTTGTGGTTCTTGACGAGCTCGCCCAGGAGGTACGTGATGAGGCTGGGGTTGTCCCACGCGACCTTCAGCATCGGGCCGAGATTGCCCCACCGCACCTGGCCGACGATGTCGAACCACGAGCCGGTCTTGAGGAATTTCGGGCTGAACGTCGCGAACGGTCCGAACAGCAGGGATGCCTCGCCGTCGACCATGCGGGTGTCCAGATGCGGCACCGACATCGGCGGGGCGCCGACCGATGCCTGCGAGTAGACCTTCGCCTGGTGCTGCGCGACGATCGCGGGGTTCGAGGTCTTGAGGAACTGGCCGCCGATCGGGAACACTCCGTAGCCCGAGATCTCGGGGATGCCCGAGCGCTGCAGCAGCTTGAGCGCCCAGCCGCCGGCGCCGACGAAGACGAACTTGGCGCGGATCTCGCCGGGCGTGCGTCCGATCGTGCGGCGGTACTTGACCTTCCACGTGCCGTCCGCGAGCCGCTTGAGGCGACGCACCTCGGTGTTGGTGCGGACGTCGGCCCCCTCGTCGGCGAGACGGTCGAACAGCTGGTGCGTGAGCGCGCCGAAGTCGACGTCGGTGCCGGCCGGCATCCGCGTCGCAGCGAACGGCTCGCCCTTGCGGCGCTTCTGCATGAGCAGCGGCGCCCACTGGTTGATGACGCGGGAGTCCTCGCTGTACTCGATGCCCTGGAAGAGAGGCTCGTCCTTGAGCGCCTCGTAGCGCTTCTTGAGGTACGCGACGTCCTTCTCGCCCCGGACGAACGTCATGTGCGGCGTCGAGTTGATGAACGTGGTGGGGGCGTCCAGCACTCCCGCCTCGACGAGCGACGACCACAGCTGGCGGCTCTGCTGGAACTGCTCGTTGATCGAGATGGCCTTCGCCGGGTCGACCGAGCCGTCCTTGCCCTCGGGCATGTAGTTCAGCTCGCAGAGCGCCGCGTGACCGGTGCCGGCATTGTTCCACGCGTTCGAGCTCTCGAGCGCGACGTCGCTCAGTCGCTCGAAGACGGCGATCTTGAGGTCGGGCTGCAGCTGGTGCAGCAGCGTCCCGAGCGTCGCGCTCATGATCCCGCCGCCGATCAGCAGCACATCGACGGTCTCGACCGTGCTGTTCGTCGAGGGAGCGGGGGCGTGGGCGGACTCAGCGGGCGTATCGGTCACCCGTCAATCTTAGTTCGCCGCCAAAGCGCCGACGTCGCCACGGCGGCCAGCGCCGCCCTCGTCGCTGTCCACGCTGTACGAGGATGTGTTCGTCGACGCGAGGATCCCGGGCGCGGGGCATCACCTCCTCGTTCATCCGTCACAGATGCACGCTGAACGCGCTGATTCGCGTACATCTGTGACGGCTGAACGGAGAGCGAAGGGGATGCCGCGGGCCGCGGCATCCCCTTCACAAAAGCGTGCGAGTCAGGCGTTCGCGCCCTTCGACGAGCTCAGGGAGCGCGCGGCGACGACCTCGGCGACCTGGACGGCGTTGAGCGCCGCGCCCTTGCGCAGGTTGTCGTTCGAGATGAACAGCACGAGGCCCTTGCCCTCGGGCGCGGACTGGTCGGCGCGGATGCGGCCCACGTAGCTGGGGTCGGTGCCGGCCGCCTGCAGCGGCGTCGGAACCTCTTCGAGCTTCACACCGGGCGCGGAGGCGAGCACCTCGCGGGCGCGATCGGGCGTGATGTCGCGCGCGAACTCGGCATTGATCGACAGCGAGTGCCCGGTGAGCACCGGGACGCGCACGCACGTGCCCGCGACACGCAGGTCGGGCAGCTCCAGGATCTTGCGGCTCTCGTTGCGCAACTTCTTCTCTTCGTCGGTCTCGTTGAGGCCGTCGTCGACCAGGTTGCCCGCGAACGGGATGACGTCGAACGCGATCGGGGCGATGTACTTCTCGGGCTGCGGGAAGTCCAGAGCGGCGCCGTCGCGGGCGAGACGCTCCACATCTCCCTGCGCGAGCACGCCCTCGAGCTGGCCGAGCAGCTCTTGGACCCCGGCGAGACCCGAGCCGCTGACGGCCTGGTAGGTGCTGATGATGAGGCGCTCCAGGCCCGCCTCGGCGTCGAGGACCTTCAGGATCGGCATCGCGGCCATCGTGGTGCAGTTGGGGTTCGCGATGATGCCCTTGCGCGCCTCGGCGATCGCGTGCGGGTTGACCTCGCTGACGACCAGCGGCACGTCGGGGTCCATGCGCCACGCGCTCGAGTTGTCGATGACGATCGCGCCGGCTTCGACGAAGCGCGGGGCGTACGTGCGGCTGCCCGTCGCACCGGCGGAGAAGATCGCGATGTCGATGCCGGCGAAATCGGCGGTCGCGACGTCTTCCACAGTCACGGCCTTGCCCTGGAAGACGACATCCGATCCGGCGGAGCGGGCCGTGGCGAAGGCGCGGAACTCACGCACCGGGAAGCCGCGCTCCTCGAGGATGTCGATCATCGCACCGCCCACCTGGCCGGTGGCGCCGACGACGGCGACGGAGAGTCCTGAATCGGAGATACGGGTCATGACGGTGTTCCTCAGCGGGCGTGGAGCGGACGCGCGGGCATCGTCGGACGCGCGGGGTTTGGGCGATTCTACCGCCGCGTAGGACAGCACCGGCCCGCGGTTACGACGGCCGCAGTCACGCGGGGCCACCGTTCGAGGTGGCCGCCGCTGCGACGGCCGCCGTGAGAGGGCCCGCAGGTTGCGGCGGCCGCCGTTTGCGCCGGGCCGGGCGCGACGCTGAGCCGACGGCGTGCCGCGACCGCCGGCATCCACCGTCCGATCGTGGGGGGATCGTGCGCGCTGTCGAAATCGGCATCCGCGCCCGTCTACGACGACAGCAGTTGCCGATTTCGACAGCGCGCCGGGAGTGGTCGGGACGAGAACGGCAGCGATTGCCGATTTCGACAGCGTGAACGGATGGACGGATGGATGCCGGCGGTGCTGCATCCACTCGCGCGAGCGACTGCGCGTCAGGCGCGGGGCACGCGCAGCTTGAACCCGAGATGCGACGGGGCGTACCCGAGGCGCTCGTAGAAGCGATGCGCGTCGATGCGTGCGGCATCGGACGTGAGCTGGATCAACGTGGTGCCGAGCGCGGGCGCCGCGACCCCTTCGACCCAGCGCATCATGGCCGCGCCGATGCCCGACGAGCGCAGGTCGCTCGCGACGCGCACGGTCTCGACCTGCAGGCGGTCGGAGCCCGCCCGTGCGAGGCCGGGGATGACGGTCAGCTGCATCGTGCCGACGACGCGGTCGCCCGACGTGACCACGAGCTGCGTGTTCGCCGGGTCGGCCTCGATGCGGGCGAGCGCCCGGGCGTAGGCGGGCCGGTTCTCGGCGAGCCCGGTGTCGCCGCGGGCGGCGCTGATCGGATCGTCCGACAGCAGCGCCATGAGCGCGTCGAGGTCGTCGGCCCGTGCGGCGCGCAGAGTGACGGCCCCGGCGCGCGCGGCGAGCGTGACAGGAAGGTCGAGCGCGGCGAGCACGCCGGTCAGCGGCCGGTGCCGGCGTGGACGACGGCCTCGACGTCGCCGTCGAGCCCGTACGCCGAGTGCACGACGCGGGCGGCCTCGGCGAGGTCGTCGCCGCGCACGACGACCGAGATGCGGATCTCGGACGTCGAGATCATCTCGATGTTGATGCCCGCGACGCTGAGCGCCTCGAACAGGGTGGCCGACACGCCCGAATGGGTGCGCATGCCCGCGCCGACCACTGACAGCTTGCCGATCTGATCGTCGTGGACGAGGCTCTCGAAGCCGATATCGCCTTGCTCGGCAGCGAGGGCCTTGAGCGCGGTCGCGGCGTCGGTCTTGGGGAGCGTGAACGAGATGTCGGTGCGGCCCGTGGTCGCGGCCGACACGTTCTGCACGATCATGTCGACGTTGGCGCCGGACTTCGAGACGACCTTGAAGATCTCGGCCGCCTTGCCGGGCACGTCGGGCACGCCGATGACGGTGATCTTGGCCTGGCCGAGGTCGGTGGCGACTCCGGCGACGATGGGCTCTTCCATCTCTTCTCCCTCTTGGCCGTCGGGAGCGGTCATTCCCGGGCCGAGCACGTAGGTTCCCACGCCCGAGCTGAACGTGGAGCGGGCGTGGATCAGCACGCCGTGACGACGGGCGTATTCGACGGCGCGGATGTACAGCACCTTCGCGCCGTTCGCGGCGAGCTCGAGCATCTCTTCGGCCGACACGACGCCGAGCTTGCGGGCCTTCGGCACGACGCGCGGGTCGGCCGTGAAGATGCCGTCGACGTCGCTGTAGATCTCGCAGACGTCGGCCTCGAGGGCTGCTGCGAGGGCGACGGCGGTCGTGTCGGAGCCGCCGCGGCCGAGCGTCGTGATGTCTCGGGTGTCGCGGTTGAAGCCCTGGAATCCGGCAACGATGACGATCGCGCCCTCGTCGAGCGCCTCGCGGAGGCGGATCGGCGTGACGTCGACGATGCGGGCCGAGCCGTGATCGGCGGTCGTGATCATACCGGCCTGGCTGCCGGTGAACGACCGCGCCTCGAAGCCCATGGAGTGGATGGCCATCGCCAGCAGCGCCATCGAGATGCGCTCACCGCTCGACAGCAGCATGTCGAGCTCGCGCGGCGCGGGAATGGGAGCGACCTGACCGGCGAGGTCGAGCAGCTCGTCGGTGGTGTCGCCCATCGCGCTCACCGCGACGACGACGTCGTGCCCGGCGCGGCGCGTGTCGACGATCCGCTTCGCGACCCGCTTGATGCTCTCGGCATCCGCGACCGAGGATCCGCCGTACTTCTGGACGATCAGCGCCACGATGAAACTCCACGCGTGTGTTGAGGGGCCGGATGCCGCACCCGACGTTCCATCTTACGGACGCGTTCACGCGGCCTCCGCCATGTGACCGCGCCGTGGCCGGTCGACGGGGTCAGCTGGGCGCGACCGGAGGGAGGTCGCTGTCGGACGCCCGCGGGCGCAGCGTGCCGCCCGTTGCCGCGAGCCAGCAGCCGACGATCACGAGCGGGAAGCCGATGAGCAGTCCCGGCGTGATGGGCTCGCCCAGGATGATCGTGCCGAGCACGATCGCCACCACCGGGTTGACGTAGGTGAACAGCGGCGCACGCACCGGTCCGACGCGTCTGATGAGAGCGAAGAACGTGATGAACGCGATAGCCGTGCACAGCACGGCGAGGGCGACGAGCGACACCGTGCTCTCGACTGTCGGCACCTCGTGCTGCGTCAGGAAGGCGATCGGCGTGTAGAAGATGCCGACCGCGAACAGGGCGAGGGTGATCGACCCGAGCGACGGCACGTCGCGCAGCTTCGTGGCGATGACGAACGGTGCGATCGCGTACAGCAGCGCGACCAGCAGTACCTCGCCGACCGCGATGAGTCCTCCCCCGCCCTCGACGGCGAGCCCGGGTCCGGCGACGATCACGAACACGCCCGCGAACCCGACGAACAGGCCGATCGCCCGCCACGGGCTGAGCACCGATCGGTCGCCTCCACCGAACGCGATGATGGCGGCGAACAGCGGCACCGTCGCCACGAGCAGACCCGTCAGCCCCGACGGCAGGGTCTGCTCGGCGTGACCCAGCAGCAGGAATGGGCCCGCCATCTCGATCGCGCCGAACAGCAGCACCCAGCCGATCTTCGCGAACGCCGGGCGCAGCGCCTTCGCGCGGATCGCGAAGGGCAGCAGCAGGATCGCCCCGAGCAGCGTGCGCCCCGCGACCACCGCCGCGGGCGAGTACGACTCGACCGCGATGCTGATGAACAGATACGGGATGCCCCACAGCAGCGCCATCGCGGCGAAGAGCAGCCACGCACGCGTGTCGAACCGCTGGACCGAGTTCATCCGGTGCCCTTTCTCGCCGTCGCACCAGAGTGCACCGGCCGGAGGGTCAGCGCGAGGAGCGCGAACGCCACTCTACGACCGATCCCGGACATCGCGAGCGAGCCATGGACGCGGCTCAGACCGAGCGACGCCCCTCGAACGCGCGGCCCAGGGTGACTTCGTCGGCGTACTCGAGGTCGCCGCCGACGGGGAGTCCCGAGGCGAGCCGCGTCACCGAGATCTCGAGCGTGTGCAGCAGGCGGCTGAGGTACGTCGCCGTCGCCTCGCCCTCGAGGTTGGGGTTCGTGGCGAGGATGACCTCTTGCACAGTGCCGTCGGCGAGACGCTGCATCAGCTGCGCGATCCGCAGGTCGTCCGGTCCGATGCCGGCGATCGGGCTGATCGCGCCGCCCAGCACGTGATAGAGCCCGCGGAACTCGCGCGTGCGCTCGATCGCCGCGACGTCCTTCGCGTCCTCGACGACGCAGATGAGCGTCTGATTGCGGCGCGGATCGCGGCAGATCGAGCAGCGCTCCTGCTCGGTCACGTTGCCGCACACCTCGCAGAAGCGCACCTTGTCTCGCACGTCGGCGAGCAGCTCGGCCAGGTGGGACACGTCGAAGTTGGGGGTCTGCAGGATGTGGAACGCGATGCGCTGCGCGGATTTGGGGCCGATGCCCGGCAGGCGGCCGAACTCGTCGATCAGATCCTGGACGATGCCGTCGTACATGGGCTAGCTGAACCTCGTCGGGGGCTCGTAGGGCTCTTCGCCGACGAACGTCGCGCCGAGCATCTGTCGCACGACCGCCTCGCCGTAGCGCTGAATACCGTTGTTCGGCGTGGCCGCGGCGCTGTCGTTGCGCGGGCGCATCACCGGGGTCATCGGCGGCACGGGCGCGTCGACAGGGATGCCGGCCTCGTCGAGGTCGGTGTCGTCGTCGACGTCTTCGCCGGCCAGGGCCGACGGCGCGAGCTCGGCGCGCGGCAGGACGTCTCCGTCATGCACCGCCTGCCGAGGCGGGGCGAGCGTCGCGACGCGCGAGACGGCGGCGTCCTCGGGCTCGTCGTCTACGGCGAACTGCCCCACGCTCGGCATGGCTGCGGGGCCGGGGTCAGGCGGCGGTGCGTCGTCGTCGGACGGGATCGGCGCGACCGCCCAGTCGGTGACAGGTGCGGCCGCGGCCGGAGCCGTCTTCGCGGCGGGGGTGCTCCCCACGCCCCCTCCAGCCGTCGCGGGCGCGTCGCCGGGAGCGCGCGGGCCCGTGGACCCGGCCGCACCGCGCGGCGCTGCGGAGCCCGAGGCGGACGCACGCGGCGCCGACGCGAGCGGTGCCGACGCTCGAGGCGTCGACGGGCCGGGGCCGGAGGGCCCGGACGGAGCGGCCTGCGCCTGCGGTGCGGCCGCAGCCACGGGCGCGCCGGCAGACGCGGGTGCGGAAGGCGCCCCGGCCTGCGGTGCGGCCGCGGGGGCCGGTCCGCGATCGGATGCAGCGCCGCCGGATCCACCGGAGCCAGGCTCGGCGAGTCGCGGCAGGAACTTCACCTGCGTGCCGAAGACCTGTTCGATCGCGCTGCGCACGTCGAGGAACGCACCCTGCCCCTGCGGCTTGGGCTTGAACTTCGTCAGGTCGCTCGCGCTGGAGAACTCGAGCGCGACCACGTGGTCGTCGCCCTTCGTCGTGACGGCGATCGGTCGTGACCCGGTCGCAACCATCCACGACGATCGGCTGATCCCCTCGAGCCGAGTGAGCACGTCGGGCCAGGCATCGACCAGATTGTCGGTGGTGAGCTCGCGAGGTGCGGCGGGAGCCGGCGCGGGCGCAGATGCAGGCGCGGGCGCAGGCGCGGACACCGAGCCGACGGCCGACGCAGGTGTCTCGTCTGGGTTCGTTCGCTCAGCGACCGGAGGAGCGGAGACCGCAGCAGCCGGAGCCGACGCAACCGCGGTGGCGGCTCGGCCCACGCGCTCCGAGGCTCCGGGCGCCGCGCCAGCGGCGTCTGGAGAGGACGTGGGGACCCCTCTGGCCAGCACGCGGGCGACCATGAGCTCGAGCTGCAGTCGCGGCGAGGTCGCGCCGGTCATGTCGTCGAGGGTCGCGATGACGAGGTCGGCGATGCGCGACAGGCGCGCCGTGCCGAACGCGTCTGCTTGACGCTGCTTGCGGGCGAGATCGTCGGCCGAGACACCGCGGAGCACCGCGGCCGCGCCCTGACCGGTCGCAGCGACGACGATGAGGTCGCGCAGACGCTCGAGAAGGTCGTCGACGAAACGGCGCGGGTCCTGCCCCGTCTGCACGACGCGATCGACGGCCGAGAACGCCGCACCGGCGTCGGAGGCGCCGAAGGCGTCGATGACCTCATCGAGCAGCTCGTCGGGCGTGTAGCCGAGCAGCGCGACCGCGCGCGCGTAGGTGACCCCCGCGTCGTCGGAGCCCGCGATCAGCTGGTCGAGCAGCGACAGCGTGTCGCGCGGCGAGCCGCCGCCGGCGCGGACCACGAGGGGCAGCACGCCCGGCTCGACCTGGACGCCCTCCTGCGCGCACAGCTGCTCGACGTACTCGAGCATCGCAGCGGGCGGCACGAGCCGGAACGGGTAGTGGTGGGTGCGCGAGCGGATCGTGCCGATGACCTTCTCGGGCTCGGTCGTCGCGAAGATGAACTTGACGTGGTCCGGCGGCTCTTCGACGAGCTTGAGCAGCGCGTTGAAGCCCTGCGGCGTCACCATGTGCGCTTCGTCGAGGATGAAGATCTTGAAGCGGTCGCGGGCCGGGGCGAACACCGCGCGCTCGCGCAGGTCGCGCGCGTCGTCGACGCCGTTGTGGCTCGCGGCGTCGATCTCGACGACGTCGAGCGACCCGCCGCCGCCGCGCCCGAGCTCGATGCAGCTGTCGCACTTCCCGCACGGGACGTCGGTCGGCCCCTCGGCGCAGTTGAGGCAGCGCGCAAGAATGCGGGCGGACGTGGTCTTTCCGCACCCGCGGGGGCCCGAGAACAGGTAGGCGTGACCGACCCGGTCGCCGCGCAGCGCGG
Source organism: Microbacterium helvum (assembly GCF_014779795.1). Taxonomy (GTDB): domain Bacteria; phylum Actinomycetota; class Actinomycetes; order Actinomycetales; family Microbacteriaceae; genus Microbacterium; species Microbacterium helvum. Next base: position 179,822 of record NZ_JACXZS010000009.1, read on the forward strand.
TCATCAGCGGCTCGGTGACCTGCCCCTGCCCGATCATCTCGCCGAACGACTCGGGCCGGTAGCGGCGATAGAGGGCTGTGGTCACTCCCCCAGCCTACGGTGTGGCTCCGACACTTCGGCAGGCTCAGCGCATCGCACTTCGGCAGGCTCAGCGCATCGCACTTCGGCAGGCTCAGCGCATCGCACCGGGGCGGCCGATCCCCGGCCTGCTAGATTGCTCGGCAGTGACACGGGGTGCCCGCACGGCGGGCTGAGAACACACCCGTCGAACCTGATCTCGATCATGCGAGCGAAGGGATGTCGCGATGAACACGCGCGCCGCCGTCCACCTGTCCCCCTCCGATGCGCTGACGGCGCTGCGGGATGCCGCACCGCTGGTGCAGTGCATCACCAACGCCGTGGTGACCGGCTTCACTGCCAACGTGCTGCTCGCCGTCGGCGCGGCGCCCGCCATGTGCGACCTGCCCGGTGAGGCCGGGATGTTCGCGGGCATCGCCGACGGCGTGCTCGTGAACCTCGGAACCCCGGGGGCCGAGCAGCGCGACGGCGCCCGGGAGGCCGTGCGGGCGACCGAGCGCTGGGTGCTCGATCCGGTCGCGGTCGGCGCCCTCCCTGTTCGCACCGCCTTCGCCGCCGAGCTGCTCGAGCACCGGCCGGCCATCGTCCGCGGCAATGCGTCCGAGATCCTCGCCCTGGCCGGCGCCGGAGCCGGCGGTCGCGGAGTGGACGCGACGGAGGGGACGGATGCCGCAGCCGACGCCGCCCGCGGCCTCGCGCTGCGCACCGGCGGCGTCGTCGCCGTGTCGGGCGCCGTCGACCTCGTCACCGACGGCGTGCAGGTCGTCCGCATCGGAGGCGGCGACGCGCTCCTGACCCGCGTGACAGGCGGCGGCTGCTCTCTGGGCGCGGTCATGGCCGCCTTCCTCGGCGTCTGCGAGCCTCTCGACGCGGCGGTGGCGGCATCCACCCTCTACGCGGCCGCCTCGGAACGCGCGGCCGCCCGATCCACCGGACCGGGCTCGTTCGCCGTCGCGCTGCTCGACGCGCTGGCCGAGGTCGCGCCCGCCGAGCTCGAAGACCGCGCGCGCGTCGAACGCACCGCCGTCGGGACGGCGGGCGGGCGATGAGCTCGCAGCGGCACGCGCGGCTTCAGGTGCACCACGTGACCGACGACCGTCTGCCCTTCGCACACACCCGCGCCATCGTCACAGCGGCCGTCGGGGCCGGCGTCGATGTCGTCCAGCTGCGGGTGAAGGGCGGCACCGCGCGCGAGCTGCTCGCCCAGACGGTCGCCCTCTCCGCAGCCGTGGCGGGGCGCGCGACCTTCGTCGTCGACGACCGTGCCGACATCGTGCTCGCCGCGCGTGACGCGGGCGCCCGCGTGGACGGCGTGCACCTCGGCCAGAGCGACCTGCCGCCGGACGCGGCACGCCGGCTGCTCGGCCCCGACGCCGTCGTGGGCTGGACGGCGAACACGCTGCCGCATCTGGCCGCGGCGGCGGCGCTGCCCGCCGGCACGCTCGACTATCTGGGGGTGGGCGTGATCCGGCCCACGACGACCAAGCCCGATCACCCGCCGGCACTCGGGGTCGACGGGTTCGCGCGCCTCGCGGCGTCGACCCCGCTGCCCTGCATCGCGATCGGCGGGGTCGGGATCGACGACGTCGCCCCGCTGCGCGACGCGGGGGCCGCGGGCGTCGCGGTCGTATCGCTGCTGTCGGCCGCCGAAGACCCTGACGCCGCCGCACGCGCCCTGCGCCGGGCAGCGGACGCCGCGCCCGTCGGGGTCGTCCGATGAGCGGCATCCCCCGCGTCCTCAGCATCGCCGGCACCGACCCGACCGGGGGCGCCGGCATCCACGCCGACCTCAAGACGATCGGCGCGCTGGGCGGCTACGGCATGGCCGTGGTGACCGCGCTGGTCGCGCAGAACACGCGCGGCGTGCGCGAGGTGCACGTGCCGCCGGTCGGGTTCCTGACGGCGCAGCTCGACGCGGTGTCGGACGATGTCGAGATCGACGCGGTCAAGATCGGGATGCTGCAGGATGCCGCGATCATCGAGGTCGTCCGCGACTGGCTCGCACGCGTACGCCCGCCGGTCGTCGTGCTCGACCCGGTGATGGTCGCGACGAGCGGCGACCGGCTGCTGGATGCCGCCGCCGAGGACGCGCTGCGCGGGCTGTGCACCGACGCCGACCTCGTGACCCCCAACCTCGCCGAGCTCGCCGTGCTCACCGGGCGCCCGGTCGCCGCCACCTGGGACGAGGCGCTCGACGCCGCCCGCCGCCTGCACGAGAGCACCGGCACGCTCGTGCTGCTCAAGGGCGGCCATCTCGACGGCGCCGACTGCCCGGACGCGCTCGTCGGCCCGGTACCGCTGGTCGGCCCGGGCGGCGTGCACGAGGTCGCAGGCGCCCGGGTCGCGACGCGCAACACCCACGGCACCGGGTGCTCGCTGTCGTCCGCCATGGCGACGCTGCGCGCGGGCGGAGCGTCCTGGCCCGACGCTCTCGTGCGTGCCAAGCAGTGGCTCACCGGCGCGCTCGCCCACGCCGACGCGCTGCACGTCGGTCGCGGCAACGGCCCGGTCGACCACTTCCACGAGCTGCGCGCCCCCGCGGATCGCGCGTGGTCGGCGGAGGTGTGGGATGCCGCGGCCGCCGTCCGCGCCGGCATCGAGGAGTGCGCGTTCGTGCGGGGACTCGGCGACGGCTCGCTGGAGCGGGACGTCTTCACCTGGTACCTCGCGCAGGACGCCCGGTATCTCGGCGAGTACGCGCGTCTGCTCGCGCGCGCGAGCGCCCTGGCCCCGACCGCCGACGAGCAGGCGTTCTGGGCGAGGTCGGCCCAATCGGCGCTGGTCGAGGAGCAGCGGCTCCACTCCGCGCACCTCGACGGCCGCCGGCCCGCAGACCCCGCGCCGGCCACGACGGCCTACACCGATCATCTGCACGCGTCCGGCCGCACGTACGGCGAGCTGGTCGCCGCCGTCCTCCCGTGCTTCTGGATCTACGCCGATCTGGGCACGCGGCTCACAGCGGCACGACACGAGACCCACCCGTACGACGACTGGCTCGCCGCGTACGGGGATCCGGCGTTCGCCGAGGCGACCGCGCAGGCGGTGCGGATCGCGGATGCCGCGGCCGGTGCGGCATCCGCGCACGAGCGTGCGCGGATGTCGGAGGCCTTCCGACGATCGGCCGAGCACGAACTGCGGTTCTTCGAGGCGCCGATGGCGCTCGTGCCGGCGCGGGCGTGACCCGGGGGCAGCTCGCTGCACCGGATGTCGGCGTCCACTGGCAGACTCGGCTCATGACGACGATCGGCACCCTCGGCGGCACGCCGGAGCGCCCGGCGGTGTTCTTCTCGGGTCCCGAAGAGTTCCGCGCCTGGCTCGCGGCGCACCACGACACCGAGGCCGAGCTGTGGATGGGCCTCTACAAGAAGCACGTCGCCGACCGCCCCCTCACCTGGGAGCAGGCCGTTCCCGTCGCGCTCTGCTACGGCTGGATCGACTCGGTGGCGCAGCGCATCGATGACGACGCGGTGCGGCAGCGGTGGTCGCCCCGCAAGCCGTCGAGCAACTGGTCGAAGGTCAACATCGAGCTCGTCGAGCAGCTCACCGCGCAGGGACTGATGACCGAGGCAGGCCTGGCGGCGTACGCGCGCCGGCGCCCCGACCGCACCGGCGTCTACTCGCACGAGAACCCCGGCCAGGAGCTTCCGCCCGAGTGGGAGGCGCGCGTGGCGGCCGATGCGGCGGCGACCGCGTTCCTCGACGCAGCGACGCCGACGTACCGGCGCCAGGTGATCCACTGGGTGCTCTCGGCCAAGCAGGAGTCGACGCGCGAGCGCCGGCTGGCTCAGCTGATCGCCGACAGTGCCGCCGGCGAGCTCGTGCCGTTCCAGCGCTACGGCGAGACGCCCAAGTGGGTCGCGCGCGCCGCCGAGGCCGCCCGCGCCGCGACCGCCGCCGAAGCCTGAGCCGCGGCATCCACCGCTGCGGAGCGCGCCCACTCCGTGTCAGTCGTGCGCGGCCGTCTCGGCCTCGGTCACGATGACCGGGATCGCCGAGGTGACCGTCGGGACCGAGGCCGACAGCAGGGAGCCGTCCTCGCGCCGCGCCTCGCCCAGCTGCCGCAGCGAGGGACGGCCGGCGATGACGGGTCCCTGACCCTGCAGCGCGACCACGACGTCCTCACCGGAGCCGACGACGTAGCCGACGCCGCGCACGCTGAAGCCGACCGGGTCGCCGTCCGCCGCCGACACGCGCAGCTCTTCCCGCGTGATCGAGACGGTCAGCGCCGTGCCGTGCCAGTGCAGCGTGAACTCCAGCGACGGCCACGCTGCCGGCAGCCTCGGGTCGAACGAGAGCTCGCCGAAGTGGTCGCGCATGCCGCCGAAGCCCGACACCAGCGCCGTCCAGACGCCGCCCGCCGAGGCGACGTGCACGCCGTCGGACGCGTTGTGGTGCAGGTCGGCGAGGTCGACGAAGATCGACTGCCGGAAGTAGTCCAGCGCGAGGTCCTGGTACCCGACTTCGGCCGCCAGGATCGACTGCACGACGGCCGACAGCGTGGAGTCGCCCGTGGTCAGCGGGTCGTAGTACTCGAAGTCGGCCAGCTTGTCTTCGGGCGAGAAGTGGTTGCCCTGCAGGAACAGCGCGAGCACCACGTCGGCCTGCTTGAGCACCTGGTACCGGTAGATCACCAGCGGGTGGAAGTGCAGCAGCAGCGGGCGCTTGTCGGCGGGCGTGTTCTCGAGATCCCACACCTCGCGTTCGAGGAACACGTGATCCTGCGGATGGATGCCGAGGTTCGGGCTGAACGGGATGTGCATGGCCTCGGCTGCCCGGTCCCACGCCTCCGGCTCGCCCGGCTCGAGACCCAGCCGATCGACCATCTGCCGGTACACCTCGCCGTCGACCTCGGCCATCTCGCGCACGGTGCGCGCGGCGAAGCGGAGGTTGAAGCGGGCCATGACGTTCGTGAACAGATTGTCGTTGACGACGGTGGTGTACTCGTCGGGACCGGTCACGCCGTGGATGTGGAACACCTCGTCGTCGTCGCCGACGAACTGCCCGTCGCTCGAGCGCCAGAAGCCGAGCGTCGCCCACAGTCGAGCGGTCTCGACCGCGATGTCGACGCCCTCGCGATAGAGGAACTCGTCGTCGCCCGTCGCCCGGACGTACTTCGCGAGCGCGAAGCTGACATCGGCGTTGATGTGGTACTGCGCCGTGCCGGCGGCGTAGTAGGCCGATGCCTCTTCGCCGTTGATCGTGCGCCACGGGAACAGCGCACCCGCCTCGTTCAGCTGGAAGGCGCGGCGCCGGGCCGCGGGCAGCATGAGGTAGCGCATGCGCAGCGCGTTGCGCGCCCACAGCGGCGTCGTGTACGCGAGGAACGGCAAGACGTAGATCTCGGTGTCCCAGAAGTAGTGGCCGGAGTAGCCCGACCCGGTCATGCCCTTCGCGGGCACCCCCTGGCCGTCGGCGCGCGCGGCGGCCTGCGCGAGCTGGAAGAGGCACCAGCGGGTCGCCTGCTGCAGGTCGTCGTGCCCGCCGATGCGCACGTCCGAACGCTCCCAGAACGCGTCGAGCCACGCTCGCTGCTGAGCGCGGACCGCCTCGACGCCCTCACTCAGCGAACGGTCGAGCGTGCGGCGGCAGCGATCGACGAGCTCGCGCGCGGGCACCCCGCGCGACGTGTGGTAGCTGACCAGCTTCGTGACGCGCACCGGCACGCCCGCCTTCGCCTGCACCCGGAACACGTTCTTCGCGATGTCGGGCTCGATGAGCGATCTGGCGCTGTACTCGTTGTCGGTCTCGACCAGGTGGTCGGCGATCACCGCGAGCGTCATGCCCGACTCGGTGACGCGGTACGACAGGGCAGAGCGCGTGCCGTCCTGCCAGTACTCCTGCGGCTGCAGCACCCGCTCGTGGATGCGCTCGGCCTTGCGGGGGTCGAACGCCGCCTTGGCCCGGCGTGTCGGCGGCGTGCCGCCGTAGACGTCTTCGCCGTCCTGGCGGTTGATCATCTGGCAGCTCACGGTCACCGGCGCGTCCGCGTTGAGCACCGTCACGTCGACGGACATGACCGCGAGATGCTTCTCTTCGAACGACACGAGACGCTCGAACTCGATCCGGACCTCTTTGCCCGACGGCGTCACCCACAGGATGTGACGGCGGAGCACACCGTCGCGCATGTCGAGCACGCGCTCGTACTCCCGCACGTCCGCCACGTCGAGCGACAGCGGCTCGTCGTCGACGTAGACGCGCATCACCTTCGCGTCGGGGGCGTTGACGATCGTCTGGCCCACCTCGGCGAATCCGTAAGCCTGTTCCGCGTGACGGATGGGGAAGGTCTCGTGGAAGCCGTTGATGAACGTGCCGTGCTCATGCGCGAAACGCCCTTCGGGGTGGTTGCCGCGCATGCCGAGGTAGCCGTTGCCGACGGCGAACAGCGTCTCGGTGACGCCGGCGTCGTCCACGTCGAACGACTTCTCGACGAGCCGCCACGGGTCGACGGGGAACCGATCGCGATCGATCATCGTACGAACTCCTCCAGGTCCTTCACCACCACATGCGCCCCGGCATCCACCAGGTCCTGCGCGCCGACTCCGCGATCGACTCCCACCACCAGCCCGAAGCCGCCGGCGGCCGCCGAGCGCACCCCGCTGATCGCGTCCTCGACGGCGGCGCTGCGCGCGGGCTCGACCCCCAGCATCCGTGCTGCCTCGACGAACACGTCGGGAGCGGGCTTGGAGGCGAGGTGGTCGCGCTCGGCGATCACGCCGTCCATCACGACCGCGAACCGGTCGCGGATGCGGGCCGCGGCCAGCACCTCTTCGGCGTTCTTCGAGCTCGACACCACGGCGACCGGCGTGCCGGCCGCCGCCAGCGCGTCGAGCAGGCGCAGCGATCCAGGATACGCGGCGATCCCGTCCGCGCGAAGCACGCGCTCGAACACCGCGTTCTTGCGGTTGCCGATGCCGCACACCGTATCGGCTGTCGGCGGGTCTGACGGATCGCCCCAGGGCACCTCGACGTCGCGCGAGCGCAGCAGGCTCGCCACGCCGTCGTACCGCTTCTTGCCGTCGAGGTGGTCGAAGTAATCGCGCTCGGTGTAGGGCGGTGCGATGTCCCACGTGGCGAAGAGCTCTTCGAACATCGTCTGCCACGCGTGCATGTGCACCTCGGCGGTCGGCGTCAGCACGCCGTCCAGATCGAACAGCACGGCGTCGTAGGCGGTGAGGTCGGGAAGGGCGTCCATGGGCTTCAGGGTACGTGGGGCAGGTTACGCGCGGGAGACGGCGAGAGTCTGTCGCGCGATCTCGAGCTCTTCGTCGGTGGGAACGACGAGCACCGTCACGCGCGATGCGTCGGTCGAGATGACGCGGATGCCGCGCTCCGGGCTCTCGTTGCGGTCGGGGTCGATCTCGACGCCGGCGAACCCGAGCGTCTCGAGCGCACCGGCGCGCACGTGAGGGGCGTTCTCGCCGACGCCCGCGGTGAACGAGATGATGTCGGCGCCGCCGAGCTGCGCGAGGTAGGCGCCCGCGTACGTGCGCAGCCGATGCACGTACACCTCGAACGCGAGGACGGCGCGCTCGTCGCCGCGCTCGATGCCGGCGCGGATGTCGCGCAGATCGTTGGATCCCGCCAGCCCGAGCAGTCCGCTGCGCTTGTTCAGCAGGTCGTCGAGGTCGTCGATCGTCATGCCGCCGCGGCGCGCGAGCTGGAACAGCACGGCGGGGTCGATGTCGCCCGACCGGGTGCCCATCACGAGCCCTTCCAACGGCGTGAAGCCCATCGACGTGTCGACCGAGCGCCCGCCGTCGATCGCGGTGACGGAGGCGCCGTTGCCCAGGTGGAACACGATCTGCTTGAGGTCCTCGAGCGGGCGCCCCACGAACGCGGCCGCCGCTTCGCTCACGAACTTGTGCGACGTGCCGTGGAATCCGTACCGGCGGATGCGATGGGATGCCGCCACGTCGGCGTCGATCGCATAGGTATAGGCGGCGGGCGCCAGGGTCTGGTGGAACGCCGTGTCGAACACCGCGACGTGGGGAGCGTCGGGGAACGCGCGGCGCGCGGCCAGGATGCCCGCGAGATTCGCCGGGTTGTGCAGCGGCGCGAGGACGGACAGCTCATCGATGTTGATCTCGACGAGCGGCGTGATGAGGGTCGGCTCGAAGAACCGCGCACCGCCGTGCACGACGCGGTGGCCGACCGCGACCGGCGGGTTGTCGGCCAGCGACGGTCCGTCCGAGGCGAACGCCTCGAGCATCACGGCGAAGCCCGCGGTGTGGTCGGAGATCGGCAGCTCGCGCGTGCGGGTCGCATCGAGGAACGTAGGCGTTCCCGTCACTTCCCCGGCCGCCGCGCTCGTCGAAGCGGCGTACACCGTGTGCCGGGCCACCCCCACCGGCTCGCCGATGCGCTCGACCAGGCCCGACGCGAGCGTGCGCTCGGTGGACATGTCGAGCAGCTGGTACTTGAACGACGACGAGCCGCTGTTGATCACGAGCACCGGGACGACGGACATGTCTCACTCCCCCTGGGCCTGGATCGCGGTGATCGCGATGGTGTTGACGATGTCGTCGACGAGGGCGCCGCGCGACAGGTCGTTGATCGGCTTGTTGAGACCCTGCAGCACGGGGCCGATCGCGACCGCGCCCGCCGATCGCTGCACGGCCTTGTACGTGTTGTTGCCGGTGTTGAGGTCGGGGAACACGAACACGGTCGCCCGGCCGGCCACCTGCGAACCCGGCATCTTCGCCGCCGCCACGGCGGCGTCGGCGGCCGCGTCGTACTGGATCGGCCCTTCGACGAGCAGCTCGGGCGCTCTCGTGCGGACGAGGGCCGTGGCATCCCTCACCTTCTCGACATCGGCACCCGAGCCGGACTCGCCGGTCGAATACGACAGCATCGCGACGCGAGGATCGATGCCGAACTGCGCCGCCGTCGCGGCCGACGAGATCGCGATGTCGGCCAGCTGCTCGCTGGTGGGATCGGGGATCACGGCGCAATCGCCGTACACCAGCACCCGGTCGGCGAGCGCCATGAGGAACACGCTGGAGACCACCGAGACGCCCGGCCTGGTCTTGATGATCTCGAACGCCGGCCGGATCGTGTGCGCCGTGGTGTGGGCGGCGCCCGACACCATGCCGTCCGCCATGCCGAGGTGCACCATCATCGTCCCGAAGTACGAGACGTCGGTGACGGTGTCGGCCGCCTGCGCCACCGTCACGCCCTTGTGGGCACGCAGGCGCGCATACTCCTCGGCGAACTTGTGGACGTGGACGGCGTCCAGCGGGGACAGCACCTCGGCGCCCTGGATGTCGATGCCGAGCTCGATCGCGCGTGCGCGCACCTCGAAGGGCTCGCCGAGGATCACGAGGTCGGCGATCCCCCGCTTGAGCACGGTGGCCGCCGCGCGCAGCACGCGGTCGTCGTCGCCCTCGGGCAGCACGACGCGCTTGCGCTGCGCGCGCGCCCGCTCGATGAGCTGGAACTCGAACATGAGCGGCGTGACGACGGTCGCGCGCGCGACGCCGAACGCGGTGAGCAGCTCGTCGATGTCGACGCTCTGCTCGAAGAGGGCGAGAGCCGTGTCGTAGCGGCGCTGCGAGTCGGCCGCCAGACGCCCCCGCGTGCTCATGATGCGCACGGCGGTCTCGTACGTGCCGAGATCGGTCGTGATGACCGGCACCTTCGACCCGAGTCCGTCGAGCAGGCGCGTGACCGGCTCGGGCAGCTCGAAGCCGCCGTTGAGGACGATGCCCGAGATCGACGGGAACGTGCCGGACGCATTCGCCAGCAGCGTGGCCAGCAGCACCTCGGAACGATCGGCGGGGATGATCACGACGCCGCCTTCGAGCAGCCGCGGCAGCACGTTCACCATCGACATGCCCGCCACGACCACGGCGAGCGCCTCGCGCGTGAGCCGGTCGGGGTCGCCCGTGAGCAGCTCGCCGTCGACCGCGCGCATGATGCCGCGGATCGACGGTGCGACGAGGAAGCGGTCTTCGGGGATCGCCCAGACGGGAACCGGGGCGGCACCGGGCGCGGGCGCAGAAGCCGACGCCGCGACCGCACGACGGATCGCCGCGACCGTCTCGTCGACGCGCTCCGGGTCGGCACGGTTGGCGACGACGGCGAACAGCTTGGCCCGACCGTGCCGCAGCTCTGCGAGTGCGAGGTCGGCGAGCTGCCCCACCTCGGCGGGCGTGCGCGCGAGCGAGGACCCGAGCTGCTCGGGCTGGGTCTGGTTCTGCGCGGAGCGTCCGCCCACCACGAGCAGGACGGGAGCGCCGAGGTTGGCCGCGATGCGCGCGTTGTAGGCGAGCTCGGCGGGGCTGCCGACGTCGGTGTAGTCGCTGCCGACGATGACGACGGCATCGCACTGGGCCTCGACCGCCTTGTAGCGCTCGACGATCGTCGCCAGCGCCGCCTCGGGATCGTGCCGGACGTCGTCGTAGGTGACGCCGATGCACTCGTCGTACGGAAGATCGACGCCGTCGTGGTCGAGCAGCATCTCGAGCACGTAGTCGCGCTCGGTCGTCGAGCGCGCGATGGCGCGGAACACCCCGACGCGAGGGGTCGCGTGGCTCAGCGCATCGAGGACGCCCAGTGCGACCGTGGACTTGCCCGAGTGACCCTCGGCCGACGTGATGTAGATGCTCTGCGCCACCTACTCAGCCTATGGGCGGCCCGCGACAGCGCGACAGGGAGCCCGCCGGGAAAAGTAAGACTCTCCGCGAACCCGGCAGAGCCTGGTTACCCTTGCTACGTTTCCGTCCTGGGGGAGTTGGCCTGGATGCCGCCTCGCGGAGAGCTGCGTCCAGTCTAACCTGATCCGCACCGGCCTCCGCGCGCCGCGACCGACGGACGGCGGCCGCCGCGGCATCCAGCGATCTCCCAGTGCCGTGCGCTCCACGCCGTGGTTAGGATCGAGCCGTGGGCGAGGACGCCCGCGCCCACCCGCCGAACCGCCTGATGGGAGGCGGAACAGGAGGCCTCGATGGTCGATACCGCAACGGACGCTCAGGTGACGGGGACGAACGCCGGATCGCCGGCGTCCGGAACGCTCACGGCGGAAGGGTTCGCGCGGGTCACCGACGCGATCCTCGACGCCGTCGGCAGCGTCATCGACGGCAAGCCCGACGCGGTGCGCAGCGCCCTGGTCTGCCTGCTGGCCGAAGGGCACCTGCTGATCGAGGACGTCCCGGGCGTCGGCAAGACGATGCTGGCGCGGGCTCTCGCGACGTCCGTCGACGCGACCGTGCGCCGCATCCAGTTCACCCCCGATCTGCTGCCGGGCGACGTGACCGGCGTGAGCGTGTTCAACCCCGTGGAGCGCGAGTTCGAGTTCAAGCCGGGCGCCGTGTTCGCCCACATCGTCATCGCGGACGAGATCAACCGCTCATCCCCCAAGACGCAGTCCGCCCTCCTGGAGGCCATGGAGGAGCGGCAGGTCACCGTCGACGGCCGCACCCACTATGTGCCCGAGCCCTTCCTCGTCGTGGCGACCCAGAACCCGCTCGAGATGGAGGGCACATACGCCCTTCCCGAAGCGCAGCGCGACCGGTTCATGATGCGCATCTCGATGGGCTATCCCGACGCACGCTCCGAGGCGCTCATGCTGCGCCAGCGCGACACGGTCAACCCGCTCGACCGTCTCGCGCCGGTCGTGTCGGCCGATCAGGTCACCGGGCTGATCGCCTGGGCGCGGGCCGTGCACGTGGCGCCGGCGATCGAGGACTACGCGGTCGCGCTGTCGCAGGCCACCCGCACGCACGCCGATCTGCGCTTGGGCGCGAGCCCGCGCGCCACCCTGCAGCTCGTGCGCGCCGCGAAGGTGTGGGCCGCGCTCGACGGGCGCGCCTTCGTCATCCCCGACGACATCACGTCGCTGCTGCTGCCGGTGTTCGCGCACCGGCTGATCCCCACCCGGTCGGCGGGGGGCGCCCGCGCGGGAACGGCTGCGGACGCGATCACCACCATCCTGGAGCGGGTCGCCGCGAGCGTCCGCGTGCCCATCGCCGCGCGGCAGTGAGATCGGGACAGCGGGAGGAACCGGGCGAGGACGCGAGCATGGGGCTGGGGCGAGGGCGAGGGCGACGGGCGACCCGACAGGGCCGCGCGATGACCGGGTGGTCGCGATGAGACGCGCCTGGCCGCTCACCGTGCGCGGCACGGGCGCCGTCGTGCTCGCCGTGGTGTGCTTCATCGTCGCCAACGAGGCCGGCATCGTCGAACTCGTCTACTTCGGCGTGCTGCTGCTGGCGGCCGTCGGCGCCAGCGTCGCGTCGCTGTACCTCGGGCGCCGCACCGACGTCGTGACGCGCTCGCTCGTGCCCGATGTCGCCTCGGTCGGACGCGAGACGATGGTGTCGGTGCGGGTCGGCGTGCGCACGGCGCTGCCGACGCCGCCGGGCACGTGGCGCGACGCGCTGCCGAAGGGGCTGCGCGGCAAGACCGAGGGAGCCTTTCCCGCGCTCGGCTCCGGCCTGCGGGGCGGAGCGGGCGGCGGCGAGCGCGTCGTCAACCTGTCGTACACGATCACCGGCGCCCGGCGGGGCGTGCACAGCATCGGCCCGCTGACGGTGACGTCGTCCGACCCCTTCGGGCTCGCTCGACGCACGATCTCCTTCTCTGGCCGCACGCCCGTCACGGTCGCGCCGGCGGTCATCGACCTCTCGCCCCTCGTCGACTACGCCGGTGCCACGGGCGGCACACTGCACACGACGACGAACCAGATCGGCCAGGGCGCCGACAACCTGGTGGCGCGGCCGTACGCCCCCGGCGACTCGATGCGCCGCATCCACTGGCGAGCCACTGCGCACCGCGACGAGCTGATGGTGCGACAGGAGGAGCAGGAGTCCACACCCGAGGCGACGGTCGTGCTCGACCGCTCGGCCTTGCGCTGGTCGATGGACGCGATGCGCGAGCCGGGGGCCGATCCCGCTTTCGAGGCGGGCGTATCGGCGTGCGTGTCGGCCGTGGCTCGCCTCGTGCACGACGGCTACGCGGTCGAGGTGATCGACAGCGAGGGCCATGTGCTCACCGAGCGCATCGACGGCGGAGACATGACCGAGGTCGACCGCATGCTCGCGCAGTTCGCGACGGTGACGGCCCAGCGCGACGACCTGCTCGGCCGCCTGCCCAGGCTGTTCACCGGTCTGGCCACAGGGCCGGTCGTGCTCGTCGTGGGCCGGCTGGACCCGGCCGATGCCGATGCCATCGGCCCGGTCGCGCACCACAGCACCATGCCCCTCGTGCTCGCGACGACGCCGACCGGCGATGCGCTCGAGCGCGCCGCCGACCACGGCTGGCACATCGGGCGGATCGACCCCGACCGCGATCTGTCGGTGGTCTGGGGCAATGCGGTCGGACGCGGGGTGAGCCATGTCCTCGGCTGAGGTCGATCGCGGCGCACGCCGTGTGGGTCAGCGCCTGCTGGCGTTCGCGATCCTCGCCGCGCTGCTGGCGGCGCTGCTCCCCGTGGCCCGGGTGGTGCAGTCCGGCGCATGGCTCATCGGGGCGCTCGTGCTCGCCACGCTGATCCTCGCGGCCGGCTACAACGCCCGGCGGTTCCGGATGCCGGCGGTCGCGGTGACGCTCATCGAGCTGGCCGTGTGGGTCGTTTTCATGACCCTGGTGTTCCTGCGCGAGACCGCGCTGCTGTGGGTGATCCCGACGCTCGACACGTTCCGCGCCGTGCCGATCCTCATCGGCACCGCCATGGAGGAGATCACCCTCGGCGCCGCACCGCTGGAGCCGACCCTCTCGCTCGCGTTCGTCGTGGTCGGCGCGATGGGGCTGCTCACGATCATCGTCGACCATGTGGTCGTGACCGCGCGCCTGCCGCTCCTCGGCTCGGTGGGGATCATCGCGGTCTCGCTCATCCCGGCGATCGCCGTGCCGGGCGACGTCGACGTCATGGGCTTCGTGTTCCTCGCCATCACGATCCTGTTCCTCATCCGCGCCGAGACGCGCTCGCGCGAGAAGCCGCTCGAGCGCGAAGCCGAGCGCACCGCGGGCGTGCCCGCCACCGCTGTCGGCATCGCGGCGATCGCGATCGTGGTCGCGGTCGTCGCCGCCCCGACCCTGCCTGCGCCGGTGCGCGCGGGCACCGGGATCGGCGCCGGTGCCGGCATCGACGCGACGCTGCAGCTCGGCGACGACCTGCGGCGCCCGCAGGACACAGTGGTCATCAAGGTCCGCACCGATGCACCGTCCGTCCCGTACCTGCGCGCGACGACGCTCAGCACGTTCGAAGGCGATGTGTGGGAGCCGGATCGCTCGCAGACGGTGGCTCTCACGAGCGACCGCGCGTTCGGCAAGATCGACCTCGCCGACGACATCGACACCGCCGAGTACACGACGAAGATCGACGTCGTGAATCTCGAGTCGGTGTGGGCGCCGGTCCCCTACCCGGCCGAGGCCGTCACCGGGCTCGACGGGCTGTGGGGCGCGGTGCCGTACAACCGCACGGTCGCGACGGCGAGCGGTTCGACGCAGGGTCAGTCCTACGAGGTCGTGTACGACCCGCCGCGGCCGTCGCTGGAGCAGATGCGCGCCCTCGTGTCGGGCGGCGATCAGATCCGCGACGACACCATGCAGCTGCCGGCCGATCTGCCGCCGGTCATCGCCGAGACGGCGGCGCAGGTCACCGCCGACGCCGCGACCGACTATGACAAGCTCATCGCCCTGCAGCGGTGGTTCCGCGGCGGTGACTTCACCTACTCGCTCGAGGCTCCTGTCGAGGAGGGCTTCGACGGGAGCGGCGCGGACGCGGTCGCGCAGTTCCTCGAGGTGCGCAAGGGGTACTGCGTCCACTTCGCCTCTGCGTTCGCGCTGATGGCGCGCACGCTGCACATCCCCTCCCGGATCGTCGTGGGCTATCTGCCCGGCGACGCGACGAGCGAGACCATCGACGGGCAGACGGTGTACGCCGTGAAGAGCTCGCAGCTGCACGCCTGGCCCGAGGTGTACTTCGCCGGCGTCGGCTGGATCCCCTTCGAGCCGACCGTGAGCCTGGGTGTGCCGACGACGTTCTCGCCTGCTGCCGCGCTGCCCGGCCAGGGCCCGGGCGCCGACACGCCGACGCCCGGGGCGAGCCCGGCCCCGAGCCGATCCGTCGACCCGAACCGACTGGGCCCCGACGAGCAGCGCAACTCGTCGGCCTCGGGGCCGAACCGCACGGCGATCGATCCGCTCCCCCTGTTCGGTGTCGTCGTGCTCGTCGTCTTCGTGCTGGCGCTCCCCTTCCTGCTGCGTGAGCTGCGGCGCCGGCAGCAGGACGTCGCCGCTCGCCGGGGCGATGCGGCCGCGGCCTGGCAGTCCGTGCAGGACGCCGCGATCGACGTGGGAATAGAGGTGCCCTCGAGCGAGACGCCCCGTGCGTTCGCACAGCGACTGATCTCGCAGCACGGGGTGGCGGCATCCGATATGAACACCGTCCTCATCGCGATCGAGCGGGTCAGCTACTCCAAGGCGGGCACGCGTTCGTATTGGATGGGGGATGCCGCAGCCGACGCCGCCAGGGCGGTCCGTGCCGCGCTGCTGGCGTCGGTGCCGCCCTCGCGGCGGGTCCTCGCCCTGCTCGCTCCGCGGTCGCTCGTGATCCGGCCGGGCAGTGTGTACGCCGGCACTGCGCCGATGCGAGGACGGTAGCCACGTCAGGGTAGGATGTCTGATGGCCCTCCGGGGCCGCCCGGAGGATTCGCCTAGTGGCCTATGGCGCACGCTTGGAAAGCGTGTTGGGGATGAAACCCCTCGGGGGTTCGAATCCCCCATCCTCCGCACCTGCGATCCCAGTGTTTTCAAGGAATCGCGACTCGATTCAGATCCCGTGGCACAGTTGGTGGCACAGTTTGCGTAAACACCAGGAGCGCGAAAGCCCCGGATTTCCACGGGTTTCGATTGGCTCGATGCGCCGGTTGTGACACGACTGCCCCATGTCACAACCAGCGCTAGCGGGTTTCGGACAGCGGCGCCCGCGAAGATTGGGCCGACCGCCGGTAGTCCGACACGCCGTCGACCCTGCAATTCGCCGGGGGGCTTTCGCCACCAGGTTCAGAATGCGCGGGCTCGGAACACGGAGGAGAATGATCCCATGCAGATCGAGGTCCTCCACATTGCGGGTTGCCCCACGTGGGTCGAGGCAAGTAGGCGCGTGCGCGAGGCCTTGACTCTGTCCGGGATCTACCACGCGAAGATGGCATTCCGCCTCGTGGCCTCGCCAGCGGATGCGGCCCGCCTCCCCTTCGCCGGATCCCCCACGATCCTCGTGGATGGGGCGGACCTCTTTCCCGGGAGCCCGCGCACTTCGCAGCTGGCATGCCGGGTCTATCTGACCCCCCAGGGACTCGCCGGGGCGCCCACGACCGAACAGATCATTGAGGCGGTCAGCGCTCATGGACGGTGACTTCCTCGTCGAGTGCTCTTGCTGCGGCAGGACTCTGCCGCGACGCAAGGCGCACGCACTCCACGACGGCACAGCGTTCGTGTGTCGCAGATGCGGGCTCTGGATCGCGCTTCGCCTCAGGGGCGACCACATCGAAGAGAAGTAGCGCTGCGACTACGGTCAGGGCGGGCGCACCTGCACACTATCCCTGCTGAACTCGAAGGATTGTTCATCGCTCGCTGTATAGTCAGTGGATGCTGACTATTGCTTCGCGTTTGGATGTGATGAACCGGTTGGGTCGCGCGATGGCGGATCCGACGCGGTCGCGGATTCTGATGACCCTGTTGGATGGCCCGAGCTATCCGGCAGTGCTGTCGAAGAGTCTCGAACTGACGCGCTCGAACGTATCGAACCATCTGACCTGTCTACGCGACTGCGGGATTGTGGTGGCCGAGCCGGAAGGCCGGCAGACGCGGTATGAGATCGCGGACCCACACCTCGCAGCGGCACTGAACGCACTCGTCGACGTCACGCTTGCCGTCGACGAGAACGCACCGTGCTTGGACCCCGCCTGCGCGGTCGACGGATGCTGCGAGAGCGGAGTGACCGCGTGAGCGCGGTGACGGGATCGCAAGTCGAACATGTCGACATCGAGGGCGATGACGACGACAACCGGCCGTGGTATCGGAGTCCGAGCGTCCTGATCCCGATCGCCTCGGGCGTCGCGTTCGTCGCCGGCCTGGTCTGCGATTGGACCGGCGCAGAGTCCGCGGGCCTCGTGCTGTTCTGGATCGGTCTGCTGCTGGGTGCGTACACGTTCGTGCCGGGCGCGCTGCGCAAGCTGTTCACGAATGGCAAGCTCGGCATCGGACTGCTGATGACCATCAGCGCCACGGGCGCGGTGATCCTCGGCTACGTCGAGGAAGCTGCCGCGCTGGCGTTCCTGTACTCCATCGCGGAGGCGTTGGAGGACAAGGCGATGGACCGCGCCCGTGCTGGGTTGCGGGCGCTGTTGAAGCTTGTTCCCGACACCGCCCTTGTCAAGCGCGGCGCCGCGACGGCCGAGGTCGAGGCGAAGGAGCTGCGCGTCGGTGACATGCTGGTGGTGCGTCCGGGCGAGCGCGTCGCCACTGACGGCATCGTGCGAGCCGGTCGCAGCAGCCTGGACACGTCCGCAATCACCGGTGAGTCGATCCCGGTCGAGGTCGAGCCCGGCACCGATGTCTCGGCCGGGTCGATCAACACAACCGGCGTCCTCGAGATCGAGGCCACCGCCGCCGGCACCGACAACTCGCTCACCACGATCGTGGAGCTGGTCGAGCAGGCACAGGCAGAGAAGGGCGACCGCGCCCGCCTGGCTGACCGGATCGCCCGCCCCCTCGTGCCCGGCGTGATGCTCCTCGCCGTGCTCGTCGGCGTGCTCGGCTCGCTACTGACCGGCGATACCGAGCTGTGGATCACCCGTGCACTCGTGGTTCTGGTCGCCGCCTCGCCGTGCGCGCTGGCGATCGCCGTCCCGGTCACCGTCGTATCCGCGATCGGCGCCGCGTCCAAGTTCGGTGTCGTGGTGAAGTCGGGGGCCGCGTTCGAACGGTTCGGCGGCATCCGCCACCTTGCCGTCGATAAGACCGGCACACTGACCCGCAACGAGCCCACCGTCGCCCGCGTCGTGACCACCAGCGGGGCCACCGAGGCTGACGTGCTGGCATGGGCAGCGAGCCTGGAAGGCCACAGCACCCACCCGCTGGCAGCCGCGATCACGAACGCCGCGCCCGACGCCGTGGCCGCCGAGGACGTCAGCGAGACAGCCGGGCACGGCATCGCTGGCAGACTCGACGGTGCCCGGCTCGCCGTGGGTAGCCCGCGCTGGCTGACCGCCGGCACACTGGCCGACGACGTACTGGCGATGGAATCCGAGGGCATGACCGTCGTCATCGTGCACCGCGACGACCAGCCGACGGGAGCGATCGGAGTCCGTGACGAACTGCGCCCCGAGGTTCCCGAGGTCATCGCCACACTCAACCGCCGCGGGATCGGCGTGACGATGCTCACCGGCGACAACGCCCGCACCGCCGCGGCCCTGGCCGCGCAGGCCGGCATCAGCGACGTGCGCGCCGAGCTGCGCCCCGAGGACAAGGCCGCCGCCGTCACGGAACTGTCGAAGTCGCAGCCCACGGCAATGATCGGCGACGGCATCAACGACGCCCCCGCTCTCGCCGCCGCGGACCTGGGAATCGCGATGGGCGCCAAGGGCGCCGACGCGGCGATCGAATCCGCCGACGTCGCATTCACCGGCCACGACCTGCGCCTCATCCCGCAGGCCCTTGCCCATGCCCGCCGCGGTCGCAGCATCATCAACCAGAACGTCGTGCTGTCCATCGCGATCATCGCCGTCCTACTGCCGTCGGCGATCACCGGCATCCTCGGGCTCGCGGCCGTCGTGCTCGTCCACGAGGTCGCGGAAGTCATCGTCATCCTCAACGGGCTCCGTGCGGCACGGCGCAAGCGGGCATGACCCATCGCACTGACGGCGCTGCCCTCGCGCCGATGAACAACGACGTCGCAGAACCGGCGAGTTCACCCCGTCCTGCGACGGCGCGTGCCCCGCTGCGCCGGTTCCTGCTCGCGTTCGCCGTCGCGGCCGGGGCGGTGCTGATCGACCAGGGTACAAAAGCGCTCGCGCTCGCGCAGCTCAGCGAGTACGAACGCATCCCGGTCCTCGGAGACTGGCTCGGCTTGCAACTCGCGTTCAACCCCGGCACCGTCATGTCTCTCGGAGCGGACTCAACATGGCTGCTGACGATCGTCGCGGTGGTCGCCTCGGTCGCACTGCTCATCGCCGCCACACGGGCCCGCACGGCCGGTTGGGCGATCGCGATAGGCCTCGTGTGGGGAGGCGCGGTGGGCAACCTCCTGGACCGGCTGCTCGCGCCCCCGGGCTTTGCTCGCGGCCACGTCACCGACTTCCTCGCCTACGGCAACCTCTTCATCGGCAACCTGGCCGATGTCCTGATCGGCGTCGGAGTCGCGCTCGGCATCCTGCTCTTCGTCCGAGACCACCGGACGCACAGCGAGCAGTAACCAGGGCGCCAAGACGAAGGCGATCACAACCGGGGACGCGGCATCGAGCTCGGTTGTCCACACCCGGCGCAGCATTCCGGTCGCCTCGACCACGATTGCGATCTGGTCGTGTCCAGATCCGTGCCCGTCGACCGAGCGTTCCTACTATCGATTCCGGCGCGCGAGACCGGTATCGATGCGGGCTACGCCACCAGCCCTTCACCGTCGGCGACCCTAACCCGGTTCATTCCCTTCCCCCGGTCGATCGCCACCACTAGAGACGAAACTGTCAACGGCGCGCTCGCAGCAACATCACGGACCTGCTCACCGCCGAACGCGATCAAGGCCGCGTCACCAGCCGTCTTCGCCAGCGATGTCGTTAGGCCATCGCCTCGACGGCCCATGCTCAGCCTGCGCTCGTCGATGTCAATGTCGTTCATGCTCGCTCCGCTGCGCGTGCTCCACATTGACATCTCCCACACTCCGGCCGTGGCTAGCCGCCTGTCGATGCGATACCCCTCGTGGCCGATCAGCAATCGCTCACAGCGGGCACGGCGTTTCCCACACACCCGCATGGGTGTCGATTATCGGGGGGAGGGCGACGACCGAGCCGGGCCCGACTGAGCCGAGCCGGACTAAACCGGTTGCTCCACGCTCGCGGGCGCGAGGAGCGCGCCCACGAGGTCTGCAGCGCCGCGCTGCAGCGTCTTCACCGCGTGCGAGTAGGTGTTTAGCGTGGTCTGGATGTCCGCATGTCCCAATCGCTCCGACACGATCTTCGGATGAACCCCGGCGCGCAACAGCAACGTGGCGTGCGTGTGCCGCAGCTCGTGAAGGTGGAGCGCGTCGAGATCGGGGTGGACCTCGACCGCCTTCGCGACGCGCTCCCGCCATTGCCTGGAGAACTGGGTCGGGTTGTGCGGCTGCCCGTAGCGATTGCAGAAGATGAGGTGCTCGCCGCGCGCGAGTTCCGGCGCGACCGCACGCAGCATGTCGTGCCTCGCTCGGAACGCGGCGGCAAGGCGGGCGTCGATGTCGACGTTGCGAACGCGACCGCTCTTGGTGGCTCGGAAGTCGATCACGGGTTTGCGGCCAGCCTCCTTCACGTAGGACATGGCCCGCGCGATCGTGATGACGTTGTTGTCGAGGTCGAGGTCCTTCCACCGCAGTCCCAGGATCTCTCCGCGCCGCATACCTGTGCCGAGTAGCGTCAGCCACGCCAGCCAGAGGTAATCGCCGGAGGACTCGGACCAGTCCAGGAACAACCGCGCATCCTCGGCCGACCAGGTGATCATCTCCGGTGGAGCGGCCTCCAGCTTCGTCGGCGGCGACGCACGCTTCGCGGGATTGAACCGGATCAGCCCGTCTTCGAGCGCGTGCTGGAGCACTTGCGAGATCAGCACATGGACGTGCCGCACGGTCGCCGGTCCCAGAGGTTCGCCAAGGTGGCCGCGATCCTTTCTGCCGGTCTGCTCCAACTGTCGGTAGAAGCGGTTGAGCTGATCTTTGGTGATGTCGGCGATCGGCGCGCGGCCGATTGGCGACGGAAGGACATGGACCCGGAAGTGCTTGCGGTAGCCGGCAAGTGTCGACGGGCGCACACGCAGCGAGTCGAAGTACTTCTCCGCGTACGCGTTGAACGTCTCGCGCGTCTCGTCGACGTGGACTCCTCGTCGAATGTCCACCTGCACCTCGACGAGCGCGGCGAGGGCTTCCCGGCGTGTGGCGAAGCCGCGCCGGAACCTGCGAAGCGCGTCGCCGTCGGGCCGGTCAACCCAGTACGCGACCCGGTAGCGGGTCTCACCGGACTTCGTTGCGTAGGGCGAGACCGTACCGTCCAAATTCGATCGTCGGGTCATGCCACCGTTCCTCTCAGTTGAGAGTCGGACCACCTGCTGCCGGAGCGGTCGCTGTCGGCCCCGCCGCGCTCGCGTCGCGGGCGGCCAGCCCGGGCGCAAGGCCCTCGATTCGGGCTCGGCTCATCAGCCGGGTCGCGGTGCTCTGGCTGATGGCGAGACTGTCGGCCACCGCCTTAAGTGGCGGCAGGTTGATCGCTCCTGCGAGCGCGTATGTCCGCGACGCGTCCACGACGCTCGCGGTGAGATCGCGCTCCGTCCGACTGCGCATGCGGCGAATGTAGTCCCCACCCGAGCAGATCGGGTGGTCAGGTTCCGAAACTGTGGATACCTTCAGACCGCTCACCTGGAGCGCTGCCTGTACTCGAACTTCTCGCAGCGTGAGGCTCGTGACTTCATCGCCGGCTCCACCGCGCGCCACGCTCACCTCGGTCGCAACGACACGGCCGAGATCGGGGTCGTAGGCAGCCCGCACACGGATCTCGCCCGGCACACCGGGCTCTCCCCTCAGCACGACGGTCCAGCTGGCGGGAATGCTCACGCCACTGCCGACAGCGACCCGCTCCTCGCTGACGTCGACGCTCTCCATCTCCACCATGTCGTCAGTATTACAGGCCGGAAAAAGTTGAGCAAGGCCTGACATGATGTATTCATGACACATCTGGCTCACGAACGTGCTACGGTGTGCGCGTGTGATGACATTGGTGGCTCACAAAGGAGAAGCAGATGAACCGCTCGCCGAACTCACTCGCTCTCACGTACAAGGATGCAGCCGTCCTCGTCGGCGTCGAGTACCGCACCATCCGATTGGGTGTCGAGCGAGGCACGATCCCCACCGTCCAGCTCGGGCCGCGCAGGATGATCCCCCGCGCCGCGCTGCTGCGGGTCTTCGGCGTCGAGCCCTGAGCCTCGACGCACCTGATCCTCATGGTCGACGCCCGGCTTCCCGCAGAGTGGCTGGGGAGCATCCGCATCGACAGCCTGAGCGACCGCGCGTTCCGCGTGCTCGCCGGCGCCCTGATGTGGTGCAACGGTCAGGGCACGGATGGTGAGATACCCGCCCGCTACACGAAGTACTTGCACCCCGATGGCGACGATGCCGCCGCGTTCGAGGAGCTCGTGCGCGCCGGTCTCTGGGAGCACGGGGACGACGGCTATCGCCTCGTCGGCTGGGCGAGCACGCTCCGGCAATCGACCGCCGAGGAGGTGGAACGGTACCGCGAGGGGTCACGACGTCGCCAGAAGGAGTATCGCGACCGGCAGAGGCTTGCCGCTGCCGCTCCCCCGCCCGCGTCACTCGGCGAACGAGCGACTCGTGACGTGACGCATAACGGGCTGCGTGACGTGACGGCACACGTAGGCTCAGGCTCTTCTAACCCGACCAAGAAGAGGAGAGCCTACGGAGCGCGTGACGCGATGGATGACGTCACGCATAACGCGGACTCGCCATTCTGCGCGAAACACCCGGGCGGCACCTCGGAGCCCTGCGGCGCATGCGCCCGCGCCAGAACCGCTCTGGAGGCGCGACAGAATCGGCTCACGATCCGCGGCTGGGACTGTACCGTCGACGGGCACAAGCTCGTCACCGACG
The DNA here is from genome assembly GCF_014779795.1 of Microbacterium helvum. Taxonomy (GTDB): domain Bacteria; phylum Actinomycetota; class Actinomycetes; order Actinomycetales; family Microbacteriaceae; genus Microbacterium; species Microbacterium helvum. The sequence continues at coordinate 202,743 of NZ_JACXZS010000009.1, forward strand.
GTACCTGCGCCGTCTGCGCGTTCCGCCCCGACCGCTCAGTCGCGTAGGGTCTCGAACGCCGGTCGACTATACGATCCCGTCGCCCAGATCGGCAGCGAGGACGCGCACCTGGGCAGCCACGGCGTCGCGCATCCCGCGCACGCCGTCGAGGTCCCAGTTCTCGGGGTTGGGGAACTCCCATTCCACCCGCCGTCCTGCGACTGGGCCAGGCAGCTCAAGTCCGGGTTTCATCGTGACGACCACGTCCGCCGTGGACAGATCCGCCTCCGTGACAAGGCGTGGGCGCGCCGCCGCCGTGTCGGCGCCGACTTCATGCAGAGACTCTGCGATCACCGGATTGATCGCGTCTGCGGGGTTCAAGCCCGCGCTGGTGGAGATGAACGCGCCGGGCGCGATGACGTCGAGCAGGTGCGCGCCGAGCTGGGAGCGCCCGGCGTTGTGCTGGCAGATGAAGAGGACCGTGGGAGGGGTGGTCATGCGGAGGCTCCTAGAGGAAGGTGCGCTCGCGACCACGCCTGCGTCGCCGCCTGCACGGCATCCCAGGGTGACCCGAGCGGTGGCGTGTAAGAAAGATCGAGGTCGCTGACCTGGTCGACCGTCAGACCGGCGAACAACGCGGTCGCGAAGGTGTCGACCCGTTTCGCGGTCTCGGTGCCGAGTCGTCCGACGAGTTGCGCGCCGAGCAGTCGGCCGGTGTCACGATCGCCGGTGACGCGGAAGGTGATGGGCTGCGCGCCCGGGTAGTAGCGCTTGTGATCGTCGGCCGCGGATTGCGTGGTCGACGCCGCGAAGCCTGCCGCGAGGGCCTCGTGTTCGCGGAGTCCGGTGCGTGCCGCGACGACGTCGAAGACCTTCACGACCTGCGTGCCGACGGATCCCGCGAACCGGGCGTCGCCGCCGAGCGCATTCTCTCCAGCGATGCGACCCTGCTTGTGCGCGGTCGTGCCCAGTGGGAGGTAGGTCACACCGAGCAGACGGTGGTGCGTGACGACGCCGTCGCCGGCAGCGAAGACGTGTGGGATGCCGGTGCGCATCTGCTCGTCGACGACAACCGCCCGACCGGCACCGAGCCGTGCGCCCGCAGCCTCAAGGAGGGCGGTGTTGGGGCGGACACCGACCACGGCGAGCACCACATCGGCTGCATGTGACACGGGTTCTCCGAGATGCTCTGCGTGCACAAGGAGTCCGGAGTCCGTCTTCTCGACCGCCTTCACGATGGTCTGCGTATGGACCTCGACACCGTGCTCGACCAGTTCGTCGTGGACGATGGCTGCGAGTTCGGGGTCGAGCGTGGAGAGCACCTCCGGGCCGCGCTGCAGCTGTGTGACGCGCATGCCCCGTGCCCGGAATCCTTCCGCCATCTCCAGGCCGACATAACCTGCACCGATGATGACCGCCCTGCGCGGCACGTGATCCGCCAGATACGCGTCGAGCGCGAAGGTGTCGCCCATGGAGTGGATGACGTGGACGCCATCGTGGGGCCCGAGCTCGCCGAGTCCGACGATGCCGGCGAAGGACGGAAGGGCCCCGGTGCCGACGATGAGTTCGTCGTAGCCGATCTCGGACTCTCCGCCGTTGTCGCGGACGGTCAGTCGACGCTGACCGACATCGATCTTGGTGGCCAGCGTGTTCAGCCGCAGGGTCATGCCGGTGGCCTCGAGGTCGGCGTGAGTGCGGTGGGCGAGCGACTGCCACGGCTGCACATCCCCCGAGAAGTAATACGGGATGCCGCAGATCGAGTAGTTCGGAAATTCGTCCGCGACGACTACGGTCACGTCGGCGGTCGGGTTCAGCTCGCGGGCGCGCAGTGCTGCGGAGATGCCCGCGTCACTGCCGCCGATGGCGACGATGTGCATTGGTTCCCTGTCGGTAGGGGTGAGGTCAGTCGTGGACGAGTTCGGCGAGCAGATGCTCGACGCGATCACGGATGTCGTCGCGCACTCGCCGCACCCCGTCCAGGTCCAGCTCGGCTGGATCGTCGAGGAGCCAGTCGAGGTATCGCTTGCCCGGGTAGAGCGGGCACGCATCACCGCAGCCCATCGTGATCACTGCATCGGCCGCGCGTACGACGTCGTCCGTCAACGGCTTCGGGAACTCGTCGGTGACGTCCAGATCGATCTCGGCGAGCACGAACGCGACCTCGGGCAGGATCCGTTCCCCCGGCTGGGAACCCGCCGATCGGACGTGGACCCGGTCGCCGGCGAGGTGCCGGGTCAGTGCCGCGGCCATCTGCGAGCGGCCGGAGTTCTGCACGCAGACGAACAGCACCTCTGGTACCCGCTTCACGATCAGTCCCTTCGACTGCGCCAGCGCAGTCAATCGATCGCGTGCGAACTTCTCGGCGAGGCTGGGGAGGTGAGTCTTGACGGTCGCCGTGCGAGCCAGCGCGGTGTAGGACTCGAAGACGACCCGCTCGACGGTTTCCTCGCTGACCATGCCCGCGAACTGCTGCCCCAGGCGCTCCGCCGCCCGATGGAGGACCGAGTCGGGTGAGAGCAGCGCGCGCTGGCCCGCTGCGCCGGTCATGCTGCGCCTCGCGTGGGGAGAAGCTCGGCGAGAAGCTCCTCGACCCGTCGGCGAATTTCGTCTCGGATCGGGCGAACCGCATCGATTCCCTGTCCGGCGGGGTCGTCGAGCTCCCAGTCTTCGTAACGCTTCCCAGGGAAGATCGGACATGCGTCGCCGCAGCCCATTGTGATGACGACGTCCGACTCTTTGACGGCATCGACGGTCAGCACTTTGGGGGTGTTCCCCGCGATGTCGATGCCCTCTTCGGCCATCGCATCGATGGCCACCGGATTGATGGCATCCTTCGGGGCCGACCCGGCCGAGAGCACCTCAACATCGTTGCCGGCAAGAGCGCGCAGATAGCCCGCGGCCATCTGGGATCGACCCGCGTTGTGCACGCAGACGAACAGGACGGTGGGCTTGTCGGTCATAGGGTCTCGCCTTCCTCACGAAAAGCATAGACCACGATCTATTGATTGCGAAGAGTGCCGTGTCTGTCGTCGAGGAGCAGATCCGCCAGGAGCGCGCGCACCCTCGTCTCGATGTCATCTCGGATGACGCGAATCCGATCCGGGGCCTTGCCCACCGGGTCTTCCAGCTCCCAGTCCAAGTACCGCCGGCCCGGGTAGATGGGACAGGCATCACCGCATCCCATCGTGATGACGACGTCGGCTGCACGGACCACGTCGTCGGTCAGCGGCTTCGGGAACTCACCACCAAGGGGAACACCGATCTCGTCGAGCGTCGCGACGATGCTGCCGCGCACATCACCTGCGGGCGCTGAGCCGGCCGTCCACACCGTCACGCGATCCCCCGCAAGCTGACGAAGGATCCCGGCGGCGATCTGAGACCGACCGGCATTCTGCACACAGACGAAGAGGACCGTCGGCATGCCGCTCGGACGCACTGCGGCGCCCTCAAGCGCGTTGAGCCGCGCCGCCGCGAACGCCGCCGTTCGACTGGCAAGCATCGGCGAATCCGAGCCGCTCGCAAGCAGGTCGTAGCTTTCGACAACCTTCGCGCGGACCGTCTCGGGACCGAACACGCCGCGGAATCGCTGGGCGAGATCGGCCACGATGCGATCAAGATCCGGGGGCGACGCACCCCGCTCGGCGGCGCCGAGGAGCGCATCGACTCGCTCGGCATGATCGTCGGCGATCGAGTACCAGACGCGACGACCATCCGGCTCGCGCACCACGACACCGTCCTCGCGAAGCGCCTTCATGTGATGGCTCACCGTGGGCTGGCGGAGGTCGAGGGCGTTCGCGAGGTGGCCGACCAGCATCCGACCGTCGTCGGACTCACGGATGAGGCGGAGAATTCGCGCCCGCGTCGGATCACCCAGAGAGGTGAGATCCATCGCTTGACCCATAGACCGCAGTCTATCCCTGTAGGGAATGGGGAGGCCGTGTCGACTGATCAGCCCCGCACCGAGGCGAGATCTCTTGCGTGCCGCCCCAGGCGGGTAATTGCCCAGAAGTCGTCGGATCGTTCGATCCACCCCAGATTCGCCAGCTGCCAGAGCAGCTGCCCCGCGATACGAGGCAACCGACGCTCGTGCGCCGGCGTGATCGGAGACACGCTCTCCAGCCACGCGGATGCGACGTCGCCGGCATCGCGAACACCGCCGGCGCTCACGATACCCAGGACGGCAAGGCGCGGTTCACTGAGATAGCGACGAATCGTCGCGTCATCCATCGTCACGCTCCGTCCACTCGACTACTGCGCCGCTCGATCAGGATCGTGTCCCGCCAGGTGCCGGCATGCGGTCCGAGCCCGGCCCGGGCGATCCGCTCCCGCCGCCCCACGAGGCGGAATCCGGCAGCTTCGTGAAGTCGCAGGCTCGCGCTGTTCTCCGGGAAGATGCTCGACTGAATCGTCCAGACACCCGCATCCTCGGCCGCCGCGATGAACGCTCCCAGCAGGAGCTGCCCGATACCCCGCCCCCGCGCGGCGCGATCCACATAGACCGAGTGCTCGACGACCCCGCGGTAGGCCGGGCGAGAGGAGACAGGGGATGCTGCCACCCAGCCACACACAGCGCCGTCCTCTGCGACGGCGACGAGCCGCAGTCCGGGCAGCTTGCCGGCGTCGAACGCGCTCCAGGACGGAGTGGCGACCTCGAAGGTCGCCTCTCCGTCCTCGATCCCCTGCGCATAGATCCGCTCGACCGCAGGCCAATCGGCCCGCTCCATGACGCGCACCCGGGTCATGAGCAGCAGGAACCGCCGCTGCCAGCATCCGTCGAGCAGACGCCCGTCGCCGGAAGCACCAGCTCGACATTCGCGGCGGACGCGGTGTCGCCGGCGAGCCACGCCGTCACCGATCGGACCTGCTCGTAGCCGGTGGCGAGCAGGAACGTCGGCGCGCGGCCGTACGACTTCATGCCGACGATGAAGAACCCCTGCTCCGGGTGGGTCAGCTCGCGGAAGCCGTGCGGTTCGACCGTCCCGCACGAGTGGACGTTCGGGTCGATGAGCGGCGCGAGGCGCTTGGGTGCCTCGACGATCTCGTCGAGCTCCAGCCGGATCTCGCGCAGCATGTCCAGGTTCGGGCGGAACCCGGTGGCGTTCACGACCACGTCAGTCTCGTGCGTGACGACCTCGCCGGCGCGGTGGCCGATCAGCTCCACGGCGTCGCCGGCGCGACGAGCTCGGATGGCCTCGAAGCCGTCGACGAGTGCGATGTCTCCGCGCTGGACGGCGCGGTCCACCCTGCTGCCGAGGTCGGCTCGGCCGATGAGCTCGTCATCGGGCGACGACGACACCCGCACGGCCTTCGTATTGCGGATCAGCCACGTCACCGTCGTCCCCGCCTCCTCCCGCGCGAGCTTCACCAGTGCGAGCAGCGTGTTCGCGGCGGAATGCCCCGCGCCGACGACGGTCACCCGTCGCCCCGCGAACACGGCACGATCCCGGCCGAGGACGTCCGGCAGCGCAGCGGTCACCCGATCGGCGATCTCGGTCATGCCCAGCAACTCCAGCCCACTGGACGACAGCGAGTTCGGCGAGAGGTAGGTTCCGGACGCATCGATCACGGCACGGGCCGCGATGTCTTCGACCTCGCCATCGGCGGTCCGTACGCGCAGCGAGAACGGCGTCGCGGCGCGACCGGCCGTGCGCGTGCGGTCCATGCCCTCCTTCGTGACGCCGATCACTTCCGCGCCCGTCCGGATGCACGGCGCGATCTCTTGCAGCGCGGCGAGCGGAGCGACGTACTTCTCGACGAGCTCGGCGCCCGACGGCGCACGCTCGGGGTCGGGCAGGACCCACCCCTGCTGCTCCAACAGACGACGGGATGCCGGGTCGACGAGGTGCTTCCACGGCGAGAACAGGCGCGTGTGGCCCCACGAGCGCACGCTGGCCGCGACCTCGTCGCCGGCCTCGAAGATCAGGAAGTCGATCCCTCGCTCCACGAGGTGGGCCGCGGCCGCCAGTCCGATGGGGCCGGCGCCGATGATCGCGACCGGCAGTGCCGTCAGGCGGCCCGTGTCGGCGACGCGGGGAGTCAGGTCGAGCAGGGTCACAGCAGCCTCCGGTGATATCGATGAACTTCGATGCCTGATTCTGCATCGCTCTATCGA